>JAHBVX010000020.1 GCA_019637295.1 Polyangiaceae bacterium
TACCTACGGTGCCAACGGCGAACTAAAGACGAAGACCGACGGCACGGACACGACGACGTACACCTACGACGCCCTGAACAATCTGCGTCAGGTGGTCCTCCCGAACGCCGACACCATAGAATACCTGGTAGACGGCCTCGGCCGTCGCGTGGGCAAGAAGAAGAACGGCACGCTGGTCAAGAGGTGGCTCTTCAAGGATCAGCTCGAGCCCATCGCCGAGATCGACGAGCCCTCGGGAAACGTGAGGCGGTTCATCTACGCTTCGCGCGCCCACGCGCCCGACCTGATGATCGACCACAACGGCGTCGCCTACCGGCTACTCACGGATCAGCTCGGCTCAGTGCGCCTCGTGGTGCGTGTGAGCGACGGCGAAGTCGTGCAGCACATCGACTACGATCCCTGGGGCGTGCCCACGGTGGTGACTGGCGGCTGGGGCATACAGAGCTTCGGCTTCGCGGGTGGCGTGTACGACGCGGAAACGGCGCTGGTGAGGTTCGGGGCGCGGGATTACGACGCGCGGGTGGGAAGGTGGACGGGGAAGGATCCGGTGCGGTGGAGTGGACAAGACGCAAATCTCTACCGGTATGTCGAGGATGATCCGGTCAATTGGTTCGACCCTTTGGGTTGGTTGAAGCTGCCCGCAGACCCGTCACAACTCCCACCGGAGTGGTCGGAGGATCCCTCCCACAAGCATCCCTTCGGAAAGCGCTTCCGTCATCCAAGCGGCGACGTGCTCGATTGGCATGACGCGCAACCGGGTGCGCCCGGTTGGCGGGGCCGCGATCACTGGCACCACAACCAAGGCAAGAAGCATCTGCCGCCAGGAACCGACGTCGCAGACCCACAGATGGTGTGCCGCGACTTCGCTGCGGGCCCCCCATTCGCTCCGGATCCGTTCCTGCCAGAGCCTCGCGACTTCTTCCGTGGTGGAATCCCAATTTGGCCCCTGCCGTGGTGGCCATTCCCGCTTCCCTGGTCCTTGCCACACCCAGGCCCTGTTCCGGTGTACTAGTTGATGCCTTCCCTTGATGTTGCTCTGATCGAGTTCCACGACGCGGTCGTCGCTCAAGTTCTGCTAACTCCGGGGAGCGCGGCCATCAGATTCGCGCACCTGGCGGTATACGAGCAGACTGCCGTCGTTGCTTACGACGTAGTGTCGTTCCAAGCGGAGTTGCTCGTCAGGGAGTGCAGCATGGTGAAGTTTGAGGGCACGTGGGACAGCGAGACTGTAGTTCTGAGTGCTGCGGCTGACGGCGTGGATCTCGCCAGGCAGGCCGCGTCGCTATTGAAAGGACTCGACCTTCGCGAGTTGGAGTTGGAGTTCAACTCAGGCGGAGTTCGAATACAATGCCGCCACGCCCAACTGGTCTTGGGTACTAGGGGAGATGTCGTGGACACTTGGATGGGGCCACTTGGCTAGGACCGTGGGGGCGAACCCTGCTCATTCCGGCACAGCGGCACAGCCACCAGCCGGCAGAATTGCTTCGCTGGGCTCACGACAGCGCGCTCTATGGAGTCATTGTCCGCAAGCAGAAGGCCGCGTAGCCGCAGGCTACCCTTCGGACGTCATGTCGAGACCGGTGCGGGCCCGGGATTTCGACACCAGCGGGGATCTGGTGCCGACAGCGATGACCGTCACGGACGCCATGAGCGCAGTTGCTCCGTCGCGATCCCGGCTCGGGCCCCGAGCCGCCCGCCTCCTCCATCGCGCGCGAGGCCGTCGCGCGCAAGCCCGCGCGCAGGCCGCACGGATGCAACAGGTCGTGCGCTCGTCGCGTCGCGCGGCGGCCGAGCACGGAGCGAGCACGTCGGCCGAGCCCGCGATTTGGGGGAGGCAAGCTGCGCGTCAGCGCAGCGGGTGGGGGCAACAAGACAACGCCCACGGCGAGCTCGCGACGCAGACCGCGGAGGTCGACGCCACGCCGCTGCTCGACATCGCCTACCACACCACCTCCGATCCCCGCGACGCGCTGGGCCGCATCACCAAGAAGACCGAGTGGCTCGACGGCACGACCACGACCTGGACGTACACCTACGACTCCCTGAACCGCCTGCACGTCGTCACCAAGAACGGCCAGCCCTTCGCGACCTACACCTATGACCTGAACGGCAACCGACTGACCGTCGACGGCTCCACCACCATCGCGACCCACGACGACCAAGACCGCCTGCTCAGCTACGACGGCACGACGTACACCTACGGTCAAAACGGCGAACTAAAGACGAAGACCGACGGCACGGACACGACGACGTACACCTACGACGCGCTGAACAATCTGCGTCAGGTGGTCCTCCCGAACGCCGACACCATAGAATACCTGGTAGACGGCCTTGGTCGTCGCGTCGGCAAGAAGAAGAACGGCACGCTGGTCAAGAGGTGGCTCTTCAAGGATCAGCTCGAGCCCATCGCCGAGATCGACGAGCCGTCCGGCAACGTTCGCCGCTTCATCTACGCTTCGCGTGCGCACGTGCCCGACCTGATGATCGACAATACGGGGGTCTACCGCTTGCTGACCGATCAACTCGGCAGCGTGCGCCTCGTGGTGCGTGTGAGCGACGGCGCCGTCGTGCAGCACATCGACTATGATCCGTGGGGCGTGCCTACGGTGGTGACCGGAGACTGGACCGTGCAGGGGTTTGGGTTCGCGGGCGGGGTGTACGACGCGGAGACGGGGTTTGTGAGGTTTGGGGCGCGGGACTACGACGCGAGGGTGGGGAGGTGGACGGCGAAGGATCCGATACGGTTTGATGGTGGCGACAACTTGCTCATGTACGCGTTGGGGGATCCGGTTGGGAAGGTTGACTTGGATGGTCGGAACCCGATCGCTGTGGTGTGCCGGTTCTTAATCCAGCGGGCATTCTCGTTTCTCGTGACTAGCTCGATCTTCGGGGCGAAGGCAGGGCCGACCCCGAGCGGGCCGGGAGGACTATGCACTGGTCCAACAGCCCCGCCACCCCCACCAACCCCACCCCAAGGACCGAATTGTTCAGGGTGCGATCCAGAGCCACCCCCCCTATGTCAGTAGACACAGCGAGTCGGGCTGCCGATCGTTCTCGCAGCGTCGTGTTTGCAGTCATTCATACCTCGATTTGGGTAGGGTTGAGCGTGTGGGTGCTTCCGCAGCCAGCCACGACTGTAGTCCGACTGGTCACCGGCGCGCTTCTGCTGGCGATGACGGTAGCCGCCGCCTACACCGGTTTGGTCGTGGTGCGTGAAGATCGCGAGAAATCGCGCCAGATCCATCTGCAGGATCTGCTCGAGGTAGGTCCCATAGCTCTGCTGCTCCTCGTTGGCGTAGGGATGGCATCCTCTGGAGTTCCACGTCTTCTGGCCTGCGTGCTGGGCGCGCTGTTCATCGCGACGATCTTCTCAGTCGCAAAGCGTGTAGCGACCTCGACGCCTCCGGCGTCGGTGCAGCAACAGTTTGTACCGCCTCGTCTGTGGGTGCTCGCGACGGCGCTACGAAGCCTGGACGGGCAGGAGCGTACTGGGGTCGGATGCCTCGCAGGTGCTGCTGGGATCCTGGGGCTCGTCGCCACAGTGCTGCAACTCGTGTCGATCGCGGGTGCGTGGATCGTTGTGGAGCTGCTCCTCCCTGCGGTAGCATTCGTTGCAAACGTCCCGCGGCGGGCTCTCGGCGGACTCGTGGCCGGCGGAGCGCGAGCTTCTGTCGGGCCTTTCGTTTTCGCCGCTGTCCAGACCTCCGCGTCGACCGTACCGGCTGGCCTGCTTTGGGTCGCCTGGGCGGTGACCGCCGCATGAGTTATCAGCCAATCGTCCGGCGTTCCAGCGCCCTACAGACGCTCGGTGAACTGCATGGCAGTCAGAAACGAGGGTCGTCGAGGACTTCGGTGACAGTGGCGCCCTTGTGATTGAGGAACCACCGGAGTAGGCGATGGTCTTGGTTGCTACGGGTGCATCTGACGTGGACGCAGGTATCCAGGATGGGTCCCCCGTTCCGACGCGACGCCCCAGCAACGCGGAGCGAAGGCCAACCCTACCCGCCCTCGCCACACCCTCCCCAGTCGCCCGTCCCATGACGCCCACCGCAACGCGGTTGTCCACCACCACACGCCTCGTCCCCTCACGTCGAATCGCCGGCCTCCTCCATCGCGCGAGAGGCCCGTCGCGCGGAGCGCGCGCGCAGGCCCGAATGACGAGAAGCGTCTTCTCCCCCTTCTCACCCCGCCGGGGCCGAGCACGTGCGAGCACGTCGGCCGAGCCCGCGATTTGGGGGAGGCAAGCTGCGCGTCAGCGCAGCGGGTGGGGGCAACAACAGAGCTTCGGATTTGCGGGTGGGGTGTACGATAGCGAGACGGGGTTGGTGAGGTTCGGGGCGCGGGATTACGACGCGCGGGTGGGAAGGTGGACGGGGAAGGATCCGGTGCGATTCGAGGGGGATGGGCCGAACTTGTATCCGTATGTGCTTGGGGATCCGGTTAACTTCATCGACATCACTGGTGAAAATGCCGCACCTCCCATGCCCATCCCGTGGTGGGTGTGGGCGGGGGCGTTCTCGAATCCGATTACAGCGCCGGTTGCGCTGTGCGTCGGGGCAGCTTTGTTGATGACGGGGGATTCGTCCCGGGAGAGCGAAGCGGCGAAGCGGGCACGTTGTAGTCAACACGCATTGCGCGTGTTCGAGGATTGCATGAAGCATACCGGCGACACGCACAAGTGCTTGGGCAGTATGGATCGTGCCTTTCTCCGATGTATGAATGGGTAGGTGGGACTTGAATGTCGAGGACCTTGAACGTGAGTTGGAGGAGGCACTCCGGGGTTCCGTTCACGATAGTGGCAGCGCTGCGGCCGCGATTCTCCGCATCCGTCGCGACGCGCAAGCACACGGCTATCAACGCTTGGCCACTGCGTGTCTAGGGGCGCTTAGCGTCATTCTGCCTGCCGAAGAAGCGGTCGTGCACGCTGACGCGCGCGCTACTGAAGACCCCAGCACGATTTCGCACTTGGCACGAGCTCGGGCGATGGCGGAAGTGGGTCGACGCAACGAAGCGCTGCAGAGCTACATCAAGGCACTTGAGGTCGAGGGGCCTGACGGCGACGCCGAGCTCTTGAGCCTCTGTCTAGCGGGTTTGACTAGTTTGCTCAGCCAGCGATGAGGTATCGCACCGGGAGTGTCAGAACTTCTGTGCCACGCAAATATTCTGCCAGCTCGAGCCCATCGCCGAGATCGACGAGCCCTCGGGCAAGGTCCGCCGCTTCACTTCACCAGCCCACGTCGCGGACCTCATGATCGACCACACGGGCGTCGCCCACCGCCTCCTGGCGGACTAGCGCAGCGCGCGCCTCGTGGGCCGAGTGAGCGACGGCGCCGTGGGGCAACACATCGACTGCGATCCCTCGGGCGTGCCCACGCTGGTGACCGGGGACCGGACGGATCAGGGGTTCGGATTCGGGGGTGGGCTGACGCGGAGACAGACTCGGAGGTTTGGGGCGCGGGACCACGACGCGAGAACTCGCGCGCGAGTTCGAGGCCGGCGACCGTGAATAGAAGGTGCGCCGTTCAGTGACCCCTTGACGCCCACTCCCGACCCGCACAAGCTCCCCATCATGGACATCCGGGAGGTCACGGTCCTGATCGTCGATGACGAGACGCTCGCGCGAGCAGCGATGCGCAGGGCGCTGCGCCCACTGTCGCCCCTGCGCATCCTGGAGGCCGAGACGGGCGCCGAGGCGCTCGACCTCATCGAGCGCGAGCAGCCCCACGTCACGCTGCTCGATCTCGGGTTGCCCGACATCTACGGGGTAGAGGTGCTCCGCCGCAGTCGTCGCAAGGGCTATCAGGGCGCCGTCCTCGCGGTGACCGGCGACGCGCGACAGCGCACCCGCAGCCGCGTGCTCGCGTCCAAGGCCGACGACTACATCGTGAAGCCCTTCAGCACCGCGGAGCTGCGCGAGCGCATGGTGATGGTGCTGCGCCGGACGCGGAGCTTCGCTCAGCCGCTCGGCCGCCCGCGGCTCGAGCTCGATCGCGAGGCATGCCGACTCCGCGCCGACGGCCAGGAGTTCGAGCTCACGCTGACCGAGGCCCGTCTGATGGATTGCCTTCTCGAAGCAGAGGGCACCGTCGTCACCCACGAGCTGCTGCTGGCCCAGCTCGACACACCAACGCCGGGCGCCCTTCACGCGCACGTCCGCCGCCTGCGTCGCAAGCTCGGGCCGTACGGCAAGCTCATCGTCACTGTCGCGCGCCGCGGCTACCGCCTCGCGACTCCTTGACGCCCGGGCCCCGCAGGCTACCCTTCGGACGTCATGTCGAGACCGGTGCGGGCCCGGGATTTCGACACCAGCGGGGATCTGGTGCTGCGCGCCATCGTGCGCGGGCGGCCCCGGTCGAGCCGAGGCGCGGGCACTGAGATTGTCGAGTGCGCGTCGACGGACGAGCTGCTGTACGTGCTTCGCTGGCGGCCCGCGGTAGCGATCGTGGCGGCGGGTTGCGATGACGAAACTCGGTCGCAGCTGGAAGCGCTCAGCGCCCATGTGTCCGTGACGTTCGCGCCGCGCGCGTCGGTAGACGAGACGTCCGCTCTGCTAGCGGAGAGCATGAGCGTTCACCCGCGCGCACCTGCCCACTTCCTGTCGCCGCCCACTTGGGAGGGCCTCGCCGGCGCCGTGTTCTCCCTCGGCGGCCTGCGCGTCGACCGCGCGTGCCGGGTCGCGTGGCTGTTCGGGCGGCACGTGGATCTGACGGACACGCTGTTCGACGGATTGCTCGCGCTGTGCGACCAGTGGACGGTGTCGCCGGAGGCTCTGCTCCCGGTCGACACGGTCATCGAGCTCTCCAGCGGCGAGCGCCACGTCTTTGGCTACGACGACGCAAAGCGCCTGCGCGGAGAGTTCGGGTGCAAGCAGCTGATCCGCACGAGCGCCAGACGCGGCTACGCGCTGCGCAAGCTCGAGACGCCGCCCGCCGCGGCGAGAAAATCCGAGAGCGGCCTGCGGCGCGCAACGAGGTTGCGACAGCGATGACCGTCACGGACGCCATGAGCGCAGCTGCTCCGTCGCGATCCCGGTTCCGGCCCAGAGCCGCCCGCCTCCTCCATCGCGCGCGAGGCCGTCGCGCGCAAGCCCGCGCGCAGGCCGCAAGTGTGCGACGGGTCGTTCGCTCGTCGCGTCGCGCGGCGGCCGAGCACGGAGCGAGCACGTCGGCCGAGCACGGAGCGAGCACGTCGGCCGAGCCCGCGAGCTGAGCGCCACCCGGGCGACCGATGGGCCTCTCACCTTCCGCGAAGCGCCATCGGCTTGACGATGGCGGACTTCGGCGATCCACCTCAGTGGTTCTGCTGCACCGTGGTAGAGTTGGTTCGTGACCCGGGCTGCTGAAGAATCGCTGAGCCCCCCAACAGAGCTGCCGTTTCTGGAAGCCCTGTCGTGGTTCGACAGTCACTGGCGTGAGCTCAGCCCGCTCGACGCGCTGCGCCGCTACGAAGCGGGCTGGCGCCATCGTGGTGTGCTAGCTGAACCCTCGGAGGACGAACTCGAGTTCGTCCGCGCATTGGTCGTCCGCTACGGCAGCGTGCTCGATGTATGAGCGGCCGCTCCATCGGACGATCGCTCGCATCCTGCCGGCGTTCAACGCTTCAGCGCTCCGTGCCTGGGAGTGCTACTTCGCGGGAGGAACCCGGATAGCGCTCGAGTTGAGCGAGTTTCGCCAGTCGCGCGACATCGACTTCCTGTGCTCTGCGGCAGAGGGCTATGCCAACATGCGGCTCGCTGTGCGGGAGCAAGGGTACGCCGCGCTGTTTGACGGGGCGGAAGCGTCAGGCATGGCGTTCCCGCGCGAGATTCGGTCGGATCAATACGGGATCCGCTTTCCCGTGGTGGTGGGCAACACCCGCGTCAAGGTCGAACTGGTGAGGGAAGCTCGGTTCGAACTGTCGTCGCCGGTCGAGCCTGGATGGTCACCGGTCAGTTGCATCAGCCACGTCGATTGCTTCACGTCCAAGTTGCTCGCGAACTCGGATCGTTGGGCGGACCGCGATTCGCTCTCTCGGGACCTCCTCGATCTCGCGGCTCTGCGCCTTGCCCATGGTCCGGTCCCCGAAGGCGCCTGGCAAGCCTCGGAGCTGGCCTACAAACGCGCCATCGTCGAAGACCTGACCCGGGCGGCGAGTCTCTTCGAGGGAGACGCTCGCCATCGAACACGCTGCTTCGAGGGCCTAGAGATGTCGAGCGACCGCCATGCGGAGTTTCGGGAGGCGGTACGCTTGCTAGCCGGGGAAGCCGCCGCTCGGTCACGGTCATCATGACAGCGTCGGCGCTACCGCCCGCCCCAGAAGCGCCTGCAACACCACCCGTGCCGTTGAGGGCGAAGTGTCGGCAACACGCGTGGAGCCCTGTGCAAAGTAGCCCGAGCTCAGCTTGGGCGGCCTCGCCCGCGACCCGCCAAGGGCTCGACTTCGACCGCATCCGCCGCTTCGGCTTCGGCGGCTTCGGCGGCCTCGGCGGCCTCGGCGGCCTCGGCGGCGACGTCGCTCGCGCCCGCGTCGATCCGTACCCGTCGCTCATGGCTCTGCAGGCTCTCTCGCACCGCCCGCTCGACCTCTAGGAGGACCTGGTCCGCGAACTCCCCGCGGGTGATCTGTCGTCGTCGTATGGCGCGCCGGAGTCCCACGAAGGAGCCTATGGCCGCGCCGATGCCCACCAGTGCAGCCACGCCCATCACGACCGGGAGACCACTCGCCCTGGAGAGGTCTGCCGCCTGAGCGATCGCCACGCCCGCCACCGTGCCGAGCGCCCCCGCCATGCCACCGGCGAACGCGGACAAGGTCCCGAAGCCGACCGTCATCTGGCCGCGCTCCGCGAGCGTCTCGACGTAGCGAAGGGTAGTGACGCCGTCCTTGGCGCTGACGGTAACAGCAGGCTCGAGGAGTGCGCCGGGCGGTGTCCATGTCAGCGTGTTGCCGACGGCGGAGACACGTCCCGGGATCTTCATGTTCATCGAGATTGTCTCCGCGATGGACTCGAAGCTGTCAGGCGAGACCATGCCGTCGATCTGAACGATGCGTTCGACCCGTATCGCTCCGTCGTCCTCCGTCGCGGGGCTCTCGGTGGGACGCTCCGCCATTGCCTGGCGCGCTACTTCCGAGGAGATGCCCAGGGCGTGCAGGCGTTGCTCGAGTTCAGCCACCGTGAGCGCCTTACCCCCGAACTCCTCCTCTGGTCGTGCGAGCTCCAGCGCCGTGGCACGCTTCAAGATCCGTCGCACCTCCTCCGGAGGAACGCGACGCTCTCGAAAAGGTGGGTCCGTCACGGACTCGATACTACTGCAAACCCGAGCGCGCGACGGCGCCCGCGTCGTGCCCGCGACGCACCGACAAAGACATCTACCCAGCTTCTTTGTCGGTCAGACGCGATCACGGCGCGACGCGAGTGGCGGGTGGGATGCCGAGGCTTCGAGCTCGCCGAGCAGCGCGAGCCGATCCGCGGGCGGTCGGGGATTTGCTCGCGGTCGGGTCGAGTGGTGGCGTGGGTGCGAGCCTGCATGATGCTGGGTCCCAACTCCCCGGCCATGGCGACGAGAATCCCGAAGTCGAGGTCGTGGGTGAACACAACGGCGTGGTGGGCAAGTGCCCAGGCAACGAGTTCCAAGTCCGGGGCACGAGGGTTGCCGATCTTTGACCAGTGGCACGCTTCGTGTCCTGCGTCGTTCAGAATGTCGACCCACCTTGGTGAAAGGTTCATGTCGACCAGGATCTTCATGATGCCCGAAGCGGTACGTCGACCTCCTCGGCTCTCCACGCGGCGTACGAGAGCGCCGCGTGAACGTCCTCCTTCTCGAGGTAAGGATGGAGTTCCAGAACGTCGCTTACGCTCTGACCGGAGGCGAGCAAGCCTACGAGAGTGCCGACCGTAACGCGAAGGCCGCGGATGCAGGGTCGGCCCCCCATCACGCCGGGATCGTGCGTGATCCGGTCGAGCAGTTCGTGCGACATGCATCCAGTGTACCCCAAAATCCGGCCGCGGCGATGGCGTAGCGTCCGCAGTGACCGGGGCGCGACGCGGGGACGAGCGCACCGCGCTTGCGAACCGCGCCCGCGCCGCTCGTGGCTCCACCAGAGCCACCGCCACCTCGTGTAGGCATCAGACGCGACAAGAGCGCCAGAGCGACGCCGAGCGCTCAGAACGCGCCTCGATACCCTACCGCGCCGCCGAACATGTTCTCGAAGGCGAGGGTGTCCGGGTTCTTGCGATAGAGGTTCAGGTAGGCGCTGAATAGCGTTGCTTCGTAGTAGACGCCGTGGCGCTCGAAGAAGCCGGCGGGCGGGACATAGTCGAGCTCCACGCCGACGCGGGCGGTCCAGTAGAGGGACGAGGGCGGGTAGTAGTTCGAGTCGATGTGAGAGTACTGCTCGGGAACGCGAGTGAAGAAGCCTTCGCCCCCGGTGTAGAGCAGGCCGGGGCCGACGTAGATGGGGACCACCCGAAAGTCGCCGAGCCGCTGGTCGAAGGGGCGGATCAGTATCTCCAGGGACGCCGCGTGTACGGTGGTGCCGACGAGTGAGGCTGGAGTGAAGCCGTAGTGAGCGCTCACGTTCAGCACGTCGTCGAAGGCGGCGTAGCCCACGCCCACGGCCACCAGCCCGACGAAGCCGCCGGTTTGAAGCCGAACGAAGTCGGGCACGTACCAGCCGAGCTCGTCCGTGTCCCGTTGGTGCCGGCGCGAGGGAGCGTCTGCGACGGAGTCGTACTCGGTCATGGGCGCTATCCTCTCGCCGCTGGCGGGCGAAGCGAGAGCGGCCACGCCGAAGGCGATCAGAGCGGACCGCCCGCTCACGGGAGCTCCGATTCTGGCGTCGGCGCGACGGGCTCGCACTGTCCAAACTCACAGCGTTCGAAGGAGAGTTTCCCGTCTTCTTCCACGGTGACGACGGCGTGGGTGAACACCTTCTCGTAGGTTCCGCACTGCAGGACCGGAACGCCGTGCCAGTCTGCCAGGACGAAGTCCTCGTGATGACCGTGGAGCACGCCAGAGACTCCGGCGCGCTGAACTAGCGCTTCGTAGAACTCCGCGACGTCCCCGTCTGGAAAGTCTTCCGGCTGCATCAAGGCGTGATGTGCGGTCAGCACGACTCCCTCGGCGCCGCCCTGGTCATCCACCTGGGTGCTCAGCCAGGCGCGGTTCGGCACGTGAGGCCCGAGCTCCAGAGTGTTGGAGTTGAACATCACGAACTTCATCTGGCCATAGTGGAAGGAGTAGTCATACGGTCCGTACATCTTGCGGTAGATTGCGGGGCCGTTGCTGATGGCATCGTGATTGCCCATCACCGTCAGGAACGGAGCGTCGAGCCGCGAGTACGCCTCGTAAGAGCGCTCGAACTCTCGAAGCAGGCCGGAGACCGTCATGTCGCCAGCGATGAGCACGAACTCGATGTCGTGGCGGTCGTTGATGGCGTCGATGGTGACGTTCAGGTTGTCGTAGTCGGCGTGGGTATCGCCCAGGGCGACGAACTTGTAGCGCGGCGGTGGAGTCTGAGCCGCGAGCTTGGCCAGCTGCTTCGCCGTCAGATCCCGCACACTTGGATCCGAGCCAAACGGCGTCGAGCGGATGCAGCCCGCCCCGCACAGCCACGCGGCGCACAGCACACTCGCGATCGTCCACGTCCGCCTCGGAGGCATGGCTGTCGAAAACGCAAGAGTCGTGCCCACCACTGCCCGTGCAAGCTCGCGACGATTCTGATGGCCGCAGGGGTAGACGCGCCCCAGTGAGGTGGATTGCCTCAGCTCGAGAGCCGACTTCTCGTGGCAGGCGCTGGTCGATTTTCCGCGTCCACGCCGCTTTGACGCCGTCTCTACAGGAGATGAACACACGACCTGATCTACCTCCCACCACTGAGCCCACCCAGGACGCTTCGAGCGGCTGCTGCGGCGGTCCGGCACCCAAACAATCGAACGCGTGCTGCGCGCTCGACGCCGAGGTCAAAGCGAGCGGCGGCTCGGGCTGCGGCTGTGGCCCGAAGACGGCTGCGACGACCAAGAAGGGTTGCTGCTGATGTCGGCGGAGAAGCTGCCCGTAGTCGTCATTGGCGCGGGTCCGGTCGGGATGTCCGCGGCTGTGCAGCTCCTCGACCGCAGCATCGACGTGATCGTACTCGAAGCGGCCGACGACGTCGGCGCGAGTCAGCGCGACTGGGGCCACGTCGGGCTGTTCTCGCCGTGGCGCTACAACGTCGACAAGACGGCGGCGCGCTACCTCGAAGCGGCCGGTTGGACTGCTCCGCCGCCGGAGGAGATGCCGACCGGCGCCGACCTGTACCACCGCTACCTGCGACCGCTGGCGGCGCTGCCACGGCTCCGCGAGCGGATCCGAGTGAGCCGACGCGTCACCGGGATCACCCGCGTCGGTGTCGACAAGACTCGCACCGAGGGACGCGGCGACCTGCCGTTTCTGGTTCGCACCGACGCCGAGGACCTCCTCGCGCGGGCGGTGGTCGACGCATCCGGGACCTGGTGGACGCCGAACCCGCTCGGCGCCGCGGGCCTCCCTGCGCGGGGGGAGACGGCGCTAGCAGGCCGCATCCACTACGGTATCCCGGACGTGCTCGGCATTCACCGCGAGCGGTACGCGGGCCGATCGACGATGGTGGTCGGCGCCGGTCACTCGGCGGCAAACAGCCTCCTACCGCTCGTCGAGTTGGCGAAGACGAGCCCCGGCACGACAGTGTATTGGGCGACCCGCGGCGCCGACCTCTCGCGCGTGTTCGGCGGCGGCGAAACCGACGGCCTGCCTGCACGCGGCCGCCTCGGCAGCGCACTGCGCACGCTCGCCGAGACCGGTGCGTTCACGCTCATGCAGCGGTTTCAGATCGAGTCGCTGCGGGAGACCGAAGGCAAGCTCGAGGTCGCCGGGTCGCGGGACGGCGCCCCGTACGTCGCGCGCGGCCTCGACGCGATCATCGCGGCCACGGGCCAGCGGCCGGACTTGTCGATTGAACGCGAGATGCGGCTGGGCATCCACTCGGCGCTGGAGTGTGCCGAGGCGCTCGGCCCCCTGATCGATCCGAGCATCCACAGCTGCGGCAGCGTGCGCCCGCACGGCGCCGTGGAGCTGGCGCACCCCGAGCCGGACTTCTACATCGTGGGTAGCAAGAGCTATGGTCGCGCGCCGACGTTCCTCCTCGCGACCGGCTACGAGCAGGCGCGTTCGGTCGCCGCGATGATCGCGGGTGACCGCGACGCAGCGCTGCGCGTCGAGCTCGATCTGCCCGAGACGGGTGTCTGCAGGAGCGACCTCACCGAGAATGACGCTGCCGGCTGCTGCTCGCCCGGCAAGAGCGCGTGCTGCTGAGCGGGGGGCGCCTGTGGGGGGCCGTCGCCGGGTTGTCCGTCGATCAGCTCGTCGCCTGGGGTATCCTCTATTACGCGTACACGGTCCTGTCGGCTCCGGTCGCGCTGGACCTGGGCGTGTCGCGTCTCCAGATGGCAGCCGCGTTCTCGGGCTGCTTGCTGGTCGCGGGCTGGGTCGGGCAGTTCCTTGGCCCGTTCCTCGACGTGTACGGCACGCGCTACGCGCTGCGCGCCGGCGCGATCGTCGCGCCGCTGGCGTTCGCAGCGGTCGCCCTGGTCGACGGCATGGTGTCGCTCGTCGTCGCGTTCGCGCTGCTGGGCGTCGCGCAGGCGCTGTCGCTGTACGAGCCAGCATTTCGCGCGATCGTCGACTGGTGCCCAGACGAGCGCGAGCGCTCGCGTGCAACCCTGGGGCTCACGCTGGTGGGCGGCTTCGCCAGCGCGGTGTTCCTCCCCTTCACGAGCTGGCTCCTGGCGCATCACGGCTGGCGCCAGGTCGTGCTCGTCCTGGCCGGCGTCTTGACGCTCGTCCTCGTTCCGACGCGACTGCTCCTGCCGCTGACGAGTCGCGGACACGTGCAGCATCGGACCTCGCACGCGCCCGTGGCGCCCTCGGTGCGCCGCCTGGCGGCCGGCCTCGCGCTGCAGTCACTCGCATCGACCGGCGTATTCCTGTATCTCATGTGGCAGCTCGTGGAGCAGGGTGAACCTGTCGTCGCGGCTGCGGCCGTCGCCGGCCTCGCGGGCGCCGCGCAGGTTCCCGGCCGGCTCCTGTACGGGCCGCTGCGGCGATTCGTCGGCGGCGAGTCGCTGCTGCCGCTCTTGCTCGGCGTGCAGGCCGCGGCGTTGCTGGGTATCGCGCTGACACGAGGCGCACTCGCGCTCGCGTGCATTCTCCTCTTCGGCGCCGCCAACGGCATGATGACGCTCGAGCGCGCGACCGTACTCGTGGGGTGGTACGGCCGCGCGACCTTCGGAGCGCACCAGGGACATCTGGTCGCGGCGACCGGCATGGCGCGCGCCCTCTCTCCGTTCGTCGTCGAGCTGGGACACGCCGTCGTGAGCTACGCGGTGGTCTTCGGTCTCCTCGGCGCGGTGCTCACCCTCGGCGCGTGGGCGTGCAGCTCGGCCGCATCCCTTCGTGCCCAGGACGCCGGCTGAGAGCCCGCCGCTGGTGCCCGCCCCCGGGCGCCGCTAGGCTACGCCTCGTGACCGAGCTCCTGCGTCGTTGGCCGCTGGTCGTCGCCGTGACCCTGGCCGCAGGTTGCGGCGGGGACGACGAGCCTCGAGCTGCGGGCAGCGGTGGCACATCCGGCTCGGGGGGCATCCTCGGCACCGGCGGCGGCTTCCCGAGCGGCGGGAGCGGTGGCGGCGCTGCGGCGGCAGGCGCCGGAGGTTCGGCGTATGCCGGACCGACGCGGTATCCCGCTGCCAGCTTGCGTTCGCCGATCGCCCCCTCGGTCGTCGCGCGCGTGCGCGCCATCGCGGAGCAGGCGCCGCGCGCCGAGGACGTGTTCATGAAGGTGGGCGCTTCGAACACGGTGAACACCGGCTTCTTTCACTGCTTCGCGGGCACCAACGTCGAGCTCGATGGGCGCGCTCATCTCGACGCGACGCTCACGCACTTTCGCGCCGGTTCCGCGGGTGGCAAGACACCCTTCGATCGTCAGAGCCTCGCGGCCAAGGTGGGCGCGGGCGCGGTGTGGTCCATGACCGGCAGCCCACCGCCGGTGGAGCAGGAGATCGCTGCCATCGATCCGCGCTACGCCCTGGTGCACTACGGCACCAACGACATGCAGCTCGGCGTCTCGCATCAGAGCGCGCTGTTTCCGTTCTTCGAGAACCTCTCGCTGCTGCTCGATCACCTCGAGTCTTCCGGCGTGGTGCCCATCGTGTCGGCGCTGCCGCCCCGGTCGGACACGGTCGCCGCGGCGCGTTGGGTGCCGACCTATGACGCGGCGACGCGGGCCATCGCCGAGGCGCGGCAGCTGCCGTTCATCAGCGTCTACGGCGCGTGGAGTCCGCTCCCGAACCAGGGGCTCATCTCCGATGGACTGCACGGCAACGCCTTCAATGGCGGCGCGTGCGTCTTGACCGCGGCGGGGCTGCAGCATGGCTTCAATACCCGCAACCTGCTGACCCTCGAGCAGCTCGACGTGACCCGGCGGGTGCTGGCGGGCGAGGCAGCACCCGATGTCGCCATCGCGCACCAGGGGAGCGGCAGCGCTGCCGACCCGTTCCTCGTCGACGTGCTGCCGTTCACGCACGCGGGCGACACGTCGCTCTCGTCGAGCCGCGGCATCGACAGCTACCCCGGCTGTAGCGCGACGCAGGACGAGTCCGGTCCGGAGCTGTTCTATCGACTCGAGCTGGACGCGCCGACGCCGCTGCGGGCGGTGCTCCTCGATCGCGCGGGCGTCGACGTCGACCTTCATCTGCTGGCCGCCGAGCCCACGGGTCAGGCGTGTCAGGCCCGGAGCGATCGCATCGTGCAGGGAACCTTCGGACCGGGCACGGTGTACCTCGCGGTGGACAGCTTCGTGTCCTCCGCGGGCGAGCAAGCGGGTCCCTATCTGCTCGTGGTCGTGCGCTGCGAAGCCGGCGATCCGGATTGTGGCTGAGCGCTGGGCCGGGAGTGGTGTAATACTCGGCTCGGACCATGACGCGCCTGGCCGTGTTGACCTCCGGGGGTGACGCTCCGGGCATGAACGCCGCGATCCGAACGCTGTCCAAGCTGTGCCCGCAGCGCGGCGTCGAGCTCGAGGCCATGGGCTTCACGCGCACGGACAAGAGGCGCCTCTCGAGCGTGAAGAGCGAGGGTGTCGAGATCCCGTGTACGCGACTGGTGCGCGAGGTGCAGACCCTCGTCGAGCAAGAGATCGGCGAGGCGCGAGCGCGGTGACTCAGTGGCGCGTGAAGATGCTCGAGTCGGTGGAGGCGGCCTTGGCGCTGTGACCATCGCCACGCGACGGGCCGACGTGCGCTTGGTCACCGGCGCGGAGGTGTACGATGAGGTCGTGTTGGGTGCGCTGCCCGCCGCTCGGGTGAGCGTGTGGATCGCGACGGCGAACCTGAAAGAGCTGCGCGTGCCGGCTCAGGTGGGGACCCGCGCCCGGGCTCGTGGTCAGTACGTCTCGGTGCTCGACACGCTGGCAGATCTCACGGATCGCGGCGTGGACGTGCGCATCCTGCACGCACGCGCGCCGTCCCGGCCCTTCGCGGCGGCGCTCGGTCGGCGCGGTCGCTTGAAGAAGGCGCTCGCGCTGCGCGAGTGCCCGCGGGTTCATCTCAAGACGCTGACCATCGACGGCCGGCTCTTGTACCTGGGCAGCGCGAACTTCACCGGAGCCGGGCTCGGCGCCCGCGCGGACTCCCGCCGCAACTTCGAGCTCGGGATCCTGACTGAGGACGAGCACCTGCTCGACGCGACCCAAGCCCACTTCGACGCCATTTGGGCCGGCAGCCAGTGCGCAGGGTGCAAGCTCCGCGCGCTGTGCCCGAAGCCCATCGACACCCTGGCTCCGCCCCGCGCACCCAAGGTGCGCCTTGACGCTGCCGGTCCCCGCGCTAGGCGGAGTGCATGAGTCAGGCGGCCGCCCTGCCCGCGGCTGAGGCCGTCCCGCCCCGCTTGCGCCACGCGCTGTTCGCGTTGCTCGGCGTGGTGGGGGTGACCACCATCGCCGGTACCGCCTTCTCGCCCTACCTGTTGGTCAAGGCGCCGCTGCTGCTCGTCGCGCTCGCACCCGAGGGGCGTCACATCATCCTCGCCGTGAGCACGACGGATCCGGTGCTGCTCGTCGCCGTGGCCACCCTGCGAAGGTTGCTCGGGCTGATCGCGGCCTACGGGCTCGGGCTCACTTACGGTCCGGCCGCTGTCTCCTGGGTGGAGCGGCGCTTCCCTCGCTTCGGCAAGCTCGTGCGCATTGCCGAGCGACTCTTCGCTCGGGTCGGCGCGCCGCTCTTGCTGTTCATCCCGCTGCAGTCCATCGCGCTGCTGGCCGGCGCGGCGCGCACCCGCTTCTTCACCTTCCTCGGGTTCGTGTCGGTGGGCCAGTTCTGCATGGTGTTGATCACGTACCTGTTCGGAGACGCCATCACCAAGTGGACCGAGCCCATCTTGGTCTTCTTGTCCGAGCACGTGGTCGAGACCACGATCGCGTGCGCCACCCTCGTGGCGCTGCAGCAAGGCGTCGCCTACTACCGTAAACGTCGCGGGGCTCCAGAGCTTGGGGTGGGGGAGTGAGGTAGGCCGGCCAGGACCAGCGCCAGGCCTGGCGGAAATCCGGGAACCGCGGGGCCGACACGTGCGTGTACCCTCTGGCATGATGGCGCTGCCGATGGCCGCACCGCACCCGGAGCCCGAGCTCGACCCAGGCGTGCTCGAGCGCTGCCGGGCGGGGGATCCGCTCGCGTTCCGAGCGTTCGTCGTGCGCTTCGAGCGGCCCGTGTTCTCGTTGCTGTCGCGGGTGCTCGGGCGGGGACCGCACATCGACGATCTAGCGCAGGAGACCTTCATCAAGGCCCATCGGGCGCTGCCTGGCTTCGAGCCCCGGGGCACGGCCAAGCTCTCGACCTGGCTGTACACGATCGCCACGCGCGTAGCGATCGACGCGGTGCGCCGCCGTCGCGTGTCCGAGCGGCTGTTCGTCCAGTCCCTCGACGCCGGCGAGCACCCCGGCGCCGGGGCGTCGTCGTCCGAGTCGCCGGAGCGTGACGCCGAGCTCCGGCGCGTGCGCCGCGCCATCGCCGGCGCCTTGGGCGAGCTGCCCGTCGACCAGCGCGCGGCCTTCGTGCTGTACGAGTTGCACGGCATGAGCCTGCCCGAGATCGGCGATGCCCTGAAGATCCCGGCCGCTACGGCGAAGACGCGCGTGTTTCGCGCGCGACAGAAGCTGCAGGACGCCCTCGCGGCGTATCGGGAGGTGACGTGATGGACAAGTCGAAGCTGGAAGCTGCCTGGCCCGTCGATGAACCTTCGCCGGACTTCGCTCAGCGCGCGGTGCTCCGCGTCTCGCGGAACCGAGCGCGTCGCAGGCAGCGCACCACGGCCGCCGGGTTGGTGGCCGTCGCCATGGTTGCGGCAGCCCTCGTGGTCGTGTTCTGGCCTCAGCTGCTCAGCTCGGGCTCCGGGTCGACGATCGCCTCCGCCCGCGAGACCATCACGCTCTCGCGCCGGGCCACCGCCGTACTCGAGCCTGGCGCGAGCGTGAGCTGGCGGGGGGACTCGGTGGACCAACCGCGGGGAGAGGTGTTCTATCGGGTGGACGGCGAGAAATCGTTCAAGGTGGTGACGCCGGCGGGAACCGTGGAGGTGGTTGGCACGTGTTTCCGGGTGCAGGTGGGCAGTGGGCCTGCTGCAGGAGGACGTGACGTGAAGCGAGAGGTGCTCTCCGCGTCGGGCGGCGCCGTACTGGCGGCGCTGGCGATCGTGACCGTGTACGAAGGCAAGGTGCAGCTATCGAGCGCGAAGGAGCGCGTGACCCTGGGGGCCGGCGAGAGCGGCCGGCTCGGCCCCGACGGCGCGAAGAAGCTCGGCCCGGACGAGCTCGCCCGAGCGCAGTCCGGGTTGAAGGGCGACGCGGATCCGGACAAGGTCGATCTGTCGCGCGCCAACGACTCGCTGGCAGGCGACATCGCCGGCTTGAATCGCCGGCTGAAGAGCCTCGAGGCCGAGAAGGCCAAGCTGCAGCGCGAGCTGCTGGGGGCGGAGACGGAGCTGGCGCGCCGCACCGACGGCAAGCCGCCGCGCGATCGCAACGAGTTCGACTTGGATCAAGAAGACTGGGCGGAGCTCGCCGAGAGC
Source organism: Polyangiaceae bacterium (assembly GCA_019637295.1). Classification (GTDB taxonomy): domain Bacteria; phylum Myxococcota_A; class Polyangia; order Polyangiales; family Polyangiaceae; genus JACKEA01. Next base: position 19,110 of record JAHBVX010000020.1, read on the forward strand.
GGCACCATCAAGTATCGCGTGCCGTGCATGAAGGCGGACGGTTGGTCGCCACCGGCGGACAAGCTCGACGCCCTCGGGCTCTCGCCCGACGACGCCGAGAGCATCCGCGCCGCGTATCAGAAGAGCTACGAGCGCCTGTGGCCGGGGATCGAGGCGCTGTGCATGCAGGCCATCGGAAAGAAGGACGTCGTGCAGGCGCTCGGTCCGGACACCTGCACGCACGTGGTGACGGACGCCGAGCGGCGCAAGGACGCCAAAGGCGCGACGGAGGCGATGCGACAGCTCGCGGAGCTGCGCGCGGGCACTCGGGCGGCGGTGGACCCCGCGGTGGCGGAGCACCCGGTGTACAAGCTGTTCTCGGCCCTCACCAGCGAGATGCCCCGCTTCGAGTCCGACCTAGCGCAGAGCTTTGGTCCCGCGGAGGCCAAGCGGCTGGCCTACGCCGAGGGCATGTGCGGCGCGCGCAGCACCTTCGGCGGGCCGGGCCCGCGGGGGAAGTGAGCAGCGACGGGCGCCGCTACAGCCCGACCCGCCCGAGCACCGCCTCGAGCGCGTCACTCGAGCCACCCTTGGGCTCGTCGAGTACGAAGCGGCGCTCGTACTCGGGGGTCGTGTCGCCGGTGATCAGGTGAATGGAGACGCCGAGGTGCAGCGGCAGCGCCAGATCCAGCTCGTAGATGTCGCCCACGAACAGCGTACGCTCGGGGGCGGTCCCGGTCTCGTCCCAGATCCCGCGCAAGACCTCGTAGTAGCGACCTCGGCGCAGGTACACCGGACGGGGCAGGCCGGGCAGGGCTTGCGTTTCGGGCAAGCTCGCGAACGCCGCGTCGGGGTTCGTGGGCTCCTCGATGAACGCCTTCTTCGCGTTGCCACAAACCTTGGGGCGGCGTGCGCCGCTCGGCAGCAGCGTCTCGACCTTGCGCGTCACCGCCGCCGTGCCCGAGTTGGTCACCACGTAGACGGGCGTACCCGTCTCGAGCAACGTCTCGAGCACGCGCTTGGCGCCGGGGCGAAACACCGTGGCCGAGCGCTCGTAGCTGCTGCCGTACAGCTCCGCGAGCGCCGGCTCGCGCTCCGCCGGAGTCAGGTAGGCCTCGAAGCGATCCATCAACATGCGCGCGATGGTCGTCGCGCGAATGTACGGATCGGCGTTACCCGGGGCGACCAGCTTGCCCTGGAACAGCCAGCCGTACTCGGCGGGATGCGCGCGCACCGTGGCCTCGCACTCGGACCACTCGGCGGAGAGATCGCGACCGAGCCGCCGGGCAAGCTCCGCTCGGTACGCCTCGGTGAACGGCGCGCCTTCGTCCTCTGCCAGGGTGAAGGTGCCGTCGAAATCCAGCAAGACGCAGTCGAAATTCATGACCGCGGCACTCTATCACCCCTGCGCGCTCGGCGGACTCCAAGGGCGGCCACGAGCAACGACAGCCACGCCCAGGGAGGCCGCGGACTGCTGCCAACTCGGCAACCGCAGCCGCTGTCGTCTCCGCTCGCAGCGCCGCTGCTGCTGCCCCCGGCGTTGCCGCTGCCACTCGCGTTGCCGCTGCCGCCGGCATTGCCGCTGCCGCCGCCGTTGCCGCCGCCGCCCGTATTGCCGCTGCCGCCCGTGCCCACGGGTGGATCGCCCTGGCCGCAGTCCACTGGGTTGGTCACGCCGTCTTGTCCGGGAGCGCGGGGGCCGTACATCGGCGCGGGGCAACCCGTCTCCCATGCGCCCAAGTCAGGTGCAGCGCCGAGGTGCCGCGCGTTGATGCCGTCGAGCACGCGTCCGGCGTCGATCGCGCTCGAGCCCGTCGCCAGGAGGAAGTCCTTGGGCGTCTGCTGGGTCTGCTCGTTCGCGGGTCCGACGAAGTCCGCCGCGAAGATCGGCTTACCGAGGAGCACGCCGTTCTGCTCGACGGCGCCGCCGCTCTGCACTGCGGCCCAGCTCGAGTACACCTGGTTCTGCCCGCCCACCGCGCCGAACCAGAAGCCGCCATCCGGGTAGTAGCCGTTGTAGTCGAACACGCCGCCGTTGAGCTTGGCGGTCCACTCCACCGTGCGACTGCCCGTCAGCACGTCGGGGCCGACGAACAGGTTGTTCTCGATGCGAAAATTGTGCTGCGTGATCGGCGTCTGCAGATTCAACGCGAGCTTGGCGCTCACGAAGGTGTTGTGGAAGATCAGGGCGCCGCTCGGCTCGTTCACCCCGCCGGTGCTCTTGAGCTTGATGGGCTCCTCCGGCGCGTTGAGCACCACGTTGCGCAGCACGTAGGCTGGCCCGCCCCACACGGGCTGGATGCTGACCGGGTCCATCACGTTGGTGAAGCGATTGTGAATCAGGCGTACGTTGCCTTCGGCGTCGTCGAGTTCCGTGCCGTCGAAGGAGTCGTAGATGTCGTTGCCATACACGTCCCAGCCGCGGGACTGGCTCTTCTTGTTCACGACCGGATCGCCGAAGCCCCGGATCAGGTTGTGGCACACCACGTGACCGTCGCCGGTGATGTCGACTCCGCGATCGTCCCAATGCGTGCTGGCGTTGGCGTCGAAGGTCCAGGGCCACTTCAGCCGGCCCTCGAACACGTTGTCGCAGATGTAGTAGTCTTGCTGGTTGGCCTGGGAGCCGACGCCGTGCACGACGTCCTCGATGCGCACGTGCCGCAGGACGTTGTTCGTGGTTCCGCTGCCCTGAAAGCGCAGCCCGCGGATCGCGTTGCGAAGGGTCAGGTTCTCGACGTGAACGAAGCTGCCGTAGACCTCGAGCACGTTGCAGCCGCTGCACCCTCCGCCGTCGAGGATCACTTGGGTCTGAGACTCTCCCCGGAGCACGATGGGGTTGTCGGCGGTGCCGCTCGCGTTCAGGCTGAAGGACTGGCCCGAGTAGGTGCCGTTGGCCAGCAGGATCACGTCGCCCGGCGCGGCGGCCGACAGCGCGGCGGACAGCGCCGCTGCGCTCGATACGTTTACTGTCTTGGGCGACGCGGGCTCGAGCCGGGGCGCGCTGCGCGTGCTGGCCGTGACGGTCTGAACCGCGCCGCCGCCGTCGGGATCCGTGGCCGTCAGCTCGATCTCGTAGCTCTCGCCGGGCTCGAGATCGAAGATGCTGCCGGCGAACTGCGCGGGCACCGTGACGGTGATGGTCTCGGGCCAGACGCGCATCAGCGGCAGCCCCTGTCGCCACGCGCTGCTGCCCTGTTTGCGGTAGCGCACGGTCACCTGGGCGTCCCGGTCGTCATCGCCGCTGATCAGCCACTGCACGCCGATCGTGTGCAACGTCGAGCGGTCCAACTGCACCTGCCCCGGCGTGAGGGGATCCGCCGCGCCCGCCGAGCTAGCCAGCGTCAAGAGCGCGCACGCGGTGAGCAGTCGAGTACGGCGTGGCGAGGGTTGCGAGCTAGGCATGCGAAGTCTCCCGGCTCCATGGTGCCAAAGGCGGACGCCGACGGCCAGGGGAAGCGCCGAGCCGCGCGGGCTTCGGCCTTCGATCTCGCGCCGCCCCGAGGTAGACTGCCCGCGAAATGGGTGAGTACCCCACGCGATTCTCCAACACCCGCGAGCTGTGCGCGCTGCCGTGGTTCGACCTCGTGGACGGACGCCTGGTACGGGATCCGAGCTTCGGCCTCGCCATCGACGTACACACGCACCTCGCGCTGGCCTACTTGCTGCCACAGAAGCTCGACCTGCTGGCCGAGCACCCCGAGACGCACCACTACTTGCCGCTGCATCGCCCGCTCGACTTGGACGTGTACGCCAACCGCAACTTCAGCGACGGCGATCTGAGCACCCTCGAGCGCGACCTGTCCATCGGCAGCCTCACCGCTGGCGGCCTGCGGCGCACGCACACGCTGCCCAATCTCGCGCGCGAGATGAGGGACCTCGGCGTCAAGAGCTCGGTGCTGCTCGCCATCGACTTCCCCGCGCTCAGCGACAACGCCGGCGATTGGCTCGCAGCGGCGCGGGGCCGCGACGACTTCGTCGTGTTCGGCTCGGTGCATCCCTTCCGCCGTCAGCCCGAGCGGGAGCTCGATCGCCAAGTGCTGCTCGGCGCCAAGGGCATCAAGGTCCACCCCGCGGCGCAGCTCGTGCACCCGAGCGCCGAGCGGGCCATCCGGCTGTATCGCGAGTGCGGCAAGCGCCGCCTGCCGGTGCTGTGGCACTGCGGTCCGGTCGGGATAGAGCCCAGGCTCGGTCGCTACCTGTCCGCGGTGCGTCACTACGGCAAGGCCATCGAGGCTTGCCCCGACACCACCTTCGTCCTCGGGCACACCGGCGCGCTCGAGGTGGATGAGGCCATCGAGCTCTGCCGTGCGCACGACAACGTGTGGGTCGAGACCTCGAGCCAGTCCGTCTCCGCGGTCCGCAAGATCCTGAGCAGCGTCAACCAGGACAGGATCCTGCTCGGCAGCGACTGGCCCTTCTATCACCAGTCCATGCCGCTCGCGAAGCTGTTCATCGCTGCGGACGGGGACGACGCGCTGATCGCCAAGGTGCTGCGCGAGAACGCCACGCGGCTGCTGTCGCTGTAGTCCCTGTAGTCTTGCCTCGCATGCGTGGTGACGTGCGCCGGGTTGGTCCGACGCGGGAACGTCGCGGCGGGAAGGTGGCGAACCCGCAGGCGCGACATTTCGACGGTGCTCTGCAGCCTGCGCGAGTGGGGACGACGGTGCGAATCTCACCGTTGGATCGATACAACCTTCACGTTCGTCGCATGCCCCGCGAGAGCGTTCATGTCGGCGACATCGACGGTGGCGATCACCGCGCCACCGGCTAGATCGGCGACCGCGACGACGAACGCGTCTACTGCCACGTCGGAGCCCCGCCTCGTGGCGCCCAGCAATTGCCCGGCGCGCACCCCCGTCCGTGTGTCCACGGGATGAACCTGGACACGTTCCCGCCGAAGGCCGGAGAAGACAGCGGCATCTCCCGGGCGGCCGCGAACCACCTCGGCGAGGACGGCGGCGACCGTTCCCACCGGGAGGTCTCTCCGCCGCATCTCGGCAACGAGCGCGCGGACGCGATCCCGTCGCCCAGCCGGACCGCTTGCGATCGCCGAGATCGCCTCGCTGTCTAGGAGCAGCATCAGCCGGCCTTGCGGCGACGCGTACGCTTCGCCCACTCGTCGACGACTTGACCGGCCCACTCGAGGGTCTCGGGTGGTACCAGCCCGTGTTGCTTCTCGAGCTCCCCGAGCCATTCGTCCACGGCCGCGAGGTGCTTCATGCGCGAGACGTGCGCCGCAATGGCATGGTCGACGGTCGCCGACAGGCTCCGCTGGCCCACCAGCGATCGCAGCGTTGCCAGGTTCCCCGCGTCGAGGGTGAGCGTCACCTTCTCTTTGGCCATACCCGATGGTAGTACCTTCATACCACGCCGGCAAGCTCGCGATGGGGACGTGGGGACGTGCTCGCCGACGGGCGACTGCTTGCTCGCTATCGGTCGGCCGCCGCTCAGCGCGAAAGCCGCGCCAGCGCGCCAGAACCTAGAGAGCTCGGGAACGTCGCGGCTACCACGACGGAGGCGAATCAACAGGTGTCATCGCATCCCTCGCCGCAGTTCGACGCGACGTAGCACGTGACGCACTCTGCCGACGCGGCGGTACAGATGTCCGAGCAGATGACCCAGTCCGGATCCATGCACGCTTGCATCTTGTTGCACAAGGCGTTGCAGTCCTTGGTCGGCGCGACGGGCTTGTCTTTGCAAGTGCCGATGCTCGTGAGCGGATCGATGTCGTCGCAGTTCTGGTTCGACGTGCAGTTCTGCGCCGTGAGGCAGCCGTTGATGCAGACGGTGTTGAAGCAGTGCTGACCGGCCTGACATTGCGAGCCGCCGCAGGTTGAGGTTCCGCCACCGCCGCCGCCGCTGCCGCCGGTGGCCCCGGCGCCTCCCCCACCGCCGGCTCCGCTGCCGGCTGCGCCGCCTCCCCCGCCGTCGCCCGAACCGCTCGAGCACGCCAAGAGTAGAGTCATGAGTCCGATCGAGAAGCCGTTGTGCATCGTGTTACCTCCACCTCGGTGTACGGCCTTGGCGGGCTGCGGATCCCGGCGCGCTGCTGAGCTGCGCTGAGCTGAGTTACATCAGTAATTACCGCGAGTTACTGAATTGGATCCGCTCGTCGCACCGGCACCCCGGGGTCGAGCGCATAGCCGCCGCCCTCCGGGCGAAGCAGCTGCGAGTGAGTTGCGGGCAGGAGTTGTCGCAAGGCGCTGACGGCAGCGTACAGCTTCGGGTCGTGGCGCAGCGGATGGTAGTCGTGCTCATGCCACACGGTCTGCAAGAGCTGCTCCTTGCTGGCTCCTCCGCCCGCGGAGACGAGCGCGTCGAGCAGGTTGAACAGCAGGCGCCGCTCCGAGAGATCGACGACCGCTCCCGCCGTCCACACGCTGTACGTGCCATGGTCGAGCCCAAGGCCCGGCGAAGGAGCGTCCGGACCGAGTACGCAGCTTACTCGCACTCCCAGCGCGCGCTGTGCCGCCTGGACGACGATGGTGTCGATGGCATCCAGGGGGGTGGCGATGCCGAGCAGCGCGCGGGCTCGCCGACCCGCCGCGTCGTTGGGCTCGACGAGCAGCTCGAGGTGAGCAGCCGCCCGGGCCGGCGCGCAGGGAATCGCCGAGTGCCAGCGCCCGTCGGCGAGCGCAGCGCGTGCCTCAGCACGCCGTGCGGCGTCATCGAGCTCGGCGGCCAGCGCGGAGTGCTCCGGGTGGGCCGAGACCAGCATCGCGTCGAGCAGGGCGCGGACAGCCTGGAGATCGAGTAGCGCATGGCCGTCGGGTTGCGCGGCCAAGCGCGCCCGCTGCGCTGCGGCCACGGCTGCTGGCGCTTGCCCCAACAGCAGGCAGTGCCTCGACTCGAGCAATTCTGCCAGCACGCGGACCTCAGCGAGGACCCAGGGAGGCAAGGTCGGCTCCAACAACGAGAGACCAGTCGGATCCCCTCGATGCAGTCGGTACAGCGCCCACCAGGCTGCGAGCTCGCGGTCGAAAGGCCCCGCGTCACCCGGCAGCGTATCGGGCCGCGGGAGCGGGTCCTCGCCCGGGCCCGCCTCGATCGCCGAGCGCACCTGGAGCACGAACACGCCACGTCGAATGGTGGGCAGCACGTCGGGCTCCCTGGCTAGGCCCTCGAGAGCGCTGGTCGCGTCGTCTAGATCACCACGGTCCAGGGCGACGTTGGCGTGGAGCATGCGAAAGTAGTCTCGCGTAGTGGGGTCCCGCCCCGTCAGCACCGAGGCTCGATCGATCCAGCGTTGGGCCTCGCCCAGGTTTGCGCGACCGATCTCGATTCCGCTCCGCAACAACAAACGGCGCGCGCTCTCGTGCTCGTACAGCGCTCCGGAAGCGGAGCCTTGGTCGAACACTCGCCCAGCGTCTGCCAGCTTGCCGGACCAGTAGTAGATCCATGCCACGCCGTAGCGCAGCCGTGCTGCGTCGAGGGGCGCAGCGGTCGCGAGCTTCACCTCGAGCCGCGCCGCGATCTCGAGCGCCTCGGCGGCGCGATCGAGGCGCACGGCGATGACGGCACGGTCCAGCTCGTGCAGCGCAGTCCAAGGTCCGACGTAGCGCTCGCTGAACACCTGCCAGGCTCGCAGCGGGTCGTCGCTTTGCAGGTAGCTTCGCCCCACGATGCGCACCGCGTCCCGGTGCAGGTCACCATCGGTCTCCGCGTCGAGCTCGGACAGGAGCAGCTCCGCTTCTCGCCGAGCGTCTTCGAGCCTTCCGAGCAACAGCAACACGGAAGCCCACCGCTCGCGGTCCCGGGGCGACGGCGCTGGCGGCAGCGCCACCCGCTCGAGGGCGTGCGAGTTGCCGAGCGCGACCGCGACCTCCAGTCGGAAGGCGGCGAGCTCTGGAGCGGCCTCGTTCGCCACGATCTGCCAGACGCGCGGAGCGAACCCGGCGTCCAACCAGCCGCGACCATTCTCGTCCACCCAGCGCCGCGCCGCGGCCGGTTCGACCTCGAGAGCGAGGCGTAGCCCCTCGAGCTGCAGGAGCGGATCGGTCGCCTCGCGGAGCGAGGAACACAACTCAACCGAGACTCGCTGGAGCTCTCCGGCCTCCGCCGCGGCAAGGACGGTTTGTCGAGCCACGTCGTGCAGTCGTACTGTGTCTGCGCTTCGCTCCAGGATGCCTCGACGCGTGAGGTTCTCCACCGCGTCCGCCTCCAGACCGCTGAGCGCGCGCGCCACGTCGTGAGGCGACTCCACCTGCAGCAGTCCGAGCGTCAGGATCCCGCGCCGGACGCCGGGAGCCATGGCGGACAGCCAGTCCAGCTCGCCGGGCTGCAGCCCCGGCCTCGCTCCGGCGACCAGTTGCTGAAGTCTCCAGGGGGAACCCGCAGCGCGCTCGGCCCACTCGGAAACCCGGTCGTCCGAAGCCAATGGGTCCCACCTCCGGGCCAGCTCGCACAGCGTTGGCACGGGCAGCGGGTCGAGCAACACGCCCTGGCCGGGCAGCGCTGCAATGTCGACCTGCGCGCGGCTGGTCACCAGCACACGACTGTCGCGTGCATGTTCTGCGAAGAGCGCCAAGGGCTCGGCGTCGTCGCCCGGCGCGCGGTGGAGATCCTCGAGCAACAGCCAATGGGCCGGCCCGCGGCGACCGCGTAGCCCCCGACCCTCGGCGAGCTCCAGGAGCTGAGCCACGACGTCCTCCGTGGAGTCCGCGGGGCTGACGACCGTGAGGCCTCGCACCTGCGCGAGCACCGCGACGGCTCGGCGGAGCACTTCCGTCACGCTCTCCCCAGCGATGACGCGCAGTGCGACGACTCGCTCACGTTGCTCGGCGAACGCGCGCTCCATGACCGTGAGCACGAGGGCCGTCTTGCCCAGCCCGCCAAAGCCCGTTACCCACGCGACGGGCGCGCGTCGTACGGCGTCCTCGAAGCTCCGCAACTCTCGCTCGCGACCGACGAACCAGGGCGGAGCGTTCGGCATGCGATGACGCAGGGGTAAAGGCAAGCGCTCGCGTCGCGACATGTTTTGCTCGGTGCGCGGACTCGACGGACTATTTCGTACCGGCCCGGTGCTGTCCATCCCCCCCGAACGAGGCCGCCCGAGCACCGGAAACCGGGGTAAGATGCCCTGCGTGGGAACGACATCGAGCGCGCGTCGCTACTCGGTCGCGGTATGGCTCTTGGCGCTGGCGGCGACGCACTGCAAACGCGCGCCCCCCGGAGAGGTCGGGCCCAGCGCTTCGGCCTCCGCGGCTGTCTCCGGCTCGAGCCCGCACGACGCGTTCGAGCCATTGCCGGCCGACCTCACCGCCGCGCCCCTCGACGGCTACACCGAGCTGGCGCTCACGGGCTCCGGAGGCTGCGCGATCCACGCGAGCAAGCGCGTGGCGTGTTGGGGCGATCGCATCCACGGCCAGGGCACCGAGTGGCGGAGCAGTCAGGTGCCGGCGTGGGTGGCGGGGCTGGACTCCATCACTCGGCTTTCCACCGGCGCGAGCGCCGTGTGCGCCACCCGCGAGTCTGGCGAGACCCGCTGCTTCGGACTCGGCCCGTGGGGCACCTCGGCCGCGGGCAACTACGCGTTCGTTCCGACCCGCGCGCCGCACCTCGACGGGCTGACGATGGCGATGTCGCCGGAGCTCGGTACCGGCCACGGTTGCGGCATCTCGGCCGAGGGGGAGGTCTCCTGCTGGGGGGAAGGTCGCGTCGGAGCGACAGGCATCGGCGAGGCGCCGGGCTTCAATCCAGTCGGCGTCATCCTCCGAGCGACGGCGGGCCGAGCGGTGAGCGTCGCGTGCGGCCGCCGGCACGCTTGCGCACAGCTGGCGAGTGGCCAGCTGATCTGCTGGGGCTATGGGGAGGGCGGCGCGCTCGGCGATGGAGTGGTGCACCAGCGGCACTGCACCTTCTACAACGCGCCCTCCGCGCCCGGTGTGCTCCCCGGTCCGCAGCTTCGCAAGTGCGATGGCCCCGAGCCAGTCTTCTTGCCCCGCCTGGCGCTCGCGGTAGGCGCGATCCGCCTGCTCGCCCCGAACGGGCAGTGCGCGGTGACGTCAGAGAGCTTGCGCTGCTGGGGCAAGGGCTGGGCGGCGTCGCCCGTGGACGTGAGCACCGGCGCGCCCGTCGCCGAGATCGTCGAGCTCGCCGGTCACGACGAGGTCGTCTGCGCGCGGAGTCGAGCCGGCGAGGTGACCTGCCTCGGTGAGGCGCCGAGTGGACATCTTCGGTTCACTCCCCCGCGGGCCGTCCCCGAGCTGCGCGGCGCGAAGCGACTCGCCGCGCGGGGGCTGCGAGTGTGCGCGATCGTCGCGGGAGGTGGCGTCCGCTGCATCGGCAAGAACCCCTCGGGGCTCGAGCTGGTGGACTGGACGACGCGATGACGGGGCGTGCGCGCCCATGCCGCGGCTCGCCACCCCTCGATTGCGCGCGCAGGTGGTGCACGTCCACGTAGCGCCGGCGATGGCAGCCGGGCACGCGGCACGTCGCGCGATCTCGCAAGAGCACCGCACGCCGCACGCCGCACGCCCGCCGGCATGGGACCGCCGCGTGGCTCTACGCTCCCCAGGGTCGCAGCGCGGGTTCGTACTCGGCGACCATCGATGTCGCGGGCGTGGTGGACGTGGTCGGTGTGGTCGGCGTCGCGCTCGCGAGCGCGACGACGACGACCCACGTTGGGTCGCGAGCGCGAGCGCGACGACGACGGACGGACCGAGAATCAAGCGGTCCACTGGGATGGGAACGCTCATGCGCGGATTCGAGAGATTCGAAGCCATGGCGGAGGGTTGGGCCCACCAGGAGATGTGAGCACGGGTCAGACGCCGCCGCGTCCGCGCGGTGTGGGTCCCAGCTCGCCCCCTATAGTCCACTCACTTCGACGGCACCGCGTCCGCGCAGCAGCGAATGCCCAGGTGGGAGTAGACTTGGAGGGCGAGCGGGAAGCCGAAGCTGGCGGTGCAGTCCTTGTCCTCGTCCGGCGGCTGATCCCCGCCGCTACCAGACGCGGCGCAGAGCCGGTTGCCGCTCTTGGTGATGAAGCAGACGTTCTGCCACTCGCGGAGATGAACCTGGACTTGGTCATGTCTCGCGCCTTTGCATCACTAGAAGAATACGGGATGAGGCCCCACCCTGAAGCCTTCCGCTCTTCCGCCCTTACTGTGCAAGCCGCCTGAGGGGAGTATAGTGCTAGGCTCATGCCCTCGTTCGCTTGGCTCGTGGTGGTGCTGCTCGTGCTGGGCTGTGGAGGTACGCCGCCCCCGGTCACGTCGGACTCGGTGGACGAGCCTGGCGACGTCGTCGCCGCAAGCGAGGCCCCAGAGTCGTCGTCGACGACGGCCGAGGCCGCGAGAGACGAGCCGGCGCCGAGCGACGCGCCGGCCGCCGAGCAGCCTCCGGCGTATCAAGAGCCGCCGCCGATCGTGGTGCGGCGCTACCACGTGTTCGCCAGCATGGAGGCGCGGGTGAAGAAGAAGGTCACCATCACGTCGCTGCTCACCACCGCCGCGGACGACGCCGACGCGCTGGCCCCCGGCCTCGAGGCGCTGCTCGAGCACAAGCCCGCGGGGGCCCAGGAGTGGGCTCCCGTCGCCGACGTGACCGTGACTTCTGTCACGACCAAGGGTAGCCGCGCCGCGGGCAACGAGCGACAGGTGATCGAAGTCGAGATCCGCTCCGAGCACGCGGCGGCGAGCCAGAAGGGCAAGCTGAGCCCGTTCACGCGCAGGGGCCGCGTGCGGCTGCAAGTGGACCGGCCCACGTCTCAGCCGTCACCGTGAGGTCCCCATGAAGTATCGATCCTTTGTCGTGTTCATCGCGGCGGTCGGCGCGGCGTCGCCGGCGATCGCGGCGCCCAAGTTGATCCTGGACGATCCGCTCACCGCGCCGTTCGGCTCCAGTCAGACGGTGACCGGCGGCTCGTTCTCTGGCGGTGGCTGGACGCGGGACGGCTTCGACTCGCAGCTCCTCTACGACTTGGGTGGCCCCATCACGGCTGGGCGCATCGTGTTCGAGATGGACGGAGTCAACGGCGTCGATCACGGAGTGGGCGGCTTTCCAGACTGTCGCGCCATCTTCGCCGCGGTGGACGACAACGGCAGCGGTAACATCCAAGAGCCGGGTAACGACAACGTGCAGCTGCTCTGGGCCTGGGCCATGGAGGAGACCGACTACTGTAACCTCGGCCCCGGCGGGTTCGAGCGCACCCACAAGATGAAGCTGCTGGTGAACACCATGGGCGCCGAGGAGCCGGGTGAGCCGATGAGCGATCCGCTCGTGTGGGACCAAACGAAGTTCTACACCTACGAGATCGGCTGGGACGAGAACCACGCCTGGCTCTTGCGCGACGGCGCCGAGGTGCTCGACATGCCGTATCCGTCCGCGCCCATCATCATGCAGCTGCGCTATGTGTTTCTGGGTACGGTGCATCGCTACGACGCGGGCGTGAAGGGCGCGACGTTCCGCAACTTGAAGGTCTATGACGACGAGGGACCGCCCATCCCCTCGGGTACGGGCGGCGGCGCGGGCGTTGCAGGCGCCGCGGGCACGGCGGGTGGCGGCGGCGCTGGCGGCGGATGGACGCTCGACGGCGGCGCAGGCAGCAGCGCTTCGGGTGGCTCGCCCGGCGCCCAGCCCCGCGGCTCGACCGTCCAGGACGACTCCGGCTGTGGCTGTCGCACGCGAGGCTCGGCGTCCGGTGCGCACGGCCTGCTGGGCCTGTTCTTCTTGGCGGCGGCTCGCCGGCGGCGCCGCGTCTAACTCAACTCGCTTGCCCGAGGCGCACCAAGCGACCCGGGCGCTCGCCGGTCAGCCGATCGTTCTCGAGGATCACCGCCCCGCTCTTGACCGTCGCGCGGTAGCCCTCGGCGTGCTGCATCAAGCGCCGGCCGCCGGCGGGCAGATCGTGCCGCAGCCGAGGTGGAGCGAGGTTCAGGTGCTCGTAGTCGATCACGTTCAGATCCGCCCGCTGCCCGACCTCGACGGCGCCGCGGTCCGAGAGACCCATGTAGCGAGCCGTGTCGAAGGCCTGCATCTGAATGGCGCGCTCGAGCGAGATGCGATCCTTCGGTCTATCCCGCGTCCAGTGCATGAGCAGGAAGGTCGGAAAGCTCGCGTCGCAGACGGTGCCAACGTGCGCGCCGCCGTCCGAGAGCCCGGGCAGAGCCAGCGGGTGGGTGAGCATGCGGTGGACGTTGTCGAGGGACATCTCCGTGTAGTTGTAGACGGGGAAGTACAAGAGGGCGCGACCGTCGTCCTCGAGCAACGCGTCGTAGATGGCCTCGAGCACGGGCTTGTTCGCCTGCTGAGCGCGGAAGTAGAGGGCCTCTTCCAGCGTGGGCTCGTAGCTCGGCCGCTCGCCCAGGGGATAGAGCCGCAGCGAGACCATCTCGATCTGCGCGAGGAGCTGATCTGCCAGCGGGGGCAGCGCGCTGCCGTCGCCCGCGACCTTCTCGGACTGCTCCGACAAGATCCGTCGCTTCGTCTCCGGATCTCGGAGCCTCGCCACGCGCTCGGCGAGGGGGAGCTGAGAGACGGCCTTGTAGGATGGGAAGCCCATGAAGGGATGAAACGTGGCCTCGAGCCCGAGCAGCACGCCGATGCCGCGCGGAGCGACCTGCACCCGCATGGGCACGCCGCGGGCGGAGGCTCGCTCGACCCGCTCGAGGATGCGCTCCCACTGCTTGGGCGATTGATCCCGCTGCATCAGGGAGACGCTCACCGGATGGCCGTCGGCTGCGGCGCCCATGCTCTCCACGAGATCGAACTCCTCGTCGAAGTGCTCGTCGCCCCGCGCCATGTCGAAGTCGCTCACGGCTTGCAGCACGCCGTGCTTCAGACCCGAGAAGGCCCGGGCCAGGCCGCACAGCTCGGCCGCGCGGGCCTCCGACGCAGGCGTCGACTTGCCGCGGGCCGTGCGGTGATTGTCGCTGCGGCCGGTGGAGAAGCCAGCGGCGCCGGCCTCGAGCGCCTCGCGCAGGAGCTGCCGCATCGCGTCGATGTCCGCGTCCGTCGCGTGCTCCTCGGCGACCGCGCGCTCGCCCATCACGTACATTCGCAGCG
>JAHBVX010000021.1 GCA_019637295.1 Polyangiaceae bacterium
TCGGTGCGGCCCTGCCTACTGAGGCGTACCTCGCCGGGGGCGTGGCCATCGCGGCGACGCTCGGTCATCGTGCTTCGCGCGATCTCGACTTCTTTCTGCCATCCGAGTTCGACCCGGAGAGGATGGCCGAACGGCTGGTTGCGCTGGTCAACGGGCTCAGAGTGACGAGCACGGCCCCCGGGACCTTGTACATCGAGGTCCGCGGGGTGCCCGCTAGCGTGATCACGTACCGCTACCCACTGTTGTCACCTCCGGCGCCAAACGCCGAACTCGCCGTGCGCGTCGCATCCCTCGACGACCTCGCGTGCATGAAGCTCTCAGCCATCGCGTCGCGGGGCATGGCCCGCGACTTCTGGGACCTGCACGCTCTGCTCGCGCACGGCGTCGCGGGCGGCGTACTGGACGAGGCGCTGCGTCTGTACCAGAAGAAGTTCGCGGCGGACGACATCGGGCACGTGGTGCGCAGTCTGGTCTACTTCGGCGACGCCGAAGCCGCCCCGCTCCCGCTCGGGCTCTCCCCGACCGAATGGCAGCGGATCAGGCGGGACTTCGAGCAGTGGGTCAGACAGCTCGAGTGAGCGCAGGCGCACGTGACAGAGACGAGGCAGCAGGTCTCGGTGCTGCTAGACTCGCGGTCATGGAAGATCGGAGAGCGCTGGGCGGCGGCGCGGCGGCGCGTGCGCCTGCTGTTCTTCGCGAACGCGTGGCTGGCCACCGACAGCATCAACCGCGGCCCCCTTCGCCCAACGCTGATTGTTCTCGGTCAGGCACGATAGGAGCCGATCGAACTCAGCCCGGCGAACCCACCAGACCGCGAGCACGAGCAGGGTCCAGGTTCCGGGAGCGGCGGGCATCGGCGCGGGAAGCCGGCAGCCGCAGCCGCCGTCGTCTGCGCGGGGTGGAATCACGCTGCCCGAGCCCCCGCCCGCCGCACCGCCCACCCCCGAAACGCACAGTCCCCCTGAGCAAGTGCCCAGCGAGCACGGCGTGCCGTCTGGCTTCGTACCGGACGCGCACGTGCCGTCGAAGGGGTTGCACTGCCCCGGCTCGGCACACTCCCCGGCCTCGGCACACTGGACTTCGCTCTGGGGTACGCACACGCCCGCTTGGCACGTCTCAGCCAGGGTGCAGGCATCACCGTCGTTGCAGGATGCCCCGTCGGGTCGGGCGGGCGTTGAGCAAGCGCCCGTGACCGGGTCACACGTTCCCGCCTCGTGGCACGAGTCGAGTGGGGTGCACACAATCGGGGTTCCCACACACGCGCCCGACTGGCAAGCGTCGGCCTCGGTGCACGGGTTGCCGTCGTCGCAGCTGGTGTTGGTCGTCGGAGTACAGACGCCGTCGGTACTGCTCCCTTGCGCGACGCTGCACGCCGAGCAGTCGTCGTTGGCGCCGCCTCCGCAGGCGCTCTCACAGCACACCGAGTCCACGCAATGTCCGCTCTGGCACTCGGCGCCTCCAAGGCAGGCCTCGCCCGTCTCCCGCTGGACGGCAAACGCGTACGCCGCGCCGGAATTGAGCGCCGGGAGATCGTGACCATACGCGCCTACGATCGCGGACTGTCCCGACAGGGCCACCGATACTCCGAAGAGATCGAACGCCGCCGTCCCACCAGGAGACAGGTGTGCCTTCTGAGTCCACGCCGCGCCCGCTCGTTCGAAGACGTACGCGCTACCTCCTCCGTCGAGCGACGCGCCCACGAGCGCCAGCGTGTTCGAGAGTGCCACCGACGTGCCGAAGCGGGCGTCCGCGACTGGGCCGTTGGCCACCAGCTTGGCTTGCTCGGTCCACGTCGTCCCCGAGCGGGAGAAGACATACGCCGCGCCCGCGTTCTGCGTGCCACCGGGGTCCGCTCCGTGGGCGCCGACCAGCGCGGTTTCGCCGGCGAGCGCCACCGAATACCCAACTTCGTCGGCGGCGACTGCGTCGGCCGGGACTAGCTTCTGCTGCTCGGTCCAGGTCCCCGCCGAACGCACGTACACGACTGCGACCCCGGTTTGCGAGGGCGGTTGGCGCCGCGCACCGACGATCAGGGTGTCGCCCGAGACTGCCACGGCGTGGCCGAACTCGCTGCTTGCGACGGCGGCAGTCGGAACGAGCTTCGCCTGCTCGGTCCAACTGCCCTGCACGCGGACGAAGACGAACGCCACGCCGGACTCGACCCCGGCCGAGCTGGCACTAGGTGCGCCCACGACCAGCGTGTCCTGATCGAGCGCGATCGAATGACCGAAAGCATCGCCCAGGGCGGACTCGCTCGGGACCAGCTCGTCCTCGATCGACCAAACGGTCCCGGATCGCACATAGATCCGCGCGCTTCCCGCCTTCGTGGGGTTGCCTCGGGCGGTGATCGCCGCGGTATCCTCATGAAGCGCCACGGCGTGACCAAAGTAGCTGTACTGCCCCATGAAGCTGCTGAGCTTAGCCTCCTCCACCCAGCTCGCGCCGGACCAGCGAAACACATACGCACTTCCAACGTTCTGCAGCCCGGTCGCGTTCTTGGCCATCGCACCGACCAGCGCCGTGTCCGCGGAGATGGAGACGGAGTAGCCGAATGCATCCCCGATCGCCGCGTCGCTCGCGACCAGTTTGCCCTGCGGGACGACGACCAGCGCCTCTGAGTGCCGCGCGGTCGCCGGCGCCTGGGCCTGGGCGTAGGGGATGTTGTTCGGGCCGCAGCCGTCGTCGAACTCCGGAAAGTTCAACCCGGTGAGCTCGACCATCAGGCACATGTCCGAGAACGTGAAGTGTCCGGCGCCATCGATGCCGAGCAGCTAGGCGGGGCCGGAGAGGGCCTCGAACGGCGAGCGTGCCTCCTCGGCGAACGGGGTCAACAGATCGCTGGTTCCGTGTTGCACCAGCGTGGGAATGGTGATCGAGCCGAAGCCGTCGTGTCCGCCCGCGTTCATCACGATCGAACCTCCGGGGGCTTGCGGGATCGCGGCGCTCACGCGCTCGTCGCGCCCGCTCGCCGGAAAGGGCTGAGTCAAGTCGGCGAGTCCGTCGCACACGAGGCTGCTGCTGCCTTGGCACTCGGCGATCACGGCGTCTGGATCCACCGTTGCGCCCGCGACGCGAAACGCCGTGTACCCGCCGAAAGAGTGCCCCGCGATCCCCACGCTGGCCCCGTCGGAGGCGCGGTCGAGTCGCACCTTGCCGGCGGACTCCAGCAAGCTGTCGAGCGTGCGCGACATGTCCGACGGACGGATCCGGGCCACTTCCGCCGCGGGCAACGCGGCGGAGGTGTTGACCTGCTCCGCGATGGTGTTGCCCACGTGGTCCGGCGCGGCGACCACGAAGCCGTGTGACGCCAGGTACTCCGTCATGTACACGCTCTGGATCCGGATGCCACCGCTGCCGTGGGAGAACAGCACGACGGGGTACGGCGCGCCGCGCGCGTCGAGCTTGGCGTCGCGTACCGCGCCGAGGGGCGACGGAGCCTCGGTCAGCTTGACCACGCCGATCATCACGGCGTACTTCTCCACCTCGGCCCCCACCCCGGGCCGCGCCGGATACCAGACCTCGACCGGCAGCGTGCGCCCCTCGGACACGGTCTCGATCGTGGTGACGCCGACGGCGTACGGCCCCCGCTCCCGCGCCGCGCCGGGCTCCGGCGGCGGGCCGAGCGGTTCGGCGTCGTCGCTCGAACCGCAGCCGCTCGCGCCGAGGGTCAGCCAGAACACGAACACGGAGTACCGCAGCGCCACCAGTCGAGCGTAGCGCGGCGGCGGCGACGCGTCATCTCGGCCGCGAAGGCTTGCGTTCCTGGCTCGTGGTGTCGCAGCGCCGCTGCTCCCACGCAGCATGGGCGACACGACGAGCAGGACGAGCAGGGCGGCGATGACCCATATCGAGCGGCGCGCGAACGTATTGCCAGGTCGTCGTCGTAGCGCCGGGCCGTCGCCGCGGGCCCGCAGCTGCAGCCGCTGAAGGGTCAGAAGCGGCAAGCATCAACGAGGCTGAGGGGTCGCTCGTGCCCTTGGCGCATGCGACCCCACCCGATCGGGTGGCGAGGCCACACACGGAAGCCGCGTACCTTGCGACGATGACGGATCCAGCCGAAAATCTGACCGACGCGATCTCTCACTTGCTCGAGTGGGTGCGTACCCCAGGGTGGCTGCTCGACTCGGAGGGACGGGTCGTGTTCGCGAATGCCCCGGCCGCCAATCGCTGCCTGGAGGAGTTCTCGGACGGTCGACTGTCGTCCCGCGAGCTTCCCAGCAGTGGCCTGCGCGTCGTGATCGCCAAGCCTGCCGGCAGCCAGTTGCCCCCTCGACTGGCTCGCGTGGCGCGCGAGATCGCGCGGGGTAAGAGCGACAAAGAGATCGCCCTCGCCCTGGATCTCAGCCACCGCACCGTGCGCACCTACGTGGTGCAGCTCCTGCGGCGCCTGGGCGTGAACAACCGCACCCAGGTCGCCATCCTGCTCGCTGGGTCGGACTGAAGGCCGCAAGATTCAGGAGGGATCGCCGAGGATCCCGATTCGGATTGTGCTCACGGCACGAACAGCGCAGCATGAGGGATAGTGGCTGCGGTGGAGGTCCAAGGGGAGGGTCGTCGAAGCATCCTCTTGGTTCACGGCACGCCCCTGGATCGCAGCACCTTCGCTGAGGTGGCGAGGCGCGCGCCCGACGGCGTCCGTGTGGTGCTGCTGGACCTCCCGGACCACGGACAAGCTGCCGACCAGCTCGAGGCGCGACTCGAGCCCCTGGAGGATGCGCTGCTCGACGCGCTGCAGCACACGCGGGGAGAGACCACCTTGGTCGGGCACTCCATCGGCGCGTGGCTGGGCGCTCGCGTGAGCCAACGGCTCCCCGCCTCCGTCACACGTTTCGTCTCGCTAGCGGGGTTTGCAGGCTTGTCGCCCAGTGAACTCGAGTTCCGCCGGCAGCTGTGCGAGCAGCTCGAGCGAGGCGAAGTCGAGGTCCCGTCGCTGCGGGAGACGGTGCTGGACATGATGCTGGGTGACGCCCGCACTCCAGAGGCCGACAAGGTGACGTGGCGCGGGTTCGAGGTCCCAAAGTCACGCATCATACGCGCGCTGCGCAGAATGCTCCGGATCGCCGACGCGCCTGCGGTGCGCTTCATGCGAGCGACCACCTTCGTTCATGGCCTCCGCGACGGGACGGTTCCCCACGTGCACTCCGCGCAGCTAGCTCGGGAAGACGCTGACTCGACGCTGGTCTCGTTGGACACCGGTTCCCACGTCCTGTCGTTGTCTCACCCCGCGGAAGTGGCGCACATCGTGTTCGACCCCGGGAAGGCCGGATGACGGGGCTCCTCACCTTTACGAGTCAGTCCTCCAGCGACGTCCGCCGCGATGCGCTGAAGCGGCTCGCGAGCGCGACCGAGGCCGATGCGGGCTGTTGGTACAGCGTCTCGCCCGATAGCGAGCTCCAGGCCGTCCTCGGTACGGGTGACGCCAGCGTCAGCCAGATCTTGGAGCGCTTCATTGGCGGCCCGCTGCCAGCCGGCGCTGCGTCCAGCGCTTCTTCCGAGACGTTGCGGGCACGGCGCGGCGCGTGGACCCTGAGCACTGTACCCGCCGTGATGCGATCACAGTTTCGCGGGCTGTACGACGACTTCAAGTCCCGTGAGCACTTCGCCCAGCTGCCAGCGTACGAGCAGTTCTACGGCCCCTGCCGCATCAGCGACCAATTGAGGCTGCTGCCGTTCTACGACGAGTGCTTTCTGGGATGGGTCGGCGTCCTGCGCACCGACGGCAGGGTCTTCAGTCGAGCCCAGCGGCGTGCTGCAGCGGCCCGGGTGGTTGGGCTCCGCGATACCTTCGCCGCAGCTCGAGCCCTCGACGCGATCGGGGACGCCGCCTACCTCACGGCGCGACCCAGCGGTGAGATCGAACACGGTTGCGGTCGCACTCGGCGCTGGTTGAGCGATGAACGACAGTCGTTCGTTCGTCGCGCCGTGCGCGACGCCGATCGCGAAGGGCTCTACACCTGTCGCGTCGACGGCGTGGAGCTCCGCTTCGTGCGCCTCGATGGGCCCGGTGGCGTCCGCTACTTGGCTACGCTCCAGGATTTGCCGGTTCCGCGCCTAGGCGCGCCCTCTACCCTCACGACGGCTGAGCGCGCCGTGGCCGACGCCGTGGCGGCGGGCCTGCGCGTGCGAGAGGTCGCGGAGGAGCAGGCGCTCTCGCCAAACACCGTGAAGTTTCACCTCAAGAACGTCTACCTCAAGCTGGGTGTGTCCACCCGGCTCGAGCTGCGCGAGGCGCTGCTGCGTCCGAGACTGAGCTAGTGGCGCCCGGGCTGGCAGTATCAGCGCATGCTGATGACTTGAACCGACGCGTCGTGTCCGATACGCTTGGCGGTCCATGACTCTTCGGTCGCGATGCCGGTTGGCGTGCATGCTCGTGCTGGGCGCTCTACTCGCCGTGGGCGCCTGCTCCAAAGAGAACACCATTCAGCAGACAGCCGGCGGGGCCGGCGTCGGCGCCCAATGCTCGGGCCCAGGCGACAAGGGTTGCGGGGTCAGCGCGGTTTGCGTCCTGGGTTTCTGCCGGGCGGGCTGCACCACCGATGCCGAGTGCGAAAAGGGCGCGCTGTGTGTCGGCAATCAGGTGCCTTACGGCTGCACGCTCTCGAGTGAGAATTCGTGCACGACGAGCAGCGACTGCGTCGCGGGGCTGCAGTGCGGCATCGATGGCCGCTGCCGCCATGGCTGTACGACGGAGAACGACTGTCCTCGCAATGAGCACAGTTGCATCGCTGGGACGTGCGTGAGTGCTTCGGAGCAAGGAGCACAGGGCACCTGGTTCGCGTGCGAGGAAGGCGCGCGGTCGTGTGGTGGCACCACGTCCGAAGGGTTGGAGCCGGGAGGAGGCGGCGGGAGCGTGCTCTGGACGTGCAACACCAAAGGGCCAGGCTGGCAGCTTGCGACGGACTGCAGCAACGTCCAGACTCTGCACCCGGAGGGCCAGGCCGGGGGGAGTTGCAACCCCAGCCCTGACTCCGAGCTGGACTGCGTCGTGTGCGAGCCCGGATCGGAACACTGCGTTGCCAACGCGCACGTCACCTGTGACAACGGGAAGAAGGGGAGTGAGACTGCATGCGTCGGGGAGACGCCACACTGTGTCAACTCCAACTTCGAACCGAGTTCCGGTTGCACCCAACTCGCCGTGGACGAAAACGAAGTGACGCAGGCGCAATACGCCGCGTTCCTGGCTGCTACGAACAACGGAACCGACCTGCAGCCACAGCTCCCAGCCCTGTGCGCCTTCAACGCCGCTGACGGTTTCACTCCGCCGTCCGACTTCGATCCGACCGGCAAAGGCACCCACCCGGTGGTCATGGTCGACTGGTGCGACGCCTGGGCCTACTGCAAGTGGTCCGGGAAGCGCCTGTGCGGGGAGGGCACGTATCAGTTCGTCGGGGGCGCCGCATGGCCATCGGCAAGCCGAACCGAGTGGGGGGCGGCCTGCGCCAGCGGGACGTTCACGGTGTACCCGTATGCTCCGGGGAACTACGGGTTGACCGGCGCCGATCCGACGAAGTGCAACGTGAACTCGTCTGGCGCCGAACCTGTGGGTAGCAAGACCTGCAACTCGCCGATTCCGTCATATGCGGCCTTCCACGATCTGGTCGGCAACGTCGCGGAGTGGACGGGCGTGTGTGTCGGCGCCGGCGGTGCCGGGACGCCCTGCGGCGTCATGGGTGGTTCGTTCAAAACGACGATCAACGAAACGCACTGCGAAGGCGGGCGCGACATGGAGGTGGACTCCAAGAGCGACGATGTCGGATTTCGCTGCTGCGGACCGTGACGTCAGCTAAATGCACCCCTCCGCGCTGCAAGTCTGATTGCTGAGCTTGCAGTCGGGGTCCGCCGTGCAGGGCATTCGGCACTTTCCGTCACCGCCACAGGTCAGGCCGTTCTCACAAGGCTGCGAGGACGAGCAAGCCAGTTCGAAGGCCAGCGAACAGCCGAACGGCCCTGAGCCCAGACACAGCGCACCGCTTGGACACTCTGAGTCGGCAGCGCACTCCAGCCGGCATCTGCCATGAACGCACGACGCCCCAACCCCACAGGCGTCCGCCGCGGAGCACTCCGTGCCAACCTCTTTACCGGGTAGGCTGACTTCGTTCTTCTTCGAGCACGCGAGGGCGAGGACCGACGCGGCGACCAAGACCAACCAGCGTCTCACAGCTCGCAACATTTCACCGGCGCCGCTGATGGTCAATCGAAATGGGGGCCGACCACCGCGCGTCCGCGTTCGTTGGCTTGCTGCCCTTTCACTCTCCGCCGCCGATCATCAGCGAGAGCGCCAGCGCGCAGTCGCAGTCACCGGTGCACGCGCCGGGGCTGGTGCACGCGCAGTTCACCAGGTCCTGGAACAGCGGGCTGTTCGGCGCGTCGCAGTCGGCGCTGAACATGCCCGTGTTGCAAGCGTTGCAGTCAAAGTTCGCCCCGCACTCCGCTAGGGCTGGAAAGCAGTCAGTGCTCGCGCACGAGTTGCAAGCGTTGTCGCCGCCAGCGAAGGGCGTGCCCTCATCCACTGAGGCGTCGCCGATGCTGCCTCCCCCGCCCGTTCCGCCGCCGCCGGTCTTCA
>JAHBVX010000022.1 GCA_019637295.1 Polyangiaceae bacterium
CGCGCCGAGGCCGGCGTGCCGACCCGCATCTGGCGCGTGGACACGCTGCCGCATGGTTTCTTGTTGATGACGGGCGCGATCCCGCTCGCGGCGCGAGTGAGCCAGGAGCTGGGCGAGACGATCGGACGCGTGCTCCGCGGCGAAGAATCCCTGCTCACGCGGACCGTGGCGGTTCCCGGGTAACCGCAAGTAGCGGAGATTTCTAGCAACTCCGCGCTGGGCTGACCGAGCCGCCGGGTCGTGGCAGAATCCAACATCATCATGGGCCGGATGAAGCGACTCGAAACGGCGTTCATCCAAGTGAGCGAGCTGCTCGTCGATCACAGCGAGCGCTTCGACCGGATCGAAGGGCGAATCGAGAGCATCGACGCTCGCCTCGAGGGGGTGAACCAGCGGCTCGACAGCGTGACCGAGCGGCTTGACCGCCTGATCCGCGTCACGGTCGAGGAGCGCACGTTTCACTACGAGCGGCTCAGCGACATGGAGCGCCGTCTAGCCAAGCTCGAAGGGCGCGTCTTCCCGGAGCCCGGCTAACTCGACGGACGCGGCGAGCATCGCTGGTCCAGCCACACGGCCCAGCCGGCGCCCAGGAGCCAACCGGCGAGCACGTCGGACGCGAAGTGGACGCCGAGCGCCAAGCGCGACAGCCCCATCGCCAGGATCAGCGCGACGGCACCCCAGAGCCACACCCGGCGCTTGCCCGGCCACTGCCGCGCCAACGCCAGCCCGATGGCCAGGTACACGGCGGCGGCGCCCATGGCGTGCCCACTCGGGAACGAGTAGCCGCTCGCCACCGTCAGACCGAGCTCTGGCCTGGGACGCGACAGCAGCAGCTTCAGCCCCGTGTTCGCCAGCCGCCGCCGCCGCCGCTCCTACGCGCCGCAGAGCTTCCGGTCGTAGCCCAAGAGCGCGCGAAGGCCCCAGGGCAGAGAGCAGTTCCAGTGACGGATGGGCACGCGCGGCAGGACGCTCTGCATCCAAGTGCACCGCCGTGTCGGCCTGCGTCGGCCCAAACAAGAGGCGCAGAACCCACGCCTCTTGCAGCTGAACGCGACGATCTCCGAGTAGCCGCGGTCACGGCACACGAGGTGAAGGCAGCCGTGCTCGGGCCGCCCGCAGCGCAAGAACTCCTCGAACTCGCGGCAGGCCGCACGAAACCCGTGAGATCCTTCGGCGGCTGGTGGCGAAACGGAGCGGTATTTGTTGCGGAGCGGCTGCGGTGACGGGGGACCAGGCGGGGAGATGGATTTCGCGCAACTGCGGCGTGGTTGCTCGCCCATGCGTTCGACTTTCCTATCGCCGCCCGAGACCCACGGCACTTCATGGTCTGTACCGAGCCCCATCCGCGAAGCACTTGTCCTTGCAGCAACCGCCCCACACGATGAACTCGGTGCCCGTCCACACGGCCGCTGCGCCCATCCTGGGAGCGAGCGTTGCGGGTGGAAGGGGCGACCACGCGCTGGTGGTGGGGTCGTAGCGCGCTCCGTCGGCGGAGCATCCGACGGCGGGATCGGTCCCGCCCCACACGAGCAGCTCCGTACCCGTCCAGACCATGGAGTGATCGCGTCGCGGCGCCGGGGACTGGCCTGCCGCTGGGATGGGTGTCCACTCTACCGACGTGGTGACCGTCGCGCCGTCGCCGAGTACGGACGACTGACCGAAGTCGGATGCGCCGCCCCAGACCACGGCCGAGTTCGGCCCGGATCGGACCATGCGGTGGGCGTTGCGCGGTCCGAGCGGGGACACGCCGAGAGAGGACCAACCCGATGTTGCGCTCAGTCGGGCTCCGTCATCGTGAACCACGCCGGAGTTGAAGACGCCTCGCCCGCCGTACAGGACCATGCCGGCATCGAGCCATACCGCGGGAGCCGCACACCGAGCCGACGGGGCCGACGCGGAATTGAGTGATTGCCATGAGTCCGTACTTGGGAAGTAGCGCGCGCCATCGCCCTTTGGCCCGCCGCACCCTCCCCACACGATGAGACGATCCCCCGCGGATACGAACGTCATGAGGTCCCGCGCCTCGAATCCCGTCGGGGGCGGCGACATCGGGTACCAGGTGTCCTCTGCAGGCACGTAGCGACGTCCGTTTGCGAAGTAGCTCGCACCCACTGTGCCGCCACCCCACACGACGAAGTACCCACTGGCCCATACGGCCGCGTGTCCCGAGCGCGCGGACGGCGCGCTCGTCAGCGTCATCGTGGACCAACTGTCCGACGCCGGATTATAGCGCGCACCCGACGTGAACAGCGCGAGCGTAGCGTCGATGCCACCCCACACGATCATCTCTTGGTCAGTCCACACGGTCGTGTTCGCGTAGCGCGCGGACGGTGCGCCGGCGGGGTTCATCAGACACCACGTACCGCTCGCCGGCGGGCCACCCGAGCAGTGCACGACGCCGCCCGCATCCGCTCCGGCCGCGCCCGCCACGCCCCCGGCTCCGCCCGTACCGGCCGCTCCGCCCGTCGATGCATCCGCCGGCTCGCTCGAGAACGTCAGCGGATCGGGTGCACAAGCGGCGCACACCAGAACGAGGAGCGAGAGCCTCCAGCCCACCGCGCAACGCGCTCGGCTCGCGTCCCCCTTCCCTCGCCGGCCGCCGCCCATCTCAGTGCCCTCCTCCCACAGTTTCGAGTCGCCCCTCCAGGATCCCGCCGTCCGCGGTCATCGCGATCACCCGGCCGATGTCTGCGAACACGCTGATGAACGGTACTTGCCAGTTCGCGTCGGTCCAGACCTGGGTCCACACTGGATCGTCCGGGCGCTGCAGCCAGAGCTTGCCGAGGCTGGCTGCCCACGCGCGACCTGCCGCGTCGAGACCGACCGCCGACAGATCCGGGTCGCCGTCGACCACCGACGAGAGCAGCTCGTCGCCGTCGAGGCGCACCGTGTTCCCTTGGGAGCCGACGACGACCGAGAGCGCCAGCTCTGGTTGCCCGGCCGAGGCGAGGTAGGCGCGTGCCTTGGGGGCGGCCGCACGCTCGACTTGCCACATCAAGGGGCGGTAGCGGAGCACGAAGCCGCCCGTCTCGCTGCTGCGTCCGGTGACCAGCCAGCTCTCGTCGTCCAGGCGCGCGAGCGACGACACGCTGGACGCGCGAGGGATCGACGCGGGTCGCACCCAGCGTCGGGCGGCGATGGCGTAGAGCAAGGGCGCCGCGTCCGCGCCGCGCGCGACCAACACGGCCAAGTCCGATGGATCGCCGCTGGCGTCCACGAAGCTGACCGTGGGATCTCTTTGGGCCCTGGCGTTGACTGGGATGGCAGCGACGCTCGGGTGCGGGCCCACCTGGGTGTCGCGCAGCGACACCATGGACGGGCGCCCGCTGGAAGTGGCGGGGACTCGCTCCGAACTCTATCGCGCAGCCGTGCGCGTCCTGTTCCGCCACGACATGGGCATCCAGAATCGTGACGAGAGTGCCGGGACCGTCGAGACCGAGGAGATCGCGCTGAGCATGGACGGTACCGCGGACAGGATCTACTTCCGGATTTTCGGTCGCGGCTACGAGGGCTACGACGAATCGGAGTTCGCTCGACGCGCCCGGTGGTCGTTCGCGCTTCCGGAGCGACGCTGGTGGTCAAGGCTCCCGAGGACACCGTGCTCCGCAAGCTGTTGTGGTATCGCGCAGGCGAAGGGGTATCGGATCGGCAGTGGAGAGATGTCGTATCGGTGCTGCGAATCGCCCGAGCGCAGCTCGACGAGGGTTCCTGAACGCTTGGGCCGAGCGCTTGAGCGTGACCGATCTACTGACGCAAGCGCGCACGGATGCCGGAGGTTAGCGCCACTCGGGAGGGTAGGGGGCGACCAGGCGCTCGAAGGTTCCAGAGCGCGATGCAACCGCGATCTCACGGGCTCGCGGGAGTCAAACGGGGGCCGTGGGTTCGGAGCTCGGACGCGGCAGGAACAAGCGCCCGATGGCCAGTTCCACGGCCTCGAAGGGCGGGATGCGCACCAAGGCCGTTTCCTCGTAGCTGCCCATCAAGGTCCAGCGTCCGTCGATGAGTTCGAAGGCTTCGAGAAGTCGTGCGTCCACGTCCACGATCCAGTAGTGCGCGATCCCGACCCGGGCATAGAGGTCGCGCTTGAATACGCGGTCGTGGACGGCGGTACTCGGCGACAGCACCTCGCAGATCCAGTCCGGCGCCACGTCGATGGGGCGTCGCTCGCCGGGGTCCGGTAGTCGCGCGCGCCGCCAACCCGCAAGGTCCGGCCGTACCACGTCATGCAGGCCCAGCTGGATGTCCACCCCCACGAAGATCCACCACCCCCCTGGGCCTCCATGGCCGTCGTCGTCATCGAAGGGTCGTCCCACGAAGCTGCGGATCGCCCCTTGGGCCTTGGAGTGTTTCGGCAACGGCGCTGGAGTCGTGACGATGCTGCCGCCTAGGATCTCGGCGCGCACGTCCGCTGCCAAGCCCAACAGGTCGACGTACTGAGCGAGCTTGCGGGCAGGCTCCACCATTCCCCGGAGCCTAACACGCGCCGCCCGCGTCCCCCAGCTCTCCTACGGCGCGCTGCCATCCGCGTCGACGCGCAAGTGGCTCGATGCGGTCGACCGTGTGCGCGTCACCCTCGCGCGCCTGGACTTCGATGCGGAGGCCGCGGAGCACTACGGCGAGCTACGGGCACATCTGGAGTCGAAGGGCCGGCGGCTGGACGACGCTGACCTGCGCATCGCCGCGATCTGCCGCGCGCGCAATGCGCTTCTCGTGTCGGG
>JAHBVX010000023.1 GCA_019637295.1 Polyangiaceae bacterium
CAGGATTCCAGGCCCGGCCGGTGGGCATCACCAATCAGTGATGCGTGCCCGCGTCACCGGCAGGAGATCGATCCCCTCGCGTTTCGCGTGCTCGACCGAGCAGATTTGCCATTCGCGGCGGCCCGGCTGCGCTATGGCTCGTTTCGAGATGCGCGTGCGAGCTGCAGCCTTCGCGCTGGGATGCGCGTCCTCGAGTATCGCTGCCGAGGGAGAGGCCGCGCGTCCTAGCGTTCGCTTGGAGGTTCAGGAGCGGGCGGACTGCACCGCGGGCGCTTCGCTCGAGAAGCTCGTGAGCGCGCGACTCGGCCGCTCGCCGTTCGTGCAGGGGGGCGCGGACTTGGTGGTGCGGCTGGAGTACTCGCGCGACGCGGAGCGCTACTTGGCGCGCATCCAGCTCTACGCACCTCGGTCCCGGCCGCTCGGTGTTCGCGAGCTACGCACCGCGGGGCCGCGCTGCGCCGAGCTCGAGGAGTCCCTGGCGCTGGTGGTAGCCTTGCTGGTAGATGTCCCGCGCTCGACGGTGCTCGACGAGCCCGAACAGTCCGGCCCGATGCCCACTCGGACGCTGTACTTGCCGCCGGAGGACGGCGGCGAGGAGCGCGGGCCCGCCCTCACCTTCTCCTTCGGGGGCGTGGCCAGCGCGGGCCTGGTGCCCTTCCCGGGGCTGGGAGTCGAGGGACTCGCGCTGGTTCACGGCCCGGGGCGCACGGCGTTCGGCGTGAGCCTGGCGTGGTGGGCGGCGCGCCGAGAGGAGCGACCGGGAGCTGGAGCCGGGACGGAGATCCGTGCGCTCTCGGTGGCGACCGACCTCTGCCCCTGGCGCCTGGACTCGGGTGACCACTTCCTCCATCCGTGCGCGAGCGTTCGCGTCACTCGCCTCGGCTACGCGGGCTTCGGCTTCGACTCCAACCGGTCGGGTGACAGCCTAGTGCTGGGGATGGGCGTGGGTGTGCTCGGCTTTCTCCGCCTGTCGGGGCCGGTGGGGCTGACCGCCAGCCTCGCCGCCGAGGGAGCGGTGCTGCGGGATCGTTTCGGGCACCAGAGTGGCGCCGGCGACTTCGAGCCGCTGTTTCGGCCGGCTCCCGTCAGCGTGCTCGCCAGCCTCGGGATCGGGCTAAGCTTCCCGGAGCGGTGATAACGTGGCGCCGGATCTCCCACTGACTGAGGGCTCGCTCCAACCGAGCTCGGCACGGGCCGATGCAGCTTCCGATGGGCGCGAGCTGAGCGAGATCTTCCATGAATACGGCGCGTTCGTGTGGCGCACACTCCGGCACCTCGGGGTCCGCGAGTCGGATCTACCCGACCTGTGTCAGGAGGTGTTCCTGGTCGTCCATCGCCGCCTCTCGAGCTTCGAGGGCCGCAGCGCGCTCAGCACGTGGCTGTACGGCATTTGCTACCGCACCGCCTCCGACCACCGTCGCCGCGCCCACGTGCGCCGCGAGGTCAGCGTGCCGGACGTCCCTGGCCAGGACGCAGAACCAACGCAGCACAAGGAGCTCGAGCGCAAGCAGCTGCGGCAGCGGCTGCTTGCCCTCCTCGACGAGCTCGACGCCGACAAACGCGCCGTGGTGGTGCTGTACGAGATCGAGGGCCTGGCCATGAGCGAGATCGCCGAGATCGTGGGCTGCCCGCTGCAGACGGCGTACTCGCGGCTCCACGCCGGCCGCAAGCTGCTCGCCGAGCGCTTGGGTCGTCAGGAGGCGCCGTGAGCGACGAGCCACCGCGCCTGGCGGAGGGGAGCGATGAGCTCGGCGCGCTGCTGCGCGCGGCTCGCGACGACGTGCCGAGCGCCGAACAGCTGAAGGGGGTGAGCCAGGGTCTGACGGAGGCGATCGCCACCGCAGCGGGTGCCGGCCTCGCGGCAGGCGGGGTTGGCGGCGGTAAGGTGGTGGTGGGCCTGGTGACCGCGTGCGTGGTGGGCGCGGTCACGATCTACGGGGTGATTCAGACCGCGCCACCGCCGCTGGACCCGGCCGACCCCCTCGTGGTCCCGAGCGCGGACACGCGGCCGGCGGCGCCGACCGCGGCGCCCGACCCGGTCGAGGCCGTGCTGCCCTCCTCCACGGCGGCCCCGAGCGCCACGCCTGGTCCGTCGCCCGAGCGCACCACACCCGGACCGACGGAAGCCCAGCTGCTCGATCGCGCGCGGGCGTCGCTCGCGGCCCAGCCTCAGCGCGCGTTGGCCCTCACCCGAGAGCACGCTCGCCGCTTCCCCAACGGCGCGCTCACCCAAGAGCGCGACGTCATCGCCATCGAAGCGCTGCGCCGCTTGGGGGACGCCTCGGGGGCCAAGCAGCGCGCCGAGGAGTTCAACAAGAAGTACCCCGGGTCGGCGCACCAGCCCAAGGTCGGAGCACCCTGAGCGCCCGCCGGCACCCTACGGTCAACGCCACCTCGGCGCGAGCCCCGTTCGGGATGCTGGCGCTGCTGGCGGTCGCGGCCTCCTGCGGCGACGACGTTCTCGTTGGTGTGGATCGGACGGGCGGAGCCGACGGCGGCGGTGGCACCGGCGCGCTCGTCGCCGTGAAGTGTCAGAACCACATCTATCAGTGTGGGGACCTGCTCGACAACGACGGGGACGGGCTGATCGACGCTGATGATCCCGACTGCCTCGGTCCCTGCGACAACACCGAGGCCTCCTACTACGGCGGGATCCCGGGCCAGAACAACGCCCCGTGCCGGCAAGACTGCTACTTCGACCAGGACACGGGCACCGGCAACGACGACTGCTACTGGAATCACCAGTGCGATCCGCTCTCCGTCGGGCCTGGGTTTCCCCCCAGCGGCGACGCCAAGTGCGCTCACGACCCGCTCGCGAAGACGAGCGGGACGAGCGCGAGCTGCGCCGAGCTCTCCCTGACCCAGTCCCCGGCGTGCCTCGCGTATTGCGGGCCGCTGACCCCGAACGGCTGCGACTGCTTCGGCTGCTGCGAGCTGCCCGCGGGCAGCGGCAAGCACGTGTGGCTAGGCTCCACCGCGGGTGGGCTCGGCACGTGTGATCGCGAGCGGCTCTCGGATCCGACCGCGTGTCGTCCCTGTACGCCGGTGCCGTCCTGCACCAACGGCTGCGACGAGTGCGAGCTGTGCGTCGGCAAGGCGGCGCTCCCGCAGACCTGTGCCGGACCGGATGCAGCCGCGCAGCAGTGCCCAGATGGTGCCCAGCCCTGCGGGATCTTGGGACAAAACGCCTGCCCTCAGGCGATGTACTGCGTCACCGGCTGTTGCCGGCCGGTGCCGCGGTGAGCCACGTAGAGCGAGCGAGTCTTTGTCGGGGCGGCGCGGGCACGGCGCGCGCCTACTCTCGAGACGGCTTGAGTCTCCAGCGCTTTGCGGATACTTCTGATTGAAGCGTCAATTTTTGTGGGCGGCGCGCGCAGTACGAGGACTATCCATGTACATCTTTGGTCGACTGGCCCTCGCGGGGCTCCTGGTGACTCTTGGCGCAGCGGTTGGCTGTGGTGGCGGCGACGAGACGTCGAGCGGCACGGGCGGCAAAGACGCGGGCGGCGACGCGACGACGGGTGGCACTAGCGGGATCGGGGGCGCCGGCGGCAGCGGTGGCGTGGGTGGCAGCGGTGGCGTGGGCGGTAGCGCGGGAGCGGGCGGTAGCGCGGGGACGGGCGGTAGCGCGGGAGCGGGTGGCG
>JAHBVX010000024.1 GCA_019637295.1 Polyangiaceae bacterium
GCGGTCAGCTCCGGCGTCGCAGGCACGGAGTGTGCGGCGAGGCGGATGGCGGCGTCGGCGAGCGCCTCGATCTCGCGAGGGCTCGGGCTGGGGCTCGGCAGCTCGATGCCCGACCAGAACAGCATTCCCATGCCGGGTGTCTGTTGCAGCGTGGCCGCGCGAAACGCGCGCTCCTGGAGCGCGTCGAGCCGGTCGGGTCCGTAGCCCAGCGCCGCGTGCAAGCCGTGTGACACCGGCGGACCGAGCGGGTCGGCTCCGATGGGTCGCTGATGCTGCCAGCAGCTACCTTCCGGAAGAGGCGGGTCGGTCTCGCGAGCGCCGGGATCCGCAGGCTCGCCGGGCGACGGCGCGAGCGGCTGCGCCCGCGCCCCCAGCTCCGAGCGCCCATCGGACGTACAACCGACCGAGCCTACCACTGAGAGAGAGACAGAGAGAGAGAGAGAGAGAGACAGACAAATCCGCGTCGCATTCTAGACCTCCCCGCGGCCACCCCGCGTTGAGTTGAAGAATGACGGCCTCGGCGTTGAAGCGCAACCGCCAGGAGACAGCGCAAACGACGTTTGGTGCGCGCGTGTGCGATGGCGTCGCACACCTTCGGCGCGGCCAGTCTTAGCATACGCACGCAGGCGATTCGCGGAAGCCGGGGTAGGACAGACAAGGACGGCGTGGCGACTTGGAGGCATCGCAGGTCACGGAGGTGCCTACGGTGCCGCTCGTCTCCGTCGCTACGAACTCAATCTCGTCGTCCATCCCCGCGTCCTCGAAGCTGGGTTGCGTCTCCAGCGCGTACCGCTCGAGCCTCGTTCGCCCGCGAGCCAGGACGTAGGGCCCGCGTCGATAGGCGTCGAAGCGCTGGAGCAGCGCGCGCGGCGTGGTGCGCGCTGCTCTGGGCACTGGAGGACAGCGAGCGTCTGTCCGGTCGGGCGCGCGAGGTCATCGTCGATCTCGAGACCCAGGTACTCGTAAGCGCGACCTCCGCCCTCGAGATTGCAGTCAAACCGTCGCCGCGCGTGCGGCGTGCAACCCGTCGAGAGCAACAGGTGTAGTTCCGGAAATCCGGCGCCAGGAGGAGCTCCCGAGGCTCCGCCCCGTGAAGGTGTTTCCGGAAACCCTGGCGCTACGGATCCCGGCCAGCACACGCACCCTGGCCAGCCCCCGAGCCTCGGCGGCTGCTCCCGCTTCCGCGCCGGACTCAGCCTGATCGGGGCCTACGCGCCGAAGTCCGCCATCGTCACGCCACCCCGGTCGGGCTGAGAATCCGGCTGGCGATCGCCACCCGTTCGCCAGCGTTTCGCCGCCAGCCGCCGAAGGAGACCACGGTTTCGTGCGGCCTTCTGTGTGGCACGCCGTTCGCTGAGGTGCGCGAGCCGTGGGTCATCCCGCACACGCCTTCCCCGAGCCCGACCGCTCGCGCTTCCGCCACCGGCCGGAGAGCACGGTGCTCTACCAGGCCGTGGCGGAGTACTGGCCCGCGTTCCTCGAGCGGGCCGAGGAGCACGGGGGCTTGCCGCGCTTCGTGGTCCAGGAGCTGGCCGGAGTTCGGGATGATCGGGCTGCTCGACCAGCGGTCGGGGTCGATGCTGCGTTGCCGGACGAGGGCGCTAGGCGTCGCGGCGAGCGTCGTGACCGCGTCTGACCGACAGAGCGGGCTGACTGTCTCAGACGCGGCCGAGGCTCGAGCCGCCGAAGTGTACCCCTGCCGGCGAGTGGTGGCATGGTACCCGGTCGTCCCCGCAGCGGGGAGCAACTAGCCGCCGCGGCGAGCCTGGTGCAGAAGGGGGACTCAGCGTTCACCATGGCGACCACGCCCCCTCCCTCGACCGACGACATCAAGCTCGCGCCGTGATGCGCCGGGTGTATCGGGGTGGCTGGTGCGCGAGGACCCCCTGATCGCAATCGCACCGGCTGACGCCCACCACTCCTCGTCCGAGCCGACGACATGCCCCAGTGTACTGCGACCTCGGCGACTTCCTCCTCGGTGGGCACTGGCAGCGCATGGAACACAGGCGCGCCGCTCGCTTCCCGCAGGTAAACGCCATCCAATGCGAGAACATGAAAGTGGACGTTGAGTCGTTGAGTCGGAGGCCCGAGTCGGACCTCGTGATCGTACGCTGTCCGTGGACGTGCGTGTCACGATGGTGGAGTGAGCGGTCCGCCGCGCGAGCGGGGCGTGCTATGCTCCGCCGCGTGTCTGACGCTCCCGCTTCCGCCCACCGCTCGCTGCAGGTCGACGAGAACGGCGTCGACCGAACCTTGATCCGCGCGTCACTGGCCGAGACGCCGCTCGAGTGCCTGCAAGCGCTGGAGGAGCTGCTCCAACTAGCGGAGAGCGTGAACGCTCGTGGAAAATCGGTTTCTGAGACTGATTGACGTCCTCGCGCGCCACGACGTGCGATACATCGTGGTGGGTGGTGTGGCGGCGGTGCTTCACCGGGTGCCGATCAGTACCCAGGACTTCGACGTCGTGCACGATCGGGCTGGCGACAACGTCGAGAAGCTGCTGGGTGCGCTCCGTGAGCTTGGCGCCATCTATCGAGACGATCCTCGGCGGCTCACGCCTGGGGAGTCGCACCTGGTCGGACCCGGTCAGCAGCTGCTGCAAGCCGGGAACCTGAAGTTCGATCTTCTCGGAACGATCGATCACGGAGGCGGCTACGAGCAACTGCTTCCCGAGAGTGAGCTCGTGGAAGTCGGACCATACCGCGTGCGCGTGCTTACGTTGGCCAAACTGATCGACGTCAAACGAAAGCTGACCAGGCCGAAAGACAAGTTGATGCTGCTACACCTCGAGGCCACGCTCGACGAGCTGAAGAAGTCAGGGCGCAAGGAGCACTGAGCGCGTCACTCGGGGGCTGCCCGGCGGGTGCTGGGACACGCAAGACATCGCGCCCGTCAGCTCGGTGCCCGCGGGCAACGCGCGCTGGGGTCACGCGGCGAGACCGCCACTCGCTTGGGCAACTCGCCTAGCGCGACCGATGACCACCGCGGTGTGCGTTTCGCCCGCGTGCCGTGATGGCGCTCTGGGGCGCGGTCTGGGCGTTCGCAGGTGCCGCGGACGACTCCGTGCTGGCCGACGCCGCCACGACGATCGGCGGAGGTGTCGGGGCTGTGGCGAGCTTGGCGCTGTCAATCAGCCTCGCAGGGCTCGTGTTCGGCTGGGGCAGTCGCACGAAGCGGTGACGCGACCGAGACGTCTCTCCGTACCGCTGC
>JAHBVX010000025.1 GCA_019637295.1 Polyangiaceae bacterium
GCCCGAGAGCAGCGCGAGCGGCGCCAGGCTGGTGACGAAGAAGGCGAGCACACGCGTCATGGGACCACCTGTGCAGCTTCGGTCCGTAGTGCGACTTGCCGCACCCGGAACGCTCCGGCGTCGCGGCGCTTCACCCAGCTCGCCACCTCGTGGGACCCTGCCAGTGCCGCGGTGGGACCGCGCAGGTCGAACGCTGGGTCGTAGGACGGAAGCACGCCCGCGCCGTACGCTCGCTGCTGCGAGGTATCGACGCGCAGATTCGATAGCGCGTGGGAGAGGTCGATCATTCCGCGCAGCGTGGGCGTCGTGGGGCGGGTCACATCGATATCGAGCAGGTGGCGTGCGCTCGCGAGGAGCAGTCGCCCGCGTCCCGCGTCCGCGAAGGCGCTCGTTGGGCCGAGGAGGGCGCCGACCGCGTGCAGCGAGCTGGCCAGCGTGCACGCCAGCTCGCCAGCTGGACCCGCGGGCAACGGCGTCAGACCGTGGGGAAGGAGCAACGACACGGACTCGACGCGCAGCTCTCCTTCGACCTCACCGACCAGCGCGAGCCCTAGCGTCGTGGCCACGGCCCAGATGTCGTCGCCGACCGCAGCCACGCGGTACGGCGAGCCGCAGAGCTTCAGGCGAGGCGATAGCGTCGCGGCGCCAGCGGTGTCTCTAGCCAGGTGTACGCCATCGATGGTCGCGACGAGGGCGCGCCCACGCCGTGCGGCCACGTCCCGCGCGAGCTTCGGCAGCGCCAGGCTCGCCGTCCGCATGAGCGGTCCGTCGGAGGCGCGTTGCCAGCGCTCGAGCCGGGCGGCCTTCAACAGCCAAACGCCGTCCTGGTCGGCGTCCGCGCGGAGAGTCGCCGGGCCGAGCGCATCGGTGCGCTCGATCGCTCCCGCGCTTCCCGAGCAGCTTCCTCCAGCGCACGGCAAGCGACCCGGGCTCGCCCACCAAGCCGTGGTGAGTGGACAGAGATTGCCTCCCGGATCTCCGGGAGCGCACGCGGCGGGCATGCCGTCTTCGCCGAGAGACTCCCAGCCGAAGCTCGTGCGCTGGCGCAGGGCCGCGCCTTGTACGTGCGCGGCGTCGAACCGAACCTGTAGGAGGTCGCCGCTCACCGCATCGTAGACGAGAGGGCTGGTGCGCGGTTCGAACGTGTCCCGATCGCTGGTGTCCGCGTACAGCCGACGCGGAGCAGCGTCGCCCGGTACGGCGCGAAAATCAGAGAGCTGCCAGACGTCGTCGTGACGAGCGCCGCTCGCGTCGCGACCGCCGGCCAGATGCACGTGTGAGCCCGAGGGCGTGACCGACAGCCGCGCGCCACGGCGCGGTGGAAGATCCTCGCGCAGTAATGCAGCCTGACCGGTGTGCAGATCCACGAGCCAGAGGTCGGTTGCCAGCGTCGACTCCTGCGCTCCGGACGCGACCAACAGGTTGTGGCCGTGCAGCGCCAGCGCCGCGCCGGTGCGACCGAGCAGCTCGGCGGGGAGCTCGTGCCGAGCCGGTGGGTCGTCGCCGTAGATCAGTGCTTCGACGAAGCCGACCGCGCGGGTCAGAGCGCCGTCGTGCGCCACGGCGCGCAGCGAAGGGAAGCCGCTGCGCTCAGGCGAGACTGGGTCAGGTCCGAACCAGAGCTTCACCTGGGTCAGGAGCTGCTCCAGCGTGAGCACCGCGCAGGTGAGACCGACGGTCAGTACGTCGTGTTTGGAGGTCGCGTTCTTCTTCGGCTGCTCTTCGAGCAGCGAGCGCAGTCGCAGGCTCTGCGCGCTCTGCACGTTGAAGAGTTCGAGGCCTCGATCTTGGGGGTCGTATTCGGGGTCGGGAAAGAACGAGTCCGAGCGCTGGGTGGCAAAGGCAGGAGCTTGGTCGAGCTCCACAAGCGACCAGAGGGCGTACTCGTGGTTCAGGCGCCAGTGCTCGCTCTCGAGCACGTTGCCGTCGAAGAAGTCGACGTCACCCGGCGCGAAGTGCGGCGTTCCGCTCGTTGGACCGAAGAACTTCACCTCGTCGACCCAGCTCACGAACGTCGTTGCGAAAGCAGTCGCTGTCCGGATCGAGCGCGCACGCGGAGCCCTGGATCGGCGCGCCGGTGATTCTGTGTCGACACGCGCACCGGTACCGGTTGCCGAGCCACGTCGGGTTCGGATCGGCGCCGGGCGCGTCCCAGTATGGATCGTTGGCGCTCGCGCCTCGGCCCGCGATGGTGCTGATTGCCGCCTCGTCGCTGCCGGTGACGATGAACTTCGGCGGACCGAGTCGAACCGAAACTCCGGTACGAAGCAGCGGGCGAGCTGCGCCTCCATCTCGTCGTCAAGGCCGTTACCGTCCTCGTCCATGATGCATTCTGCGCCGAGCCGCGGTTCGAGCAACACCGGTGGGCGCGGCAAGAACTCACACGACGTGCCGCTACCCGCCAGCGTCACGGTCTTGGGGGGCGTGAAGGGACACGACTGCGCCCACGCGTCGGCGGCGCCGAGTCCGAGCACGAACGCGAGACCTCCCGCCGGCACGAATCGTGCGTGCGTGCGTCTAAGCGGCAAGATGGTCTCCCCCGGCGCTCTTCCCCGCCGGCAAGGCAATCTTACGCCGTGGCGGAGCAAGGCGCTAGCGCCGCGCTTCGCCGCTTCGCCGCTCGCCCCGGTCGCAACCCGCGCCAGCGGTGCGTCCAGTCACGCCCTCCTGTTTGGGTCGACGCATGGCCGACACGGCGGTGCACTTG
>JAHBVX010000003.1 GCA_019637295.1 Polyangiaceae bacterium
TCCGCCTCCGCTCCCGCCAAAGCCCCCGCTGCCGCCTCCGCCCCCAGTCGCCGCTCCGCCGTCCGGAGAGCCGCCGCAGTTGTTCGCCTCGTCGCAGGTGAAGTCGCTGCCGCAGGCCTGCAGCGCGACGACCGACAGCGAAGCCACTCCTAGAAACGCCAAGCTCGATACGGATCGCATCATGTTTCTCCAGCTCAAAAGAACGACTTGCGAAAACTCAAGGTCGCTCCGCCCGCCGTGGGCGTCGCCTCCACGCGCAGCGCCGCGGGCTGCACCCCAGCTCCACCCTCGGGCCACAACACCAGCGCAGCCACCGTGGCCGCGCCGAACACTCCCGCTCCGATGAAGCCAACGGTGGACAGCGTAGCGGCAGATTCTCGCCGGTCCAGCGCGTCGACCAAGTCGCGGCAGACTGTGGCATTAGGCGACACTGCGCAGCCGTTCGGCCCGAGCTCGGTGCGGGCGCGGCGCTGCAACGAATCGGCGTCGCTCTGCGCGCTGCCGCGGCTCACCAGCCCCGCGATGCCGACGCCGAGCCCCACCGCGGTCAGGGCGCTGCCGCCGATGAGCACCGCCGTCTTCGTCGACAGCCCCGAGCTCGACGCCCCGGCCCCGCGCTCCTGCGCCGGGGGCCGAGCGGGGGCGGGCGGCTCCGGGGGCGGAGTCGGCGCGACCGCCGGCGCTGCTTCGGGCTGCAACGAGATCACCAAGCTCTTGGCCTCACCGCGATCGAGGGCGACGGTGCGTCGCTCCTCCGCGTAGCCTGGCGCCGTCACGCGCACGTGCGTCGCGCCCGCCTCGACGTAGAGCTCGTGCTCGAGCGGCGCCCGGCCCACCTCGCGCTCGCCGAGCAGCACTCGCGCGCCCTCCACGTTCACCGTGACCGTGAGCGTACCGACCAGCGCCTTCGCCTGCGCCAGGCGCTCCTCCGCCCGCTGCCGAGCCTCGGGCTTGCCCGTCGGGAAGTGCCGCAGCGCCAGCGCCAGGTGCTCGGCCGCTTCACGCGGCTTGCCCAGGGTCAGCGCCACGTCGCCGAGGTTGCCGGCGATGTCGACGCTCTTGCGCACCGCGAACGCCGCGACGTAGGCGTCGTACGCCTCCTGCCACCGCTTCTGCCGGTACAGCTCGTTGCCCCGCCGGTACAGCTCCTCGACCGAGTCGGCCCGGGCTGGAGCCGGCGCAAACGCGACGACGCCGAGCGTCAGGCCCGTGGCGAGAGCCACCAGCGAGCAGGAGCGGGCCGCAGGGCGAAGCGAGGGCATGGCGGGGATTGTGGTCGATGCGGGAGCGGCGGCCCAAAAACGGCTCGGCTCAGTCGAAGATGGGCTGCGGCTCGGACTCTGGTTTGTTCTTTGGTTTCGATGCTTTAGGAACAGAGGGCGCGGGTCCGATGGGCGCCGCCACGGCCGCCGGCGCGGGGGGCTCGGGCGCTCGGACGCTGGCGATGGGAGCGGGTGGCTCGCTCGGGGCAGGCGCCTGAACCCTCGCCTTGGGCTGGGGCGGCGCGGCCACGGCAGGGGCCGTGGGCGCGGCGGGCGCGTCCAAGTCGAGCGTGCCCAGGGACGGCTCGGGCTCCGTTTGACCGCCGCGGCCGCTCCACACGACGAGGGCCGCGACGCACAGACCCAAGGCCAGCACCATGACGGTGCCCACGAGCCACCCCGCCGGACGCGGCCGCCGCGCAGGGAGCGGCTGTGCCATGGGCTCGGCCTGGGCCGAGGGCGCGGGGGCAGCAGGCGCGCGCAGCTTGCGCATCGTGGCCATTCTCCGCGGATCGGCCTCGGGGGAGACCTTCACGGTGTCCATCTCGAAGGTGCGCTGGGGCGCGCGCTTGGGGATGGCCGTCGGCGCGACGTAGTCGTAGGCGTGATCCGGCGCGGGGGAATCCGGCGTGGAGCCGAGCTTGACGGTGTCGCGCCGCCCGCCGAGGGACGCGTCGAGCGCGTCGAACGCGGGCGCTCCCTCG
Source organism: Polyangiaceae bacterium (assembly GCA_019637295.1). Classification (GTDB taxonomy): domain Bacteria; phylum Myxococcota_A; class Polyangia; order Polyangiales; family Polyangiaceae; genus JACKEA01. The sequence goes on from JAHBVX010000003.1 coordinate 1,967, forward strand.
AGGGGCGTGTCGTCGTCGGGCCCGCGGCGAGGGGGATCTTCTCGCTGACTCATCGTTTCCGCTCTCCAAGACACCCGGGGCGCTTCCTCTCATGCTCGGCGCGCCCGCCATTGGCCTCGGACCCGAGCCGAGGCGAACCCGCGCGCAGCGTACACCCTCTCGGTCGGAAGGGCAGATCGGTTGCGTGAAAAATGAACGCCCCGCGCTACCCGCGTGCGCGGCCGCGACAAACCCGCTATTCTGCGGGTTGGAGAGCACACCGATGAAGACCTGGCTGAAGGGCGCGGCGTGGGGACTGTCGGCAGTGGGTGCGGCCTTGGCGGCCGCGTGCGGGAGCGGAGCGGACAGCTCGTCCGGCTACAACACCGGCGGCAGCGGCGCGTCGGGCGGCACCGACGGCGGCTTCAGCGGGTTCGGCGGCAGCGGCGCCAGCGGCGGCAGCGGCGGCAGCAGCGCCTCCGGGGGCAGCGGCGCGACCGGCGGCCTCGCGGGGAGCGCCGGCAGCGGCGGGGCGCCCGGCTGCACCAGCGCGGCGGATTGCATTGGGCACCCCAGCGGTCCCGCGTGCGATCCGACCAGCGGCGACTGTGTCGGCTGCGTCGGGCCCACCGACTGCCCCACGGGACAGTTCTGCGACACCGGCGCGCAGCAGTGCAAGGCCGGCTGCGATGACGCGGGCGACTGCTCCGCGCCCGCGGCTCAGTGCGACACCGCGACCAACACCTGCAAGGAGTGTCTGCAAGACACGCACTGTCCGTCGGGCCAGATCTGCGTCGGCGGCGCGTGCGCCACGGGCTGCTCCACGACGCAGCCCTGCCCGTCGACGAGCCAGACCTGCTGCGGAACGAGCTGCCACGATCTCAGCTCGGACATCACCAACTGCGGCACCTGCGGGGTGGCCTGCCCGCTGGTGCAGAACGCCGCCACCGTGTGCACCAATGGCGTGTGCGGCATGGGGGGTTGCGCGGTCGGCTTCGCGGACTGCAACCAGAACCCGGCGGACGGCTGCGAGCACAACGTCACCCAGCTCGGTCCCTGCATCTGCACTCCGGGCCAGACCCAGACCTGCTACGACGGCCCGCCGGGAACGCTGAACGTCGGGGTGTGCAAGTCCGGCACGCGCACCTGTCAGCCGAGCGGCCTGCTGTGGGGCTTCTGCCTCAACCAGGTGCTGCCCCAAGCCGAGACCTGCACCGCGAACAACCAGGACGACGACTGCGACGGACAGGTCGACAACGTCCCGGACATCGACGGCGACGGCTGGAACGCGTGTCAGGGCGACTGCTGCGAGACGCCCGCGGACTGCAGCCAGCCCACCCTCGTGAACCCGGGCGCCTACGACGTGCCCGGCAACAACGTCGACGACGACTGCGACGGCCAGATCGACAACCCGCCCGCCTCCTGCGACGGCCCGCTGACCAGCAACGCGGCGGATCCGGTGGACTACGCTCGCGCCATCGACTTGTGTCAGACCACGACCGAGAACCCGCCGCTCGCCACCAAGAAGTGGGGCGTGATCACCTCCGGGGCCACCGCGTTCCATCGCGCCAACGGCACCAGCACACCGAACGCGATGCAGCGCTCGATCCGCACGGGCTTCGGCGGCGGCGTCACGCCGCTCATGGGCACCAAGCTCGCGGTGCTGTCCACCGGACGCGCCGCGGCCCAGGCCGCGCCCAACAACGCCAACCCCGCCTACGCCGCCTTCCAGGGCGGCCAGAACATGGCGACCACCAGCCCCGTGCCAGCGGACTGGCTCGCCGCGAACGGCAGCAACTTCCCGAACGCGCCCGGCTGCCCGGGGCCGCAAGGCGGCACCACCGCGTACGATCCGATCATGCTCAAGCTGCGCATCCGGGTCCCCACCAACGCCAAGTCCTTCAACGTCAGCTCCTTCTTCTACTCGAGCGAGTACCCCGAGTGGGTCTGCAGCGCGTTCAACGACTTCTTCCTGGTGCTGCTCGACTCCACCTTCGTGCCCGCGGCGGGCGAGGCGCCGAACCCCACCGACAAGAACCTCGCGTTCTACGATCCGCCCCCGGTCGGCGGCGCGGTGTACCCGGTGGGCGTGAACCTGGCGTTCGGCAACACGGGCCTGTTCCAGGTGTGCGTCAACGGGCCCACCGGCTGCGGCAGCGGCGCCGTCGCGGGCAACACGAACACCTGCACCGGCATCACGCAGCTGCTCGGCACCGGCTTCGACGTGCTCAACCCTCCGAGCCAGTTCCCGGCGGATCCGGGCTGGTGCGGCGCCAGCAACCGCGCCGGCGGCGGCACCGGCTGGCTCACCGTGCGCGGCAACGTCAAGCCCGGTGAGACCATCGAGATCCGCTTCGTGACCTGGGACACCGGCGACCCCTGGTACGACTCCCTCGTGCTGCTCGATCGCTTCCAGTGGCAGCTCGACGCGTCGCAGCCCGGCACTGGGCCGGGCTGAGCTAGCGGTCACGGCGGCTGCGTCTGCGCGGGGGGCTTGGGGGCAGTGGGCAGAGGCGCGCCGCGCCCCGCGCATTTGTCGCCCACGCCCCGCCCGCGCGTTACGCTCCCGCCCTCGTGTCTCCGCGCATTCTCCCGCTCGCGTGCCTGTTCGGGTTGAGCGCGCTCGCCTGCAGCAAGGCCGACCCCAAGGCCGCGCCCGCAGCCCCGGCCGAGGCCCAGCCGAGCGCGCCCGCGCCCGCGCCTACGCCCGCGCAGCCCGAGCCCGAGAAGCCCGTCGAGCACCTGATCCTGCTCACCGTGGACTCGCTGCGCGCGGACATGCCCTGGCTCGGCTACCCGCGCGACATCGCGCCGAACCTGACGAAGCTGGCCGAGAGCAGCGTGGTGTACAGCCGGGCGTACTCGATCTCGAGCTACACCAGCATGTCTCTGGCGGGGCTGATGAGCGGACGCTACCCCGGCGAGCTGGCGCGGGATGGCCGCACGACGAGCCGCTTCGGGCCCGAGGCGCTGATGCTCGCGGAGGTGCTCGCCGAGCGAGGCTTCCACACCCTCGGCGTCCACGGTCACGTCTACTTCCTGGGCGACACGGGGATCAAGCAGGGCTTCGCCGAGTGGCACGTCGTGCCGCGCATCACCATGCGCCCCGCCCGCGACGGCCACGTCACCGACGCCGAGCTCGCCGATCTCTTGCTCGACGCGCTCCGCAGGCACGCGAGCGAGCGCCCCAAGCAGCGGCTGTTCGCCTGGGCGCACTTCATGGACCCGCACTACGCGTACGTGGCCCACGAGCTGGTGAACTACAGCGGCGACCCCTACGCGCTGCCGGACGGCGGCAGCGCCGAGCCGCTCGAGCCCGGCGCGCGGCTCTCCGCCGTCGGTCAGCGTCTACGCAACTTGTACGACCGCGAGGTGCGCTTCACGGACGCGCAGGTCGGACGCGTGCTCGACTACTTGCAGCAAGAGCCCGCCTTCGCGGGCGCCGCGATCGTGGTCAGCGCGGATCACGGCGAGGCCTTCGGCGAGCACAAGAGCTACTTCGAGCACGGCTACTACCTGCACGAGGTCGTCACGCGAGTACCGCTCTTGGTGCACGCCCCGGGGCTTCGGCCGAAGCGCCTGGACGTGCGCCGCAGCCACATCGATCTCCCGCGGACGTTCCTCGAGCTGCTCGACGTCCCCGCGCCCGAGAGCTTCCGCGGCACGAGCCTGGTAGCGGAGCTGCGCGGGGGCGAGGCCGCTCCGCGGGACATCGTGCTGGATCTGCCGTACACGGATCAGACCCCGCGCCGGCGCGCGCTCATCCACGGCTCGCACAAACTCGTGGTCACCGAGACCGAGCAGGTCCCCACCCTGTTCGATCTGACGCGCGATCCGAGCGAGCGCCAGGATCTCGCGAGCACGGACACCGCGCGCCTGACCGACATGTTGACGCGCTACGAGCGGATGAACACCGCGCTGCCGGACTTCCCGGCGCCGCGGCGCGCCACCCGCTCGTACTGACCGGTCGTCAGTTGCTGCTGGCCATCTTCGCGACCTCGGCCGCGAAGTCCGGACCCTCGGGCTTCTCGATGCCCTCGCCGCGCTCGAAGCGCACGAACTGCTCGATGCTGATCTCGGCGCCGAGGCTTTTGGCCAGCTCCGCGCGGAGCTGATCGACGGTCTTGTCCGTCTCGACCACGCTCTGCTGCTCGAGCAGGCAGATCTCCTTCTTCCACTTGGCCAGCTTGCCCTCGATGATCTTGGGGCGCACCGCGTCGGGCTTGCCCTCCTCGGCCAGCTGCGCGTCGAAGATGTCCGCCTGCTTCTTGGACTCGTCCGCGGGCACCTCGCTGGCGTGCAGGAACGCCGGCGCCATGGCGGCGGCCTGCATCGCCACGTCGTCCACGAACTTGCGCAGCGCCTCGCTGCCGGCGAGCTCCGCCTTGCCCAGCTTCACCGCGAGCAGCACGCCGATCTTGCCGCCCAGGTGCACGTAGGAGTGCACCAGCCCGGGCGAGGTCGCGTCCAGCCGCGCCCAGCGTCGGACGGTGATGTTCTCGCCGAGCTTGCCCACCAGGGCCTGCCGGGCTTCCTCCACGGTGCCGCCACCCGCCGGATAGGGCTCCGCGCCCAGCTCCGCGCCGGCCCGGGCCGACGCCGCTGCCTTGACGACGTTCTGCACGAAGGCCTTGAACTCCTCGTTCCGGGCGGCGAAGTCGGTCTGGATGTTGACCTCCACCAGCACGCCGAAGCTGCCATCCGCCGCGACGTGATCGGCGACCTCGCCCTCGGACGCGACGGCGCCGGCGCGCTTCGCGCTCTTGGCGAGGCCCTTCTTCAGGATGATCTCGACCGCCTTGTCCATGTCGCCCTCGGACTCCATCAGGGCGCTGCGACAATCGTTGAGACCCGCCTGGGTGCGGTCCCTCAGTTCCTTGACCAGTTGCATGCTCACCTGAGCCATACGCTTCTCACTTTCCGAGCTTGCGCCACCGCCCGCGGTCGCGCGGTGCGACCGGGCGGGGCGAAACAATTGACGATGAACTCGCTCAGCTCTCCGCGCCGCGGCGCGACGAGTAGATGACCTGAGCTTCCGGACCACCACCCTGCCCGCCCTCGCGCTCCCGCGGGGCGTGCTCGCGGCGACGCGAGGCGCCAAACAGACAGGCGTCGGCCACGGCGCCGCAGATCAGCCGGATGGACCGGATCGCGTCGTCGTTGCCCGGGATGACGTAGTCCACCAGATCCGGATCGCAGTTCGTGTCCGTGATGGCCACGATGGGCACGCGCAGCTTGCGCGCTTCGCTCACCGCGATGGTCTCTTGGGCCGGATCGATCACGAACAGGGCGTTCGGGATGCTGCCCATGCCCTTGAGCCCACCGATGTACTTCTCGAGACGCGCGCGCTCCTTCTCGAGCTTGACGGTCTCTTTCTTGGGCAGCTGCTGGTAGGTGCCGTCCTCGCGCATGCGCTCGAGGGTGCGCAGCCGCTCGAGCCCGCCCTTGATGGTACGGAAGTTCGTCAGCGTGCCGCCCAGCCAGCGGTTGGTCACGTAGTACTGGCCCGCGCGCGCCGCCTCTTCCTGCACGATGGAGGCCGCTTGACGCTTGGTGCCCACGAACAGCACGTGCCCATTGCGAGCGACGGTGTCGGCCAAGAAGTCGAACGCCCGCTTGAACAGCCGCGAGGACTGATCGAGATCGATGATGTGGATGCCGCTACGCGCGCCGTAGATGTACTGGCGCATCTTCGGGTTCCAGCGCTTGGTCTGGTGGCCGAAGTGCGCGCCCGCCTCGAACAGCTCCTTCACCGGCAGGGGGTTGCCGGGATCCCGCGGCTCGCGGCGCTCGTCGCTCGCGGCGCGCTCGGCGGCCAGCATCGCGGTGCGGCTGACGGCGGTAGCGTTCTCCACGGCGCCCTCGACGCCGGGCGGAGGGGAAATGTTCGTGGTCGTGTCGGTGGTCTCGGTCGTGTCGGTCATCGCGCTCTCCTCTGCCGGTTCTTCTTCCGCCCCGCCGCTGGCAGGCCTCGCGTCAGGCGAAGCACCGGCACCAGTCGGTTGCGCTCGGGGCGTGCGATTTGGGGGCGGCGCGAGAAGTGCCCCGCGCCGGCCCGGGGGACGCGAAACCTAGGCGACGCCCCCCCCTTCGTAAAGGGAAAATCGTCCAGCGCAGGCGGGGCTAGAGCCCGGAGCCCGGCAGGGCTGCTGGCTTACCCTTGGGCTTGGGCGTCGCGGTCACGGCGGGCGCCGGAGCGGGCTCGGGTGCCGGCGGAGCCGGGGCCGCGGGCGCTGTCTTGGCCACGACGGGCTCGGGCGCCGCGAGTCCGCGTTTGGTTTGCGGGAGCGCGGCCTTGGCTGCGGGCTTGCGCTCGGGCGTCGCCGGCGCTTCGGGCTCCGGCTGCGCCGCCGGCTCGGGCTCGGGTGGCGGGTCCGGCTCGCCGGCGGCGACCTCGGGGGGCGCCGGGGCGGCCAGCTCCCCAGCGGGCGCGGCCGCGCCCGGGGCGGGGGGCGCCAGCCGGCGAGCACCGAGCACGCCGACGACGACGAGCGCGACGGCGAGCAGGCCCGCCGCGGCGAGCCCGAGAACGAGCCAGCCGGGCGCGCGACTCGGCGCGGCGGGCGCCTCGGCGGTGACCGGGGGCGGCGTGGCAGGCTGGCTGGCGACGGGCTCGAGGGGCACCGCGGTGCGGGTCGGCGCCTCGGCGAAGGGAGCCGGCGCGGGCAGCGCCTCGGCGCGCGCCGACAGCGCCTCGGTGTGGTCCGCGCTCAGGCGCGTGTCCGCCAGGCCGCGAGGGCTGAGGCGCGTGGACTCGGCCGGCGCCAGGGACGCCGGACCCGGCTCCGCGTCGGCCAGCGTGCGGTCCCCCGGAGCCGCGGAGGGCACGGAGCTCGGGAAGTCGGGCTCGCCATCGCGCACGGTCTGCACTGAGCCGGTCAGCTCGCCGCCGGGGCCAATGATGAGCGTGGAGCCGGAAGCGGTGCGGCGCGGCGCCGTGGGCGTGTCGAGCACCGCCGTTGCGACGACCGGCGCCGATGGCGAGGCGCCGGCGGCTGGGGTGACGGGCTGGGTGCCGGGCGGCGAGACGCTCGGGGAGACCTGCCGCAGAGTCGGTACGCCGTACTTGGCGTCCGGGGTCGGCGCGTCCGTGCTCACGGCGCGCCAGCGCGACACCAGACCATCGAGCAGCGCGATGACGTGCTCCGCCGTGGCCGGGCGCGCCGCGGGATCCTTCTGCAGGAGCAGCGCGACGATGTCCGACAAGGGCGAGCCCGCATCGGCGCGCTGGCTCGCCACCGTGGGTGGGTCCCGGGTCAGGTGGGCGAGCAACAGCTCCGCCGGATCTTGCGTGAAGTCGAAGGGGCCGCCGCCCACCAGCATCTCGTACAGCGTCAAGCCGATGGCGTAGAGATCCGCCCGGCCATCGACCGAGTCGCCGCGCGCTTGCTCGGGAGACATGTAGCGCGGCGTCCCGATGGCCATGCCGCGACCGGTGATCACGTCCACGCTGGTGGTGACCAGCTTGGCGATGCCGAAGTCGAGCACCTTCACGCCGCCGGCGAGCGGCAGGAAGATGTTCGGCGGCTTGATGTCGCGGTGCACGATGCCGATGCGATGGGCGGCGGCGATGCCCTGCAAGATGCCGGTCGCGATGCTCACGGCCTCGGTCACCTCGAGCCGCCCGACGCGGCGCAAGCGCTCGCCGAGGGTCTCACCGTCCAGTCGCTCCATCACGTAGAACGGGACGCCCTCGGGGGTGGTGCCGGCGTCCGTCACGTTGATGATGTTGGGGTGATCGAGCTGACCGAGAGCGCGCCACTCCTGCCGCAGGCGCGCCACCAGGTCCTTGCGCGCGGACAGCTCGCGGAAGAGCGCCTTGAGCACGAAGCGCTTGCCTAGCTCGAGGTGCTCCACCTCGTACACGCTGCCCATACCCCCGGCGCCGAGCTGCCCGCGCACCCGGTAGCGGGTGCCTCCGACGATCTGTCCCTCCGCGAACTCCCGCATCCTGCGCCTTGGCGTCCGCCACAGCCCACCCGTCACGGGTCCGGTCTCGGCGGACGAGCTGGAGGATAGTAGCGCGCCCTGCCGGCGTCGAGCCTCGCCTGACATGCGGGCCCCCTCGGTCAGGCCGGCCGCGAGTTGCGCACGACCTCGCCCGGCGTCGCAGAGACTTGTGGTGCCGCGGGGCCACTCCCTGGTACAAGGTTCGGGATGGAGCGTCACGCTCAGGGCGGCGGCTACGGCCCCCCAGGAGGCTACGGTCCGCCCGGTGGCTACGGTCCGCCCGGCGGCGGAGGGTTCGGTCCCCCGGGCGGTGGCGGGTACGGCGGCCCCCCGGGCGGGCACGGCGGAGGTTTCGCTCCACCCGGCGGCCCCGGCCCGAAGCCCATCACCGGCGGCAAGGCGACGATCGCCATGCACCAGATGTCGATCGACCCGACCACCGGGATGCCCAAGGGCGAGAAGCCCCCCGCCAGCACCGCCGCGGTACTCTCGCTGGTGTGCGGTTTGCTGCTGTGCCTCGGCCCGCTCACGGGCATCACGGCCATCGTGGCGGGGTTCATGGGCATGAGCGCGGTCAAGAAGGATCCGTCCGGCGTTGGCGGCCGCAGCATGGCCATCACGGGCATGGTCCTCGGCGTGCTCAACCTGGTGCTCACCGCGGTCGGGATCGTGCTGGCGCTGGTGGGCGTGATCGCCACTTGATTTCGCCGCCGTTGAGGCGCAAACAGGGCGCCTGACGCCGCCGGTGCGGCGCCGCCTCCGGGAGCGCACACATGGCATCGAAGTCGGCTGGCTCGCTGAAGATGGCGGAGCCCCCGCCCGAAACCTGGGCGCCGGCGCGCACCGCCGCGCTCGCGCTGTACCGGCCCATCGAGCGGTTCCTCTCGGTGCAAGCGGCGAGCGGCATCTTGCTCATGCTCGCGGCGCTGGTCGCCATGCTGTGGGCGAACTCGCCCTGGAAGGACAGCTACCACGCGATCTTGCACACCAAGATCCTGCTCGGGGTCGGCGAGCTCAGCTTCAAGCAGGACGTTCACTTCTGGGTGAACGACGGCCTGATGGTGATCTTCTTCTTCGTCGTCGGGCTCGAGATACGGCGCGAGATCCACGAGGGAGAGCTGAGCGAGCTGAAGCGCGCCGCGCTGCCGGTGGCCGCGGCGTTTGGCGGGATGATCGTGCCCGCGTGCATCTACTTGCTGTTCAACCATGGCACCGCTGCGCAGCACGGCTGGGGCGTCCCGATGGCGACGGACATCGCCTTCGCGGTCGGCATCCTGACGTTGCTCGGACCGCGCGTGCCGGCGGCGCTGCGGGTGCTGCTGCTCGCGCTGGCGATCATCGACGACATCGGCGCGATCTTGGTCATCGCCGTGTTCTACTCGTCCGGGGTAAAGGTGGCAGGGCTGCTGCTGGCAGCGGCGGGGGTGGGCCTGGTGTCCGTGCTGCAGCGCATCGGCGTGCGCCGGCCGCTGGTGTACGTGCTGCCAGGAGCGGTGGTGTGGGGCGGCATGCTCGGCGCGGGCGTCCACCCGACCATCGCGGGGGTGATCTTGGGGCTGCTCACGCCGGTGCGACCCTGGTTCGGTGAGCGCGGCTTCATCACCGAGGCCGCCGACGCGCTGGCGGAGTTCACGCACAAGAGCAAACAGCACGACGAGACCCACGCGCTGCTCGCCCCCCTCGAGCGGCTGGAGACCGCGCGACGGGAGGCCGTGGCGCCGGTGGTGCGGCTGGAGGTCGCGCTGCACCCGTGGGTCGCCTACGGCATCATGCCCATCTTCGCGCTGGCCAACGCCGGCGTCACGCTGGACGCCATCGATCTGAACGCGCCGGGCGCCACGTCCATCGGGCTGGGGGTGGCCCTCGGGCTGCTGCTGGGCAAGCCCATCGGCATCGTGCTGGTGTCGCTGCTCGCCGTGCGCATCGGCGTCTCGGCGCTGCCGCGCGGCGTGGACTGGCGCGGGCTGCTCGTGGTGGGTTGCGTGGGCGGCGTGGGCTTCACCATGGCGCTGTTCATCGCCGAGCTCGGCTTCTCGGACCCGAGCAGCCTGGGTGTCGGCAAGGTGTTCGTGCTCGTCGGCTCGGTGCTCGCCGCCATCGTCGGGGTCATCGTGGGGCTGGTCGTGCTGCCCAAGACGCTCCCTACCGGCGCCGCGGCGGACGTTCACGTTGCCGAACGCTCCACGGACCTGTAGCTTGCCGCCGCGATGTCCATCGAGCAGCACGACGTTCGCCACCTCGCTCGCCTCGCCAAGCTGGCGCTCGACGAGCCCGACATACCCGCGCTCGCGACCGAGCTCGCGCGCATCGTCGAGTACGTCGCCGAGCTCGCGGCGGTGGACACCACCGGCGTCGAGCCATGGCTGCCCGGCGCCGTGCCCGCGGCGCCCCTGCGCCCAGACACGCCCGCGCGGGGTTTGTCCGCGGAGCTGGCGCTCGACCAGGCGCCGCGCCGCCGCGAGCGCGCCTTCGCCGTGCCCGCCTTCGTGGACGACGAATGAGCGAGTCCGTGCCGAGCCTCGTGAGCGGCGTGCAGGCCGGCCGGCTGAGCGCCGAAGCCCTGACCGAGGGCGCGCTCGGAGTCATCGAGCGCGCCGGGCCGCTCAACGCGTTCTTGCACGTCGATGGCGAGGGCGCGCGCGCCGCCGCTCGCGGCCTCGACGAGCGCCGCGTCCGTGGCGACGAGCTGGGCCCCCTGGCAGGCATCCCCATCGCCGTGAAGGACTCGCTGTGCACCCAGGGCATGCCGACGACCGCCGCCTCCCGCAGCTTGACCCGCGACGGTAGCGCGCGGTCGGGCTGGCGGCCGCCCTATGACGCGACGGTCGTGTCGAGGCTCCGCGCCGCGGGCGCCGTGATCGTGGCCAAGACCAACCAGGACGAGCTGGCCATGGGCTCGTCGAGCGAGAACAGCGCCTTCGGTGCGGTGAAGAACCCCTGGGACTTGGCGCGAACTCCGGGTGGCTCGAGCGGCGGCAGCGCCGCGGCGGTGGCGTGCCGCGCTACCCCGCTCGCCCTCGGCAGCGACACCGGCGGCTCCATCCGCCAGCCGGCGGCGCTGTGCGGCGTGGTCGGCATCAAGCCGACGTACGGTCGTGTCTCGCGCTATGGGCTGATCGCCTTCGGCTCCAGCCTCGATCAGGTCGGACCGCTGGCGACGGACGTGCGCAGCGCGGCCCGTCTGCTGGGCGTGCTGTCCGGCCACGATCCGCTGGATTCGACCAGCGCCACGGTGCCGGTAGACGACTACGAAGCGGCCTGCGAGCGCGGCGCGCGCGGCCTGCGCATCGGCGTGCCGAGCGAGTACTTCGCCTCCGGTCTCTCGCCCGAGGTCGAGCGCGCGGTGCGCGCGGGGCTCGACGCGTTGCGCGACGCGGGCGCCACCATCGTCGACGTGGAGCTGCCGCACACGCGCTACGGAGTGGCGACGTACTATGTGCTGGCCACCGCGGAAGCGTCGAGCAACCTCGCGCGCCTCGACGGCGTTCGTTTCGGACTGCGCGTCGAGGCCGAGCGCGGCAACCTCGACGGCCTGTACGGCGCGTCACGCAGCGCGGGCTTCGGACGCGAGGTGCAGCGGCGCATCCTGCTGGGCACGTTCGTGCTCAGCTCGGGTTACTACGACGCCTACTACGCCAAGGCGCAGCGGGTCCGCGCGCTGGTGGCGCGTGACTTCGAGCGTGCCTTCGCGCGAGTCGACGCCATCGCCGCGCCCACGAGCCCGACCGTCGCCTTCCGACTCGGGGAGCGGCTGACGGATCCGCTCGCGATGTACCTGGCGGACGTGTACACGCTGCCGGCGAGCCTCGCCGGCCTGCCCGCGCTGAGCGTACCCGCGGGGCTGTCCACCGCGACGGACGCGGACCCGGCGCTGCCCGTGGGATTGCAGCTCATCGGCCCGGCGTTCGCTGAAGCGTCGCTGCTCGCCCTCGCCGCCTGCGTGGAGGCCGCCTGCCCGCCCTCCACCCCCGAGCCCTGGGCATGAGCTGGCAGACGAGACCGATCGGCGCGTCCGACGGCGACGCCCTCGCCCGCTTGTTCGAGCGCACCGGGTCGAGCTGCTACTGCCGCTGGTGGCACTTCAGCGGCGACAAGAACGCCTGGCTCGCGCGCGCGGCGCACGCGCCGGCCGACAGTCGCGGCGAGCTGCTGCGAGCGGTCGCAGGCGGCAGCGACGAGGCGCTCGGCGTCGTGGCCGTCGAGCACGCCGAGATCGTCGGCTGGATGAAGCTCGCGCCCGCCGCCGCGCTGGCCAAGCTGTACGCCAGCCGTCCCTATCGCGGCATGCGCGACCTCGGCTCCGAGCGCGAAGGCGTGTGGACCATCGGCTGCTTCTTGGTCGACGAGCGGCAGCGCCGACGCGGGCTGTCCGTGGAGCTGGTGCGCGCCGGCTTGCAGCTGGCAACCGCGCGCGGCGCCGTCGCGGTGGAGGCGTTCCCGCGCCGGGCCGACGGTCTCGCCCCAGAGGAGCGCTGGACGGGTTCCTACGGCGCCCTGCTGGCCGCTGGCTTCGTGGTCATCCACGACTACGCTCAGTATCCCGTGATGAGATGCACCCTGCCGCCCGCGCCCTGATCGCGGTGCTCGCGACCGCCGCGACGGCGTGCTCGCGCTGCGATGCTTCGGCCCCCTCCGGCGCCGCGGACGGCGGGACCGTGGAGGTGGACTTGCCCGCGGCCTCGCCGCTGGTCTGGCCGGCGCTCGAGCCCCGGAGCTCGCCGCAGGGCATCGGGCTACCCGAGCCGTGCCGCGCGGAGCTACCCTGGCACGAGGCCGACTTCGGCGAGCGGCGCGTGCGCTTCGTCGCCGCGCCCCACGCCCTGGACGAGCTCGCGCTGGTCGAGCTCGGCGACGGCGAGCGCGCCACCGCCCGCGGCGTGCGGACGCTTCCCACCGGCGCGCCGCGGGAGCTGCCCTGGACCGTCGGGGCGCCGCCGCCCCTCGACGTGAGCGCTCGGGGCTGGGTCGCGGCGCTGACGCTGCCTGCGGCCGACGGTGAGCGGCAGGCGGTGCTGTGGCGAGAGTGGGGCCCAGCGCTCGGGCTGGCGCGAGGTGACCAGCTGGTCGCCGAGGACGTGCGCTGCAGCGGCGAGCTGTGCGCCGTACTCTCGACCCTGGCGCAGCGCACCCTCGGGCCGGGCGCGACCCTGAGCTTCAGCGACGGCACCGCGCCCGTCGCCATCGAAGCGCCCGTGGACGAAGCCTGGCGACCGCTCTGCATCGCGCGCCTGCAGGCCAGCCCCGCTCGCGCACGCGTCGCCCTCACCGCCCCCGGCAAGACCGCGCTGTGGGAGATCGCCGACAACCGGGCGACGCGCTCCGAGCCGCTGTTCGACACGCCCCACGGCAGCTACGAGGTCACCGACGCCCCGCGCTCGCTGGTGGTCGCCGCCGGCGCCCCGCCGGACGAGCCCTGCGTCGACCACTTCCCCATCGTCGTTCACGGCGGGCAAGGCGGCCCGCTCACGCTGCGCGCGTCTGGGCCGCCCCGCGGCGTGTTCGCCCGCGCCGTGGGCGAGCTGACCCTGGTCGCGTGGCTCGCGCCTGCTGCCTGCCGGCTGACCGAGCGCACGGTGGTGACCGCGGTCGTGCTCGACGCGCGCGGGCGCCCGCGTTCGACCCCCATGACCGTGAGCGAGGCCCAGGGCTTCGCCATCGCGACGCGTGGCGACCGCTTCGCCCTGTGGCTGCTGCGCGACCGCCGGCTCGCGTGGGTCACCGGCCGCTGCGCGACCTGAGGCCTCAGGCGCCGGGGGGACGCGAGTGCCTGGCCTCGAGCGCCTCGACCGCGCGGAGCACGTCGGTCGGATCGCTCGGGCGAACCGCCGCGCGCAGGCCGCTCTGCGCGGGCAGCACGTCCAGGCTGACCAGCCAGGGCAAGAGCCGCCCCTCGGTCAGCGAGATACCGAGCACCCGCGCGACGTGCCTCAGCTCGTCGGCCATCTCGCTCGCGAGCTGAAAGCGCATGGTCGAACGGCGCTGCAGCGTCCGACGCAGGAAGGCCTGCAGCGCCGCGGGCAAGTACCGGCCGTGATGATCGAGCACCGACAGATCCACGTCGCGGATGCGCATCAGGATCTCGAGCTCCGTCTGGCCGGGGAACAGCGGACGCGCCGTGAGCATCTCCGCGAGCACGATGCCGAGCGCGAACAGATCCGAGCGCGAGTCGACCAGCGCGCCGAGGGCCTGCTCCGGCGCCATGTAGCCGAGCTTGCCCTTGAGCTGACCCGGCTCGGTGCGTCGATCCACGTACGTGCTCTGCAGGATGCCGAAGTCCGCGAGCTTCACGTCGCCCGCGCGCCCCAGCAGGATGTTGCCGGGGGATACGTCGCGGTGCACCAACTGTTGAGCGCGACCTTGCTCGTCGCGCACCGAGTGCACGAAGTCGAGCGCGCGCAGCAACTCGTGGGTGATGTACAGCGCGGCGCCGATCGGGAAACGCTCCCCTCGCTCCGCCACGAAGCGCAACAGCTTCGCGCAGCTGACGCCGTCCACGTACTCCATGGCCATGTACAGCTGGCCGTCCTGCTCGCCAAAGTCCACGACCTGGACGATGTTCGGATGCGTGAGCGTCGCACCGATGCGCGCTTCATCGCAGAACATCGAGACGAAGCGCGGTTCGTCCGCCAAGTGCGGCAAGATGCGCTTGACCGCGAAGCGCTTGGCGAAGCCGTGAGGCCCTGCGCGTCTGGCCAGGAACACCTCGGCCATGCCACCAGAGCCGAGGCGCTCGACCAACTCATAGGCGCCGAGGCGCTTCGGAGCCATGGCTAGAGTCGCGCGCATCGTCTCATCCTAGCGTCCATTGGCTCGACAAGCAGCAGCCGAGCAGCAGAGCAGGGCTGACTACATGCCCCTACCTGGGGCCGCCGCGCCGCGCCTCCGCCCCGCCTCGAACCCGCGGACCTAGGACCAAAGGAGGGAAAATCGGCGCTCTGCTCGCGACGGTTGTGACGCGGCAAGGGGCTTTTAGTACGGTTCGCTGACCCCATGGGCAGCCGCTCCGCATCCACCGATCGGGACCGTCCGAGTCAGCCCCTCGCCACTCGCCCGGCGTCGCAGCGGTCCGTGGCGATCACCGGCGCCAGCTCCTTCCTTGGCCAAGACCTGATCGGGCTGCTCGAGGAGGACCCCCGGGTGCGTCGCATCACCGCCCTCGACGTCACCGCGCCGACCACGGCAAAAGCCAAGACGCGGGTCTACGAGCTCGACCTCACCGAGCCGGCGACGGAGGAGCGCGTCGCGGAGATCTGTCAGGCCGACGAGATCGACACGCTGGTCCACCTGGCGTTCTTGGGCTCACCGACCCACGCCCGCGCCTGGGCGCACGAGCTCGAGAGCGTGGGCACCATGCACGTGCTCAACGCGTGCCGGCGAGCGCGCGTGCAGAAGCTCGTGATGTGGAGCCAGACGGTGCTGTACGGCGCGCAGCCCACTCACCCCAACTTCTTGAGCGAGCAGCACGCCCTGCGCGCCCGACGCGACGATCCATTCTTCGCCGACAAGATCGAGGCGGAGCAAGACGCGCTGCGCTTCGGCAAGCCGGGCAAGGGGCGACTCGTGACCATCTTGCGCACCGCTCCCATTCTCGGGCCCAGCGTGGACAACTACGTGACGCGCTACCTCGGGCGACGCTTGGTGCCCACCCTGCTCGGGTTCGATCCGCTGTGGCAGTTCCTGCACGAGGCCGACGCTGCGTTGGCCTTCAAGCTCGCCGTCGATCGCGACGTGGGCGGCGTGTTCAACATCGTGGGCGACGGCGTGCTGCCGCTGTCCACCGTGGTCAAGCTCAGCGGACGCGTCGCGGTGCCGCTGCCGGGGCCGCTGATGCGGGGCGTCGCCCGGGCGCTGTGGCTGGCGCATCTGTCCGAGGCGCCGCCGTCGTTCATCGACTATTTGAAGTACCTGTGCGTGGCCGACGGCGCGCACGCCGAGCGCGTGCTCGGCTTCAAGCCGCTGTTCAGCACTCGCGACGCGGTGCTCGATTTCGCCACCGCCCAACACCTGCGCGACGTGCGACTGTTGACGGAGAGCGCGGCATGAGCACGAAGCCACGCGTCAAGAAGGCCAAGGCCGCGGGGGCGAAGCGCCGCCCCACCGTCGCCGCGACTGGCGCGAAGAAGAAGACGAAGAAGAAGGCGAGCCCGCGACGCCGCACGCCGAGCGTGGAATCGGCGACGGAGCAGCCCACCAAACCCCAGCGCGCGGCGGCCCCGCCGCGGACCCGCGCCGCGCGCACGCGTGTGCGAGCGCCCGCGCACACGCCCGTGCGCCGCGAGCCGCCCGCGCCGTCGCTCACCGACGAAGACGACGACGATCGGCTGGACGCCGAGCTCGGCATTGGCTCGCGAGTCGTGCCGCCGCTGGTGACCTTCGACGACGCGGCCCCGGACTCGTCGCCCCCGGCGAGCGGATTCGATGCGGAGCGCGACGTGGACGCACAGATTCGCGCGCTCGAGGCCAGACTCGATGGCCTGCTCGGCGCGAGCACGGCGCTGCCCGTCTCGAGCCCCGTCGCGACCCGCGTCGAGCCCTCGGCTGAGCACGACGGCGCCGCGACGTCGCCGAAGGCCGACGCGGTGGCAGAGCTGATCACGAGCGAGTTCTTCGCCAGCAAGTGGAGCCGACGTGGCCTGCAGGGTCGCAGCCACGAGGTCGACGACTTCGGACTCGACCCGGCCTTCGAACGCCGCATCGAGCCGCTGATCGACTTCCTGTTCCAGCGCTATTTTCGCACCGAGGTGCGCGGCATCGACGCGGTGCCGGCCGAGGGGCGCTGCATGGTGGTGGCCAACCACTCGGGCACCGTGCCCTTCGACGGCTTGATGCTGCGAGCGGCGCTGCGGCTCACGCACCCAACACGCCGCGAGCTGCGCTGGCTGGCGGAGGACTTCGTCTACTACCTGCCCTTCATCGGCTCCTTCGTGAGCCGCGTCGGCGCAGTGCGCGCATGCCAGGAGAACGCCGAGCGGCTGTTGCAGAAAGACGCGCTCGTCGGTGTGTTTCCGGAGGGAGTCAAGGGCATCGGCAAGCGCTTCAGCGAGCGCTATCGGCTGCAGCGCTTCGGGCGCGGCGGCTTCATCCGCTTGGCGCTGCGCACCCAGTGCCCGATCGTGCCCTGCGCCATCATCGGCGCCGAGGAGACCAACCCGCTTCTCTACCGCTTCGAGACCTTCACCAAGGCGCTCGGCGTGCCCTACGTGCCGGTCACTCCCACCTTCCCGTGGCTCGGCCTGGCCGGGCTGGTCCCTGCGCCGACGAAGTGGACGATCGTGTTCGGCGCGCCGCTTCATCTCGACGCCTACGGTCCCGAGGCCGCCAGCGACCACATGCTCGTGGGGCGACTCGCCGAGCGCGTGCGCCACGGCATCCAGGAGCTGCTCGACGGCGGGGTCGCGCGGCGCAAGAGCGTGTGGTTCGGTTGACGGCCGAGCCGGCCGTAGTCGTCTTCGACAAGCCCGAGGGCCCGACGAGCCACGACGTCGTCGCGCGCACGCGCCGATTGGCGGGGACCCGACGCGTCGGTCACGCCGGGACCCTCGACCCAATGGCGTCGGGCGTGCTGCTGATCCTGCTGGGCGAAGCGACCAAGCTGTCGGCCTACCTCACCGGCTCGGACAAGACCTACCTGGCCGAGGTGCGCTTCGGCAAGAGCACCACCACCCTCGATGCCCAGGGCGAGCCCACCGCCGAAGCCGCCTTGGCGCCCGGCTGGCTCGATGCCCTGAGGCTCGACGCTGCGCTCGACGCTGCGCGCGAGCAGACCGAGCAGATCCCACCATCGGTCAGCGCCATCCACGTCGCCGGGGCGCGCGCCCACGAGCGTGTGCGCCGCGGCGAGACGTTGCAGCTGCCGCCTCGCGCGGTCGCGGTGCGCTCGCTCACCCTCGAGTCAGTGGGGCCAGAGCGCGTCACGCTGCGGCTCACCGTGAGCGCCGGCTACTACGTGCGCGCCCTGGCGCGGGATCTGGGCCAGGCGCTGGGCGTGCCAGCGCACCTGTCCGCGCTGCGACGCGAGCGCAGCGGCAGCTTCACCCTCGCGCAGGCCAGCCCCTTCCCGCCCCCGAGCTGGCCACCCGCGCGCCTGTCGATGACCCAAGCCATCGAGCGCACCTTGCCGGTCGCGCGGCTCGGCCCGGCGGAAGCCGTCCTGGCGCGTCAGGGCAAGCGCCTGCCCGCGGGGCCTGACCACGAGGCGGGACCGATCGCGCTGCTCGGGCCCGACGGCGAGCTCGTGGCCATCGCCGCTCGGGACGGCGAGACGCTGCGGGTGCTGCGCGGGTTCACCGCACCGTGAGCTCGCGCACCGCGACGCCGCGCTGACGGAGCCGCGCCGAGAGCCGCTCCTCCCAGTCGCCGGCGCCGGCGCCGGGCGGCAAGCTCAGCTCGATGCTCACCTCGCCGGCCTCGGCGACCACCGTCACCGTGGCGCCGGCGAGCGCGCCGGCGCCGAGCTCGATGCGAGCCGCCCCCCGGCGCGCCGAGCCGCCGATGGCGATGCGCCGCACGAGCTGCTCGGCGAGCACCTCGAGGGGCAGCCCGTGGGGCGGCGGCGGGGCCGCCGCGGCGGGAGGCGCGAACGCGAACCCCGGCGGTCGGCACAGGGTGAGCTGCAGGGGATCGACCCACGGGGCTGGCTCCCGGTGCTCGCCGAGCGCGGGCGCCTCCCGCTCGGGGTCGCCGTCGGCAGCCGGTGGAGCCAAGGCGGCGGGGTCGCGGGCCGGCGACGTCGTCCCAGCAGGCAGGGCCAGCGAGAGGTCGCCAAACGTCGCCGCAGGCCGGGCCGGGCGCTCCGGGCCCCCCTCGAGGGCGCGTCTGTCGCCCAGAAAGTAGCGAAATGTCAGGGGCGGCGACGTCGGCGCCGAACGCGCCGCGGGCGCCGGTGGCAGGCGGGAGGCAGCTGCGGCGCCCCGCGGCGGTTCGGTCTTCATGGCGGGCACATCGGCCGCCCGGCGCCGTGGGTTGCGCGGACGCTGGGGTCGTGGCTACCTTGGAGCCTTCGGAGGGGCCGCGTACGCCCCAGGACGCCAGAGTTGGATCCACAGTCCCCACCACTTCTCGAATGGCTGCTGGCTACCTTGCCGGCCTTGGGAGCGACGACGTTCGGGGCGGCGAGCGCAGCCGTGGGCGCCCTGTCGGTCGGCCGGCGCGTCGCTCTGCGCGACTCCCTGGAGGGCCGCAGTCGTCTGGCGCTCGACCGCTACCTGCTGCTCGGTCGCTCGATCGAGGCCCGTTGGCTCGTGCTGCGAGTGCTCGGCATCTGCGTGACGGCCGTGCTGCTGTCCCGGCTCATGCCCGAGAGCCTCGGGCGCTGGGCCGCGCTGGTCGCCGCCCTCGCCTCCCTCGTCGTCTACGGCGTCCCGGCCGAAGTGCTCAAAACGATCCTGCTGCGCTCCCCCGAGCGCACGGCGCCGCTGTTGCTCCTGTGGCTGCGGCCCTTCGAGTGGCTCGCGGCGCCGCTGGCCGCCCCGCTGGTGCTCACCGGCCGACTGGTGGGGGAGTCCGTCGGGAAGAACGGCTCCATCCCGCCCGACGCGCGGGTGACCGAGACGGAGGTGGAGCTCTTGGTCGCGGAGAGCGAGCAGAGCGGCGCGCTCGATCACGAGCAGTCGGAGATGATCCGCAACGTGCTCGAGTTTCGTGAGCTCACGGCGGAGGACGTGATGGTGCCGCGAACGGCCGTGACCGCCATCGACGTGGAGACGCCCGTCTCGGACGTCGTCGCTCTGGCCATGAACCGCGGGCACTCGCGCTATCCGGTGTATCGCGAGCGGATCGACAACGTCATCGGTCTCTTGCACACCAAGGATCTGCTCACCCACGTCGGCTCCAGCGCAGGCCTCGCGTCGCTCGAACTCGAGCCGATGTTGCGCCGTCCCGTCGCCTTCGTGCCCGAGACCCAGCTCGCCTCCATCGTGCTCGCGGACATGCGCGCCGGCCGCCACCACTTGGCCATCGTCATCGACGAGCACGGCGGCATGGCGGGCATCGTCACGCTCGAGGACCTGATCGAGGAGATCGTGGGCGAGATCCGGGACGAGCACGACACGGACGAACCCTCCATCGTGGAGCTGGAGGATGGGCGCTTCCTGGTGGACGCCGCCCTGCCCATCGGTGAGCTCGAGCGGCTATTGGGCACGGACCTGCCGGAGGACGGCGACTACCACTCGCTCGGCGGGTTCCTGATCGAACGCATGGGCCGCGTACCGAGGCCTGGCTCCAAGCTGGTCGCGCTCGACCACGAGTTCGTGGTGCGCGACGCCGACGCGCGCCACATCGCGCGAGTCGAGATCTCGCCGGCCCGCTCGCGCAGCGACGGCACACGCCCCGTCACCGCGGCGTGAAGAAGATCCACGCCGTCACCGCGGCGCGAAGGCCCAAAGATCCCTCGCTACGGCGAGCCGATCATCTTGAGCCGCTCGTTGAGCGTGCGTCCGGTGTCGATCAGGCCGTCCTTCTCGTTGCCGGGCGTCTTGTCGCCGCGCAGCGTACGCTCCAGATCGCTCAGCTCGCGGGTGAGGCGAACGATGACGTCCGTGGGGCACACGGCGGCCTGAGTGTCCGGGTTGACGGGCATCAGATCCGGGTTCTCGCGATTGCGGGTCGGATCCCCGCTGGTGTAGCGCTTGAGCTTGAAGGTGCGGTCGCCCTGCTTGATCTCGAAGTCGTCCGGCCACTTGTAGGGCTTCTTGTCCTTGTCGCCTTCCTTCTTCTCGGAGAAGTCCTTGGCGTCGAAGGGCGCGGGCAGCGGCTGCATGCTGACCCAGGGACCGTGCGGTCCGTTCTCCACGAACACGCTCCAGCGCACCTTGGGCTTCTCCTTCTGAGCCAGGAAGTCCTCGATGGCCGGCTTGGCGCTGGTCAAGATGCTGCGGATCTTGTCCTTCTGATCGTTGGCCTCTTCCGAGCCGGCGGCGAAGTTGATCAGCATGGTGACGATCTGGGGGTTGAAGCGGCCGATGCCCTTACCCGCCAGGGTGGCGCCAGAGAACGGGATGTTGATACCGCCGAGCTTGCTCACCTCTTCGGTCGGGTACTTGCTGCTCGACAGCTTCTCGCGCGCGCTCTTCAGCGCGTCGGCCAGCTCTTCGATCTGGGTGTTGGCGGTGTCCACTTCCTTGACCAACTCCTGGGCGCCGGACAGCGCCGCCGTGGCGCCCTTGCCCCGCTCGACACCACCGCCGACGGCGTAACCAACCACGCCGCCTACGACGCAGGCGACGAACGCGAGCACGACGACCTTGGCGCGGCCCTTCTTCTGAGCTTGGACGACCTCCTCGCTCATCTCGATCTTGATCGCGGCGGGCTCCGCGCGCACCGGCGCCTGATCCGCGGAGATGGCAGAGTAGGGATTGCTCGCGTCGATCTTCGGGCGCTCGGGGGCGGCAGAGCCGAAGGGCGGCGCCGGCACCCCCGACGGCTTGGGCAGCCCGACCGGCGGCGGAATGGATGCGCCCGCAGGCGCGGTCACGGTCTTCTTCCCGAGGCGAGCCTTCAGGTCGATCTTGGGCTTCTTTTCGTCGGCCATTGCTTTGGTCGCGGGCAGCCCATCGATGGCACGCCCAGCGCGCGCGACACTACCGGCCACGGCGCGAGCCGGCAAGAATGAAACTGCCGGTGCACGCCGGGGAGGGCCGGAGCCTCTTTACGGCGGCGCGACGGACGGGCATGGTCGCTGGCTTCGGACCCGATCGATGCGCGCCCAGCTGGTGCCCCGCACACTGACCACGGACGACGGCGCCACAATCGCCTACTACGACACGGGCGGCGCTCTACCCGCGATCGTGCTGGCCAACGGCCTGGGAGGCCCCATCGCCGCCTGGAAGCACCAGATCGACTACCTGTCGGATCGCTACCGCTTCATCAGCTGGGACTACCGAGGGCTGTACTCCTCCCCCCGGCCGCCCGGCGACAAGCCGGCCCTCGGGATCCGGACTCACGCCCGCGACCTCGAGGCGGTGCTCGCGGTCACCGGGGTGGAGCGCGCGGCGCTCGTGGGTTGGAGCATGGGCGTGCAGGTGCTGCTCGAGCTGTACGAGGTCCACCCGGAACGAGCCAGTCATCTGGTGCTGATCAACGGCACCTACGGCAGGCCCTTCACCACCGTCGCCCTGCCGCTCATCGCCGGACACATTCCCCAGCTGGTGCGACGCGCACGCAGCCTCAAGGACCTGGGCAAGCGACTCATCAAGCGCGCGAGCGTACAGCCCGAGACGCTGCCCTGGCTCAAACGGCTCGGGCTCGTGGGCGCCACCCTGGACGACGAGGTGTTCGCCGAGATCGCCGAGCAGTTCGCGAACCTGGACCTGACCACGTACCTCACCATCCTCGAGGAGCTCGGCTCGCACGACGCGTCGCGGGTACTCGACACGGTGGACGTCCCGGCGCTGGTCATCGCCGGTGAGCGCGACCTGTTCACGCCCAAGCAGGTGGCCCAGCAGATGGCGCGTCGGATCCGCGGGGGCGAGATCCTGATCGTGCGAGGCGCGAGCCACTACGCGGCCATCGAGTATCCCGAGCTAGTGAACCTTCGCATCGAGAAGTTCTTGCGCGAGCACGACTACGGCTGAGCGACGAAGCGCCGCAGGCGTGCCTGATCCTTGGCGCCGAGGTTCACGAAGCTCAGGGCCTCCCGCCCGCCCCGGCGGCCCACGCTCCGAACCCACAGCCACGCCGGCTCCCGCTCCCCGGGCAAGGTCAGCTCTATGGCGAAAGAAGGCGCCACGTCCCGCGGCTCGAGCAGAGTGTCGACCAGGATCCCGGTCGTGGACACGTCCACCGTGCGAGACAGGTGAGGATGACCGGCGATGTACTTGTTGAAGTACACCCGGAAGGGCTTGCGCGCGGCGCGACGACGTTCGGACATGGCCGCCGGATCATGCGCCACTCGGCGGGGGCGCGCGAGTTTGTGGTAACGTTCGCGTAGCTCATGCTGCGGCGCATCGTCGTGGTCGATAACTACGACTCGTTCACCTACAACCTCGTGCAGTACCTGCTCGCCCTCGGAGCCGAGTGCGACGTACGGCTCAACGATCGCGTCAACGTCGACGCGATCGACGCCGCCGCGCCGGACGGCATCCTGCTGTCGCCGGGGCCGGGCAACCCGGACGACGCAGGCGTCACGCTTCAGGTGCTGCGCGAGCTGTCCCCGCGCATCCCCACCCTCGGGGTGTGCCTGGGTCACCAGGCGCTGGCCCAGGCCTTTGGCGGCACGATCGTGCGCGCCGACCGGCTGATGCACGGCAAGGTCAGCCCCGTCGAGCACGACGGTCGCACCCTCTTCGCCGGCCTGCCCTCACCCTTCGTCGCCACCCGCTATCACTCGCTGATCGTCGCGCCGGACAGCCTGCCGGCGTGCCTCGAGGTCAGCGCGCGCACCGCCGAGGGCGAGATCATGGGCCTGCGGCATCGCTCGCTGCCCATCGAGGGGGTGCAGTTTCACCCCGAGTCCATCCTCTCGGAGCAGGGCGAGGCGCTGCTCCACAACTGGCTTCGGGGTCTGTCGCGATGAACGCCATCCCCTTCCCCGAGGCCTTCGCCGAGCTCGAGCGTCCCGCGGGCGCCACGGCCGAGACGGTGCGACGCGTGTTCGACGCCATCCTGCGCGGCGAGTGGACGCCGGTGCAGGTCGCCGGCTTCGCCATCGCGCTGCGCCTGCGGGGCGAGACGCCCGAGCAGATCGCCGCGGCCGCGGAGGCGCTGCGCGCGACGATGGTCGCCGTCGACCACGACTTCCCGCTGGTGCTCGATACGTGCGGCACGGGCGGAGATGGCCAAGGCACGCTGAACCTGTCCACCGGGGCGGCGCTGATCGCGGCGGCGTGCGGCGTGGTCGTGGCCAAACACGGCAATCGGGGCGTCTCCAGCCGGGCGGGCAGCGCCGACGTGCTCGAGGCCCTCGGCATCCCGCTCGAGCTCGGCGCCAGTGACGCCGGGGTGCTGCTCGGCGAGGTCGGGATCACCTTCCTGATGGCGCCCGCGCACCACCCGGCCATGCGCCACGGCGGCGTCGCGCGGCGCGAGCTGGGCGTGCGCACCATCTTCAACTGCCTGGGACCGCTGGCCAACCCGGCGCGCGCCAGCCACCAGCTGCTCGGCGCCTACGACGACGCGCTCAGACCGATCCTCGCGCGCACCCTCGCCCGGCTGGGCAGCGAGCGGGCGTGGGTCGTGCGCGGCGCCGACGGCCTCGACGAGGTGAGCCCACACGGCGTCACCCGCGTCAGCCGCCTGCAAGGAGGCGTCATCGACGAGCTCGAGATCCACCCGGAGGACTTCGGCTTGGCGCCGAGCCCCCGCGGAGCCACCCAGGGCGGCTCCGCCGACGACAACGCGCGGGCCCTCGGCGCCATCCTCGCCGGCGAGGCGCACCCGGCCCGCGACGCGCTGCTGCTCAACGCCGCCGCCGCCCTCGTGGTCGCCCTCGACCTGCCGCCGCGGGACGCGCGGGCGCGAGCTCAGGAGGCGCTGGACTCCGGCGCCGCGGCCCACACCCTGGAGCGCTGGCGCCGGGCGGCGCGTGCGCGAATCTCCGCCTGATGGGCGTGCTCGACGACATCCTCAGCGCGAAGCAGCGGGAGATCGCCGCGCTCGGCGGGGCCCCACTGCCCGCGCCCCCGCCGCCGCGCGCGGCTGAGCTCGTGCGCCCCGCGGGCGCGCCCCTGCGCGTCATCGCCGAGATCAAGCATCGCTCGCCCTCGGCGGGCGAGCTGTCGCGCGCGCTCCCGGTCGAGGAGCGCGCCCGCCGCTACGAGCGCGCGGGCGCGGCGCTGGTGAGCGTGCTGACGGACCAGAGCTTCTTCGGCGGCAGCTACGAGGACCTGGCCCGCGCCCGCGCGGGCACGACCCTACCCATCCTGGCCAAAGAGTTCGTGCTCGACGAGAGTCAGCTCGAGCGCGCGCGCGCGTTCGGCGCCGACGCGGTGCTGCTCATCGTTCGCATCCTCGACGCCCGGCGGCTCGGTCAGCTGCTGGAGGCGGCGCGGGGGTTGTCGCTCGAGCCGCTGGTGGAGGTGACCACCCACGACGAGGCCCGCATCGCGCTCTCTGCGGGAGCCGAGCTGGTCGGCGTCAACGCGCGGGATCTGGACACGCTCCGCATGGACCCGGCGCGCGCGGCGGCGGTGCTCGCGTCGCTGCCGCGCTGGGTGACGTCCGTCCACCTGTCGGGCCTCGCCTCGGCCGATGACGTCGCGCGCATCGCGCGCTCGCCCGCGCACGCGGCGCTGGTGGGTGAGGCGCTGATGCGCACGGACGATCCCGAGCCGCTGCTCGCGGAGTGGGTGCGCGCCGCCGGCTAAGTTGCCCGGCCGGCGGCCCGCACCTAAGACAGTGGGATGCGACTCGAGTCCCAGGTCGACGCCTACCTGGCGCAGCTGCGGGTCGAGCGCGGGCTGTCCCCCAACACCGTGGCCGGGTACGGCCGGGACCTGGCCAAGCTGGTCGCGTTCTGCCAGGAGCGCGGCGTCGCCGAGGCCAAGCAGATCGATCTGGGGCTGCTCAGCGCCTGGCTGGGTGGTCTGGCCAAGGCGGGGCTGTCCGCCCGCAGCGCCGCGCGGCACCTGTCGGCGGCTCGCGGCTGCCTGCGCTTCCTGGTCAAGGAGGGCGTCCTCGATGGGGACCCGACGACGCGTTCGGCGCGGCCCCGCTTCGGGCGCAAGCTCCCCCACACGCTGAGCGAAGCGGACCTCGTGCGGCTGATCGAGACGCCCCCCGCCGACAAGCCGCGCGGGCTGCGGGACCGCGCGATGCTGAGCGTGGGCTACGCCGCGGGGCTGCGGGCCAGCGAGCTGGTGGGACTGCGGCTGAGGGATCTGGATCTCACCCGCGGCGTGGTGGCCGTCACGGGCAAGGGCAACAAGCGCCGACTCGTGCCCCTGGGGGAGCTCGCCCTCGCGCACCTCGAGGCGCACCTCGAAGCGCGCCAGGCGACCGAGTCGAGGCGCCGCCGCGCTCCCTCGCCCTACGTCTTCACCTCGCCGCGGGGTGGTCCCCTCACGCGCCAGGCGTACTGGAAGATCGTCAGGGCCACGGCCCGCGCCGCGGGCATCCGCGAGGCGGCCTACCCCCACCAGCTGCGTCACTCCTTCGCGACCCACCTGCTCGCGGGCGGCGCGGATCTGCGCAGCGTGCAGGTGATGCTCGGTCACAGCGACGTGGCCACGACGGAGATCTACACCCACGTCTCGCAGGGCCACGTCCGCCAGGCCCACCGCCGAGCCCATCCCCGGGGCTGACGGGCTTGCCGGTCCGACGCGGCCACGACGCGTCGCGCCCCGCCCGGCGGGGTTGTGGCGCCTGGCGCGACAGCGTAAAATCTTCGCCTTGCCGCCGAGCTTCGAGCGCATCCACCCCCGCGCGGCGGCCATCCCCGTCGTCGTCGAGGTTCCCCACGCCGGCCTCGCGGCGGACGCGGAGGCCCTCGCCACCCTGGTGGCGCCGGCCCGGAGCCTGGCCCGGGACGCGGACCTCTACGTCGACGAGCTGTTCGAAGCTGCTCCCGCGCTGGGCGCGACCCTGCTCGTGGCTCGCATCAGCCGCTATGTGTGCGATCTCAACCGCGGTCCCGCGGACGTGGACGCGCGCGCGGTCGAGGGCGCCCAGGGCGCGGGACACGCGCACGGCTTGGTGTGGCACCGGACCACCGACGGCCAGCCCGCGCTGGACCGCCCGCTGCCCCGCGCCGAGCTAGAGCGCCGAATCCACGGCATTTACCGTCCGTATCACGCAGCGCTGCAAGAGGCGCTGGACGAGGTCCGCCGGCAGTTCGGCTTCGCGATCCTGCTGTGTGGGCACTCGATGCCGAGCCGGGGCCGGCGTGACCACTCGGATCTGGGCCAAGAACGCGCGGACGTGGTGCCCGGCTCGCGGGGCCGGACCAGCGCTGCGGCGGCGGTGATCGACGCCGTCGAGTCCGTCGCCCGCGCCCGGGGCCTGCGAGTGCGCCACGACGAACCCTACCGGGGAGGCTACAGCACGGGGCGCTACGGCCGTCCGGAGGAGCACATCCACGCCATCCAGGTCGAGCTGAACCGAAAGCTCTACATGAACGAGCGATCGCTCCAGAGAAAGCCTAATGATTTCGAGGCAACGCGCGCTCTATGTGGCGCGCTGGTGGCAGAGCTGGGAAAGCTTGCGCTAGCATGAGGCCCTCCCCCCCGATGGGAACCGTCAATCCCAGCACCGAGTCGGTGACCCGCGGCCCGACCTCCGGCATCCACCGTGCAGCCACGACCCCGCAGAAGCCCCTGCTCGCTTCCGAGGTGCTGCGCGAAGAGCTCGCCCCGCTGCAGCCCGCGGGCGCGGAGTGCAGGCGCTGGCTGCTCATCGTCGCCGCGGCGCTGTCGCTGCTGGGCGTAGGTATTCGCTTCGGTCTCGGCGCGCCGGCGCTCAACGCCGACAACGCAACCATCGGTTTTTCCGCTGCGGGCGCGCTCGCCGCCATCGCCCTGCTGCCCTTCCCCTACGCGCTGCGGGCGGGCCTGTCCTCCGGGCTCGCCGTCACGCTGGTGGCCCTGGGCGTGCGCGGCGCCGGCCCCCTCGCCGGGCTCGACGTGGATGGCGGCTGGCTGTCCGCGGTCGCGCGCATGGTCGCGCTCACGGCGGTGCCTGCCGCGTTGCTCCTGCGCGCCCGCTACCGAGCCTACCAGCGCGCCCGCCACGTCTTGGCGGCCGCGCTGGTCCTGAGCGTGCCGTTCGTGGCTCAAGAGGCGTGGCTGGCGCTCGACGGCTCCGCAGCCCTGATCTCGCGCATCGGCAGCGCCTCCAGCGTGGCGGTGGTGGCGTGCGCACTGTTCGGCTTCATGGGCCAGGGTACCACCGGCCTCGGCAACCTCTGGGCCTGGTTGGTCTGGCTCGTCCTCAGCGCCGAGATCGGCCTGCGCCAGCTGACCCCCCTGGGCGACTCGGAGGCCGGCCTCCTCGTGTACCCGGCGACCAGCGTCGGGGTCCTGTGCGCCGCCATCCTCGGCAGCCTCGGCCTGTTCCAGCTGCTCGCCGCCTGGCTGGGCCCCGAGGCCCGGCGCCAGTCCCTGCCCAGCCCCAAGGCGCCTCCGAAAGTGACCGAAGAGCGCTTGAACGAGCCTGTTGCTTGAGCTAGGGTCCGCGCCCTTCCCATGGCCCGCAGCGAAATCACCGGAAAGCGGCGCATGAGCGCCCGCAACGTCTCCCACTCCAACATCAAGACGCCGCGCTGGCAGAACGTGAACGTTCAACGGCGGAGGCTCTGGGTGCCCGAGCTCGGCCGCTACGTGTCGCTCAAGCTCACGACCAGCGATCTGCGGACCGTGGACAAGATCGGCCTGGTGGCCTTCGCCAAGAAGCACGGCCTGCGCGTCGACTGACGACGCCGGCCGTTCACGCGCTCTTGACGCTCTCTATCTCCTTGCTGGACGGCGACCGCCGGACCGCGAGGCGAGGCCCAGCTGCGCTCGGATCCAGCCGCCGCGACGTCGGCATCGCGATGGCCTCCACCCAGCCGCCGTGCTCATCCGCGATCACGGCGACGGGCGCCGGCGCCGCCAACCGATGCCCCGGCGCGACCCGACGAACGCCGCGCCGAACCGGCACCGCGCAGAGCGGCGCCTCGATCTCGAGTTCCTCGAGTGGAAAGCCATCGACGACGCGGCGGTAGCACAGGGCCGCGAGCTGACCGCGCACATCCGCAGCCACGATGGCCTGGCCGAGGCCGAGCTCGCTCACGTCCACGGCTTCGCCTTCGTCCGCCCAGGGCGCTTCGTACAGCTCCCGGCCACCGACCGTGCGCTTGACTGCCGCGTGATCGATGTCCGTGACGCTGCCGAAATCCGTGGACGTGAGCAGGCCCCCCTGGCTGGGACCGGCGACGCGGAGCATGGCGCGCACGAAGGCGGTGTCCGAGAACGTGCCCGCCCCACTCGCGCGGACCTGCCGCAGCAACCCCTCCCGCGCCTGCGCGCCCGCGCGCAGCGCGCGCGCGAGGCCCGGCCGGAGGATGCTCGCGAGCTTCTGACTGCCGTCGTACGCGAGCGCCACGAACAGGGCCGGGACCGTGGCGGGCACCGCGAGCCGCGCCTGCTCCGGGACCTGGGCGCCCAGCGTGCCGCGCGGGCGCTTGGACCCGTGGCCCGGCTGGCGCATCCGCCCGTCGAAGGCGCGTGCGCCCGAGCCGATGCCGGCGACGACGAGGGTGAGCGGACCGAACAAGACACCGCTGTGCGCACCCGCGGCGGCAAAGAAGCCGCACAGCACTGCGCCGGTGGCCGAGCCAGCGAGGCTCAGATAGTCCTGCGCCGCCTCCTCGGCGATGGGGTCATTGGCTATCGCTACGGAACGCGACATGACTGTTCAGTGCTCCCCGCCAACCGTCGGCTCGGACCCTAGCATTTCGTGCAGCTGCCGCGCGATGGACTTGGCGCCCGGAGCGTCGACGACGACGAACACTTCGTCCACCTCGCCGAGCGCGTCCGCGACGCGCTCGGCGGCGCTCTCGGGCAGCCGCCCCGCCCGACCCAGGCTCCGCAGCCGCGTGTACACCACCGGCCCCGGCGCGGGATCGACTCGGGAGAGATCGCGCACCAGCGTCAGTGACAGGCGCGCGGCGAGGTGCTCGGTGTTGCGGTCGTCGAACAGCCCGGCCGGCTCCCACGCGACGCGCTGACCGTGTAGCCGCTCCACCAGTCGCTCGAGCTTCGCGGCGGTCCGCTCTCCCGGTCTGACGCTGCTGGGGGTGCGCAGCAGCAGCCACTCCGCCCGCAGCAGCTCGACGATGCCCAGCGCGCGAACCAGCTCCGCCTCCGTCTCGGGGGTCGCGTCCAGGGACGCCACCGCCGTGGGCAGCACCACGCTGAACACGAAGTCTTCGGGCGCCTGCTCGCGCAGCTGCTGAAGCCGCTGGCGCCGAGGCGCTCGCCCCACGTCCGCCGGCACCTCGAGCAAATTCAGCTCTTCGCAGTAGCGTTCGAAGCTGCCGTGAAGCGCGGCGTGGCCGACGCACAGTCTCATGGCTCGGGTACATGCCAAAGGTCGGGCCAATACGCCAGCGCCGAGTCAGGCCGCGGCTAGCTGTCCCCGAAACAGAACCATTGAGTGGGGTGGGCGCGCAGGAATCGCTCCAGAGTCTGCATCACCTCGTCGGCAGCTGCCCCGAGCTCGGCCTCCCGGGCGCGGCGAGGAACCCGCACCGGCGCCCCCCCCCATAGCTCGTAGCGGAACGGAGCAGCACGCCGAGCGAACAGCGGCAGCAGCGGCACGCCGGCCAAGCCGGCCAGCACGAACGGCCCCGCCGGGACGGCGAAGGGCGCCTGGCCCAGCCGGGTCTCGATTCGGCGCAGGCCGGGCGGCGCCCGGTCGATCTGCGCAGCCACGAGCTCCCCCCGCTTCAGCCGCGCGAGCAGGGGGACGGCCGAGAGCGGATCGTCGCCGACGTGCAGCACCTCGACCCCCGCACCGCGACGAACCGAGTCGTGCAGCCGTCGCGCGCTCGCGTCCGGCTCCGCGTGCATCAGCACGGTGACCTTGCGCCCGAGATCACGCGCCAGCAAGGGCCCCGCTGCATCCCATGCGCCCGCGTGCGCCGTCACGATCACGGCGCCCTGCTCGCCTCGCAGGTGCTCGAGCACTCGCGGCTCACGCACGGTCACCGTGGCCGCGCTGGCCTCCGCTCGGCCGGCGGCCAGCGCCTCGGCGAGACACTGCGCATAGGCGACGAACGTGCGCGACGCGTCCAGCGCCTCCCGCCCGCTCGGGCGCGGGCCCAGCAGGGCGCGCTGGTGCTCGGTCACCCGCGCGCGGAGCGCAGGCATGCTGGCGAAGCACCCCAGCCCGATCAGCGTGGGGCTAGTGCGAAGCCACCAACTCGGACCGTGTCTCGCTCCCCAGCGAGCCAACCCGCGAAGTCCGCCGCCGATCATGCTCTCCGCGTCAGCGCAGCGCCGCGAGCTTCTTGCTCACGCCGGCGCGATCGACACTGCCCGATTTCGCAGCGAGCGCGCGCTGGTAAGACAGCTTGGCACGCTTGCGATCCCCCTCCTTGTTCGCGACGTCGCCGCGCACCTCCCAGGCCGGGCCGTGCTCGGCGAACTCCTGCGTCGCGCGGTCCGCGAAGGCTCTCGCCGTCGTGGGACGATCCGCGGACAGGCAGGCACGGGCGGCGTGCACCAGAGGCGTCGGGTCGGTCCGCGCGTGACCAAAGGCTCGCTCGTACGCCTCGATCGCGAGATCGATGTCGCCTTCCAGCGCCAGCGCGTCCGCGAGCACCAGCAGGGCCGCCGCGTGATTGCTCACCAGCTTGGTGGCGCGGCCGCTGGCCGCGCGCGCGGCGGCGGCATCTCGGCCCGCCAAGTGAACGCGCCCGAGGCTCGCGTGCCAGTCGGCCACTTTGTCGTTCCCCGCGATCGCCTGCTCGAGCGCCAGCTTGGCGCCCTCGCGGTCGCCGAGGGCGAGTCGCAGCTCGCCCAGACGCGCGAGGGCGGCCCCGAAGCCAGGCCGCAGGGCAATGGCTTTCTCGAGCGCCTCGCGGGCCTTGGCGCCCACCGGTAGCAGCGAGCCGAGCGCCAGCCAGGGCGCTGGCTCCTCCGGCGCGATGGCCACCGCGCGCTCGAGCGCGGCGAGCGCTTCCTTGGTCTTGCGGCGTGCGGCGAGGGCTTCGCCGAGGTAGTAGTGGGCCTCGTACCGCGACGGAGCGACGGTGGCGGCCCGCTTCAGCGCGGCCTCGGCCTCCGCTGCCTGCCCCATCTGCTCGAGCGCGCGGCCCTTGGCCACCAGCGCGTCGTAGTGATCGGCCGTCCGCTCGAGCACCCCGTCGGCGAGCGGCAGCGCCAGCGAGGCCCGCTTCCACAGCAAATGCGCCTCGGCCGTGCACACGTCCCGCGCGCTGGGATCGACAGCGCCGAGCGCGCGGCACTCCTTGACGGCCGCCTGCTGCTCGCCCGCGTCGATGAGCGCCCGTGCGGCCTCGAGCCGGACGCGGACGGCGAGCTCGCCTTTGGTGGCTCGCGGGTACGCTCGGCGCAGTACCCGCGCCGCCTCCAGGAACAAACCACCCCGCCGCAACTCGACGCCAAGGTCGAGCAGGCCTTGCGCGTCCTTGGGCGGACGCTTGGCCCGGTCGACCAAACTCGGCGAGGCCGCGACCGACGTCGCTGCCGCCGCCGCGGCCAGCGCCAAAAGTCCTGAACAAAACGCGCTACGCCAGGTGTTCATCGCCACCTCTCGGAGGCTGCGCCGCGACCGTCCCGCGGCGCTGCCGCAAGACGTAGTGGGAAGGGACGGGGAAGTTGTGCCATGGTTGACGCCTCCCCCTAACCCGCTGGGCGGCCGGGGGCTTGGCACTTTAGCTCTCGAGGTTCGTTCATGCACCGTTTCCGTGGCTTGTGGGTTCTCGGGTTCGTTTCCATGGTGACCTACGCTTGCTCCTCCGACAGCGGCGACGGCGGAACTGGCGGCGCCGGCGGCGGAGGGGGCTGCAGCGCGCAGATCCCACAGAACGCGGAGTTCTGCGAGGGCAGCTGCCTCGGCGAGCCGACCTGCACGGCGCCGGGCAAGCCGGTCAACTCGTGCTGCGTCCCGGTGGGTGAGCCCGGGCGCTCGACCTCCAACCCGTTCCTGAAGCGCACCACGGACACCAAAGACTTCTCGGATCCGACCGGCGCCGCGCCCAACCTCGACTGCTTCGATCCGAGCGGCTACCCCCCGGCACCGCCAGCGGACGGGGACAAGCAGCTCGTCTCGCTCAAGGGCGTGATCAAGACCTTCGCGAACGGCGGCTGCACCCCCGCGGATCTGATCGGCTCGAGCGCCGTCAACGTCGAGGTGTATCGCGTACAGCGCACCGGTGACCCGGCGACGGACGGCGCGCTCGGCGCGCTCGTCGGCAGCGCGGTGGTCGCCAACGACAGCATGCCGATCGTCGAAGAAGAAGTGAACAACTGCAAGGGCGATCCGCGCTTGAATCGCGAGTACGAGTACCCTTCCGTGCCGATGTACACCGAGCTGGTCGTCAAGAGCTATGGCAACGGCTGGTCGCCGCTGTACGCGTACAACCTCTACATCTCCGCCGCAGACCCGGACTACGACGACGCCTCCAAGAGCTACAAGTACGACGTGCGCGCGCTGGGCAGCGACGACTTCAACACCATCCCCACGCTCGCCATCGGCACCACCATCAGCGCGGGCAACGGCGCCATTGGCGGCGAGGTGCACGACTGCAACAACATTCGGCTGCAGTTCGCGCGCGTGGACATCTCCGTGCCGCGCAAAGGGCTGGTCTACTTCAACGACGACCAAGACGACCCGCGCCCGGACGTCAACCGCAACGACATCGGCACGGGCCGCACGGCGCTGTACTCGGCGCTCGACATCAAGGTCGATGACGCCGCCGGTACCTACGCACGCGTCGCCGGCGCCGGCATGGTGCCCGGCGACGGCGGCGCCAAGGTGCTCAAGAGCCTCGGCTACTTCGATGTTCGGGTCTTCCCCAACAGCGTCACCAGCATCACCCTGCGTGGCCTTCGGCCCTTCCAGGTTCCGTGACCGGCCTCGACCCCGCGCAGTCGCTCGGGGCAACGCTGGATCGACTGTCCGGCGTGACGCTGTGGCAACCCAACACGGGCCACCGGACCACCATCGACACCCTGCTGCTCGCCCGGTTCGCGGCGCGCGGACGTCACCCGCGTTCCGTGCTCGATCTGGGCTGCGGCGCCGGCGCGGCGGCGCTGGTCTTGCAGCACAGCGGCGTGGGCGAGGACTTCGTGCTCTGGGACAACGACGAGGCGGCGTGCGCCCTCGCGCGACTCAACGCAGAGCGCAGCGGCCTGGCGGCCGAGATCGTTCAGCGCGACGTCGCGTCGGGCATCGGCGACGAGTTCGCCGGTCGCTTCGACTTGGTCGTGATGAACCCGCCCTATTTCGAGCCGGGCAGCGCTCGGCCGCCCCGACAGGCGCCAGGCGCCGCGATCGGGGCTCTGGCGCCCTTTCTGACGCTGGCGCGCGACGCGCTGGCGCGGCGTGGGCGCGTCTGCGTGTGCTACCCCGCCCGCTCGCTGCCGGAGCTACTGAGCCACGCAGCGCGGGTCGGCCTGCTCGCCAAGCGACTCCGACTCGTCCACGCCTACGCCGACCGCGACGCGCGCTTGGCTCTGACCGAGTTCAAGCCGGGTCGCCCGGGTGGCCTGTGCGTCGAGCCTCCGCTCGTCGAGTGGCGCTCTGCGGGCGTACCGAGCGCCGAGCTGGCCGAGCTCAGCGCACCCCGAGCAGTCGATCGAGCAGAATCGCCGCCGCCGCCCGCACGCTGAGGTGGTTGTAGCCGTCTTCTCGCGGTGAGCGCAGCGGGGCTAGGCGCACCGTGGCCTGCTCCAGGATGCTGGGCCCGAGGCCCCAGCCCGTGCCGAGCACGAGCAGCACCGGCGGCCCGGGCGACTCGAGCCGCGCGCGGGCGTCCTCGAGTCCGAGCTCGCTCGCTCCCCCGCTCCGGGCGCTGGTCACCCAGGTCTCGGCGCCGGGCCCGAGCTCGGCCACGGCCTCGTCGAGGGACGCCACGATGCGGAGCAGCTCCATCGCCGGCCGACGATCCGGGATGCGCCGCGCTCCGCTGCCCGTCGTCCAGTGCTCACGAACACGCGCAGCGAGCTCCCGCTGGGCGGCGATGGGGTGAGTCACGAAGTAGTGGCTGACACCAAAGGTGCGGGCGCTGCGCGCGATGTCGTGCAGGTCCAGGTTGGTGATGGCCGTGGTCACGATCGCGCTCTGCCGGTCCAGCACCGGGTGATGCACGAGCGCGAGCGCGACAGTCCTCACGACGACCCGCCGGGCAAGAGATCCGGCCGGCGCTCGGCGGTGCGCGCGAGCGCCTGCTCTCTGCGCCACTGGCTGACCTTCTCGTGGTGACCGCTCTTGAGCACCTCGGGCACGCCGAGCCCACGAAATTCGGCGGGGCGCGTGTACTGGGGGTACTCGAGCACCCCGGCTGTCTCGGCGCTGAAAGACTCTTCGCGACTCGACTCCGCGTTGCCCAGCACGCCAGGCACCAGCCGTACGCACGCTTCGATCACGGCCATGGCGGCGACCTCGCCGCCGGTGAGCACGAAATCTCCCAGGCTCAGCTCCAGATCCACGAAGCTCCGCACGCGCTCGTCGAAGCCCTCGTAGCGGCCGCACACCAACACCAGCGGCGCTCGGGTGCCCAGCTCGACCACGCGCGCCTGGGTCAGGCGCTGACCTTGCGGCGTGAGCAGCACGCGGTGAGCACGCGCTCCGAGCTTGCGCTCCGCCTCCTCGATGGCCGCCACCACGCAGTCGACCCGCAGCACCATGCCCGAACCGCCGCCGTAGGGCGCATCGTCCACGCTGGCGTGGTTGCCCAGGCCGTGCGCACGCAGCGGCTCGAAGCCGAGCTCGAGCGCGCCGCTGCCTTGCGCCCGACCCACGAAGCTGGTCACCGCGAAGGTGTCGAAGAGCTCGGGAAAGAGCGTGACGACGACCACGCGCAGGCTCACTCGATCAAGCCCTCTCGCGACGCGAGCTGCACTACGCCCCGCTCCAGATCCACGGCGTCGATCCAGTGCTCCACGAGCGGCTGCTCGACGCGCCGGCCGTCGGAAAGCTCGATCACGAGCACGTCGACGGTGGGGTGCGTGACTACCGCCACGGCGCGCCCGACCTCACCGTCCGGCGCGTTCACGATGGCGCCCACCAGATCGCTCAAGTAGTACTCGCCAGGGCCGAGGGGCGGCATCGCCGCGCGCTCGACCGCGACCACCGCACCCTTGAGCGCCGCCGCAGCGTCGACGTCGTCGACGCCCTCGAGCGCGAGCAGCACCGCCTTGTTCGCGGCGCGCGCACGGCTCACGCGATGAGTCCGCTCGCTGCCGTCCGGCAGACGGAGCAGCACCTGGGCCACCTCGAGCAGCGCGCGACTCTGGGCCCAGAACGGGACGACCCGCAGCTCACCCTGCAGGCCGTGGGCACGCGAGACCCTGCCCACCTCGACCGGAGTCTCACCCGAGCCGGCGCTGGTCACGTCAATCGACGATGTCCAAGTGGGCCCGACGCCCCAGCTTGGTCGAAGCGGCGGTGAGGATGGTGCGCATGGACTGCGCCGTGCGCCCGTCCTTGCCGATCACCTTGCCGATGTCGCTCTTGGCGACCTTCAGCTCGATGAGCGAGTTGTGGTCACCTTCGATTTCGGTGACCTCCACGCTCTCCGGCTCGTCCACGAGCGCTCGAGCAATGGTCGAGATCAGTTCCTTCAAGGCCATGAGATACGTAGCTCCGGGGGGATCGGTGGCTCCGCCTGCCGGCGGTGCCCAGGGTGCGCGGGAATGTCGGGGAAGTGTGTCCGTGCCCACCGCAAGGCCCGAGGCCTCCTCAGGCCTGCAGCGGCCGCTTCAGGAGCCGCTCGATCGTGGCCGAGGGCTTGGCCCCTTGTGAGCGCCAGTGCTCGAGCCGCTCGCGGTTGACCTCGAGCGCGTCCGAGTCCGGGTTGAAGGTCCCGAGGTTCTCGATGAAGCGCCCATCCCTGGGGTTGCGCTGGTCGGTGACGACGATGCGGTAGAAGGGGGTCTTCTTGGCGCCGTGTCGGGCAAGACGAATGTGAACAGCCATGATTCCTCGAAAAAGACAGTGGGATTGGGGTGCGGCAAGCCCGGACCCGACAAGCTAGCACTCAGTCGGCCTCGCGCCAGAGTGTGCGCCGGCGAGCGGCCAATCCCGGGGCGGGCGGCGGAACTTAGTGGAAGGGCCGGGGCCGGGTCAAGCGAGACCGAGGTCGGCTGCCCAACCCGGCCAACCCGCGGCGTGGTAGGGTCCGAGGCTCGAAATGACCCGCGACCTCGATCAAGTGGTCCGAGAGGTGCTCGCGCCGCTGCTGCGCGCCGACGGCGGCGAGCTCCACCTGGTCGTGCTGGACGGCACCCGGGTGCACCTGCACCTGTCCGGTCGCTTCGCGGGCTGCCCAGGCAACACACTGGCGAAGAACCGCGTGCTCCTCCCGGCGTTGCGCGCCGTCGATCCGGACGCCGAACTCGTGCTCACCTCTGGCGCTCTCGTCCCCGAGGGCGCCGAGAAGCTCTGAGCTTCACTTCTTCTTCTTCTTCTCTTCCGGCGGCGGCTTGGGCTCTTCTTTGCGGGTGGCCGCGGCGACGTCCTTGTCGAGGGCGTGGGGATCCTCCACCCGATTCTTGCGATGGCTCGACAGGTTGTTCCAAATGTTGGCGTCCGCGTAGGCCATGCCGACCACCTTGCCGTGCTCACGGTTGATGGCGCGAACCACCAGACCGCCGTCGGTCCACCGGGCCTCGGTGAAGTTTCGACCGCGGGCGTAGTCGGGCTCCACGATCTGGGGAGCCACCTCGCCGAATCGCTTGGTCAGGATCTTGAGCGCCTCCTCGAAGCTGGCGCCGTAGGGCCCACCTTCGCGCAGCTTGTGTTCGTCGTAGATGAGCCAGAGCTTGTCCGCGAAGAAGAAGAAGTTGCGGGTCGTGCCGGTGCGCAGAGTGGTGCGAGTCATGCTCTCGCCGTTGCCGTAGCTGTACTCGCCCTTTAGCTCGGACTGGTCGATCCCCGTTGGCAGCGTGCCGAACAGGATCTTGTTGCGGCGCAGCACCGATTTCTTGGTCTCGAGTTCTGCGTCCAGCGCGTCCATACGCGGGCCCGGCGAGACTTTCTGGTACAAGGGCACGAACTCCTTGTCGAACACCTTGTCGTACACCTTCGCGAGCGCCTCCACGGACATCCCCCACTTGAGGCCCGCGGGTGACAGCGCGATCTTCTTCTTCATCGCCGCGG
Organism: Polyangiaceae bacterium; assembly: GCA_019637295.1. Taxonomy (GTDB): domain Bacteria; phylum Myxococcota_A; class Polyangia; order Polyangiales; family Polyangiaceae; genus JACKEA01. Next base: position 39,656 of record JAHBVX010000003.1, read on the forward strand.
GGCGGTCCGGCGGCGGCGGCGGCGCCTTCTTGGCCGCCTTCTTCGCCTGACCGAGAACCAACCCTGGAGCTGCGTCCACCGGAGCGGACCACGACAAACCGACCAAGCTGGCCCCCACGACCAGCGCCCAAATAGACCGGACCTTCATTGCTATCCTCCCGGAATCCTTCTCAGGTGGAGTGTGCTGTGGCAGGACGCTAGCATCGCGACGCGGGCTGGCTCAAGCCACCGACGAGACCCAGGTTAGACGGCAGCCGCATCGATCCCATGGAACAGTTTCGAATATCTTGCGCCCCTGGGGCCGTTGGCCGACGGCTCCTGCTGGCTTTTGCGCTGCTGGTGCTCGTCTCGTGCGGGTCGCCTCCGCCCGCCCAGGGCGCTCGGACCGGCCAGCCCCCGGTCTACACTCCAGCCGAAGCCAGCCTGTTCGGCGACACCTTCTCGCCTGATTTCTTCGGCGCCGAGCGCCCCATCCCCCTGGAGCTGGACCAGAAGCTGGTACGCCGGGTCGCCGCTGCGGACGTGGTGATCGGGGCTCGGTTCTCCACCGTCAACCGTGAGCGACGGGGCGACCGCCAGCATTTCACGTTGGCGATCAGCCCGCACGGCCCCCAGCTCGCCGGCCCCGGCCGCCCCGAGATCTGGACCCTGGAGGTGCCGCCCGAGAGCCCCTCGTACGCCTGGCTGTCCAGCGTCGGCGGTTCCCTCGTGGGAAAATACCTCATCGTGTTCCTGAAGCGCTATAACGTCGCGGGCTCGGTCGCGGTCCACTGGCACATCGAGCCGGACACCGAACCCGTGCGCGCCGCCATCGGGCGCGCCAGACTCATCACCGAGGTCGGCACATGAAGCGTGCGTTGGGCTTTCGTTCGGGAGCCATCGAGATCAAGAGCGCGAAGGAAGTGGACGCGATGCGCGAGGTGGGTCGCCTCGCCGCGGACACGCTGTGCAAGGTTGGACAGCTGATTCGTCCCGGGCTCACCACTGAAGACATCAACACCTTCGTGCATCGCGAGACGCTGCGTCTGGGTGCCACGCCCGCACCGCTCAACTACCGCGGGTTCCCCAAGAGCGTGTGTACGAGCATCAACGAGGTCGTGTGCCACGGCATCCCAGGCCCGCGGGCGCTGCAGCAGGGCGACATCATCAACGTCGACGTCACGCATATCTACAAGGGCTACTTCGGCGACACGTCGGCCACGTTCTACGTGGGCGAGCCCAGCGACGAGGCGAAGCACGTCACCGAGGTGTCCCGCCGAAGCCTGCAGCTGGGCCTGGAGCAGGTGCGGGCCGGCGCCCGCCTGGGCGACATTGGAGCCGCGATCCAGGAGTTCGCGGAAGGTCAGGGCTGCTCCGTCGTTCGCGACTTCGTCGGCCACGGGATCGGCAGGATCTTCCATGACGAGCCGAAGGTCAGCCACGTCGGACAGTGGGGTCGGGGGGCGCGGCTCAAGGCCGGGATGACCTTCACCATCGAGCCGATGATCAACGTCGGCACCTACGAGGTGCGGATACTGGACGATGACTGGACGGCCATCACGGCGGACGGGAAGCTGTCCGCGCAGTTCGAGCACACCGTGCTGGTGACGGAGAGCGGCTACGAGATACTGACCGCGCGCGCTGAGCCGCTGCAGAACAGCGAGCTGTTCGGCGAGTACTTCGCGGCTGGCTGAGCGGCCAGCCGCCCGGGATCGGGGCTACGCCCAGCCGGCGGGGCCCCCTCACTGGCCGCTTGACGAAATCGCTACCGGGCGACTAGTTTCCTGGAGCCTTGGGTCCGGGTCGGCCGTCCGCCGCTCGGACGCGAATCCTTGCACGTTCGACGGCAAATGACGCCGATGTCGGCCCGCACCCCGAAGAAATCCCCTCGAAAGGCCGCTCCGTCCCGCCCCAAAGCCGGAGGGAAGGGCAATACTTCGCGAAAAGTGAGCAAGAAGGCGACGGCTCGACCGGCGCGGCGCCCGGCCAAGCGCAAGCCCGTGGCTTCCCGCCCCGCCGCCAAGCCCCGCAAGAGCTCGCCGAAGGCGAAGTCGAGGAAGCCGCCGGCTCGACCGGCCCGGAGCAAGGTCGCCCCCAAGAAGGCCCCGCCCAACAAGGCGCGACTGGCGCGAGCGCGCGAGCAGGCGCAAAAGGCGCGAGAGCGCGAGCGCCTCGCGAAGGAGCGCGAGCGCGAGCGGGCCCGACAGGCGCGCGAGAAGGAAGCCGACAAGCTCGCCAAGCTGCGCGCGAAGGAGAAGCTCGCCAAGGAGCGGGAACGACAGAAGCTGGCGAAGGAGCGCGAGCGGGAGCGGCAGCTGCGCGCCAAGGAGAAAGCGCGCCTCGAGAAGGAGCGCCAGAAGGCCCGGGACGCGGAGAAGCGCCGACGGGAGGCCGAGCGCGAGCGGGAGCGACTCGAACGGGAGGCCGAGCGCGAGCGCGTGCGCGAAGAGGCCCGTCGGGCAAAAGAAGAAGAGCGCGCGCAGCGTGAAGCCGCGCGTGAGGCGTATCGGCTAGCCAAGGAGGCCGAGCGCGAGCGACTACGACGAGATCGCGAGGCCGCCAAGCGTGCGCTCGAGGGCAAGGTGGCACGCTTGACGAAGCGGGCCCAGCGCGCCGCCGGCGTGGGACGCTCCAGCACCACGCGGGTCTATCGCCCGGACGCCATCCCGAACCAGAGCGGTACGTCCCTGCGCCGGTCCTCCGACGACAGTCGCTTCGCCAACCTGCGCGCCCCCGCGACGGTTACGCCCGAGGTGCTGCTGGAGCCCCCCCCGGAGCCGCCCGCGCCCGCGCCGCCGCCCCCGCCCCCGCCGCCGGATCGGGTGGAGGAGCGCTACGCGCTGATCCAGACTCGGCTCGCCGACTGCGGGGAGGAGTTCCGCCGCGAGTACAGCGAGAGCTTCGACATGTCGTGGATCTATCACGACAGTGCGCTCGAGGGCGTGGTCTACACCTACCAAGAGCTCAAGACCGCCATCGACCCCAGAGTGACCGTCGTGCCCGACTCGAGCATGCAGCCCGTGTGCGAGGAGATCCGCCGGCACAAGTCCGCGCTCGACCTGGTACGGGACCTCGGAGAGAAGAAGCGTTCGCCCATCACGGTAGACGTGATCAAGAAGATCTACCTGGTGCTTCACCCGGAGGAGGGGGACCTCAAGAGCGTGAAGTATCGTAAGGACATCCCTCAGCATCGTCTGTATTTCCACGAGTACGCGCCCCCGGACAAGATCGCCTATCGCGTGCGCCAGGTCGTGGATTGGCTCAACGGCCCCGAGCCCAAGAAGATCAAGGACCCCATCCGAGTCGCCGCGCGCGTGCAGTACGATCTGGTTCGCGTCTTTCCGTTCGCGCAAGACAGCGGCAAGGTGGCGCGCTTGCTCATGAACATACTCTTGCTGCGCGCCGGACACCCGCCCGCCATCATGCACTCGACGGAGCGGCAGCGTTACTACGAGGCGCTCAAGGGCTCACTGCCGGTGATCATCGCCATGGTCCGTGAGGCGATCAACAACGGCCTCACGAGCATCGAGAAGCGACTCGACGACCGAGACGCCAAGCTGCGCGGTTTCGCGGGCTGAGCTTGGCCCGCGCTCAGCGCGCGGTCTCGCGACGGCGCGGGGCGCCGATCGCGTCCCAGCCGGTGGCCAACCCGAGCCTCGCGACCGCGACGTTGTAGTCGAACACCGCGGACATGTAGCCGAAGCGCTTGAGCGCGTACTCCTTGGCGGGGTCGGCGATGTCGTCGTCATCGAAGGTCCCCACGTCGATGCCTTGCTGCACCTTGATCAGCCACTGCTTGGCCAACTTGAGCGCGCGGCGCGCCGTCTCCAGCCGTTTGGCAGCGGACGTCGCCTCGGCGAACGCCTCCTCCACCTCGACCGCCACGCCGCCGAGGGCGAACCGCTCGGTGGCGCGCATCTCCTCCAGCTGCGCCTCCGCTTGCGCGACGCGCGCCGTCTGCGGCAAGAAGTCGAGCTTCCATCGCAACACGAGCGCAGCGCCGTAGTGGAAGTAGTTGGCGCGATCGTAGACGTACGGATTGGTCTGATCGGTGACCTCGGGCGCGCGCGCCCAGCGCGCGTGCGCGCCGACGCCGAGATCCGGGTAGTAGCGGGAGCGCTCGAGCGCGACCTGTGCCCGGCGCGCGCTGACGCCGGCGCGAGCCATGTTCACTTCCGGGCGAAAGAGCCGCGCCGCGTCCAAATAGCGAGGCAGTGGGCCGAGGGTGTGGGGGTGGCGCTCGAGCGGGCGATCCGGCACGTCCATGGCGCCGCGGACGCCGGTGAGGAAACGCAGGCCAGACAGCGCGATCGTCTCCTGCTTCTTGGCTTCACTCTCGCGCCCCTCGAGATCCGCCCGGTGGAGCTTGAGCTTGATCAGCTCGATGTCGTCACCGTCACCGTCCTCGATCTTGTCCTCCATGCGGCCGATGTACTTGTCCATGCGCCGGGTGGCATCGTCGATGAGCAGCAGCGCGTCACGGGCCAGTTGCACCCCGTAGAAGGCGCGATGGACGGCCAAGCGAACCTGGTTCTTCTCCTTCTTGACCTCGTGCTCGCCAACCGACACTTGCGCCTCGGCCGCGCTCCACAGGTTGGTGATCTTGCCGAAGGTCCAGAGCGGCAAGGCGCCCTCGATGCCCAGCTGCCAGGCCAGCGCCATGTTGCTCGTGAGCGAGGCGTCCGTGTTCGGGCTGTACACGTTCGTGCCCCGGATGGTGGGCGCGGGGCCGAGCCCACCGCTCAGGGAGAACTCACTGTACGGCTGAGTCTTGGCCTGACGCAGCTGGGCCCGCTTGTGATCGAGACGCGCCATGGCCTCGTGGACCTTGGGGTAGTTCCGCTCTGCCAGCAGCAGGCAGCGCTCCAGCTCGTAGACCGGCCCGCGGCCGCCGCCCGACCGCGTGTCCGCCGCCGCGGACGCGGCCAGCGTCAAGCTGAGGGCGCAGCCGGATGCGCAGAGCGCCGATCGCATCATCGTGGCCAGCGTACTGCCCGATCCCGGAAGTCTCAATCGGGATTCGGCCCGAGCGGCGCCGGCACCGCGCCGCAGCGTCACTCCGGTTTGCGACGGCTCGCCGGCGGGTGGTCCGAGCGAGGGCGCTTGGGCGGTCGGCTCGACAAGGGGCGCGGACGGTCGCGCTCTGCCACGGGCTCTCCCACCACGGGGGTGTACAGGTAGCCATGCTGCTGAAACACGCAGATGCGACTGCCACCGTCACGCTTGGCCTGGTGCAGCGCTGCGTCCGCGGCGCGCAGGAGCGCGTCCTTGGTGCGGACGTCCCGCGACGGGTACAGCGCTACGCCCATCGACAGGGTCATGCGAAAGGGTCGCGCCCCTTCGCCGAAGAAGGTCTTGTCGGTCACCTCTCTCCAGATCCGTTCGGCCACGGTGACCGAGCCGGCGAAGTGGGTGCTGGGCAGCACGACGAGGAACTCGTCTCCGCCGAAGCGAGCGACCACATCCACCTCGCGTACGCTGCGTTTGATCGTCTCCGACACGCCCTGGATCACCTCATCGCCGCTGGCGCGACCGTCCGAGTCGTTGAGGCCTTGCAGGCGGTCGATGTCGATCACGACGCAGGCGAGCGGATCGTGATAGCGCTCGGCCCGCTTGAACTCCTCGGCCAGGCGTGAGTGCAGGTAGCGATAATTGTACAGCCCCGTCAGCTCGTCGTGAACGCTGAGTTGCTCGAGCTTGGCGCGGGCGGTGACCACATGATCGTGCAGCTTCTTGATGCGCAGCATGGCCTCGACGCGCGCGATGAGCTCGCGCTCGTCATAGGGCTTGCACACGTAGTCGTCCGCGCCGAGACGGAGCCCCTCGACCCGGCTGGCGGTGTCGGTCTTCACGGTCACGAGCACGACCGGGAGGAACGTGTCCGCTGTCATGCTCTTGAGCAGACGGCAGGCCTCGAGGCCCGTCAGACGAGGCATCAAGATGTCGAGCAGCACGAGGTCGACCCCGCCCCGCCCCACGCGCTCCACCGCCGCCTGTCCGTCGTCCACCGCCTCGACGCGAAAGCCGTGACTACGCAGCATGTTGACCAACAGTTCCCGCGTGAGCCGCTCGTCATCTGCGACCACGATGGTCGAGCCGATCACCGAGCGGGTCACGCCGCTGGCCGACAGAGGAGGCTCGCTCGGGCGCGGCGGCTCGCTGGTCGTCATGCGCTCACAGGCTACTCGAAATCGGGCCCGCCGGCGTGCTGGACCCCACGGGACCGAGTTTCTGGCGCTGGTGGGGTCAGGGCAACAGGTCGAGGGTCACGACCGCGTCCACGCCGCCGCGCCCGATGCGCCTGCTCACGCCGGCCTGGGCCGACAGGCAATCACACGGGTGCCGATAGCCGAGCGCCTTGCCCAGGCTGACGTACTCGCGTCGCTGCAGATCCCAGTCGCTGGTGACGCTGCTCGCGAGCCACCGCGTCCAACCGAGGCCTGCGTCGACACCGAGCGACCAACCCGCGCGAGCGAGGGCGCCGAGCTCGAGGCCATCCCAGTCCTGTGTGGCCACCGCGCGACCCGTAGCCGAGCTCCGCGCTCGACGCCCGGCGAGGCGCGAGGTGAGGTGCCAGCCACGTTCATTGCCGGCGCGGGCCAGGGCTTGTGCGTGAAGCGCGTCGTGACCATCGAGCGGCGCCGAGCCATCCAGACCCAGCGCGCCCTGGGCGAAGTCGGCCACCGCGCGCCCGCCGACCCACGGCTGGAGCCGCTCGCCGGCGCCCGCGTGGCCTCCCCGGACGCGCACCGTCAGCCCCTCGCCCGTCGACCAGCGTCCCAGGGTGCTGTCCACGCCCGCGAGCGCGAAGACCGCGGCGGATGGCGGCGCGATCGGCGAGCCCGGGCCCGGCGGCCCGCCGCGCCAGACCGCCTCCAGCAGCGGCTCGACGCGATGACGGAGGCCGCCCGCAAAGCGCCGCTCGAGCGCTACCCCGCTACGCGCGCGGAGCGTCGCCCACAGGGCGCTGTCTGCGCGTCGATCCGTCTGCTGCACCAGGCTGCCCTGCGTGGCTTCGAACTCGCTCCGCACCACCCCGACGGCCGGAGAGACGACGAGGCGGGCTCGCTGCAGCGACACCATTTGCTCGCCCTCGCCGCCGCTGAGGCTGAGCACCGCCGCCCCTGCGCTCAACTCACCCGCGTCGCCGAGGGGGTGATCGGCGCCGAGCACCAGACGCGGGCCCCAGGACCACGGCGCGGTGAGCGCCGCCCCGCGCGGCGCGAGGCCAACGGCGCCGACGCCGAAGGTCAGCGGCGGGGCGCGCGTCGCCGCGTCCAGCCGTGCGCTGTCCCAGCGTCGGGCCGGGGGCTCGACCTCCGTCACTCCACGGGCGGCTCGTGCGCCGCGCAGGGAGTCCACGCTGGCGGTCACCGCGCCGCTCGGTGCCACCCGGCCGTAGCCTCGCATGTCGACGGTCGCCAGGCTCTGCCGCAGATGGTCGAACCGGACGCGCGTCGAGGTCGTGCGCGTGCTGAGCTCGACGCGCGCATCCACCCCGCCCTGCAGGTAACCGCCCGCCCGCAGCGCGACGCTGGCGTCCTGTCCGAGCGGCAGATGCACACCGGTGGACAGCAGCAGGCCGTCCTCTCCGCGATAGGCGAGGTTGGGCAAGAGCAGGCCCGGGCGGTTCGGAGCGCGCAGCCAGATGGCGGGCGCCCACAAGACGGGTACGCCGTAGACCCGGACCGTCGGCTGACGAACCAACAGATCCGTCGGTGGCGCGACCAGCGCCGAGGAGAAGCCCAAGGAAACCGGCGAGTCGTCGCAGGGACAGAGCTGCACCGAGCCGCTGCCGTCGGCCTCCACACCAGACGGTCCGCGCCGCAGCACCAGTCGCTCGCTGTGCAGCCGGTAGCGTCCAACGCGGATCTCCACGTCACCCTCGAGCTTCAGCGTCTGCAGCTCGGGGTCCAGCTCGACCTTCCCCGCGCTGAAGTCCACGCGATACTCGAGCGGGTCCGCCTCGGCAGCGAGCGCAGACCGGGCGCCCAGCAGCAATACGACACCGAGTCGGCACCCTGCGCGACTAGTCACGTCCTTCGAGCAGCCTCAGCGCCGCGTCGGACGCGGTCTGGCCTCGTCCCAAGCGTAGCTCCGAGCGGCCTTGGGCAATCGGATGCGGAGCCGGACCGTCCCACCCGGGCCGTCCTCGACCACGTGCTGCGGCGCGCCACCCTCGCGCAGCTCGAGCACGAGCTGAGCGCCGGCCTTGTCGCGCACCAACCGTGCACGACTGAGCGGCGTGTCGAAGTACTCCGTCACGAGGGCGTTCGTGTTGTTCCTCACCGCCACGTCCGCGCCCGCGAGCAGGTAGGTGACGCGCCCCGGAGCCTGGCTGACCGAGACCGTCACCTTCTTGCTGAGGTACACCCAGACCTGACTGCTGCCGTCCGGCAGCATCATGAACCCCGGAAAGGTCGCGATGGCGGCGTTCGGATCCACCTTGTGCCGCGGGGCCCGGCGCTTGCCAGTCGGCTTGTTCGACCAGGAGTAACCGCCGGTAGACGTTGGCGCCTGCTTGGCCGCGGCCTCGCCCTGGGCCGGCTCGGGACCGGCCGCCTGCTCCTGCGCCAGCGCCGGCCAGGTGACGAAGGCCAGGCCGGCGAGCACCGCCTGGACCGCTTGGCTCTTGCGCATGGCGGTATTTCACCACGCCAGCCCCCCGAGCGCCAGCCCAGGGTCGTGACCGCAGCTATCGGGCGCTTTCTGCTGTCACGGACCTCGCTCGCGCCTAGCATGGCCCATGGATCTGGGACTGGCCGACCAAGCCGTGCTCGTGACCGGGGCAAGCCGCGGCATCGGGCGCGCGACAGCCATCGCGCTCGCGGCCGAGGGCGCTCGCGTCGCCGTCGTGGCCCGGGGACGGGAAGCGCTCGACGACGTCGTGCGCACCATCGAGGACGCGGGCGGGCGCGCGCACGCCATCGTTGGGGATGTCGCCAGTCGAGAGGACGCCGCCGAGGTAGTCACCGCCGCCGCGCGCGCCCTCGGCGCGCTCGACGTGCTCGTCAACAACGTCGGCGGAAGCGGCGGCTCGGGCCCCTTCGATCATGCGGATGACGACGCCTGGGAGCGCGTCGTCGATCTCAACTTGATGAGCGCGGTGTGGTGCAGCAGGGCCGCGCTGCCTTGCTTCGAAGCGCGTGGGGGCGGAACCATCGTGAACGTCACGTCCATCTGCGGGCTCGAGTACTGCACCAGCGCGCCTTACACGGCGGCCAAAGGAGCGCTCGCCGCGCTGACCAAAGAGATGGGCGTCGATCTGGCGCCCAAGAAGGTCCGCGTCGTAGCGGTCGCGCCCGGCTCCATCCTCTTCCCCGGCGGCTCCTGGGATCGCAGGCGCAGCACCCACCCCGAGCTGATCGCGAAGATGCTCGCGGACGAGCTGCCTTGGGGTCGCTTCGGGACGGCCGAAGAGGTGGCCGCCGCGATCTGCTTCGTCGCTTCGCCCCGAGCCAGCTGGATCACGGGCACCAGTCTGGTCGTGGACGGCGGACAGAGTCGCCGCGTGTAGGCTGAAGGGCTGTCAAGAATTGACCCAGTTCGCGCCGGCGGAGCCGGCCCGCGTGGGGTGGGGCCCCGACGAATTCACTTCGGCGGGGCGGGGAGGCGCGTGCCTCCCCGGTGAAAGAATGAGAGAGCTGTCGATTATTCGACAGCTCTTGAGGCCTCAGCGACCCGCTAGCACCCTGGCAGCCTTCTTCACGCGCCGCACGAGCTTGTCCGCTTCGCCACTGATGGCGCCCGCCGCGCGGCTCACCTCGCGTCGAGCGACGCCGCGCTGCTTCTTCACGGATTTCTTCACGCGACGGACCAGCTTGTCGGCCTCGCCGGTGATGACCCGCGCGGCCCGGCTCACTTCGCGCTGAGCGACGCGACGCTCCCGCTTCACCTCGCCGACGACCACGTCGAGCTCCGCCGCGACCTCGGTGCCGGCCCGCTCGAGATCACGACCCACCGCGGCGCGCAACTTCTGTGCGCGGCCCCGCTTCGCGGCCTTGTTCGGCTTGGCGGCCTTGGTCGGCTTGACGGCCTTGGTCGGCTTGACGGCCTTGGTCGGCTTGACGGCCTTGGTCGGTGTGGCGGGCTTGGTCGGCTTGGCGGGCGTCGCCGCTCGGGCGGGCTTGCTCGCCGGGGCGGACCTCTTGCTCGTGACGGCGGGCGCCGACCGGCGGGTCGACGTCGCGCGCTTCGCGCTCTGCTTCTTGGTAGCCATGGGTCGAGCGTTGCCCACCCGACCGTCGAAGTCCACCCCTTCGCTCGCTCAACGCTGGGCGACGGTGCGGACCGGCGGAGCGGCGGCGCTCTGGCTCTGGCGGTTGCCCGAGGCCGTCGTGTAGATCTCGTCGAGCTTCGCCGTCACGGTGAGGTACACGCGGGAGTCGGGGCTGCCGAAGATGTTGCGACGGGTGCCGTCCGGGCCGACCTGCAGCGTGAGGTTGGCGTAGCCAGCCGCCACGCTCAGCTCGTCGAGCACGTCGACGCTGACCTCGCTGCCGAACAGGGTGATGACCGAGAAGTTGTTCGGACTGTCCACCGTCTGAGGCGTCACGCACCCGGTCACGACGTTGTTGCACACCTCTCGATTCTCGAAGGTGTACTTCCAGGACGGCCGCCACGAGAAGGTCATGCCAAACGACACCCGATCGATGATCGAGAGATCCGCGAGCAGGTCGAAGTTCGCCTGGTGGTTGGCGAAAGCCGCGCCGCCAAGCTGGTCGCCGGGCAGCGAGCGCCCGTCCGGGCCCATGCGTACGCGCTGTAGGTCCGAGCTCGTCGGCTGAGTGGCCTCAGTGAACCAGTGGTTATAGCCCACGCGCGCGGTTACTCCCGCTCGCTTGAACGCCGAGCTGTCCTCTCCCGCGAGGGGGAAGCCCTGGGCGACGAACACCTGCGCGCCGGCAGCGAAGATGCGGCCGTTGTTGGCGCTGACCTTCGAGGTGGGGAACGCCAGCGTGGGCAACCGAATGCCCAGATCCGTAGAGACGAGGCCGTCCTTGTACAGGTTCCTACCGTACTGCGGGAACAGAGACAGGTCGGTGAGCGTCCATTCGCCCTCACGCGTCGTGGTGTCGCTGTTGGTGAACTCGCGGACGAGATCGATGCGCGCGCGCAGCGAGATACTCTGGTTCGCCTCCTCGGTCTCCCACAGGTAGTAGCGAGGCTGAAACGCGAACGACATCTCGTAAGTCGGGTTGCGCGATTGCTGCTCCTGCAGCCCCACGGTGTGGGTGGTGGCAGAGTTGTCCCAGCCGAGGGACGTACCGCGCCACACGAGCGGCTTGGGCTTGCTGTCCGGGCCCGCGCCGGGTCCGCCAGCTCCCGTGTCGGCCTGCGGTGCGGTCGAGGCGCCGAAGCCAAATCCGACGCCTCCCGCCGGCGCGGGCTGACCAGCCGGCCCAGGCGGCTGTGCGGGCGGCGGCGGAGCGGTCGGGTCGTCCTTCTTCTCTTCGTCGTCCTCGGCCGCGGGCGGCTTGGGCAGCGGCGCCTCTTCGTCGGCCGCCTCTTCCGGAGGGTCTTGGGCCAGCGCACCCGGGGCCCAGAGCAGCCCCAATGCCGCGAGAAGGCTCGAAAGCCCCATGCCTCTCAGCTTCATCACTCCAGAGTCCTTTCTCGAGTCCATCGACCGACCCGCGGGCCACCATCCGACCGGCTCCCGCAAGCCCGGGTCCGGGCAGGGCTTTCACGGAACCCAACCCGAGTCAATCCGAGCGTCCAAGACAGGCCCAGGCCCATCCGCCTGCGCGACGGTGCAGGATTCGTTCCGCGTCGAGCGTTGCCTTCAACGCACCGGAATTAATGTTCTTTTTGTTGTGACCCGCGGCGTTCGTCACGAAACGCACGCCCGGCCGCGCCGAGCTCGTCGCGAACCTGACGGTCCCGGAGTGTGCGCGCTGCCGCGGGCTGGCGGACGGATCTGGGCCGGCCTTCGCTCCGGGGGCGCTACCATCACCCTCATGGACCCCACCCTCCCCGCGACGGAGATCACCGCGCTGCTCGGTCACGGCACCCGCTTCGAGGGCAAGCTGCTGTTCGATGGCCGCGTGCGGATCGACGGCGAGTTCCGGGGTGAGATCCGCAGCAGCGACGTGCTCATCATCGGCGAGGGCGCCGACGTGGACGCCGAGATCGACGTGGCGACGGTCATCATCCGGGGTGGCACGGTGAAGGGCAACGTGCGCGCTCGAGCGTCGATCGAGCTGTACGTGCCCGCGAAGGTCAGCGGCTCGCTGCACGCGCCGGAGATCTTCATGGACAAAGGGGTACAGTTCTCCGGCAGTTGCACGATGGCGGAGCTGCCCCCCGAGTCATGACGGAAGATCGCGCGGCCGCCAAGCGTAGTAGTCGTTGCCCGAGGTCGGGTCGAAAGGAGGCGCGCCGGATGTACCTTGGACGCAGATCGCTACTCGCACTCTCGGCGGCGGCGTTGGTCGGCTTTCCCCGGGCCGCGCGCGGCCAAGCCGACGAAGAAGCCAAGCGGCTCATCAAGAAGCGCGACTCCGAGCGCTACGAGGTGAAGACACCGAAGAGCTCGATCAAGGCGGGCTGCGCCCGGGTCCACGTCGCCGCGCCGACCGCCGAGGTCCTGGCGGTCATCCAAGACTTCAAGAACTACGAGAAGTTCATCAAGCGCTTCGAGAAGTCCAAGGTCGTGGGTCGGTCGGGCAAGAGCACCGACGTCTACCTGCAGGTCCCCATCCTGAAGGGCGCCGCGAAGATCTGGGCCATCGTGCGCTTCGCGCCGGTCACGACGGAGCGTGGCATACAGATCCTGCGCGGCGAGATGGTCGACGGCAACGTGCGCTACCTCGACGCGGTGTGGAAGCTGAAGCGCATCGACGACGAGAACTCGCAGCTCAACCTCGAGCTGCTCATCGTTCCCAAGTTGCCGGCGCCTGGCTCGGTGGTGACCGGTGAGGTGGCCTACGCCGCCGACACCGCCGTGATGGGGAGCCGCAATCGCGCCGAGTCGCGCTACCAGCAGAAGAAGAAGAGCTGAGTCGGGCCCGGCGACTCTCAGGAGCAGCGCGTGCCAACCGGAGCTTCGACTGAGGGCCGCGGCCGAGCGCGCGCCGTCGCGCTCGTCGCGGCGGGGCTGGCGCTGCTCGGCTGCAAGCCGCGGGCGTCGGCGCCGGCCGAGGCGCAGCCGGGCGCCGCCTCGGCCGCGCCCGCCGCCGCGAGCTCGGCCCGCGGGCACGACGCGCCGGCGCCCCGGGTCCCGGCGCGAGTGGGCTGCTGGAGTGACGCGCCGGTGGGCATGCGCTCCCCGCGGGAGCAGCTGGCCGCCCTCGAACAGCACTGTCTCTCGGGCACCGTCACGCTGGCGGAAGGCTCTGCCCACGCGGACGAGCCGCTCAGCGCGGAGCTGCCCGAGGGCGTGAGCTGCGTGCGCGCCGTGGGCGCGGCGGAGGGCGCCCACGTCGAGCTCGAGCTGGCGCTCGTCGGGCCTGGAGGTCCCTCCTCCGATGGCCTCGACGGTCCGCTCGCGGTGGTGCCGGCGGACGGCCCGCGCTGCTTTCGCGGGCCGACCACCGTCGAGCTGACGGTGCGCACCACGCCCTCGGCGAAGGCTTGGGTCCGGCTCGCGCGGGTCAGCGCGCCGTCAACGACCAGAGCGGCTGGCCCCGACGCGTCACCGTGAAGGTCGCGTCGGGTTGGGCTCCGCGAGCGAGCGTCGCGTCCGCACCTGCCGCGAGTACCACGGCGGTGCGCATCCGACCCGTGCGCTCGAGGTAGGCGAAGTAGTTGGCGGGGACCTCCGGAGCAGCGAGCGAGAGCTCGGTTCGTCCGAGTGAGTCGATGTCCCGCGCGAGCACACCGACCTCGCTGCCATCCGGCAGGAAGCGCGCGTGCAGCGACGCGGGCAGCGCCGAGCGCGCCGCTCCCGCGCTGGGCAGCCCAACCAGCGTCGGGACCCACACGCCGAGCAGCGCGACGGCGCCGAGCGCCGGCCCGAAGCGCGGCACCTTGGCCCAGAGCTCGGCGACGGCGAGCGCCACCCCGCACGCGAACAACGGCTGGGTCAGCGCCACCAGCGGCGGGAAGTCCAACAGCACGTTCGGCGCGACCGTCGGCCACAGGACGCCGAGGGCGAGCAGCCCGAGGGCGCTGCCCGGCCGGGCGGCACCCGGAGGCACCGGCGCGCGACGACGAAGCGTGGCCATGGCGCCGGCGACGGCCAGCCCCAGCACCCAGAGCGGAGTGTTCGAGAGCACCCGCAACGGGCCGTAGGCGCCGGGCACCGGTGGCGCCAGCACGACGGTGCCTGCGTAGTGAGTGGGCTCGACTCGCGGCGCGAGGGACTGCAGCCCGTCACGCGCGATACCCACCGGCCCCGCCGTCCACAGCGCTGGGTCGAGCGCGATCCACAGCAGCGGCGCGAGGGGCAAGGTCAGGAGCAGCCAGGCCGGCACCGCGACGCGGCCGCGCCGCAGCGACCTGCGAAGCCACCGGCGTTCGACCCACAGCTGGTGAGCGACGAGCCAGGGCAGCACCCAGAGGACCTGGTGCGTCTCCGCCAAGCCAGCGCCGATCACGGCGGCGACGCCGACGCCCGCCAGGATCCGGCGCCGTCCCCGACGCGCACGGTCGGCCAGCCAGGCCGCCGCCAGCGCGATGCTGGTGAGCACGATCCCTCGCTCGGCCACCGCGACGCCGTGCGACCAGTGAGGAAGGCCCATCAGCGCCGCGGCGGCTAGCGCGCCCACCCATGGTCCACGTCGCGCCGCCACCAAGCCATAGAGCGCGCACGGGCCGAGCGCCGCGATGACGAGCCACGGCAGCCGCATGGCCGTGAGCGGGTCGAGCAGCCCGACCCGCGCGATGCTCAGCTTCGACCAGCCCGCGAGCAGTGAGAGCAGCGTGCCGTGCTCGAGCCGCGCGAGCTCCGCCCCGGTGGCGGTCGTGGCGAGGGAGCCCAGACCCCGCTCCGCCAGGCGAGCGACCACCGCCGCGGCGGCGTCCACGGAGCCGAGGCGCGACAGCTCGCGAAATGCCGGCGCCGTCACGCGGGATGCCCACAGCGCGGAGCCAAGGGAAATTACCGCCAGAGCCGCTGGCAGAGCGCGGGGGAGACGGGCAGCGAGCGAGGCAGGAACGACCATCGACGACAGGGCGGCGGGAGTGTAACCTACGGCTCGATGAAGCGCGCATGGCTTACGGGGCTGCTCCTGGCTGCTCTCGGGCTCGGCGGCTGCCGGTCCGCCCACATCGTGGACCTGTACGTCGCTCGCGACGAAGACGGCGTCCGGCGTACGTCCTGCGTCAACGCCAACGCCGAGGACTTCTTCGTCTTCATCGAGTTCATGAGCTTTCGGGACGACACCCTCATCTGGCCCGTGTTCGGCGTCGAGAAAGAGGTCGACAGTGTCCCGGATCCCCCGTTCACCTTCGGCGGGGAGTTGTCCGAGCAGCTCGCGGAGTTCGCCAACTACGCCCCCGGCAAGGGCGACGGGATCCTGAAGATCGAGGTGCTCAGGGAGTTCAAGGACGGCGAGCCGCCGCCCCCGCCCTTCCCCCGCGGCGTCTTTCGGATGGACGTGTACCTGAACGACGAAGGCGCCCCGCGAGACAGCATCTTGTGGACCGTGGACGACGACGAGGCCAAGTGCCCCCTCTCGCCCATCCCCGACACCTACTGAGCCCGGCCCAGACGCGCGCTCACTCGTCGTCGCGCATCTTCTTCAGGATCTGGTTGTAGCGCGGATCCCGACGCAGCGCGGGAAACTCGGACTGGGTTCGGGAGCGGCGAATCCAGTCGTCCAGCGAGCGATGCGTGCGCAGGAACTTGGGGCGGCGTAGAGACTTGGCGATTTCGAGCGACTTCTCGAAGTCGGCGACGCAGCCGTCGAGATCCTTGTCGAGACACTTGGCGCGCGCCGCGTTGTAGAAGACCTCGGCGCTGTTGTCCCACTGCTTGCGCGCCGGCTCGAGGTGCTCGAGGGCCTTGGCCCCGTCCTTCTTGCGCAGGTAGGCGTAGGCGAAGCCCATACGCAGATAGTAGTGCTCGCTCTCGGGCAGCGCGCAGCCCTTGCCGTGGATCTTCAGCGCCTCCTCGTAGAACGGGAGCGAGTTGTCCGCGGCGGTGAGCTCCTTCACCTTGTTGTCGAACAAGGCGGCGTCGCCGCGCCACACGCGCACGGTGGCGCTGTTCGGATACTTGGTCATCATGTTGTCGAGGAGCAGCTGCGCGGTCGCGTATTGCTTCTCCTGAAAGGCCGTCACGGCCGGGCGGAACTCGCCTTGCCCGGGGTCGGCGCTCGCACCCGTGGGGCACGGGCCGGACGCGGTGGGTGCAGCGGGAGGTGGACTCGGCGGCGGCGCCGGGTCGCTCTTCGACTTGCAGGCGAGCAGCGCGAGCGCGAGGACCAAGAGGGCGGCGACGGGTGTTCGGACATCGGCCATGGCAGCGGGAGTATCAGTCGGGCTCCTACCTGACAACGAAAACGCCGCGCCGGCGCCAGCCTGCCTCGCCTTGCGCGGCGCGTCAGAACGTGGCCCAATTGCGCCCCCCGCATGCCCTATCCCTCCCGCTCCGGCCTGTACGACCCCGCGCACGAGCGGGACGCCTGCGGGGTCGGCTTCGTGGCGAACGTCGGGGGCCAGCGGTCCCACGCCCTGGTCCAGAGCGGCATCAGCGTGCTCCTGAACCTGGTTCACCGCGGCGCCTCCGGCAGCGACCCGTTGACCGGAGACGGAGCCGGCATCCTCTTGCAGGTTCCGGACGAGCTGTTCCGGGCCGAGGTCGGCGAGCGGCTGCGGCTGCCGGAGCCCGGTCGCTACGGCGTCGGCTGCGTCTTCCTGCCCCGGGAGCGCACCTCCCGCGCCAAGTTCAAACAGATCCTCGAAGACAAGATCTTCGGCACCGGCCAGAAGCTCTTGGGCTGGCGGACCGTCCCGGTCGACGAGGGGGCGCTCGGCCCCAAGGCGCTCGAGAGCGCGCCGGTCATCGAGCAGGTGTTCGTCGGCTCGACCACGGAGGACGAAGCGACCTTCGAGACCAAGCTGTTCGTGATCCGCAAGTGGGCCGAGCGCACCGTGCGCGAGAGCGGGATCAAAGGGCACGAGCACTTCTACGTGCCGAGCTTGAGCTCGCGCACCCTCGTGTACAAGGGTCTACTGCTCTCTCATCAGCTCGAGCGCTTCTACTCGGACCTCGGCGACGAGCGCCTGACCAGCGCCATCGCGCTGGTCCACCAGCGCTTCTCGACCAATACCTTCCCGACCTGGGAGCTCGCACAACCGTTTCGGCTGCTCGCGCACAACGGAGAGATCAACACCGTCCGCGGCAACGAGGCCTGGATGCGCGCGCGCGAGCAGCTGTTCGACGGCCGCATCTTCGGCGAGGACGTGCGACGCATCTTGCCCACCATCACGCCCGGCGGCAGCGACTCGGGCCGCCTCGACAACGTGGCCGAGTTGCTCGCCCGCGCGGGGCGCTCGCTGCCCCACGTGATGATGATGCTCGTACCCGAGGCGTGGCAGAGCGACCTCGCCATGTCGCAGTCCAAGCGAGACTTCTACGAGTACCACTCGTGCCTGATCGAGCCTTGGGATGGGCCGGCTGCGTTGGCTTTCACCGACGGCGCGCGCATCGGCGCCATCCTGGACCGCAACGGCCTCCGGCCGGCGCGTTGGACCCAAACCCGCGACGGTCTGGTCGTGCTGGCGAGTGAGACGGGCGTGCTCGACCTGCCGCCGGAGAGCATCGAACGCCGCGGGCGACTGGAGCCCGGGCGCATGTTCCTGGTCGACACCGAGGCGGGACGGATCGTCGAGGACGACGAGATCAAGGACGGACTCGCCAAGCGCAAACCCTACGGCCGCTGGCTACGAGAGAACGCCGTGAACCTGGCCGACTTGCCGGACAGTCCGGCCCGACCCGAGCCGATGGATAGCGCGCGCCTTCGCCACTACCAACGTCTGTTCGGTTACACCGAGGAAGACCTGCGCCTGTTGCTCGCGCCGATGGCGAGCAGCGGCGAAGAGGCCATCGGCTCCATGGGTACGGACACGCCGCTGGCTGTGCTCTCGGACCGCCCACAGCTGCTGTTCAACTACTTCAAGCAGCACTTCGCTCAGGTCACCAACCCCGCGATCGATCCCATTCGCGAGGAGCTGGTGATGAGCCTGCAGAACTACATCGGCGGCGAGGGCAACCTGCTGTTCGAACTGCCGGACCACGCGCAGATGCTCCGGCTACCTGGCCCGCTGCTCACCAGCAGGCAGCTCGACAAGCTCCGCCACGGCCACCAGATGCACTTCCGGCAGCCAGCGACGCTGCCCATGCTGTACCCCGTCACCGAGGGCGCGCAGGGGCTCAAGGCGGCTCTCGACGAACTGTGTCGCTTGGCCTCCTTGGCGGTGCTCAACAATCACAGCCTGATCATCCTGAGCGATCGCGAGGTGAGCGAGCACATGGCGCCAGTACCGAGCTTGCTCGCGATGGGCGCCGTGCACCATCACCTCATGCGCAACGGCACGCGCATGAAGGTCGGGCTCATCTTGGAGACCGCCGAAGCGCGCGAAGTGCACCACTTCGGACTGCTGTTCGGCTACGGAGCCGGGGCGGTCAATCCGTACCTTGCCCTCGACACCGTGAGCGAGTTGGCCGCCTCCGGCTGGCTCTCCCAGACCGCGGCCACCGCCCGCAAGAACTACGTCAAAGCCGTCGAGAAGGGCTTGCTCAAGGTGATGAGCAAGATGGGCATCAGCACCCTGCAGAGCTACCAGGGCGCGCAGATCTTCGAGGGCATCGGCCTGAGCGAGGAGGTCGTGGAGCGCTACTTCAGCGGCACCAGTTCACGGCTCGGTGGCATCGATCTGGAGGTGATCGCAGAGGAAGCACGGCAACGTCACCGCGCGGCGCACCAGGCCAACGCCGGCGCGCCGCTCGAGGTTGGCGGAGAGTATGCTTACCGGGTCCAGGGCGAGCGACACCTCTGGTCCCCCGAAGCGGTGACCGCGCTGCAGCGCGCGGTGCGCAGCGAGGATCTGGGCAGCTACCGCGAGTACTCCGACCACATCAATCGCCAGGCCCGCGGCTTGATCACGCTGCGCGGGCTGTGGAACCTGGTCCCGGCCGAGGCGCCGATTCCCTTGTCCGAGGTGGAGCCCGCGCAGGACATCGTGCGGCGCTTCGCGACGGGCGCCATGAGCTTCGGCTCCATCAGCGCCGAAGCGCACGAGAACCTCGCGATCGCGATGAACCGCATCGGTGGCAAGAGCAACACGGGCGAGGGTGGCGAACGAGAAGAGCGCTACCAACGCGACGCCAACGGCGATCTGCGTCGCAGCGCCATCAAGCAGGTCGCCTCGGGCCGCTTCGGCGTGACCACGCACTACCTGGTCAACGCCGAGGAGCTCCAGATCAAGATCTCCCAGGGCGCCAAGCCCGGGGAAGGCGGCCAGCTTCCAGGGCACAAGGTGGACGCGGTGATCGCTCACACTCGGCACTCGACCCCCGGGGTAACGCTGATCTCGCCGCCGCCTCACCACGACATCTACTCCATCGAGGACCTGGCTCAGCTCATCTTCGATTTGAAGATGGTGAGCCCACGCGCCCGCATCAGCGTCAAGCTGGTAGCGGAGGCCGGGGTGGGCACCATCGCCGCGGGAGTCGCCAAGGCGCACGCGGATCTGATCTTGATCTCGGGCTACGACGGCGGCACCGGCGCCTCGCCGCAGACCAGCATCAAACACGCCGGCATCCCCTGGGAGCTCGGGCTGAGCGAGACCCAGCAGGTGCTGGTGAAGAACGACCTGCGAGGCCGCGTCGTGCTGCAGGTGGACGGACAGCTGCGTACGGGCCGGGATGTGGTCGTCGCGGCGCTGCTCGGGGCCGAAGAGTTCGGCTTCGCGACCGCGCCGCTGGTGGCGTCGGGCTGCGTCCTGATGCGCAAGTGTCACCTCAACACCTGCCCCGTCGGCATCGCGACGCAGGATCCAGTGTTGCGAGCCAAGTTTCAGGGGCAGCCCGAGCACGTGGTCCGCTTCATGTTCTACGTCGCCGAAGAAGCTCGGGAGCTGATGGCGCAGCTCGGGTTCCGTTCGCTGCTGGACATGGTGGGACGTACCGAGCGGCTGCGGCGGCGCGACACGCCGGAACACTGGAAGGCGTCCCGACTCGACTTCAGCGACGTGCTCACCCCCATCGAGGTGCCGCCCACGGTGCATGTGCGCCAAGCGGTTCCCCAAGAGCATGGCCTCGAGGACGCCTACGACAACGAGCTGCTGGCCGCTTGCGCCGCGGCTGTCGATGGGGAACGGCCCGTCCGGCTCGAGCGCGAGATCAAGAACGTGCACCGCACCGTGGGCGCCATGATCGCGGGCGAGATCACGCGCCGACACGGCAAGGCTGGGCTGCCCGACGGCACGCTGACGCTGGCGTTTCGCGGCAGCGCGGGGCAGAGCTTCGGCGCGTTCGCCGTCGCGGGTATGACGCTGGAGCTCGAGGGCGAGGGCAACGACTACGTCGGCAAGGGCTTGTCGGGGGCGACGCTGATCGTGCGCCCTCCACGCCAGGCCACCTTTCCCGCGGACGAGAACATCCTCATCGGCAACGTCGCGCTGTATGGCGCCACCTCGGGGCGCGCCTTCTTGAGCGGTATGGCGGGCGAGCGCTTCGCCGTGCGCAACAGCGGCGCCATCGCGGTGGTGGAAGGCGTGGGCGATCACGGCTGCGAGTACATGACCGGAGGCCGGGTGGTCGTCCTGGGCCGAACCGGTCGCAACTTCGCGGCCGGCATGAGCGGCGGGTATGCCTACGTGCTCGACGAGCACGGCACCTTCGCCAGTCGCATCAACCCCGCGATGATCGAACTGGACCAGCTATCGAGCGAAGACGCTTCCTTCGTGGCGGGTCTCCTGGAGGAGCACGCGCGGCTCACGGGCAGCAGAAAGGCGCGGGACTCGCTGCGCCGCTGGGAGCAGACCCTGGCCTGCTTCGTGAAGGTCGTGCCGGTGGAGTACCGCCGAGCGCTCGAGGCGGGCCACGACGCACCGCTGCCCTCGGTGCACATGAGCGACGCGCCCGATCCCCTGACCCGAGAGGCCGAGTAGTGGGCAAGATAACCGGCTTTCTGGAGTATCCGCGACGCGAGCCAAAGAAGCTACCGGTGGTGCAGCGGGTGCGCTCCTACTCGGAGTTCGAGCTGCCGCCGGAGCGCGCCGTCTTGAACGAACAGGCCGCGCGCTGCATGGACTGTGGCATTCCCTTCTGTACCGCAGGCTGCCCCCTGGGCAACCTGATCCCGGACTGGAACGAGAGCGTCTACCAGGGCCGTGACGACGCGGCGGCGGCGCTGTTGCACGCGACCAACAACTTCCCCGAGGTGACCGGTCGGGTCTGCCCGGCGCCCTGCGAGGCGGCGTGCGTGCTCGGCATCAACGCCGCCCCGGTGAGCATCAAGCTGGTGGAGCGCGCGATCGCCGATCACGTCATCGCTGCGGGCCCGCTGGCGGCTCAGCCGGCCGCGACGTCGAGCGGCCACGCTGTCGCGGTGATCGGCTCGGGTCCCGCCGGGCTCGCCGCCGCACAGCAGCTCGCCCGCCTCGGACACGCGGTCACGGTCTACGAGCGCGCGGATCGCATCGGGGGGCTGCTCACCTACGGCATCCCCGATTTCAAGCTCGAGAAGTCCTTGGTCGCGCGTCGCGTGGAGCAACTGCGCGCCGAGGGCGTGCGCTTCGTCACCGGCGCGGACGTGGGCCAGGGCTTGCCCGTCGCGGAGCTCGAGCGGGACTTCGACGCGATTTGTCTGGCCATCGGCTCCCGCACCCCACGCGATCTCCCGATCGAGGGCCGGGCTCTAGCCGGCATCGAGTTCGCGATGGACTTCCTGGAGCAACAGAATCGCCGCGTCGCGGGCGACTCGGTGCCCGACGCCGCGGCCATCCTCGCGACGGGCAAGCACGTCGTGGTGATCGGCGGCGGAGACACGGGCAGCGACTGCATCGGGACCAGCCACCGTCAAGGCGCGCTGAGCGTCAGCAGCCTGGAGATCATGCCGCGCCCGCCAGAGCAACGAGACGCCAGCACCCCCTGGCCTCTGTGGCCGCTCCTGTTGCGCACCAGCAGCTCGCACGAGGAAGGCGGCGAGCGCCTGTACAGCGTGATGACGACCCGCTTCGTTGGTGAGCAGGGGCGTGTCACCGGGCTGTGCGGTGTGCGGGTGGAGCTCCGTGACGGTCGTCCCGAGCCGATCTCGGGCACCGAGTTCACCTTGCCCGCGGACCTCGTGTTGCTCGCGATGGGCTTCGTGCACCCCGAGCGCGAAGGTCCGATCGAGGCCTTCGAGCTCGCGCTCGATCGTCGCGGCAATGTCGAGATCGACGAGCGCTGCATGACCAGCCGCGACGGCGTGTTCGCGGCCGGGGACTGCCAGCGAGGCCAGTCGCTCGTGGTGTGGGCCATCGCCGACGGGCGCCGGGCCGCCGCGGGCATCGATCGCTGGCTCGCCGAGCGCCGTAGCGCGCACTGAAGAGCTCTCGGGAATTGGCCCAGCCCGGGAATCTGCGGCACTTGTCGCCCTCCGCGCGCGGGAGGCTGACGCGGCGACCGATCGATGGAATACTCCGGATCGTTTGGCCATCAAGCGCAAGAAGCCTCCGCTCCCCCCCCGGCTCGCTCCCCTGCTCGCCCCGCAGCGAGCGCCCGTGGTCTCCGCTCCGGACGTGCGAGTGACCTACGGCCCCGCGGGGCGCGACACCCTCAGCGCCATCGCGGACGCCGCGCGGGCCAAGACCCCGCCCCAGACCTCGAGTCCAGACCTCTCCTTCGAGATGGCGCCGGCGGGTCGTGAGACCTTGGCCGTGCTGGTGGGCGAGACACGCCGACACGTGGCCACCGACATACGCCCCGCCATGAGCACGCTCGACTACGGGGAGAGTGACCACGCCTCCCTGGCACCCGAGATCGAGGTGAGCGAGCAGCCCGCCGGGCGCGAGACGTTGGCCGCGATCGCCAGCGCCCTCGGAGCGGATCCGGAGGCGTCGCGCCGGCGGCGGGTCGCCACCCGCGGCTTCGACGAGGTGAGCCAAGTTCGTTCCGTCGAGGTCGGACGGGACACGCTCGACGCGCTAGCTCGCGCCGTGGCGCACGAGCCCTCTCCCGAGTCCGGCGTCGCGCCCGGGTTCGAGATCTTCGAGACCGCCTCGTTCCTGGTACGCGCGACGGACCTGACTCGCCTGTCGACGGACGCGCAACGACGCGCCTTCGTTCAGGAGCGCTTGCTGCATCGCCTGCCGGTGACGGAGGCCTCGGACATCGACCGCGTGGACGCCACTCCGTTCACGGAAAAGAACACGGTCGTGCTCCGGGTCTGGTGCCGGGTTCGCCCCCGAGTGTAGGCTCGGCGCAGGATGCGCCAGGAAGACCGTGAACGCGCGACGATCGAGGCGGCGACGCGAGTCGTCGATCGTCTGGTGGTTCGCGCCAAGACCCCGGAAGATCTCGAAGTCGCCCTCAGCGACACGCTCTACCACGAGCGCCGGCGCCTCGAGCGCGAGCGGTCGAGCCGGCCGCGGACGCGGAGCGATCAAGCCTTCTATCACGACATGCAGCGGCGCCTCCGGCACGCCTCCGCGGCGGATCTGCGGCGCGCCCTCGACGAGGTCGCGCGCCGGTTCGCGCGCGAGATCGTGGGCAGCTTCGATGACCGCGTCTACCGTCTGTCCACCACGGTCGTGCCCACCGGCCTGAGCCTGCTGCTCGGCGCCACCACGCCGACCAAGCTGCGCTCCCTGTCGGGTCTCAGGCGTGGCCTGTCGGATCACCTGGAGCTGCAGGGCGCACTGGAGTCGGTCCGCCGACTCGAGAAGCTGGGCACCCTGATCGTCGTTCCCACCCACTCCTCCCACTTGGACAGCCTGGTGATGGGCTACGCCATCCACCTCATGGGCTTGCCTCCGCTGCTGTACGGCGCGGGGCTGAACCTGTTCGAGAACCCGCTGATGTCGTTCTTCATGAACAACCTCGGCGCCTATCGCGTGGATCGCAAGAAGCAGTCGGCGCTCTACAAGGAGGTCCTCAAGGAGTACGCCACCGTCGCGCTCGAGTTTGGCTACCACAACCTCTTCTTCCCGGGCGGCACCCGCAGCCGCAGCGGAGCGGTCGAGCGTCATCTCAAGCGCGGGCTGCTCGGCACCGGGCTCGCGGCGTTCATCAACAACCTGCGCGCGGGCCGCGAGAAGCCGCGCCTGTACGTCGCGCCCTGCACCATTTCCTACAAACTCGTGCTCGAAGCCGAGACGCTGATCGACGACCACCTGAAAGAGGTCGGGAAGTCTCGCTACATCATCGAGGATGACGAGTTCTCCCATCCGCGCAAGATCCTCCGCTTCTTCTCGGACCTCGTGTCCTTGGATGCCAAGGTCGTCCTCACCTTCTCCCGCCCGCTCGACCTGTTCGGCAATCCCGTGGATGACGACGGCAACAGCCTCGATCCTCGGGGCCGGCACGTGGCACCCGAGAGCTACGTGCTGCAGGAGGGCGAGCCCCGCCACGACCGGCAGCGCGACGGACAGTACACCAACGAGCTGGCAAGCGCCGTGGCCCGCTCCTTCGTGACGGACAACGTGATCATGAGCACCCACGTGGTCGGCTTGGCACTGATGGGACTCCTGGCGCGCGCCAATCCAGGGATGGACGAGTATCGACTCTTGCGCACCGGCGGCATCGCGCCGTCCTTCACTCACGCGGAGGTGAGCGAAGAGATCTCGCGCATCATCGCCGGCGTGCGCTCGCTCACCGACCGCCCACGCCTCGCGCCCGACCTCGAGCACGAGCCCGCCGCGGTGCTGGACGACGCGCTCGAAGCCTACGGCTGCTACCATGCTCGGCGCGCCGCCGTGCGCCGAGGGGACCGTATCTTCCACGAAGATCGCAACTTGCTGCTCTACTACGGCAACCGCCTGAGGGGTTACGACCTCGGCCGGCGCCTCCAGCACTGAGGGACACGATGGACGAACGAGTCGCGGTCATTGGCGCCGGAAGCTGGGGCACGACCCTGGCGAGGGTGGTCACCAGCGCTGGCCGGCCCGCGCTGCTCTACTCGCGTCGCCAAGATCTGTGCGACGAGATCAACTCCACCCACACGAACTCGGCGTACCTGCCCGACATCCACCTACCCGCGTGCCTCGAGGCCACCGCGGATCTGGAGCGCGTCGCGCGCGAGTCGTCGCTCATCCTCTTCGTGGTGCCCTCCCATGGCTTCCGTGACACCGCCCGGGAGCTCGGCAACTACCTCACCGGCGAGCACGTGGTCGTACACGCGACCAAGGGCATCGAGCAGGCCACGCACCGGCGCATGAGCGAGGTCTTGCGTGAGGAGACGTGCCTGCGAAAGATCGGCGTGCTCTCCGGCCCCAACCTGGCCCGGGAGCTGGCTGCTGGTCAGCCCACGGGCACCCTCGTCGCCTCGAGCTACGACGAGGTCTTCCGGCGCAGCCACGCCGTGCTGAACACGGACTACTTCCGTGTGTACGGCGGGCGGGACGTGATTGGCGCCGAGGTGGGCGGCGCCTTCAAGAACATCGTGGCCCTAGCCGCCGGCGTCGCCGCCGGCCTCGGCCTCGGCGAGAACACCAAGGCGCTGCTCCTCACGCGCGGTCTGTCCGAAATGGCGCGATTCGGGGTCGCCATGGGCGGTGAGCTCATGACCTTCGGCGGGATGGCCGGCATCGGCGACTTGATCGCGACCTGTTCGTCGCGCCTGTCGCGCAACCAGCAGGTCGGCGAGCGCCTCGCGCGGGGCGAGTCCCTGGCGGACATTCAGGGGGAGATGCGCATGGTCGCCGAGGGCGTGAAGACCGCCCGAGCGGTGCACGAGTTCGCTCGCGAGAAGGGGCTCGACCTGCCGATCGTCGCTGCGGTCCACCGCCTGCTCCACGAAGGAGGCGACGTGCCCACCCTGCTCCGAGATCTGATGAGCATCCCCACCGGCGCGGAGTTCGTCGCGCTCGCGCCGTGAACGCGCGCTAGCGCAGCGCAGGCGGGAGCATGCTCGCGATCCGCTCGCGCACGGCCGCGATCAATCGCTCCTTCTGCTCCATCCCGTACTCGGTTGGGTCCACCGGCGCGTGGACGTGGAGCTGCACTGGACCGCCGGGGTGCACCGTCCAACCCCGGGCCAGCAAGACGTCGCGGGTGCCCACGATGGTGATGGGCAAGATGCGGGCGCCGGTGTCGAGCGCCAAGTGGAAGCCCCCCTTCTTGAAGGGCAGCAGGGTACCGGTCGCGCTGCGCGTACCCTCCGGTGCGATCCAGATGCTGGTGCCTCGCGCCAGGGCCGTCTTGGCGCGAGCGAGGCTCTGAATGGCTCGCTCGCGGTTCTTGCGATCGACGTCGACGAAGCCGCTCGCACGCATGGCCCTGCCCCACACGGGCACCCGGAACAACTCCTCCTTGGCGACCATGCGCACTCGGCGCTCGAGCGCCTGGAACACCACCGGGATGTCGTACAGCGACTGGTGGTTGCTCATCACGACGAAGGCTTCATCGGCAGGCGCCCGCTCCAGCCCATGCACGGACAGGTCGATCTGCGCCTGCTCCAGCAAGCGCCGCGACCACGCGTCGAGCCTGCGGTCGCACACGTCGCTGCTCACGCGCCCGACGGCGGACTCGGCAACCGTGGGAATGCTGATCCTGGCGGTCTCGACGATGGCTCGGGAGAGATGCCAGAGCGTCATGTGTGGCAGCTAGCCAAGACGGGTCGGCGCCGCAAGCGTTTGCCGGGGGCGGGCGATAATCGTGGTAGCGAAAGCGCGTGAGCTGAAATAAGCTCCGGGGTCGGGTCCCAGGTCCTCGATGGAAGTCTCGTGCAGTAGCTGCCCCGCGCGCTACGCGATCCCCGACCAAAAGGTCCAGGGGCGCAAGGTTCGCCTCCAGTGCAAGCGGTGCGGAGCGGCGATCATCGTGGACGGTACTGCGGGCGCCGCTGTACCCGCCTCGGCTTCCCCGCCCGCCGCGAGCCAGCAGCCCACGGTGGCAGCCACGCCACCGGCGAAGGCCGCGGCCAGCCCCGCGCCCACGCCCGCGGCGGCCAGCCCCGCGCCCGCCGCGCCCAAACCCGCCGCGGCCAGCCCCGCGCCCACCGCGCCCAAACCCGCCGCGACCAGCCCTGCGCCCACGCCCGCCGCAGCCCCGCCCAAGCCCGCCGCGCCGAAGCCCACCCCGAGCACGCCCATCGCCGCCGGCGCGCTACCCGCGAAGACCACCGATTCCGCGCCGGTCAAGACCCCGGAGCCGCCCAAGCCCGAGCCCGCGCCTGCGGCGACCACCGGCTGGCGAGAGCCGGGGCGCGCCGCCGGGCCGACGGTAGCGGGCGCGGGAACTCCGGTCACGCGCAAGCAGATGCAGCGCACCATCATCGGCGGCCTCACGGGCCCCGAGGGCTCGTTCGAGCCGATCACGAGCAGCGCAGTGACGGCCGCCGCGACCCCGGAGCCACCTCGCCCCACGTCGCCAGAGCCGCCTCGACCAGCGCCGAGCGCGACCGAAGCCGCGGCTCGCGCGCCGGCGCTGCGCGCCAAGCAGACCATGATCGGCTTTCCGGGGCTCGACAGCGGCCCGGCGCCCGAGCCCGCACCCGCGCCGGACGAGCGCGGCGAAGCGCCCGAGCCCGCCAAGCCGCTCGCTCCCATCGCCCCGGCCTCCACACCGCCCCCGGCGCTGCCTCGCCCGGGTGGGCGCGCCGAGTGGACGGTCGCGATCACCGACGACCACCAAGAAGAGCTGACCACCGCCGAGGTGATCGAGCTGTACATCCGCGGCGCCATCGACGCGGAGACGTACCTGTGGGCCGACGGCATGGGGGACTGGTCCCAGCCCTGGGACGTACCCGCCCTCGCCGCCGCCCTGCGCCTGCGCGGCCAAGTTCCGCCGGTGCCCGGCGGAGAGCCTCGCGACACCAGCAGCTTCCTGCTCGCGCACTCGAACGATTTCGGGGAAGACGAGCACACGGTCGTCGCGGACCTGATGGACTCGGTGCGGCGCGCGCCGACTGCTGGGCACTGGCACGAGCCGGGCAGCTGGGATGCGGCCCCTCCCGCGCTGGACGACGATCGCGAGTTCGACGAGGTCACGGTGGCGACGGACGCGCCAACCGAGGAGTTCCTGCGTCAGCTGCGCGAACAACACAGTCCGCCAGACGCCGTCGACGATCTGCTCGACGACCCGCGCGCGAACATGGCGGAGGTGATGGCTCCCGCGCCGGCGCAGCCCTCGGCAGACCTCGGCTTCTACGACGACTCGGACGACACCACCGAGATGCATCTCGGTCCGGACGCCAACGCGTCCCTCGCCGCGCTGCTGCAGCAAGCTCGGGATCAGGCCGCCCCCGCGCGCCCAGCGACGCCGGCCCCCGTGTCGCCCTTCGGCTCACCCCCCGCGGCGTTCGCCTCCCCGCCCGCCGCGGCCCTCGCCGCTCCGCCGACCGGACCAGCGCAGCACGCGGCGTTTCTGTCCCCCGGCCCGCCGCCGGCGGCGCCCCTCTCCGGCGCGGCGCCGTCGCTTCAGCCCGCGACCGCGCCGCGCAAGGGCAGCAGCGGCTGCTTGCTGGCGTTCGTCATCTTCGTCGTGATGCTGGGCGGTGCGCTGACGGCCAGCTACTTCACCGGCTTTCCGCCGGAGCTGTGGCGCCTTCCCTTCTGGCAAGAGCTCGGGCTGCCGCTGCGCTGAGTCGCTCAGGGGCGGATGTTGACGAGCGTCCCCTGATCGAAGGTGTCGCCGGCGTAGGCCGCGTGCCAGTGCTCCGGCACCCCCGGGCTCGCCCACAGGAACGTGAAACGCGCGTCGATGGGAGCGACGTTGATGCAGCCGTGGGATCGCACCCGACCGAAGTCGTCGTGCCAGTACGCGCCATGCAGCGCGTAACCTCCTTTGAAGTACATGACCCAGGGGACGTCGCGCAGCTCGAACTCGTCGTCGGCGACGTCCGAGTCCATCGTGGTCGTCACGTGCTTCTGGTAGATCCGAAACGTGCCTTGCGGCGTGCTGAGCGTCTTGCCTGGTTCGCCCAGACCATCTCGACCGGTCGACACCAGCGTCGCGTAGACGGGGGTGTCACCCTCCCACAGCACCATGGTCTGGCTCACGATCCCGACGTCGATCCACTTCACGCCCTTCTTGGCCCAGGACGGGAGCCTGCGCGGCTTGGCCGCGACCTTCAGGTCTTCGCTGCGCAGCCAGCGTCCGTTCTTCGCCTCCACCATGCGCACGCCGGTGATGTTGCGGACGTTGCCCGTGAGGGGAAGGAACTCGCGCCAGCCCAGGCGCTCGCCCCGCTCCAGCTTGCCGCCCTTGAGATCCCACCAGGTCGCACCGGCCTTGCGCGCGAAGGCGACCGGCAGCCCGACGTCGCGGATCGGCGTCCCATGAAAGGGCG
This sequence comes from Polyangiaceae bacterium, assembly GCA_019637295.1. Lineage (GTDB taxonomy): Bacteria > Myxococcota_A > Polyangia > Polyangiales > Polyangiaceae > JACKEA01. The sequence continues at coordinate 69,022 of JAHBVX010000003.1, forward strand.
AACCGGAGTCGGCCTTGAGCTTGTCCGCCGGCAGCAGGCGTCCGTCGGTGCTGATGGCGAAGCGCCGCCCGTCCGCCTCGGGCCCCGCCACGAACGTCCCGATCAGCGCGACCCCGGCCTTGCGCTTCACTCGCCCCGCGATCACTGCGTAGGGTGGCGCGCGGAAGCTCGAGATGTTCGGGATCCGTCGCTCGCCTTGGAGCCACCAGGGCACCGCGTCGTTGCCGTCGCCACCGAAGCGCACGCTCTGGTCCATGGGCTTGGCGTGCTCGGGGATGGCGCCGATCGCGTAGCCGTGCTCGTCCAGCGGCACGTCGTTGGCTCCCACGTCGAGGGCGTCCCACTGGTCTCGCAACTTGGTCCAGTTCCTCAGGTGTCGCTCGAGCCGCATCTCGTACTGGAACTGCTCGGCCTTGGTCGGCACTCGCAGGTAGTTCGGCGCGATGGCGCGCACGAAAGCGTAGCGGTACGGCATGGGCCACGCCTGGTTGGGCTCGGCGCGGATCGCGCGCGCGATCGGGTGATCCAGCTTGAGCGTGGCGTCGTTGCCGGCACACACGAAGCCCACGGGCCGGATCGCGTACCAGCCGCCCGCGCAGTCGCGGTGACTGACGGGCTCCTTGGAGCGGGCGATGGTCGAGCCCACCCGCAGATAGCCGACCGCCGGCGTCAGCTTGTCCGGCTTGCCGTACACCGGCGTCACCATCGCGATGGGCGCGAGCTTGGGGTTGTCCTCGGGCGGCACGGGGATGTGGGACCAATCGTCGCGCTCGACCTCCGAGCCGCCGTTCTCGGCCTTCAACTTGGCGCTCGCGGGCGCGTCTTCACCGAGCAGCTCGGCCGCGGAGTTGCACCCGGCGACGCCGAGCAGCCCTGCGGTGAGCGCACACCAGAGCTGGGGCACACGAGTCATGACCCAGGTGCATGCCAAACCCCAGCGGGTTGGCCCAGTTTACGGCTACCGATTCACTCGCTGGGGCCGAGAAATGCCGGCTGCAGCCACGCTCGCTTGCCGCCCGGGGCCTCGACCGTGGCGCGCACGTACCCCTCGCTACCCTGGTGCACATACGTGGCCTCCGGGCACGCGGCCTCCCGCAGCAAGCGCCCCCCCGAGCCGGTGAACCGAATCGAGCACTGCGCCGGCTCCTTCACCCGCACGCGGGTGTGCTGCGGCGTGACCTCCGCGTCCGCCAGCTCCACGCCGGTGCTCGCGTAGAAGTCCCCGGCCAGCATGGCAGCGCGGATGGCGTCCGGGCGCTTCTCTGCGCGGACGTGGATCCACGCTCGATCGCCGGTGTACGCGAACTTGCCCTGCCGAACACGCCCCAACTTGTCCGCGAAGTGGTGAGCGTCATCCGTCGCGAGCGCGAACACGCGCGCGCCACGACCGAGCACGTCATCCCAAAGCCGCTCGCCGGCGCTCTCGGCCACCGTGCGACCGCGCGGGTGCTGAGGATCGAGGCCGGCGTTCCAGACCTCAACGAACGCGAGCCCACGCTTGGCCAGCTTGGCGATCGTCCGCGCGTCCGCCGCGAAGTGGAACGACGGATGATTGAGCACGGTGAGCCCGCCAAGCTGCTCGGTCAGCTCCATCTGCACCTCGAACGCCTGCTGGCGCTGCAGCGCGAAGGGGAAGCGAATGCGCTCGCCCCGCGCTTCGTCCCGGGCGGGGTCGACGAACAGCGCCGTGGTGTGGAACAGACAGCGATAGCCAGGAGGGGGCCGCGGCTTGCAGATCGTCGCGTTGTGGGTCAGCTCCACCCCAGGCACCAGCAACAGGCCCGCGGGCGGCTCGACCACGGTGATGCGATTGTGATCCGTGAGCGCGACGAAGTCGTAGCCGCGCTCGGCGTAGAACGCGAGCACCTGCTCCGGCGGCGTCTTGGCGTCGTGCGAGCGCTCGGTGTGGACGTGCGTCTGCCCCTTGAGGTAACCCGGGCGCGAGGTGCCGGGCGCGCCCTCGGTGGCGGCGCGGTCGGCGACCAGCGACGGGGCCGGCAGCTCGGGCAGCAACGGCGAGCCAATCCCCGGCACCGAGCGCACCTCGGCCGCCGAGCCCGCCCTCCGCTCGACGCCGGTATCGAGGGACGCACAGCCCAGCGTCAGCAGGACGGCAGCGGCGGCGCGACGCATCGACCTCAGCTCTAGCTCGCTTCAGCCCCCCGGGCCAACTCCGCCAGACCTGGCCCACACTATTTGTTAGGCTCGGGCGTGCTTCGCCGCTCACTCGTCGTCGGCTACGGGCTCTTGGGCTGCGGGGCCGGCCCGCTGGGCGCCGACTCACCCCACGCCACCCCACGCCGCGCCAGCCTCGCCCCCGTCTCGGTCTCGAGCATGAACGCCCCGCCCCCACCGCCCACTCGTCGCCAGGAACTGGTGGAGACCCTGTTCGGCGCGCCGGTGGCCGATCCCTACCGCTGGCTCGAGCAGTTCGACGACCCCGAGGTCAAGGCCTGGGTGGCCTCGCAGAACGCCTTCGCGCGCCGGACCCTCGACCAAGCGCCGAGCCACGGGTCCTTCTCACGCCGACTCGAGGAGCTGCTCACCATCGGCGAGCTGTCGCTGCCCTGGGTGCGCCGGGTCGATCGCGAGCGCACGCGCCTGTTCTACACCCAGCGCGACGGCGGCCAGAACCAGCCCGTGCTGTGGGTGCGCGACAGCGACGGCCCCGCGCGTGTCTTGTTCGATCCCAACGCCGAGCGCGCCGACGGCACGCTGTCGCTCGACTATTACGCGCCTTCTCGCGACGGCAAGCTGCTCGCCTACGGGGTGAGCCTCGGCGGCAGCGAAGAGGCCACTCTGTATCTGCGAGAGGTCGACAGCGGCCGGCTCCTGCCCGACACCATCACCCGGGCGCGCTACTCGTCCGTGTGCTGGTTGCCCGGTAACCAGCGCTTCTTCTACTCCCGGTTCCCGGCGCCGGGCAGCGTGCCGGCGGGTGAGGAGCACTATCATCGCCGAATCTACGAGCACGTCCTGGGCCGAGATCCGGACCGCGATCCGCTGCGGTTCGCCGCGCCGAAGATGACGGACTTCCCGAGCTGCACCGTGTCACCGAGCGGACGCTGGCTCGTGATCCGCGTCCACGAGAGCTGGAGCAAGACCTCGCTCTATCTGGCGGACACGCAGCGACCCTCCCTCGAGTTCACGCGCATCACCCCTGAGGGTGAGCACGTCTACGATCCCGTCATCACCGATAACGCGCTGTTCGTGCGCAGCAACTCCGGTGCGTCGCGCTACGCGCTGTTCGCCGCCGCTCCCGAGAAGGCCGGCCGGGAGCACTGGCGACTGGTGGTGCCCGAGCACGCCCAGGACGTGCTCTCCGAGTTCAACTTCGTCGGGGGGCGGCTGTTCGTGGGCTATCTCTCGAACGCGGCCTCGCGCCTGGAGCAATTCGCACCCGACGGCCGCTCGCTCGGCGAAGTGCCGCTGCCGACCGTCGGCACCAACAACGGCGTGTCGGGCCTGCAGGACGGGGCGGAGGCCTACTTCGACTTCGAGTCGGTGGCCGCGCCCCCGGTGATCCAGCGACTCTCGCTGAAGGATGGCTCGCAGAAGGAGCTGCATCGGGTCGCCGCTCCGCTGTCCACCGACGCGTTCGTCGCCACGCGCCGCGAAGCGACGAGCAAGGACGGAACCCGAGTGCCGTTCCTGCTCGTGCACGCCAAAGACGTGGACCCGCGCCAAGGTCCTCACCGCACGATGCTCTACGGCTACGGCGGGTTCAACGTGAGCCTCCAGCCGCGCTTCTCGCGCACGCTCATCGCCTGGCTCGAGCGCGGCGGCATCTATGTCCAAGCCAACCTCCGCGGCGGGGGCGAGCAGGGCGAGGCGTGGCACCGCGCGGGGCGGCGCGAGCAGAAGCAGAACGTGTTCGACGACTTCTACGCGGTCGCCGAGCGGCTGATCGCCGACGGCGTCACCTCCCCCTCGGCGTTGGGCATCTATGGCCGCTCCAATGGTGGTTTGCTCGTCGCGGCCGCGGTGACCCAGCGCCCCGCGCTGTTCCGGGCCGCCGTGAGCAGCGTGCCGCTCGCTGACATGCTGCGCTTCGATCGCTTTCTGATCGCGAAGCTGTGGACCAGCGAGTACGGCTCGCCCGATGCAGAGCCAGACTTTCACTGGCTCCGCGCCTACTCGCCGTACCACAACGTCCAGCCGAACAACGCCTACCCGGCGGTGCTGCTCACCAGCGCCGAGAGCGACACCCGGGTGCACCCGGTGCACGCCATGAAGTTCGGCGCCGCGCTGCAGCACGCCCAGAGCGCGCCCCGCCCGGTGCTGGTGCGGATCGACGCGGACGCGGGCCACGGGCAGGGTAAGCCGACGCGCCTGCTGGCTCGGGAGACGGCCGACGTCTACTCCTTCCTCTGGTCCCAGCTGGACCCGGACCCGGACGGGCTCCAGTCCGAGACTGAGCTCCCATCCAATTGATATTACTACTGAGTTTCGATTGTCCAACAATCTACCTTGATTGTTGGACAATTGCCTCGCTACAACGTCCGGCGCGTGAGCGAGCCGAGCCGACAGGGACGCCCCGAGCCCAAGAGCCCACCGCGACGGCGACCGCGCCGCGCCGAAGAGGTGGCGGAGCTGCTCAAGCGCCGCATCCTGTCCGGGGTCTACGCGCCCGGCGACAAGATCCCGGCCGAGACCGCGCTCGCGGTCGAGCTGCTGGTTCACCGCTTCACCGTGCGCGAAGCGATGAACAAGCTCGAGGAGTTGCGGCTGATCGCGCGACGCGCCGGCGTCGGAACCGTGGTGCTGCCCTACGGGGAGCACGCGGGCCTCGAGGTGGTCGAATACCTGGTCGTGTCCCCGGAGGGTGTGGTGGACACGAAGCTGCTGTCGGACCTGCTCGAGTTCGCGCGGGTGCTCGGCGCGGAGATCGCTGGCCTCGCCGCTGAGCGGCGCACCGAAGACGACCTGCTCCGGCTCGAGCACGTCTTGTTGTCGCTCCGGCGTGAGACCGCCGTCTCCAAGCTCTTGTGGCTGGACTTCCAGCTGCACACGGCCTTGGCGGACGCCGCGCACAACCTCGTGCCCAAGCTGCTGCTCAACGGCGTCCGGGGTGCGCTCGAGAAGTACGCCCCCTACCTCGAGACCCTGTGGGTGTCGCCGGGCACGATCATGAACGAGTACGAGCACGTCGTCGCCGCTGTACGAAATCGCGATGACAGCCAGGCACGCGCGCTGATGCGCGGCGTGTGGACCGAGCGCCACACCCGCTTCGTCGCGTCGTTCCAACCCGACCCCGGGTCTTCACCGACTTGGAGAAGCCCCACCGATCCGACCGGATCGATTTAACCAAAGCAACCGACTGTAGGAGCAAGAGCAACATGGCAACTGCGAAAGAGAAGATGGACGAGGCAGCCTCCAAGATCGCAACCAACCAAGATGCCGCCAAGAGCATCGGAGCGGTCTACAAGTTCGTCCTGGCCGGCGACGGCGGTGGCACCTGGGTGATGAACCTCAAAGACAACCCCGGCGTCAGCGAAGGCGAAGGCGACGCGCAGTGCACGATCAAGATGGCTGCCGGTGACTACGTCGACATGCTCGAAGGTCGCGCCAACGGCCAGCAGCTGTTCTTCAGCGGCAAGCTGAAGATCGAGGGCGACATGGGCCTGGCCATGAAGCTGCAGAAGCTGACCGACGTCCTGAAGTGATCCCCCGCTCGGGCCGGCGTCTCGCCGCCGCAAACTGCGGCAGCGAGACGCCCGCACCCGAGCTCCTCTCGCCATGAGCCTCGACGACGAACGCCGCCGCATCGACGCCATCGACGACGCGCTGCTCGAGCTGCTCGACGAGCGAGCCAAGGTGGCGCGAGCCATCGGTCAGCAGAAGGCTCGCGCCGGCATCGACGCCCACGATCCTGCGCGCGAGCTGGCGTTGCTCGCGCGCCTCGAGGCGCAGGTGGCCGCGCGCGCCGAGCCGAACTTCCCGACGCACGCGGTGCGGCCCGTGTTCCGAGAGATCATCAGCGCCTGCCTGTCGCAGCAGCTCGAGCTCGAGGTCGCGTTCCTCGGGCCGCCCGGCACGTTCACCCACATGGCAGCCCAGAGCGCCTTCGGACTGGCTCCCCGCTATCAGGAGCTGGCCACCATCGGCGCCGTGTTCGACGCGGTCGAGCGCGGTCACGCGCGCTACGGCGTCGTCCCGATCGAGAACTCCACCGAGGGCGGTGTGACGTTCACCCTCGACGAGCTCGTCGGTAGAGCCGTACGGATCTGGGGTGAAGTCGTGGTGGACGTGGCGCATTGCTTGCTGCGGGAGCGCGGCGACCTGACCGGCATCGAGCGCGTCTACTCCCACCCACAGGCGCTGGCGCAGTGTCGCGCGTGGCTAGGCAAGAACCTGCCCGCCGCCGAGCTGGTGCCGGCCGCGTCCACTGCGGCGGCGGCCCGACAGGCGCGCGGGGATCCCGCGGGGGCCGCCATCGCCAGTCGTCTCTCCGCCGAGCTGGAGGGCCTCGGCGTCGTGCGCGCGCCGGTCCAGGACCGAACGCAGAATGCGACACGCTTTGCCATCCTCGCGCTCGAGGAGCATCCACCCACTGGGGACGACAAGACCAGCATCGTGTACAGCCTGAAGCATGAGCGCGGCGCTCTGCGAGCGACGCTCGCGCTGCTCGAGGCCCGCGGCCTGAACCTGACGCGCATCGAGTCTCGCCCCCACCCCGAGCGTCTCTGGGAGTACCTGTTCTTCACGGACTTCGAGGGACACTCGAGCGATCCCGAGGTGGGCGCCGCCATCGCAGCGCTGGCCGAGCTGTCCCCCAGCGTGAAGGTCATCGGCAGCTATCCCCGCGCGCGTCCGCCGGGTAGGCCTTGACAGGAGTTACTACCTCGCCGTCGGGATCATGCGGGCGGCGTACGAGCACGCGCTGCAGCACGCCCGCGAGCGGGTGCAGTGGGGCCGCCCGATCATCGAACACCAACACGTCAGCAAGAAGCTCTTCGAGTGCTACCAGGCCATCGAGGCGGCGAGGGCCTACCTGTGGAAGGGAAGCTGGCTGAGCAAGGAGCGCTTCCCCGGCGACCTCAAGACGAGCCTGGGCGCGAAGACCTTCGCGACCGAGCTGGCGGTCAAGCACACCACCGAGATGGTGCAGGTGCTCGGTGGTTACGGCATCTCGCGGGAGTACCCGGTAGAGAAGTATGCACGCGACGCCCTGCTCCTGCGCATCATGGACGGCACCAACGAGACGCTGATGAACAAGGCGCAAAGCACCTGGACTGAGCGGACGGGCTGGGCACCGGAACGGTGGACGAGGTGAAGGGACGGGGCTACTCTGGCTGCCGCCGTGAGCGCCAAAGACCCGCTGAACCAGACGCTGCCCGCGAGCAGCAGCGGCCCGCGCTATGGCCTGGTCTATGGCCGTCGTACCCTGCCGCTGGCGGAGGGTGAGTTCATCCTGGGACGCGGAGAAGACTGCCACATCACGCTGGACAGCGCGCAAGTCTCGCGCCGTCACGCTCGCCTGCTGGTCACCATGGCCGGGGTCGTGGTCGAGGATCTCGGCAGCGTCAACGGCGTCATCCTCGACGGACAGCGGGTCGCCAAGCGGGCCACCGTCGCGCCGGGTGCGACGCTGAAGCTGGCGGACGAGCTCTTGCGCCTGGTGGATCTGACCAGCGAGTCGGCCCGCGCCACCGCTCCACTCCGACACTCGGACACGCTGCGCGTGGATCTGGCAGAGACCGCAGGGCTCGAGAACACCGAGCGCCGCCAAGACGCCTTCGCGATGCTGTCGACGGTAGCCGAGAAGTCACTCGCGCTCGGGCGCGTCGCAGACGCCGAGCGCGTCCTTTCCGGGGTGCTGGGACAGGTGCTGGCCGACGCGCAAGCGAAGAAGCCGCTGCCGGCGGCGCTCACCGAGGGCGCTGCTCGTCAGGCCGCGAGGCTGGCGGTAGCGGCGGGCCACGGCCGCTGGGCCAACTACGCCATCTCGCTGTACGCCGCCCTCCGGCGGCCACTGCCGATGGACGTGATCGACTCGCTGCACGAGAACGTGCGTAAGCTGCCGCAGCTCGAGACCACGCGGCTGTCGCAGTACGTCACCTCCCTCGCCGGCGTGGACCTCTCGCCCGCGGAGCGCTTCGCGCTGCGCCGTCTCGAGGGCTTGCTCCGGGTGTTGAAGTCTATTTGACGATCTCGACCAGCTCGACGTCGAACACCAGCGTGGCGTCGGGTCCGATCTTGGGTGGGCTGCCGCGCTTGCCGTAGGCCAGGTCCCCCGGGATGGTCAGCTTGCGACGGCCCCCCTTCTTCATGCCCGGCACGCCCTCGTCCCAACCTCGGATGACCTCGCTCGCGCCGAGGGTGAACTCGAAGGGCTCGCCGCGATCCCGCGAGCTGTCGAACTTCGTGCCGTCGAGCAGCGTGCCCGTGTAATGCACCCGCACCTTGTCGCCCTTCTTGGCGGCGGGCCCCTTGCCCGGCGCGAGGTCCTCCTTGACCAGCTCGCTCGGCGCCGCCCCATCGGCGGCGTCGGTGACCACCGGCGAGGACGCCGGGGGCGCGGCCGTAGGCGCGGTGCGCGCCGGTCGCGGACGCGACTCGGGCTCGGGAACCTTCTGCTCGCAGGCGGCGCTCGCGAGCACAACGGCACCAAGAGCGAGGAAGGCAGGTGTCAGGTGTCGCTTCATGGGGGCTTGCTATGCAACGTTCCGGCTCGTGTGACAAGCTTCGCGCACTCGACGTCGCGCGCTCGCGCCGCGACCTGCACCATGCGCCGAACTCGCCTCGCCTTCAGTCACCTCGCGGCAGTTGCCGTCGCAGCCGTGGCCGTGGCCGCAGCCGTCCTCTGGCTCACTAGGCGCGCACCCGTCGCCGAGGCGCCCCCTGGCCCCCCGGCGCCCTCGAGGGCGCGCACACGGCCGTTCGTCGTCGACGTCCATGTCCACCTGTCGGCTCGCGGCGTGGGGCGGCTCGCCGAGCTGATGGAGCGCCACCAGTTCGACCATGTCGTCAACCTCTCCGGCGGCCACCCCCTCGACGGATTGCCCGCACAGCTCGAGGCAGCGCGCCGCTCGGGCGGGCGGATCACGGTGTTCGCCACGCTGGCTTACGAGCAGGCGGCGGCGCCGGGCTACGGCGAGCGGATGGCGCGACTGCTGCGCGCCGCCCACGCACAGGGTGCGCGAGGGCTGAAGATCGCCAAACTCCTCGGTCTTGGGCTACGGGGCCCCGACGACGCGCTGATCCCCGTGGACGATCCCGAGCTCGACGTCGTATTCGAGACCGCCGCTCAGCTCGACATGCCCGTCGCGATCCACTCCGGGGATCCCAAGGCGTTCTGGCTGCCAGTGGACGAAGACAACGAGCGGCGCGACGAGCTGCGGGCGCACCCCGGTTGGTCCCAGCACGGCCTCGACGTGCCGAGCTTCGACGAGGTCTTGGCGCAGCTCGAGCGCAGAGTCGCCCGACACCCGAAGACCACGTTCATCTCGCTGCACTTCGGCAACGCCGCCGAGGAGCCCGAGCGTGTGGCGGCGCAGCTGCGCAAGTACCCCAACCTGTACGTCGACACGGCGGCGCGCGTCCCGGAGCTCGGCCGTCACCCACCCGCCCGGCTGCGCCAGCTGTTCATCGAGTTTCAGGATCGCATCCTGTTCGGCTCGGACCTCGGCGTAGGCCCAGCGGGCACGCCGCTGTTCCTTGGCTCGAGCGGCAGCGAGCCACCCACGGCGGAGGAAGAGCGGCTGTTCTTCGCAGCGACGCGGCGCTACTTCGAGACGGCGGATCGGGACTTCGCACACCCCACCCCCATCCAGGGGCGCTGGACCATCAGCGGCATAGACCTGCCGCCCGACGTGCTGCGCAAGATCTACGGCGAGAACGCCAAGCGCGTGCTCAAGCTCGACCGCTGAGCCGGGCGGCCCCGTCCCGCCACACACCGAGGCCGCCGAGGATGGCGACCACGCCCATCATCGTCCACATCGCGCCGTAGCCGAGGTGCTCCGCGACTCGGCCGGCGACGAACGCCGCAACGGTCATGCCCACGTTGAAGGAGAGGTTGAACGAGGCCATGGCACGGCCCCGAGCACTCGGCCCCGCTTCTTGTAGAAACAGCGCGTTGAGGGACGGATAGGCCAGACCATGAGCCGCGCCGAAGCACGCGCCCACGACGGCGAGCGCCGCAGGTCCGTGGACCTGCGACAACCCGAGCACGCTGACGCCGAACACGAGCGTGGCCAGGGCGCCCACTCGGCGGTGGCCAACGCGATCCCCGAGACCACCGAGGGCGAGCCTCACGCCGATCGCCAACGCCACGTAGGCCACGAAGAAGGGGGCGTGAGTCGTCATGCCCTGGGCACGCACGAAGACGCTCATGAAGTGGATCGCGGCACCGAAGGCCATGGCCGCTGCGAACGCGCTGAGCAGCACGCTGCGCATTCCGGGTCGCAGCGCCAGCGCCAGCACCCCGACGGGCGCTTCGCCCTCCGGCGTGGGGCGCCGGGTCTCGCCGACGGCGAACACGCCGCACAGCGAGAGCAACCCCGCGATGGCGCTCAGCTGAAACAGCCGGGCGAAGCCCGCGCGCGCGATGACCAGCTCGCCGAGGGTGGGGCCGAGCGCGTGCGCCGCGAGCGTGGTCGTGCCGAACACGGCGATGGCGCGCCCGAGCCGACCCTCCGGCGCCAGATCCGCCACGACGGCGTTGGCGGACACGAAGAACAGCGAGAAGGCGACGCCCTGCAGCAGGCGTAGCGCGTAGATCGCCGGGCCGAGCGCGTCGACGCGGGAGTAACCCCATGCCCCGAGCGCCCACAAGAGCGCACCGAGCACCAGCAGCGGCCGGCGGCCGAAACGGTCCGCCCACAGGCCCGTGAGCGGGATGGCCAGCAGGCTGGCGAGGCCGAAGGTGCCCATGATCTGGCCCACTGCCGCCCGACTCGCTCCCAGCCGCTCGAGATACACCGGCAGGGTGAAGAAGCTCGTCACGCTCATGAAGAACACGAAGTTCGCGGCGGTGATCAGCAGCAGCGCTCGCCCGCGAGACTGGCCCATGTACGGCACCCTCACGCCTCGGGCTTCCCGACGGGCGGGGATGGGACTATCTCGGGCCGGACGATCATGAAGACGCTGTTCGGCTACTTCTGGCGCGGCTGCCTGGTGCTCGCGCCCGTGGGCATCACTCTGTACCTCGGATGGTGGGTCATCGCCACCGTCGATCAACTGCTGCCCATCGGCATCCCGGGGTTGGGTTTCATCATCACCGTGGGGACCATCACCCTGGTGGGCGTGCTGACCTCGAACGTCGTCGGGCGCGCGGTGGTCCGGCGCATCGAGACCTGGCTCAGCCGAGTGCCGCTGGTCAAGCTCATGTACACGAGCATCCGCGACTTGATCAACGCGTTCGTCGGCGACAAGAAGCGCTTCGAGCACCCAGTCTCGGTCGCGCTCAGCGAAGCGCGGGATCTATTCGTGCTCGGGTTCGTGACCCGCGAGAACCTCGAGCCGCTGAAGATGGACGCGCACGTGGCGGTCTACTTTCCGCAGTCCTACAACTTCGCGGGCAACCTGCTGTTGGTGCCGAAGGACCGGGTCACGCGGCTGCCCGCCAGCTCCGGGGACGTGATGGCCTTCATCGTCTCCGGGGGCGTGTCCGGGCTCGGCAAGGGACAGCACGCGCTGAGCATGCCGCCGCCCCCTCCCCGACCACCTCCGGCGGATCGCACCCTGCTGGGCCTCGGGCCCTCGGATCGCGAGTAAGCGCTCAGCCCCCCATCAACTCGAGCAGGCGTGAGCCGCCGAGCAAGCTCTGTCCCCCGTCCGCCACCAGCGTGGTGCCCGTGATGAAGCCCGCGGCGGGCGACAGCAAGAACAGCGCCATGTCGGCGATCTCGTCCACCGTCCCGAAGCGCCCCGCGGGCAGGGCTCGCTCGAGCTTTGCGCGCTCGTCCGCACCGGGCGGCGCGAGGCGGCGCATGCCTTCGGTGGCGTCGATGGGACCGGGCGCCAGCGCGTTGACTCGGATCTTCACCGACCCCCACTCCAGCGCGAGATCCTGGGTCAGCTTCTGAATCGCGGCCTTGGCTGCGCCGGCGTGACACTGCAGCGGCGTGGGCACGAAGGCCTGCGTCGCGGTGATGCTGAGCACCGCGCCGCCCTGCTTGGACAGCGCCTCGAAGCTCGCGCGGCACGCGTTGAAGGTGCCGAGCAGATCGATGTCGATGACGGCCTTGAAGCCACCGGCAGACAACGTGGCCGCGGGCGACAAGAAATTGCCCGCGGCGGAGCACACCAGCAGCGTGAGCTTGCCCGCTCGCTCGACCAGCTCGGCGACAGCGCCGCTGAGGGCATCGTAGTCGCGCACGTCGAGCGCGAAGGCGTGGGCCTGTCCTCCCACGCTGCGGATGCGCGCCGCCGTGTCGTCGAGCTTGCTCTGCGTGCGGCCGACCAGGCCCACCACCGCGCCGTGCTCCGCCAGGCGCAGCGCGATCCCAGCACCGATACCGCTGCCGCCGCCGGTGACGAGCGCGACCTGGCCCTGCAGCAGCCCGGGCCGAAACGGCGTCACGCCTGACCTCCGCCCCAGCCGCCACCACCGGGAGGCGGCCCGTAGCCGCCCCCGCCGGGCGGCCCGCCGTAGCCGCCCGGGGGCCCCGCGGGGGTGATGGCGCCCGGCGCCGGGGCGCTGGCCCAGGCCGGCGCGGGGGGCTGAGCGAGCCGATTCGCGAGCGGCGTCCAAAGCGCGTAGAGCAGCTGGTTCTGACGACCCTGCCAGTCCTGGTAGCCCATGTAGGCCAGGATGATCGCGACGGGGAAGAAGAACAGCCAGGCGACGATCAGGATCACGATCCCGTTGGTCTCGAAGTCGGCGGCCACGCGGATGTCACAGAAGAAGCCACCCTGCGCTTGGGTGAGCGTGACGCTGACCTTCGGTACCATGCCGTAGCTAGCCTGTGTTCCGCGCCCCGCCCACTGGGTCGGCCCGGTCTGCTGCAGCGGCACGCCCCACTGGTACAGCGTGCCCCCGAGCGACTGCACGACGCTCGCCGTGTCCGTCCCCGTGATGAACTTCTGCTCGTTCTTGTCCAGCATCAGACTCCTCCGGTTCCGGGTGTTCGCTCGCGGCCGCTCGGCGACGGACGACGGTCAGACGTCTTCGAGCGCGCGCGTGCCAAGCTGGATGGCTCCATCCTGAACGGACTCGAGGATGCTCTGCGCATCGGCGCTCTCGATGCCGAGCAGCTCGATCAGCTTGTCGAGCAGCTGCTTCTCGCTGTCGCTCTGCTCGCCATCCGCGTGAGTGAGCAGCGCAGCGTTGGCCAGCAGAAGCTCGCGGTCTTCGTCCGACAACTCGTCCAGCGGGATGTCGTCCGCGAGGGTGCGACTCGACTTGGCAAACTCCTTGATCTCGCGCTCCTCCTCCTCGCTCGCGTCGAAGCCGGCCAGCAGCCCTTCGATCACGTGCTCCTCGGGCTGCTCGACCTTGCCGTCGGCCCACGCGACGACCACCAGGGACTTGACGATGTTCTTCTCGCTCGGCGTCATGACGAACTGGAGCATACCCGAAGCAAGGCCTGCGCCCCATTGCATTCCCGGCCCAGCGAGAGAAAGCTCGCCCGGGTCAGAGTGAGCACGGACGAAGACCAAGTCGCGCTGGCGCGCGTGGGCCAAACGGTGGCTGGCCGCTACACGCTCACCCACCTGCTCGGGACGGGGGGGATGGCGGCGGTCTACCGCGCCGTCACTTCGGACGGCGCTCCGGTGGCCATCAAGGTACTCCACCCCGAGATGGCCCGCCGCGCGGACGTGCGTGAGCGCTTCGTTCGCGAAGCGTACGTCGCGAACAAGGTGAACCACCCTGGAGCGGTGGCGGTGCTCGAGCACGGGGTGGACGACGAGGCGTTCCTGGTCATGGAGTTGCTCGAGGGTGAGCCCCTCGCGTCGCGGGTGAAGGGCGCGGGGCTGACCCAAGACGAGCTCTTGGACGTCCTCGATCAGATCCTCGACGTGCTCGCCGTCGCGCACGACGCGGGCATCATCCACCGCGACATCAAGCCGGACAACCTGTTCTTGTGCAACGACGGTCGCGTGGAGGTGCTCGACTTCGGCCTGGCGCGCATGACGGACGAGCTCCCCGGCGCGTTCAAGACCCGAACCGGGCTCGCGCTCGGCACCCTGCCCTACATGCCGCCCGAGCAAGCGCTCGGCCGGCGCGATCAGCTCGACGGGCGCGCGGATCTGTTCTCGCTCGGCGCCAGCGCGTTCCGAATCCTCGCCGGGCGACGCGTGCATCAAGCGCCCAGCGAGGCGGAGCTGCTCATGGCGATGGCCACCCAGCCGGCCCCGCCCCTGGCCAGCGTGGCGCCCAACGTTCACCCCCATCTGTGCGCCATCATCGACCTGTCCCTCGCGTTCTCGAAGGACGCCCGCTACCCCGACGCTCGCACCATGCAAGCGGACGTACGCGCGGTGCGGGAAGGTCGACCCCCACCCTACGCCGTGGGCCTGGGCGTGCAGACCTCGCGCATGGAGGAGACCCGCGTCGATCGCTCCGCTCCGGTGGTGTTGCCCGCTGCGGTAGTCGCCGCCGGTCCGCCCTCCACCCGCTGGGACGCCTCGACCCTCGAGGCCCCGCCGCCGAGTGCAGCCCAGCCGCACTCGCTGCGCGGGGACATGGCCCCGGTGTCGCTCCCGGGCTCCGCCTGGGCCCCGAGCGCGGGCAGCACCGCGCCACCGCCCCGAAGCTCGGGGCTCGTGCTGGGGCTGCTGCTCGGCGGGGTATTGCTGCTGCTGCTGCTCGGAGTCGCCGGAGCCGCCGTGTTGTATGGCCTGAGTGATCGCTCCGCCGACTCGACGCAAGACAGCGGCCCCGCCCCGCTCGAGCCGATGACCGCCACGGCCGGCGAGCTGGCGTCGGACGACGGCGGCACGGCCGCAGCTCCCGACGAGGCGCCCCTGCGCCCGGAGCCGGCGGTCGCGCCGACGAGCCAGGGGCCGGTAACGACCACGACCCGCAAGGTGACCGCGCCCACCCCCACCGCGACCAAGGGCAACAAGGGCAACAAGGGCAACAAGGGCAACAAGGGCAAGCCGAGGTGACGGCGGCTTCGTGGCTCGAGCCCAGAGCGAGCTGCTATCGCTGCTTCAAGCCACGGGTCACCTGCGTGTGCGGCACGCTGCCCCGCGTCGACAACCGCACCCGGGTGGTCGTGGTGCAGCACCCCCGGGAGCGATTCCACGCGCTCGGCACGGTGCGACTCATCGCCAACTCCCTCGCCCGGGTGCGCGTGGACGTCCCCTTCGCCGGACTGAGCCTGGAGGCGCCACCCCTCGGTGAGCGCGCGGTGCTGCTGTATCCGGACGCCGCTGCTCCGGAGCTCGCGGCACACGAGCGACTCACGGACATCGTGCTCGTCGATGGCACGTGGCACCACGCACGCACGCTGCTGCGCGACGTGCCCTGGCTCGCGCGCCTGCCCCGCCGTCGCCTGCGCCCGAGCGCGCCAAGCCGCTATCGCCTGCGCCGCGAGCCCGCGCGGGACTTCGTCTCCTCGGTCGAAGCGATCACGCTGGCTCTGCGCACCGTGGAGCCCGAGCTCGCCGGCCTGGACGAGCTGCTCGCCGCGTTCGACGCCATGATCGAGCGCCAGATCGAGCTTGGAGCAACCGCCCGCAGCGAGCCCCGCGAGCGCACGCGGCGAGCCGAGTCCGTTCGCTTGCTCCCGCGCGCGCTGGCCGAGCGCTGGGAGCGACTGGTCGTGACGTACGCGGAGCGCGTGCCGACCGGGACGGGCCGACAGATCGCGCAGTGGGTCGCCTGGCGCGCGCGCGACGGCGCCATCTTCGAAGCCTTTCCCAGCGTGTCCGGCGTCGTCAGCCCCGAGCTCCTGGCGCGCGCTGGCCTGACGCCGAGCGACCTCGGGCGCGCGGTGAACTGGGAGCAGGCCTCAGCGCAGTTCGCGGCGCTGGCGGGCCCCGACGCCGAGGTCACCGCCTGGCTCGACAAGACCTTGGCGGCGCTCGGCGCGCGGAGCCACCTGCCCCACACCGCGTGCCTGAAGGCGGTGTACGGTCGCACCGCCAGCGCTCGCATCGGCACCCTCGAGCAGGTGGTAGCTCGCCACGCGCTGGACGTACCCGAGCTTCCCATCGCTGGCCGCGCGCGCACCCGCCTGGGCGCGGCGGTCGCGCTCTGTCGTCACCTCGCTCAGCGCGGCCCCTCGGACTGACAGGTCGGGCTGCAGCCGTCTCCGCCGACGTTGTTGCCGTCGTCGCACTGCTCGCCAGCCTGCACGATGCCATCGCCGCAGCGCGGCCCGAGCTTGCAGCCGGGCGCGCACTCGCCATATCCGCCGAGGTTCTTGCCATCGTCGCACTGCTCACCGAACACGCTGTCGATCTTGCCGTCGCCACAGAACGTGGGCAGCTTGCAGCCAGGCGCGCAGCCCGACGTGCCGTACGGCGTGAGGTTGGTGCCGTCGTCGCACTCTTCGCCATCCGCCGACTGCACGCTGCCATCGCCGCAGCGCGGCCCGAGCTTGCAGCCAGGCGCGCAGGCACCGTAGCTGCCGTCGTTCGTCCCGTCGTCGCACTGCTCGTCCGGGGTCTTGACGCCATCGCCACACACGCTCTGACAGCTCGTGGTCTTCTGCACGAAGCCGGACAACGTGAGTCGGTAGTTCGACTGGGTGGTGTGCCGCTCAGCCTGAAAGACGACGATCTCGTACACCTGGCCGACGGTGAGGAAGAACTGCGTGGCCGCAGCTGCGTCCAGGGTCACGCTCGCGCTCTGGGCGCCGTGCACCCCACCGAGATCGATCGCCAGCCGCTTGTTGATGAAGGTAAAGACGTCGTCGTCCCCCGTGAAGTCCAGCTGCTCGCCGCCCTTGTACTCGAACCAGTAGCGGACCTCGCTCGTGAAGTGGAAGTTGTTCGAGTTGCCCTGGTTGCCGAAGCCTTGACCATTGATCGGGAAGAAGTTCGAGTCGTTGTACTGGTAAGCGCCCCCCGCGATCTGACCGAGGGTGAGCGTCTGCAGGAGGGTGACGTTGCCGTCGTTGCCGTGGGCGGGGCCCGAGTCTCGATACCACTGATCGAAGACGTCCTTGCCGTTCGTGGTCGCCGACGCCTGCCCCGCCTTGGCGTACACGGGCTTGCCGTCGTTGCCGAGCAGGTTCTGCACGATACCGAGCTCGCTCGCGATCGCGTGCTGGAAGTCCGGGTGCCCTCCGCTGGTGCCTTTGGCCTTGAAGTCGCGGATGACGATGGGCAGCACCAGCGAGGTCGGCTGCGTCGTCACCTCGGCGCAGACGTAGCCCGGCTCGACCTTGCAGGTCGGTGAGCAGCCGTCGCCGGCGACGGTGTTGCCATCCTCGCACTCCTCGTTGTCCCCGGGCAGCATCATGCCGTCGCCGCACTTGCTCACGCAGCTGCTGCCCGTGCAGTCGGGCTCGTTCACGCAGAAGGGCGTGCAACCGTCGCCCATGTCGTTGTTTCCGTCATCGCACTGCTCCGTGCCCTCCTTCTTGCCGTCCCCGCACACGGTGGGTTCGCAGGGCTGATTCGGGACGTCGCACTTGTAGCCCGGTTCGAGCCGACAGTTCACGTCGCAGCCCGGCGTGGCCGCGGCGCCATCATCGCACTGCTCGGCGCCCGCGACGATGCCGTCACCACACTGAGCGGCGTCGCACTTCACGCCAGGCAGCGGACACGCCCAGCCGGGCTCGAGCTGGCACTTGTCGTCGCAACCGTCACCGGCGCTGGCGTTGCCGTCGTCGCACGTCTCGGCCCCGGTGAGCTTGGCGTCGCCGCACACGACCGTTGAGACGCAGGGCTCACCGGGGACAGGACACGCGAAGCCTTGCTCGACCTCGCAGGTCGCGCTGCAGCCGTCACCGCTGTCGTTGTTGCCGTCGTCACACTGCTCCGAGGCCTGGTTGATCTTCTTGTCGCCGCAGCCCGGCTCGGGCTCGCAGCTACCATCCGGGCAAGCATCCCCGGGACTGCCGCCGGTGGAGCCCTCGGGCACCAGGATGCCCCCGTCGGATCCGCCGCTGCCGCTCACGCCTCCGGTGGAGCCGTCCACGCCGGCGCCACCATCCGGGCGCAACACGGTCTCGGCGTTTCCGCCGCAAGCGCCGGACGCGCCGAGTAGCACCAACACCGCGGAGACGCTCCAACCGATCGCACGACGCATGCCGCAAAATATACGGCGAAGGACAGGCTCGCGCGAGGAAACTCGACTGGAAAATGAGCGCTGCAATTCTGGCGGCAGGGAGTAGACTCGCTCGCCATGGATCGGTTCCGGCGCTTCGACGAGGCCTACTACCACCGGTTCTACGAGAACCCCAAGACGCGAGTCATCGCGCCGGAGGAGCACGCCCACCTCGCCCAGTTCGTCTTCTCATTCGCCGCCTACAACCACGTGGAGGTGAAGACGGCGCTCGACATCGGCGCCGGCGTGGGCCTGTGGAAGGACTGGATCAAGAAGAACGCCAAGGGCGTCACCTACACCGGCACCGAGGTCAGCCAGTCCATGTGTAAGAAGCACGGCTACCAGCACCGCGACATCGCTCGCTGGCGCGATCGCAAGAAGTACGATCTCATCGTGTGCCAAGGGGTGCTGCAGTATCTGCCGGATCCGGACGTGGCGCCGGCCATCGCCAACATCGCCGCCATGAGCCGCGGCCTGGTCTACATGGAGGTCACCACGCGCCATGACCTGCGCGAGCGCTGTGACACCGCCCGCACGGACAACGACATCCACATCCGCAACGGCTCCTATTACCGCGGTATCCTGAGCAAGCACCTGACGAGCGTCGGCTGTGGGCTGTGGTGGAGCAAGGAGCGGGAAGCACCCTTCTTCGAGCTGGAGACGGCGGGCTGATGGCCGAGGTCAAGCGCATTCTCCGTCCCGTGCTCTCGGTGGTCCTGATTGGCGCCTCCGTGCTGGGCTTGCTCAACGTGTTCGGGGACAACGCCGAAGAAGAGGCTGCGGCGAAGCGACTCGCCTGCGGGGCCCACAGCGACTGCGACGCGCAGATCACGCGCCTGTCCCGCACCCCGCTCGGGCAGTCCTTCACCTTCGGGCTCGGCTACGAGGGGGGCAAGCGGGGGCAACGCCCGACCGAGGTGAGCGTGTCCTGCAAACGCGCCTACGTCCTGCTCGGCAGCTGGGCCTGCGCCATCGAGTGACGGTCGCCGCGCGGCTCAGCCCTCCGCCAGCTCCTGCCACAGGAAGCGCACCAGGGCGTCGCTGCGGAGCGCCAGGCTGTCCAGCTCGATGAACTCGCCGCTGGTGTGAAAGCCGCGGCCCCGGGGACCGAGGCCGTCGATGGCGGGTACGCCCGCGGCGGCGACGTTGTTGGCGTCGGACCCGCCGCCGAGCAGGCCCGCTTCCCCGTGCCCTAGCCCGGCGAGGGCAGCGCACCGGCCGTAGCGCTCGGCGAGGGCAGCCGACTCGCTGGAGCGCGCGAGCGGCGGGCGCCGCACACCCCCGGTGGCCGCCACGCTGGCGCCCGTGGACTCGCTCGCCGCGCGCGCGGCTTCCTCGATCGCGGCGACGACGAGCGGACCATCCTCGGGTTGCTCGAAGCGAAAGTCGAGCGCGCACTCCGCGCTCTCCGGGACGGTGTTCTTGCTGGTTCCTCCCTGGATGGTGCCCACGTTCACCGTGATGCCGCGCTCGTACTGGGTCAGGCTCTGCGCTCGCTCGACGAAGCGCGCGAGCGCCCAGATGGCGTTGATGCCGTCAGCGTGCTGGTTGCCCGCGTGCGCCGCGCGACCGGTGGCACGGACTCGCATCCCGCCAGTGCCCTTGCGACGCGTGATGATGGCGTCCCCAGCGCGGCCCGCCTCGAACACCAGCGCCTCGCGGGCGCGGGCGGCGAGCTCCCGCATCAGCGGCGCGGAGTCTGGTGACCCGATCTCTTCGTCGGCCACGGAGACGAACGCTAGGGGCAGCGACGCGAGCGCTCCCACGTCCGCGAGAGCGGCCAGGGCGGTGCGCACCGTGACGATGCCCCCCTTCATGTCCAGCACGCCCGGACCGCGGGCGATGTTGCCCTCCTCGGTGTAGCCCTCGAAGCTGCCCGGGGGGAACACGGTGTCGTGATGCCCCACGAGCAGTACGCCGCGGCCGCGCTCGGCCCAGGCGGGGGTGCTCCACACGAGGTGCTGTCCGACCTCTCGCCCCGGTACGACACGCGGCTCTAGCCCCGGCAGAACGAACGAATCACGCAGCAGCTCCCCCATGCGGTCCACGCCGGCGACGTCCTCGGTGTAGGAGCTCTGCTGCACCCACTGCCGCAGCCGCTGGCGGGCGTCCGGGTCCAACGCCCGGGCGCGCTCGAGGGCCGCGTCGAGGAGGCTCATGCCGGGAGTCTTCGACCGGTGGGCCGCGGCGTCCAGCACGCCGGGCCCCGGGAGAGAGAAAGTGGTCGGGGCGAGAGGATTCGAACCTCCGACCCCTTGACCCCCAGTCAAGTGCGCTAACCAGACTGCGCTACGCCCCGACCGCCCACACCGAGCTTTTGGGGGTCCCGGTGGGGTGGGCGGAAGGTAGACGGTCTGCGCGCGATTGCAAGCGCGATTCTTGCTCGTAGCCCGATTTCGTTCGCAGGCCCCTTCACTTCCTTCCCTCGCGCCCGCCGTGGCTCTAGCCTTGCGCAGGGCATGCGGGTACTCGGGCTGGAGACGTCGTCGCCGCTGGGCAGCGTGGCGCTGCTCGAATCGGGCCGCGTGGTGGCCAGCGCACAGCAAGAGGCAGCGGGCTCCCTCGCGGAACGGATCGTGCCCCTGCTGCACGGCGTGCTCGCGAGCGCGGGTTGGTCGCCAGCGGACATCGAGCGGGTCGCCGTTGGGCTAGGGCCAGGCTCCTTCACCGGCCTGCGGGTCGGCCTCGCCCTCGCCGCCGGACTCGGCGTCGGCCTGGGCGTCCCGGTGGTGGGCGTGTGCTCCCTCGCCGCCATCGCGCACTCGGCGACGCTGCCGCCCGAGGTCTTGCGCGTGGTCGTGCTCGACGCGCGGCGCGCGGAGGTGTTTTGTGGGGCCTACGACGCCGAGAGTTCAACGGTGGTCGAGCCCCGCGCTGTCTCGCTCGTGGAGTTTCCGAGGTGGCTCGCCGCCCTAGGCGAGCCTCGAGCCCTGCTGGGCCAGGGCGCGAGCCTCGTCGGCGCCGAGCCGGGCTCGGACCATCGCCCCCTGCCCCACGCCGTCGACGTCGCAGCGATCGGCGCAAGGCTCGACCCGGCGCAGGCGCCCCCCGAGCCGCGCTACGTGCGCGACGCGGGAGCGACCCCCCAGTCGCTGCCCACCGCACCCTGGTCGAGATGAGGTAGCATCGGCGCGGCATGGAGGCTGACCACCACAGCGAGCGCCTGCTGGCGCGGTTCGGGCGCCGCTTCGAGGCTGGGGATGTCCTGTTCGAGGAGGGCACCGACGCGAACGAAGCCTTCCTGCTCCAGGACGGCCGCGTACGCCTGATCCGCCGGGTGGGGGGCGCCGAGCGCAGCCTGCGGGTGCTGCGGCCGGGCGATCTGTTCGGCGAGTCGGCCCTCATCGCCGGCGCGGAGCGCACCTCGACCGCCGTCGCGCTGAGCGCGGGGGCGGCGCTGGTGCTCGACCAGAGCACCTTCCAGCAGGTGTTGGCGGCGAATCCTGCGGTCGGCACCCGAGTCCTGGGTCAGCTCATTCGACGCCTCCGGGAGGCCGAGGACCAGATCGAGATCCTGATGCTGCGCGACACCAAGTCCAAGGTCGTCGTCGCCCTGGTCAAGCTCGCCCAGCACTCGACCTCGGCCGGGCCGGTCGAGCTCGGCGTCTCGCCGATGGAGCTGTCGGCGCGGGTGGGCCTCGATGTGGACACCGTCAAGCGCATCGTCCAAGAGCTTCGGGACTCCGGCTACGTGCGTATCGTCGACGAGCGCGTGGAGATCCCGGAGCCGGAGGCCCTGCGCGAGCTGCTCGGGCTGCTCGGCGTCCGCGATCAACTGCGTGGGGGCGAGGAACCGGGAGCGGAGCGGGGTCGTCTCTGAGCCCCCGAGCTAGGCCTATCTCCTCGAAATCAGCTCACTCTGCGATGATTGACGCACTGAGGGCCGTGCGCTAAGCCCCGGCTGCCCTCGTGAGTCGCTTCGCCCTCCTCCTGCCCGTGGTGGCTCTGCTCGCCACTGGCTGCCCGGGCGGCAACAGCCGCGTGCCAGCAGGCGGCGACCCCCAGCGCATGAGCGAGAGCGAATACGACATCGCCCGGGATCTCTGGCTGCGCCAGCGCAAGCCACGCGAAGCGCTGGCCCACGTCCTCGAGGCCCTCGAGCTGGACGACGAGAACGCGGACGCAGCACACCTGGCCGCGCTCATCTACCTGGATTTCTGCAGCAGCGGCGCGGCCGACTGCCGGCTCGGGGAGGCGGAGAAGCACGCCCGACAGGCCCTGACGCTACGTAAGGACTACCGCGAGGCCCGCAACACGCTGGGGGTGGTGCTGGTCCATCAGAAGCGCTACGGCGACGCGGTCGCGGTGCTCAAGCCCCTGACCGCCGACATCCTCTACCAAACCCCCGAGAACGCTTGGGGAAACTTGGGCTGGGCGTACCTGGAGCAGGGCAAGCTCGACCTCGCCATCGACTCCCTGCGCCGTGCCGTGGCCGCTCAGCCGCTGTTCTGCGTGGGGCATTTCCGGCTTGGCTCAGCGCTCGAGCGCAAGGGGCAGATCACCGAGGCCCTCGACGCCTACTCCGCGGCGGTGTCTACCGAGGCCCCCGGCTGCAGCGCTTTGCAGGAGGCGTGGGCGGCCCGTGGGCGGCTGTACGTCAAGCTCGGCAAGCGCGAGGAGGCGGACTCGGATCTGCTCCGCTGCATCGAGCTGTCGGCCCGAACGGCGGCGGCGAAAGAATGCCGCTCCATGCGCGCGAATCTCAAGTAGGCTGAGCGCCCCTCATGGAGGAAACGGTCGGACAATTCCTGCGCCGCCAGCGCGAGCAGCAACGCATGAGCGTGGAAGAAGTCTCGCGTTCCACGCGGGTGCCGATGAGCAGCGTCGAGCGCATCGAGGCAGATCGTTTCGACGAGCTTCCGGGGGAAGTGTTCGTGCGCGGCTTCCTCAAGTCGTACGCGCTCGCCGTCAGCCTCGCTCCGGACGAAGTGCTCGCTCGTTACACCAAGAGCCGGCGGGTGGCGTGGGTCACCCCGCTGCCCATTTCGAGCCCGTCCAAGCCGGCCCGCGGTCGTCGTTTCGGCGTCGCAATCGCCTTCGTCCTGCTGCTGATCCTGTTCACGCTCGCGCTCAGCATCGTGCTCAAGCCTCGCGGGGACGACATGCCTCAAGAGCTCTCCCGAGCAAACGACCTGCGGTCCTCACGCGCGTGACATGGCGCGACCTCGAGCGCGCGCGGCGTCGCGCGAGTTCACGACCGAGGCGCTGCTCCTGCGCCGGGTTCCCACAGGCGACGCGGACGACGTGGTGGCGCTGTTCACCGAGCGCGTCGGACGCGTCTCTGCCTTCACCCGCGGCTCGCGGCGCAGCCAGAAGCGGTTCGGCGGCGCGCTCGAGCCGTTGCACACGCTCCGCGTGCACCTCGAAGAGCACGACGGGCGCGAACTGTTCACGCTGAAGGAGGCGACGCTCGCGCGACCTCGCTCGGTGCTGCTCTCGCAGCTCGACGCCATGCAGGCGGCCGGCGAGGCGTTGTCCTGGGTCCGGCGCGCGACGCCGGCGCGCACGCCCGAGCCGCTGCTGTGGCAGCGGCTCGAGCTGTTCCTCGATGGGCTCGGGCAGGAGGGCGCCGCGACGGGTCGGCTGCTGTCGGCGTTCGGCTTCGGACTGCTGGATGCGGTGGGATTTGGGCTGTTGCTCGGGCAATGCGTGGTCTGCGGCAAGCCCTGCCCCAGCGGTCGCCGCGCCCAGCTCGATGTCGCGCGCGGCGGGGTGGTGTGTCAGGGCTGCGGCGGCGCGCGTATCGGGGTGTCGGCGGCGCTGCGCCAGCGCCTGGTCGCGGCGGCCGACGGGCAGCTGACCGTCCTGTTGGACGAAGATACGCGCCTCGCCCGGGAGCTGGTCGAGCTCAGCCTGCGCTTGCACGCCGGCGTCGAGTGAGTTCGTGCTAGGCTCGCGCCCGTGGGACTCGATGCTCGAATTCGCAAGCTAGCGACCGGCGTCTCGGCGGGCGAGGCCGCCCGCGCACACGCCAAGAGCCTTCGGCCGCACGAGCTGCTCAGCGAAGTCGAGCAGGCGCAGGCGGAGGAGTTCTCGGCCACCCTCGAGGCGATGTTCTTGATGGCCGCGGTGGATGGCGACGTCAGCCGCGAGGAGCTCGAGCAGCTCGCCGGTAGCTTCCAGGCCATCGTGGACATGCATCAAGTCACGGGCATCGAGCTGCAGTCCGTGCTCGAGTCCTTCAACGAGAAGCTGGCGCGGGATGGCTGGCGCAGTCGGCTCGAGGCGGTCGGCAAGAGCCTGTCCACGGAGGACGCTCGCGCCTTCGCGTTCCGCCTCGCCGCCGGCGTCGCCTTCGTAGACGACCACGTGGCTCACGCCGAGGCCGCGGCGATCGAGGCCCTCGCACGCGCTTTCGAGCTGTCCGCGGACGAGTCCCAGTCCATCCTGAGCGAAGTGCACGACGAGCTGTTCGGGTGAGCCAGGCGCCTCGCGCGGGGCTTGGCCCCCAGCGAAGAAAACTCGGCCTCCCGGTCGCGCGCGCGCTATCCCAGGCAGCGCGTGGCTGCCCAAGCGCCCGGCGCACCCCAAACCCCGCCCGCCGGCAACGCCGGCGACGCTGAGCGCCGCGCCATCACGGGGCGCGCGGGCATCGTCGCCGCAGGGACCCTCGGCAGCCGGCTGCTCGGCCTGGTCAGGGATCAGGTGCTCGCGGCCGTGTTCTCCCGGGCCGCTACCGATGCCTTCTTCGTCGCCTTCACCATCCCCAACGTGCTGCGTCAGCTGCTGGCCGAGGGGGCCGTTCAGAACGCGGTGCTGCCCGTGCTCGCGAGCACCCGTGAGCGTGAGGGACCCGACGCCGCGCGCGCGCTGTTCGCGCGCCTGCGCGGGCTCTCGCTCACCGTGCTCATGGTCGTGTCCGTGCTCGGCGTGGTTGGTGCGCCAGCGCTCGTCGACTTGTTCGCCTCGGGGTTTCGTTCCCAGCCCGGTCAGTTCGAGCGCACCGTCGAGCTGACGCGCTGGGTGTTCCCCTACATCTTCTTCATGGGCACGGCGGCGCTCGGCGTGGCCGCACTCAACGTGGAGAAGCGCTTCGTCGTCAGCTCCTTCGCGCCAGGCCTGCTCAACGTCGCCTTCATCGCCGCGGCGTTGACGTTACCGAGTTGGCTGGCAGCTCGAGGTCACCATCCGATCCTGGCGATGGCCATCGGAGCGTTGATCGGCGGCGTGCTGCAGGTCATCGCCCAGTGGCCGAGCCTACGCAACACGGGCTACCTCACCCTGCCCCGGCTCGACTTCTCTCACCCGGGAGTGAAGGAGACGCTCCGCCGCATGGGGCCGGTGCTCCTTGGCCTCGGCGTCTACTACGTCGACGTCGTGCTCGCACGGCGCTTCCTCTCGGAGCTCGACGAGGGCGCGCAGAGCTACTTCGGCTGGGCGCTGCGGCTATGCGACTTCCCCCAGGGCATCTTCGTCATGGCCGTGTCCAGCGCCACGCTGCCCAGCCTCTCGCTGCTCGTCGCGCGCGGCGACCTGGAGGAGGTCGGCCGCACCTTCGCCTACGGGCTGCGCCTCTCCTTGTTCGTCGGGCTCGGCGCGACCGTCGGCGTCGTCGCGCTGTCGGAGCCGTTGGTCGCGCTCATCTTCCAGCGCGGACACTTCGACGCCACGGCCACGCGCGAGACCGCCAACGCGCTGATGGCACAAGGCCTCGGCATCTGGTGCGTCGCAGCGACGCGCCAGCTCGCCGCCGTCTACTTTGCGCTAGGTGACACCCGCACCCCCGTGCTCGTGGCCGCCTGCGACCTCCTCGTGTTCGTCGTGTTGGCGCTCTCGCTGCGAGGGCCGCTTGGGCACGTGGGGGTCAGTCTCGCGGTGGCCGGCGCGGCCTTCGCACAGATGCTGCTGCTCGGGCTGCTGCTGCGGGGCCGGCTGCCGCGGCTCCACGCCTTGGAGATCGCCGTCAGCTCCGTCAAGACGCTCCTGGCCGCCGGACTCGCCGCTGGGGCCGCGCTCGGAGCGGCCCACCTCGTGTCCCGGGCCGTGCCTTCGGGCACGCTGTCGACCCTCGCTCCGGGCGGGGTCGCCGCAGCCGTCTTCGGGCTAGGCTTCCTGCTGGCCGCCCGCCTCGTCCGGAGCCGAGAGCTCGAGGCGCTGCGTGAGGGCTTCTCCCGGCGGGTGAAGCGCTGAGCCCTCCGTGCTAGGCTGAGTCCTCATGCGCAAGGCGATGCTCGCTGCCGCCGTGGTGGGACTGGTCGGCTGCGGGCTCGACACCGAGGCGGCACAGCGGGAGGGAACGGACGCCAGCGCGACGGTCGGGGGCAGCGGCGGCGTGAGCACCACGGACGCGAGCTGGCAGACCGGCGGCATACCGGCGGCGCGGGCAGCGTGCCGGGCGGCGGGCGGCGGCGCGGTCGTGGCGCCGCAGGCGCGGCGGCGCGGTCAGCGCCGGCGGCACCGGCGGCGGCGGGCCCACGGAAGACTGCGCGAACGGCAAGGACGACGACGCCGACGGCTTGGTGGACTGCGCCGACTCGGACTGCGTCGGGACGCACCTCTGCGTTCCCGACACTCCGGGCGGGTGGACGGGACCGATCGTCGTCGCGCTCGGCAACGTTGCCGCTCCGACCTGCCCCGCCGATTTCCCGGACCAGGCGCTGGTGGGTGGCGTACTGGCCACTCCCCAGCCGGCGCTGACCTGCCCGACCTGCGCGTGCGACGCGAGCGCCGCCACGTGCGGCGATCCCAAGGTGACCAGCTACGGCAGCAGCAACTGTGGGTCGCAGGCCCGGACCAACCACACCTTCACGGGCTGCCAAGCGTTCTCCCCCGGCAGCGACCAGAGCTCGTTCAAGCTCGAGCTTGGCGCCGCCGGCGGCATGTGCGCGGCCCAGTCGACGGGCGCGATGTCCAAGCCACCCCTGGCCTTCACCACCCACATCCTCGGCTGCGCCGCGGGGACCCAGGGCGCGGGCTGCGGCGCGGGGGCAAAGTGCACTCGGCGGCCCCCCGCTGGGTTCGGGCGGGTGTGCCTGCATCGCACCGGCAACCACGCGTGCACCACGGGCTGGACCGAAAAGACCCTGCTGTCGGCGAACGTGGTGGACACCCGCAGCTGCACGCCCTGCGGGTGCGGCGCGGTCACGTGCTCGGCCACGGCCACTGCCTACGACGACTCCGCATGTGTCACCGCGCTGGGCAAGACCCTCAGCGCCCCGGGCTGCGCGGTGCTCGACTCCGCCGAGAACACCTTCAGCGTGGTGACTACGAAGTCGAGCTCTTGTCCGCCGACTGGCGGGACCGTGACCGGCGCCATCAGCGGCACCGAGACCACGCTCTGCTGCCGCCCCTGACGGGCGCGATCGGGGCTACAGCGGCTTTCCAGTGCATGGAACAGCAGCGGCGCGGGGTTGGGGACCCCGCGCGGGGTGTGGGGCGACAGCCCCACCGGGAACTTACGGCGGGGCCGGCGCCGGCTGCTCCCCGGTCGCGTCAGTCGCAGGGCACACGCAGGTTACGACCCAATGAAAGCCGCTGTAGGGTGGCGGCGGTGAGCGCCAGCCCGTCCCCCCGTGTCGTCCAGGCTCGCTTCGTCGCAGCCGCCCGCGAGATCCCGTCGTTGCCGCCTCCGGTCACCCTCGAGGTCGCCTTCGCGGGCCGCAGCAACGTGGGCAAGAGCAGCCTGCTCAACTGCCTGATGGAGCGCCAGAACCTGGTGCGGACCAGCTCGACGCCGGGCTGTACGCGGCAGATCGGGTTCTACGAAGCGACCGTCGATGACCGACGCCTCCTGCATCTGGTGGATCTGCCTGGCTATGGTTACGCCAAGCGCTCCAAGACGGAGCGCGCCGCCTGGGCCAAGCTGCTCGATCACTACTTCGTGCAGCGCCCCAGCTTGATGCTCGTGGTGCTGCTGATCGACGTGCGTCGGGGCATCGAGAGCGAGGACCAGGAGCTGCTCGATCTGGTGGCGTCCGTCGAGCAGCGACGCGTCAGGCCGCTGCCGGTGGTCGTGGTAGCCACCAAGCTGGACAAGCTGAGTCGCGCGGCCCAGAAACCGGCGCTCGCCAAGCTCGAGCAGCGCGTCGGGCGCAAGCTGCTGGGCTTCAGCGCCAAAGACGCCACCGGCCGGCAGGCGCTGCTCACCGCGATCTTGAAGTCCGCCTTCGCGACGCCCGCGGAGCCATGACTCAGGGCACGCTGCCGACGGCGTCCTTGCCGTCGATCTCGCGACCGCAGTCGCCGTAGAGCGAGAAGCGATGCGAGGTGCCCACGAGCTCGAAGCGCCACGCGGGTCCGATGCGGCTGCGGTAGTACTCGATGCGCGCGCGTCGGTCGCGGGGAGCGCCCGCCGTGATGGCGTGGGCCCACACCTCGCGCGGACCACAGCGCGGCTCGGGCAAAGGGTCCTGGGGTGTCGCTGGACACGGGAAATCCGTGATGTCCGGATCCGCGACCAAGCCGTCGGCGTGCAGGTGGACGTTCTGCTTGCCGCAATAGTGCCGGCGCGGCAGCGTCCCGGGATCTCGTTTCGGCTGCGGCCCCTGACCCTGAGCGCTCTGAAACGAAAAGCGCACGCGCCCGCCCGGCGCGCTCACGTCGACGGTGCCGCTGGGCTCGACACCCTCGAGCACGATCCCCCGGAGCAGGGTGCGCCGGGTCAGCAGTCGAGCCGCGCTGAGGGCGGCGAGCGGCTCGACCTCCTTCGGAAAGCCGACCAGCCCTTCGCTGCTCGGGGGCGCCGGCGGCTCGGCGACCTCCGGCTGAGACTTGACCCTCGCCCAGTACGACAGGGCGATGCCCAAACCGAAGGCCAGCACGATGACCGCGAGCCCCAGCCAGCGGTCGCGCCGGCGGTGCGCCTCTATCTCGTCGTGCTGGGCAATCAGCTCCGGATCCATGGCGGCCGCTCGTATCACGACGCCGGCCGCGGACCAGCGGATTTCGGGTAGCCCATGGCTGGATCGCCCCGATGGCGTTGATCTACCCCGCGAGGTGCGCTATCGAAGGCGTCCCAACGCCTGTTGCCCGCGGGCACGGCGTGGGGCAGCTTCGCTGCTGCTTCGGGCGCATAACTCAGTGGTAGAGTGCGACCTTCACACGGTCGAAGTCGTAGGTTCAAGTCCTACTGCGCCCACGAAGACCTGGCGGACGACGACGCCGACCGAGCGCGAGCGTGCCCAGCACTAGCGCGAGCAAGCCAGAACCCGGCGCGCCGCGCGTGGTGCGACAGCCGCAGCCGCCGTCGTCGGCGCCGTCGCCGCTCGCGGTAGGCGCGCCGCCGCTGGAGGTGCCCCCGCCCGAGCCTGGGGCTCCGCCGCTGCCCACCCCGCCGCCCGAGCCTGCCCCGCCGCCCGAGCCGCCCGAGCCTGCCCCGCCGCCCGAGCCTGCCCCGCCGGAGCCTGCCCCGCCGCCCGAGCCCGTCGCCGGCGGACCGTGCTCGAACGCGCCGACGTCGATGGCCCCGTTCGCCGGTCGAGCCGCCGCGGTGCCGACCGGGAGCAGCGCGCGCGGCGGCGGATGGAACGCGGGTACGCCGAGGGGGCTGGGGAAGTCGTAACCCGCAGGTGCCGCGAGGGACGCAGCACCTGCGTTGATCAGCACGCTGCCGTCCGCGGGCATCAGATCCCAGCCCCCGAGGCTCACGAAGCCAGGCGTGGCGGCCGCCAGGGTAGCGGTCCACTCGCTGGGCACGTCCGTCGCGCCTGGAGGGAGGTAGTTGTTCTGACCCGAGAGCTTGGGGCTGCCGCTGGTGAAGTTGGCCTCCACCGTGCGCACGAGCTTCATGGCGCCGCTGCCGTTCATCCAGAAGACGTTGTTGTGCGCTTCGAGGCTGTCGATGCCATGGAACAGGCGAAATACGGCGCTGCCCCCGGGCTGCACGATCACCGTGTTGTTCACGAAGCGGTAGCGGCCGAACGTCTCCCCGGTCCCGTCCCCACCGAAGCGCACGACGTACGAGGTCTGCGTCTTGACCAGGACGTTGCCCACGACGTCCGAGTCCTCGCGAGCGAGCGCCGGATTCTGACCGTCGGGACCGATCAGCTCCAGCTCGTGGTACAGCGCTCCTTCGATCCAGTTGTAGTAGATCTCGTTGCGCTCCGCGCGGGACTTGACGTTGTTGCCGCCGTTGGCGCCGTGCACGTAGCAGAACTGCATACGAAAGACGCTCCCGGGGTGCGCCGTCTCGTCGGTGGCCATGTAGATCTGGTGATCTTGGGTGCCGCCCCCCGAGCCGAAGACTTCCACGTACTCCATCAAGAGCGAGCCGCTGTCCTGATCGGCGCCGAGCACGCCGTGCTTGGCGCAGTCGCGAACCACCGAGTCGCGCAGCGTGATGTCATGAGCGTGATGGTAGAAGCAGCGGAAGGAGCCTCCCGTCAGCTCGAGCCCCTCGAACACGTAGTGATCGCCGGCTGCCTCCACGGTGTTCGTCGCGCCGCTGATCACCGGGCGCTTGCCGTTCTTGGGCACGCCCACGATGCGGATCCGCTGAGCGGCCGTGCCGTTGCGTGAGAAGACCACTCCACCGTTGTAGGTCGCGTCGCCTTCGAGCTCGACCACGTCCCCCGGGTTGAGCAGGCCACTGACCTGGGACAGCTGCGTGTAGGTCTCGCCGGGACCCACCTTGTACGTCATGCCCAGCGCGCTGGCGCTGGCGAGCGTCACCCCAGCGAAGCCCAGAACCGATCCGAGTCGAAGTCCCATGGCAAAAGTCTACGGCACCTCGCGCCCGATCACCACAGCGGGGCCCGCGCGCCCTCGACGCCACGCGAACCCGCGCGTACGGTACCGCCGTGACCAGCCTGCTCACCATCCTGGCGGTCGCGTGCCTGCTCGCCACTCCCGGCTGCAAGCGCGGCGGAAGCGCCGACGTACTCCTGGCTTGCCAGCAAGCCGAACCGCGCCAGCGCGCGACCCAATGCCAGCGGGCGTGTCAGGAGAAGCACGCCGAGGGGTGTCGTCGTCAGGGCGACGCGCTCCAGCACGACTACGTGCTGCACGCGCAGGCCGGACGCGCGGAGGCGGCGACGCTCGAACACGAGGCGCTGGAAGCGTTCGAGAAGGGATGCGAGCTCTCCGACAGCGACGCTTGTGTGCAGGCCTCCGACATGCTGAATGGGCTGCACTTGCGCATGGCCGATCCCAGCTCCGACGTCAGCGTCCCGGGCTTCTCGGATCGCGAAGCGCGTTACGCGCGGGTACGAGAGCTCGGCTGCGCGCTCGAGCCGCGCCGGAGCTGCGCAGCCGCGGTCGTGGCGCTGCGGGACCTGGACGCAGCGCGAGCGAAAGCCGCGCTGACTCGTCAATGCGCCGCCGGTCCCGCCGCTCAGCACGACGGCTGCCGCAGCCAGGGCGAGAAGCTCATCGACGAGTACGTCGCGCTCAAGCGCTCCTGCGCAGACAAGAACCCGGACGCCTGTGAACGCCAGGGGCGCCTGCTGCTCGCCGAGGTTCGTGACCCTCGCCGCTACGCCCAGGACCTGCTGCTGCTGCGCCGCGGGCTCGATCAGGTGATCGCGGCTTGCCGCGCGCGCGGCCACTCGGACGACGTGGTCCGGGGGGGCACGGGCCCGCTGTCCGAGCCGCCGCGGCTCGAGAGCGAGCTTGGCGCCCGGGCTCGGGACCACGCGCGCTGCGTGCGCCGGCTGCTCGCCCCCGCGGCCTCGGGCCCCGCGCACGCGTCGCCGGGCGTGGGGCTGCTGCCTGCGCCTGACGCCGCCGTCCCCAGCGAGCTACCCCCACCCCGGGGGCGGCTGAGGGTCGGCCGCGTCACGACCACGGGCGAGGTCGACTCGGCGGAGGTCCAGCGCGCGCTCGAGGCGCGCTCCGCAGAGCTGCGTCGCTGCTACGCGCTCGGCCTCGAGCGCAACAGCGCGCTGCAGGGTCGCGTCGCCCTCGCGCTGGCCGTCGACGCGATGGGCACCACCGCCCACAACGCAGGCTCGGATCTGCCCGACACGGCAGTGGTGGCGTGCATGATCGGCGTGGCGTCCAAGCTGGCGCTGTCCACCCCCGGCACCGCTCGAGCCCCGCTGCTGCTGCAGCCGGATTGAGGCGCTGCCCCGAGAGACGACAACTCGCGCGGGCGTCGGGGTACTCTCGACCCCGGCGATGCATCTGTTCATGCTCCCGCTCCTCCTGCTCCCGTTCGCGGCGCTCGGCTGGTGGGTGCTCGACGCCCTGCGCCGGGGGAGCGTGGACACGCTGTTTCTGCATCGGCACCACTCCTGGAAGAGCGAGCCGGGGCGCTACACGCTGGCGCTGCTGTCGGCCACGGGACTGGCGCTGCTCCTGGCCTGGACCACGGTGATATTGGCGCAGAGCGTCCCGCTCCACGAGTGGGTCTCGGCGACCGGGCTGTTGCTCGCCGCGGCCTCCGTCTGGCTGCGTCGACGGCTGACCCGGCTCTCCGTCGCCGACGTCCTCCGCAGCGACGATCTCGCGACGCTGCTGGCTCGCGCGCGTGACACGACCCTCGCCCGCCTGACGGCGCGGGCTCTCGCCTTGCCATCGGGTGAAGGCGTGAGCTACCGCACCAGCGGCGGCCGCGAGCGCGGTGCGCTCGACGACGCACTCGAGCGGGCGCTCGGCGCCGAGCGGCCCCGCCTGCTCCTCCCGCCGCTCCTTGGCTTGTGCGGCGCGGTGACGGCTGCGTTGGCGGTCGGGCTGCACGGGACGCTCTGGAGCGGCTCCGGAGCGTTCGCGATCCTCACCGGCGTGTCGACGCTGCACACCGCGCTGCGGACCCGCGCGTTCGCTCGCGAGCTCGCCCTCGAGCTCCCCACGCTGGCCGGCGCCCTCAGCCGTGCGGGCCCGAGCGATGGGGCTTCGGACGAGGTCAACGCCGCCTGAACAGCGCCACGCGCACGGCGGGGGCGTCGTACAGACTCCAGCGCATGCTCGGCCGCGCAGGCAACTCTCGCTCGGCGACGAGCTCCAGCTCGAGCGCGCGCTCGAGGGTCTCACAGTAGGCGCGCCCGTCCTCGCTGGAGCACAAACTCGACCGGTAATAATAGAGCGTGCCGGGCTGGGCGGAGAAGTCCATGGGCGCCCGCTCGGTGCTGAGCGGCAGCGGGGTCACCGGGTGCTTGGGCGGGTGAAGCGGCAGCGCGAGCGAGCGCTTCTCCGCGCGCTCGACCCACGCCACCGCCGCCCCCGGGGTCAGCTCAGCGCGCCACTCGAGCGCGAAGCGCTGCTCGAGGGCGTCGGTCGGTAGCTCCGTCAGGGGGCCACAGCCAGAGAGCGCTCGAGCCCCCCCGATGACGACGACCAGCACGGTGACCCCGCGGCCGAGGCGACGGCGCTGTTCGCGCAGCACGCGGCGCGGCGCGGCCGCGAGCAGCACGGCCAGCGCAGGAGCGACCACCGGCCAGGCCAGGCGCCGCGTGGTCTCGTCCACCGCGAGGTTCGGCGCGCTCAGCATGTCCACCAGCGGCGCGTGGGCCAGGCCCAGCGCCGCCACCGCTGCAGCGATGATCGCGCGTCGCCGGCGCAGCACGAGCGCGGCGATCCCGAGCAGGGCCACGTAGGGCCAGAAGTCCGGGCGCGACATGTTCGACACGCGCAGACCGGCGCTCGGCATCCACTGCTGCCCGATACGGCCGCTCAGCACCTCCAGCAGGGCAGGGCCCGTCACGAGCGCCACGACCAACGCGATGCCGACGCCCGCCGCGACGGTCACGCGCACCCGGGCGGCGAGGGAGCCGGGGCCCAGTAGCGCAACCGCGGGTACGAGCGCCGAGGGCACCCAGGCCAGCGGATGCAGGCGCGCCCCCTGGGCGATGCACAAGCCCGCGGTCAGGATGCCGAGCCAGAGCAGCGGCGAGCGCAACGATGGACGACGAGCCGCGCTGGTGAGCGCCGCGACCGCCGCAAAGTCGAACGCCATCATGGCGGAAAAATACGACTCCGAGAGCGAGAGACGCGCGAGCAGCGGATCGACGGCCAGCACGATGGCGACCGCGAGCGCGAGCCAGCGATCCGCGCCCACCCCGCGAGCTGCGCAGTACGCCAGCAGCGGTATGGACGCGCCCAGCAGCGCCTGCCACCAGAACACCCCTTGCTCTGGCGCCGCGCCCGTGGCGTGCGCTGCCCAGGCGAACAGCTCCCGAAACCCGGGACCGTAGGGTGAGTCGAGCTCGCCGCGATCGAGCGCGGTGTCGATCCAGCGCGGACCGTGCCCATTCTGGTGAAAGAACGCGAAGCCCAGCACCCGCTGACGCAGCCACGCGAGCGCCGCCAGCGCGCCCAGGCCCACGGCCGCACCGGTGGCGGCGCGACGAAGGCCGCCGCGACGCGCGACCCGTGCGCCGAGCAGCGCCCCGGCGAGGCCGAGCGCGAGCAGCCGCCACGGCGGCGGCTCGCGCGGCGCGCTGGTTGCCCGAGCCACGGAGGCACGCTTCGCGAATAGATCCGCAGTCGGGTCGTCGCGCACGCAGCGCACGACGCCCTCGAGCGCGTCGCGACGCGCCGCCGGCTGCTGTCTCCACTCGGGGAACTCGCCGACCGGCGAGATCCCGATCTCCCCTTCGCGGCGAAACGCCGGGCCGGCGCCAGCGCGCAGCTCCACGTCGAGGTCCGCGCGGGGTAGCCGCAGCACCACGCGCCGGGTGGGGCAGAAGCGCAGCTCGACGGGCTGCCCCAGCTGTTTGCCGCAGCGCGCCACCCAGGCGCGCACCGCATCGGGACAGTCGGCCGCTCGCGCGGGCAGGGCGCACAGCACGCTCGCCAGCACCAGGAGCACAGCGCACGGGACGTGATGCCTCACGACGGCAGGATGCCACACGCCCGGGCGACGATGGGAGCCGTGCTCAGCGCTTGTCCTGCTTCTCTCTGCTGAAGCGCTCGTTCATGACCTGCATCGAGCGGCGAAACGCAGCCGCTTCGGCGGCGCACACCGGCGGGCAGGGGCTCTTCTTGCGCGCACCACAGCCCTTCTTCGTGCCCGTGGAGTACGCCGCCAGCGCCGTCAGAGCGCGGTCGTCCCCCTCGCTCTCCGCGCGCGGAAGCAGCGCGATGCGCGCCGAGCAGCTCGGCGCGACGCGAAAGTCGAAGGCGATGGCGAGAGCCGGGCTGGCGCGCTCGCGGGTCGCGGGCGCCTGCAGGCGAAGCCGTACCGCGTCACGCAGCGTGGGGGCGGTGAGGTACAGGTCGTACAGCAGATCGGGACCCTGGCTGCCCATTCGAGTCGCCATCAAGTCCAGCGCCGCGTCCGAGTCGCTGCCGTGCGCGAGCTTCAGCAGCAGCGGGCGCAGCGCCGGATCCCCGGCCTGCGCCGGAGCGCGCTCGAACAGCTGACCGAAGGCCACGGTCGCTTCGCGCGTTTGACCGCTGTCGCTCGCCGCAGCGACCGCCCAGGCCCGCAGCACCTGCGCGTCCCCCGGGTGCTGCGTCGCCAGCGCCCGCAGAGCGTCGAGCCCCTCGCGCTGGGCGGCGATGATCGCGCCATCGAGGCTCGCGTCCCGCGCCACGGCGGCCGGCGCCGGCTCGATTCCGCCGGAGGCCGTCGCGGGCGCCCGCACCGCTGGCGCGGCGCTGGCCTCGGCGGTGGGGCTCACGGGAGCCTCGGCGACGACGCCGAGCGGCTGAGTGGAGCGTAGGCCGTAGGCCAACCCGCCCACGGTCACCACCAGCGCGAGGCTCCGCACCCCCATCACCAGCACGGCTCGTCGCCAGGCGGTGACGACCCGGGCGGCGCGCCGCGCCGCGAGGCTGGAGAGCGCCCACGCGCTGACTACCGCCAACAGGATCAGATCCCAACCGACCCACGCGGAGGGCCAGCCGCTACGACCGACGTAGCGCACCACGCGTAGAACCAGCATGAGCACGCCGTAGGCGATCAGCGCCGACACCAGGGGTCCGCGCAGCGCGGCGACGGCGTCGGCGACCTTGGCGCTGTTGTTCCACACCCGGCGCTTGACCCGCAGCGTCAACAACAGAATCGGCGTGAGCGCCGTGCCGAGCACCCCCAGCAGCGCGATGGACAGCTCGGTCGTCGTCAGCTCGCGCTTCGCGATCCAGGTCGCCCCGGCGATCGCCGCCAGCGCCAAGATGGACCAGGTAGTTATCGTGCCCGCGACGAGCAGACCCATCAGCCGCAAGCGACCGAACCGCGCGTCGTCCTCGCTCTCCTGTACCAAGATGGAGACCTGGGTGACGCGAGGACCGGCGACCTGACGCGTGATGGAGAGCTGCTCCTCCAGAGTCGTCAGCGCGGAGTACAGATCCTGCATCTTCTGGTAGCGGTCGTTCGGATCCCGCGCCATCGCGCGTTGAATCACCAGCTCCACGCTGTCTGGCAGGCTGGGCACCAGCGTCTTCGGGCGCGCCGGCTCGCGGCTCATGGCGGCCAGCACCGTCTGCTGAGGAGACTCCTCCTCGAAGGGCGGCTGACCGGTGAGGGACGTGTACAGCAACACCCCGACTCCGTAGATGTCGGTGCGATGATCACCCCGCTCGCCCCGTGCCTGTTCGGGCGACATGTAGGCGGGGGTTCCCATCACCACGCCTGCTTGGGTCATCGTCGAGCGTGAGCCGTCCACGAAGCGCGAGAGGCCGAAGTCGATCACCTTGATCTCGGGGTCGGGACCTTCACCGAGGACGAACACGTTCTCGGGCTTCAGATCTCGGTGCACGACTCCACTCTCGTGGGCGACCACCAGCGCCGCGGCGACCTTGCGCGCGAGGCGCACGGCAAAGAGTGGCTCGAGCTTGGGTGTGGCCGTCAGCACCGCCGCGAGATCCCTGCCGTCCAGGAACTCGCACACCATGAAGGGGACGCCTTGCGGGGTGACGCCGACGTCATGGATGCTCAGGATGGAATCGTGGGAGAGGCTCGAGACGGCCTCGGCTTCACGCTGAAATCGCGCGAGCAGGTCCTCGCTGCGCGAGAGATCCGCGTGCAGGACCTTGAGCGCGTAGCGCTTGTGCGGCAGGCGCGTGTGGCACGCTTCGTACACGCGGCTCATGCCACCCTCGCCCACCAACCGCTCCACTCGGTAGGTCTCGTTCAACACGACGCCGACCAGCGACTCCTCGTCGGAACTCGAAGACGGACCCGGACGCGCGGCGGGTGACTCTGCGCTCGTCGGTTGGTCGTCCGATCCCATTGCCATCGAGCCGCTCCTGGGCGGCACGGGGACCCTACCACGCCGGGCAGCGGGTCGAGCCTTGCGGCGCGCGCCGCCCCGCGGTTCGATGGTCCCATGTCGAAGAGCGGGGTCCCGGACTGGTTTGGCAAGGACGACCCTCCGCCGGAGCCGCCGCGGCGGTCCGGGTCGAAGGCCGCTCCGCTGGCGGCAGCCCTCGTGATGCTCGTGGCAGGGGCCGGGGCCGGCGTCTGGATGACCCTCCGCGTCCCCGTGCAGGCCGAGGTGGCCGCGGCGACGGAACCTGACCCCCAGCCCGCGGCGCCGCCGGAGCCGCTGCTCGAGGAGGAACGAGCCGTCCCGGAGCTCGAAGCGATACCGCCCAGCGCGCTCGACACCGACGCCGACGCTGTCGCCGCAGCCGAAGGCGACGCGACGACCGAGGACGAGAATCCAGGCGAGCGAGCGGAGCGAGACTCCGCCTCCGTGCTGCGGGTCGTGCAGTCGCTGCGCGCCGAGACCCGGCGCTGCTACGCGCGTGAGCTTCCGAAGCAACCCGACGCCCGGGGACGGGTCGACGCCACGTTCACTATCGAGCGCAGCGGGCGAGTATCCAAGGTGACCACGTCGCAGTCAGCGACGCTCCCGCCGGCTGTCTCCGCCTGTGTCGCTGGGGTGCTGCGCCAGGCTCGCTTCGAGCCCGCCGGTGACACCGCGACCGTCAAGATGCCCTTCGTGTTCCAAGCGCAGTGACCCCCTCGGCCCGGCGAGACCCGCCCGTTTGCGGCCTTTACACGCCAACTTGAGCCGGATCGCCAGGCGGAGCTACCATCTAGCCGTGGGTTCGGAGTCCCTCCCTGGCAGCGTCGAAGGCCGCTACGCGTTCTACGATCGCATCGCGTCGGGCGGGATGGCGACCATTCACCTCGGGCGGATGCTGAGCCAGGTGGGGTTCGCCAAGGTGGTCGCCATCAAGCGCCTTCATCCGCACCTGGCGTCGGATCCCGATTTTTTGGCCATGTTCCTGGACGAAGCGCGCATGGCCGCGCGCATCAGCCACCCCAACGTGGTCTCGACGCTGGACATCGTCTCTGACGAGAGCCCGCCGTTCCTCGTCATGGACTACGTGGACGGGGACTCGCTGTCGCACCTGATCAAAGCCACGCGCAAGCAAGCGGGCCTGGTGGAGCCGGCGATCGCGAGCGCGATCCTGAGCGGAGCCCTGTACGGGCTGCACGCCGCGCACAACGCGACGGACGAGCGCGGCGAGCTGCTCGAGATCGTCCATCGCGACGTCTCGCCTCAGAACATCCTGGTCGGACGCGACGGCGTGCCGCGCGTGCTCGACTTCGGCGTGGCCAAAGCAGCCCGGCGCATCGCGTCGACGGAGGCGGGTCGCACCAAGGGCAAGTTCTCTTACATGGCACCCGAGCAGGTGCGCAACGAGACCGTCGACGCGCGCGCCGATGTGTTCGCGGCCGGGGTGTGTCTGTGGGAGACGCTGACGGGACGCTTGCTGTTCGCGGCAGACGATCCAGCGGGCACCATCACCCGTCTGCTCGAGCTGCAGATCCCGCCCCCGAGCAGCCTCGCGCCGGACGTGTCACCGGCCCTCGACGCGGTCGCGATGAAGGCGCTCGAGCGCGATCCCGCGCGCCGCTACGGCTCGGCTCGCGAGATGGCCATGGCGCTGGAAGACGCGGAGGCTCCCGCCATCCCGCGCAAGGTGGGCGCGTGGGTTCAGCACCACGCTGGCGGAATGCTGGATCATCGCACCGCGCGGCTCGCGCAGCTCGGCAGCGGCGTGTCCGACGTCAACGTGAAGGTCCTGCGCTCGCAGCTCGTGGACGGTGCACCCGCAGTGAACGCGCGCTCGGCAACCCCGACGAGACCCGAGCCCGTCGCCGAAGCGGACGACCCCCCGACCCAGATCTCGGAGCCCTCGGAGATCAGCGTGCACCCGGACCTGGCGGTGGCCCACGAGCCGGCCGATTCGTCGGCGAGCGCGCAGACCTCCAACGTGTCACAGGTGCTCGCGGTCTCGCACACGGATCCGCCGCACACTCGCTCGCCCGCGCGCAGCATGCCGCTCGGCGCCATCGCTGCCGTCGTCGCGATGTTGGCGCTCGCCAGCATCGCGCTGTTGATCCTCACCCTGCGCGGCCGCGGCAGCGACGCCGCCAGCAGCGCCGCGGCTGGCGCCGTGTCGACAGTGAGCCTCCCCGAGCCGAGCGCGACGCTGAGCGACGCCGCGGTGGACGAACCCGCCAAGAGCGAGGATGATGCCGTCGCTCCCGCCCTCGCCCAGTCGGGGCTCAGGGCACCGATCGTCCCCTCTGCTGCGCCTGCGCCTGCGCCTGCGCCCGCGCCCGCACCGGCGCCAACGACAACGACCAAAGCCCCCCCTCAGCCGCCCCCGAACTCGTGGTCCCCACCGAAGGACTGCAACCCGCCCTACGTCATCGACGAGCAGGGCATCAAACGCTTCAAGAGGCACTGCCTGTGACGTCCCCGAATGCTGCTCGATTGGCGCTGGCCGCCGTGCTCGCCGTGAGCGCGGCGGCCCACGCGAACACCCCACCGTCGAAGGCGCAGTGCCTCGATGCTCACGAGCAAGGCCAGGCCCTGCGCGCCGACGGGAAGCTGCTCGAAGCACGCACCCACCTGCTGCTGTGCGCTCACGAAGCCTGCCCGGGCCTCGTCAACAAGGACTGTGGTCGCCACGTGTCCGAGCTCGCCAAGCTGATGCCCTCGTTTCGAGCAGAGCTGCGCGCTCCCGACGGCTCCACCGTCAAGGGCGCCACGGTGATCATCGACGGCCAGATCGTGCCCGAGGGGGCGGGCCAGTCCATCGAGCGGGATCCCGGCACTCACCGCGTCCGGCTGGTCGCACCCGACGGGCGCGCCACCGAGACGAGCATCGAGCTGATGCAGGGGCAGCGCGACGTGGCCGTGGTGCTCGAGTTGCCGCGTCCCGTGGCTCCCGCCGCGCCCGAGCCCGAGCCCGAGCCCGAGCCCGTCACGAGTAGCAGCACGATCAACCCCCTGGTGTACGTGCTCGGCGGCGTGGCCGTCGTTGGTCTCGGTGGGTTCGTGGGCTTCGGACTGTCGGGAAGTTCCAAGGAGGCTGATCTGGACGCGTGCAAGCCGAATTGCGCGAGCGACGACGTCGACTCCATGCGCTCGAGCTACTTGCTCGCCGACATCTCGCTGGGCATCGCGCTCGCGGCCGGGGGCGCCGCGGCGTACTTCTATTTCTCCCGCCCGAAGAGCAGCACGCAAGAGCAGGTCGGCTTCCTGCGCGCGTCGCCGCGCCCGGGCGGCGCTCAGCTCACCCTCGGCGCCACGTTCTGAGCTTCAGCTGCAGGTCGTGACGACCTCGAACGGCAGCGGCGACGTGAGCGCGGCGCACGCGGCCGGGCAGAGCACCATGACGTCGGCGACTCTGAACCAGTGCTGGACCGAGCTCGGGGTGCAGGCCGCGAGGTCCTGCACCTGGCCGTAGGGCTGTCCCGCGCTGGCGGCGGGCCGCAGCTGGACCTGACCCCCGGCAGCGGACGCGGGCACCTCGAAGCGACAGCGCGCCGACGCTCGCGTGAGCGCCGCGAGCACCGTCGCCTTGTTGATGCCTGGGATGGGGGCGTTCGTGCCGCCGGACAGCGCTTCCTGGTTCAGGGAGTCCTGACTCTGGCCCGTCATCGTGATGAACCACGTGAGCACGTAGGGTTCCCCCACGAGCGCAGCGGCGGTGACGTCCTGGTTGGCCTTCTGGCAGTTCTCGCTGGACTGATTCGTCCAGTTGGTGATCACCACGACGCTAGTCTGCATGGCACCGCTCGTGGCCTGCGTCTTGGAGTACTGGGTCGCGCCCAGGAGCGCGCCCTGCATGAACAGCGGCAGCAGCGTCGACGGCGTCGCCGAGTTCAGCTGACTCTGGATCGCGCCGAATCCGCCCGGCAGCTGGGTCATGGGCACATCCGGCGAGGAGTAGCCGTTGCCCGAGCAGGACTGACCGAGCCCGAGCGGCGGCGGCCCGAGCTGAAACGCCATGCGGGTTCCGGCGCTCGTGGGCAGCGCCGAGAAATCCTGGAGCGCATCCGCCGAGTAAGCGAAGCGCTGGTTCTGAAACATGGAGTTCGTGCGATCGAGCACCACGTACAGTCCGAGGGGTAGCGGCGCGGCGAGCGTGGTGCCCGGGCTGCACGAGCCGCCGTCGGCGCCGGCGGCTCCAGCGCTCCCGCCTCCACCGTCGGCGGGGAGTCCGCCGCTGCCGCCCGCGGCTCCGCCCACGCCGCCGGTGGCGACCCCGCCGCTCCCTGCGCCGCCAAGCCCGCCGTCCACGGACGCGCCGCCCGTTCCCCCGCCTCCGCTGCCCCCAGCGCTCGCGCCACCGACGCTGCTGCCCCCCAGCAGCTCGTCATCGGGAGGAGCGAGCAGGGAGCAGCCCGCGCTCGCCGTAAGACCCACGACTGCCGCGACACCCAACGAGCCCGCTGCCGACCGCACGGGGCTACCCTACCATACGCCAAGAGCGACGCTCACGAGGACGCCGAGTCAGTTGCAGGTGGTCGTGATCTGGTAGGCGTCGGTGGGACCCGATTCCACGCACGCCGCCGGGCACAGCACCAGCGCATCAGGCGCGAGATACCAGTGCTCCTCGGAGTTGTTGGTGCACGCACTCAGACCCGCGAGCTGCGTGAACGCCTTGCCGTTGGGCGCAGTTCGCGCCAGCTGATACTGTCCACCCGTGGTGTCGGCCGGGCGCTCCAGGCGACAGCGCGCGGAGGCCAGCGTGAGACGGTCGCGCACCGCCGCCGAGCCTGTGGCGATGATCGGGGTGCCGGTCTGACCGCTGGTGCCGACCGACAGCAAGGCGTTGCGGCTATTGGGGTCCATCGCGATGACCCAGGTGAGCACGTAGGGATCCGTCGACATCGCCGCCGCGGCGATGCCACCGAGTACCTGCGGCGTCTTGTCGCAGGGCTCGGTGGACTGGGCGTTCCAGTCGGTGATCAGCACCAGGCTCGCCTGCTCCGAGCTGGCGGCGGCGTGGGCCTTGGCGTACTGGGTGCCGCCGTTGAGCACGCCCTCCATCTGCGCGTTGATCGCCTGAGCCGCGCTGGCGAGCGCCGCGCTGATCGCCGACGCGTGCCCCGGCAGCGCGCCCATGGCCACCGCAGGCGACGAGTAGCCCGCGCCGGCGCAGCTCTGCTGCCCGCTGAGGGGCGGCGTGGTCTGGGTCGCCAGCTGCGTGCCCGCCGCGGCGGGCAGCTGCATGAAGTCAGCGATGCCCTGGCTGCTGAAGGCGTAGCGCCCCGCCTGGAACATGCTCGAGGTGCGATCGAGGATGACGTACAGCCCCACCGGCTTCTTCACCGCGGCCGTCGCGCCGGGCGTGCAGGACGCGCCGCCGGACCCGCCCGCGCCCGCGCTTGCGTCGGCGCCGCCGTCGACGCCACCCATCCCGCCGGTCGCTCCGCCCGTGCCGCCGGTCGCTCCTCCCGTGCCGCCGGTCGCTCCTCCCGTGCCGCCCGCGGCGCCGTTGCCCCCGGAGCCGCCGGCGCTGACGCCGCCGGCGGCGGCCGCGCCGCCTGGGCCCCCGAGCAGCTCGTCATCCGAGGGCGCGAGCAGCGAGCAGCCGAGCGCGGCCGACAGCGCGAGCACGCCCAGGGTGCTGGTCTGCACGACGGCGCTGCCCATGGCAGCCCGACGATAGCACACCGCCCCCG
This sequence comes from Polyangiaceae bacterium, assembly GCA_019637295.1. Lineage (GTDB taxonomy): Bacteria > Myxococcota_A > Polyangia > Polyangiales > Polyangiaceae > JACKEA01. The sequence goes on from JAHBVX010000003.1 coordinate 111,954, forward strand.
CTCAGCGTCCGCGAAACTCCGGCCCACGGCCCGCGCCGAAGGCGGCGACGGCCTCGGCGAGATCGGCGGTCGTGAAGTCGATGGCCTGCGCGCGCGCCTCGCGCTCGAGGGCCCCGCCGAGCTCCCGTCGCAGCGCGTCCGACAGCGTGGCCTTGGTCTGCTGAACGGCGATGGGCGCGGCGCTGGCGATGGCCTCGGCTGTCTCGGCCGCGAGCGCGTCGAGACCGTCGCGCTCGACCGCGCGGCTGACGAGGCCGATGCGCTCCGCTTCGTCGCCGGTGAGCAGACGGCCGCTGAGAAGCAGCTCCGTCGCCCGCGATGGACCGACCACATGCGGCAAGAGCGCAGTGCAACCCATGCCCGGGTGCAGCCCCACCCGCACGAAGTTCGCCCCCAGCTTGGCCTCGCGCGCGGCCAGGCGCACGTCGCACGCCAGCGCAAAGCACAGTCCAGCGCCCACAGTGGCGCCGTGCAGCACCGCGATGCTCGGCACCCGCAGCGCTTGAATCGACAGGTAGCTCGCGTAAAAGCGCAGCATCGCCACCCGATTGTCCTCCGGGCTGCGCCGAGAGGCCGCGTCGATGAACGAGAAGTCTCCGCCCGCGCAGAACGCGCGGCCGCTGCCACGCACGAGCACGACCCGAGTCGTGGTGTCCTCGTTCACGCTCTGCACCGCGCGCTCGACCGCGAGGCCCATGTCGGCGGTCATGGCGTTGTGCTTGTCTGGACGATTGAGGACGATCTCGGCGATGCGCCCGAGCCGGAGGATGACGGAGCTCGACTCGGTCATGCGCGTCAGAACGCTTTCTGCCTCAGGAAGGCGACCAGGCTCGCGTAGAACTCGAGATGGTCGAAGGAGTTCGTGAGCCCGGGCTTGTCGCCGAACAGGTGACCGACCTCGTCCAGGTGATCCGCCGGGACGCAGCCGAGGAACGTACCCCATTTGGCGTCTTGCACGCGCACCAAGCCGTCGTTCGGATACGGATCCGTCAGCCCCCCGTCCAGGTACGTCTCGGTGGCCACCAGCAGCGCGTCCGTCGCGTCCGTCACGAGCTTGTACTTGCTCACGAAGCTCGGAGCATTGGCCACGTTGCAGTGGCTGCCGCCCAGGTGGTACCCCGTGCGCCCGGTGATCGAGTAGTACTCCACGGACGGGGAGTCGGTGTACTTGGCGTTGAACGCGGTGATCCCGGGCTTGGAGAACAGCTTCAGCGGCGCCATCACGGAGGTGTCCTCGCCCACCGCGTCGTAGAGCGGCGCGCCCACGAGCTTTACGACAGCATCCAGGACGTCCTGGAGCGCGGGGCTCTGCACCAGCTTCAGGACCAAGTCCGCCACCGGAGTGCCCCCGTGAGGCGTCGCGATGGTCGTGACCGAGGCGACGAGATCCGGGCGCTCGTGCGCCACGACTCGGACGTCGAGCCCGCCCTGGGAGTGGCCGACCAGGTTCACCTTGGCGTAGCCCGTCGCCATGCGGATCTGCTCGATGCGCTCGATGAGCTGCGCCCCGCGCACGCTGGAGTCGTTGAAGGGATCCACCGCCGGCGTGAACACCAAGGTCTCCCCCTGGGACGCGAGGTGCTCGCGCACTTTGTAGAAGTAGGTCGCGAACTCGGCGCCGGCGAACTGCTCGAAGCCGAAGAAGCCATGGCACAGCACGATGGGGTACGGCGGTCCGAGGCCGGGGGTCGGCGCGTCGGCCTCGACGGCGGCGTCTGCGCCAGTGTGACCGCCGGCCGCGGAACCACCGCTGCCCGCGGCGGCCTCGGCGCCTGCCTCAGGCGTGGCGTCGGCGACGGCGCCGGGCGGCGCGCTGGCCGAATCCTCGCCGCCGCAGGCCGCAGCCCACCCGAGCGCCAACAGGGCGACTTGCGCGCGCAGCGGAGCGATGCGACGGGCCACTTCCCTGGACGGTGACCTCGCCGCCTGCGGACGTCAAACGCCGTGCGCCCGGCGCCGACTCCGCGCTATGACGGGAGCCGCCACCAGCATGACGGAGACCCTGGAGCAAGTTGGCCCGCGCCTGCCCGCCCTCGCGCGAGCCGCCATCGTCGCCGCCCTGCAGGGACGCGCGCTCGACCCCACGGGCGCCGGGCCCGCCGCCCCCGCGTTCGTAACGCTGCGGCGCGCGGACGGCACTCTTCGCGGCTGCATCGGCAGCCTCGCTCCGGGCGAGCCGAGCCTCACGCGCGAGGTCGCGCGGGTCGCGGTGCTCGCCGCCACGCAGGATCCCCGCTTCCCGCCCCTGTCCGCCGACGAGCTCCCCGGCACGAGCATCGAGGTCAGCGTGCTGCTGCCCGAGCAGCCGATCCGGGGCGTGGAGCAGCTCGATCCGGCACGCTTCGGCGTGATCGTCCGTGACGACGCCGGTCGCCGCGGCGTGCTCCTGCCCGAGGTGCCCGGCATCGACAGCCCGCACCAGCAGCTGCAGGTAGCGCGCCGCAAGGCGGGCATCGACGAGCACGCACCCGTCCAGCTCAGCCGCTTCGCGGTGCGCAAGTTCCGCTGAGGATCCCTACAGTTCTGGCAGAATTCCGCTTGCGGCCCGGGAAGAGTTCGCCAACGCTCCTCCGTTATAACGGATGACCCCCGAGGCCCCTCCCCTGACCGCCCGGCGCCGCGCCACCTGCCGCGGGGTGCTCCCGGGCTTCGGCCTGAGCCTCGGCTACACCCTCACCTATCTCGGCGTGCTGGTGCTCTTGCCCCTCGGCGCGTTGGTGCTGCGCGCCTCGAGCCTGGGTCCCGCCGGTATCCTCCGCGCCGCGACGGAGGAGCGCGCCCTGGCGGCCTACGGGCTGAGCTTCGGCGCAGCGCTGGTGGCTGCGCTCGTCAACGCGCTGTTCGGCACCCTGGTCGCCTGGGTGCTCATCCGTTACCCCTTCCCCGGCCGCAAGCTGGTCGACGCGATCGTGGATTTGCCCTTCGCGTTACCCACCGCCGTCGCGGGCATCGCGCTCACCGCCGTGTACGCGCCGACGGGCTGGCTCGGGGCGCCGCTGGCGGGCCTGGGCATCGAGGTGGCGTTCACCCGCGTGGGTGTCGTGTTCGCGCTCGTGTTCGTCGGCTTGCCGTTCGTCGTGCGCACGGTGCAGCCCGTGCTCGAAGCCCTCGACCCCCACGTCGAGGAGGCCTCCGCGGTGCTGGGAGCCACCCGGCTGCAGACATTTCGCGCCGTCATCTTCCCCGAGCTCTGGCCGGCCATGCTCACGGGCTTCGCGCTCGCGTTCGCGCGCGGCGTCGGCGAGTACGGCTCGGTCGTGTTCATCTCCGGCAACATGCCGCACAGGACCGAGATCGCGCCGCTGCTCATCGTGACCAAGCTCGAGCAGTACGACTACGACGGAGCGACCGCCATCGCCACGGTCATGCTGGGCGTCTCCTTCCTCGCGCTCTTGGGCATCAACGCGGCACAGCGGCTGGCGCGGAGGGCGCGGACGTGAGCGCGGCGGTCTCGAGCCTTGGCCGCCGCAGCGTGGGGCAGCGCGTCCAAGACGAACCGCCGGCAGCGCGAGCGGCCTTGATCGCCGTCGCGCTCGCCTTCCTCGGGCTGTTCTTGGTGCTACCCCTCGCGCTGGTGTTCGTGTCCGCCTTCAGCGAGGGGGTGGGCGCGTTCGTGTCCGCCATCACTCACCCCGACACGCTGAGCGCCATTCGGCTAACGCTGCTGACCGCCGCCATCGCCGTGCCGCTCAACGTCGTGTTCGGCATCGCCGCCGCCTGGCTCATCTCCAAGTACGAGTTCGCCGGTAAGAGCGTGCTCCTCTCCCTGATCGACCTGCCCTTCAGCGTCTCGCCGGTGATCTCGGGGCTCCTGTTCGTCCTGCTCTTCGGCGCGCAGAGTCCGCTCGCCCCGCTGCTCGCGCTGGCGGACGTGCGCGTGATCTTCGCCGTCCCGGGCATCGTGCTCGCCACCACGTTCGTCACCTTCCCGCTGGTGGCGCGCGAAGTGCTCGCGGTGATGCAGGCGGAGGGCAGCCAGGAAGAGGAAGCCGCGCTGACCATGGGCGCGACCGGTCTGCAGATCTTGTGGCACGTCACCTTGCCCAAGGTGCGCTGGGGCGTACTCTACGGAGTGATCCTGTGCAACGCCCGCGCCATGGGCGAGTTCGGTGCGGTGAGCGTGGTGTCCGGGCACATCCGCGGCGAGACGAACACGCTGCCGCTCCACGTCGAGATCCTGTACAACGAGTACGTGTTCGCAGGCGCCTTCGCCGTCGCGTCGCTGCTCGCGTCCCTCGCCCTCGTCACGCTGGTCGCCAAAGAGGTGGTGCAGTGGCGCGCCCGTCGCGGCCGCACGCCGCTTCGCCCCGCGCCGGAGGTGGGCGCGTGAGCGTCGAGGGCATCGCGCTGGTCAAGCACTTCGGCGGCGAAGGAGAGGTGGCCGCCGTGCGCGGCGTCAGCTTCCAGGCGCCGGCAGGCCGGATCACCTCGCTGCTCGGGCCCTCGGGCTCGGGCAAGTCCACGCTGCTGCGCATGGTGGCAGGGCTCGAGAAGCCGGACGCGGGCACGGTGCACATCGACGGCCGCGACGTCACCCGCATCCCCGTGCGCGAGCGCGAGGTGGGCTTCGTGTTCCAGAGCTACGCGCTGTTCCGGCACATGACCGTCGCGGACAACGTCGCCTTCGGGCTGCGAATCCGCAAGCGCCCCAAGGACGCGATCGCCAAGAAGGTGTCCGCGCTCCTCGACCTGGTGCAGCTCGGCGAGTACGGTCACCGGCTACCGGACGAGCTGTCCGGCGGCCAGCGTCAGCGCATCGCCCTGGCTCGCGCCCTGGCCACCGAGCCCCGGGTGCTCTTGCTCGACGAGCCCTTCGGCGCACTGGACACGAAGGTGCGCGTCGAGCTGCGCGAGTGGCTGTTGCGGCTGCACGAGGAGCTGCCCGTCACCACCCTGCTGGTGACCCACGATCAAGAAGAGGCGTTCGAGCTGTCCGAGCATGTGGTCTTGCTCGACGCGGGAACGGTCGCTCAAGCCGGCTCGCCCACCGAGATCTACGAGCGACCCGCCAACCCGTTCGTCGCCGCCTTCGTCGGCGGCGCCAACAAGCTCGCCGGAGACCGGGACGCCTTCGTGCGTCCGCAGGACGTGGGCGTGCGCAAGGCCCACGGTGAAGACGGCGACCACGTCGCCATCGTAGAGCGACTCGTGCGCATCGGCGGCTACGTCAAGCTCTCGGTCGCGATGAAGGACGGCCACACCATCACCGTGCAGATGCCCAAGCACGAGTTCGACGAGCGGGGCATCGAGCGCGGCGACCGAGTCCTGGTCGATCTCCGGGACGTCAAGACATTCCCTCGCGGGGACTACGCGATCTAGTTCGCCGCTGCGTGCTACTCGCGCCCAAGCACAGCGAGCTTCTCGCGGTGCCGGGCCTGGGCCGCGTTGTAGTCGTCTTGGGTCAGGCCCAGCGAGGTCGTGAGCTGACGCAGCAGGTTGGTCTCCGTGTGGGTGATCTGGTCGTCGGCGGCTGCCACTTCGAGCAGCACGCCGAGCACCTCCGCGCGCAGCTCACGGTCACCCAGCTCTCGCAGCGTTCGACAGTAGCCGGGCACCTCCACGGTGGAGATCAGCAGCACGTGACGCCGCAGGGCCGCGCAGATGGCGTCGACACCGGCGCTCGTCATGCCGTGTACCCGCGCGAGCTCACGTCGCACCCGGCGCTCCTCGCTCTCGGCGTAGTCGCGATCGGCATACGCGACCGCGCCGAGCAGACCACTGATGGCGGTAACGACCTGCACGGTCTCCGGGTCCGCCTCCGGCAGGTGCTGCTCGACCGCATGCGCCAACTCCGCCGTTCCGCGCGGCGTCTCGAGTGTCGGGTGCCGCCTCTGCCAACGTCCAAACATCCCAGGCAGTCTACTCCCCCGCTCCTCGACGCGCTGCAGCCGAGAGCGGACTTGCACGGCGCCGCTTCGCTCGCTCGTTCGTATCCATCCAGCATGCACTCGCATTGCAGGAAACCATTGCAGAATCTCCGCTGACTTGCCGCTGCTGCTGCCCCGTGAGACAGTTCTCGCGCTGCTCGTGGGCGTAAACGAAGGCGATGTGCTCGCGGGGAAGTACCGCGTCGAGAAGCTGCTGGGCATGGGCGGCATGGGGATGGTCGTCTCCGCTCATCACCTTCAGCTGGACGAGCGCATTGCGCTGAAGTTCCTCCTGCCCGAGGCATTGGCGGTGCCAGACGCCGTAGCGCGGTTCGTGCGGGAGGCTCGCGCTGCGACGAAGATCAAGAGCGAGCATGTCGTTCGCATCATCGACGTAGGGACGTTCGACTCCGGCGAGCCCTACATGGTGATGGAGTTCCTGCAGGGCAAGGACCTGGGGGAGATGCTGCGCGATAGCGGCCCCTTCGCCCCCGAGGCGGTCGCGGAGTACCTGCTGCAAGCCTGCGAGGCGCTGTGCGAGGCGCACGTGCGTGGCATCGTGCATCGCGATCTGAAACCCTCGAACTTGTTCCTCACCACCCGCGCGGACGGCACACCGCTCGTGAAGGTGCTCGACTTCGGGATCTCCAAGATCACCAACGCTTCGTCGTCGGGCCCGGAGCTGGGCCTGACCAAGACGAGCGCGATGATGGGCTCGCCGCTGTACATGTCGCCGGAGCAGATGGCGTCGGCACGCGACGTGGACCACCGCACGGACATCTGGGCGCTCGGTACCATCATGTACGAGCTGTTGGCGGGCAAGCCACCCTTCAACGCCGACACGGTGCCTCAGCTCTGCGCCATGGTGCTGCAGCAGGAACCGGCGCCACTTCACACGTTGCGGGCGGGGCTCCCCCCGGCGGTCCACTCCATCTTGACGCGCTGCTTGAGGAAGTCGCCAGCAGATCGCTACGCCAACGTCGCGGAGCTGGCCGTAGCGCTGGCGGAGCTGGCGCCGAAGCACGCCCGCACGTCGGTCCGCCGCATCACGCGCGTCATTCAGGGCGCGGGGCAGTCGGTGGGCAGCACGGCGCTGCCACCGTCGTCGGACGAGCTGCCGCCTGCCGCCGCGTCGGTGGTGGTGCCGGAGGAGCCGCTCGCGCAAGCGCGCTCGCATGCGGGCTCGTCCACCGCGTCGGTCACGGCGTGGAGCGAGACGGCGCCCTCCATCCCCAAGCGCTCACTGCCGCTGATCCCCATCGCGCTGGGGGTAGCCGCGCTGGGGGTGGTGGGCTTGGTCGCCGGCGTTGCCGTCATTTACGGGTCGCGAGACGTCGCCGCGAGCACGGCCGCCACGAGCGAGGCCAGCGCCGGCGCGGTCATCGACGTCCCGGCTCCCGAGCCCCCGCCGGCGGATCCGCAGGTCGCGCCCGCCAAAGCGGACCCCGAAGCGCCCGAGCCACCGGCTGCAGCCGAGCCGCCGAAGCCGGGCGCCACCGGGCGCAAGACCGCAAAGCTCCAAGCGAACCCTCCAGCACAGCCGACCACCGAGGCGAAGGTCCCCCCCCCGCCAACCGCCGTGGTGCCCACGGTCAAGCCACCCCCCAGCACCACGAGCGGCAGCGATCTCGGAGGCCGACTTTGAGAACCCTCGCACGCCGGTTCGCGTTCCGCTTGTCCCTCGCCACCTCGACGGCGGCCTTCGTGTGCTCGGCGCAATCCAGTGATTCGAACAAGGCGATGGCGGTGTCGCTCTTCGACGAGGCGACGGCGCTGATGGACCAGGGCGCGTTCGCGCAGGCGTGCCTCAAGTTCGCCAACAGCAATCGGCTCGATCCCCAGCTCGGCGTGCTCTTGCACCTGGCCAACTGCTACGAGAAGGACGGGCAGCTCGCCAGCGCCTGGGCCAGCTGGCGCGACGCGGCTGAGCTGGCGCAAGCGCGCGGCGACGCGCGCGTGAAGGTCGCGAAGGACCGCGCATCGGCGCTGGCCGCGAAGTTGTCGAAGCTGGTGATCGAGGTCCCCGAAGACGGCGCCGTGGAAGGGCTGCAGATCCGCGCCGACGGCGCGTTGGTCGACCCGGCGCTATGGGGAACCCCGGTCCCGGTGAACGCAGGCGAGCGCGTGCTCCAGCTCAGCGCACCGGGCAAGCTCGCGCGCACGGTTCGAGTCACGGTGGCCGGTAACGCGGCGGTGACGACCTACCGGGTGGAGCCGCTGGAGGACGACCCGGCACAGACCGCGACCGGAGGGGTCGGGGCGAGCCCGAGCGCGGCGGATCCCTACGGCTCACCGCGCGCCGACTCGGGCACGGAGCCGGGCGCCACGCAGCGCACCTTGGGCTGGGTCACCGGTGGCCTGGGTGTGGTGGGGCTCGGCTTCGGCCTGGTGTTCGAACTGCAGCGAAGCTCCAAGGTGAGTGATCGCGCCGCGGTCTGCCCCACGGGAAAGGGCTGCTCGGCCGACGAGGACGCGCGTGTCAACGCCCTGAACGACGAGGTCAGCCAGGCCGCCACCCTGGAGACGATCGCCTTCACCGCCGGTGGCGCGCTGCTCGTGGGCGGCGTGGTCCTGCTGCTGACGGCTCCCTCACCACGGGCAACCGCCGCACAGCTTCAGTTCGCTCCGTCAGTCAGCCCCCACAGCGCGGGGCTGACCGCCGTCGGCAGGTGGTGATGGCCCGCCGAGAGGCGTAGCCGGACAGCCACCGGGCGGTGGCTGGGGAGTTTCTCCGCAACCGCGCGGTGACGCAGCCGACCTACGGCACATGACCAATCCCGTAGCCAACGGCAAGACCGATCGAGACTGGCAGCGCCATGCGCAAGAAGCGGGCGTCCTGACGGGCGGAGAGAAGCTACACGGCAAGACCGCTCGGCAGACCGCCAAGGCACACCAGCCGACGGTCAAGGGCACCGTCCCCGGCCTCGTCAGGGACCACGCCGTCGAAGGCGTCCATCAGCTCGCGTTTGCTGCGGGTGGGATGGGGACCGGCGCTACCGCGGCGATCACGGGGCCGGGCTACGCCCTGTACACGATGCTGAGCGCGGCCTACACCGCGGTCCAGCAGGGGGCGGAGCTCAACGAGGCGCACCGACGAGACGCGGTCAACCTGGCCGTAGTCTACGCAGGCGCGGCCGCGCTGCCCAACGAGTACGTGCGGCACCAGATCCGCGACAAGCGCGCGGTCGCCGGTGAGCGTGGCGGTGCCATGAAGATCCTCACGCCCCTCATGCGCGACGACGCGAAGTGGAACGCCGTGCGCGCCGACGCGCAGAAGTTCGCGGAGCTCGGCAAGGCTCAGGCAGGCAAGTTCGGGCTCGACTCCGAGACCAAGCTGAGCCATCGCCTGGCGACGGATCGCAACTTCCGCGCGGCATACGAGTCGAACATGGCGTTCAAGCACGGGGTCGATGCGGCCGTCTTCGTGGCCAGCCGCAAGTGATCCCCAGCGCCGTCGGCGAGAACACGTCCCCCTCGCCGATCGGCGCCGCGAGCCATCGCGGTCACGTTCTAGAGCGCTGCACCCGCGCCCTCGCCGCCAGCTCCCGCAGCAACCGCTCGCCGCTCGTGGTGATCACGTCGTGCAGGTGGCGCGCGCGGGGCTCGGCGCGATCCAGGTAGCGCGCGAGCACGTCGCGTCGCTCGGGGTGGCGCGCGGCCTGGGCTTGCAGGGTGGAAGCTACCGCCGCGTCCGCGAGCAGGCGCGTGAGGCGCTCGGCGTGCAGCAGCGCCGGCGCGAAGTCGTGGCGCGGATCGGGCCCCGCGCGGAGCGCCGCCAGCCACTCGACCGCGGGTCCATCCACCACGCGACGCAAGCGATCGCGCGTGACTCGCCGCTGCAAGTGCTGCTGCGCACCCAGCGACAGCGACTCGATGTACGCCACGCGTCGAGCCAGCGCGTCGCGCGCCGACACCTGTTGCCAGCGCGCGCGGGCCAGCCGCCGCGCGAGCGTCCAGGGCGCCGCGCCCAGGGCGTCTTTGGTGGCCATCAGCGCCTGGATCTGGCTGGTGCCCTCGTAGATGGGCATCAGCACCGAGTCGCGGAGCAGCTTCTCCACGCCCTGCTCGCGCAGGTAGCCACAGCCGCCGTGGAGCTGGATCGCGTGGCGTGTGATCTCCACCGCCTTCTCCGCGCCAAGATACTTGGCCAGCGGCGTGAGCTGCCGCGCGGCGCGCTGGTGCTGCTTGGCCGTCGCGCCCAGCCGCCTCGCCTCACCCGCGTCACGCGCCAGGTGGTGTTCGGCCAGGCGGCTGCGATGCGCCAGCTCGTGATGCCACGCGCCCGCGATGGCGAGCGCGCGGATACCCTCGATGTCGCTCCGCATCTCGTCCAGCCGATCGGCGATCAGCTCGTGTCGCTCCAGCGTGCGACCCATCGTCACGCGCGACGCGGCATGATCGCGGGCCATGCGATACGCCGCTTCGCACACGCCCAGGCTCTCGAACGCGACGCTGAGCCGCCCGCTGTTCATCAGCAGCAGCATCTGGCGAAACCCCTGCCCGCGCTCTCCCACCAGCTCGGCGGGCGCGCGCTCGAAGCCGAGGGCCACCGTCGCCGACGCGTGGTGACCCAGCTTGTTCTCCAGGCGCTCGAGCGTGACGCGGCGCACGCGCCGTCCGTTCTCCTGCTCCCACGCCGGCACCAGGAACAGCGACAGGCCCGCGAGGCCGCCCTGCGGCTCGCTGCGCGCGAGCACGAAGTGGTACTTCCCATGGCCCGACGTGATGAAGATCTTCTCGCCGCTGACGTGCCACGCGCCCGACGCGTCCTGTGCTGCGCGCGTGGTGATGGCGCCCAGATCGCTGCCCGCGCCGGGCTCCGTCATGTCCATGCTGCCCCAGGCGCGCCCACTGGCGATCTCGCGGATCTGGGCCTCGAAGCGCGTGCGCACCAGCCGCCCGCTGTCCCGGTCGTACTGCGTGGTGCCCTCCATCGTGGACAGGAACAGCATGGCCAGCGCGATGCCACCGTGAAAGCCATGGTGGCTCATCACCGAGGCGTCCGCGCGCGCGAACATCTCCCCCGTGGCGTAGTGCAGCAGCATGGGGAGGTTCATGCCGCCGAGCTCCCGCGGCAGGCACATGCCCGCGAGCCCAAGCTCGCGCACCTGCGCAAAGATGGCGTCGAGGGCCGGCGGGAACACCACCTCGCCGCCCTCCAGCCGGATGGGCGCGTGCGCAATCTCCGGGACTCGCGGCGCGATGCGCGTCGCCGAGAACTCACCCACCAGCTCGAGCGCGCTCCGATAGGCCTCCAGCGCCTCGTCCAGCGTCGCGAAGCCGTCGCTCTGCCGGAAGCCGTTCTCCGCCAGCGTGACGATGGGCTCCCACTCGATGCCCCGCTCGACGTAGTACTTCAGATCCTCGTTGTCCGCGAAGTAGCTGGTCACGGCCGCGCTCACGGTTGGGGGAAGGGAGCGGTCACGCCGCGAGTATGTCACAAGCGGGGTCCACTCGGCCCCGAGCGCGACCACGACCACTGGGGCGAAGTGCCCGACGAGGAAGGTTACTCCCGTGGTGGCGCGCGGAAGAAACCGGAGCTGAGTTGGGGGCCGGAGGCAGCCGCGGAGCCGGTGGCGGTGGGCCCGACTCTGCGGGCCGCGTTCGATGTTCGATCGGAACTTCCTCCTCGCCGTCCTCGGTGACGACGCGCGCTGTCTTCGGTGACGACGCGCGCTGTCTTCGGTGACAATCCGAGCAGCGCGCGCACGGCGGCCCCGGTGCGGCTGCGCGGAGCAGAGTTTGGCCCGGGTGCCATGCACCGCGGCGATCTTCTCGGCGCGATGCTCAGGCAGGGGAGGCGTGGCTCCGTCTCGCCCAGGGGCAACGCTGCTGCCCGCAACTCGTCGCTCAGGTGTGGCAGGACAGCTCTTGAGCCGTTCCCGGGTCCGATCACTTTTCGATCACCGCTCGATGGTGCCCAAGCTTCGTCCGTCGGCTACCCTCACGGCTCTCGTCACTGACCGGAGGCGCCGTGCCCGCAACCTTGAATTCATCAATATTTTTCTGCGCTTACATTACAGTTCTCGTGACCGCGGCGTGTTCGTCGGACTCTACCACCGCGATCGTTTCGCCTGACGCCAGCGCTGGCAGCGGCGGGTCGGCGGGCAGCTCCGGAGGCAGCGCCGGTTCCGGCGGCAGCGCCGCCACAGGGGGAGGCTCCGGTGGTAGCGCAGGAGCGAGCGGCAGCGCCGGCGCCTCGGGTTCGGCCGGGAGCAGCGGCAGCGGCGGCTCGGCGGGCAGCGCGGGATCCGGGGGAGCTGCTGGGAGCGGAGGGTCCACCGTGAACATCGGTGTCGCGACCAAGGTCAAGTGCGATGACAACTTGGAGTGCAGCGTCGTTCAGTCGACCACAGACGGCGGCGTCGCCCTTGCTCAGAAGTGTTGCTGGCATCCACCGAATGCTTCGGGCGCGTGTGCCATCAGCCTCAACTCCTGTCCGGCGCCAGCGACAACCATCCGCTGCGACAGCAAGAACGACTGCGCCACGGGCCACTGTTGTTTCGAGCACGCCTTGGCGAGCGGAGAGAAGCGGGCGACGTGCGCTCCCACGTGTAGCAGCGTGCAGGGCTTCGGCCGGATGATCCTGTGTTCGTTGAACTCCGAGTGTCCTTCGCCTCAAACGTGTAAGCCCCTCAACTCCATTGACTTGCCGGGCGGCTACTACGCCTGTCAGAACTGATTCAACCACGAAGAAGGAGAGCAGAACATGAAGAGCCAGGGCATCAGCACCTTCACCCGCGTGGCCAAGTCGTCCGCTCTGTGCGCGGCGACGATCCTCGTCGTGGCGTGTTCCTCCGACTCGGAGCACCGGTTTGGCAACAACGACGCCGGCACCGACGCGTCGAGCGGCGGCAGCTCCGCCTCAGGGGGTACCGGCGGCTCGGGTGGTTCCGCTGGCACGACGGGAGGCGCTGGCGGGAGCTCCGGCGCGACGGGTGGCCAGGCGCTGCGGGAAGCTCGGGTAGTGCGGGGGCAGCCGGCGTCGCGGGCAGCTCTGGTGCTGGCGGCGCCGCGGGAAGTTCCGGCGCTGGCGGGATGGGTGGTGCAGGCGGTGCGAGCGGCGCCGGGGGCGCTACCGGCGGAACGGGCGGCACGGGAGGCACCGGGGGCGCTACCGGCGGAACGGGCGGCACTGGGGGGTCGGGAGGCACCGGGGGCGCTACCGGAGGAACGGGCGGCACCGGCGGAGGCGCAACGGTGAGCGTTGGTGTCGCGGGCAAGGTCAAATGTGATGACAATCTGGAGTGCAGTCTGACCTCCGGTGGCGGTCAACTTGCGCAGAAGTGCTGCTGGAACTCGTCGACCGAGTCTGGGAGCTGTGCGCTCAGCGTCAACTCCTGCACCTCTCCGCTGACCACCATCCGCTGCGACAGCAAGAACGACTGCTCGTCGGGCCAGGTCTGTTGCTACACGCGAAGCCTGCTCGTCAGCCCAACCATGCCGAGCGCGACGTGCCAAGACACCTGCCCGTCGGGTACGCAGATTGGCGTCACGCGGTTCGAACTGTGCGCTCCGGCGCCGCTCCCGGTGCTGCCGTGTGGCATTAACGCCTCCTGCGTACCGGTGACGAACAACCCGTACCTGCCGGCGGGATACCACCGCTGTCAGTGAGGCGCGGGCGCTCAGCGCTCGCCCAGCTCCCAGCGCCAGAGCGTCTCCACCACCAACGCTACGGCTTCGTTGAGCGCGCGGCGGTAGCTGCCGAAGGCCATGTTCAGCTCGGCGGCCATCACCAGCCCCTTCGCCTCCGATCCAAGGAAGCTGCGCCGCAGGACCTGCGCGTGGCGGACGTGGCCCGGGTAGCTCTGAAGTAGATCGATGGCCTCGTTCACGCGCAACTGGAGGCGTTCGGCCCGCACGCCGACCGGCGCGCTGGCGGGCAGCCCGTCCGCCACCAAGCGCGTGCGAAGCAGCGGCGAGCCGGCAAGGCCATCGACGCGGCGCAGTCGGCGCAGCGCTCGCCTGGCCGCCGCGTCGAAGGCCTTGCGCGGCAGCACCTCGAACACCATCTGCGCGCCTTGGGGGCCGGGAGGGAGCACACGGTGGTTGTGGATGTAGCGCGCTTGCCAGTCTGCTCGTGAGGCCCGCCGCCAGTCGTTCCCGAAGATACCGTGAACCGTGGCGTCCAGCTCGAACTGACCGAGAACGTCCAAGTTCCGGTCCTTACGATTGACCCAGTCCTCGGGATGCGCGTGAACCGAGCCGACCGCCGTGCGGCAGCAGAACACCAGGCGCCAGGCCAGGTGAGCGAAGATCCGAGTCTGTATCGCGGAGGGCCCTTGATGGTGCTCGAGACTGAACCAGTAGCGCGCGAAGGTTCCCGCTTCGCCCTCCCGGAGCGGTGCCTTCTGGAAGTAACGGTCGGTGGCAGCGACGAAGGGATCCTGCTGCAGGACGCCGGGCAGAGGCGAGCCGTCGAGGGTCACGTACAGGATGAACCCTCGAGGCGCCTGGGTGGCGTCCCGGAATACCACGACACCCTCGGGCTCATGCTTCGCCCAAGCGGCAGCGATCAGCGCAGAGGTCGGCCCCTCGTGTTCGGCGACGTGGGAGAGCATCCGCTCTAGGTCTGCCGGCTGGGCTACATCGGGATACAGATCGTCGCCGGTGGCGCCGCGGGAGAAGTTCGAGCCCACCTCGTTCTGAAGCATGAAGTAGAGCTGCGCGAGTTTGCCCTCTTGTTCTGCCCCTACGGTGCCTTCGATGGTGTTCAGAAGTTCGTCGTACGCCCGGTCGAGCAGCTCGCGGCGGAGGTCGAGACCGCGACGCTCCAGGTGCGTACGCATGGCCTCGGCGAGCACGTCATGCATGCGTACCCCCTGCGAAGCTGGCTGCACGTAGCTCTGGCCGCTCACCCAGTCGTAGAGCTCGGCAGCGCGAGCCTCGGTGACGTCGACCACCCGAGCGAGCAGCCGCTCGGTGGTGATCGTCAAGAGGGCCGACGCGAAGAGCGCACGACGATGCTCTTCGCTGGGCGCGTCCGAGAGCACGTCACTGACCAGAGGGGCGAGGCTGTCGGCGACCTGCGCCGCGACGAACCGCCGTTCAGGGTGGGCGAGCACGGTGTCTGCCGCCAACACGAGCCAAAGCGGGTGCCCCTGCGCGAACGAGTCAATCCCATCGCGCTCGGCCTCGGGTATGCCTCGGGCTTCCAGGTAGCGGCGCGTGGCGTCGCTCGAGAGAGGGCTCAGCTCCAAGACCTGCAGAATCGAGCGCCACCCCGGATCCATGAGCACGTCGTGACGTGGGGCGCGCCGGCTCGCCACCACGACTCGGCAGCGCGAGTCGAGGGCCAGCACGAACACGTCGCGGAACCACGCTTCCAAGGCGGCGAAGTGGTGAAAGTCGTCCACGACGACCAGATCCGCCCCCGCCGTCAGCTCACGAATCGAGGCTCTCCAGCGCGAGCGATCTCGCCCTCTGACCGCTCAGCCTGGCGTTGTTCACGCCGCCTGAGGTCTCTTACGCATTTCTGCTCACACGCTCCAACCTGAGTGACGCCCACGTGAAGCACCTGAACAGATCTCCACCAGGATCGTGGTCACGAGCTGAGCTTTCAATCCATCTCGCTTGGAAGTCAGCGAAACGCGGCAAGCCGTGGAGCCGACTCGACTCGGAGGGATGTCTGCGGACTACGTCGCCTACCTCTGGAAGCGGCGGCTCTCGCCGCGGGCGCTCCCATGAGGGCGCGCACCTGCTCGTCGCGGCGCGCCGCCTTGCGCCCAGATCCCGCGCGCGTCGAGCCAGGGCGACGGAGCGAGTACCCCGCGAGGCCAGAATGGCCGCGGGGGCTCGCCGCTTCAACGAAACAACTGCGACAGATCGATCGCCAGGTCGGGGAACACGCGAGACAGCGCCCGTTCTCGGGTGACCTCGATGGTGTGAAGCCCGGAGCAGAGCTCGACCGAGCGATCCGCCGGGTCTACGATCCAGTATTCGGGCACGCCAGCCTGGGCGTAGACGAGGCGCTTCGTGATGCGGTCGTGGCTTCTATTGTGTGACAGCACCTCCACCACGAGATCGGGGATCTGTCCGATGGGGCCGTCGAGCGAGGTCAGTCCATTCCGCAACACGAACACGTCCGGCTGGACGATTCGGTTGGGCGCCAGCCGCACGTCGAGCGGAGCAAGCCCAACGAAGATGGGCGCGCGTGCGTCGGCCCAGGTCGATATCTCGCGGAAGACCCGCCCGACGACGGTCTGATGCATCGGACTGGGTGCTGGCGGCATGTACACCTCTCCGTCCAGGAGTTCGACGTGCTGATTCGACTCTGGCAGCGCGAGAAAGTCCTGCTCGCTGACCAATCCGTACTGTGCTGCCGAGTCCATGCGAGAAGAATGCTCCGACTCATCCGGATGCGCAACGAGGTGCGGGCGCCTGCCCGAGTATTGGACGCCTGCATACGTGGGACAGGTCACGCGAACTCGCCCCAGGGGACCACTGATCAAACATGCGTCCGAGGGCGTGCGTACTTGCGCCCAATCGCCCGCCACGCTATCTCGCCGCGCGCTCGATGAGCCCGCTCCGCGCCTTGCCAACCCTCGTCCAGGATCGGGGCAACGGGCCGCCGCTCTTGCTCTTGCACGGGGTGATGGTCCACGCCGTCACCTGGCGGCTGCTGGTCGAGCCGCTGGCCGCCAACCATCGGGTCATCACCGTGGATCTTCCCGGGTGCGGCAGCGCGCCGAAGGATCCAGCGGCGCCGCGCGACGCACGCTCGCTGGCCGCGGGCGCGGCGGCGTTGCTCGACCAGCTCGGTATCGAGCAGGCGACCATCGTCGGTCACTCTCTCGGCGCGGTGGTGGCGCTGCAGCTCGCGCTCGACCACCCGAGCCGGGTGCAGCGCCTCGTGTTGCTCGCGCCAGCCACCTTCCCCCGCAAGAGCCAGCGAGCGCTCCATCGCGCGCTCGGCTTCGGCACAGTGCGGCGGCTGGGCGCGGCGGCGCTGCGCGCGCAGCGTGATCGCGTGATGCGGGCCTCCTTGCGCTACCACGGACGGCGCTGCACCGCGGAGGAGGTCGCCACCTACGGCGCGCCCCTCGGCGAGCCCGGCGGAGCCGAGTGCATGCTCGACCTCGCCGCGAGCGTGTTCAGGCCTGCGGAGCTGTCCGCGCTGGTGCACGGACTCCGGGCTCGACCGCCAGCCGTGCCCGCGCTGGTGCTCGGCGCCTGGGGCGATCCCCTCGTCGCGCCGCTCGGGGTGCAGCGGCACGCGGGACTGCTCCCGAACTCGCGGGTGTGCTTCATCGACGACGCGGGCCACGCGCTGCAGGTCGATCAACCCGCGCGCGTCCTTCAGGCCATGCAGCACTTCCTCGCAGCGACGTGAGCAGCATGGACGCCGAGCGAATCGCCACCACCTCGCCCTTCCTTCGCGGCCTGCCCCCCGCGTGGCTCCGCGAGCTGCTCGCGCGCGGCACGCGACGGACCGCGGCCGCGGGCGAGCGCCTGCTCAGCGAGGGAGAGCCGGCCCGGGCGCTCGTGCTCGTGCTCGCCGGCGAGGTGGTCGTCACCCGCGGCGGCGACGCGCTGGCGCACGCCGGCGGACGCGAGCGCGAGGGCGCGCTGTTCGGTCGCGCCGCCGTGGGCGGCCCGCCGGAGGCCGCCACCGTCAGCGCGGCGGGCCCGGTGACGCTGCTCAGCTGGGACGAGGCCACCCTCGCGGCGCTCCCGCAGGCCCCCGCGATCGCCGCCGCCCTCGACACGCGGCTGTCGCTCAGGCACCAGCGCGCCGGGCTCGCCGAGGTGCTGCGCCGCCTGCCGCTGTTCGCCGCCGTCGGCACTGGCCTCTCGAACTGGCTGCTCGACGTCTCCACCCTCGCGCGCTACCAGCGCGGTGAAGCGCTGTGCCAGCAGGACGAGCCCGGCGACGCCCTGTTCGTGCTGGTGCGCGGCGAGGTCACGGTCACGCGGCGCGGCGACGACGGCGACCGCCCGCTGGCCACGCTGCGCGCGGGCGACAGCTTCGGTGAGCGCGCGGCGCTGCACGGCAGCGCGCGCAACGCCACCGTGCGCGCTCGCGGCGAGGTGCTGGCGCTGCTCGTGTGGCGACAGACCCTCGAGGTGCTCGTCAAGCAGTCGCCGCTGTTTCGCCAGCTCATCGCCGGCATGGTCGCCGAGCGCTCGGAGCAGACGGCGCCGGCGCCCGCCGAAGTGACCCTGTTCCTCGGCCGCGGGGCGCTGCCGCTCGGGCGGCTGGTGTCGCTGGCGGCCGAGAGCGTGCGCCGGCAGTTCGGCGATCGCGTGCTGGTCGTCGAGCTCGCGTCGCCGCCGCCGTCCGTCTCGAGCCTTCCGGGCAGCCTCGTGGTGGAGGCCAGCGACGCGGCGCGCGTGCGCGCGCTCGCGGACCGCGACGTGGAGCACGTGTTCTGCTTCGCCGAGAAGGGCTCGCAGGCGCAGGCCGTCGCCGCCGTCGGCTCCGCGGCCACCGCCATCGTCTACGTCACGGACGAGCCCGACGAGCCCTTCCCCCACGGCGGACTCGGCAACCGCCCCATCCGCTTCGTCGCCACCGGCGCGGCTTACAAGCCCGGCGCCGCCACGCGCTCGGAGCTGCACCGGCTGCGGGTCGAGCTCGGCGCCCTCGCCGAGCGCTTCGACGCGCTCTCTCCCGCGGCGTCCGCCGCCATCGGCCGGCTCGCGCGCGTGCTCACGCGTCGAACCGTCGGCGTCGCGCTCGGCGGCGGAGCGGGCTGGGGCTGGGCCCACGTCCCGCTGCTGCGCCAGCTCGTCGCTGCACAGATCCCCATCGACTTCATCGCCGGCGTCAGCTTCGGCGCCTGCGTGGGCGCGTGCTTCGCCAGCGGAGGGCTCTCGGGCCTCGAGCACCTGGTCGCCACCCGTCACGTGCTCGCCCTCGGTCCGGGCGTCGCGCCCATCACCACCTGGTCCATCTCCGCGTTCTTCGAGCTCATCCTCGCGCGCTCGCGCTTCGAGGATCTCGAGGTCCCCTTCTTCGCCGTCGCCGTCGACATCCTGTCCGGCGACGAGAAGGTGTTCCGGCGCGGCAACGTGCCCGACGCGCTGCGCGCGAGCTGCTCGCTACCGGGTTACCTCGGCCCCACCATCCTCGACGGCCGCCGCTACGTCGACGGCAGCGTGCGCAACAACGTGCCCACCAACGTGCTCAGCGCCGAGGGCGCGGACTTCATCATCGCGTCGAACGTG
This sequence comes from Polyangiaceae bacterium, assembly GCA_019637295.1. Lineage (GTDB taxonomy): Bacteria > Myxococcota_A > Polyangia > Polyangiales > Polyangiaceae > JACKEA01. The sequence continues at coordinate 130,991 of JAHBVX010000003.1, forward strand.
GTCCCGGCGCCGCGCCCGCTGCCCCCGGAGCCCGACGACACGCTGCTCGAGCGCCTGCGCGGCCGCCTGTCGCCCCTCCGGCGCATCCGCGACGCCTATCGCTCGTTCTACCTGCTCGGCAACACCATGGGCGATCGCAGCGACCAGGGGCAGGTGTACTACTCGCCGGATCTCAGCCGCTTCCCGCTGCCCGACTACGGCCGCGCCGTCGACATCATCGCCGCCGCCGAGCCCGGCGCGCGCGCCGTGGTGCGTGAAGCGGTGGACAAGTACCGCGCCTTCTCCGGCAGCGAGGTGCTCACCGCGCCGCCATCGTCGCGGTTGGCGGCCGCGCCGCCGCCGCCCCCGCCCGAGGAGCCCGCGCCAGGCCCGACCCTGCTCACCATCGCCAGCCGCAACTTCTTCCGCAACGGTTACCTCGCCGGGCTGCGCGCGTTCGGCTGGTACTTTCGCTACGAGACGGAAGGGTACGAGCACGTGCTCGAGGGCCCCTCGGCGCTGCTGGTGGGCTACCACGGGCGCCCCTTCGCGTGGGACCTCGGCCTGCTCTCTCTGCGCATCCACGACGATCTCGGCGAGTACCCGCGCCCCTTCACGCTGAAGACCCTGGGCAAGCTGCCCTTCTATCGCCAGCTCGCCGAGGGCTTCGGCGCCATGTACGACGAGCCCAGCGACGACGAGCTCGCGCGCATCCGCACTCGCGGTCTGCACCTGCAGGTCATGCCCGGCGGTCTTCGCGAGGCCCTGCGTCCCTTCTGGCGCGCGTACGAGGTGGACTTCGGCCGCCGCCGTGGCTATCTGCGCTTCGCCGATCGTCACGACTTCCCCATCATCCCCGTGGCCGCCGCCGGCGTCGATCACGGCTACCTCGGCCTGAACGACGGCTATCGTCTGTCCAAGCGCCTGTTCGGCAACGGCATGATCCCCGCCTGGATCGGCGTCGGCCTGTTCGGCGTCTACCCCTTCGTGCTGCCCTGGCCCGTCAAGATCCGCCAGCGCGTCGGCCCGCGCATCGACCTTGGTCCCATCAAGGCGCGCTGTAGCACCGAGGAAGAGTTCCTCGAGACCGCCAACGCCGTCGTGGTGTCGGCCATCCAAACGATGCTGGACGATCTGCGCCAGCGACACTGACCCGTCCGCTGATGGAGCTGTCACTTCGCTCATGACCAACCTCGCCTACCACGTCGCAGAGATGACCAAGGCGGTCCGCCGACGACACCTGCGCGACGCTCGCGTGCCCGTTCTCACGCCCCCGTCCCGAGCGACCGGCTGGCTCGGGGTCTTCGCACGGAGTCCGTTGACGGTGCTCGACCGCGCCAACGACGTCGCGGACGTCGTCCGCTTCCGGATCGCCTATCGGGACGTGTACCTGGTCAACGAGCCCCGCGCCATCGGTCACGTACTGTTCGACAACGACGACAACTATCGGCGTGGCCAGCAGAGCCACGGCGAGCTGCGGCGGGTGCTCGGGCCGGGCATGCTCACCGCGGACGACGACGAGTGGGAGCGCTACCGCCGCCTGGCGCAGCCTTCGTTTCGCGATGCACGGCTCGCCGCCGTCTCCGCGTGCATCGACCGCCTCGCGCCGTCATTGCTCGAGCGCTGGGCACAGGCCGCCCGCGACGGTCGGGAGCTCCTGCTCGGTCCCGAGACCATGCGCATGACGGTGCGCATCGCGGCCGAAGCGTTCTTCCAGTATCGGCTGGACGACGGGCGCGCGTATCGCTTCTTCGACGCGCTCATGCTCTCCCAGACGGACGCCTTCACGCGCGCCGTCAGCCTGCGCACCGCGCTCTTCCCCTTCCGCCCCCGGCCCCAGAGCCCCGTGGGCGCCGCGTACCGCTTTCTGCGGCAGCTGTGCGAGGACATCGCCGACTCCGCCGCTGCGTCGCAAGACGACTACCTCGGCGACCTGCGCGCCCCCGGCGCCGGGCTCGAGCGCGAGGTGCTGCTGGCGCAGATCATGACGATGCTCGTCTCCGCGCCGGAGAACCCCTCGAACTTGCTCACCTTCGCGCTGTTCTTGCTGGGTACCCGCCCCGAGCTCGAGCGGCAGGCGCGCGACGAAGTACGCGCCGTCTTCGGCGACCAGCCCGTCACCAGCGCGGGGCTTCGGCAGCTGGTGCTGCTGCGCGCCATCATTCAGGAGACCCTGCGCCTGTACCCGGGGGCATGGGGCTTCGAGCGCATGGCCATCGCCGACGACGAGGTGGGCGGCTATCGCATTCGAGCGGGGTCCACCGTGCTCTTGTCGCCCTACGCGATGCACAGAAACCCGCGCCACTGGGATCGCCCGCTGGTCTTCGACCCCGCGCGCTTCCTCGAACCGCAGGTCGAGCGCCACCGCTTCGCCTACTTCCCCTTCGGCGGCGGTAAGCGCACCTGCATCGGCAATCGCCTGGCAGAGACCCTGGGTCTGCACTTGCTGGCGAGCCTGCTGCAGCGCTTCCGCATCACCCCGACGTCCGCCGAGCTGCCGCGGCTCGCGGCGCTGTTCACGCTGCGCCCGGCCGGCCCAGTGAAGGTCAGGGTCAGCGCGATCTGACCGCCATCGTGTCGGTCAGACGCGGCGACGCCGCGGCGCGCGGCGCCGACCCGACGATTCCGCGTCGGACCGACGGCGAGCTCAGGCCAGCTCGCCAACGGCTTCGCTGACCGCGCCGACCAGCTCGCCCTCGCGAATGCACTCGCTCACACGCTCGATGTCCTGATAGAGCGGCCGGTCCTCGCTCAGCGGCGCCACCAGCGCGCGCAGCCGAGCGTGGGCAGCCTCCACCCCGCGTCCCCCGCGCAGGGGCCGGCGCTGTTCGAGCCCCTCGGCGGCGGTGATCAGCTCGATGGCCAGACAGCGCCGGACGTTGTCCACCACCTGCCCCAGCTTGCGCGCGGAGATGCTGCCCATGCTCACGTGATCTTCCTTACCAGCGCTGGACGGGATCGAGTCCACGCTGGCCGGGTGACAGAGCACTTTGTTCTCACTCACGAGGGACGCGCTCGCGACCTGCGCGATCATCAGACCGCTCTCCAGACCGCTGGACTTGGCGAGGAACGGCGTGAGCCCGCTCGACAGCGCCGGGTTGACGAGCTGCTCCACGCGACGCTCGCTGATGTTGCCGAGCTCCGCGACGGCCATGGCCGCCAAGTCGAGCGCGTAGGCGACCGGCTGGCCATGGAAGTTGCCGCCGCTGACGACGTCGGCGGTCCCGTCCGGCGCGACGAACACGCTCGGGTTGTCGGTGACGCTGTTCATCTCGCGCTCGATGACCTGGCGCGCGTAGTCGAGCGCGTCTCGCGTCGCGCCGTGCACCTGCGGCATACAGCGCAAGGAGTACGGATCTTGTACTTTGGCGCAGTCCCGGTGGCTGACCATGATGGCGCTGTCGAGCAACAGCTGCCGCAGGTTCCTGGCAACCGTGCTCTGCCCCGGGTGCGGACGCAGCAGCATCAGGCGCTCCTCGAAGGGGCGCTCGGAGCCCTCGAGCGCGTCCACGCTCAGGGCGCCGGCGATGTCGGCCACCGTGCACAGAGTCGCGGCGTCCGCGAGGGCGAGCGCGCCGAGGGCGGTCATGAACTGGGTGCCGTTGATCAGCGCCAGCCCCTCCTTGGCCTCCAGCGCGATGGCTCCCAGACCGGCGCGCTCGAGCGCGACCGCGCCGGGGAGCAGCTCGCCGCCGACCCGCGCCTCCCCTTCCCCGATCAGCACGATCGCCAGGTGCGCCAGCGGCGCGAGATCCCCCGACGCGCCGACGGAGCCCTGCGCGGGAACCCGCGGCACGACGCCTCGGGAGAGCAACTCGAGGAGCTGCTCGATCACGACGGTGCGGACGCCCGAGTGTCCCAGGGCGAGGGTCTGCGCGCGCAGCAGCAGCATTGCTCGCACCGCGTCCTCGGGCAGATCGACGCCGACGCCAGTGGCGTGGCTGCGCACGAGGTTCTGCTGCAGGCGGCGCACGTCGCGCTCACCGATGCGCGTCTCGGACAGCGCGCCGAACCCCGTGTTGATACCGTACACCCGCGGGGCGTGGTCCCCGTCTTCGGCGATGCGGTCCACGGCCCGTCGACTCGCCTCGACGGCAGCGCGGGCGGCCGGGTCGAGCGCCACCCGGCGGCGGTCGCGCGCGACCTCGACCAACCCCGCGATGGTGAGCGGGGCTCCCAACAAAACCGGGGCATTCTGGGCAGCCATGGGGCGGACGCTACCCCGTGCTGGAGCGCGATTCACCTGAGATGCGCGCCAGACGAACTATCGGCTTGCTCGGATCGCGTCAGCATCACTATCCTCGCCGGCCCGTGGGCCGCCTTTCGTTCGCAACGCTCCAAGCCGCGAGCGCGATCCTCATCGCGTCCGTGTCCACCCCTGTCCAGGCCGTCGCTCCCGAAGCGTCTGCTGCGGACCGTCCCGTACCACCGCCGCCGCCACCGTCGGACGCGGTGCTGGGCGCGGACTTCAAACCGCACCTGGTGCTCGACACCGGTCGCGCGAAGCTGGAGCCGCCGGATCCGGACGCGCTCAAGATCCAGATCCACGGCGAGTATCAGGCGCGGCTCTCCGCCCACTCGGACGTGCCGCTGCGGCAGTTCCGCGGCGACGCCTCCACGCGCAGCCTCGGACAGACCACTCGCCTCGTCCACTGGCTCCGGATCACGCCCCAGCTCACGCTGCGCGAGGACCTCAAGGTCGTCGGCCAGATCGACGTGCCCCGCGGCTTCATCGCTGGTCAGCCGACGAGGCACGTGGACGCCGCCGAGACGGACTACGCGGAGCGACAGCCTGTGGAGGCGCACCCGCGGTGGCTGTACCTGGAGTACCTGTCGCCGGTAGGTCTCCTCCGCGTCGGCCAGCAGCCATCCCATTGGGGCATGGGGATCGTGGCCAACGACGGCGATCATCCCACGCTCTTCGGCGACTACGAGCGCGGCGCGATCGTCGAGCGCATCTTGTTCGCGACGCGGCCCTTCGGCAAAGAGTCGCCCTTCAACGTCGCGATCGCTGGAGATCTGGTGTTTCGCGACTCGAACGCCAAGCTGAGCGACGACGAGCTGGCCTTCCAGGGCGTGCTCGCCGCGTTCTACGCGGACAAGAACGACAACATGCTGGGCTTCTACGGCGTGTACCGCGCGCAGTCACGCGAGAGCCAGGGGCTGCCGGGGCGCAACTTCGACGAGACGCTGAACGTGTTCGTGCTGGACTCCACCGGCAAGTTCAACGCCAAGATCCCAGGCACCAGCGGACACGTCTTCGGTGAGTACGAGGTAGCGTACATGCACGGCGACACGAACTACGTGCGCACGACCCAGCAGACCCGCACCAACACGCGTGAGGACGTGCGCGCCCTCGGCTCGGCAGTGCGCGTGGGCGCGGTCACGACCTCGGGCCGCGGCGACGATCGCTACGGGGACTTCGTCGCGACCCTGGAGTGGGGCTGGGCCAGCGGAGACGCGGATCCCAACGACGGCGTGTCGCGTCGCTTCCGCTTCGACCCCAACCACAACGTCGGCCTGATCCTGTTCAACGAGACCCTGCGCTGGAAGACGGCTCGGGCGTCGAGCATCGCGCAGGATCCCGAGCTGGTTCAGCGACCGAACCCGGGCGCGGATCTCTTGCCCAGCGAGGGCGGCGTGTTCGGCGCCACCTACTTGAACCCGACCATCGTCGTCCGCCCGGTGCGTGAGCTCGATCTGAAGCTCGGCGCGGTCATCGCGCAGACCACGGCGGACTTCGTGGATCCGGTGCGCGTCGGCACCCACGGGGTGTTCGAGAACTACGACGGTGGGGACCCACGCAGTCACGACCTAGGCATCGAGCTCGACGCGGGCTTCGAGTACCGCCTGGGTCTCGACTACGGCATGACGCTGCAGCTCGGCGCCCAGGGCGGCGTGCTGTTCCCGGGCAACGCGCTGGCGGACGCCGGCGGGCACGCGATGGGCAACCAGTACATCGCGGTCGGTCGGCTCGGACTTCAGTATTGATCCCGCGCCCGGCCCGTTGACCGGTGCCGGAGGCGGTGCGAGGATTTCCAGCAGGGCCTGCACGAGGACGAGCACGATGAAGCATCGACTGACACTTGGAGTTCTGGCGCTCGGGCTCGGCTCGGCCGGCTGCGGCGTGGACGAGATCCCGACCGGCCTGAAGCGCACCCCCGACGGCGCAGGCCCCAAGGTCCGCTTCGATCTCTACCACAAGCCGCTGCCCGAGGTGCCGCTGCCCAGCGACAGCGCGATGTGGCCGGACCCGTCGAGCCGCACCGGGCTACGGGTGAACGCCAGCGTGGTGGCGCCCACGAGCATCGAGGCGACGGCCCGCAAGAAGTTCGACACCCTCGAGGGCTGGGGCACCTACGCGCCCATCACCGTGGCCTTCGACAAGCAGGGCAAGGACGACGGCCGCCCCGCCATCGATCTGGCCAACGTCATCAGTCGCCACCAGAAGGACGACTACGAGCTCGCCGACGACGCCATCTATCTCGTCAACTTGGAGACGGGGGTCCCGGTGTTCCTCGACCTGGGCGAGGGAGCCTTCCAGTACGTGGTGCGAGAGAAGTACCGCTACTGGCGCAACGACACGCGCCAGCTCGAGCAGAACTTGATGTGGGACACGGCGGACGAGACCATCGATCCGCTGACGGGCCTGCGGGATCCCAGCCGTCTGTCTGCTTCGGGGGTGCCCATCTACAAGCCCGAGTGGGACACGGACTTCGACGGCGTGCTCGACCGGCCGAACCTCGCGGACGTGGACGGTTGCCCCACGCAGGTGGACGTCGCGCTGGACAAGGTGACCGAGACCGCGCGCGACCAGTGCATGGGGGACAAGCTGCTGACCTGGTACGAGCGCGAGACGGACACCATCATCGCCCGACCGCTGCTGCCCCTCGAGGAGAAGACCCAGTACGCGGTGGTGATCACCAACCGCTTGACGGATCCCGACGGCCGCCCGGTGCGCTCTCCGTTCGACTTCGTGTACCACCCGGCGCAGGAAGAGGGGATCAAGAAGCTCAAGGCGCACCTGTCGAACCCCGAGCTCGCGTCGTACTACGGCGACATCGGCGGCAAGGGGCTCGAGCAGGTCGCGTTCACCTGGACGTTCACCACCCAGCCGGTGGTCGAAGATCTGCGGCTCATTCGCGACGGCCTGTACGGCAAGGGCCCCCTCGCGAGGCTGGCCAAGCAGTTTCCGGCAAAGGCCGACTTGACTCGCGCCGTGGGTCTGGTCGATCTGGAGGCCATCGCCGACGGCGCCGAGGAGCCGGCAGGCTGGGAGTCCGACTCCCGCTGCAAGGACAAGCTGAAGAACTTCTACATCGTGCGCTTCGACGAGGTGAAGACCACCCTCCGAGAGCTCGCCAACCAGGGCTTCGGCTTCGAGGGCCCCACCCTCGAGTCGCTCATCGCCTCCTTCGACGCCATCAGCCACATCGTCGTCGGCTCGGTGCGCTCGCCGTTCTTCATCGAGGGCGGCCCCCAGGGCAAGGATCCGAACGCCTCCTTCGCCCTCGATTTCCAGACCGGCGAGGGCAAGATCTACGAGGACAAGGTCCAGTTCCTGATCACCATCCCCAAGGCCGGCGGGGATCGTCAGCAGCCCTACCCCGTGGCGTACTACGGCCACGGCTACACCAGCTCGAGCTTGGAGTCCCTCGGCTTCGCGGGGACCCTGGCCGCGCAGGGCATCGCGTCGGTCGGCATGAACGCCACCTTCCACGGCCTCGAGCTCGGGGAGTCGGAGCTGCAACTGGCCAAGAACCTGTTCCAGGGCGTGTGCCACGCGCCCTTCGCCAGCGGCCTGCTCACCGGTCGCGCGCGCGATCTCGACGGCAACCTCACACGCGACTCGGGCGGGGACTACTGGACGAGCTACCTGTTTCACACCCGGGACGTGGTGCGCCAGAGCGCGGTCGATCTCCTGCAGCTGTTCCGCGTGTTCAAGTCCTTCGACGGCAAGACCATGAGCGACCAGGACTACGACGGCGATGGCGCGCCGGATCTGGCCGGCGACTTCGACGGCGACGGCGTGCCCGACATCGGCGGGCCGGGCGTAGGCATGCACGCCTGGGGTCAGTCCTTGGGCGGGATCCTGGCGCCCTTCGTGGCCGCCCTCGATCCGCAGGTCGTCAGCGCCGCCCCCACCGCCGGCTCCGGCGGCTTGCTCGACGTGGGCTCCCGCACGTTTCAGGGCGGCGCCTTCGAAGGCATCTATCTGCGCAACTTCGGCCCGCTGCTGGTGGGCATCCCGGCCCAGGAGTTCCACGACCAGGGTAAGGCCAACGAGACGAAGTGCAGCAAGGACCAGATCAGCCTCCGCTTCGTGGTGGTGGACGTGAACAAGGCGCGGGAAGTGGAGTTCCAGTGCACCGATCGTCAGCCCTTCGCCCAAGGCGGCACCGCCTTCGTCACCAACCTGCGCAACGGCGAGAAGCGCTGCGCTCGCATGGACGACGAGGGACGCTTCCGCATCGGCATCCCCTCCAGCCTCGGGGACAAACTCGAGGTGCAGCTCTGGGACGAACCGGACGTGGTGGACTCCTACAGCGGCGAGACGGGCTGCAACCCCACCGTCAGCGACGAGCACCGGGCAGTGCTGATCACCAAGTGGGGCGCCGGCCTCGTGCCCGAGGGAGCTCCGGATCCCAACGGCGTGATCGAGGGTCCGGTCTGCACCGCGACGGACGGCTGCTCACGCTTCCAGGACAAGTACTACGCAGCAGGCTCCCCGCTGGTGGCCATCGCCGAGGGCTTCGGCCACATCCGCCAGACACCGTCTCTGCGCCGCTTCATGAACCTGGCGTCGAACATCATCGATCCGGGCGACCCCATCAACTACGCACCCTACTTCGCCCTCAAGCCGCTGACGGATCCCTTCGGCAACCTGCACCCGCCTACGGGCATGCTGAACGTCGTGACCGTGGGCGACATGAACGTACCGCTGTCGAGCGGCATCGCGCTCGGGCGCGTCGCGGGCGCGCTGCCGTTCCTCACGCCCGACGCGGCCGAGCGTTACCCCGCCTACGCGGACTACGTCACGCCCGCCGCCATCTACTCCAGCCTCGGCGGCAAGACACCGAATCGGGTGCTGGTGGACAATCATGTGATGGAGGGCATCAACCGCCTGCGCCGCCACCCGCCGGCATCCTGCGGACGTAATGAGCTGCCGGTGACGCTCGAGGACGTGGTCTGTCACCCAAACTGCTCCGAGAGCGACACGAGCGCGTGTCTCTCCGGACAGACCTGCGTGAGCGGTCGCTGCGTGGCCGCGCCCGTCAGCGACAACGACTGCGCGCAGTACCTGTACGACGCCGACGTGCTCGACGAGGGACAATCCCTGTACGGGGAGGCCGAGGCCGCGGTGCCCTTGCGCATGGGTCGCATCGCGGTGCCCGCCACCCCGGACACCATCAACGCCGTCTGGGCGCCTCGCCTGAAGGGGGTTCCCTTCGGGCCGGACTCGTCCGGGTGGAGTGCCAACGCGCGCATAGTGGCGCAGCTCCAGGCCTACATCGAGCCCAAGGGCGTGCACGGCTTCGAACCGTCCGCGCCCTGCGAGAACTGGGACTCGGGCCAGTACATGACCAACTTGATCGGTCGCTTCTTCGCCAGCAGCGGCACGGACCTGTACTACCTCTCCCATCCCACGAGCCACCACTGTCTGGCCAAGCCCATCGGCAAGGGTGTGTGCGGGTTCGTCAAGATCCCATGAAGTACTTCGTCTCGCTCGACGGCGAGGAGCTCGCCGTCGACATCGAGCCCGCCCCGGGGGGCTACCTCGCCACCGTGCCCAGCAGCGGCGAGACCCACGAGCTGACCGTGCGTGCGCTGTCCCCTCGAGAGTTCACGGTCGTGTGCGATGGCCGCATCTTCGACTGGGTCGTCAGCTCCCACGACACCGAGCTCGACGTCGCCGGCACGCGAGCTCGTCACGTCCCGCGCGTCGAGAGCGAGCGCGCTCGCGCCCTGGCGAGCCTGTCCGGCTCTGCAGCCGCTGCCGCGGGCGGGCTCATCTTGTCGCCCATGCCAGGCAAGGTACTCAAGTTGCTCGTGAGCGAGGGTGACGAGGTCGTCGCCGGCGCTCCCCTGGTGGTGGTAGAGGCGATGAAGATGGAGAACGAGCTGTGCGCACCGACTGCCGGCGCCGTGCGCAAGATCTTCGTGTCCCCCGGCGAGGCAGTCGAGAGCGGCGCGCGCCTGCTCGACGTGAGCTAGTCCATGGCTGAGTTCCCCAAGCTTGCCCTCGCCCACCTGCCCACACCCCTGTGGCGCTCCGACGCGCTCGACCGCCTGGTCGGCGCCGAGGTCTGGGTCAAACGCGACGACATGACCGGCGGGGCGGAGGCCGGCAACAAGATCCGCAAGCTCGAGTACCTGCTGGCGGACGCGCGCGCTCGCGAGGCTACCCACGTGATCACCTGCGGGGGCGCGCAGTCGAACCACGCCCGTGCCACGGCCCTGCTCGCCGCGCAGCTCGGGCTCGGTTGCCGCTCCTTGTTGCGGGTCAACGACCCGAGCGCCCCGCCGGCTCCAACCGCCAACCTGCTGCTCGGCCAGATGGCTGGCGCCGACGTCGTGTTCATCTCCGCTGCGGAGTGGACCGAGCGGACTGCCCTGATGCAGCAGCACGCCGACTCGCTGCGCCAGGCGGGCGCGCGCCCGTACGTGATCCCGGAAGGGGGCTCGAATGGCCTCGGCGCCTTGGGCTACGTGGACGCGATGCGCGAGGTCCGCGAGCAGCTCGAGCTCGGCCTGTGCGGCGCCCGCCAACCCTTCGACGCCATCGTGCACGCTTGCGGCTCCGGCGGCACGGCCGCCGGCGTCGCCATCGGTGCGGACGAGTACGGCGTCGCACCCGTAGTCCACGCCATCGCGGTGTGTGACAGCGCCGGCTACTTCGAGCGCGCCATCGGAGCCGTGACCCTGGACGTGGCGGCGCTGAAACCCGAGCTCGATAGCTTCGCCGAGGTCGTCGTCCACGACCACTACAAGGGACCCGCCTATGCCGTCGCCAGCGACGAGCAGCTCGACTTCATCGCCGTCGTGGCGCGGCGGACGGGGCTGGTGCTCGATCCCGTGTATACCGGCAAGGCCCTGTTCGCGTTGGCGCGACTCGATCCCAAGCCCTCACGGGTGCTGTTCCTCCACACTGGAGGGCTGCCCGGACTGCTAGCGCAGGCCGAGGAGCTGGCTCAGACCTGCAAGCGCCTGAGCACGTCGTCCGCCCACTCCTGATTCGCGTCGTCGATCGGCCAACCACCCACGGTCGCCACTACCCCCGCAAGCCGGGAGCGCTCAGCTGGCCCGAGCACGACGCGCCCCCGCTCGGCAGACGCGAGCAGCCGCGCCACGCTGGCGCGCACCATGCTGGCCAGATCCGGCAGGCTCTCGGCCGTCTCGGGGCTGGCGACCAGCGTCTCGAGCACCTCGATCGAGCCGAAGGCCGGCTCGGTGACCACCTCCGCCACCTGGGGCCGGCTGCTCTGCTGCTCGATGAACTCGATCCCGGGGGACACGCTGGGCCCCGGGGCGGTGAGGGTGGTGCCAAAGCGCAGCGCCGCGGTGCCGAAGCACACGATGTCCCCGGTCTGCAGCGGCTTGGAGCCCTGGACCCGCTCGCCGTTCACGAACGTCCCATTGCTGCTCTTCAGATCCGTGACCGCGACGGACGTGCCGCTGCGACGCACCAGCGCGTGCTCTCGGGACACACTCGGCTCGTCGAGGAAGAACGCGACCCGACTACCCCGCCCCACCAGGGTCTCTCCCTCGTGAATGCGGTAGCGCATACCACGGTGCTCGAGCCAGAAGATCACGGCGTGGAAGGCTACTTTACCGCTGACCCGAATTGGAAGCGAAGACATGGGGCCTGGGGCCAAAAGGCCTTGCCACCGCGAATTCGCTCACCGGGGCGGCTTGACCACGACCTCGCGCAGCTCACGACGGAAGGCGCGATAGCGCTCTACGACGGGGTCGCTCTTGGCCTTGTCGTCGAGCAGGTCCTTCTTCTCACCCGGGTCGTTGGCCAAGTCGTACAACGCGGTGGGCCGCCCGGCGCTCGCCATGAGCTTCAAGTCGTTCTCGATGAACGCCTGGCGCTCTCCGTTGTTCGGCCCTGCGCTCATGTCCACGAACACGATGCGTGACTTCACCTCGTGCCCAGGCGGGTTCATCACGTCGAACAAGAGCGAGGTGCCGCTGATGAAGTCCGTGCCCTCCCCGGAGGGAGCCGGTAGGCGATAGAGATCCAGGATGGTCGGTACCACGTCGATGATGCCGCGGCGCTCTTTGATCCGACGCGGCTCGGCTCCCGGGACGTGGATCACGAAGGGTACTCGCACCAGCTCCTCCCAGATCTCGAAGCCGTGACGGATCATGCCGTGCTCACCGAACGCCTCACCGTGATCACTGGTGATGATGATGGCCGTGCGGTCGGAGAACTGGCTCTTCTCGATGAAGTCGAGCAGCCGACCGACGTGCTCGTCGGTGAACGCCACTTCGCCGTCGTACAGCGCTCGACTGTCGCGCCCAAAGTCGTGCTTCTCGTGGCGCACGTACTCGGCGTGCGGGTCTACGTAGTGAACCCACATGAAGAAGGGCTTGGACACTTGCTCGGGCTTGCCGAGCTGCTGCAGCGCGGCGTCGGTGATCTTGTCGCTGTTGACCGTCTTGTCCGACTCTACGGCGATGGCCTTGGGCGCACCGGAGGAGTCGATCACGTCGAAGCCCCGCTCGAAGCCGACGCCCTTCATGAAGAAGTACCAGTATCCCTGCACGCTCATGGTGAAGATGCCGGCCTTCTGCAGGCGCTCCTGCACGAAGGTGTCTTGGGGCCCGAAGCGGTTGAAATGGCTCCAGCCCCGGTGGGTCTCGCTGGTGTACTTGCCGATCAGCATCGGCGGGAGGCTCTTGGACGTATACGACGCGAGCGCGTAAGCCTGCTCGAACACGGTACTCTTCTTGGCCAGCCGATCGATGTTGGGTGACACCGGTCGCTCGTAGCCCATGTAGCCGAGGTCGTAGCGCAGGGTGTCGATGGTGATGAGCACCACGTTCATGTCCTTGGGCAGACGCGCGTCGACCCAGGCCTTGGCGTCCTTCGGCGCCTCCTGCTCAGGCTTCTCGATCACGATGGGCCTGGCGTCTGCGCCGGAGCAGTCCTGATCGATGCCGTCGTCCGGGACGTCTTCCGCGCCTGGATTGATGGCGGGGTCGGCGTCGTTGCAGTCGCCGCCGCCGAAGCGCGACGCGAAGCCATCTCCATCGGCGTCGAACGCCTTGCGCAGGCGCGGCAAGAGCAGCTTGGCGAGCGGCGCGTCGCGCTCGAGCGCGATGGCCACCCGGCGCTCCTCGAGCGCGGCGCCGCCGGCTCGCCAGGTCAGGCCCGCGGGCGCGAGCGCGAGCGCGATCAGCGCGGCTAGGGGCACCCGGAGCAGCAGCGCAGGCAAGGCGTACGCCGCGGCCGCCACCGCGAGCAGCAGCCCCGGCGCGCGCAGATCGAGCTCCTGGCGTTTCAGCACGCCAAACAGCGCCAGCGGACCGCCGCTGCCGCTCGTGGTGCCCTGAGACACGACGATCGCGAAGAATCCGATCACGATCGCGGCCGCGACGGCGATGGCGACCAGCGGCCGCTCGGTCAGGGTCGGGGCGCGGGGCGCTGCCAAGCGCGCGGCTCCCAGACTGACCACGCCCAGCACCAGCGCCAGCAGCAATGCGCTGAGCGCCATCCCCGCGCCGGTGGCGGCCGCGGACGCCGATGACGCGAGCAAGCGCGTGCCCAGGACAGCGCTCGACCACAGCCAGACGCACACCCCCAGCGCGCCGAACACCACGCTCAGCGACCAGCGTCGCTGGGCCGCCGCGTCGAGGGCGCCCACATGGGCGCGCAGAGCCTCCGGCGACGGCGAGCGCGACGGGTGCAGCAGCACCGTCGCGACGCCCAGCGCCAGCCCCAGGCCGACGGTCAGGGGCCACGCGATGCCAGCCGAGCCCAGAGCCAGCGCCACGAGCGACGGACTCTGCTCCTGCGCGGCGGCGGCCCAGCGGCCATCCACCAGACCCGTCAGCAGCGAGGCGACGCCGCCCACGGCGGCGCCGGCGGCAACCCGCCGTGGATAGCTCGCGCGTTCAGCCACCGCCTGCTCCGCGCCGGCGGCGTTGCGCCATGGGATGAGCGCGGTCGTACACGCCCAAGAGCTGCTCCAGCGACACATGGGTGTAGCGCTGCGTGGTGGAGAGACTCGAATGACCCAACATCTCTTGAATGACCCTCAGATCTGCCCCTCCCTCTAACATGTGTGTGGCGCAGCTATGCCGAAGAGCGTGCGGGTGCAGATCCGCCCGCCCGGCCCCCAGGGCGCCGTAGCGTCGGATCAGGTGCTGGATCTGCCGGACGCCCAGCCGCCGACCGAGTCGACCGAGCAGCAGCGCCGTCGGGTGGAGCTCGCCCGTGCGGGGGTGGCGGAGCTGGCTACGCTGGGCGAGGTAGGCCTGCGCCGCAGCACGCGCCTGGGTACCCATGGGCACGAGGCGCTCCTTGCGGCCCTTGCCGAGCACACGGAGCTCGCCGGGCTCCAGGGACACGTCGCCCAGATCGAGCCCCACGACCTCGCTGACCCGGAGCCCGGAGCCGTAGAGCAGCTCCAGGATCAGCGCATCGCGCAGCGCCGGGGCCGTCCCCGCGCGCGGGCCGCGGCCCGGGGCCTCCACGACCTCCTTGGCTTGGTCCACGGCCAGCAGCCCCGGCAGCCTGCGCCCGAGCTTGGGTGACCCGAGCAGAGCTGCCGGGTTGTCCCGCGCCAGGCCCTCGCGCTCCAAGAAGCGAAACAGCGTGCGGGTCGCCGACAGCTTGCGCGCCAAGCTCGCCGCCGAGCGGCCGCGCGCGAGCTCGGCGAGCCAGGCCCGCAGGACCAGGCGATCGACGTCTTCGACTCGCGCGCCGCCGCGCGACCGCTGGCGCACGAAGCTGACGAGCTGCTCGAGATCCCGTCGGTACGCGAGCACCGTGTGGGGCGAAGCCCGACGCTCGCCCTCGAGGTGCGCCAGGAACCGAGCCACGGCGCTGCCCAGCTCGTCGGGGTGTGAGGTCACGCCTGCCACACTGCCATCGTCCACAGAATCGCGCCGGAGAGCGCCAGGATCAGTCCCACGCGGGCACGCTGCCAGCTCACCCTGCCGTCGGGCAACAAACCTCGAACCGCCAGCATTCCAAGCCCCCCGAGGGCGCACAGAAAGCCGATCGCGAGCAGCACCAGCATCAGGGGCGTTGGCGCGTCGTCTCGCTCGAGGGCGCGCCGGGCCGCCTCTGCCGCCGCTCGCGTGCTGGCGGCCGGCTCGCTCGCCGAGTGGCTCTCCAGCCTCGCGATCTCCCGATTGGCGCGCTCGAGCCGCGCCGGCTCCACCGGCCACAGGTGGCGGCTCTCCAGCGCTGCGCTGCGAGTGGCGCGCCACGCCGCCAGCGCGTCCGCCGGGCGACCCGACGCCTCCGCGCCCAGCGCGATCGCCTCCAAGCGCCCGTAGGCCCGGGTCACGTGGGGGGCACCGGGCGCATATGCGGAGGCAGCCCGCCGCGCATGCAGCGTCGCGTCGCGCAGCTCGCCCTCGTCGAAGGCTCGATCGCTGCGCGCGAGCTCGGCTTCGCCGTCGCGCACTTGGCGCGCCGTAAACACGGCGAGAGCCAGCACCGCCGCGGCCAACCCGAGCGCCGTGCCTCGAAACCACCTCGCGCGCGCCATGAAGTACCTACAGAAAGTCGCGTCGTCGGAAGACGGCGCTGGCGACGGCCAGTAGGCCCACGCTCCACGCCACCGCCTGCAGCGCGGCCATCAGGACGTACTGCGCCAGCGGGGTGCCGTGCGCCTCGCCCGTGAGCAGCGGTCGGGGTGGAACGTGGAGCATCAGGTTCGGGACCACACGACTGAGCACCACGCCCATCTGCTGGATGGCCTCGCCAAACACCCGTGGCGGAAGGTTGGCCAGCGTATCCGCCGAGCGACCGACGATGAACACCCCGAAGGTGAAAATCGCCGTCAAGAACGGTGACGAGAACGAAGCGAACACCGTGGCAATGGCCACCACGATCATCACCTCGCACAAGGAGAGCGCGACCGAACCCACGATCACCCGCCGGTCGTCCGGCGCGCCCGCCGCGAGCCAGAACCCGAGCGCGAAGGTGCACAGAGCCCAGACGATGGGCAGCAGCGTGCGCCAACGGGGACGCCACAGCGCGACCAGGCCGAGCAGGATCGGGGGCGCGGCGACCCCAGCAGCCACGACTGCGGTCGCGCGCCCCGCCAAGAGCCCGAGCGCCAACAGCAGCACCCCGGCGTTCGCCGCTGCGAACACCATCAGCGTCAACCACGTGCCGACGAACTTGCCGACCAGGTACTCGCTGCGCGAGATGGGGCGCGCCAAGATCGGGAACAGGGTCTTGAGCTCGAGCTCGCGGTAGAGCGAGGTAGCGCCGAGGACCACCGCGACGATCACCGAGTAGGCGGAGATCGAGGCTGCACCCAGATCGCTCACGACCCTCGAGCCGTCGCGCGATGCGAACTGTCCGACCACCATCGCGTAGCCCAGGGTACCGAGGGCCAGCGCGAACAAGCCGTGCAGAACCCGCGCACGGACCGCCTCCCGATACGTGTTGAAGGCAACGACGAAGACTCGGCTCAGCATCGGCGCGGTCCGACTGCCGTCACCGACCCTGGCGAGCCACCGCGACGGGCGCGAGCTTGGTTCGAATACGGTCGGGCATGCCGAGGATCAGCGACTGGACTCGGCCCTCGAACAGCGCTCGGGCCAGACCGGGCCCCAGGTCCACGACCGCGGCCACGGTCAGCAGCGAACGGCGGCCGTCGAACTCCTGCACGCGGAAGAAGCCCCAGGTGTCGCGGATGCCGGCGGGTCGCGAGGGATCGAGCCGGAAGCGGACCTGCTCCCCGTCCCGCTCGAGCACGACCGAGTAGGTCGCGCTCACCAGCGCGGTCCCGCTCGTCAGCTCCACCACCTGGCGGCCCGGCTCGGCGTGCACGAGAGTGGCCCGCTGGGTGCGCGGCAGCAGCTCGGGCAGCTTCGCGACGTCGACCAACGAGCGGAGCACGACGCCGGGTGGCGCGTCCACCAGCACGTAGCTGACGCCTCCGACGGCTCGGTCGCCCCTGCTCTCGAGCTGGAGGGGACGGCTGACCACCCAGCCCTCGAGCAGCTCGCTGCGCTCCTTGAGCGTGAGGGAGCCAACCGCCGCCGGCCCGTGCACGCGCAGAAACCCGGCGCGGCTCGGCGCGAGCCGGCCCGGCGGGGGCCCTTCGGGCTCCGCCGCACCGTTGTGGGCGATCCCGAGCAGCGACCCGATCAGGAGCGCAAGCCTCGACGCGCGGCGCATGGCCGGGAACAGTAGAGCACGCGCCCCGAGCCCGCAACCGAATCACCCGCCCTCAGGGCTCGAGCACGAACACGTTGAGCAGCCAGGGGCCGGACTGCCCCGCATAGCCGTCCACTTGCACGAAGTAGGTGCCCGCCGACAGGCTCAGATCCAGGAAGCTTCGCTGCGACCCATAGCCTGCGGCGCAGGATTTCTCCAGCTCCGCGCCCGGACAAGCCGGTCCCTTGCGCACGTTCAGCAGCGTGGCGTAGCCGCTGCCCAGCATGTCCAGTACCACGCGCCGGGCCGACGGCAGGGTCAGCTTCAGCATCTGCTCGGGAGCGCCCCCCGGTCCGCTGCCGCCGAAGTCGCAGCCAACATCGTACAGCGCGCTGGCGTTGGCGGAGTTGCCCTGGAACATGCCCCCGACGAGCGGGATCTCGATGGCCTCGGCGCAGCTGTCCGCGAACGCGACCAGCGTGGGGGCGACCGCCTTGCGCACCAACGCTTCCAGCTCGACGTTGGAGCCCGCCTGGGACTCCACCACGACGCGATAGCTCCCGGGCGCCACCGCCTGGCGCGCCACCCGCAGGGGGGTGCTGCTCAGCGCCGTGCAGCTGACGACGTCGCTCGGACCGGCGCAGGGCGGCCTGACCAGCGCGGTGGAGACGACGTCACCCTCGGCGAGTCGCGTGATGAGCAGCACGTCGGACTTCTCCGCCAGCTCGAGCGCGAACGCAGCGTCGACCGCGCCGGACAGACAACCCAGCTTCGCGTCATCCGTGTGCGTGCCCAGATCGATGTTCTGCTTCTGCCCGGGCACCAGCGCTGGCGCCGTCGCGCACGTCTCGCTCGGACCCGGCGACGTGGGCGCGCTCAGCACGACTAGTACGTCCAGCAGCGTGGGCGCGGTCGCAGCGACGGCGAGGTAGAGCGTCTGAGGCGTGGTGACGCGGGTGAAGGCGTGCGCAGCGTCGCCCACGCTGCAGGCGAGCTCGCTGCTCGCTCCGGCGCACGGCGCCTCGAGCAACGTCAAGCTCGGCTTGCCCCAGCCGTCCACCGAGACGGCGTAGACGTGCACGTCCGCCGCCTGCGCGACGTCGATGGCGTACACCAGCTCCCCAGTGTTGGCTGGACAGCCCAGGCTCAGATCCTTGTCGGCGTCGATCAGCGGCACCAGGAAGTTGGCGCCCACCGGCGCAGGCGCCGCAGTTCCACAGGTCTCGTTGTCCGGCTTGGGCGACTGGGGCAGGAACTGCACGCTGAGCGTCACCGGCGACGTCCCGTTGCCGAACACGACCAGCGCGTGAGCGCCCGGCCCGAGCGCCCGCAGCCGGACCCGGGAAATCTGCCCGCCGGTGCCGAGCGGCAGCGAGGAGTGACAGGCGGTCTCGGTCGCCGCGACGCCACACTGCTCGAAGCCCGCCAGCGCGACCTGACCCACCGCGGTGGTAGCGACCACGTCCACGTCGATGGGCTCCCCGGTGGGTACGATGAGCGCCACCACGGCGTCCTTCCAACCCGCACCCGTGCCCACGCAGCTCGCGCCGTAGTCCGCGCTCAGACCCGCCAACCCCAGCGAGTACTGGCCGGGAGCAGAGATCTCGAGCGCCTTCCCGCAGGTGTCGAACGCGGGCGTGATGCACTCGGCCTCGTCGATCTCCCCGTCGCAGTCGTCATCCTTGCCGTTGCCGCAGATCTCGTCGAACGTCCCCGCCACGGTCGGATCCGTGTCATCGCAGTCCGTGCCGCCGCAGGCCCAGTCCGGATCCCCATCGCCATCCACGTCCCGAGGCACGTTCTCGCAGCTCTGAGTCTCCTCGATGCAGCGATCGATGGTGCAGGTGGACTGGTCCGTGCACGTCACGGGCTCCCCTTCTCGGCAGCCGAGCTTGGGATCGCACACCTCGGACCCGTCGCAGTGAACGTCGTCGATGCAGAGACTGTGATCCGGAGTATGCCTGCAGCGCATCACCGTGAGGTCGCAGGCGTCGAAGGTGCACTCGATCGCGTCGTCGCACTGCTCATCGTCGCTGCACGGCGCGCCGAGGGTGGGATCCGCATCGCTCTGTTGGTCCGCCGCGGGAGCGTCCGTTGCGCCGTCCGCCGCCGCTTCGGCAGCAACGAACGGACTCGGCACGTTCGCGTCTCCGCACGCCGCCGGCCCGATGAGAGCGGCGAGCACGAGCACCAGACAGACGACCACGCGCGGCATCGGCCCGAGGAGTTAAGCACCTCGGAGCTGCGCGAGCCCAAGAAAACCCACGCCCTGGCGCCCCCGTGGTGCTCCGTCGCGAGGCGTGGCAGTCTAGCCGGCCTCGTGACCAACGAACGGCTGACGCGTCAAGAGCTGTCGTGGCTGCTCGCCCAGGAGGCGCGCGGCGCCGCCAAGGCCCTGCGCGACGGTGTCACTCAGCTCACCCAACCCCCACCGCCGGGCATCGTCGTAAAGTCGAGCGACGGCGAGGTCTCCACCAGCCTCGACGCGCTGGACGAGGCCATCACTCGACTGGGCGAGCTGCAGCTCGGCGCGCAAGCGACGAAGGCTCGCCGCGGGCGAATCGACCTAGCGGCGTTGCTGTGCGAGGTCGCGCCCAACGCGAACATCTCGATGGAGCCGGGCGCGGGCACCGAGGTGTTCGGCGAAGAGGGCGAGCTGCGTCGCATGCTGCACTTGCTCATTGGCCAAACCAACTCGGCGCCCTCGCCCAGCAGTCAGGGTTCGAGCTCCAGCGTGGAGATCCGCCGTCAGGCCGAGTGGGTCAAGCTGAGCGTCGAGCTTGGTCCGGATGCGTCGCCCACCGCGGAGCTGGAGCGACGCTGGCTGGCGCGCATGGCCACCCGGCACGGCGGACGTTTGGAGTTGGAGGGCGGCGTGCAGACCATGTGGCTGCCAGCGGACGGCGCCGGAGACGAGGTCAACGAGCTTCGACGCGAGCTCGAGCAGGCGCAACAGCTCGGCGAGGTGTACGCGCGCGAGTTGGCCCAGGTCGTCTCCAGCGGCGCGATGCCTTCCTCTCCCCCTCCACCCGCGGAGGCGACGTCCAGCGCGGCTCCGCTCGGTACGCTGATCGCGGTCGCTGCCGTGCTCGAGCGGCACGTGCGGGGCTGGCTCGAGGGCGCCCGGCAGGAGCAGGCTCCGGCGGCGGAGCGTGGCGCCGCGCGCAGCGGCGTGATGCACGAGTTCGCGCAGGAGCTGGAGCGCATCGCAGCGTGTCCGGTCACGGAGGAGCCCAGCGCCTGCGACGTCGCGACCGTCGTGGGCGACGCCATCGAGACGCTCGCGCCTCGAGCCGCCCGCCTCGGGGTGCGGCTCGAGACGGCGCTGCCCGGCTCCCTGCCCAGCACCGTCGCGCCGCGCACCCTCGCGCTGGCAGTCCTCGGCATGTTGCAGCAGGCCATCCTGGCGTCGCCGCGCGGCAGCACGGTTCGGATCACCCTCTCCGAGCAGCTGCCGCTGAAGCTGGTGGTGAGCGACGGTGGTCCTTCCGTCCCCGAGCCCCTGCGGGACGAACTGCTGCGTCGCGCGCTGGATCCGAGCTCCGTCGGTCGGCCGGATGGCCTTGGACTGCTCGCCGCGAACGCGGCGGCCGGGGCGGTGGGCGGCCACGTCCGCTTCGAGGACGACGGCGCCGAAATGGTGCTCGTTCTGCGGGTCCCCTGACGGATTCGCCACTTCCGGCGAGTCTCGGCTATGATGGCGGGGTGACTCGCATCCTGGTCGTGGAGGATCAAGACTCCATTCGCAAGCTGATCGAGGCGCTGGTGCAGGCTCGGGGATACGCGGTCACGGCCGTCTCCAACGGCGCCAAGGCCATCGACACCGCCGCGGTCTCCCCGCCGGACCTCGTGTTGCTCGACCTGATGCTGCCGGGACAGTACGACGGCTTCGAGGTGTGCCGCCGGCTGCGCGCCGATCCCTCCACCCGCGACGTTCCCGTGGTGATCATCAGCGCCCTGGACGATTCCGAGTCTCGCGCCAAGGCAACCGCCGCTGGCGCGAACGCGTACTACACCAAGCCCTTCAGCCCGATCGCGCTGCTCAAGGAGATCGAGCGACTGAAGAAGCCCGACGGTGCGTGAGCGCGAGCTCAGAGCAGATTCAGAAAACCCTTCGCCCGCGAGCTGGCAGCTTCGATCAGTCCCTTGGCCTCGGTGGCCGGGATACGCAGGCGCTCGCACAGGTGCTCGAGCAACTCCTTCTCTTTGTCGTGTTGCTCGCCATCGATGTAGGTCAAGAGCACCGCGTGCTGGAGCAGCACGCGACGATCGTCGAAGCTCATGTCGGTGACCGGGACGTCGTCGAGGGAGCGCGGATCCTTGGCATAATGACGCAGCTCCGCCGCCTCGCTCGGTGACGCCTCGAACGCGTCCAGGAGCGCCTCGATCACCTCGAGCTCCTCGTCGGCCACGCGGCCGTCCGCCCACGCCACGCTCACCAGCCCTTTGAGGATCGCCATGTTCTGCTCGTGCATGGGCGCTACCGCGCCACAACACGGCGCGTGCGTCAACGTGCGATCAACGTTACGCGCACTCGGCCGGGCTTGCCCTCGGGGGGGGTCAGCCGCGACGCGGTCACGGGAATGGCCAGCCACTGACGCGCGCCGGGCTTCTGGACCGTAACCTCCACTCCCTCGCCGCAGGGAAGCGCTTCGAATCGCGCGCGAGTGCCGACGATGGCCGTCGGCTGGACGTTGACGCGCTCCGGCCCGGCGCGCAGGGCCACATCGGCTCCGGGAGGCAGGTCCTTGACGATGATCTCGGCCTCGCAGCTCGACGGCCGTGCGGACCGTTGAATCGACTCGGACGCCGCTGCTCGCAGGCCGCTCGCGCCGGAGCCGAGCGCGGGGACGGAACCTGGCAGCGCCGTCGAGCCCGCGACGCCGAGCGCGACGACGAGTCCAAGGGCGGTCACCAGGACTCCGGGACGCTGCGGCGCGCCCCGCGCCTCCGGCCTGGAGTTCGGGTCGTCGACGGCGACGGCGGGGGGCGTCAGCTCGCTCACCGGTGGCGGCAGGGCAGTCGCCTCCACGCCCGCGATGGCCTTGAGATCGCGACACAGCTCCGCGGGCGGGGCGATCTCACCCACGGCGAACGACTCCAGCAAGCTGTCCACGGAGCTTTGTCGTGGCGCGTAGCGAGGGGGCGCATAGCGACGCGCGCTGCGCTCGGGCAGACTCCTGACGCGAGAGGCCTCCTCGAGCTGAGCGCGCTCGAGCAGCGTGCTGTCGTCGATGGCCTCCACGGGGGGCAGCACCGCCGCAGGCTCGGCTCGCACCGCGAGCGCGGGTTCAGGTGTAGGGGCCGCTGGCGGCGCCACCTCGACCACGACTGGGGCCTCGGGCGCAGCCTCGGCGGCCACCTCGACGACCGCAGCCTCGGGCGCAGCCTCGGCGGCCACCTCGACGACCGGGGCCTCGGGCGCAGCCTCGGCGGCCACCTCGACGACCGGAGCCTCGGGCGCAGCCTCGGCGGCCGCCTCCACCACGACCGGAGCCTCGGCCACCTCGACCGCGGGCAAGGGCGCGGTCACCTCGGTGCTCCGCGCGCGGGCGACCGCCGGTGGCGGCTCCTCCACATCGAGCTCGAGCCAGGCCGCCGCGGGGATCGGCTCCGTGTGTTCCATCGGCTCAACGCGCTGTCCGAGGTCGAGCGTGCCGAGCACCGGGGTCAGCTCGCTCGACCTCTCCGCCGGTGCCTGTATCGGAGCTCGACCGCGCAGCGCTACGACGCTCTCGGGCGCGGTGCCGATCTCCGCCACCCGATCCGGGAGCGAGCGCGTCGGCTCCTCCTCCATCACGTCGTCCACGATCAGGTCGGGTACATCCAGCAGCCACTCGGAGGCGGACGGCGCGGAGGGGGAGAACTCGACGACGATGTCGTCGACGCATTCGACGGAACTCTCGTGCTGCGCGAGAGCCTGGGGCGCGTCGCTCCACTCGATCGACGCGACCGCGTCGTCATCCCATACGGCCGGCTCGGGCTCGGGGGGGACGGCCGCCCGGGTGAGCGCCGCCGCGACCTCGACGTGGACCTCGCTGGCGTGCGCTGCGGGCTCGGACTCGAGCACGAGCAGGCCTCGCTCCTTGGCACGCTCGGTGTCGCGATGTAGCCGCGCGAGCGCGCGCCGCCCGGCGCCCCGATTGACGGGGATGAGCGCGCTCTCCACCTCCCGCACGAAGGCCTCGACATCACCGGTGGCTGCCCGGCGGCTCGCCCGCAGCAGCGGGTTGGTCACACCGCTCGCCTCGAGCAGCAACGCCGCGAGCAGGCGCCGCAGGCCGCGCTCGGCTCCGATTTCGTCCGTGGGGTGGCCGCCGTGAACCCGCACCGAGCCATCCCCCTCGAGCAGCACCTGTTCGCTGGACACGTCTCGCGGCGAGCCGAGGACGTGGTCCGCCGCCCCGAGCACCAGGTAGCCGGCCACCTCGGCGGCCAAGCAGGCGGCTCGCCCGCGGGCCGCCGACATCACTTCCAGCAGCGTCACGCTCATGCTTCACCTCCACGGACCCACACACCGCGCGACGCGAGGTAGCGCTTGACCTCCGAGATCGAGAACACCCCGTCGTGAAAGATGGACGCCGCGAGCGCCGCGTCGGCGCCGGCGGTGGCGAGCCCTTCGTACAAGTGCTCCAGCGTTCCGACGCCACCGGACGCGACCACGGGCACCGCGACGGCGTCGACCACCGCGCGAAGCAGCTCCAGCTCGTATCCGCTCCTGGTCCCATCGCGGTCCATGCTGGTCAGCAGGATCTCGCCCGCGCCGAGCTCTGCCGCTCGCTTCGCCCAAGTGACGGCGCCGAGCCCCGTGGCGCGCCTACCGCCGTGAGTGAACACCTCGTACCCGTCACCGACGCGCTTGGCGTCGACCGCGACCACCAGCGCTTGGGAACCCCACGCCCTGGCAATTTCCGCGATCAACTCCGGGTGCTCGATGGCGGCGGTGTTGACGCTGACCTTGTCGGCGCCAGCGTCGAGCAACTCGGCCACGTCTCGCGCGCTGCGAACCCCGCCGCCCACGGTCAGCGGCGTGAACAGCACCTCCGCGGTGCGCTCCACCGCGTCGAGCAGCGCGCCCCGCTTCTCGTGCGACGCGGTGATGTCGAGAAAGGTGATTTCGTCAGCGCCCTCGGCGTCGTAGCGCTGAGCTTGCTCCACCGGATCCCCGGCATCTCGCAGGCCAACGAAGCCCACGCCTTTGACGACCCTCCCGTCGCGGACGTCGAGGCAGGGGATGATGCGCTTGGCCAGCATGGCTAACCCCCGGCCCATACCGAACCTTTCGGCACTGGGCCAAAGTCCCTGCAACGGCGGTCCCCTGGCGCGGCTGAAAACCAGTATCATTCTCTGGCCATGCGGAGCTGCCCACGCTGCGGACGACCTGCCGAAGGCGAGTGCCTTGCGTGCGCGGGGGGCAAGACCCTGGTCCTTGGCTCGCCTCCGGCCCCCCCCGAGCCCAGCCACAGCGGCCCGGCCCCCCGCGCTGTGCCGGCCCCTCCCCCGCAGCAGCTCGAACCCGAGACTGTCTTGCGTGCCCCGGCCCCGAGCCGGAAGCCACACCCCCCGGCCCCGCCGGGCGGCCCGCGCAGCCGCCACCACCGCGGCGTGGCCCTCGACCGGCGGCTGCCCGTGCGCGCCAGGATGTCCACCACCCTGCGCCAGTTGCTGGCCGGCTCGGGCCTGCGACTCGAGCCGCCGGCGGTCGAGGGCGAGTCGCGCAAGTCCCGAGAGCGTTGGCCTTGGATCGTGGCCATCGCGACCACGGCGCTGGTGCTCGGCGGCGGGATCGCGGTGCTGGCCTCCGTGAGCCGCGTGCGCGTGGAGGCCGAGGTCACCCTCGATCCCAAGGGCGCACAACGGCTCAGCGTGCGCTGCACGCGCTGCAGCGACGGGCTGCAGGTGACGGTTGGCGATCACTCCGCTCAGCTCGCGTCGGGTAGGGCGACGCTCACGCTATCTCCCGAGCTGCCGGCCGGGCAGCGCGCGCTCGACCTGACCCTCGGCGGCTCATCACAGCAGCTGCTTGCTCGGGTGTGCGCGCGCATCGTGCCAGATCTCGCGCCGCTGAAGCGACAACCGCCGGTGCTGGGCATCCTGGTCGAGGCGCTGCCCGACAGCGCCGTCGTCATCGATGGACGCAGCGTGTCGCTCGATGCTTCCGGCCGCGGGAGCCTCGAGCTCGCCCTGGCCAGCGCCCTGAAGGGGTCGGCCAGCGCCCGGACCGAGCTGGTGCAGAGCATCCCCTTTCGGATCAGCGGGGGCTCCTGCCCCGAGCAGCGCGGCGCGGTGTCGCTGCGACTCGGTGTGGTCCGCCTCGATGTACGAGCGCCCGGGGAGCGCATCGTGGTCGACGGCGACAGCTTCTTGCTGGCGGGCACCACCGAGCCCGGCGCCCTGGTGACGGTGGAGGGCCGAGGGCTGACGGTCGACCCCGCCGGCCGCTTCCTGCAGCGCATGACCATCTCGGCTCCGGGCCGTCGCACCATAACGGTGCGCGCCGACCTCTCGGGGCTCGCGCCGCGCCTGGTCGAGCGCCAGATCGAGCGCGTGGCGGACGCTTGGGCTCACGCCAACCAGAGCGCGACCGGGGCCGTCCGTTCGTGGAGCGAGCTGTCGTCTCCCGCTGCGGAGCGCGCGGCGGCGGCCGTCTCGGGCACGGTCGCGCGGACGGACACCCGCGACGCGGTCGTCTCCGTACTGTGGCTCGACGTGGACGATTGCACGGCGCCGCCCTGCGTCGCGCGGGTCGTCTATCCCGGCCGCTACGACGCCAGACCCGGGCAGCGCGTGCTGGCGCTCGGAGCGCTCGGGCTACCGAGCAGCGACGCCGCAGGCCACCCGGTGGCCGAGCTGGTCGCTGAGCAGATCGCGCTGCGGCCCGTCGAGGGAGGTGCACGATGACCGAACCCCGAACCTGTCCGTCCTGCAGCGCGGAGACCACCAGCCGGTCCAAGTACTGCGCGGAGTGTGGCGTGCGCCTGTCGTCGCGGGCGCTGCTCGACACCGGTCCACCCGTGTCGCAGCGACGGCCGCACGTCTTGAACACCGCCGCAGGACGCGCGCAGGAGGACAGCGCGGACGCTCCCCTCGCGGACCCGCTGATCGGCGTGACCATCGCTGGCCGGTACCGCATCATCGAGCCCCTGGGCCGCGGCGGAATGGGGGTCGTATACCGAGTCGAGCATGCGCGCATCGGCAAGCTGATGGCGCTCAAGCTGCTGACCGGTGAGCTCTCGCGCGATCCGGAGGTCGTGGCTCGCTTCAAGCGCGAAGCGCTGATGGTCAGCAAGCTGAGTCATCCGAACACGGTGCAGGTGTTCGACTTCGGCACCGCCGAAGGCATGACCTACCTGGCCATGGAGTACCTGCGCGGAGAAGATCTCGGGCGCGTGATTCGACGGGAAGGTCCGCTCGGCGCCGAGCGCATGGCGCGGCTGGTGGTGCAGGTCTGCAGCTCGCTCTCGGAAGCTCACCGGCTCGACATCATCCATCGGGATCTGAAGCCGGAGAACGTGTTCGTGCTGCAGGGTCCGTCCGGGAGCGAACTGATCAAGGTGCTGGATTTCGGACTGGCGAAGCTGCGCGAGTCCACGGAGCTCGGCGAGGTGACCAGCCGCGGCGCGATCGTCGGCACGCCGTTCTACATGTCGCCCGAGCAGATCCGCGGTGAGAGCGCCGATCAGCGCAGCGACGTGTACGCGCTCGGCGCGCTCATGCACATGTGCCTCACCGCCGAGCCGCCGTTCGACGCGCCCCGTCCGATGGGCGTACTGACCAAGCACTTGGTCGAGGCGGCGCGGGATCCGAGCGAACGGTACCCGGAGCTGAACATCCCCCCGGGGCTGTCAGCGATCGTGCTCAAGGCGCTGCAGAAGGAGCCCGAGCGCCGGTTCGCCAGCGTGGACGACTTGCAGCGCGCCTTGATCGCAGAGCTGCGGGACGAGGGCCAGCCGAGCGCGGAGCTCTTGCTCGACAGCGGGCAGATGCAGGCCCTCGCGCAGCGCGACAGCATCGCGGCCACCCGCGACGAGGTCGAGCGCTACGAGCGCAAGCTGCGCCGGCGCGGCGCGCTCACCTGGATCGGGCTTGGCGCCGCGCTGCTGGCGCTGCTCGTCGGCGGCTACCAGGTCATCTCGCTCGCCCAGCGCCCCCCAGCGTTCGCGGGCGAAGAGCGCGAGCCGAACAACGCCGCGAGCGAAGCCAACCCCGTACCCTTCGGCAGCACCGTGCGTGGACAGCTCGGTCGCCGACTGGCACCGGACCGAAGCGATCGCGACTTCTTCAGGGTGGACGTGCCCGAAGACGTGACGAACGTCAGGCTGTCCCTCAGCGCACTGCCCAACCTCGCGCTGTGCGTCTGGGTCTATCGCATGGGCATCGACTCACCCCTCGGCACCTATTGCCCCGGGGGCGCGGGGCGCCCCCTCGAGGTCCCCGTGCTCGAGCTGTCGCCCGGCCCCCACTACCTCGCGGTGATGCAGGACCGGGACGGCTACGCCGAGACCCCGCCCCCGGTGCTCGAGAACGTGTCGGATCAGTACGTGCTTGCCCTCGAGCGCGTCGAACCGAGCGCGAGCCACGAGTCCGAGCCCAACGACACGGAGAAGGACGCCAACGTGATCGACGGGAGCATTCGCGGCCGGCTCGCCTGGATGCGTGACGTGGACGTGGTCTGCGCCAAGCCGGGCGGTGCGGTACGCTTCGTCATCAGCGACGCGCCCTCGAGACCTGTGCAGGCGGTGCTCCAGGTCACGCCCCGGGGTGGCGAGGGGGACGGGATACCGGTGCGGATCCACGCTGGGCGGGCGCTGGACGCGACGGGGTCGAGCGACGTTCCAAGCCCGTGGACGAGCCCTGTGGTGCAGGCCAGCGACACGGAGCGCGCGTGCTTGACCCTGACGCTGGTGCCCAACCCCCTCGCGCCGTTACCCTTGCCCAAGATCGCACCCGCGAGCCCGGAGGAGTACCTGATTCGTGTCGAACCCGACTGACCCATCTGCAGCCCGCGCCGGGCTGTTGCTCGCGTGCGCGGCAGGCGCCGTCGTCTGGGCGGCAGAGGCGCGCCCGGTCGACACGGCGCTGCCCACTCGCGTGCAGGTCGGAGCCGCCGCCGGCCCCAGCCCCATGGCCCGCCTCGACGCCGCGCGCAGCGGATCGACCACCGTGCCCCTCCCCGAGCGACCTCGGCTCGACTGGCGGGCCCGCGTCGTGGGAGGGGCTCACCGCGGCGCGGTCGTGGACCGGCGTGGCAACGTGATCGTCTCGACGCGCGGAAGCTCGCTCGTTCAGCTCGATCCGCGCGGTCGACTGGCCTGGTCGGCGCGCGCGACCGAGGGCAGCCTCGTCACCGGTCCTGCGCTGACGGCCAGCGGCACCCGAGTCGTCCAGACGTCCCAAGGCGCGCTGCTGGCGGTGAGCCCGACTGGGGACGAAACGAGAGAGGTCAGCCTCCGCGTTCGCCCGGGCGCCGCAGCGAGCGAGCTGCTGCCCACCGGGGACGGGGGCCTGGTCGCCAGCGCGGGCGCGGTCGCCACCTGGCTGCGGCACGACCTGTCCGAGCTCGGGCGCGCGACGTTGCCCGAGTCGATCGCTGGCACCGTCGCCCGCGCAGGTCACGTGCTGCTCGTGACCGAGCGGGGCGCCGTGTTCGAGTGGGCGCCCCCTGCACCACCGCGACGTCTCGGGAGCTTCGGCGGCGCGACCCCTACCGGAGCGGTGTTGTCCAGCCCTCGCCACTTGTCGGCGGTGGTCGACGGCGCCTTGCTCGTCGATCTGAACTTGAGCACCGAGACTCGGCCCGTGCGCCTGAGCTCACTGCAGCGCCTCGACGGTCCGCCCACGGTCCTGCCCTCGGGTGAGGCCTTCGTCACCACAGACGACGGCCTGCTGCTCGGCTTCGATCGCGCCGGTCGCGAGACAGCGCGAGTCTCCCTCGAGCCGCCGCGGGTCGACGCCCCGGCGTCGCCCGTCGCCGGCGCACCCAGCCCCGCGCCCATCGTGGACGCCAAGCGCCGCATCGCGTTCGTTCGTCCGGGGCTGGAGGTGGGGGTCGTGCTGCCCAGCGGGGTCGTTCACTTCGCCGAAGGAGCGGCTTGCCACGACCCCGAGTCGCTGGTCGTGGCCGGCCGCCAGCGCCTCCTGCTCACCTGCAGCAGCGGGCAGGTCTTCGCCATCGCGTCGCGCTGAAGTGACGCCTCAGTGATGCAGCGCCGTGAGCATGAACGACAACGACTGGCTCGTGCCCTTGATGTCGCTGTCGTCGCGATCGGTGGTGGAGGTAGCCATCACGCGCAGCAGGCCACCGAGCGACCACTGATCGCCAACCCACGCGTCGTAGCCGAGGAACAAGGCCGCCCCCGCGCCGTTCTGGTTCGACTGCTCGTCGGCCAAGCGGTTGTCCAGAGTCATGGTCGCAGCGCCGAGCATGCCGCCGAAGTGAAAGCCCTGCTCGTCGTTTGGGTAGTAGTCCACGAACAGCCCGAGGAGGCCCTGACCCCACGACGTCTCTCTCGCGCGCTCCGAGCTACCGTCGAGCTCGATCCGCGGCTCGTCCACCGCGTTGGCCGACACGCCTCCACCGATCACCAGACCCGCGGCGGGGGTGCCACCGAGCCACAGGTCGAGCGCCGCGCCCCCGCCAGACAGCTTCCCCTCCACGCCAGTGTCCTCGACCGTGCCACGGCTCGCGCCCGCGCCGAGCGAGATGCGCAGGTAGAAACCGTCGTGCCGCTGCCGCGTCGGATCCAGTCGCGGCGGTGGGAGCACGGGCGGCTGGGTGTAGTACGGACCCGGCGGCTGGGTGTAGTACGGACCCGGCGGCGGCGGCGCTGGCGCGGAAGGCGGCGCTGGCGCAGGGGCCTCGACCGCGCCGCTCTGGACCTCCGGCGACTCCACGACCTCGTCGTCCCCCGTCGGCTCTTGCGCCCACGCAGGCCCGGCGATCAGCGCGATCCCCGCACCCGTGAGCACCGCCAGCCGCTCTCGCATGACCGGAGCATGCCCCCATCGCCGCGCCGGTGCAATCGCCAGCCATCAACGCCGGACGGCACCAGCCCGCTCTAGTATAGTGTGGCCCAGTATGGCCGAGCGACCGCGACCCAAAGTCTACAGCCTCGCGATCGAGACCACGCCCGTCTGCAACCAACACTGCGATTACTGCTACAACGAGTGGCGCGCAGACAACGGCGCCTCGCTGCGCACGGGCCAGTCCGACTCGGTAATCGCCCGGGTAGAGCGCCTGCTCGACGCTTGGGACGTCGACCATGTCACGGTGACGGGCGGCGAACCCTTCGCGCACGCGCGCGTGTTCGAGTTGCTCGACAGCATCGCGGCGCGCGGAGTCGCGATTCAGATCATCTCCAATGGCGGGCTCATCGACGCGAAGCTCGCCGACCGCATCGCCGAGCGGCAACTGCGCTACATCCAGATCACGCTGAACGGACCCGACGCGGAGCTGCACGAGGCACACGTCGGCAAGGGACACTTCGACAAGACGCTGCGCGGCATCCGCCTCCTGCGCGAGCGAGGCGTTCCCGTCGTTGGCTGCATCGTGGTCACCAAGAAGAACCACGACCGCATCGGCGAGACGCTCGAGCTGTTCCGACAGCTGGGCGTCAAGCAGGTCGCCCTCAGCCGCTTCAGCCCCGCCGGCTACGCGGCGCGCTACGCCGCCCAGCTCCTCCCCACCCGCAGCGAGCTGCTCACGGCCTTTCACCAGGCGCTCCCCTTCGCCCGCGAGCAGGGCATGGTGCTGCACTGTACGATGCCCGTGCCGCCCTGCACGGTGGAGCTCGAGGACCTCGCGCCCATTCACTTCGGCACCTGCCCCGTAGGCACCTCGATGCAAGAGCTCGCCCTGGGCCCAGACGGCAGACTGAAGAACTGCACCCTGCACAAGACCGCGCTCGGGGGCGTCGCCGACGTGCTCGATCCGAGCGTGGATCTCGTCGCGCTGCTCGCTGCCCCCGAGCGGAGCGAGTACCGCAGCGAGCTGCCAGAGTTCTGCCAAGGTTGCAGCCACGCCTCGACCTGCGGCGGCGGCTGCGGGGCCGCGGCCGAGTGGGTCAGCGGTCACGCGAGGAAGTTCCCCGACCCCCTGGTCCTGCAGCACGTGGACGACCACCTGGCGGCGCGCTTCGAGCGCGAGCGCCGCGACGGCAAGACGCATCTGGAGCTAGTCCTGTGATCGAGACGCAGAACGGGAGCGACCGCCATGACGGATGACGACAAGAAGACGATCCTGGCGCGACGGGCGCGCTTCGTCGCGGCCGCGCTCACCAGCGCAGGGCTCGGCGCGCTGGCGGTCCAAGGCTGTGGCGGCGACACCAGCTCGCCGGGCACGGACGCGGCCGCGGACGGCGCCGTGGACGCCCAGCCCGACGGGCCGTCGGTGTGTTTGTCGCAGCCCTTCGACGGCGGGCACGACGCGCCCCAGCCCTGCCTCTCGCCGCCGCCCCCAGACGCCGCGGACGACGCGGACGACGCGGACGACGCGGAGCCACAGCCGTGCCTGGCCCCGCCCCCGGCCGAGGCGGGCGACGACGCCGTCCCCCAGCCCTGCCTGAGCCAACCCCCACCCGACGCGGGCTGAACGCGTGCGTCGCGATCGCCCTCGCGTCCTTCTGCTCTGGCCCGGCGGGCTGTTCTCCGGGGGCGCCAATTTCGGAGTGCCGCAGCTGCTGATGATCGCGTCTGCGCTGCGCAAGGCTACCTCGGCGGACGTGGACGTCGTGGACCTCGACATGGAGCGCGCGTTCGGTCCGGTCAGCCTGGAGCGGCTGTGCGCCCGCGGCTACGACCTGGTCGGTATCTCCTGCTATTCGTCCTACGACTACTTGAAGGTGATGGCGATCGCCGAGCGGATCGCCGCCTTGCTGCCGCGCGCGTGGATCGTGACCGGCGGCTACCACCCGAGCGCGCGTCCCGAGGACTTCACTCGCGAAGGCTCCGCCATCGACTTCGTGGTCGTGGGCGACGGGGAGCGACCCATGGTCCGGCTCGTGGAAGCGCTCGAGCGCGGCACGCGGCCACTGGTGACCGTACTCGGCCCAGACGCCGTGCCCCACCCGGCCGAGTTGATGCCTTACGACTGGTCCCTGCTCGAGCGCTACCGACCCATCGCGCGTCGCGTCGCTTCTCAAGCAGAGATCTATCTGTCCCGCGGCTGCCCTTACGACTGCGCGTTCTGCATGGAGCGCGCGAAGCGGGACGTCTCCTGGCGCTCCATCGAGCCCGAAGCAGCCATCGAGGAACTGCATCGCCTCGATGGCTTTCTGGATCTCTCCAGCTGGACGTTGTTCGTCGCTGACGCGCTGTTCGGCATGAAGCGCGCGTGGCGGCGCAGCTTCCTCGAGTCGTTGGCGAGGCGACCGCTGCGAGCGCGCAAGGTGTGGCTGCTGATCCGCGTGGATCTCATCGAGCGCGAGGACCTGGAACTGATGGCGCGGGCCAACGTGAGCCCAGGCTTCGGCCTCGAGTCGGGGGACCCGGAGCAGC
Source organism: Polyangiaceae bacterium (assembly GCA_019637295.1). Taxonomy (GTDB): domain Bacteria; phylum Myxococcota_A; class Polyangia; order Polyangiales; family Polyangiaceae; genus JACKEA01. The sequence goes on from JAHBVX010000003.1 coordinate 163,821, forward strand.
TCGCGCGCATTCGCAAGTCTGGACGTCTGGACACCTATCTCGAGCACATGCTCGAGGTCGCCTCCTGGGCGCGCGAGCTGTCCGTACCGTTCGGCGCAAACATCATCGTCGGTCATCCGGGCGAGACGGAGGCGTCCATGAGGCGAAGCGCCGCGTACATGGAAAAGCTGTTCTTGTCGCCCGCGGGCACGACGGGGTTCTTGAGCGTCGATCCGTTCCGCCTGTACCCCGGCTCTCCGATCGACGAGGACCGGGCTGAGTGGGAAGCGCGCACGGGCATGCACGTGCACCACTATCCCTGGTGGGAGGACGGCGACCAAGACTTCTTGAGCGAGTGGGTCGACCCCTCGTCCGAGCTGACCTTTCGTGAGACGCTGAGCCTGCGGCACGAGCTGTTCGCCCCGATCGTCAGCCAGCTGCGTGACCGCTTCGTGTACGACGGTCCAGCGCGAGACTACTACCTGCGCGCGATAGATGAGCAAATCGATCTGGTGAAGCCCCGACGGGTGTTGCGTCAGCTCGGGATGTGGCACCTGTGGCGAGGCCTGCTCGGTCAGGTGCCAGACCGATCGCGGGGCCTCGATGCCGACGACGAGCTCGCGTCCGTCGCGCGGACCGCTCGCCAGCACACCCTGGACGCCATGCGCATTCGGCCCTCACCCGCCGTGGCACGCGCACTGCTCGACGTCCCGCGCGAACGCTTCGTCGATGCCGAAGACATCGCGCGCAGCGCCGACGACCGAGCCCTGCCCTTGGGCGCAGACTCGCGCTCGACGATCTCGGCGCTGCACGCGTACGCCATGGCGCTGGACGCGCTCGGGCTGGCCGAAGGTGACACGCTGGTCGACCTCGGGGCGGGCAGCGGCTACGGCTCGGCGGTGGCGGCCGAGGTGGTCGGGCCTCGCGGCTCCGTGCTGGCCATCGAGCTCGTGCCCGAGCTCGCGGAGCGGGCGCGCCACGCCCTCAGCAGCAGGCCGCAGGTCAGCGTTCTGTGCGCGGACGCCCACGAGGTCGCGCGCTGGCAGGGCGCCAGCCGCGTGATGGTCGGCTTCGCCGTCTCGGAGGTCCCCGCTCGCTGGATGGACGCCCTCGCGCCCGGAGGGCGCATGGTTCTCCCGGTCGGTCGCCGCGATCAACGACTGCTCCTGCTCGAGAAGCGCGCCGACGGCACGCTCACCCGGGACCTCGGCGCGGTTCGCTTCGTCGCGGATCGCTGCGAGAAGCAGCTCGCCGCCGCGGAGCTCGGGTCACACGTCGCCGAGTGAGTCGAACACGGCCCGAGCGTCCTGCCCGAGCGCGTCGCGACCCAGCGGCGGCAGCGAGCCGAAGTGACCAAGCCACCTCGCGTGCTCGCGCTGCAGTCCCCGCGCAGCCGCACGCGTCTTCAGCAGCGTGAGCGCGACTTGCTCGCCGACACGCTCGGTCAGCGCGGCGCCCAGGTGCCGACTGCGGCGTCCCACCTCGTGAACGGTGGCTTCGTGGGCTGCCTGCCACGCGACGTGCTCCGGGGTTGGACCTCGGTCCGCCTCGGGACAGCCCACCCAGATCTCGCTCCCCCGTACTCGTCCGCGTAGCCACAGCGGGCGGACGCAGCACACGACGCTCTGCTCGAGCTCGGGCGCCACTTTGGCCAGCGCGACGAGTCGGTCGGCGAGCTCGTCCAGCCGAGGCGCCGGCGGCGGGAGTGCGTCGACCACCTCGCGCTCCAGCAGCGCGGCGGCGCGCAGCACTTCGGACAGCGGCCCGAGCTCGGCGAGGGGCCCGAGCAACTCCGGCGCGGCCACCTCCCTCGCCCCAAGCTGGGCGATGTCCCGACACGCTACCGCCTCGGCCTGCTCCACCCCGTCGAACAGCCACGCCATCAGCTGCAGCGCCGCCATGGCCTGGTGGCGGGCGACCTGCCCGAGCAGGCGGGCGTCTTGCCCGAGGCAGCGCGACTCGGCCTTGCCGGCGAGCCCGGCGACCCAGGCGACGTAGCGTGGCTCCCAGACGGAAGCGGGCTGGTCCCGGCCGCCCCGCACGTGCGCGAGCACGTGAAACACCAGCTCCGCCCAGGGCCGCCGCTGGCCGAACGCCGGCGGGGTGAAGCTGCCACGGGGCTGGCCATGAGCCACGCCGGAGCATATACTGCATCAACGTCCGGCCGCTCAGGCTCGCACCCAGGTTCTACGATGATTTCGATTACTCCGCTCGCTGCAGACAAGGTCAAGGAAATCGCTCAGTCCGAGGGGCTCGACGGCCAGGGGCTGCGTCTGAGAGTCATCGGCGGGGGCTGCGCGGGATTTCAGTACGATCTGTACTTCGAGGACAAGCCGACGGACATGGACGAGACGTTCGAGTCCCACGGCGTCGCCCTGTACATCGATCCGCTGAGCTTTCAGTACCTCGACGGCACTGAGATCGACTTCGTCGAGGGCGTCCACGGTGCCGGGTTCAAGTTCGGAAACCCGAACGTCAGCGGCACCTGCGGCTGCGGCTCGTCCTTCTCGGCCTAGCAGGCCGCGCCCGCAGTGAGGCGGGAGAGTCTGAGACAAGCTCTGCGGCAGTGGCTTGTCCTCTCGTCCGTCCGTCCGGAACCCTTGCCCGTGGGTCCGTTAGCGTAACTGGGCCCTCGCGCGCGCCGTACTTCATGCGCAAATGACGTTACGTCACTTTAGCTGAGGAATATCCCAGCCGTTTGGAGGCTTGACGACAAGCTTCCGCATACATGGACGAATGCTGGACGATTGGAACAACAAACTGGACAAGCACTATTCAGATGGCAGTTGACCAACCTATGTCTAGGACATAAAGTAACTCGCTGAACAACTCCAGCTCTCCGCTACACCGCCTACCGAGGTCAGACATGGCTCGAGAAATAGACTCCTCCCTCTCCCGCTACATCACCAGCGTCCACCAGTTCCCCAAGCTCGACCGCGAGCAAGAGCTCGTGCTCACCCGACGCTGGGTCGTCGATCAGAGCCCGGACGCCGCGGATGAGCTGGTGAGAGCGCACCTGCGCTACGTCGTCGCCATCGCGCTGAAGTACCGGCGCTACGGCGTCCCCCTCTCCGAGCTGATCGCCGAGGGCAACTTCGGGCTCGCCCACGCGCTCAAGAAGTTCGAGCCCGAGCGGGGCAATCGCTTCGTGACCTACGCCGCCTATTGGATCCGGGCCTACGTCCTCAACTACGTGATTCGCTCCTGGAGCCTGGTAGGCGTCGGCTCGGGGGCTCTGCGCTCCAAGCTGTTCTTCAAGCTGCGCCGGGAGCGGGTGCGCGTGATGAACCTGATCGGCGATCAAGAGCAGGCCAATCAGGTGCTCGCCGAGCAGTTCAACGTGTCACCCACGCAGATCGCCAGCATGCTGCGGCGACTCGAGACCCGCGACCTCTCGCTCGACGGCAAGGTCTTCGACGACTCATCAACGTCCCTGGTGGACACCCTCGTGGCGCCGGATCCGGACCAGGAGGACGACTTCGTCTCGGACCAGCGCCAGACCGTCGTGAAGCGCACAGTGCGCAACGCCCTTGGCTCCCTCGACAAGCGCGAACGCTTCATCGTGGAGCACCGCCTGCTAGCGGATGCGGAGGACGAGCTGTCCCTGGCCGAGCTCGGCCGCAGGCTCGGCGTGAGTCGCGAGCGAGCACGCCAGCTCGAGGAGCGCGCGAAGCGCAAGCTCAAGCTGCGAATCGCCGAGCTCTCTCGTGAAGAGGGCTTTGCCCTCGAGGATCTCCAGGCCGCTTGAGTACGGCTGGCGCAGCGAGACCGCGCGCGGTAAGCTCCCCGGCGTCGAAGACGATCGGGCAGTCGCTGCTTTCGGGCAGAGGAAAGTCCGGGCTCCGCAGAGCAGGATGCCGGGTAACGCCCGGTGGCGGCAACGCCGAGGAAAGTGCCACAGAGAACAGTCCGCCGATGCGTCAGCGTCGGTCAGGGTGAAACGGTGGGGTAAGAGCCCACCGCGCGGTCGGCAACGGCCGCGGCACGGCAAACCCCATCCGGAGCAAGACCGCATAGAGGAGCGCTCGAGGGCTGCTCGCCCAAGCTCCCGGGTAGGTTGCTCGAGCCGCGAGGCAACTCGCGGCCTAGAGGAATGATTGCCAGTCCCGCGGGGGCGACCCCACGGAACCCACAGAACCCGGCTTAGGATCGTCGACGGCCGCGCCACCCACCCGGGTGGCGCGCGCTTTCATTGCGCCGCGAAGACGAACGGGACGTTCACCGTCGTGGGGCCGCCGGACGCGGGGAACTGCCAGCCGCGCACTCGACTCGAGATGCAGTTGGCCAAACCCGGGTAGCCCTTCGGATCGCCGCTGGTCGACACGCCGGTGACGCTCCCGCTCGCCGCCACGTTGATGGTCACGGTGACGCGCGCCGAGCTCGGGGCATCTTTGCTCCGGGCGTCGAGCTGCGGCTGCCAACAACTGCGCCGCACGCTGCCGGTGTACTTGCCCACAGTCTGCTGCACTTGCGTGGAGTCGAGCCCGCCGCTGTTCTGCCCGGAGGTCTGCTTGGTACCCGGTCCCGAGGTGGGCCCGCCGCCTTGCAGGCCCGAAAGCCCTGCCAGGCCCGTGAGCCCGCCCGACTTCTCGGGCTCCTTCGTGGCGGGTGTTGCCGAGCCGACCTTCCCGCTGCCGGACTTGACCGCCACCTTCGTGCCCGCGTCTGTGTCGACAGCCACCTCCTCGGGTGTGCTCGGATCCGTCGCGCTCGGCGCTGCCGCCGGGTCAGTCTTGCTCGGTACCTCCACGTACTTGACGATCGGCTCAGCGGGCGTGCGATCGAACACGACGAAGCCGATCCCCAAACCGAACACCAACGCCACCACCACCGCCACCCAAGCGATGAGCGGTGTCCCGGTGCGCTTCTTGGGGATGACACTCTCGTCGATCTCGACGAAGGGCTTCTCGGACACGACCGCAGACCCGGTGCTTGGCGGCGGCTGGCCGAAGCCCTCGAAGGGTCCGCCAAAGGGCGACGCCCCACCGAGCACGGCGTCGGGCGATGCAGCGCCTGGCGGAGAAAACGGCGACGCCACAGGAGCGGGCGTGGGCGACAGCGCCCAGGGATCTCCGAACGGCGCCTGGGAGGCGCGCGCGCTCGACAGACCTTCCTCCACGATCGCGACGAGCTCGGGAAACGTCCGCAGCGGCAGCCACTCCTCGAACCCGTCTCGCCACACCAACGAGTCCGGCCCTATCGCGGCCGAGCTGGCCTTGGTTCGGAGCTCGGCGAGGCGAATGGGACCCACGGGCACGCCATTGATCCCGACGTACCACTCGTCCGCCGGTGCCGACAGGCTGGAGAGCGGGGCCGACTCGGGCGCGGCGACCACGTGCGAGAAGGCGCTCGCGAGGCCACCCACCGGCGCCACGACCGTACGGTCCTCGGGATCGTCCGCATACGGGGCGAACCCGGCCTTGGGCTCGGCGACCTGCGCCAACAGATCCATGGACGGCGAGCTGACAATCGTGGCTTGACTCCCAGTCGGTGCGCGAGGCGGCGCCACGTACGCGGGCTTGCCGTCGCGCCGGGGTGGCGGTGCGGGCCGCGGCGCGGGCGCGGCGCGGGCAACGGGAGCAGGAGCGGTCACCGGACGACCCGGTCGGGGCGGCGGGCCTGGTCGCGCTGCAGCCGGACGCGGAGTGGCCCCCGGCTCTCGCCAGCTGTTGGGCGGCGGAGCGTCCGAGCCGCGCGACGCCGGGGCCTCGGGCCCCGTCTTGCCAAGGCTGATGAGGTGCCCGCACTTGCGGCACTTCATGCGCACCGAACGACCGACGACTTTCTCGTCGGAGATCTGGTACTTGGCCTTGCAGCTCGGACAGAGAAACTTCATCGCAGGGGCAGCAGCGCGGGTCGGAGCACAGGATAGCGCGATGGGGCGGCCAGCGCGAAACTCGAAACTCAAAGAAGGTTCAAGATGTGCTGCCGGATGGACGCCTTGGTGGCCTCGTCGGGCGCGAGGGACAGGCCCCGCTCCCACATCTCGGCAGCCTTGTTCCGAAAACCGGCCTTTTGGTAGAGAATTGCGAGATTCTTGACGGCCGGGAAGTGTTTGGCGTTGATCTCGACGGCGGTCTCGAGCTCGCTGATGGCCTCGTAGACCTTGCCCTGCTTGCCGTAGAGCAGGCCGAGGTGGAAGTGCAGGCGGTAGGCCAGCGGGTCGATCTGAACGCCCCGCTTCAGGTGCTCGACGGCCTCGTCGAGGCGCCCGGCCTTGTACGCCCGGACCCCGGCATCCAGGGCTCGCTCAGCCTCGTCCGAGCCCCCTTCGCCGCGCGGCGGCTCCTCGGGCAGCGGCTGCTGGGACAGCGAACTCTCGACGGCGGCCATGACGTCGGCGATTCGGAACGGCTTCTCGATGTAGTGATCGACGCCGCAGCTCTGCTTGAGATCCTCCGCGTAGCGCCATCCTCGATACACGGCGCTGACCATGATGATCGGGATCTGACCGTAGCGGGCGCTGCCCTTGATCCGACGAGCGATCTCGAAGCCGTGCACTTCGGGCAACATCGCGTCCAGGATGATCAGGTCCGGGCGATGTTCCTTGACGAGGCGCAGCGCCAGCAGTCCACGCTCTGCCTCGAGCACCCGGTAGCCGCGGGTGGTCAGCAGCCGCTTGAGCATCTTGCGGATGTCTGCCTCGTCGTCCACGACGAGCACGGTCTTGACCACGGCCGGGCTCGTCGGCGCGCCATCCCACGCGGGGGGCATCTCGGCAACTACGCTCAGGTCCCGCGACACGTCCCCGAAGTCAGCGTCTTCTACGTCTTCGGAGCGACTGATGCGACCGACGGCGTCGTCCACCACGACGCCGGGGGCGGCGAGCGGCTGCACCTCGGCAGGCGGTGGGGGAGCTGAGCCCGGCAGCGGCCCGGGAGCCACGCTGATGCGCCCCTCGGAGTCGACACCGAGGCGCTCGAGCACTTCGGCGGGGCAGCGCGGGCCAACGTAGTAGGCTTCTCCCTGGGCCTTTCGCGTATAGGCGAGCTGGATCACCTTCGCCATGGCGCCCTCGAGCGCCACATAGGGGTAGACCTTCTTGCCGGTGACGAACTCGAGCTCGTCGAGCACCTTCTTCTCCCGTGGGTTCGCCATCGCCACGAACAGCCGGTCTTCCCGAGCGAGCACCGGCAAGATCAGATGCTTCTCGGCGATCTCGCGGGGCAGGAGGTCCAGATCTTCGAGCCGGAGACACAGCTGCGACAGATCGATCCCGGGAATGCCGTGCTGCTCGGAGAGCGCCTTGAGGGCGTCGGTGTCGGTGATGGTTCCCTGCTCCGCGAGCCGCGACGCCAGTCGCCCACCACCCTGATTCAGCGCGGTTTCCAGCTGCTCCGCGGTGACCGCACGCTGCGCGAGCAGGATGCGCCCGATCTGCTTTCTGCTCTGGGTCATGCCGCAGGTCGCATTCTACGCCACAGACGCCGGCTAAGGGCCTGAAAATGCGCCCCTTGTCCCGACTGCCACGGGGCTCCCCACCCCCCGCAGCCGGCGCACGGTCTCCATGGCCGAGACAGTCGCCGAATGGCTGACAGTGATGTAGGTTTTGCACAGCGCGGCGCTCAGACGTGCCGGGGCGACACACACCATGCGATCCACGCAAGGCTCCCACGGGGACCACAAGGAGGCGGCCGACGCTTCCCGAAGCGACGCCGCGGCATCCGGGGCGCCCGGACGCATCCTCGTGGTCGACGACCAACGCAACATGCGCACCACACTGGCCATGATGCTGCGGGGTGGCGGCTTCGACGTCGACGAGGCCGCGGATGGCGGCGAGGGGCGCGAGCTCGGCAGCACGGGCGCACACGACGTGGTGATCACGGATCTGCGCATGGGCCAGTACGACGGTCTCGAGGTCCTTCGCGCGGTCAAGGAAGCCCAGCCGATGACCGAGGTCATCGTGATGACTGCATACGGAACGATCGAGAGCGCCGTCGAGGCGATGCGTCTGGGCGCGTTCGACTACATCCAGAAGCCCTTCACGGAGCAAGAGCTGATCGTCAAGGTCACCAAGGCCCTGGACAGCCGTCGACTGCACGGACAGATGCGCCTCTTGGCGCAAGAGTTCAAGGAGCGCTACCACTTCGAGAACATCATCGGTCGGTCTCAGACGATTCGTGACGTCCTCACGCGAGTGAGCAAGATCGCTCCAACCGACGCCATCGTGCTCATCACCGGAGAGAGCGGTACCGGCAAGGAGCTCATCGCGCGGGCCGTCCACGCCAATAGCAGGCGCGCGGACCGGCCGTTCGTCACCGTCAACTGCGCCGCCATCACGGAGACACTGCTGGAGAGCGAACTATTCGGGCACGCTCGCGGGGCGTTCACCGGGGCCATATCCGCCCGTCGCGGGCTGTTCGAAGAGGCGGACGGCGGCACCTTCTTCTTCGACGAAATCGCGGAAACGACCCTGGCCTTTCAAGCCAAGCTGCTGCGCTCGATCCAAGAAGGCGAAGTACGACGGGTAGGCGAGAACAAGCCCGTCAAGATCGACATCCGCGTGATAGCCGCGACCAACGTTGACCTCTCGCAAGCGGTGGAAGAGCGTCGCTTCAGGCAGGACCTCTACTACCGGTTGAACGTGGCACGCTTCCACCTGCCGCCGCTACGCGATCGCCGCGAGGACATCCCGTTGCTCGTGGAGTTCTTCCTCGAGAAGTACAATCGCAAGATGAAGACACGAGTGCGACTGGGAGAGGGCGTGATCGATCAGCTCATTGGCTACGACTTCCCCGGGAACATCCGCGAGCTCGAGAACATGGTCGAGCAAGCGGTCGCGCTCGCCGCGGGCGGGGTGATCACCACCGACGACATCTTGCCTCAGGCTCCCCGCAAGCACAAGAACTCCAGTGGCCGGACGCTGGCGGACATCGTCGACAGCGCGGAACGACAGGCCGTGCTCGAGGCGCTGCGCGCCCAAGACGGCAGCCGGGAGCGCGCGGCGGAGGCGCTCGACATCAGCCCAACCACCCTGTGGCGCAAGATGACCCGACTCGGCATCACCTACGAGGAGCGCTGAGCCGCTCGCCGCGCACCTCCCCCCAGTCCACGCATGCCTCGCCGACCCCCGACCGCAGCCGCGACGTCAGCACGAACGAAGGAGCCGCCCTGGGCTCGGCTCAGCGACGACGAGCTGCTCGGGATCCGCTTCTGTGACTTGGGACTGGAGATCCGGGGCACCGTGCTGGAAGAGCGCATCGCGCGGCTGTACGACGACCTGGAGGCCCGAGACATCCGCTTTCGGCCGCACTGCTGGCTGTCGACCGACTGGTTCTCTCCCGACGGGGTGCCGGGCATCGCCATCCCGTTCTACTTGGCCCACCCGCGGCTCGCCCGACTCGAGGAGAGTCAGGTTCTCGACGTGGAGGGCGGCACACCCCGTTGGTGCATGCAGCTGCTCCGACACGAAGCCGGTCACGCGCTGGACTCGGCCTACCGGCTGCACCGCAGGAAGGCTTGGCGCGAAGTGTTCGGGCCCTATTCCGCGCCCTACTCGAAGTTCTATCAACCCAAGCCTTACAGCAGGAGCTACGTGCTGCACCTCGACATGTGGTACGCCCAGAGCCACCCGGCAGAAGATTGGGCGGAGACCTTCGCGGTGTGGCTGGACCCCGCCAGCCGCTGGCGCAAGCGTTACCACGGCTGGCGCGCGAAGAAGAAGCTGGAGTACGTCGACGAGCTGTTGCGCTCCATCGCCGGCCAACCCGCGCCCGTACGGAGTCGCGAACGGGTCGAACCACTCAGTCGCCTCAAGACCACGCTGCGCGAGCACTACACGGCGAAGAAGGCGCGCTGGGGGCTGGACTTCCCGAGCTTTCACGAGCGCGACCTGTCGCGCTTGTTTCCGCCCCTGCCCGAGGGCACCAAGGGTCGCCCCGCCACGGCGTTCCTGCGCAAGAACCGCGCAGAGCTGCGGCGCCAGGTCGCGCGTTGGACGGGCGAGTACCAGTACACCATCGATCAGGTGCTCGCCGAGATGATCGCCCGCGCAGAGGAGCTGGACCTGCGGCACGCGCGCGAGGACGCCGAAGCGCGGCAAGACGCGATGATCATGCTCACGGTGCAGACCATGAACTACCTGCACGGCGGGCATCACCGGTTGGCCCGATGAGGAAGTATCGAGTCATCGTCCTGATGCACGAAGATCTCGTGCCGCCCGAGTCCACCGACGGCTACTCGGACAAGGAGATCGCCGAGTGGGCGACCGAGTACGACGTCGTCGCCGGACTGCAGAAGCTCGGCCACGAGGTGTACATGATCGGCGTCGGCAGCGATCTGGGCGCCATTCGCGCTGCCTTCGCCGAGACGCGCGCGCACGTCGCGTTCAATCTCTTGGTCCACTTCCATGGTGTCGCCGTGTACGACCAGCATGTGGTCAGCTACATCGAGTTGCTGAGGAAGGCCTACACGGGCTGCAACCCGCGAGGCTTGCTGCTGGCCAGGGACAAGGCGCTGAGCAAGCGCCTGCTGGCGGCCCACCGCATTCGCGTGCCCAAGTTCCAGGTCTTCCCCCGGGGTCGCCGCGCCCGGCGGGCGAAACACCTGGATTTCCCGCTCGTCGTCAAGAGCGTCAACGAGGAGGCCAGTCTCGGCATCTCCCAGTCGTCCGTCGTCACGAACGACCAGAAGCTCGTCGAGCGCGTCGCGTTCATGCACGAGACCTTCGGCGTGGACGTCATCGTCGAAGAGTTCATCGAAGGCCGCGAGCTGTACCTGGGAGTGATGGGCAACCAGAGACTGCAGACGCTGCCCGTGTGGGAGTTGCCCTTCGACGAGCTTCCCGAGGGCGTCCCACACATCGCGACCGCCAAGCTCAAGTGGGACCTAGACTACCAGCAGAAGTACCACATCCGCACCCAGCGAGCGCGCGACCTCTCGCCCGAGCAGGAGGCCGAGATCGCTCACCTGGGCAAGCGCATCTATCGCGCGCTGTCGCTGTCCGGGTACGCGCGCATCGACCTGCGGCTAGCCAACGACGGCAGAGTCTACGTGCTCGAAGCGAACCCGAACCCCGACTTGAAGTATGGCGAGGACTTCGCGGAGAGCGCGCACGCCGCGGGCATCGCCTACCCGGAGCTGTTGCAGCGCCTGCTGACCCTGGGCCTGTCGTATCAGGCCGAGTGGAAGAGGAACGACGGCGACTGAGCCTCAGGAGCGCTCCATCGCGATGCGAACCGAGCTACTCGACTACGAGCTCCCGACCGAACTCGTCGCGGAGCGCCCCCCACCCCGCCGCGACGACGGGCGCTTGCTGGTGCTGGCTGCAGGCAGCTGCGAGCACAGGAGGGTGCGCGAGCTGGTCGAGCTCGTCCCAGAGGGCGCGCTGCTCGTGCTCAATGACACGCGGGTTCTGCCCGCACGCCTGCGCGGCGCCCGATCCTCCGGCGGCAAGGCAGAGTTCTTGCTCTTGCGTCGCCTGCAGGACGGCGAGCACGACCAGCTCTGGACCGCCTTGGCCAGACCCGCCAAGAAGCTCGGACCCGGCGAGCGCGTGACCGTCGGCGCGCTGCGAGCTACCGTCCTCGCACGCGGCGACGGCGGTGAGGTCAGCCTACGGCTCCAGTCACCCCTCGGCGTCAGCGAGGAGCTCGGCCGGGTCGGCCGCGTGCCGTTGCCGCCCTACATCGCGCGCGAGGATGACGCCGACGATCGTGAGCGCTACCAGACGATCTACGCTCGAAACGAGGGCTCGGCGGCCGCGCCCACCGCCGGCCTGCACTTGAGCGAGGAGCTACTGGCGGCCTTCGCGGCCCGTGGCGTGGAGCGAGCCCAGGTCACGTTGCACGTCGGGCTCGGCACCTTTCGACCAGTGACCAGCGACGACCTCGACGACCACGAGATGCACGGCGAGTGGTTTCAGCTCGACGACTCGGTCGCACGCGCCATCGAGAGCGCGCGCGCTCGCGAGTGCCCCGTCGTGGCGGTGGGGACCACGGTGGTGCGAGCTCTGGAGAGCGCGCGAGACGCCGACCGACCCGGCCACGTTCGCGCCTGCTCTGGCGAGACCCGTCTGCTCATCCAGCCGGGTTTCTCCTTCTCTGTCACGGACAGTCTGCTGACCAACTTCCATCAACCGAGGAGCACGCTGCTGGCGCTGGTGAGCGCGTTCGCCGGGCTCGAGCGTGTACGCGAGGCCTACCGCACCGCGCTCGAGGAGCGCTATCGCTTCCTGTCCTACGGGGACGCGATGTGGATCCCGAGGCGCGCATCATGATTCGCTTCGATTTGCTGGCCAGCGCGCACCATGCCCGCGCCGGCGAACTGCACACCGCGCATGGCGTGGTGCCCACCCCCGCGTTCATGCCGGTCGGAACCCAGGCTTCGGTCAAGGCCATCGCACCCGAAGAGCTGGCGCGCAGCGGCACCTCCATGGTGATCATGAACACGTACCACCTGTGGCTCCGCCCGGGTCCGGAGGTCGTCGCCGAGCACGGCGGCCTGCACCAGTTCTCGCGCTACCCGGGCGCCATCGCCACGGACTCGGGCGGGTTTCAGGCGTTCTCGCTGGCGGAGCGAGTCAAGCTCCAGGAAGAGGGCTTCACGTTCGCCTCCCACCTCGATGGCACGCGCCTCATGCTGTCACCGGAGGAGAGCATGCGCATCCAGGGCCTGCTTGGCTCCGACATTGCGCTGCAGCTCGACGTCTGTCCTCCGGGCGACGCCTCCAGCGAGGAGGTCCGGAGCGCGGTGGCGCGCACCACCCGCTGGGCCGCGCGCTGCCTCGCCAGCAAGGCGCCTTCCCAGGCGCTGTTCTGCATCGTTCAGGGCGGCGGCGACGTCGAGCTGCGGCGGTACCACGCGAGAGAATTGTCGGCGCTACCCTTCGACGGCATCGCCCTCGGCGGTTTCAGTGTGGGGGAGCCGAACGAGACGATGCATCGCACCCTGGCGGAGGTGGCCCCGGAGCTGGATCCCGGCAGGCCGCACTACTTGATGGGTGTGGGTACCCCGCTGGATCTCGTGCGCGCGATCGGCGTCGGGATCGACGTCTTCGACTGCGTGATGCCGACGCGCAACGCGCGCAATGGCCAAGCCTTCACTTCCGCGGGCAAGGTGGTGATCAAGCACGCCCGTTATCGTCACGACCTCGGGCCGCTCGACGAGAACTGCGAGTGCCCGACCTGCCGCGCCGGCTACTCGCGCTCCTACCTGCGTCACCTGTTCATGACCCGGGAGCTGCTGGTGTTCCGGCTGCTCAGTCTGCACAACATCTGGTTTTATCAGCGCTTGGTGGCGGAGGCCCGCCGCGCCATCCTGGACGGGCGCTTCGCCGAGTGGGCCGCCGACGCGACGCGCGGGCTGGCGCGCGCCTGACGGCTGGGCTGGCGGCTTCAGTTGGGGAATGGCGCGAGGCCGTCCGCCACCGCGGGCCAAACGCTGCCGTCCCAGTCGTGGGGCGGGTTGATGCCGTAGTCGCCTTTGTGGCGGAACGCGGTCAGGCGAAGCGATGGCGTCGCCACGCCGACCTCGCTGCGGGGCACCAGCAAGAGCAGCGTGTTGCCGGAGATGATCAGGCGCGCGTTCGACGCGACAGACACCGGGCCCCCACCGGAGGCGTCGGTGACGTTCAGCTTCCACCCGGCCGCAGGGGTGTACTCAGCAGCGTACCAGCGGTCCGTGCCCTTGAAGAAGTCGTTCGCGTACTGCGCGGAGGGTTGATAGTTGTTGGCGGCCAAACCGTCGGCGTCGAACACGAAGCCGTACTGGAAGTGGTTGGTCGAGTCGGCGGTCGGGATGGGCGAAGCCACGGTCGCGTACAGCAGCAAGAAGTCGCCGTCCGGTACTGGCACCTGAGCATCCACGCACAGCGTCAGACCGTTTGCGCCTGGCCCACACGGAAAGTCGCTGTTGTTGAAGAGCTGCGCGACCTGCGCGGGGCTGAGCCCGAGCAGCATCCCCCCGAAGCGCTTCAGCGTACTGAAGTCGTTCGCGACCAGCTTCTTCCCGATCGTGAGCAGGGAGTGCAGGATGTCTTGGATCGTGAGGGAGCTACACAACGCGACCGGATTGATGCCGAAGAAAGCGCCGAGCGTAGTCACGGTTTGCATCAGCGGGTCCCCATCGGAGCAGGGCGCAGCTTGGGGAGCCACGCACTCGATGCGCCGGTTCTGGAATCCGAGGGAGCGGTACCGGTACTCGACCAGACTGTCGAACGACATCGTGGCATGTCGCAGCTCGTGGTACGCGCTGACGGTCGCGGGGCCTGCCTGCTTGCACACGAAGCCGAAGTCGAGCTCGACGGGCGCCCCCGAAGCGGACGCCTGCGAGATGTCCTGGGTGAACGAGGCCTGCTCGGAGCCCGCGGGTGGGCTCACGAGCACCGTCGACGACGAGGACGCATGCCCGCTGAGCGTCAGCAGCACCGAGTCGTGGTCCTTCAGGTCCTTGGTGACCACGGTCGCCGTTGCCATGTAGGGTGTATCGACCACGCACTCGGTGCACGGCAGGTTCAGCGAGAGGGAGCTCTCGCCTGCGTAGCTCGGGTCGAAGGCCTGCGCGAAGGCCTCCGCGGCCTTGCCGAGCACCTGGTCGGTCCCGAGCTTCTCCGCAAGCGCTGCCTTCAGCGCCTCGGCGGTGGCGGTCCCGGAGTCCCGGAGCGCGGCGCCCGCGTCAGTCGCGGGTTCGGGCTTGGGCGGCGCGACCGCTGGGGGGGGCTGCGAGCAATGGACACCCCACGCCAGCCAACCGTCCGTCACGGCGCCCCCGCTGGTGATCGCCTGCACGCGAACCTCCACGGTCCCGTGCCCCTCGCTCTGGCACTCCAGCGGAACCTCGACGTCGTACACATCTCCGTTCCCGCCTGGCGAGAGGTACACGATCCGGTCGTTCGACACGGGTTTGGTCAGGCGCGCCGCGCCACTGGCCTCGGCAGTGATGATGTAGTTCCCGTCGTACTGCGCCCATACGCGCAGGTCCGTGGTCCAGGTTTGGCCCACGTCCATGTACGCTTCACTCGGGATGTGTACCTGCACACCCTGCGACCACGCGATGTTCTGGTCGGGATTCAAGGGCAGGCGAGTCTTCACCTTGGAGAAGTGCGGTACCGGCGCGATCATCCAGGAGTCCCGTAGCCCCGCGGTCACGCTCGCCCCCAGCACGAACGCGCCCAGGGCTTCGACGCCGCCGCCGGCGGACTCGAGCTCGGGCAGCGGCAGCACGCTCGCCCCGTCCGCCGTGTTTCCCAGGCGCAGGAACAGCGCGGCGGGCGCTGCGAAGCCGAGGCCGCTCGGCTCGAGCAGGTAGCTCCACTCGTCCGTGCCCGTCTCCAGCGTCACGCGGATGTCCGCGCTCGCTGGCGCCGCGCCCGGCGGGACCCACAGCATCGCGCGGCCGTCGTCGCTCCAGACGAAGCGCTCGGGCTTGCTGGCGCCGCCGGACGCGTCGTCGCTCCCGCAAGCGGTGGTTGCGCCCACGAGCAGCGCACAGCACACAACGCGAAGGTCTCGTCGCTTCATCCCGACGAGCATGCCACCCTACTCCCGACCGCGGGCCGGTCCCGCTGGGTGAATTTCGGGGGATGCGAGTGCACCAGTCCTCGCCCGCTCGTTCCCGCGCCGCACCAGCCAGCGGGCGTCGCTGCAGCCCTTGTGCGCCCCGTGAGTTGTCGGCACCATGCGCGCCATGGGTCCCTCGAACGCACCGCTCCTTCTGTCCCGAGCCATCGTGACCACGCTGGCTCTCTCGACCGTCGCGTGCGGCGGCGAGGACGATCCGGCGCGACCGGCGCTACGCCTGCCCGACGACGGGCTGCCGGCGAGCTGCCACCCGTTTCGGAGCGCGGGCACCTGCGGCCTGCCGTTCCCGTCGAGCGCGTACCTCGAGCCGGACGCGAGCACCGAGACGGGCTTTCGGGTCGCGTTGCCCTCCGAGCTGCTGCCGGCTTCGGCCGCCACCAGCGCGCCCTTCGATCCGAGCGCGCACAACCGCGGCGATGGGTTCTCCCCCGCGAGCCCGATCCTGGTCTACCTCCCGGAGAAGCTCGACGACAAGACCCTCCCGTCCAGCGCGGACTTCGATCAGAGCCTGTCCACCGACAGCGCGACGCTGCTCGTGGACCTCGAGAGCGGCGAACTGGTCGCGCACTTCAGCGAGCTGGACCTGTCATCGTACATCGAGGACGAGGAGCGTCAGCCGCTCATGATCAGGCCGGCTCGACATCTGCGTCCGAATCACCACTACGGCGTGGCGCTCACCCGCACGCTGCGCACCCGTGACGGTCAGGTCCCCGAGCGCCCCGTTGGCTTCGCGGGCGGGCTCGCCGGCGCAACGAGCAGTGACCCCATCGCCAAGCGCGCCATCGCCGGCCTGAACACCACGCTGGCGAAGCTGCAGGCGCTCGGCGTGAAGAAGAGCGACCTGGTGCTGGCCTGGGACTTTCGCACGGGCAGCCTCTCGCAAATGACCCGAAACGTGATCGCGATGCGCGATCGCGCGCTCGCCGAGGCTGGGCAGGCTGGGCTCGGATTCAGCATCGACAGCGTCGAGGACGCGCCGAGCGCCGAGATCTTCAAGCGCATCCGCGGCACGTTCAAGGTACCGAGCTTTCTGTCCAGCGACGACCGGACCAAGCCGGAGACCGAGCTCGTGATCGGCAGCGATGGCTTGCCCAGCCAGCAGCGCGTGGCCGAGTACCCCTTCGAGCTCGTGATCCCTGCGCGCGCCGTGGACGACGGCCCGTTTCCCCTGCTCGTGTACGGGCATGGCCTACTCGGCGCGGCCAATCAGGTGTCGAGCGGTCACGTGCGGGGGTTCTGCAACACCAAGGGCTACGTGTGCATCGCCACGGATTGGATCGGCCTCTCGGAGCAGGAGGAGGGTGGCATCGGACAGAACAACGGCGCTTGGCTCGCGATCCAGGACATCAACCGCTTTGCGTACGTCGGCGATCGGCTGCAGCAGTCTCTGGTCAACTTCATGGTGCTGACGCGCACGGCAAGCGCCATCCTGTCCGACTCGGCGGCAGCTCTGCCGGGCGGCGGCAGCGCCCACGACGCCGCTCAGAAGCCGGTGTATTACGGCATCAGCCAGGGCGGAATCATGGGCAGCAGCCTGCTCGCGTACTCCCCGGACATCGAGCGCGGCGTCGCGCAGGTGGGCGGCAGCGCCTACTCGCTCATGATCCAGCGCAGCGTCAACTGGAACCAGTTCCTGCCCGCGATCAACAGCGCGTACCCCGACCGGGTCGCGCAGCAGTTGCTCATGGCGCTCTGGCAGCCGCACTTCGATGCGTCCGAGGGCTCGGGGACGGCCTGGGCTCAGGGACAGCACCCTCCGCTGCCCGGCGCTGGACAGAAGCGCATCCTGCTCCAGATCGCCGTCGGTGACTCGCAGGTCGCCAATCTGGCCGCAGAGATACAAGCACGCACGATGGGCATCCCGTCACTGGCGCCCACCGCAAAGCCCGTGTGGGGCCTGGACACGACGCCCGGGGGCGAGGTGAGCGCGATCGCCTTCTGGGACCTGGTGCGCGACCCGCCGCCGGACAGCAACGCGACCCCCCTCGACGACAACGACGTCCACGCGGATATCCGCAAGCTGCCGGAGAATCAGCAGCAGACCGACGTCTTTCTCCGCACGGGCGTGGCCGAGAACACCTGCGGCGGTCCGTGCTCGTTCCCCGGCGCGCAGTTCTGAGACTCGCTCCCGCTCCGCACTCAGAACGAGCCGCTGCCCACAACCACCCCGCCGCCGCGCAGGGGCACGGCCGCCACGCCGTGCCAGCGCCGAGCTTCCCGCTCGGGCTCGGCCTTGCGCCCGAGATCACCGATCAGGAGCACGGTCCCGAGTCCGACGCCGACCGCCGAGACACCCAGGCTGATGTTCGTGTACAGCTTGTTGTCGTTGAAGCGGTCGAAGTCCTCGCGGTTGGGACGCTCGTTGAACTTGCTCTCGGCGTCGTTGACCTGGAGCCCGAAATAGACCGCAGCGCCGCCGGCAGCTACGCCCACACCCAGCGACACCCAGGTGAGCGCGCGCACGCCACCCTTCTTGGACGGACCCGCGTCCATCGGCGCGTCCGACTCGGGCTCCTTGGACGCGGTTGCCGAGCGAGGGCGGTCCTTGACCGGGCGGAGCGAGTCGACCTCGATGGTGCGAGTCGAGCCGGCGTTCAACTCCAGGCGCTGAGGCTTCGCCCCCTCCACGCCCAGCAGCAGCACGTCGTGCTCCCCGGGGATGAGATAGACGCGTTGATCGCCGCGGTACTCCTCTTCGTCGACGCGCAGGCGAGCCTCCGCCGAGCCCTCGAACTGAATGATCGCCAGCTTGGGCGTCAGCTTGGCCAGTCGATCCGTGGCATCTTGCCGGTCCTGCTCCGCGGCCTCGTCGAACTCGAGCACGCGCTGGTAGCTGCGCGCCGCGCGCGCGAGTTCCCCCGACTTCTCGTACGAGTCGCCGGCGTTGATCAAGGGAGCGGGATGGGGCGCGAGGCGGAAGGCCTCTTCGAAGGCACGCGCCGCCTCCTCGAAGCGGCCGGACGCGAAGGCCTTCTGCCCGGACTTGAAGAAACGGCGGGCGTCGGCCTTGGTCTTCGCCGACTCTTGCGCTGCCGCTGGCGGCGCGAGGCCGATGGGTGCCAGCGCCAAGAGGACCGTCAACGCCAGACGGCGGCCGCGGACGAGTGTCATTTCCAGCACCGTTCGATGCTATCATGCCTTCCATCGCGCATGCCTGCTCGCCGCCCCACGCAGATCGCCGCTTGGCTCTTGGTCCCCCTACTCGGCGTCGGGTGTCTCAAGTCCCTGGACGAGTCGCTGATCGGCGCGAACACGGACGGCGGCAGCCTCGGCGGCAGCGCCGGGCTCGGCGCTAGCGGGGGGACCGGGGGGACCGGCGGGACCGGCGGGACCGGCGGGGGCATCGGCGGCAGCGCGGGGGACGCGGCCACGGATGGCGGGTTGATCGGCTGGGATCCGACCAAGTACCCAGTGACGGAGCTGGCCAACGACAACCTGGCCCGCCAGCTGATCGCCGCCGACGATCAGCACCTCTATCGCGCGCAGCGGGGCGTGCTCTCGGAGCTGTATCGCGTGCCGCTGGCGTCCACCACCGAAGCCAAGGTTCCGGGGGTGTCGCTGCCCCCCTCGCAAGCGCTGCAGGCCCCGGCCGGCAGCTTGTTCGTGTTCGCCGCGGGCACCGGCTCGCTCTCCCGGGTGCCCAAGACCGGGGGCGGTGTGCAAGAGGTGGCGCCCCCCGCGCAGATGGGCCAAGGGCGCGCCCTGTTCACCGCCGCGGACGGCTTCGCCTACGTCACGGCGGATGCCGCGGCGGCTGGGCCCGCGCTGCTGCGCTTTGGGCTCGCCAGCTCCACCACCACGGCGGAAGCGCTTTACCCGCTCGAGACCGGGAGCGAAGAGGCCGCAGGCGTCGTCGCCACCCCGAGCTGCGTCTTCTGGATCGGAGCGGGCAACGTGTGGATGGTGCCTCCCGCTGGAGCCACGGACCGTCACAGCGCGCTGCCCGCACCCCTGGCGGACGTCACGGCGCTGAGCGCGGACGCCGTCAACCTCTACTTCACGCGCGACGATGGCAGTGTGTGGCGCAAGGCGCTGCCCTCGTCGTGCAGCGACAGTGGCGCCGCCGCCGTCAATCTCGCGGATGGGTTCGTCGGCCTCGTCAGTATCGTGGCGTTCGAGGGGAAGGTCGCGTTCGCTGCCACGGGCGACACGGCCATGCTCTACGCGGGCGGCGGCGTCTTCGTCGTGAGCGCGGCGGGTGGCGCCGTGACCCAGGTCGCTCCGGCAGACGGCGGGCCTGAGCTCGTCATCAGCGCCGGTAGCTCGCTCGCCTTCGCCACCCTCGAGGGACGGGTCGCGCGGGTGCCGAAGAGCCCCAACTGATCACTCGTAGGGGCTCGGCCGGGGCGGCGCGGGACCGCCCGGCTCCTTCGCCTTCGGCGGCGCTGCGACCGGCGGCGGGCGGAAGGGTCGAGGCGGTGACTTCTTGACGCTCGTAGCGACCGGCGGCGCCGCGGACGCTTCGGGAGGCGGCTCCGTGGCCTCGGGAGGCGTCTCGACCGCCGCGGGCGCCGTGGGCGCCACGCTCGGCTCGGGCGCCGCCGCGCTCGAGGTCAGGTTCACGATCGTGGTCGTGCGCGCCGGAGGCTTCAGCAGGAAGAACGCGATGACGCCCAGCGCGACGGCGAGTCCGAACACGCCAATGGCGTAGCCGACGAGTCCGCTGCCCTTCTTGACCACGACGACGGGCGTCGGAGGGTAGGCGTGCGAACCGCTGCCGTACTGCGCGAACTGGCCGTACGCCGCCAGCGGACGGGTGCCGCTCGTGCTGATGGCCGCCACTTGACTGATGGCAGAAGGGTGGCTGAGCCCGCTCGGCGACGACAGGCTGCTCGGCTGACTCGGCGAGGAGACGTGGCTCACGGAGCTGGGGCTCGTGACCGAGCTGATTCCAGTCGTCCCCGTGGACTCCGGAGGCGGTGCGGCTAGCGGATCACTGGGCGGCACGTTGACGCCTGCGGGTGCGTCACCGTCGAGGGCGCGCAGTGCCGAACGAATCGCCTTGCGGCGTTGGTCGATCCTGGCTCCTAGTACCTTCTTGAGCAGGTTTGCGACTCCGGCGCGCGGCACCACCACGCGCTCCGACTTGAGGAACGCGGTCAGCTCTTGCTGCAACTCGAGCGCCGTCTGAAAGCGCTTGTCCAGATCTCGCTCGAGCGCACGCAACACGATGGACTCGAGCGCCTTCGGGTAGTTCGGATCGAAGCTCGTAGGCGCCGGGATCTTGCCGGACACCACCAAGTGCAGCGTCTCGGCGTCGTGCTCACCCCGAAACAGGCGGCGACCCGTGGTCAGCTCGAACAGCACGATCCCGAGGGCGAACACGTCCGCGCGACGATCGACGCGCTTGGCCATCGCCTGCTCCGGAGACATGTAGCCGAACTTGCCCTTCAGCTGGCCTGCGCTGGTCGCCTCGCTCGCGCGGCCCATGGCGCGCGCGACACCGAAGTCGACGATCTTGATCATGCCATCCACGCCGATCAGGATGTTGTGCGGCGAGATGTCGCGATGGACGACATCCATGCTCTGACCGTGTTCGTCTTTGAGTTCGTGCGCCGCGTGCAAACCTGCGGCAGCGTCGGCGATGATCCGCACCGCCATTTCTGGCGGCACCGGCCGGCGGCGACCGGCTTCGGAGATCACCGCGTGCAGCGAGTCCCCCTCGACCCACTCCATGGCCATGTAGGTCACACCGCGATCCTCGGCTACCTCGTACACGTCGACGACGTTCTCGTGCCGGATCGCGCGAACGATCCGGCCCTCGTCGAGGAACATGCGCACGAACTCCTGCTCCGCAGCCAGGTCCGCGAGGATGGCCTTGACCGCGACGAGCCGGTCTTGTTGGCGGGTCGGGCCGCGCTCCCGGGCGACCCAGACGGTCGCCATGCCGCCGCGCCCGACCCGCAGCAGCAGCTCATAGGGGCCGAGCCGGTTGCCGCGCTGCAGCTCTTCGGGTGGAGTCGACAGGTCGATGGAATTCACGGCTGGCCGGGGGTCGTACGGAGGGGCCCTGAAAGCGTATCAGGCAGAGCGCCCGAATGCTCGCTGGTAACCGCTCAATTTCATGTGAGAATTATCCTACATTGGCCCCATGACCCCCGTCACCCGGAGCAGGGCGTAGTTGCCCACCGGGGCCCACTGAGGGTAGGGACGCCCATCATGGTCTCCCTCAAGGAACTGGCGAACGAGCCGACCAAGCGCGCGGAGGTCATCCAGGACGCCTGCCGCGTGCTCGACCAGGAGGTCGCCGACAAGTCCGGCGTCAGCGGGATCGCCATCAAGACGGCTTATAAAGTGGTCCAAGGGGTCAAGCCCGGGTTCATCCCCGAGGTCGTCGACAACCTGCTCGACGACTTCCTGGACGCCCTCGAGCCCATGCGCCAGCAAGCCGCGAGCAGCGGGCAGCGGCCGAGCCGCTACTTGAAGGACAACGCCGGGCAGATGGCCGACGCGCTGCTCGCCATCACCGACCGGCGCGCCGAGCGCGCCCAGCGGGCGATGATCAAGAAGACCTACGAGCGGCTGCGACCAACGGCCAAGAAGCACGTCGAAGCCGCCGCGCCCCGCCTGGGCGACTTGGTCGACAAGCATGTCCCAGACGCCTGACGCCATGCGAAACCGGCACGGTGCGCGTGACTTGTCTTGTCTCAAGTGGTAGCCCTGCCCCCCAAGAGGCAAGCCCTCTCTAGCCGAACGCCGAATCGAGGGGCGGCGAACGGCAGCCACGATCAGCACGAGGTAGACGACGAGACAATGGCCAACCCCGAGCCCCAGTCGACCCCACTCCCACACGCTGCCAAAGAAGTCTCCGGCGCCGTCGTACGCTTCGTCGGCGACTCCGGTGACGGCATGCAAGTCACCGGCTCCCAGTTCACCGTGGCCGCGGCCCTCGCGGGCAACGACCTGGCGACCTTCCCGGACTTTCCCGCGGAGATACGCGCGCCCGCCGGCACCACCTACGGCGTCAGCGGCTTCCAGATCAACTTCGCATCCCGGGACGTCTTCACCCCGGGTGACAGCCCGGACGTGTTGGTCGCGATGAACCCCGCGGCGCTCACCACCAACATTCGGGATCTCAAGCGCGGTGGGCTCGTGATCGTCAACAGCGGCGCGTTCACCGCGACCAACTTGAAGAAGGCCGGCTACGAGAAGAACCCGCTCGAGGACGGCTCTCTGGACGGCTTCAACGTGTTCGCCATCGACATCTCGAAGAGCACGCTGGCGGCGGTGGAGCACACCGGGCTCAGCAAGAAGGACGCCGAGCGCTGCAAGAACTTCTGGACCCTCGGCCTGATGTTCTGGATCTACGACCGAGATCTCGCCTCCACCATCAAGTGGGTCGAGGCGAAGTTCGGCAAGCGCCAGGAGCTCGTGGACGCCAACGTCGCGGCGCTCAAGGCCGGCCACGCCTACGGCGAGACCGCGGAGATTTCGCATTTCCACTACAAGGTCCCGCCCGCCGCGGTGGCGCCGGGCACGTACCGAAACATCGGTGGGAACACGGCGCTGGCCTGGGGCTTCGTGGCGGCGGCACAGCTCGCCGAGCGTCCCCTGGTGCTCGGCGCCTACCCGATCACACCCGCGAGCGACGTGCTCCACGAGCTCAGCCGCTTCAAGCACTTCGGCGTCACCACGATCCAGGCGGAGGACGAGATCGCGGCCATTTGCCTGGCGCTGGGCGCCAGCTACGCCGGCTCCATCGGGCTGACCACCTCGAGCGGTCCCGGCATCGCGCTCAAGGGCGAGGCGATTGGCCTCGCGGTGTCGACCGAGCTGCCGCTCGTGATCGTCAACATCCAGCGCGGCGGTCCGAGCACCGGGCTGCCCACCAAGACCGAGCAGGCGGATCTGTTCCAGGCGGTCTACGGCAGAAACGGCGAGGCTCCCGTGTGCGTCCTGGCGGCCTCCACCCCCGGCGACTGCTTCTACATGGCCATCGAGGCCGTGCGCCTGGCGGTCAAGTACATGACCCCGGTGATGCTGCTGACGGACGGCTACCTGGCCAACGGCGCGGAGCCCTGGCGCATCCCCGACATCGCGGACCTACCGAAGATCGACGTGACGTTCCGCACGGACCCCGAAGGCTTCCACCCCTACCTCCGAGACGAGACGACGCTGGCGCGTAACTGGGCCATCCCGGGTACACCGGAGCTCATGCATCGCATCGGCGGCATCGAGAAGAGCTTCAAGTCCGGCCACATCTCGTACGATCCCGAGAACCACGAGCTGATGTGCCAGACTCGCGCCGAGAAGGTCGCACGCATCGCCGACGACATCCCGGAGCTTCAGATCGAAGTGGGTGAAGACAGCGGCAAGCTGCTCGTCCTCGGCTGGGGCTCCACCTACGGTGCGATCCGGGAAGCGGTCCAGCGCGCGCGAGAGCGCGGACTGTCCGTGTCCCACGCCCACCTGAAGTACATCAACCCGTTCCCCAAGAACCTGGGCGAGGTGCTGGCTCGATTCGAGCGCGTGCTGATCCCGGAGATGAACCTGGGGCAGCTGGTCAAGATCATCCGCTCCCAGTACCTGGTGCCCGCGGAGAGCTACCCCAAGATTCAAGGTCAGCCGTTCAAGATCGACGAGGTCGAGGAACGCATTCGCCTAGTGATGGAGAGCTGAACCATGTCCAACGTCGTACCCGCCCCCAAGCTCACGAGGAAAGACTTCGAGTCCGATCAGGACGTGCGCTGGTGCCCAGGCTGTGGGGACTACTCCATCCTCGCCAACGTCCAGCGCGTGATGCCAGAGCTCGGCGTCCCTCGCGAGAAGCTCGTGTTCGTCAGCGGCATCGGCTGCTCCAGCCGTTTTCCCTACTACATGAACACCTACGGGTTTCACACCATCCATGGCCGGGCGCCGGCGGTCGCCATGGGCATCAAGGCGGCAAATCCGGACCTCACCGTGTGGCTCGTCACCGGTGACGGCGACGGCCTGAGCATCGGCGGCAACCACCTGATGCACTGCTTGCGCCGCAACGTCGACCTGAACATCCTGCTGTTCAACAACCGAATCTACGGCCTTACCAAGGGCCAGTACTCGCCGACCAGCGAGTTCGGCAAGATAACCAAGAGCTCCCCGACGGGTTCGGTCGACTTCCCGGTGGACCCCAGCACGTTCGCCATCGGCTGCTCGGCGAGCTTCGTAGCGCGCTCGATTGACGTCGACGCGACCCACCTGACCGAGATGCTCAGGCGTACCGCAGCGCACAAGGGCGCGAGCTTTCTCGAGATCTACCAGAACTGCAACGTGTTCAACGACGGCGCGTTCGACGCCTTCCGCGAGAAGGTCCACCGCGACGACCGCACGATCCGCGTCCAGCACGGCAAGCCGCTGCTGTTCGGCAAGGACAACACGAGAGGTCTGCGCATCGACTCTCGCACGCTCTCGCTGGAGGCCGTCACCCTCGGCGAGAACGGCGTCACCGAGCAAGAGATCTTGCTGCACGACGAGACCAACCCGACGCTGGCCTACATGCTCGCCCGCATGCCGTTCCCGGATTTCCCGGTGGCCCTTGGCGTGCTGTACGCAGTAGACAAGCCGACCTACGACGGCACCCTCACGGCTCAGCGCGACGCGAGCCTGAAGAAGAACGGCCAGGGCGACCTGCACGCGCTGCTCCACTCCGGCAACACCTGGCAGGTGTCCTGAGTTCGATCGCCGTCGGCTGACCGACAGCGCTCGGCTGCCGGGGCCTCGAGAGCTGTCGAAGTTTCGACAGCTCTTTCATTCTGTCGCCGGGGAGGCACGCGCCTCCCCGCGCCAACGAAGTGAATTCGTTGGGGCCCCACCCCACCCGGGCCGGCTTCGCGGCATGACCTGGGTCAATTCTTGACAGACCTTCAGTGCCGGCCTCGCCGCCCCTCGCTCTCGAGCAAGGGCGAGAAGAAGTTGTCCTTCTTGACGTATTCGTCCGGGTTGAACGCGAACTTGTAGGACGGCGCGGCCCGCTGGTTGCAGTCGGTCCGCTCGCAAAAGCGACAGGTGACCCCGACCGGGACGCCGATCCGCTCTGCGCGATCCTTGTCCCACGCGGGCTGGTCCTCGGCGTACGCCAAGTGGTGAGCGTCCTCCGCTCGGGTCCCGAGCCCGATGGAGTACACCGTGCCCTTGACCAACGAGCCGCGAACCGGATGGCTCGATATGCGCGCGAAGCAGAAGAACGCCGTGGAGTCGGGCATCACGCTGAACTGCTTCGTGATCTGGCTTGGCGTGAGGAACGTGGTGTGCACGACCCACTTCGGACACGACCCGAGCGCGCTCGGGACGACCAACCCGGTGGCAGCGTAGCGCTTGGAGATGTTGCCAGCGACGTCGACGCGTAGAAAGTGCATGGGCACACCTCTGCGCTTCGGATCCGAGAGGTTGGTGAGGCGATGAGCCGCCGCTTCGTAGCTCATCTCATACACCCTCGAGAGCCGCTCGACGTCGTAGCGGGAGGTCTGTGCATCGCGGAAGAAGCTCTCGTAAGGCATCAGCAGCGCGCCCGCGAAATAGTTGGCGAGGTGGACCTTGATCAGGCGGGGGGCCTCCACGTGACGACCGCGATACTGCCCCAGGATGTCGGACAGCAGCCCGCGCTCCTCCAGCAGACGCAGGCCCACGATGTGCGCCAGATCGAACTTGCGACGCCCCTCCGAGAGCGTGTCGGCCAGGCCCAAGACACCGGCTGCCGGATCGTAGCGACGGATCACACTGCCCGTGCGCGCGACCGCTAGTGGCTCGATGCGCACGCCGAGCGCTGCCAGCGCGCGCTCGAGCTCGACGCTGGTGACCCGCGAGCCGAGTCCGTTATCGACGCGTACCGACAGGGCGGCGTCCTCGAGCACCGCAAAGTAGTTCTGGCGGCTCTGAACGAAGTCGGCCACCTCGTCCAGGGGCGAGTAGTCGAAGCGCAGCGTCGCGTCGCCGAGCTCCTCGGGCGCGCCGGCCCGCGCCTTGCGGCCCGCTTCCTCGCGAGACAGGTGCTGAAGCAGGGTGTCGAGCTGACCACGGGCGTTCTTGTACAGATTGAACAGCGCCGCGATGGTGCTCGCCGCCTGAGGCTCCGCCGAGAGAGCGGACAACGCGTCCCGATCGAGATCCAGGGAGCGCAATAGCGGTTCGTCGAGCAGCTGAGCGAGACTGTGCTCCACCGGCTCGTCACCGAGCCGACGCATGAACGGCTCAGGCTCCTCGTCCAGCAACTCCAGCGCCTTCCACAGCAGCGGGAGCTGGACCGTGCGCCGCCCCTTCTCAATCAAGCTGAGATACGCCGGGGAGATGGCGAGACGCCGGGCGAAGTCGGACTGGGTGAGCCCACGCTCGAGGCGGAGCTCGCGCAGCCGGGCTCCGACGCGGCTGTTCAAATCCGGGGCTGGGCTCGACTCTGGCATCGCTGTTGACAGAACATTTACTAGTCAATTAGCCGTCACGGTTTGTAAATTCTGACATTGTCATATTATGGGCAATTGTGGCTACTTTGCGTTGACTCTGTTCACAATGGACCCTAGGTTTTGGGCACAGGTCAGCTTCTGTAAACAAGGAGAGCGCCGACATGTCGACAGCCATCGAGAGGGTCGCAGTGGTGGGCACGGGACTGATGGGCACCGGCATCGCGCTGTGTTGCGCCGCCGCCGGCGTGCCTGTCACCTTGATCAAGGCCACCGGCGGTGACACCGGACCGGTCGTCGCGCGCCTGCGGCGCTCCCTGGAGCGACAGGTCGAGCGTGGCAAGCTCACGGCCGAGGCACGAGACAGGACTCTCGACGCGATCGAGGTGACCAACGCGCTCGACGCCTTGCGAGGTGCCCCCTTCGTCATCGAGAGCGGGGCGGAGAACATCGCTGCAAAGCAGGCGCTCCTCGCTGCCATCGAGTCGAGCGCCTCGCCGGGCGCCGTGATCGGGAGCAACACCTCTTCGCTGCGCCTGTCCACCCTCGGCGAAGTGCTGAAGCAGCCTGAACGCTTCCTCGGCATGCACTTCTTCAGCCCCGCCGAAGTGATGAAGCTGGTGGAGCTCGGCCCTACGGCGCGAACCAGCCCGGCCGCCGTTGGGCTCGCCGAGGCACTCTGTCAGCGCATCGGCAAGACCGCCGTGACCGTGGGCGATCACCCGGGCTACCTCGTCAATCGCCTGCTGGTCCCGTACATCCTGCACGCCATCGAGACCCTCGAGCAGAGCGTCGCCGGGCCGGAGGCCATCGACACGGCCATGCGCCTGGGTGCAGGGCACCCGCTCGGGCCCCTGGCTCTGGCCGATCTGATCGGGCTCGACGTCGTCTTCGCGATGAGCCGCAGCCTGCACCAGGAGCTGCGCGACGGGCGCTACCGCTGCCCCTCACTCCTGCGCCGCTTGGTCCTCGGCGGGCACCTCGGCAAGAAGACCGGCAAGGGCCTGTATGTGTACGGTCCCGACGGAGCGAAGCCGAACCCCGCGCTGTTCGCCTTCGCCGAGCCGAGCGCGCCCGCAGCCCACTCGGCCGCCTGAGCCTGCTCCCTCCCCGGGGAACCGCGGAAACGTGGCGCCCCGCGCGATTCACTCCTGGCGTACGGCTCGGCCCTGAGGTAGACACGCGCCCGTCATGGGTACACCGCAAGATCCGCGCGCACGGCGCCGGGAGAAGAAGCGCCGCGCCAAGAAGAACCTCGAGTGGGCGCTGAAGCGCGCGGCGGAGAACGCCGAAGACGCCAAGCCCAAGGCGCCCGCGAAGACCGCGACCTGAAGTCAGCCGAGGCCCGCCGCGCGCGCCAGCTGGTCCACCGCCTCCGCGGGCACCGCCCCCTGCTGCAGCAGCAGCTCGAGGCGACGACGCGCCTCGTCAGCGCCTCCGCTGCGTTCGAGCAGGAACTCGCCGTAGCGAAGCGTGAGCAGGCGCTCGGCCCAGCGAACGGCCTTGCGCCGGCGCTCTGCGATCAGGCTGCCGGACTCCTCGAGCCGCGCGCGATGCCGCTGTAGCGCCAGCACCAGCTCGTCGAGGCCCACATCGGTCTCCGCGCTGACCCTCAGCACTGGGGTCACCGCTGCCTCGCCGCCGGCGAGCAGCGCAGTGCGCAGCTCACGCTCGGCGACCTCGGCGACCTGACCGAGATCCGCCTTGTTGACCAGGAAGAGGTCCGGAACCTCCATGATCCCCGCCTTGATGAACTGCAAGACGTCCCCGGACGCGGGCTGCACGACGAGCACGACCGTATCCGCGACGTGCTCGACATCAGTCTCGCTCTGACCGACCCCGGTGGTCTCGATCAGCACGGCGTCGAACGCCGCTGCGAGCACGATCACCGCCGCGCCCGCCGCTCGGGCCAGCCCCCCGAGCTGTCCGCCGCTCGCCATGCTGCGCACGAACACTCCCGGATCCCCCGGATCCAGCGTCAGCCGTGCGCGGTCACCGAGCAGCGCGCCGCCGCTGCGCGGACTCGAGGGGTCGACCGCCAGCAGGGCGACGCTCTGCCCCGAGCGCCGCAGGCGCCCGACCAACGCCCGGCACAGGCTGCTCTTGCCGACCCCAGGCGGCCCCGTGATGCCGATGCGGTGGCCGCGATCCGCCGGCGTCTGCGCGAGGAGCCGCCGCTGCAGCTCGACCGCCCGCGCCGCGAACGCCGCGCGCGAGTCCTCCACCAGCGACAAGGCGCGCGCCACGTCTCGCTCGCTCCCGGCGCAGACTCCGCGCACGAGGGGCTCGAGCTCCGGCGGAGCGTTCACGCGTGTGCCTGGCGGACGACCTCGACGAGCCCCGAGAGGATGCTGTCGACCTGATAGTGCTTGGGCGTGTACACGCGCGCCACTCCGCTGGACAGCAGCACGGCCGCGTCGGCGTCTGGGATGATGCCACCGACGACGACGGGAATCGACTCGCCTCCCCGCTGCCGCAGCGCGCCGAGGGTCTCGGCGACCAGCTCGAGGTGCGCCCCGCTGAGGATGCTCAGCCCCACGACATGAGCCCCCTCCTGCACGGCGGCCGCCGCGATCTCCTCCGGCGTGCTGCGGATGCCCTCGTAGACCACCTCGAACCCCGCATCGCGGGCGCGCAGCGCGATCTGTTCAGCTCCGTTGGAGTGCCCGTCCAGCCCCGGCTTGCCCACGAGCAGCTTGGGCCGCCGGCCGATCTCGCGCGCGAGGGTCGCCACTTCGCGCCGCAGCGGCGACACCTCGTCGCCCACCGGCGTCGGCGCTTGCGCGCCCACCCCGGTGGGCGCCCGGTACTCACCGAACACGTCACGCAGCGCCGCAGCCCACTCCCCGGTGGTGACCCCCGCGCGAGCGGCCGCGATGGAGGCAGGCATGAGGTTGGCGGCGGACCGGGCCGCTTCCCTCACCGCGTCGAGCGCGCGAGCCGCGGCGTCCGCATCCCGCTGTCGCCGCCAGGCGACGAGGGACTCGCGCTGCTCCTCCTCCGCCCGCGGGTCGATGCGCAGGATTGCGCCGGCGCCGCCGTCCGCGAGCAGCGGGCTGGGCTCGCTCTCGGTGAAGTGGTTGACGCCAACGACGATCTGCTCCCCGCTCTCGATGCGAGCCAGGCGCGCGGCATTGGAGGCCACGAGGCGCTCTTTGACGTCCCCGCTCTCGACGGCTGCGACCATGCCGCCCGAAGCGAGCACGCGCTCGACCTCGGCCCACGCCGCTTCGCGGATCTGCCGCGTGCGCTCGGCGACGACCGGTGAGCCATCGAGCAGATCCGGGTATTCGAGCAAGTCCGTCTCATGAGCGAGGATCTGCTGGGCGCGCAGCGAGAGTTGCTGATCGAAGGGCCGGGGCAGACCGAGCGCTTCGTTCCAGGCGGGCAGCTGAATCGCGCGAGCGCGGACGTTTCGGCTCAGCGTGACGCCCAACATCTGCAACACGATGCGCGAGATGTTGTTCTCGGGCTGAGCCTCGGTGAGACCGAGCGAGTTGACCTGCACGCCGTAGCGAAACCGACGAAGCTTCGGGTCCGCGACTCCGTAGCGCTCGAGGCCAAGGCGATCCCACAGCTCGGCAAAGGCTCGCAGCTTGCAGACCTCCTCCACGAAGCGGATGCCCGCGTTGACGAAGAAGGACAAGCGCCCGAAGACGCTCGAGAGTCGCGCTGGGCCGATGCCCCGCTCGCGCACGGTATCGAGCACGGTGATCGCCGTGCAAAGCGCGTAGGCGAGCTCCTGTTCGGGGGTAGCTCCGGCCTCCTGCAGATGATAGCTGCACACGTTGATCGGGTTGAAGTCGGGGACGTGCTCCACCGCGTACAGCACGAGATCGGCCGTCAAGCGAAGGCTAGGGCCGGGGGGCAGCATGTAGGTCCCCCGGGACAGATACTCCTTGATGATGTCGTTCTGAGTGGTGCCGCGCAGCGTCGTCGGCGGCGCGCCCTGGCGCTCGGCGCAGGCCACGTACAGCGCCATGAGCCAGGGCGCGGTGGCGTTGATGGTCATCGACGTGTTCATCGTCGCCAGATCGAGGCCATCGAACAGCACCTCCATGTCCCCAAGGTGCCCGACGGGGACCCCGGTGCGGCCGACCTCACCGCGCGCCAGCGGATGATCGGCGTCATATCCGGTCTGCGTCGGCAGATCGAAGGCGACGCTGAGGCCGGTCTGCCCGCGCGCCAGGTTGGCCCGGTACAGAGCGTTCGATGCGCTGGGCGTCGAGTGCCCCGAGTAAGTGCGAAGGATCCACGGTCGGTCTCGCTGCATGGCGGGGCAATCCTCGCGCCGGGGGACGACGGAGGCAACTCGAGCCGCACCCCGCGCGGACGAGTGACGGGCCGGTCCGAGCGGGTATACTGGCAGGCAGCGCATGAAGCACCTCCGCCGCGGCTCGCCGTTCCTCGCCGGCTCGACCCTGCTCGTCGGCTCGACCCTGCTCGTCGCCGTCGCCTGCGCCGACGACGCCGGCGTCGCCGAGAAGCCGATTGGCCACGTCGACGCCAGCACCGGGGGCGGGGGCGGCACCGGGGGCACGACCACCGATGGCTCGACGCCGTGGTGTTCCCCCGGGGAGACGCGCAGCTGCTACTCGGGGCCCGCACAAAGCCAGGGCGTCGGTCGTTGCCAGGATGGGGTTCAGAGCTGTCAGACGGGCACGTTCGGCCCCTGCGAAGGCGAGGTGCTGCCGGCCAGCAGCGAGCAGTGCGACGGCAGCGTCGATGACAACTGCGACGGCCTCGTGGACGAAGGCTGCGCCTGCCAGAGCGGCGAGACCCGGCCCTGCTACACGGGTCCGACAGCGACGCAGGGCACAGGCCCCTGCGCCGCCGGTCTCCAGCAGTGCCAGGGCGGCCAGTGGGCTTCCGCGTGCACCGGTCAGACGCTCCCAGTCGCGGAGAGCTGCAACGGCGTGGACGACGACTGCAACGGCGCCGTGGACGACAGCACCGGCCTGCGGCTTTACCACTACTCGTTCGTGTCCAACGCTTGGTCGAACGGCGGTTACCTCTCGAACGTCTGGACCGGGCCGAACGCCCCGGGCTGCGCTGGCATCGCCGCCGCGGTGAAGCTCACGGACATCGATCGCACCCTCGTGTTCGGCGCCAATGGCACGCTGTATTGGCGAAAGGGCAGCGTGTGGCAGCCGCCGCAGCCGATCACGACCCGGTTCCCGGCCCTGACCGGCGTGATCGACTCGGTCTATCACATCGCTTACAGCTGGTCGCTGGCCTGGAATCCGAGCGCACCCATGCAAGAGGGCCTGACGTTCACGTCGGTGCCCAACTTCTACATCTACCAGTACCTGCCGAACGACACGGTCACCTTCTCGCAGAGCGGGACGCTGAGCAACGACCCGCCGCCCGCGCCGAACCAGTCCGCAGTCCGCGTGCGCTGGGTGTTCGAGAAGCTGGATCTGGCCCTGCGCGGCAGCGGCGCCGCCTACGAGTTCTTCACCGAGTACGAGGACGGCTTCTTCTATCGCTACAACGCCGCTGGCGAGTGGACGAAGTGGAGCGCGCAGCAGAGCCCGCTGTTCAGCAAGGCCGGCGCGCCCGCAGTGCAGAGCTGCACTGCGGCGCTGTTCGATCACGGGACGCGCGTCGCGACCCTCCTCTGCCCCTGAGCCCACGCCGCGAGGTTCACTCCCGCGCGCTGTCGGGCCGCGGAGCGTGGAGTGAGGCAGGCACGGCCCAGGGCGGCGCCACCTCCTCGGGGAACAGGCGCCACTCCACGCCGAGTTGCTGTACGAAGTACAGCACATACGCGCGACGGAAGACGACCAGCGGCAGGAGCGCGACGGTGCCGATGTAGGGCAGCGCGGCGATGCAGCAGGTCAGACAGGTCGCGACCAGCGCCACGACCGTCGACCCGACCCCGACGAGCAGCTTGACCAAGTAGAACAGCACCACGCTACCGACGCGACCTCGCAGCGCCTCCTTCGTACGCTGCCAAGCGGCCGACACGTCGGGCCCATGCAGCATCATGGCCACGAGCACGAAGTCTTCCAGCAGCGCCCCGAGGATCGCCAGCGGGACGGTGAGCAGCAAGACCACGAAACCGATCATCAGTCCGGTGACCGCAGCGGGGCCGAAGCGCGCGACGAGCAGGTCTTCCCAGGCGAGCCACAGGCCCAGTCCAAGCGCGAGCAGCGTGATGAGCAGCGAGACGAGCATCAGCGCCAGGCGCACGCGAAACAGTCGGGCGGAGTGCTCGGCGTACCGGCGCCAGGGCTCCTCCACCAGAGCTCGGTCGTGGACGATGTCATCCACGAACACGAAGCGCGCGCGAGTGTTGACCCACAGCAGCACGGCGCCGACTACCGTCGCGAGCACCACCACGACGGCTGCCACCAGCAACACCACCCCCAGGTGCCGATCGAGCAACTGCATCATCTGGCGCAGGCCCGAGCTGCCACGCCCAGCGCTGGGGTCGGAGAGCCAGCTGCCCCCCGCCTCCCCAAAGCTCGCGAGCCAGGCCACCAGGCCGAGGGTCAGCCAGCGGCTGGCGTCGACGGGGAAGAGCATGCGGCGGGTGTGCTGCGCAGCCCGACTCAGCGCCTCGAGCGCGTTCGGCGCGTCACTCGGCCCGTGACCCAGATCCGGCACAAAGGGGGACTGCACTCGGGCCATCCTGGCACGAGCGGGCCACGAGTCCGAGAGCCTCACACTTCGGGGCTCGACACCCGCGCGTAGTGTGGCCACATTTGCGCACGCCCGTATGTCGACCGATCGCCCCAAGCCCCCGCCGGACTTCGAGCAGGACGGCGACCTGGCCGTCTCCGAGCGGACCCGCGCTCGTCGTCCCCGGCGCTACCACGTGATCTTCCACAACGACGACTACACCACCATGGAGTTCGTGGTGTTCGTGCTGGAGCAGTTCTTCCACAAGACCGAGACCGAGGCGACCCAGATCATGCTCGAGGTCCACCACAAGGGGTACGGCATCGTCGGCCTCTTCACGCGAGACGTGGCCGAGTCCAAGGTCACTCAAGTCATGGACTGCGCCAAGGAGCACGGTCACCCCCTACAGGTCACTGCGGAGCCCGCAGACGACGGAGAAGAAGAGTGAAGGTCAGCGCCGAAGTCGAGATCGCATGCACGCTAGCTCTGCGGGAGGCGGAACGCCGGCGTCACGACCTGATGACCGTCGAGCATCTGCTGTACGCGCTCCTGCACGACGACGCGACCGCCCTGGTGGTCCGCAAGAGCGGCGGGGATGTGGCCCGCATCAAGGCTGCACTCGACAAAGCGCTCGACGACGAGCTCGAGGCCGTTCCCGGCGACGATCCCGTGCGACCCGCCCCCAGCCGTGGCTTTCAGCGCGTGCTGCAGCGAGCGGCCATCCACGTCGAGTCGAGCGGCAAAGAGGAGCTCCGCGGGCACAACCTCTTGATCGCCATCTTCTCGGAGTCGGAGTCACTCGCCGTTCAGGTCCTGAGCGAGCACGAGGTGACGCGCTTCGACGTCGTCCGCTACATCTCACACGGTGTGGCGAAGCACGAGGCCGACGACGTGGACGCGGAGGCACCCGCGGGCTTGGCCGCCGAGTCCGAGAGCGAGGCCGAGGCCAAGGGCCAGAGCCCGCTCGAGAAGTTCACGGTGAACCTGAACGAGCGCGCGAAGGCGGGCGACTTCGAGCCCCTCGTCGGCCGCGAACGCGAGCTGCGGCGCGCGATTCAGGTGTTGGCACGCAAGAAGAAGAACAACCCCCTGTTCGTCGGGGACGCCGGCGTCGGCAAGACCGCCATCGTGGAGGGCCTCGCGTCACGCATCAACGACGGCAGCGTGCCCGGTCCCTTGCTGGGCGCTCAGATCTTCTCGCTCGACATGGGCGCGCTGGTCGCGGGCACCAAGTTCCGCGGCGACTTCGAGAACCGGGTCAAGGCCGTGCTCAAGGCCCTCGAGCGCATCGAGGGGGCGGTCCTGTTCGTCGATGAGCTGCACACCATCGTGGGTGCCGGCGCCGCCAGCGGCGGCAGCCTCGACGCGGCGAACTTGCTCAAGCCAGCCCTGGCCAGCGGCAAGCTGCGCTGCATCGGCGCCACCACCTTCGAGGAGTATCGCAGCCACATGGAGCGGGATAGGGCCCTGGCGCGGCGCTTCCAGAAGATCGAGGTGCTCGAGCCATCCCTCGACGAGACGCTCCTCATCCTCCAGGGGCTGCGACCACACTACGAGGCCTTTCACGGCGTCACCTACGCGGACGCGGCCATCACCGCCGCGGGCAAGCTCGCCCTCAAGTACCTGCACGACCGAAAGATGCCCGACAAAGCCATCGACCTGCTGGATGAGGGCGGCGCGGACACGAAACTCGAGCTCGGGCCCGGTGCGGTCGTCACGGTGGAGCGCATAGAAGAGGTCGTCGCGCGCATGGCGCAGGTTCCGCCGAAGCAGGTCTCCTCGGATGATCGCAGCCAGCTGAAGAACCTACAAGCGGACCTCGAGCGCGCCGTCTTCGGGCAGGAGCGAGCCATGAAGGAACTCGCCAGCGCGGTGAAGCTCGCGCGGGCGGGCCTGCGGGCGCCAGACAAGCCCATCGGCAGCTACTTGTTCACCGGCCCCACCGGCGTGGGCAAGACCGAGGCAGCCCGCCAGCTGGCCAAGACCTTGGGCATCGAGTTGCTCCGCTTCGACATGAGCGAGTACCAGGAACGGCACACGGTCAGCCGACTCATCGGCGCGCCCCCAGGATATGTGGGCTTCGACCGGGGCGGACTGCTGACCGAGGCGGTCGCCAAGACGCCCCATTGCATCCTGCTCTTGGACGAGATCGAGAAGGCTCACCCCGACGTGTTCAACGTCTTGCTCCAGATCATGGATCACGGCACCCTCACCGACAACAACGGCAAGAAGAGTGATTTCCGGCACGCAGTGTTGATCATGACCAGCAACGTGGGCGCCGCGGATCTGGCGCGCAAGCCGGTGGGCTTCGGAGAGCGCACCAGCGCAGGACGAGACGACGTCGCGTTCAAGAACACCTTCAGCCCCGAGTTTCGCAATCGACTCGACGCTCGGATCGCGTTCTCGCCGCTCACACCCGAGGTGATGGTCCGGGTGGTGGACAAGTTCATGCGCGAGCTCGAGGGGTTGCTCGCGGACCGGGCGGTGACCTTCGCCCTCACGGACGCTGCCCGCGACTACCTCGCCAGCAAGGGCTACGACAAGGACATGGGCGCCCGGCCGCTCGCGCGCTTGATCCAGGACGAGGTCAAGACCCCGCTCGGTGATCAGCTGCTGTTCGGGGCTCTGGCCGACGGCGGTCACGTGCGGGTGGACCTGCGCGGCGGCGAGCTGACCTTCGAGGTCGTGGAGCCGCCACCCGCCGAGACCCGGGCGAGCTAGCGGCCGGGCCCGTGCGCCACAGGCTCGCTGAGTCAGCGTTGGCACACCCCTGGCACACGCCACGCGAGGATCTGCGCTGATTATTGGGGCTGACACGCGGCATGCCATTTGCTTACTCGGCGCGCATGCTGTCGGTGACCCCCAAGACGCTGCTGCGTGACCTGGCCGTGGGATTCGGAGTTGGCCTGATTTTGATGCTGGGACTGAGCTACGGCGCCTCGCTGACGGCGCACCCGTCGCCCGCAGCGAAGACGTCAGCCCGCTAACGGCGAGCAGCCCTCAGCGGGACTCGACCAAGGTTCGCAGCCCGGCTCGCTGGGCGTTGACCAGGATCGACATGTTGCCGTTGGGGTGACGGTTCTCGCGCATGAGCTGGTGGGCCGCTCCGGTCTCCGCGAACTGGAACACCCGAGACAAGCAGGGGTCTACCTTGCCCGCAGCGACGAGCTCGTTGAGCCCCCGCGCTTGCTCGTCGTTGGCGAAGTGGGACCCTTGCAGGCGCTTCTGGCGCATCCAGTGGTAGCGCAGATCCAGCGTCGCGTTGTACCCGGTCGTGCCGGCGCAAATGACCACCATACCGCCGGTGTCGCACAAGAATACCGAGGTGGGCAGGGTCGCCTCCCCCGGGTGCTCGAACACGATCGCGGGGTTCTGCTTCTCGCCCAGCGCTTCCCAGAAGGCGCGGCCGAAAGCCTTCGCCTGGCCGAGCCACTCCCCGTAAGCCACGTCGTCCTTCCAGTGCGGCAGCATTCCCCAATGGTGGAAGTTCTTGCGATTGAGGACTCCGACCGCACCCAGCTCCCTGCAGTAGTCGCTCTTGTCGTCGCTGCTGACCACCGCGACGGCCTTGGCGCCGTGCGCCCTGACGATCTGAATCGCCATCGAGCCGAGTCCCCCACCGCCGCCCCAAATCAACACGGCGTCGCCGGGCTGCAGGGTGTTGCCCGAGAAACCGTGGAGCATCCGGTAGGCGGTCGCTCCCACCAGCATGTACGCGGCGGCGGCTTCCCAGCTCAGGTGCGCAGGCTTCGGCAGGCACTGATGCGCCTGAACCTTGGTGAACTGGGCAAAGCTGCCCCAGTTCGTCTCGTAGCCCCAGATGCGCTGCGAGGGCGCCAGCATCGGGTCCTTGCCGGCGACCACGTGCGGGTCGGCGAGATCCCAGCTGCCGCAGTGCAGGACGACCTCGTCCCCGACCTTCAGATCCTTGACCGCCGCGCCCACCTTCCAGACCACACCGCTCGCGTCCGAGCCTCCGATGTGGAAGTCCTCGCGCTCGCCCTGCTTCTGTCGGGAAGCGATGACGTTGAGCGGCACGCCCATCGCGGCCCACACGTTGTTGTAGTTGACCCCCGCCGCCATGACGTACACGAGCGCGTCGTGAGGACCGACGTCGGGCACCGGGACCTCCTCGATACGGAACGCGTCCTTCGGTTCTCCAAAGCGCTCGGCGCGAATGAGCTGCGCCAACATTCGCTCGGGCACCACCCCGAGGGGAGGCACCTCACCAAGCCCATACACGGCCTCGTTCATGGCGGGGCATCCTATAGCATTGTTCGCGCATTGACGGGCCGAGACCGCGCGTCCTATGACCATCCCGCCGAGGCTCCCGGGCGGCCAGCGCCCCACGGAGCCGGCCGAGGTGACCGTGAGCGACGCCAAGACCCGAACCGAGCCCGTCGAGGGAGCTCTCGCCCTCAACCCCCTGATCAGCGCGCTCGAGCAGGTGGTGACCCACGCCACACGCAGCGTGGCCGGGCGGGTCGTCGCGGGCGGCCGGGTCGCGTCCCCCGCGCTCGACGCACACCAGCTGCCAGCTCACGCCCTGGCCTACCTCGCCACCGAGCTCGAGGCCGCACGTCAGCTCGTCCGTTGGCTCGAGCGGGTGGAGCGCAGACACGGAGCGGAGCTAGAGCGCCGGATCGCCGGCGCCTACGTGGGCGAGCTGTGTCGCACGCTCCTCGGCGGGGTGGATCTAGGCGCCTGTGAGACGATCGCGCTCGAGGAGCTGGGGGTGGACGACGCGCTGCTCGCTCGCACCCTGCGCTCGCCCCAGGTCGTGGAGCTGTCGCGCCGCATCGCATCCGGGGACGCCATTTGCGACGTCGCCATAGCGGCCAAGGCGAGCAACAGCTTCGGTGATCTCGCGCTCGACGACGAGATGCTCGACGCGATCCGCGCCGAGTTTCGCCGCTTCGCAGATGCGGAAGTGGTTCCCATCGCGCAAGACGTCCATCGCCGGGACGTGCTCATCCCGCTCTCGCTGCTGCGCAAGATGAGCGACTTGGGCGTGTTCGGCCTCACCATCCCCGAGAGCCACGGCGGCCAAGGGTTGGGCAAGGTCGCGATGTGCGTGGTGACCGAGGAGCTGAGTCGAGGCTACATCGGCGTCGGCTCCCTCGGCACCCGCGCCGAGATCGCCGCGGAGCTGATCTGGATCGGTGGAACCGAGGCGCAGAAATCCCACTGGCTTCCACGCATCGCCAGCGGCGAGGTGCTGCCCACCGCCGTGTTCACCGAGCCGAACCACGGCTCGGATCTCGCGCACATTCGCACGCGGGCGGAGCGCACGCCGGACGGCAGCTGGCGCATCTCGGGGCAGAAGACCTGGATCACCCACGCCACGCGGGCGGACCTCATGACGCTGCTCGCGCGCACCAACCCGGAAGACCCCGGCTACGCCGGCCTGTCCATGTTCTTGTGTTCCAAGCAACGCGGCAGCGAGGAGCACCCAGAGAGCGCGGGGTTCGTCGACGCCGGCATCACCGGCACGGAGATCAAGGTGCTGGGCTACCGTGGCATGAAGGAGTTCGAGATGGGCTTCGATGGCTTCACGGTGGACGGCGACGCGCTGCTCGGCGCAGCCGAGGGCAAGGGCTTCAAGCAGCTGATGGCGACCTTCGAGAGCGCGCGCATTCAGACGGCGGCCCGCGGAGTGGGCATCGCGCAAGCAGCCCTCGAAGAGGCTCTGCGCTACGCTCAGGAGCGCGTCCAGTTCGGCGCTCCCATCTTCTCGTTCCCGCGGGTGCAGCGCAAGCTCGGGCGCATGATCAGCCGTGTGATGGCGACGCGTCAGCTGACGTTCTTCGCGGCGCGCGAGAAGGACAAGGGCACGCGTTGTGATCTCGAGGCCGGCATGGCCAAGCTGCACGGCACCCGAGCGGCCTGGGAGGCGGCGGACGCTGGCGTGCAGATCCACGGAGGCAACGGCTACGCCGAAGAGTACCTGGCGAGCCGGCTCTTGGTCGACGCGCGCGTGCTCAGCATCTTCGAAGGCGCTAATGAGATCCAGGCCCACGTGATCGCCCGCAGACTATTGGAGCGAGACGCAGGAGCCTGACAACCGCTTGGGAGTGACGCATCATGAGTGGCGTAAAGAGACCCAGCTATGGCCGCAAACTCGACGACTTCTCGGCGGGAGACCTGTATGAGCATCCCTGGGAGGTCACGGTGGACCACGGCATGGTGGCGCTGTTCGCCGCAGCCTTCCAGGACGCCACACCCACCTACGCGAGCGCGGCCCACGCGCGGGGGCTCGGCTTCGCCGACCGCCCAGTGCATCCGTTGCTCTTGCTCAACCTGGGCCTGTCGTTCAGTGTACACGACGTCAGCGAGCAGGCCATCGCCCACCTGGCCTACATCGACGTGCGCTTCCCCCAGGCGTGCCTGGTTGGCGACACGCTCACCGCGTCGAGCCGGGTGCTCGCCGTCAAGCCGACCTCGAAGGGGGACCGCGGCGTCGTCGAGGTGCGCACCGCGCTCACCACGCAGCAGGGAGCTTTGGTCTGTCGCTTCGATCGCAAGGCCCTCGTCCGTGCGGGCAGCGTCCAGGGCCGTCCGAACGGCGCCTGGCCGGCGCCCGCCGAGCAGACCGACGACCCCGCCGTCCTCCCGCCACCCTTGCGTGGGCGCATTGCTCCGTCAGGGCGCCGTGCGGGCTTCGCCGGCTTCTTCGAGGACTTCGAAGTCGGCGACGTGATCTTCCACCCGCTCGGCAAGACCGTCGGCCAATCCGAGCACATGATGCTGACGCAGCTGGTACGCAACAGTCACCCGCTGCACTTCGACGAGATGTACTGCCAGGCCAACTCCTTCGCCAAGACGCGGGTCGTGTACGGGGGCTTGGTGCTGGCTTGGGTGCTCGCGCTGACGAGTCGCGACGTGACGGGCAACGCGCTCTGGGACGTCGGGCTCGACCAGGGCGCGCACCCGAACGGGGTGGTCGCCGGGGACACCCTGTACGCCTCGAGCCAGGTGCTCGAGGTCGAGGACGCGGGACCGGACGCTGGCATCGTCACGTTCCGCGTCGTGGGGACCAAGAATGCGACCGGCGAAGCGCTGTTCCTCGGCGCGGGAGGCCTGTTCACCCCGGAGCTCGCCAAAGAGCAGAAGATCCCCGAGAAGGTGGTCGAGATCAGCCGGAAGGTGCTGCTCCGCAAGAAACCCAGTTACTAGGAGCACACCGCTCCGAGGTATGCTGTGAGCGATGTCCGAGTGGATGGTCCGCACCCTGGGGAGCGAGGGCTCCGGGCCCTACACGACCGAGCAGATCGTCGAGGCGGTGGACAACGGCGAACTCGGCGTGGAGATCGAGGTCTGCCACCTCGGCCAGGATCGCTGGCTTCCGATTGAAATGGTGCCCGAGTTCGCCGAACTCGCCTTCTTCGACGGCGAGACCAACGTGCTCGACTCGCCCTACCTCGCCAGCCAGCAAGGGACTTCTCCCATGGGGGCGTGGTCGCAGCCGCGCCCGGCCGCGGGGACCGCGACGGACTCGGCGCCCTTCGACTTCCCGACCCTCGATGAAGACCTCGACCTGGCTACCGAAGTACGCGCCCCCCCCAGCGAGCTCTTGGAGCAGACGATCGAGCGACCTCCTCCGTCCATCACGAACGTCTCCCCGCTGCCGTCAGTCCCCCGCACGGCGCCTTACCCCGCAGCGCTCGAGGCTGCCCATCCGAGCCCGCTGCCCGGCGCTGGTACGCTCGACGATCTGGACCAGACCATGACCCGGGTCGCGCCGCAGGCACAGCAGCAGCACGCCCCGGGTCCCCTGCGCACCGGGGGCGTGCTCCCCACCCTCACCATGGAGCGCGACCTGCTCCCCATCCCTCCGGAGCCGCCAGCGCCCGCCTACGCGCCGCAGTCGCCCCCGTTCGCCGCGCAGCCCAATCCGTACTCGCCACCTCCGGCGCAACCCGGGCCGCCTCACTTCATCCCTGGACCAATGCCTTACGATCCGAACGCGTCTGCGCCACAGAGCGATGTCGGTGTCAAGGCACTGATCGCGCTAATCATCGTGCTCGCGGTCGCGTTGACGGTGGTGCTCGCTTTGCTCGCGACCCAGTGATGGCTGCCGTGCACCCTGCGCCCGATCGCTGGCGGTTCTGGATAGACCGGGGCGGAACCTTCACGGACTGCATCGGCATCGACCC
Organism: Polyangiaceae bacterium; assembly: GCA_019637295.1. Taxonomy (GTDB): domain Bacteria; phylum Myxococcota_A; class Polyangia; order Polyangiales; family Polyangiaceae; genus JACKEA01. The sequence continues at coordinate 205,470 of JAHBVX010000003.1, forward strand.
GGCGTCCGGCGAGGCCCGGTTGCTGAAGATACGCTCCTCCGACGTGGCCCCGCTGCTTGGCATTCGCCGGCTGCTCGGTCTCGCCGACGACGCGCGCATCGAGCCCTGCGACGTCGTACTCGGCACGACGGTAGCGACCAACGCGCTACTTGAGCGCCAAGGCAGCGAGCCCGCCCTGCTCGTGACCGCCGGTTTCGCCGACCTGCTCGAGATTGGCACCCAAGCGCGCCCCGACCTGTTCGCGCTCGCCACCGAGCCTCGCCCGCGCCTGCACCGCGCCGTTGGCGAGCTCGCCGCGCGGGTCGGCGCGGGCGGCGAGGAGCTGGTGCCCTTCGACGACGACGACGCCAGGGCGGTCATCGCCCGACTGCGCCAGAGCGGCGCCACCAACCTGGCGATCTCGCTGCTCCACGCGTCCAAGTACCCTGAGCACGAGCGCCGCGCCGCGGCCATCGGGCGCGAGCTTGGATTCGAGCACGTCCTGGCCTCACACCAGATCGACCGCGCCGTGGGCTACCTCGCCCGCACGTCGACGACGGTGCTCGACGCCTACCTGACTCCGACGCTCGCTCCGCACCTGGCGCGACTCCGCCGCGAGCTGCCGGGCAGCCGGGTGAGATTGATGCAGTCGAGTGGAGGCCTGTGCGACGCGGACCAGCTGCGGGGTGCCGGCGCGCTGCTCTCGGGTCCGGCGGGCGGGGCCGTCGCGCTCGGACACCTCGCTCGGAAGCACGCGCTCGGTCCGGTGATCGGGCTCGACATGGGAGGCACGTCCACGGACGTCTCACGCTACGGCGTCGCGCTCGAGCACAGCTACGAGAGCGAGATCGCGGGCGTCGTGGTGCGCGCGCCGATGGTCTCGATCCACACCATCGCCGCCGGGGGAGGCTCGGTGTGTCGCCTCGACGGTGCACGCTTGACCGTCGGCCCGGACAGCGTCGGGGCCGATCCCGGACCGCTCTGCTACGGACACCCCGAGGCGGAGCGGCTCTCGCTGACGGACGTCAACCTCACGCTCGGCCGGCTGGCTCCGGATCGCTTTCCACTTCAGCTCAGTGTCGAGCGCGCTCGACAGGGCCTGGTCGCGATCCAGCGAGCGCTCCGCGCTCGTGGCACGGAGCGCTCCGTCGAGTCTCTCGCGGAAGGCTTCTTCCAGATCGCGACAGCGAGCATGGCGGACGCCATCGCCCGGGTCAGTGTGGCTCGTGGCCACGACCCGCGCACCCACGCCCTCGTCGTGTTCGGCGGTGCGGGCGGACAACATGCGCTCAGCGTGGCCGAACGGCTCGGCATCGAGCGGGTCGTCTTTCATCCCTGGGCGGGAGTGCTCTCGGCGTGGGGGATGGGCCTCGCCGAGGAGCGCTGGGACGGCGCTCGGGACGCGTGCGGCAGGGTGCTCTCGTCGCGGGCCTTGCAGGAGCTCGAGCCGACGTTCCGCGAGCTCGAGGCCGAAGCGCGAGCGCGGTTGGGCGATGATTCGCCGGGCTCGACCCGGCTTCGACTCACCCGGCAGCTCGCGGTGGGTCACCCCGCGACGGAGCACGTCATCACGTTGGACTTCGCCCCCAGCGACGAGCTCCGGGCTCTGTTCCACCGCGAGCACCGCCGTGTGTTTGGCTACGAGAGACCGAGGGAAGCAATCGTGATCCACCAGGCGCGTGTGACGGCGACTGTCCCCGCCGCGCGCGCCCAGGGTCCGACCCCTCCATCCGCCGCGCTCCCCCCTCCGCGCCCTCTGCGCCACACGACACTGTTTGCGGCGGGGCGGACTCACACGAACGTCCCGGTGCTGCTGCGCGAAGATCTCCCAGCGGGATACGAGCTGACCGGGCCCGCTATCGTGGTGGAGCCGACCAGCACCCTGGTGATCGAGCCGGCATGTCGGCTCGAGGTGCAGCGCGACGGGCTGCTGGTGGCCACTCGGCTCGGGCTCCGCACAGCACCCGAGCCGAACGCAGAGGCCGACCTCGACCATCCGGACCCGGTCTTGCTGGAGATCTTCGGCAATGCGTTCATGAGCGTCGCAGAGCAGATGGGGGAAGCCCTGCGCCGCACCGCCCAGAGCACGAACATCCGCGAGCGCCTCGACTTCTCTTGCGCTGTGTTCGATCAGCACGGCACCTTGGTGGCCAACGCACCCCACATCCCCGTACACCTCGGAGCCATGAGCGAGTCGGTACGCGGCGTACTCGCAAACGCGACGGATATTCGCCCGGGCGACGCCTTCGTCACCAACGACCCGCGCGCCGGCGGGAGTCACCTGCCGGACGTCACCGTCGTCAGCCCGGTCTTCGATCCCGGCGGCGTGCTCAGCTTCTTCGCCGCCAGTCGGGGACACCACGCCGACATCGGCGGTATCACGCCGGGCTCCATGCCCGCGTTCTCGACCACGCTCGCGGAGGAAGGTGTCGTGCTGCGTGCAGAGCGCCTGATGCGAGAGGGCGTGCTCGACGAGGCCGAGCTTCGTCGCCTGCTCGCTCGAGGTCCCTATCCTGCCCGGCAGCCGGAGCAGAACCTGGCGGATCTACGGGCGCAGCTCGCCGCCAATCGGCTAGGCGCCGAGCTCCTCGGGCAACTCGGCGCGCGGCACGGCGTCAGCACCGTCAAGCGCTACATGCAGTTCGTGCATGACGACGCCGCGCACCGCCTGCGTCGCGCCTTCGCACACCTGGCCGGACGACGCCACGCCTTCCAGGATGTTCTCGACGACGGAACGCCCATTTCGGTCTCGCTGTCGGTGCGAGCGGAGACGTTGGTAGTCGACTTCGCGGGAACCGGCCCCGAGTCGGCGGGCAACCTCAACGCGCCCCGGGCGGTGACGCTCGCGGCGGTCCTGTACTTCTTGCGCGTGCTCGTAGCGGCGCCCATTCCGCTCAACGGCGGACTGCTGTCTTGTATCGAACTCTTGATCCCCGAGCGTTCGATCCTCGCACCGGGACCGACTCGCGCCGTCGCCGGAGGCAATGTGGAGACCTCCCAGCGAGTCGTGGACGTCCTCCTGGCGGCCGCCGGACTGTGCGCCGCCAGCCAGGGCACCATGAACAACCTCTCCTTCGGCAACGAGCGGGGCTCCTACTACGAGACCCTCGCGGGTGGCTGCGGAGCGGGAGCGAGCTTCTCGGGCGCGAGCGCGACCCACAGCCACATGACCAACACACGCATCACCGACGTCGAGGTGCTCGAGCTTTCGCTGCCCGTGCGCGTCGAGCGCTTCGAGATCCGGCGTGGCAGCGGCGGCAGGGGCTCGCAGTCGGGAGGCGACGGCCTACGACGGGTGCTGCGCTTCCTGGAGCCGGTCCGCGGCGCGATCCTATCTGAGCGTCGAGACACCTCGCCGTTTGGAATGCAGGGCGGACACCCGGGGGAGCGAGGTCTCAACACGCTCAACGGGCGGTCCCTGGGCGGCAAGGCCAACTTCGAAGCCGCGCCGGGGGACGTGCTGTGCATCGAGACCCCGGGAGGCGGCGGCTGGGGTGCGCCGGACTGAGACGCGTCGAGCTGTCAGGGCGCGACCGCCGCGTCCGTTGCCAGGCCCGCGTCGACGCCGGCGTCGACGGCAGGCGCCACGGGGGTCGGGGGTGCGATCGCCTGCCGCACGTCGAGCGCGAGCGCGCAGCTGACCACCTGACGGCTCTGCGCGTGGATCGACTCGACCCGCTTGACCACGCTCTGCCCGACGGGAATGGCTCGCCCCTCCGCGCGTCTCCGTAGCCGGACGAGCTGCTCGCCGCTCTGCAGGTTCCAGACTCCAACCCGCGCGTGATGCGACACGCGCTGCACGCGCTCCTCCTCCGTCTCGGCCTCGGCCACGCCCGCGTCCGCCGCCGCCGGCAGCCCGTCCGGCGGATCCTCGTCGAGCACCAAGACGAAGTGCTTGGCGCGACTGAGAATTCGCGCGGCGATGGGCACATCCTCCCGCGTGACCCGGTCGAGATCCCGCTCGTAGGCCTTGATGGCGAGCGTGCTCGTGGCCTCGTGAAGCTCGTCCGTCCAGGCGCTGCTGAGCACGCGCAACGAGCGGTAGGCCAGCCGCATGTTGAAGGGCTCGGGCGGCGGCAGACAGTGGTTGTATTCGTTGCAGAGCAGCCCCGGATCGCAGTCCGCCACGGAGGCGCAGGGTGGCCCGCTGGTCGGATCCGGCGCACCACGCCGCTCGAAGAAGCAGGAGGTGAACCCATCGTGGAGCGAGCGAGCCGCCGCCGCCCGCAGCCGCTCCACGTCGGTAGCGTTCTGAAGGCGTAGTCGAAGGTAGACCGCTGGCTCGCTGGCGAGGTTCTCGAACGTGCTGCCCGGCGCGACTCGGTCGCTGGTGTCACTGCCTGCAAGCTCCGCCGCCCAGCGCTCGATCTTGTCTCGAAACGGCAGGATCTGCGGCCCCAGGGACTGAGCCATGGCGCGCTGCTTGGCCATGACCGCGCTCTTCTCGCTCTCCACCTCGGACAAGCTGAGGCGCCACTGGACCACGAAGAAGGCGCCTATCGCGAGCGTCAGCCACAGCCAGATCTGCGGCGGCAGTGAGCGCAGCCCCGCACTGGCCTGCGCCAACGTCCGACGGCGCTCCGCCCGTGCCTCGGCCAGTGAGGGTAGGCCCCGGGGCTTGTCTTCGCGGCGCGCCACCGGGACGCCTCAACGCCCTCTTGCGAACGCAGGAGCGCGGCTCACGCGCCGGGCTCCCGCGCGCTCGCTCACCCCTCCCCACCCATGCGGCCAACCATGAAGCTGATGTTCGGGTAGCCCGCGAACGCGGCCGTCTGGAACACGCTCTTGACCACCAGCGCAGGCACCCGGCGGTCCACCTGCAGGACCGCAACGCCCGGGAACTCCTTGCCGGGATTGATCTGGCGCCACAGCTCGCGCTTGTTCTTCAAGATGTTGAACAGCTCATCGATGCGCTGGAGGCGGTTGGCCTCCTCGATGGCGCGGGTGCTGCCTGCGGGGACACCGTCGACCAGGATCTGGGTGCCTGTGATGGCGACCATCGGGGCTTCGACCATGTCGAGCACGTTCTCGGCGTTGGGCAGCTTCACGTTCTGGTCGATGGGCATCTCGCCCGTCGCGGAGAAGCTCGCCAGCAAGAACAGCACGATGCAGAGCAAGAAGTCGATGAACGGGATCAGCGGCAGCTCCTGATTCAAGGAGCGGCCTCCCCCGCCGGCAGCCTTCTTGCGCACGAAGCCCAGCGGAATACCGTGTAGCAGCCGGCGGCCAGGAACGCTGATCGGCTGTTCGAATCGGTGAAGCGGCTTTTCTGACATGGGCTGATCTCTCAGTTCACCGCGAACGTGACGTTGAAGGCGGGCACCATCTCGGTCTTCCCCGAGCCGGGCACGGTGTACTCGCGCTGTGGCGTGTAGATGGCGTCGATGACGGCGATGACGTCCGCGAAGGGCGTGGTGTTGTCCGTATGCAACACGGCCTGATCGAACTTCTTCGCGGTAGCTGCGCGATGGCTGCCGTTGGCCTTCCACTCCTCAGCGATCTTCTTCCCCAGATCCGGATAGGTGACGTCCTCGTTCACCTTGACCGGCTTGCGCTCGACGTCGATCGTGTTGACGACGGTGCTTCCCTCTTTCCAGACGAGCTGGAACTTGCGCTCGCCACGCATCTCGACGTGGAGCTGCTTGTCTTTCTCTTTCTGCTCGATCTCTTCTTCCGGACGGGGCGGGCCGGGCACCCGGGCATCCGCGTTGATGCGAGCCATCTGCGACCACACCGCGGTGATTAACAGGAACGCCACCAGACACAGCAAGAAGTCGATGAACGGAATGAGCGGCAGCTCCATGTTCACCGAGCGCTTGCCGCCGTGACCACCACCGCCTACGTCGATACCAGCCATCTACGTCGTCTCCCGTTCGAACATCCAGGGAAGGTGGGGCTCCGACCGAAACCTGCCGGTCGGAACCCCGAGCTCAATCACGCGGCCTGCTCGAGGCCCTGCAGGCTGACCTTCTGGCGGTTGGCCACGACCAGGTTCAACACCTGGACGCTCGCCTCGTTGATGTCGTCCTCGAGCTGTTGGGTCTTGCCGTTCAAGAAGGCGAAGCCCATCAGCGCGGTGATGGCCGCCAGCAGCCCGAACGCGGTGCACACCATCGCCGCGGAGATACCTTCCGCGAGGATGCGCGCCTTCTGGCTCGGGTCGATGCTCTCGCCACCGACCGCTCCGAATGCCTTGATCAGACCCAGAATGGTGCCGAGCAGGCCCGAGAGCATCGCGAGGTTGGAGAACAACGCCAAGTAGCCGGTGCGCTTGTTGATCTTCGGCATCTCCCGCAGCGCGGCCTCGTCCATGGCAGCTTGCACTTCCTCGTCCGGTCGGTTGACCTTCACGAGGCCAGCCTGGACGATGCGCGCGAGCGGAGCGTTGGCCGCCGACGCCATCTTCACCGCCTTGGCGACGTCACCCGCCAGAATGCACTTCTGCATCGTGGCCAGGAACACCTCTTTGTTGATGGAGGCGCCAAACAGGTAGACCGAGCGCTCGGCAATGACGGCGATCGCGCAGACGAGCCAGAACAAGATGAACCACATCGTGGCTCCGCCCTGCTGGTAATGATGCCAAAGTTTCGACATTTTCCGTTACCTTCCCGTGATGCTGTTGCTCGGGTTTGGTCGGTTCCTCCGGGTGCAGACAGAGCCGCCCGCTGCTCGAAGTCCCCGACTGGTCATCGATGCTCCACCGATTCCATGGGTTACTGTGGAGAACTTGGGCTGCATCTTGCTCAGGCAGACCCAGCACAGTCAAGAGAGATTGGGTCGCGGGCAGAAGTTTGGATGGCGTCGCAAAAATCCAGTCGTACTGACTTCCGGAGGAGCTTATTGAACTGGCGGCCCCAGCTGCGAGCGCGGCGAGACCCGCGCCTGGCTCGGCGAACCGAGTCTCCCGCCCTCCCCAACCGCGGTAGTCGAAATTGCCGAGCTTGGATTTTTTCTGTGCGTCGCCCCATCCGTCGGCTTGCGCGCGCTCTCGGCGCACGGCTATAGTCGCCGGGCTTCAGCGCCAAGGTAGCGCGCTCGGAAGAACCCAGAAGAGGGAAAAAAGCATGCAGATCATGCTCGTAGCGGCTCAAGCATCCGGATCCAGCCAGTTGGTCGAGGCTTTCAAGCACAACCCGACCTTCATGGTGATGAACCTGATCTGCTCGGCGGTCGTGCTGACCATCGTCGTCGAGCGGTTCGTGTTCCAGATGACCCGGTACCGCGTCAACTCGAAGGAGTTCTTCGCCCAGGTGAAGAAGCTGGTCACCGCGGGGAACATCGACCGCGCCATCAAATTGTGCGAGGCGAGCGACTACCCCATCCTCCAGCTGGTCAAGGCGGGGCTCACCCACGCCAACAAGGGGCCGGACGAGATCGACGCGGCGCTGAGCGAGAAGCTCTCCGAGCTGAAGCCCCAGGCGGAGAAGCGGGTGGGTGCCCTGTGGTCTCTCGCCAACATCGCGACCCTGATCGGGCTGCTAGGCACGGTGAGCGGTCTGATCGCCACCTTCGCCGCCATCGCGGCCCCTGGCCTCTCTCAGGCGGACAAGCAGCGCATGCTGTCGAACGGTATCGCCGAGGCCATGTACAACACCTCGCTCGGGCTGGGCATCGCGGTGTTCTGCATGATCACCCACATCATCCTGCACACGCGGGCCAAGGCCATCCAGCACGACCTGGAGTCGACGGTCGAGCGCACCTTCAACCTGCTCACGATTCAAGCGCGCCCCGGACACTGAGGCAGCGAGCGGACGCCCCACCATGGCCGAGCAGCTCAGCGCAGCTCAGCGCAGCAAAATCCGCCGGCTGAGTCAGCCAGTGGAGCTGGCGCCGGATGAAGAGGGCGGCGAGCTCAACATCATCCCGTTCCTCGACATCATCGTGAACATCCTGATCTTCGTGCTGGCGACGGTCGCGGTGACGTTCACGACCTCCATCGAGACCACGCCTCCCGCCAGTCGCTCCGGCGGCGTTCGCCAAGTCGAGACCTCGTCGCTCAACCTGACGGTGTTCGTCGTCAACGAGGGCTTCTCCCTAAAGGCGACGGCGGGCAACATCGCTCCCGGCTGCGATTCACCGGGAGCGGGCATCACCATCCCAAAGACCGGCGGCAAGTACGACTACACGTCTCTGACGACGTGTGCGGCGAAGCTCAAGAAGGCAAACCCCGACTTCGCCGACGAGACGCAGGTCTACATCAACGCAAACCCGGGGACGGACTACCAGACGATCATCTCCACGATCGACGCCCTGCGCTCCACTCCCCAGGGTGATGCACTGTTCACGGACGTGAACTTCAGGGTGTCCCTATGAGTCAAGCCGTACCCCCCGGTGGAGGCGGCCCCGGCCAGCCCGGCGCCCGTCACGGCGCACCCGTCGTCAAGTACAAGGCTGAGCTGCGTCGCTCCATCCGTCGCAATCGCGTGGAGCCCGAGATCAACTTCCTGAACATCGTCGCGATGCTCGACATCATGACGATCATCTTGGTGTTCCTGCTCAAGAGCCTGGGGGAGTCGAGCACGAGCATCCCGCAGAGCGACGACCTGCAATTGCCGCTGTCAGTACTGCGCACCGCACCCTCCGACGAGGGCGTCGTGGTCACCGTGTCGAAGTCCCAAATCCTGGTGGGCGAGGACAAAGTGCTCACCCTCCCCAATCGCGAGAGCATGACTCAGACTGGCGTCGGCGCGCGCAACAAGCGCAGCGGGCCCAACGACCTCTACATCGTTCCGCTCGGTAACTCTCTGCAGGCGGCGCGCAAGACGGACAAGCTCGTGCGGCAGGCCAAGGGCATGGATGCTGGCAGCTCCGAGGCCATCATCATCGCGGACCAGACCACGCCTTACCGGCTCCTGATCGAGGTCTTGTTCACCCTTGGTCAGAACGAGTTCGGCAAGTATCACCTCATGGTGATGCAGGGCAGCGGCTCGGGCTGAAGGGCTGTTCAAGAATTGACCCAGTTCGCGCCGGCGGAGCCGGCCCGCGTGGGGTGGGGCCCCGACGAATTCACTTCGGCGGGGCGGGGAGGCGCGTGCCTCCCCGGTGAAAGAAGGAAAGAGCCGTCGAGTATTCGACAGCTCTTGAAGCGCCCCCCCACGGGGTAAGTCTGATTTTTCCGTTGGCGAGCCGAGCGGGTCCGTGGTAGCTGTCGCTCGCTCGCGCTCCTGACGGGGGAGCGTCCCGGCAGCAGCGGACCGCCTCAGGCGTCCCCGGCAGTCTCGGAGGCGAACCCACCGGCAGAGGAGCCGACGTCCTCGACGGAGAAGAGCGTTTTTTCGAACCGCGCGACAAATTTCGCCGCGCAAGCTGAGTCGGTAGTGACCCAATTCGGGCTAATATTGGCCATCGAGACGAGCGGGCTCGTGTTCGCGGTGCTCCTGGCTCGGTGGCTGCTGCGCCACGACTCCGGCGGCGGAGAGGTTCGCCGCTTGGGGGGCGCCATCGGGCGCGCAATCGATGCGTTCCTGCGCGAAGAGGGTCGCGCCATCGCGCTGCTCGCCGGAGGGCTCGCGGCCGTCTCTTTCGGAGCTCACGCTGCCCTGACACCGAGCGAGGGCGTCCTCAGCCGGATCGAGGTCGCCTTCTGGGCGGCCCTAGCCCTCGGGCTCGGCGCCGCCAGCACCGCCCTCGTGGCGCGCATCGCGACCAAGACAGCCCTGGCCTCCGCGCTCCGGGTACTCCATGCCGCGCGTGACAACACGGATCGCGCCCTGGCTATCGCCATCCGCTCCGGGGGCGTGCTGGGCTTGCTCACCGAAGCCGCAAGTGTGATCGCTCTGGGGCTGCCCATGACGCTGCTGTTGGCGATGAAGGGCGGCTTCGGCTCGCCCTCCCCCGAGCTGACAGCAGCCGTGATGTCGCTGGCGCCCGGCTTCGCGCTCGGCAGCGTAGTGGCGGCGCTCGTCGTGCAGCGGGCCGGCGCCATCTTTCACAGCGGCAGCGACGTAGCGGCGGACTTGGGCGGGGAGCGCGGCGCGGGGCTGCCTCATGACGACGCACAGAACCCGGTGGTGGTAGCGGACCTCGTCGGCGACCACGTCGGTCACGCAGCAGCTCGCGCGGTCAGCGCCTTCGTGTCAGCGTGCCTGGGCAACGTCGCCGCCGCACTGATCGCCGTTGCGCTGGTGGAGGCCTCGGCGACGGATCCTCGGCTGGCGCCGCTGGCGTTTCTACCCCTCGTCGTGCGAGCCCTCGGCCTGCTGGCCTGCGGAGTCGGGATCATGGTCGTGCGCACGGAGGAAGCGCGCGACGTCAGCGCCGCACTGTGGCGCGGGCAGGCGACGGCCTCCGCCATCCTCCTCGGTGGACTCGTCGGGGCGGCGTCGTGGCTGCTCGGCGAGAGCGCAGCGAATTTCGTATGGGCGGGCGTCGCCGGATTGCTAGCGGTGTCGGTGGTCGCCCACGCGACCCGTGCTCGCCTGGACAAGCGGCTGCTGCCTCTGCGAGAAGTGGTCGAGGCGCTCAAGTTCGGTGACGCTACGACGTTGGTCCACGGACTTGGCGCGGGCCTGGGCGCTAGCTGGTTGCCCATGCTAGTCCTCGGAACGGCGCTCGTCGCCGCTCACCAGCTCGGACTGTCCTCGGGTCTCGCTCACGGAAGCGTGGTCGCCCCCATCGTGGCGCTGACGACCGCCCTCGCCGTGACGCCGTTCATGGTCGCGCTCGGCAGCTTCGGTCCCATGGCTGACGCTGCCCGGGGGATCGCGTCGATGACTCCCGGCGCAGGCACCGCGGATGGGCAGCGGCGCACGGCGCGGCTGGACGACGCCGGATTTTTCGCCCGCGCGGTCTCTCAGTCTCACCTGTCCTGCGTCGCGGCGTGGAGCGCCATGCTCGCGGCAGCGGCAGCCGTTCAGGTGCGAGCCGGTGCTACGGTCGACCTGATGCACCCCGCGGTGCTGTGGTGCGGCGGGCTGGGGCTCGGGCTCGGCTTGGCGTACGCCGCGAGCGGCGCGCACGGGGGTGCGCGCAGCGCGCAGAGCCTGCTCGCCGAGGTGAAGCTGCAGCTCAGGGCTTTCCCGCGGGAGCGAGGCAAGCTGCGGCTCCCTGCCGAGTTCACGCCCAGCTACAAGGCCTGTATCGAGTTGGCCTCTCGGGCCGGCTTTCGTCACCTCATCGCCGCCGTGCTGGTCGTGTTGGCTGCGCCCGTGGGCCTGACGATCGCGCTGTGGCTCACCTACCGACACGACGCGCCGGCGCTCGTGTCCCAGGCGCTCACCGCGTTCGTACTCATCGCCGCCATCACGGGCCTGGGCATGGCGCTGGCGCTGGACGCCGCACGCATGACGTTGTCAGCCGCTCGCCGCGTGCACCGGCAGACCCCGGATGGCGCCGAGCTCGAGGCCGCCCTCACGGGTGATGCCGTGGCCGACATCATCGGCACCGCCAGCGCGCCCGCTCTGCTGCTGTCGATTCAGGCAGCTACCGCTGCCATCCTCGTGACCACCTCGTTTCTCCTCTCCTGACATCCTTCAGTCACCTCACCTCTCGGAGTCAACCACCGTGTCGTCCCTGGCAGACGCTCTCTCCACGCTCTCGGATCGCGGCCTCCGCCGCCTACTTGGCGCCCGAACCTTTCTGCGCGGGCTCGACTACGAGAAGCGCAAGGTCGTCGAGGGGGTCAGCGTGAACGAAGCCGCCGCGACCGGCAGCGTCAAGGGCTCGGATCCCGATCCCTACGAAGTGACCATCCGTCTCGGAGGTGAGGGCATCACGTCCCACTGCACTTGCCCGGCGTTTCAGAAGACCGGACAACATTGCAAGCACGTCGCCGCGCTGCTGATCACCGTCCGCAACCAGGCGCGCTCCGCGCTTCCCAAGCGCGACGTGTCGGCTGCCCCGCCTTCGCTGCCCGTCCCGCCACAAGCCGCCGCCGTCGACAACTCCAAGAGCAGCCGGCGCAGGGACCGACGACGGCGCTCGCAGACCCAGCAACAGCACGTCGTTCCGCCGGGGGTGCAGCCCCCACCGCCACCGGATGCCAGCGCCCGCCCGACGGGCATCGGGGCTTGGCTGCCGCCCGACGGAGCACTCCGGCAACAGAACCTCGAGTTCCGCGTCCACGTGCGCCAAGGCGGGCTCACGGTGACCGTGCTCGACACGGACGCCCGCGTGCCCCTGCTGCCGAGCGTTGCGCTGTCCTGGCAGGCGGTCTCGCCCACCCCTGATCGCGCGGCCCTGCGGGTGCTCGCGCGCTTCGAAAGCGGCAACCCTCGACACCCAGCCGTGGACATCCGGGGGGAGGACGCGGCCGAGCTCATGCCGCTGCTCAAGCACCGGCGTGTGCTGCTCGAGCCTGCGTTGATGCAGCTGCGCTTCCACGAGGATCCGATCAAGCCTCGCTTCGATCTGGAAATGGTCGGCGCCGACACCATCGTCGCCAAGGTCACCTTCGAGCGCCCGGGGGATGGTCGCCGCTTCCAGCTGACCAGCGGCGGCTGGTTCGAAGGCGCACCCGGTTGGCACATCGACACCAGCGAGGGGATCGCTCGCGTGATCGACCCCCGGGTCAGCCCGGCTGCGCTGCGGCGCTTGCTCCGCAGCCCAACCATCGCCGAACCGGCGAGTGAGCTCATCAGCCTGATCACGGATGGGTTGCCCCGCGTCGCGGGCGACGTCGGCGCCAACCTGCCGGAGCTCAGCCAAGTGGCGGACGTCATCGACCTCGAGCCCAAGTTCCGTCTACGAGCTGCCGGTGGCCTCACCGAAGCGCAGGTGGCGCTGCGCGCCGCCTACGGCGACCTCGACGTGGAGGTCCGCGCGGACGGGATTTCCCCACCTGTCATCATCTTGCCGCCGCCGGAGGGTCACAAGCGCGCGACCTGCATTCGCACGGACATCGTGGCCCAACAGAACGCCGTCAGTCAGCTGCTCGAGGCAGGCCTGTCCGCCGACGAGAGCGGCGAGACCTTCGTCGCCGAAGGACAAGACGCGATCGATTTCTGGTCCCATGGCGTGGCCACGCTGCCCAAGACCTGGGACCTGTATGTGCCGGAGCACTTGGTGGGCGCGACCGTGCGCAACAAGCCACTGCTCATGAACGCGCGCGTCTCGAGCGGCGTGGACTGGCTCAGCGTCAAGATCAGCTATGAGAGCGGCGGCGTGGGCGTGGACCGCGAGGAGCTCATCAAGTGCCTGCGCGAGGGCAAGAAGTTCGTGCGCCTGTCCGACGACACCTACGCCGAGATCGACGCGGACAAGGTCCAGGCGCTGATCGACCGTGAGGTCGAGCTCCTCGCCGGGGCCGGCAAGAACGGCAAGCTCCCGCTGTCACAAGCCGGCCGCGTTCAAGAGCTCCTGGCGCACGCCACCGATGCAGAGGTCACGGCCTCTGCGCGCCAGTTGTTTCAGCGTCTCGCCAACATCGACGAGATCAAGCCGGCCAAGAAGCCGCGTGGGCTGAAGGCCACGCTGCGCCCCTACCAGGACCAGGGGCTGTCTTGGCTGCGCTTCATCCACGAGATCGGCTCGGGCGGCGTGCTGGCAGACGACATGGGTCTGGGCAAGACAGTTCAGACGATCGCGCTCTTGCTGTCGCTCAAGCAGGAGAAGAAGGAGCGCCCGCTGCGCACGTTGATCGTCGCTCCCACGAGCGTCGTGTCCAACTGGATGCGAGAGATCGAGCGCTTCGCGCCATCACTGACGACGGCGCTCTGGCACGGCGCCGGGCGAAAGGAACAGAAGGTCGAGCTCGATAGCGTCAACGTGATCATCACGAGCTATGCCCTGCTGCGCCGGGACATCGAGATGCTCAAGAAGCTCCCCCTCGACTACGCCATCTTGGACGAGGCTCAAGCCATCAAGAACCCGATGAGCGCCACCGCAGCCGCCGCCAAGGAGCTGAACGCCTCCCGGCGCCTCGCGCTCACCGGAACTCCGATCGAAAATCGCCTCAGCGAGATCTGGAGCATCTTCGAGTTCGTCAGCCCCGGGCTGCTCGGCCCGCTGCAGAAGTTCGAAGAGCGCTTCGCACGACCCATCGATCAAGGGGACTCCAAGACGGCGGCGCGCCTGCGCGCTACCATCCATCCCTTCATCTTGCGGCGCACGAAGACCGAAGTAGCCAAGGATCTGCCGCCCAAGATCGAGATCGACAAGGTCGTGGACCTGACGCCGGACCAGAAGGCCATCTACACCCAGGTGCTGCGCGAGGTGCGCGCTCAGGTGCTCGGCGAGGTCGAACGCGTGGGTGTGGCGAAGAGCCAGCTCCACATTCTTGCCGGTCTGACGAAGCTCAGACAGGCGGCGTGCGACGCGCGACTGCTCGGGTTGCCGCGCGAGTTCGCGCACGAAGACAGCGGCAAGCTCAGCGCGCTGCGAGAGTTGGTCGAGGAGGTCGAGGCGGGCGGGCACAAGGTGCTCGTGTTCAGCCAGTTCGTCTCGATGTTGAAGCTCGTCGCCCAGGCCCTCGACGAAGACAAGATCCGCTACGAGTACCTGGATGGCAGCACCGTGGATCGTCCGGCACACATCGATCGCTTCCAGGAGGACCCGACCATCCCGGTGTTCCTGATCAGCCTGAAAGCTGGCGGGTCGGGGCTGAACCTGACCGCCGCTGACACGGTCGTGCACTTCGACCCCTGGTGGAACCCGGCCGTCGAGGATCAGGCGTCGGACCGGGCACACCGCATCGGGCAGAAGAAGGTGGTCACCGTCTACCGATTGGTCGCGGCGGGCACGATCGAAGAGAAGATCTTGCAGCTCAAGCAGAAGAAGAAGGATCTCGTGTCTGCGGTGCTCAGCGAGGACTCGGGCGGCGCGAAGAAGCTCACCAAGGACGATCTCGACGAGCTATTCCGCATCGACTGACACGCGAGAGAGCCAGCCGCACGGCGGCGAGAATCGCGAGCGCTGAAGCTAGGGGCCGCTGCCGCCGGTGGCGACGGCTTGCTGGCAGCCGTTGCCCATGCCGTAGTCCACGCCACAGTCGCCGCTGGCTTGGCAGCAGGGCGTACCAGAACCGACGGACGGGCAGAATGCCGGGTTGCACGATGAGCCACCACCCGAGCCGCCACCGCCTGTGGCGCCCACGCCGCCGGTGCCGCCGGTGCCGCCGCCCACTCCCGCGCTGCCGCCGCCAGTGCCGCCTAGGGCGAGCCCACCGCTACCACCGCTACCACCGCTAGTGGAGCCTCCGAAGCCCACCTCGGCTGATGCGTCAGCGCCGCCAGAACCGGGATTCAGATCGGCATCGTCGCTGGACGCGCACGATACACCCCAGAAGCTAGGAACGACGGTGGCAAGCCCCAGTAACATGGCCCGCGATAGATGCGACACGGCACTGCCTCCTTGAGTCTCGGCCCCGAACCATGGTGGCCCGATGCCGCTGACGGACTGTAGCGCGAATTCGGACGTCCGACGAAAAGAATTTCGGCTGGCAGGCCGACAGGGGCGTCGGTCGCCAGACGCCCCCCGGGTCGGAGCGGGTCCGAGTCCGGGTTGTCTCCGGATCGTGGAGGGTGATTTAGTTGCCGCTCCCTTGAGCTCCGAGCGCCCGAACGACCCCGCGGATCCGAGCCCGCTCCGAACCGCTGCAGGCGTGGCCAGTCTGTCGCTGGCCTTCGCGCTCTACGCGGTCGCGGCGGTTCCGCGGTTGACCAACAACCTGGTCGGCGACAGCGAGTTCACCGGCTGGACGGGACCCGTGGCCGAGCGGTTCTTCACTGGCGAGACGCCCTACCGCGATTTCGTGCTGCCCATCCCGCCGGGCGCGTTCGTGGTGCTCTGGCTTGCCCAGCGGCTGATGGGTGAGCGGCTGCTCACCGAGCTGGTGGTGGGCGCGGTGTGTCACCTCGGGATGGCGTGGCTCGCCTACGCCATTTGCCGCCCCTGGGCGTCGCGTGCCACGTCGTTGGCGGTCGCTGCCGCCTCGCTGGCGACGGTAGTTCAGCTCTACAA
The DNA here is from genome assembly GCA_019637295.1 of Polyangiaceae bacterium. Classification (GTDB taxonomy): domain Bacteria; phylum Myxococcota_A; class Polyangia; order Polyangiales; family Polyangiaceae; genus JACKEA01. Next base: position 221,346 of record JAHBVX010000003.1, read on the forward strand.
GGAGTGTGCCTACGACCACACCGCGCAGCTGCTGGTCTGGGGCGCCGCGTGTGCAGGCAGCTGGGGGCTCACGAGCGCGGCTGGACCACGCCGCACCCGCTGCTGGGTGGTGGCGGGGGCGCTGGCCATGCTGACGTTGGGCTTCAAGCAGAGCACCGGCGTGGGTGCGGTGGCGGGTTGGGTGGGTGGCCTCGCGCTGGCCTGGGTGCTTGCGGCGGTCGCGCGACGCCCGAGCGCGCAGCGCCTCGTGCTGGCCGACGCTCGGCATTTCGGCGCGGGACTGGTCCTGGGCGCGCTGGGCGTGGGCCTGTTGCTGTTGATCACCGGGAGCTCCTTCCCTGGCTTTCTGCAGTCCGCCTTCGGCGATGGCGCCGAGCTCAAGGGCGGCACAGGCCGGCTACTGCAGAATTTGGTCGGCTACCTGTTCCAGTTCGAGACCTGGCCTGCGTCCCTGGGCTTCACGGCCATCGCGGCCTGGGTGCTGCATCGCATCATCAGGCGCGACCCGCGCCTTCGCCTCGGCGCCACGCGACCCGCAGCGCGCGGCCCCCTGGTGCTGGTCGGTGCGCTCGGCTGTGCGTTCTTCGTCGCCGCGGCGCTGGCGCTCGGCTCGAACGTCGAGCTGAGGCCCGCGTGGCTGACCTGGGCTGAGCGGATGAAGTACGTCCCGAGCTTCGGCCTGCTCGTGCTCGGGCTGCTACTGGCTTGGCGCCTCGTACGCAGCGAGAGCGGCGAGGACGAAGGCGACGTTGACGCGCGCCCACGCGCGCTCGTGGTCCTGGGCGTGGCGACGCTCGCCTGCTCGCTGCTGCACAACCTCTCCTCCCCCAACTACCGGCCCTTCTACGACAACAACCCCATCATTCCCGTCTCCTTCCTGCTGCTGCTGCTGGCGCTCGAGCACGCCGCGCTCCCGCGACTGGTGCCGGCGGTGCTCGTGCTGGCCCTCGGCGTGCTGTTTGGGAACAAACTGAGCTACCACCTCGAGGCCACGGACCCGGTGACCGAAGGGCACTGGGCCGGGCTGAGGGTCGGCGAGCGGGGACGCGCGGTGGTCGAGGCTGCGCGGCGCGCGCGGGAGCTGGCCGGCGACGACACCGTGCTGGTGCTGCCCGAGGACGTCGCGCTCGCGCGCCTGGTGGGCAGCCCCCGACCACCGATCCGGGGCGCGATCGTGTTCGTGGACCAGTACCCGCGTCGCCTGCTGCGAGCGGACCTCGAGGCCCTCGAGCGCCAGCCGCCCAAGGTGGTGATCGTCCATCCTGCCAAGCCGGAGCTGTGGCGCAGCATGTTCGCCATCTGGAGCACCCAGAGCGCCGCAGCGGAACTGAACCTGCGCTTCATCGAGCACTGGCTACCGGCGCGCTACCGCCTCGACTCAGTGCACCCGACGCGCTTCGCTCGCACTCGCGCCGAGCTGCAGATCTGGGTTCGAAACGATTGACGGCGAGTCCGGCTCAACGCCGCATGGACACATTCATCAAGAGACCGAGGCCGACCAGCATCGCGACCGCGCTCGACCCCCCGTAGGAGAACAACGGCAGGGTGATGCCCACCACGGGCAGGATGTTCATCGCCATGCCGACGTTGAACACCGTGTGCCAGAAGATCATGGCGCCGATGCCCACGGCCACGGCGGCGCCGAAGCGATCCTTGGACTGGGAGGCCACGTGCACCGCCCAAATGCACAAGAAGCAGTACAGAGCGAGCAGCACCACCCCGCCCACGAACCCCCAGTCTTCGAGGAACACGGCGAACGGGAAGTCCGAGTGCTGATCCGGCAGGAACCCGAACTGGTTCTGGGTGCCCTGCATGAATCCTTCGCCGCTCAGGCCGCCATTGCCGATGGCCGTCTTGGACTGGAAGGCATGCCACCCGGCTCCCGTCTTGTCGTCGTCGGGCTCGAGGAAGCTCGTGATGCGGGCCTTCTGGTAGTCCTTCATCAGGTACTTCCAGAACAGGGGCGGCACCGTGACGGCGAACCCGCCCAGCCAGAGCAGACTCTGTCGGCGGACCTTCGTCATGCCCAGCACGCTGCCCACGGTCAGCATGATGACCAGGCTGGTGCCCAGATCGGGTTGCGCCATCACCAGCGCCACCGGCAGCGCCGTCAACGCGAAGATCGGCGCCAGATCCAGCAGCGTCCTCGGCTCCGTCTTCGGATCGTCGTGCAGGACCTTGGCCACCACCAGCACGGTCAGCACCTTCATGAACTCGCTCGGTTGGAAGGTGAAGCTGCCCAGCTGGATCCAGCGCGACGACCCGCGGATGTCGGCGCCCAGCACGAACACCAGCCCGAGCGACGCGATGCCCCCGACGTACAGGACGTACGCCAGTCGCTCGAAGTGCCGATAGTCGATCACGGCCGCCGCGATCGCCAACAACGAGCCGACGACGATCCAGTAGACCTGAGAGACGTAGATGTCCGCCAGACCCGAGCGCTTACCCGCGTCGATGTACACGCTGGTGGCGCTGTACAGGTTGACCACCCCCAGGGTGGCGATCGCCACGATACCGAGCAGCAGGGGCATGTCGACCTGCAAGCTGCTCCGGGCGCCGATGGCTCGTCCTCTCATCGCCGCTCACAAGTTCGTGCGCCGGACCGTGCGACGGGTCGACCCCACCCGCGCGGTCTGCCGCTTCTCTTTCAACTTCTGCCAGTCGCCGACCACCCGCGAGGCCACCGGCACTGCGTTCTTGCCACCACCACCGCCATGCTCCACCAAGACCACGATGGCGATCTCGGGCGAGTGCGCCGGTGCGTAGCCCGCGAACCACGCGTGATCCCGGTTGAAGTACCAGACCTTGTCCGGATCGACCCCGCGCGGCGTCACGTGGCTGACCTGCGCCGTGCCGGTCTTACCCGCCATGTCCACCCCCGCCAGGTTCTCGTTGTGGGCGGTGCCGGTTCGATCCACCACCACGCCGGTCAGCCCGCGCTGGATCATCGACAGCTGCTCCGGATCCAACTCCACCAGGCGCCGTACGCGCGGCGGAAACTCCTGCACGATGGTGCCGTCGCTGGTCTCGATCGAACGCACGACCTGGGGCTGATACAGGGTACCGCCGTTAGCGAGTGCGGCGTAGGACAGCGCGAGCTGGAGCACCGTCACCGTGCTGGCTCCCTGTCCGATGGCGGCGAGCAGGGTGAAGCCGCCGCGGAACGCGCCCTTGTAACGACGGGTATACCAGCTGCGGGTGGGCATGCGCCCTCGCGACTCGGGGTTGACGCCCACACCGGTCTTCGTCCCGAACCCGAAATCCATCCCGACGCGCGCGAGCTGATCGATGTGGATGCGCTCACCGATCGAGTAGAAGTAAGTGTTGCACGACTGCACGATGGCCTCGTGCAAGTTCACGTGCCGATGAATGCCGGTGCAACGGAAGTAGCGACGGCCATACTCGTACCCGCCCCGGCAATCGACCTGCATTCGGGGCGAGATCAGCTTGTCCCCGAGCGCCGCGAGCGCGGAGAAGGGTTTGTAGGTGGACCCCGGCGGATAGGCCGCAGAGATGGTCTTGTCCAGCGTGGGCTTCAGAGGATCGGCGTAGAGCCGCCGGAAGGTGTCCCGCACCGCCTTCTTGCCGGTGCCTCCGGAGACCACGTTGGGATCGAAGCTGGGCTTGCTCAAGGCCGCGAGCACCCGGCCGGTACGGACGTCGATGATCATGACCGCGCCGGCGAGCTGCCCGCGCATGGCGCGCTCGATGCTGCGGAGCAGCTCCACGTCCACCGTGAGGGAGACGTCCCTGCCCGGGACCGGCTCGAGCCTGCGAGGTTCCTCGAGATACTTGGCCTCGAGATCCTCGCTGGTCACCCGCCGGTTGTGGCCACGCAGCACCTTGCGCCAACCGCGCTGACCTCTGAGGTAGCTCTCCCAGCGCCGTTCGACGCCCACTGCGCCCAGCCGATCTCCGGCGCGATACCCCCGCCCGTCGACCCGGGCCAAGGTCTCGGGGTCGATCTCGCGCATGTAGCCGAGCATGTGCGCGCCGAGCTCACCGTAGGGGTAGTAGCGCACGGGTGCCGGCGCGACCTCCACCCCACGTAGCTGCGCGGCGTGGGTCTCGAGCCGACCCACCACGTCCCGATCCACGTCCACCTTGAGCAAGGTCTGCTGCATGGCACGCTTCTCGTCCCCGGTCCGACGCTCGAGGATTCGCGCCTCGAGCTCCTTGGCCTCCGCGTCCTCGAGCCCCATCAGCTGGGCGACGCGCGGCCATGTCTTCTCCATGTCCACGATTCCAGGGACGACGTACACGTTGTACGAAGGTCGGTTGGCAGCCAACACCTTGCCATGCGCGTCGCGGATCACACCGCGAGTAGTCGCCAACGCGAGGTCTCCCACGATGTTCCGTCGGGCCTGCGCGCGATGCACCTCGCCCTCCAGCAGCTGAAGCTGGAACATTCGCCCGACCAGCGTCAAGAACGCCGCCAGCACGACGAGCACCATCCAGCGGTACCGCTTGCGAAACTCCCCCACATCCGAGCGCTGGACGAGCACGGCCATGGTCTAGCGAGCCGCCTCCCCACCGCTGGCGTGTGCGACCGCGGTGCTCTGATGAAGTTTGTGCGCGATGGAGAAGATGACTGGAGCGCAAATCGCCGTGGCCAGCGCGCGCGGCAGCACGATGCTCACCATCTCGAGCGGACGGCGCGTGTCCGTGCCGAAGATGGCGAGCAGCGTCAGCACGACGAAGCTCTCCACCAGCGCGAAGCCGAAAGCGAGCGAGATCCGCGTCAGCACCGTCTGGGCCGTGAGCCGAACTCCCGCAGCGCGCGACAATAGCCACACGAGCACCATCACGAAGGTGAACAGTCCAATGGGCGCGCTGGCCAATATGTCCAGCAGGTAGCCGATGACGAACGAAAGCGCAGCTCCTCGCACGGTGCTGGTCTCGTGCACGCCCAAGAAGATGACCAGCGGTAGCACCAGGCTCGGGGTTGCCCCGTGCAGCTCGAAGCGCCCGATGAGCCGATACAGGTTGGCCTGGATCAGAATCAGCAGCAGCCCGACACCGATGAACGCCGCGTTGCGCATGCCGTCACCGCTTGGCGCGAGCGCCGCGTTGCGTCCCCGATCGCTCGCAGTCCTTGGGGTCCGACAGGACGATCAGCGCCTCCTCCAGGCGCGAGAAGTCCACCGTGGGCTCGGCCTCCACCGTCTGGTACATGCCGAAATCTCGCTTCAGCACCTTGGTGACCCGCGCAACCGGCTGACCCTTGGGGAAGCGACAGCCCACCCCACTGGTGGACAGCACGTCCCCCACGCTGATCTCGTCCGTGCGCTGGACGTACTCGACCCGGAGCGCATAGCGGGAACGGTCCCCCACGCCTCGCACGAAGCCTCGAGCGCCCGTGCTCTCGACGATCACGTCCACCCCGAAGCCGCTGTCTACGGTGAGCTGCACGGCGATCTTGTCTCCGGCGACGCGCAGCACGCTACCCACGGTCCCATCGATGGAGAGCACCGGCATTCCGGGCCGAACCGCCGCTCCCGGGTTGTCGAGGGTGAGGTGAGCGACGCGAAAGAACTCGGTCGTGTCCTTGGCGACCACCACCGCGCTCACGGTCTCCTCTGGCATCGTCTCGCGCAGGTTGAGCAGCCGCTTGAGTCGTTGGTTCTCGATCTCCTGCGCCTTGAGCCGGCGGACCTCCGCGCGAAGCCGCGCGTTCTCGTACGCCAACTTGTCGTTGTCCCGCTTGACGTCGACCAGATAGACGTAGTCACCGATCAGCGACGAGACCCCCCGCGCCAGGGCGGCGGCTGCGTACTCCAGGGGCGCGGCGACGCGCATGATGGCGCGATCGATCACGCTCATGTCCTCCGGTCGACGGATGCTCGCCCGGAGGAAGAAGAACGGCACCGCCAACAGCAGCACGACAATGGCGATGTCTCGGTAGCGTTTGAACGAGCCCACGGAGCTTTCCTCCGGCGTACCTTTCAGTCGGCGTTGGGCGCGGGCGGGCGCCCATCAGCCAATGGTGACTTCCTTCAGAAGCTCGATGTGATCGAGCGTCTTGCCACTGCCGAGCACGACCGCACTGATCGGGTCGTCGCTCACCATCACGGGTAATCCGGTCTCCTCGCGGAGTAGCACGTCGATGTTCTTGAGCAAGGCGCCGCCCCCGGTGACGACGATGCCCTTGTCCACGATGTCCGCGGCCAGCTCGGGCGGGGTCCGCTCCAGCGCGAGCAGAACGGCCTCCACGATGGCGTTGATGGGCTCGCTGAGGGCCTCGCGGATTTCGTCCGAGTTGACCACCACCGTCTTCGGGATGCCGGCCACCATGTCGCGCCCCTTGACCTCCATCGTCATCTGCTGCTCGAGTTGGTAAGCGTTGCCGATGGTGATCTTGATGCGCTCCGCGGTCTGCTCCCCGATAGCCAGGTTGTACTTGCGCTTCATGTAGGCGACGATCGCCTCATCCATCTTGTCGCCACCGACGCGCACACTCTGTGAGTAGACGATGCCCGCCAGGGAGATGACCGCGACCTCCGTGGTGCCCCCACCGATGTCCACGACCATGTTGCCGCTGGGTTCCGTGATGGGCAGGCCCGCACCGATGGCCGCCGCCATTGGCTCTTCGATCAGGTAGACCTCGCGGGCTCCGGCGCTCTCCGCGCTCTCCTTGACCGCACGCTTCTCCACCTCCGTAATGCCGAAGGGCACGCAAATGATGATGCGGGGCTTGACGAGCGTCCGGCGATTGTGAGCGCGGGCAATGAAATAGCGCAGCATCGCCTCGGTGATCTCGAAGTCGGCGATCACCCCGTCCCGGAGCGGCCGAATGGCCTGGATGTTCCCGGGCGTCCGTCCGAGCATCTCCTTGGCCTCGCGGCCGACCGCCAGCACCTTCTTGTCCCCGCGGGCGTCGCGCTGGACCGCCACGACGCTCGGCTCGCAGCTGACGATGCCCTTGCCCTTCACGTAAATGAGCGTCGTCGCCGTACCGAGGTCGATGGCGAGGTCGTTCGAGAAGAGGCCGTACAGCCAGTCGAAGATCATCGGGCGCTACTCTGACCGAGCCGGGAGAAACCGCCGTCTGAACGGCGGACCTCGGCCCCAGGTTTTCCGCTTCGGGAAGGGCGCCCTTGTTAGCATGCGTCCCGAGGGGAGCGCAATCCGGCCCGTGTCGCTATCCGGCCGGTCGGCCGGAAGTCGATAAACCCCGGAAAGGGGCTCAGTCGTCGTCCCACTCTTCCCAGGCGCCCTTCGCAAAGCGCTTCTCGCGGCCGGCGTCCGGCGCCGCATCTTGCCGGCCTCGGCGCTTCTTCTTCTTCTCCTTCTTCTCGGGCTTCTCTACCCAGCGTTGTTCCCGGCGCACCCCGTCTGGCGGCGCACGCCCGGGATCGGCGGGCGGAGGCGGCCCGAAGGGCGCGAACCCCGCGCGCGGCGGAGGCCGGTCGTCCCGTCGAGCAGCGAACGGCTCTCGGTCCCCGGCGCCCGGCGGCGGTCCGCCCCCCGCGGGTCGCTCGCCTCGGGGGTGAGCGATGTTGGCCATGATCCGGCGGCCCTTGAGCTCCTTCCCGCTCAGCGCCGCCACGGCAGCCAAAGCCGACTCGGCGCTGCCCATGGTGACGAAGCCGAAGCCGCGCGGACGACCGTCGGGCCCCATGGGGAGGTGCACGCGCACCACGCCGCCCGCCACGTCACCAATGAGCGCCTCGATCTCCGACGCGGTCGCGTCGAACGGAATATTGCCAACGTAGAGCGTGCGATCCGCCCCCGCGGAGCTTCCGCCACCGCCAGCGCCGCTGCCGCCGCCCCCGGGTGCGTGGGAGTCGCGCTTGGGCGCCTCCGACTTGAACGGTCGAACCGAAATCGAGCGTCCCGACTGCAGCGAGCCGTCGAGCGCGTCGCGCGCGGTGTTCGCCTCATCGGAGGTAGCGAGCGTGACGAAGCCGAAGCCGCGCGGACGCCCGGTGTCGCGATGCCGTGGCAGAGACACGTCGACGACGGTAGTGCCGACCTGCTCGAACAGCTGCCGCAACGAGTCTTCGGACATGGATTCGGGCAAGCCTGCGACAAACAGCTTGCGCTCCTCCTCGGTGGACATGGGTGCCTTGTCAATCCTTGGTGTAACGCGGGGACTTCGCGCGGTCCGTACACCGAACCGCAAAGAAAACCGTACCTCTCGGCCGCAGCCGGTTCAAGCCCGGGCCGTGGGCCCCGGCGCCGGGGCCGGCGAGGGGGACTCCCCAACCGCGCGGTGGCGTGTCATGGTCGGGCTCCAATGAAGCTTTGCGTCGTGGTCAACCCCAAGGCGGGAAGCGGGCGGGCGGGGCGTCGGCTCGGCGACATTTCCCGCGCACTATCACGGCACGGCCTCGAGCACGAGGTCGTCCACACCCGCGGACCCGGGGACGCCGCCCGCTGCGTCGACGACGCGCGCAACGCAGGCATGGACTGTGTGGCCATCGTGGGCGGCGACGGCACGCTCAACGAGGCCTGCCAAGCCTACCTCGACGAGCACGGCAACCCACGGCCAGGCCCAGACCTGGCCCTGATCCCAGCGGGGACCGGCGGAGACTTCCGCAAGACCTTCGGCATCCCCGACGACGTGGACGAAGCGGTCCGGCATCTGGCGAAAGCCCGCCGGCGCCCACTCGACCTGGGCATTCTGCAGGTGACCCGCGACGACGGCGGCTCGGCCATACGCGCGTTCCTGAACATCACGAGCTTCGGCATCGGCGGGTTGACTGACCGCATCGTGAACGAAAGTCCGAAGTGGATGGGCGGACGCGTCGCGTTCTTCCTAGGCACGCTGCGCGCCATGGTGGTGTACCGCGACGCTCGGGTAATCGTCCGCGTGGACGGCGAGGACTTCCTACAAGCTCCCATCTTCAACGTCGCAATCGCGAACGGTCGCTACTTCGGCGGCGGAATGATGATTGCGCCCGATGCGGACCCAGCAGATGGTCAGTTCGACATCGTGGCTCTGGCGGACCTGCCCCGCGCGAGGGTGCTCGCGCTCTCTCGCCACATCTACGATGGGAGTCACATCGGAGCGCGCGGGGTGACGGTGAGGCGGGGCAGTCGGGTGGAAGCTCGCCCAGTCCGCGACGAGGTCGTGCTCATCGACATGGATGGCGAAACCCCGGGTCGGCTACCCGCGGTGGCGACGATCGCGCCCGCGGCGCTTCACATCCGGGCCTGACCGACGCTTCTCGACCTCGAGTGCTGGGGCCGGTGGCGGCGGAAGCGGGGCCTCCGGCTGACCGAGGGCGCGGGTCAAGAGCACCACGCCGACGATGAACAGCGGTACCGACGCCCACTGCGCCGGAGTCAACCCGAGGTGGCGCGCGTCGCTGATCACGAGGTCCGTGGAGCGCAAGAAGTCGAGCGCGAAGCGCGATGGGGCGTAGCTCACGCCAAACAGGCCCAAGTAGAAGCCTGGCGCGCGCGGGCGTCGGCGGAGCACGAGGAACGCGACGGCGATGGGCACGGTGAGCCACAGCTCGTACAGGCCCAGGTCGAAGCGGCCACCGTCGGGGTACTGCACGGCGATCCACGCATCGCTCAGGCGCCCTGGATGATCGTGGGCCAGCGAGCAGCCCATGCGACCGAACATCCATCCAACCGGGAAGGCGCTGGCCACGACGTCCGAGTAGCCGAGGATCGGTGTCCGGTGGTGTGCCTTCCAGGCGAGGGCCCCGATCAGCGCCCCAGCGAACCCGCCGAAACTCGACAGCCCCTCCCACACGCGAACGAGCGAGAGCGGGTCCGACAGGACCCGCTCGGGGAAATAGAAGAGCGTGTCGAGCACGTGCCCGAACAGAAAACCCGAGACCCCTACCCAGAGCATGAACGACGTGAGGGAGCGCTCGTGTACGCCCAAACGACGACCATGGCGGATGGCCAGGAACGCGCCAACATAGACGCCGATCGCGACCAGCGTGCCAAACGGCTTGAACGCGATGGGCATGGGCGGCACTCCGGCGCCGAACGCCCCTGGCTCGACCAAGGTCAGATCGGGCAGCTCGAAGTACGGGATGCGGGGCGCCGTCATGGAGTGCTCATCGCGTCAGGCGCCTCGGGTCGATCCCGCGGGTCTGCTGGCCAGCGCCAGCGCGAGTCGAAGAACCCCGACAGCACGACCTTCTCGTCGCCGAGGACCTGCTCCCCGGCGGCTCCGCGAAAGCTCCGGTCCCAGATCAAGAAGTCGGGGAGCAGAGCAGGCAAAGCCAGCGCTCGCAGCAGCGCGCCGGCGTCGACGCCCGTGATCACCACCCAGGTCCGGGAGCTGCCGATGCGACTCGGTGTCGCGTAGATCGCGCCGCCGTGCGCCACACGGCGACCCGCGGCGGTCAGCGCCTCCCCCTCGACCCGCACTGGCAGGTCTGGGTCGAATCGTCGCAGCCAGGCGTGACCGCTCGGGGTACCCACCACGACGACGTGATGCGTCTCGGCGACCTCGTCCGCGAGCGCGGTGTCGGCGACGACCGAGTAGGCGACCTCCGGACCGTAACGACGCGCCCAGGCGGACGCGACCTCACGACTCGCGACCAGGGCGCCAGGGTCCCCAGTGCCGAAGCTGAAGATCACCGGGTCGTCGAACACCGCGCGAACGGGGCCTTCGACTCCCGCGCGCTTCTCGCCGACCGAGGGGCGGTCCTCGCCCGAGGTCCAGCCCGTCTCGGTCTTCCGAAACGCGAGCGCCGACGCCGGGGCGCTCAGGCTGTTGCCGTCCACCTCGAGCTGAATGTCTCCTACCCCGACTCCCGGCGGCGCGTGCAGCGCGAACCCGGAGATGTCCCGGGTCCGGACCTCGATACGCCCCGGCGCCGTGACGCGCGCATCGAGCCGTCCTGCGTGCCCCGGCGAGGCGAGCCGAGTGATCTCGGCCCAGCCGCGGCGCCCACGCGCGTAGGAGTCCGACTCCACTACGATTCGCGCGGGTGACGCCGCTCGGCGCTTGCCCGCGAGCCAGCCGAACAGGCGCGCGCCAGCGTAGGTCTTCTCCCACACCGCGTGGCCGGTGTCTGGCCACTCCTCGGTGACGTCGTAGCCTTCGCTGCGGTACGCCTGGATCAAGACACGCGAGTTCTCCAGCGGGAAGTCCTTGGTGCCGTGCGCCACGTACAGCGGCAGATCATTGCCGCCAGCCGCGAGGCTCGCAGGAGACCAATGGTGCATCCTTGCCTTCTCCCAGGCGCGCAGCGGACGCTTCGAGGTGTCTCGTCGCACGAAGAAGCTGTGATAGCCGCACAGCGGAGCGGCGGCGCTGAAGCGCTCGGCGTGGCGCAGGCCGATGAACGCGCTGCCCGTCCCACCCATGGACACGCCCGTGATCGAGACCCGCTCCGGATCGATGGGCAGGAACTGCAGCGCCTCATCGATGGCCCCAAGCACCTCGCGTTCGCCCGGCCCGCGAAAGAAGGTGTCTCCATGCGCATGGGGAGCGAGCACATAGCCAGCCACTCGCGGCCCGCGCGCGGTGGAGTCCAGGAACACCCGCATCACGCTGGCCGGCGTGCCTCCGAGCCCGTGCAGCAGCACGACCAACGGCCGCTTCTCGGTCCCCGCGGCGACCGGAACGTGGAGCGAGACCCCGTCAGGCTCGCCGTCCACCACGCTCGGGCGATACAGGTCATGCACCCCCGGCTGCGCCAGCGGGTCTCGCCCCTGGGCAAGGTCCGCGAGCAGCGTGCGTAAGCGCTCCCCAGCAGCGTTCGAGGCCGCCTGATTGCGCGCGGTGGCGAGTTCGCGAGCGCGTCCCCGCAGCGTCGCGCCCAGCCAGCTCGGCGCGAGCAGACCGGGCCCCGCGGACCGTGCGGAGAGCGCCGCCGCGACGCGCTCCGCCTCCTGCACCAGTCCGGGCGTCGACGGCTCGACGTGGAGCGCATGCCTCGAGGAGACGTCCCCCACCGTAGCCGCGAACTGCAGCCTCGGGGGCGCGCCGTCGCGCAGCGAAACGGGGGGCAACAGCGCCTCGAAGCGGTGAGCGCCGGTCGCTCCCAGGGCCAGCCCTCCGAGCGCGACCGGTGCGCCCGTGGCCTCCGCCACCCGGACTGCGCGCGCGACCCCGACGGGAGCGCCCCCACGCAGCGGCACCGCGAGACGGGGCAACACCGCTCCCGGTCGCACCACGGCGTCGAACTCGACCTTCAGCAGCTCGCGCAGGACCGCTGCCCCGGGCGGCACGCCGGCGAGCAGCGCGCGCGCGTCGCGCGGCGGCCCCGGCGCGCCGGCGTCCACCCAGCGCACCGCGAGAGAAGGTGGCTTCGACCCGATCCGCAGCCGAAGGAGCAGCGGGTGGCTGCCCGCGACGAGCTGCAGCGGGATGGGCTGCCACACATGCGCGGCTCCGCGGGGCCACAGCTCCGCTATCCGCTCACCGCCCAGCCACACCTCCCCACTGGCCTCGGTGGACACGAGCAGCCACGACCGTCCCGCCGTCGGGCTGAGCAGCGTGACCGCGGCGATCACCTCACTACCTCGACCCGCGAGCCGGACCAACGACAGTCGGCCGCTCGCGTCCGCGACGGGTGCGAACGCGGCGCCGCCCACTTCGGCCCCTGCTCGCGCCTGCAGGCCCGACAGTGAGCCTGCCCGAACCGGCGCGGCTACCAGCCAGGCGCCGATCCCGCCTTCGTCCGAGAGCACTAGCTGCGTGTCAGCGCGCGCCGCGCTGACCGAACAGCCGACGGCGAGCGCGAGAGCCGCCGCGCAGAACCTCACACCTGCCCGTGCGCGAGCGTCTTCATGCCGTCTCGAAACATGATCTCGATCTTGCAGTCCTCGAGCACGGTCACGACATAGCCCTCGCCGAACTTCTTGTGGTTGATGAGCTGCCCCGGAGCGAAGGTCTTGTCCATCGAGTAGCGAACGAACGCGTCGTTGGCCTGTCCAGCGATGCGCGACTCCCAGGAGTTGACCCGATCCGCCTCGGCGCGCGCCTTGACGGTCGCGCGCTCGGCAGCTCCACCCGGAGTGCGAGGGGCTCGCTTGACCTTGTCACGCGCTGACGCCGGAGCGCGGTAGTTGTGCTCCGAACCGCACGTGAGGCAGATCACTCGCTTTGGCCTGCTCGAGACCATCGCCACGATTCGATGCCCCAAGTCCATGCGGCACTTGGTACACCACGAGTCGATTTCGCTACCTGCTGACAAGGGCTTCACGGATGCTCATCCTCTGCTGACGGTGGGTCTCCCTCCTCGACATCTTCTTCGTCGCCGCTCTTCTCGCGGCGCACGCGCACCTTGGACCGCACGTCCGGCCGCGGCGGCGCGCTGGGGCGCGCGTCGTTCGGAATGAACCGAACCTCGGTCTTGATCTCGAACGACAGCGTCGTCAGCACCTTCGCCATTTCTTCGGCGAAGTTGGTGTGCTCCAGAAAGTCTCGAATTTCTTTGGCGACGACGCGATACAGGCCGTTCTTGGTCTCGTCCACCTGCGCCAGGAGCAGCGCGATGGCCTCCTTCGGCAGCTTCATCTCGCGCACGAACTCTCGGACGTTCTCCGGACCCTCGCTGATGTTCCTGTACCCCGTCTCCACCATCCGCTTGATGATCTCGGGCAGGAGCCGCTCGAGGCGCTTGCGCTCGCGCTCTTCGGGCTCGGACGGGGGACGTTCGCTGTCCATTGGACGGAGCGCTCCGTACCCTGGCGCAGTGCGTCAGTCAAACCCGGTCTTGCGCGTCCAGGCGAATGGTGTCGCCGGCTGGGGAGTGCTCGGGTAAACCCATGGCTCATGCGCCGTACCGCCATGGCCGCCGCGCTCGGGTTCTGGGCAGCCGCCTGCAATCGACCCGCGGACGGGCCACGAGCTACCGAGGGGTCCGCCGCCGCCTCCGCGTCTCAGCCCGTCCCTGCACCGGTCGTCAGCGCCAGCGCCCCGACCGCGACGCCAGCGCCGCCGACGGCTGCCCCGGCGGAGCCGAGCGACCCTGCCGACGCGAGCGGTGCCAGCGGCCCGGCGCCCGTTGGAGGCACGTGGCTGCGTTGTTACGGTGGGTTTCGACCCCGCGCGGATCCGAAGCTCGACGTGACGCGACTCGGCCTGCTCTGCGGACCGATCAACGGCATGAAGAAGGTCAGCGACGTTCAGGAGTCCGAACTCGAGGACGGAGGCACCGGGCGCGAGCACCGTTTCGCAGCCGAGGCCGGTGACTGCTACCGGATCTTCGCCGTGGGGGAGCCGAGCGTGGAGGATTTGGACGTCGAAGTCTTCGACCCGAGCCGGCGCCGCGTCGCCTTCGACACCAGCGACGACCGCTGGCCCATCGTCCAGCCGGACCGCCCCTTCTGCGTGACCGAGACTGGTGAGTACCGCGCGCGCGTGCGGGCGCAGCGCGGTGCGGGCCGCTACGCCATCGAGATCTGGCGGCTGCGCTGACCTTGCGGCTGGTTCTGGCGCGTGGGCCGCGCTAGGACCTGCACATGACCGACCCCTACCGCGAGCGTCGTGAGCGCGTGCTCGCCTCCCTCGGCGATGCCTGTCTGGTGCTGCCCTCCGCTCCGGTCCACATTCGAAACAACGACGTCGAACACGAGTACCGTCAGGACTCGGACTTCTACTATCTCACCGGCTTCGACGAGCCGAGCAGCGTGCTCGTGCTCCGCGCAGAGGCTCCGCGCGTCGTGCTCTTCGTCAGACCGCGGGATCCCGAGCGAGAGACTTGGGACGGGCTGCGTGCCGGCGTCGACGGCGCCAAGGCGCTCGGCGCCGACGAGGCGTTCCCAATCAGCGAGCTGGCCGCCGAGTTGCCCAAGCTGCTCGAGAACAGCTCGCGCCTGTACTATCGGCTAGGCCACGACCGCGGCTTCGACGACCGCGTGCTCGCCGCCCTCGACGTCGTTCGCGGTCGAGCCAAGCTGGGCAAGTGGTGGCCAGTCCAAATCGTCGAGCCCGCTACCCTCGTGCACGAGATGAGATCCATCAAGAGCGAGCACGAGCTCGGCCTGCTCCGGCGCGCGATGGAGATCTCCGCCGAGGCTCACCTGGCCGCCATGGCCAAGACCCGCCCGGGCTGTTACGAGTACGAAATCGAAGCGCTCCTGCGGTCCATCTTTCGCAAGCACGGCGCGGAGCGACCCGCCTACGAGCCCATCGTGGGCTCCGGTCCGAACGCGACCATCCTGCACCACCGCAAGAACGACCGGCGAATGAATGAGGGCGAGGTCCTGCTCATCGATGCGGGCTGCGAATACGGCTACTACGCCGCCGACATCACGCGCACCTTCCCGGTCAGCGGACGGTTCAGCCCAGCTCAGCGCGAACTGTACGAGGTCGTGCTCGAAGCGCAGCGCGCGAGCATCGCGGCGACGTGCCCGGGGGCTACCCTGGACGACGTGCACGCGGCGAGCGTGCGCGTGCTCACCGACGGCATGGTTCGTCTCGGCTTGCTGGCGGAGCCCGCCAGCGAGGCGATCGAGAAGCAGACGTACAAGCGCTACTACATGCACCGCACCAGCCACTGGCTAGGCATGGACGTCCACGACGTCGGTCCGTACTTCGACCGCGGCAAGGCCCGGCCACTCTGCGCCGGCCAGGTGCTCACCATCGAACCAGGCTTGTACGTACGTGCGGACGACGGCGACGCGCCAGCGCAGTTTCGCGGCATCGGCATCCGAATCGAGGATGACGTGCTGGTCACCGCGGACGGCTGCGAGGTACTCTCCGAGGCCGTGCCCAAGACCGTGGCCGACATCGAACGTGCGACCGCTTCGTGACCTCCCGTTCACGGTGGCGCTGCTCGCGATCGTCGGGCCCGCGTTGGCCGACGGCGCCCAGATCGCTCTGCCCTCGCCGCCCCCGGAGGAGCCCGAGCTGCGCTTACCCCGCGCCGGTCCACATCTGCAGCTGCTCGGCGCCGTCAGCCTCGGCCGTGGGCTGCGGCTGAACAACCCGTATCGCCTGGCGACCCCCCTCGGGGACGACGCCGAGTCGCTCTCACTCACGGCCACCTATCTCGACCTTTCGGCCAGCGTGTCGACGGGCTCGCCCTCGGGGCTGGCTTACGGCGGCGCGATGCACCTCTCCGTCGCGATGGACGGCATCCCCCAGTCGGTCGCCTCACCCAGCTTCTTGTGTAGCCTGCGCTTGCCGCCTTATTTTCTGGTGATGGGACGACTGGGCCTACCCATCGTGCTCGAGCCAGACGCGAATCTCGGCTACGAGCTCGGCGTCGGAGCCATCTACTGGCTGCGGGCGGGCGTCGGCCTCACCACCGAGGTCATTGGCAGTCTGTTCTACGGCGCGGCCACCCAGGAGCGAGCCGCCACTACCATCCCCATCGTGTCGGTCCAGGCGGGACTCGCGATCGGATACGAGGTGCTGCCGTGACGCGCCGCGCGCACGTCGTGCTCGCCGCCCTCTTGGCGGTGGGAAGCCTCGCGCCGACGCCCGGGGACATCGGCGGCTGCGGGCAACCACCCGACTTGCTCGACGCGCCGACGTTCTTCGTCAACAAGAAGGTCACGGATTGCCGGCGCTGCGAGGAGTGCGGACTCGCCAGCGACGCCTGCACCGAGGCGTGCGACGCGAGCAGCGGCTACGCCACGGAATTTCCCCCGGGTTGCCTGCCATTGGTCCACGACGGCGAGGTCTGCCTGCGCAAGCTGCAGCACGCGAACTGCAGCGACTACAGCGGCTATGTCGCGGACGTCGGGCCCACCGTCCCGTCCGAGTGCAACTTCTGTCCACCCCGGGTCGGAGGTGGGCAGTGAGGCTCGCAGCGCTCGCGCTCTTGTGCTGCGGCTGTGCCACCCTGGGCGCGGCCCCGCAGGAGTACGAGCTATACCGTCGGGTACGGGTTGCCCCGACCGTGGAGGCGCGGCTCAGCGCCAGCCACGGCTACCTCCAGCGCCATCCAGCGGGGCGCTTCGAGCGCGAGGTCCGCGCCTGGTTCGAGCGCACCGAGCCGGAGTACTTCGCTCGCCAACGTCGCACCCGAGCCGGGCTCACGCGGTACCTCGACACGCTGCCGGCCGGACCCAACGCCGCTCGGGCCAGCGAACGCCTCGCGGAGCTCGACCTCGCCGATTCGTACAAACGCCGTCGGGACGCGGCGCTGACGGAAGAAGCTCGCCAGCTCGAGGACAAGCTGCAGAGCGCCGAGGACTTGCGCCGCGCCGCAGTACAGTCGATCACGGGGTATGTCGCGTTGCTTGCGTCGATCGAGCGCTGGGGGGTTCGGACCCACGAGCTACCCGACGCCGTGATCGTCCGCTACCGAATGCAGGAGCCGGTGGCCCGCTGCGGCACGCGCCGCTGCCTCAAGACGCTGACCCTGCCCTACGCCATACCAGACGGCGGACGACTTCGCGCCCGCGCCGCGATCGCCGACGTCGTGCTCGAGCTCACGGACGGAGGTGTCACGGGCGCCGAGATCTCGGGCCCGGAGCTGCTGCTGCGTATGGGCGAAGCGCTCAGCGTACGCCCCGTGCGAAGCGATGACCCTCTGGGTCGCGCCGAGGCCGTGTCCCTCGCGGTTGGTGCTCTCGCCACCGCGCTCGAGCCCCGCTTGCCCGCCGCACGTTGCGCGCAGGAGGCCGTTGGCCTGCGCATGTTGATTCGCCAGTGCGACGCGGTGCGGGTCGAGGTCATCGCCTCGGATGGTCCGGAGGCGGACGACCGCATCCTCATCGGCCCGAGCGCGAAGGAGGTCCGCCCGTGACCGATCGGGACCGTCTGCCCGCGGCGCTGCTCGCGGCCACCCTGCTCGCGTGCGCCGCCACGGTGGCCGCCCCGCCGGCCGGTCGATTGAGCTGGGCGCTGGAGGTGGGACCGGGGCTCGCCGGCGTCGGGATACTGGTCGCCACCTACCGCCGCTTTCGCCTGTCGAACCTGGTCTACGTGTGCGTCTTCTTGCACATGCTGATCCTGATCTACGGCGGCTACTACACCTACGCTCTCACGCCGCTCGGCAACTGGGCCAAAGACGCCTTCGACCTGTCGCGCAACCACTACGACCGCGTGGGTCACCTGGCGCTCGGCTTCTTCCCGGCCTTCTACGCGCGCGAGATCCTGCTGCGGACTTCACCGCTGGCGCGTGGAAAGTGGCTGTTCTTCATCGTTTGCAGCATCTGCCTCGCCATCGGCGCTTTCTGGGAGCTGCTCGAGTGGTGGACGACGCTGCTCGTCGCGTCCGACGTCGGAGTTGCGTTTCTCGGTAGTCAGGGGGACGTGTGGGATGCCCAGTGGGACATGTTCCTGGCGCTCGTGGGCGCCGTGATCGCCCTCGCGACGCTGAGCGGGGTGCACGATCGCTCGATGCGTGCCGTTAGCCCCGTTTGACCCGACGCCCGCGCACCGGTGCGGCGACGGCACCGCGCGCCGCCTGTCCCACGCTGCGTGGCACGCCGAACTGCTTCTTGATGGCGACGAGCTCCTCGCGACTGAGCGCTCGCCATTGGCCCGGGCGAAGTCCTTCCACCTCGATGCCAGCGTAGCTCACGCGCGCGAGCCTGAGCACCGGATGACCCGCCGCGTCCGCCAGGCGCCGGACTTGTCGGTTCCTGCCCTCGGTCAGCGTGACCTCGAGCCATGTCTTGTCGCCTTCGACGCGCAAACGGCGCACCGTGGCGGGCCGAGTCTCACGACCGTCGATGGTCAGTCGTGCGCGAAAGCGCTCGAGCCCAGCGTCGTCGACGACCCCCCGGACCTTCGCGACGTACACCTTCGTCGCGCCTTTGGCGGGGTGGGCCAGAGCGCTCGCGAAATCTCCGTCGTTGGTGAGCAGCAAGACCCCGCTCGTCTGATAGTCCAGCCGCCCTATGGGAACGACCCGAGCGCCGACGCCGCGCACCAGATCGATCACCGTGCGCCGGCCCTCGGGATCCCGCAGCGTACACATCACCGCGCGGGGCTTGTGCAGCACGACGTAGACCCGGGCCTCGGGCGCCAACCGCCGACCCGCCACCTCGACCCGCTGATGTCGCGGGTCCACCTTGACGCCAAGCTCGGTCACCACCCGACCGTCCACCTTGACGCGACCTTCGACGATCAGCTCTTCGGCGCGCCGACGTGACGCCACACCCGCCTGCGCGAGCACCCGCTGCAGTCGGATCCCACCTTTGCGTTCTGCCGTCACTCCACCACCGATGACTCGATCAGCGGTTTCGGGGGCTGACGTAGGCATCCGTCGCGGCGTCCCCTGCCCCCGCGTCCGCCGCCTCGGCCTCTTCTCTCTCGAGGTCTTCGCGCTCCTTGAGCGCTTCGGCACGCGCCAACTCTTCGTCCCGATCCCATCGATCCACGATGCCGTCGTGGTCGAGGTCGACGCCCATGCGTTGCAGCCGCCCCCCCTCGTAGATCTCCCACACGTCCATCTTGCCGTTGAAGTTCGTGTCGCGCTGCAGCCGGCTCAGCTTGCCATCCACATAGAATCGCGCCTGGTCGGGCTTGCCGTCACCGTTGGTGTCGACCTGGACCTTCGACACTCGACCCCGGGAGAAGCTGATCCAGGTGTCGATTCGTCCATTGTAGTTGGTGTCGGCCTGCTCACCGGTGGCCTCACCCCGGTCGTTGTACAACCGGACGACGTCCTTGACTCCGTCGAGGTTGGTGTCCACCTCGCGGCACAGCAACACCCGGCGGGTCTCCTCGCCCTCCCCGACGATCGCGAAGACGCGTCGGATGTTGGGTTGGAAGGCGCCCGGCCCGGTGGTCTCGATGACCTCCCGGTCGTTGCGCCCGCGGAAGTCGCAGCTGGAGCGGTCGTCCGCCCCGTGCTGATCGACGGCGCGGTCGATCGCCGGGTTCTTCGCGGGCGGCGCCTCTTTGCCTCCGCAGGCCGAGAACGCCAGGGCCACGCCCACCACGGCCGAACCTGCCAAGAGCCTCAACGTCACTTCTTCCCTCCCTCCGGGGTCTCGCCCTGCTCCTTGTTCTCCAGCTCCGTGGGCAGCGAGCCCGGCGGCTCGAACGTGTGCGACGGAGTCTGCCGTGGACCGGAGCGATCCGGCGGCACGTAGCCAGTCACCTCGCAGTAGTCCACTGTCGCGCCCGGATCCGGTCGGCCGTCGCCGTTCACGTCCGAGTGGATCAGCGGGCAGGTCTCGCTCTTGTACTCCCACCACTGGTCGATGACGCCGTCACCGTCCGAGTCCCGTTCAGTCCGAGTGAGCTTGCCGTTCTGGAAGAAGTGCCAGGTGTCGAGCTTACCCGCGAGCGTCGTGGAGCGATGCTGCTCCGTGGGGACGCCAGCCGAGTAGATGGTGAGCTCCTCGATCTGCCCGTCGCGATCGTAGTCCCGCTCCTGTCGGCGGAGCTTGCCGCTGGCGTCGAAGAAGCTGAAGGAATCCCAGCGACCGTCGAAGTTGAGATCGGCGGCGCGACACACCTCGCGCCCTCCGGCGCTCACGATCACGAGATCGGGGCGGCCGTCGCCGTTGGCGTCGTACTTGTCAGCGCCAGCCGAGTCGATGTCGCACTTCTCCGAGACGATGCGGGTATCGCGCCGCGTCACCCCGTCCGCGGAGGTAGCGGGTCCGACCGCGCCCGAGGCCGCGCAGCCCAGCGCGGCCGTCAGCGACAACAACGCGGAGATGCCAAGTCGGGGGTCGCTAAGCAATCGGATCATGCTGGCCGTCTAGTGGAAGCCCGGAGGTCCCTGCCGCCGGAGCGTCATCGTAGACACCCCACCGGCGGGGTGACAAGCGCCGTCCACCCGGGGCCACTGGGGATCGGGCCGCCCCGCAGACCCTGCGATCGAGCGCCCAACTCGCGGATAAACACTGGAAATCAATCGATAAGCTTCCGGGCCCAGGGGCGGGCTTGGCATTGACAATAGACGTAGTGGCATCTATTGTAACCTCTGTCCTCGAGCAGGCGATTGGGCGCGCTGAAATGAGCCGGAAGAAGATATCGACCACCGTGTACATCGAGCCGGAGCAAAACGAGCGCCTGCATCTGCTCCACGCGCGTACCAAGGTACCCGTCTCCGTGTACATCCGCGAGGGGATCGATCTGGTGCTCAAGAAGTACGAGCACGTGCTGCCCGGCCAGATGACGCTCACGGACGCTCCCGCCAAGGCCAGCAAGAAGTAGCTCCCGGGCCGCGTTCGCCTCGGCTGGCAGGGCGAGCCGCTCCGCGGTAAAGACGGCGCCCTCTTTCGAGCGCTCCGGCGACGCCCGATGCCCATCGACCCCACTCTGATCCGCAACTTCTCCATCATCGCCCACGTCGATCACGGCAAGAGCACGCTCGCGGATCGGATCCTGGACGTGACGGGAGCCATCACTGCTCGCGAGAAGGTGGAGCAGTTCCTGGACAAGCTCGAGCTCGAACGCGAGCGCGGCATCACCATCAAGGCGCAGAGCGTGCGCCTGAAGTACCGCGCCCACGACGGCAACGAGTATCAGCTGCAGCTGATCGATACTCCCGGCCACGTCGACTTCAGCTACGAGGTCAGCCGCAGCCTCAACGCCTGCGAGGGCGCGCTGCTGGTCGTGGATGCGACGCAGGGTGTGCAGGCGCAGACCGTGGCGAACGTCTACCTCGCCTTGGACAACAACCTGGAGATCATCCCGGTGCTCAACAAGGTCGACCTGCCATCGGCAGACGTGGACCGAGCAGCAGAGATGGTCGAGGAGGTGATCGGCCTCGACTGCAGCGGGGCGGTGCTCGCGAGCGGCAAGACGGGGCAGGGCGTGCCCGAGATCCTCGAGGCCGTGGTGCAGCGCATCTCGCCCCCGCGAGGCGATCCGGAGGCCCCGCTGCGCGCGCTGATATTCGACAGCTGGTACGACAGCTACCGAGGCGCGGTCGTGATGGTTCGAGTCATGGCCGGGACCCTCAACCGCGGCGACAAGGTGTTGTTCATGGCCACGGGCCGCAGCTACGAGATCACGGCCATCGGCTGCTTCACGCCGCACCCGATCGCCCTCGAGTCCCTCGGCCCGGGCGAGGTCGGCTTCCTCGCCGCCAACATCAAGAGCGTGGAAGACACCAAGATCGGCGACACGGTCACCTTGGCCTCTCGCCCGGCCACGCAGGCGCTACCCGGCTTCAAAGAGGTCAAGCCCATGGTGTTCGCGGGCGTGTTCCCGACGGACTCGGCGCAGTACGAACAACTGCGCGACGCCCTCTCCAAGCTGCACTTGAACGACTCGTCCTTCCAGTTCGAGCCGGATACCTCGGACGCCCTCGGCTTCGGCTTTCGCTGTGGCTTCCTGGGGCTGCTCCACATGGAGATCATCCAAGAGCGCCTCGAGCGGGAGTACGGACTCGACCTCATCACCACCGCCCCGAGCGTCGTGTACCACGCCTTCACCAAGGTCGGCGAGAAGGTCGTGGTGGACAACCCTTCCAAGATGCCACTCGTCGGCGACATCGATCACATCGACGAGCCGATCATGAAGGTCACCGTCCACACCCCGTCCGACTACGTCGGCGCCGTGGTCGCCCTGTGCGAGGAGCGTCGAGGCAAGCAGCTTGGTATCAACTTCGCGACCAAGACTCACGTGGTCGTCAGCTACGAGATGCCTCTGGCCGAGGTCATCTTGGACTTTCACGATCGCCTCAAGAGTGCGTCGCGTGGCTACGCCAGTATGGACTACGAGCTCATCGGCTATCACACAGACGATCTGATCAAGCTCGACATGCTGATCAATGGGGACGCCCTCGACGCGCTGAGCGTGATCGTGCACCGCCAGACCGCGTACACCCGCGGGCGCGCCATCGCCGCCAAGCTGAAGGAGCTCGTGCCTCGCCAGCAGTACGAGATCGCCATTCAAGCCGCCATCGGCAGCAAGATCATCTCCCGCGAGACCGTGCGCGCCCTGCGCAAGGACGTCACCGCCAAGTGCTACGGCGGTGACATCTCCCGCAAGCGCAAGCTGCTCGAGAAGCAGAAAGAGGGCAAGAAGCGCATGAAGTCCGTAGGCAACGTCGAAGTTCCGCAGGAGGCCTTCCTGGCGATCCTGAAGCTCGACAGCTGACGGGCCCCGCGGCTGGCCTTTCGCGTTGTCGCGCAGCGGCGGACGGTGATGTAGTGCGGGCCGAGACCATGACCACCAAGCCCAGACAAGCGGCGCGCGCGCGCCTTTTGGCACGCCTGAACGAGAGCCCTCCGCCCTTCGGGCGCATCGAACACCGGGGCACCAGCGCCTTCGGCCCGAGTCTCTCGCTCGAGCGCTTTCGTTTGGCCAACGGTCTCGAGCTCTTGTTGTGCGAGGACAAGAGCGCGCCCGTGGTCGCCTTTCACACCTGGTACCGCGTCGGGTCTCGCCACGAGCAGCGCGGGAAGACGGGCCTGGCCCACCTGTTCGAGCACCTGATGTTCAACGAGACAGAGAACTTGAAGTCGGGTGAGTTCGACCGTCGGCTCGAGGAGGCCGGCGCGGAGAGCAACGCTGGCACCTGGCTGGACTGGACCCACTATCACGTTGCCGTGCCGAAGAGCCAGCTGCCGCTCGTGGTGCGACTGGAGTCGGAGCGCATGGGTCGCCTCGTCGTGCGCGAGCCGCAGGTTCAGAGCGAGAAGGAGGTGGTGGCCAACGAGCGGCGGTATCGCGTGGATGATGACGTCGAGAGCTCGGTGAGCGAGCTGTTGTGGGCCACGGCGTTCCAGACGCACCCCTACCACTGGCCGACGATCGGCTGGATGGCAGACATCGAGGCCTTCGCCACCGAGGACTGCGTGAGCTTCTACCGCACCTTCTACGCACCCAACAACGCGCTGCTGGTCGTGGCCGGAGACGTCTCCGAACGCACCTTGCTGCCCTTGGTGCAGCGCGGCTACGGCGGGCTCGAGCCGAGCGTCATTCCTCCGGAGGAGTTGCGGCCCGAGCCGCCGCAGGTCGACGAACGACGACGCGAGGTGCACAAGCCGACCTCCAGCCAGAAGGTAGCCATCGGCTACAAGAGCCCTGGTCTCGGTGACTTCGACTACGCCCCCTTGACGGTGCTGTCGGAGATTCTGTTCGGCGGACGCGCCAGCCGCCTGCACGAGAGGCTGGTGCGAGAGCTGGAGATCGCCAGCGAGGTGCGCGCCTTCGTGAGCCCGTTTCGGGACCCTGGCTTGTTCGAGATCTTCGCCGCAGCCGTCGGCTCACACACGGCCGAGACGCTGCTGAGCGCCATCGATCACGAGCTGGCGATGGTTCGAGAGCAGCCCGTGAGCGAAGCCGAGTTGGCTCGCGCTTGCGCTCGCCTCGAGCTTGGCGGTGTGAGCGGCCTGGAGACCGCAGACGGCAAGGCCTCGACCATCGGGTTCTACGAGACGGTGCTCGGCCGGCCCAACGCGGCGTTCGAGCGACTCGACGCCTTGCACAGAGTGACCGCGAGCGACGTTCGCCGAGTCGCACGACGTTACCTGATCGAGTCGAGCCGCTCGGTGGTCCTCGTCAGACCCACCGTGGAGCGAGGGACGGAGGCAGCCCAGTGACGGACACACCGCTCGCAGCCGAGTCGACCGCGGCGCCGCTCCCATCGGCCCCCACGGTGCTGGTCGAGTTCAGCGACGCCGTGCCGCTCGCGACCGTCAGCGTCGCGCTGCGCTCTGGCGCCACGGAGGATCCCGACGGTCTGGAGGGCCTCACGCGCCTCTCCGGCCGACTGGCCCGTCGCACCGCTGGCGGCAGGGCTCCACGCGAGATCGACGCGGCCATCGACGCGCTCGGCGGCGCGCTCGGGGTGGACACCTCGCACAGCACCTCAGCGCTGCACGGCACGGTGATCTCACGAAACCTGGACTCCTTCATCGACACGGTCGTCGACGTTCTGGGGCGACCGAGTCTGGACGAGGCCGAGCTCGCTCGGCTGGTGCGCGAGACCGAGGCCGCGCGCGTCGAGGCCCTGGACAACGATCGAGGCGTGGCCCGTCACTGGTTTCGGCGGCGCATGTTCGCCGAGCATCCCTACGGGCGCTCGGTGGTCGGTACTTCCCGCTCCCTGGCCCAGATGACCCGCACCCACGTGCAGCACCATCTGGCTCGGACCTGGGTGCGGGGAAACCTGCTCTTGGCCTGCTCTGGGGACATCAGCGAAGACAAGGCTCGAGAGATCGGCGAGCGCATCGCCCAAGCGGTGCCGCTCGGGCCGGCCACGGAAGCCCGTGTCCCCGAGCCGGTGGGTCCAGTGGGTCGGACTCTGCTGTTCGTCGACAAGCCCGAGCGAACGCAGACCCAGATCCTCATCGGCTGCCTGGGCACTCACCCCCAGGACGACGACCACATGGCTCTGTACGTCGCCAACACGGTCTTCGGCGGGACCTTCACCGCGCGCCTGACTCGCGAGGTGCGGAGCAAGCGCGGCTGGTCCTACGGCGCGTACTCCAGCTTGCCCATCGACAAGCAACGACGCGCTTTCTCGATGTGGACCTTCCCCAAGGCGAGCGACGCGGCTGCTTGCCTCAGCCTCGAGCTGAAGCTGCTGGAGGAGCTAGTGGAGCGTGGAGTCACCGCCAAGGAGCTCGCCTGGGTGAAGCGCTTCTTGGTGCGTAGCCATGCCTTCGCCATAGACACCGCGAGCAAGCGGGTGGGGCTGGCGCTCGACTCGGTGCTGTACGACCTCCCGCCGCGGTACTACGACTCCTACATCGAGCGAGTGAACGCGGTGACGCTGGAGCAAGCGAACGGGGCCTTGCGCCGCCGCCTCACTCCCGACCACCTGCTCATCACCGTGCTCGGCACGGAGCGAGACATCGGCGGCGCGGTTCGCGAGGCCATCCCGCACCTAGCGACGGCCGAGAGCGTCCCCTTCGATCGGGAGGACTGAAGGGCTGTCAGGAATTGACCCAGTTCGCGCCGGCGGAGCCGGCCCGCGTGGGGCTCCGCCCCGACGAACTCACTTCGGCGGGGCGGGGAGGCGCGTGCCTCCCCGGTGAAAGAATGAAAGAGCTGTCGATTATTCGACAGCTCTTGCGGCGGCGGACTCAGAACCAGCCACCGATACCGACGTTCACCAGCGCGATGGTCCGGTAGCGTCGGTCTCGGTCGTCTTGGTCGTCGCCCGTGAAATCGATGTCCAGGGTGGGGCCGAACAAGATGCCGAAGTGCGGCACCGGCGCGAGGATGAACATCGCCTCGGCGGTGAACGCCATGCCGGAGTCGTCGCCGCCGGGATCGTCGTCCGTGGAGTGATAGGTGAAGCCGCCGCGAGGCCAGAACCCGATCACGGGGGTGAACATGATCGCGTAGCCGACTCGCGGTGCGAAGATGAACGCCTCGTTGTCCTGGTCGTTGTTGCCACTCTCGACGTTCGAGGAGGCATAGCCCAGGGAGCCGCCGATGCTGAGCGAGTCGATGACGAAGTAGTCGAAGCCGACGCGCGGGACCTCGAACGGGCTGTAGAAGCCTCGGCCCCCGGTCCAGCCGAGCTGTATGCTCGTGTCGGACACGTTCACCGAGTTCCCGTTCGGCAGCTCCTGACGGACCCGAGAGAAGTGGATCCCGAACAGACGCTCGCCGAACAGGGCGGCCACGCCTTGGGCGCCGAACTCGTCGGGCCCGGCGGCCGCCGCGGGAGCGGCGACGAACCCAGAGGTCAGCAGGGTGCACAGAGTCAGTACCTTGATTTGCTGCATGACGATCTCCTTCGAATTCTCACTGTACATCGACTCGAGAGCTGGCCAACGCCGCCGTCGCTGGTGGGAACTGCGTCATTGCTCGACGACCCTTCAATCCGCGAGCCCAAGGGAATTGGCCACACCGCCAGCCAGCGACTGGGCGAGCTCGAGCGTTGCGCTCTCGAGCTCGCTGATACGCTCCGGCGCGTCCACCTCGGCGCGCAGGTCCACGTAGATCTTGAGCTTGGGCTCGGTGCCGCTCGGCCGCACCAGGACACGGCCCCTCGGGCCGAGCATCAACGCGATGAGCTCGGTGTTCGGCAGCCAACGCGGGCGCGCTTCGCCTCCCTCCCGAAAGTCGACGACCTCGCTGACAGCGAAGCCATCGACCTCGGATGGGGGCGCGGAGCCAAGTCGCTGCATGGCCGCGGCGATACGCGCCGCGCCTTGGGCGCCGGGCAGAGTCACGCTCTTCTGCACGCTGACCCACAAACCGTGCCGCACGTAGAGCCGATGCAGGTGCTCGAGGATGGTGGTGCCCTCTGCGCGGCAGCGGGCCGCGAGGTCCGCGAACAAGAGCGCTGCGCTGATCCCGTCCTTGTCGCGGACGATACGGCCAACCGAGTAGCCCAGGGCCTCCTCGTAGCCGAAGCAGAAGCGCAGGTGCTCGTCCCGCTCGAGATCCAGGGCGGCGTTCCAAATCCACTTGAAGCCCGTCAGCGTCTGCTCGAAGCGAGCCCCATGGGCACGCGCGATGTCGCCCAACATGGGCGACGAAACGATGGACGACGCCACCAGCGGTCGCGGCGCCCTGAGCGCCTGGGACAGCATCAGATCCGCCAGCAAGACGCCGATCTGGTTACCCGACAGCTGGACCATGCGGCCGGTGGCGGTTGCGACGCAGACCGCGAGCCGGTCCGCGTCTGGATCGTTGGCCAAGATGAGCTCCGCGCCCTCTGCTTTCGCCAACGCGAGAGCGAGATCGAGGGCCCCCGGCTCCTCGGGGTTCGGAAAGCGGACCGTCGGGAAGGTGCCGTCGGGCTCGGACTGCTCCGCCACCAGCTGCAGCCTGGCGTAGCCCGCGCGCGCGAACGCGCGCGTGAGCAACTTGGCGCCCACGCCGTGCATGGCCGTGTACACGATGGGGAAGTCTCGGTCGAACCGGCCGGTGGGTCGCACCGCGTCGATCTCGTCCAGGTAGCGCTCGATGAGCGACGCCGGAACGCGCTCCGCGCGGTCGAACGCGGCCTCCGCGAGCGGCACGCGGTCCGCCCGCTCCACCCGCTCGATGGCCTCGGCGATCTCACGATCCCACGGGGGCACGATCTGCGCCGCGTTCGGCGCGTACACCTTGTAGCCGTTGTACTCCGGCGGGTTGTGGCTCGCCGTGATCACGATGGCCGCCTGCGCCGACAGCTCCTTGGCCGCGAACGCGACGATGGGCGTCGGCACCGGCTCATCGAAGACCCGCACTGGGATCCCTGCCGCGACCAACACCGCCACCGTGACCTCGGCGAACTCGCGACTGGACAGTCGTCCGTCATAGCCGACGACGACCGGGAGCGACCTGCTGTCGGGCACCTTCTTCAGCAACGTGTCGGCGAGACCACGCGTCGCACGGATCACCACCGCGCGGTTCATGCGAGCGAGTCCCGCTCCGACCACACCACGTAAACCTGCCGTGCCGAACTCGAGCGGCGCGTGCATCCGCTCCGACAGCTCGGCCTCGTTGCCTGCTTCGACCAGCGCCAAGAGCTCCGCCCGAGTCTCGAGATCCGGATCCTGCTCTGCCCAGGCCCGCGCCAGGTCCGCAGGACTCGCGCGCAGCCGACCCTCGATCATCATCCGGACGAGCCTAGTCGTCCGGTGGTGCTTCACCAAGCCCCCAAACTGCGCGGAAGTTGGCACGCCCCATGCCACCGCCCAGCCGCGCGACCGGCGCAATTTGCCACGCCTACTGCGCCGCTCACGGTTCGCGCGAAGCGCGTCCCACGCCCCGCAGCCGCGCCGGGTCCACGAGTGGACCCGAATAGGCCAGCTGGCCGCAGGCTGCGCTCACGTCGTCCCCGCGCCGCACCCGCACGAAGCAGCTCAGCCCGGCGCGCGCGACGCGCTCGCGAAACTCCGCGACGCGCTCCGGGGGCGAGCCCTCGAGCCCCGCGCCGGCGACGGCATTCATCGGGATCAGGTTGACCTTGACTCGGAGACGCCTGAGCACCCGCGCCAACTCCTCAGCGTGTTCAGGTCGATCATTCACGCCCGCGATCAGGGTGTACTCGATGGTGATGCGTCGACGACGCGGAAGCGGGTACTCCGCGAGCGCAGCCAGGATGTCCGCCACCGAGTAGCGCTGGTTCATCGGCACAATCTGGGCGCGAACGGCGTCGTTCGGAGCGTGAAGCGAGACGGCGAGCCCGATCTTGCCCGAGAAGTCGCGACCGAGCCGACGGATGCCGGGCACCAGGCCAACGGTGCTGACGGTGATGCGACGCGGAGACAGATCGAGGCCGTCCGCGTGGGTCAGTACGCGCAAGGCCCGCGCGGTCTCGTCGTAGTGGTGCAGCGGCTCCCCCATGCCCATGAACACGAGGTTGCGGAGGTGTTCACCCGGCTCCAGGTGACGGCGTGCGATCTGCACTTGAGCCACGATCTCTTCGGCTCGCAAGCCGCGCACCAGCCCGGCGCGCCCGCTGGCGCAGAACACGCAGCCCATCGCGCAGCCGTACTGCGTCGACAAGCAGAGCGTGACGCGCTGGGAGCGAGGCGCGTCGTCGGCGACGTCGTCGTCATCATCCGGCAGCGCGGCGAGATCGGCGTCCTTGGCTTCGCCCGCGGGGCGCGTCATCGGGATGAGGACGCACTCCACTCGTGCCCCGTCGAGCTCTAGCACGAGCTTCCGAGTCCCATCCTCCGCGCGGTGCACGCTGCCGACGGCGGCGGGCACGTCCAACGTCTCGCTGGTGAGCTGCTGCCGCAGCGGCCGCGGCAAGTTCGTCATCTCCGTGGGGCTGTGCTGGCCCTGCGCGTGCAGCCAGCGAAACACCTGCCGGGCGCGAAACCGTGGCTCACCGGCTCGCGCCAGCACGACCTCCCAGTCCTCCGGCAAGCGCGCCAGCGGGTGGAGCTCCGCTGGGTCGACCTCGGCGCCGTCGCTCATCGCCCCTCGATCTTGGCTTCGTCCCAGTACGAGTCGAGGACCTCGAGCGGGATGCGCTCGGCCGTCGTCCCTGGGAACCCGCCGTGACGCTCCCGCACGCGCCGCTCCACGTGGGCGAAGCGACGCGCGAAGCGGTCTCCGGCCGAGCGCAGGGCCGCCTCCGCGTCGAGCTCGTGATGCCGCGCGAGGTTCACCAGCGCGAAGAGTAGATCACCCAGCTCGTGCTCGACGGCGGCGCGCTCTCCCCGCGCGATCGCCTCGTCGAGTTCGACGAGCTCCTCCTCGACCTTGGCCCGCGACCCGCGCGCGTCGGGCCAATCGAAGCCCACCCGGCCGACCTTGTCGCTCATGTGCTGAGCGCGCTGCAGCGCGGGGAGCGAGCGGGGCACGCCGTCGAGGAGCCCACGACTCCCCTTCTCCTGTGCCTTGATGCGCTCCCAGTTCCTGAGCACTTCGGCAGCGTCTTCGGCGCTGCCGTCGGCGAACACGTGCGGGTGTCGGCGCACGAGCTTCTCGCAGATCCCCCGCACCACGTCGTCCGGTCCGAACGCGCCGCTCCGGCGAGCCAGCTCCGCCAGGAAGACGATCTGGAGCGCGAGATCCCCGAGCTCCTCGCTGAGGTGGGATAGATCTTGGGCGTCGATCGCGTCCATCACCTCGCATGCCTCCTCGAGCACGTAGCGACGCAGGCTCCCAAAGGTCTGTTCCCGATCCCACGGGCAGCCGTCGGGCGCCAGCAAGCGCTGCATGAGCTCCACGAGCGTGGGGAAGGTCTGCCCTCGTTGCTCCTCGACCGGCAGCGCTTCGGGGATTTGAAAGGGACGACCCATGGACGTTCGCTTAGAGCAACTCGCGACCTGACGCAAACCCCGCCCGGGCTCAGA
Organism: Polyangiaceae bacterium; assembly: GCA_019637295.1. Classification (GTDB taxonomy): domain Bacteria; phylum Myxococcota_A; class Polyangia; order Polyangiales; family Polyangiaceae; genus JACKEA01. The sequence goes on from JAHBVX010000003.1 coordinate 251,850, forward strand.
ACAGGTAGCGTTCTCCTGAGTCGCACAGCACGGTCACGACCTTGGCTCCAGCGGGGAGCGCGCGCGCGACCTCCACCGCAGCGTGCACGTTGGCGCCAGCGCTCGGCCCCACGAGCAAGCCTTCCTCGCGCGCGAGGCGCCTCGCCATCCGCTCCGCCGCGACGTCGCTCACCGTCACGACCTCGTCGATCAGGGCGCGATCCACGATCGGTGGAACGAAACCCGCGCCCAGCCCCTGGATCCCATGCATCCCCGGCGGCCTGCCGCTGAGCACCGCGCTTGCCTGTGGCTCGACAGCGATGACCCGAACGGCCGGGGCGCGCTCCTTGACGACGCGGCCGACACCGGTGATCGTCCCGCCGGTTCCCACCCCCGCCACGACACACGCCAGCTCCCCGCCGGCCTGCTCCAAGATCTCGACCGCGGTCGTCGCCGCGTGGCTGGCCGGGTTCCGATCGTTGTCGAACTGCCGGGGCATGAACGCCCCCGGCGTCTGGGCCAGGATCTGCCTCGCCCGCTCCACCGCGCCACTCATGCCGTCAGCCGCGGGCGTCAGCTCGACCTCCGCGCCGTAGGCGCGAAGGATGTAGCGTCGCTCGAGGCTCATGTCCTCGGGCATGACCAGCACGCAGCGATAACCTCGCACGGCGGAGATCATCGCCAGGCTGATGCCCGTGTTGCCGCTCGTGGCTTCGACGATCACCGCGCCGGGAGCGAGCTTGCCGTCCTGCTCCGCGCCCAGGATCATGGCCAGCGCGGGGCGGTCCTTCACGCTCCCGGCGGGGTTGACGAACTCGGCCTTGCCCCACACGGTCCCCGCCCCCGCCGGACTGACCCGGGCCAAGCGGACCAAGGGGGTGGCGCCGATCAACGCGAGCACGTCGTCCGCGACGCGTAGCCCGGTCTCCGTGCGCGTGAGGTGACGGTCGCCAGGCTGGGGCATTGCTCGCGACTCTACCACGGCCGCGATCAGCTGCGGGGCGCGCCGAAGACCGTGGCCCGAACCCCGCCGACCTCTAGCGCCGTACCGGTCTCGAAGTGGGGTGCGCGCACCCGGGCCAGCGCCAAGACGGGTTCACCCCCGCTGACGGTACGCAGCTCGCCCACGACCTCGCCGCCAGCTTCGACGTTGGCGCTCGGTTCGCTCGAGCCGTCGAGCCTGAGGCCCACCAAGCGCCGCTTCACGCGACCGCGCATGTCTTGCATGCACACGACCTCCTGCCCGAGGTAGCAGCCCTTGTCGAAGCTGACGGCGCGCTGTTCGAGCGCTGCCTCGTGGGGGTTGTCCTGCTCGTCGTAGTCGACACCGAACTCGGGGAAGAGCTGCTCGGTCCTCAACCGCCGCCAGGAGTCGGCGGTCGCGAGCTCGCCTCCCAGCTCCACCAAGCGTTCGACCACGTCCTGGTAGCGCGCGCGCTCGACAACCACCAGCTCACCGCCAACCCCGGTCCAGTCGATGCGGCCGTGTCCGCGCACCCCGTCCCGAACGGCAGCGGCCAGCTCTGACGCCTGCGGACCGTGCACTCGGATGCAGCCGAGCTCGGCGCTGCGGTCCGCCACCTCCGCGTCCTCCATGACCAACATGCGGTCCAGCGCGGCCCGGGTCGGTTCGGCCCGCGACGGCGCCAGCCCGAGCAGCAGCACGCCGTCCGCCTCGATGATGTCGAGGTCCGTCTGGATCTTGCCCAGCTTGTTCAGCAGGAGGCCGTACACGCCCTCACTCACGCTGACCTTCGAGGTGTCGCAGGTGACGATGCCGTTGAGCCAAGTCGCGCGGTCCGGACCCGCCACGCTCAGCACGCCGCGCTCGCGATCGGCGACGATCAGGGTGCGCTGGTCCGCCGCTTCTGTCATGGCTGAACGATTCGGCCGAAGATCCCCGCCGTCAAGCCCGCGCCAACTCACGGGATCGGGATGTCGTCCGACTTGACCGGGTAGAGGGCGCCCTCCTTGAAGCTCACGTCCACGGTCGAGCCGTCTTTGTGGCGCAGCGTCATGGTGAGACCGGTCGGACCGTTGGCGTTGATCAGGCTGCGGGGCTCGTCTTCCTTCATGTCGCGCACCTTGCGGCCCTCGATGGCGAGGACGAAATCGCCCACGACCACGCCCACACGCCCCGCAGGTGAATCGGCCACCACGCGGGTGATCACGACGTCGCGCGAGCGAAGCTCGTACGCGAAACCCAACCCGATGAGCCCGTGGGCGGGCTCCACGCGCAACTTGATGCGCGCCCCGCTCTCGCACTCCATGTCCAGCTCGCCCTGTGCGGCGTAGGAATGGATGTTCTGCACACGGCGCACGCAGATGGGCTGATTGTTGATCGGGTTCTTGTCCCACAGCTCGACGCGCACCGTCGCCCCCTTCGGCACTCGATAGTTGTGACGCTCTGCGTCGCGCCAGGTGGGCGTCAGCGTGTCGGGTTGGACCGGCGTGCGGAACAACTCGGCGTCGTCGACGAACACCTTGGCGAACGGGTCCGGCGCATCGACGCCGCGATTGCTCCAGCGCCTGCCGTCTCGAGTCCTCTCCGGGATCGTCGCTGAAGCGAAACGCAAGAACAGCACGTCGTCGGGCGGCGGCGGAGAGAGCGCCTGAGATCCGGGCGGACGAACCGACGTCTTGAGCTCCGGGTACACCGCTCCACAGGCGAGCGCGAACGAAGAGACGATCAGCAACAGGAGCGCGAGCGGACCCTTCATGATGGCCGGGAAGCTACCTCACCGCTGCCCGCTCGGCGAGTACCCGCAGGTCCTCGCTGTGCAAGATTTGGCGCACCCGAGCGGGATCCAGCGCAGCTCGCACGATGCCTTCCCCCAGCTCCGTGCCGGACATCGAGCTGTAGCGCTGCCTCAGCCGCCCGAAGCCTACCCAGGAAGCCAGCGCGAGGCCCGCGTCTGCCACCGCAGCGACGGTCCGCTCCGTCATACGTGACTCCTCTCGATCCGCTCCGGTGATGAAGGAGGGTCGCAGGATGGTCCATGGCAGGAGACTGCCCATGATGGCTCGCTCCGCCTCCATCCGCGCCTGGTAGTAGGCCCCCGTCGCGCTCGGGCCGACGCCGACTGATGACAGGTACACGAAGCGGGGTTCGGCGGCGCAGCCGACCGCTGCGTCGAGCAGCAGCAAGGTCAATCCCAGGTCCACAGTGTCGTAGGTCTCGACCGAGCCGCGGGAGCGCGCCGCGCGTGCCCGTGCCCTGGTCGTACCCAGCAGCGCCACCACATGTGTAGGGCCCAGTCGCGTCAGTGTCTGGGTCAGAGCCTCCGCCTGCCACTCGGTGGTGTCGAGCTCACCGCCGAGGTCGGCGACCTCCCCCCGCATCCCAGCCAAGCGCGGCGAGTCGGGGCGCACGTGAGCGACGAACCGGAGCGAGCGCCGTGCGAGGGCTCGCAGTACGCCGCGCCCGGTGTAGCCCGAGGCCCCAGCAACGAAGAACACGCTCGCTGAGCTTCTCATCTTGAAACGTCGGGCTCCGACCGTCGCCGGCCCATCCCAGTAGCGACTCCGGCGCGACACCGCAAGCGTCTGGGGCAGCACTGGCCCCGGGGCCGATTCACCGCGCGAGCGTGATGGGCGCGCCGTCGGCAAAATACGGCCTGACAAGGCCCTGGGCGCGTACCATGCTAGTCACATACGGGCGAGTTCGACTCGCACGAGGAACCAGCCATGGCGCGCATGTTCGGCTTCATCGGAAATCGCTCCGACTTGGGTGCACAGGTGCTCGCGCTGCACGCGCCAGTCCTGCGCGTGCGCACGGCGCCCGACTCGCCCCTCGGCTGGGGCATCGGCTTCTACCAATCCGGCGAGGTCTTGCTGCGACGACGCCCGGTGGACGAGCGTCCGGAGATCGACCTCGCCGAGGCGGCCGAGAACGTGCGGACGGACATCCTGATCGGACATGTGCGTCGCGCGACCGTAGGCACGCTGCGGACCGAGAACACCCACCCCTTCCGCTACCGGAACTGGCTGTTCGCACAGACCGGCACGATCGTCGGCTTCGACCAACTCCGGGGGCGGCTACTGGAGTCTCAACCCGAGTTCTTGCGCAAGAACATCCGCGGGGAGACCGACAGCGAGATGTTCTTCTACCTCTTCCTCTCCTTCCTCCACGACGCCGGTCACCTGAACGATGCGCACGTCGCACCCGCGGAGGTCGTCAAGGCGCTGCGCGCGTCCGTTGCGCTGGTGGACCGCTTGTCCGCGGAGGAAGGTCACACGGAGAACCGAGGTGACATCCTGGTCACCAATGGTGAGCATTTGATCGCCGTCCATCGCAACGGCACCATGGGCTATCGAGTGCTGAAGGGACAAAGTGACGTGGAGGAGTTGCTGGGAGCGGAAACCCTGCGCCGCACTCGCATTCCAAGTATCGAGAGCACCCGCTTCACCATCATCGCCTCCGACCTCGGCAGCTTGCCCGCTGGCTGGACACTCGTCGAAGGACCGTGCATCGTCACGCTCACCCGCACGGATGACCCGCGAATCGAACCGATCTGAGTCTGGCCCCGGGCGCGACGCGCGCTACGCGTCGACGTCAGTGCTCACCCTTGGCTCCGCCCTCGCACTCACGCTGCTGGCATCGACCACGAGTTGCGCCGCACGCACACTCCGCTTCGACACCGCCGAGTCCGCCGGGCAGGACGACCCTCGCCGAGCACCCGGCGTTGCGGTAGACCCACAGCCGGAGCTTCCTACGGTACGCGCGGTGGCGGAGGTCAGCGATGGTCTGGCGACGCTCGCCGCTCCGCCCAGCACGGAGGTCGCGCGCCACACCGTGCGCCGATTCTTCGAGCTCGTCTTGCGCGGCGATTACCCGGCCCTCGAGCCGCTGATCGACGAGAACGCTTGGTTCAACGGCGGCCCGGGCGGCGGTCGACAGCGCGCACGGTCGTTCTGGCAAGCGCGACTCACTCGCATCGACTACGGCAGCGTCAGCCTGCCAGCGCTGTATCGAGAGACGGATGTCGAGACCTACCGCGCGGAGGATCTGGCTGCGCTGCGCCCGGCGCGCAGCTTGGGCACTTCCGTGACGGGCAACGACGTCCTGGTTCGAGTGCCGATCACCGCGCCGCGGGTGGGCCGCACGCGCGTGTTCGGCGATGAGGTCGTGTTCGTACTCCGGCCCGTTGGCACCGAGTTCGTGGTGACCGAGCTGGTCGAAGACTTCCAGTTCCAATGACCCGGAAGGACGAGCCCTCGAGCTGCCCGGGCTGCGGGATCCCGGTCTCCACCCACGGCGGCCGCTGCCCCAGCTGCGGCACCCCGTGGCTGGCCCCGCCCGGTGCGACGCCCCCCCGAGCCGGACGGCTGCCGGGGGTCGAGGCGCGCCCCACGCGGCGCGCCTCCCTGACCCCCGTCGTCGCCGGCGGCGTGTTCGTCGCCGCGCTAGGTACGGGCATCCTGTGGTGGACCCTGGGGCCGGCTCCACCGACCGCGCCCGAGGAGGCCGCTGAGCCGCCAGCGTCACCCTCGAGTAGCGCCGCAGCCCCGTTCGACGAGGACTCGGCGCTCTCTCGCGCACGTCGCCGCGCCCGCGTCTGGAACGAGGACGCGGCGCTCGCGGGGATCGCTATCGCGGAGCTCGATGACGGCAAGCTCGACGACCAGAGCGCGCTGGAGTTCAGCTTCGGGGTACCGACCGGCAAGCAGGGTTACGGACCCGGCGGCGCGCTCGGCCCCAAGGGGCTGAAGGTGACGGTTCGCGCGGACACGGAAGTGGTGCTCGAGCAGCCGACGGAGCAGCCGACGCGCATCGCGCCCGACCCACTGTGTGCAATGAGCTCCGCTTGGCGCGCTTGCGTCGGCTCGGGGCTGGTATCGTCCAGGCCCATGGCGCTGCGCTACGGCTACGACAGCACGCTGCAACGCGCCGTGTGGCGCGCAACTCAGGGCGACGCACGTCGCGTGCTCGATGGCAACAGCTGCGCGATTGTGTCCCGCTGAGCGGTTCTGGTCAGTTCGGCGGCCCGACCCGGACCGCGGCCGGAAGGTCGAAGACGCCGCGCTCCTTGGCAAAGACGAGGGCCTGCAGCGCGGCCCGATAGCCACGCAGCACCAGTGACCGAGCCGCGAAGCGGTTGAGGTAGCCGAAGCGACCTATGTCCGGAGCAATGTCGATGAAGTGGCACCGCGGGTGCATGTGAGCGTAGAAGTCGACCCCGCGGCGTTCCTTCTCAGTGAGCAGGATGTTGAGCGACTGGTTCATCACCGTCAGCGGTCCACTGCGCGCCAGGCTACGGACACGACCGCGGGAGGGCCGGTAGATGTTGGAAATGATCACCACGTCGGCGCCGGCTTCGACCGCGACATCGGCAGACAAGGTGCGCGCCACTTCCCCATCGAGGTGGTAGCGACCGTCGATGTCGTAGGGTCGAAACAGACCCGGAACGCAGCACGACGCCGCGACCGCTCGGCTGATGGGAGTCTCCGCATCGTAGCCCTTGCCGAAGAGAACTCGCTCGGCACGATCGATGTCCACCGCAGTCACCAACACGCGATTGTCGACCTTGCGGAAGTCGTTGATCGGCAGCACGCGGCGCAGGTAGCGCTCGAATCGCTCCAGCGAGAACAGACCGCTGGCGAGATAGCCCGGATCGAGCACATGCTTCAGCCGGGGCGCCCCGAAGAAGGTCCCGAGGTGAAAGCGAGGTCCGCGGTGCTTTCGCTTCCAGGGCAGGCGGTAGCCGTCGAGGAGCACGTCGAGCGGGATCCCCTGGCCGTAGGTAGCTCCCACGATCGCGCCCGCGCTCGCGCCGACGAAGATCTCGGGGTGAATGCCGAGCTCCTCACAGGCCTTGAGCACACCAAGGTGCGCGATCCCCCGCGCTGCCCCTCCAGTTCCGACGAAAGCGACTTTGGGCTTGCGCATGCGACCACGGAGGCGCGCTCAGGGCGCGCCACCAGCACAGTCTGACCCAAACCCGACCGCCGCACCAGTTTTCGGCAGCGGCGGCCTGGGCGGTCACATGCCGGACAGGATCCTGAATGTGTCCCCGTGGGGCACCAGCTCGATGCGGTTGTCCGCGACGGTACGACGCCAGACGTCCCCGCCCTCGGTCGGGATCTTGTAGCTGGCCGAGTAGGTGTAATCCACCTGGATGACGTCGTTGCGACCCCGGCCCACCCGGCGATAGCGGATCTCGTAGCGGATAGCCTTGGTCTTGCGAAAGCGGTCCTCCAAGTAGTCCTTGAGGCCCGCGAAATCGATGTCGTCCGTCGCGTCGACGTTGCCACCGTCCTCGTAGTAGGACGGGTGGGCGAGCTGCAGCAGCAGCCCCGTCTTGCGGCCCTCCACTGCCCGCCGATACTCCTCGCAGAACCCGATGACCTTGCGGTTCTCGTCGGTGTCCTCCACGTCCGTGTTGGGCAAGTACTGCGTCCGGCAGCCCACCACGCCGACCAACACGCAGACGACCAGGCACAGCTTGGCGATCACGTGGACGGGGTGGCTCATGGCGGAGAAGGGCTCGGGACGGTGTTCTGGCACGCTTGGAGGCGGCGCCCAGCAAACGCCGAGGAGGAAAGTCTGATTCCCGGCGGCACACTGCCAAACGTGAGGGCCGTGGGCAAGTGCTACCGCGCGTCGATTCCGGCGAGAGCCGCAAGAAGTGCCGCCGGGCCCGGGGCTGCGCCGGCCACCCGACCCTGCTCGGCGCACGCAGCGGTCCACGCGCGGCGCGCCCGGTCCGGCGGCAGCGAGCTGCCCACGGGCTCGCGGGTGAGCACGCACGCTGCGGCCCCGGCCTCGGGCAACGGCCAGCCGGCGGCGCTCCAAACCGCAGCGCACAGCTCGCCCACGTGTTCGCAGGCGACCACCACGACAGCGTCAGCGTCGCCGCCCGCGACCAACAGCGAGCCGACCCACAGCGCTTCGAGCGCTGCCGCCCCAGACGCGCCCACCGCCAGGGACGGGCCGTGCCAGCCGAGAGCCTGACACACGTTCCCCGGCGCGAGGTTCGGGCTGGTCGCGGGGAACCGGCGGGGCTCCGCGCCCCGCTTGCGACGACGACGCTCGAAGTCGAGATCGATCTCGAGAGTGGCCGTCGCCGTACCGACGACCACCGCGGTTCGCTCCGGCGGCAGCACCAGCCCAGGCGGCAGGGCCTCGAGCACGGCGCGGAGCACCAGGCGCGACAACTCGTCGAACCGATCCAGCTTGGTCTTCTCGATCACGAGCCGTGGATCCGACGCCAGCACCGCCGACTTCACCTGCGGGCCGACTGCGCGCAGGTAAACGGCCGCGGCGGTCCGCTCCCGCTCGACCGACGCCGCGCTGCGTTGCTGCCAGACCAGCGCCGCGTTGGCGCCACCGAAGGCCGCCGCGAGCTTGAGACAGTTGGCTGCGCTTCCGGCCTCGTTCTCGTTCAGCACTCGTGGCACCAGCCCCTCGAGCAGCGGACCCTCCCCGGCGCTCGCTGGCAAGATCCCACGCTCCATCGCGTCGACAGCGGCCAGTGACTCCAGCGCGCCGGCGGCTCCCAGGGTGTGTCCGACGACGCCCTTGAACGCGTGCAGCGTGGTGTGTTCGTCCACGCCCGACAACTCGCTCAACGCGGACGCCTCGGCTCGATCGTTGAACGACGTAGCGGTGCCGTGCGCGCTGAGCAGCTCGACATGTCCGCAGTGCGCCAGCTCCAGGGCGCGCCCGGCCGCGCCGCGGAGCCAGCGGCCCGATGGGTCCGGCGCGGTCGCGTGATGAGCGTCGGTGCTCGCGGCGAAGGCTGCCAGGCGCGCTCGCGCTGACTCGGCCAACCCATCGCGAGCCAGCAGCATGAGCACCGCCGCCTCGCCCAGGGCGAGCCCCGCGCGGTCTCGACGAAACGGTCGTGGCACTTGACTCGTGGCGCCAAGCGCACAGAAACCTGCCGCCACGAGCGGCGTGACTGCGTCGTAGCCCCCGGCGATCACCCAGTCTGCTTCCCCCAACTCGATAGCCCGCAATCCGAGTCCGAGCGCGAACGTGGACGACGCACAGGCCGCCATGACCTGTACCGTCGCGTCGGCGTCGAACCCCAATCCGCCGAGCGCGCGCAGCGGACCAAAGTATGGCACGCGCTCGGCAAGCTCGCGCTCGAGCGACTGACCCCGCTCGAGCCAGGAGCAAGCCCGCATCAAGCTGTCGAAGCCGCCGGAGCTGGTGCCAAGAAACACGCGGGTGCGCGAAGGCTGAAGGGTGATCGCCCTTTCTCGCAGCTGCCCGTTCAAGTCGTCGCAGCACAGCGCGAGCAGGGCCTCGGCTCGATCTGCTGGGTCGGCTGGGAGGTCGGCGCGCGCGACGTACGGAATGCGAACATCCGCCGCGGCGAGCACCGAGTCGAACCGCACGCACGTCACCGGGCGCTGGCCCGGGGGGCCGACGGACGCGGCGGCGTCCCCGCGACCGAGCGGCGAGACCGCCGCGGCGCACACCAGCAGCGCGCTCATGCCCCGCCACGCCTGAGGTGCGTCACTCGTGCCCGGCCGGGGGCCTCGCTGATGACGAGCACCTCGTCGACGCCCCCGTCCGCGATCAGCGCTACGCCACGACGCAGAGCGACCGCGCTCGCGGCGAGCGAGTCCAGCTCCACACCGAGCCGCGCGACGCCCGACCAGAGCTCGGTGAGCAGTGGCTCGAGCGCGAGAGCGCCGACCACGACCACTCGCGCGCGGGCTGGCTCCCTGGGCGGTGGCAGGCGCAGCTGTCGGCCGCTCGCGACTTCCTCCCATGCCACCAGCTCGACGCTCGGTCGATCGAGGGCCAGCGCGCTCGACGTCACCAGGAGCCAGCCAGCGCGCTGCTCGGCGAGAGTCCCGAAGGCAGCCGAGACGACCGGATCCTGGGGCTCCGCGGCGCCCACCACCAAGGCGTGCGCGTCGCCGCCGTGCAGCAGTGCAGCGCCGACGTGGAGTGCAGCGTCGGCCGCCGCGCCGTGATCGAACACCGTGAGCACAGGCCCAGCACAGCCCGAGTACACGCTGGCGTTGCCCGCTGCGGCGGAGGGCACCAGCTGGGGAAACTCGGCCGGCGACGCAGCGCGCGGGCCCCGCTGGCTCAGCCGCGCGAGCCACGCGACAGCGCGGGACACGTTGCCGAAGCCGCCGCCCACGACCAGACCCATGTCTGCCGGGGCTACTCCGCACTGTTCTGTTCCCGCCTGCGCCGCGCGCGCCACCGCCGTGCTCTGCCAGTCGAAACGGCGAGACCGCGCGGGATCGAGCGTGCTGTCGCCTGCACGGTCGTCGTCGAGCACTTCTACGGCCACCTTGACCTCGGGCAGGCCGGGGCGCCGGTCGACGGTCTCCCTCCGACGCAGCGCGAGCACCACCCCGGCTCCTCCGAAGCCAAACGAACTCGACAGCGCCGTGTCCTCCGCGCCGAAGGGTGTCTCCACCGTGGGCAAGCGAAGGCGGATCTCTGGATCGACGCAGGTGAGCCCGGCCGTGGGCGGGATGCGCCCCCAGACCAGCGCCATCACGGTCACGACAGCTTCGATCGCGCCGGCGGCGCCCAGGGTATGGCCCAGCTGGCCCTTGGTCGACGACACGGGAACCGACCGAGCGCGCTCACCCAGGGCGGAGTTCAACGCGCGCGACTCAGCCAGATCGTTGTGCGGTGTGCCGGTGCCATGCGCGTTGACGTAACCGACGGCGTCAGGCTCGCTCCCCGCCCGCCGGAGGGCCAGCGTGATCAGGCGTCCGGCCGCTGCACCGGACGGCTCCGGCTGGGTGATGTGGTGCGCCTCGGAACCCAGCGCCCAGCCGTCGAGAAAGCAGAGCGTCTGAGCGCCGCGAGCTCGGGCCAGATCCTCGCGCTCGAGCACCAGGAAGGCCGCTCCCTCGCCCAAGGTCAGTCCGCCTCGGCTGCGGTCGAACGGGCGACAGGGCGCCGGATCGAGCGCGCCCAGCGCGTCGAACCCGGCGAAGGTCAGCCAGCAGAGCGCGTCGACGCCGCCCGCGAGCACCGCCCGCGCCCGCCCTTGACGGATCCACGCCGCGCCGAGCGCGATGGCGGCCGCGCCGCTGGAGCAAGCCGTACACACGACGGCGGTGCGCGCAGGGTCGGCGACGACGGAGCGGAGAGCCGGGATCGTCGAGCTCAGGGTGTACCGCAGCAGGCGACGAGCCGCGTCGGCGTCGAGGCGCGCCCCATGAGTCGCGACCACCGCCTCGGCCTCGCGCATGCCTGCCGCCGTCGCGCCGACCGCGATGGCGAGGCTCGACACCTCGACACGCGACGACGCCAGCGCGCCGCGCGCCGCCTCCACCGCCAGTGCTCCGCTGCGGTCGAGACCCGGTGCGACGACCAGCTCCGGGACCTCCGCGGCGAGTTGGCAGCGATGTCCGGCGACGTCGAACGACACCACGGGACGGATGGCGCGTTCGCCGCGACAGAGCGCGTCGAACACGGTCCCGACGTCACTGCCGAGCCCCGTCACCAGGCCCACACCGGTGACCGCGACGCGGGGCCCAGAAGTCACGTCCACACCCGTCATCGCGGAGAGCGTTGCTCTTCGATGTAGCGAGCGAGGGACGCCACGGAAGCGAAGATGGCGCGCGCGGGCTCGCCCTCGGGAATGGCCACCCCGAAGCGCTCTTCGATGGCCATGGCCAGCTGCAGCGCATCCAGCGAATCGAGCCCGAGGCCTGCTCCGAACAGCGGGTCCTCGTCCACGATGTCGCCGGCCTCGCGATCGCGGATGTCCAACTCGGTCACGATCAACGCCTTCAGCTCGTCCTGCACGCTCACCCGAAGCCAACTCCTTGCTGTCGCCTGACAGGGGCGAAACTAGCGCCCGCCCGCTGATCCCACAAGCGCGCTGGCCCAGCGGCCCACCGCCGGCCAGCGCGCGCCTCAGCTACCCCCAAAACGACGTCGAACCGCGGTGATGACGTCCTCGTCCCGCACACCGTCCGCCTCCGCGCGATAGCTCAGCACCAAGCGATGCCGCAGCGCCGGCAAGGTCAGCGCCAAGATGTCCTCGACGTCCGCCGCGGCCTCGCCGCGCACCGCGGCGCGTGCCTTGGCCGCGAGGACGAGCGCCTGACTGCCTCGGGGACCGGCGCCGAAGCGTACGTAGCTGCGGACCTCCTCCGGCGCTTCGGCCACGTCCGGGCGCGTGGCCCGCGCGAGCTTCACGGCCAAGGCCACGGCCTCGTCCGTCACCGGGATGCGCGGGACCAACGCGCCCAGCTCCTCGAGCTCGGCTAGATCGAGCACGGGTTCGATCGCCGCGGCGGCTCCCGACGTCGTACGCCAGGCGATCTCGCGCTCCTCCGCCTCCGACGGATAGCCGACGTGTACCTCGAGCAGGAAGCGGTCGAGCTGAGCCTCGGGCAACGGATACGTCCCCTCTTGTTCGATGGGGTTGCGCGTGGCAAACACCTGGAACGGACTGGGCAGCGCGTGGGTAGACCCGCCCACGGTGACGTGTCGCTCCTGCATCGCCTGGAGCAGCGCCGCCTGCGTCTTGGGCGGCGTGCGATTGATCTCGTCAGCCAGCACCAAGTTCTTGAAGATGGGTCCTGCCATGAAGCGGATTTCACGCCGAACGACGCCACCCACCTCCACCTCGTTGAGCACGTCCGTCCCGGTGATGTCCGCGGGCAGCAGGTCCGGCGTGAACTGCACCCGACCGAAGGTGAGGTTCAAGGCCTTGGCGATGCTGGCCACGAGCAACGTCTTGGCGAGACCGGGCACTCCCACCAGCAACGCGTGACCACGCGCGAAGAGGGTGACGAGCAGCGCATCGACGACCGCGTCTTGCCCCACGACCACTCTCGCCACCTGCTGCTTGAGGCGACCGCAGGCGGCGCTGCACGCCTCGAGGAGCTCGGCGTCCCTGGGCTTCGGAGCTGTCGATACCGCGTGCGTCACGAGTAGGCGCTGATGTAGCCCAGTCCGGCCGGTGGCGCGACGCCTTTCGCCGTGACGACGCCGCCGGTGGCTCCCGGCACTTCCGCCTGACCACGCCTCGTGCTAGCCGTCGGCCCCGATGCCCGACGCTGAGCAGGCACCGCTGGCGGACGCGGGCGCGCGTCCGACCACCATCGTCGAGCGCCCCGACACCGCGCTGGCGCGCGGCCGTTTCGAGTTTCCCGCTTGGGGCATTGGAGCCATCGGCATCACCGTCCTGCTGCTCGCGCTGGGCTACGCGATCGTGCGCTGGCGAAAGCGACGATGAAGCGGTCGCTGCGACGCATCCTGTGGGTGATGCTGGCAGCCATCGTGCTGTACGGCGTGTTCGTCTTCGTCAGCGGCTACCGCGCGATCGAGGCGAGCCTTCGGGACTTCCGCTGGAGCGCGCTGGCCTTGGCCCTGGCCCTCGCGAGCGCGAACTACGGCATGCGCTTCCTGAAGTGGGAGTACTACCTCGCGCGGCTGGACATCCGCGGTATCCGCAAGACTCACAGCCTGCTGATCTTTCTGTCGGGCTTCGTACTCACGGTCACACCGGGCAAGGTCGGCGAGGTGTTCAAGAGCGCCGTCCTCGCCCAGACTCACGGCATCCCAGCGGCGCGCACGGCGCCGATCGTGATCGCGGAGCGACTGACGGACGTGATCGGCGTGATCGTGCTGATCGTGGTCGGCAGCGCTGGCTTCGCTGGAGGGCTCGACTGGGCCATCGCCGGCTCAGTGGCGGTGGCCCTCGGGCTGGTGGCGATCCTGTGGCAGCCTCCGAGCGAGTTGCTCATCGGGTGGCTGGCGGCGCGGCGGGGTCGCTTGGCCGCGCTGGCCCCCAAGCTGCGCGAGGGCGTCGTCAGCCTGCGCATCGTCGCCAGCCCCGCGGCGCTGCTGTGGCCCACGCTCTTGTCGATCCTGGGCTGGGGACTCGAGGGGCTGGCGCTCTACGTGCTGCTGTCGGGCTTCGGGGCGCCGGTCCCGCTGCCCCTGGCGCTGTTCTTCTATGCGACGGCGACGCTCGCCGGCGCGCTCGTGCCCGTTCCGGGCGGCCTGGGTGTCGCCGAGGCGATGATCCAGGAGCAGCTCGTGCGCTTGGGCGGCGTCGCGCAGGGACCCGCCACCAGCGCCATGATCTTGATCCGGTTCTCCACGCTGTGGTGGGCCGTGCTCATCGGGTTCGCCGCCCTCGGGCTACTGCGCAGGAGCTTTCCGGCCCTGCTCGCCGATCGCACGGAGTGAGTCGCTCCCACGCGAGAGACACTCGAGCGCCCGCGCGAAGTCGTCCGGCAAGGGCGCCGAGAAGCGCAGGGGCTGTCGAGTCACTGGGTGAACGAAGCCGAGTGTACGCGCGTGCAACGCCTGACGCCCGATGCGTCCCGCGGCCTCGACGAGCCACGGATCCGACGGAGCTCGTCCGTAGACTCGGTCCGCGAGTATGGGCGTGTGGGGCTGCTCCGCCAGGTGAACTCGGATCTGGTGCGTGCGTCCGGTCTCGAGTCGACAGCTGACGTGGGCGGCGCGCCCCTCGGCCAGCACTGCCTGCACGGAGACGTGAGTCACCGCCGCACGGCCCTCGCGCACGAGGGAGGAGAACTTGACGCGCGCCTGCGGATGGCGACCATACGCCGTTCGGATCGCACCCGCCGGGGGTACGCCGATGGTGAGCGCCGTGTACTCGCGCTCTACCGAGCGGGCCGAGAGCTGAGCCTTGAGTCCCTCCCGCGCAACCTCGTCCTTGGCCACCACGAGCAAACCGCTCGTGTCCCGATCCAGTCGGTGCACGATGCCGGGGCGGGTGTGGCCCTGCAGGTCCCGCGGATCACTGGGCGCGCGTCGAAACCCAGGACGGGCGAGCAGGCCGTTGACCAGGGTCCGACTGCGATGTCCCCGCGCGGGATGAACTACCAGGCCAGCGGGCTTGTCCACGACGATCAGGTGCTCGTCCTCGTACACGACGGCGAAGACCACGGAAGCATCCGGCTCGGCGGTGCTGGTCGGCGCAGGGCCAGGCCGCACCTCGACGACTTCGCCCTCCTGCGGAGTGTCCTTGGCGCGGCAGCGCCGCCCGCCCACGGTGACGCGCCCCTCTTCGATCCAGCGCTGCACGCTGGAGCGCGAGGTGTCCTCGAGCCACTCCGTCACGAGCTTGTCCAGCCGCTGGTGGGCTTGCGCGGGCCCAACCACGAAGCGGAGCACGAGACTACCAGATCGCGCTCTTGATGTGCCCCTTCGACTTCACCAGGATGTCGACCAGCGCACGATCGTAGAAGTTCTTGCCGTAGAGGTCGGGAGAGACTCGGCTCTTGTACAGCGCGCGACCTTCTTCGATCTCTTCGGAGAGTTCGGTGAACAGCGAGTCGCTCTCGATGCCGCGCACGATCTTCTCTTCGTTGTAGAGTGACAGATCGCTGGCGATCGCGCGAGCGAGGCGCCGGGCAGCTTCTTCAGTCTCGATCAGCGGCATCGGAGTTCTCCAACTGGGGGCCTGCAGTATCCCCCGAGGGGCGTCGAGGTGTCAAAATGCAGCCGGCGAGCGCCGCCACCAGCCCGAACACGACCATCGAGTAGCGCGCGGCGCCGAAGAAAACCGCGTGCGTCAGCGCAGTCGCGGCGATGGTGGCGGCGGCCAGCAGCGCGGGAGGGTGCTCGAGCGCCCGGCGACCCCGGAGGGCCACGAGCGCCACCAGGCCCAGATACCCGACGGTGGCCCAAGGCGTCAGCAGGGCAGCAGCAGCCACGCCGGCCACCCCCTGCTGCCATCGGGGTCGGTCCCTCGCGAGCCCGAGCAGCGCGAGCAGCAGCAGCAGACGGGCAGCCAGGGCCTCGAGCGCCGCGAGCTGCCGGGTGGCGGGCTCGGAGAGCGCGTCCGGACCCGCGCCTCGCAGGTACCACGCGGCGCTGCCGCCGCCGTCAAAGGTCTCGGAGAGCTTGCGCGGTGCGAGCGCCAACCACGCCCCGGGACGGCGCATGATGTACGCCCGCGCCTCCCGGCCGAAGCACGCGTCCTTCTCGGCCTCGGCGAAGACCTCACGACACGGGAGCGGCACTGCGGCTCCTACCAGCGCCTCGTACCCGCCCGTCGCGCCGGGCATGGCGCCGATCAGCAGGTTCCAGCCGCCGTTGGCGCTCACCAACACGCAGCGCCCCATCAGGGTGCAGTTGCGCGCGGTCCACGGCATCACCAGCGCCAGCGCCAGCGCGCTGACCACCACTGGGCGCAGCAGCAAAGCCCAGCGTCGGCCGCGCGACGCCGCCAGGCCAAACACGGGAGCGAGCAGGATGCACTGCGGCCGAACCAAGGTGATGACCGCGAAGACCGCTCCCAGCGCCGCCACCCCGAACCAGCCCCGCCGGGCCCGACGGGTCTCGACGGCTACCCAGCCCGCGATCAGCAGCAGCGACGCCACGAACCCCTCCGTCATGACGGCGGGCGTGTACAGGACCAACGCGGGGTGTAGCGCCACCGCCCACGCTGCCAGCCGCGCTCCCGAGCGCGACGCCACGGTGCGAGCCAGACGATGGGCGGCGAGCACGGCCACACCCCCGAGCAGCGCTCCGAGCCCCATGGCCACGGCGGGCTCGTGGCCAAGCACGCGATAGGCGCCCGCGACGAGCGCCGGGTAACCAACGGGGTAGTGCGCAGCGTGGGTGATCGCGCCATCGGGCCACGCCCAAGTGTAGCCCTGACCCGACGCCAATCGCGACGCCAAGACATGGTAGAAATAGCCGTCCGCGGCCGGCGGAAAGCGGGGTGCGCCCCAGAGGACGAGCGCCGCCCGCAGCAGCCAGCCAACGATCATGGCCGAAGCGACGTCGAGGCGCTCGGCCTTCATGCGCCGCGCACGGGCAGCTCGCCCAGCAGCGTGAGCCGACGCAGCTCGAGGACGACCTCGCACAGCGGCAGACCCACGACGTTCGTGTACGAGCCGTCGATGCGCTGCACCAAGTGGGCAAACACACCTTGGATTGCGTAGGCTCCAGCCTTGTCCTTGCCCTCCCGCGAAGCCACGTAGCGTTCGAGTTCACCGCGCGCCACCTCGCGCACGAACACGCGCGTGCTCACCGTGACCATGCTCGCCGCCTCGTGGGGCGCAGCACGCGTCGCGATGGCGAAGTTCGTCAACACCGAGTGCCAGCGGCCCGCGATCCGCCGGAGCATCTCGAGCGCCTCGTCGTCGTCGCAGGGCTTACCCAGTATCGCGTCGTCCACCACGACGATCGTATCCGCAACCAGCACCCCTGCAGCAGCGCCGACTCCGCCGGCGGTAGCCGCCGACAGCTTCTGTCCAACGACGCGCCGCAGGTAGCCGGCCGGAGCTTCTCCCCCACCCACGCGCTCATCCACGCTGGCGACGCGCAGTTCGAGGGGAATGCCGAGCCCAGACAACAGCTCACGGCGCCGCGGTGAACCCGAGCCGAGCAACAATGGGTGCTGCGCGGAGATCTGCAGCGGCGACATCCAGCACCGCGTACCACACGACGGCGCGCGATTGTCGCTCGACAGGGGGCGGAGACTCGTACCAAGCTCCTGAGCAGTGACGGCCCTCCACCTCGCGAGCCGCGTCGGCGGTCTGATCCTCCTCATCGCCCTGCCCCGCACCGCCAGCTCGTCTCCGTGCGACCCGGCAGGCTCGATCAGCACCTGCGTGGACGCCGAGGGGCTGCAGCTCCCGGGCGGGGACTCGAGCTTCGTCGGGTTACCCGAGGCGCGCGCTCCACGCTCGGGACGCGTGGTCGTCGGCGTCGCCACCACCTACGCCTACCGGCCGCTGGTGCTCAACGTCGCGTCGCCGGATCCAGAGGGCCGGGACATCGAGCTGGTCAAGGATCTAGCGACCACGTCCCTCGCCTGGTCCTACGCGCCGAGGGATTGGCTCGAAGCGCTCCTGGTGTTGCCCTTCACCCCGTACCAACGCGGCTCCGGCCCGAACGCTCTCGCCTCCCAGACGGGTACGGCGCTGCCGCGCACCGCGGTGCGCGACCCGCGGCTGGGCGCAGCCTTCGCGCTACCGAGCCCGCTGCCCGAGCTCGACGCGCGAGCCCTGGTCGAGCTCGCCCTGCCCCTGGGCGATCCGGATCGCTTTGCGCGCAGCCCGTCGGCCACGTTCTCGCCCGGCCTGGCGCTCGGCTCTCGCCAGGGTCGCCTCGAGCTTGGCAGCTTCCTCGGGCTGCGCCTGCGTGAAGCAGCGCGCCTGGAGTCGGCGCGCGTTGGCTCCGAGCTGGTCGGCATGGTTGGAGTCGCCGCGCAGGTGCTCGAGCGCGAGCAGCTCAGCGTTGCCCTCGAGGCCCACCTGCGCAGCACGCTGTTGACGCAACCCGGTGGCGCTACCCTCGCACCGGCGGAGTGGCTCTTGTCGGTGCGCTCGGTGCCAAGTGCACACGAGCGCCTCGTACTTCAGCTTGGTGGCGGCACCGCGCTGCCGCTCTCGAGCGGCGAGCGAGACGGCGAGACCACGCACTTCGCCGGCGCGACAGCGCCTGCGCTGCGCGGCGTGCTCGGCGTCCGCTACGTGGCCGACTGAGCGACTCACCACACCGCGCTCACCGCACAGCGGACGGCCCGTGGCTCAGAACACGCGTTCGTGAATGTAGATCTGGTCGCCCGCCTGCAGCGGAATGTCCTGGGAACGCCCCTCGGTGATCGACTCCACGCTGAGCACGACGGTCTGAGTCCCTTTCTTCGTGCGGCGCGTGAGGTTGACTCGGTCCTTGTTGGCGATGGACGTGAGCCCGCCGGACAGCGAGATGGCTTGGATCAAGGTCATGCCCGGGGTCAGCGGGAAGCTGCCGGGCTTCTGCACCTGCCCGAGCACGGTGATGCGCTTACTGTTGTACTCCTTGACGCTCACGACCACGCTCGGATCCGTCAGGATCTTCTTCTCGATCAGCGTCTTGCGTACGAGGCGTGCGACCTCCTGCGGCTCGAGGCCGCTGACCGTGAGGGTCTGGATGTAGGGCAGATCGACGGTGCCGTCGGACGCCACCTGGTACTCCTGCGGGAGATCTTTCTCGCCCACGATCTGAAGCTGGAACAGGTCGCCCGGACCGAGGGTGGTGCTCTCCATCGGCGGGGCCAGGCGCACATGACTGTTGTCCGCGCGCGGCCCGCACCCGAGAGCGAGCAAGCAAAGAACCGTCAGGACGACCCGAAACGAGTGCATGTCTGCTGTGAGTGTGCCGCGGGGCACTCGTCGTTCAAATCACGAGCGGCACCGCCGGGCCGGGTCACATGAACCAGCGCGCGCCGACCCAGATCTGAAAGCGCGAGAACTGCAGGTTGTCCGTCGCGCCGGTGACCTGATCCACCGGGATGCGAACGTCGTCGAGCGCGGCGGTGTAGCGGAAGGTGGTGTTGATGCCGACCGTGTCGCTCGGCCGGTACTCGGCGAACGCCGTCGCATCCATGCGATTCTCACCGAAGGAGCCGGTGCGGGGGTTGCCGTCGGCGAAGAACGTGTCCGGGTGGGTGTGGCGGTTGAACCCACCCTCGAGGGTCAGCAGCGCCACGCCGCCTGCGAAGTAGCTGATGTTGGCGTAGCCGCGGTCACGTCGGTAGTAGTCACCCAGGTAGCTGTTCGAGTAGTCCCGGATGTAGCCAGCCGCGATCGACGCCAAGCCCACCGTCGCGTCGCCGGGCTGCAGCTGAGGCTGGGGCAGGATGAACCACTTGAGCTCGCCGTGCGCGACGGGCCCCTCGTAGTTGCGCACCGGCACTAGGCCGTTGCTCTCGTAGAAGCTCGCGGCCCAGCCCGCCATGGCGAGCAGGGCGAAATGGTTCGTGAACAGGCCGTTGAGACCAACTCGGGAACGGAACAGCTGCGCGTCGTTCTGCGCCGTGCTGTCCGAGTAGCGGAGGAAGCCGACCTCTCCGTCGTAAAGCAGCGCGGTGCGCGGCAGGAAGCGCCAGCGATTGCGCATCTTCACGAAGTGGTTGGCGTTGTCCAGATCCGAGAATGCGTCCTTCTCGAAGTAGTTGTAGACGAGCTCGTAGCCGGCGCGCCACTCGAACAGTCCGCCGCCGGGCCGCCAGGTCACGCCCGTGCCCAGCCGCAGGCTGCCGCGGTCGAACGCCGCATCTTCGACCAACAGGTTCGAGGGCTCCACGTTGCGCACGAAGTCGCCGTACAGATCGAACCCGAACGGGCGCGTCGGGAAGACATCGAGCAGAAAGTTGGCGCCGGCGTTGAAGTGGCGCTGATCGCTCACCTCTTCGGAGAA
Source organism: Polyangiaceae bacterium (assembly GCA_019637295.1). Lineage (GTDB taxonomy): Bacteria > Myxococcota_A > Polyangia > Polyangiales > Polyangiaceae > JACKEA01. The sequence continues at coordinate 271,948 of JAHBVX010000003.1, forward strand.
GTCCGAGTCCGTCGCGAACAGCTCGTTGTAGGAGAAGTAGACGCCCGCTCGAAAGTTGAGCGTGGGCGGCGCCGCGCCTTCACCGCGTCGGGCAGGCCCGAGGGTGGACAGGGTGAGCGAGGGCGTGATGCGCAAGCGCAGCGCCGAGAGAATGGGCTCCTCGTCGTCCGCGCGCTGGAAGTAGTTGGAGTCGTAGCCGAACTCACCGGCGACGCCGGGATGCAGCTCCAGGTTGCCCGTTCGAATACCGATGCCCTCGCTCAAGCGCCGATCTTGCAGCCAGGGAGAACTCTGGGCTGCCACCGGGAGGCTCGAAAGCGAGACGGCGAGCGCCGCCATAAGTAAGGCACGTGTCTTCATGGCAATTGGTGCCCCTCGCTCGTGCCGTGACGAACCGACGTCCATCCCGCCGAGCCCAGGATCACTGCGTGGGACTGCTAACCGTGGGAGGCTGGGAGATCAACGGGTCGTCGGGGAAATTGGAAGGATCGTCGGGGATGGTGGGATCGATGTCCACGGTGATTTGGGTGTCGCCGATGAAGCCGGTCTCCTCGCCGATGCACTGGTTGGCCTCGGCGACTAGACTGCGCACGCGATCACGCAGCACCTGTATGACGGTGAACTCGTGTCGAGCCTGATCCGTGTCCTTGCGGCCGGCAGCGAGCTCGAGGTTGGGCAGGCGCTCGCGCGCCGCGCGGATGGCCACGTCGATCTGGTTCAGCTTGTCGTTGAGGCAGAGCACCTTCACGACGTCCCGCGCCTGGCGCGCCTCGGACAGCTGCTTGCGCACCGCGCCGGCGCCTTGCTCCATGCCCGGCATGTAGCTCCGGGCCTGAGTCAGCATCTGGTCCGGCGAGAGGTTGACGTCGCGCTGCGTGGCAAGCTCCGGGGGCGCCGGCGCGCCGGGCTGCTCCTGCGCGACCGCGACGCCAAACGCGCAGACGACCCCGGCGGCCAGCAAACCTGCCCAGAAACGCCTTCCCGCTCGGTGATTGATCCCCATAGGACGGCGGCCAGTATAGGAAGAGGCCCCGGTGGTGTCAACGCGGGAACATGCGTCAGAAGTTTTCATGATTTCAACCAGTTGAGCGCGCAGGACCCGTCGCGGGCCGCACCGACGGTTCGATGCAGCCCAGCGACCCCCCATTCAGCCCGTCGCCCGGCCGGTCTACTGCTTGACGAAGCTGACCGGCACCACGATGACCGCGCTGCCGCCCTCCGGTGGATCGAACTGTGCCGCCTGAGCCCGGGCCTGGACGCAGCTCACTACCGAGCCTGGGAGATTGCCGCTGGGGGAGGCCGTGACACCCTGAACCTCACCGCCTGGGCCGACCCGGATCGAGAGACGGATACTCCCCTGGGCGTCCGGGTTCTCCGACAACCCGCGGTTATAGCAGTTGCGGAAGCCAGCGCGCATGCCGGCCACCACGCGGGAGGCGTTGCTCACGGTTCCACCGCTGACGGCAGCGCCGCCAACGTTGGCGCTGCCCTTGGGGCCCGCGACCTTGGCCGCGGCGCCCGAGCCGGTCGTGCCATCCCCGCGGCCGGTCGACGCGAGACCGCCGAGACCGCCACCCGCCTGGCCTGGCTTGATGGTGCCGCCGCCACCGCCAATCTTGAGGCCACCGAGGCCGCCGGCAGAGACGCCAGACCCGCTCGCTGCTGCCGCGTCGAGCGCGCTGGTCGGCACCTCGCCGCTTCGCAGCACTCCGGCGGTGGCCGGGCCGTCGCTCGACAGCGCGCCGAGCGTCGCCATCTCGAGTTGATCGAGCTCGTTCGACAGCGCGGCCGCTTGCGCTTGACTCATCGCGCCGCCGCCCGCCGCGGGGCCGCCACCCTTCGCTCCACCCCCGGCCTTGGCCGCGGCCTTCGGTGCCTCGGCGACCTGAGACGTCTCCGACGGCGACTCCTCCGTGGACTCTTCGACCGGCGGTGGCGGCGGTAGATTCTTCAGCGAATCGACCAGCCCCGCGACGCTCACCTCGTCGTCGATCACCGGATCGAGCCAGTCCGAGTAGATGGCGCCCAGCGCCAAGAAGTGCAGCAGGAACGAGAACGCCGCGATCATCGTGGTGCCCCAGTCGATGTTCGACACACCGCTGGTCACGCTGACGGGCAGCTGCGGCTTGGGCTGGATGGGCGGCGGCGTGACGAACTGAAACAGCACCGTCGTGTTGCCGATCACGACCTTGCCGCGTGAGTCTTCTGTGATGCGGATCTGATAGGCGCCCTGCGGGGTACGCCGAGCTTGCCCCTTGAGCATGCTCAGATCCGAGATGCCGGTCGGCAGCGCGATGCGCCCGGTCATTCCGTCGAGGAAGTTCAGCTGATACTCGTTGCCGATCAACTCGAAGAGGCGAAAGTTCGGCGGGACGTTCTGCGTCGCGATCACGAACATGCACTTCTCGCTCGGACCCACGGTCACGTGCGTGCGCTGCTTGATGATGCGCTCTTCGATGATCCGGCCGCCCTGGACCATGCCGATGCGGAGCACCTTGGGGCCGCTCATCGCGACGGCCCGCATCACCGCCGTCATTTGTCCGGGTCGTTGGGATACACCGGGCTGCTGGTACGGCTGTTGAGTCATCAGGCAGGGCTCCTCAGGATCGGCCAACCGCACCCACACGGGCGGCGATAGGCCGTGAGACAACAGGGGCCGCTCGAAGGTTCCGAGCGCCTGCGAAAGACTATAGCAAGGCGGCGGATCCGGCGACAACCGCGAGGGACGGGGCGGAATCAGCCCGAATCGAGGGGAGCTGCCGCCCGGCCGCCAGGCCGGTCGCTGACCTGGCGCGCAGCTGCCGCGAGCAGCGCCTTCCACCGGGCGGCTCGGCGCTCGCCCCGGGCCCGCAGCGACCGCGCGATCTGGGCGCTCGCGAAGGCCCCGGCCGCGCCACCCGCGAACGCCACCGTGGCCGCGACCGTCGCCACGCTCCCGGCGGCCAGGCTGGTGGACAGGATCACCAGCGCGAGCAGCGTGCCGGATGCGAGCGACACTCGCGTGGCCGCCACGGCCACCGAGTCCCGCGGACCGAGGTCCCGCGTGGCCTCGAGTCGCAGCTCCCCGAGGGCCGCGAGCGCGTGCGCGTCACTCGGGGCCGAGTGTAGCTCGGCGAGCAGCGCCTTGAGCTCGTGGTCCTCGGGCAAGCGAGCCGCGAAGCGCGCGAGACCGCTCGAGCTGGCGACGTCGGCACCATCGTCCAGCGCGGCTCCGAGGCTCGACGAGAACCGGCGCAGCTGCCGGGCCGAGCACAGCACCCCCAGCGCGCCGATCGCCCACGCGACGAGCGCGATCCACATGGAGCGTCAGAACGGGCTGCTGTACAGCGCCTTCTCGATGCGGTGCATGAACGGCTGGCGTAGTTCGGCGAGCGTGAGCTTGGGCTGGATCCGGCTCACATCCACAGCGGCGATCGGCTTCTGAACACGACCGACGATGGTGACCTCGCTAATGGTCACGACGCGCCCCTTGCCCTGCGCGCCGGCCAGAGAGCAAACGGAGACGAGCGCGGCCACCAGCAACGAACTCGGGACTAACTTGCGCATGTTCACTTACCTCCTGGGTCGGGTAGCTTGCCGGTCGAGCCGCCGGGGGGTGTGGACGGCGTGCTGCTCGCGGGCTTCGACTTGGGCTTCTCCGCCTCGATCACGGCCTTCTTCGTCTTGGCGCGGGTGATGAGCTCGTCGGTGTCGTCCCGCTCCCCGGGCTTGGAGCGCGGCTTCATCTGCTTGTACTTCTCCAGCTCGGCGATGGCCTTGTCCACGGCCTGGATCGGCGTCATGCCCGGCACGCTCTCCCCGCTGAACAGATAGAGCAGGCCCAAGTTGTAGTGGACCTCCGCGAGCTGGGGGTCTTTGCTCGCCACCCAGTCCAGCTCCTTCTTGGCCTCGGTCACCTTCCCGAGCAGGCGGTAGGCGTCGCCCAGGTTCAAGCGCGCGAGCAGGTGGTCCTTGTCGTACTTGAGGGCACCTTCGAGCAGCTGCGCCGCCTCCGCCGCGTTGCCGGCCTCGAGGTAGTAGCTGGCGAGGTGCACGCGCGCTTCGACCAGATCCGGGCGAAGCTTGGCCGCCCGCGATAGATCCTCCATCGCGCCCTTGCGGTTGCTCTGTTCCTTGTGGATCAGCCCGCGCAGCAGCAGGGCCTCGGCGTTCTCGCGATCCCGCGCGGGGTTCTCGTCGCCGAGACCCTCGAGCACGGCTTGTAGCGTGTACAGGGCCAGGTCCAGGCGGCGCCGGCGATAGTGGTCGCGGGCGATGGTGACCATTGCCGGGCGGTAGTCCGGGTTCTTCTTCAGGGCGTCGCGAGCTTGGCGCTGCGCTTCGCCCGAGTCCCCTTGGATACTCTTGACCTCGGCCATCGCCGCCGGCACCGCGGCGCTCTTGGGCATCTTGGCGAGCTTGCCGTTCAGGAAGCTCTCCGCTTCGCTGACCTTGCCCGTGCGCGCCTGCAGGACCGCGTAGGCCACGATGGCGGGCTCGTAGTCCGGCACGACGTTGATCGCTTGCTGGAACGAGCTGAGCGCACCGGCGACCTCACCGAGCCGCTCGCGCACCACGCCGAGCGAGTAGAAGGCCTGGTAAGCCTTGCTGTCCGCCTGGGTGGCTTGCGTGAACTGCTGGCGCGCGCCGGCCAGATCCCCCGCCTGAAACGCCTGCATCCCCGCCTGATAGGCAGCAGAGGCTTGCGCGTTCATCTTGGGTCGGTTGGTGGCCGCCTCCCCACTCGAGGGCGCGTCGGTCACGGCGTACTGCTGGCCACCCGGGCCGTACACCGCGCCCGGTCCACCGCCGGGCGGCGTGTCCACCCGCGAGCCGTCCGGCACCTTGGCGCCCTCGCCCCCGCGGCCACCGCCGCAGGCAGCCGAGCCCAGCGCGAGGAGCAGGGCGAGTGAAGCAATGGGTAGTCGAAGCATCACGGTCCCGCTCCTCACTGGGTTAGCACCGGCAACGGGGACGGCATCCCCTTGGGCTCGGGGGACGTGACCTGGCCGGGCCGCATCCGCTGGAACATGCCCTCGGTGTAGTTGAGGTCTTTGACCCTACCCGCGTGCGCCTTCATCTTCGCCTCTCCGATCACGTCCGTGAGAAACGCCAGGCGTCGGATCCCGTGGGTCACCGCGGGGTTCGAGACGCTGTAGCGCCGCGCGAGCACGATGGCGTTGCCGTAGCGGTCCACGACGATCTCGTCAGCCGCGTCGAGTTCCTTGTCGCGAGCATCCCGCCAGGCCTGCTGCACCTTGACGCGCACGGCGTCGGCCTTCTCTTGCAGGTCGGGGTTGTCGCTCTCCTCCGCCTTGCGCAGCGTATCTTCCGTCTTCTTGTCGAACATCTGCAGCTCGGGCGGCCGCGTGTTGTACAGACCCGTTCGCAGCGAGTCGTAGACCGTACCCTGGCGCGCGATGGCGACGGTGCTCCACTCCGGGGAGACGTACTTGTCCACGATGGCCTGGAGCTTGTCGTACCACTGCTTCGCTTCCACAGCGTTCTTTCGGTACGCCTGGATCACGGTCACCGCGGTGCCCTTGTACTTGTGCTTGGGCGTGTTGCCGTAGTCCCAGGCCTTCTCTAGGTCCTGGTCCACCATGGTGAACGCCCCATGGGCCGCCATGCTGGCCTCGGCCGAGCCCACCGCCGTCGACTTGCCGTCCTTGGTCGGAGCGACCTGTCGATACGAGTCATAGGCGGCGATGGTGTTCTGCCACCACTTGTTGGTGTCGTTCTGGTTCGACGCGCGCTTCATCTTGGCAGTGTGATAGGCCGCGTGAACCACCCACTGCGCCGCGGCCGTGTTGTTGCGGTTGGCGGTGTAGTAGTTGGTCATCGCGTTCTGCGCGTTGCGTCGGGCGTTCTGATTGGCGCCCGTGTCCGGCGAGAACTCGTCCCACTTCTTGAGCTCGCTGCTCGCGATGGTGAAGTCCGCCTCCGCCAGCTCCTTGGGCGACGCTCCCAGGTCCTTGAACCGGTTACGGGCCTTGGCCATGCCGCTCTGGTCGCCCAAGCTGCCGTACAGGGCGAGGGCCTGGCGCGCGGCCTCGCGCCGAGCGTCCGGCGCGAAGTGGTTCACGCTGCTGATCTTGTCGAAGGTCTCGGCTGCCTTGGGGTAGTCGAAGAACAGCACGTACGAGCCCGCGAGGGCGTCGTAGGCGGTCTTGAGGAACTTGACCCGCTCTTCGTACTTCTTGGGCTGGGGCGGCGTGGGCGGCTTCGCGGTCTTGTCGCCGTCCTTCAGGCTCGCCATCATCGTGTCGCTGCCGTACTTCGAGATGAACAGCTCGTACATCTCGATGGCCTTGTCGTACTCGCCCACCTGCTTGTAGGCGTAGGCGCCGTTCATCACCGCCTCGGGCGCTTCGTCGCGGGCCGGCGCGGCTTCGAGCGCGGTGCGGTAGGCCGCCGCTGCCTCGCGCCAGGTCTTCCGGCGCTCGGGGCCGTCGGGCATCTTCTCGGCCTTCTCGAACAGCCGGGCGGCTTCGAAGTAAGCTGCCGTCTCGATCACCGGTTTGCGCTTGCTCTGCTCCTTGGCGGTCGACTCCGCGTCGTAGGCGCAGCTCTTGCCCTTCGCGAGCTCGGTGGCCGCCTTGGCGTCGCCCTCGAGCGCGGCCATGTCGATCAGGCGCTCCCAGGAGCGGAAGCCCCACTCGTTCTTGCCGCAGTTCTGGTCGTACAGCGGCTTGAAGCGGACGCGGGCCTGCTCGAAGCTGCCGTACAGGTAGTGGTAGTCGGCGGACTGGAATGCGTAGAGCAAGCCGTTCTGCTTGGGATCCCGGTCCGCGGCGACCCGCGCGTTGTACTCGTCGCGAGCCTTGACCGCCTCGAGCACGAACGACGGAACCGGGTCCTTGCGGACCTTCTTCTGATCCCCTTCCCCATCGAACTGCACCTCCGTGCGCTCCTCGATGCCCCGGGATCCGTTCGAGTCACGGAACACGCGATGCTGGTCCTCGAGCACCTTGTCCGCGATGGTGACCACGTAGTACGCGGCGGGCTGCTGGTACTTGTCGTCCTCGTTGGAGTCGCGCACGGCGCGTGCCGCTTCGTTCGCCGCGGCCACCTCCTTGGCGTCCGGCGTGCGCTCGATGGCGACCTGCAGCACGACGACCCAGTAGCGCGCGTCCGCCAACCAGAAGCGGCTGTCGTAGGCGTCGAGCGCGTTCGGGTCCTGGGCCAGGTAGGCGCCCCAGCCGGTCTCGGCCAGGCGGTACTCTTCGATCGACTTCTCGATCAGCGTCTTCTGCTCGCCGGCGTCACTGCGCTCGAGCGCCTGATTGTAGAACGCTCGGGCCTGGTTGGTGTGATCCGCCGCGGCGCGACGGAGCCCGCCCTTCACTAGCGCTTCGGCCTGGGCGAGGGCCTCGGGGTCGTCCTTGTTGGCGTCGGTCCAGGGCGTGGCGCCCACGTATTGAGCCAGCTTGGTGCGCGACTCCAGCGCCTTGGAGTTGTACTCCGCCTTCGCGGCGGAGCCCTCGGGCGCGAGCCGCGCCAGCTGGTCGTACAGGTCCGCGACCTTGTTCTGCATGACCGGCGCGTCGCGATCCATCGGGAACTTCTTGAGCGTCAGCTCGAGCATCGCGATGGCGTTGCGATTCTGCGTGATCTCGATGTACTCCTGCGCGAGGGCTTTGTAGATCTCGACCGTCCACTTCTTGTCCTGAGGGATGAGCTGTGGGTCCTGAACGCGCTGGATGCCGATCGCCATCTTGGTCTCGGCGATGAGCGGGTCCGTCTCGAGATCGAGCACGTCGTTGCGGGCGATGTACGGGTCGTTCGCCGGCGGACCCTCGAAGTCGACATAGGTGAGCGACCCGGCGATGTAAGTGAACGCCTCGGTGCGGAAGTCCGCGCCCGGATCCCCCGTCTTGGCCTCCATCTCGTCCGTGTAGTGCAGCAGCTTGACGAACCAATCCGTAGCGGTGTGGTAGCGCTGTTGTTTGAAGTAGGTCCACGCCTGCTTGTAGAGCGACACGCCATACAGGGGCGGCTTGTCGTACGCGAGCGCCTGATCGTACGCGCTGATGGCGCGATTGAGGTTGTAAGGTCCGCCCTTGGGGTCGATCTGATCGAAGTGGTAGTTGCCGAGCTGCCACCAGACCTCCGCCAGATAGCGAGGCTCTTCTCCGGCGCGCAGCAGCTGGGGAATGGGCTTGCAGCTCGTGGGATACGGGTCCTTGTAGCTGAGCTCTTCCTCATCCGTACCGAGGGGCGCCTGCTTGGGCTTGGGGGCCGGGCGCCGCGCCCCGAGCTTGCCCGCCTGATCGAGCGGGATGGGATGCTTGTTGTACCAGTCGTTCCAGAACTTCTCGTCGTGGTCCTGGGGCAACGGCTGCAAGAGGATCTTGCTGGCGTCCGCCGGGTCCGCCTTGACCTGGTAGCGATCGTTGCACACCAGCGCACGCCAGGCTTGCTGCCCCTCTTCGAGGCGAGCCGAGTCCGTGTAGGCGTGACCGAGGAAGTAGTGGACCGCCGCGATCTCTTCGTAGGCGGGGTACTCGTCGATGATGCGGCGGTACAAGGCGATGGCGGGCTCGAGCCCGACGGCGACGTCCGAATCTTGACTCTCGCGGCCGCGCTCCTCGTACAGCGCCGCGAGCCGAAACATGGCGTCGGGCGTGGCGACGGGGTGCGCGTTGTCCCCGCTGTACAACACGATGAACTTCTCCAGCCGCCCGATGGCCTCATCGCGGGCGCGGACCAGCTCCTTGCGCTCGATCGCGATCTCGCGGTCCAGCGTGGTGAGCACGCGACGGCGACGTTCTTCGTAGTGATGGCGGACGATCTTGGTCAGCGTGTCACGGAAGTGCTTGGCGCCCTTCTCGTAGTCCTTGGCCTCGCGCTGCAGGATCTCGAGCGCCTTGACCTGCCGCGCGGACGGCGGCGGCGGCGGCGGAGCGCCCTGCTTGAGCTTCGGCACCGTCGGAGGCGCGGTGGCCGGCGCGGGCGCCGCCGGAGCCGTGGCCGTGGGCGGCGCGGTGGCCGTGGGCGGCGCGGTGGCCGTGGGCGGCGCGGTGGTCGCCGGCTTGGGGGCGGGGGTGGTCTGGGCCACGGCCACGACGGGCACCGCCGCCACCAAGAGCGCGATCAGGCTGACCTGACGGCGCACGCTTCGAATCGAGACCCGGGTGGTCATAGGTCGCCTCCGTCGTCGAGCACTTCCCGCAGCTCGTCGTTGAGGTTGCGTTCCTCCCGAGCTCGCTCGCGCTGCAGGTTGCGCACCCGATGGCGCTGGTTCTCCCGCACCTCCCAGGCCTCCTGCACGATGCCCACGTCGGCGCGCAAGACGATGCTCTTGAGCCGATCGCGCACCAAACCGAAGTTCTTCATGGCGACCTCGCCGATCAGGATGCGCGCCTGCTGGTCCAACGTGTCGAGCTCGCCAGCGTTGCGCTCGATGGCGTCCACCTCGCGCTGTACGGCTTCCTTGAGCCCACGGCTGCGCTCTTCTGCCTCGCGCTCCAGTCGGCGCTTGGTCTCCTCGAGCGAGTCCTCCACCGTGTCCATCCGCTGCAGGATGGGCTGGATGCTGCGCGCGTAGCCGGCGGCGTCCGAGTTGTCCTGTCCCGACGCGACCAGCTGCACCTCTCGGGCGAACACCTGGCGGAAGCGCTGACGAGTTCGATCGTCCTCCACGAAGCGCTGGTCGCCGAAGCCGACCTGCACTCGACCCATCTCCACCGCGTCCCGGTAGTCCCCGATACGCTTGCGATAGGTCTCGAGGTCTCGCTCGTTCGCGTCGATTTCGGTCTGGAAGCGCTGGCGGCTGGCGGGATCCGTCGTCACGCCGAACTGAGCGCCGTCCTTGAGCACCCGCTTGAGCCCGTTGACGATGGCCTGGATGCGGTCCGCCTCCAGCTCGAGTTGTTGGATCTTCTGGCTCACCCGGTTCCACTGGCGCTCGCCCGAGGCCTCGCGCCCCGCGAAGTCTCCCGCCGACACCGGGAGCTTCTTCATGCGCGCCATCAGCGCGCGGCGCTCGGCACGCACCTTGCCGAGCTCGCCGCCGACGCTGCTGCTGGCCTCGTCATCCATCCCCTCGGCCAGGGTGCCGCGGGCCTGCCCGACGCGGTTGATCAGGCCCAGCGCCTGCTCCATCGACGCTTGCAGCTCCGGGAAGGCGCGGAAGCGCGTGGGAGCGCCGAGCACGGCGTTGAGCTTCAGCACCAAGCGGCGCGAGCGCTTGATCAGGTCCCGTGACGCAGCCACGTCATCCATCACCGCGAAGGCACGGTCGTTCTCAGCCTCCTCGCGCGCCCACTGCACCACCGAAGGCGACAGCGCCCCGTCGTCGGCGGCGGAGGACGTATCCACCACGCGATCGTAGTACACGGCGGGGTCGGTGACGTCCTTGAGGAACGTGTCCACTTGCTCCCGGATCGGGTCGAAGCGACTACGCACGGTGCGGTACAGGGCCAACGCCTTGTCGAACTGCCCGGAGCGCAACATGAGGTCGGCACGCAGCAGCGAGCCATCGGCCAAGCGCAGGCTATCGGGATCGGTGATGCTGAGCACCTCGAGGGCGCGCTGCGCCCGCTGGTAGTCCCCGAGCCGCACATAGACCCAGGCGAGCTCGTACAGCATCGTCGAAAACTCGGGGCTGGTCCGGTCGACGTGGCTGTAGGCCTCCGCGGCGTCCAGGAAGTTGTCGCTCTCGTAGAAGAGCCGGCCGATCGCCATCCACGCCAGGTCCACGACGTGGCGATGGGACGACGTCTCCGCCTTCATGCGCGTGACCTTGCGGAACTGCTCGATGGCGGCGGCGTAGCGGGCGCGACTGATGGTCTCGGCGGGGGCGGCGGCGGCCGCGAGCTCGGGTTGATCGAGCTTCTTGGCGTCGGCCTCGGAGATCTGCGGGGCTGCTTGCTTCACCAGCGCCACGCCGAGGAGGTACTGGGCCTGGTGGGCGTAAGCGGACCCGGTGGCAACACCGGCCGCAGCCGACTTCGCGCCTTCGTAGTCCTTGCGCGCGAACAGCAGCTTGCCCCGGGCATACTGCAGCGACCCGGAGGCGTCGGACGCGGGCAGCTGGTTCAGCTTGGCAAACACCTCGTCGAGCTTGTCCAGCGAGTCCGTGCGCAGGGCCACGTCCACGAGGCGGCTGATGGAGCGCCCGGCGTACTGGGAGTACGGAGACTGACCACCCTTGTCGACCAACTCGGAGTAGTGACGACGCGCGGAGAAGTGCTGCTTGGAGTCGAAGTAGCTCTCCGCCAGGTAGAACAGGGCGTCCGCGTGGGACGCCGCGTCCGCCTTACCCTGGCGATGCAGCTCCACCACTTGAGAGAACACGTCGATCGCCCGCGGGTAGTCCTTGTTGCGGTAGAGGATATCGCCTGCGGCGATGCGCTGCGGCGGCGTCAGTAGCTGCCGCGCAGCCCGCTTCGCCGCGCTCTGCACGTTGGGCAGATCCCGCTCCACGTTCTGAACCGAGAGCTGCGCGCGATTGCGGGCCTCGCTGGCGCTCAGCGCCTCTGCCCCCGAGCTGAAGGTGAGGCAGAGCGCGGTGAGCGCGAGCGCCCCGAGGCGGGGCACACGAACGACCATCACTTGCCTCCCGTGCCGACCGAGAAGGAGCCGCCTAGCCCGCCCTTGGAGCTGCTCGCGGGGCCGCTCGCCGGCGCCGCGGACGACGGTCCGCTGCCCGAACGAACCTTCTCCACGTAGCGAATCGCCGGGCGCTGCTCGACGGGCGTGGTGACGCCGCCCTTCTCCCAAGCGATGGCCTCGAGCTCGATGGTCTTGCCCTCGGTGACAGTGAACGAGTGGCTCGACTTGACCTCGAAGCGGTAGCCCCGAAGGTACGAGAATACGCCGTAGCCGTGGCCGCGCAGCTGCAAGAGCACCTGCAGCGTGTGATCCCCGGGCGGCACCGAGCCGCTGTACACCGGGATCTTCTTCTGGTTGGCGAGCGCGCCGGTGTCGTCCTGCTTGTTGTACTGGACCGCGCCGTCGAGCACGAACAGCGCCCGCGTGAGCTGGAAGATGTTGCTCATGTCGTTGGTGAAGGCGATCTCGGCGCGAGCACCGCCCACGCCCCCGGACAGGATGGTCTCGCTGAGCAGGCTCAGCCGGGTGTGGCTGCGGCGGATCTGTTCCTTCAGCTCGTCCACGCGTTGTTCGAGCTCGCGGAGTCGCACCTGATAGGTCGCTCCATCCATCCCGGCGGAGCTCGGCGGCTTGGCCGCGGGCGGCGGGGTCGCGGTATCCGGGGAGGCGGTCGTGTCGGCTGCAGCCGCCGGCTTGTCGGCTGCCGGCTTGTCGGCCGCCGGCTTGTCGGCCGCCGGCTTGTCGGCCGCCGGCTTGTCGGCTTGCGCCCATGCCGATGTAGTTCCGAGCGTGAGCAAGCCCGCGGCGATCCATCCAGTCATCCAGCGCTGCATCATTGTCCCTCTCGGTGATCCGTAAGACGAGGCGGAGAGCCTAAGCTGCACCCCGCCGGGGCGTTAGGACTTCCTTATGTGCGGAATCCGATGGGGCTGCAATGCCCTTTCCGGCGGCCGGCCCCCGGGCCCGGAAACCCGGTACCCGAAATTGCGCTCGTGACCGGCGGCCGGCGCTTCGGTAGATCGGAGACAGTGCTGGGACGTCGAACCCCTCGGAAACGCTCATGGACCCCCGCGCGGGGCAATCCTTGGGTCGGATCCCGCCTCGCCGACCTCGGTCGGCTCTCTCTCTCCCTCACGCGGGGCGGGAGCTGAGTCGATGGGGGTTGCCCGCGGTGAAGCCACCGACGAGATGCTGATGGTTCGCTACCAGCGCGGTGACGCACAGGCGTTCGGCGCGCTGGTCAGCCGCTACAAGACCCCGATCTACAACTTCGTGATGAGACACGTGAGGCAACCCGAGACGGCCGAGGACCTGACGCAGGAGGTGTTCCTGCGGGTGGTGCAGAACGCGGCAGAGTTCAAGCACGAGGCTCGCTTCTCGACGTGGCTGTACACCATCGCTCGCAACCTCAGCGTGGACCAACTGCGCAAGGCCAGTCACCGTCGACACCCCTCGCTCGATCAGCCCGTGGGGAACTCGCCGGACGCGCGCACCCTGAGCGACTCGGTGGCGGACGGTCATCCGACGGCCAGCGCTGAGCGCACCGCGGCGAGCAACCAGATGGCCAGCTGTATCGTCAACGCCGTCGACGCGCTTCCGGACGATCAACGGGAGGTGTTCCTGCTCAGAGAGATCGCCAACCTTCCGTTCAAGGAGATCGCCGACATCGTCGGTGTCGGAGAGAACACCGTGAAGAGCCGCATGCGCTATGCGCTCGAGAGACTGAAGGCCGCCCTCGCCGAGTTCGAGGACTACGCGCGGGCGCTGCGCTGAGGAACGCGACTTGGACTGCGAACGATTCGACCGTGTGGTACTCGACCTGCTCTACGACGAGCTGGACGATCTCACGCGCGCCGCGGCCAAGCGTCACATCGACCACTGCGCGCGTTGCCGCGACGTCCACACGGAGCTCCGAGCCACGCGTTCCGTGGGCATTTTGCCGCTGATCGAGCCGCCCGCAGACCTCGAGGCTCGCATCATCGAGGCGGAGAGACGCGCCCACGCCAGGCTACCCCTGCGCCAGCGGTTCGGCCGCGGCGTGAGCATCTTGGCGGGATACGCCATGCGACCTCAGTTGACGATGGCGGCGCTGCTCTTGCTCATGATTGGCAGCAGCTTGCTCTTCTTGCGCGTCAAGCCCGGAGAGCGCGAGTCGATGAGCGTCACTGAGCGCGGTGTACCCGAAGCCGAAGGTGAGTCCGTGACGGTGCTGATACCGACGGCTCCCGCGCCAGCGCCCTTCGCCGCAGCGGAGGAGGCTCACGGTGCTCGACGCGAGAAGAAGGAGAGCGACCCCGAAGCGCTCGCCGCCGCACCCGAAGCGAAGCTCGCTGACGAGAACCCGAGTGCGACCGCAGCGCCCAGCGAGGGCGCTGCGGAAGTCTCGCAGTACGACCGCGCGATGGCCGCCTACCGCGACAGTCGCTACAAGGATGCCATCGCGGACTTCGACGCAGTGGCTACCAGCACCGACGCGAACGCCGCGTCGGCCGCGCTGTTCTCGGCGCAAGCGGTGCGCAAGCACAGCGGCTGCAGCCAGGCCGCGCCGCGTTTCGAGGCAGTGAGCTCTCGCTACCGAGGTAGCGGCGTGGGCCACGAAGCCACCTGGCAAGGCGCAGACTGCTACCGCGCTCTGGGTCGGCTGGACGACGCGCGTCGCAGCTACAACGCCCTGCTCGGCGTCGCTGGCTACGGCGAGCGCGCGCAGACCGCGCTCGCGTCGCTCGAGATTGCGCCCGAACCTCAGGCCGCTCGCGCCGCCAAGGCCGCGGCGGCTCCGCCGCCGGCGGGACCGACGGCGACGGCGAAGGCACAGCCCGCCGCGAAGCCGACCGCAACGGCTCCGCCCAGCCAGTAGAGGCATCCCCCGGAGCCGGGTCAGTTCTTGGCAGCGTCGCGCACGTAGGCGATGGTGCGGATGGACTCGACGATGCGCTCGCGGTCGCCCCGCGCCAGGTCGATGAAGCGCACGCCCATGCCCGGGTTGATGTTCTCCGCCAGCAGCTTGACCGGGTTGACCCACTGCACCACACCGCTGAGCACGAAAGGTTCGATCGCGCTCGGGGGCGCGAAACGCAGCGTCAGGTGCGTCCCCACACCCAGCGGCTCCCGAGTGCTGACGAAGATGCCGAGCTCGGAGATGTTGGTGATGGACGCATAGAGGAAGGTGTCATCCGTCTCGCAGTCGACGGACCACACGACGTCGACCCGATCCGCCGCCCGGCGCTCGGAACCTCTCTCGTCGTGTCCGTCCCGGTCGTCCACCACCGCGAGGCGTACCCTCGAATGACCGAGCTGTCACGAGAGATTCAGGGCCGGCCGCGGGAGCCGGAGCGGCGCTGCGCCGGCAGCCGCTCAGCGCACCGTCAGGCGCCCCGCTTCGACGCGATCTTCGTGGTGGCGCCCGCGCTTGACCTCGAGCCGACGATTGCCGATATACAGGCCGAAATACACGGTGTAATCGCCGGGTGTGAAGTTCGGCTCGAGGGTGAAGCCGTGGATGTCTTGGATGAAGTCGCCTACGCGCCAGAGGTGCAGCGGGTAGCGGCCCTCGAGGGTCTTGTGATCGCCGTTGAAGCGCCGCTGAAAGCCGTCGATGTGAATGAACGTCTCCCAGTTGCCGCTGATGGGGGCCTTCACCGCGTAGTAGATGCGAAAGTCGTAGGGGCGACCGGGCACGACCTGAGCCACGGGAGCCCCGTCCCGGTCCGTCACGTCCCAGCCGATCACGTCGAGCTGACCGCCGAGGTCGTGCTCGAGGGGTCGGGTCGGCGTGGGGCGCGCGCTCAGGATCCAATCCGCGAAGGGATTGGCGTTCTTCTCGCCGCTGGCCAGGAGGCTCGAGACCAAGAGGATTTCGCTCGACCGCGCGTCGAGCACGGGCAGATTCTCCGCCGGTTGCTTGCGCGCGCGGTAGGAGCTGTTCAGCTGAGCCAGGTCGCTGGCCCGCGTGACCAGCCAACGACGATCACTGCCCTCCATCAACCACTCGAACGCCTGACCGGCGTTCGAGAAGCTCGGTGCGTCCCGCCCGGCGTAGTAGCTGGCGCTGCCGGCGCCGACGCCGAGGATACCCAGGCGCTCCCCGGGTTTGCTCAGCGACTGATACGCGTCGAACACCTCCTTGGGGGAGATCTGCGACGCGAGCGCCGGGTAGTAGTGCAAGCTCATGACGCCCGCGAAGCACACCGCGCAGGCGAGGGAAAGTCGTGCACGGCTCACCGGGACACGGTCGAGCACCCGCTGAACGACGGCGCGACCGATCATCGCGAGAGGAGGCAACGCCAACACGACCAGCGGGAACAGCAGGTAGCCGTAGCTGGCCACCTGTTTGGCCACGGGGCTCATGTTGGCGAACTGCTTCCAGTGGAAGTACTTGCTCGAGAGGAAGGCCAAGAGCGCGTAGCCCACGAGCGCCGCCTGCGTGACCAGGAGCGCGAACCATAGGTTGCCTCCCAGCTCCGTGCGCAGCGTCTTCAGGTAGCGCTTGGCCTCGTCGAAGCCCGCGCGGATAGAGCCGTCTGCACGCTCCAGCCACGTCAAGAAGAACGCGCCGCTGAACAGCACGGCGCCGTACTTGACGATGCGCGTGCCTTCCTCCTTGAAGCTCTCGGGGAAGCGCGCCCCCTCGACGGCGAAGGCGGACAGCCCCTTCTCTGGAAAGTTCTTGAAGTCCGTATAGAAGAGGATGGCAAAGGCGGCGACACCCATGGCCACGGCGCGCGACGGCGGTGCGCCGCGATCGTAGTCGCGGAACACCACGCCGATCATCCCGGCCAGCAGCGCCACGCCCGCGAACGGCAAGAGTCCGACGTGTGGCGCGAGCCAACCCTGCACGCCGTACGCGCAGGCGGCGACCAGCACCAGCACGGCGCGCAGCGCGATCTGGCGCCGGAGCTCGTCGCCGCTGCTGTCTGGCGGCGCGCGCAGGAGCCGGCCGATGGCGAACGGCAGCACCGCGCTCCAGGGGAAGAGCCCATGCCCCAGATAGTGGATCACCGCTTCGAAGGTGGGCAGCTGACGGGGCGGCGCCCAGAGGGCACCCAAGGCACCGAAGAACTTGGTCGGCTCGGCCTGCGCGTAGCCGAGCGCGCGCAGGGTGACCCAGATCCAGATCGCGCCGGAGGCCAGCGACACGACACCGATCGCCGCGCCCAGACGGTCCCGCGGAGCGAGCCCGCGCGTGACGAGCCAGGCGAGCCCGACACCCAGGGTCGGCACCGCGACGCCGATGGCCGCTCCGCGGCTGAAGTAACCCGCGGCCAGCCCCAGCACCCCGAGGAGCCCAATCGAGAGGCGCTTCGGGGCGGACAGCCGGTCGTCGAAGGTGGCGAGCCCGAGGCCAGCCACCGCGACCATGAGCGAGCTCATGGTCACGATGTCACCCAGGATGGTGCGGGCGTGCAGGAAGTACAGCGGCATGGTGGCCAGCGCCAGCGCGGCGAAAGCGCCCGCGACGCGGTCGGCCAGCCGAGAGACGAGCGCGAACAGCGCCAGCACCCCGAGGGTTCCCCACAATGCGAGCGGCAACCGGCCCGCCCACTCGTGCAAGCCGAATAGCCGGAAGCCCACGGCCACCGAGGTGAACGGCAGCTGTCCCCGCCCGAGCTCGCCGACCGTAGGCATCTCGTTGACGCCGTCCTCGACGGCCAGCCCCTGTCCTCCGAGCAGCGTGAGCGCGATGCGGCGGGCGAGATCGGCGACGCCGAGCTCGTGCGGATCCCAGATGCCGCTCTTGCGGATGGGGCCGAACAGGCTCGCGACGGTGACGAGCGCTGCGAGCCAGGGCCAGCCGCCGCCGAGCCGGGAGCCTACCCCCGCCGGGGTCGCAGGCGAAGGATTCCGTGTCTCGTCAGCCATGGACGCGGCACGGTTAGAACATCGCCGGCCGCTCGACAAGGTCCGAGGGCCGAGCTACCGCGCTTCCCCCGGGGTGTGAGCAGGCCGCCCGCGGGGCGATTGTCCGGCAATCGGGCGCGCCGCGCGCTATGGTCCGCGGCCCCTCGATGCGCTTCGGTACCGTCGCCCTCGTAGGTCGCTCGAACGTCGGCAAGAGCACCTTCCTGAACGCCGCGCTCGGCGAGCGTCTGGCGATCGTCTCGTCGCTGCCGCAGACCACGCGCGACTCACTGCTCGGGGTAGCCCACCGGCCCGACGCGCAGATTGCGTTCATCGACACCCCGGGCTTGCATCGCCCGCGCTCCGAGCTCGGGCGGCGCATGAACGCTGCGGCGGTCGACGCGGCGCGCAGCGCGGACGTCGTGCTGATGATGACCGACGTGCCCGGTGGGGAGTCCACGGCGGAGGCCATCGAGCGGGACCGACCGGTCTTGGCGCTGCTGCCAGAAGGGCGGCCCGTGCTGCTGGTGGTCAACAAGGTCGACCTCTTGAAGGACAAGTCCCGGCTGCTACCGCTGCTCGACGCCTACGGCGCACAGCACCCCTTCGCGGAGCTCTTGCCAGTGAGCGTGCGCAACGCGGACGGCGTGGACCGGGTGCTCGCCGCCATCGCCTGCAGGCTGCCCGAGGGCAGCGCAGGCTACGACGCGGACACCCTGACCAATCGACCCACCACGTTCTTCGTCCGCGAGTACGTGCGCGAGCAGATCCTGCAGTCCGCTCGCCGAGAGGTCCCCCACTCGGTCGCCGTGAGCGTGGACGCGGTAGACGAGGGCCCGCGCGTCCTGGTCGTCAAGGCCACCATCCACGTCGAGAAGGAGGGGCAGCTCCGTATCCTGGTGGGCAAGGGTGGCGAGCAGATCAAACGCATCGGCACCGGCGCGCGCCTTCGCTTGGAGGAGTTGCTCGGTCGCCAGGTTCACCTGGAGCTGTTCGTACGCATCAGCGCGCGCTGGAAGGACGTCCCGCGCCAGCTCGCGGAGCTGGGCTACGACACGCCGGCGAGCGCCGACATCGATCGTCATTTCGCCGAGGCGCCGGGTCCGCGCCGGACCAGCAAGGCCCGCAAGAAATGAAGCCGCTGCTCGCCATCGTCGGCCGGCCGAACGTGGGCAAGAGCACGCTGTTCAATCGCTTCGCCGGCAAGCGCCTCGCGATCGTGCACGACGCGCCCGGCGTGACGCGAGACCGGCACTACGCCGACGCGCACATTGCCGGCCGCGAGGTGCTGTTGGTGGACACTGGGGGCTTCGACCCAGACAGCGAAGACCGCATGCGACAAGGCATCGCAAGGCACGTGCGGGTCGCCATCGCCGAGGCGGACGTGGTGCTGTGCGTGCTCGATGGCTCGGCGCCGCCGCTGCCGGCGGACCGCGAGACGGTGGCGCTGCTCCGCCAGTCGAAGAAGCCCGTCATCGTCGCCGCGAACAAGGCGGACAACCCGACCCTCGAAGCCCAGACCGCGGAGCTCTACGAGCTCGGCGTCGAGCGAGTGATCGCCATCTCCGCGCTGCACGGTCGGGGCATGGCCGAGTTGGAGGAAGCCATCGCGTCGGCCTTACCGCCGGCGGTGGCGGCGCCTGCGCCGGACGCCGATGCTCCACCCCGCGTCGCGCTGCTCGGGCGCCCGAACGCCGGGAAGTCTTCGTTGTTCAACCGCCTGACGGGCTCCGAGCGTGCGTTGGTCGACGACCGACCGGGGACCACCCGCGACCCGGTGGACTGCCCGGTGGAGTTCGGCGGAGAGCGCTTCGTGTTGGTGGACACGGCGGGCATCCGCCGCAAGTCTCGCGTCGACCGGGGCGTGGAGGCGGAGAGCGTACTGCGGGCGCTGCGCAGCGTCGAACGAGCCGAGGTCGTCATCCTACTCGCGGACGCGGGCGAAGGCATCACGGAGCAGGAGGCCCGATTGCTGGGTCTGTGCATGGACCGCGGGCGCGCCATCGTGGTCGGGCTGAACAAGATGGACCTGGTTGGCCGTGAGGCGAAGAAGCAGCTGCTCGCGGACGCGCGTGAGGCCCTGCGCTTCGCGCCCTTCGCGCCCATCATCGAGCTGTCGGTCAAGACCGGGCGGGGCGTGGACAAGCTGGTGAGCCAGGTGGGCGCGGCAGCGCGCGAGTTTCACAAGCGCGTCTCCACCGCCGAGCTCAACCGATTCTTCGAACAGGTGCTGTCGGTTCGACCGCCTCCCACTCGCGGCGGCCGAGCCCCGCGCATCTACTACGTGACCCAAGCCCAGTCCGCGCCCCCGGTGTTCGTCGCGATGAGCAACGCGCCGGCCAATCTGGACAACGCCTACAAGCGCTTCGTGATCAATCAGCTCCGCAAGAGCTTCGGGTTCGAGTCGATCCCGGTGAAGGTCATCTACCGCAAACGTGGCGCCGAGCGCTGAAGGTCTGTCAAGAATTGACCCTGTTCGTGCCGGCGAAGCCGGCCCGCGTGGGGTGGGGCCCCAACGAATTCACTTCGTTGGGGCGGGGAGGCGCGTGCCTCCCCGGCGACAGAATGAAAGAGCGGTCGATCTTTCGACAGCTCTTGAGCGCGAGTCACGACGGTCGCCGCTCGGGACACAACAGCTCGGCGATCCCGGCCAGGGTACCGAGGTCGTGCACGTCGCCGGGAAGCGCCGGGATGTCCACGCGTAGTCCCACGTGCTCGGAGCCGAGCATGGGCTCGAGCACCCGCAAGTGTTCGTGGTCGAGTCGGGCCAGCTCTACCTCGTCCGAGAGGCAACGGGAGAGCCGCGCGGGCCCGCTCGGCCCGAGCCCGAGGTCCTGCGCGCCGAGGGCCGCTTCGATCTCGTCCGGCGTCGGCACCGTCCGCGGAGCCCGGTGGACGCGATTGACCACGAAGCCGTCGTGGCTCATGCCCTGCTCTTCGAGCCGTTCGGCGAAGAAGACGGCCTCGCGCAGGGCCGCCGGCGCGGGCGTGGTCACGATCACGTAGGCGAACTCGTCGCCGCGGAACGCCGCGCTGACCTCCTCGGCTCGCTGGCGAAAGCCGCCGAACAAGTCGTTGAGATCCGCCACGAACTCGCTCATTTGCTCGAGGAAGCCGCCGCCCGTCAGCTTGCCGATCCCGCGCAGCACCACCGCCACGCTCTTGGCCACGAGGTTGAGACTGAAGCGTCCAGACGACTCGAAGGCTTGGATCAGCCAGCGCATGGCCGCGCTGTCGAGGGCTCCGATCATGCGCTCGGGCGCATCCAGGAAGTCGAGGGCGTTGCTGGTCGGCGGCGTGTCCAGCACGATCAGGTCGAAGTCCGTGTCGCGCCGAACCGCGAGCAGCTTCTCCATCGCCATGTACTCCTGAGTCCCGGCGAGACTGGTGGACACGTATTGATACAGGCGGTTGTTCAGGATGCGGTCTCGCGCTCGGTCACTCGATGCGTGGCGCGTGACGAGCTCGTCGAAGGTCCGCTTGGTGTCGAGCATCATCACGCTCAGGCTCCCCGTCGTCGGCCGATCGGGACGGCGGAACGCGCCCAGATCGACCTCGCGGGCCTCGTGGGTCATGCGGTCGAGGCCCAGGCTGTTGGCGAGCCGGCGCGCCGGATCGATGGTCAGGCACAAGACTCGCTTGCCCCGGGTCGCGGCGGCGAGGCCCAGCGCCGCCGTCACCGTCGTCTTGCCCACCCCGCCGCTGCCGACGCACAGGATGACGCGGTGACGTTCGAGCAAGGGGCTCAGCGTCACGCGAACCGAGGAGGGACCAGCTGAAGACATGGGGGTGCGCCTGTCCGCTCGCTAGCCCGCACGCTGCGCGGAGGCAAACGGGTTTCGCGACCGTCACGGCCTCGTCGCCAGCCCGAGGAGCAGCCCGAGGGAAGAAGTTGGCCCACCCCCGGCGAGCCTGGCATCGGTCGAGCGGATGCTGCCGACCATCGACCACGCTGGCTCCTCGCCCGAGCGTCGCGCCCCCGAGCGCTGCGACTCGCTGCTCTCGCTGCGCCGACTGCTCGACGTGGCCCGGCGCGACGGCGGACTCGAGGCCGTCGCCGTGGCTGACGACACCGGCTGCCTGGTCGCGGGGGCCGGCCAGTGGCAAGTGTGCGAGGAACTGGCGGCAGCGGCCCCCCTGCTCCCCGCCAACGATACGGTGCCAACCCGACTCGACCTGCTCAGCGGGCGGCTTCAGGTCCGGCGCCTGACCGTGGACGGGGTCACGGTGCTGCTCTGCAGCCGCGGCGGCGGTGAGGGTAGCGACCGCGCGCTGGGCTGGGCCGCCGATGGCTGCAGCCGGATCCTCCGCGGTCGCGGCACGCGGGCGTGACAGGCTCCACCCCTCCACGGCGATCCGGAGTATAGCTGCGCCGCATGCGCGGCTTCATCGACCTGCATTGCCACTTCGTCGCGGGGATCGACGACGGAGCGCGCACCGTGGCGGAGGGTCAACAAATGCTGCGCGCGCTGTACCAGGCCGGCTTCTCACGCGTGGTGGCTACCCCGCACATGCGACCGGGACTGTTCGACAACCACCGAGGCGACTTGACCGCTGCCTTCGCCGAGACGAGTCGCGCCCTCGAGGGTCTCGAGCAGACTACCCCCCTACCAACCATCGACCTGGCAAGTGAGCACTACTTCGACGACGTGGTGTTCGGACGGCTGATGAATGACGAAGCGCTGCCCTACCCAGGAGGCAAGGCAGTGCTGCTGGAGTTTTATGAGATCGACTTTCCTCCCATGATCGAACACCGACTGTTCGACTTGCGCGCCAAGAAGCGACTGCTCCCGGTGATCGCGCACCCGGAGCGGTATCGCGCCATTTGGCGGTCGGCGGAGACGCTGGAGCGGCTGGTGGACTCGGGCGTGGCGGCGCTCTTGGACACGGCCGCACTCACGGGCAAGTACGGCCGCCAGGCCATGCGCTCGGCGGAGGAGCTGCTCGAGCGAGGCCTGTACCACGCCGCCTGCAGCGACGCCCATCGCCCGGCGGACGTCGCGGAGGTGCAGAAGGGGATGGATCGCATCGAGCGCGAGTACGGCCTGGACGAAGTGAACTTCCTCTTCCGCGATGGACCAACATCCCTGCTCGCCGGACAGCTTCCCGAGTGACCGTGTCGAACCCTCCCTCTGGCGAGCCGCCGGCGAGTCCCGAAGGCGTGAACTCGAGCGGCTTGCTCAAGCGCCACGCCGGGAAGCTGTTCGCGAGCGTGCTCGTGGTCGCCGCCTTTGCGTGGCTCTTGCACGCCGGGGCGCTGCCGATCGTACCGGATGGCGCGGCCCTGGGACGGGTGAAGTGGTGGACATTCGCGCTCTATCTCGGGCTCTGGAGCGTCGTGCACTGGATCCGAGCGGTGCGCTGGACCTGGCTGCTCGCGCCCATCGCGACCATCCCTCGCAAGCGGGTGATCGACGTCGCGTTCATCGGCTTCTTCGCGATCGTCGTGTTGCCGTTTCGCGCCGGTGAGATGGCGCGACCGGTGCTGATCCGAAAGAAGGGGGAGCTCTCGGGTTGGGCCGCGACCGGCACGATCGGGGCAGAGCGGGTGATCGACGGCCTGGTGCTCAGCCTCCTGTTGCTCGTCGCGTTGTTGGCCAGTACGCCGCTCGATCCGTTGCCGGATCGCATCGGTGGTCTGCCGGTGCCCGCGTCCATCGTGCCCACCGCGACTTACGCAGCTCTGGTCCTCTTCGCCGTAGCGTTCGTGACGATGGGGCTGTTCTTCGCGAAGCGGGAGCTGTGCCGCAGGTGGGTGCGCGGCGCGATCGGTTGGGCGTCGCCCGAGCTCGCAGATTGGCTCACCGAACGCGTGGGGAAGGTGGCCGACGGCATCGCGTTCTTGCCCAAGGCGCGCTACTCGGTCCCGTTCGTGCTGGCGACTGCGAGCTACTGGCTGCTGAACGCCGCCGCGGGCTGGCTCTTGGCCTGGGGCGTGGGGCTGTCGCAGGTCACGTTCTGGCACGCTGCGGTCGTCACCGGCGTCCTGGCGCTCGGCATCCTGCTGCCCAACGCGCCGGGGTTCTTCGGTGCCTTCCAGATCTCGGTGTACGCGGCGCTAGCCATGTATTTTCCGCCAGACGCGGTGACGACCGAGGGCTCGGCCTACGTCTTCCTGCTGTACGTCGGGCAGCTACTGGTGACGGCGGGCGCGGCCAGCGTGGGGCTGTTGCGGTCCCACACCTCCCTCGGGGAGGCGCTCGGATCGCGCGCCGGACAGCTGGAGAGCTGAACCGCCCGTGGCAAGCCGCCGAAAACTTGTCCGCGGCCGGGGGTGAGCGCTACGGCTGCCCGGATGCGATCACTGTACCTGCCGCTGGTCGCGGCCGGACTGACCCTCGGCGCCAGCCTCCTGCTCGGCGCGGGCGAGGCCGGCGCGCGAGTCGAGGCCGACAGCGAGTACAGCAAGGCGCAGACTTACAATGGAGCGCTACGCTACCTGCGCGTCGATCGCGGCTACGAGATCGTGGAACGTGACGCGGACGCGGCCTACATCCTGTTTCGCTACGACACGCCGGGCCGCCAGAAGCGCACCACGAGCGGCTCCATCGAGGTCGTGGAGGTCGAGGACCGCGTGCGGGTGTTCGTACAACTGCCCGAGCTGCCGACCTACCAGGAGTCCGAGCTGCGCGACGGACTGCTGAAGAAGCTGCGCACCGAGTACGGGCAGGCCCCGCGACGGAAGAAGCCCCCCCCGCGCAAGGTCGACGACGCGGGCGCCGACTGAGCCGCAAGGGCCATGATCACGGCCCGCCAGCGGTGCGTTGTCAGCCACACGCCACCGCTGATATAGACTCGCGGCCCCGTCGACGACTCCGGTGAGCACTACACCTTCCGCCCCCCCCGCCGCGCCCAGTACTGGCCAGCCAGAGACTGTCGGCCGCTACCGGATCGAGCGCCTGCTCGGTCACGGCGCCATGGGACGCGTGCTGCTGGCGCGGGACCCGGTCCTGGACCGCAACGTCGCCATCAAACTGCTGCGTGATGATCTGAAGCTCCCGCCCGAGCAGCTTCCCAGTCTGCTCGAGCGCATGCGTCAAGAGGCGCGCGCGTCAGCGCGCGTCGTGCACCCGAACATCGTGGCGCTGCACGACATGGGGGAAGATCCCGAGCTCGGGCTGTTCTTGGTGTTCGAGTACGTCGAGGGCCCGACCCTGAAGGAGCGCCTGCAGACGCGGGGCTCGCTCGGTCCGGAGGCTGCCGGAAAGCTCGCGCGCGAGCTCGGCGACGCGCTGACCACGGCGCACGCCGCGGGCGTCTTGCACCGCGACATCAAGCCAGAGAACCTGATCCTGAACCGCGCGGGCGCCAAGATCGCCGACTTCGGGATCGCCCGGGTGCCGGACTCCACGCTGACGCGCGACGGCGGCTTGCTCGGGACGCCCGCGTACAGCGCGCCCGAGGCGATCAGCAGCGGCACCTTCTCGCCCCAGTCTGACCAGTTCTCGCTGGCCGCGACCCTGTACGAAGCGCTGTCGGGCAAGCGCGCGTTCCCCGGTCAGGACGCGATCGCGGTGGCCACGCGCATCGCGACCGAGCACCCACCCACGATCGCAGGAGCGTGCGGCCTCGACCCTCACGTGGACGCCGCGCTGTTCCGGGCGCTGGACAAGGACCCCAGGAAGCGCTGGCCGAGCTGCGACGACTTCGGGCGGGCGCTGGCCGAGGCCCTGGCGCTGAGCCCCCGGTCGCGCATGCCCACGCTGCCGGATCGCCAGCGACGCGAGCTCGAGCACGGTACCGAACGCCGAGGCCGTGTGCTGGCCGTGGGAGGCTTCCTCGCGGGCGCGGTCGTGATTGGGCTCGCGGCCTTCGCCTCCGGCGCGCTCGATCGCGGTCCAGCCACCGCGCCGGCCCCGTCCGGCGAGGAGCCGAACGAGCCCCTCGGCTTTCTCGCGGAGCGCCCACCCTCCGCGGCGCCCAAGCGCGATCCCGGACGCGAAGCGGACTCGCCGAGCGCAGCAGCGCGTCCGGCTGCCGACGGGGGCGCCGAGGAGGACGCGAAGGCCGCCGAGCCTGCAGATGGCGCGAGCACGACCGAGCCCAGGCCCGGCGAGGCCCCAGACGCAGCAGGCGGGATCTGAAGGGCTGTCAGGAATTGACCCAGTTCGCGCCGGCGGAGCCGGCCCGCGTGGGGTGGGGCCCCGACGAATTCACTTCGGCGGGGCGGGGAGGCGCGTGCCTCCCCGGTGAAAGAATGAAAGAGCTGTCGATTATTCGACAGCTCTTGAGCACGTCGCTCGCGCTGGTTGTCACCGCAAAGGCGCGCTATGGTCCCAGCCGATGCGAAGCCACTGGTGGTTCGGTGCGGCGGTGGCAGCCGTCGCCGTGTTGTCGACGTCGTGCTCGAGCGAGGACGATCCGGCCTTGCCCAGCACAGCCTGTACGACCGACGACCAATGTCAGTCCTGCCCGAGCTGCTTCGACGCCTGCGTGTGCTCCGGCGTCGCACCGGTGAACTGTGCGCCCCAGTGCGACCCACCGGCCGGTGGCGTGCTCGGCTGCGGCCAGGGCAACTGCGCGGCTTGCACGGCGTGTTACGACACCTGCTACTGCCAAACCGGTAACCCGAGCGCCTGCCTCGCGCAGTGCGCCACGGGCAACGGGACCGGCGGCGTGACCGGCAGCGGCGGTAGCGGCGGCTCGGGCGGTAGCGGCGGCTCGGGCGCCGGCGGCGGTGGGACCGGCGGCGGCTCGACCGGCTGCCCCACTCCGGTGAGCACCGGCAACCAGACGTGCGACGCCTGCATCAACGGCAACTGCTGCAGCCAGGCGGGCACCTGCTTCTCGCAGCCCGCGTGCCAGAGCTTGGCGAGCTGCCTCTCGCAGTACTGCTCCAACGCGTCGAACGTCTCGACCTGCTTCCAGCAGTACTGCTCGCAGTACGGCAGCGGCGCCAACGCGTACAACGCGCTCAGCCAGTGCGTCGCCGGGGCCTGTCCGGGAGCCTGCTGAAGCGTGCCGCGCTGGGCGCCGTGGCGACACTCGGGCTTGGCTGCGGCCGCCGTGGTGTCGCTCGGGCTCGTCGCGCTGTGTCCCAGAGCGTCGCTTGCGCGGCAGAGCGGCCCCGCAACTTCACGTCCTCCTGCGTCCCCCGCCGAGAGCGCGCTGACCGGAGGGTTGGCCACGCTCCGCGCACCCGGCTCGCTGATGCTCAAGGTCTCTGCCTCCACCTTCCGGATGGGGTCGACCATCGCGGACGTGCTCGGGGCTGTCGCGGACTGCGCGCGCGAGCCTCTGGGACACCGCTGTCGCGAAGAGCTGTTCTCGGACGAAATGGAGGCGCATCTCGTCACCCTCGACGCGTTTTGGCTGGACCGCACGGAGGTCACGGTCGCCGAGTACGCCCACTGCGTGAAGCTCGGTCGCTGCCGTGCCATCCCATTCTCCGAGGGCGCGCGTCGCTTCGACATACCGAGCTTCCCAGCGTCCCTCGTGACCTGGAACGACGCGCAGGATTACTGCCGCTTCCGTGGCGCTCGCTTGCCGACGGAGGCCGAGTTCGAGCGCGCCGCCCGAGGCGCGACGGGCCGCCGCTACCCCTGGGGCGATCTGTGGAACTCGCGCGCGGCCAACCACGGCCGGCTCGGCCTCGACCCCACCAGCGCCCGCGACGGCTTCGCCGAGCTCGCGCCCGTGGGGTCGTTTCCAGCCGGGCGCACGCCCGACGGCTTCTTGGATCTGGCCGGCAACGTCGGCGAGTGGACCGCGGATCGTTACGCGACGAGCTACCCGAGCGACCCGGTGAAGAACCCTACCGGGCCGGCGAGCGGGAGCGCGGGGAGCGAGCGGGTCGTGCGGGGCGGCCATTACTCACAGGCGCCGCCCTGGCTGCGCGGCGCCGCGCGCGGCCGCGCGGAGCCGGGCCATCGCAGCCCCACCCTCGGGCTGCGCTGCGCCAAGTCCGCCAAGCCTCAGTGACATGCTGCACGACACCGCCGATCCGAAGCCGACCCTGGTGCTGCCCGTGCACCACCAGGTCCGCTTCGTGCTGGTCGCGCCCCACTACCCGGAGAACGTGGGCGCGGCGGCGCGCGCGATCAAGACCATGGGCTTCACCCGACTGGTGATCGTGCGACCTGGGAGGCTGGCGCGACCGGACCACGAGATGGCACTGAAGATGGCCGTCAAGTCCCGGGACGTCCTCGACCAGGCGCGCGTCGTCGACTCACTAGTCGAAGCCCTCGACGGGGCGGAGCACGTGGTCGCCACCACCTCGCGACGCGGCGTCAGCGGGGTACTCGCCCCTCGCGTGCTGTGTCCGACCGTCGTGGGCTGGGCGGAGCGCGGCGAGCGTACCGCGCTCGTGTTCGGAAACGAGAAGACCGGACTCGATGCGGCGCAGGTGTCTCGCGCGCACGTGTGCGTCCGCATCCCCATGGCCGGTGATCAGCCGAGCATCAACCTGGCCCAGGCGACCCAAGTCATCGCCTATGAGCTGCTCGTCGCCGCGCTGGAGCGACGCGCGCGACCCGAGTAGGCTCCCTGGTGACCATGACCGTCGTCGATCTACGTTCCGACACCGTGACCCGGCCCAGCGAGGGGATGCGACGGGCGCTCGCCGCTGCCGAAGTTGGCGACGACATCTACGGCGAAGACCCGACGGTTCGTGCGCTGGAAGAACGTGTGGCCGCGCTGCTGGGCAAGGAGCGCGCGCTGCTGGTGCCTTCCGGGACGTTCGGCAACCAGCTCGCGCTCATGTGTCAGACACGGCGAGGAGACGAGATCGTCGTAGGCGAGGGCGCGCACTCGGCCTGGTTCGAGTCGGGCGCAGCGGGCGCGCTGTCCGGGGTACAGATCGCGGTGGCGGGGCACGGCGGACTGTTCGACGCCGACGAACTCGAGCGGGCGATCAAACCGGACGCCTTCTATGTGCCGCGCACCAGCCTGGTCGTGATCGAGAACACCCACAACCGCGCCGGTGGGCGGGTCTTCCCGCTGCCGCTGATGCGCGCCGTGTGCGAGCGCGCCCGGCGCCTGGGCCTGGGCGTGCATCTCGACGGCGCGCGACTCTGGAACGCCAGCGTCGCGAGCGGAGAGCCGCTCGCTGCGCTAGCCGAAGGGGCGGACACGGTCAGCGTGTGCTTCTCGAAGGGGCTCGGAGCCCCGGTGGGCTCCGTGCTGGCAGGGCCCGCGGAGACGCTGCAGCTGGCCCTGCGCTATCGGCGCATGTTGGGAGGCGCCATGCGCCAGGCGGGGGTGCTCGCGGCCGCGGCGCTGTATGGGCTCGACCACAACTTGGAGCGGCTGGCCGAGGACCACGCCAACGCACGCGCGCTGGCGCTCGTCGTCGCCGGCGCCCACGGTGCACGCGTGGTCCTCGAGCAGGTGGAGACCAACATCGTCAACATCGAACTCGAAGCCGCCAGCGAAGCTCACGTGATCGAGCAAGCGCGAGCCGAGGGCGTGCTCCTGGGCAGCATCGCGCCGAAGACCCTGCGAGCCGTCACGCATCTGGACGTGGGCGCGGCAGCCTGTCGCAGCGCCGCCGAGAAGCTGGCCCGCGTGATCGAGCGCGTCCACCGCTCATCCGGGAGCGGCTGATGGTAGAGCGAGCGGCAGTCGTCGCGCTGGCGGTGGCGCTAGGTTGCGCACCCTCGCTCCCCGCTCGCTACGCCGAAGCTCGGGCCGCGGCAGAGCGCGCCTACGCGAGCGGTCGCTACGACGAAGCGGCGACCCACTGGCAGCGCGCGCACGACGAAGCCGAGCGCCCGCGGGACCAGGCCGACGCGCTGTATCGTCGGGCAGCGAGCCTCCGCCGCTCAGGGCGGTCCGCGCTCGCGCGTGCCGTCCTGGACGACCTGGTGCGCCAGCATCCGCGCAGTCACCGAGCGGACCGCGCGCACTACGACCGCTGCGATCTAGTCATCGAGTCCGGAGCCGCCAGCGAGGGTTTCGATTGCCTGACCCAGCTGGTGAAGGCTCGTCCCCGCTCACCGCTCGCGCTGCACGCCGCGGACCGAAGTCTACGTCACGTCGAGCACAGCCAAGGCGCCCAGGCTGCGCTGGGGTGGGCCGTCGCCCTGGAGCCAGCGGTGCGTGGCACGGCGGTGGACGAGCAACTGCGCTTTCGTCGCGCAGAGCTGCTCGAGCGAGCGGGGCGGCCCGCCGAGGCGCGGGCGGTATATCGCGACACGGCGCGAGCGTTTCCCTATCCGATCGGTGCCTACTGGGACGACGCACTGATTCGCGCGGCACGCATCGACGTCGGACTCGGCCGCCTGGGCGACGCGCTCGACGCGACGAACATCCTGCTCGCGGAGCGAGAAACGAGCCATCTGCAAGGCAGCTACGACAAGCCCGCCTTCGCCGAGGCTCGCCTGCTGAGAGCCTCGATCTACGAGCAGCAGGGCCAGCCCGAGCGTGCCGTGGCGGAGCTGCGCCGGCTGTTCCACGAGCATCCACACAGCCTGCTCCGCGACGACGCTCTGTGGCGCGAGGCGCGCCTCGCAGGCTCGATGGGCGACCAGCGCCGCGCCTGTTCCGCGCTCGGGCTCTTGCGACGGGAGCTGCCCGACTCGCGCTTCGCGCCCTGCGCTCAGCTCCTGTGCAGCGCCCTCGGCCCCCTGGAAGGGCGCAGCTGCCGTGACTACGTCGCCCGCGAGCTGAAGTGATACCTCAGTCCTCGTCGTCCGCGAGCTCTTCCTCGACCTCGTCCTCGATGGGCTCGGCGTCGTCATCCTCGTCGGCGGGCTCGTCGTCGTCCTCTTCCTCTTCGTCGTCCTTGGCGTCGGTCTTGACGTCGATCCCTACCTCGCCGAGCTGGGTCTCGAGCAGCTCGAGCAGCTCGTCGATGTCGTCACCGTTCCACTCGTCGATGACGTCAGTCAGAAACTCGAAGAAGTCCCCGTTGTCGAGCCGGCGCTCGATCTCTTCGACCTGGTCCTCGTTGAAGGCGTCCATGACGTCCTCACGCAGGGACTCGGTGTCGCCTTCTTCCACGGCTTCCTGTGCCGCGAGTCGAATTTGGCGCACCGCGCGCCGGTCGAGGTAGATTTCCATCGAAAGTATTGCTCCGAGCTTGTGCAGACCGCCAATAAGCGAAGCGCCTCGCTGCCGTCAAGCCCGACTGAAACGGGATCGTCGCCCGGCGGTAAACCAGCGCGCTTTGGCCGAATCCGCGCGAGGTTTGGGGACGCTGAGCGCGGCCTGAGGTAGAACGTCGGAGTGAGACTCGCTCGCTCGGGGCTGCCGCTCGCGGTCATCTGGGCCGCACCGTCGCTGGGCGCGACCGAAGGTGATCGTCCCCCGCCCTCTAGCTTCGACTACGTCCAGTACGGGGTCGCCTTCAGCGCCGAGACCATCGCCAGTGCCGGCGACGTCTGTCCAGCGAGCGCCACGCGGCCATGCATCCTCGGGTCGGGAGGTGGGCTGGCAGTCCGAGTGGGCTACCGGGCTCGGGGACCGTGGTATGTCGGCGGCGCTTACGAGGCGTCGCGGCACGACTCCTCGAACCTGCTCAGGTTGGCCATCTTGCAGCAGATCCGAGCAGAAACCCGCTACTACTTGGACTACGGCACCAAGCTCACCCCGTACCTGACCAGCGGCCTCGGCGCGGTGCTTTACGGCAGCGAGTGGGGGTCGGAGACGGGGGGCGTGACGTCCTTCGTGGCGGTAGGCGCGGAGCTGCAGCTGAGCCGCACCACCGTCGTCGGCGGGGCGCTCGGCTATCGGCCGTTCCTGTTTCGGGGCTGGACGGACACGGCGGGGCAGCGACGCGCCGACCACTTCCTGGGCTTCGGATTCGCCCACGGGGTGCTGCTAGAGGTCGTTCTCGAGGTCCGCGAACCCCTACCGCGCTGGTGAGGCGACTGAGGTATTGACTCGGCCTGCGGCGCGGGCTCCTCTTCGTCCGACGTGAAGTGCGACCGGTGCGGCCGGGACAACCCGGATGACCTGCGATTCTGTCAGGACTGTGGCAACCGTCTGCCGGTGCGTCTGGTCGCGCCCACGCCGCCGCGCGGGGTCCCCGGGTTCAAGGGCCCGCCTGAGTCGGTGCGGGCTCGTCCGCCGGCGCCCGACTTCGACTTCTCGGGTCGCCTCCAGCAGCCCACCGCGGGGATGCGCTGCGGCCGATGCGGCACCGAGAACCCGCTCGACAGCGCGTTTTGCGCCGAGTGCGGGACGCGGATGGCGCAGCCGGCGCCAGCGCCGCTGCAGGGCGCTCCGGTGGTGGGGGCTGCGGCCCGGCCCGCCGAAGTATCCGACGTCGTGTGCGGCCGCTGCTCCGGCAGAAACCGACCGCACATGGCGTACTGCCAGTACTGCGGTGCCAA
Organism: Polyangiaceae bacterium; assembly: GCA_019637295.1. Taxonomy (GTDB): domain Bacteria; phylum Myxococcota_A; class Polyangia; order Polyangiales; family Polyangiaceae; genus JACKEA01. The sequence continues at coordinate 303,600 of JAHBVX010000003.1, forward strand.
GCTCGCGCCCGACGCGCCCGACTCGACGCGTCCCGAGGTCCCCGTGGCCAAGGCACCCTCCCTGCCTTCGCCGCCGGTCGCGCCTCCCCCACCCGACCCGGCGCGGTTCGTTGCCCCGGCCGTGGTCCCCGGAGCCAGCGCGGGGCGTTCGCGACTGGTCGTCATCGCCCAGGACGGGTCCCCGGGACGCGAGTATGCTCTGGGCCAGGATCAGACGGACATCGGCCACGATCAGGGGGCCATTCAGCTGCCGAACGACCCCTACGTCTCGCCCCGCCACGCGCGGGTGGTCCACCGGGGCGGCCGCTTCTTCATCATGGACCTGGGCTCGGTCAACGGCGTCTACCTCCGGCTCAGAAAGCCCCACGCCTTGGTGGATGGGGACTTGGTGTTGGTGGGGCTCGAAGTGTTAAGGTTCGACCTGGTGAGCGCTGCCGAGAAGGGCTTCGGTCCGGCGATGGAGCTGGGAACACAAGTATTCGGATCCCCCGCGATGCCGCGGCTCGCCCGGCTCTGCCAGCGGACCGTCGAAGGGGTGACGCGGGACGTCCACTACCTCACCCGCGAAGAGACCGTGCTCGGCCGCGAGAGCGGCGACATCGTGTTCACGGCGGACCCCTTCATGAGCAGAAAGCACGCTGCCATTACCCGGGATGGCGCGAGCGGCGGCTTCTCCCTGCGGGACCTGGGTTCGTCCAACGGGACGTATGTGGCGCTGCGTGGCGAGCACGCCCTCACCGCCGGAGACCACGTGCGCGTCGGGCAGCATCTGTTCCGCATCGACATCGATGCCAGCGCAGGCCAACCATGAGCGACGATTCGAAGTCAGCCGAGCAAGAGTCGGACGCCATCCGGGTCACCGTGTTCGGACGCACGGACGTCGGGCAAATCCGCGAGCACAACGAAGACAACTTCCTGATCGCCGATCTGACGGAGAAGACCCGCAGCCTGCTCACCGCGGACGACTCGGACCCCTATCGCCGACCCGCGGCGGCAGAGCCTCAGACGATCGGTCGCCGAGGCGCGGTCTACGCCGTATGCGATGGCATGGGCGGCGCGGCGGCCGGCGAGGTCGCCAGTCAACTCGCTGTGGACATCGTGTACGAGCGCCTGGTCGGCGGCGAGCCCGTGCTCAATCACGACGACCTTGCACGTCGTCTCGTCCACGCCGTCGAGGACGCCGGGATCCGCATCTTCAATGAAGCACGCGCGGACCGCACCCGGCGCGGAATGGGCACCACTGCGACGGTGGCGGCGCTGATGGATGAGCGGCTGTTCGTCGCCCAGGTCGGCGACAGTCGCGCCTACATCTTGCGCGGCGAGAAGCTGGTGCAGGTGTCGCGAGACCAGTCCCTCGTCAATCAGCTGATCGAGGCGGGCCAGCTCACCGAGGAAGAGGCCGAGACCTTCGAGCACAACAACATCATCCTGCAGGCCCTCGGCACGGCCGACACGGTACAAGTCGACCTGACCTATGTGGATCTGAGGGAGGGCGACACCCTGCTGGTGTGCTCGGACGGCCTCTCCGGCATGATCCGCGCCGACGAAATCCGGGAGGTGATGCTCAGCGTGCGGGAGCCGGCGGACACCTGCAAGGTGCTCACCGAGCGGGCGAATCTGGCCGGCGGCCACGACAACGTGACCGTGATCGTCGCTCGTTTCGAGGGCGGCGGCCTCCGCGCCCCGGAACCAGGGGATGATCTCGGCTACCGCAAGTACGCGCTCCCCGACGCGTCCAGCTCGGAGGTCACGGTTCGGGCTACAGCCATCACCGATCACGACCTCCCAACCGCCGACGCCAGCGACGAGGCGCTGCGCGAGTCGCGCAAGCTCCGGGTTGGTCACACGATGTTCGGCATGCAGACGCCGGCGGTCGATGCACCGGACGGGTCCGGCGCTGACGACTCGCCCGCTGCACCGCGTGCGGTCCCCTCCAGCCCTCCGCCCGTGTTCGATGGCGTCGACGAGCCCGTGAACATCCCGGTCAACGGCTGGCCGCCGCTGGTCGTCGGGCTCGCCGTGATCGGGGTCCTGGTGGCCGTGGCCATCACGGGTTTCGCCTTTCTGCGCTGAGCACCGGCGATGGCACGCAGCCTGCGGCGGATCCTGTGGATCGTGCCGACGCTGGTCGTCGTGTCCGGCCTGCTCTTCTGGTTCATCTCGCCGAGGACGAGCGCGGCCGGAGGCGAAGTGCGGCCGGGGGCCGAGCCGGCGCCCCTGTTCTTCCAGCCGAGCCCGCGCTCGGTTCGCGAGCGCGCCGAGGGCGCCGTTCACCGTCTGGCTGCTGGAGCGGACGCGGACGGTCGCGCCGCGGCCGAGCTGGTGCGCCTGGGCGGCGCCGCGCTGCCGCACGTGCTGCCGCTGTTCGACACCCTGGGCCCAGAGGCGCGCTCCCGCGTCGCGCTCGCCCTCGCTCCCGTGGGCCGGCGCATGGGCACCCGAAGCGACGAGCTCGACGACCCGAGCGGAGCCGTCGTCTTCTGGATGCGATTCTGGCAGGACCGGGCCATCGACTTCCGACCCCAGATCGTCAAGCGAGCCGTGCGCCGCCTCGCCGCAGGGACGAGCGCCGGACGGCGCGAGGACGTGCTGGTCCTGGACACTTACGCGCTACCGGAGCTGATCGCCGGGCTGGAGCCCCTCGCCTCCGCGGCGGACGTACCACGGGCCGCGCGTCTGACCGACGCCCTGGCGCACGTCAGCGGAGTCCCTTGGCGAGTTCATCCCCAAGCAACCGTCGAGCAGGCCGCCAGAATCAGCCGGGATTGGCAGCGCTGGTGGCGCGAGAACCGCACCGACTTCGACACCCTCGACGGCGTGGACCGCGTCTTCGCGATGCTCACCCAGACCCAGTACGGGCGCTGGGCGGAGAGCGTGGTCTACGGGAAGCTCGGCACGCTGCAGAGCGGCGAGCCGGTGCTGGTGGTCGCGAAGCAACGAGCACCGCTGACGCTCTGGCTGGTGACCGTCGCGTGGCTCGGCTGTCTGCTCTCTGGGATCGGCATCGGGCTCTGGTCCTCCGTGCAGGCCGTGACCGATCGACTGCTCGCCACCGCGGCGCTCGCACTCGCGGCGACGCCCCTGTCGTGGCTCGCGATCGAGGCGGCGCCGGCGTCTGCATCTGGACGCGCCCTGACGGGGGGCCTGGTCATGGCTCTGGTGGGTGGACTGCTCGTTGCCCGCTACCAAGCGGCGGCCAGCCGGCGTGAGCTGCCGAGCGAGCACGTCCAGTTGCGACGCGCCTTTGGTGCGACTCCGCTGCGGGCCATCGCGCTGAGCTTTCGCAACGCCTCGGCAGTAGTCGTCTCACTCGCGGGACGAGAGCTGCCCACAGTGCTCTCGGCGACAATCGTCGTCGAGCACGCGCTCGGTCTGCCGGGACTGGGAACGGTGACGTTGGTGGCCGTGGCGGGGGGCGACGTCGCGTGGCTGATGGCGTTTGGCCTGGCCTGCGCGACACTGGGCGCGCTGCTGCAGGTCCTGAGCGACGCCATGCTCGGGCTCGTTCACCCGGCGGTCGCTCGGGCGTTCCTCGAGCGTGAGGTGCGGTCGTGAGCCGACTGCCGCGCTTCGCGGGGTGGGCCGCCGCCAGCGTGCTACTGGTGGTCGCGTGCGCCGCGATCGCGGCGAGCTTCGGGCGCTTCGCGGCGGAGGAGGCCGAGGCCGCGAGGCACTTGGCGCCGTCCGCCGAGCACTGGCTCGGCACCGACGGCCGCGGCCGCGACGCGCTCGCGGTGTTGCTCCACGGCAGCCGGAGCATGGCGTTGCTCGTTTGGACGACGGTGCTCGTGTCGCTCGTGGTCGGCGCAGCGCTCGGTGGTCCGGCCGGCTGGGGAGGCACCCTGGGCGATGCCCTCCTGGCGCGCGCGGTGGAGCTGTCGAGCACCCTGCCGACGTTGATCATGCTCGCGGTGGTGCGCACCTGGGAGGGCGGCGACACGCTGTTGGCCTTCGCGCTCGTGCTCGGCCTGTCGCGTGGAGTGGAGCTCGGCCGCTTGCTGCGGGCGGAGCTCTTGGCGTTGCGCTCGACGGACTGGGTGCTCGCCGCCCGAGCTCTCGGCGCGTCGCCATCACGGATACTCGTACGCCACGTCGGGGCGCACGTGCTCAGTCCCCTGTGGGTCAGTGTGGTGCTCACGGCGGTGCATGTGGTCGCGCTGGAGACGGCCCTGACGTTCACCGGCTTCGAGAGTGACCGTCCGACCTGGGGCACGCTGCTCGGTGACGAGGCAGCCCCGCGCGCGGCCGCCAGTGCAGCGCTCGCGCTGGCGATCGCGACCCTGGGCGCGCTCTACGTCCTCGGCCGACTGCTCGAGGCGCGGCTCGATCCGCGGCGTCGCCGACGGGTGCCGCATGGCCGCGGCTGGGCGCGGCGCTGAACCGGTTGCAGGCCCGCGCGCCCTGCTCTATGGCCTGAGCCATGCCCATCCCGACCGTCACCGAGCACAACTTCGAGCAAGAGGTCCTACGCGTGGATCTGCCCGTACTGGTGGAGTTCGGCGCCGAGTGGTGTGGCCCCTGCAAGACCGTCGCTCCCGAGCTCGAGCGGCTGGCGCAGGAGCTCTCGGGCAAGGCGCGCGTCGTGCAGGTGGACATCGATCGTTCCCCCCTGCTCGCGCGAGAGCTGGGCGTTCAGTCCGTGCCCACCTTCGTCGTGTTCCACCAGGGGCGCCCGGTGGGTGGCAAGGTCGGCGCGCTGCGCAAGGCCGAGCTGCGCGAGATGCTCGATCCCTTCTTGCCCCGGGCAGCTGGCGCGCTCAAGCCAGAGGAGGTCGCGGCGCTCATCACCCGACGGCAGGTGAGCCTGGTCGACACCCGCGAGCAGGCCGTGTTTCAGCGCGCGCATCTACCGGGAGCCGTGCATCTCCCGCTGGAGGAGATCCAGACGCGGCTGGCCGAGCTTCACATGTTGCCCGGCGCGCCGGTGCTGTACTGTCGCGCGGGCGACAAGACCAGCGAGCTGGCCGCGTCCCTCGCGGAGCAAGGCGTCCCGGTGTCGTTCCTCGAAGGCGGCGTCCTCAGCTGGGAAGCAGTCGGGCTACCCGTCGAGCGACCGGACTGACGCCACCGCTTCGGCGATGACCTCGCGCACCGGAACGCCGTGTTCGAGCGCCAGCGCCGCGCAGACATCGAACTCCGGCTTGACTTGCTCGGGCCCGAGCGCGCCTCCGGAGATCTTGACCGGAACGACCCCGAAGCGCGTGGCCACTTCGATGAGGCGACGGGGACGCTCCACGCGGCTGGTGACGTAGGCTCGAACGCCCAGGGTGGTCGTCTCCCGCAGCAGCAGCTGAGCCAGGCGTTCGGCGGTCTCGGGTTCACCCAAGGCGTGCAAGAGCAGCCCCGGGCGGCCCTTCTTCATGGTGGCGGGAGTGGCCCAGGCGTCGAGGGCGCCGGCCCGGAGCAACTCCGCGATCGCGTGCGCCGCCAGCTCGCCCGTCAAATCGTCCACGTTCGCTTCGACCACCACCAGCTCCCGGGTCGAGGTCCCCAGCGGCTGACCGAGCACCGCTCGGAGCGCGTTGGGTCGGTCCGGCAGCTCTCGCGAGCCAGCGCCCCACCCGACCCTCTCCACCGAGAGCGCTGGCCAACGCACGAACGACTCGGCGACGGTCGCCACGATGGCAGCTCCGGTGGGCGTCACCAGCTCTGCCTCGATGCCCGCGTCGAAGGTCGGCACGCCCAACAAGCACTCCACCGTGGCAGGCGCTGGGAGTGGCAGCACTCCGTGCCGGCAGTCGACGAACCCGTGACCCAGCGGCAGCGGCGAACAGGACACCGCCGCCCCCAGGTACTCGAAGCACGCCGCCGCTCCCACGATGTCCACGATGGCGTCCACCGCGCCTACCTCGTGAAACGTCACGCTCCCGATGTCGATGCGATGAACACGGCTCTCCGCTTCGGCCAGACGGCGAAAGATCCGTCGCGACAGGTCGATGACGCCAGGCGCCAACGAGGATCGCGCGATGAGCTCGTCAATCTCGGAGTAGTGCCGGTCACGCTCGCTCTGGGCTGGCTCGACGCGGAAACGAGACGCGCCGATCGCGCCCGCGAACACCGAGTCGAGCCCGACGACCACACCGGGAAGTCGGAGCTCGGCGATCGCGGCCTCGACCACCGCCAGCGGCACACCGAGATCGACCAACGCCGCGACGGTCATGTCGCCGGCCACGCCGCTCGCAGCGTCGAGGTGCAGCCGCTTGGCGCCACCAGCACCCCGCGTCAGCGGAGCTCGGTGGGCCTCGGGCTTGGACGGAGCGCCCGCCGAATCGCGGCCGCCGTGGCCGTGACCATGGCCGCCGTGGCCGTGACCATGGCCATGACCCCCGGGGCCGTGACCGTGGCCCTGGCCGCCCCGGCCGTCCTGTGCGCTCACGGGGACGGCGCTCCCACGGGCTTGGCGAGCAGCCGCAACACCGCCATCGCGGCGCCGAAGCCGTTGTCGATGTTCACCACCGTAACGCCTGCGGCGCAGCCCGTGAGCATGCCGCACAGCGCGGTGACGCCGGCGAACGCAGCCCCATAGCCGATGCTCGTCGGAACGGCGATGACCGGGCACGCGACCAGCCCGCCGACGACGCTGGGAAGAGCGCCTTCCATGCCCGCGACGACGATCACCGCAGGCGCGGCTGTCAGTACCTCGAGTGAGCCGAAGAGTCGGTGGATGCCGGCGACGCCAACGTCGAACACCCGCACATGTGGGACCCCAGCCATGCGCAGGGTCTCCGCTGCCTCCTCGGCGACGGGCAAGTCGCTGGTCCCCGCGGTGACCAGGGCGACAGGAACGTCGGTGCGCTGCGGGATGGGCGCGTGCTCGTAGGTGGCCACGCCCGCGATCGGGTGTAGCTGCAGCGCTGGCAACAGCTCGCGGACGGCGGCGCCCTGCTCGGGGGACAAACGCGTAATGAGCACGTTCTGCTCCGCTTCGACCAGACGCCGGGCGATGCCCGCGATCTGCTCGGGCGTCTTCCCGAGCCCCAGTACCACCTCGGGCAGCCCTTGGCGCAAGGAGCGATGGTGGTCGACCCGTGCGTAGCCCAGATCCGCATAGGGCAGGTGCTTGAGCGCCCCGAGCACGTCCTCGACGGAACGCCCGCCGGATTGCAGCTCCATCAGCAGAGCTCTGAGCTTGTCTTGATCCACGAAACCTCCGAGGAGCGATGTAGAACACGACCCTGCTTGCCGCAATGCCCAGCGCCCGGCGCCAACCGTGAGGGCTCTCGGGTCGCGCCGCCGTGCTACCGTGCGCCCGGGTTACGACGGATGCCCCTTGCTTCCCTGCCCCTGCTCGGCTTGCTCGCCGGTCTCGTGTTCGCGTCGGCCGCGGGAGAGTCACGTGGGCACCCGGCGATCCTGGCTCGCGCGCTGGTTCTGGGCGCGGCCTTCGGGCTGCTGCTGCTCGGTCCATGCGCGGCATTCCTGGTGGCGATCGCGCCCGACTGGTCGCTAGCCTACCTGCTGGATAGCCGTCGCGTACCCAGCCTCGCGTTCATGCTCTGGGTGCTAGCCGTGACGGCCTGTGTCCCGCTGGGGACGTGGCTCGGGAGCAGCACGCCGGCGCTACGCCGGCGGCAGCTGGTGCTGCAGGGCGTGGCGGTTCTCGTCATCGCGGTCGTCGCGATCGTCGCGGCTACCCTGCCCCGCCTCGCGGTGCTGGCGACCTTCGCGCAGTACCAGGGTAAGTTCGGCGTCCGCCCGTTGGCCGGTAGCCCGCTCGGCTACGGCCTGGTTTGGCTCTCGGCCCTGCTCGTGGGCGGCGCCGCGTTCACGTTCCGGGCCATCGTCAAGCGAGTGACCAGCTGAGAAGCGAAGACCGGCTGTCGGGAATTGACGTCAGGGTCGCGTGGCCTCACGGTGCCCGTCGTCTCATGAAGGACTCGGAACGACAGCTGATCACTCTGGCAGAGCGCCTGGTGGACGACGCCCTCGGGGGCGGAGCGCAGTTCGCTGACGCGACCGCCCACGCTGGCTGGGAACTGAGCGCGAAGGTTCGCCTGGGCGAGCCCGAGTTGGTCGAGGAGGCGGGCACTCGCAGCGTCTCGCTGCGAGTCATGCGCGATCAGCGGGTCGCCATCACCGCCACCAGCGATTTGACGGAAGCGGGTCTGCAGCGCGCGGTGGCCGACGCCCTCGCGCTGTTGGAGCTGACGGAGCCGGACCCCTGCGCCGGTCCGGCGGACCCGAGCGAGCTCGCCAGCCCACCCTTCCCCGAGCTCGAGCTGTATGACGAGGCGGTGGCTGGCATCGACGCGGACGAGGCCCTACGTCGCGCGACCGCTGCCGAACGCGCCGCGCTCGCTCACGACGCGCGCCTCACGCTGAGCGACGGCGCCAGCTTCTCGCGCACCCAGAACACCATCGCCACTGTCCTCAGCACCGGCTTTCGAGGCGCGTTCACTACGTCCTACGCGTCCCTCGTGGTCTCCCCCGTCGCGGAGGACACCGGCGGCAAGAAGCGGCGGGGCTTCTACTGGACGGGCGGGCGCCACCTCACCCAGCTCGAGGATCACGAGGCGGTTGGGATCGAGGCAGCCCGCCGCACGCTTCAGAAGCTGGGCGCACGCAAGGTGGCGACCGGAGAGGCGCCCGTCGTGTTCGATCCGGACGTCGCCGCCTCGCTGATCGGCACCCTCGCGGGGTGCCTGTTGGGCAGCAGTATTTGGCGCAAGTCGAGCTACCTACTCGAGCGCGAGGGCACCCTCGTCGCCAGCCCGCTCTTGACCATCGTGGACGACCCCCTGCGCCCGGGTGCGCCGGGCTCGCGACCGTTCGACGGTGAGGGGCTGCCCTCTCGCCGGACGGTTGTCGTCGACAAGGGTCGGCTCGAGACGTACCTGCTCGACTGCTACAGCGCCCGCAAGCTGGGCCGCAAGTCCACCGGGAGCGCGTCTTCGGGCAGTACCACCGTGACCCCCACCACGACCAACTTCATCGTAGCGCCCGGCGAGCAGACGCGTGAGGCGCTGATCGCGTCGGTGAAGCAAGGCCTGTACGTGACCGACATGATGGGGTTCGGCTTCAACGCGGTCACTGGCGACTACTCCCGGGGCGCCTCGGGGTTTTGGATCGAGAACGGCGAGCTCGCCTACCCAGTCTCGGAGATCACGGTGTCGTCCAATCTCGACGCGATGCTGAAGGGCATCGACGCCGTGGCCAACGATCTGGAGTTCAAGCGCAGCACGGTCGCGCCCACGCTGAAGGTCGATCGTATGACCATCGCCGGCGAGTGACGGGACGCCCGGCTCACTCGAAGCCGTTGGGCAGCCCCGGCGACGCGCCGGGCGGGCCGTGCGGGAGAAGTCCCGCGGCATCGTCATCGAAGGCCCCCTTTCGCCGAGCTATGCTGCGACCCGCCTTGCTCGCCGAGCGCGCGGGAAAGCGAGAGACGAGCTCGCCGTCCGGGCGAGACAGCGTGATGGGTTCGCCGCCGTTGGCCAGGCCGTTCTTCCCCAACTGCGCGACGCGCACCAGGACCGTGGCGGCGGCCGGCGGGTGGTCCACGACCGAGTCAGCGTCGAAGTCGTGACGCACCACCAGCGCGAAGGCCCCGGGCTCGAGCAGCGCCGCTTCCAGCGGGTACTCGGCAGCTCCGTCCGAGAGGCGATAACCCTCGAGGGCGACGGGCACGAGGCCATCGTTGTACAGCTCGACCCACTCTTGCGCCGGCTCCGGGCCCACTGGGTTCGCCATCACTTCGCTCACGACCACGCGCGCCCGGGGCTCGCTGGTCACTACATCGACGCCCCGACTACGCTCGACTCCGGTGGCGTCGGCGCTGAAGGTCTCGACGCGGTATGCCTGACTCGGCGAGAGCCCGCCGATCACCTGGCGCGCTGCCGGACTCAGCGCGAAGGACTCTTGTCGACCTGCGACCGACACCATCCACAACGCCGCGACTCGCTGCTGAGTGAACACGAGCCGGTCGTCCTCGACAGCGAGGCACGCCAGCTCGAGGTCGTGCGTGTCCGCGGGGCAGGGCGGCGACTCCGTCCAGACCGGGTCCCCCGGCGAGAGCAGGCTGGGCTCGAGCACGCTCCCGCCCACGGCGAGCGGCGCGAGGGCGGACAGGCTGAGCGGCTCCTCGGGACGCAGGCCGACGCAGCCGGCGCCGAGGTGCGGGCCGAAATCCGCCACCGACGCCCAGATCGGATCGCCGCCGGGGACGAGCGTGAGCGACTGAGCTGGCAGCGGGCCTGGCGGCGCTTGGTCACCGCAGAACAACGCCAGGCTGACGGCCGAGGGCATGGCAGCGAGCGGCCAGCGCCGAGACAGCGGGCTTCGGTCACCCTCGCGGACGACGATCGGGGCTAGCGTGCCTGCGCCCACCCGCACCAGCGAGTAGCGCTCGAGAGGGACCAGGGGTGCAAGCGGAGCTATGACCCACCCAGCCTGCTCGCGGTAGCCGACGGTTTCGACACGACGCTCGAGCAACGTCTTGGGCAAGTCGGCGCGACGCACCCGGCCCTCATGGTAACGACTGAGCTCGCCGGCGAAGAGCAGCACCGCCTCCTCGTCACCTTGAACGTAGCTCATCCGGAGACGCACGACGCTCGGTGCAGCGTCGAGCGACCCGTCCGGAAGCACCTCGACGTCTTTGCGTGGGCCCCGTGGCTGGGGCGCGGCCAGGTCAACAGCGCACGCGGAACACAGCGCGACCCACAGCAGCAATGCTCGCATGAGGCTGGTTCGGCTGGAGGTAGGGCGCGTTGCGCGAAAAGTGCTCCATCGGACCGGAAGATGCCCTACCCTCCACCGTCGTGTCCCCCGACGAGGTCAAACGGCTGAGGAAGGAGCTCGCGATCACGGGCCGCCAGCTCGCGCAGGCGGTCGGCGTGGACGACAACACCGTGTTCGCCTGGGAGTCCGGCGAGCAGTTTCCCACCAAGCGCTACGTCGACAAGATGCAGGCGCTGCTAGCAGCCGGTGCCGACGCATTCCCCGGCAAGCGGCCGAACGCGCGAGCCACGGGCGTCGCCCGGCTGCGTGACCCGGAGCTGTGGGACGTCTTCGCCAAGCTCGTCGCCCACCCGGCGCTGCTCGAGCAGGTGCGCAAGTTGGCGGCCGAGTTTCCGACGCCAGAAGACTGAGCAAGAGCCTTGGCGGCTCGTGAGCCGCGCTTCAGCTCTCTTCAATCGTCGTCGTCGTCGTCGTCCTCGTCGTCGTCCTCGTCGTCCTCGGCGTCCTCGGCGTCCTCGTCGTCCTCGGCGTCCTCGTCGTCCTCGTCGTCGTCCTCGTCGTCCTCGGCGTCCTCGTCGTCCTCGTCGTCCTCGGCGGAGTCGGCGGCCACGTTCGGCCCACCGTCGTCGTCCGACCCGCTGCTCGGTTCGTCGTCCTCGAGGGCCGCCGCCGCGGGCGCGGCGTCCGCCCCGCCGGACTCGTCCGCCACCGTCGGCAACTCCTCCGGAGCTTCCTCGCCGGTCTCCTGCTCGAACACGACCTTCGATTCGTCGCTCAGCTCGGTAAACTCCTTGAGGGTGGGCAGGTCTTGCAGCGACCGCATGTTGAACAGCTCGAGGAACGCGGGCGTGGTTCCGTACAACATGGGCCGACCCGGCTCGTCCTTCTTGCCGATGATGCGGATCAGCTCGCGCTCGAGCAGTCCCTTGAGCACCGGCCCCGTGTCCACGCCTCGAATGTCGTCGATTTCCGGGCGCGTGATCGGCTGTCGGTAGGCCACGATGGACAGGGTCTCGAGCTGCGCGCGCGACAATCGCACCGGCCGCTGGGCGAGGAACGAGCGCACGGTCGTGGAGTAGGTGGGGTTGGAGCGAAACGCATAGCCCCCCGCGACCTCTTCGATGCGCATGCCCCGGGACTCGTGCTCGCTGCGCAGCTCCGACAAGAGCTCCTCGGTGCGTTTGCGATCGATGCGGGCCGCGCGCGCCAGCTCCTTGAGCTCGAGCGGGCGGTCGCTGACGAACAACAGGGCCTCGATCAACCCCTTCAGGTAAGCCTGGGTGTCCTCGACGGTGCTCTCGTCCACCGGGTCCGTCTGCGCAGTGATGACCGAGTCCTCGAGCGGCTCGGACCCCGGGGGCACGGGCGCCCGGTCGTCGACCCAAGTCTTGCGGTCAGCGTCGTCCTCGACTGCCGCCTGCTCGTCCGGCGCCGCCTGCTCGTCCGGCGCGGCGTGCTCGCCCGATGGCGGCCCGCCGTCGGCGTCTTCCGGCTCGGCGGGTTCGGGTGACGCGGGGGCCGCGGCGCTCGAGTCGGGCTCGGCCTCTCGGACACCGGCCTTGCGCAGCCGCGGTGTGGTCACTGTCTTGACGGGTGCGGGCGCGGATTTCGGCTTCTTCACGTGGGTTCGTCGCTTTGCCATCGGGCGGGTCATCCAGTCACTGGTTCCGGATCGGGCGTCTCGGGCGGCTCGCTGGCGGGCGGCCGGGCCGAGACCGGCTCCTGGTGCGCCGCTGCCGGGGGCTCGAATGAGCTGTCGCCCCACTCCCCAGCGGTCGCCGGCGAGTCGTCATCGCTCACCGCCAACTCGATGGTGATGGGACCGAGCGCCTCGGCTTGGGCCAGCCGCGTCATGCGCAGGCGCGTCATTTCGAGCAGCGCCAAGAAAGTGAGGATCAGATCCGCCCGCGAGCGCTGACCCTCGAACAGCTCCTCGAAGGAGAGCCTCGCCCGCTCCCGCAGGCGGTCAGCCAGCTCGTTGATCCGATCCGAAATCGAGAAACGCTCCAGCTCGATCTCGTGGTCGATCACGGTCTTGGCGCGCGCCAATATGCCCTGGAATGCGTCGAGCAACTTGAACAGGCTGATGGGCGCCAGCGGCGCTTGCCCGTCCACTTCGGGCGCGGGCACTCCGCGCGAAAAGATGTCGCGACCAAACACGCTGCGGCCACCCAGATCCGCGGCGGCATGCTTGTACTTCTGGTACTCGAGCAGGCGCCTTACCAGATCCGCGCGAGGATCGAGCTCCGCGTCGTCTGACTCCTCGTCGTCGTCGGGGGCGCTCGGCAAGAGCAGCTTGGACTTGATGTGGGTCAGCGTCGCCGCCATCACGAGGTACTCGCTCGCGATGTCGATGTTCAGCTCCTGCATCAACAGGATGTACTCGACGTACTTCTCGGTCACGAACCCGATGGGGATGTCGAGGATGTCGATCTCGTGCTGCTGGATCAGGTGCAAGAGCAGGTCGAGGGGTCCCTCGAAGTTCGGGAGCTGGACCGAGTAGGTCACGCCTCCTCGAGGCAGTCCGACCTCCTCGCCGCGCGTCTTCTTGAGCTGAGGCCCGGCGGCGGCCGCGACCGCGTCCGCCGACTCGGTGTCGCTCCCGTCGGTCGACTCGCTCACGAGAGCCCTCCCCACACCCAGAGTCCGAACAGGGACTGGAGCCCCCCGCTGATGAAGCCTACCGGGCGTTCGATGAGCACCCCGCGCAGCGTGTCGGAGTAGAGCACGAGCAAGAGGAGGAGAACCGACATGGGCGCGAGCATTTCCTGAAGGCGATCGAGACTCCGAGGCAAGAGCCGGCTGCCGTCCAGCGGCGGGATGGGCAGCAGGTTGAACACCGCCAGCCCGACGTTGACCACGAACATCGCGCGCAGCAGATACACCATGCCGCCGCGTCCGTCCTGAGCAATCAGGACATCGGGCGAAATACGCGAAATCGCGGCGAGGATCGCGATGCTGAGCACCGCCAGGACGAGGTTGGACAGGGGGCCGGCGAGCGCAACGAGGGTCATCGCGCTGCGCATGGAGAGCCGCCGGGTGAAGCGCACGGGCGTCACCTGCACCGGGCGCGCCCAACCGATGAAGGAGAAACCGCCGAAGGCGGCCGCCACCACCGGCACCAGCAGCGTCCCGAAGAAGTCGTAGTGTTCTAGCGGCGACAGCGTCAGTCGACCCTGTCGGCGCGGTGTGTCGTCGCCGAGTCGATCCGCCACCCAGGCGTGGGAGAACTCGTGAACGCTCAGCGACAGCACCATGGGCACTAGGTTGAGCACGATGCGGGGGACGAGATCCGTCGGAAGCACAGGGGGGCGAGAGCCTATACGGCCACGGCCAGCGGGTTCAACCCGGCGCCCCGAGAAGACCGTTTTGGCCCAACACCCGGGCAACGGTGAGCGCCCCTGCCACAACGATGTCGCGGCTCGCTGGCCGCTGCGGATCCGGCGAGGCCCGCCAAATCAGCGTTCGCCAAACGCCAGCGCTGCTAGACTGAACGCGGATGAGCGAGCCCCCCAAGGTGTGCTCCAAGTGCGGGCAGCGCTATGACGAGGACGTCATCTTCTGCCCGAAGGATGGAACGCCGTTAGGCACCTCCAAGACCGAGGTCAGCGACGATCCGTACATCGGCCTCCTGGTCGCCGGCCAGCTCGAGATCCGTCAGCTCATCGGCATCGGCGCCATGGGACGAGTGTATCGCGCCCACCAGCGGGGCGTGGACCGGGACGTGGCGGTCAAGATCTTGCACCGGGAGCTGCTGCGCAATCCCACCGTGATGGCGCGGTTCATGCGCGAAGCCAAGGTCGCCAGCCGACTCACCCACCCCAACGTGGTGCAGGTGCTGATGACCGGCGAGCTGGACAAGCAGGGCGGGGACGTCGGCGGGGAGGCCTACCTGGCCATGGAGTACCTGGACGGGATCTCGTTGCGCTCTGCGTTGGCTGCCGCCGGGGGAGCGATGGCTCTGCCGCGCGCGCTGCATGTCCTGCTTCAGACGTGCGACGCGGTCGGCGAGGCCCACGCGCAAGGCATCGTCCACCGCGATCTCAAGCCCGAGAACGTGATGTTGGTCCGACGCGGCGACGACCCGGACTTCGTGAAGGTACTCGACTTCGGGGTCGCCCGCATCGACTGGGCGGACAGCACGGTGGCGACGCAGGCCGGCGTCATCTTCGGTACCGCCCGCTATATCTCGCCGGAGGGCGCGCAGGGCAAGACCGTCTCCGCTCGCAGCGACGTCTATTCGCTCGCGGTGATGCTCTACCAGTGCCTCAGCGGCCAGACGCCCTTCGACGCCGACAGCCCGGTGGGGATCCTGATCAAGCACACCAGCGAGCCAGCCCCGGACGTACGGAGCGTGGAGCGAGCGAGCTACGTACCCGAGCCCATCGCCCGGGTCATCGCCGCGAACCTCGAGAAACGCGCGGAAGATCGCTGTCCAGACGCCCGAGATCTCGGGCGAGCGCTGCTCTCGGCGGCCCGGGACAGCGGCCTGTCTGCGGACGACCTCGTCGCGCGTTCCACCCTGATCGGCAAGACCGCCCTGAGCCTGGAGAGCATACAGCGCACCAAGACCCTCGAGCTGAGCGCCGGCTTGGCGGACAAGCTCGCCGGCAGGACGGGGCCTCGCACCGAGTTGCTCGCGGAGCCCTCGTCTCGAGCCGAGCCGGCGCCGTCGCCGCCGCCGTCCTCTCGTCCCTCCTCGGGCGTCGAGCCGACGCTCGCAGACGAGCCGGCCGATGCACGCGTCTCGTCGCCGAGCGCGAGCCCGCCGCCGTCGCTCCCGTCGTCTCCCGCGCCGAGCCAACCAACCGCGGCGCTGCAGAGCCATGAGCCGTCGCCGGAGAGCTTGCGTGCATCCTTGCCACCGGCCAGCACAGAGGGGCACTCGCCGCCGAGCGCCGCACGCAGCATCGTGATCGCCGCGTTCTTCGTACTCGGCGCGCTCCTGGCGTACTTCGCGGCCGCGCGCCTGGGAGTGTTCGAACCGAAGCGGTCGGAGCGCGAGGCGCTGCTCGCCCGCGCGCACGCCGCGTTCGAGCGCGGCGCGTTCGATGCACCCCCCGGCGAGAACGTCCGCGATCTCAC
This sequence comes from Polyangiaceae bacterium, assembly GCA_019637295.1. Classification (GTDB taxonomy): domain Bacteria; phylum Myxococcota_A; class Polyangia; order Polyangiales; family Polyangiaceae; genus JACKEA01. The sequence continues at coordinate 319,362 of JAHBVX010000003.1, forward strand.
CGGCGACGGGCTGAGGCGCTACCCGGACTGGCCGGAGGCACTCACCCTCCGCAAACGCGCCGCCGATCGACTTCGTTTGATGGCGGAGGACGCCCGCTCGGATCGGCCGGTCGACGCGCGCGACCTGGCCAGCCGCGCGCTGCAGCTCGATCCGGACAGCGCTGCAGCGCGCGCGGTGCTCGACGCGCTCGATGCTGCGTCGGACGACGGCGACGCGCGCGCTCCGGGCGTCGCACCCCCGAGTCGCAAGCCCAGCCGCGTAGGACGCCCGATCGAGCCGACCGATGACGCCGCCGCGGCGCCGTCATCGTCTGCCGCAGTACCCGTCCCGACCCCCTCGGCCACGGAGGGGCGCTGGCTATGACCGCGAGAGCCGCGCTCGCCCTCGCGCTCGCCCTGAGCGCGCTGCCCGCGCGGGGGGCGGAGGAGTCCGGCGCCAGAGCCCCCGAGCCGCCGTCGAGCCCGGCGCGCGCGGTAGGCATGGCGGAGGTCGGGCTCGGTTGGCTGGTGCTTCCGGCCGCGGACGTCTGCGTCGAGCGTGACATCGCCGGTTGCACCACCGGGGACTCCAGCTTCGAGCTCGACGCGTGGCAGATCTTTCGGCTGACCCCGCGGCTGGCCTTCGGCGCGGGCATCACCCTCGGGCTGACGCCGACGACGGACGCGCCACGCCAGGATCCCCCCGGAGTGGAGCGGGACCACTCGCGCGGCTACTTCACGGTCGAGGGCGTGTTCCGCTACTACGCCATCGCGCAGGATTCCTTCGACGGCTGGATCGGCCTCACCAGCGGACTGGTCGTGGTCAGCGATCGCTTCGAGTCCCGCGAGGGACGCTCGGACCGCGCCCTGGTCGGTCCGCGGGGCGTCACCATCCGAACCGAAGGACTGACCGTGGGGCTCGCCGTCGGTGCCGCGCTCCCGCTCGGGCCGAACTGGTCGCTGGGCGCCGCCGCTCGCTACGGCAGTTGGTTCCTTCCGAAGGAGCCGAACACCAATCCGCTGGGCGACGAAGCGTCGCTGGTCGGCCAAAACGACGTCCTGAGCCTCGTGCTGACCGTCGGCTATCGCGTGCCGCTGTGAAGTCGGGGGCGCCGCCTAGCGCGCGACCGCGATCAACTCGACCATACGCTCGAGCACGAGCGCGAAGACCCCGAGCACCAGCAGCGATTTGAGCGGCGCGAGCAGCGGCTGCACGAACGCCGGGCTCGCGGCGCGCGCGACCAGCGCGCTGGCCACCTCCAGCACGATCGCCGCGGCGATCACGGGGGCGGCCACCGCGATGGCGAGCTCCACGCTGCCGAGTAGCGCGTGGGATGCGCGGGTCCACGCGCCGAGCAACTGCCCGTCGGTTCGGGCCAACGCCGTCACGACCCGCGCGGCTCCGCCTCCCTCGAGAAAGGCGACGCTAGCCAACATGCCCAGCAGCGCCCCGAGCGGTGTCGTCGCGCCCAGGTTTGGCAGGTTGGTGGTGTCGCGACCACCGCGAAGATCGTCCGCGAGCCCACCCGCTTGGGAAGCCGCCCAGAGCACGGACGCGGCGCCGAGCGCGATTGGTAGCCCGAACGACGCGGAGGCAAAGAGCTGCACGACCCACGGCGTGTCCGCCGCCACCGGGCGCACGAACGCCGGCGCGATGCACAGCGCGAGCGTGAGCCCGAGCACCACCCGGGCGGGCGCCGGGATTGCCCGCAGCCCGAACGCGGGCACCAGGACCACGGTGGGCATCACCCGCGCCCACGCGAGACCCCAGGCCCCGAGATCCACGCCCTCCGCTTCGGCCAGTCGAGCCACCAGGGCGAGCAGCTCGTGGCTGGGCATGGAGCGACCACGTACCCTTCGTGCCCGCGGGCGCCAAGACCCACGCCGCCGTTGACGCGACGGCCTTGGCCCAGTAACCACAGCCAGCCATGAGTCTCGACCTCTCCGCCGCGGGCTATCGGAGCAGCCCTCACTCCTTCACCTACGACTGGAAGACGGTCGTGCTGTACGCCTTGGGTATCGGGGCCACGCGGGACGAGCTGCCGTATCTGTACGAGTCCAAGGGTCCGAAGGTCTACCCCAGCTTCGCCGTCATCCCCGTGTTCATGGCGCTCGGCGACGCGTTGGCCAAGACCGGGGGAAACCTGGCGTCGGTCGTCCACGGGGGGCAGATCATCCGGCTGCATCGCCCCATCCCCTCGGAGGGCACGCTCGAGACCGTCGCGACGATCGAGGGCATCTACGACCTGCGCAAGATGGCGCAGGCGGTGGTCAAGACGACCAGCACGATGAACGGCGAGCCGTGCTTCGAGACGGAGTGGTCGATCCTGTTCCGCGGCGAGGGCGGTTTCGGGGGTGACCCACCACCCAAGACGGAGACGCCGTCGGCGGCGGGGGCAGCACAGGAGTCCGTCGAGCAGATCACCTCGCCTGAGCAGGCCCTGCTCTATCGCCTGTCGGGAGACTTGAACCCGCTGCACGCGGATCCGGACTTCGCCGCGCTGGTCGGCTTTCCCCAAGGACCCATCCTGCATGGGCTGTGCACCTACGGCTACGTCGCCCGCGCAGTGATCCAGAAGTACGCTGGCGGGGACGGCGACAAGCTGACCGAGCTGGGCGTGCAGTTTCGCAAGCCCGTCTGGCCCGGCGAGGCGATCCGCACCGACATGTCCCGCGTCGACCCGAGCACCATCGCGCTGTCCGCCTACGCGGGCGGCCGTCCGGACGCGGTGATCACCAACGCTTGGGCGAAGCTGTCTTCCTGAGGCGACCATGGCAAAGAAGCGTACGAGCAGCGATCCCAAGCACGACTCCCCGTTGGCCGATCCGCCCTGGAAGAAGAGCGACGAGGAGCAGGACGGCGACGACGCGGCTGACGACGACTCGACGGACGACGAGGACGACGAAGCCGACGAGGAAGACGACGACGAGGAAGACGACGACGAGGAAGACGACGACGAGGAAGACGACGACGGGGACGCCTCGGCCAACCCTGACGACGACGATGACGAGCCGTCCGAGCGGCCCGCGATCGCCTCGAAGCGCCACCCTCGACGGGAAGAGCCGCCGCAGCGACGGCGTCCCCGGACCGACGACGACGAAGACGGTCTACCGGACTGGCTGCCCTGGGCGGTGCTCATCGCGCTCGTCGCGCTCGGCGTCCTTGGTGCCGCGGGCTTGTTCTCGGGGAAGTCTGGCGCGAAGTCGGACGCGAGCTCGTCGGCCGCGCCCGGCGCCGGCGAGGCGGCGCCGGCCAGCATCAGCGCGCAGCACCTGCTCGTGCAGTATCAGGGCTCGGCGCGCGCGCCCGCCACGGTCACGCGCACCAAGGACGAAGCCCAGACGCGCGCAGCCGAGGCGCTCGGCAAGGCCAAGCGGGGCGGCAGCTTCGACGACTTGGTGGCCGAGTACTCGGACGAGCCCGGCGCGAAGACCGGACACGGCAAGCTCGGGCGGTTCACACCCGACCGCATGGTCAAGCCCTTCAGCGACGCGGCATTTCAACTTGCCGTTGGAGAGCTGAGCCAAGTCGTGGAGACTCCCTTCGGGTTCCACGTCATCAAGCGGCTCGAGTGATGTCGCACCGCACCTGCGCCGTGCTGGCGCTCGTCGTCGCATCCAGCGGCTGTGTGGTCACGACTCACGAGGGCCACACCGAGGCCCCCCGTGGCGCGGTGAAACCCATCTGGCCACCGCTGGGCAAGCCCTCCCTCGACTCGGAGGACGGCGCGCCCGGAGCTGCTCGCACGCCCTCGGGGCCCGAGGCCATCGCCGCGCGCCACATCTTGATCATGCACCGGGGCTCGATGCGTGCCCCCCCCTCCGTGACCCGCAGCAAGGAGGAGGCCCGCGCCCTCGCCGAGCAGGCCGTCGCGCGCGCCAAAGCCGGGGAGGACTTCGTGGAGCTCGTGCGCGAGTACTCGGACGAGCCGGGCGCCGCAGGCCGCGGCGGCTCGCTCGGCAAGTTCCCGCGCGGCGTGATGGTGCGCGAGTTCGAGAACGCCGCCTTCGAGCTCGAGCCAGGCGAGATCAGCGAGGTGGTGGAGTCCCCCTTCGGGTTTCACGTGATCGAACGGCTGGAGTAGCTCCCGCGATCCGCGCGCTCAGCGCCGAAGCAGGTGCTTGGCAATGACCATGCGCTGCACCTCGCTGGTGCCTTCGCCGATCTCGCACAGCTTCGCGTCGCGCAGGTGGCGCTCCACGTCGAACTCGCGGGTGTAGCCGTATCCCCCGTGGATCTGCAAGGCGTCGTTGCACACGCGCGTCGCCACCTCGCTCGCGAACAGCTTCGCCATCGCTGCTTCCGCCGAGTAGGGCTGGCCGGCTTCCCGCAGCCAGCAGGCGCGATGGATGAGGAGCTCCGCTGCGTCCAGCCCGGTCTGCGCGTCCGCCAGCTTCCACTGGATGGCTTGGAAGTCCGCGATGGGCTTGCCGAACGCCTCCCGGTCGCGAGCGTAGGTCAGCGCCATGGCCAGCGCGCCGCGACCGAGCCCGAGGGCCATGGCCGCGATGGAGATGCGCCCCGTGTCCAGGATCTGCATCGTGTCGTAGAACGCGTGGTCCACCTCGCCGAGTCGTTGCTCGTCCGCCACGCGCACGTTCTCGAGGGAGAGCTCGACCGTGTCACTGGAGCGACAGCCATACTTCTCGAGCTTGCGGCTGGCGGAGAAGCCTGGCGTGCCTCGATCGACGATGAACGCGCTGATGCCACGGCTCGCCGGGACGTCCTTGTTCGTCCTGGCGAGCACCACGCAGAAGCCGCCGACGCTGCCTTGCGTGATGAACATCTTCGTGCCGTTGATCACCCACTCGTCGCCGTCACGCACGGCCGTGGTGGTCATGCCGGCGCTGTCCGAGCCGCTGCCGGGTTCGGTCAGCGCCCAGGCGGCGAGCCACTCGCCGGTGACCGCGCGCGGCAAGTACTTCTGCTTCTGCGCCTCGCTGCCAAAGGCGAGGATGTGTCCGGTGCCCAGACCGTTGTGGCTGGCGACCGTGAGCGCCAGTGAGCCGTCCACCCGGGCGCACTCCTCGACGGCGATGGCGTAAGCCAGAGTGTCCATCTCGGCGCCTCCGTAGGCCTCGGGGATGCGGATCCCGAGCAGGCCGAGTTCGGCCAGCCGGGGCACGATTTCGAGTGGGAAGCGCTCCTCGGCGTCCCAGCCGCGAGCGTGCGGTCGCACCTCGCGCTCGCAGAAGTCGCGCAGGGTCTGGCGCAGGATGCGATGGGACTCGGGTAGTTCGAAGTCCATGGCTCTCAGCCTCCGAGCAAGGCCTTCAGGCGTTCGAGCTTCTCGGCGTCCGTCAGGCGAACCTTGGCCGCTTCCTCGGCGCTCTGGCCGGACGAGAGCACGTTCGCCTCGTCGCCCACGCCAAGGACCGCGTTGCCCTTGCGCGCCACCACCCACGACACTTTGGGGCTCGCCTCGTCGTCCTGCTGAGCAAAGGAGATCCCGTCGAGGGGCGGAGCCTTCAGCTCCTTGGCGCCGCCGAGTCGGCCGAAGGTCTTGAGCACGTCCTTGGCCGCTGCGTCGTCGCCACGCACTAGCGCGAGCACGCGCCAGCGCTTGTCACCTTCCTTGTAGTACCCGAACGCCGCAGGGCCGGTCCCCGCGACGCCGAGCGCGTCTCGCGACTCGAAGGCGACGCCCAGGCGAACGCGCCCCTGCTCGGGTAACAGCGCGACCGGGGGCAGCGGAGTCGTCTCTCCGGGGAGCTTGGAGCCCATCTCCTTCGCGATGGGCGGGACGACCTTGGCGCTCGTGGCCTTCAGCTCGTCCGGCGACTCGAGCTCGTTGGTGTAGCTCAGTTCCGCCACGAACTCCCCACGCCAGACGTAGGCGATACCCGTGCCCAGCGCTCCGGCGCCGCCAGCCTCGAGCGCTTCCGGCGCGACCTCGACGGGATCACCGTCGGCGACCACACGCTTGGTGAAGAAGCCGAACGCGCCTTCCTTCGTCGCGAAGTGGGTCAGGTTCACGTTCACCGCGCCGGGCGAGCCCTTGCCGTCGACGTAGCGGAGGGTCACGACGCGCCGCAGGCCGAACCCTTTGTAGACCTCGCACTCGCCGTCGAACAGCTCGGTGCACACCTTGTCCACCGTGCCGCTGGCGTTCTCACCGTAGGCCCGGGCCTCCCCGTTCGGATCGAGGCAGTAGTCGCCGGCGACGCGAGGGAAGAAGCCAGCGCTCACCTTGTCCGTCACGGTGCCGCCGCCGCCGCCGCAGGCGCCGGGCTTGGTGCTCTCCACGGGCGGAGGAGCCGCGCCGCGGTCCTTTCCCGCATCGCCCTTCTTGTCACAGCCGCCGGCGATCACCAGCAGCACGCCTAGCCCGAGGGCTTTTTGCCACGACATGTCCCCCGACATAGCGCAGCCTTCCGGCCGCAACCACCGCGGTTGGCGGTCGCGGGGCAGGCTCGCAAGGCTCCGCAATCATTACATAGCGCCGCAATCCTTACCGTGCTCGGCGCCGCCGACCCCCCAAAAACCTGGCCGATCCAAGGGGGGTCGGGGCGCAGCACCCGGCACAGGGCTTGCTCTACTCGGCCCTTTGGTGCTCCCTTCGCTCCGTCGCCCCCGCCCATCCGACCGCGGCTTCACCCTGCTGGAGCTGATGGTCGTGGTGGTGATCATCGCTGCTCTGGCCGCCCTGGCGGTCCCCTCGGTGGTGGAGCAGCTCCGGGACCGCCGCACCCAGACCGCTGCCCAAGAGGTGGCGGCGCTCTACCGCAACGCCCGCCTGCGGGCCATGGCCCGGGGAGGGGCGGTGCTGGTCCGCTACGACGCCAGCACCGCGACCGCCGGCCGGCTCGAGGTGCGCGAGGCGATCCGCGGGCCCGCCCCCGACCCGAACGATCCGACGACGCCGGATCCGACCTGCGCGCAGCTGCCCGTGTCGAGCTGCGCCCTGACGAGCTGGCAGGCGGCCAACCCGGACAGCAAGCTGGTAACGTTCTTCGATCCGGGAAGTCGCAGCGAGTACGCGAACGTCAACGTGATCGCGACGGGGCCGGCGCTGCCACCGAACGCCGCACAGCTGCAGACGCAGATGGACGTCTGCTTCTCGCCGCTGGGGCGCGCGTTCGTGCGCTTCAACCAGAACGGCCCCTTCGTGGCAATGACCGGCGCGGCGGACCTGGCGGTCATGCGCAGGATGGGCGGGGACCAAGTCGGGCTGGCGCGCTCGGTGATCGTGATGCCGAACGGACACGCTCGCTCGGGGCAGGCGGTGGCGCCATGAAGCAGCGCGGCTACACCTTGGTCGAGCTGCTCATGGCGATAACCATCTTCGCCATCGGTGTGACCGGCGTGATCGCGATGCAGAAGGTGACCGTCGTTGCCAACCAACACGCCCGGGAGCTCGCGGTCGCGACCCACATCGGACAAGCGTGGCAAGAGCAGCTCGCGACCGATGCCATCGCCTGGAATCATCCGTCGCCGAAGGTCGCCGCCCAAGACATCGGCGACACCAACTGGCTCGTCAACGTCACCGGCAACGCGGGCAACTGGTTTCGTCCGGCCTATCGTGACGCGATGAAGTTTGGTCCGTCCTTCGACACGCTGGGCAACGTCGTTGCGGAGGCCAACGTCGCTCAGGCGCACTACTGTACGCACATCCGTCTCGGGTGGCTGTACCCGGACACCGCCGGCAACGGCCTGCTCCGAGCCGAGGTCCGGGTGTTCTGGCCCCGCGAGGGTCAGGCCGGCGCCCTCGGCGCCGGGGTGTGCGATCCCAACGTCCAGCCCGCCGCCATCGACGCCGCCTCCGAGCGCTACCACTTCATCCACCAGGTCACCGCCATCAAGCAGAACACGGCCCTGTGATGACCCTTGGTTCCCTCTCCCGACGACCCTCGCGCGGCTTCACGCTGGTGGAGCTCATGGTCGCCGTCACGGGCGGGCTCTTCGTCTCGCTCGCTGTCTTCGCCCTGGCCAGCGACGGCTCGCGCTTCTACCGGCGGGAGTCGCGCGTCGCAGACGCCACGCTCTCGACCATCGTGGGCTTCGAGCGGCTACGGATGGACGTCGCGAGGGCCGGCTTCCTGTCCTCGCCCAACGTGCGACGCGATCCGCGCGTGTGCGGCACGCCCGCGACGGATCCGAGCTGGCCAGCAGAGCTGTCCACGCTCGCGGCTCTGCGCATCGCCAAGGGCGGCTCGCCTGCCAACACCACCCTCACCGCCAATGGCATCGCGGCGGACAGCTTGGTGCTCAGCGGCAGCTACACCTCGCCGGACCAGTTCCCGATTTGGAACGTGCAGAGCACCGGCGCGATGCACATCGTGTATCTGCAAGCGAACATCGGCCCGCTCGCGCGGATGGGTTACTCCTCGAGCACGAACCAGGCGGCGCTGCTCAGCAGCGTGTTCGGCGTCGGGCGCGGGTTGCGCATCCAAGACCCCTCCGGCGAGCTGCAGTTTGGCACCATCCGTACCACGAACGCGGGCGCCATCCCGCAGGTCGTCCTCGCCAATCAGCCCAGCTTGACCTACCGGCAGACGGCGGGCGCCACCTGCGGCCTGAAGGGCAACGTGACCGGCGCGGTGGCCAACGTGCTGAACTTCGTACGCTACGATCTGCGAAACCTGTCGAGCAGCCCGGCCACACCGTCTGCCGCGAGCGCCTACGCGCCCGCGTACGGGGACTCGCTCACCGCCGAGTGGGACGGGGATCGCACGGATTTGGTGCGGGTCGAGCTCGACACCGCCGGCACGCCCATCGACGGCACCGAAGAGCTCGTGGCCGAGTACGCCGTCGACTTCCGGCTTGGTCTGACGGTGATCAGCGGCTTGCTCAACAGCGATCCGACCCTCAGCACGCTGCTGCCCGAGGACGCGGCGGTCGGTGCGTGGACGGACGTGCTCGGAGTCAACCCGACCATCGCGCCGCAGCGTATTCGTTCGGTACGCGTTCGTCTGGCGGTACGCACCCGAGAGCCGGATCGAGAAGAGAACGTCACGGCTGCGCTGGTCCCGGGCCTCGCGGGAGGCATGTACCGCATCGGTCTCGGCCCCAGCGCCGGCGCGCCCTTTGCCCGCGTTCGCACCATGCAAGCGGACGTGGCCCTGCACAACCAAGCGGGGGTGCTGTGGTGAGACGCTCCGAGCGCGGCGCCGCTGTCTTCGTGGTCCTGTTGGTCGTGACGTTGCTCACGGCCATCGGCATCTTCGCGGCGCGCTCCGCGAGCCTCGTCAACCAGGCGGCGGGTTTCGATCGCCAGATGGTCCAGACCCAGTACCTCACCGAGTACGCTGGTCGCGCGGTCGCAACGGAGATCGGCGATGGCGCCGGCAAGAGCTACCTCGACCAGGTCGTCCGCGGCTCGGACAAGTGCGAGACGAACAAGCTGGTGCTGCCGCTGGCCACCGACGCCCCCATCGCCTGCTACAAGCTGTACATTTCCGAGATCAACGACCGGGTGTCGGTCAAGACCGGCAACGCCGTGCTGTCTGACCAGTCCGTGGCCGCCGCGGGCAGCCTCGGACCCAAGCTCGCGGCCGCGGGTACGGGCTCGCAAGTGGAGGGGCTGTTCGTGGTCGAGATGACCGAGCCCTTCGAGAGCGTGCCGAACCCGGGCTCGGAGGCCGGCGGCGCGCAGATCAACGCGTTTCGGGACGTGCAGCTCACCTTGACGGCCTACGGCCAGGTGAGGCCCTTCGCCGCCGCCGCCAGCAACCCGTGGTGTGCGGTGGCAGCCACCAGCACCGCCGCCAGCATCGGTGGCCTGCGAGCGCACGTCACCTTGAGGAACGTTCCACGATGAGGAGAGAGCGATGAGTTCGTCCACCCGATCCAGAACGTGCCACTTCGCGCTCACGCGACGGCGTTCTGCCGTCGCGAGGCTCCCCAACGTCGCGCTGGTCGCCAGCGCCGTGCTCGTCGCGTCCGCCGCCGGTGCACAGGTGGACATCGAGCCCCCGCCACCGAACGTGATGCTGCTCGTCGATTCGTCGGGGTCCATGGAGTACAAGTCGTCGAGCTCGGCCTTCCCGGCCTGTGATCCGACCGGGAACACGGCCAGCGAGAAGAGCCGCTGGGTCGAGCTGGTGGAGGTCCTCGCCGGCTCCATCCCCAACTACCGCTGCGCTGCAGTGGATCGGACGTCGACCGCGTTCAAGTCGATGTACAGCCTCAGCGGCGTGCTGCCGGCGGACGCGGACTACAGCAACCCCTACCATCGGCCGCTGTCCGGAACCTGCATGACGGTGCCGGGCACCCTGCCTCTCAACCCATACGATTTCGGCTCCATCGCGTTCCGGGAGTTCTCTTCGCCGGCCACGCCGTGCGGCCCGGTCGAGCCGCAAGCGGACGGGCTGCTCGAGTCCTTCGGCACCCGCGTGCGCTTCGGTTTGATGACCTTCGACACCCACCCGAACCCGGGTCGGGGGGCCATCGGCAACTCGCAGGATCCGACCTCCGGCGTCGCGGGGACTTGGAGCTACTTCGTGAGCAGCTCCAAGGCGGGTAAGCCCGCGGCCTGCGACACCCTCTCGCCCATGGAGGTCGGCGCGCGCAACGCGGCCGCTCCGCCCTGGGAGGGGAAGATGGTCGCCTTCGGCGCGCCCACCGGCGGCGCTACCCTGATGAACGCGAAGACCGCGCAGATCAAGCAGATCTTGCTGTCCACGCGGCCCTACGGCGCCACACCCGTCGCCGGCATGCTCGACGACGTTCGAGACTTCCTGCGCAACGACACCACCAAGGATCCGCTGATCGCCGCCGACGACTTCGGCCCCTACGACGACCCGTTCATCAAGGGCGGCTGTCGCGGCAACTTCGTGATCCTGCTCTCGGACGGCGAGCCGAACATGGACCTGCGCCCATTCTGCGAAGGCGCAGGACCGCCGGCAGGCGTGTGCCCCTACGACAAACCCGAGGACATCGCGTTCGATCTGGCCAACGCCACCGATCCCAACCAGCGCACCAAGGTATTCGTGATCGGCTTCGCCGTGTCCAACGTCACGCTGCAGAACGCCACCCCCGTCAACTGCGCCAACTTGACCGACACGGATCTGAACAGCCCCGGCGGCCTGTGCGCCAGCAACCCTGACGAGCGCGCGCTGCAGGCTTGCTGCACCCTGAGCCGCATCGCCTACAACGGCGGCACCACGCGCGCGTATTTCGCCGACGACAAGGAGCAGCTGCGCGCAGCGCTCTCGGCGGTGCTGTCGAGCATCGTCACCAACACCAGCAGCCGGACGCTGCCGGTCTTCGCGTCCTCGCCCACGGTCAGCGACGGCTTCGCCGCCGGCTATCGCTTCTTCAGCTCCTTCGAGCCGCGCCAGTTCTCGCTGTGGAGCGGCATCCTCGAGCGGCAGCGCTACGTGTGCGAGAAGGACGTCGTCACCGGCGAGTTCACCCCCGAGCCCCAGCCCATCGACAAGACCAAGGGCGACGACTTCGCCGCCAACGTGAACTCCGGCGTGGGCGATGCGCGCCGGTTCTTCACGGTCTTGGGCCAGACGGCGGGTCCGCTCATCCACTCCCGCCGCACCATCCGCCCGGAGCTGACCACCAACCCGGACGGCGTGAGCAACTACCTGGGCACGGAGGTCAACGAGACCGTCGACAACTTCCCGCCGCTGGTGACCCCCGCGGCCATGGCCATCGACGCCACGTCCTGCCCGGGCCTCACAGCCGTGCAGTGTCGCGACCGCTACCTGCGCTGGGTCGTGGGCCTGAGCAACGGGACGGCGTATCATCGCTGCGCGAGCCCTGGGGTCAACTGCGACCTCGTCGGGGACATCTTCCGCTCCACGCCGCGCATCGTGGGTCGTCCGTCGGATCTGCTGAGGGACGAGACCTACCAGCTCTTCGCGGTCAACAACACCAAGCGCCCAGTGGTGCTGTACACCTCGACGAACGACGGCATGCTGCGCGCCTTCAAGGTCGCGGCGGGCGATCCCGCGGACACGTTCAAGGTCGACAGCCTCCGTAACAACGAACTGTGGTCCTTCATCCCGCCGGCGGTGTTGCCGTCGTTGCCGTCCCAGTACCCGGGCACCCACTCGGTGCTGCTCGACGGCGTGCCCGTCGTCAAAGACGTCGTCGCCATCCTCGAGAACAACAAGTTCCGCTTCGAGCGCTCGCCCAGCGCCGCCCAGTCCGCGCAGGGAACCTGGCGTACGGTGCTGGTGCAGGGCTTCGGCGGCTCTCGCGGCGGCTACTTCGCGCTGGACGTGACCGAGCCCGCCAAGGGGCCGAAGTTCCTGTGGCAGGTCACCGAGGACGCGAGCGGGCAGAAGCTGTTCGGCACCAGCGGCACGCCGCTGATCACGACGCTGTACTTCGACACCGGCAACAACCAGGTCAAGGAGGTCGCGGTGGCGGTGCTGCCGGGAGGCGACTCGCCGCCCGTGGCGGGCTCCTGCAACCGCGCCGACCCCACGCCCTCGGACGTGGACAGCCGCTTCCCGGCCCGCGCCGCGGTGCCTTGCTACGGCGCGAACGTCCCCGCGCGGTCGCTGACCATCGTGCGGCTGGACACCGGCGAGATCATCCGCTCGTTCCGCGGCAGCGCCGCGGACGCGCCAGCGAGCCTGGTCGGCTCCGGGCGCGTGACCCAAGCGCCGCTGGACTCCCCCATCACCGGCACGCCGGTGGCGTTCCCCGGCACGACCGGCGCCATCGCCGATCGCGCGTTCGTGGGCGATCGCGACGGCGCGCTGTGGCGCGTGGATCTCTCGAGCACGAACCCAGGCAACTGGAGCATGAAGCTCTTCTTCGACGTGTACTCCAGCGCCCTGGGACACACCTGGAGCGACGGACACCCGATCCAGACGCCGCCGGTGTTGAGCGTGGACGAGATCGGCAACGTGACCTTGGCGCTGTCCACGGGCGACCAAGAGGTCATGAACGCCCCCGCGGGCATGGCCACCTACGCCTTCTCCCTCACCGAGAAGCTCAACTCGCTCGGCTCGGCCTTCGAGTCGAGGGCCAACTGGTACACCAAGTTCGTCGACGGTGAGCGCGTGGCCGGGCCGATGACCCTGTTCAACGGCGCGCTCTTCTTCTCGACCTTCAAGCCCGAGTCGCCGAGCAGCGCCAACGTGTGCAGCGCCGGCTCGAGCCGCGTGTGGGGCGTGGACTACCTGCAGCCCAAGCAAGCTGGTAGCAACATCTCGGACCTCGAGAAGGGCGGCTTCGAGCGCCTGCCGGAGGGCTCGAACATGGTGCAGTTCATCGACAGCACCAGCTCGCTGCTCCAAGCCGGCGCGGTGATCTTCGGCGTGGGCGTCACCCAGCTGCCCTCCTGCGTCGAGGAGGTTCCGCTCACGGACCCGTACTTCGGCGCCGGCACCCACACGTCGGTCAGCAACGTGACGCCGGGCAAGTTCCAGCTCGTGATGCACACCGGCGCCGCAGGCGACACGGTCGTCGGCGGCAAGTCGAAGCGGCTCGAGATCGAGCTACCCACACCGCCGAGCTCGGCGCGCATCGACTCCTGGGCGGCCTTGATCGAGTGAGTCGGCTCATGCGTCTCTCGGCTCTGCGGCTGTTGTCTGGCCTGGCGGCGGTGCTGTCGGCGGCCTCCGGCTGCCAGAGCGAGCCCGACCTCGTGGGGCCGAGCCCGGCGCCGAGCGCGACCTTGACCCGACCCCTCGACCGGCTCGGCCCGGGTGAGCTCGCCGTGGGCAAGGCCGAGGCCTTCGGCTTCGTCGCGCCGCGCGAGATGCGACTCGAGCGTCGCTACCCGGACACCGCTCACTTCGTCGGCAACGTGCGGCCCGAGTCGGTCTCGAACTACGTCCGAGAGCGCGTGCTCGTCGCGCAAGTGGAGGTCGGTCCCGCGCGCACCATCTTTCCGAAGGTCACCATCAAGGGGGGCGCCCCCGAACGGGTGTATCGGATCGACGTGGTGGGGGACGGTCCGCTGACGCGGCTGGTCATTCGCGACATCACGCCGCCGCCGACGACCGAAGGGCTCTCGGAGCAAGAGCGCTGGAAGCGCGCGGGCTTCGGCCCGGATGGCACGCCGCTGAATCCCAAGCAGCTGCAGTGACGACGCTTCTTTGTTACTTGGCAGCGCGGTGGACGCGAGCTGGTCTACCCTTCGGGTCGGAGGTCGAGGATGAGCGAGATTTCGCGCAAAGCGTTCTTGGAGGTGACCCTGTGCTGACGGCGGCGGCCGCAACGACCACGCTGCTCGCCTGCGGCGGCGACGACGATGGCGGAGGCAACGGCCCCGGCACCAAGTCCTGCGGCTCGAGCGGCAATGACATCGCGGACAACCACGGCCACTCCCTGAGCATCCCCGCCGCAGACCTGGACAGCACCACCGAGAAGACGTACGCGATCAAGGGCTCGAGCCCCCACAGCCACTCGGTCACGCTGACGGCCAATCACCTCGCGCAGCTGAAGAGCGGCCAGAGCGTCACGGTCCCGTCCACCACGGAGCTCGCCCACGCTCACGACCTCACGGTCCGCTGCAGCTGATCCCCGAGCGCACAGCCGGCCGTCCGCGCCGCCTTCCGACCGCGTTGTCTCCCGTCGCCCGGTGAACTAGCTTTTGCCACCGTGAACGACTCACTGAGGCACACACCCCTCTACGCGCAGCACCAGGCACTCGGCGCTCGGCTCGTCGGGTTCGCCGGCTGGGCGATGCCCATTCAATACGCCGGCATCAGCAGCGAGCACGACGCGGTCCGCACCCGGGTCGGGCTGTTCGACGTATCGCACATGGGGGAGCTCGAGCTGCGCGGCGAGCACGCGGCGGCGGTGGTCAACTACCTGGTCACCAATGACCTCGATCGCATCGAGCCGGGCCAGGCGATGTACACCTGCTGCTGCAACGAAGGCGGCACCATCCTCGACGACCTGATCGTGTACAAGCGCGGGCCGCAGGACATCCTGGTCGTGTGCAATGCGTCGAACCGAGACAAGATCGCGGCCCACTTCTTGCGAGCCGCCCAGGACCACTGCGACTTCCGAGACGCGAGCGACGAGACGGCGCTCATCGCGCTGCAGGGTCCCCGTGCCCTCGAGACGCTAAAGGCGGCAGGCGTGGCGGCGGACTTCGACGTGCAGGCCCTCGGGGCGTTCCGATTTCGGACCACGACCATCGCCGGGCTCGCGGCCACCGTCGCGCGCACCGGGTACACCGGGGAGGACGGCGTCGAGCTGTTCTGTGGCTGGTCCGACGCTCCGGGCCTGTGGCAAGCGCTGCTCGAGGCCGGCCGCGGCTTCGGTATCGCGCCGGCGGGCCTCGGGGCTCGGGACACGCTGCGCCTCGAGGCGCGCCTGTCGCTCTACGGAAACGACATCGACGAGACGACCAACCCCCTCGAGGCGGGCCTGGGCTGGACCGTCAAGCTCGGCAAGGCCGACTTCGTCGGCAAGAGCGCGCTGCTGCGGGCCAAGGAGGAGGGCCTGGCCCGCAAGCTGGTGGGCTTCGAGATGGTGGGCCGGGGGATCGGCCGGCACGGCTACCCGCTGCTCTCGCCGGAGGGGTCCGTCATCGGGGTCTGCACGTCCGGCGGCCCCTCCCCCACCCTGGGCAAGAGCATCGGCCTGGGCTATGTGCCGCTGCCGCACTCGGCGGAGGGCTCGCGACTCGGGGTGGACTGCCGAGGCAAGGTGGTCGAGGCCGTCGTGGTCAAGACCCCTTTCTACAAACGAGCGAGCTGAACCGAGCCCCCGAACCGGGGTCGATCGCGCTATAAGGGCCCCGCTTGCCCGAGCCGAACAGCCACGAGGAGCGAGACCGATCATGAGCGGAGCGAAAGAAGTCAAAGACGATCGCAGCTACACCAAGGACCACGAGTGGGTGAAGCGCGACGGGGACGAGTGGCTGGTGGGGATCACCGCGTTCGCCGTCGATCAGCTCGGGGACATCACCTTGGTCAGCTTGGACGTGAAGGTGGGCGACTCGATCGACGCCCACAAGGGCTTCGGCACCATCGAGAGCGTCAAGACTCTGAGCGATCTGTTCGCGCCCCTCAGCGGCACCGTCACTCGCATCAACGACGCGCTGGAGGACAGCCCGGAGCTGGTGAACGACGACTGCTGGGGCAAGGGCTGGATGGTGGCCATCAAGCCGAGCAAGCTCGACGCAGAGCAGAGCAGCCTGTTGGACTCGGTCGCTTACGCCGGTCACGTCGAGGAGTCCTCGCATTGATGCGATACCTCCCGCACACGCCGGAAGAGGTCGACGCGATGCTCCGGGTGGTGGGCAAGGGGTCGCTCGACGAGCTGTTCGACACCGTGCCCGAGGCCGCGCGCTTCTCCGGCGCCCTGGCGGTCGCGCCGGCGCTGGCGGAGCCCGCGTTGATGGCGCACCTGGAGCAGCTCGCGAACCAGAACGACGGCGCGCGCATGCTCTCCTTCCTGGGGGGCGGCATGTACGACCACCACATCCCGCCGGCGGTGGATCAGCTGCTGCTTCGCAGTGAGTTCTACACGGCGTACACGCCCTACCAGCCCGAGGTCGCGCAAGGCACGCTGCAGGCCATTTGGGAGTTTCAGACCATCGTCAGCGAGCTGTATGGACTGCCCCTGGCCAACGCCAGCCTGTACGACGGCGCGAGCGCGACCGCCGAGGCGGCGCTGATGGCGCGCCGGCTCACCAAGCGGAGCCGGGTGCTGCTGTGCGGCACCGTGCACCCCCACTACCGTGAGACGACGCGCACCTACCTCACGGCTGAGCCCGAGGCGTACGTCGGGTTGCCGCTGGCCGCCTCGGGCCACTCGGATCTCGGCGCCATCGAAGCCGCCCTCGGCGACGACGTCGCTGCGGTCATCGTCGGCTACCCGAGCTTCGTTGGCCCCATCAGCGACCTGCGCGCCATCGCCCAGCTGGCGCAGTCCCGCGGCGCGCTGCTCGTCACCGCCAACTCGGAGCCCTACGCGCTCGCGCTGGTAGAGTCGCCCGGGGCGCTCGGCGCCGACATCGCCGTCGGCGAAGGACAGCCCCTCGCCTGCCCTCCCCAGTTCGGAGGCCCGGGCGTCGGCCTCTTCGCCTGCCGCGACGATCGCCGCTACCTGCAGCAGCTGCCGGGTCGGCTGTGCGGCGAGACCGTGGACGTGCGCGGGCAGCGTGGCTACGTGCTCACCTTGTCCACCCGCGAGCAGCACATTCGCCGTGATCGCGCCACGAGCAACATCTGCACCAATCAGGGCTTGCTCGCGCTGAGCCTGCTGATCCGCGCTAGCTTGCTGGGCAAGCGGGGCTTCATCGAGGTCGCCCAGCAGTGCGCCCAGAAGGCGCGCTATCTGGAGCAGCGGCTCCTGCAGCTCGACGGCTTCTCCCGGGCCGTGACCGGCCCGTTCTTCAACGAGTTCGCCGTTCGTGTCCGTGGCGGCTCGGCGGCGCGAGTGTGCGACGCCCTCGAACGCCGCGGCATCCTCGCGGGCATCGATCTCGGTCGCCTCGAGCCGGGATGGGGAGATCGACTGCTCGTCGCCGTCACCGAGAAGCACTCGCGCGCAGACCTCGACCGGCTGGTCAGCGAGCTCGACCAAGTCTGAGCGTCAGCAACCGTCGCCCATCGCTTGAGGGCACGCCGAGGCCTCGGACAGCGCGCGGGCGGTGTTCAAGATGCGACACTGCACCTTCTTGTTCGGCGCCGTGAGCAGATCATAGCCCTGGTCCGCCTTGCCACTGTCGCCCAGGGAGACGCAGTCCGTCATGCACTCGAGCTGGCTGCTGAACTTCCCGGCGAAGTCGCTGGCGCACGCCTGCTCGAGCAGCAAGCAATACGACTCACAGCTACCGAAGGCGCCGCCCTGATCGAGGCCGCAATGCCCGTCACCGCTCGGGCCCGCATGGGAACAATGACCGCCGGGCGCCGCGAAGGAGTTGTACGCGTGGTAGATGCGACAGCCGACGGTATTCTCCACGGTGTGCGAGTAGGTCCCTAGCGGCAGCGCCTTGCACACGTCCTGACATTGCTGTTCGTTCTCGAACACGGCGAGCGGTCCCTCGCAGGCGGCAGCGACCACCGCGCAGTAGTGCTCGCAGCTCGGCACGGCGTCGAGGGGCTCGTTGCACGCAGCCCGGGGAATGAGCGCGGCGTTCTTGCACTCGGCCGAGTCGAGCGCTGCCGCCGAGAGTCGGGACAACCGACACTCGATGGTGTCTCCGCCGTCGCCGGAGGAGAGCGAGAACGCGCCAGTCTGCGGGACCGCGGCGCAGGTCTTCTCGCAGGCAGCGATGGCCTTGGCGTCTTCTGGGCAAATGCTGGCCCACAGTGAGCAGTAGGCCTGACACGGGGAGCCGCACTTTCCCGCCCCGTAGGGCCCGGCCGCGGGGCAATGAAACCCTGGCTCGTTCGTCTGCAGCGCCTGAGTGACCTGACCGCGGCGGCACTCGAGCGTGTTCTGCGGGCTCGCCTCGCCCCGCGGGTACTCGTCGCACACCCGGATGCAGGCTGCCCGACTGGCGAACTGAGCATGCTGGCCAGTGCACGCCTTGCCGATCTCCGTGCAATAGGCCTCGCACTCGGGGCTGCCCGTCACCGGCGCCTCGTAGCGACGGTCCTCGATCCCCGCGACGCTCTCGCAACCGAAGGGCACAGAGAGCAGCGCGAGCCCAGCCAGTAGGCGCGGGACCAGCTTCATCAGAATCGACCTCCGAGCGAGAGCCCACCGGCGCGGGTCGACACCGCAGGATACAGCCGAACCCCCGCCGGGGAGCTCGGCGCCGTCAGATACAGCACGGCTCCGCCGATCACGGCGGCCGCGCCGACGCCGAAGGCGATGTTGCTCACCAGTGCGGCGCCTTTGGCGTCGTCGGTCAGGTCCACGCCACGAGGCTCGTCACACACGTTGCCGCGAGGACACAGCGCCTTGGCGTCGTCGTTCTTGCCGATGGCGCGCAGTCCGAAGAAGGCGCCGACGCCGACGCCCACCACGCCCAGTCCGCCGACGACCAGCCCGGCGGTGCGTTGCCCCGACCCGTCGCGCGTGCCGCGATCTGCTGGTGGTGGCGGCCCGACGGGAGGCGTGACAACGGCAGGAGCAGCGACCGGCTCCGGGGCTGCGGCGGGCTGCGCCGACCGCTCGAGCGGCGGGATGGTGACGCGCTCGCGCGCCGCCGACTCCCCGACCTTCACGGTCGCCGTGAAATCTTGGTAGCCCGGCGCACGCGCGGTGATCTCGTGCGGCCCCGGGTCCACCGGCACCTCGACGCCGAAGACGCCCGGATCGACGGAAGCGCCCCGGCGAGTGACCACGAAGCCGGCGATGTCGCGGTTGCTCGCGGCCACCTCGATCACGAGCTTGCTCAGCCTCGCGGCGAGCAGCTCCGCGCGCTTCTCGCCGGCGGCGGCTCGCTCCGCTTGACCGGCAGCCCGAGCAACGGAGGCGCCCTCCCGGAAGGTGGCCCACGCGCTCGCCAATCGCCCGGAGCGTTCGTAGCAGTCCGCGAGATAGAGGAGGGTGCCGATGGCCGGATCGATCCGCTGGCTCTGCTCGAACTTGGTGCAGGCCTCGTCGTACCGCTTGGCCTCCATCAGCGTTCGCGCCTGCTCGAAGAGCGCTTCGGCAGCCACTCGATCCGACGTCTGGGCGGCGACGGGAGCGGCCGACGTGAAGTGTACGAACGCGGCAAACGCCGCGAGCATCGGAGTAACTCGAGAGCGCATGACGATCCTGGTCCGAGGGTTCAGCGACGCCCGCCGAAGTCCGTGGGGACGGGCGTGGACGTCGTGGGCGGCTTGACCTGGGGCGCGCGCGGCGGACGCACCGGCTTCGGCGTCGGCGCGACGGTGGCCGCCGCAGCGTCCGCGGCCAGGGGCGCAGGCTCAGCCACGGGCGGCGGCTGCGCGCTGGTGGACCGCGGGGCGGGCTCCACGGGCAGCGCCGGCTCGGCCGGCGGAGCTGGCGTGACCGACGCAGCCGTGGCCGCCTCACCGTCGGCCGGCTCGGCCGACGCGGAGGTGCGGGAGATCCCGAACGCGATCAAGGCTGCGGCGACCAACCCGGCGACCACCCAAGCCCCCGCCCAGCGGCGCCTCGGCGCCCCCTCCACCACGGTGGCGTCTCCGGTCCGACCCCAAGCCGACTGAGTGGCCACGTCCCCACCCGCCGCAGGCAGCGTCAGCGCGGTGGCCTCCGCGCTCCGGATCGCGGGCGCCGTCGGCGCCAGCTCTCCGTCGGTGCGCGACAGCCGCTGAACCGTGAGCAGGTGCTGCGGGGCGTCTCCGGCGCCGAAGGGCGCCAACGCTTCGGCGAACGCCAAGACGCTCGGGTAGCGACCTTCGCGATCCTTGACCAGCGCGCCCATCACGGCGCGCTCGAGCTCGACGGGGACCTCCGGTCGCAGCTCGTGCAGCGCTGGCGGCACGTCGTTGATCAGGGCCGAGCAGAGCTGCGGCAGGGACTCGGCCACGAACGGAGGCCGACCTGACAGTAGTTGATACAGGATCGCGCCGAGCGCCCAGATGTCGGTGCGCACGTCGACCGAGCGCGCCGAGTGCATCTGCTCGGGAGACATGTAGAGCGGAGATCCGATCAGCGCCGCGGTGGACGTGAGCGAGAGATCGGTGGCGGACGCGCCGCCTACGGACTTCGAGATCCCGAAGTCGAGCACCTTGATCACCGACGATCCGTCCGCCTTGCGATGAAGGAACAAGTTCGCCGGCTTCAAGTCACGGTGCACGATCCCTGCGCGGTGCGCCTCGGCCACGGCCTGGCAAGCCTGCAACACGTAGTCGACCGCGAGCGTGGGCTCGAGCGGACCGTCCGCTTGCAGCAGATCGCTGAGATCCCGTCCATCGAGGTACTCCATCACCATGTAGGGCAGCCCGTCGTCCGTGCTGCCGACGTCGATGACCCTCGCCACGTGCTCGCTGGTGATCTTGGCGGCGGCCCGCGCCTCGCGGCGGAAGCGCTCGGCCGCGTCGCGATGCTCGGCCACCTCTGCGAGCAGGAACTTCACGGCCACGCGTTGATCGAGATCAAGGTGGCGGGCCGCGACGACGACGCCCATGCCCCCCTCCCCGAGGATACGCTCGACCTCGTACTTGTCGGCGAGGATGTCCCCGGGCTGAACCGGCACGGCTGCCATGACCTCAGATACTAAACCAATTGTCAGCGGCGTCGACCAGACTTCGGACCCCGAGCGGGGAGCCTCAGGGCTCGTCCGGGCGGTGGGCGGGGAACGGGTTTCTCCACCACTGGTCGCCGGTTCGTCGGTAGATCGTGAGGCGGGCCAGGTCGATGCCGAGGGTGACCGCGTAGTGACGCCCCTGGTTCGAGCCTCGCCCCGCCGTTCCGCTCAGCGTGATGCCCCAGGGAGCGCCCAGGGACAGCGAGCCCATCAGGCCGGTCGACCCGGGCCCCCACCACCGCTGGTAGCCCCCCAGGTCCACCGCGGCGCCCCAATCCCCATTGACGAAGCCGTGGCTCGCGCTGCGCGCCAAGAGCCCGAGATCGCTGCCGTGACCGAAGAAGGTGTGCATGCGGAAGCCCCCGCCCACCATGAGCGCTCCCGAAGGCGGAGAGCCGAGGCCCGTGTCGAGCTGCATCGAGAGGGCTGGATCAGCGTCCAGACTCGACGGGCTCACGAGGCCAGGCCCACCGCCGAGGTACAGCCACGACGACACGTCCGCCGAAGCCGTCGCCGGCCCCAGCGCGACCACGCCGAACGCCGCGAGGGCCGGCAGGACGCGACCTCTCGGCCGCGGCCGAAGCGCTGAGAGCAGGGGCCGTCGCACGGGTGGGGAGCTAACACGACCCATCCGAAAAGGACAGCACCCTACATCCAGCGGCGGGACTCGCGAATGCGTCGGACCACCAGGCCAGCGACCCGTTCGTCGTACAGCAGTCCGTTGTGCCCGCAGCCCTGGACCAGGGCGCGCTCACCGTGATGAAAGACCGCCTGCTCGGTCACCATCGTGTCCTCCCGCGCCGCGACCGACAGGTGGGGTACCCCGCCCGCCGCGCCGTCCCGCAGCCGCGAGAGCACCTCGCTGCCGGGCAGGATGTCTCGCCCGACGGCGCCGGGCATCAACCGCGCGCGTCGAGTGCCGTTGAAGGGGCTCCCGAGCGAGATGCTCTGCACCACCCGGGGGTCGCCGCCGAGCTCCTGCACGTACCAGCGCGCCACGACGCCGCCCAAGCTATGCCCGAGCAGGTGGATGCGCACGTCGGCCTCGATCGCGCTGACGAACTGGCCAAGTCGAGTGCCAAGCTCGTGAACCCCCGGCCCTGGCGCGTAGGTGAACGCTGCCGTCGTCGCCGGAGCGCGCGCCTCGATCAGCTTGCGGATGGGGCGGAGCACGCCGGCGGTCGCGAACAGGCCGTGCAGCACGACCACCACGTCCTCTCCGGCCAGCACGGCGTCGGGAGCGCGCGCCGTCCAGTCCCTGTGCAGCAGCGTGGCCTGCCGTGCGAAGGCCAAGGCCTCACGGGTGATGACGCCCAGACCCGGCAAGCGAGCCGGCTGTCGGGGAACGACGTGGTCGTA
Organism: Polyangiaceae bacterium; assembly: GCA_019637295.1. Taxonomy (GTDB): domain Bacteria; phylum Myxococcota_A; class Polyangia; order Polyangiales; family Polyangiaceae; genus JACKEA01. Next base: position 341,747 of record JAHBVX010000003.1, read on the forward strand.
GGTCATGGCGGGCTTGGCGAATTCTGTAACGCAGCACGCCTGCGAGGGACCAAGTTTTTGGCCCCCGAGGCGCTGCACAACCCCGTTCGCAGCGCGCCTCCCCCAGCTAGCGCTCGAACTCGCCCGAGCGCGAACGGCGCTTCGCGCCACTTTATGTGAGACACCCACCCACCTCCGGGCGTGTCAGGCGAGATCGGCGCGCAGACTCTCGAGGGTCGCGCCCGTGAGCGGAGCCTCGGCTCGGTAGGCCGCGTGATCGATCTCGAGCGCCACCGCCGCAGCCCCGCCGCGCACCCGCGCGGCGAGCTCCGGGCCCAGGTGGAACTTGAAGTAGTGCACGGCCGTCGTGCGATCGGTGCGCTCTCCGCGCTGCTCCGGCGCCCCCCGCACCCGCTCGCCGTCCACCGACAGAGTCACTCGCTCCTCCATGCCGGCGAGCGCGACCAACATGCGCTCGCGCTCGTCCTTGTCCGTGTACTCCACGAACAACGTCAGACACAGCTCGTCCTGACCGGGGACCAAGGTGTTGTAGGTGTCAATTTCGTGCTGAACCGCCGCCGGCGCCGTGATCCGCTCGGTGCGTAGCATCTCCTGGATCTGAAACAGCACCGTGTCGCGGTTCTCGAACACCGCCGTCATGTTCGCGCCGAGCGCGACCCGCCGCCGCCGCTTCTCTTCCAGGATGCGCGCGCGAAATCGCTCACGGATCTCTTCGTAGGCCCCCAGCGCCAAGAGCTCACTCGCGTCGACCGGTCTCATCCTCGGCCTCCTGATGCTCGACCGGCGAGCTCGAGCGCGCGCCCCCGCCGTCGAGTCCGTATGCGCGAGCCAGCGCTACGATGGGGTGCAGCGCGGCGCGGCGGTTCTGCTCCAAGATGCGCTGCCCCGCTAGGCTACAGTCCGTCACGATCACGTCCGGCGGCTCATCCTCGGGCTCGAGCGCTCTGGCGAGGCGCTTCGCGTAGCGCACGCCCTCCTCGTAGTACTCGGCCTTCATGCCCCAAGTTCCGTCCACCGCGGAGCAGCGCTCCACGATGCGCACCTCCGTGTCTGGCAGGGCGGCGAGCAGCCGAGCCCCGGGCGTCGCCACCTTCTGAGCTCGCAGGTGACAGGCCGCGTGATAGGCCACGACGCCGAGGCCGGACTCGAAATCCTCCTCCAGCTCACCCGCCTTGCGCAGCCCGTCGAGGAACTCCATCAGATCGCGGGTCGCACCGGCGACCTCCTGCGCGTCGGCAGTGCCAAGATACACCGGCCACTCCTTCTTCATGGTGTAGCCGCAGGTCGGCCCCGGCGTGACCACGAGCGCGCCATCGCGCACGTGCGGCAGCAGGCGGTCCACGTTGCGGCGCATCTTCGCTCTGGCCGCGTCCACGTCACCGCCGTCGAGGTTCGGCATGCCGCAGCAGTCGATCTCTTCTGGGGCGATGACCTCGTAGCCGTTGTGTTCGAGCACCTGGACCGCCGCCTGCGCCACCTCGGGGAAGTTGTACTCGCCGTAGCAGGTGGCGAAGAGCACGACCTGGCCGCGGACTCCCGCGCCCGGGGCCGGCTGATGCGCCCGGAACCAACGCGCGAACGGCTTGGCGGCCAGCGGTGGCAGCGGGAAGTCCGCGCTGATGCCGGCGGTGGCCTCCATCGCCCGGCGCGCGAGCCGACTGGCGTTGACGAAGTTGGTGGGCGCTGCCGCCATGCCCGAGCCCAACCAGCCGATCAGGCGCGGCTCGCCGAGGATGCGGTCCACGAGCGGGACGCCCTCGCGCCGCGCCCGCTGCGCCTTCTCGCGGGCCATCAGCCGCGGAAAGTCCAACAGTTCCCGCGCGCCCTCGTCGGGCGTGTACGGGCACTTGATGTAGCAGAGCTTGCACTGCCAGCAGTGGTCGCTGACCTGGCGCACCACGTCCGCGCCCAGCGTCTCGACGCTCTGTGCCCGTCCCGCGTCGACCTCACGGTCGATGTGGTCGAAGAGGATCGGAAACGAGCCGCAGTACGTCACGCACATGCGGCAGTCGTGGCAGATGTGGAAGGTCCGCTGCAGCTCCGCTTCGAGATCGCGTGGATCCCAGTAGCGGTCGCGGTTCGGATCGAACTCGGGCTCCGTGACGGGCTCGCGTGCAATGGTGCTCATGACAGGTCTTCGCGTGCAGTGGCGGCGTCAATCGAGAGAAGGCCACCGGTCGTGGTCGACGACCGGTGGCCTCGGGGATGGGGTGAGAAGGGTCGCCCTCAGCCCAACGTGTCGAGCGCCTTCTGAAAGCGCCCGGCGTGGCTCTTCTCTGCCTTCGCCAGCGTCTCGAACCACTCGGCGACCTCGTCGAAGCCCTCGTCGCGCGCCGTCTTGGCGAAGCCGGGGTACATGGTCTCGTACTCGTAGGTCTCGCCCGCGACGGCCGAAGCGAGGTTGTCCTTGGTGACCCCGATCTTCTTGCCGGTGGCGGGGTCGCCGACCGCTTTGAGGAAGTCGAGGTGGCCGTGGGCGTGACCCGTCTCGCCGTCCGCCGTGTCCTTGAACAGACCGGCGACCTCCGGGTAGCCCTCGATGTCCGCTGCCTTCGCGAAGTACAGGTAGCGACGATTGGCCTGCGACTCGCCCGCAAAGGCCTCCTTCAGGTTCTCGTGTGTCTTGGTTCCTTCGAGCTTCGCCATCGATTCCTCCTGTTCGCTCGCGGCCCGCGGGACGCGGCGACGAATGGGCCCACACCATAGAGACTCCCGGCGTCGGGTCAACCCCGGGGCGTCACGACAGTTTTCCCATGAATTACCAGCCGTTGAAGCCGAGCACTGCGAGCGCCGGCGGGTTCAGTATCCACCGCACCTCGACGCCGCCGCCAATCCGAAGTTCGTATCCCCCCATCAGATGGACTTATCGGCTCTGACCCTGACCCAGCTCCGCTACTTGTGCGCGCTCGACCGGGAACGCTCCTTCCGCGCCGCCGCCGAGCACTGCCTCGTCACCCAGCCGGCTCTCAGCATGCAGGTACAGCGGGTGGAGCAGCTGCTCGGCCTCGTGGTGTTCGACCGCTCCCGCCAGCCCATCTTGCCCACCGAGCCGGGCGCCCGCATCCTCGCCCAGGCGCGAACGATCCTGCACGAGGTCGAGCGGCTGCGCGAGATCGCCGAGCACGATGGCGGACACCCCGCGGGCGCGTATCGCCTCGGGGTCATCCCGACCCTGGCATCCACGCTCTTGCCGCGGCTGTTGCCCACCTTCGCACGGCGGCTGCCCGCCGTGCAGCTCCAGGTGGAGGAGGTCCCCACCGACGCGCTGCTCGCCGGGCTCGAACGCGACCAGCTCGACGGAGGTCTCGCCGCCACGCCCCTCGAGGCCCCCGGAGTGCGCGAGCAGACCCTCTTTCGAGAACCGCTCTACGCCTACCTTCCGCCCCGCCATCCGCTGGCCAGCCGCGCGACCGTGCGTCAGTCGGAGCTGGTGGGCGAGGCGCTCTGGCTCATGGACGAGGGGCACTGCTTCCGCCATCAGGTGCTGCAGCTGTGTCGCATCGACAGCCGCGCCCTGCAGGCTCAGACTCCGGTGCGCTTCCAGAGTGGCAGCTTCGAGACGCTGATCCGCATGGTCGATCGCGGCTTCGGCGTGACGGTGCTGCCGGCCCTGTCCGTGGCCGAGCTGCCCGCCAGCCGCCGGCGCGAGCAGGTGCGGCCCTTCGCCGGCGCGGTGCCCGTCAGGCAAGTGAGCCTGATCCGCACCCGCGAGCACCTGAGACGACGGCTGAGCGAAGCGCTCGCGACGGTCGTGGCGGAGGTGCTCCCGAGCTTCCCTACCTCGTCGAAGGCCTGGGTCGTGCCGCCGCGGTAGCGACGCCGCGCCGCCTACGCCTCCTCGAGCAGCACGCTCAGCCCCTTGGCGCCGAGGACGGCGTAGTTGCGCACGCAGTTGTTGAACACGACGTGGACTCGCTTCGCCTCGCGCGCCAGCGCTCGAATGCGCGGCACCCAAGGGCGAAGCTCACCCTCGGTGTAGAGCCAGTCGAACCGCTCATGGACGCTCGCCCCTCGCTTGCCGAAGCCCGCCACGTTGTGACCGTGGAAGCGCACGACGGCGAGGAGGGAGCACGTCACCCACGCGTCGCTCGGCACGCCGGCGTGCTCCGTGACGGGCTCGTCCACCACGACGTACGACATCTCGTTGTCGCCGAGCAGCGTCGTCAGACGCTCGCGTCGGTCCGGTGCGAGCCAGCTTGGGTGACGAAACTCGACGGCGAAGGGCAGCGACGGGTGCCGCTCTCGAACCGCGGCGATGCGTCGCGCGTTGCCTCGTGTCGCCGCGAACCAGGGCGGATACTGCAGGAACACGGCGCCCAGCTTGCCCGCTGCGCTCAGGGGCTCGAGGGCGGCGACGAAGCGCTCCTCGATCTCCCGGGCGACGCCGCTCGGCAGCGCGTCCGGGTACACGCGCCCGGCAGGCAACGCCGCGCGCAGGTCCAGAGGCAGCCGCGCCACCTCGATGGGATGACCGGTGAGCACCGGGTGCGCCTTGACGTCGAACGTGAAGTCCTCGGGCGTGTGCTCGGCCCAGGCCCCGGTCGTGTCTCGCCCCACGAGGGTGTAGTAGGTGGCGTCCACCTCCACGAGCCTGAAGTGCTCGGCATAGAACCGCAGCCGCTCGGCGGCGCGCAGCGACTTCTTGGGATAGAAGGCGCCGCTCGAGAGCAGCGTCTTGTCCGTCCAACCCGCGGTACCGAAGCTCACGTTGCCCTGCATCGCGGGCAGCGGGGCGCGCGCGGCCAGCGCCTCCGCGTCCCGCGCACGCTCCGGATCCGGTTCCGGGAGTCTGGGGACAGACGCGCGCTTCACGGCAGCGCCTCGACCATGCGGGTCAGTGCGGGTAGTCGTCAAGCCCGTCCGGCGGCGGGTCGCTAGCCTCCCGCACCCAGCGTTCGGCCAGCGCCCGCACCGTGAGCGGGCTCGAGCCCTCGGCCTTGTTGTTGACGATCACGAGCAGCACCTTGCCCAGCAGCTCGCAGGCGCGGGCGAGGCGCATCACGTCCGCGCGCATGTCCTCACGCGGGTCGACGATGCGATCGAACGGCGCGAGCCGCCGCTTGCGCGCCTCGTAGCGCTGCCCAGGCGGGATGAGCAGTCGCGCCACGACGACGTCGCCCAGCAGCGCGCCCGGCACGTCGAGCTGCTCCGCGAGGGTCGGCATCCGCTCCCAGTAAGAGAACACGTGGCCCGCCCCTGCCGACTGCAGCGCCTGTACATAGCGATGGGTGAGCAGCTCGCGGTTGCGCAGCTCGACGGCGTAGGAGAGCTCCGGAGGCAGCCTGCCCAGGAACGCGGCGAGCCGCTCGGCGAAGGCGCTGGGCTCCGGCAGCTCGCCCGGGCGAAGCGGCATCAACTCGAACACGACCTTGCCGCTGTGCTCCGAGAAGTGCTCGAGCACGGGCTCGAGGACTTCCTTCGCGCAGCGTTCGGCGTCCAAGAAGTGGGGATTGGGATCGCGGGTCCGCGGGTGCACGGCGCTCGTGATGCCCGCAAACGCCTTCATCACCCAGCGAAACCCGGCTGGCAGCTGCGCTCGATAGCGGGCGAGGGTCGCCGCGTCGAGGGGCGCGTAGTAGCTGCGGTCGATGCCCACGCCGCGAAACAGCGGATGACGCGCGTACTCCTCGAGTCCGCGCTCGGCCAGCTCGCGCTCGCTGGGGCGGCCCTCGTAAACCAGACCCGCCCAACCGGGGAAGGTCCAGCTCGAGGTGCCGAAGCACAGCCACGCGGGCACGTGCCGCATCAGCTCGCGGTCGGCGGCATGCGCGTCCTTGGCCGCCGGCGGATCGAACAGTCCGAGCTGTCGGCCCGCGGTCATGACTCACACGTGGCCGAGCTGGATGGCCTCGACGCCGCGATTGGCGAGCACCCGCACGCCTAGAATCAGCGCGGCAAAGCGCTCGTCACGGGTGAGCCCCTGCTTGTAGCGGTAGTAGATTTGCTGCAGCACCACGGCCGTCTTGAACAGCCCGAAGCAGTAGTAGAACAGCGCATCGCTGAGGTCTCGGCCGCTCTTTCGCGCGTAGCGCTCGACGATCTCTCGACGCGACAGCGCACCTGGCCGAGTGGTCGGCCCCCAGCGTAAGAACTCGGCGTCGTCACCATCCCCGGGCTCCACCCAGTAGCTGAGGGAGGTGCCGAGATCCATCAGCGGATCGCCGATGGTGGACATCTCCCAGTCCAGGATCCCGATGATGCGGGTGGGCTGGGCCGGGTCGAGCACCACGTTGTCGAGCTTGTAGTCGTTGTGAATGAGCGCGGCGTCGCGCTCCGGCGGGCGGTGGTCAGCGAGCCACTTGGCCAGCCCCAGAACGCTCTCGATCTCGTCGGTCTGCGAGTCTTGATAGCGCTGGGTCCAGCCCGTGACCTGGCGTTCGACGTAGCCTGCGGGTCTTCCGAGATCAGCGAGTCCCAGCGCGCGATAGTCGAGCGAGTGCAGGTGGCACAGCTCGTCGAACAGGCTCTCGCACAACGTCCGCACCTGCTCGGCGGAGAGCTCGAGACCGGCCGGCAAGTCCTTGCGCAGGATGATGCCGCTGACCCGTCGCATGACGTAGAACTTGGCGCCGAGCACGCTCTCGTCGTCGCAGTAGAGCAGCGGCTGCGGGGCCAGCGGGTAGACCGGCGACAGCGCCGAGAGCACCCGATACTCCCGTCCCATGTCGTGCGCGCTCTTGACCTTGCTGCCGAAGGGCGGACGCCGCAGCACGTACTCGCGCCCGGCGGCACGGATCAAATAGGTGAGGTTCGAGTGCCCGCGTGGAAACTGCTCCACCGCGACCTCGGCGTCCGCGGGGATCTCGTCCAGCTGCTCCCGTAGGTAGGCCGCGAGCGGCTCGAGCTGTAGCTCTTCCCCCGCGCGGACGCTGCCGGCTCGGTCCGCGTGCTCGCTCATGACTCGATCTCCACCAGCACCGGACAGTGGTCCGATGGCGTCAGGCCCTGTTGTTTCTTGCGGTACTCGCGATCGATGACGGCGCTGCGGACGCCACCGGCGAGGGCGGCAGTTCCCAACGCCAAGTCGATGCGCAGCCCCTGCTTCTTGTGGAACGCTCCGCCGCGGTAGTCCCACCAGGAGAACTCCTGCCGCTCCGGGTGAACGGCTCGGTACAGGTCCACGAAGCCGGCGCCCAGCAACTCGGCGAAGCGGGCTCGCTCGGCGGGGGTGTGGAAGACGTGCCCCGCGTGACCCGCTTCGTCCCAGGAGTCGATGGCGGCGGGCACGATGTTGAAGTCACCCGCCAGGACGCCTGGCCGCGATGGCTCGAAGGTCTCGCGCAGGTGAGCGGCCAGCGAGTCCAGCCAGGCGAGCTTCTTCGGGTAGTCCTCGTGCTCCGTGCTCTTGCCGTTGGGCACGTACACGCTCGCAAAGCGCAGCCCCTGTACGTCCGCGGTGATGAGACGCGCGCCGTCGTCCTCGCGTCCCGGTAGGCCTCGCGACACCAGGGTGGCTGGCTGCTTGCTGAGGATGGCGACGCCATTCCAGCTCTTCTGCCCGTGCACCAGGCAGTGGTAGCCCTCCGCGCTCAGCTCGAGCGCGGGGAACGCGTCCTCCGTCAGCTTCAGCTCTTGCAAGCCCACCACGTCCGGCTGCCGCGCCCTGAGCCAGCCGAGCAGGAAGTCGAGCCGCGCTCGTAGCCCGTTGACGTTGAAGGTCGCGATCCGCACCCCGCTGCTCAGCCTTTCCCCACGGAGCCCACCTCGAGCCCGTACCCGCGCAGGATGCGCCGGGCCACGGACGCTTTGTGCACCTCGTCCGGGCCGTCGTAGATGCGCGCCGCCCGCTCGTGCCGAAAGAACGACGCGATCGGCGTGTCGTCCGTCATGCCGAGGGCGCCGTGGGCCTGCAGCGCGCGATCGAGCACGCGCTGCAGCACTCCGGCGACGTAGAACTTGATGCAGCTCACCTCGGTGCGAGCCTCGTGACTGCCTACGCGATCGATCTTCCACGCCGCGTGCTGAACGAGCAGGCGGGCGGCGTCGATCTCCGCGCGGCTCTCCGCGACCCAGTCTTGCACCATCTGTCGGGTACCGAGCGGACGGCCGGGCGACAGCTCGCGCTTGGCCACCCGATCGCACATCAGATCGAACGACCGCTCGCAGATCCCAATCCAGCGCATGCAGTGGTGAATGCGGCCGGGGCCGAGTCGCTCTTGCGCGATCATGAAGCCAGCGCCCTCGTCACCGAGCCGGTTGGAGACGGGCACGCGGCACCCTTCGTACGCGATCTCGGAGTGACTCGCCCAACCCGAGCCCTCCTCCCCCATCACGCTGATCTTGCGCACCTGTCGAAACCCGGGCGTGCTCGTGGGCACCAAGATCATGCTGGCGCGGGCGTAGTGGGCCGCGTCGGGATTGGTGACCGCCATCACGATGGCGACGCGGGCTCCGTCGGCAGCGGTCGTGAACCACTTGCGCCCGTCGATCACGTACTCATCTCCCTCTCGACGCGCCGTCGTCGCCAGCCAGGTGGGGTTGGAGCCCGCGAGATCCGGCTCGGTCATGGAGAAGCAGCTGCGAAACTCACCCCGCGCCAGCGGCACTAGCCACTCTTGCTTCTGCGCCGCGGTGCCGAACAGGTGCAAGATCTCCATGTTGCCCGCGTCCGGAGCCTGGCAACCGAACAGGTAGTGTCCGAGCGGACTCCGGCCCAGCTCCTCGCTGAGGGTCGCGTGCTGGCGGAAGTCGAGACCCAGGCCGCCGTACTCTTTGGGCACTTGCGGCGCCCACAGGCCCTCAGCCTTGACGCGCTCCCGCACCGCCGCGAGCTCGGGCTCGCACGCGAGGAAGGGTCGCTGCGCGATCTCTCGCTCGAGCGGGAACACCACCTCGGACATGAACGCCTTCACGCGGGTGATCAGCGCATCTAGCTCGGGAGACGGCTCGAAGCTCAGCATGGCGGGCATCCTTCGCCGCGCCCGAGCAGCCGTCAACCCGCTGCGGGATCCGGCTTACGGCGAAGCAGGCGGCTCCCAGCGCTCAGCCCCAGCACGATGACGCCGCCGACCACGACACCGACCAGGCCATCGAGCGCCATTGGCACGACAGCTCCCACGAACGGAACCCCCGCGGCGCTCGCCGCCCAGCCCGCAGCGAGCTTGTGCAGGATCGGGACGCCGTGAACGATGATCCCGCCGCCCACCAGGAACATCGCGGTCGTGCCCGCGATGGACAGACCCTTCATCAGCCAAGGCGTCGTCACCAGGATGCCCCGGCCCAAGCCCCGCGCCAGCGCCGACGACCGCCGGTTGAGGGCGAGGCCCGCGTCGTCCAGCTTCACGATTCCGGCGACCAGCCCGTACACGACCACCGTGAACAGCACGGCGATGACCGTGAGCAGGACGGCCTTCTTGGCGAGCGAAGCGTCGACCGCCGTACCGAGCGCAATGACCAGGATCTCCGCCGAGAGGATGAAGTCGGTACGGATCGCGCCCTTGATCTTGGACTGCTCGAAGGCGACCAGATCCGTGCTCGGATCCGCGACCGCAGCGAGCAGCTCTTGGTGGTGCTTCTCGTCGTCCTCTTTGCTGTGCAGCAGCTTGTGGGCGACCTTCTCGAAGCCCTCGAAGCATAGGAACGCGCCGCCGAGCATCAGCAGCGGCACGATGAGCCAGGGAGCCAGCGCGCTGATGAGCAGCGCCGCCGGTACCAGGATGGCCTTGTTCAGCGCCGAGCCCTTGGCCACCGCCCACACCACCGGCAGCTCCCGATCGGGCTTCACCCCCGTGACCTGCTCGGCGTTCAGCGCGAGATCGTCGCCCATCACCCCCGCGGTCTTGCGGGTGGCGACCTTGGTCATCACCGCGACGTCGTCGAGCAAGGTCGCGATGTCGTCGAGCAGGGCGAGCAGCTTGGGTGCAGCCAGGATGTCCTCCGAGACCTGCAGAGTACACGGTCCTCGCCGGCCGAGAAGCCGCGACGTCGACGGGGCCTGCTTTCTCCAGCGCCGCCGGGCGGACGTGGCTCAGCGCCGCGTCCACATCGACTCGGGCAGGTGCCCGACGTCGTTGTAGCGCGCGAGACCCACCCGTCCCGCAGAGAAGCGCAGCTCGGTGACGCTGGCGTTCTCGAGCACGAAGCCGAGCTCCAGCGTCCGCCTCGCATCCGTGCCGAGCACGTGACCCACGATCGCACCGATACTGCCCGCGGAGCTGACGGCCACGACCGTTTGCCCAGACTCTGCGCTCGAGGTCAGGGCGGCGAGCGCGCGCGCCGTCCGCTGGCGAAACTGCGCGAAGCTCTCCACGCCCGGCAGCTCGGGCCCATCCTCCGCCCAGCACAGGAGCGCCCGGCGCAGCAACAAGTCGAGGGAGCGACCGCGCGCGCGCCGGTCCTCGCTGGTCTGAAACGTCCGCATCAGCGCCGCCGCGCCTTCGTCCGCTTGCAGCACCGCCGCCAGCCCCGCGAGCACGTCATCCGCGGGGTACTCGTCGAGCTCCGGCTGCTGCTCGAACGCGGGGACAGCCCCTCCGTCCAGCCCCAGCACCGCGCACAGCTGGGCCGCGGTGTCGCGTTGCCGACGCCGAGGCCCGGAGACCACCCAGGCAGGCGCAATGCCGCGCTCGCGCCACACCAGAGCGAGCTGTCGAGCCTGCTCCACGCCCTGGTCGCTCAGGCGGTCGTAGTCCTCGGTCAGGAACGACGCCTGCGCGTGGCGCACGAGCAGCAGGCGGCTCACGTCGTCTTTCGGCGCCGCAGCGCCTCGAGCCGAAGCCGCAGACCGTTGAGGCGAATGAAGCCACCCGCGTCCGCCTGATCGTACACGTCGTCCCGCTCGAAGGTGACGAAGTCCTCGCGGTAGAGCGTGTTCGGGCTCTTGCGACCCACCACCGTGACGCTGCCCTTGTACAGCTTGACGCGCACGACGCCGCTGACGACGTCCTGGATCGAGTCGACCATGGTCTGCAGCATCTCGCGTTCCGGAGAGAACCAGAGCCCGCGATAGACCAGCGTCGAGTACTCCGGGATGAGCGAGTCGCGGATGCGGATCTGCTCGCGATCGAGGGTGATCGACTCCATGGCGCGGTGCGCCCGGTGGATCACCGTTCCGCCCGGAGTCTCGTACACGCCGCGGCTCTTCATGCCCACGAAGCGACTCTCGACGATGTCCACGCGACCGACCCCGTGGCGCCCCGCGATCTCGTTCAGCCGGCCGAGCAGCGCCACCGGGGCGAAGCTCTGGCCATTGATGCTGACTGGGTTGCCCTTGTCGAAGCCGAGCTCGAGGTACTCTGGCTCGCTCGGTGCGTCCTCCGGGTTTCGGGTCAGCAGGAACATGTCCCGCGGCGGCTCGGCCCAGGGGTCCTCCAGAATGCCGCCTTCGAACGAGAGGTGCAGCAGATTGCGATCCATGGAGTAGGGCTTCTCGGCCGTGGCGGTGACGGGGATACCGTTCTTCTTGGCGTACTCGATCAAGTCCATCCGGCCCTTGAACTCCCACTCGCGCCAGGGCGCGATGATGCGGATCTCCGGGTCGAAGAACATGGCGCCGAGTTCGAACCGAACTTGGTCGTTGCCCTTGCCCGTAGCGCCGTGCCCGATGGCGTCCGCGCCCACGTCCGCCACGGTCTGCATCATGCCTTCGATGATGCAAGGCCTGGCCAGCGAGGTACCGAGCAGGTACTCGCCCTCGTACAACGCGTTGGCTCGCAGCGCCGGGAACACGAAATTTCGAACGAAGCTGTCACGCAGGTCCATCTGCACGTAGCTCGAGGCGCCGGTGTCCTTCGCCTTCTTCTCGAGGCCGTCGAGCTCCTCGGCCTGACCGACGTCCGCGCACCAGGCCACGACCTCGCAGTCGTACTTCTCCTTGATCCACTTCAGGATGACGCTGGTGTCCAGACCCCCCGAGTACGCGAGCACGACCTTCTTGATGGGTTTCACGGGCACGACTCCTTGTTCGCTCTTGGCTGGCGCAGCCATCCGCTCGCGCGAGGACCGGGTCAGACGCCGAGCTCTGTCTCGGGGTCCTGCAGGACCTGGTGGAAGCGCTTCGCCATGCGGCCCGCCTGATAGCCGTCCAGGACCCGGTGGTCAAACGCTACTCCGAGCACCAGCTTGCGCCTCACCTCCACCCGACCCTCGACCACGAAGGGCGCGGGATGGACGGCCCCGAGGGTGACCACCAGCGGGACCCGCCCCGGCGGAAACAGCGGCGCGAACCCGGTCGTCAGCCCGAACATGCCGACGTTCGTGATCATGCAGGACCCGAAGGCGTCGAACGGGATGCCCCACTTCGACAGATCGAGCCCGAAGTCGTAGCTGAGCCCCTCGCCCACGCGCATCGCCAGACCCGTCACCCAGGGCGGGAGGTTCGCCAGCTGCGCGGCGCTCTTCTGGGTGGGGTGGTCCTTTCGAGTGCGGATGCGCGTCGCCCGTTCGCCGAGCTCACGAGCGATGTCCACGACGGACTTCTCGTCCGCGCGTTCGACCTTGGCGCCCGCCAAGTTCTCCCCGTCCTCGAAGGCCACCTGGAAGAACACGTCCACGGTGTCCCTCACGAACAGCCGGCCGCGCCGGAGGATGGCGTTGACGTCGGGGCGCTCACGAATCGCCAGAGCCACCGCCTTGCCCACCAGGTGAGTCAGCGTGACTCGCTCGCCGGTGAGCTCCCGCAGGCGGTCCAGATGCGCGAGCGCGGGCTCCGCATCCAAGTCCACGATCCCGTACACCGTGGGATCGCTCGGACGCGACCAGGCGTGCAGCGCGAGCTTGCGCCAGGAAGGTACGTTCGAGAGCGGACGGAAGGTCACGGATCCAGAGCGAACCCCCGCTCCGACGCGGCCGCAAGGGCTTGGCGCAGCTCCCCTTCGGACACGACCCCGGCCCGACGCGTCGTCTCCGACCCGTCGCGGTCGAGCACGATGAGCGTCGGCACGCGATCGATGACGCCGAAGGGGCCCGACTCTCCGATGCCCTGGTCGGCCATCGCCACCGGGAACGAGAGCTCGAGCGCCGTGCGAAATGCCTCGGCCATCACGGCGTACTTGGGGGGCTCGAGCACGATGGCCGCGGCGTTCACCCGGGGCCTCTGCGAGCGCACCACCTGCTCGAGCCGCCGTACGAGGAGCTGAGAGGCCAGGTCATACGTCGTCACGAACACGATCGCCGTCGCGCGACCGCGCGTCGTCCGGCTCGACAGTTCCTCGCCGGTGGTCGTGGTGTAGACGAACGCCGCCGCGGAGGTGCGCCCGCCGAGGGGAGGCTCGGCGCCGCGCCGCGCAGGCTCGGCGCACGCGCTGAGTCCGAGCAGCGTCACGACGAGCAGCGAGCGACCGAGCGCGGCCATGGACGGGGGCGTAGCGTCAAGCCGGCGCCGGGTCGAACAGATCGGCAAACAGCGCGAGAACCTCGGGCAAAGCGCGGCCGCTACGCTGGTGCGCCAGGACGGCCAACGCGAGCTCGTCGACCAAGCCGCGGAGCGGGACCGCCTCGAGCGCCACGCCGAGCACCTGGTCCCCGGGTTTGGGAGCCGCTCCGTCTTGGACGATCGGGTCGTGCCGCACCCAGGAGAATCCGGCCGAGGTGCGATAGCCGCAAGCCAGGACCTGCACGAAGTCGAGATACAGCGGCCACACCACCGCGGCCACGTGCTCCCCGGAGGGCGCGCGCCCGGACAAGCCACGCGGCGCGCGCCTCGGCGTCGCGCGGACGTCCGCCGGCCCCAAGGCCTCGGTGATTCGCGCCCGCCGCCCGGCGTCCGTCTCCACCGCGAGCAGCGGGGCGTACACGGCGATACGCGGGATGCCGAGCTCGGAGGCGTCCTGTTCGAGGGCGGTCAGCCACTGTTCTCGCCCTGGTGGATCGAGCTCCTTGTAGGCCATGGAGGCGGCGAGCGCCGCCTCCGCGTCCGTCGCGAGCGCGCCCAGCCACTCGCGCCACGCAGCGACGACGCGTGGGTCGCCCTCGGGCAATCGCGCCACGGGCAACGGGGTTCGCTCGGCTGGCGACGGCGCCGTCGAGGAATCGGCAGGCTGAGGTGGCACGCGGGTCATGGTGCGCTCGCTACTCACCAGGTGCAAGGGCGAGCATCGTCAGCAGTAAGCGCGCAGAGCCGCGGCGTTGTCAACCGTGAGCGCGACATCCGTCACCCCGCAATTGTCGCGCGCGCGGACTCACTCCGCCACAGGTGCGACAATGGCGCCAATGTCGTCCTCGAGATCCGCGAGCAGCTCGTCGAGCTCGCGCAATCGGCTCGCGTGCGCCGCGAGGATGAGCTCACCGCCGTGTTCCGCGAACAACGCCGCGACCCCCTCGCTGGCTTCGAGTATGCCCTTGACGAACACGACATCGCGCGCTTGCACTCGCACCTGCCGGTTGAGCAATCCCACGCCGAGGAGCGGAGCCGCAGGCACGCGCGCTCTCTAGACCAGCGCGCCGGTTTCGGCAACAGCTGGGCAGCGACCCACGTGCATTCCACAAAGACGATTGAGGCCCGAGCCGCGGGACTCTACGCTGCCCGTCCGTGACCGAGACCCCCGACGAAGAGCTCGACGACCTCGAGCAGCCACCCGACTCGCTCCCGCCCCCCGAGTCGGAGGAGGAGGGTGAAGGCCCCGACGATCCCGCGCTCTCGGCTCTCCCCGAGGCCTCCGGCGACGACGAGGACCTCGATGACTCGACGGCGGACGAGCTCGACGTCGGTACCGAGCTGGCGAAGCTCGGTGCCGGCGACGCCGACGAGCCCTCGGCGATCGGCTTCGATGTCGGCGAGCTGCTAGCCGTCATCCCCGACTCACCTGCCACGGAGGACGGCGCCGAATGGGCAGGGAGCGCCGAGTCCTTCGGCATCGACGAGGAGCTGCCCGGGCTGGGCAGCGACGGCGACGCCGAGTCGGGGATGGACGAGCCGCTCGACACGCTCGTCGACGGCGAGCTGCCCGGGCTCGACGCGGACGAAGAGGGCGACTTCGAAGAGCCGCCGTGGCTCCTGCCGTCGGCCGCCGACGACGGTCCGCCGCCGCTGATCGCCGAGCCCTGGGCGCTCACGTCACGGTCGAGCGAGGTCCACGTCGCCATGGCGACCCTCGGCACGGGAATCGCCGCAGCGGGCGGCGCGCTCACCTTCTGGCCGACGCCCGACGCCCCTCGTCGGGTGACCCTACCCGAGCGCGCGACAACCCTGGTGGGCCTGGCCGATTCGGTGCTCGTGGCGACGGTGCGCGGGCGACTCCTTCGCGTTCGTCCCGACGGACGCATCGACTGCCTGTCGTCATTCGAGCACGCCCTGCCCCGGGACCTCTCGACGGCGCCGGTCGCCGTGAGCGGCGGCGTTGGCGGGGATCGGGTCACGTTCGTGCTCGACACGGGCCAGGTCGTCGAGAGCCGGGACGAGTGCTCGAGCTTCGCTCATCTGACGTCGCTCCGTGGCGTTCGCGCCGTTACCAGCCACGCGCGGCACCTGCTCAGCGAGCGAGGGCTGTTCGACAGCACCCTCGGCTACGACGCCCGACCGCTCGAGGTGCCGACCGCTCTGTCCCAGGCCGAACGCGTGGTGTTGGCATCCGAGGAGAATATCGTTGCGATTGGAGCCTTCGACGCCGGAGTCTGGCTCTCCACCGACGGCGGAGCCCACTTTCGGCGCGTGCCGCACACCTCCGCCGTCAGCGCGCTGCTCGTGGAAGACGGCGAGGTCTTCGCGGCGCTGACGGGCTCGGTCCGCGAGCGAGCCCGCCTGGTGCAGATCGAGCTCCCGAGCGCCGTCGCCACCGCCATCGCCGTGCTGCCGGCTACGGAGGCGGAGCCCGCGACGGTGTACTCGCTAGTGCTCGCCCCGCTCTTGGACCAACTCTGGGCGGCGTCGAGTGTCGGCGTCTTGGCCGTGACCCGCGGGCCGCGCGCGCAGTGAAGTGCGTGGCACACGCTGCGCGCGTCGTGTAGCCTGAGGTCATGATCAGGCGGATGCGCAGCACGCGGCTGGGCCTCGCTGGCGTCGCCGGGCTGCTCGGGCTCGGCTGCGCGCCGGCCGAGCCGGAGCCCGGGGGCGGCGACACCGGGGGCTGGGTGGCGCGCGCCGGTCACCACGGCAGCGCGCTAGCCGTGCTCGACGGCGCGAGCGCCATCGCCGCCGTGCTCGAGCTCGGACCGCTGACCGTCGAGCCGCCGGACGCCTCAGCCGTTCATCGGGTCGGGCTGCGCTACGACGCCACCGCCGGCGATCCCGAGCTCGAGATCTCGCTCGAGCAGTCCGGCACCTGGAGCGAGTGGGAGCGGGCGACGGTCACGTTTCACGAAGGCGGTTCCTTCAACGCGCACGTGCACTGGCCAGCACCGGGTGAGCGGGTCCGTCTGCGGGCGACGAACGCTGGCTCCAGACTGTCCTTCCTCGTGGTGGAGCTGTTCGACGCACCGCTGCAGACCGTGCCGGCGGCCGTGACCGAGCCCGAAGTGGGCTCGTCGTCCTTCGCGCTCGCACCAGCGTCCCTCGTGCGCCCCCGCAGCGACTGGGGCGCGACGGCGACCCCGGACTGCGGCACGCCTCACAACCCGGCCTACCTCACCATCCACCACACGGTGACACCCAACAACGACACCACCCCGCCGGCGCAGCGCATCAAGGGCATCCAGAACTATCACATGAACAGCAACGGGTGGTGCGACATTGGCTACCACTTCTTGATCAGCCAAGACGGCGATCGCTGGCAGGGCTGGAAGACGGAAGAGCGCTCGGGGATCCACACCGCCAGCCACAACCTGCACAACGTGGGCATCTCGTTCTTGGGCAGCTACCACATCGCCGCGCCGCCCCAGGCGCAGGTGGATGGCGCCGCGCCGCTGGTGAAGTGGATGTCGGACACCTACTCGATCCCGCTCAATCGCACCCGCGTGCTGGGGCACGGCGAGTGGCCGGACAACAGCACCTCGTGTCCCGGCAGCTTCCTGCTCTCGCGGCTCGACGAGATCATCGACAAGGCGCTCGCCGGCGACGCCGAGCAGCACATGGAAATCGGCGCGGGCTTCGTCACCATCGCGGGCCAGGAGCGAGACTTCGTCAAGGGCTCGAGCAGCGACGTCTTCGACGTGCTGGTCGGTCAGATCGTGGAGGGCGAGGTGCGGCTCCGCAACGGGTCTGGCCGCCCGGCCACGGACGACGTGCTCGTGGGCTACTTCGTCGAGGCTCCGTACCTCGCGCCGGTGTCGTACCGCATCGAGCACGACCTGCCCGCCAAGGACGGCGAGAGCTTCGTGCTCAGCCCGGCCGACTCGAGCGGCAAGAACCCCGACAAAGGGTCGTTGCCCAGCGAGGGCGTGCTGGACGTCGGGGTGCTCCAGCCCGGCGAGACGGTGCGTATCGTGTTCTCGCTGCGAGCGGAGCAGTACAGCTTCGGCTCGGCGGATCATCCGGATCTGCGCGCGTGGGTCAAGCACGTCGGCGGCTACTACGGCGAACAAGACGGCTGGGACGATCCGGTCGAGACCAACCACGCCGGCAAGATCTTGCAGTCACACGCTCAGCTCGACGTGTTCAGCGGACACGAGTGGCGCTTCGATGGTCCCGCGGGCGACGACGTCGAGGGCTGGCAGATCGGCAGTGACTTGTCGGATCTCGCGGTCAACCTCGTCGATCACGCCCTGGCCATGAAGTCCTCGGGCGGCGATCCCTCCGCCCTCAGCCCGCCCTACACACACATCGACGCCGGCATGTACAAGGAGGTGCGGCTCCGGGCGCGGCAGCACGGCGAGCCGCGGGCCGGCAAGCTCTACTTCCGTCGCGAGGGCGAGCAGTTCGCCGAGTCCCGCGCGGCCGGCTTCAGCACGATCGGTGGAGGCGCCTGGGAAGAGCTGGTCGTCGATCTCTCGACGCACGCCGAGTGGTCCGGCACCGTGGTCGGGCTAAGGCTCGATCCCTGGGAGGGCGGCAGCTACGACGGCGCGGCGGCGTGGTTCGACGTCGACTGGGTGCGCGCGGACGGCGCCGTGGGGGCCGGTGGCGGTGGGGGCTGGTCCGGCGGCGGAAACGTGGGCACCGGAGGCAAGGCCAGCGGCAAGCAAGGCAGCGCCGTCGACAGCGACGACAGCGGCTGTGGGTGCAGAGCCGCGCCCTCGGACTCCACCGAGTCCCGCGCCGGGCCGTGGCTCGCGCTGCTGCTGTTGGCCGGGCTCCGACGCCGGCGGGGCTGAGCGCCGAGACGTGGCGCCCGCTGCAAGCGCGTCTTCAGTTGATCTGCAGCTGCGGTCCGGCCACGCCGTTGTTGCCGGGACCGCCGGTGCCGCCGACGGGGTTGGTGCCGCCAGCGCCGCCGGTGCCGGCCGAGCCGGTGGTGCAGCTGTTGCCCTGGTAGGTCGTCTGCGACAGCGCCGTGCGCGCGAGGCACGCGCTCGGTCCGCCGCCGCCACCGCCGCCCGGGCCGCCCGCGCCGCCCGCGCCGCCCGGGCCGCCGTTGCCGCCCGGTCCGCTGTCGTCGGAGTGGGCGCCGGCCGGGCCACCGGAGCCCCCTTGCTGGCCGGAGGTGCCGTTGCCGCCGACGCCGCCGTTGCCGCCCTTACCCGTCTCGATCGTGTTGCCGCTGACGATCGCGGTGCCGCTGGCCACGAAGACCCCGAAGCTGCCGCCACCTCCCCCGCCGGCCGTGCCCGGGTTGCCGCCGAGGCCTCCGCAGCCGCCGCTGCCGCCGCCGCCACCAACATCAGGACAGCACGGGAAGGAGCCTGACCCGCCGCCGCCGCCACCGCCACCGCTGCCGCCCGTACCCGGGGTGCCCGCTCCACCGGCTGCCCCCGACGAGGGCGCGTACGCGCCCCCGAGCGCTCCGCCGACGTTGGAGCCGCCGGTCCCGGCGCTGCCGGCGTTGCCTTGGGAGCCCCCGTTGCCACCGCTCGCGGCTGTGCCCGGATCGGGCAGAAGCGGCGTGCACCCATTCGGCCCAGCGCCGAGACCACCGGGCACGCCACCTCCGCCCGGATCCCCCTGGACGCCAGTAGCACCGCCGAGCGCGCCCTGTCCGCCCTTGCCACCCAGTCGAGTGCCCGAGCACACCGCCGCTCCCCCCAAGCCGCAGTTGCCCCCGTTTCCGCTGGCGCACGCCAGGCCACCACCGTACTCGCAACCGGCGCCGCCCGGGTTGCCCGTCGGAGCGACCGACACGGCGAGGGGCGTGCCGTCTGCCCCGGGGGTGCCGTCGGTACCGGCGGCGGCGTGGATGGTGTTGTAGCGCACGTACAGCGTGTTGCTGCCTTCGACCAGGCGCACGCCGTAGGTGCTCTGGCCCGCACCGCTCGGCGTGAGAGCGCGGATGGTCATGCCCTCCAGGTGCGTCTCTTGGTCCGCCTTGGGGACCAAGAACACCGTTCCGCTGGCCTCGACGGTCGTGGTCACGTTCGGGGAGCGCCGGAACTTGAAGTCGGCGTTGTTGTGATCGAACCCGCCATACACGCTGATGCCGCTCTCGACCGTCACGTTCTCGATGTACTTCTCACCCGAGACGCACACCGCCGGCACCGCGTTGCCCTTGGCATACAGGACCGCTGCGCCGATGGTCTGCAGCGGGTTCTGTCGGGTTCCGTCGCCCGTCGAGTCGTTACCCTGACTGGCCGAGACGTACACGCACTGCTCCACCAGCCCATCGCCACCGTCGCAGTTGTCGTCCTCGAAGTTCGGATCGATGGGGTCGGCGTTGCCCTTCTTCACGCACGCGTACTCGCAGCCACACACGCCGGTCAGGGGGTTCTTGTCGACATCCCAGAAGTTCGTCGGACAGCCCGTCGCGCAGGGACCCGCGTCGCCGCCGCCCGAGCCGCCCGTGCCTGAGCCGCCCGTGCCCCCGAGCCCACCGCTGCCCCCGGTGCTCGCGTCCGCGCCGCCGTCCGCCCCGGCGGAGCCCGCAGAGCCGGCCATGCCGGCGCCGCCCGCGCTGCCGCCGGTCGCGCCGACCCCGCCGCTGCCCGCGCCGCCACCGCCCGTGCCTCCACCCCCTGTGCCCGCGCCGCCGTCCGTACCCGCGCCGCCGCCCTTCGCCCCCGTCCCCGTGTCGGCTTCGCCGCCTCCGGCGCAGCCCCAGGTCAACGCGATCACGGCGAGCAAACAAAGCCAAGCGGCCACAGCGGTCCGAGCCTTCATCCCCCGAGTGTGCCCTTGGATGGCCCTGCGCTCAAGGCGTGACTCGACCGCCGCCCCGCAGATGTAGCTCCGCCACCTACACTGACCCGGCCACCGGCTACCCACCTCCGGCGGATAATTGGCCGGCCGCCGCACCTCATGTTAGCCGCGAGCCATGGCGGTCGTCGTTCAGAAATACGGTGGTTCCTCGGTCGCCGACATCGACAAGCTCGGACAAGTAGCCGACCAGGTGGTGGCCGCCCGCGCCGCGGGACACGACGTGGTCGTCGTGGTCAGCGCGATGGGCAAGACCACCGACAACCTGCTCGAGCTGGCCCGGCGAGCCGCGAGCGTCGGCGAAGCCTCCGAGACGGAGCCCGCCAAGCGCGAGCTCGACATGCTGGTCAGCACCGGGGAGAGGGTCAGCATGTCGCTCCTGTCCATCGCCATCCAGGCGCGTGGCCATGACGCGGTCAGCTTCACCGGTTCCCAGTCCGGCATCATCACCAACGATCGCCACTTCGACGCGCGCATCATCGAGGTCAAACCACACCGCATCGAAGACGAGCTCGCGCGCGGCCGCATCGTGATCGTCGCGGGCTACCAGGGCATGAGCTACAAGCGCGAGATCACGACGCTGGGGCGGGGGGGGAGCGACACGACAGCGGTCGCGCTGGCCGCAGCCCTCGGCGCCGAGCGCTGCGAGATCTACAGCGACGTCGACGGCGTCTACAGCGCCGATCCGCGAGTCGTATCCGATGCTCGCCACCTTCCGGCGCTCGACTACGAGACCATGCAGGAGATGGCCGAGGTCGGCGCCAAGGTCCTCAACGCGCAAGCCGTCGAGTGGGCCCGGCGAAACCAGGTCACCATCGTGGCGCGGCGCACCGGGGATCGCTCCGCCACGGCGCGCGAGTCGCTCGTCAGCGGCGCCGGTGGGCAGGCCCTCGCCGTGGTGAGCCTCGAGCGGATAGCGGCGCTGCAGTCCAGCGCGGGCGAGCTCGGCAACGTGCTCGAGGTGACGCGAGCCCTGGGCCTGCCGCTGTGTGACGTCGTGGCCGGGACGGAGCTGTGGGCCTGGTGGTCGGTGGTCAACGTCCCGGGGTGGGGCGAAGCGCGCGGCAAGCTGGCCCGGGCCTTGGGCACGGGGTCCACCGTGCACGACGGCCTCGGCGCGGTCAGCCTGGTCGGGGTCGAGGCCGGCACGAGGCCCGATCGCGTGCAGGGTCTGCTCGAAGCCGCCGGCGGCGCGCGGCGGGCGTTGTTCGTCCATCCCTTGCGCGCGACCGTGCTGCTCGAGTCGGCCGCGGTCGTGCCATGCGCACAGCGCCTTCACGCGCGCGTGATCGGCGGCGAGGCCTGAGTTCGTCTCAAGAGCTGTCGAAGAATCGACAGCTCTTTCATTCTGTCGCCGGGGAGGCACGCGCCTCCCCGCCCCAACGAAGTGAATTCGTTGGGGCCCCACCCCACGCGGGCCGGCTTCGCCGGCATGAACTGGGTCAATTCTTGACAGACCTTCAGCTCTGCTGGCGCTCGCGTCGAGCGAGCTCCGTGAGCTTGGCGGCGACGTCGCGGTACGCGCGGGCGACGCGTTCATCCTGTGGCGCAACCCGCAGTGCGATGGCAAGGTGCCGCTCGGCGGCCACCCAGTCGTGGTGGGCGTCGAGCTCGTGCTCGGCAGCTTCCCGCAGCCAGGCGGCCACCGGTGGCTCCGCCCGCGCGCCGAGCTCGATGGCGTCTCTCAATCGAGCGAAGCACAGCGACGCACCGGCGAGATCACCCAAGGCGCGACGGTAGCTAGCCTCCAGGTAGCGGGCCCGGAGCACCGCGCCGCTGCCGAGGGGCACCTTGCGCAGCCACGCCACGGCCCGCGGCAGATCCCGATACTGCCCCGCGACCAACTCGGCTAGATCGACGAGCACCCGCCCGTCTGGGGCGCCGCTCTCCTCGGCGAGGGACGCCGCACGCTCGAGCAGCGACAGAGCGCGGTCGGCTCGTCCAGTGTCGCGCAGCGAACGACCCAAGCCGGCCAGCGCCGCAGCGTCGTCCGGGACGTAGCGCAGCGCGCGCTCGTAGAAGCGCAGCGCTTCCCGCGTGAAGCCCGCCTCGAAGTAGGCGTCCGCGACGCGCAGGCAAGCGGCGTGACGCTCACTCGGCGCGGGCGCCAGGGCCTCCAGGTGCTCGGCGTCCGAGCGGGATCGATCCAGGTCCCCCACGCCGAGCGCCAGCTCGAAACGGACCCAACGCGGCGCGACGAGGCTGGGACAACGCGCGAGCGCTCGGTCGAGCGCGCAGAAGCGATCCGTGAGCTCGGGCTCGAGCTCCGCGAGGCGCGCCCAGCCCAGCGCGCAGAGCGGACCGTAGGGCTCGCTCGCGAGGGCGTGCTCGAGCGTGGTGCGCGCCGCGTGCAGGTCCCCGGCGCGTGCCAGCAGCCGTGCCGCGAACGCGCCCGCGTGGGTGATGGGCATACTCTCCGACAACAGGCCGATTGCGGCCTCGGCCCGGTCCTCCGTCAGCGCGTCGATCTCCGCGATCAGGCGCACGACCTCCGGATGGCGGGGCGCGCGATCGAGCACCTCCAGGTACAGCCCCCGAGCGCGCTCGGGATCGCCTTCGGTCAGCGCGTCGTCCGCCTCGCGGGTCAGCTCCGCCAGCCCGAGCGCCAGGGCCGCGCGGGTCGCGGTGGGCGCCGGCAGGAAGCTGGCATCGAGCGTGACGACACACTCGTCGCCGCGCTCCGCAACGGCTCCGAAGCGCACGTCGTCCGCCGCAGGCGCGCGCACGCCGACCTCGGGGAGCAACGCACGGACGAGATGCCGAGCCAAGCTCGGCACGGTGACGACGCGTCCTCGGCGCTCGAACTGTCGAGGCAGCACACTATCGAGCACGCGCAAGGCGTGCCCGAGCGCCGGCCCCGCGAGCCCCTCGCCACGCACGCGGTCGACGGCGAAGCGCGCGTCGCCGAGCAGCGGGCAGAACACGATGTCGAAGCACAGCGCGCGGTCGGGTCCCGACAGGCCAACCCCGATCCCCTCGGGCACCCACCACAGTTCGAGGCGAGTTCCGTGACCGAGCAGGTCCACCACGCGGGGCCGCAGCCAGCGCCCGAGCTCGGGAAGTCCGAGCGCGAAGGTCAGGCGGCTGAGGTTGCCGCGACGGTGGCGGAACGCGGTCACGCCGCCGCTCAGATCGACCGGGAACCGCAGCCCCGGGAGCGTGAAGGCGAGCTCGTCGACCCTCAGTGGACCGAGCGCGAGCGGCTGATACAGCTCGATGCCGAGCACGCCTCGCTGCACCGCCAGACGCAAGGGGACGGCGCTCTGCCCCGGGCGCCCGGCCCTGCGCCGGGGCGGGTCGAGGCGGGGGGGGAGCGGCGAGGGCTCGGGTGGCGACACCCGCCCATCCTAGCAGCTCGGTTTTGGGCGGGAGTAATTGTGCGGGCTTGGCTCAGGCCTCGCCCTGGTCCCGCTTGCGCTTCATGCGCCGAACCAGCTCACCAAAGCCGTTCTTCTTGATCACGCGGTTGAACTGGCTGCGATAGTTCCTGATCAGGCTCGAGCCCTCGGTCACGATGTCGTAGACGCGCCACTGGCCGTCCACGCGGTGCAAGACATAGTCGATGCTGACCGGCTCTTCGCGCTTGTTGGTGCGGCTCTTGGCCACCGTGCGCACGACCACGCCCTTCTTCGCCTCTGCCTCGCCGCGGTAGGTGATGTCGTAATCGAGGGTCTTCTGTAAGTTCTTACGGTAGGCGTTACGGACCAGGCTCTGCAGCAGCTCCCGGAACTCTTTACGCTCGGCTTCGGAGCGATCCGCCCAGTGGTTGCCCAGGGACTCCTTGGCCAGCATGTCGTAATCGAGCATACCGTCGAAGACGCTCTCTACCTTCTTGTCGGTCGCGGCACCCTTGGGGCCCTTGAGCAGCTTGGCCAGCTCGGTCTGCCGGTCCTTGATGAACCCCTCCGGCGACGGACTCGCCAGCGCCAACCCCGGTAGGGAGCTGAAGGCGATGACGGCGGCGGCGAAGGCGAACAAGGTGCGGCGGGTCATGGGCATCGTGGTATCCAAGTTTGGGTCCTGCTCTCTATTACGCAAGCCCGGTGCCAAACCTTCACCCATTCCGCTCCTCCGCGTGAAGTATTCGTAATCACGCCCTTTCAGAGCTCCGACCGGGCCGACTGCCGGTGAGCCATCGGGGCCGGAGGCGCCCGGGTGTGGCGACGTAGTCACACCTCCGGGTTCACGGCGACCGGGGCACCCAGGTCCACCCGGAACACCGCGCCTCGGCCCCGCGCGCTGTCCACCTGGATGGAGAAGCCGTGATCGTCGGCGATCCGCTTGACCACCGCGAGTCCCACGCCGGTGCCCTTGGATCGCGTGGTGAAAAAAGCGTCGAATAGCCGCTCCCTGGCCTCCTCATCGATGCCCTCGCCCTCGTCCGCCACCGACAGGTTGACCCGACCCCGGTCATCCAAGTCCACGCCCACCTCGACGGTAGCCCCCGGGGAGCTCGCCTGGACGCCGTTGCGTACCAGGTTCCAGACGAGCTGCCGCAGCTGATCGGAATCCGCTCGCACCCAGGCCTGCTCTGCACCCGTGAAGCGGACCGACACGTCGTCCACGCCGCGCCCCGAGCCGCGGGCCAGCTCCACGACCTCCCGCGCGAGGAGCGCCGCGTCCACCTCCGCGAAGGCCGGCGGCCGGGGCCGCGACAGATCCATCATGTCGGACACGAGATCGTTCAGGCGGCTCGCCTCCCGCTGCATGATCTCGAACAGCTTCCGATCGTCCTCGCCGAGCGCCGGGTTGGCCCGGAGCAACTCGATGGAGCCCGCGATGGAGCCGAGTGGATTGCGGATCTCGTGCGCAAGCCCGGCGGCCAGGCGACCGAGCGCCGCGAGCCGCTCGGCCGACTCGGCGCGCTGCTCCGCCTGGACCAGCTGACCGCCAGTGAAGCGCAGTCGCTCCGCGAGGTAACCGGCTAGCAGCGTCACCACCACCAGCATCATCAGGTTCAGCAGCCCGTAGTAGCTGAGCTCGTCGGTGCTCAGGCGGTAGAGCGCCGCGGGTTGGTCCGGGGGCGCCGCCAGCAGCCCGAAGTGGAGTGACCCGACCAGGGCGACGTAGCCGAACGCGCCCGCGGCGGCGGCGAGGGTCGCCCCGGGCAGCCCGCGCAGGACTGCGCCCATCAGGCAGCTCAGGCCGTAGAAGCTCGTCGCACCGCTCGAAGCGCCCCCGGTCAGGTAGACGAGCACGGTCCAGATGATGGGGTCGAGCACGAGCTGCGCGCTCACCATCCCCTCGAGGTGCCTACCCGAGCGCAGCAGCCCCGCGTACAGACCCGCGAGCGCGAAGCTGACGCCCAGCGTCGCCAACGCGACCTGCACGGAGAACGACTCGATACGAAACTCGCCGCGCAGGTAGAACAGCCCCAGGAGCGCCAGGGCAACGACCAACACCAACAGACGCGCCAGGGTGATCCACGCCAACCGCCGCGGGAGCGGCGCGTCGGCCAGAGCGTCCGGGATCCCGAGTCTTACCGCCACCCAAGCCGTGCTCTCGGACGCGTCAGTCCGCCTTGATGTTGCCCGCCAGCGAGAAGATCGGCAGGTACATCGCGATCAACACCACGCCGACCATGCCGCCGACCCCGACCATCAGGATCGGCTCGATGGCGCTGGTCATCGCGGCGACGGCGATATCCGTCTCTTCCTCGTAGAAGTCGGCGATCTTGTTGAGCATCTGATCGAGCGCACCAGTCTGCTCGCCGACGGAAATCATCTGCACGACCATGTCCGGGAACACCGCGGCCTCGGTCAACGGCTCGGCCATGTTTCGGCCTTCGCTGATCGACTTACGGACGTGCTGAATGCCCGCTTCGATGATGACGTTACCGCTCGTGCGCGCGCAGATGTCGAGCGCATCGAGGATGGGCACGCCGGATTGGAGCAGCGTACCCAAGGTGCGCGTGAAGCGAGCGACCGCGATCTTGCGCAACACGGGCCCGACGATCGGAAACTTCAGCAGCGCCTTGTGGAAGAAGCGCTTTCCCCCGGGCGTGCGATAGGAGTACGTGAACGCGACGGAGCCGATGATGACCGCGGCAATGGTGAACGGCAGGTAGCTCACGAAGGCGTGGGAGAGTGCCACGATCACCTGCGTGAGCTTGGGCAGGGCGTCCTTGCCGCCGCCGAAGTCCTGGAACATGCGCTCGAAGGCCGGAATCACGAAGGAGAGCAGGACGGTCATGACGCCGCCGGCGACGAGGATGACGATGGCCGGATACACCATGGCGCCGCGCACTTGCGCGATGAGCTTCTGCCGCTTCTCCAAATACACGGACAGCCGGCTCATGATGGTGTCGAGAATGCCGCCCACCTCGCCCGCGTGCACCAGGTTCACGAACAGCTCGTCGAACACCTTCGGGTGCTTGCGGAGGGAGTCGCTAAAGGATGCCCCCTGCTCCACGGACGACTTGACGTCCTTCAGCACCGCCGAGAAGATCTTGTTCGCCTGCTGGTTGGCCAGGATGTCGAGGCACTGCACCAAGGGCAGGCCGGCATCGATCATGGTGGCGAACAGGCGGGTGAAGGTGACCAGATCCTTGGTCGTGACCCCGCTGCCGATTTGGAAGGAGCCGACCGCGCGCTTCTTCTTCACCTTGACCGGGTTGAGCTGCTGCTGCCGCAGACGCGCGTTGACCGCAGCCTCGTCGTCGGCCTCCATCGTGCCCTTGCGGAGCTCCCCGTTTCGGGAGCGGGCTTCCCAAGCGAACTCGGCCATGCGAAAGCTGGCGGCACGGTAGGATGCCGCAGTCTCGGAAGCATACCGGGCCGCCCAGCGAGCGGTCAAAACCTCCGCTGGGCGCCGCGCCCGCGACGCCGGCTCGAGCGGGCATCTGGCCGCCGGATCCGCTGCTTTGCTCGCTGCTTCGGCGCGAGGTGGTCGACAGCGGCGTGGCGCCAGGGGCAACCGCCGCGTCCCTGTGGCTGGCGGCGGATGGCTGGCGGGGGGTGGTGGCGGCGGCGGGCAGCACCGACCCGACCGGCCACCAGGCCGTGACCCCCTCCACCGTGTACGACCTGGCGTCGGTGACCAAGCCCATCTTGGCAGCGACCATCGCCCGGCTGGTGCGCGCTGGCACCTTGCGCCTCGACACGCCGGTCTCGGCGCTGCTGGACCTCGGGGGCGACGCGCCCTCGGATCTCACCGTCGAAGCGTTGCTCTCGCACCGGGCGGGGTTGCCTGCCCACCTCCCCTTGTTCGAGCCACTGCGGCAGCGCCGCGCCCTGCGGCGCGGCGCGATGCTCCAGGCCGCGGCCAGCCGGCGCGCGGACTGCGCCGGACCCCTGCCCGCGTCCGGCTTCGCGCCCGTGTACAGCGACCTGGGCTACCTGTTGCTGGGCGAGGCCGCCGCACGGTCGAGCGGACTGCCCCTGGACGTCCTCCTGGCACGCGAGGTGGCGGCGCCGTTGGGCCTTGCGATCGACTCCATGCGACGCCTGTTGGCGACGGACCCGGGGGTCATGGGCGACGTCGCGGCCTCCGAGGCGGTCGGCTTCCGTGGCCGGCTCCAGGGAGTCGTTCACGACGAGAACGCCTGGGCGATCGCCGGCCACGGCGCGGCGGGGCATGCGGGCCTGTTCGGTCGTGCGGGAGACGTGGCTCGCTTCGGGGCCGCGATGCTCGACGCGCTGGCCGGCCGTTGCCCGTCCTGGCTCGACCCTGCCGACGCCGCGGTGCTGGTCCGAGAGCGTCTCGGCGGGACGCTGCGCGCCGGCTTCGACGGCGTGAGCCCGACCGGCTCGTCAGCCGGCCGCTTGGCGAGCAGCCGCGCCTTCGGCCACTTGGGCTTCACGGGTACGAGTCTGTGGTGCGATCCCGCCGCCGAGCAGGTGGTCGTGCTCCTCAGCAATCGGGTCTGCCCGAGCCGCGACAACACCGCGATTCGCGCCGCCAGACCGCGCATCCACGACGCGCTGCTCGAGCGCGGTCGCGATCTGCGGCGCGAGCACGCCGCCGGCGACGCGAAATAACCCTGGAACCACTCGATGGGACGTGGCACTTTTTACGGCAATCCGTGCCTGCGTTTGGCGTCGGGCCAAATGTCCGGCAGGATTCGACTCAGGCAGCGATGTGGAAGCTCTCCATCGAGGATGACCAAAGCAACAAGACGGTCGTCAATTTGGTGCGCGACGAGTACACCTTGGGCCGCGCCGAGGACAACACCGTTCGCCTCACCGAGCGCAACATCTCCCGCCACCACGCTGCGCTGGCGCGCGACGGGTCAGGGTGGACGATCGAGGATCGCCAGAGCTACAACGGCTGCTACGTCAACGGCGTGCGCGTGGGCGAGCCCCAGCGCCTCGAGCACGGGGATCTGATCCAGGTCGGAGACTACCGGCTCGAGCTCGTCGACGATGCCGCCACCCAGGTCGCGCCGTCGCGTGCGGCCACGGTGCCGGCCGTGCCCAAGAGCCAGCTGTTGCTCGGTCAACCGGATCGCCTCGTGATGTTGGTCGGCCCGACGCCGGGTGCCGAGTTCGCGCTCGTGGGCGAGCGAGTCGTGATCGGTCGCGGAGAAGAGTGCGACATCGCGATCAATCACACCTCCGTCAGCCGCGTGCACGCCGAGGTCCAGTCCCTCGGCGACGGCCGATACGAGCTGGTGGATCGGGAGAGCGCCAACGGCGTGCGACTCAATGGCGTAGAGCTCAAGCGCGGGCTGATCGACGCACGCGACACGATCGAGCTCGGCGACGTGGTGTTCAAGTACATCCCCGCCGGCGAGATCTATGCCCTCGGCGCTGACGAGAGCCAGAAGCTCGCCTCCGTGAGCCCCGCGTTCGAGCGGCTGACCCCGGCCCCGGTCCGCTCTGGAGCCTCTCAAGCCACCAAGGCGGTGCTCGCCGTCTTCGGCTTGGGCGCGCTGGTCGTGCTGGGCCTGGTCGTCGCCAGGCGCGACCCGGCGCCCGTCGCCGAAGTCACCGCGGCTCAGGTGTCGGACGGCACCGGCCGGATCCTGCAGGAGGCGCTGGCGCTGGTGCAGCAGGGCGAGGTGGAGGCCGCGCACCTGAAGATCCTGAGCGAGATCCCAGCCGAGAGTAACGCCCGTCAGTCGCAGGAGTTTCGAGACATCGAGGCGCGCTGGGCGGACATGCTGTTCGACTTGGCTGCGTCCGAGACCGATCCGCTCAAGAAGCGCGAGCAGCTCGAGCGTATCGCGAAGGCCACCACGGTGGACACCGCGCGTCGCAAGCGCGCGAACACGGAGCTCGAGCAGCTCGAGCAAGGGGTGGCCGTGACGGACCTGCCCCCGGCACCGACGCCCATCAGCACCGAGGCGGCTGGTCCCAAGCCGCCGGCGCTCAAGGGTGGGATCGTGCGCAAGGATCCGTTCGCGAGCAAAGCCCCCGTCGCGGCGTACCCCAAGACGGCTCCGGCGCCGACGCCTCCGCCACCGACCGTCGGCAACGACGACCTCGGTGACCGGGCCAAGCTCACTGCCCAGAAGAACGCGCTCAAGTCCAAGGTCGCGTCCGGGAAGGCGACGGATGGCGAGGCGCGCATGCTGCGGGCGCTCTGCCGTCAGCTCGGCGACATGTCCTGCGTGAACTGACCGATGTCGGGCTCGGTCAAGCGGGTCACCGTTGCTGGCCCGGTGCTAGAGCAGCCACGCCAAGCATTGCTGTCTCGGCCCGTACTGGCCGTGCTCACGGTGGTGGTCCTCGGCGCGCTGGCGGAGTGGATCCCAGCGTTGTCGAAGGTCCGCGTGTTCTCGGCTCCGGAGGCCGCCGAGACCGTCGCCGGGGTCGCCCCGCCGGTGCTCGAAGAGGGCGAAGCCACCCTCGAGCTGGAGACCACCGAGCGTCCCGAGCTCGCGCAACCCGAGGACCTGAAGCTCCCCACCGGCAGCCGGGGCCCGATCGCGAAATCGACCGCCGCCGCGGCGCCGATCGACGTGGAAGCACCGCCGGTGCCGATCGATGACCCCACCGGCAAGGCGCTGGTGGGCTTCTTCGAGGCCGTCGCTCGCACGAAGCGCAAGGAGCCCGCCGCCATCACTCGTGTGGCGCACTTCGGCGACTCCATCGTCACCAGCGACTACGTGTCCGGCACCCTGCGTCGCAAGCTGCAGCAAGAGCTGGGCGACGCGGGCCACGGCTTCATGCTGATGGCAAACGCTTGGCCGGCGTACTTTCACAACGACGTGAGCCGATTTGCGTCTGCAGGGTGGTCGGTCAGCCGCATCGTCGGACCCCTGACGCCGGACGGACTGTATGGCATCGGGGGCGTGACCTTTCGCGCTCCCCCGGGCTCGCGTGCCCGCTTCGGAACCGCGCGTCAGGGTAGCTACGGACGCGCGGTCTCCCGTTTCGTGGTCGCTTACCTGGCGCAGCCAGCTGGAGGCACCCTGCGGCTGAACCTGAACGGAAAGCCGCTGCGCGACGTCGACACCGCTTCGGCAGAAGTCGGGGTGCGCTACGAGACGGTGCTGGTTCCGGATGGCGCCCACGAGCTCGAGGTCGTGACGGTACGCGGCGTGACCCGAGCATTCGGGGTCGTGATGGAGCGTGACGTGCCGGGGGCGGTGCTCGACGCCATCGGCATCCAGGGAGCCCGCATTCGCTTCCTCGACAAGCAAGACGACGAGCACTGGGCCGAGCAGCTGCGCTGGCGAAGCCCGGATCTGGTGATCTATCAGTTTGGCGCCAACGAGAGCGGCGATGGCTTCGCCTACCCGATGGACGACTACCGACGCACGATGATCGACGTCCTCCAGCAGGGTCGGCGCGCGTTGCCCGGCGCCGGCTGCCTGGTCGTGGGCGCCATGGATCGCGCCGAGAAGGTCGGCGGGTCCTTGCGCAGCATGCCGGTCATCGCCGCCATCGTGAAGGAGCAGCGGGTGGCGGCGCGCGAGGTGGGCTGCGGGTTCTTCGACACCCTGAAGGCCATGGGCGGCCCGGGCTCGATGGCGGCCTGGGTAGAGCGCGGCCTGGGACAGGCCGACCTCACGCACCCGACGGGCAGCGGCTCGGAGGTGCTCGCGAGCTGGCTGTACCGCGCGCTGATGCAAGCGTACTCGGCTTGGGCGACCTCCGCCCAGCCGGCCTCACAGCCCTAGGGCAGCGCTCATCGCGCGACCGAGGGCGTCGTAACCTCGCGCCGTGAGGTGCACTCGATCTTGCGCCGCCAGCGGCGGCGATTTGGTCATCCAGGTCGTGAAGCCGCCGGGGCCACCCATCGCGCGGGCTGCGCTGAAGTACGCACAGCCACTCTCGGCGGCGACGCTCTCGACCACCTGATCGAGCTCCGCGACGCGCGGAACCGACGTACCGTCCGGCAGGGCCATGTCCGTGGGACCGACGAGCACGCAGTCCACGCCCGGGACGGCCTCTGCGATGCGGCCGACCAAGCCGCTCAAATGAGCGCGATAGCGCGCTGCAGCGAGGGTCGACGCCGCTTCGTTCGTTCCGTACGCGACCACGACCAGCGATGGGGCACGCGCGCGCACCTGCGCCGCGAAGCTCTGCGCGTCCCACGCCAGCGCCGTCGCCGCGCGCGCGCCGTTGATGCCGACAGTATCGACGACGACGCCCGGCTCGACGCTCTCGACGATGAGGCCGAACAGTTCTGGCTCACCGCGCACTCCCGTGACGGTGAGCGTGGAGCGAGCGTCACCCTGGAGCTCGACACGCTCGATGTCGGACTGGGCGGTGCCAGAGATGGTCCTCGGCTTGTCGCCGCTCAGCTCCAGCGTGAATTTCGCGCCGCTTGGCGTGCGATGCAGCAGCGTGAAGCGCATCCGCCCGCTCGCCGCGCCGTCGAGCAACGTCACGCGCGCGACCGAGTCGGCGCCCAGGGGGATCGCGCGCTGCCCCGACAGACCGAAGACGCCGTCTTTGAAGCGCGCGGACGCCGCTGGGTTGGTCGGCTCGCGACGCCACTTGCCGTCCACCTTCACGCTGACGAGGGAGTGCCGATAAGGCTTGATGCCCAGCGAGACGAACCCGGGCCCACCCTTACCGTAGCGCGCCTGCAGCGGCGCACGCAGCGCGTGGGGCCAGAAGTCGGCGTGCGTGTGCGAATCCCCGAGCCACAGCACGACCACCGGAGCGGTTCGGGCGTTGCGGCCGAGCTCGGCGAGCGCGGCGCGGAAGCCATCGAGGCGGGCGCCGCGGGCCGGGTTCGGCGTGGAGCCCGCGGCCGGCGGCGGGAGGGGTTCGATGGCGTCCGCGGTGGC
Organism: Polyangiaceae bacterium; assembly: GCA_019637295.1. Lineage (GTDB taxonomy): Bacteria > Myxococcota_A > Polyangia > Polyangiales > Polyangiaceae > JACKEA01. The sequence goes on from JAHBVX010000003.1 coordinate 374,029, forward strand.
GGCGGAGGCCGAGACGGCGGGAGGGGCGCTCGCCTGCGCCTCGGGCGAGGGTTCGACAGCCGCCGCAACCGCGGGGTCGGCGGCGACGAGGGGAGCGCGCGTGCTCGACGCCGCGCACGTCAGCGCCAGGACAGCCGCGCCGAGCGCGAGCCCCAAATCGGCGCTCGAGTCCAAGGAGCCGCGCGTCACAGCAGCGCGTCCTCCGCCTCCGCGCCGTCGCCTTGTCTCCGCTCGGCGACCCGCTTCTTCACGTACGCGACTAGCGCGTCCACGTAGTCTTCGAAGGGCGGACAGTCGATGGCGCTGCCCGCCAGCGCCGCGTCGGCATTGGTCGTGTCGTAGCGCACCGGAGTGGACAACAGATCGACGAACGCCCGCGGGCTCTTGCTCACCAGGTGCACCCCCGGCGCGCTGAGCAGCGCCTTGGTGATGTTGGTCGGGATGAAGCCACCCGGCAGCCGCTTGCCGCCCGCGTTGGCGACCAACTCGAAGACGCGGCGTACCGTGAGCGGGCGCGGATCGGCGATGTGGAAGGTCCTGCCACGAGCATCGGCGCGCCTGCCGATGCGGTGCGCCGCGCGCACGACATAATCGATGGGTACCAGGTTCATGGGGGCATCCCCCCGGGTCGGCAAGGGCACGGGCAAATCCTGCGGCGCGCCCACGATGAGCAGGATGAGCATGTACGGACCATCGAAGCTGTCCACCTCGCCCGTGCGCGAGTCACCCACGATCTGCGTCGGGCGAACGATCACGATCGGCAACTCCGAGCTGTAGCGGCCGAGCAGGCGCTCGGCTCGCGCCAGCGTCTCTTCGACGGGCGTTCGGAAGGTCTGGCCCATGACCAGCTCGTCCTCGCGCACCACACCCGTGCGGTTGCCGCTCACCACGGCGCTGGAGTGAACCACCACGCTCTGGAGTTGCTTGGCGTAGCGCGCGAACTCGACCACCTCGCGGGCACCACCTACGTTGAGCTGCTCAGCGACCTCGCGCTCGGCGCCCGGATAGGTGATCTGAGCCACATGGTGAAAGCGATCCACCGCACCCGCGAGCTCCCGGTACTCCTTGCCGCTGAGACCGAGATCCATGCTCGCGGCGTCCCCGGCCAGACACACGAGCCGCTTTCGCTGCTCGGGGGGCAGACCACCCACCGCCCGCGCCGCCTCCGTCTCGAACTGGGGCTTGACCAACACGTGCACCAACGTCTTGGGCTCTGCGGCGAGCAGGTGCTCGACCATCTTCCGTGCCCGAAAGCTGGGAAACCCCGTGACCAGCACTTCTTCGTCGTAGCCGCGTCTGGCCATGATGCGCTCAGCGCCCGAGGATGGCACCCTTGACGAGGGCGCGAAGCGACTCGCGGTCGAGCACGAGCTCGAGCCAGGGATGCGACTCACGCTTGCCCAGCGCCAAGGTGGCCACCCCCTGGGCCTCGCTCTCCGCTCGCGGCAACAAGGCGCCGGGGCGGACCGCGGCGACGAACGCCGCGCGATCGCCGAGTCGCTCGACCGCCGCCGCGGCATTCGGCGAGCCAGCCCAGGTGCGGTCTCCCGTGGCGGTGCTCAGCGTCACCAGCAACGGAACTGCGTCCTTGGCAACGGCGCCAAGGGCGACGCCATCCTGGACCGTCCAGAGCACATCGATGGGTTCCGGCGCGGCCGCCTTGGTGCCGCTGGGGTCCGCGCCCAGCCGCATGCCGCTGGGTTTGACGGTGAGCAGGACGCGCTCCACCCGGGTTGGGAGCCCGGCGACGGTCGCGGTGCTTCGCTTGACGGTCATGTCCCCGGCGAACTGGCGCAGGGGCTCCTTGAAGGCCGGCAGCTCGAGCAGTCCGAACAGGGCCTTGGCGCCGGCGTCGAAGGCCTTCGGATCCGAGAGCGAACCCCGATACACGACCCCGCTCGGGTCGCCGAGCAGCACGCCCACCACAGCGTCGTCGCCCCGCCCCACGGCGAGCTGCGATAACGCCGCGGACACCTTCTTGGCATCCGCGGGGGACAGTCGCTCCGCGAGCAGCTTACTCACGCTCGCGGTCGTGGACTCGGCACCCTCCATGCGAGCCGCCGCGGTGGAGCGTGACTGGATCGCCAGCACCGTGGTGGCAGGCAGGGACAACAGGGGCCGTGCGTCTCCGGCGCTGAGGCCCCGCACCCAATCCATCGCCTCCTTGGAGCTACCCGGGTTGACCTCCGCACGTAGCGCGGTGACCCCGGCTCGAGACTCGAGCGTGACGCGGGCGCCGTCGGCGTTCTCGAGCACCTCGAGCAGCGCGGCGACCTTGTCCCCGAGGCCGAGCAGCGCAGCCTGCGGATCGCCGAAATCCGGCGTCCGCCCGCCGCGCTTCTGCCGATTGTCCCGATCCGCGACGTCGAGCGCGTCCCGGGTGGACTGCCAGCGCTGTTTCACCAGCGCATGCACCGGTCCCCGCAGCGCGCCTTTGGCGATCTCGGCGATCACGCCGCTGCCCGTAACCCGCCTGCGGTGCAGCGAGCGTCCCACGTACGGCCCGAGCTGATCCATCGCCTCGGAGCTCTGGCTGAACAGGAGGCGGTTGCCGATCACGGCGAGCGTCACATCGGCGCTAGCCTTGCCAGGCTTGGCGACGAGGCGAGTCAGCCCGCTGCCATCGTCGCGGCGAGCATCGAAGCGCGCGTTGTCCCCGGTGCTGAGGTTGGCGATGAGCTCGGGGCCGCTGCGCACCTGCGCGCCGAGCACGACCAGCGGCTCGCCGGTGGCAGCCATCATCACGCCGCCCACCGTCAGCGCTCGGTCGTCGAAGGCTTCGGCGACGGTGAGCGGTAGGCCGAGGACCGTCGCCAGCAGCAAGCCATACGACTGAGGCAGGAGCGCAACGCCGGCGGTGTCCCGCAGTCCGCGCCAGGTCTCCCCCGGAGCCGGGACGAACAGGTCGGCGATCAGGCCTTCGGGGGCGGGGACCGGACTGAGCTCCGCCGCGGCCGCCGACGCCGAGGAGGACGGGGCCTTGGAGCTGTCGTCACAGCCGGAGCAGCCCGCGGTCAGTGACAGGCACAGCGCGGCTACCCAGCCGAGTCGCTCAGAACGGGATGTCGTCGTCGCCGCCGCCATAGTCCGCGTCATCGTAGCCCCCGCCGCCGCCGCCGCCACCACCACTGGTGTCACTCGGGGGGCCGAAGTCGTCCCGAGGGGCGCCACCACCGCCGCCACCGCCACCGCCGCGTCCCCCGCCGCCACCGGCCAAGATCACGTTGCTGGCGACGATCTCGGTGCGATAGCGCTTGTTGCCATCACGGTCGTCGTAGCTGCTGGTGCGCAACCCACCCTCGATGAACAGCCGGCTGCCTTTGGTCAGGAACTTGCCGAGTGCCTCGGCACGTCGCCCCCACACCACCACGTTGTGCCACTCGGTCCGCTCCTGACGGACGCGGTTCTTGTCCACGTAGCTCTCGGTCGTGGCCAGGCGCATCTTGAGCACCGCTTGGCCGCCGCTGGTCGTGCGCAGCTCCGGATCGGCTCCGAGATTGCCCAGCAACAGCACGCGATTGAGACCCTCTGCCATGACTCTCCTCCGCCCAATAGGGCCGCCCCGACATGGACGACCGCGAGCCGTGCGTCAAGCCTCTCGGCTGGGCTCGCTCGGGCGCTCGAGTCCGTCGAGCATGGCCTGCACATCGCTGCGGAGCTCCGTCAGCTTGCTCCGCAGCGCCTCCGGCTGCAGGCCGGCGGCGGGAGCGACCCCAGCAGCGACTGCGGCCGGAGCGGGCTCGGGAGCGGGCGCCGCAGCTTGCTCTGCCGGCGCCGGTGCGGCGATCCCCTCGCGGAGGCGCTTGCGCGCGCCCGCGATGGTGAAGCCGTGATTGTAGAGGAGATCCTTGACGTTCAGCAGCTTCTCGACGTCGCGCCGCGAATACACCCGCTGGCCGCGCGCCGACTTCTGCGGGCGAATGGTGCGAAACTCCGTCTCCCAGTAGCGCAGAACGTGGGGCTCTACGCCCACGATGTCGGCGACCTCGCCGATTCGATAGTACAGCTTCACGGGCGGCGTCGGCACGTCGACGAACCGTTCACCCCGCCTCGCCGTCCCCAGCAGAGCGCTCGTCGTTCAACGCTTGCTTGAGCAGCTGGCTGGCCTTGAAGTTCAGCACGCGGCGAGCCGTGATGACGATGGGATCCCCGGTTTGGGGGTTTCGACCCTGCCGCTGGCGCTTGTCTCGGAGCACGAAGTTCCCGAAGCCCGAGATCTTGATCTTCTCGCCGCGCCCCAGCGTCTCTTTCATCGTCTCGAACACCAGATCCACCAGGTCCGCGGACTCCTTCTTCGAGAAGCCTCCGAGCCGGGTGTACACGGCGGTGACGATTTCGGCCTTGGTCATGAACCCTCGGTCGCGACGCGCGGGCTGTGCAGAGCCCAGGGCCATCCTACCCCCAACCACACACAAGTCCATCGGAATGTGGCCAGCGCCGGCCTCCCTCCCGGCGCGAATCAGGCCGCTCGCGCGACCTCGGGCTGCTCGAGCGACTCGCTGACGACCTCGGCGGGCGACGCGGCGACGTCCCGGCTGTCGACGCGCATCCCCAGCTGTTCCGCCGTGACCGAGGCGGCGACGTAGGCGTAGCCGAACATGAACAGCGTCGCGAATGGCGTCGCAAACCAGTGGTTGGTCTGGATGCTGGCGACGACGCTGGCGGCTGACCAGGTCGCGAGCCCAATCTCGAGCCAGGGCAGACGTGCCGTCTGGCGGTAGCGACCCGCCACGATCCCCTTCTTGGGGGTGCGTACGAACTCACCACTCATGCTGCGCATGCCCTCCCACACCGCACGCGTCAGGTGCGGCGCGAGCCCGGCGCCCAGCGCGATGAGCACGGGCAGCCTGCGGAGCGCCGAGCGTGCCTTGCCGCCCTGCGCGCGCTCCGCCTCCATGTAGAACGTGGCCAGAGAGCCGGTTGCGCCCAAGACCAACGGCAGGTCGATGATGAACATCGTCTTCACGTCCGTGGCGGGCATGGCGATCAGCGCTGGCAGAAGCAGCACCGACAGCAGCATCATCAGCGGATAGGCGAAGTGCGGCAGCAGGTGAAACATCGCCTCCACCCGCTGCCCACGCGTGAGTGGAGCGCGCAGGACGCGACGGATCAGCTTGCGCGCGGTCTGCACGGTGCCCTTGGCCCAGCGGTACTGCTGCGCTCGGAACGCCGACATGTCCTCCGGCAGCTCCGCCGGCGTGAGCACGTCGGGACGATACACGAAGCGATAGCCCGCGAGCTGTGCGCGGTAGGACAGGTCCAGGTCCTCGGTCAGGGTGTCGTGCTGCCAGCCTCCGGCGTCGAGGATCGCCTGACGGCGCCAGATGCCGCCGGTGCCCGAGAAGTTGAACATGAAGCCGGCGGCGAAGCGCGCGCGGTTCTCCACGAGGTGATGACCATCCAACATCAGCGCCTGGATCCGCGTGAGTAGGCTGTGCTCACGGTTGATGTGACCCCAGCGAGTCTGCACCATGCCCACCTTCTCCTCGGCAAAGTGGCCGACGACCGAGCGCAAGAAATCCGGCTGCGGCACGAAGTCCGCGTCGAAGATGGCGATCAGCGTACCCTTGGCGCGCGAAAGGCCGTAGTCGAGCGCGCCTGCCTTGTAACCGACGCGATCGGGCCGACGCACGTACACGATGTCGATGCCCTTGGCCCGCAGCTCCTCGACCTTGGCCCGAGCGAGGGCGGCGGTCTCGTCGTTGGAGTCGTCGAGCACCTGGATCTCGAGGCGGTCACTCGGGTAGTCGATGGTCGCGGTCGCCTCGAGTAGCCGCGCGACGACGGTCGCCTCGTTGTAGAGCGGCAGCTGCACCGTGACGTGAGGCAACTCGGAGTCCGCGAGCTGGGGCGGGCGCGTGGCGCGCTCGAGCGTCCGCCGGTGCCGCAGGCACAGGATGACTAGGTGCGCGCGGTGGACGCCGTAGCAGCAGAGCAGGAGCAGAACGGAGAAGTAGAGAACGACGAGGAGGATCTCCATGAGCTGGCTGCTGACGTAACACCCGGGAAAACGTCGATTGTCATCGAGTTGTAATTAGTTGCACGCCCTTGTCCCCGGGCCGCCCAGCCAGCCGAGGTTTGGAGACAAGTGCCGAAATTTGCAGCTACTTGCCGCCGATGAGCCAGTCGAGTCCCACGCCCAGGAAGAGCACCAAGTGCGCGGGATAGTCGACGTCCCCCTGGGCTGCGACGATGTCCTGGCTGGCGGCCTTCCGCACGTCGACGGCGGCGCGGCCGCAGCCCTCCTGAGTGAGCTCGCTGACGGTGCCGATCGAGAGGCCGGCCAGCGGCGACAGCGCGAAGGAGTCGCTGAGCGGGAAGCTGGCCCCCGCCGCGAGGCGCAGCGCGGTCCCCCCGGCGTTCCACGTCTCTTCGCAGGTGCGGCCGCCCTGGAACGTCACGGTCCGAGTCACCGTGAAGTCGTGCACGAGCATCAGATCGAGCTCGCCGAGCAAGTGGATACCTCCTACCGGAAAGGCCATCGTGCCGCCCAATCCGAACTGGGAGAACACGCCCTGGCTCGACGTGCGTTCGCTCACGTCCGTGCCGTATTGAAACGGCTGATCGAAGTCGGGCCCCGGCTTGAAGCCGTAGCCCCCGGCCACCACGTGAACCGTGAAGGTCGGGTTGAAGCGCAGTCCGCCGCGCAGCTCGAGACCACCACCCGCTCCGAACAGATCCTTGATGGGGACGTCGTAGGGTTGATCGTCGGGCGCCGGCCGAGTGGAGTTGGTCACACGAACGCCCACGCCCCGCGGAGACATGCCCAGCAGGCGCGCACTGAGGACGAAGCCGAGCTTGCTGGAGGACTCCTCGGCAGCGCCTGGGCGCGGTTCGCCGTCGCCCTCGGGCGGCGGCGTCGTCGCCGCGGTGGGATCGACGACCAGGGTGAGCCGCACGGTCTCGGTGGCCGCCTCCGCGAGCGCAACCTTCACCTCGGCGACCTTGTAGCCCCGCGCGGTGGCGACCACGGTATGCTCGCCGGGGTTCGTCAAGCGCTCCACGCCCAGCGCTGCCGGTGGCACGGCCGCGTCGTCGAGCTTGACGCTCAGCTCGGCTGCGCCCGCGGGCTCCACCTCGATGCGGAGCTTGGGGATTCGGGCCTGCACGTCCGGCAGCTCCTTGCGACCCTCGTTCACCGCATCCTTGAACGCCGCCGGTGCGTCCGCGCCGAGGGAGGTGCGGATCAAGCGCTGGTAGGTCTCCGCGCCTTCCACCAGCTGCCCGAGCTTGACCTGTGCCCGGGCAATGTAGAGCAGGTGGACCGGCGCGTCGAACAACGCCTGGGCGCGCTGCATGCGATCCAGCGCTTCAGCCCACTTCTCCGATCGAAACAGCTCGACGCCCTCGCCGGCCAGCTGGCGGGCGGTCCCCTTGTCGGCGGCAGACTGAGCCCCCGCGGTAGGCGCGAGCGCGAGGACCACGAGCCCCATCCCCAGAGCAGCCCGCGCGCACCGACGGATCATGAGTCCCGGCCTACGGCGAGGCGGGCCAGGCCGTCAAGGGCTCACTCGCCAACGCGCTCAATACCCGAGGTCGACGCCCGGCTTGGCCGTGGGCTTCGGCGCAGGCTGAGCGGTCGTGGCAGCGGGCTTCGCCGTTGGCTTCGGCTTGGCAGGCGCCGGGCCGGCTCCTACCCTCGCCGGCTTGGGTTCGACCGCAGCCTGCGCGACCGGAGGCTCGGCTGACGGCGGCGCGGGTGGGTCCGCCGGCTCCACCGCCGGCGGCTCGCTGGGCTCCGCGGTCGACGCAGCTTCGTCAGCGACGGAGGACGCCGCCGCCGGGGCCGGCTGGACGGCTCCAGCCGAGGCTGCGCCACTGCGCAGCGCCAGGGCCAGCCCGAGCCCGAGCAGCGAGAAGACGACGAGACCACCGCCTGCCACCGCGAGCAGCGGCAGCGCGCTCTTGCTCGGGCGGGTGTTCTGCGTGAACGCGCCGACCGTCTGCGCGACGGGCACGGACCCGCTCGCGGGGGTTGGGTGCCCGGGTGGGGTCAGACTGGGCGCCAGAGGCGACAAGGGCAGCGACAGCGGGGGCCCGCTGGTCAGCCCCGCTGCCGCGCTCAGCTGCTCGGACAGCGCTTGGGCCGACTGAAACCGATCCGCGGGCTCGCGCTCGAGCGCGCGCGCAAACCAGGCGTCGAACTCGGGCGGCAGCTCGGGCCTCGTCGCAGAGGGCACCGGCAGCGGTGAGGTGCAGATCTTCACGAGCAGGTCGCCGACCGCCTCGCCTTCGAACGGCAAGCGCCCCACCACACAGCGGTACGCGATCACGCCGACGGACCACAAGTCCGAACGAACGTCGATGTTGCGCAGGCCGCGCGCCTGCTCGGGGCTCATGTAGTACGGCGTGCCGAGCACCGAACCGGTGCGAGTGGACGAGGAGACCCCCATCGACTTGTCCGTGAACTTCGCGATACCGAAGTCGACCACCTTGGCGATCTCGCTGCCGTCCTCCTCGTCGTGGACCAGGAAGATGTTCTCGGGCTTCAGATCGCGGTGAACGATACCGGCCTCGTGGGCTCTGGCCAGCGCACGGCAGACCTGCACGAGAATGCGCGCGGTGTCCTGCAGCCCGAGCTGCCCGACACGCGCGAGGCGCTTGTCGAGGGGCTCCCCCGCCAGATACTCCATCACGATGTAGGGGTTGCCGCCCTCGGTCACGCCCTGATCGAGCACCCCCACCACGTGCTTGGTGCGCAAGCGAGCCGCCGCGCGGGCCTCGTTCACGAAGCGCTGCTGCGCTTCATCGTTGTCCGCGTACTCGCTCTCGATGAACTTGATCGCCACGCGCGTGCCGAGGGTGACGTGCAGCCCTTCCCACACCGAGCCCATTCCACCCTGGCCGAGCAGGCGAGTGACCTGGTACTTGCCCGCCACGAGCTGCTCAGGCGGCGACGGATCGGTCATGGGAGGCGTCAGGGTAGCAGGCCGGGCCGGGCGGCGTCCACGAACGGCAACAAAGACGCCGATCCAGCGACGGGCCGAGGGTGGCGCGCCCGGCCCGCCGCGGTCTCTGGTAGGCATCCACCATGTCCACCGCGCTCCCCCCGGCCGGCGATCCCAACGTGCTGTATCTGGTGGACCTCTCGAGCTACCTGCTGCGCGCCTACCACGCCGTCGCGCCGCTCACGAGCCCGAGCGGCGAACCGACCCACGCGACCTACGGCACGGTCAACATGCTCGAGCGGCTGGTGCGCGAGCGGAGACCCGCGCTGCTCGCCGTGGCTCTCGACTCTGGGCGCGACACCTTCCGTCGTGAACTGTACCCCGAGTACAAGGCACACCGCCCCCCCGCGCCAGACGACCTCCGGGTCCAGATGGCGCGCGCCGAAGAGATCGTGGAGGCGTTCGGCATCCCCACCTTCAAGCAGAGCGGTGTGGAGGCCGACGACCTGATCGCGACCGTCGTCGAGCGTGCGCGAGCCAGGGGCGTGTCGGTCGTGATCGTGGGCGCCGACAAGGACTTGATGCAGCTCGTCGGCCCTGACGTCGTGCTCTGGGACACCATGCGCGATCGCGTGTTCGGCGTACCCGAGGTGGAGGAACGCTATGGCGTGAGCGTGGACAAGCTGCGGGACCTGTTGGCGCTGATGGGGGACTCCTCCGACAACATCCCCGGCGTGCCGCACGTCGGCCCCAAGACGGCGCGAGACTTGCTCAACGCGCACGGCACGCTGGAGGCCCTGTACGCCAACTTGGAGCGCATCGAGCGCAAGAAGCTGCGTGAGAATCTGGCAGAGCACGAACCGCAGGCACGGGTGAGCCAGAAGCTCGTGACGTTGAAATCCGATTGCCCCATCGAGTTCGACCTCGAGCAGCTACGCTTCGGCGGACGAGACGTGCCTCGGCTCGCGCGACTGTACTCCGAGCTCGGCTTCACCCGACAGCTGCACGCGCTCGGCGAGCAGGGGGAGCGCCCGCAGCCACCGACCGCGAGCGAGGCCGCCGCGCCGGCGGCGACTGCCCCGATCCCCCTGGCGTACGAGGTCGTACGCGACTCAGGCGCCCTCGAGCGACTCGCCGCGCGCGCACGCACCGCGGAGCTGCTCAGCATCTACGTCGAGACGGTGGATCCGACCCGGCCCTGGGAGGGACTGGTGGGCATCGCGCTCGCGGACGCGCCTGGCCGGGCCGCGTACGTGCCCCTCGGTCATCGGCTGCTCGACGGCGGCAGCTCCCTGCCCCTGAGCGAGGTGCGCGAACGGCTCGGCCCGGTGCTGGGCGACCCTCGGGTGCCCAAGGCCGCCCACGGCATCCGGCGCGTCATGGTCGCGCTCGACTGGCACGACCTGCCGCTGGCCGGCGCGGCGCGGGACACCGAGCTCATGCACTACTTGCTCGATCCGGAGGCGCGGCACGCTCTCGAGCCCCTCGCCGACGCCGGACTGGGTATGAAGCTCGATGCTCGCGAGACGCTCACGCACCCCGCCCGGGGCCGGCACGTCGCCCTCGACGAGGTCCCCGTCGACGACGTCGCTCCCCACGCCTCGAGTCACGCGGATGCTTCCCTGCGCCTCGCCGCGGCCTACCAGCCCAAGCTCTTGGATCTCGGACTGGGGGACCTGTATCGCGATCTGGAGCTGCCCCTGTGCGCGCTCTTGGCGCGCATGGAGCGGCGCGGTGTGCTGGTGGACGTCGAGCGGCTGCGGGAGATCGGTGTGCGCTGCGAACGCGAACTCGCTGAGCTGGAGCGCCGCGCCCACGAGGCCGCGGGCAAGGAGTTCAACGTCAACTCGCCCAGACAGCTCGAGGCGCTGCTGTTCGACGAGCTCGGCCTCAAGCCGTTGAAGCGCACCAAGACTCATCGCTCGACTGACGCCGCGACCCTCGACGCGCTGTCGGAGGAGCACCCGCTGCCGCAGATCATCCTGGAGCTGCGGCAGATCGCCAAGCTCAAGGGCACGTACATCGACGCGCTGCCTAGCCTGGTCAACCCCAAGACTGGGCGCATCCACACATCCTGGGAGCAAGCGGTAGCCGCCACGGGTCGGCTGTCGTCGGTCGATCCGAACCTGCAGAACATACCGGTGCGGAGCGAGCTCGGCCGAGAGATCCGCGCGGCCTTCGTCGCGCCTCCGGGTCACTACTTGCTCAGCGCGGACTACTCGCAGATCGAGCTGCGCGTGTTGGCGCACCTGTCGCAGGATCCGGTCTTGCTCGACGCCTTCCGCGCCGGACAAGACATCCACACCCGAACTGCGATGGAGATCTTCGGTCTAACGCCCGATGCCGTCACGAGCGAGCACCGGCGGCGGGCCAAGGCCGTGAACTTCGGCGTCATCTACGGTCAGGGTGACAGCGGGCTGGCCAAGAGCCTCGGCATCTCACGCAAGGAGGCCGCCGACTTCATCGGCGCCTACTTCGCGCGCTACCAGGGCGTGCGCGAGTTCATGGACAGCACGCTACAGAGCGCGCGCTCCAGTGATGCGGTGCGCACGCTGCTCGGACGCCGTCGGCTCGTGCCAGACATTCGACACGGCAACCGCGCTCGCCGGCTGGCTGCCGAGCGCGTCGCGATGAACGCGCCCATCCAAGGGACCGCCGCGGACATCCTCAAGCTGGCGATGCTGCGCTTCGCCGAGCCTGTCACACCGGGCTCGCACCTGGTGCTGACGGTGCACGACGAGCTCGTGTTCGAGGTACCCGAGGCCGAGCTCTCGAGCGCGACCGAGCGGGTGCGCTCCGCGATGCAGGGAGCCTTCGCGCTCGCCGTCCCGCTCGTGGTCGACGTCGGGCACGCCCGAAATTGGAAGGACGCACACTGACGGGCGACCGCCGGCCAGCGTCATTGAAAAGCCCCAAGCTCGCGACTACCGTCGGCCCCCATGCCCGCCCCCCTCACCCCCTCCAAGACGCCCGTCGTCGTGCTCGGGGCGGGGCTCACGGGCCTGTCCGCCGCTCTGCACCTGCGTGACCTGGCCGTCGAACATCGGCTGCTCGAGAAGCTGCCGCACCCGGGCGGGCACGCCATCACCGTCGAGGACTCGGGCTTCCGCTTCGATCGCACCGGGCACCTGTTGCACTTGCGCGACCCCGAGATGCGAGCCCGGGTCCTGGGCTGGCTCGGAGAGGACGTCGTGGAGGTGGAGCGCAACAGCGTGATCTGGTCCAACGGCGTGTACACCGCCTACCCGTTTCAAGCGAACACCTTCGGCCTGCCGCCCGAGGTCGCCTACGAGTGCGTGATGGGTTTTCTGCGAGCCCACTACGCGCCGCCCGGGGCCGAGCCGAAGAATTTCGAGGAGTTCTGCCTGACCCACTTCGGCGAGGGCATCAGCCGGCACTTCATGATCCCGTACAACTCGCGGCTGTGGGGCGTGCACCCGCGCGAGATCACCAGCGCCTGGTGTCAGCGCTTCGTGCCGCTGCCCAAGCTCGAGGACGTGATCGCCGGCGCGGTGGGCGCGAGCGAGCGCAAGCTCGGGTACAACACCCACTTCGTCTACCCTCGGCTAGGCATCGGCGAGCTGCCCCTGGCGATGGCCCGGGAGCACGGTCGCGTGGAGCTGTCACGATCCCCGCGCAGCATCGATCCGAGCCGGCGGCTCGTGACCCTCGACGACGAGGTCGTACAGTTCGATGCGTTGATTTCCAGCGCCCCGCTGCCGAGCCTGCTCGCCTCCTTCACCGAGCTGCCTCCACCCGTCGCGGAGGCCGCCAGTAAGCTGCGTTGCACGCACCTGTACTACCTGGACGTGGCGCTCGACGCGCCGTGCGCCCAGCCAGTGCACTGGATCTACGTGCCAGAGGAGAAATACCCGTTCTACCGCGTCGGCTGCTACTCGCACTTCTCTGCGGCCATGGCGCCGCCCGGCAAGGCAGGGCTGTACGTGGAGCTGACGGATCGGCAAGAGCCGGATCTCACTCGGCTCGTGCCGGAGGTCGCCGCGGCGCTGACCGAGATGGGGCTCGTCAGCGCGCCCTCCGCTCTGCTGTTCGCGCGACTTCGCCGCATCGATTTCGCCTACGTGATCTTCGATCACGACTACTTCGCGGCCCTCGACGTGATCAGACCCTTCCTCGAGCGGAGCCGGGTGATATCGGCCGGCCGCTATGGCGCCTGGAACTACTCCTCCATGGAGGATGCCCTGATCTTCGGGCGCGAGGCCGCGGCCACCGCTCGGGCACTCTTGGACCAATCATGACACCCTCCCCCCGCATCTCCTTCGTCATCCCCGTCTACAACGAGCAGGCCATCCTACACGCCGCCGTGGTGGATCTGCGCGCCCGCCTCGAACCCTTCGGCTGGAGCTACGAGATCGTGCTGGCGGAGAACGGCTCCCGAGATCGCACCGTCGCCATCGCCGAGGAGCTGTGCGCCAAGTACCCGGAGGTCCGGTTCTTCTCGGTGGGCGAGCCCAACTACGGCAAAGCGCTCAAGGAGGGGATCCTGGCGGCCCGCGGCGAGCTGGTGATCTGCGAGGAGATCGATCTGTGCGACACGGACTTTCACCAACGGGCGGTCGAGCTGCTCGACGGCGGGGGCGCCGCCATGGTCATCGGGTCGAAGCTGATCGGCGGCGCCGAGGACGATCGTCCCTTCGTGCGTCACGCCGCGAGCGTCGTGTACACCGGCCTGCTGCGCGCCCTGCTCGGCTTCCGAGGCACCGATACCCACGGGCTCAAGGCCTTCCGTCGGGAGCCGCTGCTCGCGGTGGTGCGCGCCTGCGTCGTGGACAAGGACGTCTTCGCCAGCGAGCTGGTCATTCGAGCCTACCGCGCTCACCTCGACGTGGTGGAGATCCCCATCCGGGTGATCGAGAAGCGACCTCCATCCATCAACCTGTTCAAGCGGGTTCCGAACGTGCTGAAGAGCGTGGCCAAGCTGACCTGGGCGATTCGGCTGAACTGAGCTCGGTCACCAGCGCTCGATGGGCCAACCTCGCCGCCTGGCGACGCGGGCAAGTCGCGCGTCCGGGTTGACGATCACGCGGTCCTTCACCACGTCCAAGAGGGGCAGATCGGTGATGCTGTCCGTATAGAACGTGGCGTCGTCGAGGGACACTCCCAGGCGCTCCGCCAGCCGCCCGGCACGCTCGATCTTGCCCGCGCCGTAGCACATGGGGGGCAAGAGCTCTCCGGTGAAGTTCCCGCGCTCGTCGAGCTCGAGCTCGGTGCACACGACGTGCTCGATGCCGAGCATCGCGGCCAGGGGCGAGGCCGCGTAGGTCGTCGCGCCGGTGACGATGGCGATCAGGTCCCCCGCGCGCTGGTGACGCTCGACCGCCCGACGACCCGCCTCGGCGACGTGGGGCACGACCCACTCGCCAAACCAGCCCTGGCACCGCTCGATCATCCACGCCTCGCTCCGTCCGCGGTAGCTCTTCAGGGCCTGGCGCGCGACCTTTGGCGCGTCGATCACGCCGAACGTGTAGCGCAGCAGCCACCACGCCATCCGCGCGTGCTCCCCCACGCCGATCTCGCCGAGGGCGCGTTGATACCGCACGTACAGCGTGGCGGTGTCCACCCGAACGAGGGTGCGATCCATGTCGAAGAGTGCGATGCGCACGGCGGCGCCCGAGCCTAGCACGCTACACTGCTCGGCCATGGCCCTCGTCCCGCTACCCGTCGACGCGCACCTGCCCGAGATCCGGACGCGGCTCGGCGCGTCGGGCGCGCTGGTGCTCGAGGCGGAGCCTGGCGCGGGCAAGACCACCCGCGCGACCGCCGCGTTGCTCGATGAGCTGCCCGGAAACATCTGGGTCAGCGAGCCGCGACGGGTAGCTGCTCGGCTCGCGGCAGCTCGCGTCGCCAGCGAGCTGGGCGAGCGGGTCGGTGAGACCGTCGGCTACAGCGTGCGCTTCGAGGAGGTCACTGGCCCGCGCACTCGCTTGTGCTTCATGACCGACGGGGTCCTGCTCCGGCGCTTGCTCGCCGGCGGCCAGCTCGCCGGCACCAGCGCCATCGTCATCGACGAGCTGCACGAGCGCAGCACGAACGCCGACCAATGTCTGGCGCTCGCCGTCGAGCTGCGCCGAACGTCGAGGCCCGATCTGCGGCTGCTGGTGATGAGCGCGACGCTGGACGGGCCCGCCGTCGCCGAGTACCTCGGCTGCGAGAGCGTGCGCGTGGCCGGGCGCCTGTTCCCGCTCACCATCGAGCACCTCCCGCGCCCGGACGAGCGACCGTTGGAGAAGCAGGTGTCCAGCGCCGTACGCACCCTGTTGGTCGACGAGCACCCGGGCGACGTGCTCGTGTTCTTGCCTGGCGCCCGCGAGATCCGCGCGTGCCAGCAGAGCCTGCAGTCCCTCGCCGCCGCGGCGGACTTCGAGATCGCGCTGCTGCACGGGGACCTGCCGCTCGCGGAGCAGACCCGGGCCCTCGAGCCCGGACGCGGCCGCAAGGTCGTGCTCAGCACGAACGTGGCTGAGTCCAGCATCACGGTGCCCGGCGTCACCGCCGTGATCGACAGCGGGCTGTCGCGGGTAGCGGTCACGTCGCCCTGGACGGGGATCCCTCGGCTTCAGACGCTGCCCATCAGCCGCGCCTCCGCCACCCAGCGCGCCGGGCGCGCCGGTCGCGTCGCGCCGGGTCGCGTGCTGCGGCTCTACACTCACGGTGACCTGCAGCGCCGCCCTGCGCGCGACACGCCCGAGATCGCGCGCACGGAGCTGGCCGAGCTCGTCCTCTCGCTCAGGGCCCGGGGTTTCGCGTCGGTCAGCGAGCTGGCTTGGCTCACCCCGCCACCGGAGGCCGCCGTCGCGTCGGCGGAGAGTCTCTTGTGTCGGCTCGGCGCGGTCACGACGGGTGGCGCGCTCACGCCGCTGGGGCGAGAGATGTCACGGCTGCCGCTGCCGCCCCGCCTCGCACGCCTCTTGGTCGAAGGCGGACGGCGGGGCGTGGGCGACCGCGCGGCGACCATCGTCGCGCTGCTCTCGGAGCGCGACATCCGCAGGTCGGCGCGGGCTGGATTCGGCGCGCGCTCCAGCGCACACGCCGAGCGCGGACCCTCGGATCTACTCGAGCTCGAGTCCCTGTTCGAGCAGGCGCGAGACGCGCGCGACGGCCGCCACGCGATCGAGGCGCTGGGGTTGGATCCCCGAGCAGTGCGGTCCGTGGCCGAGTCCCGTCGCCAGCTCCTCCGCCTGGCGCGGCCTGCGGGCGAGCTGGGCAGCGAGAGCGGCGACGAGGCCCTGCTCCGTGCCGTGCTGTGCGCGTTCGTCGATCGCCTCGCTCGCCGCCAGCGAGCCGGCGAGGCCACGCTGATCCTGGCCAGCGGGGAGACCGCGCGTCAGGCGGACACCAGCGTCGTGATCGATGCCGAGTTCCTGGTCGCGGTGGACGTGGAGCAGAGCCGGGCGGGGCGCGCCGGCACCGTCGTGCGACTCGCCAGCGCGGTACAGCCCGAGTGGCTGCTCGAGGGCTTCGAGTCCATGCTGCTCGAGGAGGACCGCCTGCAGTGGAACGACGCCCGGCGGCGGGTGGAGCGCGTCACGCGTCTGGCCATCGGTTCGGTGGTGCTCGACGAGAGCCGCTCGCCAGCGCCGCCCTCCCCCGAGGCCTCTGCCCTCCTGGCCGACGCGCTGCTCGCACGCGGCAGCGGGCAGCTGCGAGCCGAGGCGGGACTCGACTCGCTCGCTGCCCGGGTAGCCCTCCTGCGTGAGGCGCTCGGCCCGGAGGTACTGCCGCCCCTGGACGAGAACGCGCTCGGCGACGCTCTGGCCGCCGCCTGCGAGGGCGCCACGAGCGAGGCCGACGTCGCACAGCTGGCGCTCACGACGGAGTTCACCAATCGCCTCACTCCCGAGCAGCGTCGACTACTCGGCGAGCAAGCTCCGCCCACCGTCACCCTGCGCGGCGGGCGCAGCGTGACGGTGCACTACGAAGCCGGCAAGCCACCCTGGGTCGAGTCCCGCCTACAGGACTTCTTCGGCATGAGCGAGGGGCCGACGCTCGCTCGGGGACGCATCCCAGTGACGCTGCACCTGCTCGCACCCAACGGTCGCGCCGTGCAGGTGAGCCAAGATCTGAGCGGCTTCTGGCAGCGGCACTACCCGGCCATTCGCAAGGAGCTGATGCGCAAGTACCCCCGGCATCTGTGGCCGGAAGACGGCGCGCGCGCCACCCCGCCCACGCCCGGACGCAGCCGCTGAAGTCCCGCTGGGATCAGAGTTTCTCGCGCAGCCGCGCCACCAAATTGAGCGCGTCGATGGGGGTCAGCCGGTGCACGTCCGCGGCTCGCAGGGTCTCGAGCACCTCGCGCTCTGCTGGCCGCGGCGTGGCGGGCGCCTCGAACAGCGCAAGCTGACTCGCCTGCGCGTGGGGCTTGTCCGCCGCCGGGCCGTGCGCCGCCCGGCCCGACTCCAGCGAACCGAGCACGGCGCTGGCGCGCGCGAGCACGCTCTCGGGCAAGCCCGCGAGCTTGGCCACGGCGATGCCGTAGCTCCGACTCGCCGGTCCGGGCACCAACCGGTGCAAGAACACCACGTCGCCCGCTACCTCCCTGGCGCTCACGCTGTAGTTGGCGGCATGCGGGCTGCCGTCGGCGTAGGCC
This sequence comes from Polyangiaceae bacterium, assembly GCA_019637295.1. Classification (GTDB taxonomy): domain Bacteria; phylum Myxococcota_A; class Polyangia; order Polyangiales; family Polyangiaceae; genus JACKEA01. The sequence continues at coordinate 391,525 of JAHBVX010000003.1, forward strand.
GTGAGCTCGTGATAGTGGGTGGCGAACAGCGCACGACAGCCGATGGCGTCATCGAGGTGCTCGGCGACGGCCCAGGCGATGGCCAGGCCGTCGAAGGTGCTCGTGCCTCGACCGATCTCGTCCAGGATCACCAGGGAGCGGCGCGTCGCCACGCGCAGGATCTCGGCGGTCTCCCGCATCTCGACCATGAAGGTGCTCTCACCTCGGGCGACGTCGTCGCTCGCACCCACTCGGGACAGCACGCGGTCCACGACGCCGATGCGCGCCCGGCGAGCGGGCACGAAGCTGCCCATCTGAGCCAGTATGGCGGTGAGCGCGACCTGCCGGAGCAGGGTGCTCTTGCCGGCCATGTTCGGCCCCGTGATCAGCCACAAACGCTGGCCGGCGGCGTCCAGGGCCACGTCGTTGGGCACGAATCGTCCCTGGGCGCTGAGGCGCTCCACCACCGGATGACGCCCGTCGCCGAGCTCGATGCGCTCCGAGTCGTCCACCTCCGGGCGCGCGTAGTCGTGGCGGTGCGCGACCTCCGCCAGGGCGCAAGCCACGTCCCAGCGCGCCACCAGCGCTGCCAAGTGCGTGACTCGCGCGTATCGCTCGCTCGTGGCGGAGACGAGCTCCTCGAGCAGGGCTAGCTCTCGCTCCCGGTGGCGTTCGTCGGCGTGGGTGATCCGATCCGCGAGCTCGTCGAGCTCGTCGAGGGTGTAGCGCTCGGCTGTAGCGACGGTCTGCTTGCGCCGGAAGTGCGCCGGGACCTTGCCGGCGTGGGCGCGCGTGACCTCGACGTACCAGCCGAAGACGCGAGTGTAGCGCACCTTCAAGGAGGGGATCTGCGTCTGCTCGCGCAGCTTCGCCTCCAGCGCCACCATTTGCTCCGCACCCGTGCGGCTCAGGTCGGCGAACTCGTCGAGCTCGGCGTCGAAGCCCGGGCGAAACAGCGCACCCTCCTTGGCCTGGGCCGGTGGGCGCTCCACCAGCGCGCGAGCGAGCAGCCCGCGCAGCTCCTCGACGGTGTCGAGGGGCGCTTCGCCCAGCCCCAAGGTGACTCGTAGCTCGGGCTCGGTGACCGCCTCGAGCAGCTGCACCGCGGCGGCGGCAGCGGCAAGACCATCCCGCAGACGCGCGAGATCCCGAGCGCTGCTCTGGCCCAGGTTGGCGCGCACCGCCAACCGCTCCAGATCGGTGACCTGCGCCAGCTCCGCGCGTAGTGCGCTGCGCAGGCGCGCGTGCACCACGAACGCTTCGACGCGATCGAGTCGCCGCCGGATCCGCGCCACGTCCGTGAGCGGTGCCAGCAAGCGGCGGCGCAGCAGGCGCTTGCCCACCGCGGTCTCGGTGGCGTCGATCACCGACAACAGGGTCGCGTCGGGTTGGCCCGAGGCCGAGACGCATAGCTCCAGGTGTCGCTGGGCGGTCTGGTCGATCGCCATGCTCGTGCTCGGATCGACGCGGGCGATGCGACGGACCGGCAGCGCCTTGCCAGGGTTGCACGCGCGCGCGAAGGCCAAGGCCCTCCCCGCCGCCGCGCGCGCCAGCGGCTCGAGGCGGGCGGCCTCCGGCGCGAGCTCACCCAGAGCCTGCTCGAGCAGTGCCGCGTCGAGGGGCGGCTCGAGGCGCAGCGGCGCGGGGCCCACCACGCTCTGGATGAGCGCCCGGGCGTCCTCGGCGAAGCTCCCGCCGAGCAGGACCTCGCGCGGCGCCGCCCGACCCAGCTCGGACGCCAGCGCGAAGGCGTCCAGCGTGACGCAGGTCAGCAGCTCCCCGGTGGACAGATCCAGGAGCCCCAGGCCCGCCCCCGTGTCCCCGAACTCGATCGCGGCGAGCCAGTTGTTGTGGCCGCGGTCGAGCTGGTCCGCATCGGTGACGAGCCCGGGCGTGATGACCCGCACCACCTCGCGCGGAACGATGCCTCGGGTCTTGGCCGGGTCCGCCATTTGCTCGCAGATCGCGACCTTGTGACCCAGCCCGAGCAAGCGCGCGATGTAGCCCTCGGCGGCGTGGTGGGGCACCCCAGCCATGGGCACCTCGTCGGCCTTGCCCTTGTTGCGGCTGGTCAGCGTCAAGTCGAGCAGCTTCGACACCAGGACGGCGTCGTCGCCGAACATCTCGTAGAAGTCGCCCAGTCGAAAGAACAAGACCGCGTCGGGGTAGGCACGCTTGGCCAGCGCGTGCTGCTGCATCACCGGCGTCTTGGGCCCTGCCATGAGCTCAGAAGAAGAGCCTCGAGATGCTCACGGTGTCCAGACTCACGAGCACGAGCCCTGACGCCGCGCCGTCCACCACGGCGATCTGTCCGACCTGGGGGATGAAGCGCATCGACTGCGGCGAGACCGCTGCGGTCTGCGAGGCGAGGTTCGTCAGCAGCGGGGCGAAGCCCCCGCTGAGCTGGAACGAGAAGGCCATGTCCCGCTGGCTGGGCTCGTTCCCTCGGTAGATCGCGAAGCGGTACATCAAGCTCTGGAAGATGCACGGTGCTCCGGCACCGCCTGGGGTTACCGCCTTGTCGCCAGTGATCACGCAGGCCGCGTCCGCCTCGGTGGCGCGCCCGATGGCGCAGTCCTGGTTCGCACCGCACGAGCTGCTGGAGATCTCCAGCGCGCGGCTCCGGAGCAGCGCGCGGCGCGGGTTACAGTCGCGAACGCAGCGCAGCTCCGAGTCCGTCGTCACGTCGTGCCGAAACCCCGAGCGATTGCCCTTGACGATCCACTGCGCTCCCGCCCGCACCTTGTACTTGAGGGCCGAGCCGCCGAAGCAGCAGGCGATCTGGTCGAGCACTTCCTGACCGCCGACCCGCGGCTCGACGCTGAGCCGGTCTTGCCAGGCTTCCTTGATGCGCAGGTCCCGTCGCTCACTCGGCGTCTCGGGGGTGCCGAACAGGTTGCGACACGACAAGAACGCCGCCTTGCCCGACTGTCCGCCGCACACGAGCGGCGCGCTCTGCTGCCAATACCGATCCTTCTCGCCGCGCAGTCCGCTGGTGATCTGCACGTAGTCGGCGTGGCGCTCGGCGTAGGCATCGAGGCGGTCGGTGGACACGCCGAGGTCCTGAGCTGCTTCACGCGCGAGCGCCCCGTCCTCGACGCCGCGGCTGCAGAACGCCCCATCGGCGTCGCGGAAGGTGGCGTCAGTCCCGAGGTCGAGGAAGCCCGTCGAGCGCTCTCCCACGAGGGCCCCTTCGTACTCCACGAGCACGTCCTCGTCCGCGAAGGCGCGGGGCTGGCGCTGCATCAAGGCCACCGACAGGCGTTCGGCGCTGCCGGGCTCGAGGTCGAGCGCGGTGGAGGGGTTGGACGCGCCTCGCACGTAGCGGGTGGTGCCGACGAACACCTCCGCGGGCGTGCTACCGCCGCCCGGTGCGTCGAAGTCCACCGCGTACAGCCGGGGCGCGCGGCGTCCCTCTTCGCTCTGGTCGGTGGCCAGATTGCCGCCCACCGGAGCCTGGAGCCGCGGGAAGCCGCGCAGCGACGGCCCGCGCACGCCGAGCTCACCGGCGTTGAGGATGAAGTTGCCGCTGCGAGTACGGTGTGGCTCGACCACGCGGCAGGACATCTCGCCGGAGACGGTGCGCTTGCCCTCCGCCGTGGCGTCTTGAGTGAAGAAGGGTACGTCGGCCGCGTCGTCGGAGCAGCCACGGAAGTCTTCCGTCGCGCCAGGGTTGGCCGCCACGGGCCGGCGACACGGCGCGTCCCAATCCTCCACGTCGATGACCACCAGCTGCCCGCTCGAGAGCGCGACGAAGCCGAACACGCCCCGCAGCTTTCGCGGGCGCGCGCCGCCGGTGAAATCCGTCGTGGGCCGATACTTCGCGCCGATGGCGCTGGCGTCCGGCCGCGGATCGCACAGCGTACCCACCGTGGCGATGCCTGTGTCGGGGTCCGCGATGGGCTCATCCCGCATGGCGAATGTGATGTCACGCACCGGCGCCGTGAGCGCGATGCGATCCGCCGGCTCGAACGGCAACAGCGGCGAGCCGGGGCGCACCAGGGGAGTGCGATCCGACGCACCCGGCGAGACGTCGAACACCATCACGCTGCCCTCGAAGTCGTCCACCACGTAGGCGTAGCGACTGCCGCTCAGCGTGGGCGGGCTGACCGCCACGCGCCGGGTGGTGACCACGCGATTCTTCGCTTCGAAGGAGAGCGGCAGCAGCGGGGGTAGCTCGCGGATGTCGCACGGATCGGCGGCGTCGAGCACATGCACCACCGGCGCGCCCAGGTCGGCCACGTACAGCCGCTCACCCGCTACCTCCACGCCCGAGGGACGCGGCAAGAAGCCGGCGGGCGCAGGGCCGTAGTTCAGCTCCTCGGGCACACAGCCGGGAGCGACCAGATCGCTCGGGACCTTCTGGGTGATGTCGCCGGGGGGCAGCAGCACCTCGAGCGGTAGCCAGCGCTCCACCAGGCAGGGGTCGAACGACCCGGGCTGCCGATCGAGCAGCTCCTGCGCGTCCATCACCGCGAGGCCCCCGAGGCTGGGAACCTCCACGAGCAACTTGCGGCGACCCGCCGGCAGACTCTCGAGGGCGAGATCCGCAGCACACTCCTCCCGCGACGCCGCCACCGCTGCGCCCACCGCCGCCGCCTCCAGGGAGGGCGTCGAGTCGCAGCTCGCCCGTACGGCGCCGTCCGGCGCGGCCGGGTCGATCAGGATGCGGAGGTCCCCGGGGGGCGCGGGCAGCGAGCACGCAGGCCAGGCCGTCAAGTCACGAGCTTTGCCGCGCAGGCACGACGAAGGCAGCGCGAAGATGCCCTCGCGGCCGACGCCACCGACGCCGACGAAGCTGGCCACACCGCCGGGAGTGCTAGCGATCCCGGTCGGCCCTTCGCCCACCGGCAAGAAGGAGAAGCCCGGGGTCGACTTGTCGCTGTCGATCACGCTGCCCGACGACAGATCCACCACCGCGACCTCGCCGCGAATGGTCTGGGTCACCAGCGCATACAGGCGAGTGCCGCCTTCGAAGTCCGGACAGGTGTTGATGTCCCGGCCCTCGCCCTCCGGGGTCGCGCACACGAAGGACACCTGCCCGCTGCGCTCCAGCGAACGCAACGGCACACTCACGGGCGTCTCGGTGCACGCGGCGTTGCCAGCAACCACCAAGCCGATACCGAAGATGGCAAGACGACTCATTTCGACGTCCTCGGGGGCGAGGGGCGACCGAGCATGAGCACCTGGGTGCCGTAGCTCGGGCTCCGTTGGTCCAGCTCGATTACGCCCACATACGAGTCGGTGAAGTGCCCCACGTAGCCCAGCGCGCGCGCGCCCGGCCCTTGGCCATGGATGAACGGCGCGAAGGCGTGCGGTCCGCGTCCCGTCTCGATCCACTTCTCGATCCGACGCCCCTCCGGGTCGTACACGCCGATCTTGCGCGAATCGAAGCACACGACGAACACCCGGGTTGCGCGCTCGCCGGTCGCGGTCAACACCTCGCCCAGGATCACCCTCGATGGGCCGAAGGTGAGCGGAATGCTGTCGTAGAAGGCCGGCAAGTCGTCGCTCGAGGTGGCGCTCTGGTTGGGCCGGGTGCGACCGATCAGCAGGCTGGATGGCGTACGATTGGCGGCGAAGACCCCGAGAGGCACACCGGAGCACTCGGTGAGGCACGCGCTGCGCGCGTCGCCGGTGTCCGCGGGGCAGGTCGCCTCGCACCGCCGCCGCGGGCCGGGGTCGATCGCGATCCCTCGACTGTCGAAGCCGAGCGAGTTGGCGGTGATGCCGACGGTGCCTGCCGACGAGATGAATGGCCTGGGTGGTTGCGACGCGGAATCGTCGAAGTACCGCAGCAGCCGCACCTCGGCGGCATCCCGGAAGGTCACTAGGAAGCCAGGCTGATGGTACAGCCCCGCCTCCGCGACCAGGGCGGCGTCGGGTAGCGCCGCGACTCCGATCGCGCGTCGGGGCAGCCCACCGAGGGCAAACTCGAGCTTCGGACCGACCCCCAGGCTGGAGACCCCATCGCCCCACGCGGCCGCGTCGTTCACGAACAGGCTCGCGGTGCCCTCGGTCTGGTGGGTGATGACCAGAGCGCTGCCGTCGTCGCTGCCCGCGATGCCGAAGGGTTCCTGCGCCAGCCTCAGGCCACGAGTATTCTCTTCCTCCGGATCGTCCCCGCGCCGGTGAGCGTCGTCACAGTTGGGATCACCCGAGGTCTGACCGCAGTACAGCTCGTGCACGCCGGGATCCGCCTCGGAGTCGTCGAGCACGTCCACGTAGTGCAGCGTGGCGTCACCGCGCACGGGAATGAAGAGTCGTCCACCGGGGCCGTTCGGTCGGCTGCGGTACAGGACGTCCGTGGCGAAGGCGCCGATCCCCACTGACGCGCGCACCAGGCTGCCCCCGCCGCCAGGAGGACTCGTGGCAGACACGTACCCACACCGCCCGGGCTGAGTGACCAGCGCCGCTTCGCTCTTCTCCGGCAGCAGGCCGCAGGGCTTGCCCGCCAGTGGGCCAGCGGCCGGGACGCACCAGTGGCTGTGTACTCCGCCATTGTCGGCGGTGGGTGTGTCGTCGCAGCGCTCGTCGCCACTGCAGTCCGCGTCCGAACGACAGCCTCGGGGCACCAGCGCCACGACGCGTTCGAGGTCGAAGGCCTGCAGCGCGCCGCCGTTGTACTGCAGATCGAAGTTGCTGCTGGCCACGTAGAGGCGCGACCCGCCCGGCGACACCGCGACGCCTACCGGGAAGTAGATGCGCTCGAGGGGAGGATCGACGCCCTCTCCAGGGTCGAAGCACCCGACCGCCAGGAGCGAGCCGGTCAGGGCAAACACGCGCGGGCTGAGCATCGCGCCGCGGAGCCTAGTGCCGAGCCAGAGAAGTCACAATCGCAGAACGCGACGACCGTTCGCCCGAGCTTCAGAGCAGCTCGAGGATCACCACGCCACGCCCCGCGTCGTCCTCGTCCTCTTTGGTCTCGGGACGGGGGGGAAAGGCATCCACCGGCAGCTCGAGCCGAGGCTGCTGCTCGTTGCGACGTCGCGCTTCGTCTTCTTCCCGGCGTCGAATCTGCTCGATGATGAAGGGAGGGAGCATGAGGGCCTCGTGACCGAACCTGATCCTGAATTTAACCTCGGACCGGTGTCGGTCAAGTTTTGCGGAAACTACGCAGTTTCTGCGGTGGGCGTGGGGCTAGCCCGGATAAGAGATCGAAACGGCGTGCCGGCTCAACCCTTAAATGCACCCGCCTGGTTGCGGCGGTGTGGCGACGGCGGCAGGGTAGCCCGTGGTGCTCCGCGATTTGCGCCACCTTTCCGCCGGGCGACGCGCGCTGGCGTGCTGCCTGCGGGCGCTGGTCGTGGCATGCCTGCTGTGGACCCCGAACCTGAGCGCGGAGCCCTTCGCCGCCAACGACACCAGCTGGGAGGGTACGAGCGAGCTGTTGGCGGTGGCGCGTGCCGCGCTCGGCGCCCAGCGCGTCGAGCTGGTGGGCACCCTGGACTGGGAGGCCCTCACCCTCGCCGACGGACTGCTCGTCCTTCACCCCGAGTCCGCGCTGAACTACGACGAGGCCAGCGCGTTCATGCGCGCAGGCGGCCGGCTCGCTCTGCTCGACGACTACGGCAAGGGCGACGCTCTGCTGCAGCACTTCCAGATCCGTCGTGTCAGCGCGCCGCTGAGGCCAGCTCGCATGCTGCGTGACAATCCGCGCTACGCCGTCGCGGTCCCGTCGACATCGCACTCCGGAGGGCTCGACCAAGGGCGCCATCCCATGGTCGCAGGTGTGCGTGAGCTGGTCACCAACCACCCCATGGCGCTGACGCACCCCAACCTGACCCCGGTGCTGGAGATCCCGGCGCTGGGCGAGCCCAGCGCGACGCTGGCGCTCACGGGAGTGATCGCGACGCGGGGGCGCTTGCTCGTGATGTCGGATCCCAGCGCGGTCATCAACCTCATGCTGCGCTATCCGGGCAATCGGGAGTTCGCCGGTGGGCTGGTCGAGTATCTGGTGGAAGACGACACTTGGGGCGCGCGGGGAGGCAAGCTGTACATCGCGACCGGCAGCTTTCGGCAGCGCGGCAGCTTTGGCGGGCGCGACAGCTTGACGGAGCAACTGCGCGAACAGCTCGCAGGCGCGAGCGAGCTGCTCGACAACCTGCACGACGACGGCTTGCCCGGCACGCTGGCGCTCTTCTTCGCCGTCATCGCGGCCGGGGCCGGGCTGTTCTGGCTCGGGCAGAAGACGCTCCGCACCTACCGTCGGCTCCTGCCCCGCTACGCGTCGGCCTTACCGATGGTCGCGCAGGGCGGCGTCGCCGGCCGCGCAGCGGTGCTGGCCGCGCCCGGGACCCACCGCGCCCTGCCCCTGCTCGAGCTGCAAGCGGCGCTGCTGGAGGGCCTCTCCCACCAACTCGGGCTGTCGTCGAGGGCGCCCGAGAGCGAGGTGCTGCAAGAGATTGATCGACAAAGCGCGCTGAGTCGTCCATCGTCCGGGCTGCTGAGGAGCCTGCTTGAAGAGATGAAGAGAGCCGAGCTGGCGGTCACCGCCTCCCAGCCCTTGCGCCTGTCGAACGAGCGGCTCGAGCGCATCCGCGCGGACGTCGTACGCATCCTCGACGAGGTCGAGAACAGCCGTCAGGGGCGATCGCCTTGAGTCAAGCGCTGCAGACCAACGAAATCGAAGCGGCACGGGAGCGGCTCGGTGACGTGAGACGCCAGGTCACGCGGGTCTACATCGGGGATGGGGCAGCGGTCGAGCTGATGCTCGTCTCGCTCCTGGCCCGGGGCCACGTCCTGCTCGAGGGCGTCCCCGGCGTGGCCAAGACCACCCTGGTCAAGGCCTTCGCCGTCACGCTCGGTTGCTCGGTGCGGCGCATTCAGTTCACGCCGGACCTCCTGCCCGCGGACATCGTCGGCACCTACGTGCTGTCGCCCCGAGATGGCACCTTCAGCCTCCGGTCCGGTCCCATCTTCGCGAACGTGGTCTTGGCCGACGAAATCAATCGGGCACCCGCCAAGACCCAGTCCGCGCTGCTCGAGGCGATGCAGGAGCGCCAAGTCACCATCGAGGGCGACCGCTTCGAGCTGCCCGATCCCTTCTTCGTGCTCGCGACCCAGAATCCCATCGACCTGGAGGGGACGTACACGCTACCCGAAGCTCAGATCGACCGCTTCCTCGTGCGCGTGCCCATGGGCTATCCGTCCCCGCGGGACGAGATCGCCATGCTCAAGACCCACGGCGTGATCGCGCCCGAGCCCCAGGTGGTGCTGTCCGCGACGGACGTGCTGCAACTGCAGTCGATCGCCGCGCGAGTCCACGTGGAGGACGACATTTTCGAGTACGCGGTCGCGCTGACGACGTTCACCCGCAGTCACTCGCGAGTCGTGCTCGGCGCTTCGCCGCGGGCTTCGCTCGCGCTGCTTCGGGCAGCCAAGTCGCACGCGGTGCTAGCCGGGCGAGCGTACGTCACCCCCGACGACGTCCGGTTCGTCGCCGGGCCCGTGCTGGCCCATCGGCTGATCCTGGCGCCCGAGCACGAAGCCGATCTTCGCGCCCGGGACGCGGTCGTGGATGAAGCCCTGGGCAGGGTCGGGTACCGCAAAGTGCCGCGTCCGGTCGGATGACTTGACCGCCGGGGCTGCGGCCACCTCTAATGCCGACATGCCGTGGATCAGTCGCTTCGTGCCGCTGCTGCTCGTCGGAGCGGCGGCGATCGGGTGTCAGCAACAACAGAAGGGCTCCGTCGTGGCTTCCGCCAGCGGCGAGTCGGGTTACGCCATGAGCTACCCCGACACGCTGACCGAGACCGGGGAACGATTCGTGCAGCACGAGAGCGAGGCACGCTCCCTGCTACCCAAATTCGCCAACTACACGTCCGAGCTGGACAAGACGGACTGGGCCACGGTGCGCTCGGTGTACGAGGCCGCCGACGCCGCCGGGGGCAGCGGCGCGTACGTGGCCCAGGCCCGGGAGAACCAGGCCGTGGAGCGGTTCTTCAAGGAAGAGAAGGGCGAGATCAGCAAGAAGGTGGCTGGTGCCGCGCAGTACGCCGCCAAGCAGAAGGGCTGCACGGCGGAGGTGTACGGGCCCGCTTCCCACGCCCTGGACAAGGCCGTCGAGAAGCAGCTCGAGGAGCGCCTGCGCGCTCACAGCGAGGCCCACCAGATCATCGAGGACAACCAGGACGTGCTGGGCAAGCCGAACCTCGAGAAGCTCCGCGCTCAGGCGGATCAGCTCAGCCGAGCCAGCTACCTCGTGCGGGTGGCGACACGCGAGACCCGTGAGGAGATCGAGCAGCGGATAGCCGAGGGCAGCGACGTGAAGAAGACGCTCGATCGAACCATCGAGCGAGCGCGCGAGGTCGAGGGCAACGCGGCACGGGGCGCTGCCGACAAGAAGGCCGCCGCTCAGCGCCGAGAGCGAGCCGAGAAGGCCAAGGAGCGCATCGACGCGACGCTGGAGCAGGCCCAGAAGGGGCTCCAAGAGCTGGACAAGCGCATCGAAGAGCTGCGCCGGGAGTACGACAAGGCGCTCGAAGAGCTACTGCGGGCCGCAGACGAGAAGGCCAAGGCAGAGCCGCCCGCGGCCGGGGCCCACAGGCCGCGGCTGGTCGCGAGAGCTCACTGAAGCTGGGTGGAAATCGGGCCGCGCGACGAGCTCGGCGCCGGAACCATCAGCGGGGCATCCTCTCGGACGGCGCGGCGGTAGGCGCCCGGCGCGCTGCCGATCCAGCGCTTGAACGCCTTGCTGAAGGCGGCCTCGGACTCGTAGCCGACGCGATCGGCGATGTCGGCGAGGGTCGCGCGCCCCTCACGCAGCAGGGACGCAGCCTTCTGCATGCGCCAGCGCGTGACGTAGTGCAGCGGCGGCTCGCCTACCAGCTCGGTGAAGCGACCGGCGAACGTGCTACGACTCATGCCGACTCTCGAGGCGAGGGATGCGACGGTCCACCCTGCCTCCGGCTCTTGGTGGATCAGGCCGAGCGACGCGCCGATCTGCGCGTCGGTCAGCGCGCGCAGCCACCCGCGGCCGTCGGTCGGTGTGCTCGCTAGATAGCCGCGGACGATCTGAATGAAGAGCACGTCCGCGAGCCGGTTGACCACGGTCTCCGAGCCCGGTCGGTCCGACATCGACTCGCAGGCGATGAACTTGAGGGTGCTCTCGAGCCAGTGTACCGCGTGCCCGTCGCGGCCGCGGAGCAGCACGAGCGGCGGCAGCACCCGCAGCACTGGGTGATTGCGCGGATCCTCGAACTGCAGCCGCCCGCTGACCAGGGAGGCGCGCTCGCCCTCGCCTTCGATGCGGAGCGCCCCGCCGCAGCGGTCCACACCCGCAGCGCGCAGCAACTCCTCGAGCGGCCGGGGGGGAGTGCCCAGGGAGTCGCCGAGCTCGTGGGCGTGGCCGTGGGGCAACGCGACCAGATCGCCCGCCACCAGCTCGGTCGGTTCGTGCCCGTCCACCGACAACAGGCAGCGCCCCTCGAGGACGACGTGAAACTTGGGGTCCTCCCCCGGGCCGACGCGGATCCCCCAGGGCTCGGCCACCTCGACCCGCCCTTGGCAGGCGGCCGTCACTCTCACGGTGTTCAAGACATCGGTCAGCACGTCCATGCGCCACTCCAGCTCGTACGAGAGAGCATGATGGATAGCCTGGCCAGAGCTGACCGTCCAGTCATCATCCGCAAGAATTGCCGATGCCTGCGGCCGGGCTGTACCGGGGTCACTCAGCGAAATCCGCGGCGAGCGTGGGGGGCTCGAGGGTCGGCATCCCGAAGGCCTGGCCGAACGCGAGGAAGAGCGAGCCTGGCCACTCGAGACCGCGGGCGGTCACCGGCACGCCGTAGTCCAGCCGCATCACGATCCGGTTGGCCTGCGGGAACAACACCCGCAGGCCCAAACCCACGGACTGCTTGAGCCGTAGGTCGCTCGCGCCGTCGAAGACGTCGCCCACGTCGTAGAACACCGCGCCGCCGAACAAGGTGCTCAGCAAGGACACTGGCGCGGAGCGGTACTCCAGGTTGCTCGACACCATGTCACGCCCGATGAACGCGTCCGGGGGGTAGCCGCGGAGGCGACCCGAGCCACCGAGGGTGAAGCGCTCGTTCAAGTAGTTCTCGTAGCGGTGCAAGAGCTGCGTGTCATGGACGACGCGGCCGAACCCGAGGCGCGGCGTCACGACGCGGGTGTTGGCCTGAAACAGCGCGTCGCTGCGCGCGTCGTCCGCGAGCTCGTGAGTGCTCGAGACCATGGCCCGCGCGAGCCCGTCGCCGAAGGGCGCGGTATAGCCCGCGCCGGCGAACAGGCCGAGCAGCGTGCGCGACGATGCCACGTGCTCGGAGGCAGGATAGACGCGAACCGCCAGCTCGTGGCCCAGTCGGTAGTCCTCCTGCAAACCGAGCGTCTCGAAGTCCAGCACCTTGCGGTAGTCAGAAGTGTACGCGCGCACCTGGACCATGGGGCCGACCCGGGTGTCGCTGACCGGCAGCTCCTGACGGATGAACTCCTGCGCGGCGATCGGCTCGACCCGAGCGAGCCCCCGCGGACGTGCCTTGCGGTGGTCCAGCTCCACACCGGCCGAGAAATCCAGCTTGTGACGGCGCCCGGTGGAGCGCGTGAGCAGCGACACGCCGTAGTAGCGGGCGTAGTCGTACACGTAGTCGATGGCGTCGTCTTGAGGCGTCGCCGCAGCGTCGAAGGTCCTCAGGTCGGGCCCGATGAAGCTGCGGAAGATCAGGTCTTGCCAGGCCACCGCGGCTCGCCAGGCCCAGCGAGACTCGGCCGAGTACAAGGGCTGGCCATAGCTGAAGGAGCCGAAGGAGCCCTCGGTGTCTCCGGTGTCACGGTTGAAGATGACGTTTGCGCTCACCGAACTCGCGATCCGGCTGCCCGCGACGCGTCGATTGATGAACTGGCCACCGAACGAATAGGTGGCTGGCAGGAGCACGAACAGCGCACCGACGAGGGTGTGAGTACCGAGCCAGTTCTCCTCGGCCGGCTGCAACAACAGCCGCGTGACACGACCGTCCACGGCCGCGATGTCGGTGTTCATACGCAGACTCCAGACGTCCTTGGTGATCACCAAGAGGACCACCGAGTCGGGACTCGAGCCGCGGAGCGGCACGATCAGCACGACCGAGAGCTGACGCAGGTTGCGCAGGTTGCGCGCTGACTCGTCGATGCGTCGATGGTCGTAGAGCTGGCCGCGCCTGAACAAGAGCTCGCGCTCGATGACGTAGGGACGACTGGTCACGTGGAAGGCGTTGAAGAACCGCGGATACGGGTCGCGCTCCTCGATCACCTCCAGCGTCACGATGCGAATGTCCTCGATGCGCTTGCCCGCCGGCGACGGCTCGCGACTGGCCCCGAGGTGAACGACCGCGTCCGCGATCGCCTCTTGCTCGTAGGACGAGTACTCGTGCGGCTCGGTGTCCGGCGGATCGCTCGCTCGCGCACCCGGGGCGACGCTGGCCATGGCCAGCGTCAGCGTCGCGGCCCGCCATCTCATGCGGGCTCCGAGGGGGCGTCGCTGCGGGCCAGGAACTGCTCGGCCCGCTCGAACAGGTCCACGCTCGCGTTGCGGCCGATGGCCAGATCCCCGTGACCGTAGTCGGCGGCCGCGCCGGCTTCGCGGCCGAGGAGCACGAACTGCTTGACGATGCCGGGGCTGCGTACGCCCCAGTGTTCGTAAGCCTCCTCGACGCTGCGCGGCGGGGCGACCCGGTCCGCCGCACCGGCAAAGAACAGCGCCGGCGTCGCCACGCTCTCGAGTCGCTCGAGCACCCCCTGGCCATCCACCACGAGGGCGCCAGCGTGCTCGAAGGCCCAGCGCGCGAAGTCCAGGTTCAGCGGGCCGGGGATGTCGGCGACCAGGTTGACCATCGCCCGTCGCGAGTCCCCGCGCTCGATGTTGTCCGGGTTGACCATCACGCGATGCAGAGGAGTCCTGAGCCACTCCGCGGTGGGAGCAGACAGCGCGGCCAGGAACCTGAGCCGCAACGTCGGTACGAGCCACACCGGGAGATGCCCCAGCCAATGCGGAAGGCGGATACCTCCGGGTGGCGAGATCAGAATGGGACTGCCGACGATGACGACGCGGCGGACCACGTCTTCGCCGATGGTGTTTCCGAGAGCTGCGTACAGCAGCATGCCACCCATCGAGAAGCCGATGTAGTCGACTCGCGCGGCTCCCGTGCGCTCCAGGATCGTCTCGATGGCGAGGGGCAGATCGTGCTCGACCATGTGCTCGAAGCGCACCAGCCGCCGCTCGCGACGGCTCAGGTCGAAGAGCCCACTGCGAAGCGTGACGAGCCACACGTCACGCCCCGCGCGGGTCAGGTGCCGGGCGAAGGACCGCTCGGGGAGCGCATCCACGTTGCGGTGATTCGCGCCCAGGCCGTGGACCAGCAGCACCGGCGGCAGACCAGGGACGGCGTCGCCCTCCGGCAGTGCGCGGCGCAGCTCGATGCGGGCGCCGTCGGCCGTGTGCAAGGTGAGCTCTTCGGCGTAGGGCATCGACGTGCCCAAGCGCCCCCGCCAGAACCAGAGGTGCACCCAAGCCGCGAGCGCGACAGCCGCGGCGGCAATTGCGACGCCGGCGACCGCTTCCCACGAGCTCATCGGGCAGAACCTACCCCAACCCCTCGGCAGCGGCGACCGCCGTGTGCCGGCGGCTCGTTGCCGACGCCCGCGCTCCGGGGTAGCGATTCGTGGTACGGATCGCCCATGTCGGCGCGAGCCCCGACCGTGCTCGCCGTCGTGACCGGGAGCGTGCTCGGCGCGGCGGCCGCCTTGGTCGAGCCGCGCCCGAGCACGGAGGCGCCGGTGTTCACTCCGGCGGCTCGCCTCGCGGAGGAGCCGCTGCGTCCGACGACAGCCGTCGCGTCGGTGCTCGACGTCCCCGCCCGCGCAGGACCGCTCACGACGGCGCCGCCGCTCGATGCCGCTCCGCTCGACCCGCCACCCGTGAGCGTACCGGACCAGGACCCGACGGCGATGATCATCGCCTGCGGTCGCGGGGACACGCCTAGCTGCCTGGAAGCCGCTGACCGTCTCGAACTGCGCGGCGAAACCGAGAGCGCGCTGCTGCACCGGCGGCTCGCTGCCCAGCGCCTCGCCGAACGCTGCGTCGCGAGACGTCACGACGCCTGCGCGCTGCTCGCTGGGCTCTACGAGCGGGGCCACGGCGTCGCCAAGAAGCCCGAGACAGCTGCAGCCCTGCGGGAGCGCGTGCTGCAGCTGTGCAAGGCGAGGCCCGCGGCCGACTGCCCGCAGGACTGATCTGCCGCGATCCCGGCGGTCTATCGCAGCAACGGACGTGATGGCGTAGGCTGCCCGGGTGCAGCTCCACCCCACGCGCCCTGCCGTCGACGTGGCGATCGCCGGGATCGTGACGATGGCGGTCGGGCTGCTCTCCCAGACCGCGGCGGTGCTCGGCTTCGGCGCCGCCATGCTGGTAGGGCTCGCCATCGCGCGGGCCGTTACGCAGGTGGGCGTGGCGCGCATCCGCTCCGCGGGGTTCGAGATGCTCTGGCGCAGCGAGCCTCGGGTGCGGCGCATCGGGCGTCGCGAGAGCGTGACGCTCGAAGCGGAGGTGCGAAACCGCGACACGCGGGCAGCCCGATACGTCGAGCTTCGCGCGGTGTGTTCCCCCAACCTCGTGGTAAAGCTCGAGCCAACCGCTGGCGAGGTTCCAGCGAGCGGCCGACTCTCGGTGCAGGTGACCGTGACCGGCGCACGCGTCGGACGCCACGGGATTCACGGCCTGTCGCTGGAGGTGCGCGGCGCTCCAGGCCTGTTCGAGGTGCCGCTGACCTTCGCCAACCCGTTCGGTATCGAAGTGCTGCCGCGGGCCTTCAGCAGCCAGCTATCGCCACCCCGGGGAGGGCGCAGCCGGCAGGTCGCCGACGACGGACGTCCGGGCCCGCTGTCCGGCGACGGCCTCGAGCTGCGCGAACTACGCGAGCACCAGCCGGGGGATCCGTTCAAGCGTATCGCGTGGAAGGCTTCCGCGCGCCGGGGTCGGTTGATGGTGCGCGACTACGAACGGGAGGAACGCGACGTCGTGTGGCTCCTGCTCGACGCCTCGGTGGAGCTGTGGTCCGGTGAGGTGGGCGCGGCGCCGCTGGACCTGGCCATCGACGAGGTCGCCGCCGCGGCAGCTCGGCACCTCTCGCGCGGTGATCGCGTGGGACTCGGGATCGTGGCGGGACGGACCCTCGGGTGGTTGCGCCCGGATCGAGGTCCGGCGCACGCCATGGAGCTGATGAGCGCGCTCAGCCACCGCGCCCACGCCCACGACGGGGATCGCTCGGACCTCGATGAAGCCGACGTGGCCTATCGCGTGCTCGAGCACGCCAGACCCCTCGATCCGGCGGCCGTGGCCGGGGTGCGCCCCGGCGAGCTCGACCGCGTTGCCCGCCGCGCCGAACGGCTGCGCTCGCGGGCGCCGTTTCCCGACGCCGAGGTCCACGCCCCGAGCGCGCGGGAGCGCACCCTGCGCCGGTATCTCGCCGCCTTCGGCGCTCACTGTCCGCCCCGGCTGGAGCCCGAGCGCACGCGCACGGATCTGCAGCTCGCGACTGCGCTCGAGCGTGCGGTGCGGGAGAAGCCCCGACCGAGCGTGATGTACCTGTGGTCCCCCACCCCGGACCTCGGCGCACGGCCGGAGATCGAGCGTGCCCTCGCGCGCTTCCCGCGCCGGCGGGTGGAGCTGCGCTGGGTCGGGATGCGGCTCGGACAGAGCATCCCGACCGATGGCAGCGTCACCCCCGCGGTCGCGGACGCCCTGAGGATCCGCGCGCGGGTCGCGGAGGAGCGTGGTGCCCGCAGCCTGGGCCGGCTGGGCATCCGGGTGGAGCACCTTCGCTCACGGGTCGGGCCACCGCCCGCGGGCTGAAGGGCTGTCAGGAATTGACCAGTTCGCGCCGGCGGAGCCGGCCCGCGTGGGGTGGGGCCCCGACGAATTCACTTCGGCGGGGCGGGGAGGCGCGTGCCTCCCCGGTGAAAGAGCTGTCGATTGTTCGACAGCTCTTGAGCGGAGGTGGGGGGCGCCGCGCACTTGGCCCGCGCTGCGTTTCGGTGCCAAACCGGGGTGCTGGTGAGGTCCAATCGAGTCGATGCCCCCCCGAGTCCGAGCGCGCGATCGGTGCTGCGCGAGCGAGGACTCTCGCCGAAGAAGCACTTCGGGCAGAACTTCCTGGCCGACCCACGGGTGAGCCAGGCCATCGCGCTGCTGTGCCTCCCCACCCCCGGAGGGACGGTCGTCGAGCTGGGCGCCGGGCTCGGCGCGCTCACCGCGCCGCTTTTGGCACGCGACGCTCACGTCATCGCCGTCGAGCGTGACCGGGATCTGGTGCCCCTCTTGTGCGAACGCTTCGAGGCCGAGCTCGGCGCGGGCGCCCTCGTGGTCCTGGAGGCGGACGCCAAGGCCGTCGACCCGGCCGCCCTGGTCGCGGGAAGGCCCGAGCCACACGTGCTCGCAGGAAACCTGCCCTACCAGCTCACCGGCCCGCTGCTCGAGCTCGCGATCCAGAGCTGCGGAGCGTTTGCGCGGATCGTGTTCCTGGTTCAACTCGAGGTCGCCGTTCGGCTCGCCGCCCGACCAGGCGCCGACGCCTACGGAGCGCTGAGCGTGTTCGCACAAGCGCAGAGCAGCGTGCGCCGCGCGATGGTGGTCCGCAAGGGCGCGTTCGATCCGGTGCCGAAGGTCGACTCCGCCGTGATCGTGCTGGAGCCGCTCCCGATCCCCATCGCGCAGGAGACGCCCGAGTTTCGCGCTGTCGTCAGCGGCGCGTTCTCGCAGCGGCGCAAGCAGCTGCGCAACGCCTGGCGAGGGCTGCTCGGCCGCGCGCCCAACGAGGTCGAAGCCGCCGCCAATCGCGCAGGCATCGATCTGTCCGCCCGTGGTGAGACCCTGTCGCCGCAGGACTTCGCGCGCATGACCCGGGAGCTGTGCGCATGAGCCACCGCCGCGCGCTGCTCCTGCTGGTGATGGCGCTGACGGCCTGCGCCGCGCCGCCCGAGACCGCGAAGCCGCTGGTCGAGCGCGCGCGCTTCGGCGTCTTCTTCGGGACCGAGGTGCAAGAGCGCCGGGAGATCCCGTTCGAGGTCGATCGCAGCAAGCAGGTCATCGGCTTTCGGATCGAGCTCTCGCGACCCCGAACCGAGCCCGTCGAGGTGACCTGGGAGCTGGACATGCCGGGAGATCGTCGCGGGGTGCGCGACGTCGAAGGCCGCCGGGGACTCGGGCGACGCACCAAGCTCGGCAGGGCGCAGATGCGCCCTGGCTCCGTGCGCTTGGATCAAGAACTCGGCTTCGTGGCCCAAGACTCGCTGGGCACCTGGAACCTGCGAGTCTTGGTCGACGACGAGCCGGTGATCGACCGGCCCTTCCTCGTGTACGATCCCGAGCAGCGTCGCAAGCTCCGTCGCGAGTCTCGCGCCGAGCTCGACGCCGAGCGCACCAAGCAGTTCAAGTCGCAGAAGCGTCGTTGACGGTCAGGGCCGGGCGCCCTCGAAGTGGTACTTCAACGTGCCCTTGAGGGGCATGTCCCCAGCGGTCACTTCCAGATCGAGCACCAAGTCGATCACCAACTTCTTGCCCTCGAAGCGCGCCGTGCCGGAGCGGACGATGCCGCTCATGCCGCCGCTATCGGGCTCGAAGCAACGCTGGGCGGGCGCGATGTCGAACTCCTTGCGCGCCGGATCCTTGGGCTTCGCCTGCACCGTGCAGATGTCCTTGCCGTCGCTGCTGCTGATGGGGATGAGATCCACCCCGCCGTCGGCGCGATCCGCGACGCGCGTCTTGGCGTTCGGATCGTCCTCGACCTGCTCCGCCGCTCCGGCGAACGCGAAGCGCGAGGTGTCCTTGCCCGTGTACAGCCCCGCCCACTTGACGGTCGCGACGGGCCCGGGCTTGACCGGCGGGCCGGCGTCGGCGGCCGGGGGCGCGGCGCCGGCATCTTCGATGGGCGCGCTCGCGGTGGGAGCGGGCTGCTCCTCGGGGGGAGCCGGGGGCTCCGCCGGCGGCGCCGCTGCTCGGGGCTCGTCCGCCTCCGCGCCAGCATCGTCGGCGCGCTCGCGAGCCTGCCGTTCAGCGGCGACCAGCGGCCCGACGCCGAGCGGCGCTTCGCTGGGGAGCGGCGTCGAGCACGCGACCCAGAGGAGGCAGAGCCACAGCCAACGGGGCGCTGGCAATCAGCCCCCGCGCTTCTCGTCGTCGAGGCTGGTCAGACTCTTGCGGTCGACTTCGGCTTCCTCGTCCACGATGGCTTCGGCCAGATACGGCCCCTGCTCGACGTAGGTCTCCTGGGGCGCCGCGCCAAAGTCCGAGCGAACGGTGGCGGGCGGCGGGTCACCGTACAGCTCGAGCTGCACTGCGGCCCACAGCTCGCGATCCACCAGCTCTTGGTACTCCGCGCTCTCCGGATCACCCCCGAACTTGTCGAGCGCCTCGTCCGCTTCCTTCAGCTCGAGCCGTGCCCGCACCGGGTCCACGCTCTCCTTCTCGATGAAACGGTCCGTGAGCATCACGGCGTGATTGCCCATCACCTCGACGAACCCACCCGCGACGGCGAAGCGCCGCTCTTCCCCGTCGCGATGGTAGGTCACGATGCCGGTCTTCAGCGCCGCGAGCAGCGGGCGGTGTCCGGGCAGCACGCCGAACTCCCCCTGCACGCTGGGCGCCGCCAAGTCATGCACCTGCTCGCGCAAGGCGACGCCGTCGGGGGTGACGATCTCGAGCAGGATCTCCGACGAACTCATGATGGCCTCAGGACGCTTCCTTGAGCTTCGCCGCCTTGGCCTTCACGTCGTCGATGTTCCCGACCAGGTAGAACGCCTGCTCCGGTAGATCGTCCAAGTTGCCGGAGAGCAGCTCCTGGAACGCAGCGATCGTCTCCTTCAGCGGCACGTACCGGCCAGCCAGGCCCGTGAACTGCGAGGCAACGAAGAACGGCTGGGACAGGAAGCGCTGGATGCGACGCGCGCGGGCGACCGTCAGCTTGTCATCCTCGGACAGCTCGTCCATGCCCAGAATCGCGATGATGTCCTGCAGGTCCTTGTAGCGCTGCAGCGTCTGCTGCACGTTACGTGCGACCGCGTAGTGCTCTTCGCCCACGATCTGCGGGTCGAGCATGGTGCTGGTGGAGTCTAGCGGGTCCACCGCCGGGTAGATCCCGAGCTCGGCGATCGAACGGCTGAGCACCGTCGTGGCATCGAGATGCGCGAAGGTGGTAGCAGGCGCTGGATCCGTCAGGTCGTCCGCGGGCACGTAGATGGCTTGCACGCTGGTGATCGAGCCCTTGTTCGTCGAGGTGATGCGCTCCTGGAGCGCGCCCATCTCGGTGGCCAACGTCGGCTGGTAGCCCACGGCGCTCGGCATGCGACCGAGCAGCGCGCTAACCTCCGAGCCCGCCTGGGTGAAGCGGAAGATGTTGTCCACGAACAGCAGCACGTCCTGCCCCTGCTCATCGCGGAAGTACTCCGCCGCGGTGAGCGCCGAGAGGGCGACGCGGGCGCGAGCGCCGGGGGGCTCGTTCATCTGACCGAAGATGAGCGCGGTCTTGCTGAGCACGGGCTCACCCGTCTCCAGCTTGCTCTCTTGCATCTCCAAGAACAGATCGTTGCCCTCGCGGGTACGCTCCCCCACCCCCGCGAAGCAACTCACACCGCCGTGAGCCTTGGCGACGTTGTTGATCAGCTCCTGAATCAGCACCGTCTTGCCCACTCCGGCGCCACCGAACAGGCCGATCTTGCCGCCCTTGCGGTACGGTGCGAGCAGGTCGATGACCTTGATGCCCGTCTCGAAGATCTCCACCGAGGTGCTCTGATCCACGAACTTCGGGGCCGGACGGTGGATGGGCCACGCCACCTTGTGTCCGACGGGCCCCTTCTCGTCCACGGGCTTGCCCGAGACGTTGAGGATGCGGCCGAGCACCTCGGGGCCCACCGGCATCTGGATGGGCGCGCCGGTATCCCGGACCACCATGCCCCGAACGAGACCTTCGGTGGCATCCATGGCGATGGCTCGGACGACGCTCTCGCCCAGGTGCTGGGCGACCTCGAGCACCAGGTTGTCCTTGTCGGCCGACACGTTCGGGTTGGTCATCAGCAGCGCGTTGAGGATCTTCGGCAGCTTGCCGTGAGGGAACTCGACGTCCACGACGGGACCGATGACCTGCGTGACCTTGCCCTCTGCGCCCGGGGTGATTTCCATGTCGTCTTCCTGAAGGTTTTCGGCTGGGTCGGCGACGGCGCCGGCCCAAGAGTGTGCCCGCGTCTACCACGCCGCCGGGCGGCCTGCCAACGGCCGAGTTGCGCCACAATTTCCGCGGGGTTTCCCTGATCCTGGCCCTTGGCCTAGACTCGACTCGGGCAGTCTTGGCACGATCCGATCACGACCCGCACGGGAGACGAATACCCACGGAAACGACCGGCGACGCCGGCGCTTGCTGGGTCTTGCGCGGGAGCGGCGCGGGGCTCTGCCAGGTCCCTTCTGCCGAAGGACGCTGCAAAATCCCGCGCGAATCCGGGTTCGCCGGAGCTCGGCGGGCCGAGCGTCGCGCGACGCGAGCCTAGGGAAGAGCACACGCGACCATGGCAGCTCTGCAGCAGTACCTCGCCGTGCGCCAGACCAGCGAGGGGCTGTGCGAGCCGCTGGCGACCGAAGACTTCGTGCCGCAGTCGATGCCCGACGCGAGCCCGACCAAGTGGCACCTGGCTCACACCTCGTGGTTCTTCGAGACGTTCCTGCTCCGGCCCCACCTCGTGGACTACCGGCCCTTCGACGCGGGGTTCGAGTATCTCTTCAACTCGTACTACGAGGCGGTCGGCCCCCAGTACCCGCGCGCCGCGCGAGGCGCCATCACTCGTCCCACGGTCGAGCAGGTCTTCGACTATCGGCGCCACGTCGACGCCGCGATGACCACGCTGCTCCTGCGCCCCCTCGAGCCGCACCTGCTGGCGCTGGTCACCCTCGGAGTGCACCACGAGCAGCAGCACCAAGAGCTGTTGCTGATGGACCTGCTGCACCTCTACTCGAACCATCCGGCGCCGCCGGCGTACCGGGCAGGCAGCGCAGCGGCCCTACCCGCAGCGCCCCAGCGCTCCGTCGCCTTCGACGGCGGCGATGGCCAGGTGGGCCACGACGGCGATGGCTTCTGCTTCGACAACGAGACGCCACGTCATCGCGTGTGGCTCGAGCCCTTCGAGCTTGGGAGCCGTTTGGTCACGAACGGCGAGTACCTCGAGTTCATGGCGGACGGTGGCTACGAGCAGCCGGCGCTGTGGCTCTCGGACGGGCTCGCCCTCGCGCGACGGGAGGGCTGGCAGGCGCCGCTACACTGGCGGCGGCGCGAGGGCGCCTGGCTCGAGCTGACCCTGCGCGGGCTCGGGCCCGTCGCGCCGGAGCGGCCCGTCGCTCACGTGAGCTTCTTCGAGGCGGACGCCTTCGCCACCTGGGCGGGGTCACGCCTCCCGACCGAGCAGGAGTGGGAGCTCGCCGCAGCCGGCGCTCCGGTGTCGGGGAACCTCCTGGAGCGCGGGGAGCTCTGCGCCATCGCCGCAGGCGATGACGCCGGGATTTCGCAGCTGTACGGGGATCTCTGGGAGTGGACCCGCTCTGCCTACGAGCCGTATCCGGGCTTCCGCGCCCGTGAGGGCGCGATCGGCGAGTACAACGGCAAGTTCATGATCAGCCAGCAGGTGCTGCGCGGCGGTTCGTGCGCGACCCCGACGAGTCACATTCGTGCGACCTACCGTAACTTCTTCTACCCCCACCAACGTTGGATGTTCTCCGGGATCCGCCTCGCCCGCGGACCTGCCCGGCCAGCAGAAGGGATCTCGACATGAAACGCTTCATCTACACCGTCGTCGCCTTTGCCTTGGCCTCGCCCGCGTGCGGCGCGGCCGAGACGCCTCCCGCCGTCGCGCCTCAACCCGAGCCCCCCCCTCCGCCGCCGTCGGGTGGTGCGCCGGGGGACCCCGGCGGCGCCACCGTCGGCGCGGGCTGCAAGGTCGGCGGGTGCTCGGCGACCGTGTGCTCCGAGGCGAGCGGCGAGGACATGATGACCACCTGCGAGTTCAAGCCGGAGTACGCGTGCTACCGCTCGGCGACCTGCGAGAAGCAAGCCGACGGCGCGTGCGGCTGGACCCAGACGCCGGAGCTGTCGGCGTGCCTCGCCAATCCGCCCGCGGAGTGAGCCCCGTCCGGACCCGCGGACGCGCGCGTCCGGACGAACGCCGCGCACCTACATCATCCTACAGCCGCGAATCTGCGTAGAAATCCGGCTTCGGTCCCGCGGCCGACTCGGCACGGTGCTTGCTGAAGCAGTGTCCAGAGGAGTCGCGAAACAATGAACAGTTGGCGCACGGCAGTCTGGATGGCGGTAGGAGTTGGGGTGAGCTTCGGCGTGGGCGCGTGCGCTCCGGCCACAGCGCCGATCGAGTCCGAAGAGCTGACCGAGGACACCGAAGCGGTCGGGGAAGGCCTCACCGGTCCCGTGGCCGTGGGCTCGACGCTCAAGACGACGGGCAACGTGAACCTTCGCACCGGGGCGTCGACCTCGCACAGCATCATCCGCGTCGTGCCCAAGGGCTCGACCGTCACCGTGGCGGCCTCCAACCCGAGCAACGGCTTCTACCAGGTCAAGCACAACGGCACGCTCGGGCACCTGCACGGCAACTACCTCGAGCCGACCGGCGGCTCGTCGGGCTCGCTGCCCACTGGCACGACCCTCACGGCGACCGCGAACGTGAACCTGCGCTCGGGGCCGTCGACCTCCTACTCCGTGCACACGGTGGTGCCCGCGGGCGCGCAGGTCGCGCTGCTGTCACCCAATCCGAACAACGGCTTCTACAACGTGCAGTACTCCGGCTACTCGGGCTGGAGCTCGAGCAAGTACTACACGACGAGCGGCGGTGGTGGCGGCGGCAGCGGCGGCAGCGGCGGCACGGCCGGTAGCGGCGGAACGTCGGGCAGCGGCGGCGCAGGCGGTGGCGCCGGCGGCGGCGCGACGGACAAGATCACCGCGGCCATGCAGCGGGCCGAGTGGGGCGTCGGCTTCTCGTACTGGTGGGGTCACGGGCGGTTCCTCGAGGGCGGTCCCAAAGGCAACGCCGGCTCGTGCTCGGGCTCCTGCCCGAGCTGCTCGCACAGCGGCAGCTACGGCGGCGACTGCTCCGGCTACGTGGCCAAGGTGTGGCAAGTCCCGTCGAGCAACACGAACATGAGCGTCGACAGCCACCCGTACACCACCGCGGAGTTCAACGTCAGCAGCAGCCAGTGGTCCGTCATCAACCGCAGCAACATCAAGAAGGCCGACGCGCTCAACTACCGCAGCAACGGCGCGGGACACGTCTTCATCTACTCCCACGGTGATGCCTGGGGCTCGATGTACGCCTACGAGTGCAAGAGCTGCGCTGCGGGCTGCGTGAAGGGCTATCGAACCGCCGGCAACGCCTACAAGACGATCCGCCGCGCGGGCTACTGAGGACTCCGATGAACCGCAAGCGAGCAACCGTTGGCGCACTGGTCCTGATCGCGAGTGCGGCGCTGTGGTGGAGCCGGCCGTCGGACTCCTCGGCGGCGCCACCCTCCCGCGCGGTGTCCTCGACGCGAGCCCCGCCCGCCGCGCAGCCCGCGCGGACCGTCGCCCCGAAGGCGGACGCGAAGCGCGGCGTGGCTCGGCGCGCCGCCGCCGGCCCAGTCTACGCCGCGAGCTGGGGCAGCGGCGCGGACCAACTCGGCCGCGAGCGCCCGGACGAGGGTAACCCGCTCGGACCGATGAGCTTCACCACCGACGCCAAGGGCAGGCTGCTGGTGCTCGACGGGGTCAACGGGAGGCTGGTGCGACGCGGTGCCGACGGCTCACCCGACACGCTGATCGACATCGACGTGATCAACCCCGAGGACATCGCCGTGGGGGAAGACGGCTCTATCGCCGTGCTCGATCGCTTCCGCGACAAGTCGGTGGCGCTCTTCGACGAGTCCGGTCGCCCGCTCGGCAAGTTGCCGCTCGAGGGGGACGGCGTGCCGGACGTCGGCAGCATCACGTCCATCACGGTGGACGGGGGCGATGTCTACGCCGAGCGCGAGCACGGGCCGCTGGTCAAGCTGGGCTCCCTCTCCGGGCAGCCCGCGGCGGACCGGACCGAGATCCCGGGTCGCCCGAGCCGCGACGGCCTGTCCTTCCTCAACGCTGGCATCATCGAGGCACCCGCTGGCCGGGCGTACGTGTCGTCCGTCGAGCGCGCGACGGGCAATCACCGCTATACCCGCGAGCTGCGGCTCGAGGCGCCGCTGCGGCAAATCCACCTGCTCGACACCGATCAAGCGGGGACCGTGTACTTCGGGGCCGAGCTCGAGCGCTCCGAGACCGAGACCAGCCTGATCGTGGTGTGCCTCGAGGCCCTGAGCGGCATGCCCATGGGCAGCGTGGCCGTCCCGGCGAACACCCTCGCCGAAGAGTCCTTCCGGGACTTCGTGGTGCTCCCGGGGGGCGGTGTCCTGCACGCCCTGCGCACGGAGCAGGGCGTGAGCTACACCCGCTACGACTGCGAGTGATCCGTCCGGACGTCGGACAGCGAGAGTCCGGACGAACCGGCGGTGTGCCCTTGAAATACCGGTAAGTGCCGAGAAATCTGGCGCCGCTGCGACGGCACGCGACGTGCAGACTCGAGTAGACATGGTTCGTACCCTCCCCCTTCACCTGCTCCTGGCCACGCTGCTGCTCGGCCCGGTCGCCTGCGCCGTGGGCTCGGAGGACGTGGACCCCGACAAGCCGACGCCGAAGCCCGTGGTCTCGCAGGGCTCGGGCCAGACCGAGCAGCCCGTCGAGGACGACGGGAGCTGGGGCGGCAAGAGCGACGACCCAGAGGACGGCGAGCCGGGGGCGGGCGGCGCCGGCGGCAACGGCGACGTGGGGGACGAGGAGCCCGATCCCGGCTTCGCCTGCGGCAGCGAGACCTGCTTCGCCGGCGAGTCGTGCTGCAACGGCTCCTTCTGCTACCCGACCCAGTGCACCCAGTGCTGCAGCGCTGGTAGCGGGGGCGGCGGCGGTAGCGGCGGCGGGGGCAGCGGCGGTAGCGGCGGCGGCTCCCCGCCCCCCCCCTCGGGCATGTGCGGCGGCAAGTGCGGCTCTCCGCTGCCGCAGTCCGCGGGGTGCTACTGCGACGTCTTGTGCGTCGTGAACATGGACTGCTGCCCGGACTTCTTCCTGTATTGCATCTGAGCGCGGCGCCTCGAGAGCTGTCGAACAATCGACAGCCCTTCAGTCCCCGCAGACGCCCGGTCCAGCCGTACCCGCGCCGCACAGGCCCAGGCGGTGGGTTCACGTCGCAGCGCTTTCGGGAATCACTGAACACCGTTACAGTCTTCGGCGATGGTCAAGCGCCTGCCGATCGACAATCCGCCGAACCCCTGGTCCGCGGCCCAGGTCGAGTTCGACGTGGGCGAGCCGCCACGGCAGGGCCTCGAGGTCTACGAGGACGACAGCCGCAGCATCCTGAGCGAGAACGACAGCCCGGATCTGCCGTTTCGCTACAGCCTCAACCCCTACCGAGGCTGCCTCCACGCCTGCGCGTATTGCTACGCACGACCGACCCACGAGTATCTCGGCTTCGGCGCGGGCACGGACTTCGACCGCCGCATCGTGATCAAGCGCCAGGCGGCGTCGCTGCTCCGCGCGGCGTTCGAGCGGCGGTCCTGGACCGGCGAGACCATCCTGTTCAGCGGCAACACGGACTGCTACCAGCCCCTCGAGGCCAGCTTGGGGCTGACGCGCGACTGCCTAGCGGTGTGCGCGGAGTACCGAAACCCGGTGCACGTCATCACCAAGGCGGCGCTGATCGAGCGCGATCTCGCGTTGCTCGAGCGCCTGCACCGAGACGCTCGCCTCGGCATCACCATCAGCATACCGCTGTGGCAAGAGGCCGCCGCCCGCGCGCTCGAGCCTGGCGCGCCGACGCCGGCGCGCCGCATCGAGACCGTGCGCCGACTCGCCAGCGCGGGTCTTCACGTCACGGTCAACATCGGGCCGCTGATCCCGGGCTTGAGCGACCGGGATCTGCCGCGCATCCTGGAGCAGAGCGCGCGCGCGGGGGCCCAGCGCGCGGCGCTCATCCTGCTACGGCTGCCCGGTCCCGTCCTGTCGGTGTTCGAGCAGCGCCTGCACCGGGAGCTGCCGCTCGTCGCGGCCAAGGTGATGGCGCGCATGCGCGAGGCGCGCCGGGGCGAGCTGCAGAGCAACCGCGTCTTCGAGCGCATGACGGGTCAGGGCGAGTACTTCCGGACGCTGCAGGCGGTGTTCGACGCGACCGCTCGCCGGCTGGGCCTCGAGCTCGGGGAAGGCGGCGGAGCGTTGGCGCTCGGCGCCCCCGGGACCAACACCTTTCGCCGTCCGACGGACC
This sequence comes from Polyangiaceae bacterium, assembly GCA_019637295.1. GTDB lineage: Bacteria > Myxococcota_A > Polyangia > Polyangiales > Polyangiaceae > JACKEA01. The sequence continues at coordinate 418,858 of JAHBVX010000003.1, forward strand.
GCGGGGGCCAGCTGCGGCTGTTCGACCCTCGACCCGACGCGGCCGCCCCCGCGGCGAGGGTTCGAGGGTAGCGTCAGGCTCGTGCAGGATGCCTCCTCGTGCCGGGTGTGCCGCGCGGCGCGGCTTCGTCCCTTCGATACCGTCGCAGGGCGAGACTACTTCGAGTGCCAGCGCTGCCTGGCAGTGCTGCTCGACCCGAGCCAGCTCCCCACCCGGGCCCAAGAGCGAGCCCACTACGATCTGCACCAGAACGAGGTGAGCGATCCGCGCTACCGCGAGTTCTTGTCGCGACTCGCCCAGCCGCTGCTCGCGCGCCTGAGCCCCGGTAGCCACGGGCTCGACTACGGCTGCGGTCCGGGCCCAGCGTTGGCAGCCATGCTGCGGGAGGCGGGTCACTCGGTCGCGCTCTACGATCCAGAGTACGCCGCGGACCCGGGCGCGCTCGAGCAACGCTATGACTTCATCACCTGCAGCGAGGTGGTCGAGCACTTCCACCGGCCTGGGGACGAGTTCGAGCGGCTGGTCGGTCTGCTCCGCGGCGGCGGCTGGCTCGCGATCATGACGGCGTTTCGTCCGACGGACCGCGACTTCGGCTCCTGGTACTACCGCCGTGATCCGACCCACGTGGTGTTCTACCAGGCCGCCACATTTCGGGTGTTGGCGGGCGATCACGGGCTCGGGTGCGTGCTGGCAGAGGGCGACGTCGCGCTGCTGCGCAAGGTCAGACGCCCCTAGTCGACAGGGGCGGGTGGTGGGACACTCCCACCTGCATGAGTCCGGAGGAGCTCGCCAACCTCGAGCGATGGCATCAGGTGCTCGACGACAGCGACTACTACGAGATCCTCGGCGTGCTCGAGCTGGTGGACCCGGTCGCGCTGCGCGGAGCGTTCCACGACTTCTCGCGACGGTTCCACCCGGACGGCCACCTGAGCGAGAGCGAGGCCGTGCGCGAGCTGGTCTCCCGCGTCTTCCAGCGCGGCGCCGAGGCGTACCGCGTGCTCTCGGATCCAGAGACTCGCCTGCGCTACGACATGGGGCTCGAGCGCGGACACCTGCGGCTCTCCCGACGTGACAGCTCGCAAGTCCCGGCGGTGCGCGAGGACGCTCGACCGCTGCACGAGCTCTGTCGCTCGGCTGGGGCAAAGCTGTGCGCCATGCGAGCGGACAAGCACTTCTCGCAGGGGGACCTGGCCGCGGCTCAGGCGGAGCTCGAGCGCGCGCTCGAGTTCGACGGTGGCACGAACCCGGCCCTGCAAGAGCGGCTCGAGGCGCTCGGCATCGTCCGCTACGCCCGAGGCGACTGACGCGGCTGACGGTGCGGACGACGTTCCCTCGTCGGGGGCGCCCGAGGTAGGCTGCGCCGCCATGCCGACCTTCGAGTACCAGGAGCTCTTGCCGCTGGGGGACGACACCACCCCGTATCGCCAGGTCACCGACGAGGGCGTGGAGACCTTCGACGCGGGCGGGCACACCTTCCTGCGGGTGGAGCCGTCGCTGCTCACGCGGCTCACGGCCGAGGCGATGCACGACATCGCTCACTTCCTTCGTCCGGGACACCTGGCTCAGCTCGCACGGATCCTGGACGACCCCGAGGCGTCGGCGAACGACAAGTTCGTGGCGCTCGATCTGCTGAAGAACGCCAACATCTCCGCGGGCGGAGTGCTGCCCATGTGTCAAGACACGGGCACCGCCATCGTGATGGGCAAGAAGGGGGAGCGCGTGCTGACCGGCGGCGGAGACGAAGCCGCCATCGCCCGGGGCATCTACGACGTGTACGAGCGTGACAACCTGCGTTACTCGCAGCTCGCGCCGCTGACCATGTACGACGAGCGAAACACCGGCAACAACCTGCCGGCGCAGATCGAGGTCTTCGCGACCGACGGCGACGCCTACAAGTTCTTGTTCATGGCCAAGGGCGGCGGCTCGGCCAACAAGAGCTTTCTGTATCAAGAGACGAAGGCGCTGCTCAACCCAGCGAGCCTGCTGGCCTTCGTGCAACAGAAGCTACAAAGCTTGGGGACCGCGGCGTGCCCCCCCTATCACTTGGCGCTGGTGGTCGGCGGCACGAGCGCGGAGTACGCGCTCAAGGTCGCCAAGCTCGCGTCGGCTCGCTACCTGGACACGTTGCCGACGTCGGGCAACGCCCTGGGCCGGGGCTTCCGCGACCTCGAGCTCGAACAGCAGGTGCTCGAGCTGACGCGGCTCTCGGGCATCGGCGCGCAGTTCGGTGGGAAGTACTTCTGTCACGACGCGCGCGTGGTGCGCTTGCCCCGCCACGGAGCGTCCTGCCCGGTGGCGCTGGCGGTGTCCTGCTCCGCGGACCGTCAGGCGCTGGGCAAGATCACTCGCGACGGCGCGTTCCTCGAAGCCCTGGAGCGCGACCCCGCGCACTACCTGCCCGAACCCGCCGCGCAGCACCTCGAGGGCGACGTCGTGAGCATCGACTTGACGCGCCCCATGAGCGAGATCCGAAGCACGCTGAGCCGCCACCCGGTCAAGACGCGCTTGTCGCTCACGGGCCCGCTGGTGGTGGCGCGCGACATCGCGCACGCCAAGCTGAAAGAGCAGCTCGACGCTGGACAGGGGCTGCCCCAGTACTTCCGTGAGCACGCCGTGTACTACGCCGGCCCGGCCAAGACGCCGGCGGGCTACGCCTCCGGCTCCTTTGGCCCCACCACCGCCGGGCGCATGGACTCCTACGTGGCGAGCTTTCAGGAGCAGGGCGGCAGCTTGGTGATGCTGGCGAAGGGCAACCGGTCCCGCGCCGTGACGGACGCCTGCAAGCGCTTTGGCGGCTTCTACCTCGGCTCCATCGGAGGACCTGCGGCGCGGCTCGCGCAGGACTGCATCAAGAAGGTCGAGGTGCTGGAGTTCCCCGAGCTGGGCATGGAGGCCGTGTGGAAGATCGAGGTGGCCGATTTCCCGGCGTTCATCGTGGTCGATGACAAGGGCAACGACTTCTTCGAGCAGCTCACCGCGCCCGGACAGCTACCCGTCGTGCGCTGAAGCTGCGCTCCGGGACGGTCGCCGGCTCAAGAGCTGTCGAACAATCGACAGCTCTTTCACTCTGCCGCCGGGGAGGCACGCGCCTCCCCGCCCCAACGAAGTGAATTCGTTGGGGCTCCACCCCACGCGAACGCGAGTTCCTCTCAGCCGCGCGCCGCGCGACGGCGCCGCAGGCGTAGAGCCGCCGCGCCGAGCAGAGCCAGCAGCGCTCCGCCGGTCCCGCCGCTGCCCCCGGTCGTACGGCAGGCGCAGCTGCCGTCGTCGCCCGAGTCGGCGGCGCCAGTGGGCTTGTCGTTACCGTTGCCGTCACCCTCCGGCACACAGCTACCGATGGTGCCGTCCGTGCTGGTGCACACCAAGCCGTCGGGGCAACCGTTGCCGTCGGTCCCGCGGCATCCGTCGATGCACTTGTCCGTCGAGCCCACGTCGCACACCCGGCCGCTCTTCGTGTTGCCGCAGTCGCTGTCCGACTCGCAGCCACAGAAGTTCGGGCTGCCCACCTGACACACCGGACCGCTCGGGTCGCCGACGCAGAGGGTCGCGTCCTCGGGCGTGCAGGGGGCGCACTCGCCGGTGGTGGTGTTGCAGGCCGGCGTGGCGCCGGTGCACTGCGTCTTGTTCGTCGACGAGCACTCGCCGCAGCTGCCGTTCGGCTGGCAGGCGGGGAGGTTCGGATCGGTGCAGTGGGAGTCGTTCGAGCAGGGCTGGCAGGTCTTGGTCTGGAGATCGCAGAAGGGCTTGTTCGCGGGGCAGTCCGCGTTCGAGCCGCACTCCTCGATCGTGACGATCGTCGGCTGATCGCCGGGCGTGAGCGGATCGGCGTCCGTGAGCCAGGTCTTCTTCGGGGTGCCGCTCTCGCCGAGCCCCTGGATCTCGCCCTGGTTCGGGATGTCGCCGCTCTGAGCCAACACCTTGACGCGGAACTTCACCGTCACGGTCTGGCCGACGGCCACCGTGCCCCCGCTGCTCGCCGTGGCGCCGCTGCCCACGTGGAAGCGGACGGTTCGGGTCGTGGCGTCGTAGCTGCCCTCGTCCCCATCGATGGCGTCCGTCTTCGGACCGATCGCCCCGCCGGAGACGATCTGCAGCGAGCCCGGGACGAAGTCGAGCCCTGGGTCGAGCTGATCCAGGACCACCGTCGAGACCGATGCGTCGTTGCCGGAGTTCGTCGCGCTGAGCACGTACTCGACCTCGTCACCTGGCAGCAGGGAGCCGCCGTCGAGGTCGACGGCGGTCTTCTCGAAGCCCAGGTAGTCGGGCGCCTTGTTGGTCACCGACGTGACGAAGCCACCGAGCAAGAAGATGTCGAGGTCGCTGGCGGCGCCGACCTTCGCCGACGTGTCGCCAGCCTTGACCAGGCTGGTGACGTCCGCCGTGTCCAGATCGTAGCCCGACATGGTCCCGGGCTTTCCGCTCAGCTTGGGCACGTCGCTCGCTCCGCTGACGGCCTGGCCGAGGTAGCTGCGCGAGCTGTTGAAGAAGTTGTCGACGGGATTCTCGGCGTTGGCGAGCTTCTGACCGTTGAAGGTGAAGAAGTCTCCCTTGTACACGAAGTCCCCCTCGTAGGTGAACGCGGACATCTTCGCGCTGAAGCCCGGGGGCACGAGGATGCCGCTCAGGGTGACCTCCGCGCTGCCCTGCGCCAGGCCCGGGTCGACGTTGGTCAGGCCATCGAACAGCGCGAGGTTGCGCAGTTCGTCCCCCGCCTTCTCGTAGAAGACGACCAACGTCCAGGCGGAGAAGGCGCGATCCACGCTCACGCCGGCGAGGGGTAGGGAGTCGACGCCGGTGACCCGGAAGTCGCCGGCGCCCCACTGCGCGACGTAGCTCGTCACGTTCGCGGTGGACTGGTAATAGTAGCGGTCCGGGTGCGAAGCGAAGCCGTAGCTCAGCGACCACGAGTCGTCCGCCGCGACGCTCTGCGCGGGGCCGCCCGCGAAGTCCAAGGTCACGCTCTTGTCCGGCTCTTGGCCAGTCTTCAGCGCCGCCCAGTACAGCCGCGCGTAGGTGACCTTCGCACCCGCGGGCAGCACGAGGGTGGCGCTGGTGCGCGCCTGGGACGCCGAGATGGAGGTGTTGGCGGCGGTGTCTCGCCAGTAGAGGTCCGGCGCGGTGTCGAGCACGTTGTCCTGGCCGCTGCAGGCCGTCGTGGTATTGGCGGGCGGGGCCGGGACCTCGCTCGAGCAGTCCAGGGCCAGGGTGCTGCCGAGCACCACGACGTCCCCCTGGAGATCTGCCTGATGGCGCAGCTTGGGGGGAGCCCCCAGGGCTGACCAAGCACCGAGAAGAGAAGCCAAGCCAAAGCCAAGGATGGAGGTGGACCTGAGGAACATGACTACCCTTTACCACCTGCACCTACATTCACGCACCCACAAAAGTTGGCCCAGTTGACGATTTTGACGCAGGGCAGCGCGAAACTTCCGTTGATGTTGTTCGTCGCGCTCAGCCTCGGCTGCGGGCGCGGCCAGCAGCTCGGAGACGAGGTCGACCTGAGCGACGGCGCTCTACCCGTGCTGCGCGTGCCTCGGGCGCCGAGCCCGCCCACCATCGACGGCAAGCTCGAAGAGCCCGTGTGGCGAGCCGCGGCGCGCACCGCGCCCTTCGTGCAGCCGCGCAGCGGCAAGCCTGCGCGCGGCTCCGCGGTGCCGGCCGCCCTGCGCGTGGCCTACGACGACACCCACCTGTTCGTGGCGGTGGAGGTGCTCGATGCGCAGGCGACGTCCCCCTTCCGCCCGGACGAGGAGGACCCCCAGCTGTGGTCGCGCGCCTCGGCCGTCGAGTTGATGATCGCGCCTGGACCCTTCGACGACAATCGCGACTACTTCGAACTGCAGATCGACGTCCGCGGCGCCGTGTGGGACACGCGCTTCGACGACTACAACACACCCATCACCTCGCTGCCCGACGGCGGCAAGCGCTTCGGCCACCAGGACTGGCGCTCGGGCGTAGAGCGCGCGACGACGAAGGACGCTCGCGGCTACGTCGTCGAGCTCGCGCTGCCCTTCGCCTCCCTGCGCACGCGTCGTGTCGCGAGCGCACCCAAGCCCGGCGACATCTGGCGCATGAACGCCTACAGCTTCCGCGACGGCCAGCGCGACTCGTTGGCGTGGTCGCCGACGCTCGGCCAAGGAAATTTCCACAAAGCCTCCCGCTTCGGCAAGCTCCACTTCGAGCGCTGAAGCGGACGGGCCGATTGCGCTTCACCCGACGCGGGGACGCACGTACTCTGCGCGCATGATTGGCCCGGACGACGTGCTCGAGTTCTGGTTCGGCGAGCTCGCCCCGGACGGCAGCGTGAGTGACGGCGTCTCTGCGCGCTGGTGGAAGAAGGACGAAGCGTTCGATCGCACCATCGAGCAGCGGTTCGGCGAGAGCCTCGAGCGAGCCGGGGGGGGGCAGCTGGACGACTGGGCAGAGTCCGCTGCCGGCACCGTCGCGCTGATCGTCCTGCTCGACCAGTTCTCACGCAACGTCTACCGCAACTCGCCGGGCGCGTTCGCAAACGATGCCCGCGCGCTCGCGCTGACGACGCGGCTGCTCGACTCGGGTGCGCACCTCGAGCTGCCCGCGGCCCACGCCTACTTCGCGCTGATGCCGCTGATGCACTCGGAGAGCCTCGCGGATCAGGAGCGCGGGGTCGCGCTGTTCAGCGCGCTCGCCGAACGCGCGACGAGCTCCACGGTGCGCGGGATGTTCCAGAACGCCGCGGACTTCGCCGAGCGCCATCGGGTGATCGTCGCGCGCTTTGGCCGCTTCCCGCACCGCAACGCCATCCTCGGCCGCCCGAGCAGCGCGGAGGAGGAAGACTTCCTGAAGCAGCCAGGCTCCAGCTTCTGAGTCAGGGCGCCCTCAGGGCGCCTCGAACAGTCCGAGCGGGCGGAAGGCGCGGGCGGCCCAAGCCGCCTCGTTGTGCGGCGCCCCCGGCTCGTGCCAGTGAAACAAGTCGCTCTCGGGCTGATACCCCGTGCCCGCGGCGACGTCGTAGAGCTGCAGCGTCTCGCAGTAGTTGTCTTTGGCATCCGCGGAATCGTCGAGGATGCCGTCGCCGTCGCTGTCGACGCAGCCCGAGCCAGGCCCGCCGCCAGAGTCCAGGTACAGCGCCGACGGCTGCTTGCCCAGCGCGGCGAGCCGCTCGATCAGCGTGGACGAGTGGGGTCCGATGCTGCCCCAGCCGAAGGTGCCCGACAGCGCCGCGACGAAGTCGTAGCGCCCGGGGTGACGCAGCATCAGGTGCACGCTGACCAGACCGCCGAGCGACGAGCCCATCACGCCCGTGCGCGTGGGCGCGCCGTAGCGCTGCTCCACCAAGGGTCGCACGGTGAGCTCGACGAAGTCCGCGTAGGCGTCGGCGTGTCCGCCGACGGGACCCGAGCCGATGTCGTCCGGGACGTGGGTGTACTCGTCCATGCGGCCCGCGCCCGTGTTGTCGATGGCGACGATCAGCGTCTGCTTGCCCGCGCTCTGATGCAGCCTCCAGCCACCGAAGGGCGCGTCGGGCTCGAACAGGTTCTGTCCATCGTGCGCGTAGAGATGATGAGTGGGAGCAGACCCTGGCACCCAGACGCGGACCGTGCGCGCGGGCCGACCCTGCCCGGCGACGCCGGGGAATCGCTCGCGGTGCGGCGCGCTGGCACGCACGAGGGAAATCTCGCCGTTGTCGTCCCAGGCGTAGCGGCGCGCGAGGGGGTCGGCATGAAAGGTGCCCCCGCCGTCCACGAACTTGTAGCGCGCGCCGTCGGGTGAAGGCACCGCGCGGACGCGCCAGTAGACGCCCGCTTGGGCCGTCATCGGCTCGGGTGACCAGGCGTTGAAGTCGCCGGCCAGCGAGTACGGCCCGCCTCCGTCGTCCAGCCGGGCGAACAAGGGCCCGGCGGCGGTCTCGATCGGAAACCCGCCGCTCCGAGCGATGTCGCCCAGGGCGGCCTCGGGCTCGAGCAGCCCCGCGAGCAGGTCTTGGAACCGCTGTTCGTCCGCCCCGACGGCAGACCCACCGTCGCCGCCGCCGGTTCCGGCCCAGCCGGCGGAGCCACCGGCAGCGGGACCGCTCGACGGTTCGCTCGACGAACAACCAAGCGCAAAGGAGCCCGCGATCACGAGCACGGAGGAGCGCACGTCACGCGACTAGCAGGCCGGCCGGGGCGACGCCAGTGCAAGTCGAGTGCCAGCGCGCGGCGCAGCGCCAGCGCCAAAGGAGCCCTTGGCTTTGCCCTGGATTGCGGTATGCCTCCCTGTTCGTGATCGGCCAAGACACCATCGAGCGGGTGCGCCGGCAGACCGGGATCGTGTCTCTGGTCGGCGAGTCCGTGAAGCTGCAGCGTCGCGGGCGTAGCTTCGTTGGCCTGTGCCCGTTCCACAAGGAGAAGACGCCCAGCTTCCACGTCAACGAGGAGCGCGGCTTCTATCACTGCTTCGGCTGCGCAGCGTCTGGGGACGTGTTCCGCTTCGTGATGGAGACCGAAGGGCTGTCGTTCGTCGAAGCGATTCGACGCTTGGCGGACCGCTCGGGTATCGAGGTGCGCGATGACGTCTCGAGCGACGAGCTGAAGCGGCAGTCGGAGGCGCGGCGACGGCAGCAAGATCTGTACGACATCGGGCAGTCGGCGGCGGTCTATTTCGAGCGCATGCTGCGCGAGCACCCCCTCGCGGGTTTCGCCCGGCGCGAGCTCGAGCGCCGGGGGTTGGTCTCGACCTCCGCCACGGACTTGGTCGCCGACACGCTGCAGAGCTTCCGCGTCGGCTACGCGCCCTACGCCTGGGGTGCCCTGGCGGACCACCTTCGCGCCGTGGGCATCAGCGTGCGGGCTGCCGAGGCGGTCGGACTCTTGGTGCCCAAGAAGAGCGGCGGTGGTCACTACGATCGCTTCCGACATCGCTTGATGTTCGCGGTCGTCGATCTGCAGGGACGCGTCGTCGGCTTCTCGGGACGTGCCCTCGACGAACCCGAAGCAGAGACGCTTCGAGCTGCCGGCATCGAGGCCCTCGGCACGGATCGCAGTGAGCCGCCAGCGAAGTACGTCAACTCGCCGGAGAGCTCGATCTACAAGAAGCGGGAGATCGTCTTTGGGCTGCACCAGGCGCGGCAGGCGCTGCGCACCGAGAACGAGTGCGTCGTGGTCGAGGGGAACTTCGACGTGGTGAGCCTGCACGCTCGAGGCATCAAGAACGTGGTCGCGCCCCTCGGGACGGCGTTCACCCTCGAGCAGGCTCGACTCGTCAAGCGCTTCGCGCCGACCGCCGTGCTGCTGTTCGACGGGGACGCCGCGGGGCAACGCGCCATCGCCGCCGCCCGCGAGCCGTGCCGCACGGCAGGCCTCAACGCCAAGGTGGGCTCGTTGCCCGACGGCACGGACCCGGATGACCTCGTCCGGGAGCATGGGGCGGAGGGCCTGCGGCGGGTCTTGAGCGGGGCCCGGGGCCTGCTCGAGTTTCTCATCGAGCGCAAGCTCGACGGCAGCTTCTCGGCCAGTGACGCCCGGGCGCAGGCGGATCGGATCCGCGAGGTGACGGAGCTGCTCGCCAGCGAGGACGACCCCACGGTCCGCGGCATGGCCCAGCAACACGCCGATCGGATCGCGGAGCGGCTAGGTATTTCCGATGCTCAGACGTTCCGGGCCCTGCGCGCCCAGGTGGATCGCGCCTTGCGGCCGGACCGGGCAGAGGCCCCTGTTCAGTCCCGCGCCCACGCCCGAACCACACCCCTCAAGGACGGGGTGGGTCTGGCCATTCTTGGCGCGTTTCTGGACTATCCAGAGCTTTTGGCTACAGAGGAGGCGGTGACCGGGGCAGCATGGCTGAGCGGGGAGGTAGCGTTGTCGGTTGCCGCACTGCGTCAAATTTACGAGAGCGATCCCGCCGCTGCCACGGAAGTAGTGCTTGCGAAGCTCCCTGCTTCGATCCATCCATTCGCGGCCTCGCGGCTGGCGGCCCCGCGACACGAACGGATCGAAGACGCCAAGAGTGAGCTGTTGGAGAACCTCGGGAAGTTGAAGCGTCTGGAGCTCAGGCGTCAGAAGAACGAGGCGGTTTCGGAGTTGGAACGCGCCGCGCAGAGCGGCGATGTCGAGCAAGAGGACGCGCTCTTGCGAGAACAAATGCGGCGCGCCCGTGAGCGCCACGGGCTCGAAGAGAGGTAACAAGTGGGAGCAAAGAAAGCGTCGACCAAGCGGACCCAGACCGTTGCGAAGAAGGCGGTCTCGCCTCCGGCCAAGGCCAAGGTGGCAGCGAAAGCCAAGCCCAAGCCTGCCGCAGCGAAGCCTGCACCCGCGGCCAGCAAGGGCGGCAAGAGTCCGTCCACCTCCAAGAAGCTCAACGGCGCGAGCGCGGCCAAGGTCGCAGCCAAGCCCACGAAGGCCGAGCCGAAGGTGGCCAAATCGGAGCCCAAGCCGACCAACGCGAAGCCCGAACCCAAAGTAGCCGCCAAGGCGACCGGCAAACAGAAGAGTCCCCCCGCTGCGAAGGCCCCGCCGCCGGCGACGGCCAACGGCGCTTCCGCGAAGGCCAAGCCCAAGGCAGCGACAACGAACGCCAAGTCCAACGGCAAGTCGAAGGCGGACGTCGAGCAGCTGATCACCCTCGGCAAGTCCAAGGGCTTCCTCACGTACGACGACGTGCACGACGCACTGCCGAGCGACGACGTCGGCCCGGATCAGATGGACGACGTGCTGTCGGCGCTCGACGACGCGGAGATCGAGGTGGTCGACGACTCGACGAACCTCAAGATCGCCACCGGGCGCCTGAACGACGACGAGCTCGGGCCCGGCACCAGCAAGAAGTCCAAAGGGGACGACGACGCCGCCGACGCAGCGCCGACTCCCGTCGCCGCCAAGCCCGCAGCGGACGACGACATCTACAAGAGCAACGACCCGGTGCGCATGTACCTGCGCAAGATGGGCAGCGTGGCGCTGCTCACCCGCGAGGGCGAGGTCGAGATCGCCAAGCGCATCGAGGAGGGGGAGAACGAGGTGCTCGGCGCCATCCTCAATAGTCCGGTCGCCGTGCGCGAGATCATCGACATCGGCGAGAAGCTGCGCGCCCACAAGATCCGCGTGAAGGACATCGTGCGGGACGCCGAGGACGAAGAGCACGAGTTCGACGAAGAGGAGGCGGACCGCCGCATCATCCGCCTGATCGATCGCGTCAAGCGCATCGACAAGAAGAACCAGGAGGTCCTCGACGAGCGCAAGACCGCGCTGGAGCCGCGGCGCAAGCTGATCGACAAGGAGCTCGATGCCAACAAAGGTCAGCTCGTCGAGACGCTGCAAGAGATGCGGCTGAACAAGAAGACCATCGACAAGATCGTGCGCAAGCTCAAGAGCATGATCGAGAAGGTGCAGCGCGCGCAGGGCAAGGCGCTGGAGTTCACCAAGCAGTCTGGCGCCAGCAAGAACGAGCTCAAGAAGCTGCTGCGTGAGGCCAAGGACGACCCGAACGCGGAGAAGGTGCTCACCGAGCGCCTCGGTGTGGACGGCGAGGACGTCTCCCTGGCGGACCTGGACGAGGCGCTCAAGAGCGCGCAGAAGGGCGTCAAGCGCGTGGAGGAGGAGCTCAAGATCGACGTCGTGGAGCTGATGAAGACCTACGACGAGATCATGGCCGGCGAGCGCGAGGCCGAGCGCGCCAAGGCCGAGCTGGTGGAGGCCAACCTGCGCCTGGTGGTCTCCATCGCCAAGAAGTACACCAACCGCGGCCTGCAGTTCCTGGATCTGATCCAGGAGGGCAACATTGGCCTCATGAAGGCCGTGGACAAGTTCGAGTACAAGCGCGGCTACAAGTTCAGCACCTACGCCACCTGGTGGATCCGGCAGGCCATCACCCGCGCCATCGCCGACCAGGCCCGCACCATCCGCATCCCGGTGCACATGATCGAGACGATCAACAAGCTGATCCGCACCTCACGCTACCTGGTGCAGGAGTACGGCCGCGAGCCCACGCCCGAAGAGATCGCGGAGAAGATGGAGCTGCCGCTGGACAAGGTGCGCAAGGTCCTCAAGATCGCCAAGGAGCCCATCAGCCTCGAGACCCCCATCGGCGAGGAGGAGGACAGCCACCTCGGTGACTTCATCGAGGACAAGAGCGTCGTGTCGCCCCAGGAGGCGGTGATCAACATGAACCTCTCCGAGCAGACGCGCCGGGTGCTCAAGACCCTCACTCCCCGCGAAGAGAAGGTGCTGCGCATGCGCTTCGGCATCGGCGAAAAGAGCGACCACACCCTGGAGGAGGTGGGCCAGGACTTCGAGGTCACCCGCGAGCGGATCCGTCAGATCGAGGCCAAGGCGTTGCGCAAGCTGCGCCACCCGAGCCGCAGCAAGCAGCTCAAGAGCTTCATCGACAGCTGAGCTGCGGGCGGAGCTGGGCCTGGGGGGAGCCCAACTCGCAGGCGAACGCGCGGGCCTGCCGGGGCGTTGACCGCCTACAGGCGCTGCGGTACCCCGCGTCGGTGAAGAGGCTCCATCGCCCGGATCTGTTCGGCTGGTCGCGGTTCGACGAGGCGAGGGACATCGACTTTCACAGCGTGCTCTGGGTTCGCCCGGGCGGCTGCGTCGCCTTCGATCCACTGCCGCTGTCGGAGCACGACCGAGGGCATCTGCGGCAGCTCGGGCCCCTGGCCTGGATCTTCCTGACCAACAGCGATCACGCGCGCGGCGCCGAGCGCCTGCGGCAGGAGACGGGCGCCCGCGTGGCCGCCCCGCGGGGTGAGCGGGAGTCGTTCCCGGTGCCAGTGGACGAGTGGCTGGGCGAGGGACCCACGCCCGTCCCCGGACTCGATGCCATCGAGCTGCACGGCTCCAAGACGCCCGGCGAGCTCGCGTTCGTCCTCGACCACACGACGCTGGTGACCGGTGATCTGGTGCGTGCCCACGAGGCAGGCCGGCTCTGCTGCCTGCCGGAGGCAAAGCTCATCGATCCCGCTGCCGCTCGCGACTCGCTGCGACGCCTCGCGGCGCTCGACGACGTCGACGCGGTGCTCGTGGGTGACGGCTGGCCCGTGTTTCGAGGCGGACACCGCGCCCTGCAGGCGGCGCTGATCCGGAGCTGACACGGCGACCTCGGCCCGAGGGGCGCAGGTCAGGGGCAGCTGCCGCTGCCGCCGCTGGTGATCTCCACGTCGTCGATGTTCCAGGAACCGTAGGCGATGGCGCCGGTGTTGCCGACGTTGTGTCCGAAGCGCACGCGCAGGTTGGCGTTCTTGTGGGGCGTGAGGTCGTAGGTCTGCAGCGACCAGCTGGTCGCGGAGCTACCCGACGACCCGCTCTGCCACACCAACGCCCAGGTCGAGCCGTTGTAGGCCTCGATCACGTTGTTCACGTAGGGCGTGTAGTCGCTGTTGAGCCAGCGCTGGAACTTCAACGTCACGGTGGTGGCGGAGGCCGCGTTGATGACCGGGCTGGTCAGGTAGTAGTAGCCGTGGGTCACCACGGACATGCAGCCGCCGAGCACGACGCCGGCGATGCGGTTGTCCGCGCTCGGGGACGTGTCCGTGCTCGGGTCCCCGCAGGTCCCCGCCACTGCCGGGCCAATCGCCCACTCGGTGCCCAGCGTCCAGCCCATGCTGGAGGTGGAGAAGTCGTCTTGGAACAGCACCGAACCGCCGCCGCTGATGGGCGTGTACACGCAGCCCGTCGCCGGATTGCAGCTGTCCGTCGTGCACGGATCGTTGTCGTTGCAGGTGATGGGCGTGTGGGTCACCCCGGTGATCGGATGACAGCTGTCCGTCGTGCAGGCGTTGTTGTCGTTGATGTTCACCGGGGTGTTCGTTACCCCTGTGACGGGGTGGCAGGAGTCGACGGTGCACGCGTCGAAATCGTTCGGATCGATCGTCGTGTGCTGGCAGTTGCCGCTGGCGCAGGTGTCCGTCGTGCAGGCGTTGGCGTCGTCGCAGTCGAAGGCGCTGAAGCACCCGCCGCTGCCGCCCGAGCCCGCAGCGCCGCCCGTGGCGCCCCCGGCGCCGGCGGAGCCCGCCGTGCCGCCGAAGCCGAGGCCGCCGGTCCCGCCGAAGGACAGGCCTCCGGTGCCGCCGAAGTTCAGGCCACCTCCCGAGGCGGCGGAGCCGCCGGTGTTCCCGGCGCCCGCGCCCCCGTCCGGGTCGTAGTAGCCGCCGCCCCCGGAGCTGCAGGCCGACAACACCAGTGAACTCGCTGACAGCCCGAACCAGAAAGCAAGGCGCATCAATCCTCCAGAAGGCGAGGAGTGTAACTTGGCTCTGGGCGCCGCGCACGCGCCTTCGCCACGATGTCTCGTGGACCGGGCCCGTGGCCGACGCTATGCTCACCCGGCTCCGATGCGGCTGCTTGGATCACCGTCCCTCGTGCGGGCGCTCGTCGCGTGCGCCCTAATTGGGCTGTGGGCGACGGCGTGTGCGGAGGGCACCGAGGCGTTGACGCCGGGCAGCGGTGGGGGAGCCGCCGCTGCGGCGGGAGCGGCGGGCAACGACGCGAGCGCCGGCAGCGGCGGAGCGAGTGGCACCGCGGGGGACGCCTCTGCCGACGTCGGCGTCGACGCCGATGGCGGTGGCGACGCTTCCGTGTGCCAAGGGGTCGTGTGCAACGCGCCGCCCGCTTCGCAGTGCTCGGGTGCCAACCTGCAGGTCTACGAGCCGAACGGGACCTGCGGCTCGGACGGCAGCTGCAGCTATGCCAGCTCCGTGGTCAGCTGCCCGAGCGGCTGCGCCTCGGGCTCGTGCATCGGCGATCCGTGCATTGGCGTGACGTGCAACACGCCACCGGCGTCGTTCTGCAGCAGCGCCACCCATCGCACGGTGTATCAGTCGCCGGGAACCTGCGGTGGCAATGGCAGCTGCAGCTACCAGAGCATCCAGGCGTTCTGCCCCTTCGGCTGCGTGAACGACGTGTGCCAGGGCGACCCGTGCGCGGGCGTGACGTGCACGTCGCCGCCGTCCAATTACTGCAAGGACGCGAGCTATCTGGTCGCGAACCAGAGCCCGGGCAGCTGCGGGTCGAGTGGTCAGTGCAGCTATGCCACCGTGGATGTGTTCTGTGCTTTTGGCTGCAGCGGGAGCCAATGTCAGGGCGATCCCTGCGCCGGTGTCAGTTGCGTCACACCTCCGGCGAACAACTGCAAGGACGCGAGCACCGCGCGGATCTATTCGACTCCGGGCAGCTGCGCCTCAGGCGCCTGCAGCTACTCCTTCGCCGAGATCAGCTGCAGCTACGGCTGCGTGGGCGGCGTGTGCAACAACTGCCAGCTCGACGCGCATTGTCCGTCGGGCCAGTGGTGCCAGAGCGGTAGCTGCACGCCCTGCAACGACAGCGCCCACTGCGGCGCCGCGTGCACCAACTGCGCTGCGACGGGCAAGGTCTGCAACGCCGGACAGTGCGTGGACTGCGTCGGGACGGGCTCCTGTGGCTCGGGCAAGTACTGCAGCAACAACGTGTGCCTGGACTGCAACGCCAACTCTCACTGCGGCCCGAGCTGCGTGGCCTGCGGCCCGGGCAGCAGCTGCGCGGGCGGCGCCTGCGCGCCCTGCGACACCAACGCGAGCTGCGGCGCCACCTGCTCGCCCTGCGGCGGCGCCACTCCTCACTGCAAGGCCCAGGGGACCGCGTCGGTGTGCGTACAGTGCCTGAGCAACGCCCACTGTTCCGGAGGGCAGGTCTGCAACACCAGCTCGGGGAGCTGCGGCCCTCCCTGCCCGACCACGCTGACCGGGGCCTTCTCCGCAGACTTCACCGCGCCCGCGTCTGCCACCTGGTACTCGGGCACCGACGTGCAGCTGAACACCAGCCCCTGGAAGGTGTACGCCAACGCGCAGCACGGCGTGCGCATCAACGGCGGGAGGCTCGGCATCACCAACAAGCGCGGCTCGTCCAGCGTGGGTCACGGCCACGGCTACGCCTACGTGCGCACCGGCGGCGCGGGCTCGGCCTACGACAATCAGCTGTACAACCCCACCCTCAAGGGCAACACCGGACAGGAGGTCGTCTGGTCGCTCAACCTCCGCCGGGACAACCCCGAGAGCACCAACGGCGGATTCTCCTGCTCGAGCACCAGCAGCCAGAACGACATCACCGTGGGACTGGCCTATGTGCTCGCCACGGACTCTGCTGCCGGGCTCAACGCCAGCGCCGGCACCTGCGCGTCGAGCGGCGCCTCGGTGGGCTACGCAGTGGTGGTGGGCGGCAGCAACCGTGTGCGCCTCGTGCGCTTCTCGGGAGGGCTGCGCAATGGCGCCCTGACTACCCTGGTGGAGTCCGGCACCTTCACGGTCTCGAACTACTTCAGCGCCCGGGTGACGTACAACGCGGTGACCGACCAGTGGCGTCTCGAGGCGCGCAACGACGGCACCAGCACCTTCGCTGATCCTGCGGCTGGCAGCTACACCTTCAGCGGCACGGCCACGGACGGCAGCTACGTGAATCAGCCGCTCGAGTTCAGCGGGCCCTACTTCCAGACGGGCTGCTGTTGCCTGTGCTCGAGCACCTACAACGCGCTGTTCGACAACGTCCGCGTGGGGCTGCGCTGCGCGCCCTGACCGCGCGCCTCGCGGAGCGGCAGCATGAAGGTCGTACTCTTGGGCGCCGGCGGCATGGGGGGTTACGCGGCGCGGACCGCCGCGGGCTTCGACTTCGTCGACGAGCTGCTCGTCGCGGATCGCGACGAGGCCGCCGCGCGCCGATTGAGCGACTCCCTCGGCGACAAGGCCCGCGCGGTTGCGCTCGACGTGACCGACCCGCACGCCCTCGACCGCGTCCTGACTGGCGCGACGGCGGCGCTGAACACCGTCGGCCCGTTCTTCCGCTTCGGACCGCCGGTCCTCGAGGCGGCCATCCGCTCGGGCTGCCACTACCTGGACATCAATGACGACTGGGAGTCCACCGAGGCCATGCTCGCGCTCGACGAGCGCGCGAGGGCAGCCGGCATCACGGCGGTGATCGGCATGGGCGCGAGCCCGGGGATCTCCAACTTGCTCACGCGCATCGCGATGCGCGAGCTCGACACCGTGCACGAGGTTTACCCGGGCTTCGACCTGGACGCTGCCATGCCGGAGACCCGCGGCAGCCGGCCATCCGCGGCCACGGTCCACGGCATCCATCAGCTCACCGGCACCATCCGCGTCTTCGACCGTGGCCGCTTCCGCGACGAGCCACCCCTGAGGCGCATCGACCTGGACTACCCCGGGCTGGGTCCGCGCCGCGCGTGGACGATGGGGCACCCGGAGGCCATCACCTTCCCGCGCTACTTCCCGGAGCTGCGCCGCAGCCTGATCGTGATGACGATGGCGCGCCCGAACCTGCTGGCCATGCGCGCCCTCGGCAAGCTGGTGGACGCGCGGCTGCTCTCGCTGGAGCGCGCCGCCGGGCTGGTCGAGCGCCTCGAGGGCGTTGGGGGCAGAGTGAAGACCCCCGAGGACTATCTACGTGAGATGCTCGACGAGCCACGCCTGCCTCCCCTGTTCTCCGTCGTTCGAGGCACGAAGGATGGGCGAGTCGAGACGGTCGCGGCGACGCTGCTCTCCGCGCCCCGCAGGGGCATGGGCGGCGCGACGGGAGTCCCCCTCGGGCTTGGACTGGCCGTCTTGCGCCCCGAGCGCGAGCAGAAGCGAGGCGTGTTCGCGCCAGAGGCGATCGTGGATCCCGACGCCTTCTTCAATCAGCTCGCGCCGCTGTGCACCCCGGTCATGGCGGATCGCGACGCGCTGCTGCTCGTGTCCCGCTCGTGGGAGCGAGTCGAGCTGCGCGCGGAGCTCGAGCGTCGACTGGGCGCCTGAGGGATCACGATCACGGCGCCGCGGCCGAGATGCGCTAGAGTACACCGGTGCACCTCGCCCCTCTATTCGCGCTCTTCGCCCTGGCCTGCTCGGGCGCGGACTTCAGCTCGAGCGGCCCAGCGGGCGACGCCGGCGGCTCCACGTCGGGCGGCAGCGGCGGCTCCGGCACCGGAGG
Source organism: Polyangiaceae bacterium (assembly GCA_019637295.1). Taxonomy (GTDB): domain Bacteria; phylum Myxococcota_A; class Polyangia; order Polyangiales; family Polyangiaceae; genus JACKEA01. The sequence goes on from JAHBVX010000003.1 coordinate 436,764, forward strand.
CGCAGGCGGCTCCAGCTCGGGCGGCAGCGGCGGCTCTAGCACAGGAGGCGTCAGCGGCGCCGCGGCAGGAGGCAGCAGCGGCGCGGGCGGCGGAGCTGGCGTCGCGGGGGCCGGCGGCAGCGGGGGTACCGTGACGGCCTGCAGCGGCGACGATCACGCGCCCTGCGCCAGCGATCAGTTCTGCGATGCCCTCGGCTGCGGGGTCGGGGTGTGCAAGCAGAAGCCCGCCGAAGGCGCCGGCCTCAACCCCGTCTGCGGCTGCGACGGCGTGACGTACTACAACGCTACCATCGCGGCGCGACGCCGCGTCTCGGTGTTCACCGCGGGTCGGTGTCCGGCGCTCACGGCAGTGACCTGCGGCGAGGCGGGAGGGGTGGAGTGCGACGCTGGCCTGTACTGCAGCTACGAGCTGTCGGGCGCGGACAAGTGCGCCGTTCAGGAGAAAGCGGGCATCTGCTGGGGGCTTCCGGCCAACTGCTCGACCGCCAACCCCACGGCGAGCTTGTGCGACCCGAGCTGCCTGTCCGTCTGTGCTGCGATCAAGACACAGAAGACCTGGTACGACGAGGGATGCTGAGCGTTGCCGGCTGCCAGATCGACCGCTCCGTGCCGCCGTGGTAGGTGAGCCAAGGTCGAGACCGCCAAGCGCAGGTGGTGCAGAGCGTGTTCGAGAAGCTGCGGGAGGCGAAGTCGGACGTCAGCCAGCTCGAGACGCTCCCGGCCGAGTCAGACGAGTAGGCGGGCAATCCGCCCCTCACCTGGCACCGACCGCTTGTCAGTCCCGCGCGGATCGCGCACCATGAGCGTCATGGGCCCACGGTTCGGTTCGCTGTTGATGATGGGGGCGGCGCTGCTCGCGGGGATGAGCGCCAGGGCCGACGTGGCGCCGCCGCCACCGGACGGGTGCAACAAGCTCGGCGAGGACTGCAACAACGCGCCACCCGACAACAAGTCCGCCGGCACCTGCGTCGACTTCAAATGCGTCGCCAAGGCACCGTCCTCGAGCGACGACGACGATGGCTGCGCGGTCAGCGCGAGCGGCGCTGCCGCGTCCACCTCCGCCGCGTGGGCGGCCCTGGGCGCGCTGGCCTGGACGGCGGCTCGCCGGCGCAGGCCTCGGGCGAAGTGAAGACCTTCAGTAGCGGTCCTCGGCAGTGTTGGACACGTTGTACTTGTTCATGGGGTTGATGAGCCAGTCGGCCTCGACGCGCTGGAGCTCTTTCAGGCTCGCGTCGTCGTAGACCAAGAGCGCGCCCCGTTTGTCCCAGCCCGAGACCCAGACCTCGGTACCCGCCTGGTTGTACTCGAAATGCATCACGCGGCCGGTCGTGCGCGGGGACCAGCACTTGTGCACCTTCGCCTCTTGCTTCGAGATGACACAGATCTGACGCGTGAGCTCGGGCTTCGGGTTCGCCGGCGAGTCGACCCAGACCCACGGCGACTTGGGGTGGGTGCGCACATGAAGACTCCCGGCAGGAACACCGCGGATCTCGCGGACCACCTTCCAGGCCGCGGCTTGCTTCTTGGGATCGATGCCGTACACGAGCAGCTTGTCGTCGGACAGGTGGGGGATGGCGGCGACCCAGCCATGCTGCGGGTCTTCCCAGCGCGCGCCGGGGTCGGGCCGCGGCCCCTTGCCCGTCGCGATCGTCGCGATGGACGCACGCTTGTCGAGGTCGACGATCACCAGCGAGTCCCGCGCGGGGGCCGGCAACGAGAAGAAGCGTCCGGTCGGGTCCAGCCCGCCGCCGATGACCTCGCGCTCGGCCGGGATCCGCTTCGAGATCGCGTAGCCGGGCGCGCCGTAGTCGACCAGCGCCACCTCGCCCGAGTCCATCAGCCCCAGCGCCCAGAAGGGCTTGCTCCGCGGCGACGCGATGGTGCCCACCCGCGCCTCCGCCGCGCCCGCTTCGCCAGTCAGAGGCTCGACGTGCAGGGGCTCCAGCGTGACGCCATCGAACACTACGTACTGCGGTGGCCAGTAGCAGCCCTGGATCAGCAGCTTGTCCGGTCGAGCCTTGCTGGACTCGAGCGTGCGCGCATCGAAGCAGCCACGCGCGTGCGCGGCAATGGACGGCGGGCTCGTGAACAGATCCACCAGCGTGATCTTGCCGTCCTTGCCCATGACGTACAGGTAGCGACCCGACGCGGAAGCCCGCACCAGCTCGACCGCGAACCCGACGTCGAGCTGCACCAGCCGCTCCCGCGTCTCACCGTCCAGAATCGCGACATACCCTTGGTTCTTCAGCACGACGGCGAAGAAGTTCGCCGCGCTGCGGGTATGCAACGGCGACTTCGGCCGCGCCGCGACCTCGGTGACCAGGTTCCACGTCTCCTTGACTGCATCGAGTGACAGCTCGGGTCGCTTGGTCGGCGGCAGCTGCAGGTAGTTCGCCAGGAGCTCCACGTCCGCGGTGGAGAGGATCCCGAGCTCGCCCCAGGCGGGCATTCCCGCCGCCCGGCCGTGATTCAGCGTGGCCGCGAGCGCCGCGGTGCCCAGCGCCTTGGCGCGCTCCGCCGTGAGCGCGGGGGCAGAAGCCCCCTGGCGCAGCGAGCCGTGGCAGCCCGCGCAGCGGTCGAAGTAGATGCTCTGAGCCTGCTCCAGCTCCGCGCCTGCGAGCTGCTTTGCCGGACGCTCGACCACCTTGTAGCCACGCACGCTGGCGTCGTCGAGGAAGTCGAGCACCTCCTGGATCTGCGCGTCGGTCAGATCGATCGTGGGCATGATCACGTCGCCGTACTTCTTGGACAGCGCTCGACCGAGGTGGTCCGACTCGCCCATCTGCGCCGGATTCTTGATCCAGCGCACGAGCCAGTCCCGCGCCCGCCGCTTGCCCACGTCTTTCAGGTCGGGCCCGGTGCGGTCCCCTTCCCCGATGGTGTGACACGAGACGCAGCTCTGCTCGAAGTGCGTGCGACCCGCGAGCACCGCCGCGCTGGGGGACCCGGAGCCGGCCGTGCTTGCTGCGTCACGCTCCGGGCTCGGCGACTTGTCGCAGGAGAAGGTGAGCAGGCTCGACAGCAGGGCCAACGTCGCGGGGCGAAGCATGCGCGCATGGTGCCCGAGAGTCGGATCCGGTGGCAACCCAACCGGCGCCGCGCGCGGACTTCGCTCACTGCGGGCAGCGATACAGGGGCGAGATGGGCGACAGGGGCACGCTAGGCGGACCGGAGACGTTCGGCCAGCCGTTCGCGTCGTAGGTCCCAAGCTCCGTGATCAGGTTCTGCCGGATCTGAGCGAAGGTCTGCCCGAGCAGCTGCGCTGGCGTGCCGCCATTGACGGCCACGCACAGGAACTTGGAGCAGGTGCACAGGTCGAGCAGCTCGCAGCCGGGCGAGGCCGGCGCGGTAGGCTGCAGGTTGGCGTCCCCGTAGAGCGGGACGCCGTCGACCAGCACCAAGCGGACGTTGGTCGGCCGGGCGTTGATCAGCGACTCGTAAGGCTGGCTGGGGTCTCCGGTGATCACCATGATGTCGGCCCGCTTGCCGACCTCGAGGGAGCCGAGCTCGCCGGACAGTCCGATGTTCTTGGCCGCGTTGATGGTAACCATCTCGGTCAGCATCTTGGGCGTGATCTGTCCAGCCCAGCGCACGTCGCTCACCATCTTGGCAAAGCGCAGCTCGTCCAGCACGTTCTGGCTGCCGCTCATGGTCCAGTCGGGGGCGAGCGAGACGGTGAGCCCCTTGGACAGCGCCAGCGGGATGTCCGTCGTGGTGCTCAGATCCGTGCCCAAGCCGTACAGCCCGACGTTCGAGCGCGGCGACCACACCAGCTTCATGTCGTTGTCCGCCATCTGCTGAAAATGCGGCTCCAGCAGGGCGTTGCCGTGCACGAAGGCCGTCTTCGGATCGAACAGGCAACCGCTGGGCGTAGTCAGATTGAACAGTGTGGTGAACTGGTTGCGCGCCGTCTGGTTGATGCCCTCGGCCACGTGAATGACGTAGGCGTCGGTGGTGCCGGCGGTGAAGTTGTTGCACACGGCGTTGGCGGCGCTGGCGCTGGGGAAGATGCTGGCGACTTGAACGTCGTGGACGGTGCTGTTGATGGTGCGAGCGAGCGTCGTGTAGCAAATCTTGTGGGCGGGGTTGGACGCGCCCACCATCGCGGTGGTACCGGCGATGACCGCCTTCAGCTCGCCGTACTTGTTGAGTTCACAGTTGACGTTGACGGGGGATGCAGTGCCCTGCAGCGTCTCGCCGTTCAGGTACTGCTTCGCGCGAAGCGCACGTGCGTAGACGGGATCCCCCGTGGCGCCGCTCCACTGCGCGGCGTGCGTGTAGGCCACCGTGGGCGTCCAGTGCGTCTCGTCGAATACATTGAACAGGACATGGTTGTGGGTATCGATCAGTCCCGGGAAGATGAGGCCTCCGGTGGCTACGACGGTCGCGGTCGCCGCAGCCGCTTCGGTGCTGCAGCTCGCGGCGACGCAGGTGATGGTGCCGCTGACCACCAGCACTTCGCCGGCGAAGACCTGCGCGGGGGTGACGAGGGTCCCCTGCAGCAGCAGAGCGCCGGGCTGCCCCTGGCTCACGATGGTCGCCGCGCCAGCGCCGCAGTCGACGGCGGGCGCTCCTCCTCCGCCGCCCGAACCCGCCGCGCCCGCCATGCCCGCGGCTCCACCCGAGCCCGCCGCGCCCGCCATGCCCGCGGCTCCACCCGAGCCTGCCGCGCCCGCCATGCCCGCGGCTCCACCCGAGCCCGCGGTGCCGCCGAGCCCGCCGGCGGCGGCAGCCCCACCGCTGCCGGAAGCGCCGCCGCCGGCGCTTCCGCCCTGCGCGGCGGTGCCCCCACTGCCGCCCACACCGCCACTGCCGCCCACACCGCCGCTGCCGCCTTGTCCGCCGGCGGCCGCGTCGCTGCTCGCATCTTGCCCGGCATCCGAGCCACCCGCCGCCGGCGAGGTCCCATCGTCACCACCGCAGCCGAGCACGGACCATGCAGCGACCAGGGCGAGTGCTCGACGCGTCGACATGCTCTCAATGTACCCCTACGGCAGGTTCGTCGAAACCAATACCGACCTCGTGTCGCGCCGCTGAGGTCGATTGCTGCCGGCTGCTCACCGCGGTCGCGGCCAGAGCGCTCGCAGGAAGCGCAGCGGCTCGCTGAAGCGGGAGAGCCGCTGCCCGCCCCGGGCGCTGTCGAGCTGAGCGAGCAGCGCGTGTTCGTCGAGAGCGCTGGAGCCGATGGCGAGCAGCAACGTCTCGCGCTCTCGCTCGCCCCAAGCCTCGCCGAGGTCGATGCGGGCGCGGCGCCCAACGACCTGCAGCACGGTCTGGTGCTCAGGTCGCTCGGCCAGATGGACAAAGCCCTTCACCCGATACACGCTGCTCGGCAGCTCGGTGACGACGGCGCGCAGTCGCTCGAGGCTCATGGGCTCGCCACAGCGATACGTCACGCTACGAAAGGCGTGCCCGGCCTCGCCCGCAGCGGCGAGCTCGACGGGCGCGGCTGCGGTCGGTCCTCGTCCGAGCAGCACGTCGAGGGGGACGTCGCCGTGCGCAGCCTCGGCCACCCTCGCGTGCGGCACGTAGTCGGCGAGACGCGCGCGCAGGTCGGTCAGCTGTCGCGGTGTGACCAGATCGACCTTGTTGATGACCACCAGGTCCGCGAGCGCCAGTTGCTCGCGCGCCAGGACGTAGTGCTCGCTGGCCGGCTCCGGGAACTGCTCGGCGTCGACCAGCGCGACGACTCCGTCGAGATCCAGAGGCCAGCGGCGCTCGATGAGACGAATGGTGCGCACCGCCGCTGCGGGATCGGCGATCCCGCTCATCTCGACCACGATGCGCTCCGGCCGCGGGTCCTGCTGCAGCAGCCGCTGCAAGGTCGCGATCAAGTCATCGCGGATGGTGCAGCAGATGCAGCCATTGGCCAGGGCGATGGTGGCGTCATCGCGTCGCACCACCAATCGCTCGTCGATGGTGACGTCCCCAAAGTCGTTCACGACCACCGCCACACGCTCACCGGAGCTGCCGAGCAGCAGTCGATTGAGCAGCGTGGTCTTGCCTGCGCCGAGGAACCCAGCGATCAACGTCAGCTGCGTCGCGCCCGCCGCGACGGACGTCTCGGCCGGCGGCTCGGTCAGTCGCCCTCCCAGGGCTTACCGAGACCTGCCAAGGCCTTCTTGGCCTCGCCGCGGTACGGTGAGTCCCGAGGTCCGAGGGTGAGGAAGCCCTCCCAGTGCGGGATGGACTCGCGGCCACCGCCCATCGCGCGCGCGAGGAACAGGTGCGCCTCCCAGAACCAGGCGGGCCGCGGATCCCGCTTCTCGCCGAGCTCGATGGCCTTGGACAGCTGCGCCCTGCCCTCGCCCGCGCGACGGTTGTTCACCAGCAGCCTGCCGTAGCGAAAACGCCAGGTGGGGTTGTCCGGGAGCGCAGCGATGGCGCGATCCCACTCGGCCATGGCCTCGGCCTCCAGCCCCAGGTCGTAGTAGGTGTCCGCCAAGGACGCGTGCGCCTCGTAGCGGGTGGGTCGAAGCTCGAGCGCGCGCTTCAGATCGCGTACCGCGTCTTTCACACGCCCCTCGCGTTGACGCAGGATGCCGCGCTGCCAGTACGCGTCCGCCAGACCTTGGTCGAGCTCGAGCGCGCGCTTCAGCGCCGCCTCGGCGCGGCTGTGTCGGCTGGCCTCGATGGCGGCCCACCCGACATACAGATGATACTCGGCGCGGTTCGGATCGAGGTCCGTCGAGCGCTCGAGCATCTTGAGCGCCTCGGCCAGGTTGGTGCCGCGCATCAGCAGCGCTCGCCCCAGGCAGTGATGCGTCTCCGCCGACGTAGGTCGCTGCTGGAGGACCTTGCGCAGCAGCTCCTCCGCTTTGGCGCCCTGGCCTCCCGCCGCGTAGCCGCAGCCGACCCGAAGCATCAGGTCCGGATCATTGGGGGCGGACGCGAGCGCGCTCTCGTAGGACTTGATGGCCTGCTCCGTGCGACCCGATGCCTCGTACAACACGCCGCGTTCGAGAGCCAAGCCGGGGTAGTCCTTGTCGATGGCGGCGACCTCGTCGAAGCGTTTGGCCGCGGCATCGAACTCGCGACCACGCCGCAAGGCGACGCCGAGGCGGAACTTGGCGCCCACGTCCCCCGGGTCGAGCTCGAGGGCCCGCTCGAGCTCGGTCTTCGCGTCCGCGTAGCGGCCCTGAGTCAACGACAGCTCGCCGAGAGCGACGTAGAGCGCGGCGGACTCGGGCAGCTTCTCCTTGGCCTGAAGCAGCAGGTTCTTGGCGTCTTCGGTCTCGCCCAGCTGGTTCTGCAGCAGCGCGAGCGCGATGTAGGCGTCGACTGCTTGAGCAGACTGGCCACCGAGTTCGATGGAGCGACGGAAGGCGGCCGCAGCCTCCTTGCGGTTGCCAAGCGCCTCGTGCACGCGGCCGACCCAAAAGGAGACCTGGGGCTCTTTGCTGGCGGGCGCGTTGAGCTGCTTGACCGCGACCTCCGCGTCCTGCAGGCGCTCGAGCGCGAGCAGCGACTTGACGACGCCGACGCGCGCGGCCACCGAACCGGCGTCCGCCTGGGTGCCCGCCTCGAAGCGGGCCAGCGCTTCCGAGTATCGCCCGGAGCGGAACAGCGCGTCTCCGAGTCCAGACAGCGCAGTAGCAGCCTGCGGATTGAGCGTGAGCGCCTTGGCGTAGGCTTGTTCGGCGTGTGAGATGCGCGAACGGTCCAGGTGAATGTTGCCGAGCCAGGTGTGGGCGCGTACCTGCTCCGTCCGGCTCGCGCCCGAGCCCTCCTTGACCACCTCAGCGAGCCAATCGAGCGCGCGCTTCTCGTCGCGCTTCGAGACCCACGAGGACTCCGCCAGCAACAGCCGCGCTCCCGCGTGATCGGCGCTGCGCTCGAGGGTCTGCGTCGCCAGCTTCTCCGCCTCCGCGCCGTTTCCCAGGGCGGCTTGGGCCCGCGCGAGACCAAAGGCGCTGCGGGCGCTCTTCTCGCCCCCTTCCGCGACGCGAAATGCCTGCTCTGCCCGCGCCGGATCGCCCGCGGCGAGCTCCAGCTCGCCACGGAGCACGGCGACATCCGCTGGGTCGAGCTCGGTGACCTTGTCGAGACGGCTTCGCGCATCGTCGAACTGCTTGGTCTGCGCAGCCTGGGCCGCGCGCGCGAGCTCGAGTTCGGGGACGTCGCGCACGTCCCCGAGCTCGTCGAGCAGCACCTTGGCGCGAGCGTTGGCCTCGGCGTCAGGGCCGAACCTCAGCTCCTTGAGGTACGAGACGTAGACCTCGTAGCCGTCCAGGGATCGCGCACGCCGGGACCGGCCGCGCGCCGCTGCGATCTGCCCGAGCGCCTCCACTGCCGCTGGGAACGTGTCCTTCTGCAGCAGGGCGCGCGCGCTCTGCTGGGTCTCGTTGAGCAGCTTCTCGCGGTCGCCGCGCTGAACCTGCTCCAGGATCCAGTGCACGCCAAAGGGCCCCACGTCGGGCACGAGCGCCAAGGACATTCCGCCGAGCACGACCAACACGCCGACGCCCACCGCGGCGCGCAGCCCCACCCGCCTTCGGGGCTGCACGCCGGTGGGCAGGGGCAGGGCCGGCCCCGGAGCAGGGGGTGGCTGCCCGTGCGCCGGAGGCTCCTGCGGGATGGCCCCGAACTCCATGTCTTCTTCGCGGGGCCCCTCCGCTGCTTCGATCGAGCCTCCAGCGGAGGGCTCCAGGTTGACCTCTCCGTAGCCGGTGCCGCCCCCCGCGTGGCGGACCACCTCCGACGGGATCGGCGCCTCGGCGCCCCACGCGGACGAGCCGGAGGCGCCAGGCGGCTCCGGATTCCACTCGGGCAGCGCGCCCTGAAGCTCGGGCAGCGCTCCCGCGTTCTGAGGAAGAGTCGCGGCGTTCTCGGGCAGCCCCGCCCCGAGCTGAGGCAGCCCCGCCGCTGCCTGCGGCAGCCCCGCCGCGGCTTGAGGCAGTCCGGCGCCCAGGCTCGGCAGCTCGCCCACCGTGGCAGGGAGCCCCGCCGACACGGCGGGCAGCGCCGCGGTGGGCGAGGGCAGCTCCGCGGCGATCCCCGGCAGACCCGCGGTGGGGGACGGCAAGTCGAAGCCGTCGAAGCGTGGGGACGGCAGATCCTCGGCCCCCATCGGCAGATCGAGGTCGCCGAAGCCAGCGGACGGGCTGGGCAGGTCGATCTCGCCAAAGCCTCCCGCCGGCGCGCCGAAGCCCGCCCGGGCCGGGAGGTCGATCTCGCCGAACCCGCCACCACCTCGCACCCGAGTCGCCGGCAGGTCCGCCCCGAAGCCCGCCGGGGCCGGGAGGTCGATCTCGTCCGGCACGCCGAAGCCAGAGTCCGGCGCGGCGGGCTTGCGCCCGCCCCCCACGACCGGGAGGTCCACCTCGTCGAAGGCATCGGCCTGCCGCAGCCCCGGCAGATCGAGCTCGAGATCGTCCGCGCCCGCCGCGGCTACCGCTCGGGGAGGTGGGCGGGGAGGAGCGGGGCGAGCCGGCGCAGGAGCTGGCAGACCCACCTCCCACTCAGCAGCTTTCGCGCCCACCGCGGAAGGCAGGTCCAGCTCGTCCAGCTCGAGGGGCGCAGGGGCAGTGACGGGCTTGGCGACGGGTCTGGGGGGCGGGGGACGCGGTGGCTTGGGCGCGCCGAGAGCGGTGGGCGCGACGCCGACCATCGTTGCCTTGGGTGCCGGACGGCCTGCGAGCGGAGCGGCTGGCGAGCCGAGCACGGGGCTCGGTCCGGTAGTCCGAGGATCGGGTGGAGGATCGACCTGAAACGAGCTGCCACACTTGGGACAGCGCATCTTCAGACCGCCGGATGGAACCCGGCGCTCGTCGACCTGATACGGGGCAGTGCAGCCCGGGCACTCGACCTTGAACATCGAACCCTTGGCCGAGTGATAGCAGGGAAGGCCCACGGTTGTCGCGGTTTCTCAGCGCCGAGTTCCGTGCTACGCGCTGGCTGCAAATGGAGCGCTGGTCGTCAGTCGGTCTAGGCCTGCTTTTCGCGACGGGTTTGGTGGTCATGATCATCTGGGCTCGACCTTCCCCGACGAATCGGGCGGAGACACCTGCGCCGAGCGCAGCGCTCCCGGCCGCCAGCTCCCCGTCGGCCGACCCGGAGGCCATCGAGCCGGTGGCCAGCAGCGATGAACCTGCCGAGCTGAAGCTGGATCCGGCCGCCACGGAGGAGCTCTCCACCCTGCCCCCGGGCGCGCCCAAGAGCATCGAATTCGGGGTGATCCTGGTGACCTACGTGGGCGCGCAACAGGCTCCCGATGGTGCCCGGTCTCGAGAACAGGCCCGCAGCCTCGCCGAGAAGTTGCTGGAGGAGGCGCGCGTGGACTTCAAGGCCGCGGTCAAGCAGGGCGACCGCGGCTCGGTCCCGAGCGCGGGGCGACTGCCCCGTGGCGTGCTCGAGCCGCGGGTGGAACACGCGCTGTTCTCGCTCGAGAAGGGCGCGCTGGTGTCCGAGCCGATCGACACTCCCCGGGGATTCTGGATTGCCAAGCGCCTGGACTGACGCGCGCCACCGTTAGTGCTCGCGATTTCGGGGTGTGTCGACCTAGAGTACGAAGCTGGCGCCGCGAGCTTCATGTCTACCGTCCGTCCCCCGACTGCGTCCCTCGAGAGCCCGTCCGACCCCAACGTCACAGCTCGAGCGCTCGACTGGATTCGAGAAGAGCTCGAGCTCGCCGAGCCTGGGTTGGCGCAGGCCGTGCTCTTGCACGAGCTCGCGACGCTCGAGGAGCTCGCGGGGGACGAGTCGAGCGCCGCACGGGACTACCTGGAAGCCATCAACTCCGAGCCCGAGTTCAGCGAGCCGCTCGAACGACTGATCGCCATCCTCTCGGCGCGCGGCTCCAACAAGAACCTGGCCAAGCTGCTCGACCGCCTATCTGAGGTGGCGGATGGTCCCGAGGAGCGGCTGCGGGCGGCGCTCGAACGCGCCGCCTATCAGCTCGAGCAGGACCAGGACCCAGACGCGGCGCGGGCACTGCTGGAAGAGAGCGCCGACATCCTGGCCGGGGACACCACCGCGTGGCTGATGCTCGAGACCCTCGCTGGCCGCTTGGGCGACGAAGAGCTCAGGCTGCAAGCCCTCGCCGCTCGCCAGAGCGCGTGTGCGCCGGGCGAGTGGAAGAGCCTGCTGTCCGTGGACCTGGCGCGACTGCGCGCCAGTCGCTCAGAGGGCGACGACGCCGTTGCGACGCTGCAGGCCGCGCTCGGCGACAAGAATCCCGCCACGTTCTTGGTGCTCCGAGCCCTCGATCAGATCGCCGCAACCCTCGGGAACGACGCGGTGCTCGCGCAAGCTCGCGAGCTGATGGCCATGTCCATCCAGAGCGCGATCGACGACAGCGCGGCGGGCGACTCGCTCGGCGTCCCGGTCCACATGCGAACCCCGGCCCACGCCGCCGACGTGCTCTATCGCGCCTCGGAGTGCCACCGCCGCAGCGGCGACGCGGTCAAGGCCACCAACTTGCTCGAGCGTGCCATCGCAGCGGCACCCGACGAGACGGTGCTCGCGCGCGCCCGCATTCGACTGGCGCAGACCACCGGGGACACGGAGACGGCGGCCAAGCTCGCGCAAGCCACCCTGGGTCGCGGGGCGACCGGGGCCCTGGCGGCGGCGCTGTGGATGAAGGTGGCCGAGCGGGCAGCCGAGCAAGGGGACGGCGCCGCCGCCCTCGATGCCGTCAACCAGGGCCTCGCGGCGGAGCCGGGCAGCATCCCCGCGCGAGCGTTGCAGCTCGACCTGCTGTTCGGCAGCGCCGACCCAACTGCCTTGCCCGCGGCGCTCGAGGCCGCCGCCGACTACCTCGCAACGGACGACGGGCGCGCGCGGTTCTACCTCGGGGCCGCCGACGCCTGGGCACGTCGCGCGCGCGACGTGGCCGGCGCCAAGGCCGCCCTCAGTCAGGCCAGCATGCTCGGGGCTAGCCCGGCCACCGTGGCCCGAGTCTCTCGCTTCTTGGCGTCCGTCGCCGAGTCGCCTGCCTGGTACGACGAGGCGACCCGTCGGCTGCTCGCGACGGGCGCGTCCGAGAGCGAGCAACTCGGGCTGTGGTTCGAGCTGGTTCGCTCGCGACTCAGCCGCGGGGAACGCGCAGCCGCGCAACAGACCCTTGACGGCTTGACCACGACCCCGGGCGGCGCCCTGCTCGGGCGCGTGCTCGCTGCCTACGTGCTCGCGCTGGACGAGCCCGCCTCCGGCGTCGAACCCCTCGTCGCGCTCGCGGACGACGAACAGCGCCCGGACGTCGCCCGCGCGTTGCGCCTCGCAGCAGCGCTACGCGCGGACGTGGCCAACGATTCGGTGCGAGCGCGAAGCTTGCTCCAGGCGCTGCACGACGCGGACGCCTCCGACGTCGTGGCCGCGGTTGCCCTGGCTGGTTCGTGCCGGCGCGACGGCGACTTGGGGGCAGCCGCCGCGACCCTCGCCGCTACGGCGCTCACGACCGAGGACGTCGATCTCGCCGCGGCGCTCGGGCTGGAGGCCGGCATTGCGTTTTGGCACTCGGGCGCTCGCGACCAGGCCGTGGAGTGCTTTCAGGCCGCTGCACGCCAGCGACCCGACGCCAGCGGCGCGCTGCTCTCCTGGGCGCTCTGCGCCGAGCGACCGGACTCGCTCGCTGCGCGACGTGAGGCCTTGGCTGCGGCCGAGGGGGAGGACCGGCGCGCACTGCAGCTCGAGCGCTTCGCGCTCGAGCTCGGCTCCGACGGGGACGAGACGAACGCCGCTGCTGCGCTGGACGACGTGACCGGCAGCGACGAGCTGGCGCGAGCCGCCGACCTCGCACGGGTACTGTGGAGAAGCGAGCGCGCGAGCGCCGAGCTGGCGGCCGACGCCGTCGAGGCGCTGTCCCTCGCGGGGGGTGCGTGCGCCGCGTTGGTCCGCTCCGCGGAGCACGCCGCGCGGCTCGCCCAAGAGCCGACCCCGGACGTGACCGCGCTGCTCGAAACAGCAGCGAGCTGGGCCGCGGCAGATGGCGGGGTTGCTGCTTCGCTCGAGCTGCTCTCCTTCGCCACCGCCGCCGGTGACGTGCCCGCCGAGCTCGAGGCGCGCCACATGCTCGCCAGCCGGCTTGGCGGCGAGGCGGGGAGCGCGCTCGGCGCGAGCGCCGCGATCGTCGCCTCGCTCACGAGCGCTGAACCGCCCGCGCTGGTCCGCGGCGATTCGAGCGTCCTGCGCCTCACGAACCTCGAGCTCGCGCTGCCCGGCGCGGACCCGAACAAGCGCGCAGCCGCGCTGCTCGGAGCGGCAGATTGTTTCGGAGCCGATCACAACGCGCTGGTGTCGGCGCTCGCCGGGTACAACCTGCTCGCGGCAGGTCGCCTCGATGACGCGCTCGCGGTGTTCCGCTCCGTGGCTGAAGCGCACCCGGACGAGCTGATGGGCTGGGAGGGGCTGCGCGCGGTCGGCGAGGCCACTGGCGATCGCGCGCTCGTGGCCGAGGCCAGCGCGTCCCTCGGAGACGCGGTCTCGGATGCCGCGCGCGGTGCGGAGCTGTGGGAACAGACTGCCCTGATCTTGATCGACGAACTGAATGACACGGGTCGCGGCGAGTTCGCGCTCAGCCGCGCCGTCGAACGTGACGTGACCCGCTTCGTCGCGTTCGATCGGTTGTTCCGGCTGGTGCGTGCGCGCAAGGACGATCCACGCCTGCTCGAGCTGATCTCCAAGCGCCTCGAGGTCGCGGAGGACCCAGAAGAGATCGTCAAGTTGTTCTGGGAGCGCGCTCGCGTGCTGCGGCAGTCCGGGGACCGAGAGGGCGCCCTTGCCGCCCTGGAGAACGTCACCATGCTCGAGCCGGACCACGTGGGCGCGCTCGCGCTGTCGGGCGAGATCTGCATCACGGCCGGACAGTTCGATGAAGCCGCGGACCGACTCGCGCGGCTGTCCACCCTGGACGAAGCGCCGGCCAAGCAGAGGCTGATGAGCGGCGTCGCGGCCGTGGACATCTTCGAGAACAAGCTCAAGCAACCGGAGCGCGCCCTGCAGGTGCTGGAGAGCATCTACCAGACCGGGCTCTCGACGCTGCCGGTGCGGGAACGGCTCGCTCGCCTCGCTGCCAAGCTCGGCGCGTGGCAACGCGCAACGACAGTGCTCGAACAACTGATGCACGAGCGCGACACGAGCGAGTCCCGGATCGAGGCGGCGCGGCTTGCGATGGTCATTCATCGCGATCGACTCCAGGCGCCAGCGGGCGCCGGCCCCGCCGTCGAGAAACTGCTGGAGGAGGCACCCGAGGACGGCGAAGCGCTCGAGCTCGTGATCCAGGGCGTCTTGCCGGCGGATCGGACACGTCGCGCGCTGGAGCGCGGTCGCGCGGCGATCGTCGGCCAGCTCATGAGCGAGCCGCTCGACGCCGAGCGCGTCGACCGGCTGGCGCGAATCGCTGCGAGCCTGGACCACCCACCGCTGCGTCAGGCTGCGCTGGGTGCCCTGGTCGCGCTGGGCGAGGGCAGCCCGGAGGTCGATCGCGAGCTCGCGGTCCTCGATCAACGTGTGGCTCGCGTTCCACAGATCGCCATCGACGCGCACGCCATTCCGGACTTGTGCGATCCCGCCGATCGCGGCCCGATCGCCGACCTGATGCGCGTGCTGGCGACGCTGCTGGTCGAGACAATCGGCCCGGGCCTCGAGGCCTTCGGCGTGACGAAGAAGCAGCGCGTCGATCCGAAGGTGGGCTTGCCGGTCCGCAACGAGGTGGTCGCGTGGTCCGGCGCGCTCGGTGTCGGGGACTTCGACCTCTACGTCGGCGGCCACGACCCGGAAGGGGTATTCGCGGTCCCGCTCGAGAAGCCGGCCATCATCTTGGGCGCGAACGTGCGAGCCCCACTGGCGGCGGCCCACCGCAGCGCGGTCGCTCGCGAGCTGTTCGCGCTCAAGCGCGGCACGACGCTGCTCCGGCACCGGGACGCAACGGACGTGGCCGCCCTGATCGTCGCAGCCTGCAGCGTGGTCGGCGTCGGCGTGCCGTCGCCTCAGTACGCGATGCTGGGCGAGTTTCAGCGCGTGTTGTCGAAGGAGTCGCGCAAGCTCAAGAAGCTCATCTCCGAGCTCGCACCCCACGTCGCACACGCGGCGCAGGATCCCGTCGTATGGGTACACGCCGCCACCGCGAGCCTCGATCGCCTGGCCGCGATCGCGGCGGGCGACGTCTCCTACGTGCTCAGTGACACGAGCACGACGCGTGGCACCCTGGGCGCTTCTATGGAGGCTCAAGCGCGCGCCGCCCGCCTGCTCGCCTTCGTGCTCTCTCCAACGTACCTCTCGCTGCGCGAGATGCTCGGGATGGGTGTACGATGACCGACGATCCGAAGCGCAAACCAGGGGTCAGCGGCGCTGGACGTAGCGGCAGCGCCCGCAGCATCGGGGAAGAGCTCGGTGAGCTGGACTTCGAGCCCGACGCGCTGCTCGACTCGCTGCTCTCGGACGACCCACCTCCGGCCGCGCCGCCCGCACCACCGCCGCCGCCGCCGCCCCTGGCTCCCGGCCCGCCGCTGATCCAGCCCGAGACTCGCGCCTTCCAGGACGACGACGAGACCCACGTCGGCACGGCCGAGGAGCTGACGAAGCTGCAAGCGCAAATTCGCGGCCGCAGCGCGAGCGCCGAGGTGGACGCGCTGCTCGGCGTAGCCGAGCCCGCGCCGCGTCCCGACCTGGCGCCGCCAGCCCGAGCCGGCCGTCCCGCGCCCCCGCCGCCTCGACCGGCCCCGCCCCGAGCGGGGCTCCCGCCCCGCCCCGCTCCACCGCCACCGACGCCAACGCCCGAGGTCGCGCCCGAGGCCGAGCCGGTGTTCGCCGACGCGACGGAAGACGAGCTGGATCTCGACTCTCTCGATCTGCGCGCCGACGCGCCGATGCTCGATCGCGCTACCCCGGCGCAGGGCGTGGACGCGTCCGTGCTGCGCGAAGCCACCGGCTCGCTCCACGACGAGGCTGCCACCCTCGTGGGGAACCTCGATGAGCTGCTCGGCGCGCCCCCGGCGCAGGCGCCGTCGCCCACCGCCCCGACACCGCCCGCGCCACCGGCCCTGCCGCCCGACGCGCCCCCGGAGGACGAGCTCGATGCGTTGCTCGACGCCGAGCTCGAGCCCGGGTCACGGCAGAGCGCGCCGCCCGCCGAGGACGAGTGGCTGGCCCTGCCTTCGGTTCCGCCCGAGGCGGACGACTCCGCGCTCGACGCCACGCCAGCGGAGGAGCCCGCCGCGCAGCAACTCGCCAAACGCGACCTGGTCGCGCAGTGGATGGCTCGAGCCGAGTGGCTCGAGAACGAAGCGCAGTCCCGCACCGATGCCGAGAGCCGCTCCCGAGCGTTGGTCGTCGCCGCCGAGCTGTGGGCGATGGCCGGTGACATCGAGCGGGCGCGCGAGGTGATCAGCGAGGCGCACGCGGCCTTCGCCGCGTCACCCATCGTGCAACGACAATCGCGACACCTGGCGCAGGCGGACGGCGACTGGAAGGGCGCCAACCAAAGCCTCGAAGCGGAGATGCGACACGGCTCGCCCGAGTGCCGCGCCCAGGCCGCCTACCTCGCGGCCGAGGTGCAGCGGCTGAAATTGAACGACGCCGACGCGGGCGCGAAGAAGATCGAAGCGCTGGCCCGCCTCGCGCCGGACGACGCGCGCGCACATGTCGCCCGAATCGCCGCAACCCTAGGCCAGTCGAACGCACCGCCCAAACTGCGCCTACCGGACTCCCCCAAGCTCGCGTCGTTGAGCGAGGCGCTGGCGCTGGTGAGCTTCTTGCGCGGTGGCGACGCCGCCCCCGCACACGACGCGAGCGCGGCGCTCGAGCTCGCGCGCCGCGCCCTCGCCAAGCACGATCGCTCGGCGGCCGCGGAGTACCTGCACAAACTGGCGCACGTGCCGGCGCTGGAGGCAGGTGCGCTGTGGCTGGCGGCGGCCCTGGACGCGCCCGAGCGAGCGACGAGGCCACGCGCCATCAAAGCACTGTCCCGCTTGGTGGAGCTGTCGCGCAGCCCGCTGACGCAACGCTCGCTCGCTGCGCGCGCGCTGGAACAGGGCGACGCTTCCGCCGTGTCTGCGGCCCTCCAGGGCGCTTCCGCCGCGACCTTCAGCAACGCCGATCGCGTGGCGCTCGCAGCGTTGACGGGCGGTCGCGAGGCGGTCGTGCCCTGGCTCGCGACCCTGGCAGACTCACCCAGCCTGGCCCCGCTCGCGGCCGCGGCCGCGGCCGCGACTGCCCCGCCGGCGTCCCCCCCGATGGCGCACGCGGGCGAGCCGAGCACCCGGACCCGAGTGATGCTGGGTCGCGCTCTGGCCGCTGCCTGCGTCCCGGGCGCCGACCCGACGCTCCTGCCCTCGGCGGTAGATCTCTTTCGCAGCCAGCTCGACGAGTCCGCGCTCGGTCCCGCGCTCGGCGCTGAGCTCGCGCTGCGAGCCAAGAGCGTGTCACGACTCACCTCGACGCTGCTCGACCTGCTCGCGACCGACGGCAACGAGCGCGAGCTGGAGCTGGCAGCCGGGCTCTTGCACGAGCTCGCAGGCGAGCGCGATGACGCGGGTCGCCACTACGCCAAGGCCCTCGCGGCCGACCCGAACAGTGAGGCAGCCGCTCGCGCGCTGGTCGCGCAATCCCCCCCCGACGCGGTCGTCGAGCTGCTGGTAGCCGCAGCGGAAGCCGCCGGGGATGACGTGGCGCGCTCTCTGCTGCTGCTCGAGGCGGCGCTGCGCTCACCGGACGACACGCGCGTCGACGCGCTCGTCGACCAGGCCGCCGGCGCCGCCCCGTCGTTGCCCTTCGCGCCACGGGTCGCGGAGGAGCGTGCTCGCCAGCGGGGGGACGCGGCGGGTCTGGTCGGCTGGCTGCGGCGTCGCCGCGAGTTTCTCTCGGACCCCATCGAACGCGCGCTCGACGCGGTGCGGGAAGCCTGGCTGGTGGCCGAGGACGACCTCGACGCCGCCCGCACGCTGCTCGGCGAGGCCAGCGCAGCGCGACCAAACGACGTGGCGCTGGCCGAGCTCTACGAGCGACTCGTCCCGGGCGCGGCTGTCGAGCGCGCGCGCTGGCGCGAGGAGGCTGCGAGCCACGCTCAGGGGGCCGAGCGCGCGGCGCTGCTGCTGGAAGCGGCGCTCGAGCATGAGCGCGACGGCGATCTGGCCAGCGCGGCGCGGGCCGCCGCGGGCGCAGCGGACGCCGGTGGGTTGGCGCAGCTCACGGCGGAGCGGCTCGCGGCCTACGACGCGCGCGCGACTGACCTGGCCGAGTCGCTGCTGGCGCGAGCGAGAGAGTCGACCGAGCCCGCGGTGCAGCGCGACCTGTACGAGCGCCTAGCTGACTTGGATCGCGCGCGCGGAGACCTGTCCAGCGCGCTGCTCTGGGACAGCGCCATACTCGAGTCGAAGCCGGATCACCTGCCCTCGCTCCGCCGCCTGATCCACGCCTACACCGGGGACGGCCGCAGCGAAGAGCAAGCCGCGGTGGCGGCCAGACTGAGCACGCTGCTCGAGCCCGCGGAGACGCGAGCCCACGCCTTCCTCGCGTGGCGACACCATGCCCAGACGAAGGATGCTGACGCCGAGCGAGCGCTCCTGTCCCGGATGAGCGGAGCGGAGGATGCACCCCTGTGGGCGCTGCGCGGGGCCCTGGCCCTCGCGCGCCGCGAGTCCGATGACGCTGGCGTGCTCGCAGCCAGCGCGGCGCTGAGTGAGCGCTCGAACCGCGCCTTGGACGCCGCCACGCTGGCGCTCCGGGGCGCCGAGGCCGCGACCCGGCTGGGGCAGCTCGAACGCGCCCGCGCCTTGCTGGAGCGCACGGTGGAGCTGTTGCCCGAGCACCTCACCGCGCTCTGGGCGGAGGCGTTCGTTCACGACAAACTCGGAGAGACGGCGGCCTCCACCCATGCACTGGAGAGTCTGGCCGACGCCGCGCGGGCCGAGCGCCATCAGCTCGAGTGCTGGCACGCCGCCGGCGTGGCCTGCATGGACCGCCTGGGCGATGCCGATCGCGCGCTCATCTGCCTGGAGAAGGCCGCCGAGATCGACCTGACCTACGCCGATCTATTCGAGCGACTCCGCGCTCAGTATGTCGCGCGCGAAGATCGCGGTCGTCTCGCCAGCCTGCTGCAGCGGCGGCTCGATCAGACTACGGATCCCGAGGAGCGGGTCCAACTGGAGGTGACCCGAGGCCTGGCGCTAGCCGAGGTCGGGGACAAGGAAGCGGCCAAGCAGGCGCTGGCCGCCGCGCTCGACGAGAACCCCGATCACGTCGACGCCCTCGATGCCTTCGCGGAGCTGTGCAGCGCCGAGGGCGATTGGGACGGCGCCGAACAGGCCTGGATTCGCCTCGCGCGCAGCACTGCGGACGCCGACCGCCAGGTGGAGATCTACCGACGACTCGGCGTCCTGTACGACCAGCACCTCCCTAACCCCGAGCGCGCCGAGCTCGCGTACAAGGAAATCCTCAAGCGACACCCGAACGACATCGGCGCACAGCAACGCTTGGTGTTCGTCTATGGTGCGCGGGGCGAGGTGGAGCAAGCCGTGCAGGTGGCGACGGAGCTCCTGGAACGAGCGACCAGCCCGGAGGACAAGCGCGATCGGACGCTGATGCTCTCACGCGTCTACGACGAGATCGCAAGAGATCGGCGCAAGGCCGAGGCCACCCTCGACCGGGCCCGCAAGACGTGGCCCCAAGACGGCTTGGTCCTCAAGACACTGGCCGAGTTCTACCAGCGCCATGGTGAGACCGCCGCGCTCAACGTGTTGCTCGATCGCGCGGCCAACGATGCGCGACGCGCCCTGTCCACCGGACGCTTCGACGCCACGCTGTTCTCCCAGCTCGCCGCGGTAGCGGAGCTGCGGGGTGGTGAAGGCGCGGCCGCCGTCACCCGCGCGACCCTGGCGGCGATCGAGGGCAACCCAGCGCAGGTGTCGGGCGCGGGTATCGCGGCCGCTGACGCCAAGCTCGACGAATTGCTCGCGCCCGAGCTCTTGACCCTGCCGCTGCGAGCGCTGCTGCACAAGAGCGGGGATTGCCTGGACGCAGCCTACGCCGTGGACCCGCGGACCCTGCGTGCAGCGCCATTGCCGCAACAGCAGCAAGCGATGACCGCGGAGCTGACCCAGATCGCGACGCGCTTCGGCATCACCGGGCTTCAGGTGATGGCGTCGCCCACCATCGGCTCGCAGTGCATACCGCTCAGCACCAACCCGCCGCTGCTCGTGCTCGGCCAGGAGCTGCTCGAGAACCCCCGGCGCGAGCTGTTCGACTTCCTGCTCATCCGCTCGCTCAAGATCATGCAAGGCCGGGCGTCGGCGCTGGCACGCACCGCACCCATCGATTTGTGGCCAGTGCTGGCGGGGTATCTGAGCGTCTTCGCCAGCAACTGGCAGGCGCCGAACGTGGACGCGAAGAAGCTCGCGGAGGCTCGCTCCCGCGTCCAGAGCGCCATTACCCGCCGTCTCGACGACGACGTCCCGGTGCTCGCGCTCGAGGTGATCGGCTCAATCGGCAATCGCGCCAGCCAGGTCGGCACCGCCATCCACATGTGGGGCAACCGGGCGGCGCTGCTGGCCACCGGGGACCCATCCACGGCCTTCTCGGCCATCGCACTCGGGGCTGGTCAGGAGCCGCCTCCCGCCGACGGCGTCGAGCGGGTGAAGTGGATCGTGCGCCACCCGGAAGCGCGAGACCTGGCCGTGTTCAGCGTGAGCGAGCAGTACGCCGACGCTCGGCGCCGGGTCGGCCTCGGGGGCTGACCTCACTTCACCTCGAACGTGACCTCGTCGTGGGCGCCGCCGACCTCCGCGCGGAAGCGTGACCGACCGACCCGCAGCGGCAGCCACACTTCGTTCGCCGACCGAGCCGAGGGGGCGAGCAGACTCCCGTCCAGGAAGAAGCGCGGGCGGCCGGCGGCGGTCGCCACACGGGCGAGGATCCGCTGCTGCGCGGGCTCGATGCCTGGATCCCACAGGAAGCGGTCACCATCG
Organism: Polyangiaceae bacterium; assembly: GCA_019637295.1. Taxonomy (GTDB): domain Bacteria; phylum Myxococcota_A; class Polyangia; order Polyangiales; family Polyangiaceae; genus JACKEA01. Next base: position 457,664 of record JAHBVX010000003.1, read on the forward strand.
CTCGGGAACGCGATCCGCACGTCGTCCGCGGCCCCCCGCGCTTGCTGGCAGCGCGGGCTGGCCAGGGCGGGTGCGATGGGCCTGCCGCTGGTGCGCGCCCAGTGCAGGTAGCGTGGTGGGTAACGCTCGAACGGCCGCTGCTCCGCGTTCGGACACGCTGGGTGCGAGAGCAGCTCGCTACCGCGTTCCACCCACAACTGCACGTGCATGTCGCAGCTCTCGGTTGGCTCGCTGCCTCGCACGAACAGCTCCGCGACGGTGTGCCCGCAAGCCGGTCCTGGGCGCTTGCCCGAGAGGGTGCACACCGTCGTGCTCGACAGCTCGTCACTCCCCTCGAGCGCGCGAGGTCGACGCTCCCGCATCGCTGCCAGCATCACCTGCCGGAACAGCGGCCCGGCGCCGGTCACGCCGCTGGTACCCCGCATGGGCCGACCGTCGAAGTTGCCCACCCAGACGGCGACCGTCAGCTCCGAGCTAGCCCCCACCGCCAGGTTGTCACGATGCCCCTTGGACGTCCCCGTCTTGACCATCGCCGGGAACGGCAACGCCAGCACGCTGTCGCGCCCGAAGGTCGCGGCGCGCGCGTGATCGTCGCTCAGCGCGTCGACCAACAGGCGCGCGGTCGACGCGCCGAGCACCCGCCGGCGCGCGGGCGGCACGGGCCGGTGAGTCATACCCCGAAGGTCACGGGCCTCGCGCACGAAGGACAGCTCGAGCAGCTCGCCTCCCCGTGCCAGCGCGGCGTACGCGCGCGCGAGCTCGAGCAGTCTCACCTCACCGTCGCCGAGCGCCAGCGCGACGCCGTAGTGCTCGGCAGACTCCGTCAGGGACCCGAAGCCAAACTCCCGAAGCCGCGTCAGCGCCTGCGGCGTGCCGACGCGAGTCAGCGCCACGACCGCCGGCACGTTCAGCGAACTGCCGAGCGCCTCGCGCACACGTACCGGACCGTGATACTTGCCGTCATAGTTCTTGGGGGAGAACTCGCCGTTCGGCGTGGCGAAGGTGTGCTCCACGTCGGGCAAGACCGTGGCCAGCGTGACCGCCCCCCCCTCGAGCGCCTCCGCGTAGACGAAGGGCTTGAGTGCAGAGCCGGGCTGCCGCAGCGCGAGCACGCCGTCATTCTGCCCCTGGCTCTTCTCGTCGAAGAACTCGCCCGAGCCGACGTAGGCGAGCACCTCACCGCTCTGGTTGTCCACCACCACGACCGCGGCGGCCGTCACGTCTCGCTCCGCCAGTCCCGCCAGCTCGGCTCTCGCCGCGCGCTCCACCTCGAGCTGCAGGGCGGCGTCGAGCGTCGTGCGTACCAAGGTGAACGGCCCCTTGGCCTCGAGCCGCGCGGCCAGACGACCGGACAGCAAGGACTGCAGAAAGTGCCGACTGCCACCTTCTGCGGCCGCGCTGTGCAGGAGCACGGGCTCGGACTTCGCGCTGTCGACGCGCGGCTCGCTGGCGAGGCCCGCAGCCAACAGGCGGTCGAGCACCCGGTTGCGGCGCCGCTCGGCCAGCGCCGGCGCGCGACGAGGATCGTACAGCGACGGACCTCGGCACAGGCCGGCGAGCAGCGCCGCCTCGCCCAGGCCCAGGCTGGCCGGCGACTTGTCGAAGTAGTGCCGGCTGGCGGCGCCCACACCACGCACATTGGGGCCGAACCAGGCGCGATTGGCGTACTGCTCGAGGATCTCGGCTTTGGATAGGGACCACTCGATGCGCAGCGCCAGGCGCACCTCCGCGAGCTTCCCGGCCAGGGTGCGCGGCCTCGGGCGCAGCGTGCGCGCGAGTTGTTGGGTGATCGTGCTCGCGCCGCTCACCACTCGCCGCTCGAGGGCGAGCTGCGCGAGTGCGCGCGCCACGGCGAACGGATCCACACCTACGTGTTCCAGGAAGCGTCGATCCTCGGCTGCGAGCAGCGCCGCGCGCAGATCATCACCGAGCTCATCATGGGTGACCCAGGTCGCCCGGGCTCCTCCGTCTGCCGTCACGTCGCGGATCAGACGCCCGTGGCGATCCACCACCCGAACTCCGACCTCTGCGGGTGATGGGCCGGCCAGCTCCTCGGGGAGCGGCGTCGTCGCCACCGCCGCGATGCACAGCAGCAGCGCGGCGGCGCTCGCCCAGGACGCCAGCCGGCCGACTCGCCACAGGGGGTGACTCGAGGCGCCCGTCACCGCACCTCCACGCTGGTGGCTCCGGTGCGTCCGAACACCTCGGGCGTGTACATCTCTTCCGCCTTGGTCGGCGGGACGACGAACTTGCCGGCGGTCGTGGCGCGCGCCAGGTAGCGATAGTGGTACATGCCCTGGGCCATGTCGTCGATGAAGAACAGCACCCGGTCGTCGCGCAGCTCGCGTCGGTGCCAGCTGGACAGGAAGGCCCGCCCGTGGGCGAGCTCGTCCTCCCACTCGTCCGCGTCGGCGAAGGTGCCCTGACTGGCGACCGCCAGCCAACTCGCGGTGGTCGAGAGGCGCGCGTCGACGGCCTCGAGACCCGCGGGCAAGGGGTCATCCAGGACTACGAAGCGCCGTGGCCGCGGCGTGACCACCACCAGATCCACCAGCACGAGTCCGCCAGCAGCGAGGCGAGACTCGCTGGTCTCCGGCAGCGAGCGCAGCGCGTCGGGCAGTCCCTCGGGCTTGATCTGACGCAGCGTCTTCTGCACGAAGAACCCCCGCTCCAGCGGCGACGACGGCAGCGTGCGCGGCGCGTACCGGAGACGCGCTTCATAGAACAGGGTTCCATCGCCCTGTTTCTCGAACACGAGCAGCCCACCCGGCTCACGCGGCAGTCGGCTGGCGCCGATGCGGTGCACCTCTGCCTGCGCGCTCCGCCCCTCGAAGCGACGACTCATCAGCTCCGCGCCGGACAGCCACACTCGGGCCAGGTAGCTTGGGCTGACGCTCTCTTGCGCCTTGCGATACTCGTCGAGGGCGAGCAACGCATAAGCCGCCTCTTGCGTGGTGCGGAAGCTGCCACCCTGACGCGCACGCAAGATGCCTCGCGCCATGGGCGCCGCCAGGGGATGATCCGGGCGCGCCGCGAGCAGCGCGCGCAGCCCCATCGCGCTGCTGCGCACGGGTGAGCCCATCAGCACCGCATACGCATCGCCCAGGTTCTCCTTCAGCGTCGCCACGTCCGAGTCCACGGCGATCGAGCTCTCGAGCTCCGTGAGCAGGGGCCCCCACGCCTTTTCCCCTTGCTTGCTGACCGCCATGGCGTGGAGCAAGAGCGAGCGTGCGAACGGCGCGAGGGCGGCGCGTTGATCGTAGAGGCGCTTCATGTGGCCCACGTCTGGCGCGCGGGTCTCGGCCAGTACGTCCACCAAGAAGGCCTGCGTCGAGAGCGTGACCGGGTCCGTCGATAGCTGCTCGAGGTAGCGACGCACGTAGCTCCGGGCACGCTCGAGCAGCTTCGCAGGCAGCTTCTTGCCGCGCACCTGCGCCTGGTGGAGCGCGAAGAGCGCGTAGCCGCTGACCCAAGGCGAGCTCTCCTCCGACTCGCTCCACATGCCGAAGCCGCCGTCGCCACGTTGTCGGGCGACGAGCTCGGCGACGGTCTTGTCCACGATCGCGTTCGTGTCGGCGGGCAGGGCGATCGCGAAGTCCCGGGCCAGGTCGCGCAGCGGAAGCAGCGGCAACAGACGACTCGCGAGCTGCTCGGTGCAACCGTACGGGTACTCCACTAGTTGCTCGACGCCTCCCCCGAGCCCAACTAGCGCGGTGGACGCCAGGCTGAGGGACAGCTCCCCGGTGTCCCGGCGCATGGCGGACAGGTCCCCCAGCTTCTGTGCTTCGGCGCGCTGGGTCTGTCCATACAGCGCGACCGCTTCGAGCACCGTCGGCACGCTCACCTCGCGACCCACCTCGACCGCGTCGCGCTCGGGGCCAGCGGCCACGTCGAAGCGCAGCTTGGCCCGGCCAGCCGATCGCGCGCGCAGATCGAAGCGTACCTCCACGCTGCCGTTCTTGGGCAAGTCGATGGAGCGCGACTTGTCCCCCACCAGCTCGACGCCGCTGACCGTCGCGCTGACCGTCGCCCGGGTCGCGTCGAGCCCTTTGGAGCTCACGATCACGCCGGCCTGCGCGTCGTCACCCGCGCGCAGGAAGCGCGGCAGGGCCGGACGCGCCATCAGGCGCTGGCTGGTCACGATCCGCGACTCACCGAAGCCGTAGCGGTCGTCGAGCGTCGCCGCCACCGCCATCACGCGATAGGTGGTGAGGCTGTCCGGCAGGGTGAAGCTGACCCGGGCCCTGCCGTTCGACCCGGTCATCACCACCGGGTTCACGTAGGCGCTCTGACGAAAGTCGCGGCGCGCACCTCGCTGCTCACCTCCGCCGCCGCCGTCTCGGCCCTTGTCTAGGCCCAGGCTACCGGTGAGGGTCTCGAGCCCGAGCCGCGCGAGCGCCTCGCGACTCTCCAGGGTGACCACCGAGAGGGCCCGCGGCGCGGTGAACACGGGCAGCGGGTCGGGCGTGCGGTAGCCGATCAGCGACAGCACTCCCTCGTCGACGGCGTAGAGCGCGACCTCCGCCGCTTTGGGCTTGCCTGCCGCATCGCGAACCTCGACGTCGACGCTGACAGCGGCGCCGGGCTTGGTCTCGGCGGCAGACGGCGCGAGCTTCACCGTCAGGCGCCGCGCGCTGGCGTCGATGGGCAGCTCGACATAACCGAGCCGGTAGTCCGGCGCCCCCACGTCCGCTCCCCCGGCTACCGGCGCTCGGGTGCGACCGCGGGTGACGAGCACCGACAGAAACGCGTTGGGCAACAGCTCGTCCGTGATGGGCACCTCGACCACCGGGGTGGCGCCCGTGAGCTTCATCCGCGTAGAGCGATAGACCCCGGCGCGCTCGACGGTCACCCACGCCTCCGCGTTCGGGAACGGGTTCTTCACGAGCACCCGGGCCGTCTCGCCCACGCTGTAGCTCTTCTTGTTCGGACTCAGCTCCAGCTTGCGGCGATCGTTCTCGCGCCAGGGCGAGCCGCCGGGGCCGATGCCGTAGAACGACAGCGCCGCGCTGACCGGGTTGTTGCGTTCGTCCTGGGCGCTGGCGCGCACGAAGTAGGAGCCACCCTCGGTCAGCTGCAGCGTGCAACCCGCAGGCGTGGCCTGGGTCGTCAGCTTACAGCGCGAGACGACGCGATCGACGGCGCGGCTCACCGAGCCGACCCGCCCACCGCCTGCGTCCCGGCGCGCGACCGACCACTTTCGCGAGACGAGCTCCACGTCCACGGACTTGCCGGGCAGCCGAGCGCCGGTGGTGGACAGCGCCACGATCTTGGGTGTCAGGGTGCCCGGCGCGGTCACGAAGTAGTCCGAGAGCTGCTCGATGCCGACGTAGAAGCTCGCGGGATGCACGACCGCGGAGGTGGAAGACGCCAGCGACTGCCGCGACACGTCCGAGATCTCGCTCTCCGCGGTCACCAGCTCCGGACCTCGTTGCCCGGGCATGGCCAGAGTGGTCTCGAGCCCGAGCTTGCCCTCCGCGTCGAGCGGCTTCTGCTCGCTGAGCAGCGTGGCGTAGGACAGCGACTCGTGCTCGTCGTCGTCGTGCAGGAGCGCGCTCGAGGTGACGAAGGCGTCGCTACCCGGTGGCGAGAAGGACGTCGGGGAGCGCGACACGCTCGACCGGGCCTCGGCGCGCGCCATGGGAGAGCCGAACAGGTAGTCGCCACGGACCAGCCAAGACGCGCGGTCCCCGCGAACATAGCTGGGCCGATCGCTCTCGACGGAGACCTTGAACTCGGCGGGTCGGTACTCGGCGACCTCGAAGCTCTCGCTCACCCAGCCGATGCCCGGACCTGTGAGCGAGGCGCGCCAGGTCCCGAGAGCGCCAGCCCGAGGCACGGTGATGACCGCGTCGAAGGAGCCGAAGCGGCTCGCGCGCACGCTGCGCTTGCCGACTCGCTCGCCCTCGGGCGACTCGAGCGCGAGCTCGAACGTGGCGCCCGCTGGGATCGCGTTGCCGCTCGCCGTCTCGCGGCGAAGGATGCCCTTGAGCGAGACCTGATCGCCCGGGCGATACAGCCCGCGCTCGGTGAACAACAAGCCATAGGTATGGAGCTTGCCGCTGGGATCCACCGGCACGTCCAGCCGCCAGGGCGAGAGGTAGTCGCGCACCGGACGTGCCGTCCAGTCCCCGGCGTGCTCGGCGATCAAGACGGCGCGAGTGTCACCGGCGTCTTCGTCCAGGTTGGGGGCGAGCTCGGAGCTCGACAGCGAGACGAGCCCGTGGGCGTCGGTCGTCTTGCGCACGATCCCGCGCGGGCGGTGGAGCTCCACCGTCGCGCCGCTCACCGGCGCCCCGGTCGACAGGCGCGTGACCCAGACCGCTGAGCCATGACGGCTGATCTTGCCGCTGAGCGCGAGGTCGGTGACTTGAAGCAAGCGAAGGTGTTGGCGGTCGCGCGGCTTGTCCCCATCCCGCTCGCGATGGGTCACCGCGATGCCGAGAACTCCGCGACGACTGGCGCCGAGCACCGAAGCGACGTCGACGCGATTTTCGTGCAGCACGTTCGTCGCCGCCTTTGGAGTCACCGCGCGAGACCCATGCCACTGCACGAGCTTTGCCAAGCGCCGGCCCGAGTCCAGCTCGGGCAACAGCTCGACGGCCTGAGCTCGGCTGAGCGCTCCCAGGGTCAGCTGGTACTGGTCGACGTTGACCGAGCCGATGGTGAGCGGAGCGAGACGGCTGGCCTCGAGAGTGTCGCCGCTGACGCCGATCTCCACCGTCGGCCACAGATCGTCGAAGCGAACTGCCTCCGACCAGCCGCGGGCGAGGCGCTGCCCGTAGCGGTCGCTGAGACCGGGCGCGACGCGCAGCGTGTAGGTCTTGCCCGGCTGAAACGGCGCCGCCAGGTCGAGATAGCTGACCAGATCGTCGTCCTCACGCCAGGAGTCCCAGCGGATCGGGACGGCGGGCGCGACGCTGAGCGCGCGCTTCAGCTCGCGCAGTCGCACAGCGTTGCTGAGCGAGATGCCGATCGAGCCACCGGCTGCGCAGCGACCGCCCGGCGTGTTGCGGTCGCACACGACGCGCTCGACGGCGAGCGGGCCGTAGGTGCGAAACCGCACGCGCTGGGGGACGTTCGCCGGGAGCGCGCCCTCTTCGCCTCGCAGACCCGCGCCGATCTGCAGCTCGAACTGCGTGTTCACGGGCAGGGGCGCGCGCGGGACGAGCTCCAGGAGCTTAGTCTGAGCGGGATCCGGCCGCCGCGCCGCGAACCCGATCGCCTCGTCTCGCTGGGGAGCGGTCTGGACGAGCCGCGTGGCCTGCTCCAGCTGACCGGGGTCGATCGGCTGATTGAAGCGCAAGGTGAGCGTCGTCTTGGGCTCGAGTCCTTCGGCTCCGTCGAACGGCGAGCTGCGCACGAGCGTGGGCCTCGGCGTCGTGAACGCGAAGCGGTGAGGCTTGCCGAGCACGCTGCCGTCGAGGGCGCGGGTCGCAGCCGGCACCTCCGCCTCGAAGCGCGTCGCCGCCGGCAAGCGACCGGCGGCCGGCGCGAAGATCAGCGCGTGAGTCCCGACCCATTGCCAGCGACCGGGGACCTCCGGCGAGAGTCGAATCGGGGCGGGAGCCTCCGCTCCGGCGAGGCCGAGCGCGCGCAGCGGGCGACTGAAGACCACGCTGACGTCGGCGCGGTCGCCGGCCTCTCCCTGGGGAGAGGCGTGGACCACGGCGAAGGGCGCGGCGTCCGCCGCGTGGTCCGAGCCCCCGCCCGGAGCGAGGGTCCCGGCGGGGGAGACCACCGGCATCTGGGCGGCGCCGGGCACGCAGGCAGCGACGGCGACGCAGAGCGCCCAACTCAGGGGGCGCAGGGCTCGGGACAAGGCGAGGAGTCGAGACAATTCGGGGACCTCCGGGCGGGCAGTCAGCAACGGGCGTGCCGCGACCGCAAGGCGGACAAACAGACCCCTCGGCGATTGCCCGGCGTGGGCGCCGGGACACGGCTGAGGCGCCGCGAGCACGACCCCGAAGGGCGCCGCGCCCCCCATTTGGTATCCTGTGGCGATGCCTCGACGCGCCCTGGCCGCCAGCGCCGCGCTCGCGACGGTGCTCGGCTCGACGCCGGCGCTCGCGACCCCCACCGCGCGCTTCGACGATCCGGTCCAGCGTCCCCTGCCCCCGTCCCCGCCGCCAGCCTCGAGAGCGCCGGCCCCCACGCCCGCGCCGGCCGAGAGCTGGGCGACGCGCGCCGCGCGGGAGCTCGTCGACCGCGCTGCTCAGGCCAGAAGCGGCGGCGACGCTGGCCGCGCGCTGGCATGGCTCACGGAGGCCATCCGCATGGACCCCAGCTACGGCCCGGCCTACTTCGCGCTGGGCTCGCTGCGCGAGGCCTTGGGCGACGTGGGCGAAGCCGAGCGCGTGTACGACCTGGCCTTGCGCTTGCCGAGCGCCACGGCGGAAGCGCTGGCGCGTCGCGCCGAGCTGCGCCGAAGGCGCGGCGACTCCCGGGGCGCGCTGTCCGACCTCGCTGCATCGCTGGAGCGCGCCCCGGACCATGTGGAGCGGCTTCAGACCTTGGCGGGGTGGTACGTGGAGGCCAGCAACTGGATCGGTGCGCTCTCCAGCCTACGGCGCGTCCTGGTGCTGCTCGAGCAGCGGGACGCCTCGAGCGCAGAGGTCCGCGACGCGCGCACTCGCGTGCGTGCGTTGATGGTGCTCGCGGCCGAGCTCGATCCCGTTCGCGTCGGTGGTCACGATCATCCGCACTGGGTGAGACGCACCTTCGCGCGGGTTGCGGAGCGCTCACCCTGAGCTGGTGCGCAGGTGCTGCGCGGCGAGTTCGCGCAGGTCCGAGGGCATGTCCGTGCTGGCCAGCGCGTCGAGATCCGTGCACACCACCGTGTGCGATATCGTCGCGCACGACTCCCCATCCGAGCGGCGCCGGAAGCCGTACTCGAGGGTCAAGCTGCGGTTGCCGAGACGCGAGACGCCTAGCTCCACTCGAGCGGCGTCGCCGTAGCGCAAGGGCGCCACGAACTCGGACGCCAGCGCCACCGCGGGCAACCCCACACGACGCTGCAGGATGAGCCGAGCGTAGCCACCGTCCAGCGCGCCGCACCACGCCTCCATGGCCTCGTGTGCGTAGCTGAAGAACCACGGAAAGAACAGCAGCCCGGCCGCGTCGACCTCGTGAAACCGCACCGTGCGTTCGTAGACGAACATCCGTCGCTCAGCGGGCGCGCCAGCTGGCGCCAAAGTCGTCCGAGAAGAGCACCGGATACTCGGTGGAGGGCTCCCCCGCGCCGGTGTAGAGCATGACCCGATCGTCCAGCGGGAGCAGGTGGACGCGCTGGCCGCCGCCGCCCCGCTTGCCAGCGCGGACGCCGTCGAGGGCCACGTTGTAGGGGGTCCAGCTGCGTCCGTCGTCGCGGCTCGACGTGACCCGCAGGATGCCGTTCATGTTCGTCGCCAGCACGATGGCCCCTTTGACGCGAGCTACGTCGAGCGGATAGCGCGGCACGAGCTCGCTGCTACCGAAGCGCGGCAGCTCGAGCGGCCGGCAGCCGGCTCCGTGACTGCACAGCTTGAGTACCACGTCGCGTCGACCTTTGGCCTTGAGTGCCGCGACCAGCGTCGTGTCGTCACAGGAGGTCGCGAACAGCTCGGCGTCGGCTCGGGCCAGGGGGACGGGCTCCGAGGCCACGCCGGCACCGTGCGAGGTGACCAGCACGGTGTTCGCCGCGCCGTTGAGCGAGAACGCGAACCAGCGTTCCGGCGAGCCACAGCGCTCGGCGAAAGCCCGCCCCGCGGAGACCGGGGCCACCGACCACACCGTCCCGCCATCGGTCGAGCTCAGTACGCTCAGGTTGGCGCCCGCGCCGATGGCGACGAACAGGCGCTTGCCCTGGCGAACCACCGGGCGGTACCAGGCGTGCCAGGCGGGCAGTCCGCGGCCAACGCCGGCGCGAGGCAACTCGACCGGGTGAACCGCTTCTTTCGCCGTCATGCTCGGTCGCACGAGCACGGTGTATCCGCTGCGCACGAACGGCCACGCTTCCTGAGCCAACTCTGCGACGGGCTTGGTGCTGACCCGGAGCTGGTCGAGGGTGGGGGCGCGGCGCGCCGCTGGCGTGCCCGGATCAATCGCACCGTACTCGAGGTAGGCCGCCGCCGCGTGGCGATGCGCCCGCTCGATGTCCACCGAGTCCGTCACCTCGAGCGCGAACTTGGCGCAGCCCTCGAAGGGCTGCTCGTCGGCACGCGCCGCGATCAGCCGGCGCCGAACCAGCGTGCGAAACTCCGCTGGGTTGTCGCGCAGCAGCGAGGGCCCCGTCGGCCCCACCATGCACAGACCGTAGTTGGCGACGGCGGCGCCGGCGGAGTGGACGTTCCAGGCGGCCCGCGCCCGCGGGTGCGCCCACAGCGCGGCGGCGACCAGCACCCCGAGGAGCAAGACCGTGCGCAGCCGAATGGGTGGAAGGGGCAGCGCGTGCGGCGCGGCCTCGACGCTGGCGGGAGCCGACATGGCTCGACGGAGGGTAGGCGTGACCGGGCCCGCTGGCCCAGTTTCGTGCTGCCGGCAGGCCCGCGTCCCGCGCGCTCGACGCCCCGCCGATTGCCGGCAATAGTGTGCTCCCGAGCATGTCCTCCGCCCAGCACCCGACCCCCGTGAACATCGCCGTGCTCACGGTCAGCGACACGCGCACCCTCGAGACCGACACGAGCGGCGCGCTGGTCCAGCACGAGCTCGCCGCGGCCGGGCACCAGGTACTGACGCGCGAGATCGTCCGCGACGACCTCTTGGACATCCGCGAGCGCCTCACGGCGTTGGTCGCCGACCCGCGCGTGGATGTCGTGATCGCGACCGGTGGCACCGGTGTCACCGCCCGGGACGTCACGCCGGACGCGTTGGCGCCCCTGATCACCAAGCCCATTCCGGGCTTCGGGGAGCTGTTTCGCATGCTGTCCTACGCGGACATCGGAGCGTCCACGATCCAGTCCCGCGCCGAGGCCGCGCTGTGCCAGACCACCTTGGTCTTCTTGCTGCCCGGTTCCACCGGCGCCGTGCGCTTGGCCCTCGAGAAGATCTTGCTGCCTCAGCTCGACAGCCGAACCCGACCCTGTAACTTCGTCGAGCTCATGCCGCGCATCCGCCACGACGGCTGACCACTCACGGCGTCACCCAGATCCCCCGATCCCGCTCCGCCCAGGCGTCCAGATCTCCCGCCCGCGCGGCGACCACGGGCACGCCGAGGGCGCGCGCCTCGCGTACGACCGTCGGCGCGCCCTCCAGACGCGACGCGCTGACGAGGAGATCCGACGCCGCGATCCACGCCAGGGCCTCGGGGCGCAGCAGCTGCCCCAGAAAACCCACCGAGCCAAAGCGCTTCTCGAGTCCGGCTCGCTCGGGCCCGTCGCCGATGCACACGACACGCGCGCCAGGGATCAGGGTCGCGGCGCAGAGCGCGACGTCCACGCGCTTACTCGGGATCAGTCGCCCGACGACGACGACGAGGCGCGTGTCTCTCGCGACTCCGTGACCGAGCCGCGCAGCGGCGCGCCCCGGCACGCCGCTCACGTCCACGGGCGGTGGAGCCACCACGGCGCGGGCCAGCTCCGGGTGAACGGTCGCGGCCTCGCGACGCAGTTGCTCGGAGACGAAGCGGAAGCGGACGCCGCGGGCGAGCTGCGCCGCGATGAAGCGCCTGGCCAGCGCGCGGGGTGCGCTCACGAGCAATCGCACGTCGCTGCCGTGGCCAACGGCTTCGATCTGCGCACTCGAGCGTCGCGGCAACGAGAGCAACGACGGAACCAGGAAGTGTACGATGATGCGGTCGAGCGAGCCGCGGCGCTCGATGGCGTCGCGGGCGGCCCGCAGGAAGCGCAGGACCGCGAGCGCTCGCGTCGGCCGCTGTCGCAGACGGGCGACCACGCCCGGCGCGCCGAACGCCCCACCGCCGTGAATGAACTGCATCCGCACTCCGTGGCGGACCACCTCGCCCGGCGGCCCCGGCGCGACGACGGTGACGTCGTGGCCGGCGGCGGTGAGCGCGCGGGCCTCGGTCTCGACGAAGTGACCCGCCGGCTCTCCCACCCGCGTGGGATACGACGTCGTCAGGATGAGCACCTTCATGTGCGGGGCAGGGCGCCGAGCTGCTCGACGCCGCCGGCGCCGTGCTCGTCCAGCAGGTCGCCGAGGCGGCGCAGGTAGCGGAACGAGTAGATGCCCCCGGTGTGCGAGTCCCCCCAGGTGAGGCCGAGCGCGTAGTTGCCGATCTGTTCGAGCTCGCGCAGCTCCAGGCTACCCCCCTCGATGAAGCGGATCTCACCGCCGTGGCCTTGGCAACCCGCGCAGGGGCAGAACCCGCGCAGGATCCTGTGCGGATACGAGGACTTATGACCATCTGCCCAGGTCACGGACAGCACGGCGGCGCCGTGAGGAGCGTGCACGGCCTTGGGCCGGAAGGTGGCGCTGTCAGCCATGGGGCGGCAGCGTTGCGCGCCCGCGTCCGAAATGCAAAGGGGGCGTTGGACCGCGTCGCACAGAAAAGGCCTTGCCTCGGGGCTCGGTCTTTGCCAAAACCCCGGGCCCCGTGCCCAATCCCAGTGAAGCCATCCAGTGTAAGTCGCTCGAAGTCCAGGTCGGAGACAAGGGCATCGAGCGAGCCATCAAGCACCTCAAGCGGAAAATGGCCGCGGAGGGCATCCTGCGCGAGCTCAAGCGCCGTCGGCACTACATGAAGCCGTCCGTGAAGCGTCGCAAGAAGATGAGCGAAGCCGCGCGTCGCCGGCGCAAGCGCCTGCGCACCGATCTGTTGCCGTGACCGACGCGGTCGCCGCGGGTCTGTCGTCCACCCTGTGCGTTCACGCGGAGGATGACTCGCGCGCTCCGGGTGCGCTCGACTCGCCGCTCGTGCTGTCGAGCGCGTTTCACTTGGGAACCGCGGAGCAATCCGCGGCCGCATTCCTGGGCGAGACCGACGCTTACGTCTATGGGCGCTGGCAGAACCCCACGGTCGCCGAGCTCGAGCGCGTCGTCGCGCAGCTCGAAGGCGGCGCGGGCTGCGTGGCTACGGCCAGCGGCATGGCGGCGGTCAGCGCAACCCTCTTGTCGCTCTGCGGCGCCGGCGCGCACGTCGTCGCGCCTACCGCCTGCTACGGCGAGACGTCGCGACTGCTGCGCGAGCGGCTGCCCTCTCTCGGCATCGCGACGACCTTCGTCGATGACGCCACGGTCGCCGCCTACCAGGCGGCGCTCCGACCCGAGACTCGCGTGCTGTGGGTCGAGACACCCGCCAACCCCGTGCTCGCCATCACCGATGTCCGCGCGGTCGCCGAGCTCGGGCGCGCGCATGGGGCGGTCACCGTGGTGGACAACACCTTCGCGACACCGTACTGCCAGCGACCGCTCACCCTCGGCGCCGAGCTGGTGGTGCACTCGGCCACCAAAGGGCTGGGAGGCCACGGCGACGCGATAGGCGGCTGCGTCGTCGGCAGCGACGCGCAGCTCGCTAGCGTGCGCCGCTGGGTCACGCAGGGGCTGGGCGGTGTCCTGTCGCCCTTCAACGCGTGGCTCATCCTGCGCGGGATCCGCACCTTGGCCCTGCGCCAAGAGCGCGCCTGCCACACGGCAGCACGACTCGCCCAGGTGTTGACGGAGCACCCCGCGGTGCAGACCGTCCGGCACCCTTCCCTACCCACACACCCCGGTCACGACGTCGCGTGCCGCCAGATGACCGCCTTCGGCTCGCTGCTCGCGTTCGAGCTCGTGGGGGGCATCGACGCGGGTCGGCGGGTGCTCGATCGCGTGCGCCTGATCAGCCACGCCGTGAGCCTGGGCGACGTGCGCTCCCTCATCACCCACCCGGCCTCGACGACCGCCCTGAACATGCCCCCGGAGGTCCGGCGCGCCGCCGGTATCGGCGACGGCCTGTTGCGGCTCAGCGTGGGCATCGAGGACCGGGCCGATCTACTCGCGGATCTCGAGCAAGCCCTCGGCTGACGCCGGGGGAAGTGTACAGGGTTGCCGGTCCGAAGCGCCAAGCGCGGGTCATCGCGCGGCCCTTGGGCAGCGGCCGGGAATTGACCTACCCTGCCGGCATGCAGCCCCCCTGGTACTCGGAAGCCGTCGTCCCCGCTCATGATCCGGGGCTGTCACCCGGCGCGTCCGGCGCCCCCGAGGTCAGCGTCATCCGCGCGCTCAAGGACGTGTTCGCCGATCCCGAGTGGAAGCACAACGTGCTGTTCGCGCTCATCTTCATGATCATACCCATCGTCGGCCCCATCGCCCTGTCCGGCTGGATGTGCGAGATCCAGCAGCGCAAGGCGCGCCGGCACCCGTCGCCAGTGGTGTACATCGAGTTCGCGGACTTCGGCGAGTACATCAAGAAGGGGCTCACGGTGTTCCTCGTGTCGCTGGTGAGCACGCTCCCGCTGATGGTCGTGTTGTATGGGCTGTTGGGCGCGATGGCGGCCTTCGTGTTCATGACCATGTCGGCGACGGGCGAGGCGCTCGCCGGCGTGGCCGTCGGACTGGTCGGTGGCCTAGTCACCGCGCTGATCATGTTGTGCGTGGGCGTCGTGATCAACGCGCTGACCACCCGGGCCGAGCTCACGGAGAACTTCGGCGAGGCGTTTCGGATGAGCGAGCTGATGCCGTACATCAAGGCGACCTTCTGGCGGGTGTTGGTCAAGAACATCGTGTTCGGCTTCGTCGCCTTCGGGATCGTGCTCCTGGGCATGCTGGCGTGCTACGTCGGTCTGTACCCCGCGGTGGCGGTGATCCAGATCGCGGCGATGCACCTGCGCTTTCAGGTCTATGAGGAGTACTTGTCCCGCGGTGGCGCGCCCATCCGGGTGAAGGAAGCCGTCGCGCTCCCCTCCGAGCAGCGCGCCCAGTACTGAGGGGTCGCGATGCCGCTCGAGCCCAAGGCGTTGATCGAGACGGAGGGCGAGGAGCTCGAGGAGCTTCGCCGGGTCGAGGCCTCGCCGCGGGACGAGGTTAACGTGCTGCGCGTACGGGTCGAGAGCGAGGACCCCTTCGCGCGAGATCTCGACGCCATCGGGTTGCCGCTGGCGGCCGTGCCCAAACAGCCCGCGCCCGGCCCAGTCGCGCCGCGGCCGGTGAGCGCCGTCGAAGCGCTCACCTTCGCTTTCACACCCGAGCGCTGGGCGCTGCGGGTCACGCTCGCGAGCCTCTGGCTCGTGATCCCCGTGCTCGGACCGCTCGCGGTGCGGGGTTGGGCGAGCGAGGCTCACGTGCGCCTCGCTCGCCACCACCCCGACCCGCTGCCGGTCCCGCGCTGGCGGGACCTGCTGCACTACGCGCGGCGCGGGACGCCCTCGGGGTTGGTGTCGCTGGCCGCCGCTTCGGCGCTGTTGACGACCCTGGCGTTCGCGTTCTTCGTGCTCAACGCGGGCCTGTGGGCGTCGGTGTTGGCGGGTGGTCCGCTAGCCATCGGGCTGCTCGTCGGTGGCGTGCTCGCGTCCGTCACGCTCGCGAGCCTGGTCGCGATCACATCCAACGCGGTGCTCACTCGCGCGGAGCTCGGCCGCAGCCTGGCGGTCGCGCTGGCGTCGGGTCAGGTCTGGCCGCTGGCCCGCCGCGGCGTCGCCCGAGTGCTCTGGTCTCTGCTGCTGTTCACGCTGCTCGCGGCGGTCTGTCTCGGGCTGGGCTCCACACTGCTGTGCGTCGGCGCGCTGCCGGCGTGGGTGGTGGTCGAGGTGGGCGCGAGCCACCTGCGTCACCAGCTGTACCAGCGCCAGCGTAGGCTGGGCGCTCCCGCGATCGAGCTGCCCGACGCCGAGCTGTTGCCCTCCGAGCGGCACCTGCTCGCGGTGGGGCGCCTGGAGGAGCGAGCGCGATGAGCCGGCTACTGCTCGTGCTCTTGTCGCTCCTGCTCGGGTGCGCGTGCGCGAAGCCCGAGGCGACCGAGGCGCGCTCGAAGGAGCCGGCGCGAGAGCGACGCCCGAGCGCCGCTCCCGCGGCTGCCAGCGCAGCCGGCGCGGACGCCGCCGCCACGACCGACGCAGCGCCAGCCGCAGCCGAGCTGGTGATCGCGCCCGGCCCCGCCATCGCGATGCGGGCCGGTGGCCGCCGCGTCGTGACGAGCTCCCGGGGCCTCGTCGTCAGCGTCGAGGCCCTCGCCACCCGCGCGGGCGTGACCGTGCTCGAGGCGGGCGGCAACGCCATGGACGCGGCGATCGCCGCCGCGTACGCGCTGGCGGTCACCCACCCCTCCGCCGGCAACATCGGTGGCGGGGGCTTCATGCTCGTGCACCGACCGGGCCAGCCACCCGTCGCCATCGACTTTCGAGAGACCGCGCCGGGTGGGCTCAGCCGCGAGCGCTTCCGGGAGATGATCGCCCAGGGTGGGGTCGGGCCACTCTCGGTTGGTGTACCCGGCACGGTCGCTGGGCTCGAGCTCGGGCGCGAGCGCTTCGCAACGCTGCCGCGGGAGCGGCTGCTCGCGCCCGCCATCGAGCTCGCCAAGAAGGGGCATCGCATCGGGGAGCGGGAGGCGTTGACGTTTCGCTGGAACTGGAAGGGCCTCTCGAAGGATCCCGTCGCCGCTACGACCTTCGGCGACGGCAAGCGGCCGAAGGCGGCAGGCGCGGTGCTCCACCGGCCGCACCTCGCGCGCACCCTCGAGTCGATCGCGCAGCGCGGCCGCGACGGGTTCTACTCCGGTGACGTGGCCGAGCACATCGAGCGAGCTCTCGGCGGCGCCATCACCCGACGTGACCTGGCGGCCTACCGCGCCCTCGAACGGACGCCGCTCAACGTGCAGTACCGAGGGCACGAGCTCTTCATCATGCCGCCGCCCTCCGCCGGCGGCGTCGCCGTCGCGCTCATCCTGCGGCAGATGGCGGCCGCGCGCGCCTGGGAGCAGCCCCACGGCTCGGCGCCCTACCTGCACCTCTTCATCGAGGCCTCGCGCCGTGCCCAGGCGCGCCGGCGTTTCGACGTCGTCTCACCGGACGGGCTCGATTCGGAGCGAGCTCAGCTGCTGGCTGCGCGCTGGCAGAGCCCCCAGGACCTGCTCGCGCGCGCGCCCATCGAGCCCGAGCGCGCGACGCCAAGCGAGCGCGTGCACCCCTTGTGGCAGGCCGCCGTGAGAGAAGCGGAGCACACCACGCATCTGTCCGTGATCGATGGCCAGGGCATGGCCGTGAGCTTGACCACGACGCTGTCTGCCGGCTTCGGCGCCAAGCTGGTCGTGCCCCAGACTGGGATCGTGCTCAACAACTCCGCGGCGTCCTTCGCCAGCGCCGGAGACAACTTGCCCGAGCCCGGGCGCCGCACGACCAGCAGCATGGCCCCGACCCTCGTACAGCGCGATGGGCAGCTCGTCGCCGTGCTCGGCTCACCCGGCGGCGACACCATCCCGAGCACCGTCGCGCAGGTGTTCTTGGCGTTGGTGGACGGACAGAAGACGCTGGACGACGCCGTGGACGCCCCGCGCGTACACCACGGCTTCTTCCCCGACGAGGTGCGCTACGAGCGCGCGCGCTCGCCCGACAAGCCTACCCTCGACGCGCTGGTGGGCTACGGCCACACCCTGAGCAAGAAGACGATCCCCATCGGCGACGCGAACAACATCGTCGTCGCGGGCAGAATCGCCCACGGCTACTCGGATCCACGCGAGGGCGGCCGCGCTCAGGCGCCGCGCCGAGGCCCCTGAGCGCGCCTTCCGGTCGCGTTCGGCTTCGGTTACCCTCCGGCGCATGGCCCACTCCGCCGTTCGCGCGCGCCTCTGGTGGATGATCGGCATCTCCCCGCTGGCGGTGGCGACCTGTGCGCGGGACGGTGGCGAGGCACGGTTCGTCGAACCAGCGCCTGAGCCGCTCGAGCCGCCCGCGTCGCCACCGCAGGTGGCCACGGACGCCGGCGCCGAGCCGGGCGCGGACTCCGCCACCGCGGTCGTGACCACCGTGGCCGTGGACCCGGACGCCGCCGCGCTCGCTACCCAGTCGCTGATCCCCGAGCCGCCTCCGGGCACATGGTTCGTCGAAGCACCCACCAACCAACGCTGGTGCACCACTCGCTCGCTGCGCTGCCAGAGCGGACACCTGACGCCACCGTCCGAAGAGCGGGACCCGAAGACCGGCTGCCCTGCGTCCCTAACGGTGGCCTGCTCCTGCAGCCCCGCGAGCCCATGCCTCGAGCCGAGCCTGGGCTGCAGCGCGGCGCTGGACACCGACATCACTCGACGCGAGCGCCTGCGGCGCTCGAGCATCGTGGACGGTTGCTGCTACTCCATGCCCCAGACGTGCGTGCCCCCCTACGTCGGCAGGCCGCTGTGGGTGGCCGGCGAGCTGCGCACCGCGCCGAGCGTGCCGAGGCGGGACTGGACCACGAAGTACGAGGGCGACGCGACGGGCCTCTTCGCCGACGAGTGGCGTCGCATCGCCGAGCTGGAGCACTCGAGCGTGGCCTCCTTCGCGCGCACCACCCTGGGGTTGCTCAGCCTCGGCGCACCCGCCGAGCTGCTCGGCGACGTTCAGCTCGCGGCCCGCGACGAGATCGAACACGCCCGGCTCGCCTACGGCGTCGCCAGCCGTCTGTGCGGCGAAGAGTTGGGCCCCGGTCCCCTCTGCCTCGCGGGGCTCGCGCCACCTCCGGCGGACCTCGAGACCTTGGCGCGCGAGACCTTGCGCGAGGGCTGCGTGGAAGAGACAGTGGGCGCGATCGTCGCGCGGGAGCGCGCGGCCCTCGGCCCCGCCGCCGAGGTGTTCACGCGTATCGCGGACGACGAAGAGCGCCACGCCGCGCTGGCGTTCCGCATCTTGCGCTTCGCGCTCGAGGCCGGCGGGGAGCGCGTCGCAGGGGTCGTGCGCGACGAGCTCACGGCGATCCTCGCGCAGGCGTCGGACCAGGACGGCCGCCGCGCGCGCGTGCTCATCGACGTCGTCGCCCCCACCGTCGCTCGCCTGCTCGACTCCGCCGGCGTGAACGGGGTCGATTCGCGACAGCTCGTCAGTCCTGCTCCAGCTCCGCCCGTCGCGCCAGAAGCTCCGCCCGCGCCGCGGCGGACACGCTCGGATACTTCAGCCCCATCCGCTTGAGGGTCTGCACCACGATGTCCGCGACGACACGGCGCATGTAGGCCTTGTCGTCCGCCGGTACGGCGTACCAGGGCGCCCAGGGCCGCGAGGTCTCGCGCAGCGCGTCTTGGTAAGCGGCCATGTACTTGTCCCAGTGCTTGCGCTCTTCCACGTCTCGCGCGGAGAACTTCCAGTTGGCCTCGGGTTGATCGATTCGGTCCAGAAACCGCCGGCGCTGCTCGTCCTTCGACACGTTGAGCCAGAACTTGAGCACGGCGGTGCCGGACTGAAACCAGTGTCGCTCCGCCGCGCGGATGGCCTTGTAGCGCGTGGGCCAGAGCGCCTCCGGCTCGATCGGCTCGGGCAGCATCTGCTTCTCGAGAAACTCCGGGTGGACGCGCACCACGAGCACCTCTTCGTAGTGGCTGCGGTTGAAGATCCCGATGCGACCACGCTCGGGTAGCGCCCGGTAGTTGCGCCACAAGAAATCATGATCCAGCTCCTCGCTCGAGGGCGCCTTGAAGCTGTACACCTGGCAGCCCGCCGGGTTCACCCCCGTCATCACCGCGCGAATGGTGCCGTCCTTGCCCGCCGCATCCATGGCCTGGAACACGAGCAACAGCGCCATGCGATCGTGCGCGTAGAGCTGCTGCTGCAGCTCCCGCAGCTGGCCGATCTGTTTCTTGAGCTGCTTCTTGTTCTCGTCCTTGTCGCGCATGTCCTTGGGCGGCTTGGTCGCGGCCTTGCTCACGCGAAAGCTGCCGTCGAAGGGAACGAGATACGGGCTCTCTACGGGCTCTAGCTTCATCCCGGCCATCTTAGGGATCGCGCAGGGATATGTGAACCGCTTTGTCGGTCCGGCGCGGGAGCGGCGCGCCGCGCAGGAGCCCTGTGCTCACACGAGCGTGGCTCCCCCGAGCTTCCTCCCTGACCACCTTGGTGCGAGCTCAGCGTAGTGCTGCGATCGCCATGAGCGCGCTATCGATCTCGTCGTCCGTCACGTAGGGCGCGGGTCCGAGGCGCAGCCGGTCCGCGCGGGCATCGACCCAGATCCGTTGCCCGCGCAGCGCCGACACCCACTGCCGAGCACGCTCGTCCCGCAGGGTCACGAAGCCGCCCCGCGCGTGATCATCCGTGGGCGTGAGCACCTCCATCCCGCGGAGCCCGCTCAGGATGCGGCGGGTCTGCCGCAGCGAGGTGGCGCGCAGCCGCGCCACGCTGAAGCCCTGCTCGCGGAACAGCTCGATGACCCGCGCCGCGCGGTAGTGACTGGCCGGATCGTAGGTGCTGCCCGCGAAGCGATCGCAGGGGCGCTCCCCGTAGCTCACCTCCGCGCCTCGCGGCGCGTCGAGGCGCGCAAAATCGGAGAACCAGCCCGTGATCACCGGACGAAGCTCCGGCTCCGGCGGCACCCGCAGGAAGCACACCCCCTCCCCCCACTGCGCGTACTTGTACCCTCCCGCGGTCACGAACACGGGTTCGCTGAAGTCCGCGACGCTGAAGGGCACCACGTTGAACGCGTGATACGCGTCGAGCAAGACCTGCGCACCGCGCGCCTGCGCCGCGCTGACGGCTCGCGGCAAATCGGCCACGATGGCCGAGGTCTCGAACAAGACCGTGGAGCAGAGCAGCGCCGCGGTGCGCTCGTCCACCGCACCCGCGAGGCGCTCGGCTAGGGTGCGCAGCGGCGCCGCGGGCACCCGGACGACCTCGACGCCCTCCTCGGACAGCCGCCGGAGCTGGCGGTCGAGGCTGTGGAACTCGCCGCTCGTGGTCACCAGGCGGGGCCTGCGCGCCAGGGGGAGCGCGGACAGGAAGCGCACTCCCAGTTCGTGCGTGCTGCTGCCGAGCGCAATCTCGTCAGGCCGCCCGCCGATGCGCTCGACCACTCCCTGCCGGACGCGGTCCGCGCGCTCGAAGGCGCGCGACCACTTGTCGTCCACGTGCTCGGCCGCGTCGTCGAAGCTCTCGAGCACCCCCTCCCGCGCGACGTCCGGCCAGGCCTGGTGCGAGTGGCCGGTCAGCAGCACGCGACCGGGGCGCAAGAAGCGGGCGTAGTGCGGCCGGACCGTCTCGGGATCGAGCGCCGGGGCAGTCATGATGGGTCTCTGGCCCGCGGAGGCGGCGCGCGCCCTACGAGCCGCCGCACTGAGAGGAGCAGTTCGTCGTCTGACACTGCTGGATGGCCGTGGCGAGCGTCGCGCCGCCGAGGTGAGCCGAGCAGTTCGTCAGCGCGCACTGCTGCAGGTTCGGCGCCGTGGAGCAGTTCTGCTGCAGACACTCGACCAGGTTCCGGCAGCTCATGTTGGCTTCGCAGGCGAGCATCTGGCTGCAGCACGCGCCCTTCATGCAGCTGTCGCAGGCCGCCGGCAGACCGGTGGTGAGGTTGCTGCAGTCCGCGGAGCCGCCGCCGCTGCCACCCGCGGCGCTGCCGCCGGTGCCGCTGCCGCCGCTGCCGCCGGCGGCGCTGCCGCCGGTGCCGCTGCCTGCCGCGCCGCCGGTGCCTGCGCTGCCCGCGCTGCCCGCGCTGCCCGCGCTGCCACCGCTGCTCGCGCCGCCGCTGCTCGCTCCCCCGAGGTTGAACCCTCCGCTGCCGGAGCCGCCGTCGGTCGGGAAGTTCGTGTTGTCGCCGTCCCCTCCGCAGCCGACCCCAAAGAACAGTCCCCCGACCCAGAGCCAGCGCGTGATCCGCATGTAGTGAAACCTCCAGCTCGGATTGTGCACCCACCGCCGCCCGCCGGCCAGCCAAAACACGGGCCCCGCCGAGCTCAGACCTGCAGCGCAGAACAGAGCGCGCGCAGCTGTCCTCCAACTCGCACGAACCGTTCGTTGGGCTCCACTGCCAGGGACTGGCGCACCCAGTCGTCCACCGCAGGGGGCAATTCGGGGCGAAAAGCGCGCAGGCTCGGGCGCGGATCTCGCGTCACCGCGCGCATCAGCTGGAACGCGTCGTCGCCGACGAAGGGCGGCCTACCCGCGAGACAGCGGAACACGATCGCACCGAACCCGTACACGTCGATGCGCTGATCGAGCCGGGCTGGATCCCCGAGCCAGGCCTCCGGCGCCACGTAGCTCGGAGAGCCGGCCACGGTCCCCTGCAGGGTCACCCCGCGCAGGTGAACGAACTTGGCGAAGCCGAAGTCCAGCAAGCGCACGCCGCCGCCGTGCGCCGCGTCGATCACGAAGATGTTCGAGGGCTTCAGATCCCGGTGCACGATGCCGCGCTCGTGGGCCACGTCCAAGGTCGCCGCGATGGGGTCGAGGATCTGCACCACCTCTGCTGCGCTCATGCGCTGCTCCCGAGCCTCGAGCGCGCGCAAGCGATCTTCGAGCTCTTCGCCGTGTAAGAGCTCCATCACCAGCGCCATGCAGCCATCGTCGGTGAAGCACTGATCGAGGGCGCGAACGGCGTGGGTGCGCATGAGGGTCGTCATCGCGCGTGCCTCGCGGAACATCCGCTCGACGAACGCTTCGTCCCGTTGGCTGGCGTCATAGAGTACCTTGATCGCCACGCCGTCGCCGTCCCGCAGGTCGCGGGCGCGATAGACGGCGCTCTGCCCGCCGCGGGCGATCAGCGCCTCCAGCCGGTAGCGCCGGCCGAGCACCTCCCCGCTGCGGTCACGCAGCGTCCTCACCGGGCGTCGACCTCATCCGCCCCGAGCGCGCGCTTCGGCCGAAAGCTGCGCTCGACGGCGAGGAAGCTGGCCTGCGGTACGCGACAGAAGGCCGCCGCGTGGCCCTCGCCTTCGCTGCGCACACCGACCGCGTCGTGCTCGATGCCCAGCTCGCCGAGGCGCGCCGCGAGGTGTCGCTCGAAGTGGCGGGCGGTAGCGTCCGCCGCGTCGCCAAAGAAATCCCAGAAGTAGTAGCGCATCGCGCTCAGGGTGACGCTCCATCGCGCCGCCGGCTGGCGCCGTATACCGCTTTGAAGGCGAGCAGTCGCAGGCGCACCAGACCGGGCTCGAACACGTCCCCGGACAGCAGCGACGTGACGGCTTGCTCCATCTTGAGCAGGTTGTTCGGACGGGCGAACAGGCGACCCATGGTCGGCTCCATGAAGCGACAGATGAACCAGGAGAACTCCTCGAGCCCCTTGTTCACCTCCTTGGCGTAGGCCGCCTGCAGCGCTGCCTCGCGCTCGGGGCGATGCAGGACGTCGTGGACGAGCTCGGCCGCCCGCTCGGCGCTGCGCATGGCGAGATACACGCCGCTGGAGAAGACCGGATCGATGAAGGCGTGGGCGTCTCCGACCATCAGCCAGCGCGGACCCGTCATGGCGCGTGAGCGATACGAGTAGTTGCCGGTCAGCCGTGCGGGGCCGACTTGGCTGGCGGAGGCGAGACGACGCGCCACCGCCGGCAGCCCCGCGAGCAGCTCGGCGAGCGCCTCCGTCTCGCGCCCGCGCACGCCCTCGAGCCGCTCCGGGCGACAGACCGCGCCGATGCTGGTGATGTCCTCTCGCAGCGGGATGAGCCAGACCCAGCCGTCATCGAAGCGCACGATGCTGATGTTGCCCGCTTCGTCGCCCTGACGCCGCGCGACGCCGGAGAAGTGAGCGAACAGCGCCGCGCTGCGGTGGGAGGGGTGGTTCTCCTTCAGCCTCAGTTTGTTGCCGAGGAACGTGTCGCGACCGCTGGCGTCGATCAAGTAGCGGGCGCTGAGCGTCTGGTCCTCGCCGGACTCACCCCGCACCGTCACCCGCACCTCGCTGTCGTCGAGCTGCACGTCCCGCGCGGTGACCCCTTCGCGTGCGTCCGCGCCGGCCCGAGCCGCGTTCTGGAACAACAGCTGATCGAGCTCGGCGCGTTTGACCTGGAACGCATAGCGATACTCGCCGCGCAGGGCTCGCGCGAACGCGTACGTGGTGTGACCCGCGTCGGTCGCATCGGCGAAGTCGGCGCCCGGCTTCTCGACGCCGATGGCCGCGACCTGCTCGAGCACACCCAGCCGCGCGAAGATCGGCAGGTTCATCGGCAGCAGGGACTCGCCGATGTGAAAACGCGGGTGCCGGTCCTTCTCGAGCAAGACGACCCGGCGACCCGCGCGCGCGAGCAGCGCGGCGGCGGTGGACCCCGCAGGCCCGCCCCCGAGGACGATGAGGTCGCAGCGAGTCGCCTTCGACACGTGTCAACCCTAGGGCAACGGCGTGGATTCGAAAAGGCGGACTGGGCGATCCGACGCGGGTGCGCGCGGCCCCCGTCGCGGCGGCGCAGCCCGCGAGGGGCGCGCCGCCGCTCGTCTCGGTCAGCTCCAGCTGCAGCCGGGCTTCAGCCCGCAGCTGACCGAGGTGGTCGCGGTGGAGCATGCCGACGCCGTGCCGGAGCACGTTCCTGCGCCGGGCGTACAGCCCGCTTGGGCGCACTGACCGACGTTCAGCTGGCTGCAGGGCGTGGGGGTGCCGGTGCAGCCGGAAGCGCTCGAGCCACCTGCGCCCGCCGAGCCTGCGGACCCCGCGGACCCCGCGGACCCGGCGGAGCCGGCGGAGCCTGCCGAGCCGGCCGACCCGGCCGACCCGGCCGAACCAGCTGACCCGGCGGAGCCGGCCGAGCCGGAGGAGCCTGCCGAGCCACCCGAACCACCCGAACCACCCGAACCACCCGAACCACCCGAACCGCCGGACGCGCCGCCCGAGCCCGCCGTGCCGCCGGACCCGCCGTTGTCGTCGTCGTCCGAGCACCCCGACAGACTCAAGGTCAACCCTACGGCCATGACGCAGCCCAAAAACAAGGATCGATGCATTTGGAAATCTCCCAGCAAGAAGCCAGCGATCAGCGTAGCAGCGCCGCGCTAGTGAGTCCAAATCCGGCGGCTAGAATGAAGGCGCCCCCTCCCTCTCGCTCGAGAAGGAGGGGGCCGGGTCCCATACCGCAGGACTCGTAGGATCTCGGGCTCAGCCGCCGCCGCGACGCTGGAACGCGGGCGTGTCCCAGTCGTCGTGATCGAGGCCCGCCGGGAAGGTGATGCGCTCTCGCACCGGAACGCCGGCGCTCTGGGCGCCCGCCTGCAGGCTCGCCGCGATTGCCGCGGAGCGACGCGACGGAGCCAGCGCTAGCGCCGGTTCGCTGCGGCTGGTCGCCGGCGCGCGGGAGGGCGGGCTGCTGCCAAAGCCCTCGCGCAGCGAGTCACGGCGCTGCAGCGCCGCCAGCGGCCGGGGCGCCTCGCGCTGGACCTCGACGTGGATGTCTTCCTCGACGCGGTCGAAGCCGGTGGCGATGACCGTGACCTTGATGGCCTCGCCCATGGTCTCGTCGATGCTGGCGCCGAAGATGATGTTGGCGTCCTCGTGGGCCTGCTCCTGAATCAGGGTGGCGGCCTCCTGGATCTCGCGCATCTTCATGTCCGGCCCGCCCACCACGTTGATGAGCACGCCGGTGGCGCCATCCACGCTGATGTTGTCGAGCAGCGGGCTCATGATGGCGTGCTCGGCGGCGAGCCGCGCGCGGCCTTCGCCCTTGGCGCAGCCCGTGCCCATCAGGGCGCGTCCCATGTTGCTCATGACGGTGCGCACGTCCGCGAAGTCGACGTTCACGATGCCGTCGAGGGTGATCAGATCGCTGATGCCCTTGACCGCCTGGAACAGGACCTCATCCGCCTTGCGGAAGGCCTCCATGAAGGTCAGCTCGTCGTCGGCGAGGTTGAGCAGCTTCTCGTTGGGGATGGTGATCAGCGTGTCCACGTGCTCGCCGAGGCCGCTGAGCCCCATGTCCGCCTGCTTGGAGCGCTTGCGTCCCTCGAACAGGAAGGGCTTGGTCACTACGCCCACGGTGAGCGCACCCTCTTCGCGAGCGAGCTGCGCGATGACCGGCGCAGCTCCGGTTCCCGTTCCGCCGCCCATGCCGGCGGTGACGAACACCATGTCCGCTCCGGCGATGGCCTCCTTGATGCGCTGCACGTCCTCGAGCGCGGCCTTGCGCCCCCGCTCGGGATCCGCGCCCGCGCCCAGCCCGCGCGTGAGGTTCTGACCGATCGGGATCTTGATCGGCGCCAGGTTGCCGTTCAGCGCCTGAGCGTCCGTGTTCACGCTGATGAACTCCACGCCCTCCAGCCCGAAGTGGATCATCGTGTTCACGGCGTTGCCGCCGGATCCGCCAACGCCCACGACCTTGATCTTGGCCTGATAGGCCTGTGACTCGTCGGCGAATTCGATTGAGAAACTCATTGTGCGTCCCTTCCTCCCGTTAACCCGAGAGTGCTCATCGCGTGCTCGGTTGCCTTCGTCGACCCAGGGTCTGCCTTCCCTTGGGCGGGTCGCTGTGGGGCGTTGATCTGTCTGTGAACTGTCGCTTCGTCCTGCTCGTTACCTCGGTAGCCAGCTCAGAATGCAGCTCTGAACCAGCTCCAGAATCCGCTCTTGTTGACCGACACGTCGGCGTCGGTCACCGGCGCCACCACCACCCGGGCGTCGCCGCGCGAGTAGGCCTCTGCCAGGTGCTGCGCGCCGTAGCGCACGAGCCCCACGCCGGTGGCGTGCTGCGGGCCCTGCACCAGCTGCACGATGCCCCGCACGCCGACCGGGAACCCGAGCCTCACGGGCATGCCCAAGATCTCCTCGGCGCACTCGATCATGCCCTCCATCAGCGCGGCGCCCCCGGTCAACACGCAGCCGGAGCTGACCTGCTCGAGCAGGCCCGTCTCCTCGATGCGCCGGCGCGCCTCGCTGAAGATCTCTTCCACGCGGGGCTCGATGATGTCGCTCAGCAAGCGGCGAGCCACGCGGCGGGGCGCGTGTCCGCCCACCCCGGGCACCTCGATCTCCTCGTCGTCGGCGATCATGCGACCGAGCGCGCAGCCATACATGCGCTTGAGGCGCTCTGCCTCCGCCACGGGCGTGCGCAGGCCGGCGGCCACGTCGCTGGTGATGTTGTTGCCGCCCGCCGGGATCACGCTGGTGTGCGCGATGCCGCCGTCGGCGTAGAGCATCAGGTCCGTGGTGCCGCCGCCGATGTCGATCACCGCGACGCCGATCTCCTTCTCGTCGTCCGAGAGCACCGCGCCGGCGCTGGCCAGCGGCTCGAGCACCACGTCCGCCACCGATAGACCACAGCGCTCCACGCATCGGATCACGTTCTGGACGCAGCTCGTGGCTGCCGTCACCAGGTTGACGCGAGCCTGCAGGCGCACGCCGCTCATGCCGATCGGATCCCGAATGCCATCCTGGTTGTCGACGACGTACTCGCGCGGCAGCGCGTGCAGGATCATGCGGTCCGCGTCCACCGGGATGGCGCGCGCGCCTTCGAGCACGCGCTCCAGATCCGCGCGCGTCACCTCCCGGCCGCTGACGGCGCACACGCCGTCGCTGGGCAAGCTGCGGATGTGACTGCCGGCGACCCCCACGTACACGGTGCGGATCTCGACGCCGGCCATGGTCTGCGCGGAGTCGATGGCTTCGCGAATGCTGCGCACCGTCCAGTCGATGTTGCTGACGACGCCCTTCTTGAGTCCCCGGCAGGGCACCAGCCCTACCCCGAGGATGGTGATGCCATCGGCGTCGACCTCACCCACGACGGCGCTCACCTTGGTGGTGCCGAGGTCGAGTCCGACGACGATTTCGGGGGTGGTGAGCGAGTGGGTCATGGAGCGCTGTTTCCGGGCTGACGGGGGCGGAGGATTGCGGTGATTGGGCTAGGGCCGACGCTGCCATGCGCCCGATCCCGGGGCCAAATTTTCACCTGAGTTTTCCAGGGCATCGACATGGTCCGCTGTCCCACCTTCACCGCATGCGTACGACCACCCGCTCCGGGTGGGCGGCGTTGTCCAGAAACACCACCCCCGGGGTGCGCCCACCCCCCGCCAACCGCTGCATCACGCGCTCGGCCATGAGCAGCTTCTTGCGCCACGGGCCGGCGCCGAGGTGCAGCGCGATGCCCCCCTTGCCCACGGTCAGGATGGCGTCGCCGCCCGGCGTCAGGTGCACCTCCTGCGCGGGGTGAGTCTTGCTGACCCCGATGCGCTCCCAGTGGCGCAGGATCTGAATACCGGTCGCCACCCGCTCGATCTCACGCGCACGGTCGCGCGCGATCTCCTTGGGATCGATCCCCGTGATCACCGGCAGGTCGAAGGGATCGCCGTCCTCCAGTCGCTTGAAGGGGTCCCCGGAGCGGGTGACGAGGTACATCTGGTCGCCGATGCTCGCGATCGCGGCGGCCTCCCGCTCGGCGATCTCCACGTGCAACGTCGCGGGCAACGAGCGGGTGATCTTGATCTCGCGGATCCACGGGTCTTCCAGCACGCGACGCTCGGCCAGCGCCGTGTCCACCGAGAAGATGTTGTCCCCTACCTTCACGCCCATCTGCTTGGCGATCTGGTCCTCGCCCCGCTTGCGCGCGCCCTGCACGTCGATGGTCTTTATCGCGAAGCGCGGCGTCGTCAGGGCGTAGCGGTGCGCACCCCACGCCACGCCGAGAGAGGCGGCGACGACCAAGCTCACGCCGGCGCCGAGCTTGGTGAAGGACCACAGCTTGGCCAGCGCGCCCGGCGGCCCAGGCGGCACGCTGCGTCCCGCAGCGGAGCGGCGCGCCGCCACGCCCGGCGGCTCGGGGCTGTCGTCGCTGGTGAAGCCATCTTCCCGGGGCGCCGACACGTGGGCGCCATGCCGCGTCTTCTGTCTCCGACTCATGGCTGACTGCCCCCGGGCTCGAGCGCGGCGGCCACATCCGCGAGCACTCGGTTGATGTCGCCCGCGCCCAGCGCGATCACCACGTCGCCGGGCTTGGCGAGGGCGGCCAGACGCGGCGCCAGCGCGGCGCGCTCGGCGACGTACTCGACGGCGTGGTGGCCATGGTCGGCGATGCCCCGCGCCAACCGCTCCGACGACGCCCCCTCGATGGGCGCTTCGCCCGCCGCGTAGACGTCAATCAACAGCACCGCGTCCGCGTCGTTGAAGGCTCGGCAGAACTCGTCGAACAGCTGCTGCGTTCGCGAGTAGCGGTGAGGCTGGAACGCAACGATCACTCGCCCCGAGTAGGCGCCGCGAGCCGCGGCCAAGGTGGCCAGGATCTCGGCCGGGTGGTGGCCGTAGTCGTCTACCAGCGTGACGCCCGCGGGCTCACCCACGATGCTGAAGCGACGCGCCACCCCCGTGAAGGACGCGAGCGCGTCCTTCACGACGTCGAGCGGGACTTCCAGCTCGTCCGCGACGGCGATGGCCGCGAGCGCGTTGAGCACGTTGTGCTGCCCCGGCATCTTGAGGGAGAACTCGCCCAGCGCCTGGCCGCGACCGAACACCAAGAAGCGCGAGAGCACCCCGGCCGCGCCGAGCCCTCGCGCGTGATAGTCGGCCTGGGGGCTGAGGCCGTAGGTCACGTGGCGGCGTCGGATCCGGGGCAACAGCTCCTGCACGTGCGGGTGATCCAGGCACAGCACCGCCAGGCCGTAGAACGGCACCTTCTCGATGAACTCCACGAACGCTTCCTTGAGACGCTCGTGGGTTCGATAGTGATCGAGGTGCTCCGGGTCGATGTTGGTGACCACCGCCACCGTGGGCGTGAGCCGCAGGAACGAGCCGTCGCTCTCGTCGGCCTCGGCCACCAAGAGGTCGCCGGCGCCCAGCCGCGCGTTCGAGCTGAGCTGCGCCATGCGCCCGCCGACCACGACAGTGGGGTCGAACCCCGCCGCGCGCAGCACGGTGGCCACCAGCGAGGTGGTCGTGGTCTTGCCGTGGGAGCCGGCGATGGCCACGCCGTACTTGACCCGCATGAGCTCCGCGAGCATCTCCGCGCGCGTGATGACCGGGATGCCCAAGCGGTGCGCCTCCGCCATCTCTGGGTTGTGCGACGCGATCGCGCTCGAGTAGACCACGACGTCCGCGCCAGCGACGTTCTCGCGCCGGTGCCCGACGTCGACGCGCACCCCCATGCGCTCGAGCCGGCCGGTGTTCTCGCCTTTTCGCAGATCCGAGCCGGACACATCGAACTCGAGCGTGCGCAGGATCTCGGCCAGCCCGCTCATGCCGATGCCACCGACGCCGATGAAGTGTACGTGGCGCACGCGTCCGCGAAACATGGGCTCAGCCTGCCTCTCCGTGCTGGGCGACGCAGAGCGTCCCGTCTCGCTCACCGCCCGCCGGCGAGCGCGCCGCGAGCTCGCCCCGCTCGCTCGTCTTGCCGGCCAGCCGCAGTAGGTCCCGCGCCACGTCGAGGGCCGCGTCGGGTCGACCGAGGCCCCTGGCCGCCTGCGCCATGTGCTCGAGGCGATCCGGGTCGCCAAACAGCGCGTCGAGCTCCTGCGCGATGCGCTCGGAGCTCGCCTGGGCGTCGGCGACCAGCACGGCCGCGCCCGCGCCGGCGACCTCGGCTGCGTTGGCGCGCTGGTGGTCCCCCGCGGCGAACGGGTAAGGCACCAAGATGCTCGCGCGGCCCACCGCGCAGATCTCGCTCACGGCGCTCGCGCCACTGCGCGCGATGACTACGTCTGCCTCGGCCAGCGCCGCGGGCATGTCGTCGATGAACGGCGTCACGCGTACGTCGAGCCCACTCGCGACGCGGGCGTAGCGCTCGGTCACCGCGTCGACGTCGTTCTTACCGCACTGATGTAGGACGCTGACCGTAGACTGCGCTCGGCCAACGGCTTCAGGGACGTTCTCGTTGAGTCGGCGCGCGCCCTGACTACCGCCGAGCACCAACAGACGCGCGGGCCGACCCGAGCGCAGCGGCACGGGACGGAAGTCACGTCGGATGGGCACGCCGTAGCGGCGCACCTTCCCGTGAGCGAAGTGCCCCTCGGCGCCCTCGAAGGCGGTGTACGCGCGCGACACGACCGGCGCGACGAGCCGATTGGCGAGCCCCATCACGCTGTTGGGCTCGAGCAGGGCCAGGGGCACTCCGGTCAGGCGCGCGCAGAGCGACACCGGCCCTGCCGCGTAGCCACCGATGGACAGCACGGCGTCCGGCGCCAGGCGCGCGACGAGCGCACGAGCCTCGACCAGCGCGCCCAGGGCCCGGAGCGCGCCGCGCACCGCGCCGAGCACCCCGCCGCCGCGCAGCGGCAACACGTCCATGAGCTCGAGGGGGTACCCCCGCGCCGGCACCACCCGCGTCTCCATGCCGCGAGCCGTGCCCACGAACACGATGTTCGCCGAGGGCTCGAGGGAGCGCACCGCGTCGGCCACGGCGACCAACGGGAACACGTGGCCGCCGGTGCCCCCGCCGGCGAAGAGCAGCGTCACCCTCACGCGACAGCCTCCTTCACACGCCGCGCCCTGTCGCCGTCCGGGGCCGAGAACCCGGCCTCGCTCATGAGCGTGGCGCTCGCCTCGGGGCACGCTCCCGGGTCGTCCACCCGGGAGTTGGCGGGGCCCAGCCGGGGCCGCGAGACGTTCAGCAGCACGCCCATCGCTGCCGCGTTCACCAGCAAGGACGAGCCACCGTAGCTGATGAACGGCAAGGTCAGCCCCTTGGTGGGCAAGATAGCCATGGCCACGGCCATGTTGATCAGCGCCTGGCAACCGAACAGCACGCTGATCCCGAACGCGATGTACGAGCCGTAGTCGTCCTGGGCGGCCAGCGCGATGCGCACGCCTCGCGCGACGATCACCAGGTAGACCGCGGCCAGACACAAGACGCCGACGAACCCGAGCTCCTCGCCGATGATGGCGGAGATGAAGTCCGTGTGAGCCTCTGGCAGGTACAGGACCTGTAGGCCCTTGCCCAGACCGAGCCCCCAGATCTCTCCGCTGCCGAAGCTCATCACCGACTGGAAGGGCTGGTAGGCCAAATCCTGGCGGTGCTCCTCCATGTTGAACCAAGCGAGCATCCGCTCCCAGCGGTAGTTGGTGAAGCGCACCAGCCACACGGAGGCGCCGACGCCCACCATCGCTACGCCTAGCAAGTAGCCGAGACGTGCGCCTGCCACGAACAGCAGGGTGAAGGTGAGGAACAACAGTACGACGGCACCGCCGAAGTCCGGCTGCTTGAGGCAGAGCATCATCAGCGCGCCGGCGGTGAGCAAGTGCGGCAGCATGCCGACGGAGAAGGACTTCACGCGCTCGCGCTTCTTCTCCAAGGAGTACGCGAGCCACAGCACGAGCGCGAGCTTGGCGGCCTCCGAGGGCTGCACGTGAACGGGACCGAGGCGCAGCCAGCGCGCCGCACCACCACCCGTGTGACCGAAGCCGATCACCGAGAGCACCATCAGCGCGAACACCACGCCGAGCACCGGGTAGGTGAGCGGGCGCAGCTTGTGGTAGTCGATGCGACTGACCACAATGATGGCGACGAGCCCGAGCGCAGCGTACACCCCCTGACGCTTGAGGAAGTACTGCGGGTCGCGGAACACGACGGTGGCCTCGATCACGCTGGCGCTGTACACCATGACCACGCCGAACCCGATCAAGGCCACGACCACGGCCGCGAGCACCGGATCGACCCCGCCGAGACGCGTGGTGGTGCGCAAGTAGTTGACGACTCGATTCATGCGCGGCTCTCCTCGGCTGGAGACTCGGGGAGCGCGCGCGCGGCGCGCGCGAAGCAATCCCCTCGATGGGCGTAGCTGTCGAACATGTCGAAGCTCGAGCACGCGGGGGACAGCAGCACCGCGTCCCCCGGACGGGCGAGCCGAAACGCCTCCGCCACCGCCTGCTCGAGACTGTCGGCGAAGCGGACGGGCACCGCGCTACCGATCGCGTCGGCGATGCGCCGCGCCGCCTCGCCGATCAGCACCACCGCGCGCCCCTTGCGCTGAAGCGCCGCGACCAGCGGCGCGTAGGAGCCGTGCTTGTCTCGCCCCCCGGCGATGAGCACGCCACGCTCCTCCAGCAAGCCATCGAGCGCGGTCACGCTCGCCCCAACGTTCGTCCCCTTCGAATCGTCGTAGAAGCGCACGCCCCCTCGCTGCGCGACGAGCGCCATGCGGTGGGGCAGCGGCTCGAAGCCTGCGAGACCAGCCTCGATCGCGGCGACCTCCACCCCGAGCGCGCGCGCCGCCGCGATCGCCGCTGCAGCGTTGAGCTGGTTGTGTCGCCCGTGCAGCTTGCCGCCGGCGAGGGAGAAGCGGGCCCCGCCGGCCGCCTCCACCACGACGCGGTCCTCGAGCACGTAGTCCCCGCTGGCGCCGAAGGTGATGACGCGGCCGCGCCCGCGCCGCGCCTGCGCCTCGCACAAGGCGTCGCCCGCCGGGACGATCGCCACGTCCTGGGGCAGCTGGTTCGCGAAGGCGTTACCCTTGGCTCGCGCGTAAGCGTCGAAGTCGGGGTAACGGTCCAGGTGATCTTCGGTGACGTTGAGGAGCACGCTCACTCGGGGCCGAAACGTCGCCGCGCGCTCCAGCTGGAAGCTCGAGACCTCCCACACCACGACGTCGTAGGCCTCGGAGGCGGCCTCGGCCGCCGGGATGCCCAGGTTGGCGCCGGCGAACACCCGTCGCCCCGAGGCGGTGAGCAGCGCGGCCACCAGCGTGGTGGCGGTGCTCTTGCCGTTGGTCCCACCGACGGCGACGATGGGGGCCGTCACGAAGCGGCAGGCCAGCTCCAGCTCGCCGATGACCTCCACGCCCGCGCGCTCGGCGCGCTCGAGCTCGGGCAGCGCGCCCACCCCGGGCGACACGACGATCAGCTCCGCCGCGGCGAAGTCGACCTGGGCGTGGCCGCCGGCGAGCCGCTCGATGGGCAGCGCGCGCGCCTCCTCGCTCAGCGCGGCGAGCGGAGACCGATCGGTGCCGATCACCGTGGCGCCCTGGGCCAGACACAGGCGTGCAGCCGCGACGCCGCTCTTGCCGAGTCCCACCAGGATGACGCGCTTGCCCTTCAAATCCATCAGGTCACCGCAACTTGAGCGACGAAAGGGCCAAGAGGGCCAAGAGAATGGAGACGATCCAGAAGCGGACGATGATGCGCGGCTCCGGCCAACCCTTCTTCTCGAAGTGGTGGTGGATGGGCGCCATCAGGAACACCCGCTTGCCGAACAGCTTGAAGCTGACGACCTGCGTGATGACGCTGACCGCCTCGAGCACGAACACACCGCCGAGCAGCACGCTGAGCAGCTCGTTCTTGGTCAGCACCGCGAGCATCCCCAGGCCCCCGCCCAGGGACAACGAGCCCACGTCCCCCATGAACACTTGCGCCGGATAGGTGTTGTACCAGAGAAAGCCGATGCCGGCCCCGATCACCGCGGCGCCAAAGACAGAGAGCTCGGCCATCTCGGGGATGCCCGCGATGTCGAGGTAGCCAGCCAAGGGCCGGCCGAACAGCACCGAGCCGGCAATGTAGGCCCACACCATGTAGGTCCCGGCGTTGATCATGACCGGACCGATCGCCAGACCATCGAGCCCGTCCGTCAGGTTCACGGCGTTGCTCGTGGCCACCACGACGAAAACCGCGAACACCACGTACAGCCACAGCGGCAGGTCGATGGGGTGCTTCTCGAACGCCAAGAACGGCACGCTCAGCCGGGTGCGGATGTCCACCCAGTTGCTCGGTACCCGCGCGCTGCCCAGGTACAGGTAACCGATCGCCGCGCCGCCGATCAGCGTCTGGCCGAGCAGCTTGTAGCGTCCCGGCAGGCCGCGGCTGTTCGAGCCCTGGATCTTCAGTCGGTCGTCGATGTAGCCGATGAGACCGTAGCCCGCCGTCACCGCCGCCGTCGCGACCACGAACACGTTCTGCACGTCCGCCCACAGCGCCGTGGGCACCAGCACCGCGAGCAAGATCAACGCACCACCCATGGTGGGCGTGCCCGCCTTGATCTTGTGGCTCTCCGGGCCTTCGTCCCGCACGACCTGGCCGATCTGCTTGGTCTGCAGGGTACGGATGAACCAGGGCGCCAGGATGAAGCACAAGAGCATGGCCGTGAGCGTGGCCATGATCGCGCGGAAGGGCGTGTACCTGAGCACGTTGAACGAGCTGGCCCAGCCGAACTTGGTACTGAGTGGATAGAGCAGCTCGTAGATCATCCGGCTCTCCCGATGGCGGACAACAGACCCCTCACGACTCGCTCGGCGCGCACGCCACGAGAGGCCTTGACCAACACCACGTCGCCGGGCTCGAGCGAGGCGCGCACGATCGGCAGCGCCGCCTCGGCGTCGGCGACGAAGTCGGCCGCGAGGCCCGCTTGGCGCGCCGGCGCGACCATCCGTTCGGCGTCACCCGCCACGGCGATCAGGCGACGCGCCCCGAAGCCCGAGAGCTCACGCCCCACGCGCTCGTGCTCCGCCACGCTCGCCGCGCCGAGCTCGCGCATCTCGCCGAGCACGAGCACCAGCCCCGCGCCGCGGGCGCGCGCGAGCTCGGCCGCCGTGCCCACCGCGGCGAGCACGCTGGCGGGGTTGGCGTTGTAGGTGTCGTCGATCACCACCGAGCCGTCGGACAGCGCGATGGGGCGCAAGCGTCCGTCCTCGCCCACGGCGCCCGCGAAGGCTCGAGCCAGCGCCGCGGCGCCGAGCGGCTCGGCGACCAGCTGCTCGGCCACGGCGACCGCCGCGGCCGCCGCCAGGGCGCCAGGCAGCCCCATGAGCCCGACCTCGAAGCGCAGGGCCGCGCCGCGCGGGCTGCTGATCGTCAGCCGCGCACCGTCGAGGCCGCGCGCCTCGCGCTCCACCACGCGGTAGTCGGCCTCGGGGCTCGAGCCGTAGGCGAGTTGGCGCGGAGTGGGCGCGCGGCGCAGCTGCCTGAGCACCCGCTCGTCGTCGCTGTTGCCGATGGCGACGCCGTCGGCCGACAGCGCCTGCAGCAGCGCGCCCTCTTCGCGCTCTATGGCGTCGAGATCACCGAGCCCCTCGCTGTGCTCGATGTCGATGAGCGTGAGCACCGCGACGTCGGGCCGGGCGATGCGCGCCAGGGCTGCTACCTCTCCAGTCGCGTTCGTCCCGAGCTCCACGACCGCCACGCGGTGCTGCGGCGAGAGGCCCAGGAGCACGCGCGGCACTCCGACGCGATTGTTGAGGTTGCCCGCGGCGGACAGCACCTGGCCGGGGAGCAAGGCTCCGAGCAGCGCCGCGACGCAGCTCTTGGTCGTGGTCTTGCCGGCGGAGCCGGCGATGGCGACGACCGTCGCCGGATGCCGCGCGCGGTGTGCGCGCCCAAGCTCGCCCAGGGCGTCCAGCGTCGAGTCCACGCGCACCACCGCGATGCCCGTCGGGACGGACACGTCGCGCGACACGATCATCGCTCTGGCGCCGAGCTCGGCGGCCGTGGAGACGAAGTCGTGGCCGTCGAAGCGCTCTCCCTCGAGCGCGACGAACACCTTGTCCGCGAGGGACGCCCGGCTGTCGGTCTCGACGCCCGCCACCACCGCGTCCGGCTCGCCCGCGAGCAAGCGCCCCGAGGTCTCGCTCACGAGCTCGGCCACGGAGAAGCAGGCCTCGTTGGGCGGCAGCGGCGTCGCCATCAGCTCTCCCCTCGCGCGCGCCGCCGCGCGAGCGCGCGCCGGGCGCTCACTCGGTCGTCGAACTCTCGCCGCTCGTCGCCGATGATCTGCAGGGTCTCGTGCCCCTTGCCCGCCACCAGCACGACGTCCCCCGGCGCCGCGTTGCACACCGCGTGCTCGATGGCGCGCTCGCGATCGAGTATCACCTCGAGCGGCTTGCGGTGCGAGGTGAGCCCGACCAGGATCGCGTCGGCGATGGCCTGAGGCGCCTCCGAGCGCGGGTTGTCGTTGGTCACGATGGCGCGGTCCGCGCCCCGACCCACGGCGTCGCCCATCTTCGGACGCTTGCTCGGATCTCGGTCGCCGCCGCAGCCGAAGACGCACCACAGCGTGCCCGTGGAGAGGTCGCGCACCGCGCCGAGCGCGCGCTCGAGAGCGTCGGGGGTGTGGGCGTAGTCAACCAGCACGACGACGTCGTCTGCGTCCGTGTCGCAGCGCTCGAGCCGCCCCGGCGCGCTGGGCGCCGACGCGAAGCTCCGCACCGCAGCCGCGACGTCCAGACCCAATCCGAGCACGATGCCCAAGGACAGCGCGATGTTGTCCAGGTTGTGGGTGCCGACGAGGCGGGTCAGAAGCTCGTGGCGTGCCCCGGCAACCTCCACGGGCAACGCGAACAGCGCGCCGGCCGCTCGCGCGGCGCCCACGCTCACGTCGCCTCGTCCGCGGCGGCTCACGCGCAGCACCGGGCCCCGAGCCTGGTCGACGATGCGGCGGCCAAACTCGTCATCGACGTTGACGACGCTCACCGCGGGCGACAGCTCGGTGAACAGCCGCAGCTTGGCGCTGGCGTACTCGTCCATCGAGCCGTGAAAGTCCAGGTGGTCTTGGCTGAGGTTGGAGAAGGCTGCCACGCGAAAGCACACGGCCTCGACGCGTCCGAGCGCGAGGGCGTGGCTCGACGCCTCCATCACCAGGTGGGTCGCGCCGAGGCGCTGCACCTCGGCGGCCACGCGGCTGACCTCGTCGGCCTCCGGCGTGGTCAAGGGGGACGGACGCTCGAGGGCCTCGAAGCCGAGGCCCAGCGTGCCGAGCCGCGCGGCGCGCCCTCCGCTGCCGTCGATGGCGTGGGCGGCCAGGAACGAGCAGGTCGTCTTGCCGTTGGTGCCCGTGATACCCACGACGCCGAGCGCCCGGGTGGGGTGGCGGTGGACCGCCTCCGCCGCGAAGCCGATGGCCCGGCGCAAGTCACGAACCGTGAGCACGGGCACGGTGACGGCGCCGACGGCAGCGCCGACCTCGGTCATGACGGCCACGGCGCCGCGGGCGATCGCCTGCTCGGCGTTTGTCCCGGCGCTGCTGCGCGCGCCGTCCCGGGCCACGAACAGCTCGCCGCCGCAGACGCGACGCGAGTCTT
This sequence comes from Polyangiaceae bacterium, assembly GCA_019637295.1. Taxonomy (GTDB): domain Bacteria; phylum Myxococcota_A; class Polyangia; order Polyangiales; family Polyangiaceae; genus JACKEA01. The sequence continues at coordinate 495,358 of JAHBVX010000003.1, forward strand.
GCACCACGTCGCGCACGCGCAGCGCGCCGCCATGGCTCAGCTCCGCCGAGAACGGCGCCAGCTCGGCGACCAGCGTGGCGAGCGGCAGGGCGGGTTCAGGGTCGGCGACCATCATCTTGGGCTCACGTGGCCGGCTCGAACACGAGCACGACGCTGGCCCCCTTGCGCACCACGCCCCCCGGACCCGGCTCCTGGCGCGCGAGCAGCCCGGTGCCCACCACCTTGGGCGTGACCCCGAGCTCGACGCTGCGACGGACCGCCTCGCGCACGGGCCAGCCGGTCATGTCCGGCAGGCGCACACTGCCGGCGCCGACGGGCCCGCTCGCGCTCACCACCTGCACCGGTGGCTTCTTGCCTTGCTGTTGGCGGATGACCTCGTAGGCGGCGTTGGCGGGATCCGGAGCGTTCGCCAGGCTGGCGATGTCGACGCGCTGCGTGCCCTGAGGCGTGAGGCCCTTGTACTTCAGCGCCATGCGCGCAACGTTGCGGAAGATGGGAGCCGCGACGGCGCCGCCGGCGATCTCGACCATCGGCTCGTCCACCATGACGGCGATGGCCACCACCGGCTTCTTCGCAGGCACGAAGCCCAAGAACGACGCGACGTAGCGGTCGAGGGAGTAGCGGCCCGTCGCCGGATCCGTCTTCTGCGCCGTGGCGGTCTTGCCCGCCACCTGATAGCCGTCGAGGGCGGCCTCGGTACCGGTGCCCTCGCCTTCGGTCACCGCGACCAGCATCTCCGCGAGGGTGGCCGCGACGCGCTTGGACACCACCCGGCGCCGGACCCGCGGAGCCGCCTCGCGCACGACCTCACCGGTGGCCGTCGTGACCTTGCGCACCAAGATGGGCTCCATCAGCTCGCCGCCGTTGGCGATCGCCGCGGTGGCCATCGCCAGCTGAAGATTCGTGGTGCTGATGCCTTGGCCGAAGGACGCCGAGGCCGTCTCGACCTGCACCCAGGGGCGACCGCGGGGACGCAGCGTGCCACTCGCCTCGCCCGGCAGCGGGACGCCGGTCTGTTGTCCGAAGCCGAAACGGAGCAGCGACTCGTACAGCTTGTTGCCGCCCATGCTCAGGCCGATCTTGGCCGAGCAGATGTTGCTCGAGACCGCGAGCACCTGGGAGATGGAGAGCCATCCGGCCGGGTGGGTGTCGCGGATGGTCACGTTGTCCACGGCCATCAGACCCTTCTCACAGAACAGCTTCTGGGTCGGCTCGATGGCCCCCGCGGCGAGCCCTGCGGCCACGGTGAAGATCTTGAGGGTGGAGCCGGGTTCGAAGGCGTCCGTGAGCCCGCGGGTACGGCGCTCCTCCGGCTCGCTGTCGCCGTAGTCGTTGGGGTTGTAGCCGGGCCAGCTCGCCATCGCGAGCAGCTCGCCAGTGTAGGGGTCGACGACGATGACCGAGCCGCCCGCTGCCTCGAAGGTGCGCGCGGCGTGCGCGAGCTCCCGCTCTGCCGCGTACTGGATGCCCTGATCGATGCTCAGGTGCAGGTTGTGTCCGGCGAGCACCTGCTCGTCCTGCACGCCATCGGCGAAGAGCAGTCGCCCGGAGCGGTCCCGCAAGCCGCGGAGCTGCTCGACGTGCCCCTTCAGCTCTCGGTTCATGCTCAGCTCGAAGCCGTCCTTGCCCTCGCCGTCGGGGGCGACGAAGCCGAGCAGCGGACCGCTGAGCTCACGGCGGGGGTAGTAGCGCTTGCCCTCGCCCTCGACAACCAGGCCCCGCACCCGCTCCTCGCCGGCTTCCTTCTTGGACGAGAGCTTGCGGATGGCCTCGGCCTCGGCCGCGGTGATGCGCCGCTTCAGCCAGGCGAAGCGGCGCTTGGCCAAGATCTTCCGCTCCACCTCCGCGGGGCTGAGCTGCAACGCAGCGGCGATGCGATTGGCCGCGTCGCGTGCGACGACGGGCACCTTCTGCGGCGACACGCCGCGCAAGAGCTCCACCGCGTCGAGCGACACGCTGGGTGCCTCCACGCTCACCGCGAGCGCGCTGCCGTTGCGATCGTAGATCGTGCCGCGCTTGGGCGTGACGTGCAGCCGGCGCTGGCGCTGCTTCTCCGCCAGCTCACGCCACTGCTCGCCCTCGCGCCCCATCAGCTGCCAGCCGGAGGAGACGATGATGCCCAGGCCGAAGGCGAGCAGACCGCAGACCACGCCCATCCGCAGTCGGATCCAGCGCCCGCGCGGGGTGTCGAGGCTCCTCACGGAGTGCTCTCCTCGGCGGCGGGGCTGCCTTCGAGCTGCTCGTCCTCGGGCTTGACCGTGGGCGCGATACCCCCGGACAGGATGCGCTCGGGGGTCGGTTCGCTCATCCCGAGCAGCGAGCGAGCGACCAGGTCGACGCGCTCCGCCGTCTTGTGACTGGCCAGCTCGAGCTCGAGGACGCGCTTGACCTCGCGCAGCCGCGCGACGCGGGCGTGAGCCCGACCGAGCTCGTACCCGAGCTCGACGCTGCGCACGCGTAGCCCGAGGTACAGCACGAACGCTGACGTCGACGCGATCACCGCGAGGGTCCACAGCACGAGGAAGGGGCGACTGCGGTTCACTCCGGATCCTCCACGCGCCAGGCTGCGCGCAGCTTGGCGCTGCGCGAGCGGGGGTTCTCCCGCTGCTCCTCGGCGCTGGCCAAGAGCGGCTTCTTGGTCATGCGCTGCCACAGGCTGCGCTCCGCCAGCGCTCGCTTGACCAAGCGGTCCTCCAGCGAGTGAAAGCTGATGAACACGGCGACGCCACCGGGCACGATGATCCGAGGTGCGAGCGCGAGCAGCCGCTCGAGCTGCTGCAGCTCGTGATTGACCGCGATGCGCAAGGCCTGAAACGTCCGCGTGGCTGGATCGATTCCGCCGACGCGGCGTGGGCCCACCGCGCGCACGACGGCCCGGCGCAGGTCGAGGGTGGTATGGAGCGTTCCCTCCTCGAGGGCCTGCTTGATGCAGCGGGCGACGCGGCGCGAGCGGCGCTCCTCGCCGTAGCAGTAGATGACGTCCGCGAGCTCGTCTTGGTCGAGCCGATTGAGTAGCTCCCAGGCGGTCTCGCCGGCGTCCGGGTCCATGCGCATGTCGAGCGGACCCTCGACGCGGAAGCTCATGCCGCGCTCGGGATCGCCGAGCTGCTGCGAGCTGATGCCGAGATCCGCCACCAGCCCCGCTGCCGCCTCGACTCCCGCGCTCGCGAGCCACGCCTCGACGTCGGCGAAGGAGCCCCGCACGACCGTGGCCCGCTCGCCAAAGGGGCGCAGTCGCTCCGTCGTCCGGGCGATCGCGTCGGGATCTCGATCGAACGCGATCACTCGCGCGCTGGCGCACTCCGCGAGGAGCGCCGCGCTGTGTCCGCCGCCGCCCGCGGTGAGATCGAGGTACAGCCCACCGCTCGTGGGCGTGAGCGCGCGCACGACCTCGCCGGCCATCACGGTGACGTGCTGTACGGGCGCTGCGGTTTCGCTCTCTTCTGCCACGATGTTCATATCCTGATCTGCTCCGTCACGGCCTTGCGGAACGCCAGCTCGTCCTCGGCGTTCATGCTGAGCGCGTCGTCCCAACGTTCCTTCGCCCACAGCTCGGCGGTCCGGCCCATGCCGGCCCAGAGCACGTCCCGCGCGAGGGCGACCTTCTCGCGCAGCGCCGGCGGCACGAGCACGCGACCCGCCTTGTCGAGCTCGCACTCGATCGCCGCTGACACGTACAGGCGCCGGAACCGAACGATGAACGGATCGAAGCTCGGCAGCTCGCTGATCTTGGTCTCGAGCTCGCTCCAGGCGCGCATCGGGTGCAGGTGCAAGCACGGCTCGAACAACGCGGGGGTGAGGATGAAGCGGCTGTCGCCGTCCGCGACGAGCGTGTCCCGATAGCGCGAGGGCAGACTGACTCGCCCCTTGGCGTCGATCGTGTGGACGAACTGACCGCGAAACATGACTCTCCACTCGTTGGGCTAGGGCGACACTTCGCCCCACTTTTTCCCACTGGCAGGGGCCGAACCTAGAGGGCCCGGGGGTCTGCTGTCAACAAGTCGGACAGTCTCTTTCCTTGTAATTCCAAGCACCTGCGTAGCTCCATTGTCCCACATGCCCAGGCGTTCAGTATTGATAAGGTGGGGACAAGTTGTGTCGAGCGCGTGGAGGCGTGGCTGCCCGGCCACCCCCCCGTGGCTGGCCATACCCGCAGGGCTTGCCCAAAAACCGAAAGGTTTCCTAGACTCCCGTCCCAGCTCGGTGCGGCACGCTCGTTGCGCTTCACCGACGCAGGAGAACTCGATGCTCGTCGCCGCCATGCTCCCCGCCCTGATCGCCATCCTCCTGTTCGCCGGCACGGTCCGGCTGCAGCCCCGCTGGGGGAAGCGAGCGGTCACGCCGGCGCGGCTGCCTCGGGGGGCTCACGCCACGGTCACGCCGCTGCCGCAGCGCGTCACCGCCACCCTCGACCGCGCCGCCTGACGGCGGCCGGGGCGAGCGCGGCAGGACGCCCAGGGACGCTCAGCCGAGCTCGCGCGGCACGACGTGCTCGCGGACCCAGACCACGATGTCGTCCAGGCTGCTGCCGGGCTTGAAGATCTTCAGCACGCCGGCGGACTCGAGGCGAGTCAGGTCCTCGTCCGGGATGATGCCCCCGCCGAACACGGTCACGTCGCTCGCGCCGCGCTGCTCGAGCGCCGTGATGACGGCGGGGAACAGCGTGTTGTGCGCGCCGCTCATGATGGAGAGGCCGACGGCGTCCACGTCCTCTTGCACCGCCGCCGCCGCGATCATCTCCGGAGTCTGGTGCAGCCCGGTGTAGATCACCTCGACGCCGGCGTCGCGCAGGGCGCGGGCGACGACCTTCGCCCCACGGTCGTGACCATCGAGCCCGGGCTTGGCCACGAGCACACGGATCTTGCGCGCTTCACTCATCGGGGTCCTCTCTTGCCCTGGGATGTCTTGAACTCTCGTACCGTGACCCGGCCACCCGCGCGCGCGGCGAGACCGGCTCGACCGGCTGGTGGCGGCGCGGACAAGGTAGCTTCCAGCCGCTTCTTGTCGACCCGCGCGGTCACTCGACTCCCGACCACCGAGAGCTCCACGTCGTAGCTCGGGCGGACGTCGAGCTCCAGCGGCGCGGCCAGCTCGACGGCGCGACCTTGCCCGTCCACCTGGACCAAGAGCGCCCGGCGCGGCTCCGCGGACACGAACAGCGCGACCCCGTGATAGCTGGATTGCCCCGGCGTCGCGCGCAGCAAGAGCCCCCCGCCGGGCCCCTCGACGGCGAGCTTGGCGGTCACGGTCGCGTCTCGCTGCGGCTCGCCGGTGACCGCGGCGTCAAAGCCATGGCTCTGCTCCGCGGAGGCGAGCACGAACCGCCCGTCGCCGATGCCCAGGCCTCGAGGCGCACCGAACAGCTTCCGAAAGCGCGTGGCCCCTGCGGTCCACTCTTCTGCGGCGACCGGCGTCAGCCGCACGAAGGGCAGACCCAAGAGCGCCGGCGGCTTGCCCGCCAGCGCGACGCGGGTGACGCGCCCATCGGAGTCGAGGACGACCTCCCGGCGGGCCTTGGCGGCACCGAACGCGCGGACCACTCCGCCCTCGGCGCTGACCGGGAGCGCAACGGGACGCGAGCTGCCGCCCTCCCCCAGCGCGCCCACGCGCAGGGCGTCGGCCCCCGGGCTCTGCGCCGCGAGCACGCTCAGCGCGACGACGAGCGTGGCGAGCGGCTCGTCGCGACCGGCGACGGAGCGGGCGAGCGCGATGGTCGTCGCTCGCTCTGCGTCGAGCAGCACCAGGCGTACGGCGTGCGCGACCACCTGCTCCGCGGACAACCCGAGCAGCCCGGTCTCTCGGGGTGCCGGTCCTGCCAGCAACATCGCGCCGAGCTCGGGCGTGAGGAGCCCCGCTTCCCCCGCGCGGCGCACGCGTTCGGTCACTGCGCGCGCCAGCTTGTCGAGCGCCGGCTCCTGCTTGAACGCGGCGCGGGTCGCGCGGAACGCGACGGCGTGAGCGATCTCCGCAGCGTGGGCGCTCACGGGCGCGGGCTCGACCTCGGGAGGCAAGAGGCCGCGCCGCTCTGCGGCCGAGGTGGGGTCGCACCCGGCTCGCGCGACGCTGCCGCGCGCGGACAGCCCCGTCGCGGGCACCTTCCCCACGAGGAACAGCGCGAGCCCCCGCGCGGCGAGGGGCGCGGCATCCACGCGCTCGATCAGCGCTTCCCGCAGGGCCTCGCTGGGCGCGCCGCCGTCCTCGAGCAAGAACCCGTGGCGCTCGAACGCCGCCCGTCGCGCGCCGGCGAGCCCCAGCATCGCGCCGACTTCGTGGCGGGGCAGCACTCCGCGCGCCAGGCTCACGAGGGTGAGCGCGGCCTGAGAGCGCGCCCGAACCCAGCTGCCCTTGGCGGCGCGGTCGAGCCTCAACCAGGACGAATGACGCTCGAAGTGCCGGGCGTACAGCCGCACGGCGCGCTCGAGGGTGTCATCCCGAATGTTCACCGACGCGTCATGGCCATCTTCCGGCGGCGACCCCGCGTTGGCGATGTGCTCTGCCACGAAGCCGTGAAGCAGGACGAGCTCGTCCGCCACCTTCGACGCGGCGCTGCTGAAGGCGGGGTTCTGTCCAGCGGGCAGCTGCGCGATGACGGTGTCGGCGCGGCCCAGCAAGGCGCTGACCACGGCCTCGGCGAGCACCCCCCGCGACGGCGCCGACCCGGGACCGTACAGCAGCTCCTGGGTGAAGCGCGCGCGCGCCGCGTCGAACGCGACGGTCGAGTAGGCGGCGACGAGCGGGCCCGCCGACTCGTCCGGCGTCAAGTCCGGCCGCGCGATGAGCGCGCGAACACGCTCGGCCCGGCCGACCTCACCCGCCCGCACGGTGCTGACGACCTGCTGCTGCTCGGAGTCCGTCAGCGCGGCCTCGGCCGTGCCCGCGGCGAGCAGGACGCCAGACGCCCAGAGGAGGACAGCGAGGTGCTTCATGCGTGGGGCAGGGAGCGTACCAGAGTCGCGCCAGACTCGCCCCGAGCCTCGTCGGCGGCGAGCACCGCGCCCAGCGCCGCGACCGCCGCCGTCTCCGTGCGCAGCACCAGACGCCCCAGCGTGACCGGCGAAAAGCCGTGCTCCCGGGCGAGCCCACGCTCGGCGTCGCTGAAGCCTCCCTCCGGGCCGATGAGCAGCACCAGCCCCGCGTCGGCCGGGGCGCCGGACAGGGCGGCGAGCAGCGGCTGGCCGCCGGCCGGGTGCAGCAGCAGGCACAGCGGCGCGTCGACCTCGGCGAGCACTTCGCCGAGAGCCGCGAAGGGACCGAGCTCCGGCACGTCGGGTCGACCCGACTGCCGCGCCGCGTCCAGCGCGATCTGACGCCAGCGCGTCGCACGGCTGGCCGCGCGCTCACCCAGCGACACGACGCTGCGCTCCGTGAGCGCGAACACGACGCGGCTGACGCCGAGCTGAGTCGCGTCGCGCAGCACCTGGTCCGGCTTGTCCCCCTTGCCCAGCGCCTGCACCAGCGTCGTGCGGCGTCCGGATGGTGTTGGTGCGGCGCGGACCGCGTCGATCCGGCAGCGCGCGCGGCGGGGGTGCGCGACCGTCAGCGTCGCCTCCGCCTCGAGGCGAGCCTCCGGGTCGAACAGGCTGAAGGCGCGGCCCGGAGCGAGTCGATGCACCCGCACGAGGTAGCGGCTGGCCGCCTCCGAGAGCGTTCGCTCGCCGGGCTCGAGGCTCGACTCCGCCACCCGGACCGCGCGGGTCACGGCGCCCCCGTGAGCGCCCGCGCGCGCCGGAGCCCGCGGATGGCGTGACACGCGTCGCCCACGAGATCCAGATAGGTCTGCTCGCGCTCGGCGCGCACCTGGGGCAAGCGTTGATACACGCCACCGGCGTGCAGCTCGCGCGCCACCGCGACGACGTCCGCGGCCGCTTCGAGCGTCAGCCCCTCGAGCCGCTTCGTGCCCTCGGCCCCCGGCTGCAGGTAGCCGAGCTGGCGCGCGAGGGTGACGGTCTCCACCCAGTGCCCGAAGAACTTGAGCTGCTGCACGCGCAGCAGCAGGCCCTGCGCGGGATGCGCCCGAAGCAGCTCCGTCAGCGTGAGACGCTCGGACTCGTAGCGATAGATGAGCACACCGAGCTGGCGCGCCACTCGCTTGCGCTCCGACTCGGGCGCGGTGGCGAACGCCGTGAGCACCGCTTGAACCAAGTGCAGACCGCCGCAGCTGTGCCCGAAGATCCCGCTCTTGTTCGCCTTGGCTTCGCGCAGCGGCGAGCCCGGCGCGAAGGCGCGCTCGACCGGGCCGTCGAAGCTCGCGACCACGGCGTGATCCGCCTCGAGTCGCTCGAGCGCGCGCGCGGCGAGCTCGCGAGTCGCCAAGCCACGCGTCGTCGCGCTGGCGCTGTCGGCGAGCCCCGCCGCATCCGCGCTGGCGAGCGCCGACAGCGCCCAGGCGGCGTGATGCCAGTCCGCGTCGCCGCTGGGCAGCGTCATGGCCTGACGCACGCCCAGCACCAGCTCACCCAGCGTCACGGACGCGCCGTCGCCAAGGGCGAAGCGCCGCGTCGCTGGCAGCTCGAGCTCGAGCAGCGTCTTGACGAGCAAGTGACGGTGGGGTTCGACCAACGCGCCCTGCCGCCGCTCGGGGAAGAGCCACAGCTCGCGGTCACCCACGCGACGGCGCTCGACGAAGGTGCCGATGACGTCGACGGCCAGGCGGTCATCAGTCGCACGAAACTCTGGGCCGAACGCCACCAGCCCGTGCGCCAGCGCCCAGGGGCTCGTCGGATCTCCCGCGGCGGTCCGCACGCTCGACTCGAGCAGGGCGATCCCCTCCACGAGCTCGGCGTCCGTCGCCGGGCGCCGCGGCGCAATGGCCGAGCTCACGGGCGCAGCAGCGCTGGCCGACGCCAGCGCGGGCGTCGCGCTGGGCTGCCCGTGGCGTCGGACCTCCATGACCACGCCCGCGACGGCCGCGCCGAGCGCGAGCACGAGCAGACCCTTGGAGCGTTCCTGCACGCGGGGAGGCATAGCCTGGCCGTCGCCCGCCGCCCAGGCTCGTCGCGCGTCCCCCGCTCGTTCAATAGCTGACGTACGCGCGGCGGGCGGGCACGCTGACGAGCCAGGCGCGGCGCTCCGCGGGCGGGGGCAGCGGGCAAGCCGCGGGGAGCACCAGCGCGCACAGCTCGCCGCCGTACACGCAGCCCGTATCGAGGCCGGTCGCGCACGGGTGCAGCTGCAGTCCGTCGACGGCGTTGTGGCCGAACAGGATGTGGGGGCGAGCGCGGTACTCGGCGCCCCACAGGGTGGGGCCTCGGCGATCGCTCGGCGCGCCGTTCACCAGCGTGCGCATGTGGAGCAGCGCCCAGGGATCCTGTTGCTCCATCGCGACGCCGGGGACGATGCCCGCGTGAACGACCCGCGCGTCGTGGTCGGGCAGGTCGAGCCAGAGCGGCATGGCGGCCAGCTCGCTGAGCTCCGCTTCGTCGAGCTCTTCGAGCAGGCGCGAGTGGTGTGGACGGAGCGGAGGCTCGGGCTCGCCGCGCTGGCGCGCGAGCCAAGCGTCGAGCACGCGCTGCTCGTGGTTGCCCCGCACCGCGAGACCGCCGAGCCCGCGCACGAGGGCGAGCACTCCGGCCGAGTCGGGACCGCGCGCCACGAGGTCCCCGACGCTCACCAGTCGGTCCCCCTCGCCCAGACCCACGCGGCCCAGCAGCTCTTCGAGCTCGGCGCGGCAGCCGTGCACGTCGCCGATGACCACCGTACGCGCCACCCGGCGAGTGCTAACATGGACAAAACCGAAGTCAATTCGACAATTTACGCGCTCGGGCGGGCCGCGACTGGGCCGCGCGCACCGGCTCGGCCCCGCGCCGTCGCCCGCGATGGAAAAACCCAAAGAGCCTGCGCGCTTGCAGCCGCCCGGGCCGGCATGTTACCCGTCGCATTCGTTCACGAGGAGGCCTCCTGATGTCGGCTCATCGCACCCGGTTCGTCTGCATGTCCGCGGCCATCGCCGCGCTCGGCTTCTCCGCCGCGGGTTGCGGCTCGGACGAGGCGAAGTACGAGGCCCGGCCCGCGCCGAGCGGCGTACAGGCGTCGCTGCCCGCGGTGCCGAACGTCCCGCAGAAGCCGATCAAGGCTGGCGAGGCCTACACCGTGTGGGGCGCGAGCTACTCCCTGCGCAGCCGGGTCAAGCGCAAGGACGTCGCGGGCAAGAAGCTCAGCATCACCGGCTACATCAGCAAGACCACCCTGCCGGACGCGCCCGAGTGCGCCGTGCACAAGGGCGGCAAGGCCGATCCCGAGGGCTGCACCCCGCCGGTGCCCGCCTTCTGGCTGTGCGACACCAAGGACGCGCCCGAGGCGGAGTGCATCAAGGTCATGGGCTGGGCCTCGAACTACGCTCAGATCTACGACGCGATCGAGGAGTACGACAAGAAGAAGAACGCCGAGGACGCCGAGGCGACCGACACGCTGTGGGGCGTGAAGTTGCCGAACCCGCTGCCCGCCCCCGGCGCCAAGGTCACGGTCAAGGGCGACTACTCGAGCACCTTCACCCGCGCGAGCCAGGGCACCGAGGCCGATCCCATCATGGGCCTTTTGACCTACGATGAGATCACCTATCACGAGAAGCCGCCCGAGCTCGCGACGCTACCCGGCATGAAGCGTCGGTGACGCGCCTGCTCGCGCGCCGCGAGCGAACCATGATCCGCGGGCTCGCTGCGCTGCTCGTCGGCCTGCTGGCCGCAGGGTGCGTGCGCGAGCTGCCACCCGGCCGAGACGTAGTAAGCTCGGTCGATTTCCGAGGTGCTGGCTCGGTCGACGAGAGCGAGCTGAAGTCGGGGCTGGCCACGGCGGAGTCGTCGCGCTTCCTGGGCATCTGGGACGGGATGTTCTTCGACTACGAGGTGCTCGACGAGAACGTGCTGGCCAAGGATCTCGAGCGCGTGCAGCGCTACTACCGCGCCCGCGGCTACTACAGCGCGCGGGTGACCGCGGCCCGGATCTCACGGGAGGACCCGCACCGCGTGCGCGTCGAGGTCCACGTGGAGGAAGGCCAACCCGTCACCATCGAGTCGGCCACGGTCCAGGGCCTCGAAGGCCTGCCCATCGAGGTGGCGGCTCGGGCGCTGGTGCTGTTCTCCGAGCGGATGGAGGAGGACAGCGTCTTCGACGAGGAGAAGTTCGAGACCACCGCCAAGCGCATTGGCGCCATCCTGGGCAACGCCGGCTACGCCTTCGCCAAGGTCGACTACTCCGCTCAGGTGGACGTCGCGGCGCGCCGGGCGAAGGTCGCCTTCCGAGTCACGCCGGGCCCCCTGGCGCGCTACGGCGAGGTGCGCATCCTGGGGCTGGACTCGATCCCGGAGGGACCGGTGCGGGCCAACCTCGACATTCGACCCGGCCGCCAGTACTCCCGAGCCGATCTCGACGACGCCCGGGAAGCGCTCTTGGCCCTCGGCGTCTTTGCCAGCGTGGAGATCCGCGAGAACACGAAGCGCCCGGAGACGGCGGAGGTGCCGGTCACCGTCATCGTGCGCGAGTCGTCCCTGCGCACCCTCAAGCTCGGTGGCGGCATGCGCTTCGACGTGCTGCGCTTGAGCGCGCACCTGCGCACCGGCTGGGAGCACAAGAACTTCCTCGGTGGCATGCAGCGCTTCACCGTCGAAGGGCGGCCGGGCGTGGTGTTCTTCCCGACCCGCTTCGGTCGCTTCGACGCGCCCACGCGGCTCTTGCCCGAGAACCGCCTCAACGCGGAGCTGCGCCAGCCGTCCTTCCTCGAGGGACGCACCACCGGCGTGCTCTCGGCGGAGTACGGCATCTTGCCGCTGCTCTACCCTATCCCCGACGACGCGGATCCGGACGAAGAGCGCGTGATCGGCTATCACGAGGTCAAGCTGCGCGCCGGCGTGGAGCGGTCGTTCTTCCGCCACCACTTCTTCGTCACGCCCTCGGCCAACTGGCAAGCCAACTTCCCCTTCACGTACCAGGGGGACGTGCCGTCGGGCCTCGAGCAGGTGCGCGTCGCGTTCCCGGAGCTGTTCGCGGTGGTCGACTTCCGCGACGACCGGATCAAGCCGCGCGCGGGCTTCTACTTCAGCAACAACGTGCAGGTGGCGGGCTTCGTGTTCGGCGGCACCGTGAGCGACGTACGGCTACGCCCCGAGGCGCGCGCGTACATGCCCCTGTCGCGCTCGGTGACCCTGGCGGTGCGTACCACCGTGGGCCTCTTGTTCCCCTCGGACTACGGCGAGACCCTCGATCCGAACAACCCGACCTTCCTGCAGGATCCGACGAATCCAGCCGTGATCCGGGATCAGCACAAACTCTTGTTTCGCGCCTTCTACTCGGGCGGGCCGAACTCCAACCGCGGCTACCCCTTCCGCGGCGTCGGCCCGCACGGCCCGGTCGGATTCCTGGTGCCCACGGGCCGGGACTGCTCGCTCGAGAACCGCACGGTCCAGGATCTCCCGGCGGCGTGCATCCGGCCCTTGGGCGGGCTGACCTTGTGGGAGGCGTCGCTGGAAGTGCGCTTTCCCATCGCTGGCCCGATAGAAGCCGCGACTTTTGTGGACGCCAGCGACGTCACACGGAACATCGGCCAGATCCGCTTCACCGTCCCTCACCTGTCCGTTGGTCCAGGCCTGCGCTATCTCACTCCCGTGGGACCCTTTCGCCTCGACGTTGGTTACCGAGTCCCGGGGCTGCAGCAGCTCGGCGAAGAGGACCTGCGCCTCGAGGAGGGTGACCCGGGCACCGTCTTCGGTTTGCCCATCGCGGTGCACATCGCGCTGGGGGAGTCGTTCTGATGGCGGTCACGCGTCGCGTCCGGCGTCTGCTCGGCTGGCTGTGGCGGCTGAGCACCAACCTCGGGCTGCTGCTGGTGTTCGTGGCCGCCTTCGCCGCCGGGATCGCGCTGCACCTCGACACGCCGCCGGCGCGCCGACTGGCGGCCGAGCTGCTCAGCCGCGGGCTGTCGGAGCTGTTCGTGGGCTCCCTCGAGTTCGAAGACGTCGAGAAGCTCTCGCTGCGCGGCGCTTCGGTGCGCGAGGTTCGCGTGTACGACCCGTCCGGTCGCAAGGTGCTCACCGTCAGTGATCTGCGCGCGAGCGCGGACGTGCTGGGGCTGGCCGAGGCGCTGCTCCTCGGCCCGGAGCGGGTGACGCTGGTGGTGCCGCGGGTGAGCGTGGATCGCGCCGAGGTGGACATCACTCCCGAGGACGTGACCGGCATCCCTACCCTCGCGAGCGCCTTCGCCATCGCGCCGACGCCGGAGCCCAAGGCCACCGCGCCCGCCGCCCCCTCGCGCTACGTGCGCGTGTGGTTGCCCGCGATCGGCATCCGGCGGGTGTACGCGCGCGGCGCCGCCATGGGGCTTCCGGTGCTCGAGGTGCAGCTGTCGCAAGTGCGCGGCTCGGTGCTGGGCACGCCGAAGGGGGCCGCCATCGACGTGCAGCGCTACGGCGTGGTCATTCGCGGCCTGGGCGGCGCGGACACGACCGGCACCGGCGAGCTGCACATCCGCGCGCCGGGCGCGGTGTGGACCTCCTTCGACGGGTTCTTCGGGGATCTGAGCGCGAACGCGTTCTTGCACGTCAAGGGCGATCAGATCGAGGCGCGGGTCGATCTGCCGCGCGCGCGTCCAGAGGATGTGCGCACGTTCCTGGTCGACTACCCCGTTCAGGTCCCGGTCAACGCCCACTTCGAGGCGCGCGGCCAGCTGCCGCTGCTGCAGACCTCGGCGCGCATCACCACCGGCGCGACTCGCGTCTCCGCCAGCGGCCCGCTGCGGGTGGACAAGGGCGGCAAGCTGACGCTGGACGTGGACGGTCGCGACGTGGACGTGCGCGCACTGTTCCCACATCTGCCCAAGACGGACTTCGACGTGGACGCCCAGCTGACGCTGGTCAATCGCGGGGACCGCATCGTGATGGACGTGAACGCGACCACCGCGAAGACCCGGATCGACGGCGTGGACGTGCCGCCCACGGACGTGAGCGGCTCGCTGACGGAGAAGGGCTTCGTGGGTACGGCCACGCTGCACGAGGAGGGCGTGCCGCTGAAGCTCGACTTCACGGTGCACCCGGAAGGGCCAGTCGATCTGACCGCTCGCGCGCGCTCCTTCGACATCTCGCGCTCGCCGCGCTTGCGCAAGCTGACGCCGGTGCGCGGCCGGGTAGACGTCACGGTCAAGGCCCGCGTGGAGAAGGAGCGACTGAACGCTTCGGTGGTCGCGGATCTGCGCACCATGAAGTTCGGCGATGTGACCGTCTCGCAGGCCACCGTGCGGGGGACGGCCAAGGGACCCCTCGACAAGCCCCGCGCGCTCGACATCAACGCCACCGTGGCGGGGTCGGGGCTCGCCACCGGTCCGTTCAAGTTCGGCAAGGTCAGCGGCACGGCGGACGGCTCGGTGCTCAAGCCCCGGGTGACCGCCAAGCTGCTCGACGAGTTCGGTCCCAACGTCACCGCGAGCGCACGCGTCGATCTGACGCGGGCACCGCGGGTGGACGACCTGTCCGTGGAGGTCAAGCGCGCGGGCGCCGCCCTGTCCGGGCACGTCGATCGCATCGACCTGGCCAAGCGCGAGCTCGAGGTCAAGGACTTGAAGCTGAGCGGCGCGGGCGGCGAGCTGACCGGGTCGGTGCTGGTCAGCCCGGAGCGGATCCGCGTCGTTGCTCGGGGGGAGGGCGTGGATCTGGATCGCGTCTCCCGCGCCCTCGGCCTGAGCCGCGGCGTCCTCGGCGGCAAGCTGCGCGTGAACACCAACTTGGACGTGACCCGCGACAGCGCCGACGGTCACGTCCACTTCGCGCTCGGCAAGGGTTCGCTGCTCAACATCGGCGGGGTCGCGCTGCGCGTGAACGCGGACCTGTCGGGCCGCAGCGTCAGCGGCGACGTGATGGGAACCCTCGACGAAGTCGGCAACGTGGGCGGCGAGTGGAACGTCCAGCTTGTCGGACCCATCCTCAGCACGGACGTCTGGAAGCGCTGGACGGGCCGGGCCAACGCGAACTTCAGCAAGCTGGCGCTGGGCTGGCTCCGCTTCGCCGCGCCCCCGGCCCTCGAGGTGTCGAAGGTGGAGGGCGACGCCTTCGTGCAGCTGCGCATCGAGCGTGACGATGCCGAGCAGCTGCCGCGGGTGTCGTGGCTGGGCGGCACCCAACAGCTCGCCGTGCACTACGGCGACAAGCAGACCCTGCAGGACATCGACGTGCAGCTCAGCGGCGGCGTGGACGGCGCCACCGGCAGCAGCAGCGGCTCGGTGGTGCTGGTGGACCGCTTCGGGGCCTTGCTTGGCGTGACCGCGAGCGCGCGGCTGAAGCTGGCCGAGCTGCTCGAGAACCCCCAGGGGGCGCTCGAGCTGATGCGCGACACCCACGTGGACGGTGTAGTGCTGGTCCAGGAGCGCACCTTGTCCAGCCTGCCGGAGCAGTTTCGCCCGCAGGCCGTGGACGCCACGGTCAACGCGCGGGTGACCTGGTCGGGCACCCCGCGGGACCCGCGGCTGGGCGCCAAGCTCAACCTGGGCAATCTGCGCTCCACCACCAGCCGCCTGGCGCTGCCGAGCGATCTGGAGCTCAACGCGCAGTACCAGCCCACCGGCGGCGCGTTCGCGGCGACGGGCGAGCTGACCTCGGGCGGGCGCCGAGCCGCGTGGATCATGGCGAAGGGCAACGGGCCCATCGACGGGCGCGTGCAGCCGAGCGGCAACGTGCAGCTCGGCCTGGAGCAGGCTCCGCTCGGGATCGTGCCGGCCTTGGCCGACGCCCGCGTGACCGGCGGCGTGACCGGCGCGCTGGTCATCGAGCGTCCGCCGAAGGGCGGCGTGCCCCATGCGACCCTGAGCATGGCCCTGTCGGGCGCGACCATCGACCGAGTTCCGATCGGCGCCGGGAGCTTCAGCGCCAGATCCGACGGACGGGGCATCGCAGCCAAGGCGACCATGACGAGCCAAGAGGGTTCCCTCGACATGGAAGCGCAGGCGGGCGTGTCCTGGGCGAAGCTGTATCCAGATCTGGACGACACTCGCCCCATCCAGCTGCGCCTCGCCGCCAAGCGCTTCGACGCCGTCGTGCTCTCACCGTTCCTGCGCAGCGTGTTCAGTCGCCTGTCGGGTGAGATCAACGCCGGGCTGGCCACGACGCTGGTGGCGCGGGGAAAGGGCGACGAGCGTCACTGGACCGGCCAGATCGTGGGCAGCGCCTCGATGACCAAGGGCCTGATGCAGATCGCTCCCCTGGGCATCGAGGTGGCGGACGTTCGTTTCCGGGCCACGGCGCGGGACGCCGGCGACCAGACCGCGATCGAGATCGTGGACGTGGTGGGGCGCTCGCGCTCGGAGAAGGACAACGTCAAGGCCAGCGCCACCCTCTACTTCGACGGCCTGCGGGTCGAGCGAGGCACCGGCAAGCTCGAGATCACCGAGGTGCCCGTGCTGGTGCAGGGCGTGCCCCAAGCCAACGCCACGGGCACGGCGACGATGGACCTGCTGCGCCAGCGCGACCGCATGTTGGTCACCGTGGACGTCCCGACGCTCGAGGCGCGCCTACCGCAGGCGACCTCGCGACGCGTGATCGAGCTCGCGGACAACCCGCGGGTGCAGGTGCTGCAGACCCTCACCGAGCCGACCAGCGACAGCGGCGACGGCGCCCTGCCCTGGCGCGTGGAGGTGAAGCTGGGCCGGGACGTGAAGATCACCCGCAACGATCTGCGCATTCCGCTGTCGGGCGAGCCGGTCATCGAGCTCGGCGCGGAGACCAGCGTCACGGGCTGGGTCGATCTGCGCCCCGGCGGACGGCTCCAGGTGCTGGGAAAGGCGTTCGTGATCGACTCGGGGCGCGTGCTGTTCGACACCGGCGATCCGTCCAACCCCCACATCGCCGCCAGCGCGACCTGGCGCGCGCCGGATGGCAGCCAGGTGTTCGTGGACGTCACGGGCACGCTCAAGGACGCGCGGCTGCGACTGACCAGCGATCCGCCGCTGCCCGAGGCGGAGGTGATGGCCCTGCTGCTCGGCGGCGCGAGCGACCAGGCCGCCGGCGCGGTGTTCGGCGGGCTGAACGCCGTGTTCGCCGACGCGGCGTTCGGCCTCGAGCTGCGCACCGCCAGCGTGGACGACAAGTCCACCTACACCGCGGCCGTGCGCATCAGCGACAGCGTGTGGTTCGAGGGCACCTACCGTCAGAGCGAGACCGAGGGCGGCCAGAACGCCAGCACCGGAGCGGACCGGGTCGACGTCTCCGGCACCATCGACTGGCGCTTCCTGCAGAACTGGTCGCTGCGCACCGAGGTCGGCACCTTGGGCACGGGCTTGGATCTGCTGTGGCAGTACCGCTACTGAACCACGCCACGCCAACAGGCTGACCCAGCACCAGGAACTACTCCCCGGCCCGTAGGCCGCCTCTCGTGCGATGCTGCCGGAGTGTCCGATACTTTCGCGCAGCGCGCCGAGGCGCGACGCAGGCGCCTGACCGGCGGGGTCGCGCGGTCGTTCGCTGAGCTCGACGCCGCGTCGCGCGAGTTCTGGGCGAAGGCCTCGTACACGGACAAGCTTCAGGCCACACACGACGCGCTCGCCGACGCGTGGATCATCCGAGGGCGTCATGGACCTCCACCCCGATTTGATGGATCTACTTGGGGCGTTCTACGCTTCGAGCGTTGAATACCTGGTCGTCGGGGGATGGGCCGTCTCCGTCCACAGCGAGCCACGGTTCACCAAGCTCCGCATGACCTGCCCGAGCTCAGCCCACCCGCCGGGCGCTGGCGCAGCCGACGTTGAGGGTCAGCTCGAACTTGCCCTCGCTCCAGTACTTGTCGACCGCATCGCGCACGTAGTCGAAGGGCGCGCTCAGATCCGTCTTGGGCATGCTGGTCTGCACGTCCGGCAGCACGAGCAGGCGCGTGACGGGGTCTTCGACGAAGGCTCGGCCGCTGTCGAAGGTGAGGGTGGTGTGACGCACCTCCACGTCGATGTCGTCGAGCCCCACGCCCTCCAGCTCCTCCGACAGGGTCTCGATGGTGTGTCGGCCCGCCATCGCCTCTTCCACCACCCGGCCGAGATCGCCCTCGTCGAACTTCAGCGCATACTCGCGCAGGAGATCCAGGACCTCCTGGAACGAGCCGCGCAGCGGCAGCGCGACCAGCGCCTGCCCGCCGGCGTACAGCAGCCGGTGCATCTCCTGGAACAGCTCGACGCGCGCGGCGGCGCTGGCCACGGGGTGCAGCGTGATGGCGTGGGAGAAGGACTCGGAAGCGAGAGCGGTGGGGTAGCGCGGGGCCTCCAAGTACTCCATGCCCTCGTCGCCGGCGGCGGCCACCTTGTTGCGAGCCAGCTCGATGGCGGCGCGGGACTCGTCCACGCCGGTGAGGGTGGAGCTGGGCGCTAGCTCCACCAGCTTCTTGTCCGGGTAGCCGGTGCGACAGCCCAGGTGCGCGATGCGTGAGCCCTCCCCTGCTAGCAAGAGCTCCAGCGCGAGCTCTCCGAAGTAGGCCATGTAGCGCGGGACCACGAAGGTCTCGAAGACGGCCGCGTCGGCCGGGGTCAGCGCGCCCGTCGAGGTCACTGCCGCTCCAGTATCAACCCGGCCGTCTAGAAGCAAGTCGGCCACCCCACCGGCGACGTGGAGCTGCATCGACTATAGTGGTGGGAACGCGACGCTCCCGCGTCGAGCCGACACTCGAAAGTCCCATGGACCCTCTCGCCAAGGCCGCCGCGCTGTGCGCGACCCTCGCCGCGCTCTCCGCGGCGGCAGAGCGCGGATCGCTGCCGCGTGCGGTGAGCCCCCAAGCGAGCGAGACCGGGGGCGTGGACGATGCCCTCTCGAGCGCGTGTCCGGCGGGCACGCTTCCGGACGGCAACGCGTGCGTGCCGGTCCCCGAGCAAGCCGCCGGCGCGGAGGAGCTCAGCGCGGAGCAGAACACGCATCGAGATCGGCTGGGGCGCTGGGTGGTGTACGAGCAGATCCCCCGCCGGCCCGAGCGGCCCGCGGACTACCGCGCCTACCGCTACCCGGTGCCGCTGCGTGACGGGCAACGCTTCGTGTCGAGCGGCTACGATCTGCACTTGCCCAGCGCGTCCCAGCGCCGGGGCGCACACCTCAAGGCCGTGGGTCACGGCGGGATCGACATTTCGCAAGCTCGCGGCACCGAGGTGCGCATCGTCGATCTCGAGCACCAGGTGGGCGACGCCGAGGTGGTGCTCTCCGGCGAGCTGTTCGGTAACTCGGTTGTCACCCGTCACGCGGTGCGCGAGGGCGGGCAGCTGCGGGAGTACCTGGTCATCTACGGCCACCTCGACGGCCAGGCGCCCGGGCTGCGCGCCGGCATGAACCTGCGGGAAGGGTCGCTGGTGGGCTTCGTGGGCGACAGCGGCAGCCCTGGTGACGTCCACCTGCACCTCGAGGTGCGTCGCGTCCGCGACGGCGTGGCCGTCAAGGGTCTCGCCCCCCGGCAGCTGGTGCACAACGCGCGCACGGTGGTGTGCGATCCGCGCAACGTGCTGCCCCTGCTCAACGCGACTCGTACACCTTGAACGCCGGCAGCTCGAGGGCCGTGAGGAACCCGCTCTTGCCGGCGCCCGTGTCGATCGCCGTCACGTGCTTGCCCGCCCACAGATCCGTCGGATCCTCCGGCGTGAACTGGGACAGCTCCTGCGGCAGGTAGTCCGTAGCGGTGTGACCGACGACCACGTGCTTGCCATCGTACTCGCGGAAGAACTTCTGCGAGCGTGTCCAGAGCAGCGCCGTCTTGGGCTCCGTCTCGCTCGGGTGCAGGAAGCGCCCCTCGCGCTCGATGAGGCCTGCGTGGACGTAGATGCCGTACTCGTCCTCGTAGAAGTAGGGCAGCCCTTCCATCCACTCCACCACGTCCTCCGGCAAGAACCTTCCGTACATCAACGACTCGAGCTCGTGCTTCTTGGGCAGCTCGCCGAGCACTGGCTGCGGCTCACCCAGGAACGAGCGCATGGCCGCCAGGCAGCCGTTGGGCGGCGGCAGCACGAACTCGGGCCAGCCCTCCCGGCGCGCGCGCAGCCAGCCGTCCTCGTGATTGCCCCGCAGACACACCACGCGGCAGCCAACGTCCCGCTCCAGGGCTCGCACCACGCGCACCACCTCCGCCGACTGCGGACCGCGATCCACGTAGTCGCCCAGGAACACGAGGGTGTCTTCCTCGGCTACCAGCGGCAGCTTCTGGATCAGCGCGCGCAGCGCGACGAGATCCCCGTGGATGTCCCCGATGGCGAAGGTGCGATGAGCCACGCAAACCGACCATAGCGTTGTCCGCGGCGGAATCAATGCGCTGCGGGCGCTCCCGCCGGTGGACCTGACAGCGACAGCGGCGCCCGGGCTTTGCGGCGATTCACGCCGCGCACGTCCAGACCACTAGTCATCTCCCCGGCGGCAGGTTGCTGTCACCCGGCCATCTGATCTAGGGTTTTGCGCGCGAGCCTGCGATGGAGCCCAAGAAGACCATCCTGGTGATCGAGGACGAGCCCCACATCATCCTCGGCCTGAAGGACGCCCTGGAGTTCGAGGGCTTCCGGGTGGTCTCCGCTAGCCGGGGCAAGGACGGCATCGCTCAGGCCCGAGCCGAGCGACCCCACGTCGTGCTACTCGACCTGATGCTGCCGGATCTGAACGGCTACCAAGTGTGCGAGGAGCTGCGCCGCCTCGACGCCTTCATGCCCATCATCATGCTCACCGCGCGCAGCCAAGAGTCGGACAAGATCCGTGGGCTCGACGCGGGGGCGGACGACTACGTCACCAAGCCCTTCAGCGTGGGCGAGCTCATCGCGCGCATCCGCGCGCTGTTCCGCCGCATCAGCCGCCCGAGCGAGACCCTCACCTTCAAGGTGGGTGACGCCACCGTCAACGTCACCGCGCACACCGTGGAGCGGGCCGGCACCACGGACAGCCTGAGCTTCTACGAGGTGGAGCTGCTGCGCTTCCTGCACGAGCGGCTCGGTCAGCCCGTCAGCCGCGACGAGATCCTGAACAAGGTCTGGGGCCTCGAGGCCAGCCCCACCAACCGCACCATCGACAACTACGTCGTGAAGCTGCGTCGCAAGGTCGAGGCCCAGCCGGACCGCCCGGAGCACATCCTGACGGTGTACGGCTACGGCTACAAGCTGGTGCCTTGAGGTTGCGCGCTCGCGCGCCGGAACCGCGCCGCACCGACAAAAGACGCGCGGGGCAGCGAGCCTAGTGGCCGGCTGCCCCGATGCGTCGTGTGGCGTCGTGGTCTACAGCGGGCTGCCGAGGCAGGCGATGAAGACGATGGAGCCGTTCTGCGGCGTGTTGTCACCCACGAAGCGGAGCTGGCGCTGCGGGCTGCAGTCCTTGACCAGCTCGGGGTTACCCACGCCTTGCTCCGGATCGATGTAGCACCAGCCGATGGTGCCGCCGCTGACGTTGACGTCGTTCTTGCAGGAGTCACCGGCCAGGCCGATGCCACACAGGCACCAGTTGGCCGTGTCGCAGGGGCGACCGTCGACGGACTTGGGGCCGCACAGGTTCTCGCGGCGCAGGCCGTCGAGCACGGGCTTGATGAGCTTCTCGTCCGGCGCCGAGCGATTGGCGGCGGGGTTGCAGCCGCCGCAGCCCGTGGGCGGCGCGGGCACGGCCTCGACGATGGCGCACTGGGGCTCGCCGGCTTCGTTGATGGTCACCGGGCGGGTCAGACACGCGCCCGCTAGCTTGGCCTTCAGGCGATCGATGATGGCGTTGACCGCGGGGTTGTAGCCGTAGCCGGCGCTGGTCTTGTCCGCGTTCTGGCTGTCCTTGGGGCAGATGGACGCGGGGATGGCGTTGCCGGCGTTGACGTTGTTGAAGTCCCGCAGCACCTCGAGCTGGCGCAGGCCCGGGTAGGCCTTGGCGTAGCGCTGAATCGAGGTGAAGTTCGCGCCGTCGTAGCACAGCGGGCTCTTGCCGTTGATGCCGGCGTTGTTGCAGTCGCAGCCGCCGGTGGCGCCGGAGCAGTCGCGAGTCTGCGGCAGCGGGAAGATGCAGGCGAACTGCAGATCGTTCGGGCCGTTGTTGCCGCCCGCCGCGGCGATGTCCCACTCGTGGCCGTGGTAGGGATCCGTGTTCGGCGTGGCGAAGGTGGGCAGGCCCGGACGCGGCCCGGGCTGCTCGACCATGTGCGGGTCGCCGGGGGGCTGGTGGCCCGCCTTGGTGATCTTCGACCAGTCGACCTGGTTGGCGTCGAGGTAGCGCAGGGGCACGCCGGGCGCCTGTGTGTCTGGGGTGGCCAGGAGCTGCCAGGGCACGCCGACGACGCCCGCGAGGAACACGAGGCTCGGATCGCGGGACACGCCGCCGCCGGTGGCGAACAGCGGGTTCGGAGTCGGAGCGCCGGTGCGATCCGAGATGGACGGGCTGTTCAGGCCCTGCACGTAGCGGTTGGCCGGGTACAGGAAGTCCACGCCGAAGCGGCGCTTCTGCTCCCAGCAGCGCAGGTTCACGTGGTCCTCCGTGGCCGGGTAGGCCTGGCCCTCGCAGCCGGAGCCACCCACACCGCAGGAGGTGCACGCGGGGCTGTCGGGATCCGTCTCGCAGGCCGGGGTTGCCTTGGGCAGACCGGCGTTGCCGAGGGTGACGAGCCAGCTCTGGCCGTCCGCGCGGATGGAGCAGTCGTTCTCGTCCGAGAGCATCACGACGGCGACGAGGGAGTCGGGCCGCAGGAACTGCTGGCGCTGCGCGAGCACGACGTTGTCCGCACAGAAGGTGTTGATGCAGGTGCCGTTGGCGCCGCAGGGCGACCCCTCGCCCTCGCAGCGCAGCGCGGTGGTGAAGGCGCCCTCCTTGATGACGCTCTCGGGGGGCTGGGGATCGATGAGGAAGCGGTACCAGGCCTCGAGAGAGGCCTCGTAGCCGCAGCCCGACTCGCCGGCCTTGATCACGTGCTCGGTGAACTCGGTGATGAGCGTGCCGGAGCCGGCCTGATCCACCGGATCGGTGTCCGGGTTCCACTTGAGGAAGGGCAGGTTCTCGTGGTTCTGGGTGATCGCGCGCACCGAGCCGACCAGGCGACCCTTGTCGTCCTGGCCCTCGGCGCCGCTGGAGCAGGTGTCGCCGCCGAAGGAGCCGAGGGCGGAGGTGACCACGCCCAAGTGGATGTCACGGATCGGCGGGAACTCGGGCTCGCCGTTGGCGCAGGTCGGGTTCGCGCTGCCGCCCACGGGCTGCTTGGTCGTCGAGTCCACGCAGATGGGGGTCACCAAGCGACCAACGAGCGCAGGCACTGCGTCAGCGAGGATGGCCTGCTTGTCGGCCATGGAGATGGAGTTGTCGATCATGAACAGCATGTCGATCTTGTTGACCGAGTCCTGCCGGATCTGATCCACGATCACGTTGGTCGTGTTGGGCGTCGCCGGGGACACCGGCCGGTCGAGACAGCCCGAGGTGAGCGCGGCCATCGCCGCCACCGACCCGAGCCCCAAAACGCCAGCGCGAACGATGCGCGTGGACAGGGACGAACGCTTCTTCATCACGACGACTCCTTGATGCTCTCGGATCCTGGGCTGCACGCCCCCGCGGACGCGCGCCCGTGACCCGAGCAATGGGGCCCCCCACCGGTGGGGAACCCCGGGCTGAAATACTCAGTGCCCCGAGCGTAAGTGCCCGGGACCACTATAGTCAATCGGCGCGTCACGGTGGCCCGGTCCCGTACGGACGACTGTCCGGTCGAGGGGCGGGGCTGAGGCCCGGAGCGGGCAAGACCAGAGGGGCGCATGCCTACCAGGAGAGCAAGCCCCGTGCCCTCGGCTACCCGCACTTTTCGCCCAGGTCACCGCAGCCCGGCGCCAACTGGGTTGCCCGCGACCGCCCCCGCCGCCAACGCCGGCTCGGGGCCCCTCTCCCCAAACACCGCACGGACATCCGTCCCCATCGGGCGAGCGAACCCACGGACATCCGTCCCGTCGAGCGAGCGACCACCCACGGACCCACCCACGGCACGGACACCCACGGACATCCGTCCCGTCGAGCGAGCGACCACCCACGGACCCACCCACGGCACGGACACCCACGGACATCCGTCCCGTCGAGCGAGCGACCACCCACGGACATCCGTCCCGTCGAGCGAGGGAACCTCCCCGCCTACTTGCGGAAGCGCCGTTTCCGCGCCGGACCGACCTCAGCTGGCACCGGTGGCAAGGTGCTGGCGGAGGGAGCGCAGCTTCTTCTCGGTCATGCCGGGGACGGCCAGGAGCTGCTCGTCGGACGCGGAGCGGATGTGGGCGATGGAGCCAAGCTGCGAGAGCAGGGCGGTGCGGAGCTTGGGGCCGATTCCAGCGACGGCGTCCAGCTCGGAGCGGAGGCGCTTGGCGGAGCCCACCTTCTTGCGGCCGCGGTTGGCGAAGCGGTGGGCCTCGTCGCGTGCGCGAGCGAGCAGGAAGAGCTCGGGGCTGTTCGCTCGCAGCGCGACGGGGTTCTTCTGTCCCGGGAGGTAGACGCGATCGACGAGCTTCTCGCCCAGCGCGGTCTCGCGCTCCTTGGCGAGGCCGACGATGGCTAGATCGTGCAGTCCGAGATCCTGAGCTGCCGTGAGCGCCACCGCGAGCTGCCCGCGACCACCATCGACGACGAATAGATCCGGGAGCTCCCACTCGACGTCGGGGCCCTTCGCATCCGCGTCACGTCCGCGACGGAAGCGACGCGAGAGCACTTCCATCATCGCAGCGTAGTCGTCGCCGTCGTTGACTGTCTTGACGTGAAAGGTTCGGTAGCGCTTCTTGTCGAGCGCGCCATCCCGCAGCGCAACGATGGCGCCGACGGTGTCGCTACCGCCTAGGTGGGAGATGTCACAGCACTCGATGCGCCGTGGCAGAGACGGAAGGCGAAGCTTGTGCTGTAGCCTCGCGAGGCGCTCGTCGATGTCGTCGCTCATACGCCGCTTCTCCTCGAAGGCGTGCCGAGCGTTGTCGGACGCGAGGCCGAGCAGCGCACGCTTCGGTCCACGTACGGGCGAGAGGAGTTCGACGCGGGCGACGCGACCGTGTCGAAGGGCGCGTCGCTCCGAGAGCCACTCGGCGACACCTTCGCCCCCTTCAGGGCGAACAGGCACGAGGATCTCGTCCGGGACGAACGCCGCGCCGCGGCCTTCGTCTCCGTAGTGCTCGCGCAGGAAGGTCGCCACCACCTCGTCGTCCGGCAGCTCGACCCGTGACAAAGAGAAGCTATCTGCATCCACGACGCGGCCGGCACGCACAGTGAGCAGAGAGAGCTCCACCAGGTCCCCTTCCCGATACAGACCGAGCACGTCCTGGTCTCGGGCGGTGACCATCACGACGCGCTGCGCCTCGCGGATCGACTGCACCGCCCGCAGCTGGTCGCGATACGTGGCCGCTCGCTCGTAGTCGAAGGCGTCGCTGGCCTCGGCCATTCGCGCTTCGAGCTCGCGCGTGAGTTCGTCGTGCCGCGCCTCCAGGAACAGCGCCACTGCGCGGACTTGCTGAGCGTATAGCGCGCGATCCACGTCGTACACGCACGGCGCGGGGCAGCGCTTGATCTGGTACTGCAGACACGGGCGGCGGCGGCTTCGCAGCTCGCGGTCCGAGCAGGTGCGCAGCTGAAAGTGCTTCTCTACCAGGTGCAGCGTCCGGCGCGCGGCCGTCGCCGAGTGGTACGGCCCGAAGTAGCGGGCGCCGTCACTGGCGGGGCGCCGCACCAGGTCGAGTCGTGGGAACTCGTGATCCCTCGCGAGCCGCAGCGTGAGGAACTCCTTGTCATCGCGGAGCTTGACGTTGTAGCGAGGCCGCGTCTCCTTGATGAGGTTGTTCTCGAGGATGGCGGCCTCCTTCTCGGTCGCGGTAACGATGGTCTCGAGATCGGCCACCTGATCGCGAAGCCAGGGGATGAAACCGCGCACGTCGCTGGAGCCCACCTGGAAGTAGCTCTTGACGCGCGCGCGCAAGCTCTTGGCTTTGCCAATGTAGAGCGCCGCGCCCGCGGAGTCGCGAAACACGTAGCACCCCGGCCGGGCCGGCAGCGCGGCGAGCTTGCGGGCGATTGCGTCCGGGGCGACCATCCGCCGGCAACCTACAACGGGTCTCCGGGGCGCCCCAAGCCGGAGTCGGGACTGACGGACAACTGTCCCCGCAGCGGCTCCCTCCCCAACCCACCTGCGCGGTCCGGGCGGCCGCTGACCGGCCCGCGCCGCGCTCGGCCACGCCATCCCAGCGCCGGTGCTCCCCGGACATCCGTCCCGAGCCTACGAGCCCGCGCGCCCACCGCATCATCGCGCCCCGGACATCCGTCCCGAGCCTACGAGCCCGCGCGCCCACCGCGTCATCGCGTCCCGGACATCCGTCCCGACTGCTACGCCCGCGGTCTCGCCATCGTCGCTTCACGGACATTTGTCCCCCGTCGTCCGCCGTGCTCGCGCGAGGTGCGTTGCTTCACCGACACATCCGTCCCCATCGTCCCGCCGTGCTCACCCGGACATCCGCCCCCCGGAGCATCACTCGGCGGCTCGCGTCGCGAACGGTTCACGAACGACAAGCGACTACAGCATTCGGCGAGGAGACTCGCGCATCGAGGTGCACTCGACGTCGAGTGCACTTGAGTTCACGTCACCCAGCGTCGTCCAATCGCGCGCCGAGTTGCGCGGAACATTCGACGCAGCTCGCATTGACATTGGCGACGCCGAACCCAGGTTCGACGGATGGGCGTGGTGGGCGAGAGAACTGGAGACGTGGGGAGGCGCACCGCGCAGCCATCCGATCGAACACGGCGCGCACGCCGTGACCGCGTCGCGCAAGACCAAGGCAAGCGACTACGAGTCAGATCTCCGCGCCGACGCATCGAGCAGCTCGACGCTCGGCTCGTGGAGCTCGCTCGCGGAGTTCACAACTCGAGGCTCGAGCTTGGCGAGTTGCTCAACGCGCTCGCGATTCGCGGCGGGCACCATCGCCTCGGGTTCTCGTCCCTCGGCGCGTACTGCACCGAGACTTGCGGGCAGCGCCTGCGCTGGCTGGCGGACTCACGCTCGCTCGCGCGGCGGCTCGAAGTGCTGCCGCACCTGCGTCAAGCGCTGGTCGTCGGGCGGATCGGGTGGGCGATGGCGGAGCTGGTCGCGCGCCACACCTCACCCGAAACCGACGCGAGCATGGCTTCTCTGGCCGAAGGCTGGACGGTTCGACAGGCGCGGCAGCGGCTCGGGACCACGCCCACCTCGTGCGAGGGTCACGCCACCGTTGGTAGGCCCAGCTCGAGCAGCGCCGCCGTTCGGTCCCGCTGCTCGCACCGGAGCGAAGACGCGGCCATGCCGCGCATTGCGCTGCTGCCGTGTCGGTCGGAGAGCGCTTCGTGCGACGAGCGTCCAACCGATGCGAGCGAGACGCGCAGCGCGGTCACGGCGAGCGACGGCCACCCCGCGGCGCTGCGGCTGAGACTGTCGAGCTTCGAGCTCGGGCTGCTGGAGTGGACGAAGCGGCTGGCCGAGCACATGAGCGGCCCTCAGACCTACGATGAGTTTCTGTCCGCGCTGCTCGCGGAGACGTTCAGTTCGCTCTGCAGCGAGCTGCCTCCCGAGGCGCTCGAGCAAGTCGCCGACTGCGACGAACTCGCTCACGCGAACACCGCGCGTGAGCTCGCCTGGCAGGACCTCCTCGCTCGCTGGCGTGACGAAGCGGAGAGCCGGTGTGAGGCTCGACTTCCTCCCAAGCCCGCGCCGTCGGAGAGCGCGAGCGTCCCCAGCGCTCCGGAAGGGGTCGACGAGACGCACCAGCGCATCCGCGAGTTATCCCAGGAGATCTCCGCGCGAGACGTGGAGTTCGCGTCTGCCGCATGGGGGTTTCGACGCGGCGACGGCGCCCGGACGCTAGGCTACGCGTCCGAGGCGCAGTACGCCCGCGAGCGCCTCGGGGTGAGCGCGTCGTACCTGAAGTCACGGATCGCGCTGGCAGGCCGGCTGCATCGCGCGACCAAGGATGCGCTGAGGAGCGGTCGGCTTCGACTCGAGGCCGCGCTGCTCATCTCGCGAGTCGCGAGCAGAGACACCATAGCGGCGTGGATCGAGCGAGCGGAAGTGCGCACGGTGAAGCATCTGCGCGAGGAGGTGCAGGCGGCCGAGTTCGCCCGCACCGCTGGCGGCGACGGAGCGCCGCCGTCGGAGGAGCAACTGCGGGCATTCGCGCGCGCCGAGTCGCTACTCCTGTCCGGCAACCGCGACGCGGTGCTCGCGAATGGACAGATGTCCGGAGCCACTTCGCTCGTCCGACGGCTTCGGATCCGCGTCTCGCGCGACACGGCACGCTTCTTCCGCAGCCTGGAGTCGGCTTACCGCTGTCACAGCCGCCGACCCGAGACGTTCATCCGACGTCTATGCGACGAGTTCTGGGAGCAATGGGGACGCGCGCCGGATCGGCAGACCTATTCGCACATCTACGAACGCGACCGCTATCGATGCTCGAGTCCCGTCTGCTCGCGGCGCGACGTGACTCCTCACCACGTCGTGTTTCGCTCCCATGGCGGCTCGGACGAACCGAGCAACGTGATCGCGCTGTGCAGTTGGTGCCACCTAGAGGGCATTCACGGCGGGCGAATCCGCGTCTCCGGCAGCGCCGAACGACTGACCTGGGTGCTCGGCACGGACCTGCGCGTGGAGGGTCGGCTGCTCCGGCGTTCCTCCGCGAACGCCGGTCCCCAGAATTGAAGCCGCGAGGCGGCGCGCGTGGTGCGTGCCGGGTGGAGTGGGGCGTGATAGACGATGCGGCGTGTCGTCTCACGTGTCGGGTGTCAAGCAGCTCCTCGCCAGGCGCGGGCCGCTTTCCGTGCTCATCGCGGCGACGGCGGGGATCGCGATCGGGGTGCTGTTGGTCCCGCGCGCACCGACGCCGCGCGATGCGCAAGAGCCGCCCCCGACGCTCACCTTCTTGGGTGCACCGCTGCCGCTGGAGGACGGCGCGATCGAGCAGGCCTTCGAGCGAGCTCGACGCTACCTGACCGGGGACTTCCAGCTCGTGCTGCCGGACGGCTCCCAGCGAGCAGTGAAGTTCAGTCGGCTGGGCGCACAGATCGACCGCGTGCGGCTGACCGCGCTCATCCGCGACGCGCGTGATCCGACTAGCCCGCTTCGGTTGGCGCTACGAAAGAAGGGGTCGCCCGACCACACCGCACTGCCCGTGCCCGTCGCGGTGGACGCCGACGAGCTGTTGCCGAGCCTGCTCGTGTTGAAGGACGAGTTCGATCGCGCTCCAGTCGACGCCCGGTTGGACTTGGAGAAGAAGCAACTGGTGCCGGAGGTGCTCGGTCAACTGCTCGACGTCGACGCCAGCCTCGCGGCGATAGCCGTCGCCCTGCAGCGGGGCGAGACCCGCGCGAACCTCGTGTTCGAGCCACGTCACCCAAAGCGTCGGGCGACGGAGATCGGCGACGTGAAGTTCGACGCGATGCTAGGGGCGTTCGAGACTCGCTACAATCGGGCCGAACGCTACCTGGCCCGGACGTTCAACCTGCGCCTGGCGGCGTCCAAGCTCGATGGCTACGTCCTGCTGCCGGGAGAAGTATTCGACTTCAACGGGGTGGTCGGCCCCCGAGACGAAGCCAACGGCTACAAAGTGGCGAAGGTCATCGCTGAAGGCGAGCTAGTCGACGGCATCGGCGGCGGGACTTGCCAGATATCCGGGACCCTGCACGGCGCGACGTTCTTCGCCGGCCTCGAGATCGTCGAGCGCTATCCGCACACCCGCCCGAGTTCCTACATCAAGATGGGTCTAGACGCGACGGTGGTGTACCCGACGATCAACTTTCGGGTCAGAAATCCGTACCCGTTCCCGGTGGTGCTGCACCAGACGGTCAAGAACGGGATAGTGCGTGCGGAGGTGCTTGGCCCCGCCCGCACCCGGACGATCACGCTGATTCGCCGCATCACGTCTGCGATCCCGTACGAGGAAGTCGAGCGCCCGGACGCCAGCTTGCCCCAGGGCAGTCGCGTCTTGTCGCAGCGAGGGGTACCGGGGTTTCGACTTCACCGCTACCGGATCGTACGCGATGGAGCGCACGCCGTTCGGGAGCGATGGAATGACCTGTATCCGCCCACGACTCAGATCGTCCGAGTGGGCACGGGGGAAGGTGGCAGAGAGTCCGTGCGCCCCGCAGACGACCCGATGCCAGAGTACGTGGCTGACGAGCTGCTCGTCATGACGCAGGGCCTCGACCCGGAACGGGGGGGCAAGAGCGACAGCGGTGACGACTTCCAGGAGTGGCGAGACCCCGGGAAGTACGGGCGCTATGGCTGGACCGAGGCGGCGGGCATGCCGCTGTGGCGCCCGGAGGACCGGGAGGGAGGAGCTTCTGCCAAGAGCAGGCCCGCGCCGTAGCCCTCCCCCCTGCCATGAAAGCTATGGCATGCTTCGCGACGTGCACCGCTCATGTGGCTGATCGACGAGCGTCTCTGGCTCGGGGACTACCGCTCGGGGCGCGCGGCGTTGTCCGGCACGCGACAGCCCGTGGGCGCGACGGGTTCCAAGCAGCCGTTCTCAGGAGTCGTGTCGCTGTGTCCCATGCCGTTGTTCTCCGACGATGACCTATCCGGGCCGGCCGAGACCCTCACCGAGTGGCTGAAGCTGCCGATAGCCGACGGCGGCAATGGGGAACGCGAGTTCGAGCTCGCGCTGCAGATCGCCTTGCCGTTCATCGAGCGGCGCCAGCTGTCCGGGAATGTCCTCGTGCATTGCGCCGCGGGGATGAGTCGAAGCGTGAGCGTGATCGCCGCCGTGCTCTGCGCTCGAGGCCTGGCACCCGGCGTCGCCTACGAGATGATCGCGACCCGCAAGGCCGAAGCCCTGGGACCGTTCGTGGATCACGACCTGCTCATTGCCCCGGCCCGCGAGTTTCGCGCCACTCTCGATCGTTTGTTTGGCCGACGCGGCGCCGTCTGAGCTCGGCAGCTGGCTCCCGGAGGACAGATGTCCGGGAACGAGGGTCGCCGGCCCCGGCCAGTCCCGACGGCACTTGACAGCGGCCGTCCGGCCGGGGAGAAACCCGCCCAGCCGACCGAGCGGCCGGTCCCCGGAGCCACCATGACGACAACTGAACCTCAGCCAGAGCTGCCCCGCGCTGGTGACGAGCGGAGTGTGGACTGGTCCAACCCCCGGGTCGCCTCAATCCTGACGGCCGCCGCCACCTGCTTCGCCCGCAAGGGTTTCAGCGCCACGACCCTGGCCGAGATCGGCAAGGAGCTGGGGCTGCGTAAGAGCATCGTTCACTACTACTTCAAGAGCAAGGCCGCGCTCATTCACGAGGTCCAGAGCTACAGTCAGCACCGCTACCTCGAGCGAGTGAAGGAAGCCATCGCCGCGACCGGGGACGCGGAACCCAAGGCACGCCTGGTCAACGCGCTGCGCTCGCTCTGGGAGGTGCTGGAGGGCAATCGCACGGCCATGCACCTGAACATCGAGGTCTGGAGCGCGTCCCGGAGCGATCCAGAGTTGCGCAAGCGTGCCGCAGAGCTGCAGCGCCAAGCGCGCAAACTCGTCAGCGAGGGGGTCGGGGACGTACTCAAGCTGAGCCCCGAGCAGCTCGAGCAGATGCAGCCTCTGTCGACGCTGATCCTCGCCGTGCTCAACGGCCTGGCCATCGCGGAGTTCCTCGAGGGCGACGAGGCCGGGTCGAAGGAGGCGTTCAACACCTTCCTCTACCTCCTGCGCCTTGGGCAGAAGCAGCTCGAGGCCGCCGCCGCGGAGTGAGCATGAGCCCGAACGTCATCCCTGGCGCCGAGCCGTGGTCGTTCGCCGGCGAAGCGGAACGGGCGCGGGTCGGCATCGTCGTCAGCCACGGTTTTACCGGCAACCCATGCTCGACCCGCCCGTTGGCGGAGGCACTCGCGCGACAGGGCTTCGCGGTCGAGCTCGTCCGCTTGCCCGGGCACGGGACGTCCGTCCTCGACATGATGAAGACCCGCTACGCCGACTGGCGCGAAGAGGTGGAGCATCACGCCGCGCTGCTCGAGTCGCGCGGTTGTCGGGTCGTGCTCGTGGGCCTCAGCATGGGGGGCACGATCGCGCTCGACATCGCGAGCGACGCGGGAGATCGCATCGCGGGGGTGGTCACCATCAACGCCCCCGTGCTCAATCGGGAGGGCCTCTTGGCGCGGATGGCGCCGCTGCTCGAGAAGGTCCTGCCGCTCGTGCCCGCCGCGTCGGCAGGCCTGGCCAAGAACGACATCGCCAAGGGCGGCGACGAGAAGGCCTACGCCTGGGTGCCGGCTGCGCCCGCGAACTCCGTGCTCGTCGAGCTGCCGCGCATCCGACGTGCGCTGCGCAGCATGACGGTCCCTGTGCTGGTCGCACAGTCCCCCCAGGATCACAGCGTGGATCCCGAGAACGCGACGGCCATCGCCCGGCTGTGCGCGGGCCCCGTCGAGACCCTCTCGCTCACCCGCTCGCACCACGTGGCCACTCTCGACTGGGACTTCGAGCTCCTCGTCGATCGCATCACTCGCTTCGCCGATCGCGTCGGAGCCTGAAGCGCCGCGCCTGGAGCCTGACGCGCCCGCGCCTGCCAGGCTGTCCACCCCAGGCCGGCCCGACGCGGAAGCTCCGGAGGGCACCCCGCGCGGACAGATGTCCGGGGGTGAACGGAAGGGGTCACTCGAGGTCCACTCGACACCCCAGCGGGGACGGATGTCCGGGGGTGAACGGAAGGGGTCACACCCCCGCGCGGACGGATGTCCGGGGTTGAACGGAAGGGGTCACTCGAGGTCCACTCGACACCCCAGCGGGGACGGATGTCCGGGGGTGAACGGAAGGGGTCACACCCCCGCGCGGACGGATGTCCGGGGGTGAACGGGAACGTGGAACATTGCCTCGACGGCCCCACATGGCCTCTCGACGGCCAGGGCCAGGCGCATCGCCTCGACGGGACAGACGTCCGGGGGCATGCGCGAGCCGGTCTTTGATTCTGCGGGGGCGGCTGGGCTATGGTTCCAGGCACCGTGAAGGGCCCCGCCTCCGCCGCCGCTCTGCTCCTGGCCCTCGCCGGGTGCCTGAGCGCGGGCGACCTCGAGGCCAAGCGGGCACCCGAGCCCCTCGACCTGCCTCAGCTCGAGCCCCTGACACCCTCGGCCTGGCTCGTGTCCGAGCTGACCCGCGGCAGCTCCCACCGCCTCTCCGTAGAGCGCGAGCTTCCGCTCCTGCGTCGTTACCTCGAGCCCAAGGTGGAGCGCGTGGCGGACTGGCGTGGCTTCTGGCTCGGTCGCTACGGGCCCAGCTCCTGGCTCGACACCCAGCTGGCCTGGAGCCCCTCGGCCTGTGAGAACCGCGAGTCGTTGGTGAGCCGTGAAGCGCCGGTGAGCCTGCCGAGCTGGTTCGGGCTCGAGGCTCCTCGCGTGAAGGGTCTCGGCGTGACCTTCGACGTCGTACCGACCTGGACCCTGGGGCTGGTCCC
Organism: Polyangiaceae bacterium; assembly: GCA_019637295.1. Lineage (GTDB taxonomy): Bacteria > Myxococcota_A > Polyangia > Polyangiales > Polyangiaceae > JACKEA01. Next base: position 528,684 of record JAHBVX010000003.1, read on the forward strand.
GCCTCCCGACGTGGACGTCGCGCACGCCGCGCCCGCGTCGCGCTGCCAGCCTTGGAAGCGCCCCCAGGTCGTGACTGTGGCGCGCTACGGCGGTGAGCACGAGACCTTTCGGCTCCTGGAGTGCGATGGCTCGGTGGCGATCGACGCGCTCGATCACCTCAGCGTGCTCGCGCGCCCCCCGGGCACGCCGCGCCCGGAGCTGCCCTTGCCCCTCGAGCCCGAGCTCGACGGCGCGGTGGACGGCGAGTGGATCGCCGAGCTGCGGGTGCTCGATCCGCGCCTCTTGTGGGTGGTGGCCGCCCTCTCGTCGGCCTTCCCGGGACGCGTCGTGTACGTGATCAGCGGCTACCGCCGCGACGCCCACGACGGTTACCACCACAAGGGCCGGGCGCTCGATCTGTTCGTGATGGGCGTGAAGAACGAGGACCTGTTCCGCGTGTGCCGCAAGCTCAAGGACGTGGGCTGCGGCTACTATCCGCACAACACCTTCCTGCACATCGACGTGCGACCGCCAGGCTCCGGGCGCGCGGTGTGGATCGACGCTTCGCAGCCCGGAGAGCCGACGCGCTACGTCGACGCGTGGCCGGGGGTGGTAGAGAGCGGCGCGCTCACGTTCGGTTCAAAGGTGGAAGACTCGTGAGCTTCGCGCACGTGCTGGGTCAAGCCCCAGCGCTGCAGACCCTCGAGCGCGCGCTCACGGGCGGACGGGTGCACCACGCCTATCGCTTCACGGGCCCCGACGGCGTGGGCAAGGAGCTGGCCGCACTGGCCTTGGCCCGCGCCCTCGTGTGCGAGGCCGAAGACCCCTTGGGCTGCGAGCGCTGCAGCGCGTGTCAGCGCGCGCTCACCTTCGCCAGCGAGCCGCCACAGGTGCCGCTGCACCCCGACGTGGTGTTGGTAGAGCGCGGCCTCTATCCGGCGAACCTGCTCGGCATCTCGGGTACGGAGGCCACCGGCATCAGCGTGGAGCAGATCCGCCGGGTGGTGCTCACCCGCGTCGGCTACCGGCCCCACGAGGGCCGCGCCCTGGTGTTCATCGTGCGCGACGCGGATCTGCTCACCACCTCGGCCGCCAACAGCCTGCTCAAGACGCTGGAGGAGCCGCCCCCCCGCACGCACTTCGTGCTCTTGACGTCGCGAGAGAATCGGCTGCTCGACACGATCCGCTCGCGAACCCTCCCGGTTCGCTTCGGCCCGCTCCCGGACGACGTGATCGCGACGCTCTTGCGCGCGCGCGGGCTCGACCCCGAAGCCGCGCGCCTGGCCCAAGGCAGCGCGCGTCGCGCGCTCGAGCTCGCGGATCCCGAGCGCGTGGAGGCGCGCGCGGCGATGCTGGCGGCGGTGCAGGCCGCGCTGGACGCGCCGGACATCACCGCGGCGCTCGACTTCGCGCAGAAGCGCCCGGAGGACCGCCACGCGCTGAGCGCGCAGCTCGGCGAACTGGCGCTGCACCTGGCCGAGCGCGCCCGGCAGAGCATCGCGCGAGATCCCGACGCAGCGGAGCGCATCGCGCGCCAGCACGAGCTGGTGCTGTCGGCGATGAGCCGCGTGGAGCGCAACGTGCAAGCTGCGCTCGTGCTCGAGTCCATGCTGCTCGAGATGCGCTCGGTGTGAGCGCGCTCGGTCACTCGAGGGTGGACTGGCCGCCGCCCCAGAGCGTGACGTCCGAGCTCTGCACGGCGCGCCCCTGGTAGGCCTTGCAGAAGCCCTGATGCCCGAGCACGTAGAGGACGTCGCCGGCGAGTCCGCGCAGCTCGGTGATGACGGCCTCGTCGAAGGGGGGCGCGGGGGTCGGCCCGAGCGCAGTGACCGTCACGGGCAGCCGGCGAGCGCGCTCGAAGCGCACCCCCCCCACCTCCAGCGCGGATGGGACGGTCGCCGGGAGCTCGAGCTCGAGCTCCCGCGCGAGCGTCAAGCGCGCTGGCTCGCCGGGCTCGACCACGAGGGTGTGGGCCGCCGAGAAGAGCAGCGCCATCACCGGCTGGTCACCCTCCGCGAGCAGCCAACCGCGCTCGAGCCACAGCTCCTGCCCCGCGATCTCCAGCACGTCCCCCAGCTCGACGCGGAAGCCCCGACTCGACAGGGGTCTCTCGCGCTCCACGGCAGGGGCCGGCGGCGCCTCGCTCGCCGCGGGCTCTGCCCTGCGGCGCCGGACCGCCAGCCAACCTCCGACGCTCACCGCGACGACGCTCACGGCGGCAGCCACGAGCAAGCTCACGGTCCACCCTCGAGGGCGCGAGCGAACTGCCGTGCCGCGCGCTCGGCGGCGCGCAGCTCGCCGTCGGGTGGGATCAGCGCGGAGATGAGCGCGACGGCCTCGACCAGCGGCGCGACGCTGCTCACGCGCTCGGCGTCGATGCCGCCGATGGCGACCAGCGGCACGCCCGCCCGTCGCGCGCGCTCACTGGCTCGGGCGAGCCCCTCGAGTCCCACGACGGGATCCGGGCGGTCCTTCGACGCGGTGGAGAACACGGGGCCGAAGGCCACGTAGCTCGGACGGGCGGCCAGGGCGGCGTCGAGCTGCTCCAGATCGTGCGTGGAGACTCCGATCCGCAGTCCCGACGAGAGCTGTCGCACGTCCGCGACGGTCGGATCCTCTTGACCGACGTGCACACCGTCGACCTCCGCGAGCAACGCGAGATCGACGCGGTCGTTGGCGTAGACGGCGATCTGTCGATCGAGCTGCGCTCGGATGCGACGTAGGCCGGCGAGCGTCGCCCGAGCCCCGCTGCGCTTCGCCCTCACCTGCACCGTGCGCGCACCGCCCGCCGCCACCGCCGCGGCGAAAGCGACCGGATCGATGCCCCGCGCGCCGAGCGCGTCCCAATCGACGATGGCGTAGAGTCCGCGCACGCAGCGCAGACTACCTCACCCCTCGCGGCGGCCAAAGTCGCGCATTTTGCTGGGCCTCGCCCTGTGCTACGTCCAACGGCGTGATGCGTGCTCGCTCCTTCGCCGCCCTGGCCGCGCTCGCCCTCGTGGCGCCGAGGCCGGCGCACGCCGCGCCGGACGACGAGAAGCCGCCTCCGCCCGAGCTCAGCCTCTCGGTGCAGGAGCGCGGCCCCCGGCAGCCCTGGCAGCTCACCGTGCGCAACGACGGCAAGGAGGCGGCGATGCTCTTCGCAGACCCCCGACTGCTCTCGTTCGAGGTCAAGGTGCCGGGCAAGAAGCAGAGCGCGCGCTGCCGACTGCCGGACGGCCTCGTCCCGAAGCAGCCCGATCGACGTACCCGCGTCGTGCTAGGCCCCGGCGAAGGCGTGACCCACTCCTTCGATCCGCGGCTGTATTGCTTCGCCGCGGGCGGGCAGTGGCAGCTCGTACCCGGCGCGATCGTAGAGCCGCGCTTCGGTTGGGACGAGCGGACCCGAACGGTGTGGAAGCAAGGCAAGCGGAGCACGGTCGCGCTGCCGAGTCCCCCACCCTTCGTCGCCACGGGCCTGGCGCAGGACCCGGACGACCTCGGGATCGGCGACGGCATCAAGGGCCTCCGCGCCGAGCCCTTCGCGCTGCGCTCGGAGTACGCGCGTTGGTCAGCCACGCGCCTCGAGGAAGATCGCAAGCTGCCCCCGGGCCCGCTGTCGCTCGAGCTCACGCAGGGCTCCGACGCCGCCGCCGAGCTCAGCGCGAGCCTGTCGCTCGTCGTCAGAAATCGCAGCAAGCGCACGCAGCAGCTCTACTTCCGCCGCGAGCTGGTCACCTTCGAGATCATGGGGCCCGATGGCCTGTCCACCTGCAACTCCGAGCCGGATCTGCGCGCGCCGGATCGCCAGGCCTTCATCACCCTGGCGCCAGGGCGCTCGCTCAGCATCCTGAGTCGCTTGGTCGAGCTGTGTCCGCGCGGCGCGTTCGCGCGCCCGGGGCTCTACCTCGTGCACGCCCGCTTCGACTCGACCGAGAGCGGCGAGGAGTTCGGCATGGACGCCTACGTGGGTCGGGTCTTCAGCCCGGAGCCCGCCGCCATCCGCATCCGCACCGGCGAGCTGCCGTTCCTGAAGCGGCGCGCCATGCGCCCGCTCGGGCCGCCGCCTGCACCGCCCGCTGCCCAATGAGTCTGGGGTCGTCACGCCGCGGAAGCGACGAGTGACGCCACGGCCGGTGGCTCGAGCCCCACGCTCTGGGCGCGAGCCACCAAGCCGTCCCGCGGCCTGCAGCCAGCGGGGCTCGGGAGCGGCCGCGAGAACCCGCTCATGCGGTGCTCACGGCTCTGGCAGGTCCCCAGGGCCGAGCGGCATCGCGAAGGTCGCGCTGACCTGGCGCATGAGATCGATCTGATCGACGTACTTCACGAGCGCCGCCGCCGCCGCGGCGCCCGTCGGATCGAGCACGGGCTTGCCGGCCGCGTCGAGCACGAACACCGGCCGCCCATCCGGCAAGAAGATGCGCTCGTCGCTCGGGTCTCGCTCCACCTCGTAGGCGAGCGAAACCAGCCGGTTGGCCCACTGCAGCATGCGCGCGCCCGCCGCGCGCTCCACGCTCTGTCCGAACAAGGCTTCCTGGCCGTAGCTCCGCGCGCGGTAGGTGACGCCGCTGACCGGGTAGCTGAAGGCCACGATCTCGTCCGCCGGCCACTCCGGCACCTCGGCTGGGAGCGCGGCGATGCGGGCCTCGTGTACCCAGGCGTTGCTCCAGTTCGTCGGGAAGAACGTCGCCCCCCAGACCATGGCGTACAGCTGCTCGTTGAAGCCGTGGTTGGGCTCGACGAGGAACGCGCCGCTCGGCCGCGCGCCGAGCCCCGCCGCGCTCGACCAGGTGGGGAAGGTCAAGCTGCCGAGGGGCGTGCCGCTCGGACTGCTCGGCGCCAACGCGTGCGGCGCGTACACGGCGAGATCCCCGGTGAGCAGCTGGGTGTACAGGCGCCGCACCTGCTCGGGAAACACCGTCGCGAAGGACACGTTCTTGTAGCGCGAGTCGACGAAGTCTTCCTTGGAGCTGGCCACGAAGGAGTCGAAGGCCTCCGCCAGGTAATAGGTCGCCCAGATCTTGTCGTAGTAGGTGCCGACCTGCGTCTGGTAGTCGCTCCACCAGTAGCCCTGGGCGTAGTCGTAGTCGTTGTGCAGGTAGCGCCCGACTCCGAGCGGCAGGCTGAAGTCGTACAAGAACACGTCCGGCAGCGCCACCGCGTCCGCGGCGAACAGCTCCGGCGCGACCCCCGGCGGTTGGCCCGAGCCGCAGAAGTCCGCGGGGCAGTAGTGGCCTGGCTCGGGGCGAGTCACGATGCGCGCGAACAAGTCGAGCGCGACCGTGGAGCCCAGGGCGTGCGGACCGTACAGACCATCCTGCAGCAGGTCGGCGGTGGGGGCGCTGGGGTCCCCGTCGAGCACCACGCCGAAGGCGAAGGTCTTGGCGATGAGCTGGATCTTGTCCAGATAGCGCGACTGAATCCGCACCATCGTGTCGAAGGAGTTGAACTCGACTCGCCCCCGCCGGAAGGAGTCGAGCAAGTAGCGGTTCTCGTACGCGCTCTCCAAGAAGCGGATCTGCTCGTAGGCGTCCGCGCCTGCGTCCAGGCTGAAGGCCGGCACGTTGCCGGTGTCCGCGTACTCGTCCGACGAGAACAGGTAGCCCCGACGCACGCGACCCTGGCCGTCGACGCCGAGGGGGGTCCGCGCCCAGGCGAAGCCGGCGTAGTCGGGATCCGACGAGAAGTCCTGCATCTGCTCCGCCGACACCAGATCCATGGCGCGCTCGCGACAGCGCTTGCCGAGCGGCGCGCCCGCGTCGTCTTGACAGTCTTCGAGCAGGCGGAAGCGCGCGGGCCACTCGCTGTAGTGACGAAAGAGGTATCCGTCCTCGGGATCGACCGCGGGAAAGTAATACACGCCGAACAGCCCCGGGTTGGTGGCGAACGCGCTCAGCTCGTAGGCCTCCGCCTGGCCGGCGCCGTTGCCCGTCACGCTCACGCCGGGATCCGCCCACACGTCGACCGTGCCGCCGTAGCCGAAGCGCACCGCCGCGCGATCGTACTTGCCCGGCAGCGTCATGTCTTGGTTCGGATCCCCCGGGTAGTCCATCACGCTGCTGGTCGCCCAGCGCCCGATGTTACCGTCGATCTCCGCTTCGGAGATAGGATCGCGCCAGCGAGGGCCGATGCACGCGCTGCCGTCGGTGGTGCCTGGCGGACAGCTGGCGGTCACGGCGCCGTGGCCCGTGCGCAGCTGCCAGTACTCGGGCGCGTAGTTGAGCGCGTCGTAAGACGCGGCGAAATTGTGGCGCAGACCCACCGAGTGACCGATCTCGTGCGCCATCACGCCGCGGGACAGCTCCTGGCGCGCGAACAGCAACAGCTGCTCGCGGTGCGCCGCCACGGCCGCGACGTCGGACGGGTCGGGCAGCGGGAACTTCTTGGACAGCGCCCGCGCCAGCCCGAGCAGGTGATCCGGCTCGGGTCCGTCGAAGCGACAGGCGTGGCGCTTGGCGTCCGACAGCCGCCTCGCGCGCTCCGCCTCGCGGCGCACCGTCGGGTTCATGCGACCGGCGGGCGACGCGCGGCGCACCGCGTCCCCGGAGACGGGCCCGGTGGGGTCGAAGCCCGCCGCCTGCATCAGGTCCGGCGTGACCAGACGACTCTCGATGGCGCTGCCGCGCAGCCGCGCGAGCCGCTCGGACAGCGCCGCGTTGCCGGGTCCGAGGCGGCCGCTCGCGTTGAGGGCCTGCTCCCGCGCCTTGCGTCGAGCGGCGGGGTGCTTGTGCTTCTGACCCTGGGGGAGTCCCGCGAGCAGCTGATCGAGCACCTTGGGATCGAGCGCGCCGAAGCGGTCGGCGAGCTCGTCCCCGCTCAGCGCGTGACCGCGCTCGGCGGCGCCTCCGGCCTGGTTCTGCTCCACCCAGTGGCTCACGTCTTGTCCAGCGATGAACGCCTCGGGCTCGATCAAGCCCTCGAGCAGCGAGACGAGATCCGTGAGGTTGGCCGCCGCTTGGTCGAGCACCGCCCCCCACTGCGTCAAGCTGCCGGCGATCTTCTCCCCGGTCAGCGGATCCTCCGCGTCCATCATGATACCCCAGGGCGCCATCAGCTGCGGCTCCTGCAGGATGCTCACCACGTTGAACCGCAGATCGCCGAGCCGAGGCGCCGTGCCGTCCGCGCCGCACGCGGGCGGATCCCCCGCCGCGGCGCTCACCGGGTTGTGACAGAACACGAAGATCTCTGGGACCTCCGCGGGCGAGCTGCTGCCGAAGGGCGGCGTGTGATCGTCGCGCCAGGGCGTGGGCAGCCCCATCTGCGTCTCGCAGCTGCCCTCCCCCGTGCGCCGGCACTCCGCGATGCGCGCCGCCAGGACCGCCACCCGCAGCGAGTCGCTCCACGACGAGAACGCCTCACGCGTGCCCTCGAACAGCTCCTCCGGAAACCCAGGGCCGGCGTGCCAGGCGATGGTGCGCACGGGTCGGGCCCGATACGGCAGGGTGCACTGCCCGCGAGCGGCGTCGCAGCGCGAGCCGAAGCCCACGATCTCGCACTCGTCGTGGGTGCCGTTGCCGTTGTCGTCGCGCCGCGGATCGGCGCCCGCGGGCGTCGTTTCCGGCGTGTTGCAGCGATCCTCCGTGTGGCTCTGCTCGAACAGGTTCCAGCGCGTCGCGAAGCGGCGCCACTTGTCGTCCACCACGCCGTAGCTGCGGTCGTAGCCGAAGCGATCCACCGTGAAGTAGCCGAACAGCTCCATCTTCGCGCCGTCGTACTCCAGCGGCTCGTAGTCGCTGTCCGTCACCCTCAAGAACGCTTGCCGCAGCGTCAGCTCGCTGGGGTTACAGTTCTCGCTCGGGAAGCGGCCATACAGCCAGCACGCGGGGAAATCCCCCCATAGCTCATCCGAGATGATGCCGGGCTTGGCCCACACCTTGTGGGTGATGTCGAAGTAGCCACGCTTCTGATCGAACACCGGCGCGTGGGGGTGACCGGGCTCGTTCACGTAGTACGCGATCGGCTCCCACTGTACGCCGTAGTAGATGCCGAGCTGCGCCAGCGTGTCGAGCTCGTAGGCGCTGGTCGTGAGGTTCCGGGACCAGTCCACGCGAAAGTGGCTGCGGCGGTACCAGGGGCGGTCCGTGTCGTTCTCGACCACGATGTTCAGGTCTTCGCCGGTCTCGGGGTTGTAGTCGCGCTTGATGTCGAAGTGACTCTGGATGCGGTACGCGGCCACGATCTGACCATCCGCCACCCGACGCACCCCCTTGCCGTCCGTGTCGTCGATGCGCTCGTAGGTCAGGCGTGCCAGGAGCAGCTCTTCGGTGATGTCCCAGCGGATGCGGCTGGTGGGCTGCGCGTCGGAGTTGGTGAACAGCCCATCGGCGCCTGCTCCCGCTGCCACGTCCACCACCGTCGAGCGGAAGTAGAACTCCGGGTCGTCGTCCGGGTCGTCGAGCTTGCCCACGAAGAAGGACTTGGCCAGAGCGTCCGGCTGCACCCTCGAGATGGCGTCGCGCTCCTCGGAGCACGAGGGCACGCCCAGCAGCAGCGCCAAGAGAACGAGCGCGCGCAGCACGATGAGTCGCTTCATGATGATCACCACGGCGGCAGCAGCGCCCAACACGAGCGCCCGAGCCGCGCTCGGCCTTTAGAGCAACTCGGCGGGCGATGGAACGGTGCCGGCGCCGCCGGGCTCAGAAGCGCAGCGGCAGCGCGACGCTGCCGAGGGTGCCCGGCACCACCGGCGGTGGCCCCTCGCTCTCGGGCCGCAGCGCGAAGTACGCCCCCACACCGACGCCGGTGGCGACGACCGCGCCGCCCACCACCCAGGGCCATGGGCTGCCCCAGAACCCGGGCTCCTTGGCCTCGGACTCGAGCGAGACGCGCGCGGAGTGGGTCTGCCCCACCTGCACCACGACGTCGGTCTGATAGGGGCGCTTGCCGCTGCCGGTGACGTGCACGGTGTGCACGCCCGCGGGCAGGCTCCCCTCCCACGTGCCCCGACCCACCACCCGACCGTCCACGCTGATGCTGTCCCCGGCGCCGGCCACGACGCGCAGCCGCCCCTCTTTCTTCTCCGCCTCGAGCGCGAAGCTTAGCTTCGCCTCCGCTCCTCCGGCCACCCGACGACGCTCTCGCAGCTCCACGTAGCCCGGCTTGCTGAGCCAGATCTCGCGATCTCCTTGGTCGAGCAGGACCGGCTCGGGCAGCGGCGACCTGCCCACGTCGACGCCGTCCACGCGGATGCGCGTGCCGGCGGGTTGCACGTCGAAGTTCACCGTGGCCACGAAGGCGGCGACGGTCTCGATCAAGCGCTCGGCGTCCACCCGGTCCTCCTCGCTGAGCATGGACGCGCCGTCCTTCTGGTATTTGCGCAGCGCGGAAATGACCTTGGCGTAGTTGCGGAGGTTCTTCTCGCAGGCGGCGATGTTCCACAACAGGCGCGGATCCTGGCTCAGCTCGTAGGCGCGCTCGAACTTGAGGCGCGAGCCCTGGTAGTCCCCGTCCACGAACAGGATGCGACCGGCTTCGTACTCGGCGCGGGCCATGCCCGTGAGCGCCTCGGCCAGCGGCGCTGGAGCAGCCGGCGTCGGCTCGGCCGTATCGGCCGCGCAGGGCAGCGCGGTCGAGACGACGGCGAGAGCGACGGCGAAGCAGAGCGAGGTGCGGATCATTTGAGTCCCATGTCGAGCGGGTTCTTGGGGGGCTTGGGCTCGGCCGGCGCGGCCGTGGTAGCGGGCGTGGTGGGCGCGGGCTTGGGCTCCGCCTCGGGTTTGGCCGTCGCCACCGCCTCGGCGGTGGTGGCGGCCGCGGGTTTGCGCGCGTCCTTCGGCTTGGCCGCGGCGCGGGCAGCGCCCGGCTCCGCGGGCGCCGGCGCCGGCGCCACGAGCGGCGCGGCGGCGTCTTCGGCCGCCGGGGGGCTAGGAGCGAGGGTCGTGGGCTCCGGCTCCCGCACCTCGGCGGGCGGGCTCGTCGGCTCCGCGGCGGGCTCGGCGCTGGACGCGAGCTCCTGCGCCGGGCGGGTGAGCGCGAAGCCGGCGCCGGCGATCAGCAGCAGAGCGCCGAGCGCGCCGAGCAGCCACAGCCCAGTTCGCTTCGGACTCCCCCCAGGGCGCGTGTCGGCCCAGGTGTTCATGGTGCGAGCGTCGACGGCGCCGACCGCTGGCGCGCCCCGCACCGTGGGCTCGGCGCTGGGGGTCGGCGCCGTCTCACGATCGCTGATCGTGGGCATGCCGGCGCGCTCGAGCACGCGCGTGAGCTTCTCGACGCTGGCGCGCGAGTGGCGCGGCGCGAAGGGCAAGAGCGCCGCGGCCAGCTCGGCCACGCTGCCGTAGCGAGCCTCGGGCTGCTTCTCGAGGCAGCGCCCGATCACGGCCTCGAGCTCCGCGGGCACGTCCGGGCGCAGCTCCTTCAAGCTGCGCGGCGGGTTGGCGAGCACCTCCGCGCACAGCTCCGGGAAGCTGTTCGCGTTGAAGGGCGTCACGCCGCCGAGCAGCTCGAACAGGATGGCGCCGAGGGACCAGATGTCCGTGCGGTGGTCCACGTTCTTGGCCGAGCGCATCTGCTCCGGCGACATGTACAAGGGCGAGCCCATGGCGGTGGAGGTGCGCGTGAGCCCCACGTCCCCGACGTCGAGCTGCGTCACCTTGGAGATGCCGAAATCGAGCACCTTCACCAGCTGGCTGCCGTCCGACCGCTCCGTCAAAAACAAATTCGCCGGCTTCAGGTCGCGATGCACGATGCCCAGAGCGTGCGCGTCCGCCATGGCGTCGCAGGTCTGGATCAGGTAGTCCACCGCGTCTTCGACCGAGATGGCCGTACCGCCCTTGACCGTGGCGGAGAGATCGCGCCCGCTCAGGTACTCCATCACCATGTAGGGCGCGCCGGACTCGAGGCGGCCCACGTCGATCACCCGAGCGACGTGCTCGCTCTTGATGCGCACCGCGGCGCGCGCCTCGCGCATGAAGCGCGCGGTTGCCTCTTCGTGCTGCAGCGCCTCCTCGTGCAGGAACTTGATCGCGACGCGTTCGCCGAGCTCGACGTGAGTGGCAGCCACGACCACGCCCATACCGCCGGCGCCGAGCACCTTCTCGACGCGGTACTTGCCGGCCAGAAGATCGCCCTCGGCCACGGGCGCGCCGCTGTCGGTGTCGATGGGGTCGTCGTCGTGTTCGGTCATGGCGTCAGCAAGGGAGCGGGCTGGTGGGTGCTCCCGTCGCGTCGACGGCGGGGGCGCAGTAGCCGGTCGCGCCGGAGCTCCAGAACGCCTGCTCTTGAACCGACGAGAGCCAGGCGGGGAAGGTGACGCACTCGAAATCCGGATTCGAACAGGTGTCGCCGCAGTCGCACAGCTGCATGCAGCGCCCCGCGTTGCCCTCGGCGATGTTCGCGGCGTCTTCGGGCCAGAGGCAGCCCGCCGCCGCGATCGAGGCCGACGACTCTGCGCCACAGAACCCGCCGAGGGAGCAGGGACCCGAGCACGCCTGGGTGGGCGCGGCACCGGTCGGGAACGTCGCGCACGCCGCGTCGGTGCAGGGCGTCACCGAGCAGTTCGCGCCCACCTGGGGCGCGGGGCCGGCCACCAGCGGCCCGCACAGCCCGGTCACGAGGGAGCACGACCCGGTGATGGGCTCGGGGGGAGGGCCACCATCCGCAGGCGATGGCTGCGGGATGCTGCACTGAGGATAGTCGCAGACCGGCACGCACGCGTCGGCGGCGACGCCCTTGCCCACATCGACCGCGGGCGCGCAGGCCAGATCCGGACGATTCGAGCACTTCACGCCGGTGGCCGCGACGCTGCAGCCCTGCATGCAGAATGCCTCGCCCGACGGGAAGAGCTGACACACGGCGCCGGCTTGCACCTGTGAGCAGGTGTCGGTCCACGCGCTGCACGGTGTCGTGCACACCCCGAGGGACGGCCCGCTGCCGCTGGACAGCCCGCCCGCCGACAGGCACGTCAACCCGGCGCACTCCCCGTCCTCCCAGCAGGGCGAGCCGAACTGCAGGGGCGAGGGCGTGTTCGGATCCCCCGCGCAGTACGACGGCGAGGCGGTGACGCAGCCGAACGGGCAAGTCAGCGTCGCCTGCGTGACGCTGCCTTGACACACGGTGAGCGAGCCTGGGGTGCTGCAGCTGCCTCCGTCGGGCTTGCCCACGCAGAAGTCCGGGCCGGCGTCGACCCCGCCGTCGCCGACGCTCCCGTCCGTCGAGGCATCGAGGCCGCCCTCCGCGCCCCCGTCGAGCGCGGCGGGGACGCCCGCGTCCTCGCTGAACGTGCCGTTGATGAGCGACCACGCCCCGCAGGTGGGGATCGCGGTGGTCTTGGTCGTACACGCGGTGGTGAGCGCGACGCCGGTGACGCTGCTCCCGAGCTTGTCGCACACCGCCTTGGGCAGCAGGGCCCGCCCGGCGCTCTGGGTCCAGCCCAGCAGCTCGTCCTTGTCGAGCACGACCACGCAGCCCGTGGAGCTACAGATCCCTTGGTCCCCGGGCGCCAGGACGAGCCCCAGGTTCGCGCCCTCGGCGGAGCCTCCGGGCAACGCCACGCTGCAGTCCGACGTGTCCACCGCGACCTGCTGACCTTGCGCGAAGCAGCCGAGCACGTCGATGCACTGCGCCAGCGAGCTCGACGGCGACGGACCCCCGCCGAACACCAGCGCGTTCTCGAAGGTGGGCAAGGTGCTCGAGTCGATGGCCGAGTCCTCGCAGCTGCCCTTGATGCACGTCTTGCCTTCCCCGCAGCTGTCCGAGTACTGCGTGATGCCGTCGATCTCGCTCTCCACCACGTTGTCCCAGCACAGCCACTGGATGGGCATGTGCAGCAGGGCGAAGCGATCCGACGGCACGGTGGTGGTGACCTCGCGCAGCACCCGCGACTTGCCGTCGGCGCCCACGCCCGGGCCGCTGCCCACGACCTTGATGTTGACGGGCAGGGACGGATCCTTGCCCGCGATGATGGCGAAGGTAGCCGGCAGCTGCACGCCGTCCACCTCGCCGGGGCGGAGGAAGTAGGCCACGTTGTGGCGAACCTCGCCGCGGGCCGACACGATCACCCGGATGGTCCGGATGTCCTTCGGGATGTTCATGTCGGTCTGAAACGCGAGGATCAGCTGACCCCGAGGCGGCTCCTTGTCGGCAGAGCAGCCCGCGGCGGACACGAGCGCGCTCGCGACGAGCAGCGCGGCGGGCACGGCCCGAACCAAGGATCGGAAGGACGGCATACTGCGCCCGAGTTAATCAGCTTCTCGGGCGCGTCGCACGCGGGAACTTCACGCCGCGTCAGCGGCCGGTCCAGACGGGCTTTCTTCTTTGCAGGAACGCCAGGAGACCTTCGCGCGCGTCCTCGGTGGCGAGGCACTCTGCCAAGCGGTCGCCGAGGATGGGTAGCTTCTCGTCCAGGGGCAGCTCCTCCGTGTCGCTCAGCGCCCGAAGGCCCAGCTCGAGCGTCCGTGGGCTCTTGTCGAGGACGGCGCTCACGGTGCGAGCGACGGCAGCATCCAGCTCGTCCGGCGCTACCGCCTCGCTCACCAGACCGAGCTCCGCGGCCCGCGCGCCGTCGTAGCGTTCGCCGAGCAGCATCATGCGGACGAGCGCGCGCCGCCCCATCACCCGCTCGAGCACCGCGGCGATCATGAACGGAAACAGGCCCACGTTGACCTCCGGGGTGCCGAGCTTGGCGCTGGTGGACGCGACGGCGAAGGTGCTGGCCGCCACGATGCCGAGCCCGCCGCCCAGGGCCGCGCCGTTGACGCGCGCGATGACCGGCTTGGTCGCGCGCCACAGCGCCAGCAACAGATCACGGTAGTCGCCCTTGTGGGGCAGCGCCTCCCCCTCCGCGCCCCCCGTCATCTGCGAGAAGTCGCCGCCGGCGCAGAACGCGTCCCCCGCCCCGGTGACGACGATCACGCGCACCGACGCGTCGGCGTGCGCGTCCTCGAGCGCGTACAAGAGGTCGTTGACCATCACCGAGCCGATGGCGTTCTTCTTCTCGGGCCGATTGAGCGTGAGGGTACACACGCCGTCGGCCGCAGCGACGAGGAGCGTCGAGTAGGCTCGGGCCTGCATCAGCTCGCTCCAGGCCCGGACCCCAGGCTCAGGATCTGCCGCGCCTCGTCCACCGTCGCGGGCCGGCGGCCCGTGTCGCGACACAAGCGCACCGCCACCTCGACCATGTCCCCGTTGGACGACGCCATCGCCCCGTCCGGCAGGTACAGGTGATCCTCGAGTCCGGTGCGGATGTTCCCGCCGAGCACCAGCCCGGTGGCCAGCATGCGCCAGTGGCCGTGGCTGATGGCGATGACCTCCCACTCGCTGCCCGGAACCGCGAGCTTGCTCTGCAGCTGCAGGCTCTCCACCAAGGGCGGCACGCCACCGAGCACGCCCACGATGAACGAATACTGCAGCGGCGGCTTCAAGATGCCCATGTCCACCAGCGGCCACACGCCTTGGGTGTGCCCGGTGTCGAAGCACTCGAGCTCGGGCTTGACCCCGGCCTCGTTCATGGCCGAGAGCAGCTTCATGATCTTCTCGTAGGTGTTGGGGAACACCATGTCGAACACGAAGCTCTTCCGCGTCTTGGAGTACTTCGAGTAGTTCATGGTGCCCATGTTCAGCGCCGCGATCTCGGGGCGCGACTCGCGCACGTAGCTGCACTGCTCGGACACGTCGTCCCCGAGCACGCCCGTGGAGAAGTTCAGGATGATGGGGCTCCGCTGCCGAACCTCTGCCTTGATGCGCGCAAAGACCTCCGGCGACGCGGTGGGCGAGCCATCGTCGTTGCGCGCGTGGATGTGGACCACCGACGCCCCAGCCTCGTACGCGCGGCGCGCCTCCTCGCCGATCTCCGCGGGGGTGTACGGGATGCCCGGGCATTGCTTGCGATTCGCGAGCACTCCGGTCAGGGCGCAGGTCACCACGCAGACGTCGGGATCGCGCACGGTCGTGTTGAGGTCAGTCATGGGCTCATGTCCTTTCAGGTTCCCTCTTCGGGCAGATCGACTACCAGCTCGCGCACGCGTCGAGCCAGCCGCGTGAGAATACGGCTGAGCTCACGCGCGTCCCGCTCGCTCAGCTCGGCGAGCACGCGACGAAAGAGCGTCACCGGCTCGATGGTGATGGACGACGCGAGGCGCTTGCCCCGCGCCGTGAGCGCGATGTGCACGACCCGGCGATCGTCCTCCGAGCGCCGGCGCTCGACCCAGCCCTCGCGCTCCATGCGATCGATGATGCCCGTGACGGTGCTGTTGCGCGCGCGGATCTTCCACGACAACTCCGACAGGCTCAGCTTGCCCACGGGCTCGAGCATCTTGATCACCGCGAGCTGCGGCCCGGTGAGGCCGTAGCGGCCCGCGAGCCCCTTGGTGACCCGCCGGCTCTCCGTGTACAAGAACACGATGGCCTCGACGATGGCGTCGAGATCCTCGCTGGCCTCGACGGGCTCGGCGGATGAGGCGGGGCGATTCATGGGCTCGAGCGGGGGATATTTCGTGTACGAAGTATTACGCCGGGCCCAGGCCGTCAAGTCGCCGCGGGGGCCCGCGAGAGACGAGCCGAAGAACCAGAAATCGAGCAACGTGCCGGGAGCCGGACCGCTATCGTGCAGGTAGTGACAGTGTCTGGCCGCCGCCGACCTCGGCGGTCAGCGCTCCTTCTCCATCGCCAGGACCGGCGCGCGCGCCGAGTCCGAGGCCGCCGCCAGGCGAAGCGTGTGCGTCGCGCACTGCAGGTACGCGAGCTGCGGATCACGCATCGACGCTGACGCGAAGCCGCCGCAGTCGTTCGGCTCTTGCAGCGCCGACTCGGCCGCGCGAAAGGCCATGCGCCATGGAGTATCGGTTCTTCGGGCGCACCGGCGTGCGCGTGTCACGGCTGGGGCTCGGCACGATGGCCTTCGGCGGCGAGGCGGACGAGGCCGCAGCGCGGGCGATGTTCGGGGCGTGTCGCGACGCGGGGGTCAACTTCTTCGACACCGCGGACGTGTACAACCGAGGCGAGTCCGAGCGCGTGCTCGGTCAGCTCGTCGCGGGCTGTCGCGACGAGGTGGTGCTGGCGACGAAGGCGTACTTCCCCACGGGCACCGACACCAACGCTCGCGGCAGCTCGCGCTACCACCTGGTGCGCGCGGTGGAGGCGAGCCTGCGGCGGCTCGGGACCGACCGCATCGACGTCTTCTACCTGCATCGTCACGACGACGACACGCCGCTCGAGGAGACGCTCTCGGCGGTCGAGACGCTGCTCCAGAGCGGCAAGCTCCTGTACCCAGCGGTCAGCAACTTCGCCGCGTGGCAGACCGCCAAGGCGCTGGGCATCGCGGAGCGCCGCGGCTTCGTGCCCGTCGCCGCGCTGCAGCCCATGTACAACCTCGCCAAGCGTCAGGCCGAGGTCGAGCTCTTCCCCCTCGCCCGCGCCGAGGGGCTCGCCGTCACGCCCTACAGCCCGCTCGGCGGCGGCCTGCTGAGCGGCAAGTACGGCGCTTTCGTGCGTCCGAACCAGGGGCGCCTGATCGACAACGCAATGTACCGCACGCGCTACGCGGACGCGGCGAACTACCAGCTCGCCGAGCGCTTCGCGGCGCTGGCGCGGCGCGAGGGGCTACACCCGGTGACGCTCGCCGTAGCCTGGGTCGCCGCGCACCCGGCGGTGACGGCGCCGCTGATCGGCGGGCGCAGCCTGGAGCAGCTGCGCCCCGCCCTGGCGGCCGCCTCGCTCGCGCTCGCTCCCGAGCTGTACGCCGAGATCGCCGCGCTGTCGCCCGCGCCGCCTCCAGCCACGGATCGCAACGAGGAGAGCAGCGCGCACAACTACGGCGCGCGCTGAACCGTCAGCCGCGAGTGCCCGTCGCGCCGCGGCAGCGCTCGAGCTTGGCGCGCGCTACGCCGACGGCCTCGCGGCACTGGCGAACGCGTACATCGGCCGCGTGGGCCTCGGTCTCGGCCATGGCCAGCTTCATGTCGAGCTGGGCCATCTCGACCGGAGTGCGAGTGCCACTCGAATGGACGTAGGCACGGGTACGCCGCACGACGTCGTGGGTCCGTACCCGCTCCGCCTCGGCAGCGGCGGTGTCGGCCTCCGCGCGGGCGGCGCGCTCTTCGTAGTACGCGAGCCAGACCTGGGGCGAGAACGAGGTCAGCGCCTCCACCTCGGCGCGCAGCTCCTCCACCTCCGACTGCGCGCGCGCGAGCTCGCCGTCGCGCACCTCGACCTCTTCGCTGCCCGCAGCGCGGGTCGTACTCAGGGCAGCGTTCGCCCGCGCCTCCGCGATCTGCAGCTGGGCCTGGAGCGAGCGCTCGACGATGTCGAGCTGGGCCGCCGCGTGCGCCTTCTGCGCCGTGAGCGCGTGCTCGTGGCTGGCCCTCAGCGTCTCGAGCTCGTGGGCGTGCGCGGTCCGTTGCATCTCGAGCTCGTGCGCGTGCACCTGCTGGGCTGCGGTGAGCTCGTGTTGCGCCACGATGAGCTCGCCTTCGATGCGCAGACGCGCCCGGTGCTCGACGGACGCGGCGTCCTGCCCGGCGCGATAGTCGGCCAGCTCCGCTTCGAGCAGGGCGACGCGCGCGAGGGCCGCCTCGAGCGGATCGCGGTAGCTCAACGGGGGGTCCTTTGCTGGGGCTCGCTCAAGCGGCCCGGATCCTAGTGCGACCGAGCCGGGCAGTGCACGCGTGACGCCAGGGGTGCGATCCGACCGATCGCACGGCGCGCGCTCACGGATCGCACCGGGCCGCTCCCAACACCCCAAAAACCTCGCTGAATCCCGGGGGTGCCCGCTGGCACGCGACGTGCTCAGCTCGGTCGCATGTCGCACACCACCCGTCACCTGCTCCTGACCGCCACCCTGCTCGCCGGCCTCACCGCCTGCGGCTCCGACGACCCCGCGGGAGGGACCGGCACCGGGGCGGTGGGCGGCGGCGCGGCCGCGGGCGCGAGCGGCGCTTCGGGTGCTGGCGGCGTGGGCGCCGGCGGGTGGTCAGGGAGCGGTGGCTCGACCGCCACGGGCGGCGCGGCGGGCTCGAGCGGCGCAGCCGGAGGCGGTGGCGACGCCGGCTCTGGCCTGGGCGGCGCGGGAACGGGGGGCGGCGCCGGCAGCGCAGGCACCGGCGGCGCCGGCACGGGCGGCACGGGCACCGGCGGCACCGGCGGCGCCGGCACGGGCGGCAGCGGCACCGGGGGCACGGGCACCGGGGGCACCGGCGGCGCCCCGTATCAGTGCGTCGCCGGCTTCGACACGTCGCTGCCGGGCTCGGGACCAACCCCCGCGCTGAACCAGCCCTTCACCGATCCGAACTACGCCACGACGGTTCGCCGGGTGACAGACCCGTCACAGATCACCGACACCAACACCAACGTCAGCTGGGTACGCCATGAGTACTCGCGTCGCCCCGCGTTCAACGTCGACTCGACGCGTGTGCTGCAGTGGTCATCCAACGGCTGGTGGCGCCTCTACTCGCTCGATGCGCAAGGCAGCATGGCCTTCGTCAAGTCCCTGAACGCTGGCAGCACCATCGAGCCGAACTGGCACCCGACCAACCCGAACCGGTTCTACATGTTTCATCCGGATGGCAAGGGATTGACCATCCGCGAGTACGACGTCGTCTCCAACGCCATCACCACGAAGGTGGACCTGGGCACTCGCATCAAGGCCCTCTTCCCCACCGCCGCCCACATGTGGACTCGGGGCGAGGGTCGCCCCTCGCAAGACGGCCGCTACTGGTGCATGCAGATCGAGACCCAGGCATCCGGCATGCTGGGCATCGTCACCTATGACATGCAGACGGATCAGATCCTCGGCTCCCTGGCCACCACGGACCGCCCGGATCACGTCTCCATGAGCCCCCTGGGCAACTACTGCGTGCCGTCCTGGACCAGCTCGAAGGGGACCCGGGCCTACAGCCGAAACTTGCAGACCTTCGTCCAGCTGCACACCCAGTCCGAGCACAGCGACCTCGGCGTCACCAAGGACGGCAAGGAGGTCTACATCTACGCCGACTACTCGGCCGGACCCCACGGCGGCAACGTGACCATGGTCGACATGGCGACCGGCACCGGCACCAAGCTGTTCCCGCTGTACGGCTCGGGCAGCTCGTCCACGGCGATCCACCTCAGCGCCACGTCCTTCAATCGGCCCGGCTACGTCGTCGCGTCCACCTACTACTGCCGGCAAGGCGGACAGAACTGCAACGCGAGCAGCCAGTGGTTCAAGGACAAGGTGTTCGTCGTGGAGCTGAAGGCCAGTCCGAAGCTCTGTAACCTGGCCCACACGCGCGGCACGGACGCGGGCTACTTCTCGTCGCCGCAGGCCGTGGCCAACCGTGACCTGACCCGAGTCTTGTTCGCGTCCACCTGGGGTGGTCAGAGCGAGAGCGCCGTGCGCGACTACCTCATCCAGCTCCCGTCGAACGCCTTTCCGTGAGCGACGTGGGCGAGCTTGCCGGTCCGGCGCGGGAGCGGCACGATCGACGTCGTGTCCTTCTGGTACGGACTGAACGGGACCGGCGTCACCATCGCGAACCTCGAGGGTGGCTCACCCGACTCCTGGGCGAACCTGGTCCCGACCGGGAGTTGCACGACGAACAAGTGCGCCTGCGTCAACGGCAAGACTGGACCCCACTCTCGAACCACACAAGGAGTCATGCGCAACGCGGTCACGACCTGGAGAGGCAGCGCCAGCGACGCCACGGTGCTGGCCGCCAACTTCGACGAGGCTGTAGGCTGCTCGTTCACCGCTGCCGTGAACTGGGCCGTAGGCAAGGGCGCCAACGTCTTCAGTCGCTCGGGACGTTGTGACTGTGTGAGCGACTGGCCGCACTTGCCGACATGCACCAACCCGGGGCGCCTGCTGGACTACGTCGCAACCGTGTCGCCCTACCCGCTCGTTGCCTGTGCGTCGGGCAATGCGCTCCCCGTCTCGCAGGGCGGCGACGGCGAGGGCAGCGACGAGGACTCCAAGGCGGCCGTGTACAACGGGATCGGGGTAACGGGGGCGGAGCCGGACACCGCCTCGAGAGCTGCCCTCACGCGCTACGTCCCCGGTCAGACCCAGAATCGCGTGGGCGGAGCGAATGGTTGGGAGCTGCCGGGCATCGCTGCCCCGGCTCGCAACCTCGACACCGCCGGGATGAACCCGGGGCAGGTTGACCAGGTCAGCGCCACGAGCGCGGCCACGCCGGTGGTCGCTGGCATCGCCGCCTCGATGATGGAGTTGAACCCCGCCGTGAAAGTCCGCCCGGAGGTGCTCATCCCGGGCTTGATGGTGTCCGCCGACGAGAACGTGGACGACGATCTTGGCGGCGTCTGGCCCATGAACCTGCACGACGGCCGCGATGACCACGATGGCGCTGGCGTCGTCAATGCCGTGGGCGCGTACTGGGTGCTGCGGCCCGCCGCCAAGATGAACGGCGGCAACACCGCGGTGCCGTACGGTCACGACTTCGGAGGCGTCACGAGTGCGGGCCTGCCTCAGGGCCAGTGGTACGGAGAGATCTGGAACGCGAGCGTCCCCGCAGGCGCCACTTTGCGCGTCGGCCTCATGCTGATGGCCAAGGCAACGTGCGGCTCTCCGGCTACCCAGACGAACTGCAACCCGCAGACCCACCCGTTCGCTTGGCTCGCGTTCACCCGCAACGGCTCTTCAGTCAGCGGCTCCGCCAATGCGTACAACAACATCCAGTTCGCGGGCTACAAGAACACCAGCGGCGCGACGGAGACCATCCAGATCAAGTTCATGGTGCTGGACTGGAACGGCATCACCTCTCCCACCTACTGGGGAATCGCATGGACGGCACAAGGTACCGGCAACTGAAGCCTGCAACCCGAAGGTCGCTCGTCGCCGCGCTCGTGGCGCTGACCCTCGCGTTCGCATGCAGCTCCCCCAGCGATTCCGCGACCCCGGATGCATCGGCAGGCAGCGGGGGGACTGGCGCAGCCGCCGGTGCCGGCGGCGTGGACGCCAGCTCTGGCGGCGTGAGCGGCGGCGGGACGGGAGGTGCGGCGGGCTATGCCTTTGGACACTGCACTCCACCGACGCCGAGCAGTTGCACGTTCGAGGCGACGTGCAACCTTCTGGGCTGTGGCAAGCCGTGGAGCCGACTCGACTCGGCGGGATGCCTGCGGTCGGAGTGCTTGGGAGACGATGACTGCGGCGACGAGGAGCGCTGCATCGCTGCGGCGCTCGTTGCTCCAGGCTGCCACTGGTCGGGTTGGGAAGGTGGATGCGGGCTGGACGAAAAGGGAGAGTGTACCTGCGTTCACACGTTCGACTGCCTTGGCCCGTTGCTGTGCGTACCTGTGGAGATTGCACCACCGCAGGCGGACTGTGCCATCTCGTCACAGGTGACGTGCCCCGAATTGTGGGACGCCATGGGCGCTCTGAAGTCCTGGCTCCAACACCCGAAAGTCGGGGCCACGCTGAAGGACGCCATGCAATCTTGCCACGACAAGCTGACGCTGGAGGCGATGACGTTGGGTTGCGAGTGAAGGGCTGTCGAGGCGGCGGCGCGTGCGGCGGCGGCGCGTGCGCGTAGGAGAATCGGTGCGACCAGGCAAAAGCAGTGAGCGCTCTCACCCTCACTGCGTCGGGACCGCTTCGCTGGAATCACGACCCCGACGCAGTCGACGTACCGCTGCCCACCTTCGACCTGTTTGCCCCCATCGGCACGGCGTACCAGAGCAGCGGAGCGAAGGCGGTCGTCTGGCTCGAGCTGAGCGATGCACCAACGTTCTCGACGGCAGGTTACTTCGCGCGGGTGGAGCTGAACATCGACTGGTTTCAGCGCGTCAACTGCGCCCCGGCGGGCTTCGCGCGGCTTCTGGGAGATGCTCGCGCCCGCGCCGGAGGCCTACGACGACGCCTACACGCCCCTGCCGTTGAACTTGCCTGGGCAGTGCGGTGGCGCGTGGCAGTGCGAGTGGATCCCTGGCGCGCCCGTCACGGCGGCGCGCGGCGCCAGCCGGAGCACGGCGCTCGAAGACGTGCGCGCGGACTACCGTTCGACCACGCACAGCGGTGACGAGGGCTACTTGAAGGTCCGCTGCCCGCCGAGCCTCAGCTGTGCGCGTGCGCCGGAGGCGACGCCGCCGTGCGCTTGCTCGCTGGCAGGGTCCGCGGCACCGCGCGGGCAGCGCCCAGGCCCAGCATCCAACCGAACAGCGCGTCCACCGCGGGGGTGGGCAGCCAGGAGAGCATGAACAAGCTCAGCCGTGAGCTCAGGGGCATGACGTAGCGGACGCGCGGGCGCCGCGCGAACACGGCGTGCGCGATGGCGCGCGCGACGTCCCGAGGTTCTCCGGAGAAGCGATCCGTCTGGGCGCGGATCTGCTCGGCGCGTTCGTAGACCGCTGCCCAGGGTGACGTCGGGTCCTTGTACTGTTCGACGTAGCTCATGCTGTGATCGGCAAACTCGGTCTTGATCGGGCCCGGCTCGATCAGCGACACGCGCACACCGAGCGGCGCGAGCTCGCGCCGCAGCGCGTCCGACAGGGACTCGACCGCGTACTTGGTGGAGTTGTACGCGCCGAAGAAGGGCAGCGTGAGCCGGCCGCCGATGCTGCTCACGTTGATGAGCCGCCCCTGCCCTCGCTCGACCATCTGCGGCACGAAGGCGCGCGTCACGGCCATGAGCCCGAACACGTTGGTGTCGTACTGACGGCGCAGATCCGCGTCGGTGGTCTCGAGGGTGGGCGCGACCATGCCGTAGCCCGCGTTGTTGACCAGCGCGTCGAGGCCGCGCCCCTCGCTGAGGCGCAGCACCTCGTCCCGTGCCCGCTCGATGGAGCCCGCGTCGGTGACGTCGAGCTCGACCACGTCGAGGCGCAGGCCGTGAGCCTCGGCCTTCAGCGCGTCGAGCCGCTCTCGGCGTCGGCCGGCGGCGATGACGTGCGCGCCCCGGCGCGCGAGCTCGAGCGCGGTCTCGTAGCCGATGCCCGCGGTGGCGCCGGTGATCAGGACGACGGGGGTCTGGGACTGGGTCATGGGATCTCCTCCTCTGTCTTTCACGAATGAATGTTCATTTCACTTATTGACGTACGAAATCCAGCAGTTCCGCGCCGAACCGGCAGGCTGCTGCTCAGCGACGGACGGCTTCCCAGGCGCAGGCTTCGGCTTCGGCCAAGAGCGCTGGCGTCAGCACGAGCTGACCGGCCATTTGCGCCTTGGTCAGCCCGAGAAACGCGCCATAAACCAGGGCAATCACGGCCTTGGGGTCGAGGGGCTTGATGACCTGCTGCGCCTGGGCGCTCTGCACGTAGAGCACCACGGGCTCGAGGGACTGCAGCTCGAGGGCCCGGCTCTCGTCGTCGAGGTAGGGACCATGCAGGTGCAGCTCGAGGAACTGCGTCGACTGGGGGTGCTCCTCGTAGAAGCGCGCGAGCCGGAACCACAACGCCCGGAACTGCTCCCGGTGCGGGGCGTCGACCGCCACGCCGTCGAGCAGCGCGAGCATGAATCGCCGCTTCTCTCGGCGAAACAGCGCGTTGACCAGCGCCTCTTTGCTGTCGAAGTAGCGGTACAGGGTGCCCGCCGCCAGCTTGGCGCGTTGGGCGACCTCCGGGACGGTCGTGCCGTGGTAGCCCTGGCTGGCGAACAGGCCGAGGGCCGCGTCGAGGATGGCCTCGGCGCGATCCCCAGGCTCACGCTGCGAAACAGGACTCGGCACGGCGAGCGAATGAATATTCATTCACGCTCTGGCTGTCAACCGCTTTGGTCGGTGAGACGCGATTTTTCGTCGGGGAGCGAGCGAGACGGGCTCAGTAGCCGCCCGTTCTGCTCCGGGCGCCAGCCTCGAGCACGGAGTGCACGAAGCCCAAGACGCCGTCGGGCGTCCAGCTGCCCGCCGGCGCGTGGAGCGAGAGCTCCGCGTCGCTGAGCAGGCGCTGGATCTCGAGCACGTCGAACCAGGTGCCGTGCGCCGAGCAGACGTCGAGCTCGACGCTCGCCGGCGTGCTGACGGCGACGAGGCGCGCGCGGCACACCGGGCAGAGCATCTCGCCCCGCGCCTCTGAGGGGACGCGGTACGCGCTCGAGTCATCCGCGACCTTCGGCGCGCGCTCGAGCGCGTGCCGCGCGGCCAGGCGTATCAGCGCGAGCGCCTGCGGCGACGCGCACACCTTCGCGATGCGCGTGGAGCCCTCGTTGTCGAGCCATACGCCGCCGCAGCTCAGACAGCCAGTCACGTGCATGTCCGGAGCAGACGCGACCGCAAGCGGCGCGTCGCAGCGCGGACATGCCAGCGGCACGCTCTCGCTCACTGATACGAGACCGTGACGCTGGCGTCCCGCGGCGCGCCGGTAGGACCGTAGCCGGCGGTCAGCTCGTAGTGCGCGCCCGCGCCGCAGGTGACGGTCTTGTGCTGCGCCGAGGTCTCCGCCTTGGTGCAGGTCGCGGGCAGCGTGCCCTCGTTTACCGAGCCGGGCGTGCCGGACTTGAGGGTGAGGGCGTAGCCGCCGGCTTGCGGGAAGACCGCATTGATGCCGCCGGAGGCGCTCAGGATGCGTCCGCCGCCCGCCGCCGTGCGCGCGAGGCGCACCGACACCGCCGGGCCGCTGGCGCTGTGACTGCTCCCTCGGCTCGTGATTTGGACGCTGTCGCTCACGTCGAATACGCTGACGGCGGCGCCGCAGTCCACGCTGGTGCGAACGACCGACGGCGCCCCTTGCACGAAGCACGCGCCGAGGGTGCTCTTGTTGGTGAGGGTGACGGCGGACGCCCGACCGACGCCGTCGACGCGCACGTCGAACTGATTGACCGGTCCGTTGCCGTGGTTGACGATGGTGAGGGCGCCGTCGAAGCTGTCCGGCAGCCGCACGATCACGTCCGCGCCGAGGCCGTTGGTGCCGCCCTCGCGCGTGGAGCTGACGATCAGCCCGTTCTGCATCACGGCGGCGACGCGCAGGTTCTCGGCGAGCTGCTTGTCCGCCACGGGCTTCTCGTCGTAGCCGGCGAAGGCGAACGGTCGAAACTCGACCTCGACCTTGCCGCTGCCGCTGCGCGCGACGGAGACGTTGCCGTAGTTCACGTCGATGGTCACGGGCATGCCGGCCGTCGCGTCGAAGGCCTGGGGCGCCGGCGGCGCGCCGTCGAACCGCTTCAGGCTCTTGGCCACGCACTTGGTGCCGGACCCATCCTCGATGCAGTGCACCGCGCACCCGGCCGACAGCGCGCCGTGGCCAATGGCCAGCGCAAAGAAACCCACGCCCGCAAGCCCCAAAGCTCGATTCGTCATGGTGGAGGTTTACGGCAGACGGGCGGCGGCGGGAAGGCATTCACTCGCTGCCCCGGGCCGGACCGGACCGGGCCCGCCTCGGCGGCTCAGGGCGTCGTCCAGAAGTGGGCGTCGAAGGCGGCCGTATAGGCCGCGGGGCCGAAGCCCGGCTGCACGTGGCGGTAGTGGAAGCGGAGCAGCCGGCGGTCGAGCACCGACAGGGTCTGCGCGTTGCCGCCGCTCGAGCCCTTCGCGTAGAACACGCTGTCGGCGAACTCCGGGGAGTCGTTCGAGAGACCGAGGGACTGGGTGATCTCTTCGAAGGTGAAGTGACGCAGGGCGCCGCCGAACAATTTGTCACGCGCGAGCAGCACGTACGCTTTGTAGATGCGGTGCTGCGAGGTCCACTGGGTCCAGAAGTAGCCATGATTTCCAGGGTAGACGGGGAAGCCCTTGGCCTGCCCGATGCTGGCGAACTCCGCGAGGGGGACGTAGTAGACCTCGATGCTCGCGCTGGTGTTTCCATCCGGGAGCAACGTCAGCGAGGAGCCCGCGGTCCGCAGCTCCGCGTCGAGCGCGCTGACGACCTCGACCAGGGGCGTGAGCTGCTGGGTCGTGCCGCGCAGCACGCTGAGCGTGATGGGGCCGACGAAGCGCGCGCACACCTCGCCAGCGCCGCCAAACTCGGTGCCGAGGGCGACCTGCTTCGCCCAGCGCTTGGCGGCCGCTGCCTGGGCGGGAGAGGGCTGGGCAGCGGGCGGTGGCTTCGGGGGAGCCGTGGCCGGGGGCGGTATCTTCGGGGGCGGCGGGGGGTGCGGCGCCGAGGGAGTGGTGGGCGCCGGGGCCGGCTTTGGAGGCGGCACCTGCACAGGGGGCGGCAGCGGCGGAGGCGGCGCCTGCACCGGCGGCGCCGGCGCTGGTGCTGGTGATGGCGGCGCGTGGGGCGGCGGACCGTACTGCGGCGGCGGACCGTACTGCGGCGGCGGACCGTACTGCGGCGGCGGACCGTACTGCGGCGGCGGACCGTACTGCGGCGGCGGCTGGCCGTAGGTCGCCGCGTGCTGCGGCGGATACTGGACGCGTCGTCTCGGCGGCTCCGCGCAGGACAGCGTCACCGCCAGCGCCAGGGGAACGAGAGCGAGCCGCCGGCCGAGCACCACCGAGCAGTGTAGCGCGGCTCGCCGCCGGCGCACAGCACTCGCCGGTTCCGCGTCGAGCCAACAGTGTCAAGGCTTCTTGGCGGGGCCTTGGCGCAGCTCCTCGAGCTCCTCGAGGTTCGCCGCGGCCCGCGGGTCGTTCGGATCGAGCTTGAGCGCCTGACGGAAGGCCTTCTCGGCGCCCGCGTGATCGCCCTTGCGCGCGCGAGCGGTGCCCAGGTTGATCCAGGCGGAGCCGAGCTTCGGATCCTTCTTGATGGCCTGCTCGAACAGGGCGAGCGCCTGCTCGACGTCCCCGCGCTGCAGGTGGGCGTAGCCCAGGTTGGACACGAAGGTGGCGCGGTCCGGCGCGAGCTTGACGGCCTCGCGGAGGTGCGGCAGCGCCTTGTCGACCTCGTTCTTGGCCAGGAGCGCGGTGCCGAGATCGCCCCGCGCGCGCGGATCCTTCGGCGTGATGAGCACGGCGCGCTCGTACGCGCGCACGGCTTCGTCCACCCGGCCGCGCATCATCAGCGCCGTGCCCAGGTTCGTCAGACGCGCCGCGTTGCCGGGCTCGAGCTCGGCCGCGCGCTGGAACTTCTCGAGCGCGGCCTCGGCCTTGCCGGTGGCCAGCAGCGCGACCCCGAGCGCCGAGTGCGCCTCGGGATCGAAGGGCGCCAGCCGGACGCCCTGCGCGAGCGCCGCGAGGGCGCGCTCGGCGCGTCCGAGGATCAGCTCGACACGGCCCTTCTCGACGTGGGCGGGGCCGAACTGAGCGTCGAGCTTCAGCGCCTGCTCCAGCTCCGCCAAGAGCGCGAGCATCTTGGGGTTCTTGGGGCTCGACGCATAGTCGGTGACGACGCCCGAGCGCTCGAGCGCGACGCGCACGAGCCCCACCCGCGGCGCCGGATCTTTGGGCGCGAGAGAGCGCGCGCGCTTGTACGCGCGCTCCGCCTCGGGGAGATGATCCTTCTCGAGCGCCACGTCGCCGTCGTACAGCGCCCGATCCGCGTCGTCTCCGCTGCCGCGGGCGAGCCCGCCGGGTCGGGTGCCGGGCTTGGGCGGCGGCGGCGGCGGACCGAGGGTCGGCGCAGGAGGGGCCGATGCCGCGGCGGCGACGGTGGGGCACTTGCCGTCGGGATCCGGCACGCAGGGTGGAGCGCCGGGCAGCGGTGACGGCGTGGGCTCCGTCGCGGGTGACCCGTACAGCTCGGGAGCCGGTGAGGCGCCCGGGTCGGCCGGTGAGCCCGCGGACGGAGCCGGGGCTGCCGCGCATGCCGTGGCCAGCGCGGCGACGGCGAGCCCGCCGAGTAGCGTCGCGCCGGTCATGGCTTGCTGTCGTGACGGACGCTGTGCTCGGTGCCGTCGAAGCGCAAGAGCGCAGGCTTGTCGTCCACCACCGTGGCGAGCACGACCGGTCGCTTCCACACGCGAACCAGCGCGGCCATCGTCTCCCGGGCGTAGTCCACGCGCAGGTCGACGCCCGCGTGCTCGTGCACCAAGAGCAGCTCGCCGCGGTTGTCGTAGTTCGCGTCGGTGACCTTGATGACGGGGCTGCCGAAGTTGGTGAGCTGGAAGAGCAACTTCTGCTTCACCTCCGCGAACTGCCGGGACTCGATCTCGAAGCGCTCGTTGCGCCCGGACCAACCGAAGGTGAACATCTTGTGCTCGCGCGCGAACTCTTCGGTCAGAAACTCGTCGATGAAGGTCACGTCCGTGTACAGCGAGCGAACCTCGAAGATCTTCTTGCGGCCGAGCCCGAGCCGCAGATCCCAGCTGCGCTTCTCGTCCAGATCGCTGCACTCGTCCCACTCCCGCCCGAAGCGGCCCTTGTTCCAGCGGTCTTCGATGTCCCGGAACAGCTCGACGCCGAGCTTGTAGGGGTTCAGCCGGCCGCCGCTCGTGGCCATCACGCCGGCGTTGTTCTCCGCGTACTCGATGATGTCGGTGGTGTCCGCGACGCGCTCGGTCATGAGCAGGCTGTGCCAGTAGGACGCCCAGCCCTCGTTCATGATCTTGGTCTGCATCTGCGGTGCGAAGTAGTAGGCCTCCTCGCGGATGATGCTCAAGATGACCCGCTCCCAGCGCTCGAGGGGCGCGAAGTCCAGCAGGAACAAGAGCGCGTCCTGCTCGGGCTGGACCGGGTGCTTCTTCTGTTGCTCGCGCTCCTCGAGGATCTTCTGCTTCTGCTCCTCGAGGAACTCCTCCGGGTTGATGAACGCGTCCATGTAGTCCTTGGCGCGCAGCCGCGGCACCTGGACCTCCGAGGGCTCCTCCTCGACCTCCGCCGGTCGCCGGCGCACCACGAAGCGCGAATAGGGATCGATCAGGTTCTCCAGCGACAAGCACACGTCGATGAAGGTCTCCACCTTGGCGATCCCGTGGCGGTCCACGATGCGACGAATGGCCGAGCCGTGATTGGCCATCCGGTCCACCCACTTGCGGTTGGGCCGATACTCCCCCGCGTGCCCGGCGGTGGGGTCCACCACGTCGCCGCTGGCGTCCAGGTCCGTGGCGCGGAACGCGAAATTGTTCTTGAAGAAGTCGACGTGCCCGTACACGTGGCACATCACGAGCTTCTGATCCGTGTAGCTGTTGCCCTCGAGCAGGTAGGCGAACGACGGATTGTTGTTGATGACCATCTCGTAGATTTTCGAGAGGCCGTACTCGTAGCTCTTCGAGAGCCGCTCGTAGTCCATGCCGAAACGCCAGTGCGGGTAGCGATTCGGGAAGCCACCGTAGGCCGCGACTTCGTTCATCTGATCGTAAGAGAGCATCTCGAACACGGTCGGGAAGAAGTCGAGGCCATACTCCATGGCGATCTTCTCGATCCGGTCCTGCTCTTCGCGCAGGTAGCGAGGCAGCGTGGTGTGGGTAGCGAACTGCGACATGGTAGGCCCTCTTATTTCCCCTTGCCCAAGAAGTCCTTGATGCTCCCGATGATCGCGTCACGATCGCGGATCTCGCTGGTGATCACGCGTTCGTCGCTGCCGAAGTGCTCGCGCAGGTCCTTGATGAACTGGCCCGAACCGTAGGGGCTCTCCACCTGGCCGTAGCTGAACACGTTCACCTTCGGCAGGATGGTGGTCTTCATCAGCTCGATGCAGCCCAGGGTGTCGTCCATGCTCCAGTTGTCGCCGTCGCTGAAGTGAAACGGGTAGATGTTCCACTCCGCGGCGGGGTAGTGCTGATCGATGAGCTCCGCGCACAGCCGGTAGGCGCTGGAGATCATGGTGCCGCCGGACTCCCGCGTGCGGAAGAACGTGTCCCGATCCACCTCCCGCGCCACCGCGTCGTGGATGATGTAGCGGCTCTCGAGCCCCTTGTATTGGCGCTGAAGCCAGGCATCGATCCAGAAGCTCTCGATGCGCACGATCTCCTTCTGTTCGTCGCCCATCGAGCCAGACACGTCCATCATGTAGATGATGACGGCGTTGGCGACGGGCTCGGCGTCCTCCTTCCACGAGCGGTAGCGCCGATCTTCCGGGTGCGGCACCACGAGGGGGCGGCCGGGGTCGTAGATGCCGCTGGCGATGGAGCGCTTGAGCGCTTCGCGATAGGTGCGGCGAAAGTGCTTGAGCGACTCGGGACCGACGGTGCGAATGCCGCTGTAGCGATCCTTCTGCGCGATGATGCGGCTCTTGCCCTTGTTCTCGATCGCCGGCAACTCGAGCTCCTCACCCAAGATGTCGGCCAGCTCGTCGAGGGTGACGTCCACCTCGAGCACGTGTTCGCCCGCGTCTTGCCCGGCCTTGCCTTGACCGTCCGCGTCCCCCGGGTCGCCGCCGATGGGGTCACCCTCGTCGCCCTCCCCTTGGCCGACGCCTCCTTGCTGCTTCTCACCGAAGGTGAAGCGCGGGATGTCGATCTGCGGGATGGGGATGCTGACCAGGTCCTTGCCCTTGCGGCCGAGCATCTCGCCCTGCGAGATGTACTTGCGCAGGTTCTGACGGATCTTGCCACGCACGATGTTGCGGAAGCGCGAGTGATCTTGATCGATCTTGAGCGACATGCGTGGCCTACCCGGATTGTTTCACAACCTGGCTGCGCTTTCGAGCCGGGCCTTCCGCTGGGGCGTCCTGACGGCTCGATTCGAGGCCGGGGACGGTGTATAGGGCCGCGGTGGCAACCGGCGAGAGGTACCTCACATTCCGCTGCACGGGCTGCGGCAACTGCTGCAAGGAGCCGCTCTTGCCCCTGACGGACACGGATCTCGCACGCATCCTCGGCCGCACCGGCGAGCGGGCTCGGGACGTCGTGCGCTGGGTGTCACGTCAAGAGATCGATCTGGACGACGAGCCGGAGTCCTTCGTGCTGCTCCGGCCCGGCCGGCGGGTGATGGTGCTCGGGCACGGCCGGCGCGGCTGCCGCTACCTCGGCCGCGACGACCGCTGCACCATCTACGGCGCGCGGCCCCTCGGCTGTCGGATCTTCCCGTTCGATCCCGACTTCAAGCGCGATGGCTCGCTCCGTCGCCTGCGGCTGATCCAGGCCGCGGAGTGCGACTACGCGCTCGATGGCCACAACGACATCCGGCTCATCCGCTCGCTGCACGAGCGCCACGACGAGACGACCGAGCGCTACCACCAGCGCGTGGCCGAGTGGAACCAGATGCAGCGCCGGCGGCAGCGCCGCGGGGTGCGCCCGGAGGCCCCCGCGGAGTTCTTGCGCTACCTGGGCTTCGACGCCGCGGGCGCCTGAGCGGGTCAGCCGCCGAGGCGCTTGGCCACGCCGGCCAAGTCCACGCCGGTCGCGCTCTTGATCTGCTCGGCCGCGCTGATCGCCTTGCGGGCTACCTCGCTGCCTTCACCGTGGGTGGGCAGGACGCTCAGCTTGCCGATGGTGAGGGAGTGATGCGCGCCGGCAATGTGGCTGAGCATGGGCAACAGGTTCTGCAGCGCCAGCACGTCACGCGCCGCCGGGCCGCCCGCGCGGAACGCCGCCACGACCTCGTGCAGCGCCTTGGCCTCGGCGCGGCCGCGCTCGACGGTGCCCGCCGCGTCGCCGCGAGCCTTCTCCTCGGCGGCGCGCTGTTTGGCCAGCGCGGGCTGTACGACGTCCGCCTCGAGGCGGCGCTTCTCTTGTAGCGCGCGCGCCTTCTGTCGCTCGATCTCGGCCTTGACCTGCGCGATCTGCGCGGTGACCTGACCCCGGGACTCCTGGATCATGGCTTCGCGACGGCTGGTGGCGTCCGCCACGCGCTTGGCCGTCTCTTGCCGGGCGATCTCGAGCTCGGCCTGGACCTTCGCGGTCTCGGACGCCGCCCAGTTCTGCGCTTGCTGCACGCTCGCGTCCGCGCGGGCCGAGGCCTCCGCGACGGCCTGCTCCATGTTGAGCGAGGCGCCGCGGATGCGACCGATGCTGGCGAGGTAGTTCACCTCGTCCGTGACGTTCTGGATCTTGAGCGTGTCGAGCACGAGCCCCATGCGGCTCATGTCGTGCTCCGCCTCTTCCAGCAAGGTGTGCGCGAAGCGCATCTTGTCTTCGTTCACCTCTTCCGGGGTGAGGCTGGCGAGCACGCCGCGCAGGTTGCCCTCGAGGGTCTCCTTGGCGACGTAGTAGATCTCCTCGCGGGAGCGGCCGAGGAAGCGCTCGACGGCGTTGGCGAGCAAGGGCTCCTCGCCGGGCAGCTTCACGTTGGCCACGCCCTGGATGGTGAGCGGGATACCGCCCTTGGAGAAGGCGCCGGTCACGTTCACCATCACGGTGAACATGCTGAGGTCCATCACGTCGACCTTCTCGACGAGCGGGCGCCGGAGCCGGCGGCCGCCGCGCACGAAGCGGTAGGCGACGTTGCGACCCTCGAGCTGCCGGGTGCCACCGCTGAAGATGAGCGCCTCGTTGGGTGTGGCCACCCACAAGAGCTTCTTGACCATCGTGTACAGCGCGCCGACGACGACGGCGATGGTCGCGAGAATGACGAGCCCGACCTCCATCAGCGTGCTCCTTTCTTCTGACCCGGCCGAAGCAGGTCGTTCATGTCCACGCCGATGGCTTGAGCGGTCTCGCGGAGCACCTCGCTGACCGCCGCGGGGAAGCTGGCCACGGCGCCGGTGTAGCTCGCGCCGTCGCCACCATCCACCACACTGAGCTCCTGGATCTTGGCGCGGGTGACGCGCGCTACGGAGGCCTCGACCATCTCGCGAAGATGCTGCAGCACGTACAGGTCCCGGCCGTCCGAGCCGGCGGCTTGCCACTCCTGCGCCACGAGGGCGAGGGCCTGGGCCGCTGCCTTGCCGTCCTCGATCACGGGCGCCGCGCTGCCGCGCGCGTCCGCCTCGGCGGCTTGGCGTGCCGCGTCCGCGGGGAGCACCACGTCGCACTCGAGGCGCAGCTTCTCGAGCTCGGCGCGCATCCGCTGCAGCTCTTGCTCGGCCTCGGCCCGCGCCGTCTCCGCGGCGACCGCGGCCTCGTTCTCGATGGCCTTGGCCTCGGCTTCGAGGCGGGCCATCTCCGCGCGCAGCTCGTTGCGCCGGGTCAACACCGTGGCCTCCGCCTGCTTCTGCGCGGTCTCGGCGCGGCTGCGCGCCTCGGCCTGCGCTTCGGCCACCGACTGATTCGCGGAGTTCTCCGCGTTCTGCGCGTCGCGGATCATGCGGGCGATGCGCGCGCGGCCGAGGTTGTTGAGGTAGCCCTGCTCGTCCGACACGCTCTGGATCTTGAGCACGTCGAGCTCGAGCCCGAGCTTGTCGAAGTCGTCCTTGGCGTTCTTGATCAACGTCTCCGAGAAGCGCAGTCGGTCTTCGTTGACCTCTTCCGGCGTCAGCTCCGCGACGACCTCGCGCAGCACGCCTTCCAGGGTCTGCTGAGCCACCGCGCCGATCTGCCGCGGCGTCATCGACAAGGAACGCTCGATGGAGTTGCGGATGTACGCCTGGTCGCTGGTCACCTTCACGTTGGCGATGGCGTGCACCATCAGCGGGATGCCGCCCTTGGAGTAGGCGTTCTGCACCTCCACCTGCACGGGGATGAGCCGCATGTCCATGCGGTTGACCTCCTCGAGCATCGGGATGCGGAAGCCCCGCCCGCCGTGCAACACCTTGAAGCCGACGACCGAGCCGTCCGGCAGCCGGTGCTTGCGACCGCTGATGACGACGATCTCGTTCGGCTTACAGATCACGAGGAAGCGCGAGACGATGAAGACGACGAACGCGACGAGCAGAACGACGCCGATCGAGCCCATCAGCATGAGCATGGCGGTGGCGGGATCGACGCCCAGATCCGGTACTGTTTGCCCCATGGCGCCGGAGCATAGAGGAACCTCGCGGCGATGATCCCAAAATCCGCCGCGGGCTCAGGATTTCGGCGGCAGCTTGGGCGGCAAGAACTCTTGGGGCGCCCGGGAGACTCGGACCACCTGGCCGTCGAGCTCCTCCACCATCACCAGCTCGCCGCTGGCGAAGCCCTCGTCCTCCGTGGTGGCGATCAGATCCAGGGACTGTCCGCGCAGCTCGATGCGCACCTTGCCGCGGCTGCCGGGGTTGACGGGCAGCAGCACCTTGCCCACCTGCCCCACCGTGTCCCGCGGAGACGCCGCGCTGGTCGTCTCCGCGCGCTTGAGCGCGCGAAACGTCCAGGACGCGAGCGCGCCGGAGCCCGCGCCCATGACGACGGCGAGGATGGGCGTGAGCCAGGAGCTGGCGAGCTGGAACACGTGCAGGAGCGTGCCCACCATGCCAAAGGCGAGCAGGAAGAAGGTCCAGAAGCGGAGCGACAGCAGGAAGGGCATGAGCCCCGCGTCGCCGTGGACGTGTCCGTCCGCGTCAGCGTCTCCGTCCGCGTCGCCCCCGTCCGCGTCGGCGCCGTCGAGCTCGGCTCCGTCCCCCTTGCCCGCAAACAGCAGCTGCACCGCGATGGTGCCCACTCCGATGACGAGCGCCGCCAGGTAGATGATGCCCACGCGGCGAGCATATCATCGGTCGGCGCGCCAGCCGGCATCCAGGCAAAGAAAAACCCCGCGCCCGACCAGCGGGCACGGGGTCTTGGCAGACCGAGCCGAGTCAGCTCAGTTGCAGGGGGCCTCGCCCGCGGCGTGCGGGCAGTGCAGCGCCTTGTTGCCGGCGACCGCGTTGGCCAGGTGTTCAATCACGCAGGTCCGACGCGCGGAGTCGTAGCCCTCGAACTTGGTCTTACAGTCCGTCTCGCTGGCGTAATAGTTACTCTCGGCGCCGTAGACGCAGGTGGCGTCGAAGCCGTCGCAGAACTGCTGCGACGCGCTCGCGCCCGCCGAGCCTGCGTTGCCCGCGGAGCCAGCGCTGCCCGCCGAGCCGGCCGTGCCGCCGCTGCTGGTGCCGCCGCTGCTGGTGCCGCCGCTGCTGGTGCCGCCCGTGCCGGTGCCGCCCGTGCCGGTGCCGCCCGTGCCGGTGCCACCCGTGCCGCCGCCCTTGTCGTCGTCTTCCCCGCAGCCAACGAGGGCGCAGCTGCTGACGACGGTCAAGATCCCAAGAGTACGAAGCAAATTCCAAGACATGTGAACCTCCGAGGCCCCGAGGCTAGCACGGGCCGGGGGCGGAACTCCAACTTGGGATTCGTCTCATGATTACTGAGGCTTGCGCCGGCTACCCTTCCCCGCCCGCAGACCCCCGGCTAAGCTCCGGTGCGTGCTCAGCCGACCCCGACGCAATCGCCGCACCGCGGGCCTGAGGGCCCTGGTGACCGAGACGCACCTCTCCCCCGCCCACCTGGTGCTGCCGCTGTTCGTCCAGGAGGGGGCCGGGCAGACGCCCATCCCGAGCATGCCGGGCCAGGCGCGGCTGGGCATCGAGCCGCTGCTGGCCGTCGCCCGCCGAGCGCTGAGCGCCGGCGTCGGCGGCGTGGCGCTGTTCCCGGCGCTGACCGACGCCCTGAAGACCCCACGCGGTGAAGAGAGCCTGAACGACGACGGGCTGCTGCAGCGCACGGTGCGGGCGCTCAAGCGCGAGCTGCCCGAGCTGGTGGTGTTCACGGACGTGGCCCTCGACCCCTACTCGTCCGACGGTCACGACGGCGTGGTCATCGACGGCCGCATCGACAACGACGAGACCGTGCCGCTACTGGCCAAGATGGCAGTGGCCCAGGCTCGCGCGGGCGCCGACGTGGTGGCGCCGAGCGACATGATGGACGGGCGCGTGGAGGCCATCCGCCGAGCGCTCGACGAGGCCGGCTTCCAGGACGTCGGGATCCTGAGCTACTGCGTGAAGTACGCATCCGGATTCTACGGTCCGTTCCGCGATGCCCTCGACTCGGCGCCGCGCAGCGGCGACAAGAAGACCTACCAGATGAACCCGGCGAACGTGCGCGAGTGTCTGCGGGAGATCGCCCTCGACGAGGCCGAGGGCGCCGACCTGCTCATGGTCAAGCCCGGCCTGCCCTACGCGGACGTGCTCCGCTTCGTCCGGGAGCACTCCACGCTGCCCATCGCGGCGTATCACGTCAGCGGCGAGTACTGCATGCTGAAGGTGGCCGCGGAGCGCGGCTTCCTCGACTACGAACGATGTTTGCTGGAGAGTCTTTTGTGTCTGCGCCGCGCGGGAGCGGATCTGATCTTCACCTACGGCGCGCTCGAGGCGGCCGAGCTGCTCTAGCCCGCGACCCGCGATGGCCGACGAGCCCCCGCTCCGCTTCACCGGCCAGCTCGCCGACCCGAAGCTCGAGGCCACCTTCCTCGAGGAGCGGGCGCCGGAGCTGCGCCGGTACCTGACCCTCAGCCTGGGCGTGGCCTCGGCCGTGTTCCTGGCCTACGGCCTGCACGACGCCTGGGTCGTGCCCGAGCTCGGCACCCGGGCGTGGGCCGTGCGCTACGCCGTGTTCCCGCCGGTGGCGCTGGCAGTGTTCTTGGCGCTGCGGTCGCCCCACTTCCTGCGCCTGAGCCAGGCGCTGGCGCTCACCTACGGGCTGACGGCGAGCTTCGTGGTGCTGTACATCGGCGCCCGGGCCGAGCCGCCGGGGTTCTTCATCTACACGTCCTACTCGGTCTTGTTCGTGACGCTGGGCCCCTTCGTAGCGCGCATGTCCGTGCGCACGCAGTTGCTGTACACCGTCGCCTCGGTGCTGCTGTACGTCGCCCTCGACGCGACCTACGTGCACAGCGCGGCCGCGATCCGCGCCTCGATCGTGACCACGCTCATGTCTTTGGGCGCGCTAGGAGCGTTCCTCGCGTATCAGCTCGAGCGGCGCGACCGACTGGCCTTCTTGCAGCGCAAGCTGATCGAGCGACAGGTGGCGGAGCTCGACGCCGAGCGCCAGCGCAGCGAAGAGCTGCTGCTCAACGTCTTGCCGCCCAGCATCGCCGAGCGCCTCAAGGGCGAGAAGCGGGCGATAGCCGACGGCTTCGAGCGGGTCAGCGTGCTGTTCGCGGACATCGTTGGCTTCACCCGGATGACCGAGCGGCTGCCGCCGGAGGTGCTGGTGGAGCGACTGAACACCGTGTTTTCACTGTTCGACGATCTGGTGGACACGCTGAAGCTCGAGAAGATCAAGACCATCGGCGACGCGTACATGGTCGCCGGTGGCCTCCACAGCCTGGAGTACGACCACGCGCAGGCGGTGGCGGAGATGGCGCTGGCCATGAAGCGGCGACTGCAAGACTACCGCGCGCAGATCGGCGAGCCGCTGGACATTCGCATCGGCATCCACACCGGTCCCGTGGTCGCGGGCGTGATCGGCAAGAAGAAGTTCATCTACGACGTGTGGGGCGACACGGTAAACACGGCGAGCCGCATGGAGTCCCACGCCGAGAGCGGCAAGATCCAAGTCAGCGAGACCACGGCGGCGCTCCTGAAGGACAGCTACGAGCTGATGGACCGGGGCGAGATCGAGGTCAAGGGCAAGGGCCGCATGCGAACCTTCTACCTCGAAGGCCGCCTGCCCGACTCCAGCGGCAAACGCGCCGCCAAGACCGTGCAGCCCCGGCTGCTGTGAGCGTTGCCGCCGGGGCTGTTCACTCCACCGCGAGCCCGAGCACCTCGAGGTAAGCCGCGCGCACCGCGCCGGTCACGTCACGGTACTGGCCGAGCAGCTCCTCGCGCGCGCGGCCGCTGCCCGCTCCCCCGAAGCCCATGCGGCGCGCGAGCTCCGTGAGCCCCGGGCGCTGCTCGTCGAGCACCGTGGAGCTCTTGCCCTGCAGCACGTGCATGCGCTGCTCGAGCCGCCGCAAGAAGACGTAGGCTTCGCGCAGGATCTCGTAGTGGGGGCGCGCGAGGTAGCCCGAAGCGGTCAGCGCTTCGAGGGCGTGCAGCGTGTCCGCTGTGCGCACCCGAGGATCGCGACCGTGCGTCATCTGCAGCCACTGAGTCGCGAACTCGACGTCGAGCAGGCCGCCGCGCCCGGTCTTGAGCTCGTAGCGCCCGGGGCGC
Source organism: Polyangiaceae bacterium (assembly GCA_019637295.1). Taxonomy (GTDB): domain Bacteria; phylum Myxococcota_A; class Polyangia; order Polyangiales; family Polyangiaceae; genus JACKEA01. The sequence continues at coordinate 566,242 of JAHBVX010000003.1, forward strand.
TCCTGCCCGAGCTCGCGCTCCATGCGCATGCGCAACCGATGCAGCTCCTCCACGCCGGGCGGTCCGCGCTCGTACGCCGCGCGCGCCGCGATGACCTCGGCGCGGCGGCCCACCTCGGGATCGCCAGCGGCTGCTCGCGCGCGGATCAGCGCCTGCCGCTCCCAGGGCGCGCCCGAGGACTGCACCGAGGGAGCCGCCTGCGACGCGTCCAACGTCAGCCCGTGGTAGCGCGCGAAGGAGCCGAGCGAGGTGACCAGCATGCCGTGGGAACCGGAGGGCCGCAGGCGGGTATCGAGCTCGTAGCCTGGGCCCGCCGGGTGCGGCTCCGAGAGGGTACGGATGATGCGCTGAGCGGCGCGAGAGAAGTGCTCTTGCGGGTCGCGCCCCGCCGGCGCTCGCTCGGGCTCGAAGACGAACAGGACGTCGAGATCCGAGCCGTAGCCGATCTCGCGGCCACCGAGCTTGCCCACCGCGAGCACCGCGAGCCCCGACGTCTGCGGTCCCAGCTCGAGGCTGACGGATTGCTCGAGGGTCTCGTCTGCGAGATCGCTCAGCACACGCGTCGCGTCGCGAGTCTCGATGGTTCCGGCCAGATCCGCCACCGCGACCTCGACCATGACCCGCCGCTTCGCGCGTCGCAGGGCGTACAGCAGGCGATCCCGATGTTCCCAGGGATCCTCGTCCGCGGGCGCGACCCGCATCACCTCGGCTACCTCGGCGGACACGGCCTGCTTCGCGTCGGGCGGTTGCCCCGCACCGAAGAGCAGCACGTCGCACAGCTCCGGGAAGCCGACGACGGCGTCGCCGACGAAGGCGCTCGAGCCGAGCACGGTAGCCATCCGACGCGCGGCGATGGGATCGGCGGCCAGCGCCGCCACGTAAGCCGCGGGGCTCACGAAGCGCGCGAAGAACGCCCTGAGCGTGCGCGCCGCCAGCACCGGATCCGGCGCGCCAACCACGGCGTCGAGCACCGTGTCGGCCAGCTCCGGGTGGCGCTCGCGGGTGAGCTCACCGAGCAATCCGTCGGGCCGGGTCGCCAGCGCCACCAAGTGTTCGCCCACCTCTTCGCTGCCGAACACCTCGGCCGAGATGCGGTCGAGCTCGTCGGGGTCTTCGTCGAGGTGCGAGAAGAAGACGGTGTGACGCGAGGCCGGCCGCGGCGCCTCCGGGAGCAGCGCCGCGAACAGCTCCTGTACGGCCCTTCGGTGTACGTCCAGGGCGGCCTCGAGCGCGGCGCCATCGGCATAGCCCAGCGAGCGACCGAGCCGCTCGAGCTCCGGCGACGGGGGCGGCAGCTGGTGGGTCTGCACTCCGGTCATCCACTGCACCCGGTGCTCCACGCTGCGGAGCAGCTCGTAGGCCGCGGCAACCGTGCGCGCCTCCCGGTCGGTGACGCGTCCGCGGCTCTGCAAGCGACCGAGGCCGGAGAGCGTGCCGGACGCGCGCAGGCTCGGCTCCCGACCGCCCCACACCAGCTGCAGCGCTTGCACGAAGAACTCCGCTTCGCGGATCCCGCCGGGTCCGAGCTTGAGATCCCGCGCGGGCTCCCGAGACAACTCCGCGCGAGAGCGCACGAGCAGCTCGGCGATCGCCGTCACGATCGACGGATCGACGCCGCGGCGGTACACGAAGGGCACGATGATGTCTCGGCTCAGCTCGCGACCCAGCTCCGGAGCGCCCGCGATGGCGCGGGCCCGGAGCATCGCGGCGCGCTCCCAGAGGCGGCCCCAGGTCTCGTAGTAGCGCTCCGCGGCAGCCATCGAGTTGACCAGCGGTCCGCGCGAGCCCTCGGGGCGGAGCCGCAGATCGACCCGCCAGACCATGCCGTCGGCGGTGGGCTCCTCCATCGTGGCCACCGCGCGACGGACGACTCGCGACCAATGCTCGTGCAGCGTCAGCTCGCTGCCGCCGTCGTCGGTGTCGTAGATGAAGATGAGATCGACGTCGGAGCCGGCGTTCAGCTCGTAGCCGCCGAGCTTGCCCATACCCAGCACCACCAGGGTGGACGCGCGCCCGGCGCTGGTGCGGGGCGAGCCGTAGCGCTGGGCGGCGTAGTTCGCGGCCTCCGCCAGGGCGACCTCGATGGCCGTCTCTGCCAGCTCGGAGAGCTCGCGCGCCGTCACCTCGAAGGGCGCGCCGCCGAGCTCGGACGGCAAGAGCTCCCGCAGCGCGATCCGCGCGCGCTCCGCCCACACCGAGCGACGGAGGTTTCTGACCACCTGCTCGTGCTCGGCGAGGTTGCCCACCGCCGAGAGCAGTCGGGTCATGTAGTCGCTGCGCTCGCGACGCGCGCGCCACCCTTCGGCCTCGATGCGACCGAGGGCCTCGCGCTGCCAAGCGAGCGCCGGCACTAGCGGCGGAAACGCGGTAGCGAGCAAGAGCCCCGACGGCAGCTTGGACAGGTCCGTCGCGAGCGCGCCGCAGCGCTCCGGGTCGACGACCTCGGCAAACGCACGCAGGCTCTTTGCTTCGCGTCGCTTCACGAGGGTCACGATGACCCGTCTGGCCGCTGCGAATCAAGCCGGCTGGGGTACGGCCCACCGTTGATCGAGGATCCGGCGCCGAGCGTCACCGGTCCCGCGCCGGACCCAACACCAGGGAGTCGACCTGCGCGAAGAAGAAGGGAAACTCGTCGTCGTCGCCGAGCTGCCAGCCCGCGCGAAATCGCGTGGGCAACGTGTAGCCGTCGCGGGTTTGCTCGTCAGCCCACCCGTCGACGTCGAAGCGGTGGTAGCCGGCGGGGCGACCCGAAGCTGCTTCGCGCCAACGGCGCACGCTGCTCTGCAGCAAGCGGCCGCCATCGTCCACCGTGAGCTCGCAGCGGACGCGCTCGTCGCCAACCTGCATCAGGTACGCCGCGCGTGCGTGGTCGATGTCCTCCCACTCGGTCCCGAACTGCGGCAGCAGGGTGGCCGGCACGAAGACCGCCTCACCCGCCACGCGCCCGGCGGCCGAGCGGCTCACGTCCCGGCCGCTCGCGCTGGCCACCGGCACCAGGCCAAAGAGCTTCCAGCGCATCTCTCCCTCGCCGTCGAAGTAGCGGTCGTAGCCGCTGATGCGCATGACACCGGCGCCCACGCGCGCGCACCACACCAGGCCCCGGGGCGGAGCGAGCACCTGCTCGGCCGTCATCGCGACGGGCTCACCGCCGGGCTTCAGGAGCATGGTCCCCACCATGGTCAGCCGCGCGCTCTGCCACAGGGGTGCGCCGGGCGCGATTGCGCGACCCAGGAATCGGCGCGCGGGCGCCGGGAGCGAGCGCAGCCCCTCGGGGTCGAAGACGCCGCGCGCCGGCGTGGCCGCGAGCGCCTGCCAGTTCGCGCGCACCACGGCAGGGATGCGAGACGACGGACCTCCATCGACCAGCGACATGATGACCGGGATGAAGCAAGCCGCGGACCAGCGCGCGCGGCGCTGCATCTCGCGCCGAGGGTGCGCAGTGCCTGCGCGCGAGGCCCCGGAGCCACGCACACCTCGCGGCGACGACTTCCCGCCAGTTTGCTAGCCTGCGGCGGATGCGCCTCACCGTGCTCGGAGTGCTGGTCACCGCGTGCGCGGCGTCGCCGAGCGAGCCGGTCCGGTCTCGGGCCCCCGGGGACGCGCCGGCACCCGCGGCTCACGCGACCGCTGTCAGCGCCGCGACCGCGGGCGAAGCCGCGAGCGGCTCGGCCGGGGCCGAGGCGGTGAGCCCCGAGGCCGAAGCCCCCTGCCCCGCGGCGGACCATGGGCCGCACTGCGTGTGGATCGCGACGCGACCACCGAACGCGTTTCGTGCCAACCTCGTCGCGAAGAAGCTCACCAAGCAGGGCTACGCTGCGTTCGGGGACGGCGACCGCATCATCGTGCACGCGACCGACGAGCAGCTGCGGAGCCTGCTCGGCGCCGACGTCTCGCACGAGCGGCGGGCCGCGAGTTCGAGCGATGGGACTCGCTGCGTGGCCGCCGTCGGACCCGACCACCGTCTGCCTGCGAGCATTCGCGGCGAAGTCGGCGACTTCATCGTCGACGATCCGACCTGCGAGCTGTGACTCGGGCTGAAGGAACCGCCTGACTCGACGTCAAGCCGGGAGCTCGGCGTAGAGTGCGGCGAGGTCGAGGATGGCGCCAGAGGCGAGGACGAGCGTGCCGCTCGTGACGTCGAGGTACTCCCAAGCCCCGGACGGTAGACGCGTGTAGCACTCCACGCGAGGGTGGCTCTGGCTGACGATCACGTACTGCGTGAGCGACGGAATCAGCTGGTAGTGCTGCCACTTGTTGCCTCGGTCCTCTTCCTCCGTCGACGCCGACAGGACCTCCACCAGCAGCGTGGGGTTGGTGATCGTCGCGCCGGTCGGGTCCGCTGGGTCTCCTTCGATGGCTCCGCACACGAGGGATGCGTCGGGATACATTGCCCGGCCGGTGGCCAGGACACGGACCTTCTGGTCGGACTGAAAAGCGACACAGCCGGGTTTGCGACCGGACTCGAGCGCCGCGCTGACACGCGACGCGAGCGCGTTGTGGCGGCGTGTCCCGCCCGCCATGGCCACGATCTCTCCGTCTTCGAACTCGTGTTTCAAGCCGCTGTCTCGTTCGTACGCCAAGTACTCCGCGTAGGTGTGGCGATGGCGCGAACGCCGCGCGAGACTGCTGCCGGTCATGCTGCTCAGGCTATCATATCGGTCGCTTGGCGAAGACGACGCCCGCGCCCAGGCGTCCGGGCCGCCCGTTCCCCGGCAGGCCAGCGGGCGCCGGCCATCAGAGACTGAAGCGATCTCAGCCCGCGCCGCCCGCGCCAGCGTCGACCAACGGGGCCGCGTCGCAGGCCGCAACGCACTGATCCTTCAGGGTCGGGCACTCCTTGGCGTTGTCGTGGGCCTTGGTGTGGCAGTCGTTGATGACGCCCGGGTCACCGGTGTCCTTCTCGTGACACGCCTCCATGATGTCGGCGCAAGCCTCCGACAGGCCGCCGTGGGAGTGGCCGCCGGCGCCGCCGTGCTCGTGGTCATCCCCACAACCGAGGGCGAAGAGCGGAAGGAGGGCCAGCGAGGCGAGCACGGTACGGAGCATCGGTGATGCTCCCTTAGCACCGCGTCTCGGGTCCGGCCGTGCGGCAAATTGTCGCACAAGTGCGAGGTGCGGCGGCGCTCGGACGCCGGAAGCGTAGGGCCGGGGGTGACACGCACCGGGTCGCGACTAGACTCCCGGGGCCCATGCGATTCTTGTGCGTCTCGGACATCCACGGCCACGCCGCGCGCCTGTCGGCGATCCTCGCGGCCGCGGGCGAGCACGGCTTCGATCAGCTCGTCGCCTGCGGCGATCACCTGTTCCCGGGGCCAGAGCCGCTCGAGACCTGGAAGCTGCTGGTGGGTCACAAGGCGCTGTGCGTGCAAGGGCTCGGCGACAAAGCCCTGGCCACGATCCGCCCGGCGACCCTGCGCGCCATCACTCCGCACGAGAAGGAGCGCCTGGCGCGTCTGACCGAAATGCACGCCGAGCTGGGCGAGCTCATCGTGGCGCGCTTGGGCAAGCTGCCGACGATGGCGCGCCTGCCGCTGGAGGACGGCTCGGAGCTCGTCGTGGTGCACGGCTCGCCGGCGGACCCGACCGAACCCTTCACGTCGGACATGAGCGACGAGGAGCTGAGCGCGCTGCTCGGCGACGACCCGGGCGATCTCATCGTCTGTGGCGGCAGCCACGAGCTGTTTCAGCGTCAGGTCGACTACGTGCGCATCGTAAACGTCGGCAGCGTGGGCGAGGCCGCCGGTGGCGGCTATGCCACGGCAGCGCTGATCGAGTCCACCCCGCTCGGCACGGCCATCCGCGAGCTCTCGGTCGAAGTCGCGGACTGAAGGTCTGTCAAGAATTGACCCAGTTCATGCCGGCGAAGCCGGCCCGCGTGGGGTGGGGCCCCAACGAATTCACTTCGATGGGGCGGGGAGGCGCGTGCCTCCCCGGAGACAGAATGAAAGAGCTGTCGAATCTTCGACAGCTCTTGAGGACCCCCGCAACCTCGAGTTGGCGGCTCGTACCGGCCGGTTGGCACCCCGCGGCGGCGCGCTCTTCATTCAACCCCGAAGCTCGGGCGCACCGCGCTCGGCACCAACCTTGCACAGGGTCGCGCCGTGTACCGACTCCCCCTGCTCTTGCTCGTGTGCCTGGTCCTCCTGCAACCCCTCGCTTGCTCGGCGCCCGAGGCCGAGGCGCCGTGCGACGGTGAGCACGGCGCGACCACGAGCACCACGAGCGAGGCGCTGTCGAGCATCGACTGCTCCGAGTCCCAAGACACGGGCTACTCGGCGGGCAAGGCGTTCGCCATCACGGTCGTGACCGTCGACGGCAAGAAGGTCGAGAAGGACACCGCGAACGCCTACTACGTCATGGCGCAAGCCGCCGCGGCCGCGGGCGTGAACCTCAAAGTGGTCAGCGGCTTTCGCACGATGGCGGAGCAGCAGACGCTCTACAGTTGCTACGTCAACTGCAGCTGCAACAACTGCAACCTCGCCGCGAAGCCCGGCTACAGCAATCACCAGAGCGGGCACGCGCTCGATCTGAACACGTCGGCCAGCGGCGTGCTGACCTGGCTCAATACGCACGGCGCGAGCTTCGGCTTCAAGCGCACCGTTCCGAGCGAGCCGTGGCACTGGGAGTGGTGGGGCGGCGGCCCGGGCGGGGGGCCCTGCGGCGCCGAGCAGCAGAGCGTCGAAGCCCAGCTCGGCATCCTCGATGGCTCACCCTCGACCGACCTCGACGGCGACGGCCGCGCCGACGTGTGCGCCCGCGCGGCCAAGGGCGTCGTGTGCTCCGCGTCCGGAGGCGGCTCAGCGACGACCATCGACGGTCCTGCGCTCTCGAACGACAGCGGCTGGACCAAGCCCGAGTACTACGGCACCCTGCGCATGGGCGACCTGGACGGCGACGGCAAGGCCGACCTCTGCGCCCGCGCCGCCGCGGGGATGCGCTGTTGGCTCAGCGATGGAGCGGGCTTCCCCGTGCAGCTCAGCGGCCCCGAGTGGAGCGACGCGAATGGCTTCGGCGACGTGAAGTACTGGAGCACCCTGCGCTTGGCCGACGTCACCGGCGACGGCAAGGCGGATCTCTGCATCCGCACCGCGTCGGATTTCCGCTGCCATCCGTCGACGGGCAGCGGCTTCGGGGCCGCGATCATCGGCCCGGCCCTGAGCGACGCCTCCGGCTGGGGGAGCAGCCGCTACTACGCGACCTTGCGCATGGCGGACGTCAACGGCGACGGCAAGGCCGACGTGTGCGCCCGCTCGAGCGCGGGCGTGCAGTGCTGGCTCAGCGACGGAGCGGGTTTCCCCGACGCGATCAGCGGGCCCGAGCTGAGCGACGCGAGCGGCTGGGGTAACGTGCAGTACTGGTCCACCTTGCGCATGGCGGACGTCGACGGTGACGGCCGCGCCGACGTGTGCGCCCGCGCCGCCGCGGGGCTGCGCTGCTGGCTGAGCGATGGCGCGAGCCTGACCCAGCCGATCACCGGACCCGAGCTGAGCGACGCGAGCGGCTGGAACAAGCCCGAGTACTACTCCACCATCCGCTTCGCGGATCTCGACGGCGATGGCCGGGCCGACGTGTGCGCCCGCGCCGCAGCAGGCCTACGTTGCTGGCTCAGTGATGGTTTGGGTTTTGAAACCGCGGTGACGAGCGACGAGCTGAGCGACGCCAAGGGCTGGAGCAAACCCGAGTACTACTCGACCATCCGCGTCGCGGATGCGTCGGGTGACGGCCGTGCCGACGTCTGCGCCCGCGGCATCGCCGGCGTGTTCTGCTGGCATTTCGACGGCGCGCAGTTCTCGGCTCCAGTGACCGGACCGGCGTGGTCGGACGCCAGCGGCTGGAACGCGCCCATGTACTACTCGACGCTACAAGCAGCCGGCGGCTGCGCACCGAGCCCCGAGACGTGCAACGGCGCGGACGACGACTGCGACGGGCTCGTCGACGAAGACGACGTGTGCAAGACCCCGGGAGTCGGCGGCGCGTCCGGAGGCGGGAGCGGCGGCAACGGCGCCAGCTCCGGCACCGGCGCCAGCAGCGCCGACGCCGACCCGCCCGGCGACAGCGACGCGTCCGGCTGCGCCTGCCGCGCGCCTCGCTCGCCCACCCGGGGCGGTGCCTGGCTGCTGGCCGGGCTCGGCCTCGCGGCGCTGGGCGTCAGCCGCCGGCGTTCGGCGCGTCGCGCCTAGCCCGAACACACGGGGACGGGACCGGCGCCCGTTGCCACGCTATTTCTCGCGACGGGATCGCCGAATCCACAGCGCGAGCAGGAGGAGGACGACGACCGCACCGGCGGCTGCGACCCACCAGCTGACTGCGCGACGCGGTGACGCGTCGACGCCGCTATCGGACACCGGCGCATCGGGCGCAGGCGGTGAGTCCGGCGACGCGTCGCTGGGCGACGCATCCAGCGGCCGCTCGAGCGGAGGATCGAGGCCCTCCGGCACCCGGGCCCCGCTGACCGTGAAGCGTTCGCCCTGCAGCGCGAGCTCGAAGGACGCGTTCTCGCTGCCGTCGTCGGACAGCGCTGTGAGCAGCCAGCGCTCGCTCGGCGGGCCGGGCGCGCGGTCCGAGTAGGAAATCGCGCTCGGTTCACAGTAGCCGCTCCGCACGAAGCCGCCGGCGTCGGGGAACAGCCAGGCGCCGTCCTCGAGCGCCGGCAGCTTGCCCTCCCGCGCCGTGCGGGCCACGATGACTGCGGGCGCCGCACCAGCGTGGCCAGCGCGAAAGTCGACGAACATACCGTCCACCGTGGGCTCTTCGTGCGCAGACGCCTCCGAGGGTCCCAGCCAGCGGGGACGCCGTGACCCGCTGCCGGTCTCGAAGGACGCGAAGCGGCGAAGCTCGCTGTCCTTGCCCGCCGCCGCGACCACTTCGTACTTCGTCTTGGGCGCCAACGGCGCCCGCGGCACGATCCAGACTCTCGGGTGGCGCCACTCCTTCTCGGACGCCGCCTTCACGTCGATGGCTACCGGCGGGCCGCCCTGCACGCGCAGCCCGATGCGCACCCGCTCCGCGGCAGCCGGCCGCTCGAGGCTGGTGACCTCTCGCGGATCGTCGCGCATGGGGTCAAAGCTCCGCTCCATGACGACGGCGGCCAGGCGAACGTCGAGCGACACTTCCTCGAACTCATCGTGACTGGTGACGACCATGGGCATCATGCAGCTGATCGCGGCTGCCTTCGGTGCGACGAGCAGCACCAGCCCTGCCACGGCGAGCGCGAGCGCGTGACGCGCCCCCATCGTCGCGTCGCAGAGCCCCTGGCGCACGGTGACGGGGGTCGACATCCAGCGCCGGAGAGTATCGCACTCGCCCGAGCTGAGAAAGCGCTCCCGTCCCCGCGACCCGCGCAACCGCAACACGCCCACGCCTGACCCGTGATCACATCTCCCGGAGGGCCCAGCCTTCCGCCATGGCTCCGAAATTTCTCGAATCGGCGCATGAGCGTTCCCATCCCGGTGGACCGCTCGATTCTCGGTGGCCGCCGAGCTGAGCAAGCTGCACCACGCTTGCTGGTGCTGCCCGCACTCTGCGCGGCTGGAACGACGTTGGGCGCCTCGTTGCTCGCGTTGCCTTGCGCTCGGCGCGGACTGTCACGAGGAGCTGGCCGTCCGGCGTCGTCGCGTTCTCACTCGCTCGCTACCCAACGCGGGTCGTGCGTTTGCCACGCCGCGCGTTCTCGCGCTCGCGACCCAACGTGGGTCGTGCGTTCACGCCGCGCGTTTTCGCGCTCGCGACCCAAGGTGGGGCGTCGTCGTCGCGCTCGCGCTCGCGACCCAAGGTGGGTCGTCGGTCGTTGCGCTCTCGCGAAGAATGTCTCGCGCTCATGTCGATTTCGCTGGACAGCATTTTCGACGCGCCGCGTGCACGCTCCGCAGGCGGATGTGGATGAGCGCGCTCCGGGCCCTGCGCGGCGCGCTGGCGCGCTTTCGCGCGCGCGGCGAGTTTCGAGGCGATCACCCGCGCCCTCGCCGCGCAGCGCGCCGCTGAGAGGGCCAAAATTTCGCGTGCTATGCGAGGGCATGCACGAGAGTCAGCACCAACGCCAACACCAGGGCCACTACCACCGCGACTACGAGCCGGCGCTGCCGACGCGCGAGCTCATCGAGCGCGTGCGCGCGCTGCTCACGGATCAAGCTGCGGCCGAGCGGCGTCTCCCTGCCGCTACCTGGCGGATCTGGCCGAAAGCGGGTCCGGGGGCCGCAGCGATCCAGAACCGCGCCTACGCGGACGAGCTGGGATGCCGCGAGGTGCTGCTTTGGTTTGGGGTCCGGCAGACGCGGGAACTGGCTCCGGGCGTCAAGCCGCGCTGCGCACGCTGCCCGCGATCGAGCGCGCGTTCGTCGAGGGTGACCTGTCGTAACGGGCGCGAGACGCGCGGCCACCAATTGAGACGGAGCTTGCGTGGCTCGAGCGCAGCGCCCGAGATAGCGCCCTCGAACGCCGGGCGGCGGGAGTAGAGGGAGGCCGCGCGCATGGCGGCTGGAGCGAGTGCCGCGTCGGCCGCAGCGAGCGTGGGCGCAACCTGCGGCGAGTGTGAGCGCATCGCCCGCGACGAGCGTCGGCGGGACGCTCGCACTGGGCGCGGGAGCGCGTGGCGACGGCACGCTCGCGCCGAGTGGCGAACGCCGTCCAGCGTGCGGGTCACGGTCGGTTCTCGGCGGAGGCGTGGGCGCTGCTCGAGCGGGCGATGGTGGGCGCGCGGGACGCCAGCGGCGGGGGCATGAGCGACGGCGAAGCGCTGGAAGCGCTGGCGCGCGACGCGCTCGGTGGAGCAGTCCCGGCTCGGATCAGGCCGCGGCGCTCGGTCGTGGGTTCACGGTGAGTGCGCGGTGCCAGAGCAGCGAGCTTCGATACCCGCGCCGGCGTGTACTTCCGCGCCGGGCGCGTTGCCGCGCGCTCGGTTGCGGCGCACGAGCACGAGCTGAGTCACCGAGCGCGCGGTGGAGGCGACCAGCGCGCTCCGGGAAACGGAGCCACGCGGCGCTCCCATGCCGGCCGGCGTGCGGCGCGCGGTTTCGCGAGATCAGCGACCTGCCGCGCGTGCCCGGCTGCCATCGCCGGCGCTACGTGGACGTGCACCACCTGCGCGCGCAGTCGAGGGGTGGCGAGCACTCGCGGCGCAACTGCGTGTGTCTCTGCACCACGCACCACCTGCTGCTGCATGAGGGCAAGCTCCGCATCGAGGGCAACGCCGACGTCGCCGCCTCCCTGCGCTTCTTCGACGTCCACGGCGAGCTCACCGCGGCTCCGCTCGGGTGCCCGGTGACCCAAGGTGGGTCGTCGCCAGGCGCCGTGACCCAAGGTGGGTCGTGGGGAGCGGAGGCCGGAGCGCGATTGCTTCGGGTGATGGCGCGGCGCGGCGGGTGGACGATGGACGGCCTCGTGGACGCGAGCGGGCTGCCGGTGCATGCCGTGAGCGCGACGCTGGTCGCGCTTCAGCTCGAGGCGCGGGTGCGGGTGCGCCGGGGGTGCTTCGAGGCGGTAGCTCGCCACAGGTAGCTGAACTGCCGTCTCGGACGGCTGCACGAAGCCAAGCTCCGCATCGAGGGCAACGCCGACGCCGCCGCCTCCCTGCGCTTCTTCGACGTCCACGGCGAGTGCACGCGGCTCCGCCCGGGTGTGCGGCGACCCAAGGTGGGTCGTCGCAACCCGCCCCCGCCCCCGCCCACGCAACCCGCCCCCGCCCATGCGACACGCAAACGCCCACGCGACACGCAAACGCCCACGCGACACGCAAACGCCCACGCGACACGCAAACGCCCACGCGACACGCAAACGCCCACGCGACACGCAAACGCCCACGCCCACGCAACCCGCCCACGCCCACGCCCACGCAAGCGCAAGCGCAAACGCAACCCGCCCACGCCCACGCAATCGCAACCCGCCCCCGCCCAGCGCGCGTCACAGCGCCGCGCGCAGCGCGGACACCAGCTTCGTCACGGCGGCGACGCGACCAGCGCGGTCACCGGCGGCGGCGATGGCGGCGACCACCGCGCTGCCGACCACGACGCCATCGACGCCCGCAGACGCGACCTGGCGCGCCTTGTCCGGCGTGTCGATGCCGAAGCCGACGACGACGGGCAGCCCCACGCGCGCGGCGAGCGCGGCGGCGGACTGGGCGGCGCGCGCGAGCGGCGCGTCCGCGGAGCCGGTCACGCCGGCGACGGACACGTAGTACAGAAAGCCGCGCGCGCCACGCGCGACCTCGAGCTGGCGCGCCTCGCTGGTGGTGGGCGCGACCAGCGGGATGATGGCGAGCTCGGCGGCGTCCGCGGCGGCCCGCAGCCGCTGCCCCTCTTCGGGGGGCAAGTCGACCACCAACAGGCCGTCCACCCCGGCCGCGATCGCGCGGGTGGGCAGCGCGGCCTCACCGGCGGCGAGCACGGGGTTGACGTAGCTGAAGAGCACGAGGGGCGCGTCGGACTCGCGCCGGAGCTCGGCGGCGACGTCGAGCGCCCGCGCGAGGGAGCCCCCCGACGCGATGGCGCGGTGGCTTGCCGCCGCGATCACCGGGCCGTCCGCCGATGGATCCGAGAACGGCACGCCGAGCTCGAGCACATCCGCGCCGGCCGCCAGCGCGGCGCGGGCGCAGGCCAGGCTGTCCTCCACGCTCGGATCGCCGATGGTCAGATAGATGACGAGCGCAGGCCGCCCCTCGGAGCGACAGCGAGCAAGGCAGCGCTCGATGCGCGCGACCGTCACGACGACCCCCGCTCCATCAGCGTCGCGAGATCCTTGTCGCCGCGGCCCGAGAGGCAGACGGCGATGCGCACCGGGCGCCCCCGCTCCGCGCCGAAGTCGCGGGCCACCGACCCGAGGCGCGCAAAGGCGTGGGCGGTCTCGAGCGCGATGAGCAGACCCTCTTCGCGAGCCACCAGGTGGGCCGCAGCGACGGCCTCGTCGTCGGTGGCGGTGAGGTAACGCGCGCGGCCAGACTGCGCGAGCGCCGCGTGCTCGGGTCCGACGCCGGGGTAGTCGAGTCCGGCGCTGATGGAGTGGGCCTGCAGGATCTGTCCGTCTGCGTCGCTGAGTACGCGCGTCTTGGCGCCGTGCAGCACGCCGACGGTGCCGGCGGTGATCGTGGCGGCGTGGCGCGAGGTGTCGAGCCCCTCCCCGGCTGCCTCCACGCCGACGAGCGCCACTGGGTCGTCCATGAAGGCGCGGAACATGCCGATGGCGTTGGAGCCGCCGCCGATGCACGCGACCACGACGTCGGGCAGCTGACCGCTCTGGGCCAGGAGCTGCTGGCGCGCCTCGTCGCCGATCACGCGCTGCAGCTCGGACACCAGCGTGGGGTACGGATGCGGACCCGCAGCCGAGCCCACGCAGTAGTGGGTGTGGGCGACGTGGGTGACCCAGTCCCGCAGCGCCTCGTTCATGGCGTCTTTCAGCGTGCGGGCGCCGCTCTGCACGGGGATGACGCGCGCACCGAGCAGGCGCATGCGCGCCACGTTGGGCGCCTGGCGCTCCACGTCGAGCGCGCCCATGTACACCTCGCAGGGTAGGCCGAGCACCGCCGCGGCGGTGGCGGTGGCCACGCCGTGCTGACCGGCGCCCGTCTCTGCGATGATGCGCCGCTTGCCGAGCTGCTTGGCGAGCAAGACCTGCCCGAGCGCGTTGTTGATCTTGTGCGCGCCGGTGTGACAGAGATCTTCACGCTTCAGCCAGAGTTCGGCGATGGTGTCGCCTTCGGGATCGAGCGCGTGGGCCAGGCGATGAGCCCGCGACAGCGGCGTAGGCCGACCCACGTAGTGCTCGAGCAGGCCGCGCCACTCCGCTTGAAATTCGGCGCTCGGCACGATGGTCGCGAGGGCGTGCGTCAGCTCCTCGAGGGCGGGCACCAACGTCTCGGCCACGAAGCGACCGCCAAACTGGCCGAAGTAGCCGGGTCGCGGCGGGTCCATGCTCGGCTTCACCCGCCGAAGCCTCCCTCGATCGGGCGGCGCGGACAAGGGTCGCGCATCAGTCGTCCGCGGGAGCGAGCTGCGCGGCGGCGCTCGCCCGGTGCTGGGGCTCCCGTGAGCTCAACGCGAACAGGGCGTACACGAGCGGCGCAGCCGCTACGAGCCCGGCGCAGCGCTCCGCGAGGCGCGGATGGGCGACGCCGCCGGCGGCTCGGTAGGCCTGCACCGTGGCGTCGAAGGCCGCGGGCCCCATCATGTGCTGGTAGGTGAAGTCGATCGCCGGATCTCCGACCTTGGCGGTCGTCCAGTCGAGCACGCCGAGGATGCGCGCCGGAGTGTCGATGAGCACGTGCGCTGCGTACAGCTCGCCATGAGTGAACGCGACGTGATCGGGCCACAGCGCGTCGTCATCGAGCCAGGCCGACCAGCGCGCATGTAGCGCGGGCGCGATGGGGAACTCGGAGCGCACCGTCTCGAAGTCGGCGCGCCACCGCGCCCTCACGCCGCTCGCCGACATCGCCGGGACTCCGGCCGCAGCGGCGGCCTCCGCGTCGAGGGCGTGCAGCTCCGCGATGAGCCGGCCGAGCGCCGCCGCGAACTCGGGGGACGACGGCTCGAAGTGCCACTCGGGCTGACCGCTCGCGTCGAGGGTGAGCCCCGGCTCCCCGGGGAGCCGCGGGTAGGCCACGAGTCGCTCGCTGCACACCTGCCAGCGCGGCACCGCCACCGACAACCTCGGCGCGACGAACTCGAGGATGCGCTGTTCCTCGCCCAGCTTCGCGGACACGTCCGCGCGCCGCGGGACGCGCAGCACCCACTCGGCTCCGTCCCGTGCCCGCGCGAAGGCGACGCGGTAGTCGAGCCCCGCCTCGTTCAGTCGCACTCCGTCCGTCAGCAGCTCGAGGCCGTGACCGGCGGCAAGCTCGACGAGCTGCTCCGGGGTGAGGTTGGCTTGCACGCGGCGAGCCTACTCGACCTTGACGCGATGCCAAGGATGAGGCGTCACTCAGTCCGCCGCGCCCACCCGCAGGGACTCGATGTCGGCGAACGGCCAACCGGCACCGGACGGCGATGGCGGCGCCTCGGGCGATGGCGTAGGGACCGTCGTATGGGAGCGCCTCTCGAACCCGACGACGAGACCCTCGCCGACTGGACCGCTCGCGCCGCTGCGTTCGTGCGGGCGCAGCTCGCGGCGCTCGCCCACCTTCCGGCCGCAGACGTCGACGACGTGTCGGCGCTGGTCGAGAGCTTTCGCGAGGGGCTGCCCGAGCAGGGCGTGGGGCTGGAGGAGTTGCTCGCGCGCCTCGACCCGGCCGTGCGGAAGTCATTCACGACTCCGGGCCCCGGCTATCTCGCCTTCATCCCCGGGGGCGGCTTGCCGTCATCGGCCCTCGGGACGTACATCGCGGCGAGCGTCAATCGCTACGTTGGCGTCGCCCAGGCCGCCCCCGCCCTCGCGCAGATCGAGGCGACCACGGTGCGCTGGCTCGCAGAGAGCATGGGCTACCCGCTCGACGCGACCGGCGTGCTGACCACGGGCGGGTCCCTCTCGACCCTGACCGCCATCGTCGCCGCGCGCGGCGCGCGGCTGGGCGAGGACTTCGGACGCGGGGTGATCTACACGTCGGAGCAGACTCACGCCTCGCTGGCCAAGGCGCTTCGCGTGGCCGGATTTCGTCGAGATCAGCTGCGGACCCTGCCCGTCGACTCGCGCTTCCGGCTCGTTCCCGCGGCGCTCGAGGCAGCCATCGAAGCCGACCGAAGCCGCGGTCTGACGCCCTTCTTGCTGAACGTGAACGCCGGCACCACCAACACGGGCGCCGTCGATCCCATCCCCGCGCTCAGCCGGGTCGCGCGGGACGCCGGGTTGTGGGTGCATGCCGACGCCGCCTACGGTGGGTTCTTTCGCTGGGTGGACGAGGCGCTGGTCCCGGGCCTCGAGCTGGTGGACTCGATCACGCTGGACCCGCACAAAGGGCTCTTCTTGCCGTATGGCACGGGTTGCGTGCTCGTGCGGGACGGTGGAGCGCTGCGCCGCGCGTTCGAGAGCGACGCCGACTACCTGCGAGACGTGGCCTCGGCCGGAGAGGCGACGGACTTCACGGATCTGTCGCCGGAGTTGTCGCGTGCGTTTCGCGGTCTGGCGCTGTGGCTGCCGCTGATGCTGCACGGTGTCGCCGCCTTTCGCGATGCTCTGGCGGAGAAGCTCGAGCTGGCGCGGTACTTCGCGGCTCGTCTCCGACAGGACGAGCGCTTCGAGCTACTCGACGAGCCTCAGCTCTCGGTCGTGGCGTTCCGCCTGCGGGGTCAGGATGACCACGCGAACGCAGCGCTGCTCCGCCGGGTCAACGCCCGCGGGCGCGTCTTCCTGTCGAGCACCCGCGTCCAGGGCAGGCACGCGATACGCGTCTGCGTGTTGTGCTTCCGCACCCACCGGGATCGCCTGGATGACGCGCTCGAGGCGTTGCGACAGGAGGCGCGGCCCAGCTGACGTCGCCATCAACCCGTTGCCGTGCGGCCATTCGGTCAGGTTGGCGTTGACCACATGACCACAAGTGGTCGTTTGGTCGTCAATCCGGCTCCGGATACGCGCACACCCGCAGGAACGCCGGCGCCACGCCGTCCGGCGCCGGCTCGCAGCCGGTCGCCTCGCGCCCCCAGTGCTTCGGGCAGTCCTCGAGCCGAGCGCAGAGGATCGGGGAGAAGCGATCCCCCGCGAAGCCCGGCGCCGCGCACTGGTAGACGCGATACGGCATGTCCGCCATCTTGCCGCAGGTGTAGCCAGCGCAGTCCTTCGCCGACGCGCAGGCCAAGTAGGCGACGTCGTCGTTCGGCTCCCCGAGCTCCTGCGGCACGCCGGCGATGCAGGTCCCGCCCCGCGCGGCACCGTCCCAGCGACACACGGGTCGGTCACCGGCGCAGCGCGCCGCGCCGCAGTCGACGCCCGGGCGCGCGAGCGCGCAGTACCCGTGCTCACTGTCTGCCGAGATGCGACACTCGAACTCTGCGCGACAACCGCCAGGGCCCAGGCAGGCCTCGGCCATCTCGACCTCGCAGCGACTCCGTTCGCACTCCAGCTTCGGCGGGCAGCCGCCGGAGCAGTCGTAGGTCCGACAGCAGACCGCGTCGTGGCCGCAGTCGCTGCGGTCGTCGCAGTATTTGGCGAACTCGTCGTCCTTGCACTCCGGCTGGTTCGGATCCGCGGAGCGCGACTCGCAGCGCAGTCCGTTGCCGTTCGCGTCCGCGCAGCAGACTTGGGTCTGGGCGCTGCAGGTCGCCGACCCGCAGCGGATGCGACCCGCGGCGGCGCCCGGCGCACGCTCGCCGTCATCCGCGGCCGCGTCTTGGCCCCCAGGACGGTTCGCTGCGTGCGCAGGGTGAACCGGCGCTGCGGAGCAGCCGTGGGCAGCGACCGCGCCGAGCAGTAGGCTCGCGGCGAACCACCCGAGAGCCTTGGGTCGGCGAACGTGGGGGAGCACGGGGACAGAGTACGCGAGATCCCGCAGGCGCTCCCGGGCGAGAGTAACCTCCCAAGTGGGAGGTGTGAGCCGAGGAAGGCCGGGATAGGCTGGTGGACCATACGCTCGCTCGGGTTGGTCTTCGTTCTCTGCGTCGTTGCCTGCGGCGACGACGACACGCCGGGGGGCTCGGGTGGGGTCTCGGCCGGGGGGGCAGCCGGCTCGGGCGCCAGCGGCGGCTCCGCGGCCAGCGGGGGCGCGACGACCGGCGGCACCGGTGGGTCGAGCGGCGCCGCGGGGGGCGGGACCGGTGGCTCGGCCGCGGCCGCATCGACCGGCATCCGTCACCGCGTGGCGGCGACACCCGCAGACGACCTCATCGTCGCGGGCAGGGTGAGCTCCGGCGGGGAGTTCTTCGGTCCGGTTCAGCTCACGCGCCCGGTGGGTCTGGTGCTAGCCAAGCTCGACCCCGCGGCGAGTCGAAAGTGGCTCACGACGTTCGAGGTCCAGCAAGCCATCACCGTCGCGACACCGTCTCGGGGTGTGGCGCTGGAGCCCCTCGCGGATGGCGGCGCCATCTACGCGGTGACCGTGGACGGCGGGATCGACGTGGGCAACGACACGCTCCATCCGCTGGGCGGAAGCGACGTGTTCATCGCTCGCATTGGCGCGACGGGCGACGTCGTCTGGTCGCGGCGCGTCGGTGGCGCCGGGACGGGTCGACGACTCGACGGTCGCCGCCGAGTACGAGGTAGGCGCCGCGGACTTCATGGTCGATGGCCAGACCGTCGCGGCGACGTCGTCAGTGAAGACCGTCGCCGTGTTCTTGGACGCGAAGACCCTGGTGGCCGACGAAGCTCGAGTCCTCACCATCGGAGAGGCCACCTCCCACCGCAGGTTCCACAGCAGCCCGAGTCGCGAGCTGGTCTTCGGTCAGTACTTGTCCAGCTCCGTCGAGGTGGACGGCGTCGTGGTCGGTCCCAGCGGCGGCTGGGGGCACTTCGTCACGGCGCGCACTGCCTCCGGCACGCAGTGGCTGCACAATCCCCCAGGGATGGGGTTCCGAGGCACTCACGCTCAGTGCCGCTCGGCATCCGGGACCATCGCTTACGCGGGAACCATCGAGGCTGGCTCCATTGGCAGCCTTCAGCTTCAAGCCGTCGGCGCGGGCCTGGAGAATCGCAAGTCGTGGGTGGCGGCCCTGGCACGACGGGCGACGTGCTCGGCGCCGTCGAGGTGCAGAACCACGCGCATTGCGCGTTCCTGTCGGACCAGCGCGTCGCGCTGGTTGGCGCCAAGGGCATGACGATCGCCGACCTTGGCCTCTAGTCTCGACGGCTTGGCTGCGCTGCTCGCTCACGCTCTCGAGGCTCGCACTCATCGCGCGGCTGCCATGCTCGTGCTACCGTGGCCGCAGAGGACCGAGCGCCACGCCGAGGTCCTTGTCTCACTCGCGCTCGTCGTCGCTGCCAGCGCTTGCCACGCGTTCTACCAGGTGCGCCGGCCCCTGACCGCGACGTTCGGCGAGGCGCTCACCCCGCCGAGCGCGCCGCGAGCACGAAGGCGCGGATCCGGGCTTCGTCCTTGATGCCCGGGGCGCCCGGCAGCTCGACGCCGCTGGCCGTGTCCACGCCGAAGGGGCGTAGCTGCTCGATGACGGACGCGACGTTCTCGGGCGTGAGGCCGCCGGCCACGATCACGTCGCGCTCGCGCACGATGACCTCGAGCAGGGCCGGGTCGATCCGCACCCCGGTGCCGCCGCGCTGCCCCGGCACCTTGGCGTCGACCAGCAGTCGCTCGCCGGGGAAGGCGCACGCCTGCTGCGCGTCTTCGGCGCTGCCGACGCGCACGGCCTTGAAGGCGCGAGGACCGAGGGAGCGGAGCAGGCTCGCCGGCTCGCTGCCGTGCAGCTGCAGACGGGCCTCGGGCGCGGCCGCGAGCAGCGCCTGCAGCTCCGCTTCTGCGCGATCCGCGACGACCAGCACCACCTCGATGCGCCCAGCCGCCGCGCGGCACAGCTGGAGCGCCCGTGGCTCGTCGACGGCGCGGGGGGTGCCGGGCACGAGGTTCAGGCCGACGGCGCTGGCGCCGGCAGCGATGACCCGCTCCAGATCCCGCTCGCGGGTGACCCCGCAGACCTTCACCCACACCCGCGCGCTCTTCACTCGATCTTGAGCAGCTCCTTCACGGTGGCGATCACCTGCGGCGCTTGGATGGGCTTGGTGATGTAGGCGTTGGCCCCGAGCTGCAGCGCGCGCTGCCGGTCCTCCTGGGAGCCCTCGGTCGTGATGATCACGATGGGGGTGTCCTTGTGCATGGGGTCGCTGCGCACACGCTTGACCAGCTTCAGGCCATCCATGATGGGCATGTTGATGTCGGTGACGATGATGTCGTAGCGGGCCGACGCCAGCTTACGCAGACCATCCACCCCATCGTCCGCCTCCGTGACGCGGAGATTCTTCACGCGGGCGAGCGCGAAGACCAGAAGCTGCCGCATCATGGGCGAGTCTTCGACAATCAAGCAGGAATATTCGACCATGGCACTCACACACTGAGATCGAGGAATGCTTCGAGCCCGGGCATCTTTCGGCCCGCCTGCGCGAAGAGGCTCGCGCTGACCAACGCTGCTGCGGCGTGCTGCCCCAGCAGCTTGAACAGCTCGAAGTCGATCGTGTCAAACTTCGTTTTCTGCGACAAGGTGGCAAACACGGCGATGACGCCGACCACTTGGTCGTCCACCGTGAGTGGCACGATCGCCGCAGGGCGGCCGACGCTGCCCTCGCAGGAGCGGATTTCGTCGTCGACCGCAGCCTTGCCTTGGGCGAACGCGCGGCCGATGGCGCCGTCGCTGGCGGGCACCGGAGAGAGCTCCTCGCCGCGCACGCCCTCGGACGCGACCGGCACGAGCACGTGCCGCTCGGGCTCGGACAGGTAGATGGCGTAGCGCTCCGCGCCCACCAGCTGCGCGAGCACCTCCTTGACCCGCCGCATCACGCCGCGGGGAGACAGGCTGGCGTGGAGCTGGTTGCTGGCGACGAACAAGTTGGCCAGGTTGGAGAACTCCGTCTCCACTTCCTCGAAGCGCACCGAGAACTCGTTGGAGACCGCCTCCGCCTGCTTGGTGCGGGAGAGCAAATCCCGCTTCTCGGTCTCGAGCGCCTCGATCTTCTCGAGCAGCTCGCGCATGGCCGAGTCCTCTTCGACCTTGGTCCGCAGTTGAGCGTTCTCGCTCTCGAGGGTCGCGAGCTGGACTCGAACGCGCTCGTACTCTGCGATGAAATCTTCCGTGAGCCGCCCGCCCTTCATGAAGTTCTGGAGGAACTGATCCCGCTCCGCGCGCAAATCCGGGGGCGGGTCGTCGCTCTTGCGCCGCTGGCTACTCATCGTGTCGTTCCGGGCGCCACGGTAGCACGGCCAGCCAGCGCCCCGCACCCGGCCAGCGCGCCGCTGCGGCCCCACGCGGCGCCGGGTGAAAGCCAGGGAAATGTGGGCGACTGGTGCCCGCGAGCCCGGCCTGGGGGCCTGGCCGGGATGAAGCTTTGGTCAGCGCCGGACGGCCGCGGTAGGCTCCGAGCCGAGGGCCGACGCTGGCCCGAGCCGCGAGGAGATCCGTGACCGAACCCGACAACGACGCCGTCGATCAGCTGCTGGAGGCCGGGGACTTCGATGGGGCACGCGCGCTGCTCGCGCAGGTCACGCGCCAGGATGACGCGACTCAGGTGCTGCGCATCAAGCTCGGACTGTACGACGGCTCGCTGCCGTCCGGTGCCGCGATGCAGCGGTTGATCCAGCTCATGCGCAAGGGCGGTGAGATCCCCCGCGCCAAGTCCCTGTACCAAGAAGCGTCGAACCGCGCGTACGAGAGCCGGCAGTCGTCGGTCTCGCACTCGCATCCGCCGCCGCCGGCCACGCCGGACGACGAAGACTCTTGAGAGCACCGGCGCTCGCGGAGCGGAGCTTCCTCCTCGGCCTCGCGCTGACGACGGGCTGCATGCTCGCGCTCGAGGTGCTCGACACGCGAGTGCTGTCGGTCGTCACCTGGTACTCGCTCGGTTTCTTGGTGCTGGGCATGGGCCTGTTCGGGCTGACCGCGGGCGCGGTGGACGTGTACTTGCGGCCCCAGCCCTGGGACGAAGAGCGCATCGGGGAGTCGTTGGCGAAGGAGGGCGTGCGCTTCGCGTACTGCATCCCGCTCTCCGCGGTCTTGCTCCTGATCGTGCCGCTGCGGGTCGAGCCCCAGCTGACGACGCTGCCGCTGTTCTTGCTCTTCTCGCTGGGCATCGCCCTGCCCTTCTACCCGGCCGGTCGCGTCGTGGCCGCGGCGCTGACGCGCACCCGCTTCCCCGCCGGCCGGGTGTACGCCGCGGATCTGCTCGGGGCCGCCTTGGGCGCGCCGCTCGTGCCGGCGCTGCTCGCCGTGCTCGACGGCACCTCAGCCACCATCGCCCTCGGCGCCCTCGCCGCGCTCGGGGCCGCAGCGTTCGCCCACGCCGCGTCGAGTCGGGCAGAGCGGCGCCGCGCGCTGTGGGTCGGCGCGGCCCTCGCCGCTTGCGCCGCGCTCAACGCCTCGACCAGCCACGGCCTGCGGCCGCTCTGGATCAAGGGCCGCCCGGAGTCGCGGGAGAACGTGGTCGCGGAGAAGTGGAACAGCCACTCGCGCGTCCAGCTCTTGCGTCCAATCCGGGCGCCCGCAGCGCTGTGGGGCGGTGGCGCGCGCTGCCCGAGCAAGACGGTCCTGCAGCAAGGACTCGAGATCGACGGTCACGCGGCGACGCCCCTGTACCTGGTGGGCAACGACCTCGGCCAGCTGGACTTCCTGCGCTGCGACGTGACCAACATCGCGCACGAGCTGCGGAGCAAGGGACGCATCGCGATCATCGGGGTCGGCGGCTCGCGCGACATTCAAGCGGCGCTGCTCGCTGGACACCAGCGCATCGTCGGCATCGAGCTCAATGGGCGGCTGCTCGACATGCTGCAGGGGCCGCTCTCGCGGGAGATCGGCATCAGCGAACGACGCGAGGTGGAGTTGGTCCACGACGAAGCGCGCAGCTACCTGACCCGTCACGCCGAGACCTACGACGTGATCCAGGCGTCCTTGATCGACACCTGGGCGGCCACTGGCGCGGGCGCGCACGCGCTCAGCGAGAACGGCCTCTACACCGTCGAGGCCTTCTCGCTGTTCTTGGATCGACTGGCGCCGGGCGGCATCTTGACCGTCAGTCGCTGGGCCAACGTGGAGACGGCTCGGCTGACGGCGCTGGCGGTCGCGACGCTGCAGGCGCGCGGCGTGGCGGAGCCGCGAGCGCACGTGGCGCTCGTCGCCGCCGGCCCGGTGGCCACGCTGATCCTGGGGCGCGAGCCGCTCTCGGCGTCGGATCTGGCCACCCTCGCGGCGGTCATCCCCGAGCGGGGCTTCGTGCCGGTGGCCCTGCCGGGGCAGCCCTCGCTGGTGCCACGGCTCGAGGGGTTCCTGTCGGCACCGACCCGCGCGGTCCTCGAACAGCGCGCGCTCGAGCCGGTGCTCGACTTCCGACCCAGCACCGACGACCGTCCGTTCTTCTTCAACGTCGTCCGGCTCGGCGCGGTGTTCGGCGCCTTGCCCGACGAGACCCGCGGCACCATCGAGGGCAACCTGGTCGCCACCCGCGCGCTCTTGGCGGCGATCCTCTCGTCGCTCGTGCTGGTGCTCGCCGCCATCGTGGCGCCGCTGTCCCGGCGCCTGCGCCCCGCCACTCCGCCGCCGCGCCCGCAGCTGCGCGCGGGGCTCGTCTACTTCGGCGCCATCGGTCTGGGCTTCATGTTCGCGGAGATCGCGCTGTTGATGAAGCTGTCGCTCGTGCTCGGGCACCCGAGCTTCAGCCTGATGGTCGTGCTGGCGAGCCTGATCGCCGCCGCCGGCCTCGGCTCACTGGCCTCGGATCGGCTGCCCCTGACCCGACGACCCTACTGCTACGTGTATCCGCTCGTGCTGGCCGCGGTGCTCGTGTGCTTGAACGTCGCCTGGCCGTGGCTCAGCGCCCCCTTCGCGCAGGCGTCGACCAGCGTGAGGGTGCTGTTCTCCATCGGTGTCTGCGCGGTCGTCGGCGTTCCCCTCGGGATCGCGTTCCCCGCCGGCCTCGGGCTCGCGCGCCGGCACCTGGCCTCGCAGACGCCATGGCTGTGGGGCCTCAACGGCGTGGGCAGCGTCGTCGCGTCGACCACCGCGGTGGCCATCGCGCTCGGCGCGGGGCTGAGCGCGCTGTTGTGGGTCGCCGCCGCCTGCTACCTCGCGCTCGTGCCCTGTATCCGCGTGTTGTCCAAGAGCGAGACCGAGTGATGACGCGCAGCCTGGCGCGCTGGCCGCGGCTCTCCGCACTGCTCGCGTCGCCTCGCATGGTGGTGCTGGCCGCGGCGCTCGGGGCGCTGTTGTGCGCGTCGAGCGTGCCCTCGGGCTTCGCCACGGAGGACTACCTGTTTCGCGCCGGCGCGCAGCTGCCCTTCGACTGGTCCCGAATCAACCTGTTCGATGCGCGCGACGTGCGATACGGCGTCGCAGACGCGCGCGCGCACGGCACGCTGCCGTGGCTCGCGGCGGACGAGCTGTCCATCTCGTTCTGGCGTCCGCTCACGTCCCTCACCCATCACCTCGACTATCGGGTGTTCCCGCATCAGCCCACGCTCGCGCACCTGCACAGCCTGCTCTGGTACGCCCTCTGCGTCGCCGCGGTGGGGCTCGGGTTTCGCCGCGTGCTGCCGGGGAGCTGGCTCGCGGGGCTGGCGACGCTGCTGTTCTCCGTGGATCAGGCCCACGGTCACGCGGTGGGCTGGCTCTCGAACCGACACGTCCTGCTCGGCACGGCTTTCGGCGCGCTCTCGCTGATGCTGCACCTCGTCGCGCGCGCCGGCGACCGGCGTGCGAAGCTCGCGGCCCCCGCGTGTCTGGGGCTGGCGCTCGCGTGCAGCGAGAGCGCCCTGGGCGCCCTGGGCTACTTGCTGGCGTACGCCGCGTTGCTCGATCGAGGCCCGCGGCGGCTGCTCTCGCTCACCCCCTACGCGCTCGTGCTGGCGGCGTGGATCGCCGTCTTCCGCGGCCTCGGTCACGGCGCGCGCGCGTCGGCGCTGTACATCGACCCAGCGTTCAGTCCACTCGAGTTCTCGAGCGTGCTGCCCGAGCGCGTCGGCGTGCTGCTCTTGGCGCAGCTCGGCGGCCCGTCCGCCGAGCTGTGGCACGTCTCGAGTCCGCTCACCCGCGCGACCCTCGCCGCGCTGGGTTTCGCCGCCTTGGGTCTGTGCATCGCGGTCGCGTCGCGCCGCCGTACGGCGCTGTTCTTCGCCTGTGGCCTGGTGCTGTCGCTCGTGCCCCAGGCGGCCACCTTCCCGAGCGATCGCTCGCTGTGGCTCTCGGGCATCGGCGGCTTCGGTCTGGTCGCGCTCGTGGTGGAGCGCGCGGTCCGGGTGGCGTCACCGGCGCGCATGGTCGCCGCGCTGCTGCTCACGCTGCACGCCGTGGTCAGCCCGCTCGGGCTGCCCGGCCGCAGCCTGGCCATGGCGCGATTGCACGCCGACGTCGAGCGCGCCAGCGACGCCGCCTACGGCGCGCTCCCGGAGCGAGCCACCGTGCTCGTCCTGGTCACCGCGCCGGACCTCTACTTCTGCAGGCTGCTCCGGGATCTCCGCTACACCCGCGGGCTGCCCGCCCGCCCCCTGCTCTGCCTCACCGGGACTCTGGGTCCGCTCGAGCTCGAACGCGTGGATCCGAACGCCCTGCGGGTCCGCGTACCCGCCGGCTATCTCGACCGACCGTTCAACCAACTGTACCGAGATCGCCACCACCCCCTGCGCGTCGGGGACTCGCTGTTCACCGGCACCGCGTCCGTCACGGTGGAAGCGACGACGCCCGAGGGCGGGCCCACGGTGGTCTTGTTTCGGTTCCTCACCCCGCTCGAGGACGAGCGCCTGGCCTGGATGCACTTCGGCGAAAGCGGCCCGGTGCGCTGGACCCCACCCGCCGTGGGCGTGACCCGCAGCGAGTGACGTCGACTCTTCGCGCAGCACGCTACCCGACTCGCTTTGCGATCAGCGCATTCACCGTCGTCTTGGCGGCTCGGGCCTCCGCCTCGAGGCGCTTCCAGGTGTCGCACGGTAGTCGAACACTGCGCACCGCCGTCGGCTTGCCGCGCGGCCGACCACGCCGCACCAGCTTACCCACCGCGCTAGAGGGCATTTCCCACAAGGACCAGAGGGCGATTCCGTCGGCCGGATCGTAGTCGGCGAACGGGTTACCAGGAACGCGCTTCCACGCCTTCGTATCGATGGGCTCATCAGTCCAATCCGTCATAGATCCTCCGCTGTGCAGGGCTGGCTCGCCGAGCGCTGACGATGCGGATCTCGTCGCGACCCACTTCAGCGTGAACGACGAAGAGCAGTCGACTCTTCGCCGAGAGTCCAATGAGGATGAGGCGGTCTTCATAGGAAGGGGCCTCATTGCGCAAGTAACATCCGTCTGGGTCGTCGAAGCACGTCGCCGCTTCCCGAAAGCTGACCCCGTGTTTGCGCTTGTTCGCGGCGGCCTTCTTGGGATCCCACTGGATCTTGACGCCAATTACTGTAACACATCAAATGGAGAGCGTCCATCCTGCGCAGCCCGTGATCGATTCGGCCTCCGGCGACACGACCGGGGGGTGAGTGTACGAGCGTGGATCGTGATCGGCTTGCTGTGCTCGACTGCAGCCGGATGTCTGGCGAGCACCGGCCCTTCAGTGGTCGCCCGCGGCAACGTGCAGTACGTGACCGGGGACCCGCAGTTCGACGAGTTCTTCGCGGCCCTCCATGCGCTGCAGGTCGAGCTGGGCTCGGCTCCATCGACCGAGCGTGACGCGCGGCGGGGGCTGGCCGCGCGCCTCGGGGTGCCTCCGGGCGCGCCCGCCGACGACATGATCGAGGCCGCCCGCCAGGCAGCGACACGCTTGGCGCTTGGAGGCACGCGACTGCGCGTCGACCTCGGCACCGACACCGTAGCCATCACGCCCATCGGTGCGCCGCTGGACGAAGAAGGACAGGCCCTGGTGGATGACATCGGGCGCACGGTCCGCGCCCACCTCGAAATCGCCGCTCGAGCGACCCGAGCCAGACCCGAGGCCGATCGCCTCGCCGCGATCGAACCGGTGCTCCGTGCGCAGGTGGACAGCGCGTTCCGCAAGAGCCTGCGACAGCGCAGCGACGTGCGGAAGAACCTGGCGGACGCGGCGCTTCTCTTCGCGCTGATCCGAGTTCGCGCCAACGAAGTGCGGGGACGGGCCAGCGCGACGGCCGAGCGGCTGGCCGACGCGGTGCGCACTGACGATGGACGCGCAGAGGCGCCGCCCGTCGCCCTGCCCCTGCCGCCGGCGGACCCCGAAGGCGCGCCGACGACGACGCCCGCGCCCGACGCGCCGGTCGACCCCGACACCGGCGCGCCGGAGCCTGCGTCCGACGCACCCGTGCCCGTCGCGGTGGGACCCGAGGACGACCCCCCGCTCGACCCCGCGCCCCCGCCCCAACCTGCGAAGCCGCACCCGAAGCTCGAGGCCCCGCCGCAGGCCGACTCCACCAGCGTGGACTCCAGGTCGGCGTCGACCCACTGGCAGCGCGACTGTGCCGCGGACCCCACTCAGGAGATCTGCAGAGAGCGGGGCTCCGCGTCGATCGGACCGAGCGGCGCGTTCGCGAGCTTCTCCCGCGAGACCGTGACGCGAGTGAAGGAGCCGCCGAGCGGCTCGGTCAACTTCGCCATCGACGGCTCGGTAGTGTTCGGCCGCACGAGCTACGAGATGCCCGTGCTCTTCCAGGGCCAGACGCCCGCGACCATCGAGTCCACCTTCACCGGTGGCGGCGTATCGCTGGGCGTGAAGATCCTCACGGGTGGCAAGTTCCCGGGCCAGGAGGGGGGCAGCTGGGTGGGCGCGTTCATCGACCCGGCGGTCGCCGTCTCCGGCGCGGGCGGCCAGCTGACCATCCCCGCGATGAACGTAGGAAGCGTTCACATCCCGGAGTATCAGCAAGGCTACGGGATGCTGCTGATCGACGGCGGCGTCTCCGCAGGCGTCCAGTGGCTCGTCTTCGGCAGCATGGATCCGACGACGCTGCGCCAGGGCGGCTTCGGCCTTCAAGGCGGCTACCGGATCGGCGCGCAGGGCAGCCAGATGTACTTCAAGGGCGGCTCCGGCGACTTCACTGTCGGCTTCGCCCACGGGCCCGTGTTCGGTGTGACCCTGCCGACGTACAACGCGGGCACCGCGCACCTGACCCGGGTCTACGTTCAGGGAATGGTGCTGCCCTTCGGAGACATCTTCCTAGTCACGGTGGCCGCGGGCGCCGCGTTCTGAGCCCCGCCTCGGTGCTCTGCGCCTGCCGCGCCGCCGGCTCGAGCCCCTCCCGCGGCCTCGCGGCGCTCTCGTTGCTCGCGGCGCTCGGGGTGGTGCGGCGGCGAGTTCGTAGCTGACGGTGATCGATCGCCCCGCGCCCGGCACTACCCGGGACAAGAGGAGGCAACATGTCCCTGATCAGTGGCCGAAGGGCGGCCCGCTTCTTGCTGGCGTCCATCCCCATCGCGTCCGGCGCGCTCGCCCAGAGCAGCCCGCCGAACACCATCCAGGTCGCGCTCGAGCCCGGCGACACCTTCCAGGCCCACGACACCATGACGGTGCGCATCGAGGGCAAGAACACGGGCGCGAGCCCCACGTTGCACCACCCCGTCACCATCCTGCGCTGTGAGCTCCTGCGCTCCTTGCGCAAGGACGCCAAGGGCAAGTGGGTGGAGGAGGCCTTCCCCTTCGCCTGCAGCCAGGCGACGCACGACGTGGTCCGCTTCGGCCGGCTCGAGCCGGGCGCCAGCGAGACGCTCTCGGTCCCCATCAACGCGGGGGCGACCTCGTGCGCCATGGCCGCGGTGGTCCAGCACAAGCCGGGCCAGGTCCAGGTGCCGGCGACCGCGGCGATGGCGCCCTACTACGTCACCAACGTCGCCCCGGTATCGAACGCCACGCTGGCCAGCTCCATCGACGTCCAGCAAGTGCTCGACAAGAAGAAGAAGCCCACCAGCCTGCGGCGCATCACCGTCGACTACACCGTCACCACCACCGTCGCGCCCGCCCACGCGAACGCCACCGTGACCGTGGCCGTGTGCCGGGACCCGCGCTGCTTCCTCAAGGCCACGCAGAAGCCAGACTCGTTCACCTTCGTCAAGGAGAAGGTGGGCTCGACCTGGGTCAACAAGCACGTCGCCAAGGGGCGCATCACCACCGAACACACGCTGGCGAAGCACGACCTCTACGCCGGCGTGCCCAACGAGGTGCGCGTTGCGCTCGTGCGCGCCGCCCCGACCAGCCAGCACCTGATCACGCGGCGCTGCGACGCGCCCGCGTTCGTCCAGTACGCCCCGTTGAAGTGAACAGCCCCGGAGAATCCCCATGCACTCATTGGTCCACCGCTCCCCGTCGTTCCGCGTCCTGGCCGTCCTCGGCGCGCTGCTGCCGACCATCGTCGTCGCCGCCAGCTGCTCGAAAGAGAACACGGTCAACCAGAACAACGCCACGAACTACACGTCCGTCACGCAGACCGTGCTGACGGGCGCCGACACCACGCTCGTCCATCCCGAAGGCGCGAACCTGTTCTTCCCGGCGGGCGCGGTATCCACCGACACGCAGGTGACCGTCAGCAACGTGCCGCCCTCCGAGGCGCCCCCGCTGCCGGCTGGCGCGACGCTGCTCGGCCAGCTCTTCCTACTCGAGCCCGCGGGCCTGAGCTTCGGCAACCCCGTGACCCTGCAGATCAACACGGGCTCGAAGCCCGCGACCATCCATCGCGCGCCCGCCGGGGGCGGCTGGCAGGCAGTGGGCGGCTCGCAGAGCGGGCTGTACGTGCAGACGACGATCACCGGCTTCAGCCACTACGCCGCGCTGGCGTCCGGCGGCGGCACCGACGGGGGCACGGCTGGGCCAGTGCGGTTCGTGAGCGACAACGAGTGCAGCTGGTGCGCCATCGACGGCGGGGGACCCTGCTATCAAGAGTTCCTGGACTGCAACCAAAGTCCGTCGTGCTCGCAGTGCAACCAAGACATGACGAAGCCCGGGTGTACGAGCGACGCGGTGTTCAGCCTTCTGGTGGAGTGCGCGTGCTCGACCTGCCTGGGTCCGTGCGCGGCCGAGTGCGAGGCCGCCTCGGGGCTGGGCTTCTGAGCCGATCCGTGTCGGTCAGACGCGGCCACGACGCGAGCCCGCCGTCACCGCGTCGGCTCGACTACGAACCCGCTCCTCGCTCGCGTCACGGCGGGCTGGCGTTCACCCCCAGCAGCGCCTCACCGATGCTGCGCGTCCAGCCATCGAGCCCCGCCAGCGACGTGGCCAGGCGTCCGGGCGAGCGATCCAGCTCGTCCAGGCGCGCGCGCAAGGCCTCGAGGCCGCGGCGCAGGCGGCTGCGCACGGTGCCCTCCGGCGCCCCCACCACGGCGGCGATCTCCGGTCCGCTCAGGCCCTCCCAGTAGAACAGCTCGAGGGCGATCTGCAAGTCCATCGGGATCGAGCGCAGGGCCTCCAGCAGGCGGCGCTCTTCACCGACTCGAGCGAGCAGCTGACTGGGCGACGGCTCCAGATCGAGCAGGCTGGACACGGAGGTGTCCACCGCGCGCTTCTTGGTGCGGCGCCAGTGCCCGAGTAGCTCGTGATGCGCGATCGCGAAGAGGAAGGTCCGGAACGACGACTGGGCGCGAAAGCGCTCCTTCGCCTCGACGCAGCCGAGGAAGGTGCGCTGCACCAGATCTGCCGCGTCCGACGGGGCCTTGTTCGAGAAGAAGCGATGAACCGCGTCGAAGTGACGCTCGAACAGATCGTTGCCGGCGCGGGTGTCCCCACCCCGCCATTCCTCCAGCAGTGCAAAGTCGTCCACAGTCTGCCAACCGTACCAGACTTCGGCGCCTTCAGCGCATGGCGGCGTCCTCGTGCAGGATGGCGGGCGAAGCTCCCCGGGAAACCACGGCCGCCAGCGCGCGCTCACGGTGTGCTCGTCCCTCGTCGCCGCCGAGGCGCAGGCCGAGCTGATGGGCGGCGATGGCAGCGTCGAGGGGCCGCAGGTGTCGCTCGGCTGCGGCCTGTGCGCCGCGCAGGTGGGCCACGGCGCCGCACCGATCGCCGCGGGCGTCGGCGGCGTAGGCCAGGATCCGCTGGTCTGCGCCGGCCATCAGCGGGGGCGAGGTCGCGATGCGATCGGCATACCAGCGCAGCCTGCGGAGACTTGCGCGCCGATCCCCGAGGCGCAGCGCCCGCGCCTCGAGGAGTCCGCCCACCATGGCGAAGGCGCCGGCGTAGGTCGTGTCGTAGAAGCGAAAGCGGCGCGCCAGCCGCTCCGCGTCCCGGTACTCGACCAACGCGTCGACGCGCTCGGGTTGGTACACGTCGGGCATGTGGCGATAGAGCAACGCGCCGGCGTGCTGCACGTTCGGCCGGCGCGTGTCGAACTTCGCGACGATGCGCTGTGCCCGCTCGCGACAGCCGGCGAAGTCGCCGAGCACGTAGTGCAGGTAGGCATCGAGCAGCTCCACGTGGGCCACGATCAAGTCGCCCCCCTGCTCGTTCAGGTGCTGGCGAAACCAGGCCACGTGCTCGCGCATGGCGGCCACGTCCTGTCCGTACACGTCCGGCATGGTGCGCCAGGAGCGGCTCATCAACCGCTCGCTGGGCCGGTTTCGGCGAAGGAAGCCTCCTTCTGCGGCATCGAACGCGCGCCGCGACCGTTCCCAGCGCCCCGCGCGCAGCGCGACCAGCCCATCGACGAAGTCGAGCATCGCGCGCGGCTCCTCGACCGAGCGCCCTCCGAGCAGCGCGCGAGCGCGGGCGGCGTACCGATCTGCGAGCGGCACGCGCCCGTGGCGCGAGCCAATCAGCGCCAGCACGGCGAACATGGCCTCGCACTGCGCCTCGTCGTCCACGGCGCCCGCGCCGGCGAAGGCGTCGCGGGCGCGGAGCAGGTGCCGCACGCCGCTGATGGGATCGAGGAACGCCAGCAGGACGCCGATCTGCAGATCACGGCTCGCCGCGTCGCGCCCCGTGGGTCCACGGCGTGGCAGGGCTGCCCGGACGCGGTGACCCGGCGGGCCGAGCGCGAAGGACGCCGCCTCGAGCAGGCTGCGCGGGCTGCGCGAGTAGGTCGCCGGCTCGCCCGCCGCGCGCAGCGCTGCATCCAGCCCGAGCAGCCCGGCGTCGACCTCGCCCGCGGCGATCAGCGCGTGCGCTCCGGCCAGCGCGAAGTCCAGGCGCCGGTCGCCAGTGGCCCCCCGCCCGAGCAGCGCCCACTCGTCAGCGGCCTCGCGGTGACGACCCACGCGCTCGAGCGCCAGCGCGCGCCGCTCGCGCAGGCCGCCGGACGCGTCCCCAGCGTGGCGAAGCGCGACCGCAAGCATGTCGGCGGCCAGACCGAAGGCGCCCTGCCGCTCGGCCCTCTCCGCCGCTTCGAGCGCGAAGGGCGCCGCCAGGTCCTCGCGACCGGCGCCGATCCAGTGGCGAGCGACGCGCGCCGCGGGCGCCTTGGGGTCCGCGGCGAGCAGCGCCGCCCAGCGCGAGTGGGCCACGGTAGTGGGCCCGGAGAAGACCTCGGTGACGAGGTGGCGCACGCCGTCGTGATACACGTCGACTTCACCGTCGATGCGCGCACGCGCGCCGCGACGCACCAGCCCCCGGCGCTCCAGCTCGGCGGCGGCGCGCTCGACGGCGACCAGGGGCATCCCCGCCAGTCGCGCCAGGAGCGGGAGCTCGCTGAAGCCATCGGCGACCACCACGGCGGCGAGCAGCTCCATCTCGACGGAGGAGCACGCGGCGACGACGTGCTCGAGCTCCACGGGACCGCCGGTGGCCAGCGCGCGCCCGCGAACCTCCGCGAGGAAGGGCCGGCCGTCGCACGCGGCGGCGGCCGCCCGTGCCTCTCCCGGCGCCAGCGCGAACCCCGACGTGCTGGCGATGATCTCGGCGAGCACCTCGGGCGCCAGCCGGGGGATCGACAGCTCGCACTCCCTCCCGGCTGAAGCGACCCAGCGCGCCGCAGGAGTGTTCCTCAGATCGTCGCGAACCGCGAGCAGCACGCGCAGCCAAGGTGCGCCGCGCAGATGCGCCAGCAGCGCCAGCGTGTCGTCGTCGGCCCACTGGAAGTCGTCCAGGGCGATCACCACGCCGCGCGCGCCGCCGGCGGCGCGCCGCATGAGCCACGCGAGCGCGTCGAAGGCGCTCGGCCGCGTGACGTCGGGTTCAGAACCGAACAGTCGCGCGCGAACGTGCTCCTTGAGCTGCTCGGAGACCGCACACCCGATGCCGGACAACACCGGGAACATGCCGCACGCCGCGACGGCGTGCCGTCGTACCTCCTCGTCCCGCTGCCCAGGGCGGTCCAGGCACCGGGCAAGCTCGTCGACCGCGCCGTCGACGGCGTTGAAGGGCACGCGTTCCTCCGGGCGCGCGCTGCCACGCAGCACGACCCAGCCCGCCATCGCGAGCTTCTGCGTGACGAGCTCCATCACTGCGGTCTTGCCCACACCGCTCGGACCCGTCAGGCCGAGCAATGGTCGGTCTGCGCGTTCGATGCGCGTGATGGCGTCGTCGACGAGCGTGTCCCGTCCGAGGATCAGCTTGCGCGCCGGCTTCCGGCGCGGCGGCGACGGTGCGCCGGAGCGCGTCAGTCGCGCAAGCAACTCGCCGGCGGTGGGACGCGCGCGTGGATCCTTGGCGAGCAGCTCCTCGCAGAGCGCATCGAACAGCGGGTCGACGCCCGGCGCCACCTCGCGTAGCCGGGGCGGCGGCTGTGCCCTGTGTGCCTCGAGCACGCCGAGCCGCGTGCCCTCGAACACCGGGCGCCCCGCCGACAACTCGAAGAGCAGGCATCCGAGCGCGTACAGGTCGCTCGCGGCCACCGCGGGCTCGCCGGCGATCTGCTCCGGGGCCATGTAGCCCGGCGTTCCCGCGATGGACCTCCAGGTGTGGCTCGACGCCGCGTCCGCGACGCCGAAGTCCAGCACCTTCAGCGTGCCGTCCGCACGCACCAGCACATTGCTGGGCTTCAAGTCGCGATGCACCACGCCGTGGGCATGGATGTAGGCGAGCGCGTCCGCGAGCTGCCGGAGCAGCGACGCGATGGGCGCGCCGGCAGCTCGCACGTAGGCATCGACGGGCTCGCCGTCGATGGCCTCCATGGAGAACGCCAGTCCATCGGCGTCCTGTAGCAGCTCGTACACGCGCACCAGGTTGGGGTGCGACAGCTGCGCCAGCAGACGAAACTCCGCCTTGAACCTACCCACGACCACCGGCGCGGTCAGGCGCTTGAGCGCGACCGCATGGCCGCGCTCCCGGTCGTGTACCAGCTCTACGACCCCCATCGCCCCACGCCCCAGCTCGCGCACTGGACGAAACCGACCCGTCACCCCGCCGTCGTCCATCGCACGTCGAGCGCGCCCACGTCGAGGGCGAAGAGCCGGACCCGCACCTGGGGGACCGCGCCGTGGTAGCTGTCGATGAAGTTGGGGACATTGCGAAACCCCAGACGCCAGTGGCGCAGCGCCACTCGCAGCGCCGTGACGGTTCCCGGCTCCACGGACACACCGTACGCCTTGGGGGTGCGCTCGAACACCCCTTCGAGATCGAGCACGCCCATCATCACGCGACCCACCAGGCTGTCGGCGAAGGCGGCTTGGCCGAGCCCACAGCCAGCTCACGATGCGCCCCCACGTCCAGCGGTTCGTCGCGCGACGCCGCGTTGAACTCGGAGAGACCGGCGAGGTCCGGCAGCATGCGCGTGAGTGTGGGGGCGCCGGGGTGAGCTTACAAGCCCAATTGCCGGCGGGCCTCCCAGACGCCGGCGAGCGCGAGTTGCGCTTCGCGGTCGGGTGTCGGCGGGCGTTCGCGCAACCGCTGCGCCACTCGAGCGCGTCGGACGCGGTCAGGCCGGGAGCAGGCGATGGGACTCAGCGCAGCATTGCGCGTGGCCAGGGCCGCCCCGCTATCCAGCGCCTCGTGCGGCCTCGAGTTGACATCGCGCCGGCGCTTCTCGATATCAAGCGCATGACTGACGTGTTGGTGATCGGTGACGGTCCGGGTGGCCTGAGCGCCGCGCTCTTTCTGGCGAAGAACGGCATGAACGTGGTCGTGCACGGCCAGGACAAGACGGCGATGCACGCCGCGCTGCTCAGGAACTACCTGGGCATCCCCGAGATCCTCGGCAGCGACTTCCAGGCCGTCGCGCGGCAGCAGGTCGCTGCCCTCGGCGCGAAGGTCCTGGGAACGCGCGTCGAGGCTCTCGCGAAGCAAGGGGACGTGTTCCAAGCCACGCTCGAAGACGGCGCGGTCGTCCGGGCGCGGTACGTGATCCTGTCGGAGGGCAAGTCGCCGCGCCTCGCGCAGATGCTCGGCCTCTCCCACGATGCGGCGACGGGGCTCGCCACGGACAAGAACGGGCGCACCGCGGTGGCCGGAGTGTACGCCGTCGGGCGCTCGACGCGGCCGGGTCGCAGCCAGGCGATCATCAGCGCCGGCGACGGCGCCGCGGCAGCCATCGACATCCTCTCGCTCGAGAAGGGCGAGTCCGTGACGGACTGGGACTCGCCCCCGGAGGCCGGCTGACACTGTCGCGGGGGGTCGCCGGCGCCGTCACCGGTAACCCACCCGCAGAGCCCGAACACCGGCAGCGACCCGCCATCGCCCTGCCCGAGCACGGAGCGCGTTTCGTCTCCGGCCTCTGCGCGCGCGAGGACGGCTTCTCCGTGCATGCCGCCACCACCGCTCCCGGACGCACGCGCTCGCGAGACTCTCTGCCGCTCAGACGGGCCAGCGCTCCAACTCGGTGCCGTGATTCGAGCACGACGCCCCCAGCGATGCCCGGCTGCTCGCTAGCGACCGGCGCGCGCGTGGCTGGGATCGAGGGCGCCGCTGCCGTAGCCGAGGGTGAGCAGCTTCTTGACCAGCGGCAGGTCGTCCACTCCGGAGCGGATGACCGCGTCGAGACCGAGCTGGATGGCCCGGCGAGCGGCGGCGGGCACGCCCACCCGGAGCGCGATGCGCCCGGCGATCGCGCGTGCTGCGCCGGCGTCGAGGCGGCCGCGCTCGAGCGCCGCGAGGGTGCCCTGGGCGGCGATGAAGCCCGACTCCAGGGCGTGCCAGATCCCCTCGCCGCTCAGCGGATCGACGAGCCGCGCGGCGTCCCCGAGGGTGAGCAGGCCGGGACCGCTCGGCGGCAAGGTCGGTCGCGCGAGCGGCAGCTGCCAGGTGCGCTCGCGTCCGCGCGCATGGGCGCCGCGGAAGCGCTCGGGATGCGCCGCCAGGAACTGAGCGAGCAGCGCGTCGAGCCGCGTCTCGCGTCGCTTGTACGCATCCACGGTTTGATAGACGCCCACGTTGCTCGCGCCGTCGACCGCGGGGAAGACCCAGCCATAGCCACTGGGCAGGAAGCGCTCGAAGTAGTGCTCGCTGACGGCCGGAGCGAGTCCAGCGGGCAGCTCTTCGAGGTACGTGGTGATGGCGATGCCCAACGCTTGGGGCGCGGGCGGCGAGCGCCCGGTGGCCTCCCAGGCGACGGAGCCCGGGCCGTCGGCCGCCAGGACGACCCGCGCGCGCCAGTCGAGCTCCGCGCCGAGGGCGCGTGGTCGGGTCGGATCGGCCACCACGCGACGCACGCTCACCCCCTCCATGACCTCGGCGCCGCTCTGCTCGAGGGCGTCGCGCAGCGCCGCGTCGAGCAAGAGCCGCGGCACGATCAGGCCCGGCGTGGGGTAGCGCCGCTCGATGTGCGTGCCGTCCGGCAAGATGGCGTGCGCCGCGCGCACCGTCGCGTGCGAGCGCTCGAGGACGCGACCGAGCACGCCGAGATCCGCGAGGCGCGCGACGGCGCGATTGGACAGCGCGTCGCCACAGGTCTTGTCGCGAGGAAAGCGGGCGCGATCGACGACGGCGACGCGGACCCCGGCGCGCGCTAGCAGGATCCCGGCCGCCGCGCCCGCGGGTCCCGCACCGACGATCAGCACGTCCGACTCGCCTCGCATCCGCTTCTCCTCTAAGGTTGACGCGGGCTCGGACGCAACGCTCGAGGCGCGCGCTCCGGTTTTCGTTGGAATTCCACGCCAGCCACCGGGATGATGAGTCCGAGGACGACGAAGCGCGCGTGAACCCGCCCCGGCACCCCGATCTGCCCCGCGACGCCAGCGGCCACCTGAGGGCGGGCTTGCGCATCGTTGCCAGCGTGCTCGTGTACCGCTTGGTGCGGCTGGAGATGGCGAACCTGGTCGCCGCCGCCTCCCTCGTGATCGCGCTGCGCCTGTCAGCCGCGGACGCGCTGGTGCGCGTCGTGTTCGCGTTCGTGCTCAACGTGCTGGCGTACACCATCAACGACTACGTCGATCGGGACCTCGACCAAAAAGAGGGGCGTGCCCCGGAGAAGACGCGCTTTCTGATCGCTCACGCGCGTGAGGCGCTGTGGGCTCAACTCGTGCTCGCGGCCGTGCTCGTCGCCATCGCGCTGGCGCACGATCCTTTCCTGCTCGTGTCGGGCGCGCTCGGCGCGGGCCTGTGCTGGGTGTACACCGCGCGCTGGAAGGCCAGCCCGGGCGCGGACGTG
This sequence comes from Polyangiaceae bacterium, assembly GCA_019637295.1. Classification (GTDB taxonomy): domain Bacteria; phylum Myxococcota_A; class Polyangia; order Polyangiales; family Polyangiaceae; genus JACKEA01. Next base: position 603,194 of record JAHBVX010000003.1, read on the forward strand.
CTGGCCATGACCGCGTGGGGCGCCGCCATGCCCCTGTGTGCCGTGCCCCTCGACCGACCGATGGGCTTCGTCCTGATCGGGCAGCTGGCGCTGTTCTCCATGTGCTTCGAGATCTTGCAGGTGATGCGCGATCGGGAGTCGGACGCCGCCATCGGCGTGCGCACGACCGCGGTGGCCCTCGGCGCCGAGGGCAGCGAACGGCTGCTGCGCGGCGCGGTGGTCCTGGCCGGCGTGTACGCGGCGCTGTTCGTCCACGTCACCCTGTCGCCGCTGGTCCTGCTGGCCGCCCTCGTGCCTACCCGTCGCCGCACCGAGCGGGCCTGGCACATGGTGCGCTTCATCTTCGGCCTGGCGTGGCTCGGCATGCTCACGGCGGTGTACCTGACGGGGACGCTGGAGGGTTGGGTCGGCCCGGCGCGGTGACGGTGGCGGCCGGACCGCGGACCACGCCGCGCGGACGCAGGTGTGCTACGGAGCGCTCAGCCGTCGATGAGCAGTCGAGAGCCCTCAGACGCCGCGACGACGGCCGACGTCGCGGACGAGCACGTTCGCATCGGCCCGGTGCGGCTGCGGGTGCCGGCCGGGAGCGAGGTCGCGCTCGACGAGCGGGGGCGCAAGATCTGGGGGCACCTCGCGCTCCGGGACTTTCTGGCGTTGCTCGCGCCTGGCTCGTCCATCCTGGACGTGGGCAGCGGGCGACTGCAGTTGCAGGCGGGGATCATGCGCGCCAGCGGCTTCACGCCGGTCACCACGGATCTGGGCGGGGACGTCGACTTCCCGGGCAGCTACGAGTCCGTGGAGTTCGGGCGCGAGTTCGACGGGATCTGGTGTTGCCACATCCTGGAGCACGCGCTCAACCCGCACGACTTCCTGCTCAAGCTGCGGCGGGACGTGCGCGAGGGCGGGCTGCTCGCCATCACGGTGCCGACCATCACCGAGCGGCTGCTGCGCGGGCACGTGAACCTGTTCAACGCCGGCATCGTGCTCTACCGCCTGGTGTGCGCGGGTGTTGACTGCTCGTCGGCGCTGGTGTCGCGCTACGGCGCCAACATCAGCGTGATCGTGCGCGTGAAGAAGATCGAGCCGTGCTACCCGGACGCGAGCAGTCTCGAGGACCTCGCGCCCTTCTTCCCCGTGCCGGTGCATCAGCGCTTCAACGGCGACATTCGCGCCGTGGACACGCTGCGGCGCGGGCGGTGAGCGGGCTCCGTCACGGGCTTGACGCGCAAGCCCGGGGGTCGTCGGCTCGGAGCGCCGCGAGGGGCACCCGGGTCAGCCCGATGCGCTGCTTGCCGACGCTGTAGGCGATCCACAGGTGACGCTCGCTCACGCGGCTGCTCGGGTACTGGGCGCCAGACTGGTGCTTGAAGAGGCCCGGCCAGAAGGGCTCCTGCGCGCCCGCGGCGAGCAGCCAGCTGCACTCGAAGCGGCGGCCATCGACGCTCCGCGTCAGGTACAGCCCGTGGCGGTCCGGCAGTCCGCCGACGACGAAGGCGCCGCCGTCGGGCAGCTCCCCCGCGCTCATGAGTCCCCAGCCGGGCAGGTTGGTGCGCGCGGAGCAGCCGTAGCTCGGCGCGGTGGGCCCGCGAACCGACGCGTAGTAGACGCCCAGTCGCGCCAGGTTGTCGCGCAGCGCGACGCGCGCGCCGTCGGCTCTCCCGAACTCGCTGGCGTGCCCGGGCCGATCGGGACCTGGCTCACAGCTCGGCGGTGCGGGCGCGGGCTCGACCGACCCGCGATCCGTGCGAGGCGCCGCGAGCTGCCGTTGCATGTCCGCGGGCGCGCGCGTGATCGGGGGGCGCTCGGCGTACGCCTTCTCGAGGGGACCGACCTTCAAGCGCACCTCGGGAGTGACCTGGAGCTCCTCTCGGAGCGCCGTGGTGAAGTAGCGCTCGGAGGTGGCCACGAGCCCTCCGTCCACCACGTCGAAGCGCTGGACGAAGTCCATACCGAGCCCGAACCAGACGTCGAGGTCGAAACCCGCGCGCTCGTCCCGGGTCGCTCTCCACCGAGCCGTCGGCAGCGGCGACCCGTCGTAGCGCTTGCGAAACTGCGCCGCGTCGGTCCAGCCGATCGTGGCCAAGGTCCGACCGAAGAAGAACAACGCTCCGCCCATCACGCGAAACCCTCCCCACACGTACACACCGTTGACACGGCCGGCCTTCAGCTCGGGTTCGCTCGACCGGGTGCGAGCGGCGAAGGGAACCGGCGAGGGCGCCACGACGACCGGCGCGCTCACCGCCAGCTCGGACTCGGACACGGCGACCCCGAGGACGCGCTGACCGGGACCGTTCTCGTCTTGCTGGTGGTTCTGCCAGAGGACCACGACGTGCCCGCGATGGATCAACAGCTCTGGCACGTGATTGTAGGTGCCGCAGCGCTCGGTCTCCGCGCCGCACGGGGCGGGGTCGAACAGGGTCCGGTGGCTGCTGCTGCCGAGCAGCGGGAGCCCGAGATCCGGACGCTGCGGCGCGAAGCTCGGCGGAGGCGTCCAGCGCACCGCCGCGTCGTCGCGCGGGGCGGCGCCCTCGGCCGAGCGCGTCAGTCCCTCGTCCTGGGGCGGCGACGGGGGCAGACCCTGCGGCGAGCTCGCGCCGCGGCAGGATGCGAGCGTCAGCGCGACCAGCGGCAGCAGCGTCCCAAGGAGGTTCAGCTGCCGCACTCTCTGGACATGATACAGATGCACCGACGATTCAAGCCCCTCGTGCTAGACGCAAGGTGGCGAGTCCCGGGTGGGACTCCGTCGTTTGCTGCCATGAAGGTCTTGTTCTACCTGCAGCCCCGCGTCGAGCTCGGCGATCCGTTCTTCCGCTATGCGACGCTGCGCGGCCCCATCGTGGCGCAGCTCGAGTCGCTGCGGCGGAGCGGCGTGCAGACCCACTTGGTGCTCGGCCAGGCCGTGCGCGAGCGGGCGGCGGAGCACGGGCTCGTGCCGAGGCTCGGCTCGCACTCGGTGCTGACGGACTCGGCGCTCTCGGGTGTGCTGTCGAGCTACCAAGCCGACGCCCGTGCCTGGTATCGGCAGAGCGCGACGCCGAGCCAACACGACGCGATGCGGCGCCTGGTCGAGAGCTCGCTGCCCTCCGGGTTCGTGCCCGACGTCATCCTGGTGTGGGAGACCCCGACTCCCTATCTGCAGGAGCTGTTTCCGCACGCGCTCCTCCTGTACCAGTGGCCCGGCTTCGTGTCGCGGCCTCCGTTCCCGGAGCTCGTCACGTTCGACACGGGCCTCCTGGGGCGCTCTGCGACCTCCCGTGTGCTCGACGCGATGCTGCCGCACATCGGGCTGGCCGAGGCGCAGCGACGGCTGGAGCCGCTGCGAGAAGACGCGGGCCTCGCGCTGGGGCGATTCGACCCACTCGAGCGCCTCGTGCAGCGCTACCGGCACCAGTTCGAGCGGCTCGTGCTCGTACCGCTGCAGGTGGACGACTACTTCACCATCACGGAGGTGCTGCCAGAAGGCCAGTCCCAGCTGGACTTTCTGGTGGCGCTGCTGTCGCAAATCCCCGAGCACGTCGGCGTGGTCGTGACGCAGTACGTCTCCTCGAGTCTGACGGGTGAGGTGCTGACGCCCGCGGTGGCCGCCAGCTTGCGCGAGAGATTTCCGCACTTCCTGTACGATCCGCTGACCGACCGCGTCCCGTACTGTTCACAGTTCTTGGTGCGTGCGCTGGACGGCACCATCGCCATCTCGTCGTCGGTAGGGCTGCAGGCCGCGCTCTGGTCCAAGCCGCTCTTGGCCGTGGGCGACTCCCACATCGCGCCCTTCGCCACGGCACAGGACGTGCCGGAGCTGCTGCCTCAGCTCGGCGGTCCGGAGCTCGAGCGCAGTCGCCAGCTCGCCGTCCTGCTCCCGCGCCAGCACCCGCCCCTGCGCACGCTGGTGACTCGCGACGGCCTGTTGGCAGCGCACCTAGCGCAGCTCTACGCCGCGAACCAGTCCGGCGACCTCGCAGCCGGCCGCTGGCCGCTCGTGCTCCCGGAGCCCGAGTACTTCGCCGCGATGGCGAGCCTGCTGCGCGCGCCGGAGCTGAAGGCCGCGCTCCAGCGAGCGAACGTCGTCGTTCCTCGCGCGACGGATCCCTACGACGCGATCAGCGCGGCGGACGTCGTGTGTTTCGATCTCTTCGACACCCTGCTGCAGCGCCCCCTCGAGCACCCAACGGACGTCTTCAGCTTCATGGAGGCCGAGGCGCGGACGCTGCTCGAGCTGCCCGCGCTGGACTTCGTGCGCGCGCGGCGCGAGGCGGAGCGGCGAGCCTTCGCGACGAACCTCGCCCGGGGCGTGCAAGAGTCCACCCTGCTCGAGATCTACCAGGCGCTCGCGGCGGAGCTGGGCGTGCCCGAGCGGGAGGTCTCCGAGCTGATGCACTTGGAGCTGAAGCTCGAGCGTGACTTTCTGCGGCCGCGCCCGATCGGCAAGGCGCTCTTCGACTTCGCGCGCTCCCGGGGCAAGCGAGTGGTGGTCATCTCCGACATGTACCTGCCCGAGGAGTTCTTGGCCGAGCGGCTGGCGGAGCACGGCTTCGCCGGCTACGAGCGGCTCTTCGTCTCCTCGAGCCACCGCGCGAAGAAGCAGACCGGAGCCCTGTTCCAGCTCGCCATCGACGCGCTCGGCGCGCCACCCGAGCGAATCCTCCACATCGGGGACAACCCCGTGGGCGACCTCGAGCAGCCGCGCCGGGTCGGCCTGCAGGCGCTGCTCCTGCGTCGCGCCATGCCCTATTTTCGAGAGACGTCCGCCTACGGCCTGCTCTGGTCCCGCGACGAGCAGAAGCACCATCGCGACTGGCGCGCCGTCCTGACCGTGGTGGCTCAGGGTCTGTACGACGAGCCCCTGGACTCGCACCGAAGTCGCACGCTGTTCTCGGGCCAGGCGCGTGCGCTGGGCTACTACGGGCTCGGACCGTTGCTGCTGGGGTTCACCAAGTGGCTGGCGGACGAGGCGGTGCGTGATCGGAAGGAGCGCTTGTTCTTCCTGGCGCGCGACGGGCTCGTGATGCTGCGGGCCTACGAGGCGGTGACCCGCGCGCGTCCAGAGGCTCCCCGGGGCAGCTACCTCCTTTGTTCCAGGCGCGCGGTGAACGTGGCGAAGCTGTACGACGTCGCGGACATCATGTCCTTGGTCGACATCGACTACGCGAAGATGGAGTTTGGGCGCTTGCTCGAGCACCGCTTCGGGCTCACGCGCAGCGCGGCGCTCGAGGCGAGCATCGCCCGCTCGGGATTGAGCTGGGACAGCCCAGTCGACGTAGACTCGCGCGCGGAGGTGAAGGCAGCCGTCGCGCTGGTAGCCGACGCCATCCTGGAGTCCGCCGCCGCGGAACGCGCAGCGTACCTCGCCTACCTGGAGCAAGAGGGGGTGGCGGGCAGCGATCGCGCCGTGGTGGACATCGGCTACGCCGGCACCATGCAGGAGTCCCTGTGCCAGCTGCTCGGCCAACGAGGCGAGCTCGACGGCTACTACCTCATGACCTTTCGCGCCGCCCTCGCGCGCCAGAGGAGCCTGGGACGTCGGCTTCGGGGGTACCTGGGAGAGTTCGTCGATCGCCACGACACCTGGCACCCATTCTGCAAGCACGTGCCCCTGTACGAGACGCTGCTGAGCAGCCAGACGACGTCGCTCGTGCGCTTCACGCGGAGCGAAGACGGCTCCCCGCGCCCGAGCTTCTTGCCGCGTCTGACCGAGGAGGCGCAGCGCGTCGCGTTCGTCGCCGAAGTTCAGGACGGCGCGCTGAGCTTCGTGACGGACGCGGTCCGCGCCTTCGGCCCGCACCTCCAGGCCATGGACATCGAGCCCTTCAAGTCGCTCCGTCCCCTGCAGCTGCTCTTCGATGACGCCCACCCGGTGGATGCCCGGATGTTCCAGGGAGTCCGCTTCGAGGACGCCTACGGCGGCGCGCAGTCACGCTGGATCCTGGCGCCCGCCCCGCGCCTGCGCCACGACGCCAGCATTTGGACGCGTGGTCGCGAGGTGCTGCTGAAAGACGCCCGCAGGCGCAACGGCAGCCGGGACTCGGCGGGCTGGGTGCGTCGAGCGGTGCACGGCGTCGCCGATCGCATCCTCGACCCGCGCAAGAGCGCCAAGCTCAGGCGCGATCCGGCACGCTTCTTCGCGGACGCGAAGGTGCCGCTCCGCTGGCTGGGCAAGCTCTATCCGAGCGCCAAGGGCTAGCGCGACGCTTGCAGCGCTTGCAGCCGCGCGAAGATCAGGTTGACCGCGGTGCGGGCCACGAGCACGTAGCCGCGGTCGCAGAGCAACTCGGACAGCAACTCGGACGTGCGCCGGGTCGGTTCGACGCGGAAGCGGTCGCTTGGCTCGACCACGATCACTCGCGGCGCGAAGCGCTCGAAGTCCAGCGAACGGAGCACCGGGAGGTCCATCGACTCGAGGTCCACGTCGAGCAGGTCCGGAGGCTCGGCGGCGAAGTGCTGCTCGAGGACGGCGTCGAGGGTCGTCGCGCCGACCATCAACGTGTGGACGACCGTGTCCGCCAGCGTGGCGCCCGGCCTGCCGTGGTGGAAGTGCGCGACGAACTCCGCGCTGAGCGACGACACCTCGTGCGCGCCGGACAGGTGCAGCCGAACCCGCGAGGACTCCAGCGTCGGCACGACGGCCTTCTGCAACACGACGTCTCGTGGCCGAACGCGCCGCAGCTCGGCGGCGAGATGCGGGATCGGCTCCACCAGCACTCCCGAGTGTCCGAGCTCGTACAGGCGCCATGTGTTGCTGGTGCTCACCGGGTGGTTGGCGCCGAGATCCAGGTAGCGCAGCCTCCCCTCGGCGAAGCGCGCGGGCTCCATCGCGCCGAGCAGCGCGTTGACGATCAGATCTTCTGCGCATTGGCCGTAGTAGGGCACCGGCGAACCCGGCAGCGTGGGCTGACTGCAGCCATGGCGCGCGATCGCGGCCTCGACGTGCGGGTTCGTCCGCGCCTCGTCGAGCACCTCGGCTCGTTGCTCGCGCTGCCTGGCCCTCGCACGTCGCCGGGCCTGCTGAAGCTTCCATGACCACACCACCCGGGCGAGTCTAGACGGCTTCGAGCGCTTGAGTAAGAGCAGGTCTCGAGAGCGTGCCGAGCCGGGCGGACCGCGGCGCGCCCCTGAGCCGGCGGCGATGGATCGGCCGGTCGCTCACACGCCGACCACGCCCCGCAGCGCGTCGAGCCGATGTGCCCAGGTGTGCTGCTCGGCGACGTGACGGGCTCCCGCCTCGGCCCGGTCGCAGTCCTCGACGCTCGGTCCTCGGGCGAGGCGCGAGAGCAGCTCGCGAGCGCCGTCGCGGTCGCTGACGACGTGACAGTACTCGCCGAACCAGCGCTCCACCGCCAGGGCCGGCGTGGTCACCGCGATGCTGCCGCACGCCAGGATCTCCAGCAGACGCCGCGACAACATGGTCGGCGAGTCCTCCACCGTGTTGACGTTGAGCGACACCAGGTGGTCCTGGTAGATCCGCGCCGTCTCGGCGTGCGGTACGGCGGGCCGGACGTCGCAGCCCGGCAACACCGGGTACCGGTAGTGGGCGCCCCTGCGCCCGGAGTTCCGGTCGAAGACCGTCAGCCCGAGGGTCGAGCTCGCGGCCTCGAGCAGCATGTCCTGGCGCTCCCGCCGGCGATCGTGGATGTGGCGGCTGTAGCTGCCGACGAAGCAGGCCCGCTGAACCTTGGCCGGTCCAGCGCGGAAGCGGTGCAGTCGCGGCTGCACCGCGAACATGAGCGGATGCACCGAGGCCTCGGCCCCCATCACGGCGCGATAACGCGGAATGCTCGACTCGTCCACCGTGAACACGTGGTCGAACAGCTTCGCGCTGTCGATGAAGCGCTCGAAGTGGACGCCGTCTTCTTTGCTCCAGAAGACGCAGGGGATGCCGCGATCCCGCGCCCGGGAGACCAGCTCGGCGAGCGTGCGATTGTTGCGCCTCGGGTGGTCTGGATACGCCGCGATGCGGAACTTCCAGCGATCACGAAGCCCCTGCCACGCAGACTCGACCAACACCAAATCCGGCTTCCATAGGGCGAGCACGAAGCGGTAGTTGAGCGGCGTCAGGTCTCGGATCTCGCACTCGCGCGACAAGCACTCTCGCGTGATCGCGTCTGCGACGAGCGCGACACGTAATCGCACGTTCAGTCCGCTCACGCGCGTCGATCCGATCTTGTGCAGAGCACCACGTCGGCTAGAGTACCCTCTACCGAGCAGCGCCGGGATTTGCCAGCGCTTTCGACGGGGGCCCTGGCCGAAGCGCAGCGCCAAGCGGGCACGCGCTCCCCGGCCCGCGCATGAACGATCCGTGATGTCCGAGCCACCCAGCAACAAGACCGTCTCCGTCGTGGGCCTCGGATACATTGGGCTACCGACCGCCGCGGCCTTCGCCGCGCGGGGTGTCCGAGTCCTGGGCGTAGACGTGAATCCGCAGGTGGTCGACGTGGTCAACCGCGCAGAGGTCCACATCCCAGAGCCCGAGCTCGCGCGCGTCGTACGCGCCGCCGTGCGCGAGGGTTGCCTGCGCGCGTCCGGACAGCCCGAGCGCTCGGACGCGTTCCTGCTCGCGGTTCCGACACCCATCGCCCAGGACCGCTCGCCGGATCTGAGCTTCGTGCGGACCGCGGCGAGTGCCGTCGCCCCGGTGCTCGAAGCCGGCAACTTGGTGGTGCTCGAGTCGACCGCGCCCGTGGGGACCACGCAGCAGCTCGCCGCGTGGCTGGCGGAGGCACGCCCGGATCTGACCTTTCCACAGCAGCACGGCGAGCAGTCGGCGATCGCCATCGCCCACTGCCCCGAACGTGTCTTGCCGGGACAGATCCTGCGCGAGCTAGTCCACAACGACCGAGTGATCGGCGGGATGACGCCGCGCTGCGCGGACGCCGCGGCAACGCTGTATCGCATCTTCGCGCGGGGCGAGTTGCACCTCACGGACTGCCGAACCGCAGAGCTGTCCAAGCTCGCAGAGAACTCGTACCGCGATCTCAACATCGCCTTCGCCAACGAGCTGTCCCTACTGTGCGATCGCCTCGGCATCGACGTGTGGAAGCTCATCGCGCTGGCGAATCGGCATCCCCGAGTGGAGATCCTGCGCCCGGGTCCGGGCGTGGGCGGCCACTGCATCGCGGTGGATCCGTGGTTCGTCGTTCACGCCGCGCCAGACCTGGCCACGCTCGTCCGCGCAGCCCGCGACGTCAACGACCGTAAGCCGCTCTGGGTCCTGGACCAGGTAGGTAACGCCATTGCGCGCCAGCAGCGGACCCACGGCCGCGCGTCGCGCCCCGTCACGGTCGCGCTCCTGGGCCTGGCGTTCAAGCCGGACGTCGATGATCTGCGAGAGAGCCCCGCCGTGTTCATCGCGCGACGGCTCGCGGAGCGCGACGACGTCGAGCTCTGCATCGTGGAGCCCAACATCACGACACTTCCGCCGGCGCTGACCGATCGCCGGCTCGTGGCGCTGGACGAGGCCCTCGCCCGCGCGGAGGTGGTAGTGGTCCTGGTCGGGCACCGAGAGTTCGGCGGGCTCGACCGCGCACTAGCGCCGCACCAGCTGGTGGTGGACACGGTGGGCCTGCTCGAGCGCGCCGGCCCACGGCCGGCGCCCGCGGGGCAAGCATGAAGCCGGAATCCCTGCAGCGGGAGCTCGACCAGGCCGCGAGCTGCGATGACCTGGGCGAGCGACGCGCGCGCGAACTCGAGCGCGAAGTCGAGCGACTCCGAGCCCAGCTCCGCGCCGTGACCAGCGAGGCCGCGCGCGCCCAGACGCGCCTGCGCGAGGCCACGAGAGCCCTGGCGGACTGCCGAGCAGACGCGGAGCGGCACCGGCAGCAGAGCATCCTCGCGGAGAATCAGGTCAGCAAGACCCGGGCCACGCTGTCCTTTCAGCTCGGCTACCTGCTCATCCACGGGCTGAGGTCACCGAGCGCGTTGATGCAGGTGCCCCGTCAGCTGCACGCTTTGAGCCAAGAGGCGAAGCGGCGCAGGGCGCTGGCTCGGGCGCGTAGCGGCACACCGAACCCCTCACCGCAGAAAGCGCCTCGTACTCCGCGGTCGTCGAGCCCGAGCGCCGCGCCCAAGCGCGCGCCGCCGCGGCTGAGCCTCGCGCTCGACGGCACGGAAGCCTCGTTCAAGGGGCTCAAGGTCGCCTGCATCGCGGACGAGTTTACCTACGCCTCCCTCGCGCCGGAGTGCGATCTGCGGCAGCTCTCCGCGGACCAGTGGGAGCATGAGCTGGCTCACTTCCAGCCGGCCTTCCTGTTCATCGAGTCTGCCTGGCGGGGCCAGAGCGAGGCCTGGCGGGGGAAGCTGGCCCACACCAGCCACGAGCTCGTGGGCGCAGTGCAGTGGTGCATTACCCGCGGCGTCCCGACGGCCTTCTGGAACAAGGAGGACCCAGTCCACTTCGAGACGTTCCTGAACACGGCGAAGCTGTTCGACTACGTCTTCACCACGGACATCGAGTGCATCCCTCGATACAAGGCGATGCTCGGACACGACCGAGTGCACCTCTTGCCCTTCGCGTGTCAGCCTTCGCTCACCAATCCAATCGAGAAGTACTCGCGCAAGGACGCGATCTGCTTCGCCGGCGCATACTACGCACGCTACCCCGAGCGCGCCCGGGATCTGCGCAACCTGATCGACGCGCTCGGCGAGCAACGCCCGGTGGAGATCTACGACCGCAACCACGGCAAGAACGACCCGAACTACCGGTTCCCCCCGGAGTACCAGCCGCTCATCTTGGGAAGCCTCCCGTTCGACCAGATCGACCGCGCGTACAAAGGCTACCGCTACGCGCTCAACCTGAACTCGGTGACGCAGTCGCAAACCATGTTCGCGCGTCGAGTGTTCGAGTTGCTCGCGTCCAACACCGTGACCATCAGCAACTTCTCGCGCGGGCTGCGACTCCTCTTCGGTGATCTGGTGCTGGCGACGGACGATGGCGCCGAGGCGACGAGGCGTCTGACCGAGCTCAGCGCGGACGACGTGCGGCGGCGGAAGGCCTGTCTGGCAGGCCTGCGCAAGGTGATGGCAGAGCACACGTACCAGGATCGCCTGGCTACCGTGCTCTCGACGCTGACCGGCAGCCCCGTGATCGCGCCGCTGCCGTCGGTGCTGGTCGCTGCCCACGCCCGGAGTCTTGCGGAAGTAGCCTCGGTGCTGGGCAGCTTTGCGCGGCAGACCCAGGCGGGTCGCCGGTTGCTCCTGGTGATCGGGGAGGGTCTGTCGCCCGCGGTGCCGGCAGATGAACGGGTCCGCGTGCTCCGCGCCGACCAGGCCGGAGTCGCGATGAGCACGCTGCTTCGCGACGGCGAGTGGCTCGCGGGGTTCGTGGGGGACGACTACTACGGGCCGAACTACCTGCGCGACCTCGTGCTCGCCACCCGATACAGCCAGGCTGGCGCCATCGGCAAGAGCTCACACTGGTCTCGCTCCGGCTCCGGCAGCCTCGACCCGGCCTACCCAGGCCGGGAGTATCGACGCGGTGAGCCCCTCGCGATGCGAAGCGCCCTGGTGCATCCGAGCGCACTAGGCAACCTCACTCTGCTCGAGTGGCTCACGTCGCTCCGCACCCGGGAGCTCGCGAGCACAGATACCCTGTCCGTCGACGCGTTCAACTATTGCCGCAACGGCGGGCTCGGTGGCCTGAGCGTGGAGCACGCCGCCGCCGTGAACGACCTCGAGGGGCTCGACCGCGGGATCACGGCGGGCGAGCTGCAGCGCCGCGCCGAGAGCCTCGCTCCGGAGCAGGCGGCGCTGGACGCGACGCCGGCCCTTACCGGCAGGGAGCTGGCAGGCTACTTCCGTGCGCCTACCGGCAAGGGACTGGGCTTCTCTGCGCTGGGCGCCACATGGACGATCGAGTCGGACTTGCCGGACGGGACTCACCAGTATGTGTACGCGGCGCGAGACGTGCGCCCGGAGGACCTGGGCTTCGGCCGCCACGCTCGCTTTCAGCTAGACGTCACGCCCGGGCTGAACGTCCAGCTGGTGATGCTCTTCCTGGACGAGCAGAAGCAGCGCATCGGACACGTCATCAAGGGCCCGAACCGCAACGAGGAAGCGTCCATTCCGGCGGCGACCCACTGGCTCCGGCTCGGGGTCCGCATCTACGGGCCCGGGGCCGCGCGCATCAACGCGCTGCTCCTGGGGCATCGTCCGCCACGCCCGCCGCAGGTCATCGCGCGCTCGCGGCTGCTGGTGCTAACCAACCACTACCCCGCGTACGGCGACCTCTATCGCAACGGCTTCGTACACACACGCGTCAAGGGCTACGCCAAGCGCGGCGTGCGCAGCGACGTGTTCCGGCTCAGGGCCGATGAGGTGGCCTCGTATCGCGAGTTCCAGAACGTCGACGTGGTCACCGGCTCCGAGGAGACGCTCGACCGGCTGCTCGCGTCGGGCCAGCACCACTCCGTGCTCGTGCACTTCCTGAACGAAGGCATGTGGCGAGTACTCGAGCGGCACCTGCCCAGGGCCCGGGTCTGCATTTGGATCCACGGCGCCGAGATCCATCCCTGGCAGCGTCGCTCGTTCAACTACGAGAACGACGACCAGCAACGGGCCGCCCAGGCCCAGAGCCAGAAGCGAACGGCGCTGTGGCAGCGGGTGCTGAGCTCGGCCCACGACAACCTGCAGTTCGTCTTCGTGTCCGCGTCCATGGCGCGGGAGGTGGCGGAGGACTATGGAGTGGACCTGCGGGGCCTCCCGCACCATGTGATCCACAACCCCATCGACACGGAGCTCTTCTGCCACGTGCCGAAGCCTGCGGAGCAGCGCAAGCGCGTGCTCTCCATCCGGCCCTTCGCCTCCCGGCAATACGCCAATGACCTCTCGGTGCAGGCCATCCGCGAGTTGGCGAGCAGACCCTACTTCGACGAGCTCGAGTTTCGCATCATCGGCGATGGTCCGCTGTTCGAGCGCACGGTAGAACCGCTGGCGGCGCTGCCCAACGTCCACCTCGAGCGTCGCTTCTTGACCCAAGGCGAGATCGCGGAGCTTCATCGAGACTACGGCGTGTTCCTGTGCCCGACGCGCTGGGACTCCCAGGGCGTCTCCCGGGACGAAGCGATGTCGTCGGGGCTGGTGCCGGTGACCACCGCGGTGGCGGCCATTCCGGAGTTCGTCGACACCCGCTCGGGGGTGCTCTGTCCACCGGAGGACGCATCCGCGCTCGCTCGCGGCATCGCGACGCTGTACGAGGAGCCTGAGACCTTCCTGTCGCTGTCCCGCGCGGCAGCCGCGCGGGTACGCTCCCAGCGCGCGTCCCACGACGTCATCGAGCGCGAGCTCGGCGTGGCGGGTATGACCACAGTCGCACGAGCGGAGCCAGCGCCAACATGAAGGAGGCTCGGGTGCTGGCGACGGAGGCGAGCGTTCGCTGCGGGCCGGAGCCGCTGTGGCGACCGTGCAACTTGCCGCGCGGCAGCTACCGGCTCCGAGCGCTCACGCGAGGCGAGCCAGGCACTACCGAGAATGCTGCGCTCGTCTGCTTCGAGACCGAGCGACCACTCGAGCAGCCCCCGATGGGGCTCACCCTCTCCGCGAGCGTCGGGCCCTACGTCTACCTTCAGACCGGCAGCGGCCTGCGCGCGACGGATCATCTGTTATCGGTGCCGGAGCGCGTCCGCCGCTACGCCCTGATGAGCTGGGGGGACCGGGGCGCGACGCGGATCGAGGCGATGAACCTCGAGCGTCTGCCGGACGCCGACGCCGTGCGGGCCTGCCCGACGGACTTCTTCCTTTCCTTCGACGTGGAGGCTTTGCCCGGCCGAGCGCCAAGCGACTCCCTCGTGAGTCACCTCTTGTGGGGCAAGGTCGGCGGCGGCGAGTTCGGCATCCGTCGGCTGTGCAGCATCCTGGACGAGCACGACATCCGCGGCAACTTCATGGTCGACTTCTCGAGCTGCCTGACGGACGAACGGGGAGTGAGGCAAGCGGTCGAGTTTCTGGCGGCCAGCGGTCACGAGGTGCAGCTCCACCTGCACCCAGAGTGGGTGCTGCGGGGTTGGGGCCTCGCCAGCTCCGACGGGCCACCGGTGCACTTCGACGAACTCGACTATGACGTGGCCAGTCGGGTACTGGAGTTCGCCTGCCAGCGCTACCTCCAGTACCTGGGCAAGCCCGCCACGATCTTCCGCAGCGGAGGGTTTCGCTTCAACCTCGACACAGTGCTGGCGGCCCGCGCGCTGGGGATCACCGCGCTCTCCAACACCCGGTTTCGCTTCACGAGCGAGCCTTCGACGCCCGGAACGATGGCGCACAACGACGGCCCCTTCGTGTGGCACGGCGGGCTGGTGGAGCTGCCCGTCGACTTTTCACCGGAGCCATTGTCCTCCGCGTTCGAGAAGCTGGAGGGGGCACACTTGCGAGCGCTGCGCTCGCGCCGGCACAAGACCTTCAACCTCGTGATGCACTCCTGGTCCCTGCTACGGCGCAGCGCCAATGGGCATCACGAGGCGTTTGCCCCAGAGCACGAGACGCGGCTTCATCAGCTGTGCGAGTATGTACGGTCCAGCGGACGCAGCTGGACCTACAGCGAGTATGTCAGCGCCCGCGGCGACGAGTTGCCGAGACTCGCCCTGCGCCACGTCGCGCCTCGCTTGGAGCGCGCGCCGTCGGCGGTTCAGCCCCGCGCCGAGTGTACGCTGTGCGGGGCGCTAATGAGCCGCGACGCCCTGCGGGGCGACACATGCCTGGGCTGTGGCGCGCGAGCGCGACACCGGCAGCTCAAGGACGTGTTCGACAAGTACGGCAATGTCTTCGACGGAAGATCGGTGATCGCTTGTCACGCCACACCCAGTGAGAAGGCCGCGTTCTTGGCGCGCGTGACGCGCCTGTTCAACTTCGATATCCGGCCAGTCGGCTACGCCGACGCGCAGCTGGACATCCAAAACCTAGAAGGAGTGCAAGACGCGAGCTTCGAGGGATTCTTCGCACTCCACGTCCTGAACCACGTGAAGGACGACGAGCGCGCGTTGTCGGAAGTGCGGCGCGTGCTCAAGCCCGGGGGCGTCTTCGTCACCACCGTCCCCCATCGCGAAGGTGAGCCGACGACCCCCGCTCCCGACTTGACGGAGCACTACGGCGAGGAGAGCCTGACGCGCTACGGCGTCGGCACCTACCGGCGCTACGGCCTATACGACTTCCTCGCGCTGCTGACGCGCTCTTTTGCGGTCTCCACCATATCCGGCTACGACTCGCTCAGCATGGAGGCGTCGAGGGTGTTCATCGCGAGGGTCGAATCGTGAACGACCGACCCGCGACCGGCGCTCGCGAAGCGAGTCGACGCAGGCTGGACCCGGCGTTTGGCAGCAACAAGCTGCTCGAGATCCAGCGCATGAAGACGGCGTGCGACAACGACGGCGCGCTCTTGGTCGACGGCTCCTTGCCCGAACCCGGACCGTTCGACGTTCGCGGAGAGACGATCGCGGCCGCGTGCAAGGCCAGCGAGAGCTGGTCCACGCTGCAGCTCATCTACCAGCTCGTGGTGCTAGAGGCGCCGGGCGTCGTGGTCGAGCTGGGCACCAACCTGGGGTTCTCGTCTGCGTACATTGCCGCCGCGCTGAGCGCGCTGGGGCGCGGGGGGCGGCTCTTCACGATCGATGCCTCGCCCTATCGCGCCAGATTCGCCCGAAGGCTGCACGCAGGGCTGGGGCTGGGCGGCGTGGACTACCGGGTGGGTCTGTTCGAGGACGTGTTGCCGGGCCTGCTCGATGAGCTGCCAGTGGTGGATCTCGCGTTCATCGACGGTCAACACGAGCATGACGCCACCCTGAGGTTCTTCGAGCTGCTGAGCGCCAACTGCCCTGGTGGGGCCGTGCTTTTGTTCGACGACATCCTGAACTACTCGCCAGAGATGAGCCGGGCGTGGTCCGCAGTGCGGACCCACGCCGCGGTCCACTCTTGGGCAGAGTTCGGTGACGTGGGCATGGTCATCCTGGGCGATCGCCCAGGGTCCAATCGCTGAGGTGATGGCGCGGTGCCTCAACGTGACCGCAGCCGATACACCGGGTCCTCGATGGGCGCTCGTGGACTTGCCGGGTCGAACTCGAGCACGACCTGAAAGGCGTCAGTCCGCAGATCGAAGTCCGGGTACTGCTGCAGCACTGGGCGATGCGGCTCCAACTGGGCCGGATCCAGCTCGGACTGGATCAGCACCTGGTGGGTGACCAAGAAGCCCAGCTGCCGGAAGTAGAACAAGTAGTGCTGCAGCGAGAGGCGGTTACACCAGTAGTACCAGGGCAGCTCGGCCAGGCCATGTTTGGCCTTGAGCTCCTGGGGAGAGTACACGAGGTGCGGCCACGGCTCGTCGGTCATGTGATAGAGGTGGCTGGCAAGGGGTGAGCCGTACAGCCACGCGTACAGGTACTTCTTTCCGTCGCTCTTCAGCAGTCGCTGGCAGCTCCGCAGCGCAGACCACGGGTGCATGATGTGCTCCCACGCCACGAAGGACACGATGCGATCGAAGGACTCCGACTCGAACGGAAGCGCGTCGGAGGCGATGTCCGCCTGCACCAACTCGATGCGCGGATGCGCTCCGATCTCCCGCCAATCTGCCTGAGCGGCAACGTCGAGACCCACCACCCGACACTCGTACTCCTTGGCCAGGACGTCGCACAGGTCCCCGGCGCCGCAGCCGACCTCGAGCACACGCCGACCGCGCAGGCCGATCAAGGACTCCAGATCTCGCGCTCGCGCCCGAGCCCGCTCCAGTCGGGCTTCCGGCGTGTACGAGACGCTCGCGCGCTGGGTGCTCAAGGCGCCACACTCTCCAGCAAGGCCACGTCGCGCGGACGCGCAGCGCTACGCATCGACCCCAACGAGCGAGAACCCGCTCGGCCGCTGGGTGCGACGATCCAGCTCGAACCCGGCGCGGATGGCCTTGATGATGCGGTCGCACGCGGTGCCGTCTCCATACAGTTCGCAGACCTGGCTCCTGCGCTCGTGGTGCTGTGAATCGCTCATTAGCCGGTGAATCGCCGCGAGGATTGCGTCGGCGTCCGTGCCGACCAGCTCTACGGTGCCTGCGGCTACGGCCTCCGGGCGCTCGGTGCGCTCGCGCATGACAATCACTGGCTTGCCCAACGATGGCGCTTCCTCTTGGACGCCACCAGAGTCCGTCAGCACCAAGTGGGCGCGCATCATCAGATACACGAACGGCAGATACTCGAGCGGCTCCGCCAGGTGCACGTTCGCCAGGTCGCTCAGGCGGCGGCTCACGGTGCTCCCGACAGCCGGGTTGAGGTGAACCGGGAACAAGAAGTCTGCGTCCGGGAAGAGCCTCGCGGCGCTCTCGATGGCCCGACAAATGCGGTCGAAGCCCTGACCAAGATTCTCGCGCCGATGTCCAGTGACGAGGACCAACCGAGCGCCGGGGCGAAGAAAGGAGAAGCGCTCCCCCAACCGAACCCGCAGCGCGGCGTCCCCATCCAACTGGCGACGCACCAGCTTCAGCGCGTCAATCACCGTGTTGCCTGTCACGTGCACGCCCGCGCTCACGCCTTCGGCGCGCAGGTTGGCCGCCGCCTCTCGGGTGGGCGCGAAGTGCAGGCGGGCCAGCGTCGCGGTGAGCCTTCGGTTGGCCTCTTCCGGGAAGGGCGCGCCCAGGTCGCCGGTGCGCAGCCCGGCCTCGACGTGCCCCACCGGGATCCGCCGGTAGTAGGCCGCGAGGGCGGCGCAGAGCGTCGTCGACGTGTCGCCGTGCACGAGCACCAGATCGGGTCGAGCTTCGACGAGCACCGGGTCGAGACTCCCCAGAATGTCGCTGGCGACACCGGACAGGGATTGCCCGGGCTTCATCACGTCGAGGTCGTAGTCCGGACAAATGGCGAACAGGTCCAGCACCTGGTCGAGCATGTGCCGGTGCTGCCCGGTCACGCACACCGAGGACGCGATCCGTGGCTCGCACTGCAGCCGCTTGACCAGCGGCGCCATCTTGATGGCCTCCGGACGCGTGCCGAACACGCTCAGAACACGCAAATCACGCGGCACGCTCGACCTCCCGCCTACCCTGGGGCCGCCTCTCGGCTGGCTCTCGTCCCACCCAACGGCTCATAAGACCAACAATACCACGGCCGTGGACACGGCGATCTGGAAGATGACCTGCGTCACGTCCGCGAAGTTCTGCAGGGTCTTGCTGTCGATGCGCGGCGGCACGAGCACCTCGTCCCCCGGACCAACCCGGATGTTGCCGTCGCCGACGACGACCTGCGCGTTCGGGTGGATGACGATGATCTTGGTTTGGTCGGCGCGGTCACTGTAGCCGCCCGCGTCGATCACGAAGTCTCTGGCGCGCAAGCCCGGCCGGTACATGACCGCCTGGGCGACCATGACCTCACCGGAGACGCGGACCACGTTGGTGCGCTGCGGGATGACGATCACGTCGTTGTGCTCGAGGGTGACGTTGTACTGAGCGCCGCCGCGCGAAGTGACCACCCGCCCGAGCGGCTGCAGCAGGCGGGCCCGCTCGACGAACTTCAGCGTGAGGTCCGCCTCCTTGACGCGGATGTTCGACTCGCCGTTGGACTGGGAGAGCGCGAGCAAGGAGCTGCGCTCGAGGCGGAACAGCGCATCGTCGATGGAGCGCTTCTGGGCCTGGGCCACCGACTCGCGGCGGATGTGCACCGAGCGCACGTCGCCCAGCACCGGATCGACCGGGACGTAGTTGAGTACGTCGATGAGCCGTGCGCCGCGTCGCACCGACAGCACGGACGGACCGCGGAACTGTCCCTCGAACCGCACGAGGATGGTGTCGGTCATGCCATCTACGCGCAGATCGATGCTGTCGCCGTGGCGGACCTCGAGCTTGGAGAAGTCCGTGAGCGCAACCGTGTGGCTGACTTGGCTGCCGCTGCGGATGCCCTCGAGGGTGACCTGGGTCGCGCGGGCTGCGCCGGGGATCACCGCCAGCACGTCCGCGCCCCGCACGGTGCCCGGGTGAAACTCGAGCATGGCCGGCTTGGCGACGTCCCCGCGCAGCTCTACCGTGGGGCCCGGGCGCTTGACCAGGATGGTGTCGCCGTCCTGAAACTGCACCTGCGGCAGCTTGCCTTCGAGCATGAAGCGGTAGAGATCCACCTCGAGCAAGGGCTTGCCCTCGCGCAGCACGCTGATGCTGCGGTAGCTGCCGAGGTTCGGATCGATGCCGCCCGCTTGGTCGAGGAAGAAGAGCACCGAGTCCGACGGGATGCCGCCATAGCGACCGGGCCTCGCGACGCCGCCGGTGACGAACACCGCCACCGGCTTGGCGGTGATCAGGTTCGTGTACACGTTCACGTTCCGCGCGTAGACGCGGGCCATGCCCTTCTGCACCGTCGTGGTCAGCTCGGCGTTCTTCACGCCCGCCAGCTTGATGGGGCCGACCTCGGGGATGAAGATGTTGCCCTGGCCGTCCACGACGAAGACCTTGTCGATCTGCACGCCGCCCCAGGCGTACACGGTGACGTGATCCCCGGGCAGGATCACGTAGTCCGGGTTCAAGCCATCTTCACGGATCTTGAGGAAGTTGCCGACGAACAGGTTGGCGCCGAAGGGCGGAGGCCTCACGCTCTGCGCCGGTCGCCCGGACGCGCCGGGGGTCGGCGGTTCGGCGGGCGCCTTGACCGGCGGCGGTGGCTCGGTGGATGGCCGCAAGGTCGGAGGCACGGCGGTGCTGCCCTCCTCGAGGCCGCCCGGTGGCGTGGCCGGCGGAATGGGAAAGAGCTGCGCGGCCGCGGGGCTGACCGTCAAGAGCAGCCACAGCGCTGCGAGCAAACCGAGTAGCTGTCGTTTCGTCACGCTCTCCTCCAACCCAGGTCAAACGCGGGCGTGCTCGCGCACGGAGGCGATGAGCAGCGAGCCCACCCCCAGCAGCAGGAAGCTCAGCACGAACACCGTCAGGACGCCCAGCCCGCGCCGGGGATATGTGGAGTCATCCGGTAACGACGGGCTGGAGATGGTGGCCAGATAGCGATGCTGGCGCGCCGCCGTGGAGCGGGCCAGCTCCAGCGCCGTCATGGACGCTTCATAGGACTTCTGCGCCAGCTCTTTCTCCACCGCGGCCTCTTCGAACTCGGCCATCGAGTCGGCGATTCCGCCCGCCTTCTTGGGGTCCACCAGGCGCCGCTTCTCTTGCGACGCCTGCGCCGACAGAGACTTGACCCGCGCCGCGAGCGCGACCACGCGTGGCGCGTCGTCGGTCATGTAGCTCTTGGCTTCCATCAGCTCGGCCTTGGCCCGCGCCAGCTCGCTCTCGATCTCGGTGCGTAGCATCATGGCGGAGCGCGCGGTCTGCAGCGGGTCGAACTCGGCGTGCTTCTGCTGCTGAGCGAGCAGCTTCTTGCGCGCCTCCACCAGCCGCTTCTCGCTCTTGTCCACGTCCGCCTGAGCGAAGCGGATCTGGTCCTCCCGCTCGCGCTGCGAGAGCTGGTTGACCATCTCTTCGCTGTAGCGGATGACGGCCTTGCCGAGCTCTTGCGCCTTCTCGGGCGACAACGCGCGAACCCGCACCGTCAAGGTACCGGAGGTCGAGTCGAAGTCCACCCGGACCTTGCTCTCGTAGTACTCGTAGGCCTCCTCGAAGGTAGCGTCCGCCGGCAGCCGAGTCAGCACGTCCGCGCCGGGCTGCTTGAAGTGCTCGATGAAGCCGTGGTCCTGCTCGAGACGCGCGAGCATGTCACGGGACAAGACGTAGTCGCGCACCACGAGCGTATCCCGAGTGGCTGGCGCGCCGGTGATGCCGAGCAAGGACTCGATGCCCAGCGAGGGACGCAGCTCCGAAGAGTGGACCGTGACGTGGGAGAAGGACTCGTACTGATCCGACGCGAGCCCGCCGTAGTACCCCGCCGCGAGCAACGTGGGCAGAAGCACGAACAGCGCGAGCCGCAAGACGAGCTGCCGCGCCTGACGCTTGCGCAGGCGCTGCACCACACCCGTCCGCGCGGGAGCCACCGGCGAGGGCGCCGGCTTGGCTGCCGGCACGGGCATCACGACCACGGGCTTGGGCGCCGGCACGGCCTTGGGCTTGCTCGGCGGCGCCGGGTCGGGCGGAGACTCGAGGCCCGGTCTGCTGCTCGTCGCCATCAGGCGGCCTCGTACAGGGACGCGGCCTCGTCGACCGAATCGAAGTGGTGGAGCTTGCCGCCTTGCAGCACGGCGCAGCGGTCACAGTAGCTCTTGATGGTGGCCAGGCTGTGCGAGACGATGATGACCGACGAGCGATCCCGGCGCTCGTCGAACGCAGCTCGGCACTTCTTCTGGAACTGCGCGTCACCCACCGCGGTGACCTCGTCCACGAGGTACACGTCGAAGTCGACGGCCATACTGAGCGCGAAGGCGAGCCGCGCGCGCATGCCCGACGAGTAGGTGCGCACCGGCATGTAGAAGTAGTCGCCGAGCTCGGCGAACTGAAATGCGAACTCGACGGCCTCGTCCACCTCCACGCCGTAGGCGCGGGCGACGAACTGGCAGTTCTCGATGCCGGTGAGCGAGCCGCTGAACCCGCCGGAGAAGCCGATGGGCCAAGACACCCGGCCGCGGCGCCTCACGCGACCCGCGTCGGGCTGCTCGGCGCCCGACAAGATGCGCATGAGCGTGGATTTCCCGGCCCCGTTCGCGCCCAGCACCCCCACGTTCGTGCGCGGCGGGAAGTCCGCCGAGACGCCGTCGAGCACGACGTTCACGCCGCCCCGGGTGGGGTAGATCTTGGTCACGTCCCGGAGCTCGATCATGTCAGCTGGATCCGGCGACGGGCGACGCGCTCGAGCGTCAGACCCAGGAACAAGAGCACGAGCACCCACACCGCCGGGTAGGCCATGGAGATGTCCCGCGGGTGATAGCCGGCGAACCAGCCGTCGCGCACCAGCTCCACCGCATGCAGTACCGGGTTGTACAGCAGCGCGCTGCGCGCGGGCTCCGGCAGCGTGTCGGACGAGAAGAAGATGGCCGAGGTCCAGAACAGCGGACGCAGCAAGGGACCGTGAACGCGCTCCGCGGACGACGTGAACACGCTCAGACCGCAGAACACCAAGCCCATGCCGGCGCCGAGCCCGGAGGCCAACAGCAGGCCGGTGAGCAGGACCAGGACGTTGTCGATCCGCACGCCTCCCTGCAGCACCGCGAGGGTGCTCAGCAGGATCCCCAGGACGACCATGTGGGTCGCGAACTCGAGCAGGACCCGCGCGGCCACCAGGTCCAGCGGACGCACCAACGGGTAGAACAGGAGACCCTTGTTCGCGTCGATGGCCGGAACCACTCGCCCACTAGTCTCGCGGAACAGCAGGAACGGAACGATGCCGGTGGCCAGGAAGGCGACGAGGGGCAGGCCATTCGGCGCCGGGCGATCGAGCAGCAGGTACATGCCCCCGAAGGTCGCGATCCACAGCAGCGGCTCGATCAGCGCCCACACGTAGCCCAGCCGATACTGTCCGAAGCGGGTTCGGGTCTCGCGCAGCACGAGCGCGCGGATCACCCGCAGCTGGACGAGCAGCTCACGCACCGATCAACTCCAAGCAAGACACCACCAACCCATGCCGGAGGTTATCCCCAACTCCTCGGGACGCAAGGAATTCTGCGGACTCACCGGGGCGGCAGGGGAACGCTTGGCCAGTCCCGGACCCCCGCCGCGCTGTTCGGGGCCTCGCGAGGGCGCCAGACCGCAATGCGCGCACTTCGTCGAAGGTCGGGGCGGCCACGACGCACCTCGGGTCACCGCGTCTGGGCGCCATCGACAGACCTTCACTTCACGTCGACGGTCTGCTCGGGCTCTCGGCGCTTGTCGCCCCGGTCGTCGACCGTGACCTGGACGGTGTACCGTCCGGGCGACAGCCGCACCGTCGTGGTCAGGCTCGAGCTGCAGATGCAGCGACACGGGGTGCCGGACAGCTCGACGTGCACGCGCACGACCGTGCCGCTGACCTGAGTCTCGACCTCGTGCTTCAGGCAACAGGCATGGGTGAGCGCGTGGACGACGCGCACGCCGCCGCCGTCGGTGATGACCGTCACCGGCGGCGGGTCCGGGGCCGCGCTGCGCGCGTCTCGCGGGCCTTGTTCCGTGCCGTCCGGGCTGGCCAGACAGCCGCTGGCGGTGGTCTGCCCCACGCCGATGCTCGCGCTCGCGCTCGCTTCCGACGTCGCCGTCCCCGGAGCGTCGACGGGAGGCTGAGGGACGGCGACGGGGTCGGACGCGGGCGAAGCGGCGGGGGGCGCGGGCTCGCTCGCGCGGGTGCACGCGAGGGACGCCCAGCCGACGAGCGCGAGCGCAGCCAGCCGGGGCACGGGGACGCGAGCCATGGCCCCGAGTATACCTCAGGTCCGTCCCTTCAGTCCGGGGCCCAGCGGCCGTTCAGAGGGTCCGATGGCTTGGTCGCCGCTATCCGCAACCTTCTCCGACGCCGGGGCGCGGGCGCGCTTCTTCCAGCGCGAGACCAGCCGCGGGCTACAGCTGATGTCGTGGCTGGGGGCGGCGCTGGTCCCCATCCACCTCGGGCACATCGTGGCCTTCGGGCTGAGCGACGCGGGAGGCAATCCGGTCATCCTGCGCTGGCACGCGGCGCTCATCCAGCTCCACTCGGGCATGGCGGTGTACGGCGCCGTAGCGGCCGTCAGCGCCGGGCTCGTATGGCGCAGCGACGCGCTGCAACAACGCTACGGCGCGTGGCTGCTGCGAATCTTCTCCCTGGGCTACCTGCTGTGGGCTGCCGGGACCGCGGGGATCGACCAGCTCATCGGCTCGGCCATCACTCCCTTCGTGCTCACTTCCGTGGGGCTCGGCCTGCTGATGAGCTTTCGCCTGGGGCAGAGCCTGCTGCTGTTCAGCGCCGGCTTCACTGCGCTGATGCTGGCGGTGCATCACTTTCAGCTCGACCACCACCGGCTCCAGTCGGTGCGGGTGAACGCGACGCTCGTCACGTTGCTGGCCCTGGTGATGAACCGGGTGCTCTACACCCAGCGCGCCCGCGAGTGGACCGCCGCCGAGCTCGTCGAGCGCCAGCGCGCCGAGCTCGAGCGCGCCAACTCCCAGCTCGCCGAGCTCGCGGCCGCCGATCCGCTCACCGGACTCGCCAACCGGCGCGCGTTCTTCGCGCGCGCTCGCCGCGTGGAGCTGGCGGCCGCCGGCCTCATCACCTTGGACATCGATCACTTCAAGGCGATCAATGACGTCCACGGACACGCTGCGGGTGACGCGGCGCTGCGAGCCGTGGCGGGCGCGTGCCGGGCGGCGCTGCGCCAGGAAGACCTCGTCGCGCGCATGGGCGGAGAGGAGTTCGCTGTCCTCCTGCCTGGCACGACGGCGGACGCCGCCCTGGTCGTGGCCGAGCGGCTACGCGTCGCCATCGAGCAGCTCGACTTCCTTCACGGCGGCGTTTCGATACCCATCACCGTTAGCGCCGGCGTCAGTGAGTTCGCGGACAACGACCTCGACGACGGCCTCTGCCGCGCCGACGCCGCGCTGTACCGAGCCAAGCGCGACGGGCGCAATCGGGTGGCCGCCGACGGCGGCGATTCGGAGCGCCCCTCGGCCGAGCCTGGCGCGATCATCGTGCACTGAACCAGGGAATTGACCCGGTTCACGCCGGCCCGCGCGGGGGCCGCGCCCCAGCTCGGCCTTTCGCGGCGCCCTCCGATGCCGTACGCTCTGTCGCAAACCGCCGAACTCAGGACCCTCGCATGACCGCTCACCGCCCGCTCGTCGTCGCTCCCTTCGTACTCGCTCTCGCGCTCGGCGGGTGTGGAGGCCCCTCGACCGAGCCCGTCACGCCAGGCCCGGCCGCCTCGGGGGAGCCCCGCGCGGACGCGCCGCGCATCGATCCCGAGACCGGCGCGGTGATCCCCGGCTCGGCGCGGGTCGCGAGCCCCAAGCTGCTCGACCGCCGGGAGCGCACGGCCATCGCGCCCGACAATCTGGGGTCCGTCAGGTCCTCGCAGCTGCCGCCCAAGAGCTCGGCGGAGCTGTACCGCCAGGTCGCGCCCGCCACGGTGATCATCCGCGTTCCGAACGGCATGGGCAGCGGCGTCGTCATCGACCCGAGCGGCTGGGTGGTCACCAACCACCACGTGATCGAGACCGGCACTCAGGAAGACTTCCTCACGACGGTGACCGTCGTGCTCGGCTCGCTGGACAAGAAGACCGGCGGCATGAACCGCGAGGACAAGACCTACGACGCCAAGGTCTACAAGAGCGACAAGCTGCGAGACCTCGCGCTGATCAAGATCGAGAATCCGCCCAAGGGACTACCCTCCATTCGCCTGGCCAAGGACAACCCGGTGCCGGGTCAGGACGTGCACGCCATCGGGCACGCGGGAGCGGGCATGCTGTGGGCCATCAAGACCGGGGAGATCTCGGCGCTGGGCAAGCTGAGCGAGCAGCTCGCCACGCTGGCTCAGTTCAAGGACGACGCCGAGGGCAAGAAGGCCGAGGCGAGCTTCAAGAAGTACCTGGACGAGCGCAACCTGGGGCTCGTCATCCAGTCCACCTGCAACATCCTGCCGGGCGACAGCGGCGGCCCGCTGATCACGTCGCAGGGCGAGCTCATCGGCGTCAACGCGTTCTCCAACCGCGACGGCAAGACCGGCGGGCTGCTCTCCTTCCACATCCACCGCGAAGAGGTGGCCAACTTCGTCAAGGAGCGACCCAAGAAGCCCGCGCGTTTGATCCCCGAGCCCTGGAAAGACGGCGGCGGCGACGCCAGCTACGAGGACGTGGACCTCGACGGCAAGGTGGACGTGCTCATGCTGCAGGGCCGCCGGCCGTGCACGTTCTGCCCGTCGCAGAGCACCGCGGTGTTCATGGATCTGGATCAGAACAGCTACCCGCCGGGCCCGCTGCCCGCGCTGGCGGAGGTGTACGAGAAGAAACGCTTCGACGCGGAGGTCATCTACCTGCAGCTCGAGCGAGACGCCTTCATCTGGTACGACACGGACAACGATGGCCGCATGGACGTGCTCTTGCTCGACCGCGGCAACGCCGGTCGCCCGAGCGCGGCCTATCGCATCGCCGCGGACGGCGACCTCACCCGCGACGACTCGCTCAAGAGCGGCCGGGTGCTGCGGCCCGCGCTGTTCACCAGCGAGGCCATGCGCTCGCGCATGGCGCGGGTGGCCGCAGGCGCGTTCCCCGCGCACTTCTTGGAGAGCGGCGGCAGCGCGGCGGAGACCCTCCCGGAGCCCATCGGCCAGACCGGCACCGTCACCACCATGGATCTCGATTTCGACGGGGTGCGCGACGCGGTGCGCATCAACACCGCCTTCAGTTCACGCGTGGTGGTCGACGTGGATCGCAACAGCGCGCCCAACGTCCCGGCCAGCACCACCGCGGACAAGCTCGGCAGCTTCGACGGCGAGGTGAGCGTCGTCAGCCAGGGCAACCAGATGTGGATCTGGTACGACACGGACGACGACGGCCGCTTCGACCTGGTGCTGCACTCCCCCGCCAGCCGGCTGTACGCCGCGCGCTACGCCTACCGGGTAGATCCGAGCGGCCGGCGGACGGCGGCCCCGGAGCACGTGGGTCGCAAGCTCATGCGTCCCGAGCTGCTCAGCAGCTCGACCCACGCGAGCGCGCTGCGCGTCATGGCGCAGAAGAGCTTCCTCGAGCTGATGAGCGCGACCACGACGGACCCGCTCGCGTCGTTCCCCCACCCCCACAAAGATCATCGCGGCACCGGCTATGAACTGCTCGACACTCCCGGCCTGCAGAAGTCGGTGATCGTGCTCAACGCCCAGGGCAGCGACGGCTACCTGGTGGACGTGGACGGCAACTCGCTGCGAAACAAGAACACCAAGACCCTGAACCTGGGCAAGCTCGTGACCGACGACCAGTTCGACGCGGAGTTCGCCTACTTCAACCGCAACGGCATGGCCTGGGCCTACTACGACACGGACAACGACGGCGCCTACGACGTGGTCCTGTACAGCGGCGATCCCCGCAGTGGCAAATCCACCCAGGGCTTCCGCATCGACAAGGCCGGCCAGGTCTCCCTCGACCCGGCGCTGGCCAATCGCCCGCTGGCGAGCCACACCCTGCTGAAGAAGAAGGCCGACCAGGCGCGGCTGAAGAAGCTGGTCGAGAAGCTGTTCAGCGGCGCAGCGCTCGAGAGCTGAACCATGACTCGGCTCGGGCTGCTGCCGCTGGCGCTCGGCGCGCTGACCGCGTGCGGCAGCGAGGAGCCACCCGCCTCGGACCCGACCGGAATAGTCGTGGTCACCTTCAACACCGGCACCACGCCAGGCCTGGGTCACGACAGCTCGGACGACGGCTACGGCGCCGCCGAGGCCACCCTCAGCGACCTGCACTACGGCAACGGCCTGGCCTGGCGCGCGGTCGTGGACGACACCCGCAACTACCTCGCGCAGCTCGCGCCGGACGTGATCGGCTTCCAAGAGATCTTCCACAGCGACGACTGCGCTGCGGTCCCGGACGCGGCGAGGCCCGGGTTCGTGTGCGAGTCGTGGCAACCCGGCGACCCCACCGTCGCACAGACCATCCTGGGGCAGGGCTACCAGGTCGCGTGTCACCAGGGCAAGGCGGACAAGTGCATCGGGGTAAAGACCAGCTTCGGGCGCTTGGCGGGCTGCGAGCAGGACCTGTGCCTCGACTTCCTGGACGGCAAGCCGATCACCGGCTGCGGGGGCGGGTCACGCGTGGGGCGCGGCGTGATCGAGCTCGCGGCTGGTGGCACCCTCACGGTCGTGAACCTGCACGGCAACTCGGGGCTGAAGCTGAGCGACACGGAGTGTCGCGTCGCGCTGTTCGCGGCGGTGTTCGAGGACTTCGACGGACAGCCCGCGGCCAGCGGCGAGCGGAACGTGGTGCTGGGGGATCTGAACACGGATCCGGGGCGCAACCACACCTTCGACGCCAGCGCCGTGAAGTGGAACGAGCACGTTGGCCCGGGCAAGGCCTTCCGCATGCACACCGCCGTCGGTCCCGACGTGCTCCCCACCTACGCGGGCAACTTCAACATCGACCACGTCGCCAGCGACGCCTTCTCCGGCACCTGCGTGCACCCGGGCGCCACCCCGGGCTCGACGCCGGTGAGCCCCATCGTGTACTTCGACCACAAGCCAGCGGTCTGCCGGCTGCGCTGACGCGCCTGCCGGTTCGACGCGGGAGCGGCCCCATGCTTTACTGAGCGCCATGCTCGGGAGAGTAGACGTGGGACTGCGCTGGTTGGCTGGCTTGTCGCTCGCGCTGGCCGTGCCCCTGGCGTGCTCGAGCGCCGCCGACTTGGGCGCTTCGGGAGCCGGCGCCGGAGCCGGCGCGACGCTCGGCACCGGCGGCACCGACGCGACGGTGCCGCGGAGCCTCGACGACGAAACCGGCGAGTGGGCCGAGGACGAGTTCAGCGAGCCGCCGGACGCGGACGCCGGCGCGCTCGGTCGGAACCGGTTCTGCCCGGGGGTGAGCGCGGTCCCTCGGCAGCGCGAGTTCACCGTCGGCGATCCGGACAGCTTCGCCAGCCCCGCCATCGCCCTCGAGCTGCTGCGCGCGGGAGTCGCCCCCATCCCGCAGCTGGTGCGCTCGCAAGATTTCCTCAACTACTTCCCGCCAGCGCCGCCGTACTCCGGACACGCGAACACCACCGAAGTGTCGTCGGCCACGCTGCAGCTGCGGCACCTCGAGGGAACGAGCTACGACCTCGCGGTCTCGATCCGCGCCAGCGATGTCGCGCCGCCCGCCAGCGCCCGCGTGGTCGTGCTGATCGACGACACCGCATCCATGGGCGACGCGGCTGCGCCAGGCTCGCCCCTCGGCCGCGCCAAGCGCATCGCCAGTCGCATCATCGAGCTGGCGCCGCCGGGCGTGCTCCTGCGCACGGTCACCGGCGTCGCCATCGCCTCGCCCGACGACCTACAGAACGCCGGGCTCGAGGCCAGCATCAACCTCGCCCTCGCGAGCGTGATCTCGGCGGCCGACACCGCGCCGCTCGATCAGCACGATCGCCTCTTCCTGCTCACGGACGGCAAGGATGACCCCGCGTTCCTGCCCCCCGAGCTCGAGCGCTTCCCGATCCTCGACGCCTCGCTGCACGTCATCAGCGTCGCGGCGCCGCTCGACCACCCGGATCGCTACTTCCGCGCCGCCTCCAACCTCGGTCGCGGGCACTACGTCCACGCCGGCTCGGAGCTGGAGGCGCAGGTGGTCGAGACCCAGCGCTTGCCCGAGATGCTCATGGCCGCCCTGCGCGACGTCCGCCTGCAGCTCGAGCTGCCCTGGTACTTCGAGGTGGAGGAGCCCCCGACCGAAGCGCTGGTTGGCGACGAAGTCGGCGCGAGCCCGAAGAAGAACCTCGGCTCGGGCGCGTCTCACACGTTCCTGTTCCGACTCACCGCTTGTCACGAGAGCGCCGTGGACCCGAGCGCGCTGCTGACCGCCACGCTGTCCTTCGTGGACCCGAGCGGCCTGCGCGCGCAGGTGATGATCTCGGACGTCGCCGCGCTGCTGCTCGATCCGAAGTCGTCGGATGATCTGCTGCGTCTGCGCGCGGTGTACACCGCCGCCGAGGCGCTCAAGACGCTGGACCGTGACGCGCTGCTGTCGGCCCACGGCGCCGTGCTCGCCGCGGCGAAGGCGGGGACCGGCGACCCGCGGCTCGTGGACCTGCACCTTCAGCTCGCCAAGCACCCGCTGCTCGCGGCGCCGTGACCGCGCCGCTCAGAACGCAGCCCACACCGCGGTGGAGCCGTAGTACACGACCACGTTGCCGTCGTCCTGCACCACCAGGTACGCCCCCGAGTAGCCCGCGGTGATCGTCGACCAGTACGCCGTGCTGCCGCCGTAGACCACGAAGTTGCCGTCCCCTTGCATCAACGCCAGGTTCGCGCCGGTGCCGTGGGTGTCCGACGACCACAGCCCGCTCGAAGGCCCATACAGCACCAGGTTGCCGTCACCCTGCATCACGAGGGTGTAGCTGCCGTTGCAGCTCGTGAGGGTGTCACCCACGCCCAGGGACTCGCCGGGCTGCAGGGTCGCGTCGCACACACAGTTGCCGCCGCTGCACTGCTGGTTGCCGCTGCACGTCCCACAGGAGCCGCCGCAGCCGTCGCCGCCGCACTGCTTGCCGCTGCAGTTCGGCAGGCACACGCAAGCCCCGCTCGCGTTGCAGGTCATCCCCGAGGAGCAGCTGCCACAGCTGCCGCCGCAGCCGTCGCTGCCGCACTGCTTGCCCGCGCAGGTCGCGTTGCACGAGCAGGAGCCCGAGGTGCAGGTCTGACCCGAGGGGCAGGTGCCGCAGCTGCCGCCGCACGCGTCCGGTCCGCACTTCTTGGTGCCGCACTGCGGATCGCACGTGCACTGCCCGCCGCTGCACCCTTGCCCGGACGGGCACGTCCCGCACACGCCGCCGCAGCCGTCCGAGCCGCACACCTTGCCCGCGCAGGTCGGCGTGCAGCTACCGCCGCAAGCGCCCGTCGAGGTGTTGCACACTTGCCCCGACGAGCAGGTGCCGCAGGTCCCGCCGCAGCCATCAGGCCCACAGCTCTTGCCCGCGCAGCTCGTGGTGCAACCGGCGTTGCACTGGCCGTTGGTGCACGCCTGAGCTCCTGGGCAGCTCCCACAGGAGCCGCCGCAGCCGTCGTCCCCACAGCTCTTGCCGCTGCAGCTCGGCGTGCACGAGTCCGAACACTTGCCGCTCACGCAGAACTCGCCGCTCGCGCAGCCGCCGCAGGAGTTGCCGCAGCCGTCGTCGCCGCACTGCTTGCTCAGGCACGAGCCGTTACACGTGGGGGTGCAGGTCCGTCCGTCGGTCGAGCAGAAGTCGTCCCCCCAGCAGATCCCGCACACCTGACCGCAGCCGTCCGGACCGCACAGCTTGTCGGTGCAGCTCGGGGTGCAGCCGCCACCGCTGTCGGCGCCCGCGTCCTTGGTCGGGGCGGCCGCCGGGACGCTGTCCGCCTCGGAGCAGGCCACCGGCCCGAGCCCGAGCCCGAGCACGAACCCGAGCACGAGCGCGATCAGCAGCAGGGCCCTGACACATCGCCACACCCTGGCAAGACTACGACCCAAGGCGAAGAAACGCCAGCACCCCAGGCCGAAGCCAGGCCCTGCGCGCCGGCTCCCTCGGTCTCGGAGCCTCGCGCCTTGGAGTCAGCCCACCAAGATCGCGCGAAAGTCGTTCACGTTCGTGAGCGTGGGTCCGGTCATCACCAGGTCGCCGAGCGCCGCGAACAGCGGGTACGTGTCGTTCTCGTCGAGCGCGCGCGCCAGATCGAGCCCGAGGGCTCGCGCGCGGTCGAGCGTGTCCGGCGTGAGCACGCCGCCGGCGTTGTCCTCGGTGCCGTCGACGCCGTCCGTGTCGGCGGCGAGCGCGAGCACACCCGGCGCGCCGTCGAGCCCGAGCGCGAGCCCCGCGAGGAACTCGAGGTTGCGGCCTCCTCGCCCCGGACGTCGCACGGTGACGGTGGTCTCGCCCCCGGACAGGATCACGACGGGCCCGCCGCTTCCGCGCCGCTCCGACAAGGCCTGCATGGCCTGCTCGCGGCCGACGCTCCTGGCCTCGCCCTCGATGGCGTCGCCGAGCATCACGACGCGGACGCCCTCCGCACGCGCGAGTTCGGCGGCGGCCTCGAGGCTGGCCCTGGGCGTGGCGACGAGCACGTTCTGCACGAGTGACAAGCGCGGATCTCCGGGCTTCGGCGTCTCGTCGTGGGCGCGGCGCAAGTGCTCGAGCACCCTCGCCGGCTCGCCGATGGCGTACTTCGCCAGCACGGCGCGGGCGTCGGCGAAGGTCGTCGCGTCCGCCACGGTGGGGCCCGACGCGATCACCGACGGATCATCGCCGGGTACGTCGGAGATGAGCAGCGCGCAGACCCGGGCCGGGTGAGCCGCGACGGCGAGCCGGCCGCCCTTGATGGCCGAGAGATGCTTGCGCACGGTGTTGATCTCGTCGATGGCCGCGCCCGATGCGAGCAGCGCGCGCCCCACGGACTGCTTGTCGGCGAGGGTCAGGCCCGGCGCGGGCAGCGCCAGCAGCGACGAGCCCCCGCCGGAGATCAGACAGAGCAGGAGATCGTCTTCGCCCACGCCGCGGGCCAGCTCGAGGATGCGCGCCGCCGCACGCACCCCGCGCTCGTCGGGCACGGGGTGCGCGGCCTCGACGATCTCGACGCGGTCGCAAGGCACGCCGTGACCTTCGCGCGTGCTCACGAGCCCGGACAGCTCACCCGGCCAGCGCTCCTCCACCGCGCGGGCCATCGCCGCGGACGCCTTGCCCGCGCCCACCACCACCGTGCGCCCCGCGGGTGGCGCCGGCAAATGGGCCGGCAGCACTCGACTCGGCTGAGCCCGCGCCACCGCGACGTCGAACAGCCGCCGTAGGAACGCCGTCCCGAGCGTCACCGCAGCCGCTCGATGATCGCGTCGAAGGCTGGATGATAGCCGTAGCCTGGCGTCGAGCTGTCGTTCGACTTGGGACAGATGCTGGCGGCGACGCCCATCGTGTCGCGGACGACCTCGAGCTGCCGCAGTCCGGGGTAAGCCTTGGCGTAGTGCTGCACCGAGCTGAACTCGGTTCCGCTCCAGCACAGCGGCGACTGGCCGTAGACGCCAGCTACCGAGCAGTCGCAGCCGCCGGTGACGGAAGCGCAATCTCGCGGAGCGATGAGCGGAAAGATGCAGGCGAACTGCAGATCCCCGGGCCCGCTGCTGCCTCCCGCGGCCGCGATGTCCCAGTCGTGGCCCACGATGGCGTCCGCGTTCGGCGTGGCGAAGGTCGGCAGACCCCAGCGAGGCGCGTTGCTCTCGTGCATGTAGACGCTCCCAGCGGGAGTGTGACCGTTCTTGGTGAGCTGGCTCCAGTCGATCTGCGTCGCGTGCTGGTACGCCAGGACCTCGCCGGGCGCGACGCTGGCCGGGTGGGCGATGAGTTGCCACGGAACGCCCACGATGGTGGCCAGCAGCACCAAGCTCGGGTCGCGGGACACCCCGCCGCCAGTGGCGAACAGCGGGTTCCATGTCGGAGCTCCGTCGCGACCCGTGATGGTCGGACTCTTCAGGCCCTCCACGTAGCGACTCGGGGGATACAAGAAGTCCGCGCCGAAGCGTCGCTTCTGCTCCCAGCAGCGCAGGTTGAGGTGGTCGGCCGCGCTCGGGTGAGTCTGGCCCTCGCAGCCAGAGCCACCCACCCCACAGGACGTGCACAGGGGACTATCCGGATCCGTCTCACACGCTGGCGTCGCCGCGGGAAGACCCGTCGAAGCGAGGGTCATCAACCAGCTCTGCCCGTCGGCGCGGAGCGAGCAGTCGTTCTCGTCCGAGAGCAACACGACCACGACGGTGGAGTCGGGCCGAAGGAAGCTCTGGCGCTGCGCGAGCACGACGTTGTCCGCGCAGAAGGTGTTGATGCACGTGCCGTTGGCACCGCAGGGCAACCCCTCGCCCTGGCAGCGCAGCGCGGTAGTGAAGGAGCCCTCCTTCACTACCGCGTCCGGCGGCTGGGGGTCGATCAAGAAGCGGTACATCGCCTCCAGGGGCGACTCGTAGCCGCAGCCCGTCTCGCCCACCGCGTTCACGTGGCTCCGAACCGAGTCGACGAACTCGCTCAGGCTCGCTTGAGGATTCGCCTGCGAGTCCCAGGCGAGGAAGCCTTGCCCTTCGTGGCTCGATAGTCCGGCCCGCACGGCTGGAATCAGGCGTCCTTTGTCGTCCTGTCCCACCGCGCCGCTGCTGCAGGTCTCGCCGCCGAGGGAGCCCAGACTCGAGGTGATGACGCCGACGTGCAGGTCTCGGGCAGGCTCGAGCTCGACCTGGCTGCCCGCGGGGCAGGGGTGCGACTCGCCGGTAGGCTTTCCGCCGGAGTCCACGCAGCGCGGATTAATCAACCTCTGAAAGAAGCTGGGCAGCGACTGAGCCAGGTGCGCCTGCTTGTCTCCCATCGAAATCGAGTTGTCGACGACCAGCAAGACGTCGAGCTTGCGCGGGCCTGCAGGGCCACCACCGGTTCCGCCGCTGCCCGCCGTCGCGCCCTGCCCACCGGAACCCGCCGAACCGCCCGTGCCGCCCGTGGACGAGCCGCCACACGCCGCCGCCACGAAGCTCGCCGCGACGGCGAGCGCCGTCAGTCCCGCCTTCATCCACCTTGGTACGGTGAGGCCTCCAGGGTTCTCCCCCTTCTGCTACTCTCCATCCGGCTGGAGGCTAGTTTCATGCGCTCGATCGGTGTGGTGGTGGTTTGCACGGTGGCTGCTGTCGCGTCGTTCTTCGCGTGCGGTGGCGACGACGGCGGTACCGCGGGAGGCTTGGGTGGTGGGGGCGGCGCGGGAGCGACGGATGGCTCAGCCGCGACGGGCGGCAGCGGCGCGCAGATCGGGCTCGACTCGGGCACCGGGGGCGCCGCGCAGTGCGGACCTCAGCTGCCGTGCGAAGCCGGCGTGTGCGTCGGGGGTCTGTGCTGTCCGAGCGCGGATCAAGCGTGCGGCGAGCAATGCTGCGGCGCGAGCGAGGTGTGTCTGTTCGAGCAGTGCCTGACGCCGGGCAAGGCGTGTCAGTCGCAGGCCGACTGCGGGCCGGGCAAGTACTGCGAGACGGCGCTCGGCGACGACCCGGACGCGGGCGCGCCGGACGCAGGCACCGGCGATGGCGGCGCGGTGTGCAGCGCCGCCGTCCCGGCGGGCGGCAAGTGCGTCGACCTGCCGCCCCTCTGCGGCGAGGGCGACGCGGGCGCGGACGCGGGCTGCCTGCAGAAGTGCGAGTACTACCCGCCCGCAGGCAACCTCGTCACGCAGAAGAAGTGGCAGTGGGGACAAGAGATCGTACCCGCGGAGTTTCCGAACTTCGTCGACGTGTGGTCCACGCCCACGGTGGGCCGCGTGGTCGACAGCAACTGCGACGGCCAGGTGGACGAGAACGACGCCCCCGCGGTGATCTTCGTCTCCGGCAACGCCAAGGGCAACTGCTGCCACTGCACCGGCGACGCGGTCAGCCAGTGCAAGACCGGCGTGCTGCGCGCGGTGGACGGCCGCACCGGCGCGACCCTGTGGTCCCTGCGCCGCGCCGAGCCCACGAGCGTCGGCTTCGCGGGCACCAGCGTGGCCCTGGGCGACACCAACGGCGACGGGCGGATGGAGATCGTCGTGCTGACCGGCGAGGGCAAGCTCGCGCTGATCGGCGGCGACGGCGCGGTGCTCGGGCTCAGCGATCTGCCCTACCCGAACCCCGGCTCGAGCACCTTCGGCTGGGGCGGCGGCATCGCCCTGGGCGACATGGACAACGACGGCAAGCCCGAGGCCGCCTTCGGCGCGACGGTGTGGACCATCGACGGCAACACCATCACGCGTCAGTTCAACGGCACCGCGGGCAGCGGCGGTCCGGTGTCCCAGGCCCTGTCGTTCTTCGTGGATCTCGACGGCGACGGCAAGCTCGAGCTCTACGCGAGCAACTCCGCCTACCGCAAGGACGGCAGCCTGCTCTGGAACCGCGCCGGGCAAATCCCCAACGGCCTGTCCGCGGTGGCCGATCTGAGCGGAGACGGCAAGCCCCAGGTCGTGATCGTCTCCGGTGGCAACGTGTACGTGCTCGACGGCGCGACCGGCGCCACGGAGATCGGACCCTACGCCTTGCCGGGCAACGGCAGCGGCGGACCACCCACCATCGCGGACTTCGACGGCGACGGCAAACCCGAGATCGGCGTGGCGCAGCAGAATCGCTATTCGATGCTGAAGCCGAGCTACCCCGCAGCGACGCTCACCACCGTGTGGGAGTCAGTGAACCACGATCTCTCGTCGTCCGTCACGGGCTCGAGCGTGTTCGACTTCGAGGGCGACGGTAAGGCCGAGGTCATCTACAACGACGAGTGCTTCCTGTGGGTGTACGACGGTCAAACCGGCGCCGTTCGCCTGGCGGAGCTGACCACGTCCTTCACCGGCACCGAGGCCTCGATCGTGGCGGACGTGGACGGCGACGGTCACGCCGAGATCGTGATGATCTCCAACGGCGCCGATCCGAGCCCGAGCGGCTGGGGCTGCAACGTCGCGCCTTGGAATCAGCCGGATCCGGCCAACAATCGTCCGGCTTGGGTCCCGCCGGCGGGGGCGAGCGCGTACCGCGGCATCACCCTGTGGGGCGACAAGGAGAACTCCTGGGTCGGCACCCGCACCCTGTGGAACCAGCACGCCTACTCCGTCTCCAACGTGTGCGACTCCCGCGACAGCGCCTGCGTCGCGCCCAACACCTACGGTCTCATCCCCAAGGACCAGCAAGCCAACTGGTCCCTCCCCTGGCTCAACAACTTCCGCCAGAACGTGCAGGACAAGGGCCTGTTCGACGCGCCGGACGCGGTGGTCAGCGTGACGGTGCAGTGCTCGACCCCCATCATGGTGACCGTCACCATCCGCAACATCGGTCTCGCGGGCCTGCCCGCGGGCGTCACCGCGGGCGTGTTCGTCGGCAGCGGCGCGAGCGCCACTCAGATCGGCACCGTCATCACCACCAAGCCCCTGCTCGCGGGCCAGAGCCAGGTCCTGCAGTTCGCCGTCCCCAACGGGTCCGGCGGCCAAGGCGACGCCTACTCGGCGCGGATCTTGATCGATCCGAACAACAAAACCTTCAACGAGTGCCGCGACGACAACAACCAGAGCAACCCAGCCACCGCGTCCTGCGGGCCCGCGTGAGGGCCGTCGCTCGGGGGGGCGCGGCGGAGCCGCGCGGCATGGGCACGTCGCACCTTCATGCCGCGGCCCATCGGCGACGCGCAGATGATCCCCGTGGGCCGGGCCGGTCGCCGCTTCCACCCTCCTAGGCTGCGACACCGGGAACTACTTCCCCAAGAAAAGCCCGCAGACTGGGAATTCGTCAGGGGTACGCAACTTCAGGCGCAACTGGGAGGCCTCGGGGCCGAACGCATTGGGTCACTAGGAGGAGAGAATGACTAGTCCCGAGTTCGAGCAACTGGATCAGCTGCAGGCCCAGTTCGAAGCGAGCAACAGAATGCTCGCTGAGATCTGGGAGGCCCTGGACGCGCGCGGCGACGACTTCATTCCCATCACCGCCGCAGAGCTTGCCGCAATCGACGAGAGCTGCAGCAGCACGCTACCCGAGCAGAACTCCAACCCGACCTTTGGTCTTCGCTGTTGAAAGGAACACCCCAATGAGCATTCAAGTCGATGGCCCCGGCCCCGCCTATCTCGGTTCACTCACTAATCCAAACTCCCTGACCGCAGACGCCCTGTTGATGTACTGCCAGAGTCAGCTGAACAGCCTTGATGGAGACATCAAGATGCACATGACGCAGCAGCAAGCAGCCCTGAAGCACAAGGCGGCGCTGGCGCACATCGAAAACAAGATGAAGGAATTCCTGGACGGAACGCACGGCAAGAACCACTGGCACGAAACGGGGAAGGCGATCGATTCGGCCATCGAGAGCTTGGACCCCAACGACCCACTGCGTGCCGATCTTCAACAGTTCAAGACCGACTTGTGGAAGGCGGGCAGCCAGAAGGGCCTCGGGAAGGCCGAGTGGCAATCACACATCGACAAGATCCATGAGCGCCTGGAAGGCGTCAAGGGCAACGCCGAGCTCAACATGATCCAACTGCAGTCCATCATGTCTCAGCGTCAGACCGCGGTGCAGCTCACAACCAATATGCTTGCGAAGTACGACCAAACAATCGCCAGCATCGTCAACAACGTGAAGTGAGGCACGCCATGCACCCGCACATGTTCACCCACACCCAACCGCCGTCCGAAGGGGCGGCGATTGAGGCCCTCTACGCCATGGGCCACTCACTTCTCACTCAGGAACGGTTCCAGGAAGCCGCCGCGGTTCTTCGAATCATGCTCCAGGTCGCGCCAACCGACGAGCGTAGCTGGTTGGCTCTCGGGGAGTGTCACGAGCGCATCAACCAGCTCGACATTGCACTCGAGCTATACGGTGCCGGCACGGTCGCCAACCAAGACGCGGGCCGCTGCGAGATTGCTCGCGCGCGGATCTTGCGCGAACAAGATCGAGTCGCAGAAGCCGTTGAGGCACTGGAACTGGCCACCAACATCGCAGAGCGACTGGACGACGACGAACTACAAGTTCTGATTGAACAAGAGAGGAGAGCGCAGTCGTGAGCCCCAGCGTATCAGGCCCCGGGCAAGCGGGCGTTGCACAGTACGGAGTGGCTTCTGGACCGGGTGCAAACGCCACCGCTTCGTCGCTCCTTCCGGCGCCCCAGGAGCTGGCGGGCGACCCGATGAGCGCGATGTACGCCCTGTTCTCGAAGGAACGCCAGGTCGGGTTGAAACACCAGATTGGCGAACTGCGCAACGCACAGCGCCTGAAGAAGGGAGAGTGGCAGAAGGCGAAGGCGGCGCTCAATAGAGCGATGCGAGCTCGTAAGAAGGGCGGCTTCTTCAAAAGGCTCGCGAAGAAGTGCCTCAAGGTCGCCCGATACGCGGCGGTAGCTGCCGCCGTCGCGTTCGCAATCGGAACCGGCGGAGCGGGGGCCGTCGGCGCACTCGCGATCGCAGGAGCGGTGCTCTCCTGCACGGCGATGGCGCAGAGCGAGTTCGGAATCCTACAGAAGATGGGGATGAGCGACGAGCTTGCCGGAAAGGTCGAATGGGGTCTGGCGGCTGGCAGCGCCGCTTGCAGCCTGGGAGCGGGTGGAGCCGCGCTATTCGGCGCCCCCGCAAAGCTCTCAGCGTTCGGCTCCGCACTCGGCTTTGCTGCAGCAGGCGTGCAGGGCGTGACCACTGCCGCCGCCGGCTATCTGGCGTGGCAAGCAGCGGAGGAAGACGGCAACGCCGCCGTTCACGAGTCCGACGCGGTCGCTGCGCGCGCGGAGGAAGCCCGCTTTGAACGCATGTTCATGCAAATCATGTCCGAAATTGAAGCTTCCGAAGCATCCGACCAGCGCACACTGGGACACCTGCGCGGCGCCATCGAGGCCCGCGACAACGCGATCTCCATGTCTACGATGAAAGTGTGAAAACCATGACCTCTGTGAACAATGTCTCCGGTCCCAATACTGCCAGTTCCGTTACGTCGGAGCCCGCAGTGTCGCCGGCTGCGACGCCGGCGGCGTTCCTCCCGGATCCCCTCGCGGCTATGGCGATGGGCGACGACATGATCGCCCAGGTCGTGGCAATGATGGCCAAGTCGTTTCGAGAAGACCGCAAGGAAGCCCGCAAGCTGAATCGGCTCGAGGAGAACAACATCGCCAAGGAAACGGCCGCGAAGGTCAAGTCCCTGCGCGACAAGGCAGATCAGATACGAAAGGAAGGGTTCGCCACTGGCATGAGCATGATGGTGGGCGGGGCCCTGACCGCGGGGGGCGCTGCAATGTCCCTGGCGCGCGTTGGCCAGTCCCCAACGCGGGCACCACAGTGGTCCGCACTGGGCTCGGGCTGCGGTGACGGCGTCAAGGGCATGGGACAGTTCGTCGCGGCCGGACATCGCAGCGCCCAGACCGAAGCCGAGGGCGAGGCAGCCAGGCACGACGGCCACGCGGAGGCGGCGAAGCGCCGCGCCGTAGAGTACACCGGTGCAATGGACGACGCGCGGCGCATGCTCGACAAGGTCGCGGAGTTCTTGAAAAGCGTGCGAGACTCACAGAACGCTTCCACGCAAGCCGCGATGCGAAGAGCGTGACCCCCCCTACCCCCGCCGAAAATCCTCCAGCAACCCCAAGAGCTCCTTGCGCGCCTGCTCGATGCGACCCGCGTCTTGGGTCTCGAGCACCGCGCGCAGGGCGCCGATGGCGCTACCGAGCAGCTCGCGCTCCACTCCCGTCAGCTCCACGAACAGCGCGTCGGCGCGCGCCAGCGCCGTCACGTTGGGCAGCGCCTCGCGCGGGTGGAACTTGAGCGTGGCCAGACGCTTTCGGATCTCTTTGCGCTGCGCGTCGCTGAGGCGCCCGGCGCCGCGCTCGATGGTCAGGTTCTCCGACTTCTTGGTGGACAACACCGTCGCGTCCACCTCGAGGATGCCGTTCATGTCGTAGGTGAAACGCACGTCCACGCTCTCCTCCCCCGCGGGTCGGGGCGGAAGGTTCCGCACGGTGAGCTCGCCGAGCTTCTGGTTGTCCCGGCACAGCGAGTGCTCGCCCTGAAAGATCTCCAGCAAGATCCGCGTCTGCCCGTTGCCCATCGTGCTGAAGGTTCGCGAACGGCTCGCCGGCAGCACCGTGCCGCGCTCGAGCACAGGAGCGAAGATGCCCGTCACCTCGTGGCTGCCCACCTTCTCGGCCGCCGCGATGCCCAGCGTGAACGGCGCTACGTCCGTCACCACCAGATCCGCTACCGCGGCGTCGCCGCGCTTGAGCCCGGCCTGGATGGCCGCGCCGTGCGCCACGGCCTCGTCCGGCGGCAGGTCCCGCAGCGGCAGCTGGCCAAAGGTCGTGGCCGCGAGCTGCACCACGCAGGGCATGCGCGTGGCCCCGCCTACCAGCAGCACCGCGTCCACGTCGGCCGCCGCGAGCGACGCGTCGCCGAGGGCGCGACGGATCGGGCCGCGCAGGCGCTCGAGCAGCGGCCTCCATAGCGCCTCGGCCTCGGCCAAGGTGACCGTCAGCTCCACGTCGCGACGCTCCCGGCCGAGCCCCGGCAGCACGAGCCGCGCCTGATCCTCGGCGGTGAGCCGCCGCTTGCAGAGCTCCGTCGCCTCGCGCAGCCGCGCGCGCCCGCGCTCGTCCCCGTCCAGGTCCACGCCCAAGCGCTCGCGCAGCTCGCGCTGCAGGTGGTCCGCGAGCAGATCCACGAAATCCTCACCGCCCACCCGCGCGTCGCCCGCGGACGACTGGATCTCGATCACGCCTTCGAGGATCTCGAGCACCGTCACGTCGAAGGTCCCGCCGCCCAGGTCGAGCACCACCGCGCGCATCTCCCGGTGCTGCTGATGCAGCCCGTAGGCCAGCGCCGCCGCCGTGGGCTCGTTGATGATGCGCTCCACGTGAAGCCCCGCCAGCTCGCACGCATCCCGAGTCGCCCGCCGCGCCGCGTCCCCGAAGTACGCCGGTACGGTGACCACCGCCTCCGCGATGCCCTCGCCGAGCGTCGCCTCGGCGTCGGCCTTCACCTGCTTCAGGACCAGCGCCGACAGCTCCTCCGGGCGCAGCTGTCGGTCACCGAGGCGCACCACGCGGTCGGTGCCCATGTCGCGCTTGAACGCCAGGGCCGTCCGCTCCGGGTGCGTGGCGGCGCGCGCCCGAGCGGCCGCGCCCACCAAGATCTCACCGCGCTCGTCGATGCTCACGGCGCTGGGAGTGAGCACCTCCCCCAGCGAGTTCGCGATGACCTGCGGCTCCCCACCCACCAGCGTCGCCGCGAGCGAGTAGGTCGTGCCCAGATCGATACCAACCGTCACGCCGCTCACGTTGCCGGCAGTGTGCCGCGGGTCCGCCCCGGAGTCACGCTCCGCTCAGCCGACCTTGGCCTCGAGCCCGGCAACCGAGCATGCGCCGGCCCCGCCGGTTCTCTCCGTGGGTCTTGGCCTCCTTTGCCGATCGTGATCTGATCGTGCCAAGACTGCCCAAGTCGAGCCTAGCGCACCTCACCCGGCAGCGAGACGCGCGGCGCGCCGTCGGGCAGGCACCAGGCGTCCACGCGCTCTCGGGTCAGGTCGACGGCGCGGCGCAGCTCGGAGTCAGGAGCCGCATCGGGCACCAGCGCCTGCGCCTCGCCGAGCGCCGCCAGCGCGTCGTCGCAGCGCTGCTCGGCGAGCCCGATGAACGCGCGGCGCAGCACCAGCGACAGCTCCACGCTCCCGCCCCGCTCCGCCAGAGCGATGGGCGACGGTGAGGTCGCGACGGGTCCCGCGTCGAACGCCGTCGCGACGATCGGTGGCGCCGTGTGAACCGGGGTGCGCTCCGTGACGCACACCCGCGCGATGTTCGACGCCAGCACTACACCAATGATGGGCAAGAGCGAGCCGAAACGCCCGAGCGACCCGAAGAGCGGCGCGCGCGCGGGCGGCGTCAGCGACGCCCCGAATATCAGCTGCAGGCTCGGCGCGTCGGCCTCGAGCACCTTCAGCACGCGTCGAGCCCGCCGGGCGCTCGAGTCGCGCAAGAGCGTCAACTCCACGGCGTGCTGGCTCGGCTCATCGTGCGCCAGCGCGTTGGCCATGGCGCGCACCAGCTCATCGCCCACCCGCTCACGCACGGCCAGCAGCTCCGTCGCCAGGAGCCAGTGCGCCGCCCACAGCCCCTCGAAGCGGCGGTCCGCCACGGACGCGTTCTCGGTCCAGCGCTGCAGCGCCGCGTGCAGCCGCTCGGCGGTCTTCCAGTGACCTAGCGCGATCAGCCGCAACAGCGCGCGCAAGCACGCCCCCAGATCCAACGAACCAACCACGGCGCCGTGGTCTTGCTCGATGAGCCGCGTGAACAGCTTGCCCGCGCGCACCGGCTGATCGCGCGCCACGTACGCCGCCGCGACCGCGCCCGCCAGCTCGGGCTCCTCGGCCGCGCGCTCGAGCTCCTCCGCGTGCAGGCGGTGCGGCGCGCCATACAGCAGTGAGCTGAAGAAGCCGTCGAGCTTTGCACGGTGCGCGCGCTCCTGCTCCGCCTCCGCCTCCGCGTGCCGCTCCGCGTACTCGAGCTGCTCGATCAGGCTCCAGCGCAGCTCCGCCTCCCGCGGCGACTCCGCGATCGCCTCGCGACACGCCGCGATGGACTCCTCCGACCCAGGCTCCAGCGACTCCAGCCGCTCCGACAACGCGGCGCTCGCATCGAGTTGCGCTCGCTCCTCCGGTGTCGGTGTCGGTGACTGGGACTGGGGCGGGGACTGCGACTGGGACTGGGGCGGGGACTGCGACTGGGACTGGGGCGGGGACTGCGACTGGGACTGGGGCGGGGACTGCGACTGGGACTGGGGCGGGGACTGCGACTGGGACTGGGGCGGGGACGCGGCTGCGTCGGTGTCCGACGCGTCGGCCGCGTCGTGTGAGCAGCGCCGGTAGGGCATTTCTCGCTGCAGCTGCTCGTACGCTTCGCGCACGCTCCGAAATCCCTCGGCGTCCCGCTCCGGCGGGTGCCGCCGCACGGCGCGCAGGTACGCGCGGCGCAGGGCCACGTCGTCGACGGTCGGGTCGACCCCGAGCAGCGTCAGAGCGTCTTCGAACTCCATCGAGCGCGCCCCCGAGCCTACACCCCACGACGCCGTTGTCGGTCAGACGCGGAGAAGGCCCGTGGCGAACGCCACTCGACGGCACCGCGGACGGAAGAACCCACAAAAGCCTCGGATACTCGCGCCGATAGTGTACCAATTACACCACTAAACGCACGCTCTAAATATCCGCAATTACTCAGCTCTGGGAGCTCACGTCCAGGCGCATTGACGTGAACTCTCCCGACCGGCGGCGAGGCCAATCCAACGTCGCTCGGAAGTATAGCCCACCGCGTCCGCGTCGGGGTCAGCGTCGGCGAACGCCCCCGCCCTCCCCCACGCCGGCGCGAACGCGAAGCGCAGGCGCCAACGCCAAACGCAAACGCCAACGCGAACGCCCTCGCCCGCGCGAACGCCCTCGCCCACGCCCGCCTGGAATCAATCGATCAGCGTGCGCGCGTCGAGCTCCGCGAGCAGGGCAGTGCGCCAGGCCAGGCGCAGCGGTGCGTCCACGCGATCGAGATCCGAGTAGTCGTCCGTGGTCGCTTCGGCGCGGCGAGACGCCGGGCGCTCCTTCGCGAAGTGAGCGGCGCCGCGGCCGGCGAGCAGCGTAGACGGATCCCAGCTCGCCGCGCTGGCGACCAGCGTCGCGTTGTGGAGCACGGCGTCGGCCCCGCCGTGGAAGACGCGGACGTGCGAGAAGGTATCGAGCAGTGCGGCCTCGAGCCGATCGGCGCTCGGTGAGGTGCCATCCGCGCCGACGATCGAGTTGATCACCAGGCAACCGCGGCTGCTCAGCCGACCGCGCAGCTCACTCAGCGCCTGCCGCGTCGCCAGATGCCAAGGGAAGCTCTCGCCGCGATACACGTCGAGCAGCACCAGATCGAAGC
Organism: Polyangiaceae bacterium; assembly: GCA_019637295.1. Lineage (GTDB taxonomy): Bacteria > Myxococcota_A > Polyangia > Polyangiales > Polyangiaceae > JACKEA01. Next base: position 647,063 of record JAHBVX010000003.1, read on the forward strand.
GCCGGGTCTCGCGCCGGAGGGCGGCGCGTGCGTCGGCCACGACCACCTCGACCGAGTCCGGCAGCCCGAAATGGCGTCGAGCGACCTCGACGACGCGCGGGTCGAGCTCCACGGCGGTGATACGCACGCCGCGACTCGCCAGCGACCGGGCCAACGAACCCGCGCCCAGCCCGACGACCAGCGCCGACTCGGCGCGCGGGTGGCAGCCCAGTCCAGCGCGCCAGAGCGAGTCGCTGAACTCCACCACGCTCTCGCCATCGCTCTTGCGAACGGCGCCTTGCACCGTGCCGTCCACGAGCAGGAAGCGGGCGTCGGCGGCGTCCACGTCCAGCACCTGCACCAGTCCAGTAGTGCCCTGCAGCGTCGCGATCACCGCGCCGCGCGCCTCGGACGGTCCGAGCTCGCGCGCGCCCGCCGGCGCGAGCCACGCCAAGAGCGCCGCACCCGCGGTCGCGAGCAGCACCGCTCGCGCTGAGCGCTCGAGAGACCTCATCCACGCGGCGGACAACAGGCCCGTCGCGATCGCCGTGCCGGCGAAGGCTGCGCTCAACGAGACGTGTGGGATCAACACCAGCGCCGTCGCCCAGCCGCCAGCCAGTCCGCCCAGCGTGCTCGCGAACAGCACCCGCCCGGCCGACGAGCCCGCGCCGGGGGACGCGCTGCCATGCACGCGCTCGACCAGCACCGGACCCAGCGCGCCCAGCGCCAGGAAGGCAGGCGCGAACAGCAGGCTCGAGGCCAGGAAGCTCCCCGCCGCGACGCCGGCGAGCTCCGCGGACGCCGTGAGGATCGGCGCCCGCGAGAAGCCGATCGCGCCCAGCCACAGCGCCGCGGCCGCGAGCACCCAACCGATCGCGCCGGGCCTGCGCGCCAGCCGCCCGCCCAGCGCGTATCCCGCCGCGAGATACGCCAACGCCGCCGTGATCTGCGACGTCCACACCAAGTGCGACGTCCCGAAGTACGGCGTGATCGCGCGCGCACCCAGGATCTCCAACACCAAGACCAGCGCGCCTTCGACGAAGGCGAACCCGAGCAACATGCCGTTCACGTCAGCAACACGCGTGCCGCGCGGAAAACGCCAAGAACCGCGGACCAGCGGCGGCAACCTCAGCCGCCCGGTTGCCAGCAGTTGCCAGTTCCCGGGCTTGACACAGGTTCCGTGATTCACTAACTTCGTGAGATGCGGAACCTGACCGTCAGCCTGGACGAGCGAGTGGCGCGCTGGGCGCGGGTGGCGGCTGCGGAGCGGGACCTGAGCGTGTCCCGCTTCGTCGCCGAGCTGCTCACGGCCAAGATGAACGACGAGGCGGCCTACGACCAGGCCAGGCAGCGCGCTCTCGCGGCACGACCCGTCGCGCTGAAGGCCAAGTCCGCTCGCTACCCCAGCCGCGGTTCGCTCCATGAGTGAGCTGGTGTTCGTGGACACCAACGTGCTCGTCTATCAGCGCGACGCGTCCGAGCCGGCAAAGCAGCCCAAAGCCAAAGCATGGGTCGACGGTCTGTGGACTCACCGCACCGGTCGCCTCAGCAGTCAGGTCCTTCAGGAGTACTACCAGACGGTGACCCGCAAGCTCAGACCCGGCCTCGGCCGCGACGAAGCCAGGCAGGACGTCCGCGATCTGACGTCCTGGGCTCCCGTCCCCATCTCAACCGCGGTGCTCGATGGCGCGTTCGAGGTCGAGGACCAATTTGGCCTCTCCTTCTGGGATGGCCTCATCGTCGCCGCGGCGCGACACGCCTCCTGCCGCTACCTGCTCACCGAGGACTTGCAGGACGGGCAGGATTTCGGCAGCGTTCGAGTGGTCAACCCCTTTCGCCACGACGCGAACGAGCTCGGTCTCTGGTAGGCCCGCCCCTGCCGGTCCGACGCGGCTCCGGCGCGCCAGCACCGGCGCTCGAGCCCCAGCGACCGCGGTCGACGTCAGGGCCGCGACATCGTGAAGCTGCCCACCGTATTGCCCTTCAGGCTCACGTTACCTCCCTCGAACTTCCCGCTGCCGTAGCTGGCGTACAGATCGTGCTCGCCGGCCTTCATCATGAGCTGCCCGTTCGTCAGCTCCTCGCCGAACACCTCGAACGTCGCGCTCACCGCCTGGCCGTCGAACGCCGAGTCCGCGCTGGTGAGCACACCCACGAAACCCATGGACGACACCGTCACGCAGGCGGGCCCGGTGAGCGTACGGCTCGTGCACGCGGGCTGGCTGCTCGGCTGGCTCGGCGCCGCGTAGTCGAGGGTCAGCGTGTACGTGGTCGCGCTCCCGCCGAGGGTCAGCGTGCCTTGCCAGTCTCCACCCGCGACCGCCTTCATGTCGCTCGAGCCAAACTTGAAGTTCGCCTCCCCCTCCTCCGAGTTCGAGCTGCAGGCACCCTGGGAGAACAGCACGACGACGCAAGGCGACACACGACCAAGACGATACAAGCTCATACGACCTGTTCTACGCCCCGCCCGGCGCGCTGGCAAACCGCACCGCAACGGGGCTGACGGGGCAGCGACGACAGCGGCCGTGACCGAGACGGGGATTGGGACAGGGACCACCCACATCCCCACCTGAAACACGGAAGCTCAACCCCACATGACCCCTCGCGGAGCTTCCCCACGACTTTGGCGAAGCGGTCCCCGCTCGAGTTCACCCACCTCGCGAGTGTCAGCCTCGGCGTCAGCGTCGGGGACAGCGACGGGGACAGCGTCCGCGTCGGGGTGAGGGACAGCGTCAGGGTCAGCGACGGCAACAGCGTCAGGGTCGGTGTCCGGGTCCGGGGCAGCGTCGGGGTCAGTGTCCGGGTCAGGGACAGCGTCAGGGTCGGTGTCCGGGTCCGGGGCAGCGTCAGCGTCGGGGACAGCGTCAGCGTCGGGGTCAGGGACAGCGACGGCAACAGCGTCAGGGTCGGTGTCCGGGTCCGGGGCAGCGTCGGGGTCAGTCCGGCGCCCACGCCCCCGCTCCTCGCCATCGCGACCGCGACACGCCCACGCGACACGCAAATGCCATCGCGACACGCCCCCGCAAACGCATCACGCCCTCGCGATCGCAACCGCGATCGCATCACGCCCACGCGATCGCCTGACCCGTGGTCACCCGTTCCTGGAGCATTTCGATCACTTGTGAGTGGGCGTCGGCATGGAGGTACAGCGCGGCTAACGTTTCGCCATGGCCTACGATCCGCGGATGGATCCCGCCTCGACCGCCCCTCGAGCTGAAGCGCGACCAGCATTGCACGACCCACCTTGGGTCACCGCGTCTGGCGACAACCCACCTTGGGTCGCTGCGCACCCGGGCGGAGCCGCGGTGAGCTCGCCGTACGCGTCACTAGTCGTCATCGCTCCAGCCGCGATGCGCGCGGCCTCCTCTGCTCCCGCCACCCGGCGTTCGAGGGCGCGCATGTCGAGCCGCTGCGCGAGCTCGAGCCACGCAAGCTCGGTCTCCGTCGTGGCCACGCGCGTCACCTCGCGCACCCGCGAGTACGACAGGTCGCCATCGACGAACGCGCGCTCGATCGCGGGCAGCGTGCGCAGCGCAAACCCGATCCGGAGCCGTTCCCGCGTCTGGCGGACCCCCAAACCAAAGCAGCCCCTCGCCGCATGCAGCTCGTCCGCGTAGGCGCCCAGCTCGGGGTCATTGCGGCCCCGGACCCGCTCGGCCAGCTCCGCCAGGTAGCGGCAGAGCAGCCGCTCGGCCCGCCGCTGGTCGGCGAGCAGCGCGCGCACGCGCTCGATGAGCTCGCGCGTCGGCAGCGCGGGCTCGTAATTGCGGTGGTAGTGGCCCTGGTGTTGGCGTTGGTGCTGACTCTCGTGCATGCCCTCGCATAGCACGCGAGATTTTGGCCCTCTCAGCGGCGCGCTGCGGGGCGAACGCGCCGGTGATCGACTCGAAACTCGTCGCGCGCGCGAAAGCGCGCCAGCGCGCCGCGCAGGGCCCGGAGAGCGCTCATCCACATCCGCCTGCGGAGCGTGCACGCGGCGCGTCGAAAATGCTGTCCAGCGAAATCGACATGAGCGCGAGACATTCTTCGCAACGGCGCGACGACGCCGGACGGCCAGCAGATGTCAGGGTCGGGGACAGCGAAGGCAGCAGCGTCAGCGACAGCGTCCGGGTCAGCGACAGTGTCAGCGTCCGGGTCAGCGGCAGCGTCCGGGTCAGCGACAGCGTCGGGGACAGCGACGAGCCCCGCCCCCGCCCACGCACACGCCTAGCGCACCTGCGCCAGCAGCTCCGCGCCCTCCTCGAGCGCTAGCCCGAGCGGCGACAAGCAGCACCCGGTGCGCGACTCCCCGTCACTCGACACCTGAAACGTACAGTCCATGTCGGGCCGGTAGCACCCCGTCGATCCTCGCGGAGTCGCGGCGCCGAGCCCGGTGTTCAAGATCTCGCGCGCCTCGTGCCACTGCTGCACGCTCACCCGACGCTCCGCGCCGTCGCCGAGCTGCACCCGCACGCCGTCGTCCTCGACGATGACGTGCGCCGTCCGAACGGAGACCCCATACGCGCTGCCGGTCACCACCTGCAGATGAACGCGCCTCGCGTCCTTCGGGATGGGCTTGGTCGGCGCGACTTCGACGGTCTTCGGCGCGTGAAGCGCCCCCGCCCCACATCCGGACGCCACCATCCCCACCGCACCCAGGCACGCCAGCAGACCAAGCCATCTCATGCCCCACTCGGATGCAGCTCCGCCCGGCAGCGTTCACCCCGCCTATTCGTGAGTTGACATCGGCCTGGCAAAGTAGATCCTGCAGTCCTGGTGTTCACATGAGCCGTCTCTCAGTAACTCGTTGTGCCGCCTTCGGCCTCCCGCTCGCGGTCGCCGTGGCCTGCGGTTCGGAGCCCCGCACGGTCGAGGTCGCGAAGGACGCCGCCAGCGGCGGCACCGCAGCGGGAGCTTCCGGCGGCAGCGCGGGCTCCGGCGGCAGCGCGGGCTCCGGCGGCAGCGCGGGCTCCGGCGGCAGCGCGGGCTCCGGCGGCAGCGCGGGCTCCGGCGGCAGCGCCGGCACGGGCGGCAGCGCGGGCTCCGGCGGCAGCGGCGCAGGCTCCGGCGGCAGCGCCGGCACGGGCGGCAGCGGGGGCGGCGCCCAAGACGCGGGCGGGGACGCGACCGCATGCATCACGACCTGCGCTTCCGTCGGCGCCCAGTGCGGAACAGTGTCCGACACGTGCGGTGGCACGCTGAGCTGCGGCGGCTGCCCGAGTGGCGGAGCCTGCTGCGGGAACCAGTGCAAGAGCGGAGCTGACGTCACCAACTGCGGGCAATGCGGCAACACCTGCTCCAGCGGGCCCAACTCCACCGCCGTGTGCGACTGGGGCCAGTGCGGGCTGGCCTGCACGGGCGGTCTCACCGACTGCGACGGCAACGCGGAGAACGGCTGCGAAGCGAACCTGATGACCGACGCCACCCACTGCGGCACCTGCAACTTCGCCTGCGGTTCCGCGAACTGCGTCAACGGCTTCTGCATCAACTGAGCAGCCTCAGCGGCGCGGGAGTCGGCTGGCTGGATGGACACGACGTCAACGACGGTGCTCGTCGCCAAAGGGCTCACGAAGGTCTACCGCATGGGCGAGGTGGACGTCCACGCCCTGCGGGGCGTCGACTTCACGCTCCACCAGGGCGAGCTGCTCGTGCTGCTCGGGGCGTCGGGCAGCGGCAAGAGCACGTTGCTCAACATCCTCGGTGGGCTCGACGTGCCCAGCAGCGGGACCGTTCATTACCTCGGCCAGGCGCTGCACTCGGCCAGCCAGAGCGAGCTGACCCGCTACCGGCGGGACAACGTCGGCTTCGTCTTTCAGTTCTACAACCTGATCCCGAGCCTCACCGCGTACGAGAACGTGGCGTTGGTGACCGAGATCGCCACCGATCCGGTGGCGCCGGACGAGGCGCTGGCGCTGGTGGGGCTCGGCGAGCGCTTGCACCACTTCCCCGCGCAGCTCTCCGGCGGTGAGCAGCAGCGGGTCGCCATCGCCCGAGCGGTGGCCAAGAACCCGCGGGTGCTCCTGTGCGACGAGCCCACCGGCGCCCTCGACTACCAGACCGGCGTGCAGGTCCTGGAGGTGATCGATCGCATCAACCGCGAACTGGGCACGACCACCGCGGTGATCACGCACAACGCTCCGGTGGCCAAGGTGGCCGACCGGGTGGTCACCCTCGCGGACGGCCAGGTCCACCGCGATGAGCGAAACATGACCCGCATCCGACCGAGCGAGATCCGCTGGTGACGCCGTCATGTTGATCAGCGCGCTCGACCGCAAGCTGTTGCGGGATCTGTCCCACCTGCGCGGGCAGGTCATCACCATCGCGCTGGTCGTCGCCTGCGGCATCGCCAGCTACGTGACCATGAAGAGCGCGTTCCAGTCGCTGGTGTACTCGCAGAGCACGTACTACGAGCGCTATCGCTTCGCCGATGTGTTCGCCAGCCTCGAGCAAGCGCCCGCGGCGGTGGCAGAGCGCCTCACGGCCATCGACGGCGTGCGCGAGGTCGACACCCGCGTCGTGCAGCGCGTGATGGTGCCGGTCGAGGGCCTGACGCGGCCCGCGGTGGGCACCGTGGTGTCGCTGCCGCGCCACGGCAGCCGCGGGCTCAACGCCGTGCACCTGACCCGGGGGCGGCTGCCGGATCCCACTCGCTCGGACGAGGCCTTGGTGCTCGACGCCTTCGCCGAGGCGCACGGGCTCTCGCCCGGGGACCGCGTCGCGGTGGTCATGAACGGCGCGCTGCGCCAGCTGCGGATCACCGGCTTCGGGATGAGCCCCGAGTACGTGTTCACCATGCCGCCCGGGGCCATGAGCCACGACCCCAAGCTGATCGCGGTGCTGTGGATGGGCCGCGACGCGGTGGCGGCCGCTCACCAGATGGAGGGCGCGTTCAACGACGTCGCGCTCACCCTCGAGCCCGGCGCGAGCCAGGCGGATGTGCTCGGGGCCCTCGATCGAGTGCTCGCGCCCTATGGCGCCTTCGGCGCGGTCCCGCGGGCGAAGCAGCCATCGCACTACATGCTCAGCAGCGAGCTGTCGCAGCTCGAGAGCATGGCCGGCTTCGTCCCTGTCCTGTTCCTGTTCGTGGCGGCGTTCCTGCTCAACGTCGTGCTGTCTCGGCTCGTGTACCTGCAGCGCTCGCAGATCGCGACGCTCAAGGCGGTCGGCTACGCGGATCGCGACGTGGGCCTGCACTACCTGAAGCTGGTGAGCCTGGTCGTGCTGCTGGGCGCTGTGGTGGGCGTCGCGGCGGGAGCGTGGCTGGGTCGAGCCATGACCGAGCTGTACACGGGTCAGTACTTCCGCTTCCCCACGGCGGACTACCGGCTGACGGCGGACGTGGTCGTCATCAGCGTGAGCATCAGCTTGGCGGCGGCGGTGGTCGGCGCGCTCGCCGCCGTCCGGCAGGTGGTCTCCCTGCCACCCGCCGAGGCGATGCGACCGCCGTCACCGGTGGTGTACCGGCGCTCGGTGCTGGAGCTGCTCGGGCTGTCGCGTCTGCTCGGCCCTTCCGCGAGGATGGTCGTCCGCGAGCTCGAGCGGCGACCCCTGCGCCTGGCGCTGTCGAGCATCGGCATCTCGCTGTCGGTCGGCATCGTGGTCATCGCCGGCTACTGGTCCGACGCCATCGACTACATGCTCGACGTGCAGTTCCACCGCTCGATGCGGGAGGACGTGACCGTCACCTTCGTCAAGCCCTTGTCCGCGCGGGCGGCGCGGGAGCTGCAGAGCATGCCCGGCGTGTGGCGAGCGGAGGGCATCAGCGCCGTCGCGGTGCGCTATCGCGCCGGGCACCGCCAGCGAGACAGCGCGCTGATGGGCTATCCGCGGGACCTCGAGCTGCGGCACCTGCTCGACTCCACGGGCGAGCGCGTCACGCTGCCGCCCACTGGGGTCGTCTTGACGCGCAAGCTCGCGGAGGTGCTCGAGGTCCGCGTCGGGGACAGCGTCGAGATCGAACTGCGAGAGGGCAGCCGGCGCACGACCTCCGCTACCATCAGCGGCTTGGTGGACGAGCCCTTCGGCATGCAAGGCCACGTGGACGAGGAGACCTTCGCTCGGCTCATCGGTCAGTCGCCGACCATCAACACCGCGCTGTTGCGCGTGGACCGGGCGGAGCGCGCGCAGATCTTCGAGCGCCTCAAGCGTCTCCCCTGGGTCGCCGCCGTCTCCTACCCGGGCGAGTTTCGCGAGCAGTTCGAGGGGCAGAGCGGCTCGATCATGCGCGTGTACACGCTGATCCTCACGCTGTTCGCCAGCATCATCGCCATCGGTGTGGTCTACAACAACGCGCGCATCGCGCTGTCGCAGCGCAGCCGCGATCTGGCCAGCCTGCGCGTGCTCGGCTTCACCCGCGGCGAGATCGCCGCCATCCTGTTCGGCGAGCTCTCGGCGCAGGTCGTCCTCGCCCTGCCCCTGGGGCTGTGGGTGGGGCACCTGCTGGTGCAGGCGCTCGGCGCCACGGTAGATCCGGAGACCTATCGCCTGCCGGTCTTCGTCTCGCTGCGAACCTTTGCCTTTGCCATCGCGGTGACGGTAGTTTCCGCGGTGATCAGCTTCTTCTTGGTGCGCCGCAAGCTCGACCAGCTCGATCTCATCGGCGTCCTCAAGACTCGAGAATGACTCATGTCCGAGCAGCCCAAGCCAACCGTCGACCCCGCGCGCCCCCGCAGTAAGCCCCGCTCCAAGTGGCCGAGACGCGTCTTGTTCGTAACGCTGAGCCTCGGGCTCGTGGCCCTGATCGTGATCGCGTTCTTGCCCAAGCCCGTCGACGTGGAGGCGACGGTGGCGGAGCGCGGCGCGATGGTCGTGACGGTGGACGAAGACGGCCGCTCCCGGGTCAAGGATCGCTACGTCGTGTCCGCGCCGCTCACGGGCAACCTGGCTCGCATCGAGCTGCGCGCGGGGGACTCGGTGAAGCAGGGGGACGTCCTGGCGCGCCTGGTGCCCTTGGCCGCGCCCATGCTCGACGCTCGCACCCGCGCCGAGGTGCAGGCGCGCATCAACGCGGCGGAGGCCTCGCGGCGCCAGGTCCGCTCGCAGATCGACCGCGCGAAGCTGGCGACGGAGTTCGCCAAGAAGGAGGCGGAGCGAACCCGGCAGCTCGCGAGTCAGGGCGCCGTCGGCACCTCCGAGCTCGATCGCGCGCAGCTCGAAGAGCGCGCCCGCGCCGCCGAGCTCACCTCCACCGAGTTCGCCGCGAAGGTGGCCGACTACGAGGTGTCCATGGCGCGCGCGGCTCTCGGCGCGCTCAGCACCAAGCGCAGCGACACCGAAGAGAGCATGCTGGTACCGAGCCCCCTGGCCGGCAAGGTGCTGAAGGTCCTGCACGAGAGCGAGGGCGTGGTGCAGGCGGGCACGCCCCTGCTCGAGCTCGGCGACCCCGCGGCGCTCGAGCTGGTCGTGGACGTGCTCACCAGCGACGCCGTGCGCATCTCGCCTGGCGCCCGGGCCAGTATCGAGCGTTGGGGCGGCCCGCCCCTGTCCGCTCGGGTGCGGATGATCGAGCCCTCCGCGTTCACGCGTCTCTCCGCCCTGGGCGTCGAGGAACAGCGCGTCAACGCCGTGCTCGATCTGGACGAGCCCTACGAGAAGTGGGCACCGCTGATGGACGGCTACCGCGTCGAGGCGCGGATCGTGATCTGGCAGAGCAGCGACGTCTTACGCCTGCCCGCCAGCGCGCTCTTCCGCAGCGAGGGCAAGTGGGCGGTGTTCGCCATCGAGGATGAGCGGGCGGTGCTGCGCAGCGTCGAGATCGGACAGAACAACGGCAGCGAGGTCGAGCTCACCGGCGGGCTCGAGCCCGGCGCGCGGGTGGTCCTGCACCCCAGCGATCGCGTCAAGGACGGCGTCCAGGTGACGCGGCGCTGACGCCCAGTGCCCACGCGCACGCGAACCCGAACAGCGCACGCGAACGCCCTCGCCTCGCGCCTGAACTTACTCCATCGACGACTTCGACCCGGAGGCCCCGGCGTCAAGGTCAGCGTCAGCGTCAGCGTCGGCGACTGGGACCGCGTCGGGGACGGGGGCTGGGACGGGGACGGGGACGGGGGCTGGGACGGGGACGGGGGCTGGGACGGGGACGGGGACGGGGACGGGGACGGGGACGGGGACAGCGTCAGGGGCGCTTCGCAAGCTCGGCTTCGAGCTCGGCGACGCGTGCGAGCGCGGACTCCTTCGCGGCGCGTTCGGCGTCCTTCGCGGCGCGTTCGCCGCGTTCGGCTTCCTCGCTCGTGAGCCACGGCTCGCGTCCCTCGGCATCGTCCGCGATCAGCAGCTCGAGGTGCTCGGCCGAGGGGATGAGCCAGGCGCCCAGCACGCTCGAGCGCGCGGGTTCGTCACCCGAGAACACGGACTCGAAGCCGCCCTCCGGCGCGCGACGCCAGAGCTGCAGCAGCTTGCGCCCGCCGTGGGCGCGGGGTCCGAGGCGCTTCGGATCGAACACCACCAGCTCCTCCACGCCGGCGGCTGCGCACTGGTCGGGAACCTCCACGTAGTCCTTGCTCGGGTGTCCCTTGCTCACGATCTCCACGACCAGCCGCGGCACCGGGTGACCCGGCTGCCACAGCCTCAGGCTGTCGAGGCTGGCCGCGTCGGGGGGCGAGGGCTCCACCACGCACACGTCCGGATCGAACCCCACGCTGGGCAAGTCCTGCCGCACCCGCACCGCGAGGTTGCGAAACGCGCTCGCCGCCCGGCCGCTCGACGCGAAGCGCCGCGCCAGGCGCTCATACAGCCGCCCCGCGCTCGCGAAGTGCCAGGGCGCCTCAGGCACGACACCCTCCGGGATCGTCCACTGCTCCGAGAACCCAGGGACTCGATAGCGGACGACGATCTCCGATGGGAGCGACTGGGCCATCTTGGACTCGGAGCATAGCACGGCGACCGCATGCCCCTCGGCCGCAGCGGCGCGCCGGTTGCGTCCCGACTTCAGCGTCGGGTGGCGGTGTCCGTGTCCGTGGCAGCGACCGTGACTGCGACGGGGACTGGGGCAGTGACGGCGGCGGGGACTGGGACTGCGACGGGGACAGCGGCTGGGACTGGGACTGGGACTGGGACAGGGTCAGGGTCAGGGACAGCGACAGCTGAGTCAGCGACCGGGACCCACTCAGGCCCCGTGCTGAGCGAAGACCTCTTCACCGGTCAGCTGCTCTGTGGCGTTGGCGAACGCGTAGTAGGCGGGCCTGTGGTCGATGAAGATCTGCTTGGTGAACTCCCAGGGCGTACCGGGCTCGAGGAGGCCCACTGGCACCGCGAACACACCGCCACGCTTCAGCCGGTAGAACAGGTGGGTGCCGCAACGACTGCAGAAGCCGCGCTCGGCCCAGTCGGATGAACCGTACACGGTGACGTGCTCTTCGCCGTCGATCACGGCGCTGTCACCGCACTCCACGCTCAGCAGCGGCCCGCCGCTCCAGGTGCGACACATGATGCAGTGGCAAGCCTCCACGTGAGCGTGCTTCGCGGCGGCTCGGATGCACACGGCGCCGCACAGGCAGCGGCCACGGATGGAATGGGTCTGCGACATGTTCTCCTCCTGCGTCGAGAGGCGAACGGTAGCGCCCTCGGAAGGGCAGGGACAGCGGCGGTCGGCGGCGTCAAGCCAGAGCCGTCAGCAACTCCTGGGCTGCGACGGCGCGGCTCCTACTCAGCTGTTTGGACGGGGCTGACGATTTGTTTGTTGGTTCGGATCGGAATCGCGGGGCAAAGCCGGTGACTGCGACCGTGGCGAGGGCGGCGTCAGACGCGCTTCGCCAGCTCGGCTTCGAGCTCGGCGACGCGTGCGAGGGCGGCGTCCTTCGCGGCCAGCGCGGCCTCCTTCGCAGCACGTTCGGCATCCTTCGCGGCCAGCGCGGCGTCCTTCGCGGCGCGTTCGCCGCGTTCGGCCTCCTCGCTCGTGAGCCACGGCTCGCGTCCCTCGGCATCGTCCGCGATCAGCAGCTCGAGGTGCTCGGCCGAGGGGATGAGCCAGGCGCCCAGCACGCTCGAGCGCGCGGGTTCGTCACCCGAGAACACGGACTCGAAGCCGCCCTCCGGCGCGCGACGCCAGAGCTGCAGCAGCTTGCGCCCGCCGTGGGCGCGGGGTCCGAGGCGCTTCGGATCGAACACCACCAGCTCCTCCACGCCGGCGGCTGCGCACTGGTCGGGAACCTCCACGTAGTCCTTGCTCGGGTGTCCCTTGCTCACGATCTCCACGACCAGCCGCGGCACCGGGTGACCCGGCTGCCACAGCCTCAGGCTGTCGAGGCTGGCCGCGTCGGGGGGCGAGGGCTCCACCACGCACACGTCCGGATCGAACCCCACGCTGGGCAAGTCCTGCCGCACCCGCACCGCGAGGTTGCGAAACGCGCTCGCCGCCCGGCCGCTCGACGCGAAGCGCCGCGCCAGGCGCTCATACAGCCGCCCCGCGCTCGCGAAGTGCCAGGGCGCCTCAGGCACGACACCCTCCGGGATCGTCCACTGCTCCGAGAACCCAGGGACTCGATAGCGGACGACGATCTCCGATGGGAGCGACTGGGCCATCTTGGACTCGGAGCATAGCACGGCGACCGCATGCCCCTCGGCCGCAGCGGCGCGCCGGTTGCGTCCCGACTTCAGCGTCGGGTGGCGGTGTCCGTGTCCGTGGCAGCGACCGTGACTGCGACGGGGACTGGGGCAGTGACGGCGGCGGGGACTGGGACTGCGACGGGGACAGCGGCTGGGACTGGGACTGGGACTGGGACAGGGTCAGGGTCAGGGACAGCGACAGCTGAGTCAGCGACCGGGACCCACTCAGGCCCCGTGCTGAGCGAAGACCTCTTCACCGGTCAGCTGCTCTGTGGCGTTGGCGAACGCGTAGTAGGCGGGCCTGTGGTCGATGAAGATCTGCTTGGTGAACTCCCAGGGCGTACCGGGCTCGAGGAGGCCCACTGGCACCGCGAACACACCGCCACGCTTCAGCCGGTAGAACAGGTGGGTGCCGCAACGACTGCAGAAGCCGCGCTCGGCCCAGTCGGATGAACCGTACACGGTGACGTGCTCTTCGCCGTCGATCACGGCGCTGTCACCGCACTCCACGCTCAGCAGCGGCCCGCCGCTCCAGGTGCGACACATGATGCAGTGGCAAGCCTCCACGTGAGCGTGCTTCGCGGCGGCTCGGATGCACACGGCGCCGCACAGGCAGCGGCCACGGATGGAATGGGTCTGCGACATGTTCTCCTCCTGCGTCGAGAGGCGAACGGTAGCGCCCTCGGAAGGGCAGGGACAGCGGCGGTCGGCGGCGTCAAGCCAGAGCCGTCAGCAACTCCTGGGCTGCGACGGCGCGGCTCCTACTCAGCTGTTTGGACGGGGCTGACGATTTGTTTGTTGGTTCGGATCGGAATCGCGGGGCAAAGCCGGTGACTGCGACCGTGGCGAGGGCGGCGTCAGACGCGCTTCGCCAGCTCGGCTTCGAGCTCGGCGACGCGTGCGAGGGCGGCGTCCTTCGCGGCCAGCGCGGCCTCCTTCGCAGCACGTTCGGCATCCTTCGCGGCCAGCGCGGCGTCCTTCGCGGCGCGTTCGCCGCGTTCGGCCTCCTCGCTCGTGAGCCACGGCTCGCGTCCCTCGGCATCGTCCGCGATCAGCAGCTCGAGGTGCTCGGCCGAGGGGATGAGCCAGGCGCCCAGCACGCTCGAGCGCGCGGGTTCGTCACCCGAGAACACGGACTCGAAGCCGCCCTCCGGCGCGCGACGCCAGAGCTGCAGCAGCTTGCGCCCGCCGTGGGCGCGGGGTCCGAGGCGCTTCGGATCGAACACCACCAGCTCCTCCACGCCGGCGGCTGCGCACTGGTCGGGAACCTCCACGTAGTCCTTGCTCGGGTGTCCCTTGCTCACGATCTCCACGACCAGCCGCGGCACCGGGTGACCCGGCTGCCACAGCCTCAGGCTGTCGAGGCTGGCCGCGTCGGGGGGCGAGGGCTCCACCACGCACACGTCCGGATCGAACCCCACGCTGGGCAAGTCCTGCCGCACCCGCACCGCGAGGTTGCGAAACGCGCTCGCCGCCCGGCCGCTCGACGCGAAGCGCCGCGCCAGGCGCTCATACAGCCGCCCCGCGCTCGCGAAGTGCCAGGGCGCCTCAGGCACGACACCCTCCGGGATCGTCCACTGCTCCGAGAACCCAGGGACTCGATAGCGGACGACGATCTCCGATGGGAGCGACTGGGCCATCTTGGACTCGGAGCATAGCACGGCGACCGCATGCCCCTCGGCCGCAGCGGCGCGCCGGTTGCGTCCCGACTTCAGCGTCGGGTGGCGGTGTCCGTGTCCGTGGCAGCGACCGTGACTGCGACGGGGACTGGGGCAGTGACGGCGGCGGGGACTGGGACTGCGACGGGGACAGCGGCTGGGACTGGGACTGGGACTGGGACCGCGTCGGTGGCGGGGGCAGAGTCGGGGACAGGGACAGGGGACAGTGTCAGGGAGAGGGACAGGGACAGGGTCGGGGACAGGGACAGTGACGGGGACAGGGACCGCGTCGGGGACAGGGGCAGTGTCAGGGACAGCGTCGGGGACAGAGTCAGGGGCGCTTCGCGAGCGCGGCCTCGAGCTCGGCGACGCGCGCGAGCGCGGCCAGCGGCAGTGACCGCGTCGGGGACAGCGTCGAGCGCGCGGGACGGTGACAGCGGCGTCAAGCCAGAGCCGACAGCAACTCCTGGGCAGCCACGGCGCGGATCCTGCGATCCATTGCGAAAGTCCTGGGTCCCGCGTGCACGACGTCTAGACGCTCGAGACGCAGGGCCTCGAGCGCGCTGCGCATGGACGGGGTGACCCTAGGGGCGTCGGTACGCTTCACCTCGAAGCCCAGGCGGTGGCGCCCGCGCACGACCAGCAAATCCAGCTCTGCCCCGGCGTGGGTCCTCCAGAAGAAGCACTCCTCGCGACGCGCACCGAGCCGCCGTCGGATCTGGGCCACGATGAAACCCTCCCAGCTGGCACCGAGCTTGGGGTGGCGTAGTAGCTCGCGAGGCGACTCGATGCCGAGCAGACCGTGCGCGAGCCCGCTGTCAGCTATGTACACCTTGGGAGACTTGACCAAGCGCTTCCCCAAGTTCTCGACCCACGGCTGGAGTTGGTCCACGACGTAGGCGCCAGCCAGCAGGTCGAGGTAGGAACGCACCGTGGTGTGCGAGACCCCGAACGAACGTCCCAGCTCGGAGCCGTTCCACGTTTGGCCGTGGTAGTGGGCCAGCATCGCCCAGAAACGCTCCAGGGTGGCTGGCGGTATCGCCTTGCCGAAGCTCGGGACGTCGCGCATCAGGAAGGTCTTGATGAAGTCACGACGCCAATCGCCGCTGGCCGGATGGCTGCTGGCCAAGTACGACCGAGGGAAGCCCCCACGAAACCACAGGCGCTCCAGGTTCGCGACGCCGACCTCCGCGAGATCCAAGCCCGAGAGCTCGTGAAACGCCATCCTGCCGGCCAGCGTCTCCGAACCCTGGCGCAGCAACTCGGGGGTGGCGCTGCCGAGCACCAAGAACCGCGCCGGAGTGCGTGGCCGATCCGCAAGCACCCGCAGCGTGGGGAAGAGCCCCGGTCGAAGCTGCACCTCGTCGAGCACCACCAGCCCGCGCAACGGCTCGAGCGCAAGCATGGGGGACGCGAGCTCGGCGACGTCCCGCGAGTCTTCGAGATCGAAGAAGCGAACGGCACCACGGTGCTCACGAACGAGCTGACGCGCGAGCGTAGACTTGCCAATCTGCCGAGCTCCGAGCAGCGCCACGACGGGCGACCGGCGCAGCAGGAGCCGGACACGTTGGAGATGCTCGCTCCGGGCGATGGCGACCACTACCTGGAATATTGCAACTTCGAGTTTCAATTTTCAAGGCACTTGTGGATCCGTCAGACGCGGTGACGGCGACGGGGCGGGGTCGCGTCGGGGACTGGGACTGCGACGGCGACGGGGCCCGGGACCGGGACTGCGACTGCGTCTGGGACTGGGGCTGGGGCTGCGTCAGTGACGGGGGCTGCGTCGGGGACTGGGGCAGTGACAGCGACTGGGACTGGGACTGCGTCGGTGGCAGCGACTGGGACTGGGACTGCGTCGGTGGCAGTGTCAGGGACTGGGGCCGACAGTGAGTGCGGTGGGGCAGAGGCGCGCGCGAAGGCTCGAGTTTCTGCCCGCGCGACGGCGTCAGGGACAGGGACCGGGGCTGGGGACGGGGGCTGGGGCTGGGACGGGGGCCGACGGCGAGTGCGGTGCTCGTGCCAGCGGGGCTGGCACTGCGCCCGCAGGCGGTGGGGTGCAGAGGCGCGCGCTCGGGTTTCTGCCCGCGCGGCGGCGGGCGGGTCGGGTGACCCGCCGCCTCGCGGGCGGAAAGAGAACAACACCATGCAGCTTCGCACTCTCGACCTCGCCCTCACCACCCAACGCGCCGTCGCGCCCCTCGTCCGCCGCGTACAGCGCCACGATCGCAAGCTCGCTCAGCAGCTGCGCGACGCCACCAATAGCTTCGTGCTCAACCTCGGCGAAGGCGCCTACTCGGATCTCGGTACGCGGCGCGCTCGCTATCAGAGCTCAGCAGGCAGCGCCAGCGAGGTCCGCGTCGGACTGCTCGCCGCCGTCGGCTGGGGGTACTTCGACCAGGCCGACGCGCACGAGGCGCTCTCGCAGCTCGATCACCTGCTCGCTTCCCTCTGGAAGCTCACGCACTGAGCACACCGCTCCGGCGTCGCGTACCTCGCGGCGCCGGAGCTCGTGCGGCTCAACGCGTGAAGGCCAAAGCCGGGCCGCACACGACGCGCGACCCCGTTTGGTTCACGCGCGGCGTCGGCGGCTGAGGCCGAGCGCTGCGAGCGCTGCGAACAGCCAGGCGCCAGGGGCCGAGGGCGTGTTCGCGGGGACTCGGCAGCCGCAGCCGCCTCCCTCCGCCGCCACGTCCTTGGAGCCGCCGTCCGGGCCCGCGTCGGCGCTGCCACCAGTGCCACCGAAGCCGGTGCCGCCGGAGCTGGTGCCACCCGAGCTCGTCCCGCCCGAGCTCGTCCCGCCGGTCCCGCCTGTGGGCGAGCCCGCCGAACCGCCCGTGCCAGCGCTACCGCCCGTGCCAGCGCTACCGGCCGAGCCGGCGCTGCCGGCAGACCCAGCCACGCCGCCCGCACCCGCCGCGCCGCCGGTGGCCGTGCCACCCGCGCCCGCCGCGCCGCCCGTCGCGGTCCCGCCGGTCCCGCCCGTCGCGGTCCCGCCGGTCCCGCCCGTCGCGGTGCCGCCAGTCCCGCCCGTCGCGCCGCCAGTCCCGCCCGTCGCGGTCCCGCCGGTCCCGCCCGTCGCGGTCCCACCAGTGCCGCCGGAGCCCGCGGCCCCGCCCGTACCCCCGGTGCCGCCCGTCCCGCAGCCCGAGATGGGCGTGTGGACGCAGCCGGTGGCCGAGTTACACGAGTCCGTGGTGCACGGATCGTTGTCGTCGCAGCTGATCGGCGCGTGCTGGCAGCCGTTCGTCGGGTGGCAGGTGTCCGTCGTGCAGGCGTTGTTGTCGTTGCAGCTGATGGGCGTGTTCGCGCACCCCGTCGCCGGCGCGCACGTGTCCGTCGTGCAGACGTTGTTGTCGTTGCAGTTCGTGGGCCCACCCGCCTGACACACGCCGTTGGCGCAGGTGTCGCCCGTGGTGCAGGCGTTGCCGTTGTTGCAGGGGTTCGTGTTGAACGTGTGCGTGCACGCGCCGTTGCTCGAGTTGCACGAGTCGTTGGTGCAGGGGTTGTTGTCGTCGCATTTGGTGTTGGGACCGGGGTTGCAGGTACCCGCTCCGTTGCACTTGTCTCCGATAGTGCAAGCGTTGCCGTCCTCGCAGGCGGTAGTGCCAAGCGAGTTGCGTGTGACGCACTGCGACGCATCTACCGGGTTGCACGTGTCGAACGTGCAGTTGTTCACGGACACCGGGCAGGGGTTGACCAGCGCATCACAGTTGCCCTGCCCGTCACACTCACCCGCGCACGCCGCGACGCTCCCGCTCGGACGACAGGCCACACCTTTTGGCGCTGGCGCCTGAACGCACGCCCCAGCCTGGCAACGGTTCGCGCATGCCCCGTCGCCAATACCTCCCGCCGTCCCACACGCCCACCCGTTGGTCTCAGCGACGTTCGAGACACCAAAGCAGACCGCCGTGAGCGGGGTCCCGCCGACCCAACACTTCCCTTCGCACTCCAGCTTGGGTCCCAGCGGCCCATCCGGATCGCACGGCATCCCAAGGGTCTGCAGCGTGCAATTGCCGACGATGGGCTCGGCGACGGTCGCAACAGACTCCGAAGGAGTCGGCTGAGGGTCGTCCACCCCGCACGATACCAACGTCAGGCACACAACCGGGGTCAAGAATCGGGGAAGTCTCATGGGCCCTCCTACAAGGCTATCGTTCAGCAAAGGCCTTCCATGATACTCGGTCTGGT
Source organism: Polyangiaceae bacterium (assembly GCA_019637295.1). GTDB lineage: Bacteria > Myxococcota_A > Polyangia > Polyangiales > Polyangiaceae > JACKEA01. Next base: position 665,413 of record JAHBVX010000003.1, read on the forward strand.
GACCGAAGGCGAACAACGGCGCGCTTGTCCAGTGTCTTCCCGGACTTAGCAGAGCGTTCCCGCCGCTAGTCGACGAGAATTGCTGGCGCCTGGACGTCGAGGTGATACTCACGGGCTGGGCCGATGCAGCGCGACCGAACTAGCGCTTCAGACGAACTGGACTCGGGTGAACTCTCGGGCGAACGCCCGCCCACGTCCGGGCAACCCAACTCAGCGGCGGTCATGTCCGAGCCCTTCTCCAGGAACCTGACGCGCGCCCTGCGCAGCCTCGCGGACGTCTTCATCCTGTCTTTGGCCTACTGGTTGGCCTTCCTGCTGCGTTTCGACGGTCTGCCGCCGTTCGAGATGACCAAGCTCCTGATGTTCACCTGGCCCTACGTGGTCGGGCTCGAGCTGTTCGGGCTGTACGCGTTTTCGGTGCCCTACTTCGCCTGGCGCTACATCAGCCTGCGCGAGGTACAAAAGGTCCTCTGGGCGATCGCGGTGAGCACCGCGGTGCTGGTCGTCCTGCGCCTCTCGGCGCCGTACATGGCCAAGTCATTTGCTCCGGCAGCGTACGGCATCGTGCCGCTTGGGGTCATAGCGGCCAACGCGGTGCTTGCGTTTCTGGGGGTCGCGGGGGTACGCGCGCTTCGCCGGGTGTTGGACGAGTCATCCCGGTCGCGGGACCTCGGCCACCGCTCACCCCGGAAGGTAGCCACGCTCTTGGTGGGCGCGGGTCAGGCCGGTGTGCTCGTGGCGAAGGAGATCACCTCGCGCCCGGATCTCCCGATCGGCGTCGTCGGTTTCGTGGACGACGACCGCCTCAAGATCGGCGAGATCGTGCACGGCGTGAAGGTGCTCGGCACCACGGACGAGATTGAGGAGCTCGTTCGCAAGACGGGCGCGACGCAAGCCATCATCACGGTGGCCAACGCTTCGGGCACGGACATCCGCCGCATCAAGCAGCGCTGCGAGTCTGCGGGGATCCGGGTGAAAATCATCCCCGGGATCTACGAGATCCTGCACGGAAAGGTGAACCTCTCCCGGATCCGCGAGGTCTCGATCGAAGACTTGCTGGGCCGCGAAGCCGTAACCTTGGACCTGGACCTGATCAGCGGCTTCCTGAAGGGCAAGCGCGTGTTGGTCACTGGCGCGGGTGGCTCGATCGGGTCGGAGCTCTGCCGTCAGGTCGCCCGCTTCCAGCCCGCCAGCCTGGCGCTGGTCGAGCAGGCTGAGTTCAATCTGTTCTCTATCCACCAGGAGCTGCTCGCCGCGTTCCCAGACCTAGACCTTCACCCCATCATCTGCGATGTGTGCGACAGCGGGCGGGTCGACGCCGTTTTCGACGCCGAGAGACCCCACGTCGTGTTCCACGCCGCGGCGCACAAGCACGTGCCCATGATGGAGTGGAATCCGGGCGAGGCGATCAAGAATAACGTTTTCGGCACGAAGAAGGTCGCCGATGCCGCTCACGAGTACGGCAGCGAGGCGTTCGTGCTCATCAGCACGGATAAGGCCGTAAACCCCACTTCGATCATGGGGGCGTCCAAGCGCACCGCCGAGATGTACGTCCAGGCGCTCTCCCAGTCTTCCACGACCAAGTTCGTGGCAGTGCGGTTTGGCAACGTCCTGGGCTCCACCGGCTCGGTGATCCCAATCTTCAAGGCGCAGATTGCCGCGGGCGGGCCGGTCACGGTCACCCACAAGGACATGATGCGTCACTTCATGACCATCCCTGAGGCGAGCCAGCTGGTGATGCAGTCCGCCGCCATGGGCAATCAGGGGGAGATCCTGGTGCTCGACATGGGCGAGCCCGTTCGCATCTCCGACCTTGCAGAGGAGCTCATCCGACTCAGCGGCTTTCAGCCTGGCGTCGATATGGAGATCGTCTATAGCGGGATTCGTCCGGGCGAGAAGCTGTTCGAGGAGCTCGCCTTCGACGCCGAGAAGATGGGCAAGACCCGACACGAGAAGATCTTCGTCGGCAAGCTCGGTCCCTGCCCGCTTGCGCTCGTCGAGAGCAAGCTCGAACTGCTGGCGGCCGTAACGTCCTCCACGTCACGCGAGGAGGTCCGTGGCGCGCTCAAGCAGGTGGTGCCGGAGATGCAGGACCCAGGGGCGGAAGGCGTGGGAACCGGCAGACTGGTACCGTCCGAAGAGCCGCCGGCAGTAGCCCAGCAGTCGGCGCTTCGCGCGGTGGCCGCCGCTGCTCAGTGAGTGCGCACGTCCGCGCCGAAGACCGGCCCGCCTGTGGTATGACCCAGCGCTGTCGCAGCCCGCGAGCTTGCCATGGAATCCTCCCGTACCCTGGCGCTGCCAGCCTCCCCGGCGCCCAATGCGCCTCGCTCGGATACACCCCTCCGCGTCGCGGTGATCGGTGCGGGCCGTTGGGGTCGGAATCTCCTACGTGCGTTCGCCTCGGCGCATCACTGTGAGCTGCTCACCGCCTGTGATCTCGAGCCTTCGCTCCTGTCTCACCTCCCCCCGCAGGTCCGCAGGGAACAGTGCGCCGAGGCGGTACTCGCTGATGAACGAGTTGACGCAGTCGCCATAGCCACTCCGCCAGCGTCTCATGCCGCGCTGACGCTTGCCGCGCTCCGAGCGGGCAAACACGTCTTCGTGGAGAAGCCGATGGCCATGTCCCTGCCGGACGCGCTCGCCATCCGGGCGATGTCCTCGGCGACCAGTCGGAGGGTGATGGTCGGTCTCATCCTGCACCATCACACGGCCGTCCAGGCGCTTGAAAGACTGGTACGCACCGGCGCACTGGGTTCAATCCAGCACATCGAGGCGGAGCGCGCCTCGGCGCGGGGTGGGTGCGCCCTGCACCCAGTCTGGTGGTCCCTGGGCCCCCACGACATCAGCCTGGCCATGTCCCTCGCGTGCGCTCGCGTCGACCGGATCGCCGCCAGTCGGATCAGCGACGGGGATCGAGAGTCCATCACGGCACGCTTCCAAACGGGGGACACGACCCAGGTCGACCTTCGCGCGTCGTCGCGTGCCTCCGGGCGCCGCATGACGGTACATGGCTCACTCGGCACCGCAGTGTTCGAGAGCGAGCGGAGTGAACCTCTCGTCCTCTACGAGCGCGGGGGAGGAGCAGGGCACGTGATTCATTGCGATCGTGCGCCGACTGAACCCCTGCTCGCGCAAGTTCAGCACTTCGTCGGACGCGTACGCGACGGCGGCCCCTTTGCCATCGCGCTCGATCACGCCATCGATGTCGTGGCGGTGCTCGAGGCGGGACAGAAGTCGTTTCAGAACGGGATGGAGCCTGTCGCGGTCTCCCAGTGGCGGGCGACGGCAGACCGCCACTACTAGCTCGAGTCTGATTGAGGCGCCTTCTCGTCCCGGCCGTAGTAGTTGTAGTGATAGTAGTGGTACTTGCCGTAGCCGAGCCGGGCCGCATCCAGAGCATTCAGGACTGCGCCTACGACCGGCGCGCCCACGTCCCGCAGCGTGCGCAGCACCTTCTTCGCGGTGTCCCGGGGGGTCTTCATCGAGCGGAACACGAACACGATCCCGTCTACCTTGTTCGACAGAATCGCAGCATCCGACACGACGGATGCGGGGGGCGTGTCGAGAACCACCCGATCGTACCGCTCGCTCAAGCGGTCGAGCATCCCGCGAAAGGCATCCGTGAGTAGGAACTCGGCTGGGTTCGGCACATGCGGACCGGAGGGGAGCAGGCTCAGGTTTGGCACCTCAGTCTCCAGCTCCATGGCTTCGAGTGACGCGGGCTCCAGCGTGGCGGTGCTCACTCCTCGATCGTTGACCCGCCCGAACACGCGATGGAGACGCGGCCTTCGCAAGTCGCAGTCCACCAGGATCACTCGCTCTCCGGCCTGGGCCAGTGCCACCGCGATGGTGCTCGCCACGGTCGTCTTGCCTTCTCCCGGGCCCGGGCTGGTGATGAGCAAGCGCCGATATGGGCGGTCCGGCGACATGAAGAGCAAGTTGGTTCGGATCCCTCGCGCGGCCTCCGCCAGCACGCCAGACGGCTGGCGATGCGCCAACAGCCCGGCGTCATCCGCCTTCGCGGCTGCATCGTCCGCGAGCGGCAACGAACCAAGAAACGGAATGTCCAGTTCACGCTCGATGTCCTCAGATGTCTTGAGCGTCCGGTCGAGCTGCTCCCTACCGATTGCCAGCAACAACCCGAAGACGAGTCCGCCGACTCCGCCCAAGGCGATGTTGAGCGGCACTCGCGGCTTGACTGGCCCTCGACCGCCCAAGGGCTCTTCGACGACGCGCAGGTTGTTGAACTGCATCAGGCTCGCGAGGTCCGTCTCCTTCGAGCGCTCCAGCACGACTCCGTAGAGCTTCTCGTTGTTCACCTTGGTTCGCTCCAAGCGACGGAACGCTATCTCGAGCTTGTTCACCTCGAAGGCTCGCTGCTTGGCACGCTCGTTGAGCCGCTCGAGACCGCTGGCCTCCCGATTGAGAGCCGCCAAGTCCGACCGCAAAGCGCCGCGGACGTTTCGGACCTCCTTGAGCAACGCTTCCCGAGCAATGGTCACTTGCGCTGCTTTGGACCGCGGTTCGGGATGGTGCTCCCCCTTGCCCGACTGCAGCAGGCTCGCGTGGTCGCCTCGGGCGGAGATGTACTTCTCACGTAGCGTGTTGAGGATCGCGCTCTGCAGCAGCTCGGTAGCTGGCAGGTTCACCGGGTCGGAGGTATCGACTTTCTCCAGCTCTCGCGCCCTACTCTGGACGTGCTCGCGCCGCACTCGCACGTCGGTTAGCGCATCGTTCAGGCGCTTCATCTCCTCCCGCAACATGTTCGACTGGTCGTCGAGCGACACGGACAGGATCTGCTGATCCTTCTTGTACTCGTGCAGCGCTAGCTCACTCTGCTCCAGGTCTTCTTTCAGCTTCTTGAGTTGCTCGTTCAGCCACTTGCTCGCCGAAGTGTTGGAGACGGCCACATCGTCGACGTTGCGCTGCAGGTAGGCGTCCACCAATGCCGAGAGCACGCGCTGGGCGCGGTCTGGGTCCGCATCCTCGAAGCTCACCGCGACTAGACGGCTGTCCTTGATGGGCTCTACCGAGAGGCGAGCCAAGACGGCGTCTACGGCGTCCCGCTCGGAGGCATCGGCGGCAGCGGCCTTTCCCGCCGGCAGGTTCTGAAGAAACGCGCCGTCCTTGTGCAGCGCGAGTCCGCGGACCGCGTCGGCCGCTACCCCCCGGCTGCGCAGGATCCGGTACTGAGTAGCGTAGTACTCCTGATTGTTCCAGAACGTGTCGGCGCCCATGGTGACTACCGCCCGCACGTCTTGACCGAGCGGACTCGGCGGGTTCGGATCGATCTGGAGGGTCGTCGTCGCCCTGTAGACCTTGGTCTGACCGAGGGTGAAGAAGGTGACCGCCGCCATGATGACGAGCGTCGACGCCAGGATCAGCCACCGACTCTTGTTCAGTGCTCGCCAGAGCTGCTCGAGCGACCCATTGTCGCGTGTCTCTTCTGCGTCGTTCGCCACGAAATGCCCTGCTGGAGCCCGTTGGATGCCCCACACCCCCCCGCTCGTTCAGGCCGGCGTCTTAGCCCCATCCCCCGGCGCGAGCAACCCAGCGTGCTAGTGTGACCGAGTCGGTGCCTATACGCTATCGCCCCCCTTCGCTGCCTCAACACAGCGATTTACAAGACATTTTTCGCGTCGCCTTTGGTCCCGCGGCGCCAATGCCGCGGAGCGTCATTGCGTTCGGTCCCTGCGAAGGTCTGGGACTTGCGGCGAGGATTGCGAGCAGACACGAGCCGGCTGCACTCGCCCGTATGCTGGGACCTGATGCTCCCCGCCGATTGGCCCAACATCGGCTGGCCTCGCTGGCGGCCCACCGCCGGATCACCGCATCGGGTAGCGTGCTGGTGTCGTGCGCGCGAGCGCTGGGGATCCCAGTGGTGTTGATGAAGCACGCTGGCCTATGGGCCCGCGGACTGCCCGTCGAGGGGTGCAGGCTCGCCAACGACCTCGACGTATTGGTCCGGAGCGCCGACGCGCGCCGCCTGTGGAGTGCGCTCCTCGCCGAAGGTTACTTCGACGCCGGACACGGTGACCGCCCCCATCACCTCGCGACTCTCGACCACGCGCAGAACTCATTCGTCGAGATCCACACGGTCGTTCCGGGTGTGAATCTCCGGAACGCTCCCGCGACGCTCGATGCGCTCGTGTCGGCTCAGCTCGTCACGCTTGCGGCGGCGTTCGATCGCGACGTCCTAGTCCCGACTTGGGAGCTGCTGGCTGCCCACGCCCTAGTGCACGGTTACGTCCAACACGGCGCAACCCCTACTTCCTACCCCCTGACCCGGATGTTGTGCGACTTGGCGGATCTGGGCGTGGGAGAGCGACCAGTGGAACTCGCGACCAAGATAGAGCCGTGGATCCGCCACGGGATGCGCCATGAGGAGACGCTCGCGGTCTTTCGGCTCGTCCAGGTCTTGGTTCGAGGCGCTTTCCCCTCTGAAGGTTCGGCGGAGGAGGCTGTGCTTGCGCACGTCGTGATGGGCGCGCTCGATGAGGACTATCAGCGGGCGCTCAGGCTATCGCGCCTATCGCAGATGGTTACGCGTAACCGTTGGAGGGAGGGGCTGCGCCGCCTGTTCCTCGCCAACCCCGCCGAAGTCGAACTGCCCGCTAGAACCAGCCAGATCGCGATCGCCGCCCGCTCCCCCCGCCACACCCTACGTATACTGCATAAAATCTGGAGTGGCGTAGAGGCAGCCGTCCGCATTCGCCGACGGAGGCGAGACAGGGCGCGCGGTTCAACATCCTGACTCCAGCAAGTCAGCCGCGGCAGCTGCATCCGCAAGGCACTCGCCCCGTGACAGCTCCATCGTCGTCGTGCGGGCGGCAACGGCGGTTGCCTGATCGAACAGGAACGCTGCGCTCTCTTCATCGCAGAACTCCATCAAGAAGGTGTGCCGGACCAGCTCCATCACCGCTTGCTGCGGGCCGAGGCGCACGCGCGCGACCGGACCGCGGGGGCCAAGTGTGAACACGCGGTTGACGGCAACCTCATCAGGGCCCGCCACCGTCGGGACGACGGCGAATCGCTTGTCGTGCAGTTGCGTGACCGGTGGCAGCCGGGCGAGGTCCCAGCCCAGGTGCCGGGCGGTCTCCGGCCACACCTTCAACACGGATGGACCCACGGCCGCCATCACCTGCCCGGACTCGGTGACTCGTAGCGCGGTCATCCCATCGCAGACCAGCCGGTGCCCCCGGGCAACCATGACGGCCGCCAGTGTAGACTTGCCAGCCCCAGAAGGTCCCGCGATGCACACGGCCGCTCCGTGTACGTCGATGCACGACCCATGAAGTACGAACAGACCGCGCTGCGTCAGGGCCATTGCCAACCCCGCGCCCGCGGCAAACACGCCCAGCACCTCCTGGGTCGCGCCCACCGCGGGAAACGCATCGATGACACTCCCATCCCGCACTCGCAACGCGCCGACTCCCGCCAGCGTGACCGTCGTGTCGCGAGCTCCCGCGCGAAACACTGCAGGCGGCGGTGCGGCCGGGGCTCGAAGGATGACTCGGATGTCCGGTTCCCCGTCCACTTGTCGTTCCGTCGGCCACAGCGGAATGTCAGATCGAACGAGCACACCAAACGCGCGATAGTCCACCGTGGTGGATTCGCTCAACGTCACGGCAGGAGCTCCAGCGATGGCGACCCCGGGTAGCGATAGGCGAGACGTAGTGAGTCTCCCGCTCGGACGCGGCGCGGACGAGCGAGGACGAAGACGGGGTTGCGCCAGCTCGTCGCGCCATCCCCGCGCAGCGGGTCCGTGGTCACCGCGCTCTCTTCGTCGAGTTGCGCTTCAAAGTACGTGAGGACGGCGTGGCAAACCCCTTCCGCGCTGACTTGGAGCTCGCTTACCGTGCTGAGCGCCGTCGGAAAATCCGTCGCGAAGTCCACGTCGGCAAGCACGACCGGCGGGCCAAGTCGGGTCCAGGTCGCCGTGTGCTTGCGGAGCAGGTTGACAACGTACCCAACACCCATCGACTCAATCAGAGATGCTAGTTCGATCCCATACTGATCACGCCAGCGCTGAAGCAACTCGGGCGTGACGGCGTGCCGCTCGAGCTCCTCGGGGGCGAGTTCTGCGGGAACACCTAGTAGGCGAATACGTGAAGGTATCACTGTCGCTCCGGGCAGCAGGTGGCGCTGGCGGGCGTCGGCCGTCGCCTCGAGGACGCCCTCCTGGAACGGGTCGTCATCCAGGATCTCCGAGACCAATAGGTCGGCCGGCTCAGAAAGAGCGATCGCGGTGGACCAGCCGTGAACGAGCTGCACGACATCCCCCACTCGATTCCCGTCCGCGACCCGCGCAGCGACCCCGGCAACGTCCGTCGACTCGACCGCGAACACTCGCCGCGCACCCGCCAACGCCGCAGCCGTGGACAAGATGCCGGTCCCAGCTCCGATTTCCAGCACTACCTGCCCCGGCCGCACGGCTCGGCGTAGCGCTCGCAGCCATCCCAAAGTGCGAGGCCCGTCCGCAAGGAGCGCAGCGTGGCTCGGTAGCGCCGCGAAGCCTTCACCCATCGCGTCGAACTGGAGTTCGTGCAGGTCGGCCGCGCCTTCGAGGACTCCAGCGCTCCTCAGCGTCATGACCGTGGACAGGAGCTCGAGCGCACCCTGGTGGCCGGCGACTTGCGTCTCCAGCGCTGCGATCCCCTCCGCCAGTGGTCGGGGTCGACTGAACACGGCAACCACGGCCAGCCCGACTGCCGGCACACGAATCCGGCCCCCCGGAGCGTCAATGTCACAGACGCCGTCCGACTTGACTCGAATCACTACTCCCGGGCGGGCTCGAAGCACCGTCCCCGCCGATGTGGAGAGCAACGCCCCGCGGATGCCAGGCCTCAAGACGGGGCGCGAGTGAGCAATCCGTCGCGACGGCGTCGACCGCCCGCTTGGGTGAGCTCGGCAACGGTGCCGTGCACCACGAGAACTGGCTTTTCATACGCTCGCTTTGCGCTCTGGTCGCCAGTGCCCTGTGCTGTCTGCTGCTTCATGAAAACGTGCCTTCTAACCGCTTCGTTGCGCGTACCCCGCCTGGCATTAAATCGAAGTGTCCACCAGGTGCAGACCGGGTCAACTCGCCCCGGAGCCAGGCGGACACTACCACGCACCGCCAAACGAGATCCACCGGCACCTCGGCAGTCAGAGGACCGTCCAGCTTGCGTAGCCAGGAGCGTGTCACGTACGGGCGCAACAGTTCGAAATCAGTAGGATACTTCGTTCGCACCCTGCGTATTTCGGGCAGCGCCCAGGCCGAGAAGGCATCATCGAACGCAGCTTTGTCGGACCGACGCCGCACGAGCTCCGGGAGCAGCCCCCCCATCGCCTCTCGGAGCACGACACGCCCGATCCCGCGCTCCCGCTTGAGCCTGGAGCCGATCCCGAGGCAGCACTCTACCACGCGCCTGTCGTAGAACGGGTGCCGGGCCGAGACACCCGTCAGCCTGCCGAGCGGGGCCAACGCGCCAACGTCGGCAAACCGGTCCGCCCGGTTCAGCGCGCGAAGGTGGTAATCGCGACCCGACCACACTCTCCGGCAGTCTGCCACCGCCCGGTCGATGGCTCCGACTCGCTCCAGCACCTCCGCACGCAACAGTTGGGTCCCGGGCGCCTTCCGCACTTCGCGAAGACGAACCCTTCGCTCGAGCTCGAGCACCCACGGCCTCGGCAAAGACGTCGCGAACACCTGCCCCAGGACCACTCGCAGCGCGAGTGATCGACTCGCCGATGAGGCGTCCGCCTCCGATATGAGCTCTCTCCACTTTCTGTCATTCGCCAGCTCCGCGAGACGCCCGTGACCGTGAGATACCACCCGGTCGCCATCAAGACCGGTCAGCGCGACGTCCGCCCCGGCCGCTCGAGCGGCGCGCAGGAGAGGCAACGACATCCACTCCGCCCCCACCGCCGCTGGCTGCCCGAACAGGGCCAGGGACGCTTCCACATCGAGCTCGCGGGCGTCCTCGATGCGCACGCCGATTCGCTCCACCCCAAGGTGTCTCTGGACTTCCCGCTGATACGAACTCTCATCGTGCGCGGCACCTTCTGGGAATACCCCGGATACGGCAACGACCCGCCCGGCTCCGCACTGCGTGGCCAATGCCAGGATGCTCGAGGAATCCAAACCACCGCTGGCCAGTACGGCAGTCACGCCCACAGAACTAACGCGGCATCGAACGGCCTCGAGTAGCGCGTCGTATAGTGCATCTGGCGCCTCCGCGTCTGGTATGGAGTCCCCCACTACCTCCTCCGGTCGCCAATACCGCCGAGTGCGCGCAGCACCGCCCTTCCAGGTCACGACCGTCCCCGGCGCAACACGACGTACGTGGCGCCACGCCGTGCGCGTCTCGTCCTCTGGAAACCCACCCAGGTAGTCGACGATAGCGCGCTCGTCGGGCTCCCGTTCCAGCGCCGGTGTCGAGGCCAACAGCGCCAGGTCCGTCGAGATTCGAAAGCAACTTCCCGTGCGTGCGAAGAAGAGAGGGTGTACTCCGAAGTAGTCACTGCCGAGCGTCACGTCGCCGCTGTTGGCGTCCCACAGTACGAACGCAAACTCCCCCAACAACCCTTCCACGAACGCGGTTCCGCCACTCTGAAGAAAGGCATGGAGGATCACCTCTGCGGCCGAGTGGCTGCCGCTAGCCGCGGACTTGTCCTGCGTGTCCAGCCTCGCCCAAGCCACACACGTCACCCCATTGCCTCGAGCAACCGCGGCGTCCCCTTCGGTTCGCGCGGTCAGCACGCCTGATGTGGCGGCCACCTGGACGACGTCAGTCTCGGGCTGCAGCACGGACACGTCGTCGGGCGGGGTGATGGAAACGATGAATGCGGTCATGGAACGCTCGGAAAGCGAACGTGACCCGGTTCATCCTCCAACCCGAGGACCGTGCGCCCAGCAACCTCCAACCAGGCGTGGGCGGCTAGACCTGCCGAGGCGCGTCTCGCACCGAAGCGGACTTCCGCACCAATCCCTCGCCGTCGTAGCATGAGCCAACCGACGAGCGCGCGCTCCAGGCACGTTGCAGCAACCAACCGCCGCGCAGCCCGTTCGATGGCGAACGCCACTTCATCCGCGATTCGCTGGTCCGCCAACGCGCCACTTGCCACCGGAGCGGAAGCGGCGCGACGCAGCGCAGGACCCGAGACACCAGCCGGAAGTGTGCGGAGTACCCCACGCGCAGTCAGCAGCAACAGCAGAGCCTCGCCGGCGAGGCGACGCTCACGGGCAGTAAGCCGGACGGCGCGGCGCGAAAGCTCGAAGACACGGGCGAATCGACTCACTCGCGCTCCTGTCGCTACCGCGAGCACTCAACCAACCCGCGTGACGCCAACGCGGAGATGAGCTCGGACACGTCCTGCACGCATCGTTCTCGCTCCACGTCGAACTCTTCCAAGATTCGGTCGACGATGTGCCCGACCGGCTGAGGAGACTGCACCAGCTCCCAGACTCGGGTCCCCACGGCGTTCAGCCCGTAGTACACGCCGTCCTCGAGGTGGAGAATCACGACCTCGCCGTCCACCGAGCAGGCGACGTGTCGGCCCGTCACGACCACCATCACGTCTGGCGACACAGCTTCCGTCATCGCCGGGCAAGGGTAGCACAGCGCAAGGCTCCGCCGCAGAAGGGCTGGCCTCGCGACCAGAGCCCCGTGGTAACGTCCCGACACATGGCTGTACCGTTCTTCACCCCGGGGGTGGGAGAAGCCGAGATCGACGCGGTCGTCGAGTGCCTGCGCTCCGGCTGGCTGACCACCGGGCCCAAGACCCGGGAGTTTGAAGCCCTCTTCGCCCAGTACGTCGGCGCCCAACACGCCGTCGCGGTCAACTCTTGCACAGCGGCGCTGCATTTGGCGCTCGAGGCCATCGGGCTTCAGCGAGGTGAGCTCGTACTGGTCCCGACGCTCACCTTCGCTGCGACGGCCGAGGTCGTTCGCTATTTCGACGCCATCCCGGTGTTTGCGGACGCTGATCCGAAGTCGCTGTGTCTCGACCCCGCTCACGCGGAGGCCATCCTCCGCTCCCTACGGGCAGGCGAATCGGTCAACGGTGTGCCCGCGGCCCACGGACCGGTGCGAGCGATCATTCCGGTTCACTACGGCGGACAGATGGCCGATGCCGGTGCGTTCCGGAGACTGGCGACGGAGTACTCCCTCGCTTTCATCGAGGACGCAGCTCATACCCTGCCCGCGCAGTACCGCGAGTCCGAGGCAGCCCCGTGGCAAAGCGTCGGGACGACCGCGGACATCACCTGCTTCTCTTTCTACGCCAACAAGTGCATCACTACTGGGGAGGGAGGTATGGCAGTGACTGCGCGAGAAGACTGGGCCGACCGCATGCGCATCATGTCGCTGCACGGCATGAGCCGCGACGCTTGGAAGCGGTTCACAGCCACGGGTTCCTGGTACTACGAGATCGTCGCGCCGGGCTTCAAGTACAACCTCACCGACATCGCTTCCGCAATCGGCATAGCGCAGCTCGCAAGAGCAGACGCGATGTGGGAGGCTCGCCGCAGTGTAGCTGAACGGCTACGCGCAGCGCTTGGGGACTTGGAGGAGCTGACGCTCCCGGAGGAACTGCCGAACCGCAAGCACTCCTGGCACCTGTTTGCCGTCCAGCTGGTCTTGGAGAAGCTCACGATCGACCGCTCTGGATTCATCGACGCGCTGAAGTCCGCTGGAGTCGCGTCTTCGGTCCACTGGCTCCCGCTACACATGCAGCCCTACTATCGTGAGAGCTTTGGCTACGTCCCGGACCACTTCCCCGTGGCGGCTGCAGCATGGCCGCGACTACTATCCTTGCCGATCTTCCCAACCATGACGGAGGAGCAGGTGGACCAAGTCGCAACTGCGGTCCGTAACGTCGTCACCCGCCACCGCCGGAGGGGATGATGTACTCGCCCGCTGGTCTAGTTCTGAAGCGGGCGATGGACGTGAGCGGGTCGCTCGTGGCGCTCGCGCTGACCGCGCCGGTGCTGGTCGGTACCGCAGCGCTGGTGCGAGCCTCTTCACCTGGCCCCATCATATTTCGCCAAGCCCGCGTGGGCCGCGGCGGCAAGCCGTTCGAGCTCCTGAAGTTCCGGACGATGCGGGTCGGTGTAGTAGGCCCACAAGTCACGTCCGGGGCGGACCCGCGGATCACGCGCGTCGGCCGCATCCTCCGCAGATCGAAGCTCGACGAACTGCCCGAGCTGATCAACGTGCTGCGCGGCGACCTCTCCTTGGTGGGTCCACGCCCGGAGGTCCCCAAGTACGTGGACCTCTACCCGCCGGCCGACCGCGAGTTCCTCCAGCGGTTCCGCCCCGGCATCACCGATCCCGCCACGATTCGATTTCGCAGTGAAGAAGACATCCTGGCGCAGGCCGCTGACCCTGAGGCCGCATACGTTCAGCAGATCCTCCCCATGAAGCTGCGGATGTACCGGGCGTACCTCGAGGAAGCGTCGGTTCTCAAAGACATCGGGGTGCTGCTCGAGACCCTCAGGGTCATCGTGTCGCCCCCACGGCACGGTCAGGTGGTCATGAATCCGTTGCAGCCCAGGTGCAACTGACCGTTAGTTATCCGAAAACCGCCCGCCCTCCAGGATCGACAGCGAGAGCCGTATAGGGTAGGGTGTCCGGTGCTGTCAGGCGTTTGGCCGCCGAGGGAGTGATCGAGAAACTCATGGAAACAAGAACAAAGTTGGGTGGGCTTCGTGTCCTGGTGGCATCGCTGGCGTCTGCCGCGCTGCTCGGCGGCTGTAGCGCCGAGGCTGGGTTTGGCGAAGAGGTGGACAGCGTCAGCCTCGCGGCGTGTCTGGGCGTCAAGCTGGCTGCCCCGACTCCGGCTGCGCCGCAAGACGCGGGAACGGTGGTCTCGCTGCAAGCCGTCGATGCCACCTGCGGCGGTGGCGAGACTGCGGAGTATCGGTTTGCGTACCAGCGCGAGGGCACATCGCCCGTTGTCGAGATCCAGGCTTGGGGCAACTCCGACAGCGCCAACTGGAACACTGCTGGGCTCCCAAGCGGGAAGTACTTGCTGGTCGCCTATGCTCGTGCCGTGGGCGCAACGCAGTTCCAAAGCGTCGGCTATGCCAGCTACCTGATCAACGACGTCTGCACGTCAACGACGCTGCAGACCAGCCCAGCTCCACCACAACCATCGGGCACGAGCGTCACGCTTTCTGCCTCCGCCACATGTACTGGCTCTGGCACGCCTGAGTTCCGCTTTCAGTACCGACTCCCTTCCGGCGGTGCGTACGTGGATATTCAGTCGTATGGCTCGAGCCCAGCGATCTGGAACACGACCGGTTTACCCGCCGGTAAGTACTCGCTTGTAGTCCTCGTGCGTGCGGCAGGCAACACGTCTAGCTGGGAAGCCTATCGCTTTGGCTCCTACGAGCTTGGTGACGGCGGCTGCAGCGTGGTCTCGCTTGCGGCCAACCCTGCGAGCCCTCAGTCCCCAGGCACCGCCGTGACGCTCACTGGCACCGCGAACTGCGCGTCCGGAACACCCGAATACCGGTTCTTCTATGATCTGGAGGGCGGCGGCACGAACTGGGTATTGATTCAAGACTGGAACGGCGACACGGCCAATTGGAGCACGTCCGGGTTGCCCCTCGGAACGCATACGCTCCGTGTCGATGCTCGGGCAGTCGGCGCACTTGCGGCTGAGAGCAACGGATTCCTGTCCTACACGCTGGGCGTGGAGAGTTGGAGCAGCATCGCGGTTGGCATGGGATTTCACACCTGCGGCGTGGTTAGCGACGGCACCGCGCGGTGCTGGGGCGAGAACTCGTCGGGCCAGGTCGGTGACGGCACCACCGTCAATCGAACGTCGCCCCGCATAGTCTCCGGCCTCACGGGCGCATCCACGCTCGCCGCGGGCGGGTTTCACTCCTGCGCGCTGCGGACGAACGGCACCGTCGCCTGCTGGGGAGACAATACCGAAGGACAGTTCGGCACTGGGAGCACCGCGTCGAGCAACACGCCGGTAACCGTGCCCGGGATCTCGGATGCTACCACCGTTTCCACCGGCACTTATCACACATGCGTAATTCGGTCAGGCGGGACCGTGTGGTGCTGGGGAGACAACGCATTCGGACAGGTCGGAAACGGCTCGTTCAGTGGCGATGTACTCACCCCTACGCAAGTAGCGGGAATTTCCGGCGCATCGAGGATCTCCGCCGGCGGCTGGCACACTTGCGCGGTGGCAGGCGGCAGCGTGTACTGTTGGGGGCTCAATGACTACGGCCAGATCGGCACCGGCTCCGCGAACGACCGTGAGCCGAGCCCGCTTGCGGTAAACCTTACCAACGTCGTGAGCGTTTCGGCAGGAGACTCGCATACCTGCGTAACCCGTGCTCCGGGAGACGCTCGCTGCTGGGGACTCAACGACTACGGCCAACTCGGCAACGGCAGCACGACCAACAGCGGATTGCCGGTGCAGGTCAGCGGCCTCGACGGAGCAACGTCGATCTCGGCAGGATTCGTCCACTCCTGCGCGCGCCGAAGCAATGGCTCGGCGTGGTGTTGGGGAAACAACGACTATGGCCAGCTCGGCGACGGAACTTTCACATCTCGATCCACCGCAGCCGCGGTGCCCGGCATGTCCACGGCATCCGCTGGCGTCGCGGCAGGCGGACTATACAGTTGCGCGAGGCTCAGCAGCGGGCTCGCGCAATGTTGGGGCTACAACGCATACGGCCAACTTGGGAATGGGAGTACCGCCGACGCATCCACGCCCACGCTCGTTCTGGCGCCATGAGCACAGGGGCTGATGAGAACATTGACCTCGCGACGGTAGAGGGCTTCGGAGAAGAGTGGACGCGATTTAGCTTCAAGGACCGCCCGGCCGCCGAACTCGACGATGCCTTCGAGGATTACTTCTCCCTGTTCCCGTGGGAAAGCCTTCCCCACAACGCGATCGGCTTCGACGCGGGCTGCGGTTCCGGCCGTTGGGCAGCGCGCGTCGCACCTCGCGTTGGAACGCTCCATTGTGTGGATGCGAGTTCGTCAGCGTTGCAGGTTACGCAGGCGAACCTCAGCGGCCACTCCAACGTCCAGCTCCATCTCGCCGGTATCGCAGACATCCCGTTGCCCGACTCAAGCATGGACTTTGGCTACTCGCTTGGAGTGTTGCACCACATGCCGGACACACAAGCAGGGCTGTCAGCTTGTGTCAGGAAGCTCAAGCCGGGCGCGCCCTTCTTGCTGTACCTCTACTACTCCCTGGACAACCGCTCTGCTCTCTACCGAGGAATCTGGAAGGCGACCGACATGTTACGCCGACATGTTTCGGCCTTGCCCTTCGCCACGCGAAGAGCGGTTTCTGAAGTCATCGCTCACACCGTGTATTGGCCCTTGGCGCGGTCCGCGCTTCTGGCCGAGCGACTGACGGGAAGGGATGTTTCCGCAATTCCCCTGGCTAGTTACCGACATCGAACTCTGTACGTAATGCGCAACGATGCCCTTGATCGCTTTGGCACGCGGCTGGAACAGCGGTTTAGCCGCGAAGAAATCGCCGAGATGATGGAACGCGCCGGACTCACGGGGATCGGCTTCCGCGAGGGTCCACCATTCTGGTGCGCTGTCGGCCGCCGCGCATGATCAGCGACCCGGCATCACGGAACGCCGGGGTTGTCGGTCAGGTCCTGTTCCGAGTCGCCACGCGTAAGCCACCAGTTGGTCATTTCGCTGAGGTCGGGCACTGCCGTGACTGCTGGACCAGCTAGCATCATGGTTGGGCCTAGGCCTGACAACGAGCGCGATAGGCGTGATGGGAGAAAGTAGCCAAAGGATGAGGCTGTGCGCCGAGCCCACGGGTCAGAATGAGCAGCCTTGATGAACTGCGCGCCATCCAGCTCGAGTCGAACCGTCGCTGCTTCGATCAGGGCCCCCAGTGACTCAACATCCAACCTGGCAACGTACACGTCGCTGATGACTCCCATCTGAACGCCTGCGGCCGTTCTCACGAGCTTCGTGAATGCGTACCCCGTCAACCGGCCGCGTCTGTAGGCGTAGTGTTCTCCGTAGTTTGCCACTGGACACTCCCAAAACCGCCAACGAACGAAGGCGCCACTTCGATGGGCCACGATCCTATGAGAGGTATGTGTGCGGTCCCAGAGTTCGTCGAGTTCTGTGACGCTGGGCCGGTCGCACACAACCTCCACGTCCCCTGCACGCGCCCCAACAGCCTGCGCTTGGGTAAAGGCACGCTGACCAAGTCGAAATGCCCCTGAAACAGCGGCCCTCAGAGGTGCCGGCACGCTGATGCCGGAATGCCCCCGACGATGCAGCATTTCGTGAACGAGCGCCGTAGGGTCGACCACTCTGAAGCAAGGCTCGAATGCGCCAACCTCCGAGTAGCCCAGCTTCTTGTACAGCCTGTACGCAGGTGGGGTCATTCCCAGCAAACACATCAAGTCCGTCGCGCGGAGCACATGATTCAAGAGCTCGACGGCGAACCCGCGCTTCCTCCATTTCTCGCCGACCAGCAACTCCATCAGGTAGACGGAGTCAATTGACTTTCTGCGAACCAATATCCGCTGTCGCAGCACTCCAAGATGTGCAGCCACCTCGCCTTCCTCCCACAGCAGGTAAAGGTCCGCGAACCTCTCGGGGTTGCTAGAGTCAAACAGCCAGGAGAAAGCGCGCGCACCGCGGTCGCGACCGCGGAACGCGCGGACGGCTTCCACATCGGACGGAGTCATCGGCGCTATGTCCATGCTTCCGACTTTCTGCTACTTGTCATACAGTTGAAAGAATCGCCTTCTCGCCCTGAGAGCCGCGAGCGCTGCT
Source organism: Polyangiaceae bacterium (assembly GCA_019637295.1). GTDB lineage: Bacteria > Myxococcota_A > Polyangia > Polyangiales > Polyangiaceae > JACKEA01. The sequence goes on from JAHBVX010000003.1 coordinate 683,190, forward strand.
CTGCCGGCGCAACGGTCGACAGTCCCGAGGGCAGCACCAAGTCCGCCCCCGAGCACGTCACGAAAAGGAACAAGTCGCGCCTGATTTTTCGCGCAGAACCGCTCGAAGTCACGAAGTGAACCTTCGGTCGCGGCGTTCCAATGGTAACATACGGTCTGCACTCCCCAGGGCACCGGCAACACTCGCTCGGTCATCTGCGGAACCAGTAGCACTCCGCCATACTCGACGGGGAACGATGAGTACCCATCCGTCACGGCGAAGATGTCCGCTTCCTTCAGCGCGGCAACCGTTGCCAGGTCGAAGGAATGCCACGGAGCCATGAACGCTTCGATGTGAAGACCGGCGGAGCGAAGGACTGCAGCACCGACTGAAACGCATTCTCGCTGTTCGCTTATGGGAACGCCAGCAAACTCGCTCCGAAACCCGTTGACGCCAAAGAGGCCACCCATGCGACTACGAATCACGTGCTGAAAGCCGTGTTGAGCGACTCCCCATCCACGCCCCTGCAGGTCTCGGACAACCGACCAGAAGTCCTCGCGGCGCGGGTATGCCAACAACTCGGGATCGCGATTGTCAGGGATGACTCCCAGCAGAGGGTAGACACCGTAGCGCTCGCAGATCTCGATGACCCGTTCGAACGTCGGCCACGCCATGTTGGGCGCGATATCGTCGAAGCGCACTACCAGTCGAGACGCCATTCTGAACCCTATGTCACACCGTGGAGTACTCGCTCCGCCCGACGACGCCAGGTGAACTCTCGTTCCAGCCGTTCTCGTGCGGCGCTGCCCAGACGATGCCGAAGTTGAGGATCTGCCAGGCTCGTCAACGCCTCGACCCACGCTTCCAGGTCATCGGGCGCGACAAGAAGACCCGTCACTCCATCCTCCAAGACCTCTCTGATCACCGGGAAGTCAGATGCCACGGTCGGCTTACCGCGAGCCATGTACTCGAAGAGCTTCATTGGTGAGATCCAGTCAATGTGAGGGGTAGACGCCTGGTAGGGCGCCAGGCAGACGTCCATGCGCTCGTACAACGGTCCAAGATTCCCGTGCGGGACGAAGCCGTGGAAGTGAAGGTTTACGCGACTCTGTCGTTGCTGCATACGAGCCACCTCTGCGGGTGTCCCGCCCACGACGTGGAAGTCAATAAGCGGCAGCCGTTCTGCTAGTTTCGCGATGCGTTCCACGCCATAGCCTTGCGAGAACGACCCGACGTATCCAACGCGCATAGGCCCTGCTTCTCGCTCACTTGTCGGGTCGGTCGGGTCCGCCGCGTCGTGGGCGACGACTGCCTTCTCCCGTGGCAAGAACGGGAACAGATCCAAGTAGAGCTGCTGAAGTCGATGCGAGATGAATATGACCCGGGCAAACTCGGAGCGTCGGTAGATGTAGCCCTCCAATTGCTCCCACAGCACGTTCTTCGGTCGCCAATGCGACTCGAAGATATAGGGAATTCGAAGGCTCCCCAACAACGGTAGAGGGTAGAGTTCCCTAGCGTATAGCAGGTCAGGGCGGTGGCCGGATCTGATGTGAGCGACGACCCTGCGAGTATAGTCCACGGCACCGAGTACCCTCAGGTTTGCCCGCCGATGACGGACTAGCGTGAAGACCCGTTCCACACCGTACAAGTCGAACGGATCGACGTCGGAGAGATCCCCCGTTGGCGCATGCAACTCGACCTCGTTCCCCAACTGGGCGAACGCCTGACACATCCGCATCGCATGAACGCTAGCTGCGCTCCTGGAGGGAATTCGAGCACCCGAGAGGTATGCGATTCGCATCACGCAGTACCCAACGCGTGTACCGCAGTTCCGCTCCCGAACCAAGGCCCACTATGCTCGCCTCACCCTTGCCACTCTGGTAAGGGAGGGCGAAAGGTGTCCCGCCATGACTCGCTCCGCTGCCATCATCATCCCAGCACTGAACTGCGCTGCTACCATCGGGAAGACGATAGACTCAGCACTGGCCCAGGACTGGGACGGTGAGCTCGAAGTACTAGTGATCGACAATGGTTCCTCAGATGACACACGCGAGCTCGCGGCGGCCCGGTCCGTGACTGTCGTGTCGGAACTCCGACGCGGACGAAGCATCGCACGCAACACGGGCGCAGCGAGATCTGCCGGACAGATCCTGGCGTTCATGGATGCGGACTGCGAGGTTCCCACACGTTGGCTTCGGGACGCTGCGGAACTACTGGAACAGGTGCCGTGGGTTGGAGCAGTGCAGGCACGGATTCGTAAGCGCGACGATGTGCTCCCGGCCGAGGACTCTATCCACGCGCGATGGTACCTTCCATTCCTCGACACCTGCGCCCTCGTAACGACTCGAAGGAACTTCGCCAATGCACGGGGGTTCGACGAGATGCTGCCGCGAAATGTGGACATGGATTTTTCATTTCGCCTGCTCGCATGCGGGTATGCGCTCGGACTGCTCCCCGACGCGGTGGCAATAAAGCACCACGACCTCAATGTTCGCGACGTGCTGCGCCGGGGCTGGGACGGCGGAACGAGCGTTGCGCAGGTGGACAAGAAGTGGCGCCACCTGGTGCCTCGAACGCCGACTCGCTTGCTTGGTGCGCTCCAGGCTTGGGCGCAACGCCTCACCAAGGCCCGAACCTCCCCCCATCCCGGACTGGAAGCGATAGAGCAGTCTGCCCAGCTTCTAGGCTATGGCGCTGGCGTACTCACCCGCGTCCATCGCACTGAATATGAGCCACTCACCCCTCTGGCCAAGATCCTGGGCGGAGCTCGCTCGCTCGCGGTCACCCCGAGTGGGGGGTTCATCTATGACCGCAGGGTCAACGCGCGACTATGCCTGACGCGCGCCGAACTGGGCGCACTCGAGGAACTGGCGGGCGGCCACTACTTCTCGAGGCACGGCGTGGAGGATCGCGACCGAGTTCGGCTCAACGAAGCGCTCTCTTAGTTTCTCAGTGCTCTTCTTAGGCGTTCCCGCAGTGTCCCGACGTCACCCAGTCCCTCTCGAACTACTGCCACGATGGACGTCGGTCGGATGACCGCGAGCACAGCGACGTACACGCCGGCGCCGAGACTTACCAGTAGGATGAGGCGACCGAATGACCCGACGTCCTGCAGTCGGTCTCTCAGCCACAGCACGCTTACCCCCATGACACCCGCCGCTACGAGCGGCCAAGTCTGAGGTGCAAGGTAATCTCGCCACGCACGCAATCCAATCAAACGCAACAACGCACTCGTCGCCAAAGTCACGACGACAGCGACAAGCACAATCGCAGTCGCTACTCCCTCCACGCCAAAGCGCACTCCATACAGGCTCGCTCCGACGAGTAGAACCAGTTCGGCTACTCGACGAAGCACAGCCAGTCGCACGCGACCGGTCGCGGTGAAGAGCGAGACCATGTAAGGGTCGACTGCATGCACTATCCCGGCAAAGCACATGATCTGGAGCGGACGGACTATTGGCTCCCACTTTGGGCCGAACACAATCTCAACAAACTCCGGCGCAACGACCGCGAGCCCCACCAGGAGTGGAGAACTGACGATGGCGGTCACCAAGACTGCTTTTCGCAACCCTCTTCCCAGCCTGTCCGTTTCTGTCTGTATACGGGAGAAAGCAGTGAAGAGGACGGCGTTCACGGCGCGGGTGACTCGTGCTTGCGGCAACCGCATGATTTCAAACGCCTTGCTGTAGAATCCCACCGATGTGACGCCCAAATAGCGCCCCACGATTAGGAAGTCGACGTTGTCGGACGCGTAGTAGGCCAGGTTTCGGACGAAGAGCCACCCGCCAAACCGAATCAATCGTGCGCTCCCTCGGAAATCAGTACCTAGCGTTGGAAGCCAGCGTGCGGCAGCACACGCCAATCCGGCGGTCGTCGCGCTACCGAGTATTCTTCCCACTACAAGGCTCCACACTCCGTATCCGCACCACGCGAGAGCGATGGCCACCACCACCTCCAACGTGCGAGATGTAAGTTCGATCAAGGCCGTGGAACGGAAGTTCAGATCGCGAACGAGGATCGCGAGAGACGGCGACGAGAAGCAGTCAACCACCATGTACACGCCGATTGCGGGGAGTACGCTTGCAAGCACTGGCTCTTGAAAGTAGGCAACTACACTTGGCACAAGCGCGAGCAGCCCGAGGAACAAGAGCAGCTTGAGACCCAAGTCAATAAGGAACAGGGTGTTGACTTGCTTCGCGCTAACTGGTTCTGCCTGTTGAACCAGAGCGGAGCTAAATCCGAAGTCGCCGACCTTGGTCGCTAGGTCCACGACCATGAAGCAGAGCGCGACAACGCCGAAGTCTCGGGGCTCGAGCAGTCGAGCGAGAACTGCCGTACCCGCAAACAACACGCCGGCGGTCGCCGCTCGCCCGGCGAGAGTATGGACAACGCCAGACTTAGTCCGCTGGGCGAGTGAGTCAGACATCCTGACGAGCCAACCCCGCGTCCGACCGCCTGTGCCTGCTCTGCGTGTCGCGCCTTCCCACTGGCCGGCGCCTCATCTCGTGAAGAGCAACAGCTGCACCCACAAGAATCGGCAGCATCTTGTTGCGGTGTCGGTGAGCCGTGCCGTAGTTTGAGACGCCTATCGCGAACGTGACAGCAAGGGCTCCAAAGGCCGCCAGTACGAGCAGAGCATCCCGCCGAGATGCCAACAGCGAACGCCCCATCCAAACTTGCCAGAACAACGCGAGGAATAGCAGAGAATCGATGAGTCCGATGGCATCAGCGGTACTGCGCAGCATCCAGGGGAAGGGAGCGAACAAGAAGTAGATGAGCCTGATGGGTGTCTGCCACGCGAGGTCCACCGGGGTCTCCGGATGTAGATCCGCGAGATATACAGCTCTGCCAGTCGCGTAGTTCTCTTGCGTCCGAGCCAATTCGACCATGTCCCCAGAGGCTACCTGCTGGAACTTGTCGAGCCCGAACCCCGTTGAGAACACCACCCCGATGATTCCAATTCCTCCAACCAGGGCAAGCGTGCTTCGACCGAGACGCTTCGTTTCCCCGGTTGCGATCTGACGCAACCAACGTCCAACGAGCCAGATGCCTCCAATGAGGAGGACGGCGGCCATGCCAGAATGGAACGCCATGCTAATCCCCACCGCGATGAGCGCGCCCAACATCTGCAGGATCCGGCGCTGTTGCTGCCACTGCGCGAATAGCAGGATCGCTAACGTAAGGGGATAGGTCACGGCAACTTCCCGAAGCAAAACTGCCGAGAAGTAGATGAGACTCGGAAACAATGCGACGAGCCATGAGGCACGAATCGCGGCACGACGCGAGTGCGCAAGAGTCTCGGCCAATCTTGCAACGTTCAAGATCACTAGTGTCCCGAAGAGAACATTGACCCCCTGCATCATCAGGCGACTCCTGTCGAACACCGCATAGAAGAGGCTAATCACCCATGTATAGAGTTCCGCGCCGGTGCTGACGTATTCGAGCGTTCCAAGCGCACCGTTGCGCGCCCAGTAGTAGGCAAAGTGGTCAAACCGGAAGCTGTCATCTTGACCCGGCAAGCGGTACACCGTGTCGTCGACGACCGCCAACGCTGCGCGAAGTGCGAATCCCGTCAAGAGCGCGGACGCGAGGTGTGGATTGCGAACCACTACTACAGTCACAACGATCAGCCCGATCGCCAGCGACACCACTCCCAGCGCACTAGCCATGGACCTCGAAGCTTACTGTCGTCAGGAGGAGCATCCGACCCTACTTCCCGCGTGCCCGCGCGGCATCGGCCCGTTGGATGGCGCGTATGGCCGCGCCGTTCATTCCAGCCCTCACCGCGGCCAATGAGACTCGTTCCCAGGCTGCGGAACTATCCACGATCCGAGCTGATCTTTCGTAGAGCTCGGTAGCAGGGCCCCACAGCTCGTGCTCGCTGAGTGCGCCGCCCAGCCTAGCGCAGACATCGGCACAGGCTCCGACCGGAGTGCAGCTGCCGTTCAGAAGTCCGTTCGCTATCCCGAGCAGTTCACTTGGGGCCTTCGCCTCTCGAGCCGCCACGACTCGCCATCGAATGCACTCGAGCTGAGGATCACCATCGGGACATCCCGCAGCTAGTAGCATCCTAGCGTCGTCCAGCCTTCCTTGTGACATCTGAACCCGGGCCTTGATGACTTGCGCGTTCTTCCAGTGTCCGTCCCTGTGCTCCAGGAGACCGGCAAGCACAAGGACGCGCTCCGAGCAGATGCGCGCCTCGTTTCCCTGGCACACCCCAGACTTGGATACCAGTGCCTCAAGGAGATCACCCGCGCGCGTCTGAATCGTCTCGACGCTGTCGGGATCGCGTCGAATCGCCTCCTCGAGCAACTCGCCGCGCATCTTCACGTCCTCAGTCTTGCGAGCCATGGCTAGCAGCACGGCCGCTCCGCGGGCACCCTCTGGAGCAACTTGCAGGAGTTCCGTCGTGGCCGCGCCCAATGCAAAGGCGAGGCCCAGCGCGGACTGCGTTAGCGAGTAGTCTCGCTCGAGCGCCATTCGTAGGGACAACCTAGACTGCCCATGCGCACCCCGCCGGGCCAATGCGTGCGCCAACAGCAAGTGCGGCCGGCCATCCATCGGGTCTCGTTCGATCGCGCGAGCGATCCAAGGCAGCGCGTTCTCTCCACGCTGGTGCACCAGAATCCCGCCCAAGTATGGCAAGAACGGATCTGCGGGACGCCAGCGCATTGCTGCACGAATCGAGTCTAGAGTCCTCCGTTGGTCGGCGTCGCCCATCTCTTTCAATCCACTGACCGCGGAGCCGAAGATTCTGCGCTCATCAAGCACGGTCGATGTACCCAGTGCCAGGGTGAAGAGTGCGAGGCACACCAGTGCGGCGGGGAATGCCTTGTGGTACAGGCGGGATTTGGTGAATCCTCCGTGTCGCGCAGAACCGACAAGCACCCCAAACGCAGCGCTGAAAGCGATACTGACGGACGCTACCTCGAAAGCCAGGTCGACCAAGTTGTGCAGCAGGAGCGCAGCCAGGCCCACAGCGGTACACATGGCGGCTCGGCTGGTCTTGACACCGAGGGCTGGCGGACGGCACAGCCAAGCGAAGCCTACCAGCGCAAGAGCCGCGACTATCACACCCCACTCTGCCGCCCAGTGGGCGATGAAGTTCTCAGCATGCGAGTACACGTGCCGCCCCATGTCCCTCCGATAGCTGGCAAAGGCAGTTTCGAATGCACCTCTGCCGACACCGGTAGCCGGGTAGTCAGAGATAAGCGGGACGCTCCACGAGATGAACTCGAACTTCTCCGCGCCTTCTTCCAGCAATGCGGCCCAGAGTTCCCCCTGAGCGGAAAGCGCGAACAGGGCTCCCCCACCCAGTAGCGCTCCCAACGGGACGAGGGCAGCGATGCGGCCGCGCAACCGTCCCAGCCGACTCGGCTGCAACAGGAACGCTGTTACCAGAGCGAGTAACCCGACGGCGAGCGCCACCCACCCACCCCGCGAGCCTGAGAGTCCGGTTACTGCCATCACTACGCTGACCCCGCCTACCACCATCCACCTAGGTCCCGCCGCGACGAGTCGTGAGAACCCCAGGCCGAGTCCCGCGAAAGCCCCCAGGTTGAGGTAGCCCGCCAGGTTGTTCGGGTTGAGCAATGGTGCAAGGGCAAAATATGGATTCGCATGAACTGGCTCGTAGAAGCCATACAGCCGCGTCGCTCCAACAGCGCGATGCGACAAGGTGACCAACGCGAGCACGAGCGCCGTGCCAAACAGCGTAAGGAGCACGGTGGCCAGTCGGTCCTGCCGTCCCAAGTACACTGCTGTGGCGTACACTGCGGAGTACGTCGCCCACTTCAGCGCTTCAACGAGGGATGCCCTCGGATCGAGAGAAATGCTCATCCATGCCGACGGTTGGCCGAGCAGGTCCAAGGTACCCAGCCACACTTCGTACCCAGTCGGCGAAACGGCCCGCACTATGCTTGGTGGTAGCGGCACGGCCTGAAGCGCCGAGTAGCCGGCAAGCAGAAGCATCAAGGCGGAACCTAGAGGTAAGCCCTTCCCTTCGCGTCGGAGCTCGCTCAGCGCCAAGCCAGCGCTGAGTGCCGCCACGACGCTTACACAGACGACGGTCACGACGTGGACCGCACCAATCGCCAACGCCGAGCCGCTGACTATGATGACAAGAAGACCGGCGGTGACCTGCTCCGGCCTGCGGAGTATCCGCTCCAAGCGGTGGGGCCGCGATAGCGGTGCACTACGACGACGTCGGGCTCGCGCAGGAGCGGCATCCGCCTTCCCCAGCGGTGCGCTCACCCTGGCGCTCCGGACGGAGCGACGAGTTCGTCATACAGCGCGACCGTCTCGCGCGTCATCTGTTCCACACTGAAACGCTTTCGGAACACTGCTCGTGCATCAAACACGAAACGAGCGCGCTCCGTGTCGGGAAGCGATAGCATGTGGCGGATCCCATCGACTAGGGCCGCAGAGTCCCCGGGCGGTACCAGCCAACCCGTCACCCCATGCTCCACCACACCTGGGATTCCGCCTACACTCGTGAGCACCATCGGGACGCCCGCCGCCATCGCCTCGAGCACAACCAGTGGCAACCCCTCAATATCTGAAGACAGCACGAAGACGTCCGCAAGCTGGTAGGCGGGCGCCACTGGATCCAACATCCCGGGAAAGCTCACCAAATCGTCGATCCCGAGTTCCACCGCCTCCTGGGCCAGCCTCGTGCGGAGCGATCCGTCGCCTACTATGACCAAACGGTAGGTCGGGTCATGTCTGCACAATGTCGCGAAGGCACGCAGGAGCAACGAGTAGTTCTTCTCGGTTTCCAACCTACCGACGGTCAAGACGACCCGCTGCCCTGGCCGGAGCTGAAGCTGTTCGCGCAGAGCCTGCACAGCAGGCTCGGCGCCGAAGCGTAGCCGGTCCTCATCCACTCCATTGGGCACCACACGGACCTTGTCCTTCCCAACCGTACCCAGACGAATGTGCTCTTGGGCCACCAGTTCGCTAACCGCCGTAACGCAGTCGACGAGTGCGTCCGTCCATCGCAACATTCGTCGAAACAAGGGGGGGCCCACGAACGTACTGTGGATGGCACCTACAGTCGGTGCTCGAACGCCGGATAGCCGCAGGAAGCGCCCACAGATGTCTCCGTAGAACATCACGCCATGCACCACGTCGGGTGCAATCGAGCCTACAAGCCGCCGCAAGCGAACTAGAGCTATTGGCGTCCCTACCGCCCGCCGCAAACCCAGGTGGCGCACATCGGCACCCGCGTCAACGAACTGCGCGCTCAATACGTCCGGCGGGCCCAGAGAGACCACCACGGGATGCCATACTCGCTGGTCCATACGTCGAACGAGCTCAAGAAGCACCATCTCGGCGCCACCGCGCGCGAGCCGGGCGATGATGAACAGAACCGTCTTCGGCTGCTCACCCGGTTGGGGCATGGCACCTCCGCCATTGTTCGAAGATCAGAATGGTCCACAGTCGTTGGCTCAGATCTCGATCACCTCGCAGGTGTTCCTGCCACGCTTCGTCCACCGCGCGCATGTCGATGAACCCATCGAGCTCTGCCCGACGCGCCATCAGTAGATCCGCCGCCCAATCTCGCAGCGGTCCGCGAAGCCACTCCCCGAGGGGGATGACGAAGCCCATCTTGGGCCGCTCGACGAGTGCAGGGGGAACGTACCGATGCAGGATCTGGCGGAGTGCCCACTTGCCGGTTCCGCGTCTGACCTTGAACGAGGCCGGGAGCTGCCAGGCAAACTCGATCAGCCGATGGTCGAGGAGCGGCACGCGGGCTTCAAGGGACACCCCCATGCTCGCGCGGTCCACCTTGGTTAGGATGTCATCAGGCAGGTATGTCTGCAGGTCCCGCAGGATGATCCGACTTCTCACGTCAGCTGTGTCCAACGGAAGCTGTAACTCCGCGGCCGTGTTGGCTCCTTTCACGAAGTGCGGTGGCCAGAACGTCGCGAGCCTGCGATACAAATCGGAGGGACTGTCTGCTTGGAGTACAGACGCCAACTTGTGGACCTGCGGCCCGGGACGGCGCACGAGGCGGCCAAGGGGACCAAGCCTCGTGAACGTCGCGTCCCACGCCGCGAGTGATCGCCCGCCGATCGCTCGAGCAGCCGTTCGACGCAACGCCCTGGGCGTACCGCGCATCGCGGCCCACACCCACGGCATTACCACGTGTCGATTGTACCCTCCGAGAAGCTCGTCACCGCCGTCCCCGGACAGCGCAACCGTCACATGGCGTCTGGCAAGTTCGGACACGAGATACGTAGGTATTTGGGAGGAGTCCGCGAAGGGTTCGTCGTAGAGTTCGGGCAGCTTCGGTACCACGGAGCGCGCCGCGTCTCCGGTCACCAGGAGCGTCGTGTGCTCGCAGCCCAAGTGCGCGGCGACGGCTTCGGCGCTCTTCGACTCGTCATAGTACGACGACTCGTTCCCGATTGAGAAGGTCCGAACCGGACGACTGCTCAGAGATTGCATAAGCGCCACGACGGTCGAGGAATCGACCCCGCCGGATAGGAATGCCCCAAGCGGCACGTCGGCTACCAGGCGGAGGCGCACAGCGTCGAGGAGCAACTGTTCAAGTCGTTCCAGGAGTTGGTGCTCGTTGTCGGACGCACGTTCCGCGAGGCCACGACGTGCGACGTCTTCCACCGACCAGAACGCGACTTCGCGCACCGACGACCGATCGGGAGCGGCAAAGGAGAGGATCGTTCCGGGGCGCACCTTGCGTGCGTCAGCGTAGATACTGCGAGGGGCAGGCACATACGCAAACTGCATGTAGCCGTCGAGTGCGTCCCGGTCGAGACGCCGCGAGAACTCTGGAAGACAGGTGAGCGCCTTCAACTCCGAGGCGACGACGATCCCACCCGGCAATTCACCGTAGTAGAGCGGTTTGATGCCGAGGCGATCACGAACGAGGTGCAATTGTCGTTCGGCATTGTCCCACACGGCGAGCGCGAACATGCCGATGAATCGCTCCACGGCGGCTCGGAGACCCCAAGCCTCAATGGCGGCCAGGACGACTTCGGTGTCGGAGTGTCCTCGGAACACCGGAGCACGCCCGGACGCCTCGAGCTCGGCGCGGAGCGGGGCGAAGTTGTAGACCTCACCGTTGAAGGAGAGCACGAAACGTCCCGACGCTGAGACCATTGGCTGTCGCCCCTCGTCCGATAAGTCCACGATGGACAGCCGCCGGTGACCGAGAGCAACACTCCCATCGGAGGAAACCCAAGCACCGCTTCCGTCGGGTCCGCGATGTGCCAACTGATCCGTCATCCTGCCGGCTGCCCGCAGGGTCTCGCTCCTATCCAGACGCCTCGTCCAGATGCCAGTTACACCGCACATGCCTGTCTCTAAGTCGTTGGAGGGGTCGAGGAGCTTGCTCCAATCCTAGCCCTACTGCGGAGCCTAGCCAGATACGGCCCTGCAACCAACAAGCGGGCGCAGGCAACGGCGTGCGCAAGCAATCCCGGCGAAAGCGTTCGCTTAGGTGCTCCCTGCGCCCTTCCCGTTCAATCCCACCCCTGCCCGCGAATCCCTGTCCTTCTGTCGTCATCGCTGCTAGAGAACGCACCTATGTTTGTCGATCGGAAGCACATTCTGGTTCGGCGGTGGTCCAACCGCGTCCTGCAAAGGATCGCCCCTCACTTCGAAGGTGACGTGGTCAACGTGTCAGCGTGGGATGACCGAGACAAGGAGGGGGGTACCTACCGCCGCTACTTCCGACGCTCATCATCCTACCGTCGCACCAACTACCCTGGGTTTCGCGGCTTTCGCGGCGACTCGGACGAGATCGAACTGGACCTGACCCAACCGCTTTCCAACGAACTGAAGAGTGCTTTCGACGTCGTATACAATCATACGACACTCGAGCACATCTTCGACGTGAAGACGGCGTTCTCGAACCTTTGCGAGATGTCTCGAGATGTTGTGATCGTGGTTGTCCCTTTCAGTCAGGTCCAACACGAGAGCGAGTCGTACGCAGACTACTGGAGGTTCACCCCGACTTGCCTTCGCGCGCTGTTTCGCGAGAACGGGATGGACGTCATTTTCGAGGCAGAGAGTCCGCACAGGCGGGCTTCCATCTACCTGCTCTTCGCGGGGTCGAAGCACCCAAACCGCCATAAGAGCCGACTGCCGGCCTACCGAACGATCCGAGAAGCTGGACACTGGATAGGACGAAGCTACTTGGTCTCCGGCTTTCAGTTCGCCAAATACCGAACCCAGCGATTGCTGGGTATCGCGGGCACCGAATAGCCGGGCAGGGTATCGTGGACCTATCCGAGGCCCGAATCCGCGGGTTCTTAAAGCTGGGCTACTTCCTCGACGCTACGGCCTCTCACTACCCCATCGACTTCTCTCGAATCGATCGCGAGAGATACGCGGACGTTCCAGAAGAAGAGCTAGTACGAATCGGCCGAAAGGCGCTCCGAGACTCCGTCTCCGCAGGTTTTACCTGCCAGAAGACTCATGTCCTCCCTCTAAGCGGTGGGTACGACAGCCGCCTGATCCTAGCGGAGTTGCTGGAGCACACACCCGCGCGCAACATCGAAACTTACACGTACGGTGTTCCGCACTCCTACGACTACGACATCGGCGCTCACATCGCAAAGGTAGCTGGAACGCGACATGTCCCACTGCCGCTCGGCTCGTTCACCTATCAGTTCGACGACTTGCTGGACTTCGCGGCTCGCACACGGTGCCAAGGTGCATTCCTTCACTGCCCGCCGTTCTGGATACTGGACCGCCTGTATGCGGGGGCAACGGTGTGGTCAGGCTACGTCGGTGACGCAGTTGTCGGCAGTCATTTCCACGACCCCCCGTCGCCAACCGTCGCGCAGGCAAAGTGTCGATACCTCGCCAACCGGGCGATTGTGCGCTCCGTGAATCTCCACGGGTGCTCGGACCAGGAGTTCTTGCCATACGTGTCGAGCGGCGACATCAACCCAGACCTCCTCACGTGGGATGAGCAGGTGTTGTTTAGTGAAGGCGTACGAAAATTCACTGAGCCACTGGTCCTCGTACCAGGATTCGACTACCGCACGCCGCTCATAAACTCCCCGTGGATGGACTTGATGCTCAGCGTCCCCAATACTCTACGCCTGGGCCAACGCCTCATGCTTCAGATGGCACGTGCGTGGTTCCCTCGGCTCTTTTCTCTGCCGTCGAAGGCTACGTTTGGTCTTCCGCCGTCGACGCCAGCAGCTCGCCTCAGACTGAGGCGGCATACGGATCGTCTTCGCAAACTGCTCCATCGGATTCAGCCCAAGGTCAGCTACCCATTCTTGATCGCCAATGACTTCGACGAGGCGTTTCGATCTAGCCCCGACTGGATTGAAATTGCACGGCTTTCCCTATCTCGCCTCAAGGAACGGGGTATCGTGTACTGGCTCGACCTCGACTACCTCTGGGCTTCTCATCAGCGGCGCTCACGCAACCTTGGCGACGCCCTCATGGTTCTCGTGTGCTTGGAAGCGAACCTGACTTCAGCCGCGGGAACAAATGTGCACAGCAGCCCCTAGCTTACGGCAAGTCTTGAGCTATCATTTCGGGGTTTGTGTCGGAGGTACCCAGCATGCGACCGTCGTTCCAACTGTTTTGCCTGCTCGCGATCGCGCTCTGCAGTTCTTGCACGACCCACTCAATAGACGACGATGTTGCTGAGGTCACTCGCGCCATCTGCACGTCCGGTTCGTTGAACGTGACGCCCATTGGGCCCACAGACCCGGGAACCCAAGTTACGTTGGTCGCCGCCTCGGTAGCATGCGGAGCGGGGGAAACCGCTGAGTTTCGCTTCGGGTACCATCGCGAGGGCGTCCCTGGCCTAACGCTAATCCAGGACTGGAGCACCAGCGACACCGCGCATTGGGACACGACAGGACTTCCGAGCGGTAAGTATGTCTTGTATGCCTATGCCCGTGCGGTGGGTACGACAGCGACCAGCTATCGAACCGCTCCCTACATGTTGAAAGACGTGTGCACCTCAACCACGCTCGCGGCTTCACCTACAAGTCCCCAGGCTGCGGGAACGTTAGTCACACTTTCGGCGCAGGCGACCTGCACCGGCGGCACGGCCGAGTACCGATTCCTCTACCGACGGATTGACCAGGTACCATGGCTGGAACTCCAGGGCTGGACAACAACCGGCTCTGCCGCGTGGGACACGAGCGGCTTTACTGAGGCGAAGTACAACCTTGTTGTGCAAGTACGGCGCCAAGGCAACGCTTCCGGCTGGGAGGGAATCCAGTACCTTTTGTTCGAGCTCGGCGGGTTCCCCACGCTCACGAGCGGGCTGCACTTCACTTGCGCGCGGCTCCCAGACGGGTCAGTTCGCTGCTGGGGAAACAATGCCTATGGGCAGCATGGGGCCACGACGCCGGACGTCGGTCTCGCGCCTGGCGAGATGGGCGACGCCCTTCCTAGTGTCGATCTCGGGGGTGGGAATACCGCTATGGCGCTGACTGCTGGTCCACACCACGCATGCGCAATCCTCAACAACGGTTCTGTCAAGTGTTGGGGCGAGAACCGCAACGGCGCACTAGGCTTGGGCGACCTTAACCATCGCTCTGCAGGTGCCGGCGAGCTAGGTGACGCGCTTCCGGCTGTAGCTCTCGGCACCGGGAGAACGGCACGGTCCATCTCTGCTGGCTACTCCTTCACCTGCGCGCTACTCGACAACGATCAGGTCAAGTGCTGGGGCGCCAACGCTCATGGGCAACTCGGGCAGGGTCATACCGCCGATATCGGCGATGCCCCCGGGGAGATGGGCGATACACTTCCGCCCATTGATCTCGGGTCCGGTAGAACCGCTAAGGCCATCACAACAGGCCATAGCCACGTTTGTGCTCTGCTGGACAACGACCAGGTCAAGTGTTGGGGCTACAATACTGCCTTTGGTGTCCTTGGGCTAGGTGACACTGTGGGGCGAGGCGATCATCCCGGAGAGATGGGCGATGCCCTGCCAGCGGTCGATCTTGGCGCCGGTCGGACGGCAGTGTCGCTAACGGCGGGCGCACAACATACCTGCGCGGTCCTCGACAACCAGTCTGTTAAGTGCTGGGGCCAGGCCGGACGGGGTCAACTTGGACTCGGAGATACCAACCACCGCGGTGACGCTTCGGGCGAAATGGGAGATGCGCTGCCCGCGGTAGATCTGGGACCCGGGCAGGTCGCGAACGAAGTCTTCGCCGGCACATCGCACACCTGCGCTGTTCTCACTACCGGCAATATCAAGTGTTGGGGGGACAACCGCTCCGGTCAGCTTGGGCTTGGAGACACCGCAGAGCGTGGCTCAGTTCCCGGGACGATGGGGGGGGCTTTGCCGACTGTCTCACTGGGAACGGGGAGAACCGCCTCCGCTCTTTCGGTCGGCCTTGCCTCGACGTGCGCGCTGCTCGATAATCAGACTATCAAGTGCTGGGGCGGGAACGGGACCGGGGCGTTGGGCATCGGCGACAACGTCAACCGCGGCGACAAGCCGGGACAGATGGGCGACTCGCTCCCGATCGTGTCGGTGGGCACCTCCCTCTCTGTATTAGCACTCCCCACGGGCAACCCTAACCTCTTCAACTGTGCACGATTGAGTGACGCTTCGATCAAGTGTTGGGGCAGCAACTACCTGGGCGAACTAGGTGTGGGGGCGTCGACAGCGGTCGCAGACGAACCGAACGAAGCGGCCTCGACGGTCAATCTCGGCGCAGGTCGCACCGCAGTCGCAATCGGGGCCGCCAACTATGCACTGTGTGTCTTGCTGGATACTGCTCAGGTCAAGTGCATGGGCGCCGGCTCCGCGCTACTTGGGCAAGGTGACCGTCGTTCGCGCGGCGCTCGTCCTACCGACCAGGGTGATAATCTTGCGCCTATCCCCTTGGGCACCGGACGAAGCGTCAGGCAACTCGCCGTCGGGGCAGCGCATGCCTGCGCAATACTCGACAACAGCCAACTCAAGTGTTGGGGCGACAACGCATATGGGCAGCTAGGCCTTGGGGACGCGCACGCTCGCGGAGACGACCCTGGGGAACTCGGGGACGGCCTTGCAGTCGTTCAGCTAGGGTCCGGCCGCTTTGCTCGTTCCATCTTTGCCGGAGGCAACGCAACGTGCGCGATCTTGGACAACGCCGACCTCAAGTGTTGGGGCCAGAACAGCTGGGGACGCCTCGGGCTGGGTGACACGGCGCATCGTGGCGACAATCCAGGGGAGATGGGAGACGCATTGCCTGTCGTAGACCTTGGCACCGGGAGGCGTGCCACAACCTTGGCGATGGGAGGCAATAGTACTTGTGCGACGCTAGACAACCTCGTGTTGAAGTGTTGGGGGGGCGGCGGGCAGGGACTCCTCGGCACAGGGGCAACGCAACCCCTCGGTGACGGTCCGGGAGAGATGGGAGATGCACTGCCCGGGGTGAGCTTGGGGTCAGGGCTGGTGCCGCGTTCGGTAGCAGTAGGACTTCATCACGTGTGCGTCGCATTGGATAACTCCCGTGTGAAGTGCTGGGGAGATGGCGAGTGGGGTCAGACGGGATTGGGAAGTTCGACTGACCTTGGCGATCAACCCAACGAGATGGGTGATGCCCTACCCTTCGTCAGCTTAGGGGCAGCCCGCTACTCGCAGTCGGTCAGCGCTGGGCAGAGTCACAGTTGCAGCGTCTTCAGAGATTCAACGATCAAGTGCTGGGGAGACAACGCGATCGGACAATTGGGCATAGGAGGGAACCTCGCACGAGGCAGGGCTCCGGGGCAAATGGGCGAATCCCTCCCGGAGGTTCAGTTCTGAGGACGGCTTCAGCGGGCAACCAGCCCGCCGACTTTGGCGATGCATGTAGCCCAGAGCCCAGCTACCCTCCGCCGAGCCATGGGTAAGCTACGAGAGCGCATCGACTCCAAGCAGGCAAGTGTCGTCATTGTTGGGATCGGGTATGTCGGCCTGCCCCTCGCCGTCGAGTTTGCCAAGTCGGGCTTCCAAACGGTGGGGCTGGATCCGGACTCACGCAAGGTCGATCGGGTCACCGCGGGCGAGTCCTACATCGCCGATGTGCCCACTGCGGAGCTGGCCGAATGCGTGAGCGAGGGACGTCTCCGCGCAACCTCCGATCCGGCGGCGCTGGCCGACGCGGACGCGGTCGTTGTTTGCGTCCCCACGCCGCTCAACAAGACGAAGGACCCTGACATGAGGTTCATCGTAGCGGTCACCGAGCAGATAGCTGCCCACCAGCACGATGATATGGTCATCGTCCTCGAGTCCACCACCTATCCAGGTACGACGAGCGAGGTCCTCGTGCCCAAGCTCACCGAGAAGGGTTTCGAACTCGGCAAGACCGTGTTCGTAGCATTCTCGCCCGAGCGAGTCGATCCGGGCAATGCCGTGTTCAAGACCCGAAACACGCCGAAAGTCATCGGCGGGGCGAGCTCCGCATGCCTCGAGATGGCCACCGCTCTCTACTCCAACATCATCGACACCCTCGTGCCGGTCTCCTCCACCGAGGCCGCCGAGATGGTCAAGCTGCTCGAGAACACCTTCCGCGCAGTCAACATAGGCTTGGTCAACGAGGTTGCCATGATGAGTCGACGGCTCGGACTCGATCCGTTCGAGGTGATCCGGGCGGCAGCCTCCAAGCCGTTCGGCTTCATGCCGTTCTATCCAGGGCCGGGCCTGGGCGGACACTGCATTCCAATCGATCCGCTGTACCTCTCCTGGAAGCTCCGAACCCTCAAGTACCAGGCTCGTTTCATCGAGCTTGCGGACACCATCAACAGCGCGATGCCCTCGTACGTCGTGGACCGAGTCGCCGAGGCGCTGAACGACCACCGCAAGCCAGTCCGCGGCTCGAAGATCCTCGTGTACGGGGCCGCGTACAAGAAGGACGTCTCTGATGTTCGCGAGAGCCCAGCACTGACCGTGATCCACGAACTCGTCACCCGCGGCGCCCAGGTTTCCTACCTGGATCCGCATGTGCCCCGTTTGACGGAGGAGGGTTTGGAGATGGAGAGTGCGGATCCGGGCACCCACTTTGGAGCCTACGACGTCGTAGTCATCATCACGGACCACACCGCACTGGACAGGGAGCGCCTGCTCGAAGAGGCCCAACTGATCGTGGACACCCGGGACACGCTGCGCGGGCAGGTCAAAGATCCGGAGCGGGTCTACGGACTCTGAGGTAGAGCATGAAGTACTTGGTTACGGGAGGCGCGGGCTTCATCGGATCGCACCTGGTCGACGCCCTGCGGCGGAACGACCACGAGGTTGTCGTGCTCGACAACTTCGAGACCGGTCATCGCGCGAATCTTGCGCATCATGCTACCGGCGTAGAGATCATCGAGGGAGACCTGCGCAGTCAGTCCGACGTGGCGAAGGCAGTCTCGGGATGCGTCGGCGTATTTCATCAAGCTGCGCTTCCGTCCGTCCCCCGGTCCATGAAGGACCCCGCCACGACACACGACGTGAACTCGACGGGCACGCTGAACGTGCTGTGGGCCGCTCACCAGTCTGGTGTCCGCCGAGTCGTGCTCGCATCCTCCTCATCCGTGTATGGCGACACTCCACGTCTCCCCAAGGAGGAGTCGATGGAGCTCTTGCCCAAGTCGCCCTACGCCGCGAGCAAGCTCTCGAGCGAGGTCTATGCCGCTGCATTCTCCCGCGGATACGGACTCGAGACGGTAGCGTTGCGCTACTTCAACGTCTTCGGCCCACGCCAGGACCCCAACTCCCCGTACGCCGCGGTCGTTCCCATCTGGCTACGGCGCATGAGCCAGGGCCAACCCCCGGTCATCTTCGGAGATGGGCAGCAGTCCCGAGATTTCACGTTCATCGACAACGTAGTCGACGCCAACTTGCGGGCCATGCAGCAGATGGAAGCCTCGGGGCGGGCGTTCAACGTCGCGGCGGGCGAACGAGTCGTGCTCCTCGAACTCGCTCGCGAGTTGATGCGCGCCTACGGTTTCGACCAGCCATTGGAGTTCACGGACCGCCGCGCCGGGGACATCGAGCACTCGTGGGCGGACGTGGACCAAGCTCGCCAGGTGCTAGGCTACGCCGCCCTCGTCCCGTGGCGCGACGGCGTGACCCGAACCGTCGAGTGGTTTCGCACCCAGCAACTCGGCAGGTAACCGTGTCGACCCCCATGCATGTCGCCATCGTCGGAGGCGACCCACACTACCTGCTGAACTTTCGGGGAGCGTTGATCCGAGACCTCCGGTCTCGGGGGCATTCGGTGACCGCACTTGCCGGCGGGGCTGCCCCCGACGTCCAGCGAGCGCTCGCCCAACTGAATGTGCAGTACGAATCCTTCCCCCTCGACAGACAGGGCACCAGGCCCACCACAGAAGCACGAACCGTGCTGCACCTGACGAGGAGCCTGCTGCGGCTTCGGCCTGACGTCGTGCTCACCTACACACCGAAGGTCATCGTGTATGCCACCGCGGCCGCGAGACTGTCTCGCGTCAAGCGCGTCTGCGCATTGGTCACGGGTCTTGGGACCGCGTTCACCGACACGAGCCGTGAGCGCCGGCGTGTCAACGTGGTAGTGCGAGCCCTGATGGCGCTTGCGCTTCGGGGTGTCGACCTGGCGGTGTTTCAGAACGACGACGACCGCGCTGAACTTTTGCGACGCCGAGTCCTGTCAGGACGCACACGCACTGCCAGGGTCAATGGCTCCGGGATCGACACCGCACACTTCGCCTACACTCCTCCACCGACCGGATCGGACACGGTGTTTCTGCTCGTCGCTCGGCTCCAGCGCGAGAAGGGCGTCTACGAGTATGCCGAGGCCGCGCGGCTGCTGAAGGAGCGGGGCGTCCCGGCCCGCTGCGTGCTGGTTGGTCCCATCGATGCACACCCTGCTGCCATCGATCCCATCGACCTCGAGCGTTGGCAGGACGAGGGCACCATCGAGTGGGCTGGGCCGAAGAAGGACGTGCGACCCCTGCTCGCGGACTGCAACGTGTTCGTGCTCCCGTCGTATCGCGAGGGGACGCCGCGGTCCTCACTGGAGGCCTTGGCGGTCGGCAGACCCGTCATCACCACCGATGTCCCGGGCTGCCGAGAAACCGTGCAGGCGAACGTGAATGGCCTACTCGTGCCAGCTCGCAATGGGCGCGCGCTGGCCGATGCGATGCAAGAACTTGCGGGCCGTCCCGACCTGCGACGCTCCATGGGCGAGGCGAGCCGACGTCTGGCAGAGCGCAAGTTCGACGTGAACCTCGTCAACGCGCACATGCTTGCGCTCTTGGAGGGATTGTGCGTACCACGGCTAGCTCCGGAGAGAGCAGTTGACGAAGAAGTGACTCGACAATAGCGTCCGCCCATGGCGCGTCCAACCTCCGCCACGGCACGGCTGCGGGCCGCGCTTCGCCCATCACTGGACGCCATGGTGCGGGTTTTGTCGTCCTCTAGTCGGGTCGCTCACATCGCGTCTCACCTGCGCAACAGAATGGATTCGGTGGTCGCGCTCCACCTGGGCCTCGACCTGAATCAGGAGACCAACGGCGAGGCATGGGTGGTCCGCGCATTGGCACCCCGGATCCGCAATTTCGTGGATGTCGGCGCAAACATCGGCGACTGGACGCAGATGGTGCTGGAGGCGGTCCCAGGGGTCGAGCGGGGCTTCCTGTTCGAGCCTGCCGAGGAGACCGCTAGCCGTCTGCGCGAGCGATTCGTCGGCGACCACCGGCTCGAAGTCATCCAGGCTGCGGCTTCGGATTCCGTGGGTGAACTCGAGTTCTTCGAAGAGCCAGACGCTGGCCGTCACTCGTCCGTGCTCGGCGCCTATGCGCGGGGTGCACGCGCCGTTCGGGTCCGCTGCACCACGCTCGACGCGGAGCTCGAGTCCCGCGGTGCCGAGACCATCGACTACCTGAAGATCGACGCCGAGGGCCATGACCTGAGCGTGCTCCGGGGAGCGGTGCAACTGCTCAGGAGCGGCCGGGTCGCTTTCCTACAGTTCGAGTACAACGAAGCCTGGCGGCTCAGCGGAAGTCGCCTTTCGGACGCGCTTGCGTTGCTCGAGGGCTGCGACTTCGACGTCTTCTTGCTCAAGAGCAACGCTCTGTGGACGTTCCCCTACGACACCTACGGGGAGTACTACCGGTACTCGAACTTCGTGGGCGTACACCGCGGCACCCACATCCCGAAGTCGATGGTGCGCGGTCGCGCGTAGCCGTCCATCAGATCCCCCACTTGGTCTGAAGCTTCGACCGCACCTCCAAGCGCTCTGCGGCAGACAGCGCTCGATCGTAGACAACCGTCTCATGAAGGTGCAGAGGCGCGTGTTTTACCGGCGTCGCGTCGTAACACATTGAACCCGACCGAAGGCGGGTCTTCACCCGCTGCGCACTGGCCGTCGTGTCCTGCAGTACTCCGTCGACCAGCAGGTCCCGAGCACCGGTGGCCGTCGCGACGAACTCGAACACCATCGGCCCGACGTGATTCAGGTAGCTGGTCGTGCCAGCGAGCTTCTGCGGGGCAGAGGCGGAGTTCTGATACACGTGCGCGACTCCTTGGTACCCGGCATACATGACCGTCCCATCCGTTGGGGGTGTCGAGTCTCGATTGCTCCAGATGGGCAGGACGTTGGTCGTGGGCACATTCCCCACCACGAAGAACAACGTATACGCATCCGCGATCACCTCGGGCCCGGTCAGGTTCAGCCGATCGTCTACGCCGTCGCACTGTACGGCTGGCTTGCCGTTCACCAGCCCCACGGTGGGTGCCTGTGGCATCGTGGAGGTCGCGGTGGAACTGCCGCACTTGTCGGCCCACGAGATCATCGCGTTTCCAGAGAGGGTGTGGGTCGCGCTGTCCTCCGCATCGAGCCAGAGCACGCAGTTCGGGATGTCGCTCGGCTTCCACACGGGTGCGCCGCCGGTGCCACCCGTGCCACCGGGGCCCGCATCGGAACCGCCACTACCGCCAACACTGGCGTCCGCGCCGCCGCTTCCGCCTTGACCGCCTACGGCTCCACCCTGGCCGCCGACCGCACCGCCCGCTCCCCCGAGGGATCCGTCCGGCCAGTTGTTTCCCCCCTGGCCTCCGAGCGAGGTGCCACCTGTGCCAGAACCGCCTGCACCACCAGTCGGATCCGCTGTCCCCTCGGTGTCGAGCGAGCACGCGGCAACCAGCCCGGTAACGGCGCACAGACACAAGGAGAAGCCCCGCTTCGACGACACGCTGAAGACGATAGCACAACAGCCCAGCCGCGCGACGAGCCGAAACGACGTAGTTTCAGCGGATGTCGTTCCGGGCACCGCACTCGGCTGGCGCCGCTCGTGGCCCGCGCCTGGCTGCGGTGGCATGCCTCTAGTGGTTGGTGTTGATCTGGGCGTGGCCGCCCGCCCATCTGACCCTCACTGTCGACGACTCGTTCATTCCTCTGTTTATTGTTGCCTCGCTCTCCACGGTGGGCGTTGCGGCCCGGTATCGCGCTTTGCCTGGTGGCAAATCTGGTGCTGTCGCGCCACCGCCTCTCCCCAGCCTCCTACTCCAGCTATCTCGCTGCTGCGCGGACCGGTCAGTGGTTGCGAGAGCACACCCCGGCGACTGCACGGATTGGCGGTTGGGATTGCGGAATCGCGGCAGCGTACTCCCGGCGCACGTTCTTTCAGCTCGAGGGACTCGTCGGCTCCCGGAACCTCTACTCCCACCTCGAGCGGGGACAGTTGAGCCACTATCTCGACAGCCGCGGAGTCGATTGGATCGCTCAGCCGGTTCGACTCCCCGCGACGCCGGTCATTGCCGGGCTCGATCTCGGCGCCTGGCGGGTCCGCCGCTCCGAGTGCGTCCGGTTCACTCCGGTCCTCGAGCCAGGCACTTCGTCCACACGGATGTACTTGGTTCTGGAGCGAAGCGGCGACAGTCGGTCGCTGGCGGAGTTCCTCGCGGCTTCTGATCCCTGTGCACTCGCCCTGTCTGCACCATGAGGGAGGTCTCAAGTACCCGGCTCTCCCGCTCGCTCGGTCGCCTGCAAGAGCGCGGCGTACACCCCGCCGTGATTGGCGAGTTCTTCGTGCGTCCCTTGCTCGACCACCCGCCCATGCTCCAACACCAGGATCGTATCGGCGGCTCTCACAGACGCCAGCCGATGCGACACGATGAGCGCGCATGCCGATGCCGGTACCGTAGCCAGCCTGCGAAGCAGGACCGCTTCGGCGGCGGGATCGAGCCGGGATGTAGGCTCGTCCAGAATGAGAAGTCGTGCGCTGTCCCGCATGAACATCCGGGCAAGCGCGATGCGCTGCCATTGCCCCAGGGAAAGGTCCAAACCGCCGTCGAAGAGTCGCCCGAGCTGCGTGGTGTATCCATCCGGGAGGGCGGTCAGGTCCTCGTGTATCAGCGCCTGCTGGGCTGCGTCCTTCCATCTCTCCGGGTCGTCGACGTGGGCTACGTCGCCCAGCCCGATGTTCCTCCCGGCACTCAGCTGGTAGCGCGCGAAGTCTTGCACCACGATCGCCATCCGTGCGAGCAACGCGTCGCGATCCCACTCCCGCACGTCGAGCTCATCCACCAAGACTCGACCCGATCCAGGCGCGTACAGCCCCATCGCCAGCTTGGCAAGGGTGGTCTTCCCCGCCCCGTTCGCTCCAACAACCGCCATTGAAGTCCCTGCGGGCAATGAGAACGTCACGTCACGAAGAGCTGGCTCGGTTCGACCGGGGTACGTGAACGAAACCTGTTCGAACCGCAGCCCCGCTCCCGGCTCCACCCCCACTTGGACCGTCCCGCCGCGCGGCGTGACGGAGTACTCCAGGTACTCGTGAAGGAGCGACAGGTAGAGGTTGTCTTCGTGCATCGCGGCCACAGAAACCAGCAGGATTCCAACCAGGGACTGCGCCTGCTTCAAGACGATGAAGAGCATCGCCATCTCACCAATGGACACTCGCTTGTCCATCGCGGCCCAAGCAACGACCGCGTAGCCCGCGGCCAGCGCAGCGGCGCCAAGAGAGGCCAGCAGGAAGCCCCACACCCCACGCCGCACCGTGAGCTTTCGGTCTTGTTCGAACAGCAGCCGAAATATCCTGGCATGTTCCTCGAGCAGATAGGGACCGATCCCGAGGGTCTTAACCTCCTGCGCGTACTCGAGCTGCGCGATCACGGTCTCGAGGTACTCTTGCCGCCGTGCGTCTGGTGTCTGACGCCGGTACAACCGGAACGCGTCCGCATTGAAGCGCACCTCCGCGATGATCGCGGGCAACGCGGCGAGCCCCATCAGCAGGACCAACCAGGGCGAGAATCGCGCGATCAAGACGGCGTACCCGATGAGGGAGAGTGACTCTTGGGCAACGGTCAACGCTGAACGCACCAGCCCCAAGGGACGATGCGCGGCGTCCTTCCGTGCGCGCGTCAGCAGGTCCTGAACAGCAGGGCTCTCTAGATCCGATAGTTCGAGCGACAGGGTCTTGCGCAGCACTCGCTCGGTGACGTGCTGGGCGAGCTGGACTCTGAGCAAGGCCTCGCAGACCGCGAGCCCCCGATATGCTGCGAGCAGCGCTGCGATCAAGCACAACTCGACCACAAGCCAGCGCACCACGAGACCGCGATCGTCGGCTCCGCCGCTGGCCGCCGCGACGATCACCCCGTCCACGATCAGCTTGCCCACATACGCTATGAACACCGGAAGGACGCCTGCCGCGAGGCTCGCCGCTGCCAGCCAGAGCGACAGACGAGGATTGGTGACCCAAACCAGTGCGACTGCCCGACTGAGGTAGGTTCCCAGTCCAAATAGTCGTCGCACGCCAACGCGGCCGCGGGCCGGTTCCTGTTCCTCCGAGGACTGCATCGCCGACTCTCGGGGTCATAACACGGCTTCACAGCTGGGCTCGACTGACCGCCTGGGCTCCGGAAGACGGTGAGGCCCGGTCGCGCACAAGGGTGCGCCTGCGTCTCACGGTGACCCGGCGACGGACCGGACTCGGACCTTCCGTACCGGGGCCATGCACGCGTGGACACACGGTCCAGGACAACACGGCGCCCCGCCGAAGATCCGGCAGAGGAGCCGGAGGCAACGGCTGATGCTCGGCTGCAGTGGTGCGGCACGTCTGCCCTGTGGGGAGGGGCGCGTTGGGCGCACCACGCGTTTCGCAAACGCCCCCGCCCCCGCCCCCGGCGAACGCTAGACGCAAACGCAAACGTCGAACGGACACGCGATCGCCCGCGCCCGCGCGCAGCGTCGACGGCAGCAGTCCGCCGTTGCCCGCTCCCCCCCGTCGCGCGATCCTCCGGCACCGCGCCCTGCGATGCTGACGACTCTCCTCCCCTCGCTCACCCTCGCCGTCGCCGTCGCCTGGGCCCTGCTCGCCCGGCGCGCGGTCCTCCGGCGCCGCCGGTGGCGGGGGTTGGTGCGATGGGGGGACGCGCTCCGGCGCCGGCGGTTGTTGGCTCGAGCGCCGCTGCTGGAGCGCGCGGGGCAGCGGGAGGCGGGGCCGGTCGTGCTGCGGGGGGTCCTCCGGCAGCGGGGGCCTGGCGCCGGCGGTTGGGTGATGAGCGGAGAGGGGCGGACCCGGCGGGGGACGCCGCTGGCGGGGCGGCCGATTGGGGCCTCGGGGTCCGAGCTCCGGCGCGAGCACGGCCTCGAGCTCGAGGACGGGACGGTCGTCGCGCTCGCGCCGCCGCTGCGCGTGGTCGTCGGCAGCAAGCAGCAGTTCGGGAGCATCACGCTCCGGTGGCTGTACGGCGGTGAGCGCGTGCTCGCGCTGGGGGTGCTTCGAGGCGAGGACCGGACGCGGGACTACCGCACGGGCACGGAGCAAGCCTGGACGCTCGAGCCCCTCGGCGACGCGGTGCTGCTCGCGTCGGAGCCTGCGGCGTCTGCTGCGGAGTCTGCGCGCGCGACGACCTCGGGTGAGCCCGCGGCCTCTCGGGACACGACCGCGAGAGGGTCGGACGGCGACACGACGGCGGGACCGGACGCGTCCCTCGGGCTGTCGGCGGCGTGCGTGGGGTGGGGAGCGCCGCGCTGGGCGGTGGTTGCGCTGCTCGCCGCGACGCTCGGCACCGCGCTGTGGCACGCCGCGAGTCGCGCGCAGCGATCGCGCGAGCAACGCTGTGCTGCAGAGCTCGCGTGCGAGCAGGCCGGGCTGTGCGGCGCGGTCTGGTCCGGGGGCGTGGTCGTGTGCGGGGCCACCCATGACGCGCACTGCGAGGCAGCGGCGGTGTGTCGTGAGCAGAATCGCTGTCGGGCCGTCGACGGCGTGTGCGCGCCGCTGGACTGCAAGCGGCCGTGCGAGACGAACGGCGCGTGCGTCCCCCAGGGCACGACCTGCGTCGCCGTCTCCGAGGAGGACTGCGGCCGGTCGTGGAACTGCGAGCACAGCGGGTTGTGCACGTTGCGCGGCGGTCGCTGCGTGCTCACGGCCGACGGCCGGCGGGACTGCTCGAACGACCCGGCGTGCGCGTACGGAGGCCTCTGCACCTCGACGCCCAAGGGCTGCCTGGCCGTGAGTCGTCAGGACTGCGAACGCTCGGAGGTCTGCAAGGAACGTGGGCGCTGCTCTCCCGACGCCTTCGGGATCTGCCGCGCCCTGTCCGACGCGGACTGCAAGGGCAGCCGCCTGTGCCGCGAGTGGGGCTTCTGCACCGCGGTAGAAGGCGGCTGCGCCCTGAGCCGCGACGACACCTGCGGCGCCTCCACCGAGTGTGACTACCGAGGCAAGTGCACAAAGGTGGGCAAGGACTGCGTGCCCACGCGCAACGAGCACTGCGAGTCCGCGTCCATCTGCGTGACGAGCGAGCAGTGCAGAGTCGCCGACCAACAGTGCGTGAAGTAGTCCCCGTCCGCCACGGCCCCGCCCACGCCAACGCCCACGCAAACGCCAACGCTCCCACGCCCACGCCAACGCCATCCGCCAACGCCAACGCCAACGCCAACGCCAACGCCAACGCCAACGCCAACGCCAGCCCCCCCTCGCGCACTCCGCATCAGCGTCGCGGCGGCCCTTGGGTGACGCGCACCAGCGTCCCAATCACCCGATTGAACGCCGCCACCCGCTCCGCCGACAGCGGCGGCAGGTAGCCCATGACCTCCGCGACTTCGAAGCACGCCTGCGCTTCCCGCAGCGACCCCAGCGCGCTCGAGTACCGCGCCCCGCGGTTGCGCCCCCGCGACTGCGATCCTTCCGCGACGTTCAGCGGCGCGCTCGCCAGCGCACGCCGACACTGCCGCGCCAGATCCGGCTCCCTGCGCTCGAGCTCGCGCACCAGCGGCATCACGTCCCGGATCAGCTCCAACAAGACCGAGTAAATTCGCAACATCGTGAACACTCCTCACTCACTCACCCACCGCCCGCGCCCAGTGCGCGGCGGCCGCCGCCCGCCACCAGGCTCGCGCAGGCGCTGTCGAGGCTGCGCGAAGCGCACGGCGCGGAGCCACGCGCAGGCGCGAAGCGCCGAGCATGGCGAGCACCGCCCCGGCCTCGACCGCGCCGAGCAAGCCGGTACGATCGACAGAAGTGCCAGCGTCAGTGCCAGCGTCAGGGGCAGTGTCAGTGACAGCGTCAGCGTCAGGGGCAGTGACAGCGGCAGTGACAGTGTCATCCCGCCCCCGCCCCCGCCCCCGCCCCCGCCCGCGCGAACGCCCACGCCCACGCCCACGCCTACGCGAACGCCCACGCCCACGCCCGACCCACGAGTCGATGTGGACCACCCACGAACGGTGTAGTCTCCGCCCTCAGCGATGCGTACCGTGAAGCCCACGAGCGGACTCGCCCTGCTGGCGCTGGTCGGGGCGGCCCTGCCCGCCGCGCCGGCGCGCGCGCAGAGCCCGCCGGTGGAGGCGCCGGACGAAGTCGCGTCGGGCCCGCAAATCGAGAGCGAGCACGAGTGGTACGGGCCCTCGGTGCTGGCGGTCTACGGCGCCGGCTACGGCGCGGTGGGGCTCGGCTGGCTCGGCAGACAGACGCGCTACGACGCTCTGCGCGTGGGCGGGACGGTGCTGCAGGGCGCAGGCGCGCTGACCATGCTCATCGTCGTTCCCGCGCTGCACTGGCAACACGATGAAGTGGGCAAGGGCTTCATCTCCCTCGGCGGACAGGTGGGCTCGGCCGCCCTCGGCGGCGTCATCGGCCGCGCGGCCTCGGACGGAGACACGGACTGGATGTTCCTGGGCGCCGCCATCGGGCACGCCTGCTTCGCGCTCGGGGACGGCTTGTTGCTGGCCCGTCGCGAGCGCGTCATCTCGGTCCAGACCACGGCGCGCCTCGAGCTCGTGCCCATGGGCCTCGGCGCGGGGCTGCGCCTGTCCCACTGACGGCCCTCGCGACCCGGCGGCCTGCGCGGTAAGTCCTACCGCGGGCAAGTCGGACTCTGACTCGAAGCCGAAGATTCGCCTACACCAACACCCGCGCCGCGCGCTGCATGAGCGCGGGGATGTCGACGCCGTGAGGGCAGGCCGCGGCGGCTCGGCTGAAGTCCACGCCCTCGAGCCGGCGGGCGGCGGCGGGTTGCTCGGCGAACACGCGCCGAGCCTTGCTCGGGTCGCCGTACGCGTCGTGGTAGGTCAGGCTGCGCAGCGTGCGCGAGACGCTCACGGGAGCGTCGATGGCCGAGCCGCACAGGTGATCGCAGCCGTGGCAGGCGTAGGGCCGAGTGACCTCCGCGTAGCGGCGTAGCGCGTCGCGCTCGAGCTGTCCGAGCTTTTGTCGGTCCACCGCGGCGCCGATGTTCTCTCGCAGCTGAGTCAGGTCGGTCATGTGGGAGACGGCGGCCGTGATGCGGGTGTCCTCCCACACGGCCTTGAGCACCGACTGGTACTTGTTCCACTTGCCGGTCTGCTCGAACTTGGTCCACGCATCGCGGAACCCCGCCTCCGCGCCCTGGGTCTTCATGGCGATGAGGCCCACGTTCGCCTTGTGCGCCGCGTCGATGGCGCGGTTCAGCTCCTTGTCGCCGTACTGGCGGAAATTGTAGCGAAACATGACGGCGTCCACCATCGAGCGCTGGGCCGCGGCGTGCAGCAGCTCGGGCACGTTGCCGTGGTGACAGGAGAAGCCGAAGAACTTGATCTTCCCCTCCTTCTTCAGCCGCTCCACCGTCTGGAGCAGCTCTTTGTCATCGAGCGGCGCGACTTCGTCGAGCTGGTGTAGGAAGTACAGATCGATCGACTTCACCTTCATGGTGTCGAGGCTGATGGCCACGTCCTGGGCGAAGCCCTTCGCGCTCCACTTCTCGGTCTTGGAGGTGATCCAGGTCTTGTCCCGCGCGCCGAGCTTGCGCAGCGTGCTGCCGGCGTCTCGCTCGGAGGTGCCGCCCGCGTATTTGCGCGCGGTGTCGATGTAGTTGGCGCCGTACTGCAGCGCGAGCTCGATGCGCCGGTCCATCCCCTTGAAGCCCATGCCCCCGCCCACGAGCAGGATGGGCACCGTCTGCTTCGTCTTGCCCAGCATGCGCCGCGGCACCTGCGGCAGCTTCTTCTGCGCCTGGGCGACCCCCGGGGCGAGCACCGCGCCCGCCGAGGCGACGGCAGAGAGCGTAAGCAAGTGGCGGCGGCTCAGGGCGCGCTGGTCGGTCAACTCGGTCTCCTCTCGCAATGCATAGCGGCCGAACCCTACGTCTAGCACGCGATCTCCGGGTGACCAGGGGTGTTCGACTCCCACGCAGAGACCGTGACAGCGTCCGTGTCGGGGACTGCGTCCGTGTCGGGGACTGTGTCAGGGTCCGTGTCAGGGACTGCGTCCGTGTCGGGGACTGCGTCCGTGTCGGGGACTGTGTCAGGGTCCGTGTCAGGGACTGCGTCCGTGTCGGGGGCTGCGTCCGTGTCGGGGGCTGCGTCCGTGTCGGGGACTGCGTCCGTGTCGGCGCCAGTGGCGGGGTCAGTGACGAGCACCGAACGCCAACGCGAACGCCCGCGCAAGCGCGCTCGCCCACGCGAACGCGCTCGCCCACGCCCGAGCCCACGCGAACGGGCTCGCCCACGCCCACGCGAACGCCTTCGTCGCGTTCTCGCTCGCTCGCGACCCAACGTGGGGCGTCGTCGTCGCGCTCGCGCTCGCTCGCGACCCAACGTGGGTCGTCGGTCGTTGCGCTCTCGCGAAGAATGTCTCGCGCTCATGTCGATTTCGCTGGACAGCATTTTCGACGCGCCGCGTGCACGCTCCGCAGGCGGATGTGGATGAGCGCTCTCCGAGCCCTGCGCGGCGCGCTGGCGCGCTCTCGCGCGCGCGGCGAGTTTCGAGGCGATCACCCGCGCCCTCGCCGCGCAGCGCGCCGCTGAGAGGGCCAAGATTTCGCGTGCTATGCGAGGGCATGCACGAGAGCCAGCACCAACGCCAACACCAGGGCCACTACCACCGCGACTACGAGCCGGCGCTGCCGACGCGCGAGCTCATCGAGCGCGTGCGTGCGCTGCTCACGGATCAGAGGCGGGCCGAGCGGCTGCTCTGCCGCTACCTGGCGGATCTGGCCGAGCGGGTCCGGGGCCGCAGCGATCCAGAGCTCGGCGCCTACGCGGACGAGCTGCATGCCGCGAGGTGCTGCTTTGGTTTGGGGGTCCGGCAGACGCGGGAACGGCTCCGGGTCGGGTTTGCGCTGCGCACGCTGCCCGCGATCGAGCGCGCGTTCGTCGAGGGTGACCTGTCGTACTCGCGGGTGCGCGAGGTGACGCGCGTGGCCACCACCGAGACGGAGCTTGCGTGGCTCGAGCTCGCGCAGCGGCTCGACATGCGCGCCCTCGAACGCCGGGTGGCGGGAGTAGAGGAGGCCGCGCGCATGGCGGCTGGAGCGAGTGCCGCGTCGGCCGCAGCGAGCGTGGGCGCAGCACCCGCGGCGAGTGTGAGCGCATCGCCCGCGACGAGCGTCGGCGGGACGCTCGCACTGGGCGCGGGAGCGCGTGGCGACGGGCACGCTCGCGCCGAGTGGCGAACGCCGTCCTGCGTGCGGGTCACGGTCGAGCTCTCGGCGGAGGCGTGGGCGCTGCTCGAGCGGGCCATGCAGGGCGCGCGGGACGCCAGCGGCGGGGGCATGAGCGACGGCGACGCGCTGGAAGCGCTGGCGCGTGACGCGCTCGCGGAGCAGAGCCGCGGCTCGGACGCGGCGGAGCCGCGGCGCGCCGTCGTGCTCTACGAGTGCGCGCGGTGCCAGAGCAGCGAGCTCGATACCCGCGCCGGCGGCGTGGAGCTCGCGCCGGCCGCTGCCGCGGCGCTCGGCTGCGGCGCGCACGAGCACGACCTCCGAGTCACCGAGCGCGCGGCGGAGGCGACCAGCGCGACCCTGGGGAACGTGGAGCCACGCGGCGGTCCCATGCCGGCCGGCGTGCGTCGCGCGGTGCTCTTGCGAGATCGCGCGACCTGCCGCGTGCCCGGCTGCCATCGCCGGCGCTACGTGGACGTGCACCACCTGCGCGCGCAGTCGAGGGGTGGCGAGCACTCGCGGCGCAACTGCGTGTGTCTCTGCACCACGCACCACCTGCTGCTGCATGAGGGCAAGCTCCGCATCGAGGGCAACGCCGACGTCGCCGCCTCCCTGCGCTTCTTCGACGTCCACGGCGAGCTCACCGCGGCTCCGCTCGGGTGCCCGGTGACCCAAGGTGGGTCGTCGCCAGGCGCCGTGACCCAAGGTGGGTCGTGGGATGGCGCGGCGAAGCAGTGCGACGCCGTCACCCAAGGTGGGTCGTCGCCAGACGCCGTGACCCAAGGTGGGTCGTGGGGAGCGGAGGCCGGAGCGCGGTTGCTTCGGGTGATGGCGCGGCGCGGCGGGTGGACGACGGACGGCCTCGTGGACGCGAGCGGGCTGCCGGTGCCTGCCGTGAGCGCGACGCTGGTCGCGCTTCAGCTCGAGGCGCGGGTGCGGGTGCGCCGGGGGTGCTTCGAGGTGGCAACTGGCCACGGGTAGCTGAACTGCCGTCTCGACTCCCGGTCCTTGCAAGCCGCTCGGGCAGGCGCTTGTCCCCAAGGTCGGCACCTGCAAACTCGGCCCCGACCGAGGCGGGATCCATCCGCGGATGGTACTTGGCCATGGCGAAACGATAGCCGCGCTGTTGCTCCATGCCGACCCGCAGCCGCAAGTGATCGAAATGATCCAGGAACATATGACCACGGGTCAGACGCGAACGCCGCCCAGCCCACGCGAACGCCCACGCCCACGCCCACGCGAACGCCCCCGCCCAGGCCCACGCGAACGCGCCACGCCCACGCGAACGCCCACGCCCAGGCCCACGCGAACGCCCACGCCCAAGACTGTGATTCCTACAATTGCTACACCCCACCTCGAGTTGCGCTGCCGTTTCGCACGCGCAGCCGCTGTCGCTTTCCACGGCGGCGAAACTGAGTCACCCTAGGATCGAGTGCCCATGCCGGAACACAAGCTCGCGCAGGAGGTGCTCGATAGTCTGCACGAGGGCTGCCAGGTCATCAGCCCGGAGTATCGCTACCTGTACGTGAACGACGCGCTCGTGCGGCAAGGCAAGCAGTCGCGGGAGCAGCTGCTCGGCAAGACCATGATGGAGTGCTACCCGGGCATCGAGCAGACGGCGATGTGGAACGACCTGCAGGCTTGCCTGACGGACCGCGTCGAGCGCACCCTGGAGAACGAGTTCACCTTTCCCGACGGCACGAGGGGCTGCTTCGAGCTGCGCTTCGTGCCGGTGCCGGCCGGCGTCTGCATCTTGTCGCTGGACGTGACGGCGTCCAAGCGGGACGCCGAGGCGCTCGCGCGCATGCAGGAGCAGCTGTGGCACGCCCAGAAGATGGAGGCGGTGGGCAGGCTGGCCGGCGGCGTAGCGCACGACTTCAACAACCTGCTCTCGGTGATCTCGAGCTACACGAGCTTGATGCTCACGGACCTGCCCTCCGGCGATCCGCTCCGTGACGACGTGACGGAGATCCACAAGGCCGCCGAGCGGGCCGCCCAGCTGACCCGTCAGCTGCTCGCCTTCAGCCGCCGCCAGCTGCTCGAGCCCCGGGTCCTGGACTTGAACCAAGTGCTCGGCGGCATGGAGAACATGCTGCGCCGGCTGCTGGGCGCGGACGTCGAGCTGCGGCTCGTGAAGAGCCCCGGACTCGGCAAGGTGCTGATCGATCCCAGCTCGGTGGAGCAGACGGTGATGAACCTCGCGGTCAACGCCCGGGACGCCATGCCCACCGGCGGCAAGCTGACCATCGAGACGCGCAACGTCGAGCTGGACGAGGGCTACGCCGACCAGCACTTCGACGTCACTCCCGGCGCGTACGTGATGCTGGCCATGAGCGACACCGGCAGCGGGATGGACCGCGCGACGCAGGCCCGGATCTTCGAGCCGTTTTTCACCACCAAGCCCGCCGGCAAGGGCACCGGCCTCGGGCTGGCGTCGGTGTTCGGTACGCTGAAGCAGAGCGGTGGCCACATCTGGGTGTACAGCGAGCTCGGCAAGGGCACGACCTTCAAGGTCTACCTGCCCCGCACCCGCGACGACGCGGCCTCGGACCCGCCCGAGACCCCGCCGCCCGAGTCCGTGCGCGGCAGCGAGACCCTCCTGGTGGTGGAGGATGACGACGCGGTGCGCGCGGTGTGCGTGAACATCCTGCGCCGAAACGGCTACCGCGTGCTCGAAGCTCCGAACGGTGGCGAGGCGCTGATGATCTGCGAGCAGCACCCGGCCACCATCCACCTGATGATCACGGACGTGGTGCTGCCGCGCATGAGCGGGCGACTGCTGGCCGAGCGTGTGGCGCCGCTGCGGCCGCACATGAAGCTCCTGTTCATGTCGGGCTACACGGACGAGGCGGTGCTGCAGCACGGCATCCTCGAGTCGGAGGTGGAGTACCTGCAGAAGCCCCTCACCCCCGACACGCTGTTGCGTAAGGTGCGCCAGGTGCTGAGCGCGAAGCGCAGCGCGCCCGGCTAGGTCGGCGCGCGAGGCCCAGGCGAGGCAACCCGCCGGTCGCCTCTGCCCCCCCGGTCCCCCCCTCGCGAAGCTCAACCCCGCGCAGCGCGATCCTCGCCGTGACGACGCCGGAGCAGGACGGCGGCGGCGGCCACCAAGAACAGGAGCCAGGCCGGACTGCGGCTCGTACCCGGGGTGCTGCAGCCACAGCCTGCCGCGGTCTCGGAGGCGTGGCTCGAGCCCTGGACGACGCACGCGCCGTCTTCACACACCTGTCCGGAGCCGCACTGCGCGTTCGCCGTGCAGAGCGCCGGCGAGCAACTCGAACCGCCGCAGCCGCTCCCGCACTGCGTCACGGCTCCGGCCTTGCAGCTGCCCTCGCCGTCGCAGCTGGCGTGAGGCCGGCGACGGAAGCGGTGGATGAGGCAGCGGAGCTGGGCTCGATGGCGACCCTGCTGCGGGAGGCCGGGATCGAGGATGCGGCGGCGTTCCCGCGCGGGGCGACGATCCGACTCGCGCCCGCGATCGGGAACGAGGACACGATCGCCGCGCCGCAGATGGCGGCAGCGCGCCCGTTGCCGCGCATCTCGGTCGACTTGCGGGCGGGAGACGCGACCTCCGCGCGCCCAGCCGCTCCCGCGCCGGACCTACAGGTGGTGCACGTCATCGGTGAAGGGGGCATGGGCCGGGTCCTGCTCGCGCGCCAACACTCCCTGCGCCGAGACGTCGCCGTCAAGACCGCGAAGGACGGAGCGCCCGCCAGCGCCCTCGGCGCCATCCGGCTCGAGGCCGAGTTCACGGGGCAGCTCGAGCACCCGGCCATCGTGCCCGTGCACGCCTTGGGCGTGGATGACGCGGGGCGGCCGCTGATGGTGATGAAGCGCATCGAGGGTGTCGGTTGGGATGTCTTGCTGCATCAACCCTCGCACGCTGCCTGGGACGCCTGGCCGAGCCAAGGACGCGATCGCCTGGCGGATCACCTGCACATCCTGATGCAGATCGCCAACGCGCTTCACTTCGCGCACAGTCGAGGGATCGTCCACCGCGACGTCAAGCCAGAGAACGTGCTGATCGGTCAGTACGGCGACGTGTACCTCGCCGACTGGGGCATCGCCACGCGCGCCGGATCGACCGACGCGCGCCTGTGCGGCACGCCGGCGTACCTGGCGCCCGAGATGGTCGGCGGAGGAGTCATCGACGCGCGCACGGACGTCTACCTCCTCGGCGCGACCCTGCACGAGGTCCTCACGTCCTCGCCCCGCCATGACGCCAGCTCCGCCGCGGGCGCGCTGGTCGCGGCGCTGCGCTCCGAGCCCTACACCTACCCGGATGACGTTCCCGTGGAGCTGCAGGCGCTCGCCAACGCGGCGTGTCACCTGGAGCCGGGCGCGCGACCGGCCAGCGCCAAGGAGTTTCGAGATCGGCTCGCCGACTACCTGGCGCACCGTGAGTCCGTCGCTATCGGGCAGCGCGCCCTCGGGCGACTCGAGAGACTCGAGAGCCTGTCGGCGGTGAGTGACCCCAGCGCCGAGCAGCGGCGCGAGCTGGACAAGCTCGTGGTCGAGGCGCGCTTCGGCCTGGAGCAAGCCCTGGCGGCGTGGGACGGGAACGCTGGAGCGCGCGCCGGGCTCGAGCGCCTCGACGGGCTGCTGGACGCGCGCAACGCGAGGTCCGCCGAGCTCGAGCGGCAAGCGCGGGACCAGGATCCGAGCATGCACGCGCGCGAGCGGGCCCTGGCGACCTCGTTGCTTGGAGCGTTCGGCATCGCGGACGCCATCTACGCGCTGACCGTGCTCGACGAGCCCACACCCACGATACTGATCATCGCGCCCGTGCTGGCGGCGTGCGTGCTCCTGGTCGCCGCGGCCTTGATGCGCGGCTCCGTGCTGTCGACCGCCCTGAATCGTCGGGCGTTCACGGCGCTGCTCGTTGGCATCTTCGCCATGCTGCTAGGCCGAGTCGCCGGCGTGCTGATGGGGATCGATCCCGCCGCCCACTTCGCGCGCGACGCCATGGTCTTGGCCACCATGCTGGCGGTGACCGCCGTCTTCTCGCTGCGCTGGCTCTTGGCGCCCGCCGCCGCGTTCGCCGCAGGCGCGATCGCCGCCCTCCTGGACCCCGCCTCGGCCATGCGCTCTTTCGTCCTGGCCGAGTCGGCCGCGATGGTCCTGTCCGCCGGCCTCGCCTGGTACACGCTACGGGACCCGGCGAAGACGGCCGATTGAGCAGAGCGCCCAGCGTGCAAGGAGACCTGGAGTCCCACCTCCCCCCACCTGGGCGTACCTATCGACCTCGGCCCAGGCGTCCCCTTCCTCCGGGATGGTACGTTACCGAGCGATGACGTTTCGACGACGATCCTACGGTCTGGTTTTGTCCATCGCGGGAGCGGCCCTGGCGGCGGCGCCCGCCTGTTCGGGCGAGGACGGCGGCGGCGGCGGCGGCAAGAGCTGCTCGATCGGCGGGGAGCGTTTCGCGCCGGGGGATCCCACCGGGCACCCGGACGTGTACGGCGCGAAGGCGGCGGGTCAGGCGCGCGCGGGCCGCATCACCAGCGCCGCCGACGTCGTGCAGCCCGCTCACGGCCGGCAGCGGGTCAACGTCGGCGACTTCGTGCTCGCCAACGACAAGGTCGCCTTCGTGATCGAAGACAAGGGCCTGAGCGACGGCTACGCCCGCTTCGGGGGCGAGATCTTGAGCGTCGATCGCGTCGGGGACGACGGGCGCCCCATCGGCCAGAGCTACTACGTCGAGACGCTCATGGCGCTCGGCGTCGAGATGATCAACCCCGAGACCGTCAGCGTGCTGAACGACGGCTCGGACGGCCAAGCCGCGGTCGTGCGCGTGGCCGGCCCGCTCGAGGCCATCCCGTTCATGGACGGCGCCCTCGGCGTGCTGTTCCCGCGCCGCTACGGCCTACAGGCGGCCTACGACTACGTGCTCGAGCCCGGCAGCGAGCGGCTGCTCGTGCGCCTGGGCCTCAAGAACCCGGAGAAGACGCCGGTGAACATCGCCGTCGACAACATCACCGACGACATGCACGGCTTCTTCCAGCTGAACATGAACCAGTTCGTGACGGCGGAGCACGGCTTCGCCGGAGCCAAGGGCAAGCTGGACTGGGCCGGCTTCGTCAACCCGGGCACCAGCTTCGCGTGGCGCTCGCCCCGAGGCCAGCTCAACTTCGGCGTCGAGATCAGCGGCTTCGTGTACACCCTCGCGCCGGGCTTCACGGTGGACGGCTGCACCACCCATGTCAGCGACCACGCCGAGATCATCGCCGGCGGCTTCGAGTACGACGCCCTGCGCGAGGCCATCCGCCGGGTGGACGACGCCGCGCCCTGGCGCACGATCGAGGGCGTCGTGCGGGACTCCTCCGGCGCGCCGGTGGCGGACGCGCTGGTCCACGCGCTGGGCGCGTCCGGCGAGTACCTGAGCCGCACCCGCTCGGCCAGCGACGGCAGCTACGTCATCCACGCTCCCGCACAGGCCATCAAGCTGGTGCCTCAGGCGAGCGGCTACCCCTTGGGCGCGGGCGTCGACGTCGACGCGCAGACCGGCTCCCTCGACTTGCCCTTCGCGTCCACCGGCACCGTGACCGTGACCATCACCGACGCCGACACGGCCACCGCCATCCCCGCGCGCGTCCAGGTCATCCCCCAGAGCGGGGTGAGCGCTTCCCCCGCGGCTTACGGACAGGAAGACGAGCGCAACGGCCGCCTGCACCAGGCCTTCGCCGTCAGCGGCGAGACCACGCTGGTGGTGCCGCCGGGCACGCATCGTTTGGTGGTCAGTCGCGGGTACGAATACGAGCACTACGACCAGGAGGTGACGATCACCGCCGGCCAGACCGAGGCGGTCGCCGTCGCCCTCGAGCGCAGCGTGGACAGCACCGGCTGGATGTGCGCGGACTTCCACATCCACTCCAAGTACAGCGCGGACAGCAGCGACCCAGCCGAGCTCAAGGTGGTGCAGGCCATCGCCGACGGCCTGGAGATCCCCGTATCGAGCGAGCACGAGTGGATCATCGACTTTCAGCCCATCATCGCGGCGCTGGGGCTCACCGACTGGGCCTTCGGTATGCCCAGCGAGGAGCTGACCACCTTCACCTGGGGCCACTTCGGCGTCGTGCCGCTGTTCCCGAAGCCAGACGAGCTCAACAACGGCGCCGTGGAGTGGATCGGGCGCCTGCCGCCGGAGATGTTCGCCGACGTCCAGGGGCGCCCGGAGGATCCGTTCTTCATCGTCAATCACCCGAGCGGCGGCAACTTCGGCTCCTACTTCAGCCAGGCGGGTCTGGACGCGACGGGCGTGGGCAAGGACGCGCAGCTGTGGAGCGACGACTTCGACGGCATCGAGGTGTTCAACGACTCGGATCTCGAGGAGAATCGCAAGAAGAGCTTCGCCGACTGGATGGCCATCCTGAAGAACGGCAAGCACGTGTACGCGGTCGGCTCCAGCGATAGCCACCACGTGCGCTCGAGCCCCGTGGGCTACCCGCGTACGTGCCTGTTCTTCGGGCACGACGATCCCAAGCAGCTCACCGCCAACATCGTGCGGGATGTGCTCGCCAGCGGCCAGTCCACCATCAGCGGCGGCCTGTTCATGACGGTGGAGGGCCCCGGCGGCGAGAAGCCCGGGGCGGTCCTGAACGCGGGCGGCTCGACCGTCACCTTCACCATCACCGTGCAAGCGCCGAGCTGGATCGACGCGACCGAGCTCGAGACCTTCGTCAACGGCGAGTCCCTCGGCTTTCAGCCCCTCGAGCCCCTCGGCGCCGGCACCGGGCAAACCTTCGTCAACCAGGTCACCGTCACCCTCGACGCGAGCCGCCCGGAGAATTTCGTGCTCTTCCACGCCAAGGGCGAGAGCGATCTCGCGCCCCTGCACCCCGGGCGGCGGCCCTTCGCGGTCTCGAATCCCATCTTCATCAAGCCGTGAGCGGGGGCGGGGGCGGGCGCGTTCGCGTGGGCGTTCGCGTTCGCGTTCGCGTGAGCGGGGGCGGGGGCGGGGGCGGGGGCGTTCGCGTTCGCGTTCGCGTGAGCGGGGGCGGGGGCGTGAGCGAGGGCGTGAGCGGGGGCGGGGGCGCCGTCATGGACCCAGCGCGTCGATCAGCGCCCGCGCCTCGGGTTGCCGGTATCCGCCCGCTTTGCCCTCGGCGAACGGCTCGAGCGCGGTCTTCGCTTCGCCCGTGCGACCGAGGCGCACGAGGCACAGCGCGCGGTTGTAGCGCGCCTCGAGCGCGAAGCGCCCCCGCGGGGCGGCGCTCAGGTAGCGCTCCCACGCCGTGATGGCCGCGCCGAAATCGCGCTGCTCGAAGTGAGCGCGATGGGCGGCGCGGTACAGCGCGTCGGCGGGATCCGCGGCGGGCAGTGCGGACGCGGACGCTCCCGCGGCGCCGGACGGGGACGCGGCGGGCTCGTCGCTCGCCGCTTCCGCGGCCGGCTCCGCCCACGGCGCGGGCGCGACAGCGGGCGCGCTCGCAGCCGCGGAGACGGCGCGCACCCGTTCGTTCGCTGCGGGCGCCGCTCGGGTGAGCACCACGGCGCGCTCGGTGATCCCCAGCAGATCCGTCACCACGCGGGCGCTGCGCTCGAGGCCGCCCCCCGCCGCGGCCGCGCTGACCCCAAACAGCACGGCAGCCGCGGGCAGCACCCACAGGACGCGGCGGCCCCGGCTTCGCTCTCCGGCGTGCAGGTCTCGCAGGATGCGGGCGCGGGTCAGCTCCGCCGGCGCCGGCTCCCGCGCGAAGTCGTCGAGCGCCTCGAGCGCCTCACGCATCGGATCGTCGGTCATCCGTGTCCCTCCCGCTCGAAGGCCTCTCGCAGCTTCTTCTTGGCGTGCATCAGGCGCGTGCGCACCGTGCCCTCCGGCGCGCCGACCATTTCGGCGACCTCGCGGGAGCCGAGCTCCTCCATCTCGCACAGCACGAAGGCCACGCGCTGATCGTGCGGCAGAGCATCCAGAGCGCGCACGAGCGCGCGCCGCAGCTCGGCGCGCCGCGCGTCCTGCTCGGGGGTTGCCGGCTCGCTGCGCGGCTCGTCGGTCAGCCGCTCGCTAGCGGCGCGTCGGCGCATGGCGCTGCGCAGGTGATGACGCGAGCGATTGACGGCGATCCCGAACAAGAACGAACGCAGCGTGGACTCCCCGCGGAAGCGCGAGGCCAGCTCGGGCAGCGACACGAACACGTCGTGCACCAGATCCTCGGCGGCGTGCGCGTCGCCGAGCAGGCGCCGCGCGAACGCGCGCAGCGGCGCGTGGTGCAGATCGTACGCCTCGCCCACGGCGCGTGGCTCGCCCCGACCGAGCCGCTCGAGCAGAGAGTCGTCGCCGCGCCGGCTCACGGCGGGAAGGTCCAACGAAACGTCCACTCGGGAAAGGGTCATCACCGGGCCCGCGCCCCGGCTCGGGTGCGCCAGGGTGAGTGCCCGCGCCAGGCCGAAGCGTTCAATGCCTCGCGACGATTCGGCCGGACCGGCGGAAATCCCGCCGATCCCGCTCACGGCGTCCACTGGATACCCCCGAGGGCGTCGGCCTGCTCGTCGGTCGCGCCGCCCTCGACCTCGACCCGCACGCGGGCCGCGGCGCCCACCCAGAGGCCAAACGAATCGCTCAGCCCCAGGCCGAGGGTGGCCCGCAGGCTCGCCACCTGATGGCGCTCGCGGGTGCTCGACTCCTCGAGCGGCGCTTCGAACGCGTAGCCCAGCCCCGGCTCGAAGCTCCAGCGACCGGCGGGCAGGTGCGCGCCGAGCACGAGCTCGCCGCGACCGAGCACCACCCGGCGATCGCCGAGCGCATGGTCCGGGCTCATCCCGAAGGACAGCTCGTTGAACACGCTCCCGGTCACCAGCTTCACGCCAACGTTGGCCGGGAAGCGATACGACGCGAACCCGAGCACACTGGCGCGCGTGTTCTTCGCGACGGACACCAGGCCGATCGGCGCGCCGTCCACGTGCTCGGCGACGTTGACCACGCCGAGCTGCACGCCGGTCACGCGACCCGCGACGTTGACGGCGCCGAGCTGAACCCCATCCAGCCGCCGTGCGAACGTCACCGCGCCGAGCTGCATCCCGGTCAACGAGTCGTTGATGGCCAGCGGGGCCAGGTTGAGTCCCGAGCCTTGACCCTCGCCCAGGGTCACCGGCGCGATCTGCACGCCCTTGGGATCGCGGGCCCGCGCGAGCCCCGCCGCGAGCTGCGCCCCCGACAGCGAGCGATCGATGCGCGAGTAGCCCACGTCCAGCGCGAAGCCCTCGATCGCGCCCACGCGCCCGTACGCCAAGCCGAGCTCGAGATGCAGGCGCCGCTCCCGAGCGTCGGGGTAGAGCGCGATCGGCGCGAGCAGCTCGTCGAGCTGCTGCTGGGTGAAGGGCTTGGGGCTGTCCTGGGCGGGGACGGGCACAGCCATCGCCCACAGCAGACAGGCCAGCAGCCAGACGGCGAACTTCGGATGCGGTCGGGTCATGGCGGTCTCCGCGGCGGCGTTTCAGTTGAGGTCGGGGTCGAGCAGGTACGCGGGCTCCGGCGCGGGCTCGGGCTCCAGCGGGGCCGCCGTGTCGGGCTCCGGCAGCGGCGGGCGCGAGCTCGCGCAGCAGCTCGTCCGCCTCGTCGCGCACGAGGTTGCCCGCGAGCAGCGCGATAGCCTCGATGGCGGCGGCTTCGTCGCCGGGCAGCTCGATGGCGCGGCGCAGCGGCGGCCGGCCCGCGCGGCGCACCTGCAGCTCCGCGCGGCGGCGCGCGCGATCCACCCGCACGACCAGCGTGGTCGGCTGCGCGGCCTCGGCCACGCTGACGCCGAGCTCCGCGGCGATGGCCTCGCGCAGCCGTCCGGCGTCGGGCCCCGACGGCGCGACGATCTGCACCCCGAGGGGCGCGGCCGCGGGCGCGCCGCCCGTGGGCGACGGCTCCGCGAGCGCTGTCAGCGGCACCCCGAGCGCCAGAGACGCGACGAGCGCGGCGACGAGGCGAGCGGTCATGCTGTTGGGTGCCCGCGAGAGACCCGATCGTTCAACGCGACAGGCGCGCGAGCTTCTGGCCCAGCCACGCCCAGAGGGACGGCGCCTCGCTCGCGCGATCCGGCGCGCCGGCGCGACCGAGCGCCGACACACCATTGGCGTGCACGAAGGTGCCGGCGCACTCGCCGCAGCGATGCACCCGCGCCTCCGAGTCGGGCTCGGGATAGCCCGTCTCTTCGAGGGCCACCTGGCACACGGGGCACCGGAGCTGACCCAGCTTACCGGAGGGCCCGTCGCCGCGCCGCACGGACTGCGCGACCTGGCTCGGATCGCCGTCGAACCACTCGATGAACACGCCGCCGCAGCTGCTACAAACGTCCACCTCGCACTCACCCGTGTGCTCCACCGTCATGGCGGCACTGCACCCGGGACACGCCAGAGACTCACTTCGGTACGACACGCCGCGATGCTCACACCGATCCTGTGGGACCGCGATCGAAATGTGGCATCCCGCGCCTAGCTCTCGATCCGAAAGCGACACTGATACGTGACCAGGGTCGCGACGGGCCTGCCGCTGCGATCCTTGGGCGGACTCCAGCGGCTGCCCGCGACGGTGCGGCGACAAGCGTCGCCGAAGCCCGCGTCCGACTCGTCGAGCACCCCGAGCACCGTCGCGACGCCGGAGGGCTCGATGCGCACGCGCACCCGCGCCGCGCCTCCGACGCCGCGGGCCCGAGCGTCCGGCGGGAAGTTGCCGGCGAGTCGCCCCGCGAGCCCGGGCGGCTTCGGCTTCTCGCCGAGCTGGCGCACGGGGACGACCGCCGGGGGAGCGGGCGCCGCCGGGCGACTCGGCGCCGGCGCGCTCGCGACGGGCGCGGGCGGAGCCGGCGCCGGCGGCGCGCTCACCACGGGCGCGACGATGGGCGCGTCGGAGGAGGTCCCGTCGCCGCTCGGCAGCTCGAAGCCACCCGCGCTCGACTCGAGGTTCTCCCCGGTCGGCGCGCGGGGCGCCGCGGGGACGGCGCGCGGCGCGGCGGCGACCGGAGCGCGGTCCGCGCTGCTCGGCGCTGGCTCCGGCGCGGCGGTGGGCGCTGGCTCCGGCGGCGAAGCGGGCTCGTCCTCGACCGCCGGGGACGTGAGCACGAAGGAGACGGTCTCGGGCGCCGGCGGCGCAGCCGCCGGCGCCTCGGCCAGCGTGAGTGATCGCACCACCGCGCCGTGCAGCACCAGGCTGCCAAGTACGGCGAGGCCTCGACGCGCGGCGATGCTCACAAGAGCTCCTCCGGACGCACGTTGAAGCCTAGATGAGTGACCCCCTCGCGACGCAAGAGGTCGATCACGCGCACGACGCGTCGGTGCGGCACGGCGCCGTCGGCGGAGATCAGCGCGCGGGGCGCCTGGCTCGCCTTCGCGACGGCCCGCACGCGCAGCGTGAAGGTCGCGTCGTCCACCAGCGCACCATCCAGGTACAGCGCGCCGCTCTTGTCCACGGAGATCGCCAGCACGCCCCCGGTGCTCTCGCCCGTCGCGCTGCGCGGTAGCTCGAGGGGAATGGCGCGCGACGCGACGTAGCTCGCGGTCACCATCAGCACCACGAGCAACACCAGCACGACGTCCACTAGCGGCGTCACGTTGATACCCGTGATGGACTCGCTCGAGTCATCGAGGTCGCTCGCGCTGGCCATGACTCAGGTCTCCTCGCTGGGGGCGCGGCCGACGTGAGCGAGCACCTCCGCGCCCAGCGCTTCGGCGCGGGTCATCCGCGCGCGGACCATGCGATTGAAGGTGTTGAACGCGATCACCGCCGGCAGCGCGACGAGCAGACCCACGGCGGTCGCCACCAGCGCCTCGCCGACCTCGTTCATGAGGCCCTGTGAGATGCGGCCCTCCGCGCCGTCCAGCTCACGGAACGCGCGGATGATCCCGATCACCGTGCCCAGCAGGCCGATGAAGGGCGCGTTGTTGCCCAGAGTGCCGAGGAACACCAGGTGCTGTTCGAGCTCGAGCTGCGCGAAGCGCCGCGCTCCTGCGAGCTTCTCGCGCGCACCATCCCCGTCCCGGGCGTCCAGCGCCGCGACGGCGACCCGCGCCTCGAAGGACGGCGACTCCTGCAGCCGGTGCCGCGCCGCCACGACCTGGCCCCGCGCCAAGAGCGCCGCCACCTGCTCCGAGAGCTTGGGCACGTCGTCTCTCGAGAGCCAGAACACCACGCTGCGCTCGATGGTCACCGCCACCGCCGCCACGCTCGCTAGGCCCAGCAGCGCCAGCACCCAACCCGCGCCAAAGCTCGTCAACTTGCTCGCCATTTCCAGCCACGACATCGTCTTGGTCCTCTCTTTCACGTGCCCGCGGGCACCAGACACAGGGCTCGTTCTGCGAGATCGGCCCCACCCCGTCCGTCCCGCAGCACGAACCAGAAGCGCACCACGCGCCCGCCAGCGGGCGCGCTCTTCGGCCGCGTCCAGGCGAAGCTCACGGCGGGGGGTGAGGTCGGCTCCGTCGGCTCCACGAACTGTCGAGTGGAGCCGAGCTCGCCCGCGTCCGAGAACGCCGCCACCGACAGGGTCTCGCGCACGCCGTCCACGACTTCTCGATCCGCGTCGCGCAGCGCCAGGGCGAGTCGGCTCTTGCCGCCCGTCGCGGGCACCGAAGGCCCGGTCCCACACGGATCGCTGCCCTCCGACCAGGGCGCGCCGTCCAGGGACAGCGCGTCGGCCGTCAGCTGCGGGTTCAGGTTGTCGACCTCCGGCGCCATGTCCAGCTCGAAGCTCACGCGCCCGCCGGCGTGGCCGTCGCTGCAGCCCATCGCCTCGGGCCAGTCGCTGGTCTGCAGGAGCGGACTCGCCACGCCAGCGCCGCACACCACGCCGAACAACAACAGACGCGACGACTCGCTCGGCGCGACGAACGCGAGCCGCGGCGCAGCGACGTCGAGCACGTCACGGCGCGCCTCGACCAGCGGCGGCGCGCTGCACCCCGGCACGTCACCCAGGACCGCGTCGCGCTCGCAGAGCCACAGCGCGTAGCTCGTCTCGGGCGCGCCACCCGGCGCGGCGAGCCACACCACGACCTCCGCGGACTCGCCCGGCGCCGGCGTCGCTCGCTCGGGCTGACCCGTAACCTCGCTCCGCGCGCCGATCGCGCGCGTCTTCTCGATCGTCTGCTCCGGGTGCAGCGGGTCTTCGCAGCCCAGGGTCGCCAGCATCAGCAGCGCGCCGCTCCTTCG
The DNA here is from genome assembly GCA_019637295.1 of Polyangiaceae bacterium. Lineage (GTDB taxonomy): Bacteria > Myxococcota_A > Polyangia > Polyangiales > Polyangiaceae > JACKEA01. The sequence goes on from JAHBVX010000003.1 coordinate 728,096, forward strand.
GGTCATAGCTCACCTCTCAGTCCAAGGTTCGGGAGGATGGGCAAGCCGCGCACCGGCTCGCTCCGCGAGTAGTCGTAGGAGTACGCCCTGCCCTGCGCGTTCTCTGCGTTGGTGGCGTTCTGCAGGTCGAGGTACGCCGTCAGGCGCGCCGCGCCGAGCTGCCACGCCTTCTGCACCATCACATCCAGCTGAAAGAACAGCGGGTCTTCCTCGGAGCCGACCGCGCCATACAGCGGCCGATACAGCCCGACCCGCGCGTCGTACACGCTGCCCAGCACCGGAGTGCTCGGGTTGCCCGACACGACGCGCAGGCGCGCGCCGGCCGAGAATCCTGCGCCGAGCCGTTGGTGCAGCGCGGCCACGACGTTGTGCGTTTGATCGCTGTCGAAGCGACGCCAGGGTCCGTTGCGATCGCGCCGCTCGCTGCGGCTGAGGGTGTAGGCGAGCTGCGCGCGGGTGTCCGCCGTCGGACGCGCGGTGATGCCCAGCTCCGCGCCGATCACGCGCCCGTCGCCGTCGTTCACGAAGTACGGCGCGTTGCCGTCCGCGGAGGTGACCACGCGATGGGTCATCCGCTTGGCGAAGCCTTCGAGCTCCACGCTCAGGTCGTCCGAGAAGCGACGCTCGACACCCAGAGACGCGTGCAACGAGCGCTCGGGCTCGAGCTTCGGGTTACCGATGACGTCGATGATCTCGTAGTACTGCGGCGCCTGGGAGTACAGGCCCACCCCCGCGCCGAGCGCGGTGCTGTCGTCCAGGGCAAAGCGAGTCGTGAGGCGCGGATCCACGCTCAGCTGGCGCGACGGGAAGTACGCGTCGAGGCGCAGCGCCGGCACGATCCGCACCGCGCGGGACGCCGACCAGCCGAGCTCGAGGTACGCGCCAGGCGCGACCTGCGTCAGCGTGTCGGCCACCTCCACCCGCGGCCCGAGCGCGTTCGGGACTTCGAGCAGCGGATCCCCCTCGAGCTGGCGCGGACGCGTGCCGCGGTAGCTCCCGTCCAGGAACGTGGCCTTGGCGTCGACGCCCGTCACCAGGGTGAGTTCGCGCGACGCCGGCTCGGTCACCTCGCCGCGCAGGGTCAGCTCCCAGGACTTGAACTCGCCGGCGGTGTTTGGTCCCGCCTTCTGCTCGAAGAGCTGGCGCGACGCGCCGAGCAGCAGCCGGTGACCGCCGCCGTCCGCGCGCCGCCCTCGCGACGAGAGCGCGAGGTTGTGAAACTCGATCCGGCCGCCGGCGTCGCCGCGCAGCTCGGGATCCGACGCCAGCGGCCGGGCGAGCCTCAGCTCGATGCGGTCGCGGCTGCCGAACACCACGGCGCGCAGCGAGTGGGTCCTGGACAGCTCGCGCTCGACGACGGCCTGGTAGTCCCAGTACACCGGCGCCGCGATCACGCCGTAGGCGTCGTCCGGCGCGAAGGCGTCGAAGTACACGTCGATGTTGCTGCGTCGGGCCGCGACGGCCACCGACGTGTCGCGCGCCACGGGCCCCTCCACCAGCGCCGCCGAGTCGATCAAGGAGACATCCACCATGCCGTGCAGCCCGTCCATCGCGGGGCGGCGCAGGTTCGCCTCCACCACGCCGCCCGACATCCGTCCGTAGCGCGCGCCGAAGTTCGAGGGGTACACGTCCACGGACTCGAACAAGCGGGAGCTCACCACGCTGGTGAGCGAGCCAAAGTGGTAGAGCAGCGGCACCGTCATGCCGTCGATCAGCACCAAGCTGTGGAAGCTCGCCGCCCCGCGCAGGATGGGGGTACCGTCGCCGTCCGAGGGCCGACCGACGCCGGGCAAGAGCTCGATGGCGCGCATGGCGTCACCGCGGGTCCCGGCCACCTCCGTCAGCTCCTCCCTCCGGAGCGTGCGCTTCTTGGCTTCGCGCGGCGGCGCTTCGACCACCGCCTCCTCGCCGTACACGAGCTCGTCGTCGCTCTCGACCAGCTCCGGGTCGGCGTCGACCTCGGCCCGAACCGCGACGGGAATCATCAGGATCAGCATGGACCAGCCCAGTGCTCGCACGATCGACCTCCAGGGGAGCCGACCGAGACACGACGGCTCCGGGCGGAGCCAAGCGGCGGCGACTTCCGAGGATGCGTGCCCGCTCGCTCGAGTCCCGTTCAACGAAAAGCGACCTCGCTTTGGGGAAGCCAAGGCCCCCGGCTGGCGTAGAGTCGACGCCATGCGCCGCTCCGCTCACGCCCCGGCCCTCGTGCTCGTGCTGCTCGCCGCTCTGCTGGCGTGCAAGCCCAAGCACCGCGTCACCGGCAGCATCGTCGTCAACGGCGCGGAGTTCGTCGCCAAGCAGTGCTCCATCGCGGAGGTCAAGTCGAGCTTCTCCGGCGGCCCCACCGTGACTCGGTCCGTCACCCTCGTGGACGACAAGAACCGCCGGCTGTCCTTCAGCGACAACGGCGGCGGCACGCTCCTCTACGCCGAGGGCGGCGGCCTACCGGACAACGTGGGCAGCGGCTGCGGCACCATCGCCTTCACGGGCAGCAGCGCGGATCTGAGCGCGATGACGGTCGCCATCCACGTGGACTGCCGGGGAGGCGGCGTCCACACCCGGGCCAAGGCCAGCATCTCGGGCTGCGGGCAGTTCGGCCTGTAGCGCCCGCGGTCGCGTGTCGCAGGCGCTACCTCAGCGCTCCTCGGCGAGCTCGTAGGCAGCGGTGGCCAGCCGGGTGAGCTTCTCGGTCGTCAAGGCGTCCATCGCGACGTTCTGGGCCTCGAGCACGACGCCGGCGTAGGGCGCCGCGAAGGTCCAGCCGTCGGCGCGCACGCGAGCGGCGGCGAGGGTGCCGGATAGATCTCGGCTGCGACGACGTGGGCGCGCGATGGCGATCACCGCGTGCGTCGCGACGCGATCGGTCCAGCCGGTGGCGACGCTGAGCAAGAAGGGCCGATCGTGGAACACGCCCTCGATGGACCAGCGGCTGCCGTAGGTGGAGTGCTTGGTGAGCCCGTCCGGCGTGCGTCCGAGCCAGTAGCGGTTGAGCCACTCGAAGGGCAGCTCCATGCCCGCGCCGAACTCCCCTCGCAGCTCGTCCGCCAGCGCCACCAGGTGCTGCTCGAGGCTCGGCGTCAGCGTGCGAAAGGCGTACAGCGCCGCCAGCACCGGCAGCGCCAAACACGCGAGCATGCCCGCGGAGGCGTAGAAGCGGTACGCCGCCGAGCGCTGCGCGAGGGTGATCTCCGCTCGTAGCCGCTCGCGCTCGGCCTTGGCCAGCTCGAGCTCCGCGAGCTGCGACTCGGCCAGAGCGAAGGAGATGAGGCGGTCGGATTGCTCGGCGCTGGCCACCACCACCGAGCGGCAGAACCCGCACTGCAGCGAGTGCTCGCCCGGGCGAAACGTGACCGGCGCTCCGCAGACTCCGCACACCGCGCCCGCGCCGTGCCCCGCCGCGAGCCAGTCCCGCGCCTCGCCCTGACGCGCGGTACGGCGCCGTTTGTGACGCGTGGCCAAGCGCCACAGGGCGATGGACACGGCCACCAGGCCGATGATGACGACGAACAGCGAGATCGCGACGAAGCCGCCGATCAGAGCTACGGCCCACAGCTCGTACTCGTCCGCCAGACTCGCGACCCAGCCGAAGAGGCCGACCACGGCCCCGATCACCGTCGGCACCCCCGCGATGAGCACGACGTACATCAGGCCCACGAGCTGCATCGTGCTGCCCATGCGACGGTAGCCTGCGACCTTGCGCTCGCTCGCCGCGCTCTTCAGGTGCTCCTGGGCGCGCGCGCGCGCTGCCTGCTCGGCCTGCATCTGCTGCCAGGCCCGCACCCGGATGTCGTGCGGGACCTCCTGCCAGCGATGACAAGAGGCGCACCACACGTGCCACGCCGTGGGATCGATGGGCAACGGCGCGCCGCAGCTGCCGCAGGGCACGCTCGATGCATCGTGGATCCGGAGCTCCGTCGTGTGCAGCACGCATCCGTCACGATAGCAGCGCGAGCCGCTCAGATGGAGGGTCGTTGCGCCCGCGATCCCATCGGCCCATCCTCACGAGGATGAAGGTCCGTCTCGCCGTCGCCGGGGGCGTCGTGGTCGCGTTGGTCGCCACGCTGCTGCTCTATCGCGTGCTGCGGCCCCGTTGCGCGGACATCGGCTCCTGGGACGAGTGCGAGGCGGCCTGGCACTGCTCGCCGGGCCACATCTCCGCCGCCGAGGGCTACACCGGGCCCATTTGGTTTTGTGAGACGCGGTGACGGCTGCGCGCGCGCTCACAGACACGCGGCGCGGCCCGCAGGCGTCGAGAGGCCGCGATGGATGGCGACCAACATGCGCCGCAGGGCGGAGTGATCCTCGCCGACCACCAGCACGTCGAAGGCGCCTCGCTCCGGTGAGAAGCGCGCGACGGTGCAGGCGACCTTGCCCCGAACCAGCGACCCGAGAGCGCTCGCGAGCAGCGCCTCGTGCTCCTTGAACTGCGCGCGCTCCGCGGCGAGCCAGCGGCGGGTGCCCACCGTGAAGCGCGGGGCGTTACCGTCGCGGGTCTCGGCGAAGAAGCGGGCGATGTCGTCGCCGCCGTAGCGCGCGCGACTCTTGGCCGCGAACAGACCCGTGAACGAGCTCGTGGTGTCCTCGTCCTCCGCCAGCAGCGACAGCACCCGCGTGTGATGGCGCAGGGAGGGCGAGAACAGGTCCCGATGGGCGCGAGCCGCGATGCGCAAGAATTCTTGGGAGAACACGTCCTCGACGTCGAGCAGCGCTTCGATGTGCGGCGCGAGCGCGCGCGCCAGCGCGTCCACCGCGTAGGGATGGTCCGCGCTCGGGTCGTACGCATACAGCGGCCGCTGTTCCCCCGAATACTCCGGGAACGCTCGGCGCATGAAGACGAGGTTGCCGAGCGCGGTCTGCATGGCCTCGTCCAGTACGTTCGCGCGCCTGAGGTTGGGCAGCCCGAGCCGGCCATCGATCTCGCGCGTGACCCGCCGGCGCGCCTCGTCGCTGGCGAGTGAGAGCAGGTAGTGCCCCGCCTCGTGCGCGACCACGCCGAGCAGCTCCGCACGGTCCTGCGGCGACCGCGTGAACCCCGGCGGCACGGGCAGGATCAGCGTGCGGCCGAGCGCGGTGGCCCGCAGCCGCCCCTCGGGCGCCGGCACCAACACGGCGTCCATTGGCCCCTCCACGGCCGCACCGACGCCGTAGAAGCGCGCGACGCGGCCCACGAACTGAGCGAGCTTCGCGCGCTCGGCCGCCTCGGCGAGCTGACCCTGCGCGACCTCGAGCGAATCCCGAGCGGCGTGCCGCTTGTCGATGCGCGGCCCCAGTCGAGCGAAGGCGTTGCGGAGCACCGCCGCGTCCGCCGGCGGCAGCGCCAGCCGACCCAGCGCCGCCTCGAGCTCCGTCGCCGCCACGAACGCCTCGGCGAAGCGCTCGTGCACGTCGAGCCGCGGAGGCAGCGCATCGAGCCTGGGCGCGTCGTCCCCGCTCGGGGATCCGGAGTGGCGCGTGCGCACGGTCGCATACGCCGCCAGCGCCGCGCGCTCGGGCGGCGTCAACGCCGCCGCCGCCTGCATCGCCTGCAGGTGCTCAGGCTGGGTGTGCGCATCGCTCCAGCGGCTCGCCTGATCGATCCACCAGAACCGCGTCGCGAGCGCCGCGCTGCGAAAGCCCACGGCGACGGGCGCTGCGGGGGTCGTGCTCGGACCGCGGGCGCGCGGGGCTTCGCTGCCGTCCGCCTCGGGCCGATCCGACGCGGTGACGGCGCTCCGCGCGGGAGCGGCGCGCTCGGCCCCCCAGGGCTCGGGGCACGCCGACGTCGCGCACGCGCCGCACGCGAGCGCCAGGGCGATCAGCCGCACCCTGCCTGTGCCGCGATGAACCGACAATGCCAGCTCAGCGCCGAAGCACCTGGCGCGCCCCGCCGGCCGCGTGCTCGATGCGCGTGATCTCGCCGACGCTGGCGGGCAGGAACAGCCAGCCACCGTCGAGGTGATCGTAGGGCGTGTACCAGGCCTTGCTCACGAGGCCGCTGGCGCTGCTGGTGTCGACGGTGACCTCCACCTCTTGCCCGCTGGGGATGCCGGCGAAGCGAGTCTTCTGCCAGCGCGTGGAGCCCAGACCGTCGCTCGCGACGATCCAGTAGTCCGCGGGCGCGCCGATGATCTTCGGCGAGTTCACGTTCTGCCCGCGCGCGAACAGGCTGGTGTAGTTGTAGCCGGAGATGAACTGATTGTCGCAGTAGCTCATGATGTCCGTGGCTACCGCGGGGTCGTGCAGATCGCCGTTGGTGATGTCGTAGCCCCAGTCGCCGATGCGGCCGTTGGCGTGCGGGTACTGGCTGTCGATGCTCTGGGGCTCGAGCCCGGGACCGCAGTTGGCGTGCCGGCGACCGTGGGCGTGGCCGATCTCGTGCGCGGCGGTGTTGAGCGCGACCTGCGGAAAGCCGACGCCGAGTGCGAGCCGCAGCGACACGCTGCCCTCGTCCGGCGGATTGTCGTTCAACAGCGTGACGCCGAGCAGGCAGCCTCCGCCGCAGAACTGACCGATGCTCGCGGTGGGGTTGAACACGCCGTACAGGTAGGTGTCCGGTGGAATGCCCTCCGAGCCCCGGATGCCGAACAGGTTCAGGCCCACCTCCTGCCACCCGTAGCCGTTGGGCTGGATGGGCGAGCTCCACGGCACCGGCGCGTGTACGCTGACCTCCACGTCCGAGACGGGATAGAGCGAGCGGAAGCGCTCCCGGTAGCGCTCGACCTGCTCCTCGGAGGTGTCCGGCACCCGACCCGACCCGTCCGCGTTGTAGGCGTAGGGCACGATCAGGATCCGTAGCTTGTTGGGCTTGCCGGCCACCGCCACCTGCTGCGCGAAGCGCGCGAACTGGTTGTCCCCGCGGCCGTTGTCGAACTGCACCATGGACAGGGAGTACTGAAACGTCTCCTTGATGCGCGAGCCGGGGATCTCGAAGTTGATGGTGCTCCCCAGGTCGGCGTCGCTGGAGCCGGGGCCGAGGATCAGCGCCTTCTCGATCGGCGGCTGCCCATCGAGCAGATCCAAGGTCGCGAGCACGGCCTCGCCGTCGTAGTCCGCGTTCGTCGAGTAGTAGGCGCGAAACAGCGCGTCACGACCCTGCACCAGCGGCACGCCCTCACCCGCCTGACCACCGATCATCAGCGTGCGCTTGGGGCCTTGAAACAAGGCCGTCTCGCTCAGCTGCACGCCGATGGCGCCCACCAGCTTGTCCTCTGGCTTCTTTCCGGACGAGTCGTCCGACCCCGAGCAGGCCGAGATCGCCATCAACACCAGAGCCAACGCACCGACCGAGACATGCCGCATGGGCAGGGCATGACATGACACCCGCGGGGCGGCAAGGTGGCGATCGCTGGACACGCTGCTTGTCGCGACCCTGCGGGCGAGACAAGCTCGGTGCATGACGCACCGCTTCAGCATCGCCGGCTGGCCCGGCGCCGTGGTCGCCCTCGGCCTGCTGTTGGTAGCGTGCAAGCAAGAGGACGTCGAGCGTCCGCGCGGGGGCTGCAAACCCGCGGACAACGTGCTGCTGTGCGGCCAGCCGCTGCTGATCGCGCACCGCGGCGGGGGGCGGCTGAGGCCCGAGTCCACCCTGCCCGCCTTCGAGCACGCGGCGACCCTCGGCGCGCACGTGCTCGAGCTCGACGTGCACACGACCGCCGACGGCCACGTCGTGTGCATCCACGACGCCACGGTGGACCGCACCACCGACGGCGCCGGCGCGGTCCAGGGGCTGTCCCTGGCCGAGCTGCAGGCCCTCGACGCGGGTTACCGCTTCACCACCGATGGCGGCGCGACCCACCCCTTTCGGGGCCAAGGCGTCATCGTCCCCAGCCTCGAGGCCGTGCTGCAGCAGCACCCGGAGGCGTGGTTCTCCATCGAGATCAAGCAGCGCGAGCCGAACATGGTGGACGCGCTGCTCGGCGTGCTCGACGCCAACGGCGCGAACCAGCGGGTAGTGGTCGTCTCGTTCTACGACGACGTCGTGGCCGAGGTGCGCGCCAAGCGCCCGACCGTGCTCACGGGCATGGGCCTGGCGGAGATGCTCGAGCTCAGCACCCTCGACGACGAGCTGGAGAAGAGCTACCAGCCCGCGACGCGCATCGTGCAGCCACCCTTCGCCTCGATCACCGAAGAGATGATCGCGCGCGCGGGCCGCCTCGACCTCCGGCTGCACGCCTGGACCGTGAACGACCGCCCCGAGATGGAGCGCCAGCTGGCCCTCGGCACCCACGGCATCATGACCGACGACCCGGCGCTGCTCGCGGAGGTGCTGGCCGAGCACGGCGGCGAGTGAGGGGCGGGGTCCCGCGCCGTCGCTCCGATTCCTGCAGCCCACGCCTGCGCAAGGCGCTACACTGGCCGGCGATGACGAGGACGCGAAAGGTCGCTCGCATGGTCACGAGCCTGGCGCTGCTGGGCGCGATGTCGGCGGCTGGCTGCGGCGCGCGGGACACCGGCGAGTTCGAGTTCGATCCCATGGCGGGCAGCGCGGGCACCGGCGCGGGTGGGTTCGGCGGCGGCGGTAGCGGAGGGTTCAGCGGCACGGGGGCCAGCGGTGGTTTCGGCGGCGGCGTCGCCGGCGGCGCGGCGTTCGGCGGTGTGGCCGGAAGTGCAGCGTTCGGTGGTGTATCCGGCGCGGGAGCGTCCGGGGGCGTGGGCGCGTTCGGCGGCGTCGCGGGCGCAGCGGCGTCCGGCGGCATCGGTGGCGTCGCGGGCGGCGGCATGGGCGGCGTCGGCGGCATCCCGGGCACCGAGGACTGCACCAACGGCGTCGACGACAACGGTAACGGCTTGGTGGACTGCGAAGATCCGGAGTGCACCGTCGGCTTCGCCTGCACCGCGCCGGTGCCCACGGGCTGGGCGGGACCTGTCGCGTTCTATTCGGGCAGCGCCGCTCCGCCGAGCTGCAGCGGCTCCGGCGGCTTCCCGACCCTCGCCGCGGATGGCGGCAACGGGGTCAGCGCGTCGCCCGCGATCTGCAGCGCCTGCAGCTGTTCGACCGCGCAAGGCGTGGTCTGCCCGGTCGCGCAGATCACGCTGTTCTCGAACTCCACCTGCAACGGCACTGGCGGGACGCTCACCTTGCCGGCGGACGTGTGTCAGTCCTACGTCAGCCTGTCGGAGATCCGCAGCATCCGCTGGACGAGCTCCAACCCCGCCGGTGGCTCCTGCAATCCCGGTGCGCCCTCCCCGCCGGTGCTGCCGGAGCCGGTGTGGGCCCAGCGCGGTCGCGCCTGCGGCGGCGCGACGCAGGGCGGCGGCTGCGGCGGCGGCGCCTGCGTCGCGCGACCGAGCGCGCCCTTCAAGGCGCTGGCGTGCATTGGGCGGGTGGGCGATCACACCTGCCCCGCGGGCTTCCCGACCAAGAGCCAGTTCAGCGCCGGGGTGAACGATACCCGTGACTGCTCCGGCTGCACCTGCGGCGCTCCGAGCGGCGCGTCCTGCTCGGGCTCGCTCACCCTGGGCTCGAACGCCACCTGCAGCGCCGACGTGGCCACACTGAACGCGCCGGGCCAGTGCGCCTCGGTGGGCCCCGATCCCTCGCCGCCCACGCCGCCGTACCTCGAGTCGCGCAGCGCGCGCTACAACCAAGGTCCGGCCAGCACCGCCACCTGCGCTCCCGGCGGTGGGCAGCCCACCGGCGGCGTGACCGCCGGCACGACCGTGACCATCTGCTGCCCGTAGCGCCGCGCCGGCGGGCCGCGAGCCGTGCTACCGTTCGCCCATGCGAGCCCTCCTGTCGCTCACTAGCTTGGGCCTGCTGGCGCTCCTCGCCGCAGCGTCCTGCGGCTCGGACGACGGCGGGAAGGTCGCCGGCGGCGGCGTGGGCGGCGGCAGCGGCGACGCGTCGAGCGACGCGCCCGCCGGCGGCACCGGGGGTGGGACCATCCTGCCGGACGGGTCCCCCGGCTGCCCGGGCGGCTGCGACGGCGGCGTGTGTCTCTCGGGCGCCTGCTGCGCGCTCGAGAACGTCTGCGAGGGCGTGTGCTGCAGCGCCGGGGACGTGTGCTCCTTCGCGGCCTGCGTAACGCCGGGGAAGCTGTGCATCGACGCCACCGAGTGCGACGCGAGCGAGATCTGCGACTACTCCCTGGGCGACCCGCCGCCGGACGGCGGCGCGTCGGACGCGGGCCAGTGCCAAGGCGGCGCGGAGCTGCGCACCGGGCGCTGCCTGCCGAAGCCACCCGAGTGCGCGCCCGGCGCCGAGCCGAAGCCCGGCGAGGCCATCACCTGCTTGCCCGTGTGCGAGTACAAGCCGCCCGTCGGTCAGTTCAACCCGACCCTCAAGGCCCACTGGACCGGGGGCAACATCATGATGAGCCCCATCGTGATCCAGCTCGACGACGACAACTGCGACGGCGTGGTGGACGAGCGGGACATCCCCGAGATCGTATTTTCGACCTTCGCCACCAACCAGTACAACAACAACGGCACGCTGTGGGCCGTGTCCCTGGTCGGCGGCGTGTTCGTGGAGAAGTGGAGCGTCAATCCGCAGACGGATCGGATCAATCCCGGACGACAGCTGGCCTCGGGCAACATCGACGGCCTGCCCGGCAACGAGATCGTCGCTTGCACGGAGGACGGCAAGGTGCGGGCCTTCCGCGCGGACGGCAGCAGCCTGTGGGTGTCCTCCGCCGGGGGCTGCTTCATGCCCAACATCGGCGATCTCGACGGCGACGGACAGCCCGAGGTCGTGGTGGAGTCGCGAGTGCTCGACGGCAAGACCGGCGCCACGCTCTACACCCTCACCCCCGCCAACACGGAGAACGTCGTGCTCAGCGACATGACCGGGGACGGCAAGCTCGACATCGTCTCGCCCACGCGCATCTACAAGTACGACGGCACCTTGATCGCCGACACGGGGCTGTCCGGCACCTACCAGGCGATTGGAGACTTCGACAAGGACGGCACCCCCGAGGTCGCGTCCATCCACAAGCCAACCCACATGCTCAGCGTGTGGCGCTACGACGCGAGCGAACCCGGCAACTTCAAGATCCTGCGCACCGGCATCGACATCAACGGCACCGCGCCGAACATCTGCCCGGTGGGGTCGAGCGGGTACACGACCGGCGGTGGGCCGCCCACCATCGCGGACTTCAACGGGGACGGTACCGCGGACGTCGCCGTGGCCGGCGGCATCGGCTACACGGTGATCGACGGCACCAAGATCCTGAACCCGGCGATCCCCGCCAATCAGACCAACCTCTGGCTCAAAGAGACGAAGGACTGTTCGAGCTCGGCCACCGGCTCGAGCGTGTTCGACTTCGAAGGAGACGGCCTGGCCGAGGCCATCTATTCGGACGAGCACTACCTGCGCATCTACCGCGGCACCGACGGCGCCGAGCTGTGGAAGACCTGCAACACCACCGGGACGCTCTGGGAGTATCCGCTGGTGGCGGACGTGGACGCGGACGGCAAGGCGGACATCGTGGTCATCTCCAACGACTACTCGTCCATCACCTGCGAGGGCATCAAGACCCGAGGTCTGCGCGTGTACGGCGACGAGAGCGGCAACTGGGTGCGCACGCGCCGCATCTGGAACCAGCACGCCTACCACGTCACGAACGTGGAGGAGGACGGCACCATCCCGACCAGCGAGGTGAAGAACTGGACGGTCCCGCGGCTCAACAACTTCCGACAGAACGTCCAGCCCCAGGGTGAGTTCTCCGCGCCGGACTTGATCGTGAGTCTGCTGGCGCGCTGCACCTCCGGCTACGAGCTGGTCGCGCGGGTGCGCAACATCGGCCAGGCCAGCGTCCCGGCCGGCGTCGTGGTCGGATTCTACGAAGGGGATCCAGCGGCGGGCGGCACCCAGCTCGGCACGGGTCTGACGACCAAGACGCTGTACGCGGCGGAGGCCGAGGACGTGGTGCTCCCGCTGCCGAACGCCTCCCCCTCGGTCAAGAACGGAACCTCGCAGCTGTTCGCGGTGGTGGACGACGGGAGCCCGCCGCACTCCTGGGTGGAGTGCCGCACGGACAACAACAAGAGCCCGCCGGCGAGCGGCGCCTGCACCACGGGTCCCCGCTGACACCCTTTCCGTACACGTCGTTCGTCGAGGTCGCCCACGGCGCCTTGGGCGCGCTCAGCGTCGGGCAGGGCTCCGGCCGCGTGGTGCTGTTGCGCAAGGTCGTGCGCTCCGCGGTCTGGGACGACGCTACTCTGGAGGGTCTGGCCGACGCGGCCACGCGCGCCCGGGGGCTACACCATCCGAGTCGCCTCGCGGTCGTGGACTCCAACCGGGGGATCGACACCCTCACCGTCGCCACCGAGTACATGGAGGGCGTGCCGCTCTCGCTCTTGATGCAGCGCGCCCGGCAGAAGCGCTACGCGGTCTCGACCGGCGCCGCCCTGCGCGTCGCCGAGGAGCTCGTGCGCGCAGCCGTGGCCGCGGAAGAGTCGAGCGCCGACGACTGGACCGACTGGACGCTGGCGGGGCTGCACCCCGAGTGCGTGCTGATCTCCCGCGGGGACGACGCGCTGCTCGCGGATCTCTCCACCGCGTCGCTGGAGCGCGCTCCCGCGCACCCCACGGTCGCCGCCTACCGAGCGCCCGAGACCAGCGCGGCGCGGGGTTCGTCCGGCGCGACGGACTTCAGCATCGGCGCCATCCTGTGGGAGCTGCTCGCCGGTCGGGAGCTGTGCGAGCAGAGCGCGCCAAGCGCCACCGTGCAGAGCGTGCGACAGAAGGCGCTCGACGGCTCACTCCCTCGCCTCGGCGACCTGGCCCCCAGCGTGCCATCCCTCTTGAGCGAGATCGTCATGCAGTCCCTGCGCGCTGATCCGTCTGCGCGGTTTCCGAATGCGAGCGCTCTGGGTGAAGCCCTCACGGCGGTGCGACACGAGCGACGTCCCGGAGAGCTCGAGAGGCTGCTCGGCGAGCTCGGCGCGGACATCCTCGAGCGGCTCCAGAACGCCACCTTGCACCAGGGCGGCGCGATGCCGTCGGGGCGACCCACGATGCACACCATCGACGCGTCGGTCCTGGCCATCCCCAAGGCCCCGCGACTGATCGGCCTGGCCGCGTTCCAGCCCGTGGAGGTCAAGACCCCAGAGCCCTCGGTGGAGTCGGGCCGTGCGGTGGACGCGCTCCTCGAGCCGTCGCCCCCCTCGGTCGGCCCCTCCCCGGCCCCGCCCACGAGCGCGCGCGGACCACAAGAGACGGTGCCCTTGCTGCTCGTGGACAAGCGCGCACCCGAAGCGCCAGCGCCGAGCCCGCCGCCCGCGCCGGCCGCGGCTCGCCTCACGACCGAGCCGGGAGTCACCCTCGACGATCTGCAGTTCGCGCCGCGACGGCGCTGGGGTCCGCTCGTGGTGGTGACCCTCGGCCTGTGTGGCGCCGTCGGCGTCGCCGTGGTGGCGCTCACGCAGCAGCCTGAGCCCGAGCGCGAAACGCCGATCGCCACAGCCAGCGCCGCCCAGCCCGACGCGGTCGACGCAGCGCTGGAGCACGAGGTCGAGCCAACTCCAGACGCCGCGCCGCGGCCCAAGCGAGTCGTCACGCAGGAGCCCCGACAGCGCGACCGCAAACGGGACGCCGGCTCGCGACAAGCGGAGCCGCAACCGAAGCCCACCGCCAAACCCGCCGCGCCGGAGCCCGGCAGCGACAACCCCTACGTCGATCCGCCAGTCTCCAATCCGGGTTTTTGACGTCTAGCGCAACGGGGAACGACCAGCGGCGGTCGCGTGCTCTGCTGGTCGACGTGTCCTGCGCTTCGCCAAGTTGTAGCACGGTTGACCCACTCGCCCTGTTTCGGCCGCGCCGAAGCGCCGCTGAATTGATTGCGGCCCCCTCGGGTTGCTGTAGCATGCTCGGTGGTGGAACCCGCCAGCTCGCCGGGGCAGCCCCTGATGATCTTGGAGCGCTATGCGCTCTTCGGCGCGCTGGCGTCCGGGGGCATGGCCACGGTGCACCTCGGGCGCCTGCTCGGGGCGGCGGGGTTCTCGCGGACCGTGGCCATCAAGCGCCTGCACGAGCAGTTCGCCAGCGATCCGGACTTCGTCGCCGCGTTCTTGGACGAGGCCCGCCTGGCCGCGCGCATTCGCCACCCGAACGTGGTGCCCACCCTGGACGTCGTCGCGACCGGGGGTCGGCTGTTCTTGGTGATGGAGTACGTGGAGGGCGAGTCCCTCTCGCGCTTGCTCAAGACCATGCTCCGCAGCGACATGCTGATGCCCATGCCCATCGCCGCGGCGATCATGGTGGGCGCGCTCAGCGGCCTGCACGCGGCGCACGAGGCGTGCAGCGAGAAGGGGGAGCCGCTCATGCTGGTTCACCGCGACGTCTCGCCCCAAAACATCCTGGTCGGAACGGACGGCGTCCCGCGCGTGCTCGACTTCGGCGTGGCCAAAGCCATTGGGCGGCTGCAGTCCACGGACAGCGGTCGGCTGAAGGGCAAGGCCGCGTACATGGCGCCCGAGCAGGTTCGGGGCGCGAACGTGGACCGTCGCACGGACGTGTTCGCCGCCTCCATCGTGCTCTGGGAGATGCTCACCGGCGAGCGCCTGTTCGACGCCGACAACCAGGCCATGGCGCTCGATCGCGTGCTGTCGGCGCCGATCGAGCCGCCGAGCCGGCACGCCGAGGACATCCCCCCCGCGCTCGACGAGATCGTGCTGCGCGGCCTGGCGCGCAACGTGGACGAGCGCTGGCAGACCGCGCGGGACATGGCCCAGGCTCTGGAAGCCTGCATGACGCTCCCCTCCCCGACGCACATCGGCGCCTGGGTCGAGAGCATCGCGGGCGACTCACTGCACGAACGCGCGGAGCGAGTCGCGGAGGTCGAGAGCTCCACCAGCGATCCGGGGACTCGCGCGTCCGAGGCGCTGGCCACGCTGCAGGTGGTCGACGGTGCGGCGACCACCCTGGATCCCCTGCCCTCGTCGCCGGCGAGCCAGACCGGCTCGCGCTCGGCGGCCATCCCGCTGTCCGCGTCGATGCCGCCCCACCAACCCCGACGCCGCAGCCTGACGCCGGTGCTGATCTCCGCGGCGGCGCTGGTGGCGGTCGCCGCTTCCGTCACGGCGTGGATGCTCGGCAGAGGGTCCGCGAGTTCTCCCGAGGTCGCCGCGCCGGCGATCGCGCCGGCTCACGAGCCCACGGCCTCGGCACCGCCCGAGCCCGCGCCGCCCGCGGAGCCGAGCGCCGAGCCCGATGCTGCGCTGGCCGCAACGCCACCGTCCGCCGCGCCGCCCGCAGCCAAGAAGAAGCCGAGCCGCGCCGCACCGGCCGTGGACTGCAGCGTCCCCTTCGTTCGCGACGAGCTCGGTCGCAAGATCTGGAAGCGGGAGTGCCTGTAGTGCGACGGCTCGCAACCCTGGTCAGCGCCTGCGCGCTACTGTCGAGCGTGGCTGCCGCCCAAGCCAAGAAGGTGTCCAAGCAAGAGTGCTTCGGCGCGTCGGAGGAGGGCCAGCTGCTGAAGGTGCGTGGCGAGTTACTGGCCGCGCGGGAGCAGCTCGCCGTGTGCGCGGACACGGCTTGTCCCCGCGCCGTTCGCAAGGACTGCGAGGCGGGCTTGGAGGAGCTCGCGCGCATCACGCCGACCATCGTGCTCGGTGCGCAGGACGCCCAGGGCAGCGACCTCACGGACGTGGCGGTGACGGTGGATGGCAAGGCCTTGGTCGAGCAGCTCGACGGCAAGGCCATCGCCGTCGATCCGGGCAAGCGCGTGTTTCGCTTCCAGGCCGCGGGCTTGCCCGAACAGCGCCTGGAGGTGGTGGTGCGCGAAGGCGAGAAGGAGCGCATCATCCTGGTCAAGATGATGGCCGACGAGAAGCCGACGGGTGACCCACCGCCCGAGGTGGAGCCGGCGGGCTCGTCGCCGTCGACCACCACGCTGGTCGTCGGCGGCGTCGGGGCTGCGCTGCTCGTCGGCGCCGGCGTGGTGGGCCTGGTGGCGCTGAACAAGCGCTCGTCGCTGTACGACCGCTGCGGCAAGGCGGGCACCTGCACCACGGACGAGGTCGACTCGGTGTACTCGCTGTACGACGTCTCCTACGTCGGCGCCGGCCTCGGCGGCGCGCTGCTGGCCACCGCCGCCGTGCTCCACTTCACCGGCTCGTCGTCGTCGTCGGAGCCCAGCGCCAAGCCTGGCGTGTCCGTAGCGCCCACCCTCGGCGGCGTCACGCTGTGGGGGCGATTCTGATGCGCAACGCGGGAGCGCTGCTGGCGGCCACGCTGCTGCTCGGCTGTCCATCCCTGGACGGCTTCGCCGGGGGGGACAAAGCGGAGGCAGGCGTCAGCGGCGGCGGCTTCTTGTCCCTCGCGGACGCGGCGCGGGTGTGTAGCAAGGTCGTGACCTGTCCCGAGCTGGACTACGCGATTGGCTTCTCGCTGTTGCTCCCCATGGAGCCCACGACCTTCTCCACGTGTGTCGACGTGCTCGCGGGTCCGCTGCCGCCCGGCCGCAGCGGCAAGGCAGAGCAGACCGAGTCCCTCACCTGCGTGGCGAAGGCGACCAACTGCGCCGCCGCCGCCGCCTGTCTGCCCTACGAGTTCCCCTTGCCGGGTGATCCGCGCTGTGAGCTCGGGACCGGCGGCGCAGACGCCGGCGCGGACGGGGGCGGCGGCAGCAGCAACCCCAGCCGCTGCTCGGGCGACGGCAAGTCCGTCCTGCACTGCGGCTACGACATGATCGTTCACTGCGGCCACGGACACTTCGGCGAGTCGAGCTGCGTGGTGGACTCGAACGACGTCCCGCGCTGTGTCGCGGCCACGACCTGCACCGTGAACGCGCCCATGTGCTCCAGCACGACGTCCATGTGGTGCGACGCGGTAGACAAGTTCACCTACGAGACGAACTGCGGTTACTGGGGCGCCGGCTGCGGCGCAGATCAGGCGACCGGCTCCTACTTCTGCCTGGTGAACGGGGCCATCCCGGAGTGCAGCACCGACGGCGTGCAGTGCGTCAGCGGTCGGGTCCGCGCGTGCTACGGCGGCTACTTCGGCGACATCGATTGTCCGGTGATGGGCAGCACCTGCAACCCCTACCCCATGCCGCACTGCTCACCGCCCAGCGCGGCGTGCAAGCAGACCGACAGCGACCTCAACGTCTGCCAGGGCAGCCAGCTCGCGCTGTGCGTCGGCGGCAAGCGGCAGACGCTGGACTGCGCGAGCATCGGCCTGAGCTGCGCAGAGGGCCCGAGCGGCGGCTACTGCGGGTAGCCAGGGCGCGTTCCGCTCTTCTCGTTCGCCCGAGTTCGGTCTAACTTCGGCGGCTTCGATCGAGCGAGGGACCCATGGCGAAGACCCCATTGTTTGGACGACTGCGACGAGTGGCGAGGACCGTGCTCGAGGGTGGCACTGCGAGCGAGCAGGCCCCGAGCAGCATTGGTCTGGCGCGGCGCGACTTCGTCGGGATGGCGCTGGCGGCAGCTGCCACGGGCGCTCTCGGTGCCACCGCGTGCGGCAGCGAGGACGACCCCAAGCCGGCGAAGGGAACGTCGCGCGTCGCTATCGTCGGCGCGGGCATCGCGGGACTTCACTGCGCGTATCGGCTGAAGCTCGCCGGCGTCAGCGCTACGGTGTTCGAGGCGGGCGATCGCGCGGGCGGGCGCATGTTCACCGGACGCGGCCTGTTCTCGGAGGGCCTCCTGTGCGAGCTCGGAGGCGAGCTGATCGACACCAATCACCTCACGCTCTTCGGCCTCGCCGACGAGCTCGGCATCGAGCTCGACGACCGCGTCGACGGCGTAGCGCAGGGGTACAAGCACGACGTGTACTTCATCGGTGGGCAGGAGGTTCCGGAGGCCACCATCGTGGCGCAGTTCGCGCAGGTTGCCCCGCTCATGGCCAAGGCCGTGGAGGACGCCGAGTCGGACGACGACGCCTTCGCGACCCTCGACGAGACCAGCCTCGCGGACTGGCTCGCTCAGAACGTACCGCCCACCACCTTCCCGGAGCTGTTCGCGGTCCTCTCGGTCGCGTACCGGGGCGAGTTCGGCCTGGAGAACGACCGACAGTCCGCGCTCAACCTGCTCTACCTCATCGACTACGAGACGCCGGATCCTTTTCGCATCTTCGGAGACTCGGACGAGCGCTACCACGCGCACGAAGGTAACGACGTCTTCCCCACCCGGCTGGCCGCTTCCATCCCCGGCCAGCTCCGGCTGGGACATCGTCTCGTGCGCGCGAGGACCGTGGGCAGTACCGTCGTTCTCACGTTCGCGACAGCGACCGGCGAGCTGGACGCGACGGCCGATCACGTCGTGTTCGCGCTGCCGTTCAGCACACTGCGCGACGTGGACCTCAGCGAGCTCGACCTCAGCGACGAGAAGCGCTCCGTCATCGCGGAGCTCGGCTACGGGACCAACGCCAAAGTCATGGGCGGGTTCACCTCCCGCGTGTGGCGCACGCAGCACAACGCCAGCGGCAGCGTCACCACGGACCTGGACTTCCAGCAGGCGTGGGACACGAGCATCGGGCAGGCGGGCACGGCGGGCGTGCTCACCAACTTCACCGGAGGCAACCGCGGTGTCGAGAGCGGGCAAGGCAGCGCGGAGGCGTGGTTTCAGCAGGTCGCCAGCGAGCTCGACCAAGTGTTCCCCGGCGTCGAGGCCGCCTACGACGGCACGGCGGTGCGCATGCACTGGCCCACCGTCCCCACGGCGAAGGGCAGCTACACCTGCTACGAGCCAGGCCAGTGGGCCTTCTGGGGCACCGAGGGCGTGCGCGAGGGCAACGTCCACTTTTGCGGCGAGCACTGCTCGCTGGACTTCCAGGGTTGGATGGAGGGCGCGGCGGAGACTGGCGGCTTGGTCGCCGCCGAGCTCCTCGATGACCTCGGCGTGAAGTTGCCGGCGTCTCACCAGGCCTTCGTCGCGCTCAAGACCGTGCTGCCGCAGCCCGGCTACCGCGCTCGGGACCAAGCAGCGCTCGACTTCGGCAATCGGCGACGGCGCGCGAGGGCACTGCACACGCGCCGCTCCGGCTGACGCGAGGGCCCCCGCGTCTCGCGCAAGACGCGGTTCGGGGCGTGGTAGACTCGCGGACGAATGGGCGAGCAACCACAGCTCGAGCCGGGCACCGTCGTGGGCGGCGACTTCAGCGTGGTCTCGGAGCTCGCCGCTGGCGGGATGGGCGCGCTGTACGTCGCGACCCAGCTGAGCACCGGCCGGCGTCGCGCGCTGAAGGTCATGCATCGCGGGATGGTCGCGGATCCCACGCTGCGGGATCGCTTCGCGCAGGAGGCGCGGGTCGGCTCGATGATCCCGAGCGACCACGTGGTGGAGGTCGTGGGGGCGGGCGTCGACGCGACCCTGGGCGTGCCTTGGATCGCGATGGAGCTGCTCGACGGTCAGGACCTGTCCCGAGCCGTGCATGCCCGCGGTCCGATGTCCCTCGCGGAGCTCGCCTCCGTGATGCGACCGCTTTGCCACGCGCTGGGCGCGGCCCACCGAGTGGGCGTCGTGCACCGGGACGTCAAGCCCGAGAACGTGTTCCTGGCCACGACGCAGAGCACGACTCACCCGCAGGTGGTCAAGGTGCTCGACTTCGGCATCGCGAAGGTGGCCGCGCAGGTGCGCCAGACCAACACCGCAGCCATGGGCACGCCGCTGTGGATGGCGCCGGAGCAGACCGAGCTGAACGCACCCATCACGCCGGCGGCCGACGTCTGGCCCTTGGGCCTGATCGCGTTCTGGCTGCTCACGGGTCAGAGCTACTGGCGCGCCGCGCGAGCGGCGACGCCGTCGTTGCCCCCGCTCATGCGCGAGATCCTGTTCGAACCCCTCGATCCGCCCTCCGTTCGCGCAGCCGAGCTCGGCCTGCAGGGGCGCATCCCACCGGGCTTCGACGAGTGGTTCGCGCGCACCACCTGCCGCGTTCCCGCGCAGCGCTTCGCGGACGCCGAGGCCGCCCATCACGCGCTCACCGAGGGCGTGCTGCAGCCGAACGCTAGCCTCCCACCTCCGTCCACCACGGGAGTAGTCACGCTGGCGTCGGCCCCGCACGCCGCGCCGCTGCCGTCGGCTCCGCACGCCGCGCCCTACGCCAACACTCACGCGCCCTCGAGTGTGCACGCTCCGTCGCCAGCCCCGGCGCGCAGCGCTGCGCCTTGGGTCTTGGCGTTGCTGTTGATGGGTGGTGTGGGCATCGCGGCGCTCGGCGCGATCGCGCTGTCCGTCGCGTTGCTGTCCGAAGACGCCCCGACCCTGGCGCAGCCGGCGCCCAGCGCGCGCGCGCCCCTGGCGCCTGCGACGGCGGACGACGAGCCGTTGCCCCAGCCCACCGCCTCCGTCGAGCCAAAGCGCGAGCCAACGCGGACCACCGTCCCCGCGAAGCCCAAGACCTCGGCGACTGGAGCCTCCGGCCCCCCGGTCACCCCGCCCGCGGCCAGCGCCGACCCCGGGCCCGCGCTCGGTCCCTTCGACTTCGCGAGCGCGCAGAAGCAGGTGAACCAAGGCGCCTCCACTGCCCGCGCGCTGTGCAAGAACCTCACCGGCCCGCCCGCCATCGCCGCGACGGTCCACTTCAACCCCGCGCACGGCGGCGTGTCGCGCGTCGACATGCCGCACGGCGATCGCACCACGCCGCGAGGCGGCTGCGCCCTCGGCCCCCTCAGCCGCGCCAAGGTCGCGCCCTTCTCCGGCACGGGCTCGGTCACCACCGCCGTCGCGTTCTGAGCGAGCCGCAGGTGCTGGGAAGATCCGGCTGCCCGCGAGCGTAATGGCGTGTCGCGATGCGTCTCGAGTTCGACTTCACGCGCGACGACTACGCCGCACTCGCGTTCGCGAAGTCACCGAGCGCGTCGACTCGCCGCAAGGCGGCGCTGCTGCTCGCCTCCCTGGCTCTGCTGGTGGCGCTGCTCATGGGCGTCCTCACGGTGGCGACCGGGAGCCTCGCCTGGGCGGACGACCCGCTCTTGCAGGTGCTGCTCTACGCGATCGCCGTGGTGCTGGGCCTGCTGGCCCTCGTGTCGCTGCTGCTCGCGCTGCTCAGGGTGTGGGTTCGCCGCCTGCCGCGCGACGACGGCGCGACCCTCGGCCACCACCTGCTAGAGGTCGAGGATGATGGGATCCGCGTCGAGGGGCGCTCAGGCAGCTCGCTGATCCGGTGGGACGCCATCCTGGACGTCCGCACGACGGACGATCACGTCTTCATGTACGTGGACCGCATGGCGGCGCTCGTGATCCCCAAGCGCGCGTTCGCGAGCGCCGACGAGTGTGCCGGCTTCGTCGAGCGAGCGCGCTCGGACCAACCTCGGAGGCCGACAAGCGTTTCGCGACCGGACTCGAGCTGATAACCTGGCGTGGCATGAGCACGAAGGACCTGCTGCAGAGCCAGCCCGAGGACGCGGCAGACGCCCCGCCGCACTCGACGGTCCAGGACCGGTTTCGGGCGGCAGCGCTGCTCCGACGGCTGACCTCGCACGTGCGCCATCGGCAACTCGCGCGGCTCCATGAGCAGCGGCAGGCGGTCTTCGACAAGCTGCGCGAGATCCCGAAGCGCATGCAGAAGCTGACCAATCAGGTGCGTCTGCTGCTCGACTTGGTGGACGACTATTGGTCCGGTCACTACCGGGAGGTGCGCTGGTACTCGCTGGGCGTAGCGGTGGCGGCGGCGCTGTACTTCCTGAGCCCGTCGGATCTGATCCCGGATGCGCTGCCCGGCATCGGACACCTGGACGATGTATTGGTGATGGCGCTGGCGCTCCGGCTGCTGCGACGCGAGCTGACCGCATACTGTCGCTTCAAGGGGCTCGATCCGGCGCAGTATTTCTGAGCCATCCGGTGACAACGACCACCGACTCACCCGCGAAGCCGAGGTTGTCCAGACCGGACGTCTGAAATCTCGTGGCCGGGATCAACTCGCCGGTCCTGCCGAACTGGCAGACGTTGGCGTACGTGACGTTGATGAACCCGTCCACGAGACTCGCGCACTTGGTCACGTGGATAGGAGCCGCTGACAGGACGTCGGTCGCTGTTACTTGGTGGTGGACGCGAAACCGAGCCATGTGAGGCGGTTACGTGCCCAGCACCAGCCCAGCATGATCGCGAAGTGGAACGGAGGTGGGTGGCAGGAGTTCCCAGCCCCCACGCGCGAGATCGTAACCGACATCCACGTCGAGAGTCACGACGAGCTCTACGCAGTGACCAACGACGGTCAGTTGCTCGGGGGATCGGCGAGTGGCTGCGGGGGTAGGGTGCTGGCGAGAGGACTCGAGCCGGCGGCGAACAAAGCGTTCCCCAGGTGCCCATCGTTCTAGGTCCGTCACGCTCCGCCAGTAAGGCCGAAGTCCGACGCCCCCAGGGGGCCCCCGCCGCGAACAGCGACGTGAAGAGTGATCCAGTGCGAAGGAGAGGACTCGAGCCGGCGGCGAACAAAGAGTGGACTCAAGTGCCCATCGCTCTAGGGACGCCCCACGCCGTCAGTGAGGCCGAAGTCCGACGCCCCCAGGGGGGCCCCGCCGCGAACAGCGACGTGAAGAGTGATCCAGTGCGAAGGAGAGGACTTGAACCTCCACGGGAGTTACCCCACTAGCACCTCAAGCTAGCGCGTCTGCCAGTTCCGCCACCTTCGCGGTGCTTCCCGGGGGCGATGCGGGGGCCAACTTGGCCCCGGGACCGCTCACGAGAAGGGGGCCTCTCTACCTCAGCCCCCCCCGCTAACGCAAGCTCAGGAATGGCGGCGGCCGGCGGGACCACGTCCCCCGGCGCCAGTTCTGGCGGGCCCAGTCCTCACGCAGCCCGCTGGCGAGCGACCGGGTGACGAGCTCCGGCGGAAAGCACTGTGTCCCGGAGCGCTCCTCCTGGGGCCCCGTGCTCGTCGGGTCCGGCCCGGGCGAGCCCCCCCAGCGCCAGGCGCGCCCTCGGGTGCCATCGCCCGCCGCTTGCCGCAGCTCGGAAGCGACGGGCTGGCCCTACTCAGGCGTGAAGTCGAGAGCGATCAGCGCGCGGATATGATCGCGGAGTGAGGCTTCGATGGGCAGCGTCGGGAGTCTCTCGAGCAGTGTCTCGCGCGAGACTAGGCCGTGAAGCGCCGCGGCTCGCACGTAGCGGCGGTCCTTCTCGCGGTTGGCGACGTACTTCGACAGGCACAGGTCGTGAACTTCCAGGCACAGCCCCGTGGCGCCGCGGGTGTTCTCGTTTCGGAGCGGAACGAGGCGGGCTTGCCATCCGGCGGGCAAGCTCGCTGTGCCTTCCTCCACACCTTGCGCGTAGTAGCCGAAGGTGTCGTGAAAGGGCGAACCTTCACCGATCGCGCCGTCGATGACCTCCCAGCGCTCCGGGTGGTTCTTGGGGTAGACGTCGGCTTCGCTCGAGACCGTGAGCTCCGCCGGAGGGTGGGGAAACGTACCGAGGACCGCCTGACTGCCGATCACGATGATCTCGTCGTCGTCCGCGATGTCCGCGCAGGCACGGATCAGGTGCTCCAGGTCTGTGCGTCTCACTGGTGTCCCCGGTCCAGACGCTGCCGCACCTCGCGCCAGATGCGCCAACGATCGCGAGGCGCAACAGTGTTGGCGAACGGCGTGGATTGACGGAGCTCTCGTCCAGCTTCGCCGTCGTCGGTCATGGCCGCCACCAGCTCCTCCAGCGGGCCCTCGAGCAACGCCGCCCAGCGCTGGGCGTAGAACTCCGACACGGTGGCCGCTTCCCTCCATCGCCGAAGGCGAGCCGCGGCCTTCGCCACCAGCTCGGGCTCGCTCTGCAGCCGCGAGGCAATCCGGCGGTGCAGCTCCAAGCTGCGCTCCTCCCCGATGCGGTGGGCATCCACTCGCGGCATGGACGTGGAGTCTAGCTGCCTCGTGTCCAAACTCAACCGAGCGGCCCAGCTCGGGTCTGGGTCCGAACCGTGGCTTGGCTCTCGGCGCGCGGACTCCGCTGATGGTCCCGTCTACACCGGCGGCGGCGAGCGACTCGAAGTTGCGCACTGCGAGACCTCGCACCCCCGCGGCCATCGACTGACCCGCCCTGTCGGTCCGACGCGGGGACGGCGCGCGGCAGTTGGATGATCGGTGATCGGCGCCGGCGTCGCCGCCCGGGCCCTTGGCGCCGAAGGCGCCGCGAAGCGGGCCGAGCTCGCGAAGCGAGCGACGGAGCGAGGGCGCGGGGCGAGGCTAGCTGAAAGGTGGCGTTCCGACAGGCGCCGGGACCGCGGGCGACAGACAAAAGCCCGCTGAGTTGTCGGCGCCGCGGCGGAGCGCTACGGTTGCTGCTGGTGGACTGGCGCTCATTGGCTCGCGTTGCGTTCGGGGTGGTCTGGGCGGTGCTGGCCGTCGTCGGTTGCAGCGCACGCGATCTGGACCAGCTGAAGCAGGGAGACGGTGGGATCGCCGGAGGGCCGAGCGACGGCGCGGCGTGCGTGCCAAAGACCTGCGCCGAGCTGCTCGCCGAGTGCGGCGTGGCCCTCGACGGCTGCGGTGGCGCGGTGGACTGCGGCAGCTGCCCCACCGCCAAGTTCTGCGGCAGCGTCGGGGCCAACCGGTGCGGCGACTTCCCGTGTCCGGCCAAGACCTGCAGCGAGCTCGGGGCGGGTTGCGGACAGGTGTCCGATGGCTGCTCGGAGATCCTCGACTGCGGCAGCTGCACCGCGCCCGAGACCTGCGGAGGCAGCGGAACCCCCAACGCCTGCGGCTGCACGCCCAAGACTTGTGAGTCCGAAGGGGTCACCTGCGGCACCATCGCTGATGGCTGTGGCACCGACCTGGTGTGCGGGACGTGCCAGCTGCCCGAGACCTGCGGGGGCGGCGGCAGCTCGGGGCAGTGCGGCTGCACGCCCACGACGTGCAGCGCCCTGGGGGTGAACTGTGGAACCCACGCGGACGGCTGCGGCGCGACGATCAACTGCGGCAACTGCCCGACGGGCCAGGTGTGCGGTGGCGGCGGGCCGAGTCTGTGCGGCACCGCGCCGTGCACGGCCACGACGTGCCAGGCGCAGGGCAAGAACTGTGGAACCATCTCGGACGGCTGCGGCGGCACCCTGAACTGCGGCAGCTGCACTTCGCCCCAGGCCTGCGGCGGTGGCGGAACCAGCAACGTGTGCGGCTGCTCAGCCACCACCTGCGCCGCAGAGGGCAAGAACTGCGGCAGCGTTCCGAACGGCTGCGGGGGCAACCTGAACTGCGGCTCGTGCACCTCGCCCCAGACCTGCGGCGGCGGCGGCAACAGCAACGTGTGCGGCTGCGCGCCGACCACCTGCGCGGCGCAGGGCAAGAACTGCGGCAGCATCCCCAATGGCTGCGGAGGCAGCTTGAACTGCGGCTCCTGCGCGGCGCCCCAGACCTGCGGCGGTGGCGGCACGAGCAACGTGTGCGGCTGCACCCCCACCACCTGCGCCGCCGAGGGCGCGAACTGCGGAACACTGCCCAACGGCTGCGGAGGGACCGTCGAGTGTGGCAGCTGCGTGGCGCCGCAGCTGTGCGGCGGTGGCGGGACGAACAACGTGTGCGGCTGCACTCCCACCACCTGCGCCGCGGAGGGCAAGAACTGCGGGACCATTCCGAACGGCTGCGGAGTCAACCTGAGCTGCGGCAGCTGCACCCCGCCGCAGACCTGCGGGGCAAACAACGTGTGCGGCGGCGGCTCGACCGGCTGCGGAGAGGCGAGCTGTGTCTCGCCAGATGGCGCCTACATCAGCCACTTCACCGAGCTCGGCTGTACGGGCACCGAGAGCTACTACCGACCCTATGACGGCTACGCTTTCAACTGCCGGCCGTGGAACGCCGTCGGGGCCGTGTGTGGTGTCCAGCTGCGCACCGAGACGAACCGGTCTTTCCGCGACAGCGGCGGCAACTGCGTCAATGCATGGCCTGGGGGCAACACGCTCAGCGAGTTCGTTCGGGTCTACCGCTGAGCGGCGCTCTGCTGGCCGAGCTCACCGCCGGCGCAGCGCGCGCAGCACGCACTCCGCGACCTCACCGATGTCGAACGGCTTGTAGACGGCGGCGTTCACCAAGTCGGCGATGGATTCCGGCACGCCGCTCGCATCCCCGCTGATCACGACCACGGCGAGGTTGGGAGCGCGGCGGAGGAGCTGCGCCAACGCGCTCCGCGGATCATCGGCGATGGGCGAGAGATCCGCGAGCAGGACGTCGCAGCCGTCGACCGCGGGCAGCTCGCTCGCGCGAGCGATCGCGGTGACCCGAGCACCACGCGCGCAGAGTCCGAGCTCGAGCAGCCCGCGCACGCTCGAGTCGTCGTCGAGCACGCCGACATGTACGCCCTCGAGCGACGCGGGCTCGAGCCGCGCGATGCGCGCCCCACTCTGGAGCGCCGTCACGGGCCAGCTCAGGTCGAAGCAACCGCCGACCTGCGTGTCGACCAGTGAGAGCCGGCCACCGTGACGCTCGGCGACGGTGCGCGAGCGAGGCAGCCCGACACCTGCGCCCCCGTTCCGCGTGGACTCGGGCGCGAACAGCAGGCTGTCTCGCCGTTCGGGAGCGACGCCCGGCCCGTCGTCGCTGACGCGGAACCGTACGCTCGACTCGCCGAGGGCGCGGGCCTCGAGCACCACGTGTCCCGCGGGCGGTGAGAACGCGATGGCGTTGAACAGCAAGTTGATGAGCACCTCGAGCACCGCGCTCGGGTTGGGGACGAGCAGGCCGTCGACGTCGACCGCGCTGGTGGTGACACGCACGTCGCGCTCCGCTGCTTCGAGCTCGGCTGCTCTCGAAGCGTCGGCCAGCACCTGCTCCACTTCGCGCTCTCGCTCCGGAGAGGCTTCAGCGCCGAAGGCCGCGCGAGCCAGACGCCGCCCGAGCTCGGCGTGCGTCAGCGCTACCGCCAGCGCCTCGTCGACCGCCGGCTCCGTCGAGCGCTGGCGCGCGAGGGCCAGCCAGCCGAGCACGACGGTGAGCGCGTTGGAGACCTCGTGCAGGGCGCCACTCAGCTCCTCCGCCGTAGCCGGAGGCTGGGCTGCGTTCGGACGGGGGCGGACTCTCCCGTTCACGCTAGGAAGAATATTACACCCAAGGCCGAACGGCCAGCCTCTTGTGCGGGCGACCTCAGTTCAACCGCGACGGCAGCAACAAATCGAAGGAGCCATCCGGGTGCGCACGCGTCTCGGCGATCTGCAGCACGCTCTTGGCGGCCTTCGGATCCGAGGTGTATCCGTCCTCGTTCAGGTACACGAACGCTCGCACGAGCGCTCCCGGCACGGGTACGCGGACCGCCTCGCCAGAGTCCACACCTGGCACCGAGACGCTGCCCTGAAACGCGACGGGCAAGGACAAGGTCAGGGCGCTGAGATCGTGCGCGGCCGTCTGCACGGTCACGTTGGGCCGGACGAGCCAGGCATAGCCGGCGCGGTCGTCCGCCCGGACGGTGAAGTCGAACGTCCCCGGATCGGCCTGCACCACGAAGCGCCCGTCCGGCTCGACGACGGCGTCCATCGCGAGTGGCTTGATGGGTTGGGTGCCCGCGGCGAGCAGCAGTGGATCGATCAACACCGGAGACGCTACGGCGTAGATGGACGCGCCCACGAGCGGCGAACCCGTCGGCGAGAACACGGTGCCGGACACCTTCGAGACGGCGGCCACGGTCAGCGTCTTGCCCGTCTGCGTGAGGGGCTGCTTGGCGATCTCCATGGTCGTACGCGTCGTCGCCAGACCCGACCCCGCGGGCGGACTGACGTACACCTCGTACTGACCCGGCAGCAGATCGACGCTGAACTTGCCGTCACTCGACTCGACGGTGCGCTCGAAAGCGAACACCGTCCCGGGATCGAGGAAGCCGAACTCCCGCGCGACGAACTTGATGGTCGTGGTTCCGGCCACGAGCTTGCCGTCCGCCGACTGCACGGGGCTGTCCACGATCGAGATGGGCTGGGGTACACCGCCCAGGTGATTGATGAGCGCCTCGCCGACGCCGAAGGCGTCGAGGGTGCCGCGCTCGAGCACGATGGTCGGCGCCGTCACTTCCGAGGGTGGGCGTAGGCGCACGAGCTCCTTGCCCAGGGTGGCTGGGGAGCCGAGCACCGGCGCGTACTCGACGATGCCCTCGTACAGCTCGTAGCCGCCCGCCGTCGAGGTCTGGCTCAAGACGGTGGTCGCCGAGAGCAGCCGGCCGGTCGCGGGATCGATGACGTCCACCGTCCAGCCCTCGAGGGTCGTCAGCGCGTTCTTCAGCGGGTCCGTCAGGTCCGGCGTGGGCCACTGCACCTTGAGCTTGAGCACGCTCGGCGCCTGGGCCACGAGGGGCAGCTCGACGGAGCCCGCGGCGATCTTCACCTCCCGGACGAGCTGGGGCACCACGGTACAGGGCAGCGGTCCGTCACCGCCCACCTCCGTGCTGGGCTCGACGTAGAGGTCGTAGACTCCGGCGGGCAGCTTGAGCGAGAAGCCAAACTCGTCACCGCCGACCTTCTGGGTCTCGGCCGCGTACACCTGCGTGGACAGCCCGAGCAGACGCTCGCTGGGGGTGAGGGTGATCTTGACGGGCACCTTCGCGCTGCCCTCGTAAGACAGCTCGCAGTCGCTCTGATGCGCGCCCCGAGTGGGCGAAACGCTGCCCGTCACCGTGGAGACGACGTCGAGGTCGAGATCCAACGTGCCACCGGTGGACGAGACGCCCTCGAGGGTACGGATGAAGCGAATCCCCGAGAACTCGCTGGACGTGGCCGGGGTGGTGACCTCGAACAGCACGGTCGAGAACTGGCCGCTCTCCGCGACGCACACGCGCTGAGCCGGGTCGCACCGCCCCTGCGCGCAGTCGTCGTTCGACTGGCAATGATTCTTGGGGGTGCTCAGCGAGGCGTCTTCGAGCGAGGCGACGCTGCAGGCGAGCGGGAGCACGAGGACCGCCAGCCCAGCGCCCCAGCCACGCCGCGACCGGCGGGTGCGGACAGGACCGGGGCGGCTCGACGAGAAGCGCATGGAAGGACCTGAAGCATGCCTTAGCGACTGCCGTGCCACGGAGAAATCTGCCTGCTTGCCACCCCCCGGGTGGGCGAAGGTGTGACAACCCTGTCACGGCCGGCCGCACGCGACGCCGCCTAGGGCGCCCCGGGCCAGCCCGGCCCACGCCCATCACGCCAGCGGATATGGGCGTACTCGGCGCTCGTCGCGAGTCGGAACAGGTCCGCGAGGGCGTCGCTACCGGCCACCGCCTTGCGCACGCCCTCGGGGCTGGAGAGCGGCGGCAGCCCCTCCTCCTGCGCGACCTCGCGCAGGGCGGTGGGCAGGTCGCCGCACGCGAACAGCCCCGCTCGTCGAACCGCTCGCCGGGCGCTGCTCATCACCGCGTCGAAGTCCGTCGTGCGCGCGTCCTCGCACAGCTCCCGCAGTCGGCGTTGAGAGCGAGTGGGGATACTCTCCCAGAGCACCTCGGCGAGGTGGGCGACGCTGCTCAGCAGCGACGGGTCCTTCGTCGCTGGGCTGCCGAAGGTCAGCGCCAGGGCCCGCAGCACGCCGCGGGTCTGTGCCTCCGGCGCGCCGAACAGCAGCACGTGCTCCGGCAGCGCAGCCGTGAGCATCATGGCCAGGTGATAGCCGAGCGCGAGAGACTCGCGCGTCACGTCACCGGCCAGCACCACCGCCGGCGTCGAGAGCAGCGCGACGCTGAGGGTGACGGGGCCGGTGCTGCGGCGCTGGTAGACGGGCGTGCGTCCAAGCCCGAGCGAGCGAGCGACGGACGAGTAGGTGCGGCCGAGCGCGGTGGGCGCGCCGAACGGAACGCGCTCGAGTCCCGTGACGCCGTAGGTGCTGGGGTCCCGACGGAAGACATGTGTCGCGCCCTCCCAGACCAAGGCCAAGGCCTCGCAGCCGGGCGCGACCACGTCGCGAAAGAGCAGCGCGCGCACCGCTTCGGGGTTCTCGGGTTGCTCGGCGAGGGCGGGCGGTTCCACGGGCGCCGCGCTCGGGTCGACGGCGTGCAGTGCGTGCTCGATCGCGCGAGCGTAGGCGGGGTCGCGATCCGCGGCTGCCGCTCGGTGCAGCCGCCGGAGCAGGCCGGGCTCGGCCGGCGCGAGCGCGACGACCCGGCGAGCCACCGCGACCAGATCGTGGCTGCGCGCGTCGCGGCGTTCGAGTTGTTCCATCAACTCGAGCCCAGCGTCGAGCGACCCGCCTTGCAGCTCCTCGACCAAGCGCTCCTCCGTGTCACTGACCGCCGGCATGATGCGACTGACCCGCGGTGGCGGCGGCGGCGCGCTGGACGGTCGAGCCTTGGGCTCGGGGTGGGACGAGACCGAGCGCTGGGTCTGCGCGCCGATCCCGGCCTCGGAGGCCGGAGCGACGACGACGTCATCGGGCTCCGCGCGCGCGTCGTGCGCGATGGCGTCGTCCGCACGCTGTTCGACCACCACGGGCACCGCACCCCGAGCCGCGGGCCCCGACGCGCCGGGCTTCGGCGGCGGGCGAACCGAGGGCCTGAGCGCCCGCAGCCGTGGGGAAGACTCGCTCGAGCGCTCCGAGAGCACCCCCTCGCGGATCAACCGACGATCGCCGAGCAGGGCGGTCTGCAGTTCGAGGGCGCGCGGCCGGGTCGCCTCGTCCGCGAGCGCCAGCTCGACCCAGCTCGACGCGCGCCCCGACTCGCCGGCGTCGCGGGCGGCGCGCGCCGCCGAGAGCGCCAGCTCGCCGCGTGAGCGCAGGTCCTGCAGGTCCCCCGACAAGGCCGCGTCGAAGGCCTCGAGCGCGATGCGCAGCTCACCGCTGGCCGCGCTGCGCTCGGCCAAACCCACCGCGATCAGCGGTCGGAGGCCGAGGGACGTGCGGGCCGCAGTCAGCTCGCGCAGCCCCGCGCCCGCCCCGAGCGCGACGTCGAGGGCCTCCGCCAGCAAGAACGTCCGGAGCTCCAGCTGCTCCGGGTTCAGCTGGGTGGCGTCGAGCACTCGCAGCTCGGCGACGGTGACCCGCGCCTCGGTGGCGTCCCCCGGGCCGCGCATACGGTACTCGAGACGTCGGGCCATGAGCTGCGCTTCGGCAGACTCGGGCGCGAGCAGGGCCGCACGCTGCGCGCGCAGCGCGGCCTCTTCCAGCTCGCCGAGCGCGTCGAAGGCTCGTGCGGCCTCGAGCAACAGCGCACCTCGTTCGGGAGAGGTACCGGGGCTCAGCGACGCATACTCATCCAGCGCCGTGGCCAGCGACGCGGGATCGCCATCCCGGCGCTCGAGCTCCACCCGCAGGGCGAGCACTTCCGCGGTCGGCTCTGCCCACGCCTCCAGCCCCTCGAGCACGCGTCGCGCCGCGGCGGCATCTCCCGCGGCGAGCTCTGCGCGCGCCGCCTTGAGCACGGCGTCCGCGGCCTCGCGACGATCCGTCGTGCAAGCGCTCGCGCGCATCCAGAGCTGGGCCGCCCGCGCCGGCGCGCCCAGTCGCTGATGCAGGTCGGCGAGCACCCGCAAGACGGCGTGGTGGTCGCCGGTGGCCGCGACCAGCGCTTCGAGCTCGCGCATCGCGTCCTGGGCGCGCCCGAGCCGTTGCTCGAGCACGCTGGCCCGACGCAGTCGGATGCGGCGCACCTCGTCCACCCGGGCCGCGTGCGCCGCGCGCCGCGCCATCAGCTCGATCAGCGCGTCCCAATCGCTCCTCCGCTCGGCATCCCGCTCGAGCGCCGAGAGGGCGGCCAAGTCCCGCGGATCGGCCTCGAGCACCTCGCGGTGACGCGCCAGCGCGCCATGGGCGTCGCCGAGCTCCTCGAGCAGCCCCGCCAGCTCGCGCAGCATGTTCAGGCGCTCGGCGCCGGGCAGCAGCGGCACGAGTCTGCCGAGAGCGTCGGCGCGCGCGTGCTTGTCGCCTGCCTGACGGGCGAGGGTCTCCATGTCGGCCAACAGCCCCGCGTGGTCCCCGAGGGTGCTGGCCATCCGAGACAGGATCGTGAGCGCGCGCTCCGGAGCACCCCGGGCCGCGACGAGAGCGGCCAGATCCCGGGCCGTCTTGGCGCGCTCTTCGGGGGTCAGCCCCTCGCGCTCGAGATCGCCGACCAGCAAGGACTCGAGCGCGTCGCGTCGGCCTGCCCGAGCATACAGCTCGCGCAACCGCTCGCGAGCCAAGCCTCGCTCGGACTCGCTCGACTCCGTGTCGTCCCGAACGTGTTCGAAGAACTCCAGCGCGTTCGAGATGTCCCCGCTCGACTCCGCCGCGCGCGCGGACTCGAGCAGGTTGGCGATGCGCGCCGCGGAGGGCACCACGCTGACCACCCGCGAGAGCGCCTCCGTCTCGCCCGCTTCCTCGGCGGCGACCGTGGCCCGGCGCACCAGCTCGCCGTCGTCTGGGTCACGTTCAGCCGCAGCCACCAGCAGCACCGCCCGCGAGCGAGGCGCGTCGAGCAGGCCGCCGAGTTCGGCGGCGAACTCGAGCAGCGCACGACCCGAGTTGGCGTAGCGGTCGGACGACATCTGCACGACCCGCTCGACCCACCCTCGGCCGCGTGCCTCGAGGCGCGCGAAGTCCGGCGCGCGCGGCACCAGGTCCCGGTACTCGTCGACGTCGGCGTCGTTGGAGATCGCCCGGTCCAGCGCGTCGAAGGCGAAGTCCGCATCCCCCAGCAGGTCCAGCGCCAACGCGGCGCTCGCCACGCCCGCGCGCGCCCCCTCGGGTCCGTCCACCCGAGACAGCAGCACCTCGATGGCGCGGCGCACCCGCAGCTCCACCGTCTCGCGCGCCTCTGGCGAAGTCGCGACCAACTCCCGAGCGGCCGCGCCGAGGGACTCGAGGGTGGCCCGATCCGGCTCCACCGCCAGCGCCCGCAGCAGGACGTCGACGCGCTGGCGCGCCCCTTCCGCTCCCGCGCCGGACAGACCTGCGGCGCGCTTGAGCCACTCGGCCCGTGCGTGAGGCCGCGCCTCGGTCGTGGCGATGCGCTCCAGCGCGCGCACCACCTCCGTCGCTTGCCCGGTGCGCTCCGCCAGACGCGTCATCACGACGAAGGTGACCCCCTCGCCCGGAACCGCTTCGAACGCTCGCACCGCATGTCCGAGCGCCCTGAGCGGCTCCTCGCGCCGTTCGAACAGGCGCGCGGCGCGGTAGTGTACGGCGCGCTCGCCGTAACAGCCGAGGGCGGCGTTCGCGAGTCGCTCGTAGATGCGCTCCAGCGTCTCGCCGTCCGCCGCAGAGGCAGCGCGTTCTGCGATCGCCAAGACGTCCGCGCGACTGGCATCGAGGTCGAGGGCCGCCTCCGCGAGGGAGAGCGCCGCGCGCGACTCGCCCGCGCCCAGCGCCACCATGGCGGCCACGGCGTAGCCCTTCGACGCCTGCCGCGGATCCTCCTGGCGCTTGGCGTACGCCTGCAGGCGTATGAGCGCCTCGCCCTGGCCCGCGAACGACAGCAGATCGCGAGCGAAGCGGGTCAGACCCCGCTCGCCGTCCAGCCCGGCGGCGCGCTCCCAGGCGGACACCGCTCCCTCGACGTCGCCCGCCAGATCCCACAGCCCCGCTCCCAGCTCGCGGAACCGCTGGGCAGACTCGAGCGCGTCGAGGGGCACGGCCCGCAGCCCGGCTTCGGCCCGCGCTTCGAGCAGCGCCAAGTCTCCGTCACCGCTGCGCGGCAGCGGCGCGGACTCGAGCAACGCGTCGAGCTCGGGCGTCTCGCCCGGTTGCTTCGCGTAGCGCGCCAGCGCGCGCCCCGCTCCGTCCACGTCCGACGCCAGTCGACGACGTCGGATGAGCTCCACCAAGAGCCCGGAGCGCTCCGTGGACGGAGCGGTGGCCAGCCGCCGTTCGAGCACCGTGAGCGCGAGCCCCGGCTCGGACGCGGCGTCCGCCACGCTGAGCACCGCATCGGTCAGCTCGGAGACGCGCGGTCCGAGCACGTCGAGCGCGCGGCGCGCGATGCCGGCGGCGCGAGGTGGGTCGAGCTCCGCCAGGCGAAGCAAGAGCGCACCGAGCAGCGGCGACATCTCCGCGACGGGCTGCGGCTGGCTGAGCAACCACGACATCGCGTCGGACAGGCGAAGCGCGTCCCCGGACTCGGTGACCCGCCCGAGCAACGTCCGCGCGGCCCGGGGATCGCCGGGTCGCAGCGCCAGCCAGCGCTGGGTCCACACCAGCGCCATGGGCGCATCGCCCAGGGCCTCATGGGCCTCGGCCAGCGCCTCGCACAGCGGCCCTCGGGGGACGATCACCCCCAGCGCTCGCTCGAGCGCTTCGGCGCTCTTGCGGGAGGGGCTCTGGCGCAGCGCCACCTGTGCCAGCAGCGCCACGGGTCGTGGCTGCGTCGGGTCCGCACGACGCGCTTGCTCCGCGGCGTCGCTGGCCCCCTCCACGTCGCCCGCGTCGAGCAGCGCCTCCGCCGCGACCGCGCACAGCACGGCTCGCAGGCTCGCGGTGAGCGGCGCCGCCAAGCGCAGCAGAGAACGCGCGCGCTCCACCGAGTCGTCGCGTCGCGCAGCCAGCAAGAGCGCCAGGCTGAGCCCGCGGGAGTGGGTGCCGGTGTCTCGAAGCAACGGCTGCAGCCACTCGAACGCGTCCACCAAGTCGCCGCGCAGCGCGCGAGCACGCGCGAGATCGACCCGTAGCGTCTCCTCCGACAGTCCCGGCGGGACCTCCGCGAGCAAGCGGCGCAGGTGCGCCTCCAGCTCGGCCCCCCGGCCACCGCGGCCGAGGGAGCGGCGCAGCCGCCCCTGCAGCTCGATCCGCTCGGGGGCGAGGGCGACGAGCTCCTCCAGGGCCGACTCGAGCTGGGGCGCGGCTGCGGGGTCCTCGAGCAGCAGCGCCGCGAGCTCTTCGAGCGTGGAGCGACGCTCGTCGCCGCTCCGCTCCGCGAGGGCGGCGGAGAGCCCGGCGATGGCTCTCTCGTCCGCCTCGGCGCGAGGCAAGAGCCGAGCTCGCCGCGCAGCGAGCTCGGCGGCGTCGACGTCCGCGCGGTCGAGCGCCCAGAGCGCGAGCCGGGGCGCGTCCAGGCTGCCCTCCGCTAGGAGCGCCAGATCGGCGGCCAGCCGACGCGTCCCCTCGCGCGCGGGGTTCTCCGCGACCGCGAGGACCAGACCCTCGGCGATCAGCCACGGATCGATGCGACCGCTCGCGTGCTCGAGCAGCGACGCGCGGGCTTCATCCGAGTCGGGACGAGCGAGGAGCGCTGCGCTCCAGGCGTCGACGGCTCGCTCGGGACTCGACAACGCGCCATCATAGAGTCGGCCCAGCGCCGTGAAAGCGTCGTGACGCTCGAGCGCGGGCAGGGCGGGCGCGCACAGCTCGAGGTGAGCTGCGAGCACTTCGTTGAGCCCTGCGCGCTCGAGCACACGATGAAACGCGCGGGTGTGCGAGTCCGCGTCGTCCGTGAAGCGCGTCGCGCCGGTCTCCGCGTCCAGACCGGCGTCGAGGGCCGCCCCGAGCGCGGCAGGGACGTCATCGGCCTCGAGCGCGGCGCGCAGCCGCGCGAGATGAACGGCGCGGCCGCGATCCCCGCTGGCGCGAGCGTGCTCGCGCAGGACCTCGTCTGCGGCGGCGGCGCGCCCGCGAGCACGAAGCACGTGAGCGAGCCGCTGCGCGGGCACCGGCTCGGTCGGCGCCACCTCGAACGCGCGCAGCAGATCCTCGAACGCACCCGCCCGATCCCCGTCTTTCTCGCGGCGGCGCGCGCCCTCCAGGTAGGCCTCGGCGGCTCGCGCGGGGGACACCTCACCGGGCGCCCAGGTGCCGAGGCTGCCGAGCAGCTCGGGCGCTACCGCGTCGGTCGGCTCCGACCGCGCCGCGTCGAAGAAGGCGTCGGCAGCACGGCCCGCCATGCCCGCACGCCCGAAGAGCACGCCCATGCGCGTCAGGCGAGCCCCGGCCCCCGTCCCCGCGGGCAAGGACTCGAGGGTCTGCGCGGCGAGCGCGGACTCGCCGAGCACGGAGAGCCACTGTGAGAGCTCTTCCCTCAGCAGGGGATCGTCGCCGAGGAGCAGCGCGTGGCGCGCGAGCTTGATGGCCTCGTCGAGCTCGGTGCCGCGCGCGACGAGCGCGCGCGCCAGCGCAGCGGACGCTTGACGTTCTCCGTCCCCGTCCCCGGACAACCGGCACGCGCGAACCCGCGCGCGATGGAACGCGAGCTCCGCGCGCGGTCCAGTGCGGCGCGGCGTGGGCGCGTCGAGTGTCAACACCTCGAGCTGCAACGTCGCCGCCGACCGTGGCCCCTCGCGATTGCCCCACTCGGGCGGCGGCAACGTGCGCATCGCAGGCGGCTCGACTTCGGGCGGCGTGCCGTCACGACGGGTCAAGGGCGGAGGGCTCATGAGGCAGGGTGGTGGGCGGATGAACCCGCCACGGGGAACGGATTTGTCACACACTATATCCAAAGCGGGCTTGTCCCGACCCCACCTTGGGTCTAGCCTCGGCTCACGCGCTGGCCCCACGGGGTCAGGGAGGCTGACCCATGAGAAATAGTTCGGTTTTTGTGAGCTTTCCCTTGATGCTGGCGCTCGCCATCGGCGGCGCGGCCGTCGTGTCCGCCCCCGCTAGCGCCGTGGCCCAGGCCGCGGCGCCCGACAAGAAGACCCGGGACGCCGCCCGCAAGCACTACGCCGACGGCGAGAAGGCGTTCGACGCGGGCAAGTTCGCCGAGGCCCACGAGCTGTTCAAGAAGGCCAACGAGCTCATCCCCTCGGCCCACGCCGAGTACTGGATCGCGATGGCGCTCGACAAGCAAGGCAAGGAAGGGGAGGCCACCGCCGCCCTCGAGCAGTTCCTCGCCAACCCGAGCAAAGACAAGGCCGGAGCGGACCGCGTCAAGGAAGCGGAAGACCGCCTCGCCGAGCTCAAGGCCAAGCAGACCGGCGAGGTCAACGTGATCACCTCTCCCGCGGGCGCGGCCATCAGCGTCGATGGCCAGCCGCAGATGGGTGAGGCCCCCATGATCGTCCGGATCGCGCCGGGCAAGCGGATCGTCTCGATCAGCTCACCTGGCTACAAGGACGTGGAGCGCGAGGTCGAGGTCAAGGCCGGTGAGCGCCTCGATCTCAACGTCACCCTCGAGCTGTCCGAGCCCCCGCCCGAGCCAGCGCCCGTGCCGGAGCCCGTGGCCCCGGCCCCGGAGCCGCCCCCTCCCCCGACGCCGAAGAGCAAGGTGCCCGCGTACGTGACGCTCGGCATCGCGGGTGCCAGCACGCTGGTCGGCACCTTCTTCGGGATCAAGGCGCTCAGCGCCAAGGGCGAGTTCAACGACAAGCCCACCGCGGACAAGGCGGACGACGTGGAGCGCAACGCGCTCATCGCCGACATGGCTTTCGGCGTGGCCATCACCCTCGGCGTCACCGGCATCGTGCTGCTCACCAGCGACGACAGCGGCGAAGAGAAGGCTCAGCGGGCTCGGCGGGCGGTCACCGGGTCGCGGCCCAAGCTGCGCATTGCGCCCGTGATCGCTCCTACTGTCGGCGGAGCCGCCGCGCAGCTGACCTTCTGAGTCGGGAGCTCGAGCTAGAACCGCGCGTTGATCGCGTCGACCACCTGCCCGAAGTCCGGCGGCAGGGTGAGCGGCGGGTTCTTCGCGTGTGAGACGACGCCCGGGATCTGACCGTCGTGATAGCGGGTCTTGAACTCGGTGAACTTCAAGCCATTGGCGGTCGAGACGCACACCACACGCTCACCGGGCGCGATCGTGCCGCGCGCCACGAGCTTCTCGAGGGCAGCCAGGGCCACCGCCGTGTGCGGGCAGGTGTACATGCCGGTGCGGTCCGCGCGCGCGGCGGCGTCCGCCAACTCCTGCTCGCTGGCTTGTTCGACGATCCCATTCATGGCGTGAAGGGCCCGCAGGGCGCGGGGAGCGCTGACCGGGTTGCCGATCTGGATGGCGGTGGCTTGGGTGGGCTGCGCCTGCATCGGGGTCACCTCGCGCTCGCCCGCCGACCACGCGCGATACAGGGGGTTGGCCTGCTCGGCCTGCGCCATCACCAGCCGAGGGAAGCGGTCGATGAGGCCGAGTGCCTTCATCATCTCGAAGCCTGCGTGAATGGCCGAAGCGTTGCCCAGGTTCCCACTCGGCAGGATGATCCAGTCCGGCACCTGCCAGTCGAGCTGCTGAACGATCTCGATCCCGACGGTCTTCTGCCCCTCGAGACGTAGCGCGTTCATGCTGTTGGCCAGGTAGACGATCCCTTCCTCCGCCAGCCGCTTGACGATGGCCATGCAACCGTCGAAGTCCGTGTCGAGCCCGAGGACGAGCGCGCCGTGCGCGATGGGTTGCACCAGCTGTCCGGTGGAGATCTTGCCGCGGGGCAGGAGCACCACCACGGGCAGCTCCGCCGCTGCGCCATAGGCCGCGAGCGCAGCGCTGGTGTCACCCGTCGACGCGCACGCGACCGCCTTGACTTGGAGCCCCTGCTGCATGGCCAGACGCACCACGCTGACGAGCACGGTCATGCCCAAATCCTTGAAGGAGCCGCTGTGGCTGTTGCCGCACAGCTTGACCCACAGGTCGCTCAGCCCAAGCGTCTTGCCATAGCGCTCGGCCCAGAACAGGTTGGTGCCACCCTCGTACATGCTGACGATCAGCTCGTCCGGCACGACGGGCATCACCCACTCCTTCTTGCCCCAGACCCCGGACCCGTATGGCCACTGTGTCTTCATGTACCGAGAGTCGAACAGCTGCCGCCACTCGTCGCCGCTGAGCCGCGCGAGGGCGTCCATGTCGTGGGCGACCTCGAGCAGCCCGCCGCAGCGGGGGCAGCGGTAGACGGCGCGAGTGACCGGGAAGCTCTCGTCGCAGCCGGAGAAGCAGCGCAGGGTGGCGTTGGGAGACACGGCGCGCGACTATAGCGGAACCCGACGACGCAATGCGCGTTGACGATCCTGACGCTTCGAGCTACCCGCGGCCTACGCATGACGGCAGCTTGGGTCTTGGTGCTGGACGCACCGTCGGGCGACGCGAGCCGCCGAGTCGGTGGGCTGCCGCTCGCGCTGCGCCTCGCCCTCGACGCGCAAGCCGGTGGAGCTAGCGCGGTCGTGGCCGCCGCGGAGGCCCCGTTTCGCCCCGTTCTGGACGACCCCCGGCTGAAGCTCCCGCTCCGCTCCGAGCGCGACGCTGGCGCTCGGGCCGTCTGCATCGCGGCCAACACCGTGATCCACCGGCAGCTCCTCGGGCGCCTCGCGAAGAGCGGCGAGCTGCCGCTGCCGCCGGCCACCCGAGCTCTCAAGG
The DNA here is from genome assembly GCA_019637295.1 of Polyangiaceae bacterium. Taxonomy (GTDB): domain Bacteria; phylum Myxococcota_A; class Polyangia; order Polyangiales; family Polyangiaceae; genus JACKEA01. The sequence continues at coordinate 767,066 of JAHBVX010000003.1, forward strand.
AGGAGCCCTTCGGCTCGCATCACGTGCCGTTCGGCTTCGAGCCCATCGAGGTGGTGGATGACGAGTCGGCCGGGCGCGCCGAGCGCGCGCTGTTTCGCGCGCTGCGCAAGCCTCAAGACGGGTGGACGTCGACGCACCTGAATCGACACGTCTCACTGGCCATCTCACGCCTGCTCGTCCGCACGCCGCTGCGGCCCAATCAGCTGTCCGTCGTGATTCTGGCCGTTGGTTTGCTCGGCGCGTGGCTGGCGTCCCGCGGCGGGCACGCCGCCATCGCCGTCGGTGCGACCCTGTTTCAGCTGCAGAGCATCCTCGACGGCTGCGACGGCGAGATGAGCCGCGTGACGTACCGCGGTTCGCTGCTCGGCGAGTGGCTCGACACCATCGGCGACGATCTGACCAACTACGGCTTCTTCGCTGGCGCCGCGCTCGGACTGTACCGTGACGGCGGGCAGCTCGCGTATCTGGTCGCTGGCGCCATCACCGTGGGCTGCGGGCTCCTCGCCAGCGGGCTCGAGTATCGCTACCTGATCCGCATCGGCTCCGGGGACCTGCTCAAGTATCCGCTGAGCGCCGCGAGCGCGTCCGGCGACGGCTCGCTGTTCGGGCGCATCGCGCCCCTGTTCAAGCGAGACACGTTCGTGTTCGTGACCTGGGTCCTGGCGTGTCTGGGCGTCGTCGGACCGATGCTGTTCGTGTTCGCCGCGGGCGCGGTGGGGGTCTTGATCGGCGTGCTGGCCACCGAGCGGCGCCTGGCCCAGGAGCGACGCGCGCGGCCCGAGCGCTGAGCCAGAACCCACGGCGACGCGACGCACCCGTCGCTGTCCGACGCGTTCGCCCGCGAGCGCCCGCTTGACGCGGGGTAGAAAGGTGTCACCAAATGGTCGGGATGACGAAGGCCACGGTTGGGTTGACGCTGCTCGCCTCGCTCGCGCTCCTGGTGAGCTGCGGCGGGGACGACTCGGTGACGTTCACGGGAACTGACGGCTCGACCGGCGCGACGGGAGGCAGCAGCGCTGGCGGCTCGGGGGGCTCGGGCGCAGGCGCAGGCGGCAGCGGCGCAGGCGCAGGCGCAGGCGGCAGCGGCGCAGGCGCAGGCGGCAACGGCGCAAGCGCCGGGAGCGGAGCCGCGAGCGGCGGCAGCGCCGGCGCGTCCGGTGGCGCTGCGGGCGCCAGCGGTGGCAGCGCCGGCGCCTCGGGTGGGGCCGCTGGCTCCGGCGGCTCCGCGACCGGAGGCGCCGCAGGCTCGGGGGGCGTGTCGACCGGCGGTTCCACGGGCACCGGCGGCGTCGCGACCGGAGGCACCGGCGGCGTCGCGACCGGAGGCACCGGCGGCGTCGCGACCGGAGGCACCGGCGGCGTCGCGACCGGAGGCACCGGCGGCGTCGCGACCGGAGGCACCGGCGGCGGCACCGGCATCAGCTGCCAGTCGAACGCCCAGTGCAAAGACAGCGACTTCTGCGCCAAGACCAGCTGCAACTCAGCCAACGGCACGTGCACGCCTCGCCCGGTCTCGTGCGCGGACAACGAGAGCCCCGTGTGCGGTTGCGACGGCATCTCCTACTGGAACGACTGCCTGCGTCAGCAGTACGGCGTGGCCTCCCTGCGCAGCAACTCCGCGTGCATGGGGTTCGACGCCGCTGGCTGCGGGCTCACGTCCTGTCCGTCGGCGGACGCCTCCTGCGCCACGCTCCGCAGCAGCTCCCTGGGCTGCCTCGCCCTCGGCGGTGGCGTGTGCTGGATGGTGCCCAAGTCCTGCCCGACCGCTCCGAAGACGTACCGTCGCTGCGGCACGAGCAGCTCGTGCGCCTCCAAGTGTGAGGCCATCAAGTCCCAGCAGGAACACCACGCCGATAACACGTGCAGCTGAAGCGCGCGCCGTGGGATGGCTGCAGCCGATGACTCGCCTGACGGTGTCGTGGTTCGCGCTGGTGCTGGCGAGCTGCGCCAAGGATCCACCCCCGCCCCCGGAGCGAACCGAGCCCTGGCAGAACGTCCCGACCACGGCGCCCAAGGGCGCCTTGGCTGCGCGCTTCGCGATCGAGGGTCGCTGCCAGGCGATCGTGACGCTGCCGGCGAAGGAAGAGACGCCGCGCGGCACCATTCGCGTGGCGCGCGGCGAGCTGCGCACTAACCTGCTCGATCTCTCGACCACCACCGGCACCGTCGAGCTCGACGTCGCCTCCATCGCCATGGACCCGGTGAAGGGACAAGACGCGCTCGAGTCGACGCGCATGGCGCGCAACTGGCTCAATGTAGGTGACAGTCGACCCGAAGCCGAGCGGGAGCGGCAGCGCTGGGCGAGGTTCGAGATCACGTCCGTCGAGGATCTGAGCCACTCGGACGCGTTCGAGGCGCGCGCGATCCGCGTGCCCCTGGCGATGGCCGACGGCCAGGCCACGAAGCTCGACGCCAGCGCGCCCTTCGAGGAGCTGCGGCGGATCCGGCTGACGGCGGTTGGCCGCCTGACGCTGCACGAGATCCGGGTCGAGAAGAAGGTGCCCCTCGAGCTCGAGCTGCGCTGGCAGCGACCCGCGGAAGGTCGCGAGCCGCCGACCGCGCTGCACATCAGGACCCGCAAACCCCTGGTCGTCACCCTCGCCGCACACGACATCGTGCCCCGAGACACGCGCGGGGAAGCGGTCACGGCGGATCAGAAGCTGCTCGGGGTCCGAGTCGGGCGCGAGGCCCGCGTGGAGATCTCGCTCGAGGCGCGGCGCCTCGTCAGCGACTGAAACCTCCGCCCCCGGGCGGCGTAGTGTGAGCGGTGGCCACGGTTCAAGGGAAATCCGAGCCACTTTCCGAACCGCCCCGCCGGGTGGGTCGTAGTACAGTTCTTCGAAGGAGCACCCGAATGTCTCAAAAGCTGTCTTTCTCGACCATCGCCGCCACCCTCGCCGCCCTTGGAGCCGTCGCTTGCGGCGGGGCCGCACCCGAAGCCGCCAGCCCGGTCGACGCGCAGGAGGTCCCTGCGGCGAGCGAGGAAGCCGAGCCCGACATGGCCGCGTCTGAAGAAGGCAACGCTTCGACGACGGAAGCGGTCGAGACCGCGCCGGCCGAGACGACGCCCGAGAGCGACGTCGCCGCCACCCCAGCGGTAGACCCCAAGGCCGGCGGCGCGAAGGCCTCCTGCGGGGCCGGGAGCTGCGGCGCGACGAAGAAGCCCGCCGCGAAGAAGCCCGCGCCCAAGAAGGCGGGCGGCGCGAAGGCGGCGTGTGGCGCCGGAACGTGCGGCTGACGCCCCCGCCGCACACGTTCCGAACGAAGCAACCGATGACTCGATTGGCTGGCGTCGGGCTGGGGCTGCGCTGGGAGTTCCTGGAAGAGGTCCTGGACGGCCCCACCCTCGACGTCGCGTTCTTCGAGGTCTCGCCGGAGAACTACATGCGGCGCGGAGGCTGGTACCCTGCCGCGCTCGAGCGCATCGCGGATCGCTACCCGCTCGTCACACACGGCCTGACGCTGTCCCTCGGCGGCAGCGAGCCGCCCGCGCCGGGCTACCTGGACGAGCTGCGCGCCGAGGTGACGCGCCTCGGCTCGCCGTGGCACTCGGATCACCTGTGCTGGACCAGCACCGGCGACCGCGTCTTGCACGAGCTTCTGCCCGTGAAGCACTGCGAGCGGACCGTGAGCATCGCGGCGGACAACCTCCGCCGAGCACAGGACCTCCTCGGGGTGCCGATGGCCCTGGAGAACATCAGCTGGTACGCCCACTGCGGCGCGCCGGAAATGCCGGAAGAAGAGCTGCTCTGCCGCATCCTCGAGCGGAGCGGTGCCGGGCTGCTCTTGGACGTGAACAACGTCTACGTCAACTCGCAGAACCACGGCTTCGATCCGCGGCGCTTCATCGAAGCGCTGCCCCTCGAGCGCGTCGTACAGCTCCACGTCGCGGGCCACACTCGCGTCGAGTCGGGCCTGCTCATCGACACCCACGGCGCCACCGCCCCGGACCCCGTGCTCGAGCTCCTGGCATTCACCGTGCAGCGCACCGGACCAGTCCCGGTGCTCCTCGAACGGGACAACTTCATTCCGCCGCTCCCGGAGCTGCTCGCGGAGGTGGCGACCCTGCGCGGCGTGTACGAAGCGGCACTCACACGGCGGGAGGCCTGGCTTGCCGCTAGCGCTTGAGTCCTTCGTCTCGGAGCTGTGCCTGGCCAGCGACCTCGACGACGACGACGCGCTTCGCGCGGCGCTCGAGCGCCACGGCGTGGACCGCGCCGACCAGACCTACCTTCTGGCCGCAGCTCGCTCGCGCTTGTTCGTTTATCGCGACCTGGTGCGGGGCACGCTGTGGGAGGCCATGCAGTCGACGATACCCAGAACCGTGAGCCGACTCGGCGAGGTGTTCGAGGATTACTTCGGCAAGTTCTTGGCCGAGCGGGGTCCGCGCACCCACTACCTGCGCGACGCGCCGCGAGAGCTGCTCGAGTTCTGCGCGCCGCTGTGGTCCGCTGACCCGCGCGTACCGCCCTACGCGATGGACCTCGCGCGTCACGAGTACGTGCAGATCGAGGTGGGCTCCCAGCAAGCCCGGAGCGCGCACGCCGAGCCGCAGCCGCTCGAGCTGGACGCCGCGGTGCAGTTCATCGAGGCGGTGCGCCTGATGCACTACGACCACGCGGTGCACCGCCTGTCCGCCAGCCCGGAGGACCGCGGGGTCCCGGAGGCGAGCCGAACCTCGATCCTGGTGTACCGGAGCCCCGCCCACGAGGTGCGCTACCTGGAGCTGACGCCCCTGGCCGCCGCCATCCTCGAGCGCCTGCTGCGCCCCAACACCTCGCTGCGCAGCGCCATCCTTCATGCCTGCGAGGCGCTCGGGCAGCCCCTCGCGCCGAGCGTCCTCGACGGCACGGCGCGGCTTCTGGCGGATCTGGCCGAGCGGGGGGCTGTGCTTGGACGGGCCGAGGCGCCACAATGATGCCCCGGCGGCGCCGGTTGCACTATCGTGCCGCCCTCAGGAGGAATGCTCGTGGCTGACCAAGACCCGCTCGGCATCATTGGCCACACGGTGGCCGAGAAGTACCAGGTGGAGAAGCTGGTCGGTGAGGGCGGCTTCGCGGTGGTGTATCGCGCCACCCACGCCATCTGGAAGAAGCCGGTCGCCATCAAGTTCTTCAGCGAGCTGTCCAGCGCCCCCATCAACCAGCGCGACGAACTGCAGCAAGCCTTCATCCAGGAAGGAGCGCTGCTCACGGAGCTGTCCAGCGAGACCGCCGGCATCGTGCAAGCCCGGGACGTGGGCACCTTCACGACTCCGGACGGTCGCTGGATGCCGTTCATGGTGCTCGAGTGGCTGGAGGGCGGGTCGCTCGAAGATCTCATCGTCCAGGATCAGAGCAGCGGTCGCGGGGCCTGGTCGCTGGATCAGATGCGCAACGTCCTGCGCAAAGCGGGGCAAGCGCTGGACGTCGCGCACGGCAAGGGCATCGCCCATCGCGACATCAAGCCGGCGAACATCTTCGTGCTCGGGGATGCGCGCAACCCAGAGGTGACGGTGAAGTTGCTCGACTTCGGCGTCGCCAAGATGATCACTGACAACACGCAGATGAAGGCCGCTCTGGCCAAGACCGGCACGGGTATCACGTCCTTCACGCCCCAGTACGGCGCGCCCGAACAGTTCAGCCGCAGCTATGGCGCCACCGGCCCGTGGACGGACGTGTTCGCGCTAGCGCTCGTGGGCGTGGAGCTGCTCCTCGGGCGCGCGGCGCTCGACGGCGACGACGTCATTCAGCTCGCGTACAGCGCCGGCAACGGAGAGAATCGACCCACGCCGCGGGCGCTCGGGCTGAGCGTCCCAGACGCCGTCGAGGCCGTGTTCGCCCGGGCGCTCGCCGTGGCGCCGGCCGCACGCTACGCCCGCGCCGGCGAGTTCGTGGCAGCCCTCGACGCGGCGCTGGCCGAAGTGTCGGCCGAAGAGCGAGGCGCGGTCGGCGCCGTCGGCGAGCGAGTCGCGTTGGCGCGCACCATCGCCGCGACGGACCCGTCCTTGGCCGCCGCCTCGACGGCGATCACCGCCGGACACGCTAGCAACACCACCGCCATGACCGCCGCCGCGTCGGGCCCAGCGCCCGCATCCGGGAGCAAGGTGCTGCTGCTGGTCGGCGGCGCCGCGGCCTTGCTCGTCGGTGTCGGCGCCGTCGTGATGGTGCTGCGCAGCCCCGGCGAGCAGCCCGCAGCGGAGACGCCCGCCCCCAGCGCGTCGGTGCCCGCGGCCGCCAGCGCCGAGCCGCCGCCGGAGTGCCCCGACGGCATGGTCAAGATCCCAGGCGGCGAGTTCTACATGGGCTCGGACGATCCGAACGCGCCCGACAACGAGAAGCCCGCGCACAACGTGCTGCTCGCACCGTACTGCATCGACCTGCACGAGGTCACGCGCAAGGCGTATCTGGAGTGCTCCGGACGCGGCGCGTGCCCGCGGGCCGCTCGCCAGGCCTACTGGCCGAACATCACCAAGTCCGACGAGAAGGCATACTCGCAGCTGTGCAACGAGGCCGCCCCGGAGCGCGACGACCACCCGATCAACTGCGTGACGTGGCAGCAGGCGGATACCTACTGCAAGCGCCAGGGCAAGCGACTGCCCACGGAGGCGGAGTGGGAGTTCGCCACGCGGGGCCCCGATGGCCGGATCTACCCGTGGGGCGACGATGATCCGACCACGTTGCACCTGAATGCCTGCGACAAGGACTGCGCAGACTGGGCGACCCGAGCCCGGGTGGACGTGCGCGTGCTGTTCGAGAACGAGAGCGACGGTTTCGCAGCCACGTCGCCCGTCGGCAAGTACGAGCGCGGGAAGTCTCGCTTCGGACCGTACGACGTGGTCGGTAACGTGTGGGAGTGGGCCAGCGACTACAAGGGACGCTACACCAAGGACCAAGCGCGCAACCCCACCGGTCCGGAGTCGGGGGAGCGCCGCGTCATCCGCGGCGGCGCGTGGAACGGCGGCGACAAGAGCTGGCTTCGGCCTTCGTTCCGCTATGGCAGCGATCCCGAGGTGCGCTCTCCTGCCATCGGCTTCCGCTGCGCCAAGCCCATCGAGTGAGCGCTTGGCGAGGGGCGATGGCCCGTGGCAAGATGTACCGTTTTGGCTGAGTCGCCGCTGGAGCATCCGAGCCTGCGCCGCGTCGAAGGCGCGCTCGACACCGGAGACGTGAACTCTGCGCTGAAGCTCTTGGCGGAGCTCGAGCGACAGGCGGAGCACTCGCTCGCCATCTCCTTCCTCACGGTCCGCGCGCAATTTCAGTCGGGCAAGCTCACGCGCCGAGCCGCGCGGGAGCGGCTCGAAGGGCTGCTGGCGAACGCGGTCCCCTTCCCGGAGGCCGCTGACTGGCTCGCGGGCGTGACCCGCGGAGACACCCCGCCGCCTATCAGTCGGGGCTCGGCGCCCGAGCTGTCGTTAGGCCCGTCCATCGAGCTGGTCCTGAGCGGCGCGGCGCCGAGCGAGCCCGGCGCGGCGGTGACCGCCACGCCCAGGTTCGAGCCTCGTCGGCGGAGCAGCTCGGCCGTGCGGCTGGACGCCTCACGCATTCCTCGGGCGGGCCGCCTGCCCCACTTCACCCCGCCGTCGGATCGGCGCCCGAGCTACAGCCCCGAGCAGTTCGTGCGAGCGCAGGCCGAGCGCGAGCCCGGTATCCGCTCGGCGCTGCCACCCGCCGAGGACCTGGACAGACCTTCCAGCTTGTTCGAGATCGCGGAGCTGGCCGACCGCGGGAGGTACCCGGCGGCGATCGCGGCGCTCGAGCGCCTCGGCGTACAGCAGAGCCCCGAGCACGCGCTCCTCTACGCCCGCTTGCTGTACGAGACCGGCCGCCGGGAAGAGGCCCTGCGGGTGCTCGAGCGCCTGGAGGGGGCGCCCCTGCTCGACCCCGAGCTCCGCGCTGCCGTCGGTCGCCAGCTGATCGCGATGCAGGAGCTGGATCGCGCCGAGATCCAAGCCGAGCAGGCGCTGATCGACGATGACACCTCGTCGAGCGCTCGCATCACGGTGGGCTGGATCCTCGCTCGTCGCCTGCTGTACGGGCTCCCCACCGACACCGACCGCGCGATCGAGCTTCTTCGCGACAGCGCAGACGGAGCTTCGGCGCTCCCGGCCATCGCGCTCGGCGCGCGCGCCCTGAGCCTGGCCTTCGATGGCTCCCCGGGGCACGCACTGACAGTCGCGCAGCGCGCCCTCGGCCTGGACTCGGCGTCGCCCGACGCCCTGATCGCGATGGTGATGGCGTCGGCTCGACTGGCGCGGGACTACGACACCACTCAGTCCTGGCGGCGCCTGCTGCGGGCCCATCCGGCGCTGGCCGACGTGGTCCGACCGCACGTCGAGGCCCAAGGCTCGAGCTTGCCGCAGGACCTCCCGAGCGCCCCCGGGGAGAGCGTACCCATCGAGCAATCGCCCTGGGACGACTGCGAGCGCAGCGTGGCCAGCGGCGAGCGTGTGCGAGCGATCCAAGCGCTGGAGCAGTTGGCTCACGACACCCTGGCCAACGTGTCGCATCGAGGCGGAACCGAGATCACCGCCGTCGGCGCGGTCGCCGCGAGCTTTCTCACCCGAGCGCCGGTGCTTCGCGACTTCGCGCCGTTCGACTTCTCGCTGCACAGCGCGGCGCGCGTCGACGCGGCGCTGTACACCCTGTACGGTCGCGAGCGGCCCCGCGACCCAGACACGGATCCGCTCTCGCTGACGTTGCTGGTCGGCGCCTATTATGGCGAACTCTTGCGGCAGCCACACCGGCTCGCGTGGCAGGGCTCACTGACGGCGCCGCGGTCGGCTCGGGTGCTCGGCGCTAGCGTCGAGTGGTACCCCTTCGAGCTGGTCGAGGCGCGCATCCGTCGTGGCCTGCGCCTGCCGCAGGGTGCCGATCTGGGTCCCGGCAAGCTGACGGAAGGGGACCCCTGGCGGTATCGACTCGCGGTGCCCGAGGTCGTGGACCTGCCCTGGCGCTCGGCGCGCGCCTGGCCCACGCTGGACGAGGTGCGTGCGTTCGGTCGCGCCATGAGCCAGTCGGTGCTCTCGCGCTACACTACGACGGTGCTCGGCGCGCCGCTCGACCGCACCTACGCGAGCCTCACCGCGCTCGACGAGTTCCTGACGCTGATCGCGCCGCGCCGGGCAGAGCCACCCGACGCGCGAGTCATCCGACGCCAAGCCGTCCTGGCGGGCAGCTACGTGGGCGAGGTGCTGCGGGCCACCGAGGGCGCCGAGTGGACCCACTCCGGGGAGGAGGGCGCCGAGGGGTTCGTGCTCCACGGCCCATCCGTCCGGCCGCTTCGGCCCATCGCGCTCGCGCGTCTTCGGCTCATGGACGGCTCGGGCTCGCTGGTCAGCCTCGCCGAGCGCGCCGCCGACCGCTAGCTCGCCTCATGGCCGAATGTGCACGAGCGTGCCTTGGCGCAAGCTCATCGCCCCGTGCCAGCGCTCGGGCACGGGTGGGTCGGTCCAGCCGAACAGCCAGCCGGCGTCGATGGGCGAGAGGTTGATGCAGCCATGGCTACGGGGCCGACCGAAGGACTCGTGCCAGTAGGCGGCGTGCAGCGCGTAGCCCTCCATGAAGTACTGCACGTAGGGCACATCGCGCAGGTCGAACTCGTCCCCTACTTCGTTGCCGCTCATGGTGGCGGTCACGTGCTTGGTGTGGATCAGGAACTGTCCACGGATCGTGGAGTGGGTCTTCTTCGGATCGCCGAGGCCGTCGGCGCCGGTGCTCACCAGCGTGGCATACACCGGCGTCGTCCCTTCGTAGGCGACCAACGTCTGAGCCAGGATGGACACGTCGATCCAGGTGCGACCCGGCGTAGCCCAGCCTGGCCGATTGCGCATCGGGTTGATACGCGTGAGGTGCTCGTCGCGAAGGTAGCCTCCCCCAGTCGTCTCCAGGTACGTCACGCCGCCCACGCGCACCGACTTGCCCGTGATGGGCACGACTTGTCGATAGCCGAGGGGTGCCCCACGCTTCAGCCCCGTGCGTGGATCGCCGTCGTACAGCTGAGCGAAGCGCGAGCGCACGAAGACGACGGGCAGCGTGACCTCCTCGTTCAGGTGCACACCTCTGAACTCGCTCGGCGCGACCCGCTGCATGCGATCGAGCGGCATCACGTCCAAGTCGACCGACAACCCGAACGAGCGGCCCTCGTTCTCGAACAGCCCGAGCATCGCGAACCCGCTCTTGGGTAGCGCGCGCCCGGTGTACACCGAACGCGGCGAGTGCCGGCCACCACCCCACGTGAACGACGTCTTGCCCTCAGCGAGCAGCTCCGGCACCGGCCCGAGGGTCGCCTCTTGCCAGCTCTTTCCGGCGCCCGCGCGCAGGTGCTTGTCGAGCCCCATCTCCACCGAGCGTTGCTCCGCCGCCGATGGCAGCTTCGTGTAGAAGGGAGGCGTCGGGAAGCGGCTCATGCCGTACTCGTACGGCAGCGGTGCCGTCCGGTCCGGCCGTCGACGGCTGGCCACGACGATGGGGTGCGCGAGGTCCAGCGTCGCGAGCTTGCCCACGCACACGTAGCCCTCGGGCTCGACGGCGTACCAGCCGTCGGCGCAGCCCGCGTGTCCGACGGGCTTGGCGCCCCGATGCACGAGGGCACCAGCGCGCAGGTAGCCGAGCCGCTTGGCGCGAAACGTCGGCTCCGCGTACACGAAGGTCTCCCGCCCGAGCGCCGCGAGGGCCCGGTCGGGATCCAGCGTGTGCGGGGCGGGCGCGACCTCGGCGGACGGGCGGCCGAGCGCATCGAGCCGCGCGGTCGCGGCCGCCGGAACCACCCCGAGCGCGGCGGGGTCTAGGCTCGCGAGCTCCTCCGGAGCCGGCTCGGGCCACTCGCCACCCTCCCCGGCGCCGAGCGCTTCGGCGCTCGGCCCAGACGGCTCGCAAGACCCTCGCGCCGACGCGATCAGCCGCGCCGCGCCTGGAGCCGCAGTCACGAGGGACGCGCGCGAGCCGCCCTGGATGGCGGAAATCAAGTCCGCCACCAGCGTGCGCAGCGGGGTCGCGGGAGACAACCAGACGCCCCCGGCCACGAGCACTGGCGCCACGAGAAGGCGAGACGAAAACGGCATGGCCAAGCTCGGCCATTAGCGGACCGGCGCGGGCGCGGCCCAGTTTTCGGCGCTCTGGGCGCGGCCGCGAGAGCGGGCTATACGGCAAGCGCCATGTCCGAGCCCATGACCCTGGAGACCTTGTCTGCCCTCGACACGCTGCTGTCCGAAGACGAGCTGCTCGTTCGCGACAGCGTGCGGCGCTTCGTGCGCGAGCGCTATCTCGGCCGCGCCGGTGAGCTGTTCGAGCAGGAGCAGTTCCCCACGGAGTTGATCCCAGAGCTGGCCGACCTGGGTCTGCTCGGCGCGGGACTGTCGGGGTACGGCTGCGCGGGGATGAGCGCCGTTCAGTATGGATTGATCCTGCAGGAGCTCGAGTACGGCGACAGCGGGCTGCGCAGCTTCGTCAGCGTGCAGGGCTCGCTCGCCATGTACTCCATCTGGGCCTACGGCAGCGAGGAGCAGAAGCAGAAGTACCTGCCGGAGATGGCCAAGGGCAACCTGATCGGCTGCTTCGGCCTGACCGAGCCGGACAGCGGCTCGGATCCGGGCTCGATGCAGACTCGCGCGCGCAAGGACGGCGGCGAGTACGTCATCTCGGGCACGAAGATGTGGATCACCAACTCCCCGCTCGCTCACCTCGCGGTGGTGTGGGCGAAGGTGGATGATGGAGGCCCGGAGAGCATCGCGGGCTTCATCGTGGAGCGAGACGCGAGCGGCTTCTCCACGCCGACCATCCACGGCAAGATGAGCCTGCGCGCCAGCGTCACCGGCGAGATCGTGCTGGACGAGGTGCGCGTGCCCGAGGAGCGTCGCTTGCCGGCCGTCCGCGGCCTGAAGGGCCCTCTCGGCTGCCTCAGCCAGGCCCGCTTCGGTATCGCCTTCGGCGCGCTGGGCGCCGCCAAGTCTTGCTTCGACTCGACCGTGAGCTACGCGCGAACGCGCGTACAGTTCGGCGTGCCCATCGCGAGCAAGCAGCTCATTCAGCAGCAGTTCGCCGAGATGGGCAGCGAGATCGTCAAGGGGGACATCTTGAGCCTGCACTACGGGCGCATGAAGGATCGCCAAGGCGGCAAGCTGAGACCGGAGCAGGTCTCGCTCTGCAAGCGCAACAACGTACGCGTCGCGCTCGAGGTCGCCCGCACCTGCCGCTCGATCCTCGGCGGCAACGGCATCCTGCTCGAGTACCCCGCCATCCGTCACATGTTGAACCTCGAGAGCGTGTACACCTACGAGGGCACCCACGAGGTGCACACGTTGGTGCTCGGCAAGGCCTTCACGGGCCTGAACGCGTTCTGAGGCCGGGGGTCACTCGCGCCCGCCGCGCTTGTTCAGGCCCACGAGGAACACCTCGGAGCTCTCCTGCCGTGTACCCCGAGGTCGGATGGTGCGCTCGGTCTCGTAGCTCCGTCGCAGCGACTCGCGCGCCGCCGGAAAGTCGCCGCTCATGAAGAGCTTGGCCACGAAGGAAGACCCCTCGCGGCCGTGCGCGAGGGCGACCTGCAGCGCGCGCTCGAATAGCTCGTAGGACAAGGCCTGGTCACGCACCTTGTTGCCGCTGGTGGCCGGGGCCATGTCCGAGAGCACGACGTCGAAGGGCCCCTGCTGCGCGAGCAACTCGGTGTCGAGCGCGAGCGCGTCCGCCTGCACCACCGTGACGTTCGCGGGGAACGCCTGCTCGATGGGGTTGAGATCGATCGCCAGCACCCGCCCGCCGGGACCGACCCGGCGACTCGCGTACAGGGACCAGGAGCCGGGAGCCGCGCCCAGGTCGAGCACGCGCTGCCCCGGCGCCAGCAGCCCGACGCGTTTGTCGATCTCCTCCAGCTTGAACACGCTGCGCGCGGGAAAGCCGCGCGCCCGCGCCTCGAGGGTTCGCGAGTCGGGCTTGCTGTAGGGGTTGTCGCGGCGGCTCATCGCCGCCCCAGCGTATACGGTGCCGGTCGCGCGACCGCCAGCCACAGGCTCTTGGAGGGGAATGGCCCCGTCGGACCGGGTGGGCAGTCGACTTGGGCCGGTCCGTCGCGGACCGACGTCAGGGTGCGTCCCGCGTCCCGCGCGGCGCCGTGCGCCAGTCGACGAAGCCGCGCGGGGTCGGTCTTGCGGTGGTTGGTCACGACCAGCAGCTGGCCGCCATCCGCCACCGCGCCGAGCGCCAGCGCGATCAGCCGCCGGAAGTCCTTGCTCAGGCTGAAGGTCTTGCCACGCCGCTTCGTCGCGAAGCTGGGCGGATCGAGCACGACCAGCTCGAACCCTCGACGAACCTCGGGACGAGCCAAGAACTCGAAGGCGTCGGCCTCGACCTGCCGGTGCGCGCGGGTGGCCTGCCCATTGCGCTCGAGCGCGCGCGCCGTGCGCTCGAGGGCCGGGCGCGACAGGTCCACGCTGACGGTTCGGGACGCGCCGCCGGTGGCCGCCGCCACGGTGAACGCGCCGGTATAGCTGAACAGGTTGAGCACGCGCAGCCCGGCGGCGCGCTCCGCCACGCGCCGCCGGTTCTCGCGCTGATCGACGAACAGGCCCGTGGACAGCCCGTCGCCGAGCCAGACCTCGCACGCACGACCGTACTCGCGGACGACCAGGGGCTTGGGGGCGGGCTCGCCCGCCTCCGGCAGCGCCGGCGCGATCCGATCAGCGTCGAGCCGACGCAGATCGGCGCGCAGGCGTCGCTGCACATAGACTCCACGCGCCCCCTGACGCTCCAAGGCCGCGACGAGCTCGCTGCGTCGGCCCTCTGCCTCGTCGCTCGACAGCGACAACGCGACCCACTCGTCGTAGTAATCGACCACCACACCGGGCAGTCCGTCCCCGGCGTCGTTTACCAGCCGGAACGCCGAGGCCACCGCGAGCAGCGGCTGGCGCAGCGACAGCGCGTCACGCAGCCGTTGCTCCACTGCACCTGGGAGGGCTGGCGCCAGGCCTCGTGCCCAGGCGGCGAACTCCTCGGGCGCGGGCGACTCGAAGCTACACCCCACCTCCGGCAGCGCGAGCCCGGCGGCGTGCAGCATCACGCGCCACGCGGGGGCTCCGCCGTACGCCGCATCGCCGGCGATGGGTGCCTGGCGATGCGCGAGCTGAGCTCGCAGCTGGTGCGTGCGACCCGTGCGCGGCCGCAGCTCGAGCAGCGCCCGGCCACCGCCGCGCTCGAGGACGCGGAAGTCGGTGACTGCCGCCACCCCGCCCTGCGCCACGACCCGGGTCGGCTTACCCTTCTGGGGCTCGAGGCGATCCTCGAAGCGGCCGCGCTCGGGCAGCCCCGGATCGGTCACCGCCGCGACGTACCAGCGCTCCAGCTGATGGCCGTCGAAGGCCCGAGCCAGCGACGCGTTCTGGGCCCGATCCCGGGCCAGCAAGAGGACGCCGCTGGTCACCTGGTCGAGCCGTTGGTGAACCCCGAGGTACGGGTCCTGCCCGAGCGCCAGGCAGCGCTGCTGCAGTCGCCGCAGGACGTCCCCCGCGAGCATGTCGTCGCCGCCGTGCACCGGCAGACCGGCTGGCTTGTCGACGACCAACAGCCCGTCCGAGTCGAAGAGCACGCGCTCCTCGAGCCAGGGACTCGACAGTGCCTCGAGCCGTGAACCAAAAGCGCGGAGCGACGTCGCTCCGCGCTCGCTCACGACTTGCCGCCGCGCTTCTTGATGGCGCCTTTGACGAACACCAGGGCGTTCTTCGAGCCGGGAATGCCGCCACGCACGAAGATCAGGCCCTCCTCGGGCAAGAGCTTCACGATGCGCTGGTTGAGCACGCTGGTCTTCTCGGAGCCGTAGTGACCCGGCATCTTCCGGCCGAGCATGACGCGGCCTGGAGTCATGTTGGTACCGATCGAGCCACCGTGGCGCTTGTACTCGTGGGCACCGTGCGAGCTGCCCCCGCCCCGGAAGCCCCAACGCTTCATCACACCCGTGAAGCCTCGACCCTTGGTGATGCCCTGCACGTCGACGAACTGACCTTCTTGGAAGACGCCCTCGAGCGCGAGCTTCTGCCCAGGCTCGTACGCCGCCGCGAACTCCGCCGTGCAACGCAGCTCACGCAGGGTGCGCTTGGGGCTGACGCCCGCCTTCTTGTAGGCGCCGGCCAGCGCCTTGTTCGTGTGCTTGTCGCTGCGCTCGCCGAGGCCGACGATCAGCGCGTCGTAGCCGTGCTTCTCGGCGGTGCGCTTGCCCACGACCACTGCGTGGGACTCGATGACCGTGCACGGGATGACCGTCCCGTCCGCCGTGAACACTTGCGTCATTCCGAGCTTCTTGCCGATGACGCCGGGATGCTGATTCATGGGTCTTGTCTCCTGGTTGCCGAGGCCGGTCGAAGCCGGTGCCGGGCCGAGGGTTCGCCGAGGCGAAGGATTGCGTAGGGAGCGCGGACGTAGCGGACGGAAACGGCTTCGTCAAGGTGACTTTGTCGTTGACTCGGCGGGCGGCGCGGACATAATTCCCGCCCCTCGCGCTCGGACGGCCACTTCCGGATCGAGCTGCGCTGCGCCGGAGCCGCCATGTCCACCGTACACTCCAAGATTGCCGCGTTCGAGTCGAGCGCCCAGCGTACCGATCTGCCCGCCTTTCGCGTCGGGGACACCGTCGCCGTGCACTACCGCATCGTGGAGGGCGACAAGCTCCGCACCCAGGTCTTTCGGGGCACCGTCATCAAGCGGCATCGCGCCGGCGCCCGGAGCACGTTTACCGTCCGCAAGACGAGCTTCAACGTCGGCGTCGAGCGCATTTTTCTGCTGCATTCCCCGCGTATCGAGAAGATCGAGGTGGTCAGCCGCGGCGTGGTGCGCAAAGGCCGCCTCTTCTACCTCCGCAACCTGACGGGCAAGGCCGCCCGCATCAAGGACGTGAAGGACATCTGAGGTCCCCGGCGCGGGCGCCCGGGTCGGCACGCACCCGGCCACCGAGCCTCGACCGAAGTTGCGATGGGGCCTTGGTGACGACAGAGAGGTCGGGCTATGCTGGCGCGCGTTTCGGGCCACAGGATTGGCCCGCACCCATCCGGAGGTCTCAGGGATGATCGCGTGCCCGCGCTGTGGCATCTCCAATCAGCCGACTAGCAAGTTCTGCGCTTCCTGTGGAGCGCCGCTGCCGGCATCTGGCCAAGCCGGGCCACCCCCTGGGGGACCACCCGCCGGCTGGGGTCCGCCGGGAGGCCCTCCTCCCGGGGCCAGCCCGTATGGTCCCCCACCGGGCGCGCCCCCGCCGGGCGCGGGTCCCTACGGCCCGCCGCCGGGCCCACCGCCGGGCGCGAGTCCCTACGGTCCACCGCCGGGCGCACCGCCAAGCCCCTATGGTCCACCTCCGGGAGCCCCACCAGCCGGCGGCCCCGGTTGGGGCGGCCCGCCACCCGCGGCGGGCGGCTGGGGACCGCCTGGTGCTGCCCCGGTGCGCGTCGGCACGCCCGAGGGGCTCAACCCCTTCGGTGCCACCATGACGCCAGATCTGGGCGGTCCGGCGGGATTTCCTCCTCCTGGCCAGCCTGGGCCCGGCCCGAGCCCCTATGGCCCGCCGCCGGGAGCTGGCTTTGGCGGGCCGCCGATGGGCCCGCCGCCCGGAGCCCCCATGGGCCCGCCGCCCGGAGCCCCCATGGGCTCGCCGCCCGGAGCCCCCATGGGCTCGCCGCCCGGCGCTCCTCTGGGCCCTGCGCCTGCCATCCTGTCCCCGCCGCCGGGTTCGCCGGTGCCGCACGCTCCACCCGGAGCCGGCGGCGCCGGGTGGAACGATCCGGCGGCCTTCGCGGCGACGGCGCCGCCGCCCACCGCGGACGAGCACCTCAAGGCCCAGGGCCAGGCGGCGCCGCCCGAGCCGGCAGCCGAGGCGCGCGCGTCCGCACCTCCACCTCCAGAGCCGCAGCCAGAGCCCGAGGCGCGGGAGCCCGCCGATCCTCTCACCCTCTCGGCCCAGGCTCCGCGCGTCCTGGCGGGCTTCCTCGTGAGCTACGAGGGCAGCGACCTCGGGACGTTCTGGGCCATCTACCAGGGCAAGAACGTGGTGGGTCGCAAAGAGGCCGCCGAGGGTCTCGACATCGAGATCGATCATCCGACGACGTCGTCTCGCCACGCCGTGGTGCACGCCTCGGCTCGTCCCGGTCGCTTCAAGATCGAGGACACGGGCAGCACGAACGGCACCTTCGTCAACGACGACAAGATCCCACAGAAGGCTCCGCGGGATCTGAAGGACGGGGACCAGCTTCGCTTTGGCGGCTACGCCGTGACCGTGAAGGTCGTCTGAACGGGGAGAGAGAACTGCCGATGAATTACCTCCTGCACCGCCCGCCTCGGCGCCTGCATCCGTGGTTGCTCGCCACGACGCTGGTGCTCTGGGTCGGCTTCGCGAGCGCTGCGCCCGAAGCGCATCTGCTGCGTGTGGATCCGCGCGCCGCGCAAGACAACGGAACGCCGATCCTGACCACGGTGGTCGAGGTCGTGGAGACCAAGCGTGTCAGCGACGCCACCGCACCCTGCGCCGGGGATCGCGGCAGCGCGCTGCACGCCTGCATCTCCTCGGCGTTGGAGAAGCCCTACGCGCTGTACCAACCCTTTCCGTTCCCGCATCAGAACGCCATCTTCACAGTGAAGGTGGACGGGGCGGACCACCCCGCGAAGTACGTCAGCCACGCGGAGTGGGGTCAGAGCCTGCAGCAACCCGGCGTGGGCACGGCGTGGCTGATCTTGATAGACGCGGACGCTCGCAACAAGGGACTCGAAGACTCCAAGGCGGTGGCGCAGCGCTTCATCTCCAGCATGGGGCCGCACGATCTCGTCGACGTCATGTTCTTCAACGACCGCCAGGTCGTGCGCGACTCCAAATGGGTGTCCGCCGCGCAGCGCTCCAAGGCCGCGGCGTTCGTCAGCAGCGCCCCAGGGACGTACCCCTCTCAAGGTCGCAACCGCTCGCTGCTCACCATCATCAAGACCGCAGCGACGGACGGCTTCAAGAGCCTCGGCAACGTCGGCGAAGGGGTGCAAGTGCCGCTGCATCAGGCCATGGTGGTGCTGTCCACGGGCTTCGGCGGCACGGACCCGTCCACGACCGGACCGGGTGCGATGCAGCTGCAGTCGTACATGACGGGCGGACGGTTCCCGGAGAACAACACCGCGCTGCCCAAGGCGCCGGTCCCGGTGATCAGCATCTACCAGCCGCCGACGACGTACGACGAGTTCAAGCAGAACTCGATGGACTTCATGCAGAACCTCGCCAACTCCGAGATTGGCGGCTTCTTCACCATCATGCAGCCCGGAGAGGGCGGTCGCGCCGGAACCATCGTCAACGCGGTGCGCGCCCGCTTCGCGAAGATGCACATCGTGAAGTGGCGCGTGGCCTGCATAGCCCCCGCGGTCACCCAAACCTTCAGCCTGAACTTCACCAACGTCAAGCCGCCCATCTTGGGCGACAACAGCTTCAAGGACGTGCCCGTCGGGATCGACCCGTCCACCTGGCCCCTGGATGTGAACATCCAGTACTCGCAGGACATGGCGAGTCGGCAGGGCGGCATCTACCCGAACGGGACGTTCAAGGTGTACGGCGACTTCTGCTGGGGCGGCGACAAAGGCCGAGCGGAGGTCTACTTCCTGCCCGCCGGTCAGCAGGTGCCCACCGCCCTGGCCGGCGCGGACATCGAGAAGGCCAAGCGTACGCAGCAGCAGCTCATCGCGATGGGCATGAAGGGCACCACCTCGGAGGCGAGTGACACCTACGCGGAGTTCGTCGCGCCGGACAAGGACAAGATCCTGCACGGCGCCGGTCAACAGGCCGTGGTGCGCGTGATCGTCTACGACAACAAGGCCTTGCGCACGAGCGGGGTGACCTCGGACAGCATCATCCAGCTCAAGGGTACGACTCAGCCGTTCCCCATCCTGTGGGTGCTCGGCGGAGCGTTCGGCCTGGTGGTCCTGGCGTTGCTGGTAGTGGTGATCGTCCGCAGCGGAGGACGCAAGCGCGGCAATCCGCCCCCAGCTCCTCCGATGGGCGGCGGCTATCCCCCCGGCGGCGGCTACGGCGGCCCACCACCCGGCGGGGGTTACGGCGGCGGCTACGCACCACCCGGCGGGGGTTACGGAGGTCCGCCACCCGGCGGCGGCTATCCGCCACCCGGCGGCGGCTACGGCGGGGGAGGATATGGAGCATCTGCCTCCCCTCAAGTAGTCCCCGCCGTCGCCCCTGTGGGCGGCGGCGGGGTCAACGCAGAGTTCCTCTACGGCGGCAGCGAGCCGAAGTACGGCGTGACGAACGACGTCCCGGCGCAGGCGCCGCCGCCGAACCCCTACGGCTCACCGCCCGCCGTCGCC
The DNA here is from genome assembly GCA_019637295.1 of Polyangiaceae bacterium. Taxonomy (GTDB): domain Bacteria; phylum Myxococcota_A; class Polyangia; order Polyangiales; family Polyangiaceae; genus JACKEA01. The sequence goes on from JAHBVX010000003.1 coordinate 786,364, forward strand.
GCGCTCTCCCGCGCCACGCTCACCGGCTCGGCTGGCGTATTCACGGTGGTGCCGCAGGTGGAGATGAAGGTCGGCCGCGATGGCGCGGTGTGCGGCATCTTGCTCTCCGAGCCGCGGGTATCGGCCTTCCACGCCTCGCTCAAGCTCGAGGGCGGGCAGCTGTTGGTCCGCGACGAGCAAAGCAACAATGGCACCCAGGTCAACGGTAGTCGGCTGAGCGCCGGGGTCTGGGCGCCGGTGGCGGACGGCTCGCTCGTGCGTTTTGGGCCCGTCGAGTTCAGCGTCCGACTCGAGTGAGAACACCATGCGTCGTGCTGCACGTGGCGTCGTCGTGGACTGCGCAGAGCTGACCGACCCGGGCCAAGATCCGACCAAGCAGATCAACGAAGACTCCTGCGCGCTGGTCACCACTCCGCTCGGCGTCCTGGCGGTGGTGTGCGACGGGATGGGGGGGCACTCTGCCGGACGCGAAGCCAGCGTCACCGGGGTCCGCACCATCATCGACCAGCTCGCGCAGAGCTCGGGTCCCCCCGGCGCCGCGCTGAAGAGTGCGCTCGAGCACGCCGCCACCGCGGTGTACGCGGTGGGGGGCAGCTCGCCGCCGGAGCTCCGCCCCGGCTCCACCTGCGTATCCTTGCTCCTGCACGAGGGTGGCGCTCATGTGGCCCACGTGGGCGACTCGCGCGCGTACCTGCTGCGCGGCAGTCACATCACACGACTGACCCGCGACCACTCGATGGTCCAGCAGATGATCGACGCCGGGCTGCTGACGGACGCGGAGGCCGTCGACCACCCCGAGGCCAACAAGATCACTCGCGCGCTGGGCATGACCCCCACCGTCGAGGTCGAGCTGTCGGAGGCTCCGGTCCGCTTGCTCCCGGGCGACGTGCTCCTGCTGTGCTCCGACGGACTGACGGATCTGGTGAGCGACGACGAGATCGGGACGCTCTGTCGTACCCACGCGCCCAAAGGCCCCGAGCACATGTGTCAGGTGTTGGTCAACGTCGCCAACGCGCGCGGCGGCTGGGACAACATCACCGCCGTCGCGCTGATCGTGGTGGAGCTACCCCGCAGCGCGTCGGACACGGTCGTGCTGGAAGGCGACGCCAACACCCTCGTGGACTCGCCGGCACCTGGCGCCACCCTGGTCGACACCGAGCCACGACCGGGCGCGGGTGACACGATGCTCGACGAGCCCCGGCTCGAGCGCACGACCCTCCCGGGTGACGCCCCGCCCACGCGCACCGTGAACTTCCTCGACGACCCGCTCCCACACAGCGCGCCGGTGCCTGCCCGGGCCAAGACGGTGCTGTGGCTGGGCGCGGTCCTCTCGGGTGTGATCCTGAGCACCATCATCGTGTGGGCGCTGGTTCGTGCCGTGCGAAAGGCACCCGACGACGTACCGCCGCCGCTTCAGGCGCCCAGCGCGGAGCCCGCCATTCCAACCATGCCCGAGGTCACGCTCGAGACACCGGAGACCATGGAGCGCCGCCGCAAGCGCCGCCCCCGTGATGCCGGCGCAGACGCGGACTCGGGGCCAGAGTGAGCGCGGCGACGGCGCGCCGTCGCCGGAAAATCGCGGCGAGCTCTTGCATTATGCGCGCCGCCCGGTTCCATCGCGTCGGGAGTTGGCCTAATGACGGGGCAGTGCGCGAGCGTTTGACATGATCCCCGGCCTCGGAAAGCAGACCATCAGCATCGGCAGTGGGGAGGGCTGCGACGTGCGTCTCGGTGGGCCCGGAGTGGGTCACGAGCACGCGCGTATCATCCACCAGGGCGGGGGACAGCTGGTGTTCGTCGACGGCGGCCAAGGGCCAACGCTGGCGAATGGTCACCCGGTGCCTCCCGGCAGCAGCCTGCCCTTCGACTTCCGGACGCAGTTCGTGATTGGGCAGACGCCGGTGCCCCTCGCTCACCCGGCGATCGTCATGATGCTGATGCAGCGCGGCCACCTGCCGCCCGCGCCGGGTCAGGTGGTCTTCGGGCGCGAGCCCGAGCGCGCGCACGTGGTCATCACGCACCCCAACGTCTCGGGACAGCACGCCACGTTCATGCTCAACCCGGTCGGCATTCAGGACGCGGGCTCCACCAGCGGAACCTGGGTCGCGGGCCACCGGTTGCCGCCCCAGCAGGTCATCCCCATCGAGCCCAACGCGCTGCTCGCGCTCGGGCCCATCCCGCTGCCGGTGCCCCTCGCCATACAGCTCGGGCTAGCCCTTGGCGCCGGACAGGCGACCACCGCCCAACCCGCGGCGCCCGCGGGCGGCGGCGTCCAGCGAGTGAAGCACAAGACCGTCATCGGACAGGTCACCCTCGGAGCCGGCGGGGTCACGTTCAAGAGCATCGGCCGCACGCCGGACAACGACATCGTCATCGGTCACCCGCAGGTGTCCAGCAAGCACGCCGTCCTGCACAAGCACGGTCCGCAGTTGTTCTTGGAGGACAACGGCAGCTCCAACGGCACCTACGTTCGGGGCCAGCGCATCCCCGCGCGGCAGCGAGTACCCGTCTCCAACGGCGAGAAGGTGTTCATCGGCCCGATGCCGCTGCTCATCCAGGTGCAGGACGAGCAGGTCGCGATGGTGGTCGAGGACGCGCGGGCCGACTGGTCTGGGCGACCTCTGTACGAGATCGAGTCCTGGGACATCGTGATGCAGGTGCGGGATCGGGACAACCCGAGCCAGATGAAGACCCTGCTCGATCACGTCAACTTCAAGGCGCTGCCCGGGGACTTGATCGCGCTGATGGGGCCATCCGGCGCAGGCAAGACCACGCTCCTGCTCACCCTCAACGGCTACCTCCCGCCCAGCGCCGGCCAGGTCCGGATCAACGGCGAAGATCTGTACTCGATCTACGACGCCCTGCGCGGCTCGATCGGCTACGTGCCCCAAGACGATATCGTGCACCCCGAGCTCACGGTGTACGAGGCCGTGCGCTACAGCGCGAAGTTCCGCCTGCCGCCGGACTTCTCCACGGAAGAGATCGATCGCCGGGTGCAGACCACCCTCGCCCAGCTCGGCCTCGAGTCGGTCGCTCACCTGCAGATCGGCAAGCCCGAGAAGAAGATCCTCAGCGGCGGGCAGCGCAAGCGCGTCAACATCGCCATGGAGCTGGTCACCGATCCGGTGATCATGTTCCTGGACGAGCCCACCAGCGGTCTGGCGGCGGACGATACGACGGCGCTCGTCGAGCTGCTCTCGAACCTGGCGCGGACGACGGGCAAGACCATCATTTGCACCATTCACCAGCCAGCCCGGGACGAGTACGAGAAGTTCAACCTCGCGCTGATCCTGGGCCAAGGCGGCATACCGATCTATTACGGCCCCACCCGAGACGGCTATCAGTTCTTCGGCAACTTCCTCACTCGCCAGGGCAAGCCGAACATCGTCGACAACCCGCGCGACATGTTCGACATGCTCAACCAGCGCGAGCGACCCATCTTCGAGGCCATGCGCGCGCAGAACCCGCACGCGCCGCGGGTCGTCGCGCGCGAGCAAGCGGCGCGCGAGTGGAGCTCGGAGTTCTTCAACCCCCAGAACCCAATCTTCCAGAAGATGTACTCGGGCCCCCGCGCCGTGGGCGCGGGCTCGAATCAGCAGAGCATCGCGCGCCACCGGCCCAAGACTCGCGGGCAGTTCGGCTTGCTCCTCAGCCGCTACTTCAAGACCAAGGCCCGGGACGTGTCCGGCACGGTCATCATGCTGGCCCAAGCGCCCATCATCGGCATCCTGCTGGCGCTGGTGTTCGGCGGCCAGAAGGACGCCATCCCCTACTGGTGCCTGGGCGCCCTGCAGGAGCTGGCTCGGCGCAGCGGCGGGCTCGAGGGCTCCAACGACATGCTCAAGACGATGCAGTCCACCTCGGACAACTCCGGGGCGGCCTTCTTCTTGGTCGTGGCCGCGGTCTGGTTCGGCACCAGCAACGCCGCCCGCGAGATCGTGAGCGAGCGCGCGATCTATCTGCGAGAACGGATGGTGAACCTGAAGCTGTTCAACTACGTGTTCTCGAAGTTCTTCCTGCTCTCGTTCTTCTGCGTCATCCAGTGCACGGTGCTGCTGGGCATCGTGTTCTTCGCGCTTGGGTTCAACGGCGGCCCCACGGCGTTCGTGATCGACTTGGTGACGTTGATCGCCACCTCCATGAACAGCGTGGCGCTGGGGCTACTCCTCAGCACCTTGGTCACGAGCAGCGAGGCGGCGATGGCGCTGACGCCCATCGCCCTCATTCCACAGGTCGTCCTCGGCGGCATCATGGTGCCCATGACCACCAACCCCTGGCTCGAGTGGCCCATGTACGTCGTGCCCGCGCGCTGGGGCTTTCAAGGCGTGGCCGCGCAGGAGCGGATGGCCATCGCCAACGACTCGGCGTGGATCATGGACCTGAAGAAGCCGGACACCACCAGCGTCGACAACTTCGTGTTCCAGGGGAAGTTCAAGTGCGCCGAGGCTCAGATCGCCAGTATGGACTTCAACGGCGCCTGGGGTTTCTCCCAGTACGAGCTGGTCTGGCTGCCGCCAGTGGTGCTCGGCGGCATGATGATCGGAACGCTGATCTTCATCCTGATCGTGCTCAAGCGCCGCGACCCGGTGTAGCCAAAGGCGCGCCACGGCTCAGTACGCGTTGTAGATCTCGATCTCCCGGGACGAGGTCTCCACCCGGATGAACCCCACCCGATCGCCCGGGATCGGCTGCTTGGACAGACTGCAGTCGGGTCGACAGGCGAGGGTCTCCAGGTAGTGGAAGCGCAGCACCGCCGGGCCGGATAGCTCCTGCACCCGGATGCGGTTGACGGCTTGCTCGGTGACTTGCCCGCTACCGGCTGCGAAGTAGCTCGGCTCCCGGCGCGTGCGGTAGATGCGGTGCCCCCCCACGACCTCCGCGGGCTCGAGCAGCTCGCGGCGCGCATCGAGCGGACCGAAGTCACCAAACACGATCACGAAGCCGACAGCGTAGTCCTCGAGGTACCGCTCGAGCTCGGGCACGGGCAAATTGCCGTCGGGCTCGCGGCGAAACAGGTGCGCGTCCACATGGGGCACATTTCGCTCCACGATGCCACCCAGGATGGGCACGTCCGCGGCGACGACCAGGTACTCGGCGAGCACCCAGTCCGCCACTACCACGCGCCCTCGACCCCGGTGGTTCTCTCGAAGCCAGTCTCGGATCGCGCTCTGATAGGGCAGCGGACCGTGATGCATCATGCGGACCGGCTTCGGCTCGCTCAGCCCCACGAGCGCCGAGCTCAGCACGTCCGCCTTCGCGCGCAGGACCCGCTCCGGGAGCAGGTCGGGGACGTAGTGCAGCACGGTGCGCACGACTCGCGGCAGGGCAACGACCGCGAGCAGGCCGATGGCCAACCGCGCCGCGACGGGGTAGGCGCGGAGCGCGCGCGGCGAGAAGACCTCCCACAGCAAGATGGCCGCGGGCACCGCCGCCGCGAACATGGCCGGGCCGATGTGGCGATAGGGCTGCGTCTGCCGGCCGTGCCAGAAGTAGGCCGACCCATAGGCAAGCACCAACGCCGAGAGGACCAGCGCGCCGAGGGGCAGCGCGCGACGATCCCCCCGCTTGGTCCAGCGCCAGAGCAGGACGCCGCCCGCCACGAAGGCCAGGGTGCGGAACAACGTGCGAGCCGGGGCGCCGGTCTGGCGCCCGTCCTTCAAGAGGTCCAGCGAGTCGAACAGCGCGAAGGAGAGGGTCGCGTTGAAGAACGTGTCGACGTCACCCACGTAGTGACGAAACCGCAGCAGCGGGAAGATCCAGACGAGCGCCGTCGAGGCGGCGACGCCGGCAGCGAGCCACAACAGCGCGTGGTCGCGCCGTGCCAGCGCCTTGAAGCTGCGCGCATACAGCGCCAGGCACGGCACCGCCAGGGTCAGCACGATGAACGGATGGACCAACGCCAGGCCGGCCGCGAGCAATCCGAGCCAGGCAAAGCGCGAGGGCCGTGGCTCCTCCAAGGTGCGATAGAGCAGCGCGATGAGTAGCACCGAGCCGTAGCTGGCCCACGACCAGCTGATCATCCCCACCCACCAGGACCAGTGCAGGAACGAGTCGAAGAACCAGAGCGCGACCCAGAGCGCGTAGAGGACCAGGGTCGACGCGCGCTCCAGGCGCAGGAGCCGTCCAACCGCGAACGCCGTCACGCCGAGCCCGAGGTGCACGAGCACGATGAACAGGTTGAACGCCAGGCCCATCGGCACGCCGAGGCCGCCGAGCGCGATCACGAACAGCTCGGTTCCCTTGCTCGTCAGGTCCTCCACCACCCCCGCGGGCTGCCCGGCGAGCAGCAGCGGGTCGTAGGCCCACAGCGCGTGGTGCTCGCGAAACGCGGCGCTGGCGCGGTCCACCTGGTAGACGTGCAGCGCGTAGTCGAGCGCGACAACGGGCTGCTTCGAGAACATCACCGACGGGGGTGCGAAGTAGAGCAAGAGCGCCGCGTGCACCCCGATCACGCACGCGAGCGCCGCGGCGAACCCTCGGCCCGTTCGCGGCGCGCTCTCACTCACGACCTCGGTATACCTTGCGCCGCCCGAGAAATCGACGATGCTGCGGGCCGAGGCCAGGCGCGTGAACCGGTCCCAGGAAATGAGCGTTGCCGGCGACCTGTCGCGCCGGAGCGTGTGGGTCTTGCTGCTCGCGGTGACGGCGGCGCTCGCCTTGCACGCGCCGACCCTGCGGTCCGGCCTGCTCGCCGACGACTTCCTGCACGACGCCATGCTCCGCGGCACGTTTCCGGTGGAGCGTTCCGCTTGGGATCTGTACGCCTTCGTCAAGTCCGAGGTCGAGCGCAGCGCGCTGATCGATCGCGGCGTGCTGCCCTGGTGGTCCCACCCGGACCTGCGTCTCGCCGGGCTGCGACCGCTGGCCAGCCTGTCGTTGGCGCTCGACCACGCGCTGGGCCTGTCGCCGCCGCTGCGGCACGCCGTCTCCCTCGGCTGGTTCGCGCTGCTCGTCGTGCTCGCAGGCGTCTGGTACCGCCGCATCCTGCCGCCGGCGGCGGCGACCATCGCGCTGTTCGTGTTCGCCCTCGATCCAGCGCATGTCTCGCCCGTGGGCTGGCTCGCCAACCGGACGACGGTGATGTGTGGGGTGTTCGTGCTGCTCGCGCTGCTCGCGACCGAGTCGCTGCTCGCGCGCCCGACACGCGCGAAGCAGGGCGCGGTCGTGCTCGCGACCGGCCTCGCCCTGGCCAGCGGCGAGTACGCCCTCTCCGGGGTCGGCATCGCCGTCGGCTGGCTGCTGCTCTCCGGCCGCGGCACGCCGCGCTCGCGCCGCGTCGCGCTCGCGCTCTGGCTCGGGCCGACCCTGGCGTACCTTGGGCTTCACCTGAGCTTGGGTTACGGCGCGGTCGGCTCGAGCAACTACGTGAACTTGCTGGCTTCTCCGTCGGTGTTCGCGCTCGCGATGGTGCTTCGCCTGCCGGCGCTGCTGGCCTCGGAGTCGTTCCTGTTGCCGGGCGAGCTCGTCCACGGCGCGCTGGTGCTGGACTTCGGGATGTCCATCGTGCTGGTCGCGCTGCTCGTGGGCGCAGCGTGGCTCGTCGGGTACCGCGTGCTGCGCGAGGCTGGCGCGGCACCGCGCGCGCAGTACCTGGCCGCGTCGCTGGGCCTGGTGCTCGCGGTGCTCCCGCTGGTCGCGACGCTGCCTTCCTTCCGGTTGCTCGCCATCCCGAGCCTGGCGGGGGCGGCCCTGGTGGCGCTGCTGCTGGCATTCGGCCTCACTGCGCTCCGCCGGAGCGGCTGGATCGGCCGCGTGCTCTTGTTCGCCGCGCTCAGCGGCGCCCTCTTCATTCACACCGCTCTGGCGGGCGGGGTCAGCTACCAGTCGGTTCGCGCCGTGACCGCGGGACGGGAGGCGCTCGCCGATCAGCTCGCGGTGGCCAAAGGCGCCGCTGGCGCGGACACCTGGCTGCTGCTCAATGCGTGGGACTTGTCCTTCTCGTGGCTGCCCTGGGCACAGGAGACCGCCGGCGGCGTGGCACCACCCGCGTGGCGCGTGCTGGCGACCTGCTCGCGTCCCCTCACCCTCACACGCACCGGCCCGAGCTCGTTCACCCTCAGCGCGAAGGAAGCACCGATGTTGGCCGATCCCGGACCTGCGCTGTTTCGCGCCATCGACGCGCCGCTGGAGGAAGGCTCCACCGTCACGCTGCGTGGACTGAGGGTGCGAGTCGATCGCAGCGCACGCTGGGGCGTGAGCCAGCTCGCGTTCACCCTCGACGACGATCTCGACGCGGAGCGCTACGCATTCTTCGCTACGAACCAGGGTCGCCTGGAGCGCCTGCGCATGCCGCAGGTGGGCAGCGCGCTCGAGCTCCCCTCAGCCGCTCCGTGATGCCCCCAGGCGCGGTTCACTCGCCCGCCGTTGTGCGCTAGCCTGCGGTGCGATGAACGGCCTGACCTTGACCGAGCTGGTCCTCGGCCTGGCCCTCACCTACGGCACGCCGGGTCGCTCCCCCTATTCGTTCGAGCTGGTGCCGGAGTGCGGCACCGCGGCGGACGCAGCCAACTGCGACCTCAGACCTGCTTGCGCCGAGCCGGCGCCCGCGTGCCGACCCCCTCGCTACTCGGCGGCTCGTGGTGGCTGGGTCAAGATGGAGACTCGCGCCGCCGCGGCCCGTCGCTTCGCGACGATCGCTCGTACCCTCGCGGACACGGCCACACGCCTGATGGCCTGCGGTGACGGAGCCGACTGCGAGCCGCTGGCGTGGTCGGGGACGACTCGTAGCTTGGCGCTAGCCACGCTGACGGTCGTACTCCACGAGTCGGGTCTGCGAGAGGACGTCCAGTTCGGCCATCCGCCCCTGGGTCGGGGACCGGCGGGCGAGAGCTGCCTGATGCAGATCGCGCTGGACCAGGCCCCCCTCGGCGCCGCCTGGCTCGGGCCGGAACGTCGCGAGGCGATCGCCCGCAGTCGGGTCGAGCGCGAGCGGTTCGCGCAGTCCTTGCTCGGGGACACGCCACGAGCGCTGGGGCGCTGCTTCGAGGTCGGCATGCGGCTGCTCGCGCGCGCGCGGACGAGCTGCGGTCGCGCGGGAGTCCGCTGGGACTTCGGCATGTTCAGCCTGTATGGCGGCGGCCGCAGCTGTAACGTCCCGGCCATCGGGGCCTCGCGCGGCAAGACGTTCCAGCGGCTCCTCGCCGCCCGGCCCGAGCCGAACCCGGAGCTGAGCGAGCTGCTGCGCTGAGGCCGCTCACTGAGCGTCCACTCGCAGGACGCGCGGGGCGAGCAGGACCACACCCGCATACGCGCTCGCGCCGGCGAGCAACGCGGCGGTGGCGCCGAACTCGAGCGCGATGAGCGTCGCCAGCACCGAACCGAGCACGCTGGTTCCGCCGTTGATGGCCCAGAACCAGGCCACCCGGCCCGGGGCTCGTCGACCGATGGCGCTGAGCGCCGCGGGGAGTGGTACCCCCATGACGAGACCCAAGACGAACACCCACGCGGCGAACAAGCTGGCCCGAAGGGGCGGAGACCACGCGCGACTGAGCTCGGTCATCGGCGGCAAGAGCAGCACCGTGATCAGCGACGCGAGCACCACCATCGCGAGCACCCCCCTCGTCACCCGCGCGCCACGCGTCGATAGCCAGCGGCTCCCGAACGCCGAGCCGACCAGCAGCGCGACCAATATGACGCCGAGGGCGAACGTCGGATCCCCGAGGTGAGGGCTGAGTCGATGCAGCATCCCGAGCTCCACCAGCATGAAACCCAGCCCAATTCCCCCGGCGTAGCCCAGATCGCGAGCAACCGACCCCTGTCCGGAGGGCAGGGACCGTCGGCCGAACCACCACGGAACCACGAGCAAGACCAGCACCGCCGCCACGGCGACGAGCGCGATCTTCGCCAACAGCACCAAGCCATTGCCGAACAGGTGGACCGGCATGCTCGAGGTCAAGGCGACGGGCAGATCACGCAACCGGTTCTGATAGAAGAAGAACGGACGGTCGTCCGTGGTCGCGCTCACGTCCAGCGCGAGGCCGCGCAGCTGCGCGGCTAGCGCCGCCTCGTCCTCGCCCTTCGCGATGCGAGCGATCCACTCGCGCTCGGCCGTGCCGGCGACCACCTCCGCCCCGGGCACGAACGCGAGCGAGAACCCGAGCGCCGCCGTCTCGCTGATCGCCCGCTGCACTCGCTCCGGCTCGAAGCCCCCAGGCGCGACCAACAGCGTGTACATGCGCGCGTGGGGAGCGCCGAGCCACGGGGTCTCGATCACCACGAGTCGCTCCTTGGCGCTGAGACCACGGCGACCGAGCGCCTCCCTGGCGATGGCGGCGAGCCGCGCGCCGACCCACAGATCCGGCAGGCTCACGCTCGACACGCTCAGCAGACCCTTCGGCTCGAGCACGCTCATGAAGTCGTCGAAGGCCTCCACCGTGTACAGCGCGTTCTCGGTCAGCGCGTACGCCCCCGCGGCGCTCGCCGCCGAGGTATCCACCATGCTCAGCTGAACGATGTCATAGCGCTCGGAGGTGCGGCGCACGAACGACCGTCCATCCTCGATCACGAGGGTGACGTCGCTCCGACCGTACAGGTCCCCAACGAACTCCCGATGGCTGCCGCGCATCACGCCGTGGGCGATCAGCGGGTTGACCTCTACGGCGGTGACGTGACGGCTGCCGGAGGTCAGCGCCGCGAGCACGTCCTTGCCCCCGCCGGCGCCGATGACCAGACTCCGCCCACTGGCCGGGGCCACGCGGTAGACGAACGCCGACAGATCATGGGTGACGAACTCCACGCGCGCGAGGTCACCGTCGAAGCGCACGAGGGGAGTCATCGCGTTCATGTCGATGACCAGCGTCTTCTGCTCGGGGATCTCGCCACCGTAGCGGGGCGAGATCCCCCAGCCCCGAAACCCGGTGTACGGCAGCACCGTCACGAGCGAGAAGGCGTTCCACTTCATGACCTCTGCCGAAGCGCGCTCGACCTCGATGCCTTTGGCGACGTGCAGCGTGAACGGGCCGCCTCCGCTGGCGACCACGACGCCGATGGCGGCGGCCGTGCCGAGCCCGCTCACCCGCACCAGCGTGATGCGCGGAGCGAACGCCAGCCCGCTCAGCGCTGCGCCAGCGCCGAGCAGCGCGAGGGCGCCCGGCGCGCCGAGCCAAGACAAGAGCCCGATGGTACCGACGGCGCCCAGGGCGGCACCGAGCAAGTCCCAGGCGTAGAGCCGCCCCGCGAAGGGCGCGTACCGCGTGAGCGCGAGCGAGATCACGAACCCACCGGCGAAGAACGGCAGCGCGCCGATCAGGAACAACAGCCCCAGCTTTCCCGTCAACGACGTGAACGCGCCGAGTTGTCCTCCGAACCAGTCCGGCGTGACGTTGCAGAAGGCCACGTCCACGATCAGGATCCCGCCTGCGGTGGCCAGCGCGCCGAACGCGAGCCAACGCTCCGTGTCTCGCTCGGGAATGCGCGCGGCGGTGAAGTGCACGGTGAGGGCGGCGAGGCTCAGACCGAAGAGCGCGATGCTGATGGCGAAGAACGCGAAGTGGTACCAGAGCACCACCGAGAGCAGCCGAGTCAGACACAGCTCCGCGGCCAAGAGCACGCCCGAGAGCACGGCCAACGCCGGCCCCAGCGAACGCGCGGGTCGAGCGGTCACGGCGAGGAGTCGCCCCCCTCCGTCGCGGCGGGACCCGCGTCGGCCGGTGGATCCCCCACCTGTCCCCGCAGCCGGGTCGTGCTCGCGGCCACGAGCATGGCGCTGTGAGCCTGGCCTTCGTGCTCCCACGACAGCCGCAACGAGCCCGTGGTCTGCAGGCGCCCGGCGATCAGCACCGCCGACAGGCGGTCCATCACCAGCTCGCCGCTGCCGTCCCCGCGATACTGCTCGACGGTCGCCGTATGCGCGGGGTCGAGCGGATGCGGCACCTCCTGACGCGGGGCCTCGTGGCGAACCCGGAGCGCGATCGTGACGCGATCCGCGGTCAGACGCGAGAAGGTCATCTCCGAGACTTGCCACAGTCGCACGTTCTGCAGCGTGATGCTCTCCCGGAAGCGCCACTTGGCTCCCACGCCCACGGGCTTGTGCGGCAAGCGAAACGGGAAGCGACGCTGCGAGTCCATCGTCGTATCGAGCAGTCTCTTCACGTCGGGCGTCGGAGGCTTGCCGCCGACGAGCTCCGTCTCCAGACTGGCGACCTCGCCGTCCTCCCCAACCAGTTGACGGATGACGAGGCCGCGCAGCCCAACGAGCGCGCCGTTCACTCCAGCCAGCGCGTCGGGAGCCAGCTCCTCGCTCTCGGCCCGCGCGTCATCGACCACGATGCGCTCCTCGACGAAGCGACGTTCACGACCGCCGTGCTCGCGCAGGACCGGATCTGCCATCCCTCGCAGCACTTCGACACTCGAAACGAGCACGTGGGTCGGAGCGCGCAACGGGGGATGTCCGACGATGCCGAGGGAGGCGTCCACGCTCAGCTCCAGCCGGTAGCGCAGCCCGGCCCAACGCCCGACCTCCAGGCGATGGCGTGGCTCCGCCCCCTCGGAGACGATCTCGAGGGTGGAGTCGCTGTCGGCGGTGACCGTGCGCTGCGGCTCCTCGACCGGCGGCGGCTTATTTTCGCAGGTCCGTGAGCACGCCACCGACAGGGCGGCGACGAGCAGACACGGCTGCACGCGGGAGGACGTCACGGCGACGAGGACGCTACCACGGCGCTCCGGACTAGGGACCCTCGGCCGCAGCTCTCGGGGTATAGTCCCGCCCATGGCACAGGTTCACGGCGGGCGGCTCGTCGCCCAGGCACTCAAGCGACACGGCATCGACCACGTCTTCACGCTCTGCGGCGGCCACATCCAGGCCATCTATGACGGCTGCTTGGACGAGGGCATCCGCGTCGTGGACACCAGACACGAGCAGACCGCGGGGCACGCCGCGGACGGCTACGCCCGAGTGACGGGTAGGCCCGGGGTCTGCCTGGTGACCGCCGGGCCAGGCATCACGGACGTCGTCACGGCGGTGGCCAACGCGCAGCGCGCTGGTATCCCGATGATCTGCATCGGCGGCGCGGGGCCCAAGGCGCTGTGCGACATGGGCAGCCTGCAGGACATGGACTCGGTCACCTTGATGCGCCCCATCTCCAAGTGGAGCGTTCAGGTCCCCGAGGCGCGTCGCCTCAAGGAGTACATCGACAGCGCGTTCCGCATCGCCCAGTCCAACGTGCCGGGGCCGGTGTACCTGGAGATGCCGCTCGATCTGCTGATGAACTACGCTGAGGACGACGAGCCGGCTACCGCGCCCATGAAGCCGCCCCGACCCGCAGGCGACCCGAGCTCGATCGCGCGGGCCGCACAGCTCCTGCGCCAGGCCGAGCGCCCGAGCTTCCTGATCGGCGCTCAGATCCGCTGGAGCGACAACCGCGAGATCGTGCGCTCCTTCGCGGACGCCATCGCGGCGCCCTTCTTCCTCAACGGTATGGCCCGGGGCGCCCTGCCCTACGCGCACGACGGGCTGTTCACGCGCTCGCGGCGCACCGCCCTACAAGAGAGCGACGTCGTCTTCGTCTTCGGCACGCCCTTCGACTTCCGGGTAGACTACGGCCGCACGGGCACCTGGGGCGAGAGCACGAAGATCGTGCAGGTCGATCTGGACGGCAGCGAGCTCGGCCGCAACCGTGCCATCGACGTCGCCATCCACGGCGACAGCGGGCTGGTGCTGCAACAACTGCTCGACGCCGTCGGAAAGAAGGACGCCAGCGCGTGGCGCGCGCGGCTTCGAGAGCAAGAAGACAAGGCGCGTGCCAAGATGCGCGCGGAGATCGAGTCGAGCGGTGACCCGCCCAACCCGCTCTGGGTCTGCCACGAGGTTGGCAAGCGCCTCGGCAAGGAAGACATCGTGATCGGCGATGGTGGCGACTTCGTCGCGACCGCCGCCTACACCATTCCGCTACAGTGGCCCCAGCTGTGGATGGATCCCGGACCCCTCGGCACCCTCGGCATTGGTCCCGGATACGCCATGGCGGCGGCGCTCAGCCGCCCGCACGCCAAGACGGTGATCATGTACGGCGATGGTTCCTTTGGCCTGAATGGCCTCGAGTTCGAGGCCATGGCCCGCCAGAAGATCCCCGTCATCGCCGTGATCGGCAACGACGCCGCCTGGATGCAGATCCGGCGTGGACAGCTGGCGATGTACAGCGAGGATCGCGCCGTCGCGACCGCGCTCGAGTACACCCGCTACGACAAGGTCGTCGAGGCCGTGGGCGGCAAGGGCTTCTACGTGGAGAAGATGTCCGAGCTTGGTCCGGCCCTCGACGCGGCGTTCTCGGCGGGAGTACCCGCCTGCGTGAACGTGAAGATCGCCAGCAGCGAGTTCAGAAAGAACGCCATCAGCGTGTGACCAAGTCCTTGTTGCCACTGCTACTCGCGCTGACCGGCTGCGCGAGCGCGGCGCCGCCGGCGACGGTGCTGGCAGGCACGGCTCCGAGTCAGCAGACCAGCGCGCCCGACGGATACTTCTGTGTGGACGCGGCCCGCTCGCGCTTCACGGCCGTGGCACGCGCGCTGGGCGTGCGCCACAGCGTGAGGGTCGTGGACTTCCGCGGCGCCGCGCAGGTCAGCGGCAGCCGTCCGGTCACGCTCTGGGTGGTCGCCGACCTGTCCACCGCGCAGGGCGACAGCGAGCTCCTCACCGGACTCTTGCGCTCCCGACGCTTCCTGTACGTCGAGCGCTACCCGAGGGCCCACTTCGAGTCGCTCGAGGTGCAGGCCAGCGACACCACGCATGAGGTCACCGGTCGCCTGACCCTGCGCGGCCGGTCGCAGGTGCTGGCCGTCACCGGCACCCACGAGCTGGTCACGGGCGGGGTCCGCGCACGGTCCCGCTTCTCCGTCCGCCGCGAGGACTTCGGCGTGCTGCCCGGCGCGCCCTACGAGTGGGTGCTCGGCAGCACCATCGACATCGAGCTCGATTTGCTGGCCCGCGAGTGCGACGCCAGCGCCAGCGAACCTCCGCAAGCCCCAGCCCCCGACCCGAGCGACAGCGAGCCGTGACCGCAGCTCAGGGCTGCGGTCCCCGCGCCGTGGCCAGGCGGGCCCGGCTGGACAGGTACTCGATCAGATCGAGCTTGGTCACGATGGCGAGCACCGCCTTGTCGGCGTCTACGACGATGGCAACCTCACCCCGCTCGAAGATTTGCGGTAACAGGCCCGCGGGCTCGTGCGATGCGACGGTGCTCACCTTACGAATCATCACCTCGGCGAGCTTGGTGTCCCGGCTGCGACCATGCACCAGCAAGTCGAGCACGTCCGTCTCGGTGATGATGCCCGAGAGCCGGCCGGCGCTGGTGCACGGCAGCTGCGAGATGCCGTGGGTCCTGAAGGTCTCCACGGCGGCGGCGAGCGTGCTGTCGTCTTCCATGCAGATGACGTTCTTTTGCGGCAACGTGCGGATGATGTCCGAGATGGTGCCGATCTCCCAGTCACTCTCCTGGAAGCCGTGCTGCCGCATCCAGGCGTCGTCCGCGAACTTGGTCAAGTAGTTGCGGATCGAGTCGGGCAGGATCGTCACGACGCGCGATCCCTTGGGCAGCTCCTTGGCGATCTGCATCGCTGCCCACACCGCCGCGCCGCTCGAACCGCCGCACAGGAGCCCCTCCTGACGGATGAGCTGCCGCGCGACCCGGAAGGAGTCCCGGTCGTTGCTCTTGACCCAGCGATCGATGATGCCACGGTCGAGCACGTCCGGAATGAAATCGTAGCCGATGCCTTCCACCTTGTAGCTCCTGATCTCGCCAGGACCCGCCAGGATGGACCCCTCCGGGTCGACGCCGATGATCTGACACTCGGGCAGCGCGCGCTTGAGCGCGCGCGCCACGCCCGTGATGGTACCGCCGGTGCCCGCCGTCATCACGCAGGCGTCGAGCTTGCCGCCGCACTGCTCGAGGATCTCCGCCCCCGTACCCTCCTCGTGGGCCGTCGGGTTGTCCGGGTTGCCGTACTGATCGAGGATGTGGGCCCGCGGCATGATCTGCTGCAGGCGTCGGGCCACGCCGATGTGACTCTCCGGCGAGTCCCAGGCCGCCTCGGTGGGTGTGCGAATGATCTCGGCGCCGAGCGCTTCGAGCACCACCTGCTTCTCGCGGCTCATCTTCTCCGGCATGGTGATGATCATGCGGTAGCCCTTGATGGCGGCTGCCAGCGCCAGCCCAATGCCGGTGTTGCCGCTGGTGGGCTCGATCAACGTGTCGCCAGGGCGGATGCGGCCGGCCTTCTCGGCCTCGAGCAGCATGCGCACCCCGATGCGATCCTTGACGCTGCCCCCAGGGTTCATGAACTCGAGCTTGCCGAGCAGCTCGCAGGGCAGGTCTCGCCCGATGCGCGAGAGGCGCACGAGGGGTGTCGAACCAACGGCGTCGATCACGGAGTCCAGGATGGGCATGGGCCAGGTTCTTAACCCGTTTTGTGTGGGTTAGAAACCGTCGCTTGCGAAGCGCGCGGCGCGGCGTGGTAGGCTGCCACGAGCCTAAATGGCGACGCTTCGTTACTTTCCACCTCAGGGCCAGCCGGTGCTGGTGCCCATCCACAAGCCCCTGACCACCGTGGGCCGGGATCTGGGCAACGACGTCCACGTCCCTGACCCCAGCGTGTCCGATCACCACATCCAGATCGTCTTCAACGGGCGGGACTTCCAGCTGGAAGAGATGGACCGCGTCGCGGAGATCCTGGTCAACGGCAAGAAGAAGCGCCGCGCTCGGCTGGTCCACGGCGACCGCATCCAGCTCGGCCGAGCGCAGCTCGGTTTCAGCATGATGAGCGAGCTGCCGCTGGTGGACGACTCCCACCCCGAGCAAGACTCGCCCAACGTCCTGGCCAGCGTCCGGCGCATGCACGCCTTCAGCGAGCGGCTGATGACCATGACCGGCGTGGACGAATTGCTCGAGGCGATGCTCGACGATCTGATCGAGCTCACGGGCGCCGCTCGCGGCGTCGTGCTGCTCGTCGATCCCAGCGACGGGGAGCAGGGCTCTCCGCGGGTGCGCGCGTCGCGCAACGTCAAACGGGAGACCATCGAAGACGCTTCGGGCGCCATCAGCGACAGCATCGTGCGTCAGGTGGTGGAGACCAAGCGCCCGGTCATCGTCAGCGACGCGCTGACGGACACGACCTTCGGCAAGAGCGAGAGCGTGATCGCGCTCAAGCTGAGCAGCGTGATGTGCGTCCCCTTGCTGAGCCAAGGGGAGATCATCGGCGTCATCTACGTCGGCAACGACGAGGTGAAACACCTCTTCCACCGGGAGCAGCTCGACCTGCTCACCATCTTCGCGGGTCAGGCCTCGCTCATCGTGCAGAACGCCATGCTGCTCAGCGCCCTGCGCGCCGACCAAGAGAAGCTGAAGACGGAGCTGCTCGACAAGCGCTTCGGCGAGATCATTGGGGCGTGCCCCAGCATGATGGAGGTGTTCCGCAAGCTGCAGAAGGTCGCCGCCACGGACATCAGCGTGCTCATCACCGGCGAGACGGGTACGGGCAAAGAGCTCATCGCGCGTGAGCTGCATCGGCGCAGCAACCGCCACGACGGGCCCTTCGTGGTGGTCAACTGCGGCGCCATCCCGGAGAACCTGATGGAGAGCGAGATGTTCGGGCACGTGCGCGGCGCCTTCACCGGCGCCGTCGCCAGCCGCCCGGGCAAGTTCCAGCTCGCCGACGGGGGCACGCTGTTCCTGGACGAGATCGGCGAGCTCACCCTGCAGCTCCAGGTCAAGCTCTTGCGAGCACTCCAGGAGCGGGTGGTCTACCGCGTCGGCGACAGCAAGCCGGAGAAGTGCGACATCCGCATCGTGGCCGCGACCAACCGCGTGCTCGAGGAGATGATCAAGACTGGTGAGTTCCGCGAGGACCTCTTCTATCGCTTGAACGTGGTCAATCTCTGGCTTCCGCCCTTGCGCGAACGCGGCGACGACGTGCTGATCATCGCCAAGGCGTTGCTGAGCAAGTACGCGGACGAGCTCGGCAGCGGAGTGCGTGGCTTCTCGCCCCAGGCGCTGGCCGCGATCAAGAAGCACGCCTGGCCCGGCAACATCCGACAGGTGGAGAACCGCATCAAGAAGGCGCTCGTGCTGTGCGACAAGGCGCTCTTGCAGCCCGAAGACTTGGACCTGGGACCGGAGGCCATGGAGCCCATCGTGCCGCTCGAGAAGGCCAAGGAAGACTTCCAGCGTCGCTACGTGCTCGACGTCCTCGAGCGCAACAACGGCAATCGCACGCAGACCGCGCGGGACCTCGGCGTGGACCCGCGCACCATCTTTCGCTACCTCGAGAAGGAACAGAACCCGATGCCGAGCGGCGCCGCTGGCGCGCCCACGGACCGAGACAGCTGAGACGCGGGCACGACGCCGAACGCGACTTCGTGGCCGTTCTTGGCGCCTGCAAGTAGATGCGCGACGAAGCCGACAACCTACTGCTCGAGCGAGCCCGCGCCGGCGACGCCCAGGCCCTCGAGGCATTGGTCGAGAGGTATCAGGCTCAGGTCTACCGATTCGGCATGAAGATGTGCCGCGACCCCGAGGACGCGAAAGACGTCCTGCAGGACACGCTGCTCTCCATGGCGCGCGGCATCCGGGACTTCCGCGGCGCGTCGTCGATCTCCACCTGGCTCTACACGATCGCCCGCAGTCACTGCATCAAGAAGCGGCGCAGGAGCAAGTTCGCCCCGCGGGACGCGCGATCACTCGACACCGACGTGCTCCCCGAGGGACGGCAGCTGGCCGATCCGGCGCAGAGCCCGGACGACACGCTCGCCGGCAGGCAGGTCGAGCACGCGCTCGAGCAGGCGATCCGCGGTCTCGAGCCCATGTACCGCGAGGTGCTTCTCCTTCGCGACGTGGAAGGGCTGACCGCGCCCGAGGTGGCCGAGGTCCTCGGCGTGTCCGTCCAGGCCGTCAAGAGCCGGCTTCATCGCGCTCGACGGTCCGTGCGGACGCAGGTCGCGCCCTTGCTCGGGGTTCCGACGGACGGCCCAGCGGCGCCCGGCACGTGTCCCGACGTCGTGACCCTCTTCTCGCAGCACCTCGAGGACGAGATCAGCGCGGAGCGCTGCGCCGAGATGGAACGTCACCTTCGAGCCTGCGACCGCTGCCGCGGCACCTGCGACTCCCTCGAGCGAACGCTCGCGCTCTGCCGCACGACCGGCCGAGTGGCCGAGGTGCCGGCCTCGGTCCAGGCGTCGGTCAAGGTCGCCCTGCGAGACTTCCTCGCTGACCACGCCTGAACCCTTTCCCGGACCCGCGGCTCTACCCGAGCATGGAGGCCACGATGGCGACCGTGCAAGTGACCGAGAGAACCTTCGAAGCGACCGTCAAACAGGGCATCGTGCTGCTCGATTTCTGGGCGGCGTGGTGCGGCCCGTGTCGCGCGTTCGCGCCCGTCTTCGAGGCCGCGGCGAGACGCCACCCCGACGTGGTGTTCGGCAAGGTCGACACCGAGGCCGAGCCTGGTCTGGCCGCCGCCTTCCGGGTTCGGGCCATCCCGACGTTGATGGTCTTGCGCGACGGTGTCCTGCTGGCCGCACAGCCCGGCGCGATCCCTGCGGCGGCGCTCGACGAGCTGGTCGAGAAGGTCCGCAGGCTGGACATGAACGAGGTGCGTCGCAGCCTCGACGAGGAGCAGAACGCGGGCGCGGCGCCGCGGGCAGCCCGAGCGGGAGGTGCGTGATGTGCCGTCGAGTCGACTGCGCCAAGTGCGGTCAGCCCACCTTCGCTGGTTGCGGCGCACATGTAGAGCAAGTCCTCGCCGACGTCTCGCCTCGCGACCGCTGCCGCTGCCGCGAGAGCCGGCAGACCGACGCCGCTCCCGAGCTCCGAACCGAGCGACGCTCGTGGCTTCGCGGCCTTTTCGTCAAATGACGAGGCTCGGAACGAGAGGATGACCATGACTGCATTTGGAATTCGCAAGACGCTCCAGGTCACCTACGACGAGGCGCTCGCCCGCGTGCGCGAGGCCCTCGAGTCGGAGGGGTTCGGCGTGCTCACGGAGATCGACGTTCAGAGCACCCTCGCGCGCAAGCTCGGGGTCGACTTTCGGCGCTACCAGATCCTGGGCGCGTGCAACCCGCCCTTCGCCCACGAGGCGCTCAGCGCGGACCTCGAGCTCGGACTCCTGCTACCGTGCAACGTCGTCGTCTACGAGGATGACGACCGACATGCAGTCGTACTGGCGATCGACCCGACCAAGACCATGGCGGGCACCGCACACATCGAGCTCGCCGAGACGGTCAAGGAGAAGCTCTCTCGGGTGCTCGCGAAGCTCCGATGATGGCTCAATCGCGCCCGCTCGCGACGACCGCGCCGCCAGCGACCAGAGCCAGCAACGCGATGAAGGGCCACGGCGCCTCGCCCACGGGGCACGAGCCCGTCTCGCAGGTCGCCAGCGCCACCACGGCGCTGATGCCGTAGGCCGCCGCGCCCGCCAGCAGCGCCGCGAGCAGGGCCATGCGGAGCCGCCGCGGCTCGAGCCCGCGCCGCGCGGGAGGGGGGGGGTGGAGCTGGGGGGGCATGCGACCTGTGGTGGGTGGGAGCCTGCACGTGACCAATGGGTTCGGCGTCGGCGCGACTCTACTCGGCGAGAGCCGATCCAGCCTGACCCTGTTCGCCGCCGCGTTGGCTCGCCGCCCGGGCCGCGGTAGACTCCTCGCATGATGCGCTCCAGTCTGGTCGTCCTTGGCGCTTCCGTGGTCACCGCCGGCTGGCTCGGCTGCAGCGCGGCGGGCTCGGAGTCCGGGGGCGGGGCCGCCGCGGGCGGGAGCGCGGCCTTCGCCGGCCTTGGGCAGGACGGCTCGGCGGCGGCTTCGGGTGCGCCGAGCGGGGGCGGCGCGGGTGGGGGCGGGGGTAGCGGCGCAGGCGGCAGCGGCGCAGGCGGCAGCGGGGCTGCTGGGCCTCAAGACGGCGGTCTGGCGGACGTCCAGTTCGTCTACGACGGAGACGTGCCGCCCGCGGAGGCGTGCGCGGCGGTGACGGTGGACGCGCAGCTCGTGCCGCTCGACCTGTACGTGGTGCTCGACCGCTCCGGCTCGATGGTCAACTCGGCCCTCGGTCCGCATCGCTGGCCACCCGTGCGGGACGCGCTCAATCAGTTCTATCAGAGCGCTCAAGCCCAGGGCATTGGCATCGCGCTCACGATGTTCGCGCACCCCACGCAGAACCAGTGCGCGGTCGCTAGCTACCAGACTCCGCTGGTGGCCATGGCGCCGCTGCCGGGCAACGCGAGCGGGCACGCCATCACGCTGCAGAACACCATGAATCAGTACGCGCCCATCCTGGGCGTCGGGACGCCTACCGCGAGCGCCATGACCGGCGCCCTCAACTTCGCCAAGACCTACAAGAACAGCAACCCGGGTCGTACGGTGGCCATCGTGCTCGCGACGGACGGCCTGCCCGGCGCGGCGGGCTGCAGCGGCGAGACGGCGGCGCTGGTCCAGAGCGCCATCACCAGCGGGTTCGCCACGGCGCCCTCGATCCGTACCTTCGTCATCGGGATCGACCCGGACAGCACCATGTCCACCAACCTGAACAACTGGGCAAACGCCGGCGGCGGCCAGTTCTTCGACGTGGCCACCGCGGGCGGCTCCGCGCAGTTCCTGCAAGCCATGAAGAACATCCAGGGCGCGCTGCTGGGCTGCTCCTTCACGGTGCCCAAGCTCGAGGCCGGCGTGATCGAGCCCGGCAAGGTGAAGGTCGTGTTCACGCCCAGCAGTGGCCCGCCGGTGGAGCTGCCGAGGGTGATGACCGCCGCCGCCTGCAGCGGGCCCGGCTGGTACTACGACAACAACACCACGCCCACGACCATCGAGCTGTGCCCGAGCAGCTGCGCCACGGCGCAGGCCGACGCCAACGCCAAGATCAACATCGAGCTCGGCTGCCTCGGCTCGTGACGGTGGACCAGACCGGCGAGGTCATCAACGATCGCTACGCGCTGCTCGAGATCGTCGGGCGCGGCGGGCAGGGGCTCGTGTATCGCGGCTTCGATCGCTGGACCGAGCGCGCCGTCGCGGTCAAGCTGCTCGGTTCGGGCGCGGCGAAGCAACAAGAGACCGCCGAGCGGCTGCTGCGCGAACAGCAAGCGATGGCGGTCCTCAAGGGCACGGCGGCGGTGGAGCTGCTCGACGTGTGTCGCGGCAATCGCGGCGAGCTCTGCCTCGTGATGGAGCTGCTCAGCGGCACGGATCTGGAAGAGTTCCTGTACACCATCGAGGAGCAGGGGGAGCGCCTGAGCCTGGAGCGAGTCGCGGAGATCTTCGACCCTGTGGTCAAGACCCTGGCGCTCGCGCACGAGGCGGGGATCGTGCACCGGGACCTCAAGCCGGCCAACGTGTTCCTGCTCGAAGGGGGCGGAGTCAAGCTGCTCGATTTCGGCCTGGCGCGCGTGCGCTCGGCCGCGCCGCTCACCGCGGCGGGCACGGTCATGGGCTCGCCGAGCTACATCGCTCCGGAGGTGTGGAAGGGCGACTCGAGCCGCCTGGACCATCGCGTGGACGTGTACTCCCTCGGCGTGATCCTGTTCCGCGTGATCTCGGGCAAGCTCCCCTTCGTAGGCGAGACGCTGCACGAGAAGTTCTTGGGCAGCACCAAGTCCGAGCGCCCGAGCCTGCACGCCCTGCGGCCGGATCTGCCAGCGCGCGTCGACGACTGGGTGGAGATGGCCCTGGCCATCGATCGTGAAGCCCGGTTCCGCAACGTGACCGCGATGTGGGAGGCGTTCCTGCACACCTTCGGGGTCTCGCCGCCCGGGCGCCGCCCGAGCCTGTGGGCCGCGGCCAAGCACATGGTCAGACGCCTCGCGCGGGATGACGTGAGTCCACGCCCCGCGGCGCGCGAGGCTGAACCCTCGCTGCTGCGCAAAGCGCTGCTCGGCAGCGTGCCGCCGCCGAACGACGAGCACACGGTGCTCGCCTGGCCACCGAGCGCGGACTCGTCGCGCGGGGCGTCCCCGCGGCCCGCGGCCGAGCGCACCCTGGAGCTGTCGAGCTCGGAGTTCGAGGACGCGCCCCCGTCCCGAGACGGAGGTCGCACGTTGGAGCTCAGCGCCGGGGACATGGTCGCGATCGAAGCCGGCCCCCCACCCCCGCCGCCGCGGGCCGCCCGGGTCGCGTCCGCTGGCGGCGAGGTGACGCCGGAGCCGAAGCCCAAGAAGGCGCGCAAGAAGAAGAAGCCCAAGAAGGCGCGCAAGAAGAAGAAGCCCAAGACCCGCAAGGGCAAGCGCTGACCAGCCCGTGCCCGCGCCGGACCAACAAGGAAGGAACCCTCAGCGCGGCACGGGCGGGATCACGACGTTGTTGATGGGAGCCACGCTGGCGCCGCCCGGGTACGCGTAGCTCACGTACTGGCTGTAGGTGCCCGAGAGCTGCTGGCCCGTCGCGGCGGAGCCCCAGCCCCACACCGTCAAGGCGAAGGGCGCGGGGCTCGAGATCTCGCGCCGTCCGTTGTTGCAGTTGCCCTGGGGCTGGAAGTTGTGGCGCACCAGATCGAAGCGGGTGTACTCGTACTTGCCGGACGAACCGATGGGCTGCCAGCCCGTGAGCACGCCCGCGCAGTCCAGGGTAACGTCCTGGAATCCGTTCGCGCCCTTGGTGCGGACGAGCACGAGGTTCGTCTCGGGGTAGGTGGGATCCGCGAAGAACACGTAGCGATCCAGGTACTCACCAGGCGGGATGATGTTGACGAACTCGGCGTCGCCCCGACCGTCGTCGGGTCCGGTGGGCGGGGACTGCTGCCCAGGGTCGTACTTGCTCGCGCCGGTCATGTAGGCCGCCATGTAGAACGGGTGCTTGTCGTCCTGACTGCGCACGATGAACGGCCCCGGGGCGTTGAACAGGGCGACGCTGCCGAGGTTGAGCGTGGAGGGCGCGCCGGGAGGCTGGGACGGCTCGTAGGTGAGCTGGGTGCCGTTGACCGCACCGACGATGCGCCAAGGTGGCGACTCTTCGATGCCGTCGTAGCGATTGCGGTAGCGGACGGCGACGTACTCGCTGCCGAGCGCGCGCACCGGCGGGATCTGCTGGTGAGCGCTGTCCGCGCAGCACCCCTCGACGTTGAAGGCGCTCATGCCCGCCCACACGCCGATGGGCGCGGTGGCCTGGATCGCGCTGCCGTCGAGGGCGGCGGCCTGGGTGAACTGCAGGTGCTGGCCCTTGCCGAGGGTGTAGGTCGCCGGGGTGCCCTGGGCGGTACCGGGCACCCCGTTGCCCCCGACGATCGCCGCGCTCGGGCTGATGGTCACCGCGGTGTCGTCCTGGTGGGCGACGATGCCGAGGATGGGGGCCGCGCCGATGGGCGCGCCGTTACCCAGAGGGCTGACGCCGATGTAGTTGTCGCCCCAGGAGGAGGTCGGCAAGAGCAGCGTGGCGCTGGTCATCGCGCTGCGACCGCCGCCGTACGGGTAGATGTCGTACGCGACGACGGGGATGCTGGTGGTGATGTGGAACGCCGCGCCGATCGCGGTGCCATGCGTCGCGGCGTCCATGGTCGAGATGGCGGGGACGATCCCGGGCGGGCAGCTGGTGTCGAGCCCGAGGGGCGAGCCGCCGAAGCGATTCAGGAACAAGATCGCCACCTCGCCTGGAGGCACCGCGCTGTTGGTCATCGGCTTGTATTGCAGGGACGCCCCTTGACCCGTGGGGATGAAGCCAAAGAGGTTCGGGTTGAGCTCCTGGCCCTTGAACGAGACCTTGAGCTGCACGAGCTTCTCCCACGGGTTGACGACGAACACCGCGAAGCACCCGCCGTTGGCGCCCAAGGTCATGCTCGGGACGACCGCGTAGTAGTCACAGCCCGAGCTCGTCTTCTGTTCGGCGCCGTCGCACTCCGGCGTGCCGGTGCCCCCGGTGCCGCCGCCGCCGATCCCGACCAACGCGCCGCTGCCGCCCGCGCCGGCCGTGCCGCCGAGTCCGATGCCGCCGCCGCCTCCGGTACCGGGACCGCCGCCGCCTGGGTCGGTGCCCGAGCCCGTCGCGGAGCAGTGCAGCGTCGCGAGGGACGCGACGAAGGTCATGAGCGGCAGGCGGGCGTGCGACTTGAGCATGGCGGCGTCTCCTCGGCCGGCTCCCGTGGTTCTCCGGCGCGCGGATAACCTAGCACACCTGTCCGGCTCGCGGGCCGGATTGCGACTCCGGCTAGCCGTTGCCCGATTTCCTCGGGAAAGGTTGGTCCGACGCGGGAACGGCGGGGCGCCTCTGTCACAGTGCGGGGGTGGACGCCGAGGAGTCCAAGATGCGCTCGATCCTCCTGCCCGCCGCCGTCTGTCTCGTGGCCTGCTCGACCGGGGGCGATCGGCTGCCGCCCGGCGAGCCGCGCGGGGGACCGCCGGCCGGCGAGACGCAGCGCATGGCGCCCGCGGCGGTGAGCGAGCCCGAGCCCAGCCTCGCGCAGCAGAGCCAGCCGCCGAGCGCCGCGCGCTACGACCTGGCCGCGGACCTCGAGGCGCGCGAGCGGGAGGCGCGGGAGGATCTCGGCGCGAAGACGGCCACGGCCACGGTACACGACGTGTTCTTGCTGGCGTCCCCCGAGGGCAAGGCCGCGCTGCACGGGCCCCGCGACATCACCGAGCGCGCCCTCACGGCGCTCTTGAACGGCCGCTTTGCGAAGAAGCCCGCGCGGATCATCAGCGTCTACTTGTTCGGGGATGCGGGGCGCTACGAGAAGTACTGCCGCAGTCGGAGCGACGCGCCCTGCGTGTCCCCCTACGGTTACTACTCGCGGTCCGAGCGGCGGATCGTGATGAACGTCGGGCTCGGGATCGGCACGTTGACTCACGAGCTCGTCCACCCGCTGATGGAGGCCGACTTTCCGGACGCACCCGAGTGGCTGAACGAAGGCATCGCGTCGCTCTACGAGCAGCCCATCTTGCCGCGCAAGGGCGAGATCCGCGGCGGCAAGAACTGGCGCCACCCGCGCGTCTTGCGGGCGCTCGCCGTGCCCGCGGAGCGCGAGATCGCCCGTCCGTCTGCGCTGCTGGTCATGGGCGACTCGGTGTTTCGCTCGCGCCAAGAAGATCTGAACTACGCCACCGCGCGCTACGTGTGCCAGTGGCTCGACAGTCGCAACGAGCTGTGGCCCTTCTATCAGCGGTTCCGCGACGGATACGCCACCGACCCCACGGGCAGCGTCGCGTTCACCGCGGTCACCGGTCTCACCCCGAGCGAGGCCGACGCGCCCTGGGTGCGCTGGGTGCGAGGGCTCTGAGCCAGCGCTTCGGACCGACCTGGCTGGCGTCAGGGCACGCGTGTACGATGGGAGCATGTCCTGGCGCTGGGCGTTGTCCGCATCGGCCGCTGCCGTTGCGTGCTCGTTCGACCTCGACCCGCTCGATACCGGCACCGGCGGCCAGGGGGGCATCGCGATCGGGGGCGGCACGGGCGGCGCGAGCGCGAGCGGCGGTCAGGACGCGGGGGCGACGGGTGGCCAAGGCGGCGGCGGGACGGGTGGCTTCGGGGGCAGCGGCCTGGGGGGCAGCGGCGGCGGCAACGACGCGACGTGCACCGCGTACTGTCAGAACGCGGTGGCCGCGAGCTGTAACAGCGACACCCTGGCCAAGTGTCACGCCAGCTGCATGTACGGGTTCACCTACTACGCCGCGTGCCTGGCCAGCTACGACGCCTGGCTGAAATGCGGCGCCGGCGGCTCGATGGTCTGCTCGGGCGGCCACCCGTACCCGGCGGACTGCGACGACGAGGACGAGGCGTTCACGTTCTGTCTCTACTACTTCGAGCCGGTGTGCTCGGTCCCGTCGCAGGCGCCCTCCCAAGGCGCTTGCTACGCAGGGGCCGCGTGCAACCCGATCACCAACCAGGGCTGCCCCTCGAGCTCGTCGTGCGTGTACGCAGGCAGCGGAGGGTTCGCGTGCACGCCGGGCACGTTCAACATCCCGCTGTGCCAGCCCTGCGGCACCCAGAGCAACTCCTGCGCGCGCGGCTACGACTGCTACGGCGACTACTTCGAGACCTGCGCGCGTTACTGCTGCACCGACGCGGACTGCGGCGGCGCGCCGGGGAGCTGTCGGGACGTGAGCGGCCCCTACCTTCGCTTCTGCGCGCAGTAGCGCCAGCTCAGCGCGCCTTGGCAAAACGCGCGCGATAAGCGCGCAGCACGACGTCCGAGCAGGCCCCGATGCCGAGAGTCGCGGTGTTGAGCAAGACGTCGTAGTGGACGGAGTCCGAGACGTTGACGTCGAAGTGTTGGGAGTAAAAGGCTTGGCGCTCGGAGTCGACTCGCTGCACCAGCGCGCGGGCCTCTCCGGGCCCGAGGCCGCGACGCTTGGCGACTAGGGCGACCCGATGCTCGAGCGGGGCGAAGGCGCGAATGCGGAGCGTCCGACGGGGGTCGAGGATGAACTGCGCGCCGCGTCCAATGATCACACCACGCCCCTGACGACCGAGGGTGCCGATCACCTTGCTCAGATTGCGGAGGTACTCGTTGGGGGCGAAGGACTCTCCGTCGAACAGTTCCGTGACCCACTGCTCCACCGCGTCGCGAGCGCGCTCGTCGAGACTCTCGACCAACTGCTTGCGCACCTTGGCCTGCTTGGCGACCTCGTGCACGAGCTCTTGGGAGTGGTACTGGAAGCCGAGCTTCTGTGCGATCCGGCGGCCGAGCTCGGCGCCGCGCCCGCCGAACTCGCGGCTGATGGTGATCATCGGCTTCTGGTCGAGTCCACGCTCACGTCGCGGGGGCGGTGGCGGCGTGGACTGGAGCTCGACGCGCCGGAGGTTCAGCTCGATGAGCTGTTGGATGCTGCGTGCCATGGCCGCTCGACTCTACCACGGCCCACCGTGAGCGCCCGCTTGGTCGACCCGTAGGGCCCGCGTTACGATGACCCCGCAATGCCGCTCCCATCACCCTCCCCCCTGACCTGCACCGCGCTGCTCGTCGCGTGTATGTCGCTGCTGCTCGGCGCTTGCCGCGGACCCAGCGAGGCGCCCGCCGCGTCGGCGACCACGGCGCCAGCGCCTGTGGTCTCCTCGGCGACGCCGGATCCCCTCACGCCGTCGGACGCGCAGCTGAAGCTGGAAGACGAGAAGAACAGCATCGACGTCTTCACGCGCACCGCCGCGAGCACCGTGTTCGTCAACGAGCGCCGCGTGATCCTCGACCCCTTCGCCGGACGCGCGACAGAGGTACCCGCCGGCGCGGGGTCGGGCTTCATCTGGGACGACGCCGGCCACGTGGTGACGAACTTCCACGTCATCGCCAAGGCGCAGCGCATCACCGTCATGCTGCAGGATCAGAAGACCTACCCGGCCAAGATCATCGGCGTCGAACCCCGCAAGGACATCGCCGTGCTCAAGATCGTCGCTCCGCCCAAGTCGCTGACGCCCATCGTGCTGCCGCCCCCGGGCCATCGCTTGATCGTCGGACAGAAGGCGCTGGCCATCGGCAACCCGTTCGGCCTCGACCACACCCTGACGACGGGCGTCGTCAGCGCCCTCGGGCGCGAGGTCGACGGCATCGGGGGGGTGACGATCCGGGACATGGTGCAGACCGACGCCGCCATCAACCCGGGGAACTCCGGCGGACCGCTACTCGACAGCGCCGGCCGACTGATCGGTATGAACACGATGATCTATTCGCGCAGCGGCGCATCCGCGGGCATCGGCTTCGCGGTGCCCGTAGAGACCATTCGTAGGGTCGTGCCGCAGATCATCCGTACCGGTCGAGCGGAGCAGGTGGGCCTGGGGATCCGGATCGATCCGCAGCAACGCCTGGAGCGCCGACTCCAGCTCCGCGGCGTCATCGTCCTGGACGTCGTCCCCGAGGGACCGGCCGCACGCGCTGGCCTCGAGGGCCTGACTCAGACCGAGGACGGCTTCACGCTGGGCGACCTCATCGTGGGTATCGACGACGCGAAGATCGAGAGCTACGACCATTTGTACAACACGCTGGACGGCAAGCGGGTCGGCCAGCGGGTCAAAGTGCGAGTCCTTCGCGGCGGTCAGGAGCGGACGGTGGAGATGGAGCTCGTGCTCGTCCAATAGCGGCCGGTCGCCACCCCACAAGTCGCGGTGTTTTCCGGGTCACGGAGAAAAATGCGGGGGTGGGGCTTTCGGGTTCGCCCCTCGCCTGCTACTCTCCCGCGAGTTGTTCGCGCGCCGTGGCTCGGCGTGGAAGGCTCTCCGAGCCAACCGAGCGAGCCCGAACGAGACAGCGACGCGCGTCCCAAAGCATCAGGCTCGTGTAGCGAGCCACCGCCCCGGAGGTACGATTTGCGATCCAGCGGAACTACTTTCAACAAGCGACAGCGCGAGCGAAACCAGAAGGATCGCAAGCGCGAGAAGGCGTCCAAGCGCGAAGAACGGAAGGTCAGTCGGGATCAGGCCCCGGATGCACCGCCGGGGGTCGATCCGGACATCGCCGGGATCATCCCTGGTCCCCAGCCGCTCCCCGAGGAGTTCGGCGAGGAGCCAGCGGACTGAGGGGCCCGGGCGGCCAGCTCAGAACAGCGTACCGCCCACCTGTACGCCGAGCGCCCCCGGCTCCACGAGCGGCGCGATGGTGGTGATCGCGGCCAGGCTCGGAGCGGGGCGCTCGTTCTCGGCCAGCTCGTAGTCGTCCACCGCGCCCGACGCGAAGATCGCGCCGGCCGCGATGCCGAGGGTCGTGGCGGTGCCCATGAACAGCAGCCCTCGCTTGGCGGGCGGCCCGTCGTCTCCGGCGTAGAACAGGAACACGGGCAGGCTGACCGCGGCACCGATGCCCGCGCCGCCCCACATCCAGCCGATCTGCTCCCACGACGGGATGTAGACGGCGCCCACCGCCGCCCCCGCGGCGAGCCCGAGGTTATACCCGATCAGGCCGCCGAGCGAGGCGCTGTCATTGGCGACGCCGTAGCCGACCCCCGCTTCACTGCCGCCGTAGCCGAACATGCTGCCGATGGCCGCGCCCCACGCCACCGCGCTGGTCGTCAGCACGGTGCTCTTCGGTGACGGCTCGAGGTAATAGCCGACCGCGAAGCCGCCCACGGCCCCGGCGGTCGCGCCCAGGGTGGTCGCGCGCGCCAGCCCCTTGAAGCCCCAAGCGTCCTCTTCCTTGGCGGTCACGAACTGATAGCTCGCGATGCCGATCCCCTCCCCAGCACCGATGGCCATGCCCGCCGCGATCGCCGCTGGCATGCCCCGGGGCATGGACGGATCATCGAGAAAGTAGACGCCGATCGGAGCCGCGACGCCGAGCAGCGCCGGTGGGATCAGGAACAACCCTGGATCGTCGATGCCGACCTCGGCGGAGAACCAGATCCCGGTGCCCACGCCGTACGCGACGCTGGTGGCATAGAGGAACCCGATCTCGACCTCGTCGCGCGTGTTGTCGCGCTTCTTGTAGCCCGGCGGCGGCTGGCCGCCGTACCCCGGCTGGCCGTACCCGGGCTGGCCGTAGCCGGGTGGCTGCTGTCCGTAGCCGGGTGGCTGCTGGCCGTAGCCGGGCGGCTGCTGGCCGTAGCCGGGCGGCTGCTGGCCGTACCCCGGCTGCTGACCGTACCCCGGTGGATAGCCCTGCGCCGCAACGGGTGGCGCCAGGAGGGCACCGGCGAGCGCCGCGACGCGCAAGACAGCTCGAGGATCCATGGCGACACGATCACGCGACTCGGGGTCGAGAGCAAGCAAGACGCAGCGGGTCGCTCGAGATTCGCGCGAAGCGCTCAGTCGCAGCTGGTCGCGTAGTCGACGCTGGAACCCGCCGTCGCGATCGCCTTGCGGCAGCTGGCGGGGCACAGGGCGGCCGTCTGGCTGCTGTTCGGGGAGACGAACCAGCCATCCGCCGCGCCGCAGGCGGTGGCGCTGGGGCGCTGCTCGAGCAGCGCGGGGGTAGTTCCGCCGTTCAACGTCAACGACACGTTCGCCGGCGGGACCCCAGCGGGGAGCTCGAACTGACAGGGGCGCGCGGCTTCGGCCAGGGCGCTGGAGAGCGTCCCGCTGGATCCCAGGCGAGCGACGGTTCCGCCGGCGCTCGCCATCAGATCGAGCTCCGCCGCGGTCGCGCCGATGGCGCCGATGACGTAGGTGGAGACGCTGGGCCAGGCCTGCGCCAGGATCGACGCGACCGCCGGCGCCGACATCGTGCAGCCGTACCAGTTGCCGGTGACGATCAGCACCGCGCTGAACTGGGTGGCCGGGCTAGCCGCCACCCGCGTCGCGCCCAGCGTCATGAGCCCGTTGGCCGCGCCCTCGAACTGCGTGCCGCCGGAGCCGACAGTCGTACCGCCGAGGGACAGATCGATGGCAGCGGCGTTCTGCGGGAGCGGTGCGAAGGGCACCGCCGGTGTTGCGTAGCCAGCTCCGTTGCAGTCACCGTTCTGCGCCGGCGGGACGTACTGCAGGCCAGCGGACACGTTGCTGGCTGCACTCGCGAACTGGCTGACCTGGTTCTTCACCGACGCCCACTGCGCATTGGACAGGGTAGCGCTGCGGTGCAGCAGCAAGTAGAGCTCCACCGAGCGAGGGGTGGCGGTTCCGACCGCGGGCACGCAGGTCGCGCCGCCGGTGCCGCCACTTCCGCCGCCGCCGCCCGTCCCACCCCCGCTTGGCGAAGCGCCCACGCCACCGCTCCCGGCGCTGCCCCCCGCCGCGCTGCTCCCGCCGCTGCCACCGGTCGCGCCGACTCCGCCGCTACCCCCAGCCGTAGCTCCGCCGCTGCCGCCCACCGAGACCCCGCCGGCGGCCGCGCTTCCGGCGCTGCCGCCGAGGAACTCGTCGTCCCCGGGCGCGAGCAGGGAGCATCCGCCGATCACCGCCAGTGCCGGGAGTCCGCAGAGCCACCGCATCAGGCGCTCAGTCTACCACGCTCAACGCGTGGCGCCGTTGCTCGCTGTGGTCTCGGCCAGCGCGGCCAGCGCGTCGGCGATCGCCCGACGGAGCTCCGGATCCCGCAGCCGCGCGAGCTTCCCGAGGGTAGTGCCGCTGCCGGGCGTCTGCCCGGTGGCCCGCGCGGTCGCTCGCGCGACGTGCTCCGCGACGCGCAGACCCAAGAAGTAGCCCATGCGGGGCGGAGCACCGGGCCGGCTCCCGCTGCCGCGAAAGAAATCGCGGTACACCTCGGGCTCGGACGAGTCGAGGTGGGTGAGCAACTCGCCGAACAGCTCGCGCTGCCGCGCCGCCGGAACGCGCAGCATCTCGTCCGTCAGCGTCAGCGCCACGGGGGCTGCGTGGGGGTGCATCGACTTCGCGACGTGAACCGCGAGCCCCTCGAACCACAGCGCTTGGTATAGCCGAGGCGGCGCGCCCGGCTCCGGCGCGAGCAGCGCCAGGTGATGGACGTGGAACAGCTCATGATGGAACAGCGGCGCGATGTCCGCCGCGTCGCCATGCAAGGCGGCGATCTTGTCCAGGCCGAAGAGCAGGGTCATCCGACCGTCCACCTCGCGCAACGCGCCGTCGAAGGCGTCCAGCGATACCGTGAACACCGTGCGTCCATCCCAGGTGAAGTCGGGGAACAGCCTGAGGAAGCTGCGCTGGTGGCGCGCCAGATC
Organism: Polyangiaceae bacterium; assembly: GCA_019637295.1. GTDB lineage: Bacteria > Myxococcota_A > Polyangia > Polyangiales > Polyangiaceae > JACKEA01. Next base: position 818,806 of record JAHBVX010000003.1, read on the forward strand.
CTGCTCGATGCTGCGCGAGAGGCGGCGCATGATCGCCGCGCGTTGGGGTAGCGTGCTCAAGAAGGCCTCGATGCGGTCGTCGAGGACGACCGGCCGAGTCGGATCGAGGCCGATCACGGCGTCGCTGAACAAGGTCGGGTGCCGCTCCACGACGCGCTGGCGGAAGAGCGGCGCGCGTCGAGCCGGCTCGAGGTGCTCGGCCTCGTCCCAGAACGCCCACACCTCCGGCATCAGGTTCAGCACCTCCGAACCTCGCGCTGCAGCTGCGTCCGGCGCTCGGCCTGGCTCGCGCGACGCGGTCACGACGGGCTGCTCCGCCGCTCGTGGCGCAGGCGACGGCGAGCACGCCACGGCGGCGAGCAACCCGAGGCGCGCGAGCCGGCTCAAGGCCCGAGCTCCCACTCGCGCTTGAGCGGGCGACCGAGCACGTCGCGCACGGCCTCCCGCGGCGCCTTCCCTTCGTAGAGCACGCGATACACCTCACTGATGATGGGCAGCTCGACGCCGAGGCGCGACGCGAGCTGATGGGCGCTCTCGGCGGTGCGCACGCCTTCGGCCACGTGCCCGAGCCCCTCGAGCACCTCGGACAGGCTGCGCCCGCGGCCCAGCTCGACCCCGACGGTGCGATTGCGACTGAGCTCGCCGGTGCAGGTCAGCACCAGATCTCCCATGCCGGCGAGCCCAGCCAGCGTGAGCGGATCGCCCCCCTTGGCCACCGCGAGCCGCGAGATCTCGGCCAGCCCGCGGGTGATGAGCGCCGCGCGCGTGTTGTGCCCGAAGCCGAGGCCGTCGCACGCGCCCGCGGCGATCGCGATCACGTTCTTGAGCGCGCCGCCCACCTCCACGCCCACCGGATCTTCGCTGGAGTAGACGCGGAACCGCTCGCTCGCGAAGCGCTTCTGCACCTCGACGGTGAGCTCGTGATCGATCCCCGCCACGACGACGTTCGTCGGAAACCCCTGGGCCACCTCTTGCGCGAAGCTCGGACCCGACAGCGCGGTGCTGCGCGCACGGACGGATTCGCCGAGCACGTCCACGAGCACCTCGGTCATCAGCATCAGCGTGTCGTTCTCGATGCCCTTGGTCGCGCTGACGATGGTCGCCTGCGCGGGCCACACGCCGCGCGCCCGCTCGAGGGTCTCGCGAAACGCGTGCGACGGGACGACCAGCACGACCAGATCCGCGTCGTCGAACGCGACGGACAGCTCGGAGGTGGGCTGCACCGACTCGGGCAGCGGGAAGCCGGCGAAGAACTGGCGGTTCTCGCCCTCGGCCTGCATGGCCTGTGCGTGCTCGGGGTCCCAGGTCCAGAGCGCGACCCGCTCGCCGCGCTCCGCCAGCAGCAGGGCGAGCGCCGTGCCCCACGCCCCCGCGCCCAGGACTGTTGCGTTCGCCATGGCCGCAGCATTTTCGACGCCTGGCCCCGGTGTCAAACGCCCTGCCCTCTTTTGCGCGCGTCCGGGGCCCGGCCGCGCGCTATCCTCGCCCGAACATGAGCCGCCGCTCCTTCTTGCTCCCCTTGCTCCTGCTCCTGTCCGCGCTGCTGACCGGCTGCCCCAAGCAGGAGACCCTCGGCTCGAGCGCCATGGGCGTCCTCGGCCCGGGAGTGGTCAACAACCCCAAGAACAAGTCGCTCCGCTTCGACATCCTGAAGTTCGGGCTCGACCGCTTCTGCATGGAGATGACCCGCCGCGGCGCGCCCCTCAAGCTGGCGGACGATCAGCCCGTGATCGGACGCTTCTTCGCCCAGAGCTGCAACCAGACGGTGATCGACGACGACTCCAGGAAGTCCCTGGTCGTGCAGTACAGTGGGAAGGGCTACGGCTGGACGAACCTGACCGGACGTATCGGGTTCACCGCCACGGGGCTGACGGAGTACGCGCCAGACTTCCAGCTCGACGACGACGGCGCGATGTACATCTACTTTCGCCCGCGCAAGGTGGATGCCACGAATTTCCAGACCACCCTGGTGGAGAGCGCGCTGGCGCGGGGCGGCATCGCGCTCACGGGCACCAACCCCGATCAGGTCGGCCGACAGATCGTCGAGTCGCAGCTGCGACGCGGCTTCACCGTCATCCGCTACAACTCGGACGGCGAGACGGACTTCGCGATCGGCTACGTGCCCAAGGGCCAGAAGCCCTTCAAACCCTTCTACATCAAGAGCGAGCGGCTCACCCTCGCCAACGATCGCACCGAGGTGCAGTCCGGGCAGCAGGACTTCATCGGTGGCTTCGAGGTGGAGGACAGCGGCAAGGCGTTCTACCTGACCATGAGCGCCGACGGCGCGCCCGCGGTGGACGTGTTCGTGGTGCCCAAGTTCCTGGGGGACCAAATGATCCAGCATTACGTCACCAACGCCGGACCGGCCGCCCTGAGCCAGGCGCCCCTGCTCGACGAACCACTCGTCGCGGGGCAACCCTGGAAGCGCTTCGTCCGGGTGCCCAAGGGGCAGTACTACGTCGTGATCGACCACACGCCCCAGGTCGGGCGGACGGCGCCCCCAGCTGTCACCGGGGACAATCGCGCCGTGAAGGTCGACTACGTCGTGCAAGTGGATGACGCACCGTGACCGCGCCGCGGAAAGCAGGGTTGCCCGACTTTCGCCCAGCGGGTAGAAGCCCTACGCACCATTGACTCAGCCGGTAGCGCCCTCCGTGACGAGCCCCAAGCTGCTCCGTTCCGCGTTCTACGCGCTGTGGTTCGTCGTCGTGCCGGCGCTGCTCGCGGTCGTCACCATCTGGCTCGTCAAGCCCGCGGTCCCGGATCCGTTCGCCTCGGGGCTCGATCGACTGCGGTTCTGGTTTCACGATCAGCCGGTGCCGGTGGGCATCGTGCTGTTCACCGTGTTCGAGATGGCGCTGTACCACTACCGCTACAGCCTCCCCTTCGCCGAGAAGGTGGGCATCGGCGGTCGCCAGGATCTGCCCCCGGGCCTGCGCCGCGAGTTCGAGCAGGCCGCGCACCTGCTGGAGGAGAGCGCGCGGCTGCAGCGCAAGAACGAGAAGGCCATCACCCGCCACGTGCCCTCCGCCGCCCGCAAGAAGCTGGAGGAAGCGCTGGGCGAGCTGCGCGCCTCGATGGAAGCCACGGCCATCGACGAACAGGAGTTTCGGGGTGCCTTCGAGAGGTCCGCCGAGCTGGTGGACAAGCACCTCGGACGCTGGCGCAAGGGAGAGCTGCGCGAGTACGTGGAGTCCATCGGGATCGCCGTCGGGGTGGCGCTGCTCCTGCGCGCCTTCGTGGTGGAGGCGTTCAAGATCCCGAGCGGCAGCATGTTGCCGACGCTGCAGATCCAGGATCACATCTTCGTCAACAAGTTCCTGTACGGACCCACGGTTCCCTTCACCAAGACGCGGCTGCTCGACCGCCTGCCCCCCAAGCACGGGGACGTGATCGTGTTCGAGTTCCCGGACCCCAATCCGCGCAACGAGCGGCAGGACTTCATCAAGCGCGTCATAGCCCTGCCGGGCGACGTGCTGACGGTGGAGAGCGGTCACCCCATCATCAACGGCTGGCGCGTGCCGAGCTGCAACGTCGGCACCTACGACTTCGCCGAGGGGGACGAGCTGCTGACCAAGCGAGGCGAGCTGTTCGTGGAGTACCTGGGCGAGTACTCCTACCTGACGATCTACGAGGAAGATCGCTTCGACGGCCGCCAAGGGCCGTACACCGTGAAGGACGGCGAGGTCTGGGTGCTCGGGGACAACCGCAACAACTCGAGCGACTCCCGCGCCTGGAACAACAATCGCGGCGGCGGCGCGCCCTTCGAGAACATCAAGGGGCGGGCCATGTTCGTGTGGATGAGCTTCGGCGCGAACGGCGGCATTACTTGGGACCGCTTGCTCACCCACGTGATGGGCAAGCCCCGCCTGCCCAAAGAAGCGGACCGCGCGCTGGTCGAGGGCATCGACAAGTGCCTGGCCACCCGGCCCCCGATCTCCGAGACCACGCCGCCACCCAAGCCTTGAGCCGTCACGCGAAGCCCAGCAGCGCGAGGGTCACGCACACGGCCAGCACGCCGTGCTCGAGCGCGCCCGCGGGTAGACGCTCCGCAAGTCGCCTCAGCCCGTGCCCGAGGCAGTTGCCGCCGACCACCGCGGCCGTCGTGACCGCGGCCCAGCCCAGCACCGACGGCGAGAACAACCCCACCGCGCCGTAGCCCACGATGCGCCCGACGTGCATGATGGCCGCGCAACACGCGCCGGTCGCGACGTAGGTGCGACCGAGAAGACCCCAAGACAGCAAGAGCGGCGCCGCCAGCACCCCCGCGCCCCCGGACGCGCCGGTGAGTCCGCCGACCACCAGGCCCCCGGCGGCGAGCGCCGAGCGTGGCAACACCACGCGGACCTTCGCGAGGGCGCGCGCCAGGGACAGCACCGTCAGCGCGACGAGCAACCCGCGGACGACCGCGGGCGAGACCAGGCCGGCAGCGAGGCCACCGAGCAGCGCCCCGGGTACGGCCCCGAGCGCGAAGGTGCGGACGACCCGGCGGTCGATCGCGGTCCGCCCCAACCACGCCCGGTGCAGGTTGCCGACCAACAGCGCGGGAGCGGTGATGGCCAGCGCCTCCGCCGGCGACCACACGGCCGACAAGACGAGCAGCAGCAGCAGCCCCCCGCCGAGCCCGGCCAAGGTGGTGAGCAGGCCCGCCAGGAGGCCACAGCCGAGCACCAGCGCCAGGGTCATGCGCTGATCCTGGTCTCGGCTCTAGCATTCGTCCAATCGATTGATTTTCTGAATATGATAGGATTGGCAGATGTTAGAGGAACTGCAGCAGTTCGTGCTCGTGGTCGACCGGGGCACCGTCACGGGCGCCGCCAAGCTCGCACACCTCTCCCAACCCGCGCTGTCGGCGTCGCTGAAGCGGCTCGAGAGTCACTTCGGCGCGCGGCTGCTGCACCGGGGGCGACGCGGCGTGACGCTCACGACCGCGGGCAGCGAGCTGCTGCCGCGAGCCCGAGCGCTGCTCGCGGCGCTCGAGGATGCCAAGCGCGCGATAGCCGAGCTCGAGGGTCTGCGCGCGGGTGAGGTGCGCATCGGCGCGGGGGGCACCGCCGCTACCTATCTCCTGCCGAGCTTGCTCTCGAAGTACCGCAAGCGTCACCCCGACGTGCGCATCGTGCTGCGCGAGCTGCCGCCCGAGCAGGCCCGCGCCGAGGTCGAGCGCGGGGAGCTGGATCTGGGGGTGGTCTCCGACAGCGGCGGCGAACCCTGGCGCGACGACGCCTTCGTGCTCGTGGCGGCGCGAGGCCGCGGCGCCCCCAGCGAGAACGTGGTGACGTTCACCCCGGGGACCAGCACCCGCATGGCGCTCGACCGCCACTTCCCGGAGGCGCGCGTCGTGATGGAGCTCGGCAGCATCGCGGCGGTCAAGCGCCACGTCCGCGAGGGAGTCGGCATGGCCCTGCTCAGCCAGGCCGCCGTCGCGACGGACCTCGCCAGCCGCCGGCTACGCCGAGTCGCAGACCCGCGCACGCCCATCCCCCGTCGCTTTTGTTTGGTACATCGCGGGACCGACCAGCTCTCGCCCGCCGCCGCCGCCCTGCGCGCGCTGCTGCTCGAGGCCCGGCAGCTCCGGCGTGGGGCCGCTGCCCAAGGGAGCGCTCAGCGCCGGCGGCTCACAGGATCGCGTAGCGGATCCGGATCGACAGGGCCGTGACTTGCTGGTTCGCATCTCGAAGCGCGAGTCCCACGGTGTATTTCGAGCCCGCCTGCACCGCGTGAGGCAGGGTGAAGATGGGATCAGCCGCAAGCCGCCATCCGGGGAGGAACGATTTCTGGACAGCCGAGCGCTCGAGACGCCAGCCGGGCGCCCCCAGGCAGCGTGGAAGGCGCGGATATTCCAACCGATCCTCGGCAGGACGTCGCCGCCCTGGGCGGGCCGGAGAAAATCCTCTAGGGTCCCTCGGTCCCAGCGAAGGAGCGAGGAATGCAAAAGTTCGACAAGTGGTCGACGATGGGTGCGGCGGCCTTGATGGTGGGTGCCCTCCTGGCGTGTAAGAAGGAAGAGCCGCCCCCTCCCACGCCGGTGGCCGAGGCGCCGCCGCCGGAGCCCCCGAAGGAAGAGGCCAAGCCCGACGCGGAGGCCAAGAAGGACGACGACGAGGTCAAGCGCTACGGCTCGGCGGAGCAGACCGAGAGCGGGACCGTGCGCGTCGATATCCACCACGCGAAGGTCTACAAGGAGACGGACGAGACGACCTCCCACATCGCCACCCTCTCCCGCCATACGCTGGTCAACCGCAAGGCGCGCAAGGGCACCTGGATGCTCATCGACTATCCCTCGGGGGTCGGTCAACTCTCCCCTGGCTGGATCCCGAGCAAGCACCTGACGGGCAACGTCGAGAAGGTCAGCCTGGAGCAGATCACCAAGCAGGACGCGGCTGTCGCCGTGACCCCGACCACGACCGCCACCGCGGTGGTGGACGCCACCGCCCCCACCACCACCGCGACGGCCGAGCCCACCGCGACCGCGACCACGACGGCGGAGCCCACTCCCACCGCGACGGCCACGGCGACCGAGAAGAAGGGCCGACTCAAGGTGCCGTTCAAGCTGCCGACGGGCACCGGCGGCACCACCCAGTAGCCTGATGGAAGCGAGCCCGCGCGCGCCTCGGGCGGGCTCGCCTCTCGACCGTCCGCGCGGAGCGTCGTAAGAAGGCGCCATGGCCGAGACGATGCAGGCGCTGGTGTACGACCGCGAGCTGGACCCCTGGGAGACGAGCCGCGGTCTGCGCAAGGCCGAGGTGCCGCGCGCCACCCTCGACGAGCGCGCCGACTACCACGATCGCTCGCGAGTGCTGGTCAAGCCGCGCTTCGTCGGTTTCTGCGGCTCGGACCGCGGCATCTGGTTTCGCCGCGCCTTCAAGGACATGATCTTGGGCTCCCTGGACAAGGAGTCGCGCGAGCAGCGGGGGCCAAAGCTCCGCCGCGTCATTGGCCACGAGCTGTTCGGCGAGATCATCGCCGTCGGCAGCGAGGCGAAGCGCAGCTACGGGCTCGACGTCGGCGACTGGGTCACCGCGGAGAGTCACATCTACTGCGGCGTCTGCTACCAGTGTCGGGTCGGGGATGCACATGTCTGCGCCGACGACCTGATCATCGGCATCAGCTACGACGGCGCCTTCGCCGAGGCCGTCAAGCTGCCCGCGCAGGTGATCTGGCGTACCGACGTGGACAAGATCCGCCCCGAGGTGGCCGCGGTGCAGGAGCCTTTTGGCAACGCCGTTCACGCCTGCACCAAGGTGAACCTGCGCGGCAAGCGCGTGGCCATCGTGGGCTGCGGCACCATCGGCCTGTTCGCGGTGGCCATCGCCCGCGCCCTCGGCGCCACGCAGGTCATCGGCGTCGAGCCCGTCGCGAGCCACGCGGAGATGGCCCGCCGGCTGGGCGCGGACGTGGTGCTCTCCCCCGGGGACAGCCCCGACGGCTACTCGCACGACCCGGACCTCGCGGCTCGGATCCGCCAGCTGACGGACGGCGTGGGCGTGGACGTGGTGCTCGAAATGAGCGGGCTCAACTCCAGCGTGAACAACGCGATCCACTGCGTGCGCCGGGGCGGCGACGTGATCCTGTTCGGCCTCAAGAGCGGCGACGCTATCATCGAGAGCTTCGACCGGGTGATCGTGGACGGCATCGCCATGCACAGCGTCATCGGCCGTCGCATCCCGGAGACGTGGCACATCACTCGCCACTTGCTGGAGAGCCGCGAGCCGAACATCCACGACCTGGTCTGGGAGGTGATCCTGGCTCGCGGCGAGGGACCGATCGTCGACTTCGGCGACTTCGAGCCGGGCTCCTTCGAGACGACGATTCAGACCTATCCCAAGGTCATCCTGCGTTTCTGAGCCGCATCCGGAGCATTTCATGTACGAAGCCGCACGAGGAATCTATGCCGCGGAGCTGGCGAGCATCCGCGAGGCTGGCCTGTTCAAGCGCGAGCGGGTCATCACCACGCCCCAGGGCGCCCGCATCGAGTCCGCCGGACGGACGGTGCTGAACTTCTGCGCCAACAACTACCTGGGCCTCTCTTCGCACCCGAGCGTGATCGAGGGCGCCAAGCGCGCCCTCGACAGCCACGGCTTCGGCCTCTCCAGCGTGCGCTTCATCTGCGGCACCCAGGATCTGCACAAAGCCCTCGAGGCCAAGGTCAGTGAGTTCTTCGGCACCGAGGACACGATCTTGTACAGCTCGTGCTTCGACGCCAACGCGGGGCTCTTCGAGGTGCTGCTCGGCGCCGAGGACGCCATCATCAGCGACGCCCTCAACCACGCCAGCATCATCGACGGGGTACGGCTGTGCAAGGCCGAGCGGCACCGCTACGCCAACGGGGACATGGCCGAGCTCGAGGCGGCGTTGAAGCAGACTCAGAGCAAGCGCCTGCGCCTAGTCGCGACGGACGGCGTGTTCAGCATGGACGGCTACCTGGCCAAGCTCGACAGCGTCTGCGACCTAGCCGAGAAGTACGGGGCGCTGGTGATGGTGGACGACTCGCACGCCACGGGCTTCATCGGTCCCACCGGCCGCGGCACGCCCGAGCACTTCGGCGTCATGAGCCGCGTCGACGTGCTCACCAGCACTCTGGGCAAGGCCCTGGGCGGCGCGAGCGGCGGCTTCACCACCGGCAAGCGCGAGATCATCGAGCTGTTGCGCCAGCGCTCGCGGCCGTATCTCTTCTCGAACACCCTCGCTCCCGCGGTGGCGGGCGCCAGCCTGGCGGTGTTCGAGCTGCTCGAGACCAGCGCCGAGCGCCGCGAGGCAGTGCTGGCCAACGCGGCGCGGTTCCGTCGCGGTATGGCGAGCGCCGGCTTCACCCTCAAGGACGGGTTTCACCCCATCGTGCCCGTGATGCTCGGGGATGCGCGCGTCGCCGAGCAGCTCGCCGCGCGGCTGCTCGAGGAAGGCATTTACGTCATCGCCTTCTCTTACCCGGTGGTGCCCCAGGGCCAGGCGCGCATCCGCGTTCAGCTCTCGGCGGTGCACACCAGCGAGCAGATCGACGAAGCGGTCTCGGCGTTCACCCGCGCCGGACGCGCGCTGGGCGTGCTCCCGACCTGAGGCGCCTAGCTCAGCCCGCGTCGCGCCGGTACCGCGTCGGACCGACAGCAGAAGCCGTCAGAGCGAGACGGGCTCGCCGTCCGCTCGGTCGGCGAACTCGGAGGCGTCGGCCACGGGCGCGCCCCGGCCCAAGCTGGCCAGGCGGAAGACGCCGCTGTGCAGGGGCCCCGCCTCGCGCTTCTCTTCTTCCTCCACCGTCAGGAGTCCGGCCAAGAGGATCCCGAGAGCATGGGCTTCAGCGGCCGTGGGCATGACAGGACAACCTACGCCGCTGCAAACCGGGACCTTCCCTGCGCAAACGCGCACCCGAGTCAGGGCTCGGAGGGGGGCGCGGGCGCGCGGGGGCCGGTCTCGATCCCGAGCTCCTGGCCGAGGCGGCGGGCTCGGCCCGCCAGCACGAAGCACGCGACCACCCCGGCGATCCAGCCGAAGAACAGCCCCGCGCCCACCAGCCGGATGGCGCCCCAGGGAGCGCCGAAGCGGCCGGCCAAGAACTGGAAGCCGTAGTCGAGCACCACCTTGCCGAAGCAGGCGAGGACCCCGAGGTTGTAGGCCCGGAGCGCGCGCTCCTGCCAAGCCTCGAACTGCTCCGGGGACACGAGCTCCGGCCGCTCGGTTCGGCGGATCTCGAGCTTGCGGATCGAGAACAGGATGCCAAACACCAGGGCCAGGACGTCAATGAGCATCGGGGGTCCGTCAGAATCCGCCGAGGGCGCGGGGGGGCAGGCCGATGCCGCCGTCGACCTTCCGGCTCGTGCGCAGGAGCTCCCCCGCCGGCCCCAGCTCGAAGCGATGCACCACGCCGCGGTCCGCGTCCGCCAAGAAGCACAGCGAACAGGGCGCGAAGCAGGCCACGGTGCCGAAGGTGAACGCCAGCTGCTCGGACGCGAGCACCGGCTCGGCGGCGCCCGCCTGCCAGTCGACCCGCAGCAGGCGATCGGGGCGCTGCTGCTTGCCCGTCGCGTCGTCGAGGGTGCCCAGGGTGGTCAGCAGCAGGGTCTGCTCGTCCAGGAAGCCGACCCCCGCCCCCACCGGCGAGTCGGACAGGGCGCTCGCTGCGAGCAGCCGCACCACCTCGCCGCTCTCCACGTCTACCAGGGCCACGCCGGAGGTGAGCGGGTCGGGGTCCCGACCACCTGCGAAGTCCCCGCTGCAGGCCACCGCGAGGGTGCTCCCGCTCGGTGAGCGCGCCAGGCCCGCGCAGCCCTGCAGGCTACCGAGCACGACGACCTGATCGAGGGCGTCAGTGGCCGGGTCGACGGTGACCAAGCGCGACGGCAGCGAGGTCTTGAAGTTCAGCGAGTAGCCCTGGAGCAGCACCCACGCGCGCGACCCCGCGAGCGTGAGGCGACTGGGGCGCGCGTAGTAGCCGTCGGGCTCACCGGCCAGCGCGCCGCCCAGCTCGATGCGACCGGCGATGGTCTTGCGGTCCGGCGCGATCACCAGGACGTCGTCCCCGCCGTCGAAGGGCTCCTTGCCGGCCTTGGTGTTGGGCTGAAATCTCGTGACGTAGCTGCGCCCGTCCGCCAGCGGCAGGAAATCCTGCGGGTTCGAGGCGAAGCCCGTCTTGACCGAGAGCTGACCTGTCACCTGCGCATCGGCGAGGCTCACGAAGGTGAGCACCGAAGTCAGGTGACGATCGATGAGCACCACGTCCTCGCCGTCGGCGGCCGTGGCGGGCAACACCACGTCCCCGGAGAGCGGCGCGGACAGCACACCCGGCTTGGTCCCCGAAGAGATGAAAGAAGGGCTCAGCACCGAGCCGCCGAGATCGATCAGCGAGACGTTGGACGACTGATAGTCCGAGCTGACCACCACCGCGCCTCGCCCGCACTGACCCGCCGGGATGCTCGTGCCCCCGGTCGACGCCGGCGGCTCGGGGGCGCCACAGCCCGCCAGCAGCGCGAGGAGCGCGACGGGCAGGTGGCGAGGCGAGCGGCAAGCGCAGTGCATCGAGGCGGGCGGAGCGAAACACAGTCCACGGCACCCTTCAACGGCTTCCCCGCGGGCGGGTTTGGAGGGACCCTCGAGGGATGCAAGCTCGCGCGGCCCGCTGCGTCGTCTGGGGCGAGATCGTGTGGGATCGTTTCCCCGACGAGGACCGGCTCGGAGGCGCGGCGGCCAACGTCGCCTATCACCTGAGCTGCCTCGGCGCGGAGAGCGTGCTCGTGAGCTGTGTGGGCCAGGATGACCTCGGTCAGCGCGCCCTCGCGCGGTTGACCGACGCGGGGGTGGACACGCGCTTCGTGACTCGGGACGCCGTCGCCCCGACGGGCACCGTGAAGGTGACCTTCGAGGCGGGGCAACCACGCTACGAGCTCGCCAGCTTCGCCGCCTACGACCGCATCGGGTTCGACGTCGCGCTGGCCGAGCAGCTCGCCAGCGCTCGAGCGCTGGTGTACGGCACGCTCGCCCAGCGCACGGCGCTGGTGCAGGGCGCGCTGGTCCACGCCCTCGACGTCGACGGCCCCACCCGAGTCTTGGACGTCAACCTGCGCCCGCCGCACGTCACGCGAGCGATCGTCGGTCGCTGCCTCGAGCGCGCTCACGTCGTGAAGCTGAATGAGCACGAAGCGCATGTCCTCGCGGAGCTGCTGAACACCCGCGACCTCACGCGCTACCTGCTCGACTCCGGCGCGTGGCTAGTAGCGCTCACCCGCGGGGAGCGCGGCGCACGGCTGACCACGGCGACGGCGACGGTCGAGCACCCGGGGTTCGCCGCTGCTGTTGGGGGCGACGCGGTGGGGGCGGGGGACGCCTTCACGGCGCTGCTCGCCCTCGAGGCGACCGAGCACGGCGATCTGGAGCGGCTGGTGCGACGCGCCAATCGCTACGCGAGCTGGGTCGCGAGCCACGCCGGCGCCATGCCGCAACCCCCCGCCGAGCTCGCGCAGTGGCTGCAGGGCACGGGCGACTAGCGGAGGCGTGCGTTGTGTTCCAACGCGGGGGCTGGCATCGTCGGCGCCATGTCCGACGAGCGCGAGCGGGATCGCCAGGCCATCTTGGCGCGCCGGCGATACTTCGTCGCTTCGGCGCTGGCGAGCATCGCGGCGGCGGGCTGCGACAAGGCGCCCCAGCCCTGTCTGGAGCCGCCCCTCATCGCGTCCGGCACCACGAGCGCCGAGCCTCCGCACTCACCGTTCACCCCCTGCCTCGAACCGCCGTCGATCGAGCAGCCGCCGGCCACCGCGGATGCTGCTGCCGCTAGCGCGGACGCGGGGCGGCCCAAGGCAATCGTGCCTCCCCCTGCCCCGACTCGGCCCATGGTTTGTCTGCGCCCCCCGCCCGTGAAGAAGCAGGACCTCTGAGGTGGGGATGCTGGAGGACTGGCCCGCCGAGCTCGACGCCAGCGCGCGGTGTCTGTTCCTGAGCGATCCCCCCTCGGGGCTGCGCGCCGTGCTGGTGCTCGACGACCTGACGCTCGGGCCCGCGGCCGGCGGCATCCGCACCCGCAGCTACCCGAGCCTTCGAGACGCGGTTCGAGAGTGCAGCGCGCTGGCTCGCGCGATGACGCTGAAGTGCTCCATAGCTGGGCTGGACGCCGGCGGGGGCAAGCTCGTCGTGCTCGACCACCCGGGGCTCGATCGCCCGCGCGCGTTCGCTCGCCTGGGCGAGCTGGTCGAGGAGCTCGGCGGGCTCTTCCGAACAGCGGGGGATCTCGGCACGACGGCAGCCGATCTCGACGCGATGGCGGCGACCTGCCGCTTCGTGCACGCGGATGAGACGGGGCTCGCCGCCGCGGTGGCGCGCGGGCTCCTGCGCTGCATCGAGGCCTGCGCGGAGGGGCAAGGCCACAGCCTCCGCTCCCTGAGCGTGGGGGTGCAGGGGGCGGGCGCGATCGGCTCGGCGGTGACCGGCGCCCTGGTGGCGGCGGGCCTGCGGGTGTACGTCGCGGACCTCGACGCCAAGCGAGCCGAGCGCGTGGCCCGCGAGCACGGCGCAACGGTGATCGAGCCGGCCCACCTGCTGAAGGCACGCCTCGACGTGCTCGCCCCGTGCGCCGTCGGCGGGGTCATCGGTGCCGACGAAGCGCGGGGGCTGCGCGTGTGGGCGGTGTGCGGAGCGGCGAACAACATCCTGTCGGACGACGAGGCCGGCGCGGTCCTGGTCGAGCGAGGCATCGCGTTCGTTCCGGATCCGGTCGCCTCGGCGGGCGCCGTGATCGCGGGGATCGGCAGGTCGGTGATGGGTCTGCCGGACCCCACACCCTTGATCGACGCCCTGGGCCAGGTGGCGCGGGACGTCTTGCGCGAGAGCGCGGCCTCGGGTGAGCCCACCCCCGCCATCGCTGCGCGGCTGGCGCAGCGGCGGCTGGAGCGGGTCCGCGCACGCCTGCGTGCTCGGGCCGGCAAATGAGCGTGCTCGGAGCGCGCCAGGCGCGCTATCCTGCGTTCCCGAGGAGGCAAACATGGGTGACGATCAGCGCGGTCATCGCGGCGGCAACGACCAGCACGGCCATCAACGGGGCCACGATCAGCGGCAGCGAGGCAACGACCAGCAGCAGCGAGGCCCTCGACCCGGGGGCGGCGACACCGAGTTCCTGGATCTCGAGATCAGCGAGCTGCTGCTCGGACAAGCCCATCGCATGGCGCGTGAGGTCGCCCTCGAGCTGATGCGCGAGTCCATGCGCGAGCGCCTGCGCGAGCGGCTCGGCGCGCGTCTGGCGGAGGTGGGTCGCCTCGCCGCGGACGAGCTGGCCGACGACGTCGAGGCGAACCTGGCGATCGAGGCCCAGATCGCCTCGCGGCGAGCTCGCCGCGGGGACCTCAAGCAGCGGCTCGAGCGGGCCTTCTCGCACCAGCCGGCGCCGGCGCGCGCCGGCGCTGCCAAGAAGCGACGCTGACCCTCACCCCTCGGCCATGAGCCTGCTGCGCCGACTGATCCTCGCGGTCGTCTCCCGCGAGCGCGCCGCCTCGATGGAAGCGGAGTCTCGACGCTGGATGTTGCGGTGCAACGAGTGCGCACACGAACGCTCCGTGTGGGACCTGGGCGGACTTCGCTACGGCGCCTCGGGCAGCCCGAGCTACGCGGCGCGCTGCCTGCAGTGCGGCAAGCGCACGACGCACCGGGTGGAGCTGAGGCCGGACGGCGGAACGTGAACGAGACCGTTGACCCAGTCTCTGGACTGCCGGATCCTCGCGCCCATGGGTAACCCGTTCTGTCACATCGATCTCAGCACCGGCGACGTCGCGGCCGCCAAGAAGTTCTACAAGCGCATCTTCGACTGGAAGCTCGTCGATTTTCCCGAGATGCGGTGGACCGGCATCCAGGTCGGCGAGGGCGTGGGCGGCGGCATGAGCGGCAAGCAGTCGCCGGAGGTGCCGACGTCGTGGACGCCCTATGTGCAGGTAGCGGACGTGAAGAAGACGATCGCGAAGGCCGCGAAGGCCGGCGCCACCATCCTGGTACCCTTCATGCCCATCCCCGGCATGGGCGCGCTCGGCGTGTTCGTCGATCCCCAGGGGGCAACCCTCGGCGTGTGGCAGAGCGCGGCGAAGCAGGCACCCGCCAAGACGAAGGCCCCAGCCAAGAAGACCTCCCCCAGCAAGCGAGCGCCCGCCAAGAAGGCCGCGGCGAAGAAGGCGCCCAGCACGCGGGCCGCTCGCAAGCCAGCGACGAAGGCGCGCCGCAGGTAGGCTAGCGCGTCGCTGCGGCGCGCTTCATCACCCGTTGGCCGACGAAGATCTGCGCCATCTTCCCGAAACGGCGCCACACGCTCTGTTGCACGTACGGCAGGCCGTGCTTCGCGCACAGCGCCCGGACCTTGGGCGCGACCCGCTGGTACTGCAACATCGGCACGTCCGGCAGCAGGTGGTGTTCGATCTGGTAGTTCAGCCACAGGTGCAGAAAGTCGTTCCAGTCACCGCCGGTTCGGTAGTTCGCCGAGCCCAGCACCTGCCGGGCGAAGTACTCGCCCTTGGACGCGGGGGGCGAGTCGAAGCGATACAGATCGTCCCCGGCGTGATTGGGGCCCACGACCAAGAAGGTGTGCACGTTGGTCAGCAGGTCCGCCAGCACCGAGTTCAAGAACGCGCTGCCCACCGCGAAGGGCCCAAGGGGCGCGAACAGAAGCGGCAACGCCCCGAAGGCGTAGCTGCCGTAGGGTAGCCAGCACTCGCGCAGCGCGGCGCGCCGGAGCGTGCGCGCGCTGGGCTTCTCGCCTTGCTCCTTCTCGAGTCGAGCAGCGAGGGTGACCTCGGCGTAGTAGCTGGCGCGCCAGGTCAACGCCAACACGCCGAGCAGCGCCCAGCGGACGGGCACGGGGCGGGCGCGAACCCACTCGGTGTTGCGCTCGATCAGATCCGGGTCCAACTCTTGGCCGGTGTACGCGTGGTGCAGCACGTTGTGCTCGTACTTCCACGCTTCGGGCTCGATGAAGTCCGGCCAGTCGCGGAAGCGACGCTTGCCGGACGCGAACGACTGACTGGTGTAACGCGCCTCGACGCCCGGCACCGCGTCGTAGCCGCGGTGTCCGATGTGATGCATCAGCAGCCAGCGCGTCGAGCGCCCAAGCGACAGCCCGGCGATGCTCACCAGGTTGGGCCCCAGCCACGCGCTAGCGAGACCCACGGCCGTGGCGAGGCGGCCCCAACGCTCGATCTTGCGCAGGTGGGCCAAGTCGTCCTCCCCGAGCGACGCAAACACCTCGCGGCGCAGCGCCTGAACGTCGCGGGCGAACGCAGCGAGGCGCGCGTCAGAGCTCGGCTCGACGGCGGGCTGCACGATCACCCTCGCCCATCCGCTGGGGGAGCCTCGGTCCACTCGAGGGCCGACCCCGCAGCGACGTGACCCGCGTGCCCTCGGGCCGCGACCACCGCAGCGTCCACCGCTCCGAGGATGCTGCGCGCATGCTGCAGGAAGGTGACCCCTGCGGGCCGCAGCAGCATGCCACGACTCGTGCGCTGAAACAGCGGCACGCCCACCTCGGCCTCGAGCGCGCGGATCTGGCGGCTCAGCGGAGGCTGCGACACGCACGCCCGGACGGACGCCGCGTGGGTGCTACCCGTCTCGGCTACAGCGACGAAGTAACGGAGTTGGTCCAGGCTCACGGGCGCGTGTCTAGCACGAGGCTCGCGACCTCGCGATACCGATTTGGTATTGGGCGACGCGGGCGAACCACCGCACGCCGGTGCCATGAGCATCACCATCCACGACGACGTCGCGCTCACCGCGCTCCGTCGAGCCGGCGCCGCCGCGGCGCGCACGCTCGCCATGGTCGGGACTCGGATCCGTCCGGGTGTGACCACGGCTCAGATCGAAGCCTGGGTTCGTGAGGACACCATACGACAGGGCGGCTGGCCGAGTCAGCTCGGCTACCAAGGCTTCCCCGCGGCGGCGTGTACGAGCAGAAATCACGTAGTGTGCCACGGCATCCCCAGCGCCAACGAGATGCTCGAGCCCGGGGACATCGTCAACGTGGACGTGACCACGTGCTTGGACGGCTACCACGGCGACACCTCTGCCACCTTCTTCGTGGGTGAGCCGGGCCCGGACGCGCTCCACGTCGTCGAAGTCGCGCGGCGCTGTCGAGACGCCGGCATCGCCACCGTACGCGACGGCGCGCGACTCGGTGACATCGGACACGCCATCGAACGGCTGGCCCGGAGCGAGGGCTGCCAGGTCGTCCGGGAGCTCGGCGGGCACGGCATAGGACGCAGCATGCACATGCCCCCCCACGTCGCCCACCACGGGCGGGCGGGTACGGGGACCCGGCTGCGCGCCGGCATGGCGCTGACCATCGAGCCGATGATCAACGCCGGTGGAGCGGCCGTGCGCTTCCTGAGCGACGGTTGGACGGTGGTGACGGCGGACGGTCGGCTCTCCGCACAGTTCGAGCACACGCTGCTGGTGACCCGGGCGGGGGCGGAGATCCTGACCGCTCCTCCCGCGTGATGACGCCATCCGCGCGGTGGGTCGCGCGTGGTAGAGAGTCGAGCCATGCAGCCGGTGGCGTCGTGACCGCTCTCGCCCGACGGGTGGTGATCGCCACGGCAGGTCACGTGGATCACGGCAAGACCGCGCTGGTGCGCGCGCTGACGGGGACGGACACGGATCGACTCCCGGACGAGAAGCGACGCGGCATCAGCATCGAGCTCGGCTTCGCGACGTTCGCCGACGAACCGATGAGCTTCATCGACGTGCCGGGGCACAAGCGATTGGTCCACGCCATGATCGCCGGCGTCGGTGGCGTGGATGGTGTGCTGCTCGTGGTGGCCGCCGACGACGGCGTGATGCCGCAGACTCGCGAGCACCTGCAGGTGTGCCGACTGCTGGGGATCACGCGCTTCGTGGTGGCGCTGTCCAAGTGTGACCTGGTCGACGACGAGATGCTCGGGATGGCCCGCGCCGACGTGGAGGCGGCGCTGGCGGAAGCAGGGCTCACGGCGCTGACGTTGGTTCCCACGTCCGTCGAGACCGGCGCGGGGCTCGCCGAGCTGAAGGCGGCGTTGCTCGGGCTCGGGCGAGACACGCCGGCGCGAGCCGAGAGCGCCTGCGCGTGGTTGCCCATCGACCGGGTCTTCTCGGTGAAGGGCGCGGGTACCGTCGTCACCGGCACGTTGACCCGCGGCTCGCTGAGGGAAGGACAGGCCGTCGCCGTCGTGAGTGAGGGCAAGGTCTACGACACGACGTGCCGGCAGCTCCACGTCCACGGCAGCAGGGTCGACGCCGCCAGCGCGCCCTGCCGCGTCGCCGTCAACCTGGCGCGGGTCGAGCAGAGCGAGGTGGCTCGCGGCGACGCCTTGGCGACGCACGCGCTCGCCTCCACCCGGCTCGACGTCGTGCTCCGGGGGACGGAGGCGGACTTCGCGCGCATCGAGGACGGCTCGAGCGCGCTGGTCCACGTGGGCACGGCACGACGCACGGTTCGGGTCACTCGCCTCGGCGCTCGCTCGCTGCACCTGGCGCTCGACGCGGCCCTGCCGGCGATGGGGAAGATCGGCTTCGTGCTGCGCGGGTTTCGGAGCACCTCCGCCCGAGGCGCCGTGCTCGGCGGCGGCATCGTCGTCGACGCCCAGGCACCCAAGCTGCCGCCGCGGCGAGCGGCACGCGCCTGGGAGCTACGCGCCTCGACGCTCGAGGCCCTGGCGGACAACCAAGTCACCGCGGCCCTCTCGGGTCTGCTCGAGCTCGCGCGTCCCAGGCCCCTCGACGCCGAGAGCGTCGAGCGACGCCTGGGGCTCGAACCCGGCGCCCTCTCCGAGGCGTTGGCGGGCAAGAAGCGCAAAGGGCCAGCCACAACCATCGCGCTGCCGTCCGGACGGGAGTTCACGACCGCCGAGAACGTGGACCAGCTCGCGGACGACCTGCTCCGGCGGGTGCAGACCCACCACGAGGCACATCCTCACGAGCCCGGGCTCTCGCTCGAGACCGCGCGGACCGCCCTGGCGCGACGCTCGGGGCGGGCACTGGCTGACGTGGTGCTCTCGCGGCTAGCGACCGCCGGTCGCATCGTGCTCGAGGAAGGCGTCGTGTGTACGGCTGCCTTCGCCGAGAGCAGCGGGCCGGTCGTGCGCCAACTCGCCGACGCGGTGGTCGCTCGGCTCGAAACGCTGGGCCTGGAGGGGACGGGCGAGAACGCGCTGGCCAGCGAGCTCGCACAGCCCGTGGAGCGCGTTCGTGCCGCGCTCGCCCGACTCTCCCGCGAACAGAGAGCCCGGCGGCTGGGCACCCTGTGGTTCGCCGAGAGCGCCATCGACGCCCTGCGGCGGAGGCTAGAGACCCACTTCGCGAGCGCCGAGTCCATCAGCGTGCCGGATCTCAAGGAGCTGGCTGGCGTCTCGCGCAAGCAGGCCATCCCCTTGCTCGAGCAGCTCGATCGCGAGGGCACCACCCAGCGCAAGGGCGACTTGCGCGTGCGCGGCCCCGGCCGGCGTTGATCGTTCGACCGCTCTCGAGCGACGACGGTCAGGGCCTCAAGATGTCCTTGCCCCAGGGATGCTCCGTGAGTAGCGCGTCGGCGTCGGTGCGCAGGCGCGGGTCGAGCCGCTCGCGCGCCGCCTCTCGCAGGGCGGTGGCGAGCATGAGCGCTGAGCTGAAGCGGCGCTCCGGAGCCTTCGCCAGCGCCAGGGCGATGACCCGGTCCACATCCTCCGTGACCCGGACGAGCTCCGACGGGCGGGCGGGCTGCACGTGCACCACGTTGTACAGCGTCGCGACGCTGTCCGAGGCGGTGAA
This sequence comes from Polyangiaceae bacterium, assembly GCA_019637295.1. GTDB lineage: Bacteria > Myxococcota_A > Polyangia > Polyangiales > Polyangiaceae > JACKEA01. The sequence goes on from JAHBVX010000003.1 coordinate 838,039, forward strand.
CGCCGGCCGCCCCGTGAGCGTGCGATACGCGACCACACCCAGCGCGAACACGTCCGCGCGGTGATCGACGTCCCCGGCGCGGGCCTGCTCCGGCGACATGTAGCTGGGCGTCCCCACAGCCGCGCCCATGGTCAGGTTCTCTGCTCCGTCGAGGATCTTGGACACGCCGAAGTCGAGCACCTTCCACACCCGCCGGTTGCCGCGCTCACTGAGAAAGAGGTTCTGAGGCTTCAGATCCCGATGCACGATCTTGGCCTGATCCGCGACCGCCAGCGCGTCGGCCACCTGCATCACGAGCTCGACGACCGCGCTCATGCCGAGCCGCTTCTTCTCCCGCAGGTGCTGGGCCAGGTCCCGACCCTCGAGCAACTCCATGACCAAGTAGGGCGCCCCCGCCGCGGTCACGCCGTGGTCGTACAGCTGCACGACGTGCTCGCTCTCGAGCCGCTTGGCCACCTCGACCTCGCGGAAGAATCGCTGCACGTTCTCCTGATCCGCGATCAGGCTGGGGTTCAGGAACTTCAGCGCCACCGCGCGATCGAGCGCCGTGTCCCACCCGCGGTACACCTCTCCCATGGCACCGCGACCGATCACGTCGGCAATGGTGTACGTCCCGAGCTGCTGGTCCGTATAGCGGCCGAGCTTGGCGGCGCGTTCGCCCTCCAGCTCCGCTCGCGCTTCGTCCAGCAGCGCGTCGCGCTTCTTGATCTGCCGCAAGGCGCGCTCCACCCGCTCGAAGGCCATCAGCGTGGCCCGGCGGCTGCTGCGCGCCATCACGAACGTCGCGAAGAACAGCACCTGGCACACGACCGTCACCGCCACCATGCCCTCTACGGGGGGATTGGCCAGCGCGAGCACGGACCGGCTCGTGTCCACGACGCCCAAGATCGCGGCCAAGTTGAGCACCAGGTAGCCGAGCGCGCCCGCCCCGTAGATCAGCCTGCCGCCCAGGCTCGAGTCGCTGAGGCCGAAGAAATAGATACCGATGCACATCGCCACGATGGCGGGCGAGAAGACGCCCACGTAGTAGACCATGACGAGGATCGTCACCGCGCAGCACACGCCAAACGCGAGAACGGCCGCATGCGCGAAGCGCTCGACCTTTCGAGCGTGCCACAGCAACACGACGCACGCCGCGCCCGTGATGGCCGTGACCACCGACGCGAGCACGCGGCCGGGGTTGCCCTCGTCCTGCAACCAAATGGCGAACAACCCCGCGATGGCCGCCGCGAGCACGAGCCGCAGCAGCGCCACAGTGCGCGCCTGCTCTTCGGCTCCCAGGATGTGTGCCGTCGCTGCGCTCACGCTCGTGGGCGGCCCCACGAAGCTGAGCGCGCTGTCGACTCCGGTTGCGCTGCCGCCTCCCGGGGACGTCGAGGTGCTCTCCGACGGCCCGGTGGCCTGGGCCACGTCGAGGACCGTGGGCTCCTCGGGGTTTCGTCCGGTCTCGAGCGGGCTCGGCATCGATCCTGTCACAGCCTAGAGGATCCATGGACTCGCGTCGCGCCTGGACTCATGGGTCGTGAATCCCAGCGCCAGCGCCGCGGGATCGACTACGCTCCGCTGCCAAGCCCCATGTCGCTCGAACGTATCGAGGCCCTTCACCGCCGGCTCCGCGACGCCATCGATGGCGGCCCGCTCCCGGAGGTCACGCCCTGGCGAGGCTCGGCCGCGCTGGGCCGGGATTTGGTCGAGAGCATGCTCCGCTCCCGACACCTCGATCGCGCCGCCCTCGAGCTGAGGACTCGCGGGCACGGCCACTACACCATCGCCAGCGCCGGACACGAGTCCAACGTCGTACTCGGGCGGCTCACGACCCACGCCGACCCGAGCTTGGTCCACTACCGCAGCGCCGCCCTGCAGCTCGAGCGCGCGCGCCAGGTTCCAGAGATCGACGGCGTGCGGGACGTGACCCTGTCCCTCGTCGCCGCCAAGGAGGAGCCCGCGAGCGGGGGCCGGCACAAGGTGCTCGGCCATCCGGCGCTCGGCATCTTGCCCAGCACCAGCACCATCGCCAGCCACCTCCCGCGCGCCGTCGGCCTGGCGTTCGGGCTCGAGCGCCGGCGGCGGTTGCTTGGCGTCGGCGCGCCGGACGCGATCGCGCTGGCCAGCTTCGGCGACGCGAGCTTGAACCACAGCACCCTGCTCGGCGCGCTCAACGCGGCCAGCTGGGTGCTGCACCAGCACCTCACGTTGCCGCTCTTGGTCGTGTGCGAGGACAACGGCCTGGGGATCAGCGTGCGTTCTCCGGAGGGGTGGGTGCAGACGCGTCTGCGGGCGATGCCTCACCTGGAGTACTTCCACTGCGACGGCTTCGACCTGACCCAGGCCTGGGAGATGGCTGCGGCGGCGGTGTCCTACGTTCGGACCTCGCGCCGCGCAGCCATCCTGCACCTTGGCTGCGTGCGGCTGCTCGGTCACGCCGGCAGCGACGTGGACACCAGCTACCGCACCCCAGGCGAGCTCGCCCAGCTCATGACCCGAGATCCGCTGCTTGGCGCCGCGGCGTGCCTGTTGGCTGGCGGCGCGCTGGAGCCGAGCGAGCTACTCGAGCTCGACGCGCGGGCGCTGGCGCGCGTGCGCGACGAGATGGAGCTGGTGATCACGCGTCCCAAGCTGGCTTCGCGTGTCGAGGTGATGAGCGCCATCAGCGCGCCCGTCGACGTGGAGCGCGTCTTGTCGCGCGCCGCCGCGCTGGACTCGTCCCCCCAACCGTCGCCCATGACGCTGGCTCAGGGCATCAACACCGCCCTCGGCGAGGCCCTCGCGGCGTTCCCCGAGGCCCTCGTGTTCGGGGAGGACGTGGCGAAGAAGGGAGGCGTATACGGCGTGACCAAGGGCCTGCTCGCGCAGGCCGGGCCAGCCCGGGTCTTCAATACGCTGCTCGATGAACAGACCATCCTGGGGCTCGCCCTCGGCACCGCGACCCTCGGGCTCCTGCCCATCCCCGAGATCCAGTACCTGGCGTACCTGCACAACGCCGAGGATCAGCTCCGGGGCGAGGCCGCCACGTTCTCGTTCTTCTCCGCCGGCGGTCTGGCCAACCCGATGCTGGTCCGCATCGCGGGTTTGGCCTACCAGAAGGGGTTCGGCGGCCACTTCCACAACGACAACAGCGTCGCGGTGCTGCGGGACATCCCCGGGCTCACGGTGATCTGCCCGGCGCGCGGGGACGACGCGCTGGCGCTGTACCGCACGGCGCTCGCGCTGGTCCGTGAGTCTGGCCGCGTGGTGGTGAGCGTCGAGCCCATCGCCCTGTACCACACGCGTGATCTGTACGAGGACGGCGACGGCCAGTGGGCAGCCCCACCGCCTCCTGGCGTGGCGGAGCCCTTCGAGCCACGCGTGTATCACTCCGACGCCGCCGACCTCACCATCGCCACCTACGGCAATGGCTTGTGGATGAGCCTGCGCGCGGCCCGGCGGCTGGAGCGAGAGACCGGCGCCCGCGCGCGGGTGCTCGACCTGCGCTTCCTGTGCCCCTTGCCAGAGGACGCGGTGCTCGGTCACGCCCGGGAGACGGGCGCGCTCTTGATCGTGGACGAGTGTCGCAGGAGCGGCAGCATCTCGGAGGCGCTCGCCAGCGCCGTGGCCGAGCGCGGGGCCGGGCTGCGCCTGGGCCGGGTCACGAGCGCCGACAGCTTCATACCCCTGGGCGACGCCGCCAACCTGGTGCTGCTGAGCGAAGACGAGATCTTCGCGGCGGCCCGGGAGCTGGTGCTGCTCTCGCGTTCGGTCCGCAGGAAGTAACGCGCGGCGTCAGCAGCCGCTGCTCGAGCCCTGACAGGTCCCGCCGTTGCAGTTCGGCGGCGAGCTGCACTTGCAGCCGCACTTGCCGCAGTTGTCAGCGTCGGTGTTCTTGTTCACGCACTGGCCGCCGCAGTAGATCTGCGGGTCGGTGCAGGTGCAGGCGCTGGCCGCGCAGTGGGCCGTGCCGCCACACACGTTGCCACACCCGCCGCAGTTGTTCTTGTCCGTCGTCGTATCGAAGCAACCCGTGGGCGCTCCCTGCGGGCACGCAGTACCGCTCGAGCACGAGAGCCCACACGTGCTGCCCGAGCAGGTCGGCGTGCCCGGAGGCGTGCCGGCGGGGCAAGCGTTGCCGCAGCTGCCGCAGTGCGACGCATTGGTGGCGGTATTGACGCAGGCACCGCCGCACTCGGTGGTGCCGCCGGTGCACACACAATTGCCGCCCACGCAGCTGCGGTTCTGCCCGGTACACGGCTGGTCGCAGCCCCCGCAGTGCAGGTTGGACGTGCCCGTGTTCCAGCAGCCGGTGGGGCTGCCCGGCGAGCACAGCGTGCCGCTCGAACAGCTGAAGCTGCAGTTGCCACCGCTGCACACCCGCTGGCCCGTGGAGCCCGAGGCCGGACCGGGGCACGGGTTGCCGCAGCTCCCGCAGTTGTCGACGTTGTTGCTCAGGTTCAGGCACAGGTTGCCGCACTTGGTGAAGCCTGTATTGCAGTTGAACCCGCACTGGCCGCCGGAGCAGGTCGGCGTGCCGTTCTGGGGCGTCGGGCAGCCGTTGCTGCAGGCCCCACAGTGCGCGACCGTGTTCTGCACGTTCACGCAGTCCCCGCCGCAGTTGGTGAAGCCACCGTTGCAGGTGAACCCACACGCCCCTCCCGAACACGAGGCGGTCGCGTTCGGCTTGGTCGTAGTGCACACGTTGCCGCAGCTGCCGCAGTTGCTGACGTCGCTCGTCAGGTTGAAGCAGGTGCTCGTGCACAAGGTCTGGGGCGGGCTACAGCTCGACGCGCAGGCGCCGTTGCTGCACACGGACGTTCCGCCCCGGGGGTCTTGGCAAACGTTGTTGCAGGTGCCGCAGTGGTTCTTGCTGTTCTGCAGGTTGCGCTCGCAGCCGTTGGCGCGGTTGCCATCACAGTCGCCCCAGCCCGTCTGACAGCTGTCGTAGTCGCAAGCACCGCCCACGCACTTGGCCCCGTTGACGTTCTGCAGCTGGCAGGGGACGTTGCACGCGCCGCAGTGGGCCAGGGTGGTGTGCAGGTTGACTTCGCAGCCGTTGTCCGCGTTGTTGTCGCAGTTCGCGAAGGGCGGGGTGCACACGATCACGCAGTTACCGTTGTTGCAGCCGGGCACCCCGTTGGTGCTGCTGCATTTCTTGCCACACTGCCCGCAGTTGTCGGCGTCCGTGGCGGAATTGACCTCGCAGCCGGTCGCGGGCTCCTGATCACAGTCGCGATAGGCGCCGGCACACGACGTGATCACGCACTTCGACGCCGCGCAGGCGGAGTTGGCGTTGAGCAGATTGCACTGATTGGTGCAGAAGCCGCAGTTGTTCGGATCGCTCGTGGTGTCCACCTCGCAGGTGCTCTTGTCCCCGTTACAGTTCGCGGTCCCGCTGGGACAGGTGTCGACCACGCACGTCCCCTCCTCGCAGATCCTGCCGCTGTTCGTGCAGTTGGTCTGGCACGTCCCGCACTTGTCGGGCGCCCACTGCAGGTTCGATTCGCACCCGTTCTTCGGATCGTCATCGCAGTCCGCGAAGCCCGGGCTGCACTGGTCGATGGCGCACTTGCCATCCGCCCCGCACTTCGCCGTGGCGTTGGTCAGCGTGCAGGGCTCGCAGGAGCTGGTCGCGCACCCGGTCTCGGGCGCGCTCGACGCCAGGCACTCGGGCTCGCCCTGGGCATTCGGGCACACCTTGGAGCCGGGGAAGCACTGCGTCCCACCCACGCCCCCGGAGCCCCCGCTCCCGGACACGCCACCGCCGCCATCTGGATCGACGCTGGCCGTGCCCTCCGTGCTCAAGCCACACGCAGCGAATGGAACGAGCCCAGCGAGACCGAGCAGGACGGCTCTGATGAAGCGCACCACAGCTGCAGTCTAACCCGGCCGGGGCGCCCAGGCGACCGTTAGCCGCCGGAACCGCCAGAGCCGCCGCCGGTGCCCCCGGAACCGCCGCCGGTGCCCCCGGTGCCGCCCTGGCACGACCCCCCGACGCAGTTCTGCCCGCTCGGACAGCCGTTGCCGCAGCTCCCACAGCTGGAGTTGCTGGTCTGCAGGTTCCGGCAGCCAATGTTCGGGCAGTAGGTGTCGCTGCTGTTGGGGCAGGTACAGTTGCCGCTCGTGCACTGGCTCGAGGTGCCGGCACAGGCAGCGCCGCATGCACCGCAGTGGGCCTTCGTGTTCTGTAGATTCACGCAGTTGCCGCTGCACGACGTAAACCCGGGGTTGCACAGGCACGAGCCGCTCTGACAGGAGCGATTCGCTCCCGTACAAGCGCTGCCGCAGCTACCGCAGTGTGTGTTCGAGGTGTTCGTGTTGAAGCACCCGGTGGGGTTCGCGGTGGGGCAGGCGGTGGTGCCGCCGCCGCAGGTCAAGCCGCAGGTGCCGCCCCCGCAGGTGGGGGTCCCCGGCGGCGAGCCGGCGGGACAGGCGTTGCTGCAGCTGCCGCAGTGACCCACGTCGTTCGAGAGATTGCGGCACTCGTTGCCACACTTGCTGAAGTTGTTGTTGCAGTTGAAGCCGCAGGTGGCCCCCGCGCAGGTCGCCGTGCCGTTCGACGGCGCGGTGCAGGCGTTTCCACAGCTGCCGCAGTGCGCCACCGTGTTCTGGAGGCTGACGCAGTCCCCTCCGCAGTTCGTGAAACCGCTGTTGCAGGTGAAGCCGCAGCTCCCATTGGAGCACGCGGGGGTCGCGTTCGGTTTGGTCGTGGTGCAGCCGTTGCCGCAGCTGCCGCAGTTGCTGACGTCGCTCGTCAGGTTGTAGCAAGCGTTGGTGCACAGGGTCTGCGGCGCGCCGCAGCTCGAGGCACACGCTCCGTTGCTGCACACCGCAGTGCCGCCCTGCGGGTCCTGGCACGCGTTGTTGCACGTGCCGCAGTGGCCCTTGCTGTTCGTCAGGTTGCGCTCGCAGCCGTTCGCGCGGTTGTTGTCGCAGTCACCCCAGCCGTTCTGGCAGCTGTCGTAGTCGCAGCTGCCGCCCACGCACTTGGGCCCGTTCACGTTCTGGAGCTGACACGGGCTGTTGCAGCCCCCGCAGTGGGCCAGGTTGGTGTGGCTGTTGATCTCGCAGCCGTTGTCGGCGTTGTTGTCGCAGTTGCGCCAGGGGGGGGTGCAGACGATCACGCAGTTGCCCAGTAAGCAACCCGCGATCCCGTTGGTGCTGCTGCACACCTTGCCGCACTGGCCGCAGTTGCTCGGGTCCGTGGCGGAGTTGGTCTCACAGCCGTTGGACGTGGTCGAGTCGCAGTCGCGATAGCTGCCCTGGCACGACGTGATGACACACTGGGACGACGCGCAGGCCGAGTTGGCGTTCGTGAGATCGCACTTGTTCGTGCAGAACGCGCAGTTGTTCGGGTCACTCGTGGTGTCGACCTCGCAGCTGCTCTTGTCTCCGTCGCAGTTGGCCGTACCCGTCGGGCAGGTGTCCACGACGCAGGCGCCCTCTTCGCAGATCTTGCCCTCGGTGGTGCAGTTCGTCTGACAGGTGCCGCACTTGTCGGGCGCCCACTGCAGGTTCGACTCGCAGCCGTTGGTCGAATCACCGTCGCAGTCGGCGAAGCCGGGGCTGCACTGGTCGATGGCGCACTTGCCGTCGCCGCCGCACTTGGATGTGGCGTTGGACAGCGTACATGGCTCGCAGGACGACGTGGCGCAGCCCGTGTCGGGTGAGTTGGAGGCGATGCACTTGGGCGTGCCCTGCGAGTCCGGGCACACCTTGGAGCCCGGAAAGCACTCGGTGCCACCGACGCCACCGCCGGCCGCCTGCCCCGCCTGACCACCGCCGCCGTCCGGATCGACGCTCGCGGTACCGCTGGTCTCGAGCCCGCAGGCGGCAAAGCCCAACACCCCCGCTAGCCCATAGCCGAAGAGACGAACGAAGTGAGCCACCCCGACAGGGTACACCCGAGCGGACCTGCGAGCGAGGGGCGCGGGTCACACCGAAGTCGAGGTCCAGGGTAGGTGTAATGCGCACACGCCGGCCTTGCGTCACGTCGCCGTCACGAGCGCACCGCGCAGGGCCTGCACCAGCAGGGCGTCCTCGTCCTCGAGCACCGTGCGCAGGTCGAGCACCACCTGGTCCGCTTCGACGCGCCCGACGACCGCCGGGGCCCCGCGACGCAAGCGCTTCGCGAGCGCATTCGGCGCCGAGGTGACGATCGTCAGCGCCAGCGACGCCACCGTCGCGTCGGCCAGCGTGCCGCCCCCGATCGCCGCGACCGACGGCGTGATCGCGACCGCCGGCGCCGCAGCACCGAGCTGAGCCAGACAGCGCTCCGCGCGAGCTAGCAGCTCGGCGGGCGTCGCGGCCAACATGCGATGCAGCGGAATGGCCGAGAGCTCACCTCGCTCGTACACGTCGAGGAGGGGTTCGAGCGCCGCGAGGGTGACCTTGTCCACGCGCAGCGCGCGGGCGAGCGGATCCTCGCGCAGGCGCTGCACCAGCACCCCCTGCCCCACCAGCGCCCCGGCCTGGGGTCCACCGAACAGTTTGTCGAGGCTGAAACAGACCACGTCCGCTCCGCCGGTCAAACAGGCCTGCACGCTCGGCTCGCGCGCCTGATCCCGCGCGTCCACCGAGTCCGGCAGCGGCACCACGAGCCCTCCGCCGAGATCCTTGAGCAGCCAGACGCCCCGCGCGCGGGCGAGCGCGGCGAGGTCAGCGAGGCTGGGACGCTCGGTGAAGCCCGTCATCTTGAAGTTGCTAGGGTGCACGCGCAGCACGCCGGCCGTGCGCTCGTCCATCGCCCGCGCGTAGTCATCCGCGCGCGTGCGGTTGGTGGTTCCCACCTCCACCAGCCGAGCGCCCGAACGCGCCAGCACGTCCGGGATGCGGAAGCCGCCGCCGATCTCGAGCAGCTCACCGCGAGACACGAGCACATCCCGCCCGGCGCACAGCCCGCTGAGCGCCAGCAGCACCGCGGCGGCGTTGTTGTTGACGAGTAGCGCGTCCTCGGCGCCGACCAGCGCCGCCAGCCGAGCTTCGACGCCGACGCCACGCCGAGTCCTCACGCCCAGCTCCACGTCGAGCTCCAGGCTACTGTAGCGACCCGCGACCTCGGCGATGCGCAGCAGCGACTCGCGCGGCAACGGAGCCCGACCGAGGTTGGTGTGCAGCAGCACTCCGGTCGCGTTGATCACGACTTGGAGGGGACTCTGCCCGCGCTCGAGCGCCCGCACACGCACCTCTTCGACGATGAGGCCGGGGTCCGGCGGCGGAGCGCCGCTCTCGAGGGAACGCTCCCGCGCTTCGGCCAGGACCTCGCGCGTCACGAGGGTGAGAGCGCGGACTCCGAGACGCGCGACCACGGGGGCGAGCTCGGGCGCGGCGAGCACCCGGTCCACCTTGGGCAGGCGCGACAGTGCGGGGTGGAGCTTCGAGGTCATCGCAAGGGCCTTTGGTCTTGGCACGATCGGATCGCGATCCGCAAGGTGACTCCCGGATTTCCTTGATCGGCGCGCCCAACCGAAGGACACACCCAGGGTGTGCCTCACACCTAGCCACCGCGAAGTCCCCCGAGCCACGCCCGCCGTCGGTCCGACGCGGGCACGTCGCGTCGTCGCCTGCGCGAGCGTAGCGGCGGTGTGCGCGGCAGCGCTGGGCTGCCGAGAGTCCACTGCGGCGACGCCGGTCCGAGACGACGCCGCGCCGCCCCAAACCCAGAGCGCGGAAGCCCCGCCGCCAAGCGAGTCCGCTGCGCCTGCCCCGAGCGCGAGCACGGCCGCTGCCGAGGACGCGACCCTGCGCCTGGCCTCCGGTGAGCCGGCGGCCGCCGCGACGCGGGTGCTGCACGTCGGGGACTCCATGGTCCCGCTCGTGGGCAACTACCTGCGGCCGATCTTTCAGAGCAGCGGGCGCAAGTACTTCATCGACAGCGTGACCTCGGCCTCGACGCTGGACTTCGGCGAGAAGGGCCTCTTGCAGCAGGCCATGTACCGGTATGACCCGGATCTCGTGCTGATTTCGCTCGGTTCGAACGAGCTGTTCGATCCGAAGCCCGAGCGACGCGCCCCAGCCATCCGTCAGATCGTCGCCCACACCCGCGGGCGACCCTGCTTGTGGATCGGCCCCCCGGCCTGGAAGCGAGATTTGGGATTCATCCAGGTACTCAGGAATAATTTGGGCCACTGCCGTTATTTCGATTCTGCTCGCCTCGACTTGCCCCGCATGGCAGACGGTAGGCACCCCGACTGGACCGGAGGCTACCGCTGGGCGAGCGCCGTGTGGACGCTCCTCGGCGGGACCGAGCCAGTCCCCACCGGCAACCGGAGACCCGACTGATGAAGCGACCACCGCTCCCCCTCGCCCTGGCCTGCAGCGTCAGCCTGGCGTTCGGGTGCAAGGAGAAGACGCCGACCGCCGAGGCCACGCACCCGACCGGCTCCGCTCCGGCCGCGAGCAGCGCGCCCGCCGAGCCCGAGCCGCCCAAGCCTCCGGAGATCGCACGGCCCTTCAACGTCATCCTGCTGATGATCGACAGCCTGCGCGCGGACATGCCCTGGGCGGGCTACGAACGAGACATCCTGCCGCACCTCACGGCCTACGCCAAGGAGAGCTGCACGGTGTACGAGAATGGCTACTCGTTCTCGAGCTACACGGCCAAGAGCGTCGTGCCCGCGCTGGTCGGCGAGTACCCGAGCGCGATGAAGCGCGACGGCTATTTCTTCACCCGCTACCCCGACGCGGACAACCTGTTCTTGAGCGAGCGCGCCCAGAAGGAAGGCCACCGTACCCTGGCGGGGCACGCGCACGGCTACTTCCTGCCAGCGCTCGGGAACAACCAGGGCTTCGACGACTACCGGCTGATCCCCGGCGGCGTGGATCTCCGCGCGGTGACCTCCATCACCAGTGAGCCGCTGACCAAGCTCGCCATCGACATGCTCAGCGACGAGAAGAACGTGAAGCTGCCCGAGGGCAAGCGCTTCTTCGCCTACTACCACTACATGGATCCACACCACACCTACGAGAAGCACAAGGGGCACCCGGACTTCGGCAACAAGGCGCGGGACATCTACGACAACGAGGTCCACTACACGGACAAGTGGGTCAACGAACTGCTCACCTTTGCCCGCAAGCAAGCGTGGTGGAAGGACACGGCCGTCGTCATCACCGCGGACCACGGCGAGGGCTTCGGCGAGCGTGGTCAGTTCCGCCACGCGTACGAGCTGTGGGAGGCGGTCGTCAAGGTGCCCATGGTGTTCTGCGTGCCTGGCGCCGCGCCGCAGCACGTGCGCGACGTGCGGCGCGGACACATCGACCTGGCGCCAACGCTGGCGGACCTGATGGCGCTGCCGCCGGAGCCGCCCTTCCGAGGCGAGAGCCTGGTGCCCGAGATCTTCGGCCTGAAGAAGCCGGAGCCCAAGCGCATCATCGTGGACCTGCCGCGCGCGGATCTGATGGACCGAAGGCGCGCGGTCATCGCCGACGACTGGAAGATCGTCGCCTTCGGAGACGACCGCAGCTTCATGCTCTTCAACCTGAAGGACGACCCCTGGGAGAAGACGGACCTGGCCAAAGACCAGCCCGAGAAGCTCGAGGAGATGAAGAAGATCTACCTGGAGGAGTCCGCGAAGATCCCCAACGTGGAGGTCGTCGGCGGTCCACCGCTCAAGGGCGCGCCACCGGGAAGGCGCTGGTGAAGGGCGCCGCCGCGCTGCTGGCCGGCGCGCTCTGCCTCATCGCCTCGGGCTGCCGAGCGCGCGCCAACAGCCCGGAACAAGCGGAGGCGAAAGCTGCCGCGAGCGCGAGCGCCGCCCTCGCGGTCACGGCGGACGCACACGCTCGCGACGCCGCGGCCGAAGACGCCGCCCCGGACGCCGAGCCCGCGCCTCGAGGCCCGCTCAACGTGCTGCTGATCCTGATCGACAGCCTGCGCTACGACATGCCCTGGAACGGGTACTCGCGGCCGATCGCGCCCTTCCTGACGGAGTACGAGAAGCGGGTCGTGAGCTACACTCGCGCCTACACCATCTCGAGCACCACCGCGCGCAGCGTGGCGCCCATGCTGGCCGGCCGTTACCCGAGCGAGATGCGCCGCGGCGGCTATTTCTTCACCCAGTGGCACCCGGACAACGAGCTGTTGCCCGAGCGACTCGCGGAGGAGGGGCACGCTCGCTTCGGTGTCTTCGCCCACACCTACTTTCACGCGGGCACCGGCGTGGTACAGGGCCTCGATCCAGCCAAGATGTTGTCGGGGACGGTGCTCAACAATCTGTCCCCCAAGCACATCACGAGCGAGCGCATCGCCCTGGCGGCACGAAAGCTGATGTCCAAGCCGAAGATCGGTGACCAGAGCGAGGGTCGCCGGTTCTTTGGCTACCTGCACTTCATGGATCCACACGCGCCGTACCTCGCGCACGAGGGTCGTCCTTCCTGGGGCAACCGCCCACGAGATCTGTACGACCAGGAGGTCCACTTCACGGACGAGCACGTGGGTAAGCTGATCACCTGGATCAAGCAGCAGCCCTTCGGGGAGGACACGGCCATCATCATCACGGCGGATCACGGCGAGAGCTTTGGCGAGCATGGCCACCTCAAGCACGGCTATGAACTGTGGGAGGAGCTGGTGCGCGTGCCCCTGTTCATCGACGTACCTGGCGCGAAGCCCCGACGCATCGACACTCCGCGAAGTCACATCGATCTGCGCCGCACCATTCTGGAGTTGATGAACGTGAGCGAGACCGCGGACACTCGAGGCAAGAGCCTGGTGCCCGAGCTGTTCGGCGCGGAGCCGGAGCCACGGGTCGTCGTGTGCGATCTGCCGCGAGACAACCTGCAGGACCGGCGCCGCGCGGTGATCGACGGCCGCTACAAGATGATCGGCATCGGGGACGACCGGCGGCTCTTGTACTTCGACGTGGTCGCCGATCCCGGCGAGACCAAGCGCCTGAACACGGAGGACCCGGAGGGGTTCGAGCGAATGCGCCGGGTGTACGAAGCCGTGGACAAAGACATCCCCGTGCGCGACGTGAGCGGGGACGACCCGCCGCTCTTCAACGCGCCAGCAGGCCGGCGCTGGTGACCTCAGGGACCGGGCTGGGCCGGGCTCGTCGCGGGCGCGGCCGGGGTGGTATCCCCGCGCGCGCTGAGCAAGGCGAGTAGTCCCCCGAACGCGAACGCGAGTAGCCCCGCGAACAGCCAGATGACGAGTACGACCCAGCCGGCTGACTTCTTGACGGGCGGGATGGGCGCGCGACGGATCACCACGGTGGGATCGCGGCTCATCGGGTAGGCGGCCAGCTGGCGGGTGGCGAGCAGCTCGGAGGGATCCACCTCCGCCGGAAGATCCGCCACCACCACGCTCGCCTCGTCCACGACCACGTCATCTCGAGCCTTCTGCGGCAGGGTGACGCCCTGCTGCGCGACGATGGCGTCGTCCTGGAGCTCTTCGAGCTCTTCCAGTGGCTCGGGCGCGGCGGCCCCACGGAAGCGAGGATCGGTGGACAACCGCGGCACTATATTCAGGCCGCCGGCACGGGTCCAGCGCCGCGCCGCGCGGACGGGTGCCGCACGCAGGGCGCCAGTCGAGCCCAGGATCGTTGATTTAGTCGCGGCGAAGCGTAGACTCTGCGAGGAGAAACGTGAGTTCCGACGGCCCCGTTCTCGTCGTGGATGACGACGCCGTCAGCCGCCATGTGTTGAGCGAGACTCTCACCGCGGCGGGCATGAGCGTGACCGTGCTGTCGACTGGGGCGGAGGCGCTCGTCTGGCTGGCTCAGCACGTGCCGAGCGTGGTGCTGCTGGACCTGATTATGCCGGAGCCGGACGGCTACGCGATCCTGAGGCATTTGCGCGCTCAGCCGAGGCTGGCCGAGATCCCGGTCCTGGTGCTGACCGGACTGGAGTCGGACGACGAAATCCAGCGCGTGTTCTCCTCGGGCGCGGACGACTACGTCCACAAGCCGTTTCGTCCCGCGGAGCTGGTGGCTCGGGTGCGCAGCCAGCTGCGCATGCGCGAGTACGTGGAGCGGATCAGCCGTCGGGAGCGCGACTCGCAGATGGTGCTGGAGCTCACTCAAGCCCTCGCCTCCACCCTCGACATTCGCGGCATCCTCTTCACCGTGGTGCAGCGGGTCGCCGAGGTGGCCCGGGTCGACCGCTGCAGCATCGTGCTCGTGGGAGATCCAACTCGCACGGGCTACGTCGTCGCCACCAGCGACGACGAGACGCTGAAGGACCTGCCCATCGCCCTCGACGCCTACCCGGAGATCCGTCGCGTGCTCGAGACCGGCCAGGCGCTCGTGATCCGCGATGCCCACGATCATCCACTCTTCGACGTCCTCCGCCAGGAGGAGCGAGGCATCGCGTTCCGCTCCCTCGGACTGGTCCCCATTTCGCACGATCGGCGCCCGATGGGGGTCATCTTCCTGCGCGCTCGCGACCACGTCGCCTTCCCCGAGCACGAGATGGCGCTGGTGCACACCGTCGCCAACGCCACCGCCATCGCCTTGCGCAACGCGCGGATCTTACAGTCGCTACGGGACGCGACGCAGGAGAGCACCGAGGCGCGACGCGAGGCCGAGCGTCGGGCCGAGCTGTTCCGCCGCTACGCGGACGTGTTCGAGAGCGCCACGGACGGAATGATCGTGATGGACATCAGCGGGCGGGTCCTGTTCGCCAACCCCCGCGCCAGCGAGATCACCGGCTGGTCCGAGGCGGAGATCCTCGCCCGCTCGTTCCCCGCACTGCTCGGGGACGAAGCGCCCGGAGCCGAGCTGCTCGAAGGCTTCACTCGAGGGCAGTTCCCGCGGGCGATCGACCTCGCGGTCAGCACCAAGACCGGCTCCAAGGCCGTGCTGAACGTCAGCTTTGGATCGGTGCTGCACGAAGAAGAAGCCGTCCTGTTCACCTTCCGCGACGTCACCCAGGAGCGTCAGACCGAGATCGAGCTGCGCCAGACCAAGGAGTTCCTCGAGCGCGTGATCGAGAGCTCGGTGGACGGCATCGTGTCCGCGGATCTGAAGGGCAAGGTGCTGCTGTTCAACCGTGCCGCCTGCCGGATCTTCGGCTATTCCCGCGCTGCAGTGGTGGGTAAGCTGAGCGTGGAGCGCCTCTACCCCGCGGGAGTCGCGCGCCAGGTCATGAGCTTGATCCGCGATCCGAACGCCAACGGGCCAGGACGCCTCGAGGGCCACCGGGTGGACATGGTCAGCGCCACCGGGGACCTCATCCCCGTCACGCTCTCGGCTTCCCTGATCATGGAGGACGGTCAGCCCGTGGGCTCGGTCGGCATCTTCACGGACATCCGCGAGAAGCTGCGCATGGAGGAGAGCCTCGCGCAGGCCCAAGACGCGCTGCGCTCGCGCGAGAAGCAGTCCATCGTCGCCGAGCTGGCGGGGGCTGCCGCCCACGAGCTCAATCAGCCGCTCACCAGCGTGATCGGCTATGCCGAGCTGCTCAAGCGCAACCTCGATCCCTCCACCCCATCCTACAACGCGGCAAACGTGATCATGTCGGAGGCCGAGCGGATGGCGGAGATCGTGCGTAAGGTCGGCAAGATCACCAAGTACGAGACCAAGAGCTACGTCGGCGGCGCCAAGATCCTGGACCTGGAGAAGGCCAGCGCGGACTCGGACCCGGAGAGCGTGCGCCGATGAAGAAGCGCCGGGACCGCAAGCTCACGCCGCCGCCGGTGCAGTCGGATTTGCGGGGGCTTCGGCCCGCGTCCTCCGAGCGGCGCGCGCGGACTGCCCCGAGCAGCGATCGCCTGGAGAGCCTGCTGGCGCTCGCCAACGCCCTGGATCCACGACTCCCCCCGCGTGCATTGGTGCGGGAGCTCGTCCGCGCCGTCGCGCCGCTGCTCCCAGCCGCGTTGCTCGGCGTGCGACTCGTGGATGACGATGCGCAGGTGAGCTGGCTGCGCTCCCCGCACGCCGTGCCCGAGATGGCCGCCCCGAGCACCCTACGACTGTTCCCCGATCTCGCGGAGGAGCATCACGTCATCGTGGACCTGGCGACCGGCTCCACGCTTCATCTCGCCGCATCGAACCTCCCGGCGCCCTCGAGCGAGGACTGGGCGGTGTTCGAGCACGTGCGAGCCCTGCTCGAGTCGCGGCTGGCGCACTCGCGCGCGTTCGCCCTCGCGGAGCGCGACGCGCGGGACTTGCGTCGGCTGCAGGCGCAGATGGTTCAAGCCGAGAAGCTCGCGAGCCTGGGCCAGATCGCGGCGGGCGTGATGCACGAGCTGAATAACCCGCTCACCAGCATCGTGACGTACACGGAGTACCTGAGCCTCATGGCGCAGAAGCGTCAGGCCAACGAGGACGAGCTCGAGCGCCTGGCACGCATCGGCGAGGCGGCGGATCGGATCCTGAAGTTCTCCCGGGATCTGATGGCCTACGCCCGCCCGGCGGCCAACGTGCCCGGCCCCGTCGCGCTGGCGGACGTGATCGACAAGGCGCTCGTGTTCTGCGAGCACGAACTGTCCGAGAGCCGGGTGACAGTCGAGCGGGGCAGCGCAGCACCCCTGATGGTGCGAGGCGTCGCGGGCCAGCTCACCCAGGTGTTCGTGAACTTGTTCACCAACGCCGCACACGCCCTCGGCCCCACCGGTGGCGCGCTCCGCATCGGCTGGTCACAAGCGACGGATCGCGTCATGGTGCGGGTGTCCGACGACGGACCCGGGATCGCCGGCTCGGATCTGGAGCGCATCTTCGAGCCCTTCTTCACGACCAAGGAGCCCGGCCGAGGTACGGGCTTGGGCCTGTCCATCGTGCGGCGTATCGTGGAGGGGCACGGCGGGACCTTGATCGCAGAGAGCGAGCCAGGTTTGGGCGCAACGTTCGTGGTGGAGCTACCGCTAGCGGTCCTCCCCACGGACCGCCCACCCGCGTGACCCGGGCGGCGCGTTACTTCACGACGCGGATCACGAGCACCAGGATCCCGTCCTTGTAGCTCTGACCGGCGACGATGAAGGTCTGCCCCGGCTTGGCCTTGACCTCGAGCAGAGGCAGGAAGGTCTTGCCCCGCGGCTTGTTGATGCTGGCGCTGATGCGCAGCTGCTCCTTGGGCAACACCTCGAGCAGCTTGGTCTGCAGCACGCGCTTGTTGGGGAGCTCCAGAGTCTTGGGATCGTCCCTCACGAGCGGCAGGTTGTGTTTGGAGACCAGCTCGTAGCTGTCGTAGGAGGAGAACGGCGGCTTCTTCAGCTCCGCCATGTCCCCGACGCGTGGATCGATGCCCTTGCCCGAGTTGGTGGCGTGCAGCACGAGCACCTCGGTGGCGTACTGCGGCTCGGCAGGCTTGGGCTTCTCTTTGCCTTTGCCTTTGGCCGGCGCGGTGGGCTTCTCCTGAGCGAGCACTGGCAGCGGCGCCACCAACGCGGTGACCATGCACAGCGCGAGCGCCGCCCGCGTCGTGCGGGTGAAGCTCAGGCCAATCAAGCGCACAAATGCTCTCATAGGGGGTGCTTTCTCACGTCGCCTTCCAAGCCATCATCCGAGAGCCAGACGACCGGAGTGTTCTCGGTCCCCGCAGAGACCAGGAAGATCGCGCCGCCGCTGGCGCCAAACTCTATACTCTCGATCTCGGCCGCCGGGTCCGGTTCCGGCTGACCTTCTTCGAGCACGGCCGCAGGCTGGTGGGTCGGGGTAGCCGGGGCTGCAGCCACGAGCAGCGGCTCGGTGGTCGCGCTCTCACTCGTCACCAGGCGGATCAGCAGCGCAGCAGCGGCAGCGGCGCCCAGGGCCCAGCCCCAGGCGCTCCGGGTGGAGCCCGCGGGCGCGGCGGACGAGGCCAGGGGGCTCGGCGCAGGCGCCCCGCCACCCGGCAACGCCTGTAGCGCGGGCCTCTCGTCGAGGCGGGCCATCACCGCGTCAGCGACATCGACATCGAGCGACTGTTCGTCCGCCCAAACGCGCACGCAGTCCCCGAGCTGACCAAGAGCCGCGAGCACCTCGCGGTCGTCGTCGCCGAGCTCGGCGGCGTCGAGCGACACTTCCCCATCGTAGTGCTGCATCAACGCGCGGTGTCGCTCGCTCATGGCGTGCCTCCCTTGCCGTTAGGTCGCTCGCCGAATTGCTCGCGGTAGCAGGAGCCGAGCGCTCGCTGCAGCTTCTGTCGCGCGTGAAAGAGTCGGCTCATGATGGTGCCCTTGGACACGCCCATGGCCTCGGCCATCTCTTCGTAGCTCATGCCCTCCACCTCGCGCATGAGGATGACCCCGCGGTGATAAGGAGGCAGCGCGTCGAGCGCCCCCTGGATCGTGCGGGCGATCTCTCCGCGCCGAAGCGCGTCGTGAGGGTCCGCGCCCTCGATGCGCGACATGAACGGCATGTCGATCTCGTCCTTCGTCTCGCGCGATGCATCGAGTTCACTCTCGCGCCGGGCGGGCTTGCGCATGAGGTCGATGGACAGGTTGGTGACGATTCGGTAGAGCCAGGTGAAGAAGCTGGAGCCGCCGTGAAACGAGTCGAGCCCGCGGAACACTCGGAGGAACGCCTCTTGGACGATCTCGCGGGCATCCTGCTCGTCGCGCACCAGCCCGATGGCGATCGCGAACGCGCGCCGCTGGTGGCGCTCCACCAGCTGTCGGAACGCGGCTCGGTCGCCGCCCTGGGCTCGTTGGATGAGGACACGATCTTCTTCGGCTTCCGCTGCTCGGACCAACCGGTTGGACGCCCGGCGGGTGGCGCTATTCACCCCTAGGGCAGACGGATCAGAGTCCTGCGAAGCGACTTGCTCAGCCACCGCCTTGGGCGCGCCCGCTCGCCGGACGGAAGTCGCGGCCGCTGGGGAGCTGGGTGGGGCTTCGGAGGGCATGCGTTTGGACTACTCTACGTCAGACGCACGATTCGTGCCCCCGGCTCGTCCCCGGCCACAGGGCCGGCACGTCCGTTCAGGGGTGGCCAGGAGGCAGCGGAGCCAGAGGCGCGTCGGGCTCGTCGGACTCCGCAGACGGGAGCTCGCTCAGGGTCAGCTTGACGGTCATCTCCCGCTTGCCACGCAGCACCTTCACGGTCACGGCCTTACCCACCCCCGCCAGGCTCGCCAGCCAACGCAGCTGCTCCGGACCCGCGATGGCCTTACCCTCGAAGTCGAGGATCACGTCGTCGACCTGCAGGCCCGCGCGGTTGGCAGGCCCCCCGGGCAACACCAGGCGAACCAGCGCGCCCCGGGGCTCGGGGAGCCCGAGCCGCTCGACGTCGTCCGCGGTGACCGACGAGACGCTGATGCCGATGGCGCTACGCGCAATCTTCCCGTCCTGGATCAACCGCGGCAGCAGCTCCTTGACCATGTTGATGGGGATGGCGAAGCCGATGTTGTTCGCCTGCGCCCGAATCGCGGTGTTGATCCCGACGACGCGCCCGTCCATGTCGAGCAGCGGCCCGCCCGAGTTGCCCGGGTTGATGCTGGCGTCGGTCTGGATGAAGTTGTAGTAGCCCGTGCCGTCGCCCAGACCACGTACGTCTTGGTTGGTGCGCTCCTTGGCGGACACGATCCCCGCGGACACGGTGTGCGACAGGCCGAACGGGTTGCCGATGGCGACGACCCAATCCCCCACCCGCGCGGTGTCCGAGTCCCCCAGCGGCAGGAAGGGCAGCCCTTTCTCGCTCACCCGCACCACAGCGATGTCCGTGGGCGGATCGCGACCGACCACCGTCGCGGTCATTTCCTTGCGCTTGCCGAAGGTGACCCGGATCTCGCTGGCGTTCTCGATGACGTGATTGTTCGTCAAGATCAGGCCGTCCGCGTCGTACACGAACCCGCTGCCGAGTCCCTCCCCGATGACGCGGCGACGACCCGTGCGCCCGCGCTGCTCCTGCATTGTCCTGACGAAGACCACCGAGGGGTCCGCCTTGGCGGCCAAATCCGCGAAGCTGCGCGGCACCTGCGCGGGGGAGGCGGGCGGCAGCGGCGGGGCCGGCGGCGGCGGGGAGGCCAGGGGTGCGCTGGCCGAGGGCGCGCCAGCGTCGTCACCCGTGGCCCCGCCGCGTTTGCAGTCGACGGCGGCCCAGGGCAAGGCCAGCGCCGCCACCAGTAAGACGAACCGCGACGTCACTTCGACTTCGCGACCTCGACGAAGCGCATGCGTAGGTCGAACAGTGCGTGGGCCAGCAGGCTGTCCTCTTCGCGAGTTAGGTTGCCCTGCGTCTTCTCCTGCAACAGCGCGAGCAAGTCGATGGTCTGACGGGCAAGCGCGGGCTCCACCGACTTGGAGCCGTCCGCTGGGTTGGGGGCATCCCCCAGGTGAACCCAAGCCGAGTGCGAGAGCGAGAGCACGAACGTGGCGAAGTTGATCTCGGGCAGCGCCTCGGCTTCGGCCTTGGCATCGTCGAAGGCATCGCGCGCGCGGCGCTGCTGCTTCGAGTCGGGCCCGTCCTCGCTCACAAGGCCTCCAGGTCCTCTGCCGTGCCGCCGTCGGCGAGGGTCTGCGAGCCGACGCTCGCACCGCTTCCGAGCGCGGGCTGTGCTGCCGACACCGAGTCGCACTTCTCTGCTGCGTCCGCGAGCCCTGCGACGTGGGCCGCCAGCTCCTGGTCGGTCAAAGCGTTGCGCTTCAGCATGCGCGCCGTCACTCTCACGTCGAACTTCAAGAGCTCAATTTGGGTCATCCATCATCTCCGTATCTTCGCCTTCGGCTCGACCCGCCGTGGTGGCGTCCGAACCCGCTGGGCCCCGTACGTAGCGCCTCGTCCCCCCGCGGAGCAAGCGGGCAGGCGAGACGAGCCCAGTTTCCTCGGAGAAACCTCGGGAAAGGGCCGCCGCCGCCGCGCCGAGCTCGGCCTCGCTGGCGACTCGCGCCGCGAGTAGCTCGACCGTGAGCTCGATGCGCTGGCCCGCGAGCGGGTGGTTCTGATCGAGGACGATCCGCTCGTCGTCCACGTCGAGGACCGTCAGCACCACCGGCGCGCCGTCGGCGTCCTCCGCCTCGAAGCGATCCCCGGGGGCGACGTCGCTGGGGAACTCGCTACGCTCGACCTCGAGCACCGCGCTGGGATCGCGCTTGCCGAAGGCCTGCTCGGGGCCGAGCCGGACATTGCGGGAACCGCCAACCCGAAGGCCATCCACCGCCTGCTCGACCGCGGGCAAGAGCTGACCGTAGCCAAACAAGCGCTCGACGGTCTCGTCCGCGACGAGCTCGCCTTCAGCGTCCGTCGCGCGGTAGCGCAGCGTAACCCACACGCCCGGCGCCGCCTGCGCAGTCATGACGGGACGACGAAGTCCGGACCCACGATCTTGCCGGCGATGGCGCTGGCTGCCACGACGAGGGGACTTGCCAGGTACACCTGACCGGGGCCGCTGCGTCCCGGGAAATTGCGGTTGATCGCGCTGACGGTGACCTCGGAGGCCGACTGGCTCACCCCTGGACCCGCGCGGATGCACGCGCCACACGAGGGGTCCACCAGCGTGGCGCCAACCCGCTCGAACACGTCGATGTAGCCTCGTTCCTGGGCGTAGCTGCGGATGTGCTGCGAGCCGAACTGAATGTACAGCTGCACTCCGTCCGCCACACGCTGGCCCCGCTCGAGCGCGCGCGAGAGCACCGCGGCGTACATGTCCATGTCCGCCTTCTTGCCGCCCGTGCACGAGCCACCGTATGCGATCTGGATCGCCACGTCGCCGCCGCACTGCTGCTCGAGCTGGGCCAGCGGGACACCGTTGCGGGGGTCTCCGGGGGTCGCGACCATGGGAACGACGGATCCGAGCTCGATCTCGTAGCTATCCGCGTAGTCCGCATCGGGGTCGGCGCGAACGATGCGCGAGCGAATCGCTTCGGGGGCTAGCCCGCGCACTTGCACCAGGTAGTCCACGACGCGCTCATCCGCCTCGATGATGCCGGTGAAGCTGCCCGCCTCCACCGCCATGTTCGTCAGCGTGGAGCGCTCGTCCAGGGAGAGCCCCGCGACCCCGGGTCCGGCGAACTCCAACACTTGACCGATACCGCGACCGCTCTTGAAATGCTCCATGCTCAAGATGTGCAGCATGACGTCCTTGGCGCACACTCCGGGCCGCAGCTCGCCGCGAAGCACGAAGCGAACCGACTCGGGCACCTTGACGCGAACGTCTCGAGTAAACCAGGCGTTGGCCATGTCCGTGCTGCCCACGCCGAAGGCGAAGCAGCCGAGCGCACCAGCCATGCAGGTGTGGGAGTCCGTGCCCGCCACGATCTGCCCGGGCAGCGCGAGTTGCTCGATCACCAGGTTGTGGCAGATGGCCTCGCTGCCGACCGTACGCCCGTCTCGCTCGACCTCGCCGTACAGCCGAACCCCCTGTCGCTCGGTGAAGCGCTCCTGCACCGTCTTGAGGGATGCGGCTTGCTCCTTCAGGCCCATCTTGCGGTGGGCCTCGGGCATCACGAGGTCGAGGAACGTGAGGTGGTCGCGGAACGCGAACACGCTCTCGGGCTCCGTCACCCGCGCCTCGGGGCCGAAGCCGGCGCGGAACAGCGAGTCGGCCATGGGCGTCACGTACTCGTGCGAGAATCGCACGTCGGTGCGAACGAACAGGGCGTCACCGGGCCGAACGGCGGCGGTGCCGAGTTGGCCCGACTGGGCATCCACCACGGCGTGTGCGGCGATGATCTTCTCGCACAGCGTCATGGGACGCGGGGCGGTGCCCACCGCGGGCGGCGAGATCTCGCCCGCCATGCGCTTCTGGTTGTAGGCGAACAGACCGCCCTCTTCCACGATCTGGCGACTGATGGCGTCGAGCCCGGCGCTCAGCTCGCTGATGGGGATCTCCTCCCCCCGCTCGATGCGCTCGAGTAGCGAGAAGTCGCAGCTGGTGTACAGGCCGATGTTCTGGCAGTTCTGGCCGTAGATCTTCTCGATGCTGCGAGCGATCACCAGCTTCACGCCGGCCGTGAGCTCCGAGTAGGGCGCCGTCTCCCGCGAGCTGCCGCAGCCCTTGCTGCGCCCGCTCACGATCACCGAGAAGCCGCCGTTCTTGATGGCGTCCTTCTCGATTCGACCGCCACGCAGACCGACGAGGCAGAAGCGCGCGAGGGTCTCGTCGAAGTAGTAGCAGACCCATCCCGGAGTGATCTCGTCCGTCGAGATGTTGTCGACCAACGAGCGCGCCGGATCGTAGCTGAGGTTCTCCCCCGCGAGCTGACGGGAGAGCAGCTCCGGGTCCTCGGTCAGATACAGGATGCGACCGCTGAGTCGCAGTGTGCGTTCGGTCATCTTGCCTCGGGTTGGGCTCGGGCGACGCGCTGAGCAATCGGGGGGCGCGACCCGAGCGGTTCTTCTAGCTCGAATCGGTCGCTACGTCTTGCGTCAAAACAGCCGGGGCGCCGGGCGCCCGCGATGCGTTGCGTCAAGTCGACACGGTCACCATTTCGCCGGCGCGCCACAACGCCAGCGGCTGCGCGCCGGGGTGCCGGCGAAGGGCTGCGTCGAGCGCCGCGACCAGGTTGGGCGCAGGCTCCGCGTAGCTCGACGCCACGACCTCGGGTGCCAGCGTGCTCACGAGCACCACGCGATGGTTCGGGGGCAGCTGCGGCCGCACGCCCAGCCGGTAGATGCCCTCGTTGACCCGTGGCTGAGGGCCGATGCCGTCGGCGCAGTCCGCTACCAGGATGATGGTGCCTCCGTCCTCGAGCAGCGGCCCCGCCGGGGGCAGGAGCTTGGAGGCTTGATACAAGGTACGAGTGACAGGCCAGCGATCGGCGACCACCACGACCGCCGAAGGCGGCGCCGCCACACGAAAGCACTCCAGAGCTTCCCTCGCCAACACACGATGCGCCTGCACGAGATGCCCGCTCGCGGCGGCCACGGGCCCGCCATCGACGTCACAGAGCACGTTGAGCATGCCGGCTGTGCCGGGCAATCGCAGCGCGGCGTCCTCCATGTCGAGCCGGCAGACGTTGTCTTCCACGCGCCCGAGCCGGGCCGACGGGTCGGCCTTGAGGGCGTGGTTGACGAGCGCGTCCGTCGGGTGGGCGCAGCCCGGGAAGATGGACTTGGCGCCGCCCGAGAAGCCCGCGAAATAGTGCGGCCGAATCCGACCCGTCGCCACCACCAGCTGCGCCTCGCACAACGCTCGCAGCAAGCGCACACGGGTCCCGCGCGGGGTCCGACCCAGATGGACCAGCTCCGACTCGGCGCGACCGTCGAACACGTGGATGGGCCGGTCGCGAAAAGGCCCGGGCACGACCTCGGGCGAGCACGGCTCGTGCGTGCCGCACGCGACGACGAGCTCGACACGCTCCCAGGGCAACACCTCGCGCAGCGCCGCGAGCAGCTCCGGCCGCGGCTCCTCCCGCGTGGCGTCGCTGACCACCAGCACGATACGTCGAGCCTCGACGGCGGAGCGCGCGATGTCGACACCGCCCACGGGGCGACCCAGCGCCTCGCGACACAGCTCGCTCAGCCCGCGGCCTCGCGCACGAGGCGGCGGCGTGACGACCCGCACGCGGCCCTGCACCGCGCGCAACTGCTCTTGTGCGAACGAGAGCAAGGCGAACGTCACTGCTCGCGATGCACGCGCTCTTCAAGGCGGCGCCCGGCGAGCGCCAGCATGGCCGTCAGCGCGATTTCGACCTCTTCCTCCGAGGGCGGGACGGGTCTGCGCGAGATGCGCTCCTTGAGCGAGCCGAGCTCGCCGCCGAAGGTCCGGTAGCGCGCGCGCTCGAAGTCGTCGTGCTCGCTCACGACCCAATGCGCGACGATGGTCCTCAGCTCCGACAACTCCCGGTCGATGAGCGGCGCCAGGTGGGACGCGAGGGGATGCGGCACGACCCTCGAAGCTTAGACTCGGCGCCCTGCCTTGGCAAACGCGCCGAAGCCGCTTGAGTTCTCGGACCGAGAGCGCCAAGGTCCGGCCGATGGTCCGCGACCGACCGCTTGCGCACCTCGTATTGCTGCTCGCGGCGTCGTGCCAGAAGCCGAGCACGGACGACGCTCCCGCGCACGCGCCGAGCGCCGCACCGTCCGCAGCCACCGCTGCCGCATCCGTGCGCCCACCGCGTAACGCCCCGCTCCCGGGCGAGCGCGTGGACATCCCCGCGGGCGCGTTCCGCGCGGGAAGCCTGCCCGGGCAGCCAGGCCGGGATCCGGAGCGCGAGCCCGTGGAGCTCGAGGTCGAGCTCGGTCAGTTTCAGATCGATCGCCTGCCCTTCCCCGGCGATCCGAGCGCGCCACCGAAGACGGGCGTGACGCGCGAGCAGGCCTCTCGACTGTGCGCCGAGCGCGGCGCCCGACTGTGCACCGAGCTCGAGTGGGAGCGCGCGTGCCGGGGTCCAGGCAATGACACCTACCTCACCGGCACCGAGTGGGAGCCGCGTTGCGCCGAGAAGCCAAGCGCCTGCGCGTCGGGCTTCGACGTGCTCGGCATGGGCGCGGGGCTGCGCGAGTGGACGGCCAGCGATCTCATCCCGGAGTCCGGTCCGCGTCGGGCCTCGATCCGTGGCGCCAAGGAGGCGACGTCGCCGACCGAGTACCGCTGCGCCGCCCGCCGCGGCGTCGATCCGGAGACGGCTCAGGACGACATCGGCTTTCGCTGCTGTGGGGGCGCGCCCAACGCCGCGGTGGTGAAGGAGCCGCGCCTGGGTCAGACGTTCCAGCGCGCCAAGCTGTCCGCCGCGCAGCTCGAGCAGCTCCTCGGGCGCTTCGAGCAGACCCGCGCCATCGCCAAGGACATCAAGTACTTCCGCGAGCCAGAGGCGGCTGCGACCGTGGTGGCCCGGGGCCCGGGGGACAAGAAGGGCTTCCTGTTCACCGTGGCGCCGCTCACCTGGAACCCGGTCGCCGGCTCCGAGTACCTCATCGTCAGCGCGCGCTCCGGGGAGAACACCAGCTTCGTGGTTGTCTTTCACGTCGCGGGCGACGACCACTGGCTCGCGGCCAGCTTCATCATGCGGGGTGAGCCCGGCCCCGTGGCGCTGGCGTACAGCGGCTACATTCGCCCGCGTTTGCACTTCAGCTCGTGCTGGGGCTGTCCGGGGGAAACCGGGAAGATCCTGCACCGGCACCCCGACTCGGTCGTGATCGTGCAGCCGTGACGAGGCTGCCTAGTCCGCAACCGCGAGCTCGAGCGAGAACTCGTTGCCCGTGGGCTCGCGCGCGCCAGCCCGGAGGGCCGCGCCCGCCAACGCCGCGGCTCGCGCTGCGACCAGCAGCGCGAGCCCCGCGCCGTAACGCGCTCCGGCCTGTCGCTTGGCGTTCACTTGTCCCGCAGCCGAGGTCGTCAGCTCGAACGACTCTGACGCCAGCGCGGGCCCGACGTCCAGCACCCGGACACGCGCGACGGTCGCCTCGCGCTCGAGGACGAGCTCCACGGGCCCTGCGCTGCCGTGTTGAATGGAGTTGCGCACGATGTTGCCGAGCGCCGCGCGGAGCGCGCGACGGTCGGTCCACACCGTCACGTCGCCGGCGACCGGCGCCATGCCGAGCTCGGTGCCGTGCAGCAAGGCAAAGCTAGCCGTCTGCTCCACGACCTCCTGGACTACATCCGCGAGGGGAACGGCCGTGCGCTCGGGCTCCTTGGGGTGCACGAGCTCTCCGAGCCACTCGAGGTTGTCGATCAGCGCGGCGAGGCCGTCACACGACAGACTGCAGTCCTCGATGGGTCCGCGCAGATCGGCCTCGCTCTCTGGCACGAGCTCGAGCACGTAGCGCAGGTTCGTGTGCAGCGCCGTCAGCGGGTTGCGCAGATCGTGTACGAAGAGCGCCAGCAGCGCCGACAACACCTCCCCTTGGATCTCCTCGCTCACCCAGGGAGCCATACGACCGATTCGAACGCCCCGAAAGGGTGGCCGGTCAAGGCAGCACGAGCGTGTCCTTCCCGCCGCGTTGTGCGCCACGGCGGTCGATGATCCGGAGCAGCGTGTCCCGGCGCGCGAGCAGCTCGTCGAGCTGCTTGGGAGTGATGAGCAGGCCACCGCGGGGTGCCCGCAGGGCGTCCTCGAGGCCCTGGCGCTCGAGGCGGCTCAGTCGCTCACGCAGCCGGCGCGAGTGAAATAGGTGTCGGGACAGGCGTGACTGCCCGTCCCTCACGGCGCCGGCCGTGGGGCCGGGGGAGAATGCGCCGTTACCGCGCAGCGCCAACAGCCGCCCCGACCCTTCGTCCCAGGCCACCTGCACGCGCTCCTGATTGCGCACGAGCGCGTCCACCGCGAGCACGGCCTGATAGGCCGCCAGGGAGCTCCGCTCGCCCTCGGGCGGCGGCGCTCGAGTCTGCAAGCGCGCTTCCCAGCCGTGCGCGGGCTGGCCCTCGACCAGGACCGAGATATCGACCTCGCGCAGGGCGCGCGAGGGCGCGAGCACGACGGTGACGTCGATCGTCCCGTCCGCCAGGATCCGGGCGTTCTCCGCCAGCCAGCGACGGGTGCCGGGCTCAGCCGCCGCCGCCAGGAGCTCTCTCGAGCTGACGGACCGCAGCGCCGTGGGCACGCGCGTCTCGGGTGAGACCAACTCGGCGACCGCTGCGTGGACCGCGAGCGCTCCGGGAGCCAGCGGCGCACTCTTGGTGGCGAGCAGCAGCTGCGCGCGTCCTCCCCCGGAGAGCTCGGCCGACAGCGCGCCGCTGCCCTCGCGGACGATGTTCTGCAGGGGCGCGCTGCGCACGCGTTCGGCAGGTGAGCTCTCGCGCGCGGGCGGAGCGCTGCGGGTCGGCGCGACCGGCGCCGCGGGCTCGAGCTCGGACGCCGATTCGACGAGCGGCGCCGAAGTCTGGGCCGACGACGCTGCGGCTTGCGGCGAGGAGCCGCGTTCGCAACCGAGCGCGCCGAGCAGCAGCGCGACCGCGTGGCCTCTCACGCCCCTCACGCGATCCCTTGCTCGACCAGGAACTTCTCGATCCTCAGCTGGACCAGCTCGTTCTGCTCGAGCGGAGCGACGTGGGTGCCGCCGGAGAGCATCGCGAGCTCCCCCTTGGGCAGTACTTGGGCCATACGCTCGGACAACTCTGGCGGGGTGAACGAGTCATGATCGCCTGCGACGACCAGCACGGGGACGTTCACGTCGGGCAGCAGGTCCTCGGCGGAGTGCTCGCCCGCGCTCTCGAGCATGCGCACGAACATCGGGAAGTCGATGTGCGCGACGTGGCTGAAGTACGGCTCGACGTCCTCCGGGCGAACGGTGCGCGAGTCCAAATCGCCAGTCAGCAGGGCAACGCGTACCGCCACCTTCGACGGTACCCGCGACCACAGCGCCCGCGCGACCTTGGGATGCTCCGTAGCGAGCTCACGCAGCCTCGGCAGGATCTGCGCGAGCAAGTCGCTACCCTTGAAGGTGTGCGTCACTCGGCCGAAGCTCCCGCACAGAAAGACCATGGCGCTGATCCCCTGGGGACGAAGTCGATACGCCTCGAGCGCGACCTGGGTTCCGAACGAGTGACCGATCAACACCACGGGGGGATCTCCGAGCGCGCGGCGTACGGCGTCGAGGTCGGCCGCGTGCGCGACGACGTCCACCGCGTCGTTGTCGCGTGGCTGTTCGCTGCGGCCGTGCCCGCGGTAGTTCCAGTGCGCGACGGACAGGGTCCGCGACAGGTCGTCCCACAAGTACTTGTAGATGAAGCCGTCGCAGCAGATGCCATCACACAGGATCGCGGTCACCGGCGATGGCCCTCGCTTGGCACGCAAGTACAGCCGCGTACCGTCTGGGCCGACGGCGAACAGCTCGCGAGTCACCGGCTCAACCGCTGTCGGAGTCGTCGTCGTCGTCGTCACCGACTTCGTTCACGCTCGGAATCTTCTTGATCTCGACGCGGGCGAGCTTCCAGGCTCGCTGGACGACCCAGGACAGGGACCTGTCGAGGCGGGCCGCTTCGTCTTTGATCTCCTGGAGCATGGCCTCCGGGAAGTAGAGGCTCTGCTTGCGCTTGTCGCTGCCGCCCTTGTTGGTATCGTCCGCCACGCGGAAACCTCTCTCGCACCGATGTAGGGTGGTGTAGCCCGTTTGGTACGGGAGTACCACCCGCACCCCGGTCAAATCAAGCAAATCCCCCCGCGCGCGAGCGGTGTACGCTCCGACCATGGCCTTTCGCGCACCAGCGCTGCCCTGGCTGCTCGCCGCCAGCCTCGTTCCCGCTGCCGCCGCGGCCACGCCGGCGCGCGAGAGCCCCTACGACGTGGTCGAGCAGCTCGCGCGCGTGCTCGTGCTCATCGAGCACGACTACGTCGAGCCCGTCGACCGTCGCCGCCTCGGCGACGGTGCCATCAAGGGCATGGTCGCCGCGCTCGACCCGCACTCGGCCTATCTCCCTCCCGACGACTACGCCATCTTTCAGTCCGACACGGAGGGCCGGTTCGGAGGCATCGGCGTGGAGGTCGACTTCGCGGACGGGGCGGTGACGGTGATCGCTCCCATCGAGGGCTCACCCGCGGAGCGGGCCGGGGTCCGGCCTGGCGATCGCATCATCGCGATTGGCAACGTGCCGGTGCGGGGCAAGAGCTCCGACGAGTTGGTGCGCTCCATGCGCGGCGCTCCCGGCACCACCGTGCTCATCACGGTGCGTCGCGAGGGGGACGCCAAGCTGAAGTACTTCCGGCTGACGCGCGAGATCATCGAGGTCGCGAGCATCAGCGAGAAGCTGCTCGAACAGAACATTGGCTACATTCGCATCAAGCAGTTCCAGAGCGGTACACACACGGAGCTACTCGACGCCATCGCGCGCTTGCGCAAGGCGAGCGGGGGACCGCTCGCGGGGGTGTTGCTGGACATGCGGAACAACCCGGGCGGCTTGGTGTCGGAGGCCACCGCGGTTGCGGACGAGATGCTCGATCGGGGCGTGCTGTTCACGACGCGACATCGCGACCGCGTCGTGGACACGGTCAGCGCATCCCGTGGCGGGGCCCTCCGTCGGGGCCCGCTGGTGGTACTCGTCAACGAGTACAGCGCCAGCGCAGCCGAGCTCGTCGCCGGGGCGCTGCAGGACCATCGCCGCGCCACCATCGTGGGCACGAAGACGTTCGGCAAGGGTTCGGTCCAGTCGATCCTGGATCTGCCCGGGGGCGCGGGGCTCCGGCTGACCTCCATGCGCTACTACACCCCCAGCGGCCGAGCCATCCAAGCCCACGGCGTGGACCCGGATGTCCGCGTCGAGGCTGGCGTGCTGCCGGATCGCTCGTTCGGCGTGATCCGCGAGGCAGATCTGGACAACCACCTCCCCGCCGAGAGCAGCTCGACGGACCCGTCCACATCGACGGAAGAGAGCTCGACCCACCTGGGCGTCGCTCGCGACGTACCCAAAGACCCGACGGGTGGCTCCGACGTCGCACTGAGCGTGGCCTTCCAGATCGCCACCGGGGTGCTCCTGCGCCGCTGACGCTGGCATGCGCGCGCGGCGCCGCGCCATGCAGACCGTAACGCTCAGAAACGGCCAGCGAGCTCGACCGCCGCGCCACCGCGTGCGGGAGCGACGACGACGGCGCTGTGCGAGCTGTCGCCGCTGCCGCCGAAGAACAAGAGCGCCAGGCCGGTTCCGAGCCCGAGCCCGCCGACCACGAGGCCCACGTTGGCGATGGTGTCGAGCCGGCGTCCGCCGTCGATGGCGTCGCGCTCCGACTCGGGGCACGCCCCGCCGCACTTGTCCCTCAGCTCGTCGAACCGCTGGCTGGCCAGCGTACCGGCGACGCCGAAGGTGACTACTCCTGCGGCGCCGACTCCGAGCGCGACGTACGCCCAGGTGCGGTCGGGTCCGCGGCTGCTCGGCTGCGCGTCGCGCTCGGGGGGTGGCGCCGGGCGCGCGCCTCGAGTGGGATCGAGGACGATGGCCACGCTCTGCAGCGCGCCCTCGGTCAGCTCGAAGTCGCGCTCGAAGGGCCGCCGGCCGGGCGCCTCCGCGCGGACCCGGAGCCGACCGCGGGCAACGGCGTGGGGCTCGCCGAAGCGTGGCGCGGCTAGCTCGACGTCGTCGAGCCACACGACCAGGCCGTCGGGCGGGTCCGCCGCGGCGATCACGATGCGCGCGACCTTCGATTCGAGCGCGACCCGCTCCGCTGCCGCGGCGCTGCGAGTATCGGCGTAGCGTTCGTCTGCGGCACTGCGGATGGCCTCGGAGTACGCGTTGTAGGCCGCGGGCAGCTGACTGGTGTCCCGCAGACAGCGGGCGACGTAGAGCTGGGCGTTCGGGCTGCTCGTGCCCTCGACCAGGCGGCGCAGCTTGGGCAGCGCTTCGGCGCAGCGCTTGGCCTGGTACAAGGTCTGCGCGGCCTTGAACTCGCGGCTCGCCTCCTCCGCG
Source organism: Polyangiaceae bacterium (assembly GCA_019637295.1). Classification (GTDB taxonomy): domain Bacteria; phylum Myxococcota_A; class Polyangia; order Polyangiales; family Polyangiaceae; genus JACKEA01. Next base: position 869,134 of record JAHBVX010000003.1, read on the forward strand.
TTCATGGGCTGCCCGACCGCTCGGGGAGCGAGCGCCATGCACAGTCCAACGAGCAGCAGCCAACGCGCGACGCGCATCGAGCCCCTATAGCCGATCGGGCTGGTACTCTCCACCCGGCTTGGGCTTGGCGGCGGGCGCAGTGGGCGGCGTGGCGGCGGGAGGGGGGCGAACCGCAGCAGGCGCGCGAGGCGCGGTGGACTTGGGCGCGGGCGTAGGCTGAGCCACGGGCGCGGCTGCGGCGTCCTCGGGCGGCTCGGCCTCGACGACCTCGGGACTCGGGCTGGCAGCGAGCGGCAGACCAGCGGCCGCCGGCTCCGGCTGCGGCAGACCGGTCGGCGCGGGCTCCTGCGGATGCGCCGCGGGAGCAGCGGCCGGCTCCGGCTCTGCGCGTCGGCCCACGATGGCCACCACGACGACCAAGACGAGCACGACGGCACCGATCACGCCGCCCACGGCGGCGCCAACCCCCGCCGCTCGGCGCGGAGAGGTCATCGCAGAGACGGCACCCGCGGCCGTAGCGCCGCTGCCGTGCACCGGCAATGGCGCCGGCTCGGCCGCGACGTCACGCGCGGGACTGCGAGAGGACGAGTCGGGGACCGCGCCCAGGGGCGGCAGCGCGTCGAGACGCGGCGCCTCGCCCGCGCCCGCGAGCGGCAAGGGCAGAGGCAACAGGCCCGCCTGCTCCAGCGTCTGCGTGACGAACCGCCCCACGGCGCGCGGCGTGGCGATGGGGACGCCGGACAGCTCAGCCGCGCGCTCGAGGGCGTCAGCGAACTCCGCGGCGTTGGAGAAGCGGTCGTCGACCGCCGGGGACAGCGCCTGCATGCAGACCGCGTCGAGCTCGCTCGGCACGTCAGCCACGACCGCCGACGGCGGTTGCGTGACGCCGGTGAGCACCATCGCGACCAACGCGCCATCGCTCGGCGCCTTGAACAGGCGCCGCCCCGCGAGCAGCTCCCAGAGCACGACGCCCATCGCGTACACGTCGCTGCGCGAATCGAGCTCCTCGGCCCGCAACTGCTCCGGCGACATGTACGGCACTTTGCCCTTCACCTGCGAGCCCCGCGTACTCGAGATGCGTGCTTCGGCGCGGGCCACGCCGAAGTCCGTGATGCGGCTGACGCCGTCCACGCCAACGAGGATGTTCTGTGGCGACACGTCCCGATGGACCAACCCGATGGGACGACCGTCGGCGCCCCGCAGTCCGTGAGCGGCGTGAAGCCCGGCGAGCGCGTCCAGCACGACCCGAAGCAGCACCGGCGTCGGCATGCGCTGCCCGAAGTGCCGCATCACCTTCTCGAGCACGTGTGCCGAGTGGCCCTCCACGTACTCCATCACCAGGAACAGCCCGTCGCTCCCCTGCTCGATGTCCAAGGTGGCGACGACGTTGGGATGGCGGATGCCTGCGGCCAGCCGGGCCTCGTCCAGGAACATGACGACGAACTCCGGATCGCTCGCGATGTGCGGGTGCATCTTCTTCACCGCCACGAGGCGCTGAAAGCCACCCGCACCGAGCACCCGCCCGAGGTAGACCGTGGCCATCCCACCCGAGGCGATGGGTCGAAGTAGCTCGTAGCGCCCTAGCCGCTGCACTACGACGGATCGTACACGCCTCGGTCGGGCGGGGCCAGTGGCCTGTCGGCAGACTCCGACTACGCCTGCTAGTGGCGGGTCCGACGCCCGAACGGCGCGGGCTCGAGCAACTGCAGCATGCGCTCGGGCGCGCGGACGCCGCGCGCGGCGAGCTTGGCCAGCGCGTCGGCGCACAGCGCGTCGCCGCGGAGGCGTCCAAGCAACTCGCCGCGGCGGTATCGAGCCCCGAGGGCGTAGGGCACCATGCCCCCGGCGAGCAGGCTCGCCTCGGCTCGCTCGAGACGCGCGGTCGCGCGCTCGGTGTTGCCCTCGTCCGCGTCGAGGGCGGCGCGCGCGAGGTGACCGAATCCGGCAGCCCACGGCACGTTCGCCCGCTCGATGTCCCGAGCCGCCCCGAGCAACGCCCGCCGGGCTGCCAGCCGGGCGGCAGCCGAGTGCAGCATGGCCCGCGCCACGCGCGCGCGCAGGTGCAGCGCAACCATCCGCGCGGCTTGGATGCGGAGCTGCAGCGAGCGACGGACCTCGGGCCAGCGCTCCTCGAGCAGCGTCCACGCCTGCGCTGCCTCTCCGCGGTACGCGGCGATCTCGACCTCGGCGACCAACCGGTACCATTGCTGGTGCGGTGTGTTGACCCCCCAGCGCTGCATGGCGCCGACTACCGCCGCGCGCGCCGCCTCCGGCTCGTCACCCGTGAGCTGAGCCAGGTAGCCGCCCCACGCCGTCAGGCGCGTGACGGCGAACCAGTCGCCGCGCTCCTCGGCGTACGCCAAGGCGTGCGGCAAGCGCCTCACGAGTTCGGGCCACTCCCCCGTGTAGTACAGGGAGCGCAGGCCGTAGCTCTGCGCGTTGTGGCGCTCGAACTGCGTGCCCGACGTGCGCTCCAGCTGAGCGGCTGCGTGATCCACGATGCGCGCCGTCTCGGCCCAACGCCCCTGGTGGAAGGCCGCGATGCCGCCAGCCAACGTCACCCGCGCGATGCCTTCCGGCTCAGCGAGGCGCTCGGCGAGTAGCCGCGCCCGCTCGAGGATGGCGTCGGTTCGCGCGGCGGAGTCCACGCCCGCCGTCGACGCGAACGCCACCTCCATGCACAGCGCGCGCACCACTCGCGTCGGCTCGCCCAGCGCGAGGGCGCGCCGCAGGTACTCCGCTTGAAAGGACGCCGCGCGCACGGTATCGACCACTCCGAGCCCGAGGGCAACGCTGTAGCAGGCGTCGGCAGCGAGGCGCTCGGCTGGGTCGAGGGACTCCTCGCTCCGCTGCACGAAGTCGAGCCCACGCAGTCGTACCGCGATGCGTCGAGCGACCAGGCCCGCGAGCGCGCCGCCGGGGGTGGCGGGCAGACGCGAGCCAACGCCCGCGAGCACCTCCTCGATCACGGCGAGGCCGCGCTCCATCCTGCCCGCGTTGAGGAACAGCTCCGCCGCGCGCCGTCGCCGCTCGAGCGCGATGTGCGCGCTGGCGCCGTCCGCCGCGCGCAAGAACTCCTCCGCTGCCTGCGCGCCGTGGCCCAGGTTGGCGAGGGCCTCGGCCAGCCCCACCCGCAGCTCCCGCTCTGCGCCGAGCGAGTGACCCGAGAGCGCCAGCGTGTCTCGAAACAACCGAGCGGCGCGATCGAACGCCAGCCCGTCGAGGGCGGCCCTGGCCGCGCGCGACCATGGGGCGATGGCGCGTTCGGGCTGCCCCGCTCGACAGAAGTGCAGCCCGAGGGCCTCCGGATCGCCCCACTCGGCGCGCTCGAGCGCGGTCGCGAGGGCGAGGTGGACGACGCGCGCGCGCGCGTCGCTCACCGCCGCGCTCACCACTTCCCGGATCCGGTCGTGATACACCTCGAGCTGCCGGCCCGTCGCGGTCGTGCGTACCCGGACCAAGCGCGTGCGTTCGAGCTCGGCGAGCGCGCGAGCGTCGCCCTCAGGTAGCTCCGCCGCCGCGCGCGCCACCGCCCGCGGCAGGGGGTAGCCCGCGATCGCCAGCGTATCGAGCAGCCGACGGGCTGACTCGTCGAGCTCGCCGGCGCGAGCCAGCAGCAGCTCGTCCAGACGGGCGGCGTTGAGCATTCGCTCACTGACCGGCGCTCTCCCGACGGAGCGCCCGAGCTCCCCGAGCAAGAACGGACTCCCCCCCGACTCGCTCACCAAGGCTGCCACCTGCGCCCGATGCACGCCGGGCAGCGTCTCCGCCAGCCGACGCGCGCTCGCCTCGTCGAGCACCGGCAGCTCGAGGGTCGCCACGGCTCCGCCGCGAGCGTGGCTGAGGAAGGCCTGAACCAGCACCGAGTCTTCCTCCTCGCTACGATAGGTGCCGACCATGCGCAGGTTCGGGATGGGCATGCGGGCGAGCAGCGCTTCGGCGAGCGCAGCGCTGTCCGCATCCCCCCAATGCAGGTCGTCGATGAAGATCAGGAGCGGCCGCTCCAGCGCCAGGCGCTCGAGCAGGGTCGCGAGCACCGCGAAGGCTCGTCGCCTCAGCTCCGAAGGGTCGCCCAACAGCGCCTCGCCCCCGAGGCCCGGCAGCGAGCGCAGCACGGGGAACAGCGTCGCCAAGGAGGCGCCGTGCTCGGGCACCAACTCGCGGGTGCGGTACAGACTCGCGCCATGGAGCAAGCGCGCGAGCTGATCGACGAGCGGGTCGAACGCCTTGAAGGGCACCGACTCTTGAGCGTGACAGTGTGCCGTCAACACTAGCGCGCCCGCCCCCGCAACCGACAGCGCCTGGCCAACGAGCCTACTCTTACCCATGCCCGACGGGCCGCGCACCAGCACGACCGGGGTCTCGACGCGACCCGAGAGCACGTCGAGCAGAGTCCTGAGCTCGTCGCGGCGGCCCACGAAGGGCAGCTCGGGCGACGGCAAGGGCACGGTCTGTCCGAGCGCGGCGAGCAGCGCCACTCCCGCTAGCCGCTGCTCGGGATCCGGGTTCAGCAGCGTGAGGCACAGCTCGGCGAGATCGTCCGGGACCTCGCGCGCGACCGAGCGCGGGTCCGGCGCACCCGCGAGCTTCGCCTCCAGCAGCGCCTGCGGCTCACCGACGTGTGGCACGCGACCGGTCAGCGCCTCGAACAACATCACGCCCACCGCGTACCAATCCTGAGCCGGAGCCCCAGGCGCGCCAGTCAGCGCCTCGGGCGCCATGTACATCGGCGTGCCCACGACGAAGTCGCCGTCATCGTCGCGGCCCAGCTCGGTCACCAGCCCGAAGTCCAGGATCTTGACGGCTCCCTCGGGCGTGACGAGCACGTTGTTGGGCTTGATGTCACGATGCAGTTTGCCCGCCTCGTGCAGGTGCATCAGGCCGCGCGCCACCTGCGCGATCGCCGAGCGCACGCGCTCGGTGTCCCCCGGATGCACCGGCGAGGCCTCGTTGGGCGCGCCCGTCGACGCATCGCCGAGCGTCATTGCGAACGCCTCTGCCTCCGGCAGCGCGCTCGCCACGAGCGTCTCGGCCGAGCTGTGATCGAGTCGCGAGGGGCCGCGCACCCACTCCGACAACTCCACGCCGTCGATCCGCTCCATGGTGAAGAACCACTCGCCGCCTTCGCTCTCGAGCTCGTACAGGCGCACCAGGTTCTCGTGGGTGACATCCGCGAGCGCGCGAAACTCCTGCTTGAACTGGTACAGTGAGCGTGGCGCGACGCGATGCAGTTGCTTGAGCGCCACCACGGTGCCGCTCTCGCGGTCGAAGGCCTCGAACACGACCCCAAAGCCCCCTTTGCCGAGCGGTCGCAAGAGCTCGAAGCGCTGCACGCGCCGAGGATAGTCAAATTCCGACGGCCCGCGGCCCCAGCCTTCGTTTTGTCCCTGACGACGCGGGAACGGGCTTCTTTCGCCCGGCGTCTGTCGCTATGCTCGAGCCGCGCGAGCAGCGCAGCACCCAATCCGGAGGCACCAGTGTCAGATTATAGCTGTGAGAAGTGCGGCATGAGCGTCAAGGGGATGACCTGTGGCAAGTGTGGCTCGGCGCTGGTACACGACACCCTCACCAAGCCCGACGGGTCCACGGTTCACATCGCGAAGTGTCCGAACGGTTGCGGCAAGATCAAGTCGCCGATGTGCTGCGGCCAAGACATGAGCTGCGCCGTGTGAGGGCGGGCGAGCCCTTGCCGACGGACCGGCCCGACTCGACCTCCAGAACGGGACTCGCTCGGTGATCCCCGCTGCTTCGGCGACCCAGGTCCTCACCAACGCACGCGTGCGGGTCCTCGACACGGCTGACACTCGCGCCGAGGCCCTGTGCTGGCGGGATGGGCAGCTGGTCGCGGTAGGTTCGGGTCCAGACGTGCTCGCCGCCGCGGGGCCTGGCGCGGAGGCCGTCGACGTCGGCGGCGCGACCGTGTTGCCCGGCTTCGTCGACGCGCATCATCATGGCTGCATCGCGGCGCTCTATGGCCAGAGGCTGCGTCTCCGTCCGCCCGAGGTGACGGACCTCCCGAGCCTGCAGCGCGCGCTCCGGAGCGCGTCTCGTGAGCTCGAGGCCGGCCAGTGGCTCATCGCCACCGACTGGGACGAGCTGCTCTTGGCCGAGCGCCGCGCCCCCACACGGGCGGAGCTGGATGAAGCCGTCGGCGATCGCCCACTGATGGCGATGCACTACAGCTGCCATCGCCTGCTCGCCAACAGTCGCGCGCTCGAGCTCGCCGGCATTGGACGGCACACGCCGGATCCATCCGGCGGCGTCATCTCTCGCGGGCGGGGGGGCCTGCCTGATGGCCTCCTGATCGAGCGCGCCATGAGCCGAGTGGAGTCGCTCGCGCGACAGGACGCGCTGGCGCGGGATGCCGAAGATTTCTTGCAGCGACTGGGCAAGCACAACCGGAGCCTGACCGAGGTGGGGATCACGCGCGTCGTCGACACGGCGGTGCCCGCAGACCTGGGCGCGCTGTACCGCGCAGCCGATGCTCGCGGTCTGTTGCTGGTGCCCACCGTGATGTTGCCCGTGTCGGTCTCGGGCTACCTGGAAGCGCCCTGGGACGTGCTCGACGGGAGCGTGACGGGAGAGTCCGAGGGCTTGCTCACGACGGGTCCCGTCAAGCTGGTCTTCGACGGCGCGCCGGGCTGCTCCATGTGTCTCGGCTGGTGGCAGAGCGCGGGCGCGACGCTCGCCACCTTCGCGCAGTGCCTCAGGCAGGGCTCGCTCGATCCGGTCCGAACGATGCTCTCGGTCGCGCCGCGCCTGGGGCGTGAGCTCCGGAGCGGCATCGACATCTACCGGCGGGACGAAGCGCGGGACATCGTCCAGGCCGCCACGGAGCGCGGCTTCTCGCTCGCAATCCACGCCATCGGCAACAGTGCCATCGCCTCGGCGCTCGACGCCTACGAAGCGTGCGGCGCGCGGCTCCACGACGTGGGTACCCCTCGCATCGAGCACGCGACGTTCCTCGAGCGCGACGCAATCGCTCGCGTCGCGGGCCTCGGAGTCACCATCGTCGCCCAGCCGCACTTCGTCACGCTCCCGGCGTTCGCGAGCGCGCCGGTGATCCCGGGGCTCCACATCACACCGCTGCGGTGGCTGCTGGACGCCGGGGTGCGCGTCGCTGGGAGCTCGGATTTCCCCGTCGCCGGCTTCGACCCGCTCGATGGGATCCGCGGCGCGGTGCGCCGCCGTACGCCCCAGGGGGAGGTCAAGGACGCCTCGCAGTGCATCACGCTGACCGAGGCCCTCGGCCTCTACACCCGCGGCGCGGCGGAGGCCGCCGGCGCGGGGGCCGCTTGCGGGACCCTCGAGCCCGGCAAGCGCGCCGACCTCGTCATCCTCGACGGTGCCCTCGAGCGCGAGAGCGACCTAGACTCCGCGCGGGTGCGCGCTACCGTCATCGGCGGCAGCGTCGTCCACGGTAGAGCGAGCCCATGACCGACTCCCAGTCCCCCCCGCTGCTCGAGGTCCACGAGAGCGCCACTGGCGAGGTCTCGCCCCGCTCCGCCGAAGTGAGTTCGCCGGGGCGGAGCCCCACCCGGGCCGGCTCCGCCGGCGCGAACTGGGTCATTTCCTGACAGCCCTTCAGCTCCAGCGCACGTCCGCGAACTTGCGCTCGGGCCTGGCGAACAGGTAGCCCTGCATCAGGCCGCAGCCGAGGCGGCTGACCACGCGGCGCTCTTGCTCGACCTCGACCCCCTCCGCGATCACGGTCTTCCCCATCTCGGCGCAGACAGCGGTCAGCGACTGCACCAGCTTCTGGCGGATCTCGGAGGTGTGAATGTCGCGCACGAGGGACATGTCGAGCTTGACGAACTCGGGCTCGAGGGCGGCGAAGCTGGTCAGGCCCGCGTAGCCAGCGCCCAGGTCGTCGATCGCCACGCGGTAGCCGAGGTAGCGCAAGATGTCGACGCGGGTCTCGACGTCCCGCACGCTCTCGAGCCCCGAGCGCTCGGTGATCTCGAGCACAATCCGCTCCGCGTGGGGGGAGAGAGGACAACTCTCGGAGGCGAGCTCGGGATCGAGCAGGTCGCTCGGGTGGACGTTGACGAACACGAGCGCGCCCGCCGGAGCGTCGGCGATGTCTCGGGCGACGACCTCGCGCACGCGGCGCCCCACGTCGGGCAGGCGTCCAAGTCGCTCGGCGGCGCTGAGGACCGCCGGGGGATGCGGCAGCGACGGCTCGTCACTCCGCAACAGCGCCTCGTAAGCCACGATCTGGCGGCGCTCGTAGTCCACGATGGGCTGGAACGCGATCCACAGGGACGCCAGCGATTTGTCGAGTCGCACCTCGAGGCCGGCGCGGTCCCCCGCCTCCGCGCTCTGCTGACCGAGCAAGGTGAGGGCCTCGCGCTTGGCCCGCGCCAACCGATGCAGCTGCGAGGCTCGCTCGACCGCGCGCAGCAGCTCGCTGAGCTCGAAGGGCTTGGCAAAGTACTGAATGGCGCCCAGCTCCACCGCCTCCATCGCCGTGCTCACGTCCGGGTTGCCGGTCATGAGGATGACGGGCACATCCAGATCGTAGGCGCGCACGACGCGGAGCAGATCGATCCCGCTCGAGCCGGGCATCGCGATGTCCGTGACGATCACGTCGAACCCCCCGTTCATGATCTCGTACAGCGCTGCGTTGCCGTCCGTCACGGTCACGACGTCGAACCCTTCGGCGCCCAGCACACGAGCGATGGTCCGGCCAAGCACCACCTCGTCCTCTGCGACCAGCACTCGACGGCAGCTCGCCGGAGCGCCGGACGGTCCCGGCTGCAGCGTCTTCCCACTCATGCCCCCATCGTACACGACGGGGCCACCTCGCGGACGCAGCTGAAGCGCCCGCGAGGAATAGTAGGAATCGTAGCTTCCGCAGCGCTCGTGATTCCCCCCCGCCCCCGCGCTTACCCCCTATTTCATCAGCTGCCTGAGCACGTACTGCAAGATCCCGCCGTGTTTGTAGTAGTCGACCTCCACCTTGGTGTCGATCCGGGCCTTGGCGTCGAACTGGATCGTGGTGCCGTCCCCGCGACGCGCCGACACCTTCAGGACCTTGCCCGGTGACACCTCGGTGATGCCCGCGATGTCGAACACCTCTTCGCCGGTCAGGCCGAGGCTCTCGCGGGTCTGACCCGGGAGGTACTCCAGCGGCAGCACGCCCATGCCGATCAGGTTCGAGCGGTGGATCCGCTCGTAGCTCTCGGCGATGACGGCGCGGATGCCGAGCATCCACGTGCCCTTTGCGGCCCAGTCGCGGCTCGACCCCGAGCCGTACTCCTTGCCCACCAGGACCACCAGGGGCGTGCCCGTCGCTTGGTAGCGCATGGCCGCGTCGTAGACGCTGAGCTGCTCGCCGCTGGGCAGGTGACGCGTGAAGCTGCCCTCCACGCCGGGCACGAGCTGGTTCTTCAGCCGCACGTTGCCGAACGTACCGCGCATCATCACCTCGTGGTTCCCTCGACGAGAGCCGAAGCTGTTGAAGTCCCGGGGCTCGACGCCGTGTTCGGTGAGATAGCGCGCCGCGGCGCCGTCCTTCGCGATGTTCCCGGCGGGAGAGATGTGGTCCGTCGTGATCGAGTCGCCCAGGACGAGCAGCGCCCGGGCCGCTGCGATGTCGCGCAACGGCGGCGGCTCCTTGGGCATGTCCTGGAAGAACGTGGGTCTTCGGACGTACGTGCTGCCGTCGTCCCAGGCGAAGCGATCCCCCTCGGGCACCGGTAGGGAGCGCCAGGCTTCGTCGCCGTGGAACACGTCGGCGTACTCCTTGCGGAACACCGCGCTCGTGACGTAGCGCTCGACCAGGTTCGCGACCTCGGTCGGATCGGGCCAGATGTCGCGCAGCCAGACGTCCCTGCCCTTGGTGTCCTTGCCCAGCGCCTCCTGCTGCAGATCGAGATCCATGCGGCCCGCCAGCGCGTAGGCGACGACCAAGGGAGGGCTGGCCAGGTAGTTGGCGCGCACCTCCGGGTGGATGCGGCCCTCGAAGTTGCGGTTGCCGCTCAGCACGCTGGCCACCACCAGGTTGCCCTCGGCGATCCCCGCGCTCACCGCCTCGGGCAGCGGCCCGCTGTTGCCGATGCAGGTCGTGCAGCCGTAGCCCACGACGTTGAACTTGAGGGCCGCCAGGTCCTCGAGCAGCCCCGCGTCCGACAGGTACTGGGTCACGACCTTGCTCCCGGGAGCCAGGCTGGTCTTCACCCAGGGCTTGACCTGAAGCCCCTGCTTGCGGGCGTTGCGCGCGAGCAGCCCCGCCGCCATCAGCACGTACGGGTTGGACGTGTTGGTGCAGCTCGTGATGGCGGCGATCACGACGGCCCCGTCGATGAGCTCCGTGGACTTGCCGTCCAGCTCGATCACGCTGTGGCCCTTGGGCGAGCCCTTCGCGGCGGCGGCGGCGCGCAGCTCGACCAGCGAGCGAAGGAAAGCGGGCTTCATGTCCTTGAGGCGCACCTTGTCCTGGGGCCGCGATGGGCCCGCCAGCGTCGGCTCCACCGTGCCGAGATCGAGCCTCAGGGTATCGCTGAACTCCGGCGCGGTGACGCCAGGCTCCCAGAACATGCCCTGCGCCCGGCAGTAGGCCTCGATCAGCGCGATCTGCTCCTCGCTGCGACCCGTCAGCCGCGCGTAGCGCAGCGTCTCCTTGTCGATCGGGAAGATGGCGCAGGTCGAGCCGAACTCGGGGCTCATGTTGCCGATGGTGGCGCGGTTCGCCAGGGGCAAATTGGCCAAGCCGTCACCGTAGAACTCCACGAACTTCCCGACCACGCGCTTGTCGCGCAACATCTTGGTGATCGTCAGCACCAGATCCGTGGCCGTGGCGCCCTCGGGCAGCGTCCCGAACAGCTCGAAGCCGATCACGTTCGGCACGAGCAGGTTGATGGGTTGTCCGAGCATGGCGGCCTCGGCCTCGATGCCGCCCACGCCCCAGCCCAGCACCCCGATGCCGTTGATCATGGTGGTGTGACTGTCCGTTCCCACGAGCGAGTCCGGGTAGGCCACGCCCTCGTTCTCGAACACGACCCGGGCCAAGTACTCGAGGTTGACCTGGTGCACGATGCCGGTGCTGGGCGGCACCACCTTGAAGTTGCGAAAGGCACCCTGCGCCCAGCGCATGAAGGCGTACCGCTCCTGGTTGCGCTCGTACTCGCGGCTGGTGTTCCGGAGCAGGCTGTCCGCGGTGCCAAAGTGATCGACCTGCACCGAGTGATCGATGACGAGCTCGCTCGGGAACAGGGGGTTGATCTTGTTCGGATCCCCGCCCATGTCCGCCATGGCGTCGCGCATGGCGGCCAGATCCACCACGGCGGGTACGCCGGTGAAGTCTTGCAGCACCACCCGGGCCGGGTGAAAGGCGATCTCGGCGCTGGGCTCGGCCTTCGGCTCCCAGTCGAGGAGCAGCTCGATGTCTCGCTTCTCGACCACCTTGCCGTCCTCGTGGCGCAGCAGGTTCTCGAGCAGGATGCGCAAGCTCAGCGGCAGCCTACCCACGCTCTTGCCCGTCTTCTGCTCGAGGGCCGGGAGGCTGAAATAGGTCAGCTTCCGTCCCGAGACCTCCAGGGTCGCAGCGGTGGAGAAGGAGTCGACTGAGCGGTGGGTCATGGGCGTGCTCTCCCTTGCGGTTCGGGCGTTTCCTAGTCCATCACGCCACGGAGCGCGAGGGCGTTCGTCCCGCGCGGCGCTGCTGCCGATTCGCCGCGGAATCGGCGCGCGCGAGAGCGCGCGACGGCTCCAGACCGACCCCGACTCCCCCGCATTCGCGAGGGTGGAGCTTCCGTCCGTGTCCTGACGTCCCTACACTCTGCCCGTGAATCTCCGCGTGCTGGGTCGCCGCCGCGGTGAGTGCTAAAGCGGCCATGCCATGAACCTCGCTCTGCCCTTCGCTCTCGTGGGCGCGCTGCTCGTAGCGGGCTGTAGCCGCGCGCAAGGGAAAGAAGCGCCCGGCGGCCCCGGGCCGTCGGGCTCGGCGCCGCGCCCCGCAGCGCCCGCGGGTCCGCCAGTGGCCGTGAACGTGCACGAGGTCACCCCCTCCCAGCTTCGGATCACCGCCCCCGCTACCGGCACGGTCCTCGCGCGGGAGAGCGTGGAGCTCGTGAGCGAGCTGTCGCGCCGCCTGCGGCGGGTGCACATGGTGGAGGGCGCGTCCGTGAAGAAGGGGGCGCTCTTGTTCGAGCTCGACGCGTCGGACCTGCACGCCGCCCGTGCGCGCCTGCGCGTGCAGCATCGACTCGCCAAGCTCACCTTCGAGCGGCAAGAGAAGCTGCTGGCCGAAGGCGTCAGCTCGCAGGAGCAGTACGAGCAAGCGCGCTCCCGCAAGGACGAGCTGGAGGCGGAGATGCGCAGCATCAGCGTCGACGTGAGCAAGACGCGCATCGTCGCGCCCTTCGCGGGCACGCTGGGTCTGCGGAACGTGAGCGAGGGCGCCTGGGTCACCCCCGCCACCAAGCTGGCGACGCTGCAGGACACCCGCACCCTCAAGCTCGACTTCACGTTGCCGGAGCGCTTCGCGAGCGCCGTGCGCGCGGAGGCGGAGTTCACCTTTCGCGTGGCCGGGTCGGGGCAGGACCACAAGGGGCGCATCGTCGCCGTCGAGCCCGCGATGCAAGCGACCACCCGCAGCGTGCTCGTGCGCGGCGTCATCGACGAGCCGGCGGGCCTGGCTCCCGGCGCCTTCGCCAACGTGACGGTGCCGCTCTCCACCGAAGACGCGCTGCTCGTGCCGTCCATCGCGCTCATCCCGGCCATCAAGGGCCACACGGTGTTCGTCGAGCAGGGCGGCGTGGCCAAGAGCGTGCTGGTGACCCTCGGCGCGCGCAGCGAAGATCGCGTGCAAGTCACCAGCGGTCTGTCGCCGAAGGACCGGGTCATCGTCTCCAACTTGCTGCGCATTCGCGACGGCGCTCGGGTCAAGCCCGTGCCCACCAAGCCATGACCCTGTCGGAAATCAGCATCCGGCGTCCCGTGCTGCCGTTGGTGATCGCCATCGTGCTGGTCGTCTTCGGCGTCGTGGGCCTGCGCTTCTTGCCGGTGCGGGAGTACCCCGCGGTGGATCCGCCGGTAGTCACGGTCACCACGAACTACCCGGGCGCCGCGCCGGCGGTGATCGATTCGCAGATCACCGAGCCCCTCGAACAGCAACTCAACGGCATCGCCGGCGTGCGCACCATGAGCAGCACCTCGCGGGACGGCCAGAGCCAGATCCGCGTGGAGTTCGATCTCTCGGTAGACATCGACGCCGCGGCCAACGACGTCCGTGACAAGGTCGCCATCGCCCGCCGCCTGCTGCCCGCGGACACGGACCCACCCATCGTCGAGAAGGCGGACGCGGACGCCTCGCCGCTGGTGTTCATGACCCTGCGCAGCGAGACCAAGAGCATCTTCGAGGTCGCCTACACCGCGGACACGGTGATCAAGGAGCGGGTCCAGACCATCCCGGGCGTGTCGAGCGTGCGCATCTTCGGCGACAAGCGCTACGCCATGCGCCTGCTGCTCGACTCGGACCGCATGGCTGCCCACGGCGTCACCCCGCTCGACGTGCAGAGCGCGCTGGCCCGCGAGAACGTGGACCTGCCCGCCGGCCGCATCGAGGGTCAGAACGTCGAGCTGAGCCTGCGCACCCTGGCGCAGCTGAGCTCACCCGAAGAGTTCAACCGCATGATCATCCGGCGCGACGGGGACCGCCCCATCGTGCTCGAAGACCTGGGCCGCGCGGAGCTCTCCGCGGAGAACCTGCGCACCGGCGTCAAGCTGCTGGGCGTGCCCATGGTGGGCGTCGCCATCATCCCCCAGCCGAACACCAACGCCATCGAGATCGCCGACGAGTTCTACAGTCGCCTCGAGGGCATCAAGCAGGTTCTGCCCCCGGAGTACGAGGCAGAGATCGGCTACGACTTCACGACCTACGTCCGGCGCTCGGTCAAGGAGGTGCAAGAGACGCTGCTCATCGCCTTCGGGCTGGTGGCGCTCATCATCTTGCTGTTCCTGCGAGACTGGCGTGCGACCATCATCCCCGTCATCGCCATCCCCATCAGCATCGTCGCCACGTTCTTCGTGATGTACGTGGTGGGCTTCTCCATCAACGTGCTCACGCTGGTGGGGCTCGTGCTGGCCATTGGTCTGGTGTGCGACGACGCCATCGTGGTGCTCGAGAACATCTACTCCAAGGTGGAGCGGGGCATGTCCCCGCTGTCCGCGGCGCTCACGGGTTCGCGCGAGATCTACTTCGCCGTGCTGTCCACCACCGTCGCGCTCATCGTCGTGTTCCTGCCCATCATCTTCTTGCAGGGGCTCACCGGCCGCCTGTTCCGCGAGTTCGGGGTGGTGGTGGGCGGCGCGGTGGCCATCAGCTCGCTGGTCGCGCTGTCGCTCTCGCCCATGCTCTGCCGCAAGCTCTTGGTGCGCCACGAGCGTCCGAGCTGGTACTACCGCCTCACGGAGCCCTTCTTCGCCGGGCTCACCTCGCTGTACGGCAAGACGCTGGCGCTGTTCATGCGCGTGCGCGCCCTCGCCTTCGTGCTCCTGGCCGCCATCCTTGGGCTCGTGTTCTGGATCGGGGCGGGCCTCAACCGCGAGCTGGCGCCCCTGGAGGACCGCTCGAACATCCGCCTCGGCGTGCGCGCTCCCGAGGGCGCCACCTACGAGTACACCTCGCAGGCGCTCGATCGCATCGCTCTGTGGGTGGCCGACTCGGTGCCCGAGGTCACCCGCACCTACAGCATCACCGCCATCTTCGGCGGCCCGGTGAACACCGGGATCCAGAACGTGTACTTGAGAGAGCCCCACGAGCGCACGCGCACTCAGGAAGAGATCTTTCGCCAGCTCTCCCAAGGCGCGATGCAGTTCTCCGAGCTGCGCGTGTTCCCGGCGCAGCCGCCCACCATCGGTAACCGCTTCGCGGGACAGCCGCTGCAGTTCGTGATCCAGGCGCCCTCCCTGAACGAGCTCGTGGGCGTGCTGCCGGCGTTCCTGGAGCGCGCCAATCAGCGCAAGGAGCTGCGCTTCGTAGACGCGGATCTGAAGCTCAATCGCCCGGAGGCCACCGTCGAGATCGATCGGGCGCGCGCCGCGGAGCTGGGCGTCAGCGCGCTCGACGTCGCGCGCACGCTGCAGCTCACCTTCGGCGAGCAGCGCTTCGGCTACTACGTGATGAACGGACGGCAGTATCAGGTCATCGGCCAGCTCGACCGCCCGGACCGCAGCACACCCGAAGCCCTGAGGCGCCTGTTCGTGCGCAGCGCCGGCGGCGAGATGATCCCGCTCGATAGCCTGGTCACCTGGCGGGAACAGGCCGCGCCCGCGGCGCTGTACCGCTTCGATCGCTACATGTCGGCGACGGTCTCCGGGGGTATGGCGCCGGGCTACACCCTCGGGGACGGCGTGGTTGCGCTGCGGGAGATCGCCGACGACGTGCTGCCCGACACCTTCCGCAGCTCCCTCGCCGGAGAAGCTCGTGAGTTCGAGGAGAGCTCCGCCAGCCTGGTGTTCGCGTTCGGCTTGGCGCTATTGCTCATTTACCTGGTGCTCGCCGCGCAGTTCGACAGCTTCATCGATCCGTTCGTGATCCTGCTCACGGTGCCCCTCTCTCTGGTCGGCGCCGTGCTCGCGCTGAAGCTCTTGGGCTACTCGCTCAACGTGTTCAGCCAGATCGGTATCATCATGCTGATCGGGCTGGTGACCAAGAACGGCATCTTGATCGTCGAGTTCGCCAATCAACAGAAGAAGAAGGGCCACAGCGTGATGGACGCGGTGAACGTCGCCGCCCGCGCGCGCTTTCGGCCCATCTTGATGACGAGCATGGCCACCATCCTCGGCGTCACCCCCATCGCGCTCTCCCTGGGCTCGGCGTCGGGCAGCCGGCAATCCCTGGGTGCCGCGGTGATCGGCGGCCTGCTCGTCTCCACCTTCCTCACGCTGTACATGCTGCCGGCCTTCTACTCCTTCCTCTCCCGCGAGCACCGCGGCGAGGAGGAGATCCCGGCGTCGGCCCGCGACGCGAGCCCGAAGCCGGCGGAGTGACCTGGAGTCACCAGGGCACCACCGCCGCCGCCCACCCACGTGCTATGCTGGTGCTCGATGGCGCAGCCAGCCCGCCAAAAGTACGCGTTCGAGCAGTACGTCGAGCTCGAGCGGAACAGCTCGGTCAAGCACGAGTTCCTCGACGGCGGGGTGTGGGCCATGGCCGGGGGCACTCCCGACCACGCGGCGATCGCCGTCAACGTGGCAGCGCTTCTCAGGCAGCAGCTCGCCGGCAAGCGCTGTCGAGTGTTCAGCTCGGACCTGCGCGTACGCGTAGTCGCGACCGGACTGGGCACGTACCCCGACGTGTCGGTGGTCTGTGACCAACTGGAGTACGATCCTGCCGACCAGACTCGCACCACGGTAACCAATCCGCGACTCGTGGTCGAGGTGCTCAGCCCCTCCACCGCGGACTATGACCGGCGCGAGAAGCTCGAGCACTACAGGCAAGTCTCGACGCTGGAAGAGATCGTCTTGGTCGCCCACGACACCCACCGAATCGATGTCTGGCGTCGTAGCGGGGAGCAGTGGACGGAGATCATCACCACCAGCGGAGCCGCTCGACTCGAGTCCCTGTCAGCCGAGCTGCCGCTGCAGGACGTCTACGCGGACCCGCTCGCCCGTCAGAGCTAGCGACTCAGCGCGCGCTGTGCGGCGCGAAGCTCGCGCGGCGCTTCTCGAACAGGCGCCCGTCGTCGAGCTGACCTTCGACCAGCTCGTAGCCGAGCAGCGCGATCACGCGACCGCGCACGAACAGCGGGCGCGCGTTGCCGTACCAGTCCACACACGACGCGAGGCAGCCATCGTTCATGCCGGCGCCCGGTCTGGCGTCCAGAGTGCCGACCTCCGAGAAGGACAGCGCGCGGTTTCTCAAGAACACGATCGACGCCGACCCCTGCGTGAGCTGACGGTGTCCCGCTCGCGCTCCACCCACGATGGGCAGCCCGAGCAGCCCCGTGCCGTCCCCATCGGGCTTGTAGAAGAAGCCGTGGCTGCGCGTCTCGCCCTGGGACGCGTTCTTGCGCACGTAGGCGGCGCGCTTCTCGGCGCGCTCGCCCAAGGCGACGGGCGAGAAGTGCAGGTCCGCCCCGTCGCTGCCCACCACCACCGCGTCGCGCCCGAGGGCCTCGATGCGATCGACGCCGTGCTCGAGGGCGATGGTCTGCGGCTCGCCGCCGCCCGCAAAGCGGTACGCGAACAGGCTCGGCTCCGCCGGCAGCCGGGGCCGCCCCCAGCCGGAGCCCGCGCCGTACAAGACATAGTCGCCCACGAAGCGGTTGTGCGCCACCCACCCCGTGGGCTTGGGCAGCGCGGCGTAGTTCTCCCGAGGGGCGGCGTCCTCGCCATCGCCGAACCAGGACAGCGACACGCGCAAGAGGGCCATGTCCCCAGAAGTGACCTCGGCGCCCCACATGCCGTCGCCGCTGCCGTCCGCACGGACGAGCACGTTGAGGTGTTCGTCGGAGCCCTCCAAGAACGACATTTGATCGATGGGGCTGCCGAGCACCTTCAGCGCCTGCGGCTCGCCGCCGTCGAGGGGCATGCGATAGACGATCGACCGCGCCGCGCGCCCGCCCGAGTCGTAGTTCCAAGAGGTCATCCACACGTACACCGATGACGGCGAGACGTAGAACACCCGCCCCGGCGGCCCCATCACCGTCGTGGCGGTGCAGTCGAGCTCCGGCGCCGACAAGTCGCAGGTGCTCACCGTGTGCAGCGCGATCGACGGCGAATCGAGCACCGGCCGATACGTGCGGGTCGCCGGAGAGATGCGCTTGAAATCCGCCGGAGTCGCGTTCGTCCGCCAGCGGCGCATGGCCGGGAACGAGTCGAAGGGCTGCTCGAGGTTGCGCAGGTACAGGGGTGAGTAGAAGATGAGCTTGTCACCGATCAGCCGGCTCGCGTAGTTGCGCGACGAGTAGTAGTCGTTCGAGCGCAGGTGGTACGTCGACTTGTAGGTGAGCCTGCCGTCACCATCGATGTCGAACAGTCCGAGCTCGGTCCCGCCGCGCTGGTAGCTATAGCCGATCACCACCACGCGCCCCTTGGACACCAGCATCTCGTCGTACCAGGCGCCGCTGGGCGAGACGTCCGGGCCAAAGGCGTTGATGCTCGACCCCGGCGTGAGGGCGCCATCGCCGATGCGGACCGTGAACAAGCGCCCGCGCCGCAACACGACCAAGTGATCGCCGTGCACCTTGACGATCCCGCCCTCGTCCACCCCCGCGTGCTGCACGTTCGTGACCGAGTCGGCCGCTGCCCCTTCGCTCGACTCTGCCTTGGCTTCGGCCTCCGCCGGCGCGGCCGCTGCCGGAGGAGGCTGGGGAGCTCCCGCACTGCGCCGCGCGCGCTCGACGTTCTTCTTGCGGCGCTCCTCCTGCCAGTCGCTGAGAAACTTCTTCACCTCCGCGTCGCTCGTGAAGGCGCTCAGGTGTTTGTCTCCCCGCGGAACCGGCGCGTTCGCGGTGTGCGTCGCGGCGACGGAGGGCGAGGCAGCCGCGTCGACGCCACCGGCGGGTGGCGTGGCCTTGCGGCACGACGGCGCGAGGGCGAGCAGACAGAGGGGCAGCGCGAAAACGGCAACACGGGAATGGGTCATGGGCTCGGTCTCTCCAGCATGAGACCAATACGCCTCGCACGGTCGGACGATCTGCTCGGGACGGCCCGGCGTTGACCCGCGCGGCCCCGCGGGTCACCCTTCGGCGTTGGGTGAGCAAGGGTAGGGTGGACGAGTTGGCACGAGAACGATCAGCAGCCAGGTTTCCTGGGGTGTTCGCCGCAGCTCTGCTCACCATGGCGAGCCCGGCCGCCGCGCAGCCGGCGCGGGCGGTGGTTGTGCGCAAGACGCCGCCCGAGGCGCCGCGGCAGCTACCCAAGGTCCGGTTCGAGGCCGGGTTCGGCCCGGCAGCGCCGGGTTGCCACAGCGACGACCCCTCGTGCGCGGCGCTGAGCACGGGGTTCGGGCTGCGGCTGGCCGCGATCCATCCATTCGATGAGGGGTTCTCCCTCGGCGGCGCGGTACTGCACGCCCGCTTCGCAGGCACTCCCGACCCGAGCCGGTTCACCGCCGTCACCCTGCCGCTCGAGGTCCACAGCGGCTTCAGCGCCGACGCCGCGTTTCGCTTCGGACTCGAGCTCGGACACTCGAGCTCCCCGGGCGAAGCCTGCTACTCCGGCAGCGGCTTGGTCCTCGGCCTGGGCGTCGGAGGACGAGCGCGCGTGACGGATCGCTACGGCCTGTCGCTGCGCGTCTCGGCGCTCACCGGCTTTGGCGGGTGCTCCGGCAGCGCGCAGGGTGTACCGAACTACACTCCGCCGCGGCAGGTGGCGCTGCGCGGCTCGGTGCAGGCGCTGCTGGAATCGACCTTCGACCTGTAGACTACTCCGTGGGGTCGATCCCCAACGCCCGGAGCTTCGCGGCGAGGCGCTCGGTGCCGTGCTCCCAGACGAAGTACGAGCGGTTGCGCTTCTCACTGAGGGGCACCTTCGGCGCCGTGTCGAGCACCAGGAACACGTCGGGCACGAGCTGCTCGCACCCACGTTGGCCGCCAGGAAGAAGCGGCGGCAGCCGGCGGCTGTCGAGACTACGTCGACGCGCTCAGCCGCGCGTGCAGGGCCGCCAGCTCGGGGTGGCCCGGGTTGTGTTCGAGGGCCCGACCGGCCGCGCCCAAGGCGCTCGCTGCCATCCCGCACAGCTCGTACAGCTTCACCAGGATCAGGTGGTTGTCCGCGTCCTTTGGGGCGAGCAGCGCGGCCTGCCGCGCGGGGGCGAGCCCGCGATTCGGCTCGCCGGTGTGCGCGTAGCACTCCGCCGCCTGACGCAAGGGGGTCGGGTCGTCCTTGCGCGCGCTGGCCACGCGGCTCCAAGACGCCGCCGCGGCCTCCCAGTCGCCGCTGCTCCGCTCGTAGCGCGCTCGGGCCTCGTAGCTCGCCGACAGCTGCTCCGAGGCCTTGTCGTCCGCTTCGGTGTAGAGGGCGCGGATCTCGTCGTCGTCGGGATTGAGGGTCAAGGCAATGCGCAAGGCGTTGACCGCCGAGACCCACGCTCCCTCCGCCACGGCGTCCTGGCCGGCTCGCAGGAACCGCTGCACCTGCGGGCCGCGGCTGCGCGCGATGCGCTCGAGCTCCGCCCGGGCAGCCTCGCTGAGCACGGGTGTGCGCGGCACCTCGTCGGGCGCCTGTCGAGGTGCTCGACTATTGCCGACCAGTCGCCGCGCCAAGGCCCGGCTCCGCTCGGCGTTGGTCAGCTGCGGGACGGGCCGGGGGTCGACGACCGCGGGAGGCGAGCCCTCCAGCTGCGGGTCGGCCGGGGTCGGGGGCCGAACGCTGCGCGGCGGTGGTGGTGGCAGGGACGTCAGCACGGCGTCGAGGGAACGCGTCCTCTGGCGCGCCGCCAGGTACGCGTCGTAGTCCGCGCGGGAGCCTCGGCGCGTGAGCACCTCGCTCGCTTCGGTCAGCCGTCGAAATATCTGCTCGAGCTTGCCCCGGTAGTCGCCGAGCTCGCGGCGGAAGAACCTGTCCGGGTGATAGAGCGCCACCAGCGCGAAGTAGGCGTCCTTGATGTCCTTCTTGTCGGCGTCCGCGGCCACGCCCAGGAGCGCATAGTGCGTGGCGCTGTCGAGTTGCGCGAACATGACGTCGATACGCTGCTTCTGTTCGTCGGACAGCTCGACCTCGTTCTTCACTGCCCGCGCCTCGCTCGACGTGGGCGTGGCAGAGGTGAGCGTGGGAGGTCGCGCGCTCGGCTCCCGCCGCGAAGCTCTTGGCCGAGAGCCTCGCGCCGGCGCAGCGCCGGCGGCCGGAGGGCGCGGTCGTTCCGTGGGTTCGCGTCGCGGATCGTGCCGTGAGACGGTCGCGCGCCGAGCGTCGCCCCCATTGTGCACGGCACCCAGCGACTCGAGTCGCCGCAACATCCGGTGCACTGCTTCGAGCTCGATGCCCGTCAGCGCCGACACCTCCTCGGGTGCGGTGTGTCCATCGAGCTGCGACCAGACGAACGCTTCCTGAGGCGACAGCGGAAGCTCGGCGATGGGCACGCCGTCGGCCCGACGCGGAGCGTCGGCGGCCTCGCGCCGGTGAGGTCTCCAAACCACGATCAGCCATCCTACCTCAGCCCACGACACGAAGTGACGGCTGAGCGCCTCATCGAAGGCGGAGGTGTGCAGTGCGCCGGGCGAAACGCGGAGAATCTCTGCCGAACGGTGCCTTTCGGCCGCCCCGCGCGAGTTCGCGGGCTGCTCGCGACTGCTCGCGGGCTGCACTCGGCCAACCACTGCCGCCGCGTACTCTTGGACTCGGTGGGTTTTGGCAGTTGTCGGGTGGCCCCGGGGGATCGCTCCCCCAGGGCTCCCACAGATCCGGAGCCAAGACCGCGCGTCGTGCACTCCGTGTACCGAACCGCAGCGAACCCGTGACTCTTCGAGATGACCGGCGACGCGAGGCGCAATCCCATCGGAGCTTGGCTCGATTCCGTAGCCGCCTGCGGGGCTTCGAACGGGCGTGGCCAATTCGACGGCGGCGGCGCGCTCGTCGAGGGCGTGCAGTTCTACGTGAGCTGCCGACGAAAGCTGCTGCCGATCACAGCTCGAACGTGACCCTTTCTCAGTTCGAGTTCGCCGTGTGGTTCGCTGAGATGCTGCCGGAGTACTGCGTCACCCTGGTGCAGCGAGACTTGCGCAACGACTTTGAACGGAAGCAGCTCCTGTGCGTGCCCCGAGTGGACCTCGAGCCCGTCGGAGGCGTGACGCTCGATTTCAAACTCGGCCATGCAGCGAGTCGCCGAATCACGAACTGCTCGGGGCGTGGTGCGCCGTGCACCCAACCCACGAGCAGTGTACCTCCAACGCACCGGAGCCCAACGACAGCGACGGCGACGGCGGGGACGGCGGCTGCGCCTGTACCCTACAGCGCGCTCACCTCGAGTCCGGAGCCGTCGGCTGGCCGCTCATCGGATTCCTGGCGTTGCTCGGACGACGCACTGGCCGGCGTCGCGCCGTGATCGCGTCTGACCGACAAACTGGGTAGATGTCTTTGTTGGTGCGTCGCGGGCACGACGGAAGCTTGCGGAGGCGGTAGCGCCGACGCTGTCATGATGACCGTGACCGAGCGACGGCTTCCCTGGCTAGCAAACGTACCGCCTCCCGAAACTCCGCATGGCGGTCGCTCGACATCTCCAGGCCCTCGAAGCAGCGTGTTCGATGGCGAGCGTCTCCCTCGAAGAGACTCGCCGCCCGGGTCAGGTCTTCGACGATGGCCCGTTTGTAGGCCAGCTCCGAGGCTTGCCAGGCGCCTTCGGGGACCGGACCATGGGCAAGGCGCAGAGCCGCGAGATCGAGAAGGTCCCGAGAGAGCGAATCGCGGTCCGCCCAACGATCCGAGTTCGCGAGCAACTTGGATGTGAAGCAATCGACGGGGCTGATACAACTGACCGGTGACCATCCAGGCTCGACCGGCGACGACAGTTCGAACCGAGCTTCCCGCACCAGCTCGACCTTGACGCGGGTGTCGCCCACCACCACGGGAAAGCGGATCCCGTATTGATCCGAGCGAATCTCGCGCGGGAACGCCATGCCTGCCGCTTCCACCCCGTCAAACAGCGCGGCGTACCCTTGCTCCCGCACAGCGAGCCGCATGTTGGCATAGCCCTCTGCCGCAGAGCACAGGAAGTCGATGTCGCGCGACTGCCGAAACTCGCGCAATTCGAGCGCTATCCGGGTTCCTCCCGCGAAGTAGCACTCCCAGGCACGGAGCGCTGAAGCGTTGAACGCCGGCAGGATGCGAGCGATCGTCCGATGGAGCGGCCGCTCATACATCGAGCACGCTTCCGTAGCGGACGACCAATGCGCGGACGAACTCGAGTTCGTCCTCCGAGGGTTCAGCCAGCACACCACGATGGCGCCAGCCCGCTTCGTAGCGGCGCAGCGCGTCGAGCGGGCTGAGCTCACGCCAGCGACTGTCGAACCACGACAGGGCTTCCAGAAACGGCAGCTCTGTTGGGGGGCTCAGCGATTCTTCAGCAGCCCGGGTCACGAAGCAACTCTACCACGGCGCAGCAGAACCACTGAGGTGGGTCGCCGAACACCCACCTTTGATCGGTGGTCCCCTGGGGCGAGTTTGGGTGACCGGCCGGAGGAGCCGAAGGGGGTCCGCTCAGCGGAGGCGGCTGGCGTCGAGACGAGCGAAGGCGTCTCCCGCTACTTGGCGTGCGGGAGACGGGGACGGTCGAACAAGTCGCCGGTATGTGGATGATGGTGTGGGCGTCAGCCCTGTTTGGAGTCAGCCATCGTGCTCATCCCGAAGGCACGAGGGGGCGATGTCGAAGCCCGAGCAACGCTTCGGGTGACGCAGTGATGAGCACGGTCCATATCTCCTCGAGTAGGAGCTTCCACGGCATCTGGCGTCGCTCATCCGAGCGTTGCGTGATGGCGCGATAGATCGCGAGCAGCGTGAAGACGATGCGGCGCAAGATGGCGACGACGAGCATTCCCCGCGGGTGCCCGGTGATCCACCGGTGGTCATCCTCA
>JAHBVX010000004.1 GCA_019637295.1 Polyangiaceae bacterium
CGGAGCCACCGACACCCCCCGAGGCGCCCGCTCCGCCCACACTCGCGTCGGTGCTCAGCCCACCCGCGCCGGCCGGTCCACCACCGCTGCCCGCCGCTCCTCCGGTCACCGCGCCACTCGAGCCGCCCATGCCCCCGGTCGGGCCGCCGCCGAGGCTCGCGTCGAGGTCGCCACCCACGCCGCCCGAGCCAGCCCCGGGAGGCAAGCCCTCGCCCTGGGCGCAACCGTACCCGACGAGCGCGATGACTGTCGCCGAAGTGGCCAAGCGACCCAGCACGCCTCCAGGATAGCCGCGTCCCGCCGCCATGCCAACCGAGGCTCTCGCTCCCGGCAACGCGCTCAACCCATGGCTACGAACGGCGCGCGTCGGCGTCGCTTGCCGATCAACATCGCCGCGCATGGCACCCCGCGCGCGATCCGCAACGCGAAGTCTCCGATCTGTTTCTTGCCGCCACCGGCCGGGCTGAGCCCGAGCAAGATCAGGTCGTGAGCTTTGGCGCGCTCGATGATGCCGGCAGCGGCGTCGCTCGCGCGCAGCACCTCGACGCGACAGTGGCCCGGCGCCGTCGCCTCGCCCAGGTGCTCGAGCCAGCGCTCCGTCTCCGCGACGTCGGCGTCCGACGCGTCTTCCCGAGCCACGGACATGAACGTGACCTCCCGCGCGGTGTTGCGGCAGATGGAGCCGATCACGCGTGCGCGCAGGCCATGTTCGTCCCCCCGGCCACCGAGCGGCACCAAGATGCGCTTGGCTGCAGAGAGCTGCCACGTCTTGTCGGCGCGCAGCAGCGCGATGTCACAATCGACGTCGCCGATCAGCCGCTCGAGCTCGCTCTCACCGTCGCCGTCCGCCACGATGGACGGGCCGGTGCCCAAGATCAGGCTCTGACACGCGTGCTCGTCGGCGATACGCCGGATCTCTTCCCACGGCGACGCGGCGCTGATCATCGCCACCGGGCGGTGACCATCGGCGAACGACGTCTCGAGCGCGCGCCGGACCACGGCTTGGGCGTCCGCGAGGCCGGCGAGCGGCTCGCTGCCCTCGCGCGGCGCCACGATCGAGAGCAAGAGCACGCGCGCCACCTCGCTGGGCGCGAGGGCGTTGGCGATCTGTATCAAGCTGCTGGCGTGCTCCGGGTTTGCGATGGGCACGAGCACCAGCGGGCTCTTGCCGCGCAGGCGAGTCAGCAGCGGGTTGCGGGCCTCCGCGGACTCGTCGTGGGTCTCCGCGCCGCTCTTGAACACGGCCAAGTAGAGCATCACGCCGAGGCCGAGCCAGAGCAGAGCCACGCCACCGGCGGTCGGCACGCGCACGGCTTGAAACACGGCGACCGCGCCGGACCCGAGCATGCCGACCACCGGCAGCAGCGGGAACAGCGGGGAGCGAAAGGTGCCGCTCACGTGGCCCCCGCGCACCTGCGCGAGATACGCGATCCAATGCGTGAGCACGTAGGCCACCAGGAAGATCAAGCTCGCCGCGGCACCCGCGGCGGCGAGGTTCGGGATCATGAACAAGATGGCGATCGTCGACAAGCTCGTGGCGTAGGTCGCCATCACCGGCGTGCGTCGCGTCGCGTGCATGCGCGACACGATGCTCGGCAGCATGCGATCGTTGGCCATGGCCAGCGCGACGCGAGAGCCAACCAGCAGATTCGCGCTCAACGCGGACAGCGTCGACAGCACCCCGGCGACGATCACCAGCCAATAGCCGGCGGTGCCCATGAAGCGCCGAATGCCCGCGGCGAACACGCCATCCGGGTCGGCCCGGGCCAGCTCCTGCAGCGACTCCCCCGGCGCGAAGCCGACGGCAGCCACCAGGAACACCAACGGTACGTAGAGTAAGGTCGCGATGCCGAGCGAGAAGAGCATCGCGCGCGGCAGGTTCCGCGAGGGCTCCTTCACTTCGCCGGCCACCGCAGCGATCAGGCCCACCCCCTGCAGCGCGATGAAGGTGAAGCCCATCGCCGAGAGCAGGCCGGTCGCGCCGCCAGGGAGCAACGGCGTGAGCGCTCGCTGGGTGTCCGCCATCGGCTGGCGCGCGAGAGCGACGAGGCCCGCCAGGACCATCACCGCGAACACCACCACCTTGCCCACGTTCGCCCACTGCCCGCCGCCCCCCGCCCTGCGCACGAGTGACGCCGAGTAACCAAGGATGGCGAGCGCCGCCAGCACCTGCGTCAGGCTCCTGCCCACCCAGGGCGGAGCGGCCGCGTCGAGCCCGCGCAGCACCTCGTTGATGCCCAGCAGCGCGAAGGTCCCGAAGCCAAGCGCGTACAGCACCGAGGTCACGATGTGGGCGAACCACAGCACCCAGCCCACCGCGAACGCCGCGCGCACGCTCAGCACCTTCTTGGCGAACGCATAGGTCCCGCCGTTCTCCGGAAAGCGGGTCGCCAGGGCGGCGAAGCTGAACGCCGCGATGAACGCGATCAGGGCGTTGAGCGCGAACGCCAGCGTCGCGCCCGCGCCGCTCTCGGCGTAAGCGACGCCGGCAAGCACGAAGATGCCACCGCCGACGATCGCGCCGACGCCGACGCCCGTCGCGCCAACCAGCCCGATTCTACGCCCGTCGCTGGAGGCCGGAGCGGTCATGGGCGGCGAAGTGTAGTCAGACTGGCCGCTCAGGCGCCACTATTGCCACGACCACGGCGCGCTGGACGCTCGGTCGCGTTTGGTGCCACGCTCGCGTCAGGCATGAAGCTCGTCAAGGTCGCGGCGGCTACGCTGAACCAGACCCCGCTGGCGTGGGAGAACAACCTGGCCAACGTTCGCGCCGTGCTCGAGCGCGCGCGCGCCGAGCACGTCGGGATCCTGTGTCTGCCAGAGCTGTGCCTGACGGGCTACGGCTGCGAGGACATGTTCCTCTCGCCCGCGGTGCTCGAAACCGCCCTCGACGTGCTGCGCGAGGCGTTGCCCTTCACGCGCGGGCTGGTGGTCTGCCTCGGCTTGCCCTTGCTCCACAACAAAGCGGTGTTCAACACCAGCTGCCTCGTCGCGGACGGCAAGGTGCTCGGCTTCGTCGCCAAGCGCGCGCTCGCGGGCGACGGCATTCACTACGAGCCGCGATGGTTCAAGGCGTGGCCCCGCGGACAGCGCTCGCGTACGCGGGCGCTGGGCGACGAGCTGCCCATTGGCGACGTCCACTTCGACGTGGGCGGCATCAAGATCGGCTTCGAGATCTGCGAGGACGCCTGGATCGCTCAACGCCCCGGAGCGGAGCTCGCGCTCGACGCAGTAGACGTGATCCTGAACCCGAGCGCGAGCCACTTCGCCTTCGGCAAGCGGGACGTGCGACGGCGTCTCGTACTCGAGGGCTCGCGCGCGTTCGGGGTCAGCTACGTCTACGCCAACTTGGTAGGCAACGAGGCCGGCCGAGCCATCTACGATGGCGACGCGGTGATCGCGACCGGCGGCCGCCTGATGGCCGCCGCGCCGCGCTTCTCGTTCGCGGACCACTCCCTGATCACGGCCACGGTGGACATCGCGCTCACGCGCAGTCGCTACGGCTGGCTCAGCAGCTTTCAGCCCAACGTCTCGCCGGACGCAGAGGAGTGCGTCTCGACCGAGCACCACTACCCCAAGGTGCCGATCGACTTGTCGGAGCCCGCGGAAGCACCGTGGGAGCGCTCCTCGGAACTGAAGGAAGAGGAGTTCTCCCGGGCCCTCGCCCTGGGGCTGTTCGACTACATGCGCAAGAGCCGCTCGTCGGGCTTCGTGGTCTCGCTCTCGGGCGGCGCGGACTCGGCCGCGGTGGTGGGCTGCATTGCGCTCATGGTCCGCTTCGCGCTCGAGCAACTCGGCCCCGCGGGGCTCCGCCAGCGGCTCGGCTACATGAGTGACCTGCCGATTGACGGCGACCCGGCCGCGTGGGTGGGCCGGCTGTGCACGACCCTGTATCAACCCACGAGGAACAGCGGCGAGGTCACCCGCAGCGCCGCGCGGGCCGTCGCCGAGGCCACCGGGGCCAGACACCACGAGCTCGGGGTGGACGCGCTGGTGGACGAGTACCTGCGCCTGGGCGAGAGCGCCCTCGGTCGCAAGCTGACCTGGGAGTCGGACGACGTCGCGCTGCAGAACATCCAGGCGCGAGTGCGCGCGCCGAGCGCGTGGCTCTTGGCCAACGTGCTCGGCGCCCTGCTGCTCTCCACCAGCAACCGCAGCGAGGCAGCCGTCGGCTACGCCACCATGGACGGCGACACCGCCGGCGGACTGTCGCCCATCGCCGGCATCGACAAGAACTTCCTCAGGCGGTGGCTGTTCTGGCTGCAGACCAGCGGTCCCGAGGGCCGTGGGGCGATCGCCGCCCTGTCCACGGTCACGTCGCAAGCTCCCACGGCGGAGCTGCGCCCGCCCGGCAGCCACCAGACGGACGAAGCGGATCTGATGCCCTACGAGCTGCTGGACGCCATCGAGCGCGCTGCCATTCGCGACAAGCGCGGTCCACTCCAGGTGTTCGCGCTGATGAGCGCGACCTTCCCCCAGTACCAACCTCCCCAGCTGCTCGAGTGGGTGGAGCGGTTCTTCCGACTCTGGAGCCGCAATCAGTGGAAGCGCGAGCGCTACGCGCCCAGCTTCCACGTGGACGACGCCAACCTCGACCCCAAGACTTGGTGCCGCTTCCCCATCTTGAGTGGCGGGTTCGAGCGAGAGCTCGCCCAGCTTCGAGCGAGCGTCCTCGCGACGCCGGGCGCCGACTGATCAATCGGCGAACTGCGACGAGAGCTCACCGCGCATGAACTCGCGCGCCAGGCTGCCGACGGCTCGGCCGTAGGCATCGGGCTTCTCGGTGAAGTAGCCGCGCCGCTCCAGCGTCAGGATGAACGTCGGCGTGTCTCCACGTCGGGCCGCCTCGATGCACTCGGGGTAGCGCCGCTGCAGCATCTCCACGTAGTCCCGCGCTCCCTCGCCCGGGGTCGAGTACGCTCGGAAGCGACCGCGGATGCGCTTGGGCCCGTCGTCGGTCTCTTCCCAGGTCCACCACAGCGCGCTACCTCCGCCGGGCGCGCGACCCTTGAGCCCAGCGAAGTTGTGGTCGACCATCCAGCGACCGCGTCCGGTCTCGAGCGCCCACTGCGCCCACAGCACGCTGACGATCTTGGCGCTGGCGCGCCCCCCGACGACCTCCTCCCAGGCCATGGCCAAGTGACGCGCGGCGTCCCCCGGCTCCATGGGGGTCGGGCGCTTCCACCACTGGGCGGGTTCGTCCGCCTCGGCCTCCGCGACGAGCTCGTCCGTGTCTGGCTCCGTCGCTCCGACCGCTGCGTCGGCCGGACGGAGCAGCGGCGCCGCCGCCGCGGTCGGCTCGTGGATCCACAGCACCGCCGCGATCAGCCCACCGAACAGGCCCCCGGCCAACCCGAGGGAGATGCCCGCCAGGCGCTCCCGCAACCAGCGGCGCTCTTCTCGCCGCTGAATCTCAGGAAATTTCACCTCGCGGACGTGCACAGCGCGAAATTGAAGCAGGCCGGGCTTGGCCGGGCCAAACTCTCGCCTACAGTCGCGGGATGCCCCAGCTCGTGACCTCCCCCAAGCGCATCGAAGCCGCCGGCAACAAGCCGAAGCTGATCGACGAGTACTTTGGTCGCGTGAACTCGAACACGGAGGCGGTGAGCATCGCGCACATGCGCTCGCCTGGCGGCTGGGTCGAGCCCGGTCAGCGGCCCGAGTTCGACGAGTACACGGTCGTGCTGCGCGGGCTGCTGCGGGTGGAGCACGAGGGCGGGGTGCTCGAGGTCAATGCAGGGCAAGGAGTGCTCACCCGCGCGGGTGAGTGGGTGCGCTATGGCACGCCCGACGCCGAGGGGGCGGAGTACATCGCCGTGTGCCTGCCCGCGTTCGCCATGGACACGGTGCACCGCGACGAGTGAGGCGAGTGATGGAGCCCGAGATCGAAGCACGTCACCTGACGGAGTTCTACGCCGAGCGCAAGACCGAGCTCTTGGCGTTTCTGTCCGGCCAACTCGCGGTGCTGCGCTCGCAGGGGCAAGCCTATCTGGGGATCGCCAGCGTGTGCATCAGCGTGACGGGCTTCGCAGGTCACAACATGGTCAACGCGGGCCCCTGGTCAGCCGGCGCGATGATCCTCGGCATCTTCCTGATCCTGGTCGCCATCGTGATCACGCTGCGGGCGCTGGCCAGCGTTCGTTGGGTGTCACAGCACCTCGGAAGCGCGTCCGAGGTCCTGGCCCAGCGCGCCATCGAGCGTCGCAACGTGCTCGCGTCGCGCCTGGCAACGGCTGCCGCGCTGATCGGAGCGGGGCTCGCCTTCTACCTCGCAGCCGTCGTGCTGGCGGCTTTCAGCAACGCCCGCTGGACGCCGCCGTGAGCGCGCAGCGCTAGCCGTGAATCACGAAGGTGGTCGCGGGTTCGTCCCTCGGATTCCAGCGCACCCCGTGCCAACCGACCGGGATCTGCGGCTCCGTCCAGTGGAACAGTCGCCGACCGTCGATGGGCGAGACATTCACGCAGCCCGCGCTCTTGCGGTTGCCCCAGTCGTCATGCCAGTACGCGCCGTGCAGTGCGTGCGGGCCGCTGAAGTTCTGTGCCCAGGGCACGTCCGTGTGGATGTACTCACCCGGCGCTTCCATGGTCGCGGTGGCGAACTTGCCCGTGATCTTGAAGACGCCCGTGGGCGTGGCCGCGGTGTCGATGGCGGGCGTTCCGGGCACCGGCGTGCCTCCCCGCCCCGGTGAGATCATGGTGACGAACACCGGCTTGGTGCCCTCGTAGGCGATGAGCCACCCGCCCCAGATGCTGGCCTGCATCCAGGTGCGCCGACCACCGGGCCCCGCTTCGGTGTCCTGCCCACCCACGGGGGCGCCCCAGGGCGTCTTCGCCTGAGGTGTGGGCACGACCGCGTCGCTCTTCTTCATCCAGAAGCGACCGTCCCGGGTCTGCAGGTAGGTCTCTCCCCCAACCACGGACTGCTCGCCGCTGAGCGGAGCGAAGGACAATCGCGGGAAGGTCTCGCCACTCTCGACGAAAGCGCCGTCTCGCTCGATCAGCTTGGGGCGCTCCTTGCCGCGGAACAGGGCGATGGGGAGCTCGACGGCGCCGTTCGACAGGTCCACGCCTTCGAACGTGACCTTGGGATACAGGGTCACGCGATCCTTGGGCACCCACATCAGATCACCGGTGAGCAAGAAGTCTCGGCCCTCCGCGCGCCGCTCGGCGATGTAGCTCACGGTGGAAGACGGCAACAGTCGCTTGCGCGGCTCGTGGACCGTGCTGGGCAGACCCAGGAGGTCGATCGGGGTCTCCGGAGCCGGGTCGAGGTTCACGCCCTGAAGCGAGGCGTGACGCGTCTCCCCGCGGCGGGCTTGCTCCACGCGCTCCATGTGACTCGCGAAGTCCCACTCGCTACGCTTCTGTTGCTCTGCGCTCGGGATCTCCTTGTGCCGGAGCAGCCCGCGCGACTCGCCATAGTGGTGGGGCCACGCGGTGTCGACGCGTGGGCCGTACTCGCGCAGCGTCGCCAGCACCGGATCGCTGGCGTCCGTCGTCGCTCGCACGCCGTTGGCGCACACCCAACCGCGCGGTTCGATGGCGACCCACTTCGTACACGAGCCGGCGGCCACCGGCTCGAGCGGGCGCAGCTTCACGCTCGAGCCGAACCACAGAAACCCGATCCAGCCTTCCGCGCCCGGTTGGGAGACGACCCAGACATAGCGGCTCTTGGCGTACACCCGCGGCGAGTCGTCCTCCGGCGCGGTCGGCGCCATCGCGGCGTCCGGCACCTCTGGCTCCGGCGCGGTCGCGCTCGACCGCGCAGGCTCGGGGGCTTCATCGACATCACCCTTGCGCTCCGTGCTGGCGCAGCCGGCGACTGCGCCAGCGACGAACAGGGCGAGGAAACGCGCCATCACGCCGAGGCTTAACTTGATTTCGCCGCGTGTGCCAAGCGAACCGACGGACAGCCCAGCAAACCTGTACGCCCTCGGCGTCAGGGGCGCATAATGGGGCGGAACATGGGTCCTCGCGTGCTCCCGGATGAACCGTCGCCGGCGTCCTTCAACGTCGCGAGGCACATCGGCCGCTACGGGCTGGTGCTCGAGCTGGCCGACGAGACCTGGGTCGGCGTCGTGCTCGAGGGCGCGGATCGCGGGCGACTCGTGCGGGTTCGGCTGGTATCGGCGCGGAGCTTCGCGGACGACGAGCTGGCGCTGCTCAAGCGCGCGGGGCTCACGGCGATGGTGATTCGCCACCCCAAGGTGCTGGCCACGCTGGATTTCGCCGCCGAGGGCGACGACGTGGCCGCCGTGAGCGAGTATGTAGAGGGTGAGTCCCTGCGCGCGCTGCAACAGCAGGCCGCTCGAGCAGGCACGCCGCTTCCGCCCGCCGTCGCGTTGGCGGTGGTGCGCGACATGGTCGCCGCCCTCCGAGCCGCCCGGGATCAGTGGAAGCAGATGATACGCAGCGGGGACGCGCTCGCGGACGCCGTACACGGCGGGGTCGACCCCAGCGGCATCATCGTCGCCGCTTTCGGCGACACGATGCTCGCCGAGGTGGGCATGGCGGGCACCCTGGCGCGGCGACCCGAGGCGCTGCGCGAACCGAGCGCGCTCGTCTATCGCGCGCCCGAGCAACTCAGCCAGGGGCGCGGCTTCGCCGAGCGCTGCGACGTGTTCTCGGTGGGTGTGATCGCCTGGGAGCTGCTGGCGAATCGTCCGTTGTTCGGCGACCCGTCGCGGCTCCAAGGGAGCGTCGCGCAGGATCCGCTCGAGCTCGAGAAGCAGGTTCTGACGGGACCGATCCCTCCCCTGGACACCATCCGGGGACGAAGCGAGGTGCCCGGGGCCGTCGTGGACCTGCTCCGCAACGCCCTGCTACGCGATCCACTCAAGCGCTACTCGAGCCTCGACAAGCTCGCCCTGGCCATCGACCAGCTCCCCAGCGAGTTGTTCGCCAGCGCGGCGCAGATCACGGCGGCGGTCGATCGCTTGGCGCGCTCGTCACTGGAAGCTCGGCGCGACTCACTCGACGCGGCGCTCGGCGCCGAGACGGTGCGCGAGGGTAGCGGCCCGCAGAGCCGACGCTCCACGGCGCGTCCACCCTCGGGGACCCAAGCGGCTCGCGTCCACGTTCCCCGGCACGGCGTTCCCCGGCTCGACGAGGTCGGCGACGGCGTCCCGCCGATGGCGGAGCGCGCGGTAGCGCGCCGGCGACGGAGCCTCGAACCTGGGGCCGATGAGCCGCTGCCCGTCGATCCGCGCGCCGAGCCCGATGGGCCGCCCGCGCCGCGAGTGGAGAGTCTGTTCCCGCCGAGCACCAAGAGCCAGGCACCGCCGCGGGCCGAGGTCCGCCCGCAGGACGTCGAGCCGGAGCCCGTCAGGGTGCTTGCAGACTCGGTCGACACCGAGCTCGAGCCGCAGAGCGACGCGCACCCCGACACGCTCGTGGTCCAGCCCGACGAGCTGGCGAGTGGCGAGGCTTCGCCCTTCGAGGCGCTCGCGGACGACGAGCAGGCCGCGCCCCCCGAGCGGCTGCAGCCAGCGGCGGCTCCCTCGAGCCCGCCGGTCGCCGCGGCCGCGCCCGGGCGGCGCAACGCGCTCTGGCTCGCGCTGGGCGGTGTCGCCCTGGCCCTCGCGCTGTTCGTCGCGCTCGGCCGTGGCGGCGCCGCCAGCGACGACCCGCCGGCCACGGCTCGACCCACCGCTGAACCCCGACCTCCCTCGCCCCAGCCCGAGGCGCCCGCCGGGCAGCCCGGGCCCCGTGAACCACAGCCCCCGGCCGCGCCGGCGCCGGACGCCGCCACCCCGGAGCCCGCGGCCGTCGAGCCGGCTCAGAAGCCGCGGGTGAAGCTGCCGCGAGTACCGCCGGCTGCCAAGCCGGCCGAGTCCCCGTCCGCGACCCCGAGCGCGCAGCCGACCGAGCCCTTCCGTCCGAGCGAGATCTGAAGCTCGCCCGCGCCCAACTTCCCGCCGCGACCGAGGTGATCTTGTTACTGTTGCGCGCATGTCAGCCCTGCGTCGGATCGCGATCGGGTTCACGCTCACGCTCATGACCACCGCTTCGGCGTTCGCGGCCGGAGCCCCGGTAGAGCAGGCCAGCAAAGAGCAGTGGAGCGCCGCGCAGAAGACGTTCCTGGCTGCGGGCGAGCTGTACGACGCGAAGCGCTACGACGAGTCCATCACCGCGTACCGTGCATCTTGGAACATCGTCGCGAGCCCCAACACGCGGCTGCAGATCGCTCGGGCGCTGCGCGAGCTCGACAGGGTGCCGGAAGCCTACGAGGAGATGCTGGGCGTGTTGGCGGATGCGGAGCGTGACGCAGCGAAGGACGAGAAGTACGAGCGCACGGCGAGCGCTGCGCGAGAAGAGCTCGCCGCGCTCGGGGCTCGCGTCGCGCTGCTGCGCATCACGCTGCGCAACGTGCCCGAGGGCATGTCTCCCGAGCTGACCGTGTCAGGACGTGCGATCCCGCTGGCGGCGCTCGGCAAACCAGTGGCGGCCACCCCGGGCTCGATCGACGTGACGGTGCGAGTACAGGGCCGCGAGCCGGTGGTGCAGAGCATCACCCTGGCGGCCGCAGAGTCGGGCGACCTCATCGTCGATCTGGCCGCGGGTTCGGCGGGCACCGAGCCGGTTGCAGCGCCGCCAACCGCCGCGCCGCCGCTCGACGCCAGCTCGTCCCGCTCCAGCCTACGCCCGTACGCGTACGTCGCTGGAGGTATTGGCGCTGCTGGGCTCGCCACCTTCGCCGTGTTCGGCCTGATGAACAACTCGAAGTTCAGCGAGCTCGAGGCCGACTGCCCGGGAGGTCGCTGCGCCCCGGGCAAGGACGCGGAGGTCGACACCGGACGGCAGTACCAGACCATCGCCAACATCGGGCTGGTGGTGGGCGCCGTGGGTCTTGCCGCCGGGACGGTGCTCTTCGTCCTCGAGCCCAAGCCGGAGGCCGGCGCTCGGGTCAGCCTGGGTCTGGGCACGGTGGCGGTGCAGGGACGGTTCTGAGTCCGAGGCCCGCTGATCGCGCTGACGGGGTTGTGCCAGACCCGGCTGCCCAGGCGGTTGGCACACGCGGGCGAAATCCCCGAGGTCGCCACTTTCTTGGGATGGACCGCGCTTTGCAGGTTCAATGGCGATGATGACGGCGAACGTGCGCAAGTGGGCGTTGGCGTGGGGTGTGGCCGCGCTGCTCGGGCTCGCCCAAGGCTGCGGCAGTCGGGCCGATCTCGGGCCCGACGGCGACGCGGGCATCGGGGGCGTCGGGGGCGGGGGCGGCAGCGGGGGCAGCGGCGGGGTGCCTCACGGTTGCGGCAACGGTACCTGCGACGCCAACGAGGATCCGGTGACCTGTCCCGCGGACTGTCACGGCTTCTGCGGCGATGGGACCTGCTCGATCACCGAGAATCCCATGAGCTGCCCCGCGGACTGCGCGTACAACTGCGGGGACGGACTGTGCCACCCCGGCGAGCACAGCACCTGCCCCAAGGACTGCCCAGGTGCCTGCGGCAACGCCAAGTGCGAGCCGGGAGAGACCGCCGAGTCCTGCCCGCAGGACTGCGGCCAGGGCTACTGCGGCGACGGCTACTGCGGACCGAACGAGGACCCGTGGACCTGCCAACAGGACTGCGGGTTCTGCGGCGATGGCCAGTGCGGCGCTGGGGAGGACCCCAAGAGCTGCCCGAGCGACTGCGGCGGCTACGGCTACTGCGGCGACTACGTCTGCGGACCCGGCGAGAACCAGTACAACTGCCCGCAGGACTGCGGCGGCCCCGGCTACTGCGGCAACTACGTCTGCGAGCCCGGCGAGAACCAGTACAACTGCCCGCAGGACTGCGGCGGCCCCGGCTACTGCGGCAACTACGTCTGCGAGCCCGGCGAGAACCAGTACAACTGCCCGCAGGACTGCGGCTATTACGGCTATTGCGGCGACTACATGTGCGGACCGGGCGAGGACCAGTACAACTGCCCACAAGACTGCGGCAAGCCGTATTGCGGCGACTACGTCTGCGGGCCCGGCGAGAACCAGTACAACTGCCCGCAAGACTGCGGCTATTACGGATACTGCGGCGACTACGTCTGCGGGCCCGGCGAGAACCAGTACAACTGCCCGCAAGACTGCGGCTATTACGGATACTGCGGCGACTACGTCTGCGGGCCCGGCGAGAACCCCTACAACTGCCCGCAAGACTGCGGCTATTACGGATACTGCGGCGACTACGTCTGCGGGCCCGGCGAGAACCCCTACAACTGCCCCTGGGATTGTGGTGGCTACCCACCGCCGCCGCCGTACTGTGGCAACTACCAGTGCGAGCCGGGCGAGAACCAGTACAACTGCCCGCAGGACTGCGGCTACGGCGGGTACTGCGGCAACTATGTATGCGAACCTGGGGAGTGGCAGTGGTGTCCCCAGGACTGCGGCTATCCGGGCGGCTCCGGTGGTGGTGGAAGCGGTGGCTTCGCGGGCTCCAGCGGTGGTTTCGCCGGCTCCGGCGGCGCGATGCCTCCTCCGATGCCTTGAGCCGTCTCGACGCGGTTACGACGCGGCCCAAACTGCTCTAACCTGTCGGCTCAGCTAGGAGCAGCCGAGTGCGTGAGCGTCTGACGACTGGTGCGGAGCCGGTCACGGTCATCGAGTCCATCCCCGTGCGCCGGGACCACCAGGTCGGTCAGAGCGTGATCGACGAGGAGGGCATCCCCACGCCGCCGCACCTCGCCATCTACCCGGAGCTCGGGCGCGGCGGGATGGGGCGGGTGCATCCGGCGCTCGACAAGAACCTGCTGCGCGCGGTCGCGCTCAAGCGCCTGGATCGAACCCTGTCCGAGGAGCCGATGTACCACGACGGGTTCGTCGCCGAGGCGCAGATCACTGGGCAGCTCGAGCATCCGAACATCGTCCCCGTGCACGAGCTCGCCATCAGCGAGCACGGCGTCCCCTACTTCACGATGAAGCTCATCCAGGGGATAGGCTTCGACCGGTGGCTCAGGGACCCCGAGCGCGCGCCCGGATCGACGGAGCGGCTGCACGAGGGGCTCGAGATCTTCCTCAAGATCTGTGACGCCGTCGCGTACGCTCACCACCGCGGCGTGATTCATCGCGATCTCAAGCCCGAGAACGTGATGATCGGTGACTTCGGCCAGGTGTACTTGATGGACTTCGGCCTCGCGCGGCTCACGAAGTCCAAGCCCGCCTCCGGACAGTTCTCCCAGATGGAGGCGCCTGGCCCGGTCGGCACGCCTCAGTACATGGCGCCCGAGCAGGCCCGGGGCATCCCCGCCGAGATGGATGAGCGCTCGGACGTGTTCGGGCTCGGCGCGATGCTGTACGAGATCGTCAGCGGCCAGACGCCCTACGGCAAGGTCCGACAGCCGCACCAACTGCTGAGCAAGGCGCAGCGCGGGGAGGTGGTACCCCTCGACGCGGTCACTTTCGGCATGGACGTCTCCAAGCGCCTTCGCGCGATCGTGGACCGCGCCGTGGCTCCTGACCCCGCGGCTCGCTTCCAGACCGTTCTCGAGCTGCAGGACGACGTGCGCCGATTCTTGCGCGGAGGCCTGTACTTGCCGAGCCAGGTGTTCATGCCCGGAGCGCTGATCGTCAAGGAAGGGGACATCGGCGAGGAGGCGTACATGATCGTCAGCGGCAAGTGTCGCGCGTTTCGCAGCCTGCCCGAGGGGGACGAGACGCTGGCCGTGATGGAGGCCGGCGACGTGTTCGGCGAGATGGCGCTCCTGCTCGACGAGCCGCGCTCCGCCAGCGTGGAGGCGGTGGACCAGGTCAGCGTGCTCGTGCTCGACAAGCGCACGATGAGCGACGAGCTCGGCATCGAAGGCTGGAGCAGCAAGCTGGTTCGCGCGCTCGCCGAGCGGTTCCGCAACCTGGAGCAGCAGGCCCGCAGCTCGGGTATGCGCCGCAGCATGGCCTGAGCCTCAAAGCTCGGCTCTTGGGCTCTCGGTCGTCGCCACGTTCCGCTGATCTCGCGCCGGCCCGGGTTCGGGGGCGATGCCCAAGTGGAAGTGGTCGTGGTGGTCCGCGTTGTAGTCCGGGGTCAAGAGCTCGCGGAAGCGACCGGTCTTCTTCAGCTCGCACGCGATGCGATTGAGCACCGGTGCTTCCGTCGCGCAGCCGTCGGCAAGGTTCTTGGTGAACGCGGTCTTCACTTCGTGCCACGCGCCGCCCGCTTCGGCCGCGTGCAGATCGATGGCGAGGCCATGGGCGTGCAGGCTGAGCCTGCCCACCCGGCTCATGCGGTACACGTAGGCGCCCGAGAAGCGAAAGCGCGTCACGCCGAGGGCGCGGAGCACGGGCGCCACCTCGACGAGCGTGAGCGCCATCCGACAGTCGAGCTCGAGCGGAAGCCCCGCGCCCGCGACGTAGTCCACACCCGCGAGACCACCCTGGATCACGACCGGGGTGACCACCCCACGGCGCTCCCCGGGCTGCTGGAAGTCGACCCCCGCTGCGCGCAGTCGCTCGAGGCAACCCTCGGCGCCGGGCGGCTCCGCCTGGGGGATCGGAGCGAGGGGCGCCGACGCGCGGACGGGCGTCGCGGTCGCCCCGAGCGCGGGCCCCGGTACGAAGTGGGACCACGGCCCCCCGGCCGGCAGGACGTACGCCGGCGCGACGTAGCCAGCGTAGCCGTGACTCGGCGCCTCGGGCGGAGGGGACTCGCGCACGCAAGCCACCGAGAGCAGCCCCACCGCGATGGCCAGCCGGTGCATGCTCGCTTTGTTGCCATGGAGCGCGCACTGGCACCAAGAAACCGGCGCAATTTCAGGCGCGAAACGCTGATCGTGCGTGTCGGACTGGGCGGGTGCTCAGCGTCCCACTATCCTGTCGGTGAATGGGCCAGTCCTCCAGCGTGACCGGTGGCGACATCCTCGGGAGGCGGTGACGTGGCGAACATCGGCTACATCCAGGTCGTCCGCCACTGCAACCACTTCTGTGGCTTCTGCTCCAACCCGAGCACACCCTACGTGCACACCTTCGACACCATGCGTGCGCTGGTGGACGACTTCGTCGCGCGCGACTACTTCGGCGTGATCCTGACCGGTGGCGAGCCCACGCTGCACCCGGAACTACCGCGCATCACCGAGTACGCCCGCGAGCAAGGCCTGCACGTGCGGCTCATCACCAACGGCACGCGGCTCGCCGAGCCCGAGTTCGCTCGTCGACTCGCCTCGGCGGGGCTGCAGCTCGCGCACGTCTCGGTCTACTCGGTGCGGCCCGAGGTCGAGGCCAAGCTGCGCGGGATCGAGGGCACGCTCGAGCGCGCCTTTCACGCCATCGACGCGGCCCACCTCGCGGGGATCGAGGTCAACATCAACTGCGTGATCAACCGCTTGAACGCCGACCACCTCGACGAGAACATCCGGCACTTCATCAGCCATCACCCGCACGTCAAGCACTTCGTGTGGAACAACCTCGACCCGTCGATGGGTCGCGCCGAGGTCAATCAAGACGAGTTCCTGCATCGGCTGCGCGACTTCGAGGTCTCGCTCCAGCGCGCCCTGCTGCTGCTGTTCGAGAGCGGCCGCACCTTCCGCGTCGAGAAGGTTCCGCTCTGCTACATGACCGAGTTCGCCTGGGCCAGCACCGAGACGCGCAAGATCGTCAAGGGCGAGGAGCGGATCGTGCACTTCCTGGACGCCAAGCAGACCATTCGCCAGACTCGCTTCGAGCACGTCTATTCGCCGGCGTGCGACCACTGCTCACTGCGCACCATTTGTGGCGGGCTCTTCGACCGCGGGGACGGCTACGATCCGGCCGAGCTCGCTCCGGTGTTCGTGTCTCGCGACGCGATCGTCAAGCGTATCCTGTTCGACAAGACCGATCCCAGCGCCAGGTTCGAATCCTTCGACGCTTGGCGGCGTGACTTCGACGAGCGTTGTCGGGAGTCGGAGCAGGGCGCCGGCGTCGTGGATGGTCCCCAGCAGGGCGGCCCGCCGGTCGGCTTCGTCAACGAAGACAGCCTGCGTCGCTACGCGGGTCGCCGTCAGGCCGAGGCCCGTCGTGCGGAGCAGAGCGGTGTGTCCCTCGAGCCGGACGCTCGACCCCCGGATGCGTCGGAGACGTGAGCTCGGGATGGAGGCTCACTCGTCCATGTCGTGGTACAGCGGCTCGCGCTTGGCCATGAAGCGACGGATGAGCGCCTCGTTCTCCGGGCTGAGCGCGAGGAAGCGAACGCCCATGCCCGGGTGACCAGAGACGGGCTCGCTCACCCACACGACCTCCCCGTCCGCCGAGATCTCCGGACACGCCGGCAGGGCGAACTTCACGGTCACGTGCGTGCCGAGGGGCAACGGCGTGTGCGTCGCGACGAACAGCCCGCCGTCGGAGATGTCACGGGTCAAGCCCGAGAAGAAGTTGCTTTCGCTGTGCACCCCGAGCGCCACCTCGACGGGCATGCGCACGGAGCGGCGTCGCTCGCTCGGGGAACCCGGGTCGCTGATCCGCGGTTGACTGGTCACTTTCGGCTACCTCCCACTCGATTCCCCGTCATAGCAGACTCGGGACCAGGCGCGGAACCAACTCGTCGTCTCCGGCGTGCGTTTCGCAGTGCGTGCGGCCCCGCCGAATGCCGCCGCGCTGCGCGATCTTGAGTACTATGCGCGGGTCATGCCTCGCGAGGTCGGCACACCGGGCCACCGGAGGTCACGTCCGTGACCCGTTGGCTCGAGCGCGCGCTCACCGCGCTGGCGGGGGTCCAGGTGCGCCGGCCCTGGATCATCGTCTCGCTGGTCGTGCTGTCGCTGCTTCCCGCCGCGTGGATGGCCTCGCAGCTCCAGCTCCGCACGGCGTTCAGCGAGCTGCTGCCGGACGATAAGCCGAGCGTCATCGAGCTCAAGCGCATCAACGAGCGAATGACCGGCATGTCCACGCTCACGGTCGTGGCGGAGGGCAGCGGGCCGGACTCGCTCAAGCGCTGGGTCGATCGGGTCGCTCCGCGGCTCAGGGAGCTTCCGCCCGAGCTCGTCGGCGCCGTGGACGACGGCACACGGGAAGCTCGCAAGTTCTTCGAGGAGAACAAACACCTGTACGCGAGCCTCGAGGACATCGAGAAGCTGCACGAAGACGTCATCACCCGCTACGACCACGAGGTCGGCAAGGCGACGGGAACCGATCTCGGGCTCGACGACGAGGACGGCGAGGACGTCGCGTCCGAGCGCCCGCCGCCCATCACGGCGGAGTCCGTCGAGCAACGCTTTCGCAAGAAGATCGACGAGGTCAACGCGCAGAGCCCGGGGCTGGACGGCTACTACATCGGCGAAGAGGGGAAGCTCGCCGCCATCCTGGTGAGGACACCCCTCGGCAGCGGCAGCGAGAAGGCCTTCGAGCTGCGCACCCGCATCGAGCGGATCCTGGAAGAAGAGAAGCCGACGTTGGGGGACGACTCGCTCCGCTTCGGGTTCACCGGCAACCTCATCACCAGCGCCGAGCAGCATCAGGCCGTCAAGGCCGACCTGGCCAACGTGGGCCTGTGGGGCGTGGGCCTGATCCTGGGCGCCGTGTTCCTGTTCTTCCTGCGCTTCCGCACGCTGTTTGCCATGACTCTGACCATCGCCATCGGCTGCGTGTGGTCCTTCGGGATGGCCGCGCTGACCGTGGGCTACCTCAACTCCGCCACCGGGTTCTTGGTCAGCATCATCGCGGGCAACGGCATCAATTTCGGCATCATCTACATGGCGCGCTTCATCGAGGCGCGACGGGATCAACGGCTCGCGACGATGGACGCCATCGTCGCTTCTCACCGAGACACCTACGCGCCCACCCTGGCCGCCGCTGGAGCGGCGATGATCGCCTACGGTTCGCTCGCGGCCACGGACTTCCACGGCTTCAAGCACTTCGGGATCATCGCCGGTGCCGGCATGGTGCTGTGCTGGGCAGCGACCTACCTGTTCTTGCCCGCGTTCTTGGTGTTGATCGAGCGCGTGCGCCCGATGGTCGGCGACGAGGGCTCCTGGCGCGCGAACATCAAGGGCGTGTACGGCTATCCGTTCGCCTGGACCGCCCGGCGCTTCCCGCGCGCGATAGTGCTGCTGGCAGCGGCCTCGGCGATCGCGACGGTGGTGCTGTCCGTTCGTTACTTCCGGGACGATCCGATGGAGTACGATCTTGCCAACATCCGCAACGAGCGGCTGGATCCGACCTCCGCCGGACTGCTCTCGGTTCGGGTCGACAAGATCGTGGGGCGGCTCGGGCAGGACGGTCGCGCCATCCTGACGGATCGACTCGACCAGGTGCGTCCGTTGATCGAGGAGCTCGAGCGCCGACGGGCCGCCGCCCCCGAGGGGAACAAGCCGTTCCAGAAGGTGGTGAGCATCTACGACGTGCTGCCCACGGACCAGGAGAAGAAGCTGGAGCTGCTGGAGGAGATGATGGATCGCATCGAGCGCGCACGGCGCCGAGGCAGCATCTCCGACGAGGACTGGGCGAAGCTCGAGCCTCACCTGCCCAAGAAGCTAGAGCAGATCGGCATCCCGGAGCTGCCCGAGCTGGTCGCCCGCAGCTTCACGGAGAAGGACGGCACCCGGGGCAACATCGTCTACATCGTGCCCAGCGAGGGCAAGAGCGTCTATGACGCGCGGTATCTGATGAGCTGGGCCGACAGCTTCCGCGAGGTGAAGCTCCCCAACGGGGACGTCATCCTCGGCACGGGGGATCCGGTGGTGTTCTCCGACATGCTGCTCAACATCGAGGAAGACGCGCCCAAGGCCATCTTGATGAGCTTGGTCGGTACGCTGGTGGTGATCCTGATGGTGTTCCGAGCCAAGCGGGACGGCTGGCTGGCGCTCGCCACGTTGATGCTCGGCGTCGGCTGGCTGATCGCGTTTCTCGCGCTGTTCGACATCAAGCTCAACTTCCTGAACTTCGTCGCGCTGCCCATCGGCATCGGCATTGGGGCGGACTACGTCATCAACGTGCTCAAGCGACGTCAGATCGAGGGTCGGCTCGAGCTGTATCGCGTCTTGGTGCAGACCGGCGGCGCCGTCGTGCTCTGCTCGCTAACGACGACGCTCGGCTATCTGGCGCTGCTCCTGTCCATCAATCGCGCGGTCAAGAGCTTCGGGCTCGCCGCGGCCGTGGGTGAGCTGACCACCGTCATCGCCGCCGTGCTCGTGCTGCCCGCCATCTTGTTCTGGCGCCTCCAGCGCTCGGGAGAGGTCCCCAGGAGCTTCCCGTTTCGCCGCCGGCCACCCGCGGGGTCGTGAGCCAGCAGCCAGCGCGCCCTCGAGCGCCCCGACGCCTTGCGTCGTTGCCTACCAGATGGTAGGGAAACGGCGAACACATGGTCAGTCGCCCTGGGGCCCCCCTCGAGCGCCCGGACATGCGCCGGGAGATCCTCACCCACGCCACGCGTCTATTCGCGGCGGGCGGCTACGAGGGCACCTCCCTGCAGCAGATCGCCGACGCGGTGGGCATCCGCAAGCCCTCTCTCCTGCATCACTTCGCCAGCAAGGAGCAGCTCTTGCAGGCGGTCCTCGACGAGGTCCTCGCTCGCTGGAACGACACGCTCCCCAAGCTGATGCTCGCGGCCACCGCCGGGGAGGGTCAGTTCGACGCGGTGACGCGGGAGATCGTCTCCTTCTTCGCCGAAGACCTGGATCGCGCGCGGCTGCTGATCCGCGAGGCTCTCGATCGACCCGACGAGATGCGCGAGCGGCTGCGCAAGCACGTGCGCCCGGTCGTGGTCAATCTCGCGTCCACCGTTGGCCGCGGGCAGGCGCGCGGGCAGCTCCACGCCGGAGCCGATCCCGAGTCCTACCTGTTTCAGACCATCATCTTGTTGGTCTGCGGCGTGACCTTCTCCGAGAGCTTCGGCCCGCTCATGCCGCGCAGCAGCGAGCGCGGCAAACCTCGCGAGCGACTGCACTCGGAGCTCTTGCGCATCGCCAAGAGCAGCTTGTTTCTGTCCCCGGACGCACCGGGGAGCTTCGAGGGGCCAACACCCAAGACGGGAGTCGAGGAGCGCTGAGCCATGGCAAACTTCTTCAAGGACAACGACGATCTCCGGTTCTACTTCGAGCAAGCCATCGACTGGGACGCGATAGTCTCGGCGACGGAGCGACGCCTGGGCGAGGGCGAGGCCTTCGCGAGCGTGGATGAGGCCAAGGAGTTCTACCGCGAGGTGCTGCACAGCGTCGGCGAGTTCGTGGCGGAGCAGGTCGCTCCCCACTCCCTGGCGATCGACGCCGAGGGGGTGCGCCTCGAGGCTGGCGAGGTCGTCATGCCCGCGCGCCTCGAGGAGATCATGAGGCGCATCAACGACCTCGAGCTGCACGGCCTGTGCTTGCCCCGGGAGCTCGGTGGCACGAACGCGCCCTTCTTGCTGTACTTGATCAACACCGAGCTGTTCGCCCGCGCGGACGTCTCGGTCATGGCGCACCACGGCTTTCACGGCGGTATCGCGCTCGCGATGCTGCTGCTCAGCCTCAAAGAAGGCTCGACCCGCTTCGATGCGACGAGCGGCGAGCTGGTCGAGACGCGGTTCGCGGACTACATCGAGGAGATTCGCAACGGCCGCGCCTGGGGCTGCATGGACATCACCGAGCCCCATGCCGGTAGCGACATGGCGAAGCTCGCCAGCGTGGGCGAGCAGCAAGCGGACGGCACCTGGCGGGTGACGGGGCAGAAGATCTTCATCACCTCGGGGCAC
This sequence comes from Polyangiaceae bacterium, assembly GCA_019637295.1. Classification (GTDB taxonomy): domain Bacteria; phylum Myxococcota_A; class Polyangia; order Polyangiales; family Polyangiaceae; genus JACKEA01. The sequence continues at coordinate 20,601 of JAHBVX010000004.1, forward strand.
GGCAAATATCACTTCGTGATCGCGCGCACCGAGCAGCCGACGAGCAGCGACGACCCGATGGCGGGCCTCAGCGGACTGAGCATGTTCTTGGTTCCGACCTACGAGGACGGCACCGAGGGTCGGCGTCGCATCGTCACCGTCGACCGGCTCGAGGAGAAGATGGGCCACCACGGCTCGGCCACCGCAGCGCTCTCCTTCGATTGCGCGCCGGCGCACCTGACGGGCAAGCGTGGGGAGGGGTTCAAGCAGATGCTCATCCTGATGAACAACGCGCGACTGTCGGTCGGGTTCGAGTGCATTGGGCTGTGCGAGGCGGCGCTGCGACTGGCCAAGACCTACGCCGCCGAGCGCGTCAGCATGGGCAAGCCCCTCGATCGTCACGAGATGCTGGCGGACTACTTGTCGGAGATGGATACGGACATCCGCGCGCTGCGCGCCATGGCCATGGTCGGGGCGTACCACGAGGAGATGGCGCAGAAGCTGGAGATGCAGGCGCTGCGTCAGCGGCCCGAGGGCGAGCTGGAGCAGAAGCGGCTCGAGCGCCGGATCCGCGAGCACCAACAGAGCAGCCGGCGCGTCACGCCGCTGCTCAAGTACCTGGCCAGCGAGAAGGCGGTGGAGATGGCCCGCCGCGCGGTGCAGATGCTCGGCGGCTCGGGCTACATCAAGGAGTACGGCGCGGAGAAGCTGGTGCGGGACGCGATGGTGATGCCCATCTACGAAGGCACGAGTCAGATCCAGGCGCTCATGGCGATGAAGGACACGCTCGGCGGCATCCTGAAGAACCCGCGCGGTTTCGTGAAGAAGCTGGCCCAGGCGCGCTGGCGCGCGCTCTCCGCCAAGAACCCGCTGGAGCGGCGAGTCGCCCGGATCGCGGTGTTGTCGCTGTCGGCCCAGCAGCACCTGCTCACGCGCACCGCGGGCGCGAAGATGCGCGGACTCGCAGGCAAACCGCTGGGCGAGTGGCCGGCAGCGTTCTTCGAGAACTGGGATCCCAAGCGGGACTTCGCGCTCGCCATGCTCCACGCGGAGCGCTTGACCAAGCTGCTCTGTGACGACGTCGTCACCGAGCTGCTGCTCGCGCAGGCCAAGCGCTACCCCGAGCGGGAGATTGTCCTCGAGCGCTACCTCGAGCGCGCCGAGCCGCGCGCGCGATTCCTGCACGACGAGATCACCTCGACCGGGCACCGGCTACTGGCGGAGCTTGGCGAGACCGACTCCGGTCACGTCGCCGCTCAGTGACGCCCGGCGCCGCCGCCGCACCCACCAGGCGGCGAGCCCCACACCGAAGCTCGCCCAGGAACCGAAGCGTGAGGTCGCAGTGCGCCCGGGGGCCACGCTGCAGCTCTCGCCGTACTCCACCGCGTCGTAGTGCATGGCGTCGGCGTCGTCGCCGGTGAAGCCGTCCTCCGCGAAGTCCGCGTCGTCGTCCTCGCCCTCGCCGTCCGCGTCGGACTCCCAGCCGTCGTCATCCGAGGCGTCCTCGTCGTCACCCGGCTCACCGCCGTCCGTCGGCTCCCCACCCGGGCTCGGATCCGTCTCCGGCTCGGGCCAGTCAGAGCCGTCCGAGCCACCGGCAGGAGAGGATGGCGGGGAAGGCGCCGAGGGATCCGTGGACGTGGTGCCCCCGCTGCCGCTCGTGCCCCCGCCGCCGCTGGGCTGACACGCGACGTAGTCGTGCTTCAGGGTGGCTGCAGGCTTGCACGCCGTCTCAGCCACGGACTTGCACATCGCGTTGCTCGTGATGGTCGAGGCCAGCTTCTGGCTCGAGCCGTCCGTGCACCACACGCGACAGCCGCAGCCGGCGTTCGGAAGCTCACAGGAGACGACCTTGACCTTCAGCTCGACCTTGGGTCCAAAGCCCTGGGACTGCTTGCCCCAGGCCGCGCTGTAATCCCGCAGTCGCCAGCGGGAGGTGTAGACGCCCGGCTTCTTGGGCGCCTTCGCCTTCATGCCGCCGGAGATGAAGCGCGTCTTGCGGCAGCCGCGCTTGTCCGCACAGTTCTTGGCCTTGCGGTCGCCGCGCACGAGATCGTTGTCGTTGTGGCGGAGGCTGAAGCGCTTCTTCCCAGTGAGCTTGTCGACCTTGCCACTGGCAGTGACGAGGAACACGTCGCTGCCCACGGCCTTGCCCCGCTTCTCCACGTCGCGCCAGGTGGCGCTGCCGACGTTGCTGAACGTGAACCCCAGCTTCAGCGGCTGTTCAGCGCAGGCGATGTAGTGCGCTTGCTTGCCGCGGAAGCGCTTGGCCGAGCTCCACTTCTTGACGGCCTTGGCCTTCAGGGTCTTCTCCGCCGGCACGCAGTCTCCCTGCGTCTGGAGCACCGTGATGTCGCTGCCGTAGTAGAAGCGCAGGATGTCGGTGTGGCTGTACTTCTTCTGGTTCTCGAGGCAGCGCGCCCCCCACTGACTCATGCAGCCGCGGTTCTGACCGAACCCTGGCGGGCCGATGTAGCCGAGGGACGTCTGCGTCACGGACTTTCCCGTCTTGCCCGCGTTGTACGTGACGTAGTGGCTGGTGTATCCGCTGTAGTCCTTGCAGCTCGGCGCCTTGGCCCCCGAGTCGCCCGCGACGTAAAAGCCATAGGTCAGCGTTCCGCCGTGGGACAGGATCATCCCGCGGGTCTCGCGCACAGCTCGCTTGGCCAGCTCCGACGGCTGCTTCCCGCAGCTGTAGACCTGACAACCCTGGCTGTCGCAGATGCTGCCCTTCGTCATCATGGAGTAGTAGGCCACCGAACGCGCGGCGATCGCTTGTGCCTTGAGGGCCTGCAGATTCGCCCCGCCGTTCTCGCAGGTGATCACGTGCGGCAGGTAGTCCGTCTCCATGTCCTTGGTGCCGCGCCCTTCCACCGGGACCTTGCAGAACGCCTTCTTCGGGGCGCTGAGCTCCTCCTGCTTCCAACCGAGGGGCTCGTCCCCCGCCTCGAAGGTGCAGCCGATGGCGGTGATCACGCCCACCAGAGCCACGCTCGCGGGCAGGAAGCGCCTTCTCATGACGCCCTCCGCGCGGCGCCCAGGCGGCGACGTCGGGCTCGAAGCAGGGCGGCAGCCGCGAGCACCAAGCCCGCCGCCGTGCCCGCGGGCAGCTGACCTCGGCTGCCCGTCGGGCTCAGCGCGCAGCCCGGGGCCTCGTCACCGAGGGCGTCGTCCGCGTCCGCGTCGCCGGTGAAGCCGTGATCGTCGAACTCGGCGTCGTCCTCCTCCTCGATCGCGTCTTCGTCCTCGTCGAGGTCTCCGGTCGTCCAACCGTTGTCGTCGGTCTCTTCTTCGTCGCTCTCGGTCTCGCCGGCTTCGCCTTCGCCTTCGCTCCCACTTGCGCCTCCGGCGCCGCCGGCGCTCGACTCGCCGCCAGCGCCGCTGCCGCCGCCCGTCTCGTTCGGGCCACTGCTCGGCGGCGTCGGCGCCGGCGCCGCGCACGCGACGTAGTCGTGCTTCAAGTACGCGGCCGGCTTGCAGGCCGTCTGCGCGACCGACTTGCACATGGCGTTGCTCGTGATGGTCGACGCCAGCTTCTGACTCTTGCCGTCCGTGCACCACACGCGACAGCCGCAGCCGGTAGTCGGCAGCTCGCAGCTCACCACCTTGAGCTTGACCGCCACCTTGGGCCCGAAACCCTTGCTCTGCTTGCCCCAGGCGGCGCTGTAGTCCCGCAGGCGCCAGCGGGAGCTGTACACACCGGGCTTCTTCGGGGCGGCGCCCAGCATCGAGCCCTCGATGAAGCGCGTGCGCCGGCAGCCTCGTTTGCCCACGCAGTCCTTGGCGTTGCGGTCGCCGCGCACCAGGTCGTTCTGGTTGTTGCGCAAGCTGTAGCGGATGCGCCCCGTCAGCTTGTCCTTCTTGCCGTCGGCGGTCACCAGGAAGACGTCGCTGCCCACAGACTTGCCGCGCTTCTCGACGTCACGCCAGGTGGCGCTGCCCGTGTTCTTGAAGGTGAAGCCGAGCTTCACCGGCTCGCCAGCGCACGCGATGTAGTCCGCCGCCTTGCCACGAAAACGCTGCTTGTTGCTCCACTTCTTCGTGGACTTGGCCTTCAAGGTCTTGGTCACCTTGCCCCCAGACTTCACGAGGGACATGTACTTGTTCCAGTCCCAGCCCGAGCCCGGATCCGTGTGGGTGCTGCAGTCCGGCGTCTCGCCGTGCCCCATGATGTGCTTGCGATCCTTGGGGATGCCGTACTTGTCGCACAGCCACGACGTGAGTCGCGCCGACGAGCGGTACATCGCGTCCGTGTACCACTTCTTCGGCGACTCCACGAAGCCCTCGTGTTCGATGCCGATCGAGTTCGTGTTGAAACACGCGTCGTGCCAGGCAACGTCGCGATCGTCCACCATCTGCGTGACGTGACCGTCGCTCGAGCGCACGACGTAGTGCGACGACACGTTGGACGCGGGGTTCTTGAACCAGCTGATGGCGCCGGAGTAGGAGCCCTGGGTGGTGTGGATCACGACGTAGCGGATGTCGGCCTTTCCGCGGTTGGAGTTGGTGTAATTGCTCGAGCTGGCCGGGCTCCACTTGCCGCCGGGGTACCCGAGCCCTTCCTGCAGCACCCCGAGCTCGTCACCTTCGTCGATCGGAGCGGTGCCCGTGACCTCGACGTCGAGCTCGTCGTCGTCGCTTCCCACCCAGCCCGTGGCCAGCAGGCGAAGCACCGGCGACGAGAGCTCCTCGCCACCGTAGCGATCGAGGACTGGCGCCCAGTCTTCGTGACGGGCGGGAGAGAGCCCCTGGCGCTGCGCCTCGGCGGCGAGCCAGGCCGCGGCGGCGCGCACGTTGGCTCGCGGGTCGACCGCCGCTTCTCCCGGGGTGACCCGCGCCTCGGCCGCCGCTTGCTCGAGGGTGAGCAGGCCCGCGCTGCCGATGGCCATCAGGCCCCACTCGTGGGGCGCGCCGTGGGCGTGCTCCTCGTGGTCGCCGGTGTTCATGCTGAGCCGCGCTTGCAGCCACGAGATGGTGGCCAGCAGCTCGGCGGGCACGCCGGTCTCGCGCGAGGCCTCCTGGAAGATGGGCACCAGCGGCGACTCGCCGGACAGCGCGCCGGACGAGGAAGCCGCCTCGGGCCCCGCGTCGGGTGCGCCGCAGCCGAGGGCGAAGAGCAACAGCGGCAGCACCACCAACAGCCCCGCGCAACGCGACCTGGGCTGGGACCGGCGGCGCCGACGCACCGCCCCGCCTAGCACCAGCAAGGCCAGCGCGAGCCAGGCGCCAGAGCCCGTGACGGCGCCCGCCCCGCGCACGCTGCAGGCCTCCGCGGCCGCGTCGGGGTCGGCGGCGTCCACGTCGCCACCGTCGTAGCCATCGTCAACGAAGTCCTCGTCGTCCGGCTCCTCCGTGCCCACGCCCTCACCGTCGTCTTCGTAGCCGCCGGGGGCGTCCTCTTCGCCGTCGTCCTCGCCAGCGCCGTCTTCGGCCACGGTGCTCGGATCTTCCTCCGAGCCGGGATCGCCGTCCTCCGCGTCGTCGTCGCCGGGCAGGCTCGGCCACTCGGAGCCGCCGCTGTCGGTGCTCGTAGTGGAGCTGGTGCTGCCGCTTCCACCCGAGCTCGACGACCCACCGGTCCCGCCCGTACCGCCCGTGCCCGTCGAGGCGCACTTCTGGAAGCTGTGGTCGAGGTACGCGGCGGGCTTGCTGCAGTACGTCTGTGCGACGGACTTGCACATGCTCGCGCTCGTGATGTTGGCGGCCAGCTTGTGGCTCTTGCCATCCGAGCACCACACGCGACAGCCGCACTCGGCCTTGGGCTGCTCGCACTGAATGACCTTCACCCGCAGCTCGGTCTTGGGACCAAAGCCCTTGGACGACTTGCCCCAGGCCGCGCTGCGATCGCGCAGGCGCCAGCGCGTGGTGTAGATCCCGGACTTGGCCGGCGCCTTGGCCTTCATCGCGCCCTTGATGAACGTGGTGCGCCGGCACCCGTTCTTGTCGCTGCACGACTTGGCGTTGCGGTCTCCGCGCACGACGGCGTTCTTGTTCAGCTTCACGCTGAAGCGCTTCTTGCCGGTCAGCTTGTCGGTCTTGCCGCTCGCGGTCTCCAAGAACACGTCATTGCCGATCTTCTTGCCGCGCCCCGCCACGTCGCGCCACACGGCGGTCCCCTTGTTGGCCAGCGTGAAGCTGAGCTTGAAGGAGTCGCCCGCGCAGGCGATGTAGTGGGCGTTCTTACCGCGGTACCGTCGCGCGCTGCTCCAGCGCTTGGTCACGTTCGCCTTCAGCGTGTCGCCGTTGCACGGGCCTTGACCGGTGTCGCTCCCCCACCACTCCCAGTGCCACGCCTCGCTCGGAACCGTGCGCTTGAAGCCGAACTTGCCGCCGTGCTTGGCGAGCCAGTTGTACACGCCCGCGGAGCTGGTGTTCAGGTCCAGGGCGTGACCGCTCTGGTGGTTGCTGTAACCCGGCGCCGCGGCGAGGTTGCAGGAGTTGCAGCTGCAGGTCTTGTAGCAGTTGTACAGGTACTGTTGCTCGGACATGCTGCGGAAGCCGCTGACGATCCGGATCTGCACGCCGTCCTTCGCCGCCGCTTGGGCCATGCGCATGTAGGCGTTGGCCGTCTTCCACTCCACCTTCTTGCCGTCGATCGTCACGACCTTGATCGGGAACGACTTGCCGGAGGTGTAGCCCGTGGTCGCGCTCATCTTGCAGCTCAGCGACGACAGCTCCTCGCGAGCCGTGCCGACGGTGCCCTCTTCCGTCTCGACCTCCGAGTAGCCACCCAGGGACGACAGCGCTTGCGGCTCGAGCTCGCAGGCGTGGTGCTCGTCCTCCCCGAGGGCGGGGGCAGCGCACCCGCCGACCAGCGGGATGGCCAACAGCAACGCCCCCATCAGCATCAGGACCCGCCGCACGAGCGGGACGGAGCGGCGGACTGAGCGAGGGGCGGGTGTCGGCGAGACCATGGCTGAGATACCTCCAGACGCTCTGGATTGCAGATCCCGTTCCAGCCGCGGGAGCGGGTTTGTGCGCGCCGCGCCGACGCCGCGCTGACACCGACAAAGGCCATCCGCCGGAGAAACCCGGGGCGCGCGCGCCGCTGGCTGTCAGAACATGTCGCTGACAGTCAGAAGCACGCTGGCTTCGGCACCCGCACGCCGTCCTTGTCGACGGTGAAGGGCGGGTTGCAGGGGTCCCGCGCGACCTTCGGGGGCTTGCGCGGGGCCGCCGTCGTGGCGCTGGGCGGCGGCTCGGTGGGCGGCGCTTGCGTCATCGTCGGCGTCGACTCCGCCGTCGGCTCCAACGACGCGGCCGGTGCGACCTGAGTCGGAGACGGCTGAGGCAGCGAGATCACCGCCAGCCCCGGGTCCGGCGGTTTGGGTTCACGGGCGCTCAGCCCTACCAGCAGCAGCGCCGCGAGCAGCACGCCGACCACGGCGAGGATCGCGAGCGGCAACGCACGACGCGAGCGCGGAGCGGAGTCCCGGGAGGCGAGCGTGGTCGCGGTGGTCTCCGTCACCTCGCGCCGCGGTGGCGGAGTGCTCGGGCGCGGCGCCGTGTGCGAGGTCGCGACGTCGGTCGCGTCGGCGTCCCGAGCCTGGTTGACGCGCACCGTCGTCGCGGCCTCCGTCTCACCGGACTCGATGCGCGCGACGGCCGCCGCGCGGCGGGCAAGCGCCGCTCCCGCGTGGTCTCTTACCCAGTCGGCCACCTCCCGCTGGGAGGCCAGGGGCAGCACGCGCTCGAGCTCCAGCGCCAGCTCGCGAGCGCTGCCATGGCGGTCCTCGGGTCGCACCGCGAGGCTCTTCATGACCACCGCGTCGACGCTCGGCATCAGGTGCCGGGCGATCGCGCTCGGCGGTGTGGTCGCGCCGGCTGCGATCCGTTTGTGCATGGCCCCTTCGCCGGCAGCTTCGAACAGACGCTGACCGGTGAGCAGCTCCCACAGGACGACCCCTGCGGCGTACACGTCCGTGCGGCGATCGACGTCCCCGCCCTCCAGCTGCTCCGGCGACATGTAGCGCAATTTGCCCTTGATTTGGCCAGTGCGCGTGGACTGCAGCCGCTCCGACGCGTACGCGATGCCGAAGTCGAGGACCCGAGGCAGTCCGTCTGCTCCCAGGATTACATTTTGGGGTGATACATCGCGGTGGACGATGCCAAGCGTCGCGCCCGACTCACTCACGGCCTCGTGCGCGGCGTGCAGACCCGCGAGGACCCCGGCCAGGATGAACGCCGCGATGTCGGGGCGAACGGGCTCGCCTCGCTCGTTCGACGCGCGCAAGAGTCCGGCCAGGGACTCGCCGTGCACGTACTCGAGCACCAGGAACAGCTCGGTGGTCGTGGAGACGACGTCGAGAATGGGCACTACGTTCGGGTGCCGAACGCGCGCCGCGAGCCGCGCCTCGTCCAAGAACATGCTGACGAAGTCCGGCTCCTCCGCGAGGTGCGGGTGCAGGCGCTTGACGGCGACGACCCGCGAGAAGCCCGCCTCCCCCACCAGCTTGGCCAGATGCACCCGCGCCATGCCCCCGCTGGCGAGCGCATCGAAGAGCAAGTAGCGACCCACTCGCGCGGGCTGCTGGCGGCTGGGGTCACCGCTCGCTTCTGAGTCGGTCATGACGGATCGGCGCGTCGCGCGGGCAGCGCACCGAGGCTGCAATCGTACCCTCTCGTCACAATCCGCTCAATCTTCAGGCAGGATAGCCGCTGGCTGGCGCGTTGAAGTGTCGAGCCGGCTGTGTCACCCTGAAGCTCACGCGCAGGTGGAACACATCCTGCAACACGCGCGACCAACGATGATGACGGTCACGGGTACGACTTCAGGGCTCCACCCCACGCGCTGGCCATGGCTGGCCCTGCTCGTACCGTTGCTGGCGGCGTGTTCGGCCGCCGCCCCAAGCGAGGACGTCGGCGAGGCGGCCTTCGCAGCGAGCGAACCCGAGCTCGTAGCGGGCAAGGCCGTGCGCGTGTGGACGAACCTGAACGGCGCGTGTGAGCCGGATCCCGGAGGGGTGAACGTGTGCGTGGGGTTGGCCTGCACCGAGCAACCCTTCACCTTCACGTTCACGTTCCGCAACCGCGGCAGCGCCGTGTGGCGGGACGTGACGGGGCGCGGAACCGACGTCGGGAGCGACGTCTTCTTGGAGACAGCCAACGGGAAGCAGGACCCGCTGACCGGCTCCGTCCGTTTCAGCGTCAAGCGGCACACCAACAACTTCGTGCGCTGGGATCGCAACGCCTCCGAGTGCGTCACCAAGCGAGGCTGTCGTCGCACGCGCTCGGTGAAGGGGGGCATGATCAGCAAGGCGCCCTCCACGCCGGGCGTCACCATCTCGCGCTGGCGGCTGCGGGACTACAGCAAGGCCTGGAGCAAGGCCCAGGGCTTCGGGCCCAAGGTCGCTTTTCAGCTCAAGACCGTGGACTGCGGTGACGAGTGGTGTGGTTGCCGCGTCAACTGCAACAGCGGCGAGTCGCATCGGGTGTGGTGGAAGGTGAACTCGGACGCCGAGTGTGCGGCCGTCGGCGAGGAGTTCTGCGGCGTCGGCAAGGTCACGAGCCACGAGTTTCACTCCTGCGAAGACACGACCGGCCCCGGCGGATACAGCTCCCCGCCCGGGGAGACGCCGCCCGACGAGCCGGAGGACGACGACGACGGCTGGTGGTACGCCCCCTCGGATCCAGAAGAGAACGAGCAGTGGCACAGCACGACCGGGGATTCGATCGGCACGGAGTTGCCCGACGATCCGGACTACACCCCGTCGGGCTTCGACGGCGTCGATCCCGAGGAGAGCAAGCCCTGGAATGCGCCGAAGCTCGGCCGGGACGGCGGCTGCAGGGCGGCTCCGGGGCGCGGCGAGAGCGGCGGGCTCGTCGCGCTGCTCGGCGCCCTGGGCCTGCTCGTCCGGCGACGGCGGCGTGATCTGGGAGCCTGAGTGTCACGCTTCCTCGCGCTCGGAGCGGTGCTCGGGACTGCGAAGATCGCCGTGGCGACGGTGCTCGATGGCGCGCTGAATCGAGAGGAGCTGCCCGCGCGCGTCGACGAACGGCTAGCCGAGTGGGCGGCGGACATGCTCGCGCTCGCCGACATCCAACTCAGCGTCAGCGGCCGCGAGCACCTTGGCCGGAGCGAGACCTTCGTGGTGATGAGCAATCACCAGTCGCACTTCGACGTGCCCGTCGCGTACGCGTCGATCCCCGGGCGGCTGCGCATGGTGGGCAAGACCGAGCTGTTTCGCATCCCCGTCTTCGGGCGAGCCATGCGCGTCGCTGGCTTCGTGGAGGTGAACCGCGGCGACCGCGCCCAAGCCGTCAGCGCGTTGGATGGCGCCCGTGCCGCGCTGGGCGCGGGCACGAACATCTGGATCGCACCCGAGGGAACACGCAGCGAGACGGGAGCGCTCGGCCCCTTCAAGAAGGGCGGCTTCCACCTGGCCCTGGGCGCGGACGCGCGCATCGTCCCGGTCAGCATCGACGGCACCCGAGACGTGCTGCCCGCTCACTCGCGCGCGGTCAAGCGAGGTCAAGCCGTGCGCGTCGTGATCGGCGAGCCCATCGACAGCCGAGCCTTCGGGAGCGAGCGCCTCCCGGAGCTGATGGCGGCGGTGCGCGACGCGATCGCGACGCACCTACCCTACGCTTGAGCCCGGCTCAGAACCGAGCGCGCGCGAACGCACTCACCCGTCCGGGCTGGGCGCTCGCGCCGAACCCGACGCGCGCCGTTGGCGCTTCGGTCGCCGGGGTCGCGCCGAAGTAGAAGTACGCCGCGCCGCCGAGGGCGAGCGCCGCGACGGCCAGCGAGATGTCGGCCCGCAAGAAGTCCGCTCGCACGTCGTCCACCGCGTCGCTCGAGCAACGACCTTTACACTCGTCGAGGTCGCTGCGCCCTGCCAGCCCCTTCAGCCCGAAGTAGCCGAAGCTCACCAGGCCGACGGCGGCGACCGACGCGAGCACGAGGCTCTCGCTGGGGATCCCGCGCTCGGTCGACACGGGCGGCGGCGTCGAGTCGCCGGCGGCGAGCTCGAGCACCAGGCGACGGTTCTTGTCCCCTTCGCGGATCACCAGCTCGAGCTCGACCGCCGGGTACGCGTCGTGCTCGACCCGCAGCTTGCGCGTTCCGGGGTCGAGGGGCACGGCCACGCCCCGTGCGGCGTCCGCCACGAGCTGCCCGTCCACGCTGACCCGCGCGTCCGTGACCTCCCGCTTGCCCGCTCGCACCTCGAACACGACCGTGGGCGTGCTCTGCTCGATGGCGTCGAGCCAACCGGCGCAGTCCGCGCGGAGCAGCTCCGGGCACGCCGGGTCGAGGCAGGACAGCACGTCTCGCCGCGCGGCTCGGAACTGGGACGCCTTGCGGTTGCGCTGGGCGGACTCGTAGGACCGGAGGCACTCGGCCTTGTCCATGGCCGGCGCCAGCTCCGTCGTGCCGAGCACGGTCAGTGCGACCAGCGCCGCGCCCATCCGACGGTTCATCATCGAGAGTTATCTCCCAGCTCGTCAGCGGGAGCAACTTGGTGGAGCCACCGAGGTCGCGCTAAGCTCGCGCGAGGATGGCCGACGTCACCGAGACCCGGCACGGACCGGGCAGCCGAAGCGAGCCGCGGCGGCGCGTGGGCGTCGTGGTCCTGTTCAGCGAGGCCGGGCTCGCTCACATGCCGCCGCCGCACGCGCTGACCGCGCCGGTGCGCGTGGGGCGAGACGAGGGCGTCGAGCTGCGGCTGGCCGACTCGCAGATCTCTCGCGAGCACGCGCGGCTGTCTCCAGCGCCCGAGGGCGTGCTGGTCACCGATCTCGGCAGCCGCAACGGCACGTTCATCGACGGCAACAAGGTGGATGGGGCCGACACCTTCGCCCCGGTCGGCTCCTGCTTGCGGCTCGGCAAGACGCTGCTCGCGGTGGTGCAGGACGTGGACCTGTTTCGCCGAGAGGCGTCGGTGACGGCCCTCCCGCTGGTTGGTGGCCCGCGGCTCGCCGCGATTCGCCGCTTGGTCGCGACGGTAGGCGCCACGCCGCACGCCGCGTTGGTCCTCGGCGAGACGGGCACCGGAAAGGAGCGCGTCGCCGAGGCCCTGCACCAAGCCAGCGGGCGCGCCGGGCGGTTCGTCGCCGTCAACTGTAGCGCCATCCCCGCGGACCTGATCGAGTCGGAGCTGTTCGGCCACGCCAAGGGCGCGTTCTCGGGCTCGCACCAGGCGCGCACCGGGCTGTTCCGGCAAGCCCAAGACGGCACGTTGTTCCTCGACGAGGTGTTCGACCTGCCCTTGGGCGCGCAGGCCAAGCTCTTGCGCGCGCTCGAGACCGGCGAGGTGCGCGCCGTGGGCGAGGATCAGGTGAGCCGCGTAGACGTGCGCATCGTCGCCGCCACCAACGTCGATCTCGTGCGCATGGCCGAAGAGGGGCGCTTTCGCAGCGACCTGCTGCACCGATTGTCGGTGTGGCGCATCGATTTGCCGCCGCTGCGCGAGCGCAGCGAGGACGTCCCGCTGCTCGCGTGGCACTTCCTGCCGCAGGGTTCGGCCCCGTTCTCGGTAGAGGCGATGGAGCTGTTGGTGCTCGGGCGCTGGCCGGGCAACGTGCGCCAGCTGCGCAGCTCGGTGCTCACGGGCTCCGCGCGCGCAGCGGCCGAGCGAGCGGCGCAGATCCTCCCGGCGCACCTCGACGTGCAGCCCGCGGAGCGCGCCCAGGGCGAGCCCGGCACCGACGCGGTGTTCGCGGAGCGAGTGAAGACAGCGCTGCAGCTGCGCGAGGGCAACGTGGCCCAGGTGGCGCGGGACTTGGACTGCGGTCGGCCTTGGCTCTACCAGGAGCTCAAGCGCCTCTCCATCGATCCGGGCGCGTATCGGAAGCGCCAGTGAGCGGGCTCGGACGCTGCTGGGCGCTGGTCGTCGCGTGCTTGCTCATAGCGAGCGCGTGCAGCGTCGCGTTCCCCGTCGACGAGTACGAGGGCCCGGCGGGGCCGGTGTCTTGTGACGAGTGCGGCGGCCCCGACTGCCAGTGCGTCGCGGGCGCGCCCGCGGGCTGGGCGCTCGCGCGGGTGCGCCTGGGCGCGGGCAGCGGCGACGCGTGTCCCGTGGGTTTCGGCAGCAGCCTGGTCCTGGGCCAAGGGCTGAGAGACTCGCCGTGTGAGTGCCGCTGCGACAGCCCCGCGCCGGGCGCCGCGTGTGGCGTCGGGCTGCACGACTTGGGGCAGTGCGCGGGCGGGGCCACGCAGACGGTCACGACCACCGCGTGCTCGCCGCTCGACAGCGCGACCTCGGCGCGCGCCGTCCTCGCCTCGGGCGCGCCGTGTACGGTCAGCGCCGAGGCCGAGCTCGAGTTCGACGTGCGGGTGCTCGCCTGCCTCGACGGCACCTCGGGCAGCGACCCGGTGTGTGGCGCGGGCGCGACCTGCAGCCGCGTCGCGCTCGCGCCGTTCCACCCCGCGGCGTGCGTCGTGAGGACCGACAGCAGCTCAGGGCCCTGCCCCAGCGGGTACTCGCATCGCTACGTCTTCGAGAGCGATTTCGTCGACACCCGGAGCTGCACCAGCGCCGACTGCGGCTGCACGCCCCAGCCCTGCGAGGGTGCGAGCTTCGTGCTGTGCAAGGACGCCGGCTGCACGGACTGCCCGGTCACCTCCGACGGCAAGTGCGCCTCCTTCGGCGGCCTCTCGTCGCTGCGCGTCATCGCGCCGGGCAAGACCGTGGGCAGCTGCACACCCACCGGAACGACGGACACCACCGGCTCGGTGACCACCACCGGGTCCCGGGTCGTGTGCTGCACGCAGAAGCTCACGAGCAGCGCCGGCTGACGCCCACGCGACCCGCGATCGCCCACGCCCCCCCACCACGCCCACGCAACACGCCCCCGCCCCCGCACACGCCCACGCAACCGCCCCCGCACCTCGCCCACGCCCCCGCACCTCGCCCACGCCCCCGCAACACGCCCACGCCCCCGCACACGCCCCCCCCGCGCGATCCGCGTCAGCGCCGCGCCGGCCCCTGAGTGATGCGCACCAGCGTGCCGATCACGCGATTGAAGCTCGCGACCCGCGCCGCCGACAGGGCGGGCAAGTAGCCCATGACCTCAGCCACTTCGAAGCACGCCTGCGCCTCCCGCAGCGATCCGAGCGCCGTCGCGTACCGCGCCCCGCGGTTTCGCCCCCGCGACTGCGACCCTTCCGCGACATTGAGCGGCGCGCTCGCGAGCGCCCGCCGACACTGCCGCGCCAGATCCGGCTCCCGTCGCTCGAGCTCCCGCACCAGCGGCATCAAGTCCCGGATCAACTCCAACAACACCGAATAGATTCGTAACATCGGACCATCTCCTCTTCTCCGATCGCGCCCACTGCGCGGCGGTCGTCCCACCGCCACCCGGCTCGCGCAGGCGCCGTCCAGGCTGCGCGCGAAGCGCGCACGGCGCGCAGCCACGCGCAGGCGAAGCCGAGCATGGCGAGCACCGCCCCGGCCTGGACGACGCCGAGCAAGCCGGTACCCTCAGACGACCGCAGCGAGCCCCTCGCCCACGCCCCCGCAACACGCCCTCGCCCACGCACCTCGCCCACGCCCCCGCACCACGCCCACGCCCCCGCACCTCGCCCACGCCCCCGCCCGCGATCGCCCACGCGACCCGCGAGCGTCGCTACCCCTCCTGCAGGTAGGTGCGCCCCTTGTACAGGTACGCCAGCACCATGAACGCGAGGGCCGCGCCGACCATCAGCCCGGTGAACACCCAGAAGAACTGGCTGAGGCTCAGGATGGTCTGCATCGGCGCGAGGAAGGCGACCAGCACGTTGCCGAAGGTCACGCCCAGGAGCCAGAAGCCCATGATCGTGCTCTTCATGCGACGCGGCGCCTGGGTGTAGGCGAACTCGAGCCCCGTCACGCTCACGAGCACCTCCGCGGTGGTCATGATCAAGTAAGGCGCGATCTGCCACAAGACGTGGACCGCCTCGCCGTGCGTCGCGAGCGCCTCCATGCGCGCCTGGAGCATGGCCGCCACCCCGAACGCCACGGCGGCGAGGAACATGCCGAGGGTCATCTTCTGCAGGGGCCTGATGGTGATGCCGCGCTTCTCCAGGGGCCGGTACACGGCCACGTTCAGGAGCGGGATGATGATCATGACCATCAGCGGGTTGAGCGCCGAGATCTGCGCGGCCTTCAGCTCGATGGTCGTGGTCTGCCGCGCGATCGAGTCGAGGGCGATCGCCGAGAGGCCCGCGAGCCCCACGACGCCGAAGAGGGCCCGCGTCACGGACCTCGGGATCGAGCGGTTGGACACCCACAAGAACAGCCAGGTGCCTCCGAGCAGCGCGAGCGCGATGGTCGCCGCCACCGCGTAGCGTCCGCTCCAGTAGGGCACGGTGATCGTGCGATCCATCTGCTTGGCCTGCTCGATCCAGGTCGAGGCGTGCTGGTCGAACAGGGCCCAGAACACGCTGACCATGCTGAACACGGCGACGATGCGCAGCACCGCCGGGGGGCCGTCCCCGGCCTCGTCGCCAAACTTGCGACGCGCCGGATCGAAGAAGCCCTCCCCGGGCCTCCGCTCGGCGCGATGCGTGAACGCATACAGCACCACGGCGATGAAGCCCGCGTCCGACTGCTTCTTCTGCCGCAAGGTGAACAAGTACAGGCCCGCCGCGACGCACAAGCCAGAGAAGGCGAAGTAGTGCCAGGACGTCGCGGCCAGGTGAGCGGTGTAGTCCCGCACGTAGAGCCAATAGAACTCCGTCTTGGCCATACCCTCGCTGCTGGCCGCCTTGAAATGCTCCCCCTGCACGAACACCGCGACGATCAACGCGACGATGGGCGTGAACAACAGCACGCTCGAGCCCACGTCGAGCAGCCCGAGCCTGCCGCCGGGGCTGGGCGCCACGTGCACGAAGCGCCGGCGGCCGAGCCAGAACACGATCGTGGCCAGCGCCATCATGATGCCGGGCACGCCGAAGGCGACCTCCGCGCCGAACCAGGCGTACAAGAGCGGCGTGAGCAAGGTCGAGAAGAACGAGCCAAAGTTGATGATGAAGTAGAAGATCTGAAAGACCTTGGAGACCAAGTGGGAGTTCTTGGCGGTGAACTGATCGCCCACGTTGGCCGACACGCACGGCTTGATGCCGCCGGAGCCGATAGCGATGAGCGCGAGGCCCGCGTACATGCCGTACTCGGCCGCCTTGAAGTTCTCCCACTCGGCGAAGCGCCCCGCGACCGCGAGCACGGCGTGGCCGGCGCAGTAGATGATCGACACCCAGAAGATGACCGGGTACTTGCCGAGCAAACGGTCCGCCAAGATGGCGCCGATCATCGGGAAGGCGTACACGCCCGCCATGAACAGGTGCGCGACCGCGGTGGCTTGCGCCTTGGCGGCGTCGGTCTGGGCCGAGGTGAGGTCCGCCTCGGAGACGAAGTGCACGTAGAGCGACGCCAGGTACACGTACAGGATGGCGCGCATCCCGTAGTAGCTGAAGCGCTCGGCCCCTTCGTTGCCGACGATGAACGGGATGCCCGGCGGGAAGCGGTCCTCGCGCTCCTCGACCTTGGCTTCTTCGGGTGCGGTGGCAGAGCTCATCGGACTCCTCCTCACGGAATGTCGGAGGCGTGGACGCCACCGGCTTGACGGCGGGCAAGCCGCTGCGCCAGGCCGACTGCTTCGTTCGGCGCCGATTCCGCCGCAAGAGGGCGACGGCTGCCCCCACCCGGGCCCCCTGTCACAGGACCCCCCACGGCTCCAGGTTTTGGGATAAGGTCCCGCCCGAGCGAGTCCCGCCGCTGAGGCGCGGGGCCCCGAACCCTCGGACAAATGCGGCCGAAGAGCCGCGGCAAGGTCAGAAAGCCATGCAGAAGGCGCTCACTCTCTACGACACGACCATCGGCAAGAAGGCCGTCTTGGCGGTGACGGGGATCGTCCTGTTCGGTTTCGTCATCGCCCACATGCTCGGCAACCTGCAGGTGTTCCTCGGTCCCGAGCAGCTGAACGGCTACGCCAAGAAGCTGCACGACCTCGGGCCTCTGCTCTGGGCAGCCCGCGGGGTCCTGTTGCTGTCCGTCATCGCGCACATCGTGGTGGCCATCCAGCTCGTGAGCCGCAGCACCGCGGCGCGGGCGGTCGGCTACCGGCTGCAGAAGTCCGCGATCACGAGCTACGCCGCGCGCACCATGAAGATCAGCGGGCCGCTCTTGGCGCTGTTCATCGTCTACCACCTCGCGCACTTCACCGCGCCGGGGGTGCCCATGGGCAGCTACGAGCACAGCCGCACGGACGTGTATGCGAACGTCGTCAGCGCGTTCTCCATCCCGTGGGTCAGCGGCGTGTACATCGTGGCGCAGCTGCTGCTCGGCTTTCACCTGTACCACGGCGCCTGGAGCCTGCTGCAGACCCTGGGCCTGAGCCACCCCCGCTACGACGGCAAGCTCCGCACCGTGGCCCAGACCATCGCCATGGTGGTCGTGTTCGGAAACCTGTCCATGCCCATCGCCGTGCTCGCCGGCGTCGTGAAGTGAAGGAGCTCTCGGCCATGCAACTCGACTCCAAAGCTCCGTCCGGCCCCATCGAGACCCGCTGGGATCGCCACCGCTTCGAGATGAAGCTCGTCAACCCGGCCAACCGCCGCAAGTTCCGCGTGATCGTGGTCGGCACCGGCCTCGCCGGCGGCGCCGGCGCCGCCAGCCTCGGCGAGATGGGCTACAACGTGCTGTCCTTCTGCTACCAGGACAGCCCGCGCCGCGCCCACAGCATCGCGGCCCAAGGCGGCATCAACGCCGCCAAGAACTACCAGAACGACGGCGACAGCGTGTTCCGCCTGTTCTACGACACGGTGAAGGGCGGCGACTTCCGCTCGCGGGAGTCCAACGTGCATCGGCTCGCGCAGGTCAGCGTGAACATCATCGACCAGTGCGTGGCGCAGGGGGTGCCGTTCGCCCGCGAATACGGCGGCCTGCTCGACAACCGCTCCTTCGGCGGCGCGCAGGTCTCGCGCACCTTCTACGCCCGCGGCCAGACCGGACAGCAGCTCTTGCTCGGCGCCTACCAGGCCCTCGAGCGCCAGGTCGAGTCCGGCTCCGTCAAGATGAACGCCCGCACGGAGATGATGGACCTGATCGTGATCGACGGCGTGGCTCGCGGCATCGTCACGCGCGACATGGTGAGCGGCAAGATCGAGGCGCACCTAGCGGACGCCGTGGTGCTCGCCACCGGCGGCTACGGCAACGCATTCTTCCTGTCCACCAACGCCAAGGGCTGCAACACCACCGCCATCTGGCGCGCGCACCGCCGGGGCGCGTTGTTCGCCAACCCCTGCTTCACCCAGATCCACCCCACGTGCATCCCGCCCAGCGGGGACTACCAGTCCAAGCTCACGCTCATGAGCGAGAGCCTGCGCAACGACGGCCGGGTGTGGGTGCCGAAGAGCGCGGACGACTGCGGCAAGGATCCGAGCAGCATCCCCGAGAAGGACCGCGACTACTACCTCGAGCGGCTGTACCCGAGCTTCGGCAACCTGGTGCCGCGCGACATCGCCTCGCGCCGCGCCAAGGAGGTCTGCGACGACGGCCGCGGGGTGGGCCCCAAGGTGGAGGGCGTGCGCCGCGGCGTGTACCTGGATTTCCGCGACTCCATCAAGCGCCTCGGCGAGAAGGTGGTGCGCGAGCGCTACGGAAACCTGTTCGACATGTACGAGCGCATCACCGGCGAGAACCCGTACAAGGTGCCGATGCGCATCTACCCCGCCACCCACTACACCATGGGCGGGCTGTGGGTGGACTACAACCTGATGAGCACCATCCCTGGTCTGTTCGTCGCGGGGGAAGCGAACTTCTCCGATCACGGCGCCAACCGGCTGGGAGCCAGCGCGCTGATGCAGGGCCTGTCGGACGGCTACTTCGTCCTGCCCTACGTGCTCGGCAACTACCTGGCGCAGACCAAGCTGGAGAAGATCGACGACGGCCACGCGGAGGTGAAGAAGACCGTCGCGGAGGTCCAAGAGCGCATCGACAAGCTGCTCTCCATGGGCGGCAAGCGCACGCCGGACTCCTTCCACCGCGAGCTCGGCGCGCTGATCTGGGACAACTGCGGCATGGCCAGGAACGGCAAGAACCTGCAGAAGGCCATCGATCGCATCCCGGAGCTGCGGGCAGAGTTCTGGAGCAACCTGCTCGTGACCGGCGGAGGCGAAGAGCTCAATCAAACCCTCGAGAAGGCGGGGCGGCTGGCGGACTTCATGGAGCTCGGTGAGCTGATGTGCCGCGACGCCCTCGCGCGCGACGAGTCCTGCGGCTGCCACTTCCGCGAAGAGCACGTCACCGCCGAGGGCGAGGCACAGCGCGAGGACGACCAGTTCATGCACGTCGCGGCCTGGGAGTACTCCGGGGACGTCTCCAAACCGACGCTTCACAAGGAGAAGCTCGAGTACGAGTTCGTGAAGCCCAGCCAGAGGAGCTACAAGTAATGGCCAAGACCATGAAGCTGACCCTCAACATCTGGCGGCAGAAGGGCGGCACGGATCCGGGCCGCTTCGAGCGCCACGAGCTGAGCGACGTCAGCGAGCACATGTCGTTCCTGGAGATGCTCGACGTGCTCAACGAGAAGCTGCTGGCCGAGGGCAAGGACCCGGTCGCCTTCGATCACGACTGCCGCGAGGGCATCTGTGGCATGTGCGGCATGGTCATCAACGGGCGGCCGCACGGCCCCCAGGAGGCCACCACGACGTGCCAGCTGCACATGCGCCAGTTCCACGACGGGGACGAGATCACCATCGAGCCCTGGCGCGCCACCGCGTTCCCGGTGATCAAAGATCTGGTGGTCAACCGCGGCGCCTTCGACCGCATCATCCAGGCCGGGGGCTACATCTCCGTGCGCACCGGCGCCGCTCGGGACGCCAACGAGATCCCGGTGCCCAAGCCGGACGCGGATCTGGCCATGGACGCAGCCCAATGCATCGGCTGCGGCGCCTGCGTGGCCGCCTGCCCGAACGCCTCGGCGAACCTGTTCGTCGCCGCCAAGCTCGCGCACCTGAGCTTGCTTCCGCAGGGCCAACCCGAGCGCTACGACCGCGTGCGCAAGATGGTGGCCCAGATGGACGCGGAGGGCTTCGGGCACTGCACCAACCACTACGAGTGCATGGCCGCCTGCCCCAAGGAGATCGACGTCGAGTTCATCGCCAAGATGAACCGAGACATGCTCAAGGCGATGGTCGGCGAGCGGGACGAAGTCGCGTCGCGCAAGAAATAGTCAGCGATACACTTCCCGGGTTCGCGGACTGACGAAGTCCACCAACTCGGCCGCGGCGCCCGCGCGCTCGAGCAGCTCGGCTACGGGGGCGTCCGGCTGCAGGGTCACGCTGAGCCGCACGCCGTAGTCGTCCACGAGGATGTCGTGGATCTCCCTGGCGAGCTCGAGCAACCGCGCGCGCGCGGCGGGGTTCAGCGCGAGCTTCACCCACTCGGCGTCCGCTGCGGTGACGCGGAAGACCCGGTCGAACCCGGCGTCGCCCGTGGTCAGCTCCGTCATGCCCCAGGGCACCTCGGCGTGTACGACGCGGCTGAGCGCGTGATAGCCGATCCCCAGCGGCCTGCGGAACTTCCCGACCACGACCAGCGTGTGCCCACCGAGTGAGTCGCGCTCGACGAACGCGAGGGTATCGATACCGCGAGCGCGCCCCGAGAGCGACAGCGGCGTCAGCGAGACGGTGAGCCCGCGACCGGTGGCGAGCCGAGTCCAGTGCGCGTGCAGGGGCGCGAGCTCTCGCGGCAAGGAGACGACTCCACGCCTGCGATTGACGATCCGCGCGATGCCGACGAGCTGCTCGAGCTTCGCGCGAGCTTCAGCACAACCCAACACACCTTTGCCCAACCAGGAGACGTGCCGGTCCGTGATCACGACCTGGGGCAGCGCCTTGAGCGCCGTCACGAGCTCCGCAGCCACGAGCTGGCGGCCGCGCTGAGGTTCGAGCGCGACCAGCGTGAACGGCGGCGCACCGCCGCCCGCAATCACCCGCATCCCCAGGTCCAGCGGTGGCCACAGGAAGCAATCGAACTGCGTCCGCAGCGCCCCGTACCCGCGCTCGATGCGCACGGTCACGTAGTCGTCACCGAGCTAACCGCTGACGCGTGGCGGCGACGCGTGCGAGTGCAGCCCGAGCTCCGCGGCGAGCAGCGGCCACTCCCGCGCGGGTGCGGGTTCGCCGGGGGTGCTTCGAGGCGGTATCCGGCCAAGGGTAGCTGAACCTCCGGCTCGGACGGCTGCACGAAGGCGAGCTCCGCATCGAGGGCAACGCCGACGACGCCGCCTCCCTGCGCTTCTTCGACGTCCACGGCCAGTTCACCGCGGCTCCGCCCGGGTGCGCAGCGACCCAAGGTGGGTCTGTGACCCAAGGTGGGTCGTCGCCAGACCGCCATCGCGACACGCCCACACCCACGCAACACGCCCAAAGGGTTGGCGCAGCGCGGGTCGCCGACGAAGCCGGCTACTCGCTCGTGACGCGTCCGCCCGGCAACCACAAGCCGCTCGCGCTGGAGCGGCTCGAGCGCTTGCCCGTGGAGCCCACGCCGGGTCATTCGGCCCTGCCCGAAGGACTGTGATGCGCCGAGCCGGACACGCCGTCTTCGCGTTCGCGCTCGTCCTCGGCTGCGGCTGCAGCGACGAGACCCCCGCCGCGAAGCCCGCCGACGCGGCTGCCGGGGCTGCCGGGACCAGCGGCAACGGCGGCTCCGGCGGCTGGGCGTGGGACAGCGCCTCGCCCAGCGGAGGGACCGGTGCGGCAGCCAGCGGAGGAGGCCCGAACTGCCCGCCGCTCGGGCTGCCCAAAGAAGTCCCCGCGGGCTTCCTGGAGTACACCGGCTACTCCTGCTCGTGCCCGTTCTACGTGCCGGGCCCCAGCGCGGAGCCGCTCCCGCCGGTGCAGTGGGAGCCGTGTCCACAACCAGGGCCAGCCAACTCGTCGTGCAAGCGCATGATGACGCCGTGGACGACGAGTAACGGCGCCGTCCGGACGTTCCCGCAGTTCTGGTACGACTCGAAGCTGAAGCGGGGGCGGCTGCAGTTCGCTCGCCTGCGCGTCGACTCCGTCTCGAATACAGTGCGGCACAGCGTCGTGGCCGACGTGGACGGCCCGATCCTCAGCGCCGTTGTCGAAGTTGGCCTGGGCTGTGTGCTTGGTGACGCTGGCATCGAGGGCGACCGCTACCTATTCAATGCGATCAGCGAGGCCCTCGGCACCGAAGGCTTCATCGGCGGTAAGATCGGCGAGGCGCCCGACTTCGCCTACCGCCAACCCCTGCAGCAGTACGATCACACGACCTGGCGC
The DNA here is from genome assembly GCA_019637295.1 of Polyangiaceae bacterium. Lineage (GTDB taxonomy): Bacteria > Myxococcota_A > Polyangia > Polyangiales > Polyangiaceae > JACKEA01. The sequence goes on from JAHBVX010000004.1 coordinate 42,805, forward strand.
ATGACGGGCGAGTGGGTGATCCGCTGGAAGTCCGGGCTGCACGGGCGGCGCTGGGGCGCGACGGACGAGGTCAGCGTGTACGCGCCCAGCCAAGACATCGAGGGGCTCGCTCCGCACAACGTCGTGGGCGTCGGTCCCGACGTGTTCTTCCGCGTCGGCGGCGGCGTGTCCTCGGGCGTGATGGTGTGGAACGAAGACAACGGCTCGAAGCCCCTGGTGCGCTACCCGGGAGACACCACCCGCGCCGCCGCGAACCTCGGCACCGACGGCACCGATTTGGTCTGGACGTACGGCGAGGGCCCGGTGCCCGAGACCGCGACCTGGACGCGCTCGGTATTCACGGCTCCCCACTCCACCGATCCGGACACCGTCGCGAGCACCGCCCGCCGGCTGCGGTCCGATCCGGGAACGTTCATGGTGACCGGCTTCGCCGTCGGGTGCGGGTATGCCGCGAGACAGTTCTACCAGGCCAACGCGGAGGGGAACTCCGCCAACCTGCTGATCGTGCGGCTGTCCGACGGCGTCTCTTGGATTGTCGAGATGCCTCCCACTTCGGAGGCCGCGCTGTTTGCGACGGCCCTGGGGTTCACGTGCGAGGAGGTCTTCACCAGGGCGCAGTTTCCCGACGAGTCCGTCACCATCGTGCGCATCCGCCTCGACTCCCTCGGCCCGGGGATGCCGCCGGATTGAGCGGAGCGTCCTGCTTCGTCTCTTGGGTCGCAGCAGGAGCTTCGCGGTCGCGGCGTTCGCCGTCGTTCAGTACGTGACCGCCGTCGCCGACGCATCGGACGCGGACCTCGAGACCCGCCTGGCGAGCGCCACTTCGTCGGTGACTCACGCCCCCGCCATCGCAACACGCCCCCGCCCACGCAACACGCCATCGCGAGACGCCCACGCGACCGCCATCGCCATCGCGCCCGCAGCCCGCCCACGCTACCGCGCCCGCAACGCCCCACGCAACACGCCCACGCAACACGCCCACGCCCACGCAACACGCCCACGCCACCGTCATCGCGACACGCCCCGCCCCGCAGACGTGCTACCCTCCCGCCCATGCTCGCGGCTCGGGTGGCCACCGCAACGCTGCTCGGACTGTGGTGCCTCGCGTGCACGTCGTCGGAAGCCGATCCCGACACGAACACCCGCGTCCTGGCAGACTACACCCTCGCGGCCGGCTTCTTCTCAGCGCCGTTCCCGAACGCCGCCCGACTCGACGACGCTGGCCGTCCGCAAGTCGAAGGCTTCCCGAACCCCACCGCGTCGGTGTTCGTGGACTCCCTCAAGGCGATGCTCCCGCGCGACGCCCGCGGCTTCTCGACCACGGCGGGCGTGTTCTTCGGCCTGAGCGGCCCCCTCGATCCCGCAGTCGATGCGGAGCTCGACGCCAGCGTGGCGGCCGACGCGCGAGTGTTCTTGATCGATGTCGACGATGACTCGCCGGACCGGGGCGCGCGTCTGCCGGTGCGCGTGCGCTTCATGCAAGATGGCGGCCCCTTCGGCGCGCCGAACCTGCTCGCGCTCGTGCCGCTGCAGGGCATCCCGCTGCGTCCGCTGACGCGCTATGCCGCCGTAGTGACGCGCGACGTGCTCGACGCCAAAGGCAAGCCCCTCGCCGTCACCGCGTCGCTCCAGCAAATCCTGAGCGGACGGTCGCCCGCGGGCATGAGCGCACCCGCGCTCGACGAGCACACCCGAGCGATCGCGGCGCTGGACGAACTGGGCGTGCCCCCGAGCCGCCTAGCGGGAGTAGCGGCGTTCACCACCGACGATCCGACGCGGGATCTCCGCGCGGTGCGCGACGCGATGTTGGCCATGCCGCTACCCACGCTGCTCGAGCCCTTCACGCCGAAGGAAGTGTTCGACGACTACTGCGTGTTCGAGAGCCGGCTCTCGATGCCGGTATTCCAGGCGGGCGCTCCGCCCTTCTCCGAGACCGGCGGGCAGTGGGCGTACGACGCCGGCGGCGCGCCCGCGCTGCAAGCTCAAGAGCCGGCGCGCATCGTGCTGACACTCCCGCGAGCTGCCATGCCCGCGGCGGGATTCCCCGTGGTGATCTTCAGTCGCACCGGCGGCGGCGGAGATCGCCCGCTCGTCGACCGCGGCGTGCAGGCCGAGACCGGCGGGCCCGCGTTGGTGGCCGGCACCGGACCCGCGCTGCAGTTCGCCCGCGCCGGCTTCGCGGGCGTGAGCGTGGACGGCCCGCACGGTGGCCTACGCAACGTGAGCGCCGCGGACGAGCAGTTCCTGATGTTCAACGTGGCCAACCCCTCCGCGCTGCGGGACAACGTGCGCCAGTCCGCCGCGGAGATCGCGCTGCAGGCGCACGTGCTCGAGGTGCTCACGCTGGACGCTGCGAACTGTCCGGATCTGGACGCGGGCTCGGGACCCGTGCGCTTCGACACGAGCGCCCTGGGGCTGATGGGACACTCCATGGGCGCGACCATCGCGCCGCTGGTGCTGGCGGTGGAGCCCAAGTTCCGCGCTGCGATCTTGAGCGGCGCAGGCGCGAGTTGGATCGAGAACGTGCTCTACAAGCAGAAGCCGGTGCCCGTGAAGGGCTTCGCGGAGCTGCTGCTCGGCGTCGCCGGGCAGCACTCGCTCACCGAGAGCGATCCGGTGCTGTCGCTCTTTCAGTGGGCAGCGGAGTTCTCGGATCCACCGGTGTACGGCCGCGCCATCGTGCACGAGCCCATGGCCGGCGCGCCGCGACACGTGCTGATGATCCAGGGCATCGTCGATCACTACATCATGCCGTCGATCGCCAACTCCATCAGCCTGTCTTTGGGTCTGGACCTCGCGGGGGAAGCGCTCGATGCGACCACGGCGGAGCTCGCCGGCGCGCCACACCTTGGGGCAATGCTGAAGTTCTCCGGGCGTTCGCAGATCGCGCTGCCCGCCTCGGGCAACGTGACGTCCGAGAGCGCGCTGACGACCGCCGTCGTGGTGCAACAGCAGGAGGACGGCGTGCAGGACGGCCACGAGGTCGTGTTCCAGACCGAGGCCCCCAAGCATCAGTACCGATGCTTCCTCCAGAGCCTGCGCGCGGGTACGCCCCGCGTCCCAGCGCCAGCCGCCGAGCTCGCGGCGTGCGAGTAGCTCACGCCGACAGCACGCCCGGCCAGTAGCGCATCCAGGCCCGGCGCTCGGCGAGCGCCCTCCACGCCGGGTCGTCGCTCGAGACGCGGGTCGAGCCCGCCATCACCAGGTCGAGCTGCGCCTCGAGCCCAGCCGCCAGCGCGGGGTCCTCGGTCACCAGCAAGAGCTCGCTCTCCCAGTAGGAGGCGGTGATGTCCATGTTGGCGCTGCCGAGCGCGCAGCGAAGGCCGTCCGCGCTCATGACCTTGGCGTGCACGTGTGGGTGCACCAGCCCGAGCTCGGGCGCCCAGCCCGGCACGTCCCGGAGCGCGAACAGGTAGACCTCTCCGCCCGCGGCGACGAGGGGGTCCAGCCGCGAGTGAGTGAGCTCCATCGCGGCCTGTCGCGCGGTAGACCAGGAACCACTGAAGGGCTGGCCCTCGTACGTCGGCGTGGCCGAGCCGACCAGGAAGCGAACCCGGACGCCGCGGTCGAGCGCGCGCAAGAGCGCGTGCTGGAGCTCGAGCACGAGCGGGAAGCCATTGACCAGGTAGAGGTGGGACTTCGCGCAGGCGACCAGCTCCAGGTAGGTCTCGAGGGTGAACGCGTCCTGCAGCGCTCGGTGCACGACGACGCGCGCGGCGGACGGACCCGCAGGCTCCGGGGTGAGGACCGGGAAGGGCGCGCCGCCGGCTTCGAGCCAGGCCTCCAGGAACGAGCCCTCCAGCGCCGCCACGGCGGGACCTTCGACGCGCGCGCCAGCGTCGAGCCACGGCACCGCGCGCCAGTTCGACTCCGGCGTGATCGGCACCTCGTCGAAGCCCGAGTAGTACTCGTGGGAGAGGTTGCGGCCACCAAGCAGCGCCAAGCGCCCGTCGGCCACGACGAGCTTGCGATGATCCCGTGCCTTGAGATCGGCGAGCGAGGGCAGCTCGGTGATGGGTCGGTGCGTGCGGAGCTGCACCCCGGGGCGCGCGGCGAGGCGCTCGAGGAGCGGGTTCTTGGTGCCGAACGAGCCATGCAGCCCATGAAGCGAGTCCACGAGCACGCGCACGGCGACGTCTCGGGCCGCGGCTGCGGCCAGCGCCCCCTCGACGGTCGCCCCGGTCTCGTCGTCCAGCGCCATGTAGACCTGCAAGTGCAGGGTCTTCTTGGACCCCGCGATGGCGTCGAGGAGCCAGCGGCGCGCCTGGGCGTTGTCGAGCTCGAGCTCGATGCGATTGCCGGTCTGGGTCGCCGGCGACGCAGCCGAGTCGTCCGACCAAGGCTCGACCTGCTCGCCCTGCGCGACGGCGGTGATCGGGAAGCCCGAGCGATGGAGGGTCGCGGCGACGCGCGCGAGACGCACCCGGTCGAACTCCGGAGACACGTCGATGGCTTCGCCCTCATCGAGGACCAGGCGAGCGTCCAGCACCCGCGCCGGGAGCTCCAGGGCGCGGAGTCGCTCGCGGATGGCGCGGCAGCTTCGAGTCGGTCGCAGTCGCACCGCGAGCAGCGCGCCGCCCGACGTGGCGACGTCGTCCTCGACGGCGCGGAGGGTCGCGTCCGGCAGCTCGGCGTCCACCAGCGCGATCGGGTCCGTGCCGGGAGCGATGACGGCGACCTCCTGCTCGACCGCCGCGAGAGGGTCGGCCGGAGCGCTCACGCTTGCGCGATACACGCCGACGGAGCCCAGCGCGAGCCCTTTCGGGAGCTGCGCCTCACCGTCGCGGGTGCACAGGGTCGCGACGACTCGACCACCCGAGACGAACGCCAAGGCCTGATCGGGGATCGGCTTCAGATCCCCCACGGTCGCGGGGTGGTCGACGCGGACGCGGATCGGGCCGCCGTCGTCCACCAGATCGGGAACGTCGATGGCGCGCTGCCCGTCCGGACGCGGCGCCGAGTCAGGTGGGAGCAGCAGCACCGGCGCGGCGCGCAGAGCGGACACGAGCAGCGCGGTCGAGATGCGGGAGAAGACCAAGAGGTCGATGCGCCGCTCCCGAGTATATTCGTCCAGCCACGCCTGCGGCGCGTCGCGCAGGCTCGAGACGTCGACCGTCGCTCTCACTCCCGAGACCTGCAGCGTGGTCGCGAGGTCGTCCGGCGCGAGCGCTGTCCGCGACAGGACGCTGACGTGTGTCGAAGGCTCGGCGACGTCCCGGAGGAACACGGCGAGCTCGGCTCGCGAGCGCTCGTCGAAGCCGACGCAGGCGATCTCACGCAGCGGGCGGGTCGGCGGCGGCCCCTCGCACCAGAGCACCGCGGCTCGCTGGCGCTTGCGTTCTGCGGTCGCCACCCAGGCGTTTCGCAGCGAGCGCGTGTCGAACGCGAGCAGATCGAGCGGTTCGGCGGAGCACAAGGCTCCGAGCGCATCGCCGCTCAGCTGCGGAACCACCCGGAGATCCACGCTCGGAGCGACCTCGAGCGCCAGCGCCCGCAGCGCTGGAGCCACCTCTGTCGTCGCCTCGTCCGGGAGCAGCGAGCGCTCGCCGAAGATCCACGCGAACGGCGCCGTCGACAGCTCTGCGACGACCAGCAGGTGCTCGAGTCGCGGCGCCACCTGACCCAGCAGCGCCAGGCTGGGAGCCGGATCCTTCTCTAGCTCCAGGACGATGAGCGCGCGCAGATGGCTCACGCGCTCATCCCTTCCCACCGTGCCGGGGTCGTGTCAACTCGACACATGCGGGCACGTGTGACTCCCGCAAGCCGCTGGTCACATCCGCGTCGCGCCGCCCTCGAGGGAGCCTTCGGCGCCGTCGCACACGAGGGTCTCGGGAGCGACGTCATCCGCGCAGTAAGGGCTCGGCGCGCGGGCCGCCCCGTCCCCGCATCCTACGGCCAAGCCCGAGACAGCCAGCGTGCAGAGTAGGAACTTCATGAGGGACTCCATTCGGTTGTGGTCGGCCGTTGCTGGCCTGAGTCGAACCGTAGGGGCGCCGCGTGGAAGCCTCCGTGTGAGCGGGTGTTGAAACGAGCAGCCCATCCTCGTCGGCGTTGCGCTCGTCTACGCGTCCGCCTTGCTCACACTCCCCCGAGCGAGCGGCGGACTGACCCGCGTGACGGCGAGCTCGGGTTGCGGCTCAGCGACAGGCCGCGGGCATGCCCGCGCCCTTGAGCGCGCCTTGCACGATGGCCGTCACGCTGGCCTTGTCTTTACCCTGCTTGACCGCGACGTCGCAGGCTGCGGCCGCTTGGAGCATGTAGGCGTTGTTCGGCGGCGCCACGTTCGCGGCGTTCTGGCGCAAGGCGGCGCAGCACGCTTGCAGGCTGGCCGAGGGCGCAGCCTTGCCCTTGGGTTTCGCGGCGTCCGCGGCGTCGGCGTCGGCGTCGGCCGCGTCGGGGCCGGCGTCCTCGGGCTCGAGGGTGGTCTCGACGGTGGCCGAGACGGTGGGCTCCGTCTGCAAGGGATCCGGGGCTTCGTCGGGATTGCAGCGGCTACAACCGCCGAGCGCGGCGGCGCTGGCGAGCAGCAGGGTGGACCAGGGTCTCATGCGTCGACAACGGAACATCACAGTGATCGCTTTCACCGCGGTCAGTGGGGCGGCCCCTCCCCACGCATGCGGCGGCCCACGGCGCGCCGCATTTGCCGGATCGAAATCACGAGCTTGGCTTGTTGCTTGGGCGTCAGCACCTTCGCGAGCTCTTGCAGCTCCTTGTCGCGCAGCTCGGCCAGCTTCTTGTCCGCGGTGCGCATGCCGAGGAGCGCGCGTTCGTATGCCTTCTGGTCGTTGCTGTCTTTGTCGATCAGCTCCGAGAGCGCCTTGGCGCTCTCGCGCACCGCTTGACGCTGCTTGACGCGCTCGGGCTCGTACTTGTTCAAGATCTGCTCGACTTGTTTGGCCTTGGCCTCGTCGAGACCCACCTTCTCGCGCAGCACACGGCCCCGGATCTGGTTCAGACGCTCCTCCATCTTGGCGCGGCGCTCCTCGCCCTTGGGGCCCTTGCCTTTCGGCTGCGCGAGCGCGCCGGACGAAACCAACAGCACCGCTAGCAGCAGGAACAAAGCTCGCATCGTCAACCTCCACCGGCCAGGTAGTACTCGGCTCCGGCCAGCCATAGCTCCAGCTCCGTGTCTTCCGCGGGGATCGCGAGCCCCGCCCATAGGTCGTCGTTGTCCAGCTCCCCAGCGAGGTGGTCGAGCCCCTCGAGCTCCGGGTCCAGGGACGGGCTGGCAGCGGGTGACTGCGCAGCAGGCTCTGCCGCTGCGGGCGCAGAGGGCACCGACAGCTGAGCGGGAACGGGCACGTGCGCCAGCGGCTCGACCGCCGGCTCGCCGCCCCCGAGCGCGAGCGTCGCCACCAGCGCACCGCCCGCGAACGCGAAGGTGGGCAACAGCCAGCGGCGCCAGGTCGCGCGCGGCGCGCGCTCGGGGAGGTCGACCGCGCGCGCGCGGAGCTTGGTCAACAGCGGCCCCGACGCCTGCTCCGCGGTGCGGTCGAAGAGTTGCTGCAGATCCTCGAAATCGTCTTGCTCGCCGCTCATGACTCGTCTCCTTCCTCGGGACCCGCGCCGAGCAAGTCCTTCAGCGACTCACGCAGCTCTTTGAGGGCCAGGTGCACGAGCACTCGTGCGGAACCTTCGCTGGTGTCCAGCGCTCGGGCAATCTCGGCGTGGCTCAGCCCGCCATCGAGCCGCAGCATCGCGGCGGCGCGGCGCTTCTCGGGCAGGCCATCGAGCACCGCAGCAATGCGCAGCGCCGTCTGCTGGGCGTGCGCGGCGGACGCAGGACCCTGTAGCTGGTTCGGTGCGTCGGCGACCTCTTCACGCTTCTTGCGGCGACGCTCGCCGCGCAGCAGGGTCTGGGCCTTGCGCACCGTACACGCCGCTAGGAACGCCTTGAGGGAGGTGCCCGGCTGATAGGTGTCGAGCCGCTGGTAGGCGACCGTCAGCGCCTCTTGCACCGCGTCCTCGGCCAGGGTGGAGCTGCCGCAGGCCCGAGCCGCGATCCGATACAACATCGCCAAGTGTGGCTCGACCAGGGTGGCGAACGCACGACCGTCGCCCTCCAGGGCGCGGGCGACCAGCTCATGCTCGGTGGACACGGCAGTCCACGTGGGCAGGAGCTCGGCGCGGACATGGCCGGGCAGGCAGAGCGCGGTGATCACGCGCCTTCAACGCCGGATCCGGGGCAACGGTTAAAGGCCAGAGCGGGGCGCGCACGGAAACTCCCTTGATTTCCAGCAACTAGGCGCTCAGCGACCCTGAAACGCCGGCGGGCGCTTCTCGAGGAATGCCGCCATCGCCTCGCCGAGATCCTCGGACGCCAGGAAGGCGGAGTTCCACGCCGCCACGTAGTCGAGGCCGTCCTGCACCCGCCGGTCAGCGCCGAAGTCGAGGACCCGCTTGACCCCGCGCACCGTGAGCGGAGGGTTGGCGGCGATCTCGCGCGCGAGCTCGAGGCTGCCCTGGTCGAGGGCGGCGCGGTCGTCGTACAGGCGGTTGACGAGGCCGATGCTCAGGGCCCGCTCCGCGCCGATGTCGGCCCCCGTGAACGCCAGCTCGCGCGTGAGCCCCTGGCCGATGAGGCCGGGCAGCCGCTGCAGGCTCCCGAGATCCGCCACGATGGCGATCTTGGTCTCACGCAGCGAGATGGACGCATCGCGTGACGCCACGCGCAGATCGCAGGCGCTCGCCAGATCCAGACCGCCGCCGATGCAGCGCCCATGGATGGCAGCGATCGTCGGCAACGGGCAGCGAACCACCGCCTCGAGCTCGGCCTGAAGGCGACCAATGGTCGCGAGCAGCTTCATGCGGCTCAGAGCGCCGCCGCCCGTGAACGCTTCGCCCATTTCCGAAGCCGCGGCGGGCAAATCCAATCCGTAGCTGAACGCCTTGACGCCCGAACGCACGATCACGACGCGCGCGTCGGTGTCCTCGGCCAGCGCGCGAAAGGTGTCGCCCAGCTCTTGAAAGAACACGGGGCGCATGGTCAGCTCCCGCAGCACCACCGTGACGACGCCCTCGGCTCGCTCGACTTGCAGAGTCTCCATCTCGGACAATCCGGTATCACTTTGGCCGGCCGGCGCCTATCCTGCTGCTCGTGCAGGACGCAGACGTCATCGTGGTCGGCCTCGGGACTGCAGGTGCCGCCCTGGCGCACCACGCGGCCCGTCAGGGTCTGTCGGTGATCGGGCTCGAGCGGCGAGCCCTCGACCAGGCTGGCGCCCGCTGGATCAACGGCGTGGCCCGCTGGATGTTCGCGGAGGCCGCCATCGACGCGCCGGAGGCGCCGGAGCTCGCCGGCGGTGGGCACGCCTTTCACATGCTGCTGGGGCGCGGGCCCGAGCGCGTGGTGGTGCGTGACCACGAGGTGCTCGAGGTCGACATGCGGCACTTGGTCGCGCGACTACAGCGCCTGGCGCGCGAGTCCGGCGCGGAGCTGCAGGAGGGCGTGACGGTGCTGGGCCTCGAGGGGCAGACCGTGGTGACGAGCTCGGGTCGCTTCCGAGGGCGCACCGTGGTGGACGCGAGCGGCCTGGCGGGACCCGGCCTCCTGGGTAGGACGCGCCCGCGCGCGTCGGATCTGTGCGTGGCCGCACAGGAAGTGCGAGAGCTGGTCGACGAGCGCGGCGCCGAGGAGTTCTTCGGGGCGCACGACGCGCGCATGGGCGAGACGGTGTGCTTCACGGCGGTCGCGGGTGGGTACTCGATCGTGAACGTCCGCGTGTCCGAGGGCACCGTCAGCCTGCTGACCGGGAGTATCCCGGGCGACGGACGCCCGTCGGGTCGCAAGCTGCTGGACGACTTCGTGCGCGAGCAGCCGTGGATCGGCCGAACCCTGTTCGGCGGCGCGCGCAGCATCCCCATCGATCGTCCGCGGGTACGACTCGCCGAAGGACGCGTCGCGCTTCTCGGCGACTCGGCCAGTCAAGTCTTCGGCGCTCATGGCTCCGGGATTGGTCCCGGGCTCGTCGCGGCGCGACTGCTCGCCGAGGTGCTCGCTGGAGAGCCCGAGGAGCTGCATGAATACTCCGCGCGCTGGTTCCACGAGTACGGCGGCACGGTGCTCGCGGCGGACGTGCTCCGTCGCTTCTCCGAGTCCCTCACACCGGAGGATCTGCGCGTGCTGCTCGACACGGGCCTCATGAACGAGGTGACCGCGCGCGCCACGATGGAACAGCGGACGCCGCCCATCGGCGTGGCCCTGCTCGCCCAAACTCGGTGGCGAGCGCTCGTCGCGCGCCCGGACCTCGCGGCGCGGGTCGGGCGCCTCGCGACCCGGACCCCCGCCGCTCGACTGCTGGCCAAGAGCTACCCTCGCAGCGCGCGGCGGGTCGGGGCATGGTCCCGCGCGGCGGCTTCCCTACTGGGCTGAAGCGCCCGAGCCCTGAACGCGCGTACCTCCCGAGTGCCTGAATTTTGGGCGCGGGACCGGAGACCGGTACGCTGTCCGGCCATGGAAGCCTCCTCGCGCCCGTTCGGAAGCGTGGTGGTGCCGGTGGCGGCCTTCGTCGTGGTCGTCGCTGGACTGAAGGCCGCCGAGGCCTTGCTCGTGCCGATCGTGTTCGCCCTGTTCGTGGCGGTGCTCGCGGCGCCCGTGGTCCGGGGGCTGACGCGCAAACGCGTCCCCGCGGTCGTCGCCATCCCGCTCGTCGTGAGCCTCTTGCTGGTGGTGCTCCTGCTGTTCGGTGGCCTGCTCGGTCGTTCCCTGAACGATTTCGTCGCTACCATCCCGAGCTATCAGTCGCGGCTCGAGACGCTGCTGGCCGGCGCGGTGTCGTCCCTCGCCGAGCGAGGGGTCGAGCTCTCGAAGGAGACGGTCCTCTCGGCGATCGACCCGGGAGCCGCCATGGGCGTCATCAGCGGTGCGCTCACGCAGGTCGCGAGCTTGCTCAGCGATACGATGCTCGTGCTCTTGACGGTCATCTTCCTGCTCTTCGAGGTGGCGGAGCTGCCGCGCAAGTATCGCCTGGCAGTCGGCGACCCTGACGCCGACCTGTCTCGGTTCACCGACATCGTCGCGGACGTCAAGCACTACATCGTGCTCAAGACCTATATCAGCATGGGAACCGGCGTGGTGGTGGCGGTGGCGCTGTGGCTGCTCGGCATCGACTTTCCGGTGCTGTGGGGGATCGTGGCGTTCGTGCTGAACTACGTGCCCAACGTCGGCTCCATCGTCGCCGCCCTGCCGCCTGTCTTGCTCGCGACCGTCCAGTATGGGCTCGGTCGCGCAGCGGTGGTGGCTGCCGCGTTCGTCGCCATCAATATGCTGATCGGCAACCTGCTGGAGCCCAAGCTCCTCGGCGCTCGCCTCGGACTGTCGACGCTGGTCGTGTTCGTGTCCCTCGTGCTGTGGGGCTGGCTGTGGGGGATCCCGGGCATGCTGCTGAGCGTGCCGCTGACCATGGTGGGCAAGCTGCTCTTGCACCACAGCGAGACCTGGCGCTGGCTGGCGCAGCTGATGGAGCCGCTGCCCGTTGGTCCGGCGAGCCCTGACGGGAGGCCGTGAGCGATGACCTCGTTCGGAGTCGAGCGCTTGCGCGGACGGGTGGCCTTCGTGACCGGCGCGTCCTCCGGGATCGGACGGGCCGTGTGCGAGCGACTGCTGGCAGCGGGCCTGCGCGTGGCGGCGTGCGCCCGTCGCGTCGAGCGGGTTCGCCAGATCGCCGCCAGCGACGACCTGCTGCCGCTGGCCGCGGACTTGCGCCAGGAAGCCGACATCCTGGCCGCCTTCGCGGCGGTGCGCGCGCGCTGGGGCGGGACGGACATCGTGATCAACAACGCTGGGCTCGGGCACCACGCGCCGCTCTCGTCTGGCGACACGGACCACTGGCGCGAGATGCTCGACGTCAACGTGCTGGCCGCGTGCGTGTGCACGCGGGAGGCCCTGGCGGACATGCGACGCTCCGGCATCGACGGACATGTGCTGTTCGTCTCGAGCATGGCCGCGCACCGCGTTCCGGCGGACAGCGCAGTGTACTCGGCGACGAAGTTCGCCATCCGCGCACTGACCGAGGCGCTGCGCCAGGAGCTACGCGCCGCGAAGAGCCCGGTGCGCGTCAGCGCCGTCAGCCCGGGCTACGTGCAAACCGAGTTCGCCGCGAAGTACCACAAGAGCGAGGCCGCTGCGGAGGCGACCTACGGGGCATACCCCGTGCTGCAGCCCGACGACGTGGCGGCCGCCGTCGAGTACGCGCTCGGGCAACCGCCGCACGTGCAGATCCACGACGTGCTCATGCGCCCGACGGACCAGACGAGCTGAGCCCCGCGCAGAACGTCGCCACCGCGGCGAGGATGGCGACATCGACGTCGTCTTGAGTCTGGCCGCGCGCCGCGAGTTCCCGCTTGCCGACGCGCAGCGAATGGTCGCCCCCGGCGACGACGAACAGCTCGCTCGAGGCCGTCATGCGAGCCCGCACCTCCGCGAGGCGGTCCAGTGGGCAGAGCGGGTCGCGCGTGCCTTGCACGAACAGTATGGGTTTGTGCGACGCGAGCAACACCGCGTCGCGCACGGGCTTGTTCGTGCTGGCCCCCACCAGCGGGTAGCCGAAGCAGACGAGCCCCAGTACCCGCTCCGCCCCGGGCTCGAGCGCGAGGTGACAGCCCACGCGGGACCCCATGCTCTTGCCCGCGAGGATGACGCGGTCGTGCGCCCCGAGCTCGACGGCGAGCTCGTGGCCGTGCCGCTCTACCAAACGCGCGAGGGGGTCCGGTCGCTTCCGTCCCTCGCGCTGATAGTCGTAGTCGAAGGCGCGCACGGGCCCTAGCGTCGCCAGGCGCTTCGCCCAAGCCACCATCCAATCCGAGCTGGACGGCGCACCCGCGCCCGGAGCGAAGAGGAAGGCAGGTTGCTCGGACACCGGGGCAGTGAGACGAAGGTCCACCGCGACGTCAATGCTTTGTTGGCGAGGAACACGACATGGCCGTTGCGGCGTTGTGGCGAGTGGCCAATGCTCGAGAGCACTTCACGCCGCCCTTCCTTCCTCGTGCCCCAGATCCCCTCCGCAACCGCCGCGACCGGCGGCAACGTCGCAGCTTGGCGGCGCGAGGCACGCGCGCTCCTCGCGCTGTCGCTGCCGATCGCGTTCTCGCACCTGGGCCAGACTCTGCTCGGCGTGGTGGACACCGCCGTCGTGGGCCGGGTGGGCGAGCTGCACCTCGGCGCTGCGGGCCTGGGCAACGCCCTCTTCTTCACGGTCACCGTGCTGGGCATGGGCGTGATGCTCGGGCTCGACCCGGTGATCGCGCAGGCCATGGGCGCGGGGGAGGCCAACAAGGCACGCCGCGCGCTGTGGCAAGGGGTGTGGCTCGCGGGGCTGGTAGGCGTCCCGCTCATGTTGGTCGTGCTGCTCGCGAGCGGCACCCTCGAGCTGATGGGCATCGCGCCCGACAGCGCGGTGCTGACCCGGGCCTACGTCATGGCGCGGCTGCCGAGCTTGGTGCCCTTCCTGGTGTTCGTGGCGCTGCGCTGCTACCTGCAAGCCGCCGGCACGACACGCCCGGTGGTGACCGCCGTGGTGCTGGCCAACATCGTCAACGTGCCGCTGTCCATCGTGCTGGTGTTCGGAGACGAGGCGCTCACTCGGGCGGGCCTGCCGCCACTCGGTCTGCCCGCGCTGGGCGTCGCCGGCGCGGGCTGGGCCAGCACCGCGTGCACGCTGGTGCAGGTGGTGGTGCTCGCTGACGCCATGCGCCGCAGCTCGTCCGCCGCCGAGCCGAACGCCCGGCAGGTGGACGCGGTCGTGATGAAGCGGGCGCTGCTGCTCGGGCTCCCCATCGGACTGCAGTTGGTCGCGGAGTTCGGTGTGTTCGCGCTGGTGAACGTGGCCATGGCGAACCTCGACTCAACGTCGCTGGCCGCGCATCAGGTGGCCCTCACCCTGGCCAGCGCCACCTTCATGGTGCCGGTCGGGATCGGCGCGGCGACCAGCGTGCGCGTGGGGCGCGCGATCGGTCAGGGCGACGCCACCGGCACGCGACGCGCGGGCATCGTCGGACTGGGTCTGGGCACGACGTTCATGATCGGCTCTGCGCTCTGCTTCTGGCTGTTTCCCGAGAGCCTGGCCGCCATCATCACCAGCGACGCGAAGGTCATCGACGCCGCCGTGGGTCTGCTCTTGGTCGCCGCAGTGTTTCAGATCTCCGACGGCGTGCAGGCCGTGGGTGCGGGCGCACTGCGCGGCGCCGGGGACACGCGGTTCACGTTCTTGGCCAACGTGGCGGGACACTACCTGATCGGGCTTCCCCTCGGCCTCGTGCTCACCTTCGTCTTGGCGGCGGGCGCGCCGGGATTGTGGTGGGGATTGTCCGCCGGGCTCACGGTGGTGGCCATCGCGCTGTTGCGGCGGTTCTTGCGCATCAGCGCGGGGGCCATCGCGCGGGTGTGACGCGGGGGGAGCACGGGCGCGGGGGCGGCGCGGGCGCGTTCGCGCGCTGGCGACCGGAGCGAGCGGCGAAGCGGCGAAGCACGGGCCTAGCGCCTTGCTTCGCCGCGGCGTAAGATTGCCTTGCCGGCGGGGAAGTGCGCCGGGGGAGAACATCATGCAAGGACGCACGCACGCACGCACGCACGCACGCACGCACGCACGCACGCACGCACGATTCGTGCCGGCAGGAGGCCTCGCGTTCGTGCTCGGACTTGGCGCCGTCGACGCGTGGGCGCAGTCGTGTCCCTTCACGCCCCCCAAGACCGTGACGCTAGCGGGTAGCGGCACGTCGTGTGAGTTCTTGCCGCGCCCCCCGGTGTTGCTCGAGCCTCGGCTCGGCGCAGAATGCATCATGGACGAGGACGGCAATGGCCTCGACGACGAGATGGAGGAACAGATCGCTCGCTGCTTCGTCCCGGAGTTCCGCTTCGACGTGCAGGAGAGGCTCTTCCCATGGCCGCATCCCGACGGGCTCCAGCCGCCGTCCCTCGCGGAGTGCGAGCCGGTGATGGGCTTCAGCGCCTATCGCGTCCAGGGGCAGAGCGACGAGGACGTCTTGATCCGAGTACGCTACGTCGCGTTGTTCCGGCACGACGGCGGGTTCGTGGAAGATGGCTCAGTGTGGTGCGGTGACGCCCACGCGGGTGACGCGCAAGGCTTTGCCATCGACGTTCGAGTAGAGAAGGCGGGGGTATGGCGCGCGCGCTTCGCCAGCCTATCCGAATGCAGCAACCCCACGATGGCGGGAACGCGACCTGTGTTGTACCCGAGCGCGGGCAAGCATCACTGGAAGTGCTTTCCGGGAGTTTCGGACGCCTCGGTGACCTTTGGACTCTCGTGCAACGATCCTCACCGCGGCAACGGTGTTGTCCGCGTACCCACGGCCCTGTTCCGAACGCCGCAGTCCTACCTCTTTCACAGCATCTCGAACTTCAACGTCACGTTCGCCAACGTCTGCCACTTCGGCAGGACCGGCGAGTTGAGCCCGGCGACGAGGTTTCAGACTTCCCGTCTGGACAACCTCGGCTTCGCGGGGGAGTCGCTGCACCAGTCCTTCTACTCGGGGGGCGTCACTGCCCCGGGCGCCATCCTAGCGCCCGACGGAGCGTTCACCGTCGACGCAGACGGCGATGGCCTGCCGGAGATTTGGCGGGTCGAGTCGCCAGATTGGGTCCTGACGACCCCGACCGACCCCTGCCCCCTCGACGCGACCAACCCCGCCGATCTGGACGCCGACGGCCTGACCGGCAAGTGCGATCCCGATCCCAACTTCCGCCAGAAGTACGTGGGCACCGGCGAGCCGGGCCTCCCCGCGGTGCCGCCACCGCATCCCAAGTGGGGTCTGTCCGTGTCGGGTTGGGGCGGCTTCTGGGACAGCGATCAGGACGGCGGCCCCAACGGCATCGACGCTTGCCCATCGCTGGCCAACAGCGGAGCAAGCACGCTGAGCAATCGCTGGGCGGAAGACGTCAACTGGCCGCCGCACCCGCTCGAGAACAACGAGCTCGGCTTCTTCCAGCGCGGCGAGACGTGCGATCCGTACCCCGTGTCGTTCTCGAAATGGCGGACGCTGGGGTCGCCGCTGGGCAGCCAGGCCTGCGGCCCGCCGAAGTTCGTGGGCGTGGGCAGCGACTACGCAGAAGTGCGCACGTCCGGCAGCCGCGGCGTCAGCGCGAACGACCCGTACTGGGACGCGCCATCACCGGATCCCAAGCCCACCTGGCTCGGCAATCGCTACCGCTGCGCGTGTCGCAACCGGGTAACCGGTGCGCCGCTGCCGGGTACGGCGTGCGTTCTGGATCAGCAGAGCGATTGCTTCCGCAACACCGTGCGCGCGGCCGGAATCGACGACGCGGTTGGCCGCGGATGGCGACCCATCGACCGGCCGGGCTGCGCTCGCGACGCGCAGTCGTGGTGCGTCAAGCAGCTGCTGCCGGTGCCGCGCTTCGACGTGGGTTGGAACAGCGCGGTCTGGAGCTGGAAGGCCGAGAGGGAGCTGTTCGGACCGAGCGCGGCGGCGCCTCACTACGCTCCGAGCGACGTCACGCTGGTGCCGGGCAGCCTCTTCACGGGGACCGAGCACACGCGCCTGAATCACCAGTACGCCCTGTGGTCGCTGATCGAGCTCGACCAGCCGCCGGCCTTCGCCACTCAGCGACCCGGCTCGTTCTACCCCGATCCCGAGTACGACGAGCTCGGCCGGGGCGACGCCCTCCACAACGTGCAGAGCGCCCAGAGCATCCGGCTTCGTTCGATGCTGTACGAGGAGCCCAAGAAGGACTTCGTTTCGGCCCACGACGTGCTCACGGTGGGCCTTACCTGCGTGCTGCTGGATCTCTCCCAGCTGTTGGCGCAGGTCGAACTGTGGTTCGGGCCCGATCCGGTATTGCCGGAGCGGACCGAGTTTTCGAGCCTGCGCGCGCTGGACCACGACGGCGACTTGACCCGCGCCGCCGTGCTCAGGCCCGCCGAGCGCAACTACGCCGGCGTTCGGGTCGGCGCCGAGCTGCTCGAGCACTGGGCCGCGTTGGCGCCGGTGTCGCTGGCGCCGATCCGCGGCCAGACCCCGCGCGCCACCGGCACCCTGAGCCTGACGCCAGGCCCGCCTGACGGCAGCCGGCGCCTCGACGCCGAGCCGGAGCTCCTCGCCCTCGAGCGCGACGCCGGCAGCGATCCCCCGCGCTGGGCACGCCTGGTTCCGGTGCACAGCACCGACACCATCCTGCAATACACCCTCGTGGCCGAGGGCACGGCGCGCGGGCCGCTGTCACCGGCCACCACCTTCGTCAGCGATGCCACCGGCCGCGGCGCGGTGGCGGTCGATCTGGAGACCGGCTTCGTCGAGGCGTTGATCTACGGCGACGCTCCGCCCGCGCGCCACGAGCTGCCGCCGGAGTTGCTGGGTCGTACCGGCGCGGCCATGACCCTTCACGGCCACAACCTGCTCGTCGCCGGCGGCAGCACGGGCGCCACCCTGGCCACGGATCTGTGGCTCGCCGATTTGCACACGGGGATGTTCGTGCGCCTGCGCGACGACTTGCCCGCCCGGCGCGGCGCGCGGCTGTTCGTCACGCCTTCGGCCTCCCACGTGCACCTCACGGGCGGCACCGGCCCGAGCGGCGCGCGCCACGACGACGTGTGGCAGCTTTCGGATTTCCAGCGCGCGCCAGGCCAGGCACCGCCGCGGCGACTGTTCTCTGACACGCGGCAGCCGGCCGCGTTCGAGCCCCGCACCAGCCCGTTGCTGTTCGATCCCTACGGCGGCGAGCTACTCCAGATCGCCTTCGACTCGTCGATCGTGGAGGGCACCACGCTGCGCGAGCGCACGAGCTTCGGCTGGGAGGCCATCGGCAACGACGGCGCGGTGGCGCGCTGCGCGGCCGGCGACCCTGGCGGCACGCTTTGCGGGCTCGACGCCGCGTGGTGGGCGACGCCGGGGCGCGTGCCTTGCGGCGGCGGCGCCTGTGACGGTGCGCCAGGCGCCCTCGAGCGCGTACAGAAGCTCGGGCCGCCCGCGTTGGCCGTCGACGCCGACGAGAGCGGGGCGTGGCTGCTCGGACCGAAGCACGTCGAGCGCTGGCGGCCGGCCGAGGACGGACAGCTCGCGCGCGTCGCGAGCGCAGCCCTCCCCAAGTCGGCGCGCGACGTAGCGGCTCGCAGCGGGAGCGCGCTGGTCGCAACCGCGGACGGCGTGCACCTGGTGACGGACAGCGCGACGGGCGTCGAGCTGTCGCCGCGCCTGCCGCTGTGCGGCTCGCCCTATCGCGTCGCAGCGCTGGGTAGCGACGTGTGGGCGGTGGCCACGACACTGGGGCTCGCGCTCGTCAGCAACGCGGACGGCGCGCTGCGCGTCGAGTCCATGTCGTTGCTCTTGCCCCACGCTGGCGGCGCGCTGGTGCCGCTCCCCGTCGAGCCGAGCGGCGAGCCCGCCTGCGCGCTAGCCAGCGCGCTGCACCCGCTCGGCCTGTTGCTCGGGCCGAAGAGCGCGCTCGGCGACGCCGGCAACGCGCGGCTGCTCTTCGCCATTGGGCACCAGCTGTTCGACCTCGACGCCAGCGTTCCGACCGCGCCGACTCTTCGCGCCACCCTCTCCCTTGCTTTCCCGCTGTCGCACCTGCGCGCCGATCCCGTAGAGCGGCGCGCCTACGGCGCGAGCGTCCTGCCCGCTCATCGCCCGGCCTTCGACCTGCGTGGCCCCGCGGCGGCGCACGCCGGTACGCACGCTGTCACGAGCTGGGTGAAACGCCGCGACGCGGGACCCTACCGCGTGCGCCAGTGGGCGGCGTTCGCGGAAGTGGCGCAGGTGACGCCGTGAGCCGCGCCCTCGGCGGGCTCGTCGTCGCGGCAGGAGTGGCGCTTAGCCTACTCGCGGGCTGCCCGGGTGACGACGGCCCCGCAGGCACGGGCGCGACGGGCGGCAGCGGTGGCCTCGGCTCCGGCGGAAGCGCCGGCAGCGCGGGCGCGGCGGGCGCGCCGTGGGATCCAGAGTGGCACGAAACCGAGCCCAAGGACTGGCCCAGCGTCGGACCGGACGACAACCCCGACTGCGGACCGGGGTGCAGGGTGGCGCTCAACGTGCCGATTACCAATCCGTCGGTCTTTGGCCACGGCTACACGGAGAAGTGGTTGGTCAGCGAGACCCCGCTGGGCATCGGCTTCGCGGAAGTCGGCGCGAGCGTCACCTTCGCCATCCCCCACGAGCCCGGCAGCCTCATACAGCACTCGGTTTGGGGCGACCACGTGTCCTACCGGCGCACCTACGGCACGTACGGTACGGTCGAGATCGCGAGCTTGCTGACCGGCGAGACCAAGATCGCCTTCGAGAACTCCCCCGGCACCGGCGCCGTCGCGGCGACCGCCCTCGGCCCCAACCACGTCTTCTGGGAGACCGGCGGCCTGTGGTCCCGCCACCTGAAGACCGGCGTCGCCAAGAAGCTGACCCTTGGTTGCTTCTCGTACTGCCCTACCGAGTCGCTCGTGCTGTGTGACAACGGCCGCATCTACACCATCGATCCCGACACCGGCGAGCTGAAACACCTCGACTACGGCGCCGCTTGGCAGACCGACGGCGCCTGCTCCCCCGGTCGCACTCAGTACGCCTGGGTCGACTACCGCGATCCGCCCGGTCCCGGTTCGGGCTGGCTCCAGCGCAGCGGCGGCGAGATCTACGTGCACGATCTCGCCAAGAAGAAGACGACGCGGGTCACCTTCGACTCGCCCGGCGAACCGCGCGGGAAGGTGTATCCGGCCATCGCGGGCAAGTGGGTGGTCTGGAGCGAGCCGCCCGATGGGGTCGACGCCAATCCCGACACCCTCAGCTCGCTCCAGTACTCCTCTACGACGCTCGGCTCACTCGACCTGAGCACCGGGCAGCGCTGCCGCTTGACGACCGACGCGGCGGGCCCTTTGGGATTCAAGTCACTGCACGGACGCGTGCTCTATGCGTCCTGGCTCGACAAGATCGCCAACGAAAAACGCCTCGTGGCCCTCGAGCTCGACCACCCCGCCCTCGAGTGGTCCTGCTGGCCCACCCCAGGCTGGACGCCCCCATGACCCCGAGCACCCTCGGCGGCGTCGCTATCGCGGCAGGGGTAGCGCTTAGCCTACTCGCGGGCTGCCCGGGCGACGACGGGCCCGCGGGCACGGGCGCGACGGGCGGCACTGGTGGCCTCGGCTCCGGCGGAAGCGCCGGCAGCGCGGGCGCGGCGGCTGCGACGCGGCGGCGCGCACACAGCGACGCGTTGGACGTCCATCCAAGGCGGCGAAGCTGACCGACCGGGTGAAGCAGTGGCTCGGCGAGGATCCGGGTCTGCCGACGCAGGAGTTGCTGCGTCGCGCGAAGGAGTCGGGGTACACCGGCAAGAAGACCGCGCAGCTCGAAGCCTGGCACGCTGAGGTGAACACGCAGACGCCGTCGAGGGCGGCCGGGTGCCAACAGAAGATTGCCGAGAAGATCGTCGAGAAGGGAGCCGACTACCTGCTCGCGCTCATGAGCAACCAGCCGCTGTTGCATCGCCCAACGCGCAACGCGCCGCGCTCATCCCTCATCCCTCATCCCTCATCCCTCATCCCTCATCCCTCATCCCTCTTCCCTCTTCCCGCTGCCCCCTGCCCCTGAAGTCGCAGGCCGCGTCGAGGACGCCGAAGGCGCCGCGCCAGCGGACCGAGCACGCGAAGCGTGCGAAGGGTCCTCGACGCGGCCGAGCACCCGGGCAGACTCGAATCAGCCAAGCCAGCACCCACCCAACGCGCAACGCGCAACGCGCCGCGCTCATCCCTCATCCCGCTTCCCCCTGCCCGCTGCCCGCTTCCCCCTGCCCACTGCCCCTGCCCCTGCCCCCTGCCCGCCTTCGCGGCCAACACGGCGCCCCGCCATTTCATCGCCGTGGCCCAGGACATAGAGTGCCGCCCACTGGACGCTCATGACCGATCCCCTCGACTCCACTCTCCAAGAGCTGACCGCAGCCATCCGCACTCGCCGGTTGTCACCGGTGGAGGTCGTGGACGCACACATCCGGCGCATCGAGACGGTAAATCCGCTGGTGAACGCGCTGGTCGCAGCTCGCTTCGACGAGGCGCGCGACGAAGCGCGCAGCGCGGAGCAACGCCTGGCGTCGGCGTCACCGGAGGAGCTGCCCCCGCTGTTCGGCGTGCCGTGCACGATCAAGGACTTCTACGCGGTGCGCGGCTTGCCGCAGACGGGTGGGCTCGTCCGACGCCGCGGCGAGATCCCAGAGCGTGACGCCATCGTGGTGGAGCGCCTGCGCGACGCTGGAGCGATCGTCCTGGGCGTGACCAACGTGCCCGAGGGCGGGCTGTGGCTGGAGAGCGACAATCGTTTGTACGGCCGGACCAACAACCCGTGGGACGTCACCCGCACCGCGGGCGGCTCGAGCGGCGGTGAGGGCGCGCTGATCGGCGCGGGAGCCTCACCCTTCGGCATGGGCTCGGACATTGGCGGCTCGATTCGACTCCCTGCTGCGTTCTGTGGCGTGGCTGGACACAAGCCGACCGCCCGTCTCGTTCCGAACCACGGGCACTGGCCGCCGTTGTCAGGCGAGCACGCCGGCTACCTCGTGTGTGGACCGCTGGCGCGCTCGGCGCAGGATCTGATGCCGCTGTTGCGAGTGATCGCGGGTCCGGACGAGCGCGACGCGGAAGCGCGGCCGCTCGAGCTGGGGGCTCCGTCGGACGTTCGCCTCGACCGGCTGAGGGTGTTCGTAGTCGAGGATGGCCCCGTGAAGCCCGCGGGGGTGGTGCGCGACGCGGTGAGACGCGCGGCCCGCGCCCTCGAGGATCGCGGCGCGACGGTGAGGCCGGCGCGACGCGGGATACTGGCGGAGGCGTTCTGGATCTGGGCCGCGATGATGGACGACGCGGGCTCGGCCAACTACGCCGAGCTGGTCAGCGGCGACCCCAATTTGCCGGTGCTCCGCGAGCTGCTCCGCGTCGCGCGGGGCCGCTCGAATCACACGCTGCCGGTGCTCGCGGTGGTCGCGGCGCAGAAGCTGCTCGGACGACTACCCGGGCGCGGGCTCGACGGGAGCATCTCCCTCGGCCGCGCGCTCCAGCGTGAGATCGAGTCGCAGCTCGGGGACGACGGCGTGCTCCTGGTGCCGCCCTACTCGCGCCCCGCGCCGCGCCACATGGCGCCGCTGCTCACGCCCTTCGACGCGGGCTTCACGGCGGTGTTCAACGTGCTCGGGCTCCCCGGCACGCAGGTCCCCACCGGCTTCGACCACCGGGGCCTACCGGTCGGCGTGCAGGTCATCGGCAAGCGCGGCAAGGATCACCTGACCATCGCGGTAGCGTGCGCGATCGAAGACGCGCTCGGGCGTCTCGGGCGCGCGCGACCCGAGCTCGCGCCCGAGCGGTCCCCCCTCAGTGGTAGAGGCCCGAGAGCGTCAGCGTGAGCCCGCGGGTCGTGGTGGTCAGGTCGGCGCCGTCGGCCGTGTCGCGCGTGATGGTGGACGTCAACCGCAGCGACGGACCGAGCGACCACTGATCGGCCACCCAGATGTCGTAGCCGAGCCACGCGGCGCCACCGAACCCGCTGCTCTCGCGTCGTTCGCTTGCGGGTCCGAGCTCGGAGTACTGCACGCGCGCCAGCCCGATGCTTCCGCCGAGGTAGAAGCCGCCGCGGGGATCCGGGAAGCCCTCGATGAAGGGACCGAGGAGTCCGACGCCGATGCTCGGATCGAGGCCGGTGTCGCGACCGTTCGACTCGAGCTTCGCCGAGGGCAGCGCGTGAGCGAACAGCGCGCCACCGATGACCAGCCCGGGGCTCGGCGTTCCCGCGATGCGCAAGTCCAAGGCCAGATCCATGCCGCTCGACTCCAGGGTCGAGTCGAGCACGTCGTCGTCGATGGAGATGCCGAGGGCGCCGGTGCCGAGCCCGACCCGCAGGTAGAACCCGTCGTGCACGCGCTCGGTGCGCGCCACCGGCGGCTCGGGGGCAGGCGCCGCGCTGGTCACGTCGATGCCCGACTCGGCCGCCGGCTCCTCGGCGAGCGAGACGGCGGGCGTGAAGACCGCGAGGGCGGCGAACTTCCAGGCACTCATGCGCGCCGACGCGTGTAGCACGTCCCCGGCCGGATGGTGAGTGCCCCGGTCAAGGACCGCCCGCACCAGCGACGTACGCGGCGATGTGCCCGTGCAGGGCGGCGCGCATCGCCGGGGGGATCTGGTGCCCGACGTCGCCGAAGGAGTCGAAGCGAGCGTCGTAGCCCTTCTGCGCCAGGGCGCCGATGGCGCGGTAGCCGTCCGCCTCTGGCACGAGCGAGTCCTTGGCGCCGTGCAGCGCCTGCACCCGCGGCGCGTCCGCCACCTCCGTCCGGGGAAACAGCGGCGGCGGGAGCAGTCCACCGACCGGGATGGCCATGCCGATGGCCTCGGGGTGGCGCGCGGCGATGGTGAAGCTCAGCATTCCTCCCTGCGAGAAGCCTGTGACGAGCGGCTTGCCGAGCGTGGGACGCTGCGCCGCGAGCTCGCCGATGGCGCGAGCCACTCGCGCCGCGGGCTCAGTCAGCGCGCGGGCACGAGCGGCGTCGTCGGCGTCCGGGCGAAACGGGAACCACGAGAAGCCGGCGCCGTGCGGCGTCGGGGCCTGCAGCACGACCACGCGCGCCCGCGCGCCCAAGCCGTCGAACAGTCCCATGAAGCTCGCGGCGTCGTCTCCCAAGCCGTGCAGCGCGACGACCAACGGCAACCGCTCCTCGGCTCGCGCGCCCCCAGTGACCCGCTCGACCGCCAGGAGCCCCGCAGGTCGCAGGGGCGCGGCGGCGCGGGCCGAGGCGCTCGGCGTCGCCGTGCTGGCCGTCGGACGACTCTCGCAGGACCCCAACGCCAGCGTGACCAGTGCGATCGTCAGGGTCCGGAGCACGGGGGCGCAACGCTAGCGCGTTCGGCTCTCGGAGGTCGAGCTTTCACGCGGCCGTCACACGAGCTACACTGCGTGACTCTCGGATGGCGCTCGCGTTGCGGTTACCCTTCTTGCTCGCTGCCTTCGCGCTGCTCGCCTGCGGGGCGGAAGAGTCCGACCCAGGCTACGCGAGCTCCGGCGGAAAGACTGGGAGCGGCGGGAGCGCCGGCTCCGGCGGCTCGGGCGTCGGCGGCTTCTCGGCCATGGGCGGCACGGGCGGCACGGGCGCCACGGGTGGCTTGGGCTCGGGTGGTCTGGCGGGCAGCGCCGGCTCCGGCGGACAAGCGTCGTGCCCACCCGCGCCAGCGTGCGACTCGGCGTTGCCGAACGTGGGCCCGAAGCGCAGCTGGAAGCACAGCGTGTCGTCCCCGGTCATCGTGGCCACGGGCTTTCCCAACCATCGCGGGCGGGATCTGATCCTGCGCCCGAACGACGAGCAGTGGGTGATCGGCAAGTTCGCCTACGGCGTGGTCGACAAGGATCTGAAAGACGAAGAGGTCGACGTCTGGCTCGACCGCGACTGCGGGGGCAGCTGGGAGAAGCTCGGCACCACGCTCACCACCGCGACGGACGGACAACACCCGACAGTGGAAGGCGTGACGGACAGCGGAGGGCGCGTCTACTTCCAGCTCCCCAGCTCGAAGAGGGTCGGGCTCGGCCGCCACCGCTTCCAGCTGGTGGTCGCTGGGGACTTGAGCAGCACGGACGTGTACTTCGACGTCATCCCGAGCGGCACCAAGTATTTCGTCAGCGACGTGGACGGCACCCTCACCACGCAAGAGACCGAAGAGTACGGCGCCCTGCTCACCGCGTCGGTGTCGAGCGCCAACCCGAGCTCACCCCAGGCGCTGACGGCGCTCGCGAACCAGGGCTATCGTCCCTACTACCTCACCGCTCGGCCCGAGTTCCTGGTGGGTCGTACCCGCGAGTTCATCACGGTGCATGGCTACCCGCCGGGCATCGTGCGCACGACCACCGGGCTCGGCGCGCTGGGCTCGGCTGCGGTGGGCTTCAAGAAGCCTGCCATCGAGGACGCGCAGTCCCGTGGCGCGATCATCGAGTACGCCTTCGGCAACAAGGACTCGGACGCGGAGGCCTTCTTCGTGACCAACGTGCAGCCCGCGGCGCACCGCATCTTCTTCCAGTTCACGGACGCGGCGTACGGCGGCCGGCGCATCGAGTCCTACGCCGAGCTGCTCGGGGAGTTCTCGGCGCTGCCGAGCGTGTGTCCGTAGCCGCGCCGGGTTTGCTATCGTTCGGCGGCGTGGGAGACCTCCGCACCGATCGCCTGCTCCTGCGGCGCTGGCGCGCCACCGATCGCGAGCCCTTCGCCCGGCTGAACGCGGATCCGGAGGTCATGCGCTACTTCCCCGCGTCGCTCACGCGCGGAGAGAGCGATCAGCTCGCGGAGCGCATCGACGCGAGCTTCGACGAGCACGGCCTGGGGCTGTACGCCGTCGAGCTGCGCGAGGGCGGCGCGTTCATCGGCTTCGTCGGGCTGAGCCTGGCGTCCTTCGACGCCCACTTCACCCCCGCCGTGGAGATCGGCTGGCGCCTGGCGCGGGAGGCCTGGGGCCAGGGCTTCGCCAGCGAGGCCGGCCACGCCGTGCTGGCGCGCGCCAGAGAGCTGCGGCTCTCCGAGCTGGTGTCTTTCACGACGCGGACCAACGTCCCCTCCAGAAACGTGATGGAGCGGCTCGGCATGACCCACTGCCGGGAGGGTGACTTCGAGCATCCGAGGGTGCCGCTCGGTCACCCGCTTCGCCCGCACGTGCTGTATCGCCTCGCGCTGCGGCCCCGTCGCCGAGTGTTCGTGTACGGTTCCTTGCTCCCGGGGGAAGCGAACCACGCCGTCCTCGCCGGCGCGCTGCCCGAGGGGGCCGCCGCCTCCCGCCCCGGCTTCGAGCTGCGGGATCTCGGGCCCTACCCGGGCATGGTCCGCGCCGAGAGCGGCGTGGTGTACGGCCAAGTGTTCGGCGTGGACGCCCACCTGCTCGCCGAGCTGGACCGCTTCGAGGGCCACCCGGAGCTGTATCGGCGCACGCCGATTCGCCTCGCGGACGACACCTGGGCGGAGGCGTACCTGCTCGCCGAGCGGCACGCAGCGGGGCATCCGGTGATCCCTTCGGGTCGTTGGCGTCGCGCAGCGCCGGGCTGACGTCAGCCGATCCCATACGCGGCGAGCTGCCGTCGCACCTGCTCGGCGCTCTCGAAGTGGATGGCGGCCATGCCCACCGCGGCGGCGCCGTCGCAGTTCTTCTGCCGATCGTCGATGAAGATGCACTGGGCGGGGTCGCGGCCGAGGACGCGCGCCGCGTGCGCGTAGGCCTCCGGCTCCGGCTTGCGGTAGCCGGTGGTGCACGACACGAAGGACCACTTCACGAAGCGCGATACCTCGAGCTCTTCCTCGATCCAGCGGTACCAAACCGGATAGTTCGACAGGGCGTGCATCTCCACGCCCTGCTCGTGCAGCTCCTCGAGCAGCGCCTCCACGCCGTCCATGAACCGGTACGATTCGCGCACGTGACGCTCGAAGCGAGCCGCGTCGATGGGGCGGCGATCCGTGAACATGGTCCGGAGGTACTCGTCCGGCGTGAGGCGGCCGTGCTCGAGCTCGATCCACGCGCCGCCGTGCTTCTGCGCCAAGAGCTCCTCCCGGGTGAGGCCGAAATAGGCTGGGATCTCCCGGTTGAAGGGGTCGTACACCAGCGTGTCCATCACGTCCCAGAGCAGCACCATCTCGCGCGGCCGAGCCTACCACGCGATCCGATCGCCCCGCCGGCGCCAGAAGTGGTAGACCGCGCGCTCATGAGCCAGCAGCGCCCCGCCCACCGCGCCGAGCGCCTGCTCCGCAGCCAGACCGCCGCGGGCTGGGCCCCCTGCGCCGCGGACGATCTGAACGCGACGCTCGCGGACCACGCACACTGCGAGAAGAAGGCGGCGGCTAGCGCCATCGCGCTGATCAACGACTACCCGAGCGACGACGCGCTCGTGTCGGCGCTCGGGCGCCTCGCGGAGGAAGAGCTGGGCCATTTCCGCGAAGTTCACGCGCGGCTCCTGCAGCGAGGGGTCGCGCTCGGACGCGACGCGGGCGACCCCTACGCCCGGGCGCTGCTCGCGCGCGTTCGCCAGCCCAACGACGAGCGCAAGCTCGATCGCTTGCTGGTTTGCGCGCTGATCGAGGCTCGCTCCTGCGAACGATTTCGGCTCCTGGCGGAGGAGCTGTCACGCCGGGGCGAGCAGGACCTCGCCGCCTGGTTCAGCCGGCTCGAGGCCAGCGAGGCCGGGCACGCGGGCTTGTTCGTGCACCTGGCTCGCGAGCGCTTCGGTGCGCAAGCGGACGCCCGGCTCGACGCGCTGACCCGTGACGAAGCGAGCATCGTCGCGAGCCTGCCCAACCTGCCCCGCATTCATTGATGCTTCACTTGGGCTTGGGTTCGGGCCAAGGCGGAGTGCCGCCGCTCAGGCCGTAGCCGCGTCGGATCAACATCTGCCGGCAGCGGGTGCACAGATCGTACTCGCGATCCGAGGTGAGCACGCTGCCCTTGGCGTCCTGCATCAGGCAATCTTTGGTGGGGCAGTGCGGCAAGCCGAAGGTGTGACCCAGCTCGTGTACGGCCACCTTGCCGAACCGCTGGCGCGCGTGCTCGGCGTTTCGCGCCAGGCGCTTGCAGCGAAAGCTCGAGATGACGCACGCGGTGTTGCCCATGTTCGCCAGGCCGATGACGCCCCAGTCCTCGTGAGGTGGCTTCGACGTGGAGATGTCGACCGCGGTGATCCCGAGCACACGGTGCGCGCTCTTGGGAGCCCGCTCCGTGAGGAAGTCGAGCAGCTTCTCGGCGCGATAGCGCTTGCGCTTCGGGTAGTAGGCCTGTTTGGGGAGGTCTGCGCGAGGGAGCACCACGACCTCGACCTCGTAGAACGCGAGCAGCGCCGTCTTCACCATGGCGACGTCTGCCTCCGGTAGCGTGCCGCCGAGGGTCGCCAGCGCGACGCGCGGCAGCTCGTCTCCGCCCGCGCCGGCGTGACCGCCGACCAGCACGGCAGCCGCTCCGATCAGCCAACCTCGTCGATCCACGCGCATCCAGCTCTCCGAGGCGCTCAGCGCGCCTGCCTCAGGTGTTCGAGTGTGACACGGTCGAGGCGCACCGGCTCCCTCGGGAGGCGGTCGCGGGCGAACGCCGCGGTCGCCTCGCGGGCCGTGAGCCGGTCGGGCACGCGCATGCCCGCGCTCTGAGCCGCCCACGCCACCACCGCGCGCGGATCGGCGCCAGCCGAGGCCAGATCGTACAGGCCGAGATCTCGCTCTCGCTTGGCCAGGCGACGGCCGGTCTCGTCGAGCACCAGCGGCAAGTGGACGTACGCGGGGCTCGGGAGCGCCAGGGCGCGCTGCAAGAGCCGCTGTCGCGCCGCGCTCGGCAACAGATCGTCGCCCCGGAGCACCTCGGTGACGCCGTCGTAGGCGTCGTCCGAGACCACCGCGAGCTGGTAAGCGGGCGCGCCATCGCGACGGGCGACGACGAAGTCGCCCACGCTGGCTGCGACGTCGAACACGACCTCGCCCCGGAGCTCGTCTCGCACGGTCACTGGACCCTCCGGCACGATGAAGCGCAGGCTCGGTGTGCGACCCGAGCGCTGCGCCGCATGCTCGCGAGACGCGAAGCGGCCGCGACAGGTGCCGGGGTAGCGAGGCTCCGCGTCACCCGCCTGCGGCGCCGACTGCGCTTGCCGCACCTCACCGCGGGTGCACACGCAGGGGTACACGAGCCCGCGGGCCTCGAGCTCGGCGAGCTCCGCCGCCATGCGCTCGATGCCCGTGGACTGCAGGCGCGCAGCGCCATCCCAGTCGAGACCGAGCCACTCGAGATCGCGCTTGGCCGCGTCGACCATCTCTGGCGAGCAGCGATCACCGTCGAGATCCTCGATGCGCAGCACGACGCGACCGCCGCGCGAGCGCACGCTCCACCATGCGAGCAGGAAGGTGCGCGCGTGACCGAGGTGTATCAGGCCAGTGGGGCTCGGCGCCAGGCGGCCGACGAGGGGCTCCTCGGTGCTCACCGGCCCAGCTTACTCCGAGGGTGTTACGCCTCACATGTGCTCGACGCTCTTGAGCATCTCGCGCACGAACGACGCGCGCGGCCGGATGAGCTGAGCCCGCATCGCCGGTGGCCTCACGCGGATGGAGCCGCCGCTGGGAAACGACACGCCGCCGCTCAGCAGGTCATCACGAAACTCGTGAAAATCACCGTCTTTGGTGCGCTGACTGCGCTCCACTTGGGCGCCGGCGTCGACGCTGACGGTCAGCAGACCGAGCCCGAGGCCCAGGCTCGACAGAGCCAATTTCCAACCGCTCGCTCTTGCCACATTCCCTCGCGTCTTTCTGCGTCACCGGGACGCGAGGGATGGACAAGCGCGCCGTCGAAGGGCTTGGGTACGAATTTCAGACCGCGCAGGCGCAGGCCTTCAGGCGGGCGTCGTTGTCCGAGACGACCTTGCGCGCTCGGGAGCAGCGCGAGTCCGCGTCACCCGCCAGGCGGCAGATCGCGTCCGCAGCCCGCCGCAGCGAGGCAAAGGCCTTGCACCCATCCGCGCAGCGGCGGTCCCCGGAGGCCAGGGGCGTGGCGCCCTGCACGCCGAGCAGCGTGGTCAGCCGCGACTCGGCCGTGCGCAGCGCGGCCTCGGCCTGGGCCAGCGTGGCGAGGGGCGCGTCGTCCGCGTCGAGGGAGCTCGGCTTCTTGTCCTCCTCGGGCGCCGGCTCGCCGGCTTGCTCGTCCTGGGGTGCTGCGCCGGGCGGCGGCGGAGCGCCCGGGTACTGCTGCTGCTGCTGCGCCTCGCTCTCCTGGGGTGCGCTGGCGGCCTTCTCGGGCGCGCCGTGCTTGGCGCACGCGCCGAGCACGAGCCCAACCACGAGCACGCCCGTGAGCCGCGCGCTCACGCGGACGGCGCTCGGTAGAGGGTGACCACCGCGGCGCCGCCGAGCCCGAGGTTGTGCTGCAGCGCCGCGCGAGCGCCGCTGACCTGCCGGGCCTCGGCCTGGTTGCGAAGCTGCCACGACAGTTCGGCGCACTGCGCCAGGCCCGTGGCGCCGAGCGGATGCCCCTTCGAGATCAGCCCGCCCGAGGGGTTGACCACCCACTTGCCCCCGTAGGTCACCGCGCCCGAGTCGATGAGCTCGCCACCCTTGCCCGGCTCGCACAGCCCAAGGGCCTCGTAGGTGAGCAGCTCGTTGGTGCTGAAGCAGTCGTGCAGCTCGACCACCTGCACGTCCTCGGGGCCGAGGCCGCTCTGCTCGTAGGCCTTCTCTGCGGCCGAGCGCGTCATGTCGTAGCCCACGATCTTGATGCAGCTCTTGTCGTCGAAGGTGGACGGCAGGTCCGTGCTCATGGCCATGCCGGCGATCTCCACGGCGTTCTTCTCGAGGCCGTGCTGCTTCACGAACTCTTCGCTGACGAGCAGCGCGGCGCCTGCGCCGTCCGAGGTGGGGCAGCACTGCAGCTTCGTGAGCGGCGAGTACACCTCCTTCGAGCCGAGCACGTCCTCGAGGGAGTACTCGTCGCGGAACTGCGAGTACGGGTTGTTCACCGAGTGCTTGTGGTTCTTCACCGCCACCTTGGCGAACTGCTCCTTGGTCGTCCCGTGGCGCTCCATGTGCTCGCGCCCGGCGTTGCCGAAGATCTGCGGCGCCGGGGGCGCGGGCGCGAACTCGCGCAGCTGCATCATCAGCATCATGTGCTTGTCCATGGGGTTGATGCGATCCATGTACTTGGCGCCGAGCGAGCCCTTCTCCATGCGCTCGAAGCCGACGGCCATGACGCAGTCCGCCAGGCCGCCCTCGACCAGCTGCTTGGCCAGGAACAGCGCCGTGGAGCCGGTGGAGCAGTTGTTGTTCACGTTGTAGATCGGGATACCCGTGAGCCCGAGCTGGTAGAGCGCGCGCTCGCCGCTGGTGCTCTCGCCGTAACAGTAGCCTGCGACGGCCTGCTGCACGGCCGAGTAGTCGAGCTTGGCGTCCGCGAGCGCCATGCGCCCCGCTTCCTCCACCATGTCGGGGTAGTCCCAGTCCCGCGCGCCGGGCTTCTCGAACTTCGTCATCCCCACACCGACCACGAACACCTTGCGACCCATGAGACACCTCCGGGGGGCGCGAGCTGAGCGCCCGATGGACGGCTCGTACGCCAAGCCGACCCCGGGAGCAAGGCGCTGCCGGTCAAACGCGCCACGCCGTTCCCGCGCCGGACCGACAACGAAGGCGTCCGCGACGAG
The DNA here is from genome assembly GCA_019637295.1 of Polyangiaceae bacterium. Classification (GTDB taxonomy): domain Bacteria; phylum Myxococcota_A; class Polyangia; order Polyangiales; family Polyangiaceae; genus JACKEA01. The sequence continues at coordinate 73,912 of JAHBVX010000004.1, forward strand.
CGACACCGGACCGTCGACCTCTGCTGCAGCAGAGGACTCACACTCGCGTGGGATGCAGACTTCGGCTGCCAGCGGACGCGTCGTCGACGCGCGCGGGCGCCATGGTGCGGAACACCAAGTCCCCAAGCGGCACGGTGACGTTGAAGTTGTAGCGCTGCATGAGGCGCGGATCGTGATGACGCGCGTGATGCTCGCGCAGCAGGGCGATCAGGCGAAGTCGCCCGATGAAGGTGTCCCGCGGCAGGTGGTACGCCAGGTGCGTCAGCTCGTAGCTGACGACATAGAGCGCGCTGGTGAGCAAGAAGAGCCAACCGACGTTGCTGCCAAGCAAGTAACCCGCCAGCGCCGCGGCGGGCGCCGCCGCGAGCACGATGCCGAACACGCCCACCGCCGGGATCAACACCAGCCGCAGCTCGCGCGTCTCGCGGATCTCCATGTCGCGATAGCGGTAGACGCGATGGTGCTCGGGGGTGTGGCGATCGTAGAGCACCGCCAGCGCCTTGTAGCGGCGGTGCAGGAGGTTGCGGTGCGCGTGCCACTCCGCGAGATTGGCGACCACGAACACGATGGGCACGACGAGCAGCTCGAGCCAGCTGACGCCCTCGAGCTTCCAGATGGCCAGCGCCGTCGCCACGATGCCCACGCCGGTGGTGGCGGCGAGATGCAGCCACGGCGAGTACCAACGTGGGATCTTCGCCAGCATCGCGGCGCGAAATTCCTCCCGGCTCTCGTCGCCCTTGAAGTAGTCCGGCTCGTCGTTGCTCATGCCCGTCTCGCCCGTCGCCCCAGAGCTATACGTTCTGTAATTACAGAACGCAACTCCCTCAGCGCCGAAAGACGTCGACCTCGTCGGCAAATGCCTTGAATTCCAAGGCGTTACCGCTGGGGTCCCGGAAGAACATCGTGGCCTGCTCGCCCACCTCTCCCGCGAAGCGCAGGTGCGGCTCGATGAGGAAGACGACCCCGGCGGCCCGCAGCCGCTCCGCCAACGGCCAGAACGCTCCGGGCGCCAGGATGACGCCGAAGTGGCGAGCGGGGACCCGATCCCCGTCCACGAGGTTGGTCGCGGAGGCGGCGTCGGGCGCGTCCACGAGGTGGGTCGAGAGCTGATGACCGAAGAAGTCGAAGTCCACCCAGCGCTCGGCGCTGCGACCCTCGGCGCAGCCGAGCAGCTCGCCGTAGAAGCGACGAGCTGCCTGCAGGTCCGTGACGGGCAGCGCGAGGTGAAAGCGGGGACGCGGCTCGGACATGCGACGCGTCAGCGCACAGCGACCAAGTACGCCAACCACCCCGGGTGGTTCGACGCGCGCGTCGTGGGCCGGTAGTCCTCTTCGTCCTCGCTCTCGGAGCGATCCCAGTACACGTCCACGCGCGAGAAGCCCGCCTCCTCGAGCAGCTCTCTCAGCTCGGGCAGCGACCAGAAGCGCCAGTCGTAGCGGAAGGCCTTCTCCAACTTCGTGCCGTCCTTGAACTCGAAGTGGATGTAGTTGACCACTCGATGCGTGATCGGGTCGAACGAGTCCTGATCCCACACGTAGGTGAACTTGCGCTTGATGCTGCGCCGCTCGTACATGGGCTCCACGCTCTCCCAGCCGCCGTAGGAGTCCAGACAGAAGATGCCACCCGGCGCGAGCCCGGCGCGCACTCGCTGGAAGTAGTCCCGCATCGCGTCGCGAGTCGTGAAGATCCAGTAGCTGAAGTTGAAGGCGCAGATGGCGTCGAACTTGCGGGCGGACTTGGCCCGCACGTCGGCCTGGAGCAACGTGATGCGCTCGGCGGCGTCACCCAGCGGCGCAACGTTGTGCTTGCGCCCCCAGGCCAGCACCTTGGGATCGATGTCCACGCCCGTGGCGCTGCGCGCGGGGTCGCTCTTCACCCAGTGGCAGCAGATCAGCGAGGTCCCACAGAAGTCCTCGCGCAGGGTGCGAGGGGCCCGCCGATGCACGCGCTGGTACGCCTTGACGATGAAGTCCACCTCGACCGCCGCGTCTTGCACGCTGAGCTGATACAGCACGTGCTTGTCCGCGGTCTTGGCGGTGAACTGGGGCGGCGGTGGACGCTTGCGCGCGCTGGCGCCTCTGCGGGTTCGAACGCTTCTCTTCGCTTGGGCCACGACTCACTGATCCATCACGACGATGCCAAAAGATGCGTCCTCGTACAGCCGTTCGAACTGCGGCGCAAACTTCTTCTCCAGGTTCTTGCGCTTGACCTTGAGGGTGGGCGTGATCTCGTCTTCGTCGGGGGATAGCTCGCGATCGAGCAAGAAGATGCGCTTGACCTGCTCCACCCGAGAGAGCTTGACGTTGCCCGAGCGCACCGCCTTCACGATGCGCTCCTGCAGTTCCTTGTCCTGGCTGACCTTCTTCATGACCTCCGCCAGGCCGTCGGGGCGCGCCAGAGGGTTCTCCATCAGCGCGCGGCGCATGCGCTCGAGGGCAGCGTCGTCGCTCAGGTGTCCGTGTTCCTTGGCCCACTCCAGGCACTCCATGGGGCTGAGCGTGACCAGCGCGGTGACGTAGGCGCGCGCGTCCCCGTGGGCGTGCACCTGGCTGATCAACGGATCCTGCATCTTGATCTCGTTCTCGATGTTGGCCGGAGTCAGGTTCTTGCCGCCCGCGGTGATGATGATGTGCTTCTTGCGATCCACGATGGCCAAGTAGCCGTCCGCGTCCCTCCGGCCCACGTCGCCGGTGTGCAGCCAGCCCTCCGCGTCGATCATCTCCGCCGTCGCCTCGGGCGCCTTGTAGTAGCCCTGAAAGACGGTCTTGCCGCGCACCAGGATCTCTCCATCCTCCGCCAGCTTGTCCTCCACGAACGAGAGCGCCTTGCCGACGGAGCCGAGCCGCACCTGACCGGGGCGGTTGGCGTGGGAGATGACGGTGGCCTCGGTCATGCCGTACACCTCGTAGATGGGGAAGCCGGCGGACCAGAAGAACTCGAGCACCTTGCGCGGTGTGGGCGCGGCCCCGGTGATGAAGAACTTCACGCGCCCGCCGAACACGCCGCGCAGCTTGGAGAACACGAGGCGGTCGGCGATCTTGTACTTGAGCTTCAGCCCGAAGGGGATGTCCTCGCCGCGCTGCCAGTGCTGCACGACCAGAAGCCCCGTGGCCTCCGCCCAGCGAAACACCTTCTGCTTGCCCGGCGGGGCCTTGGCGACCTCGCCCTGGATCTTGGCGTAGGCCTTCTCGAAGATGCGCGGCACGCTGCCAAAGATGGTGGGCCGGACCTCCTTGATCTCCTCGAGCACGGCCGGAATGCTGCTGGCGTACGCCGTCGCCGTGCCGAAGTTGATGCGCCCGTAGAACGCCAGCACGCGCTCGGCCACGTGCGCCATGGGCAAGAAGGAGAGCGTGCAGTCGTCCGCGTCGAAGTCCATGATCGCCGAGCTGGAGAGCACGGTGGTGATGTTCTGGTGCGAGATCATGGCGCCCTTGGGGGGCCCGGTCGTGCCGCTCGTGTACACGATGATGGCGGTCGCCTCGGGCTTCACCTCGCCGGCACGGGCGGTCAGCTTCGCTTCGTCGGCGTCCGTCCTCAGCACGTCCGCTAGATCGAGCACCCAGTCGAGCTTGCGCGCAGCGTCCGGCAGTCCCGCGAAGTTCCACACCGCCACCTTCTCGAGCTTGGGCAGCTCCGACCGGCGCTCGATGATCTTCTCGAGTTGCTCGTAGTCCTCCACGAACGCGAAGCGGGAGTCGGAGTGATCCAGGATGTAGGCGAGCTGCTCGGCGGTGAGCGTCGGGTAGGCGCCGACGGTCACCGCGCCGGCGAAGAGCCCCCCGAAGTCGCACAAGCACCACTCCGGGCGGGTGGAGCCCACGATGGTGAGCTTGTCCCCGGTGGCCAGCCCCTGGTCGAGCAGCCACGACGCGATGGCGGAGGCGCGCGCGTTGAACTCGTGCCAGGTCGTCTGCACCCAGGCTCCCGAGTCCTTGACCCGAAAGGCGACGGCGTCGGGCGTGAGCTGGGCGCGACGCCGCAGCATCTCGGGCAGGGTCTTGGCATCCGGCAGCACGGGCCGGGCAGGCGTGACTGGAACGTGAACTTTGTCCAACATGAGCGGGCTCCCTCCGACAGACCCTGCCTTTTATCCCGACCCTCGGGCAGCACGACGCGAAATCGCGCTCGGGCCGGCGATCGCGATAGCATCGAGCCGTGTCCGAGTCGCGCCTCTGGCCCTGGGTGACCGCGGCGTCCGTCGCGCTCGCGGCTTACTCGTTCACCTTTGGGCGCCGCGCCGCGCCCGCGCCACCGCCCGACGCCGCGCCAGCGGCGAGTAGCGCTCCCTCCGCTCGGGTCGCGGCCCCCAGCGCGAGCGCGGAGCCCGTCGAGCCGGCGTCGCTGCTCGAGCGAGCCCGCGCGGGCGAGCTCGACGCCATCAAGCAGCTCGAGCTGAAGCGACCCCGGGAGCGGACGATCGACGAGAGCGTGGCCATCGCGACGGGCCACGACGTGCTCCTGCAGCTCGACGTCATCGCTCTGGGCCGTGAGCTCGGCAGCGCGCCAGAGCGCCTCGCGGATCCGAGCCTGCTCGAGCGACTGCATCGACATGCGCTCGATCCCTCGGCGGCCAAGAGCGCCCTCGGCGTCGCGGCCCGCCTCGCGGCGCCGCTGGGGCCGGATCTGCTCTTCGCCGTCCGCAATGAGACGAAGCACGCGCCCACCCGCGCGCTCGCCGAGGATCTACTGGCTACGGGCGAGGTGCAGAGCCGCGCCTCGAAGGCCCTGCTCGCGCTGTTGAGGGTCGAAGACGAGACCGGCTGCCAGCGGCTCCGTCCGCTGCTGGTGCGGCTGCGGGATCACGGCGACAAGCGCGCGCTCAGCCGGCTCGACGAGCTGGAGAAGAGGACCGGCTGCGGCAAAGACGAGCAAGGCGACTGCTTCGAGTGCCTGCGCGACGACGAGACGCTGACCAGCGCGCGGCGCGCGGTCAGCGAGCGCCCCGCGCCGCGCCCCTGGGTGATCCGACGGCGTTGAAGCGCTCGGCTGCCGAGCCCGGGCTCGGCTACTTCTTCTTGTCCTTGGCCGCCGCGCCCGCAGAGGCGAAGCCCGCCTGGCGCTTGGCCTGATCGGACTTCGACTGGGTCTTGGCCGCGGTCTTCTGGTTCTTGTCGCGTTGCTCGGACTTCGGTGACTTGTCGCCCATGGGGACCTCCGCGCTAGTCGCGCAAGGGCGACACTACCACGGGCCGTGGCGTCACGGATCGGCACAACAGCGAAAGCCCGTGGAGTAGTCGCGATAGTCCAGGTCGTGACCGTGGGTGTTGTAGTCGCAGCCCTCACCCAGGGAGCGCGTGTCCAGATAGAAGCCGCCGCGGAACACGCCGCCCCCCTCCGCCGTCCACTCGTGCAAATTGCCGACCATGTCGCTCACGCCGTACTCGTTCTGACAACGATTGAAGGTGCCCGTCCGGGCGAGGGAGCCGGGCACCTGGTTGAGCCGCTTGTCGTTGAGCGCGGCGTAGTCGAGCCCGCCAGCCCGAGCGCCGCGCAGGATGCCGATGGGCGAAACGCCGTCGTCGTTGCAGTAGCCGGGGCGGTGCTTGACACCGTAGGGGTAGCGGGTCGGCTGCCGGCCGCGACAGGCCGCGAGCCACTCGTCCTTGCTGCACAGCCGCTTGCCCGCGCGCTCGCAGGCCCTGGCGGCGACGCGCGCGCTGACGTGCGCTTGGGGGTGCACCCCCGGGCGGGTGCGCGCGGCGACTTCGACGTCACCGGTAGCGACCTCGAAGGGCGAGTGCGGCCCGAGCTCGTGACCTTGGTCATCCACCAGCACCAGGGACGCCTCCCAGCGATCGATGCAGAACCGGCCCCCCACCGACGCCATGCCGTCCGGGCAGCCGCCGTCGGCGGCGGCGCTGCCGCCGACCAGGCCCACGCCAGCGAGCAGCACGACACGAATGGAGCTCACGCTGCTCAGCTTACTGCACGCGTCCGCCACCGTCCCTCCACTGCTACACTCACCTACATTGGTGACCCGCTGCGTCCCTTGCCTGCGTGACGGGGCAGTGCGAAACTGCCGAGGTGAAGACGCTTACCTTGGGTTGGGTGATAGGTCCGTTCGCCGCAGTGCTGGCGGTGTACGGTTGCAGTGCCGGTAGCAGTAGCACCCCAGGCGGCGGCGCCTCGTCGGGCACCGGCGGCAGCGCCGCGAGCGGGACGGGGGCGGACGGCGGCAGCGCCGGATCCGGCGCCGGGATCTCGGTCGGCGGCAGCGGGGGCAGCGGCGCGTCCCAGTCGGATGCCAGCGCGTCCGGCGGCAGCAGCGCCAGCGGCCCCGGTGACGCGGCCATCGACGTCGAGTTCGTCTACGATCCTCCCCTCCATGAGGCGAGCGTCTGTGTGGACGAGACCGCGAGCGCCGATCCGCTCCCGCTCGACATCTACTTCATGCTCGACGCGTCGACCAGCATGTCCTCGCCAGCGGGCCTCGGCGCCGCGGGAGACTGCAACGCAGCGCCGCCCTTCGTCCCGTCGGTCAACTCGCGCTGGTGCAAGGCCGTCAACGCCATCGCGGGCTACGTCTCCAGCCCCCAGGCCGCGGGCAACCGCGCCGCGCTCCAGTATTTTCAGGTGTACAGCGGGCACAACTGCAACGGCGCCGCCTATGCGATTCCATCCGTGGGCTTGGGTCAGCTACCCGGAGGCTTCAGCGGCCACGCGCAGACGCTGGTGCAGCAGAACCCTGGCGGGCTCAACTGGGCCTACCCCTTCAGCGGCACGCCAACCGAAGCCGGGCTGCGCGGGCTCGCGCAGTTCACCGCGGCGAACAAGACACCGGGGCGCATCATCATCGGCGTCTTGGTGACGGACGGGCTGCCCGGCGCCTGCAGCACGAGCGACCCGGTGCTGCGCGGCATCGCGCAAGATCACTTCAACGCCACCGGGATCCACACCTTCATGGTGGGCATCACCGGCGCCAACTTCACCCGGCTGGAGAACTGGGCCAGCTACACCGGCGCCATCACTCACGACGATACCAACGACGCCTGCGGCAACTGCAACAACTGCAACTGTCACCACTACAATGTGGGCGACGGATCGCCGGCGGTGTTCATCGCGGCCCTCAACAAGATCCAGCAGGCCGTGCTCTCGTGCACTTTCCAGGTGCCGGTTCCCGCGCAGGGCGTGCTCAACGCCGACGCGGTGAACGTGGAGTACTACCCGGGTGGACAGCCGCCGCCGCAGACCTTGCCCAAGGTCGCCAACCAGGCCGCATGCTCCGGCCCCGGCTGGTACTTCGGCTACGACGCGCAGCAGAAGCCCGAGACGATCAACCTCTGCCCCGCCACCTGCACGACGGTACAGGCGGACACCCAAGGCGAGGTCAAGATCCGCATCGCGTGCCTGGGCTCCTGAGCCTCAGCCCGTCTCGTATTTCAGCAGCGGCGAGAGGTGCCGCTCGTAGTGGCGCGCGCGCGCCACGGAGCGCGTGTGTACGGGCTGCCGCACCTGCCACTCGCTGACGGTGCGCACCTGCCGCTCGGCGCGGTGAGATTCGAGGCAGCGCGCATCGAAGTCGAGCCCCACGGCGTCGAGCAGCTCGCGCACCCCCCGCTCGGGCTCCGCGACCAGGGACTCGTAGCGGACGGTCACGATGCGGAGCGGACAGCTCGCTCGCCAGTGGCGCATCAAGAGGTCGCACTGCCGTGCGTAGCTGCCAATGTCGTCCAGATCGTAGGCGTAGCCCACGCCGGAGCCGCTGAAGGGGTGCATGTACATGGACAGCCCCGCGTCCATCAGGCTTCGCTGGCAGTGAATGACGGTGCCCCGCGGGAACAGCAGCGCGAACAAGCCCACGAGCATCACGTGCGAGAGCATCTTGTCGCAGATCCGCAGCACGTCCGGGGGCGCGTCCCGCCCGAGCCGCGCCAAGTACTGCGCAGCTAGCGCCTGTGCGCTCGGCGCGTCCAGCTCGGCGAGACACTCGGGAAACGGCGTCTTCGTGTGCAGACGGCTGGGCAGGTCCGCCGTCAGGCGAGAGAACGTCCTGAGCTCGCCCACACCGTAGGCGCGGGGATGGCTGGCGATGATCTGCTCGACCAACGTGGAGCCCGAGCGCGGGACGCCCACGATCCACACGGGCGTCGCCGACTCGGACCCGAGGTTCGTCAGTCGCGAGAAGAGGGACGCATCGCACACCCGCGCGATGCGCTCCATGAGCTGCAGCAGGGCGCGGACGTCGAAGGGCTCGCGTGCGCGATGCAGCGCGTTGGCCTGGCGAAAGTGCTCGAAGGCCTCGTCGTAGGCGCCCACGTCGTCGAGCACCTTGCCCCGGGCAAAGTGCAGCGCCTCGGTGTCCTCGGGTGAGAGCGTGTCGCCACCGAGCAGCTCGCGAACGCGCACCGCGTCGGGGTCGTCCGCCGAGTCGAAGCGTCGCAGGCGCGCCAGCCGCAGCCAGGCCAAGCCGAAGCCCGGCCGCAGCCCGATCGCCTGGCGCAAGGCGACCTCCGACTGCTCGCGGGCGCCCCGCGCCGCGTGAACGTCGGCCAGCCACAGGTGCGCCGTGGGCTCCTTCGGCGCGAGGCGGAGCGCCTCGAGCAACGCCGCCTGCGCAGCACCCACGTCGCCATCTGCGAGGCACGCTCGGCCGAGGAGCAGCAGCCTGCGCGGGTCCGCGCCGGCGTGCTGCTCGAGCCAGCGTCGCACCTCGTCGACGCGACCCTCGGCCAGCAGCCGCTCGGCGTCGGCGCCCGAGGCACTCGGCGCCGCGGGCGGCTCCAGTCGCTCCAACTCGCGGCGCAGCTCGGGCGCCGGACTACGCCGGACCGCGCCGCGGTACCAGTCGAGCGCTTCGGCGAGCTTGCCCGCAGCTCGCAGCGCGTGACCAACGCCCACGAGCGCCTCGACGTGCGAGGGACTCGACGCCAGCACCTCGAGGTACGCCTGTCGCGCGCGCTCCGCGCGGCCAGCGCGCAGGTGCGTCCGCGCAGCACGGAGCGCCGTCCTCGTTTGCGACATACCTAGCCGCCACCTCGCCGCCGTCGCATCCCGGACTCAATCACAGGCGACGATCCGCGCCCAGGTCCTGAAGTCTGCGACGTAGGTGACGAGCACGCCGGCGGCCGTCTCGGCGGCAGACACGTTCGCGAACGCGCTGGCGCGAGCCACTATCTGCGAAGGTCCGAGCCCGCTCGGGCCGAGCGAAGCGATGTGCAGCTCTTGAGGCGCTCGGGGTCGGGCTTGCTCCGGGCGCGCGTAGACCACTCGAGATCCGCACTTGCCGTGGCTCACGGCGACGGGCGCGGGATCGAGCCCGTTCGGGTACGCGCGCCACACCACCGGCGCGCCCATGGCCGGCGCCGCTCCGAGCTGGAGCTGAGCCAGACCGAAGCGCGTGATGTCGCGCGCCAGCGGGACGAAAGCGAACACCTGGCCGTCCACCGTAGCGCCGGTGATCTCGGTCAGCGACTGCGCCGGCCCGGCCACCCACACCACCACGTCCTGCTCGAGCTCTGGCTTGGAGTCTTGGAAGCGCACGCTGCGGGCATGCACGGGAGTCATGCCCGTTCGCCCCTCCAGACTGAGCACCACCAGCGAGCCCTCGAGCTCGACCATGGACACGCTGGTCGCCGCACTGCCTTCGGGGGTGACCACCAGCACGCCGTGCCCCTCGATCCAGAGCCGCGCGGTGGGTCCGCCGTCTGCGGTCACTGGCGCGCCCACGAAGCACGCCGCCGCGGGGCGCCGGCCAGCGAGCGCGGGCAGCGCCGTGACCCGCGTGCCGCTGCGCGCGTCGGCGGCGAGCACCTCCACGCCGCCGGCACCGAGCGGACGCCGGGCGAGTCTGCCGTTCGAGATGAAGTAGGCGTGACCACCCGCGATGGCCGGGCTGCGCGCGAGCGCGAACTGGTCCGCCGGGGTCTTGACGGGCTCGAGCACTCCCTTCTTGACGAGCCGTGCGACCGCGATCTCGTCCTGCTTGGTCAGCAAGTACACGCCATCGCTGCCAGCGGCGGACGGCGCGGCGGGGCCGACGTCGCTCACCTCCGTGACGAACCCAGGACCGGCGTCGGAGGTCCCCGCGTCCGGCTCGTCGCGCTCGTCCGAGGCAGCCGAGGGCTTGGGCGGCGGCGCCGCCGACGCCGCGGGGGCAGACGCCGGAGCTGGCGCCGAGGCGCTGGGAACGGCCGGCTTGGGCTTGTCGCGCTCGCAGCCCGCGGCCCCAATCCCGACCGCGACGACCAGGGCGAGCGAGAGCGTTTCGTGCGCCATGGGTCCGCTTTTGCCACAGGGGCAGAGCGGCGTCCCCTCCCCCGTGCGCCGGCTGGTGGGCCGCGTTTGATTTCCGCCGCCATCCTGGTAAGTGGCCTGGCCATGACGTGGCGCGCCGGAGCCGTCGGGGCACTCACCACCGTGCTGGTCGGATGCGCGGCCCGCTGCCCGGAGCCAACCGCGCCCCCCGCCGGCGCCACGGCTGCGGCCGGGGACCACGGGGCAGGCGCCGCCGCCCCCGAAGCGAGCGCAGCGCAGCAGCACGCCGGCTCCGAGCACACCGTGACGGAAGCCACACCACCAGCCGCGCCGTCCGTCGCCGCGGAGCCTGCCCCGCCACCCGCGCCGCCTGCCGCTGGCAGCCTGCCCGAGGTGCTGATCGAGAACGTCGGGTTGCACATCGGCGGCGGCCCGAACGACGACGCGACCAAGGCGCCCTTCAAGGCCGCCATCGAGAAGCGCTTCGATGACTTTCGTCGCTGCTACGTGCACGCAGAGGATCCCCGGAAAGGGGGCACCTTCGGCGTGGATCTGCGGATCGGTCGCGAGGGAGGGAGGGCGCAGGTGCAGCAGCCGCGCACGGGGATGAAGGGCACCGAGCTGCGCGCCTGCCTGGTTCGCGCCTTCGAGAGCGTGGAGTTCGCTCGCCCGGCGCGAGGACCCACGATGATCAGCTACTCGCTGCGTTTCACGCTGGAAGGATGACGCATGGTGCACGCCTGGCACGATCTACCGAGCAAGCCACAGTCCCCGGACAACGCCGTCAACGCGGTGATTGAGATCCCCCGCGGGTCCAAGGTCAAGTACGAGCTCGACAAGCCCTCCGGGCTGATGCGCGTGGACCGAGTGCTGCACAGCTCGGTGCACTACCCCGCCAACTACGGGTTCATCCCTCGCTCCTACTGCGACGACGGTGATCCGCTCGACATCTTGGTGCTATGCAGCGAGTCCGTCGCGCCCATGAGCATCATCGTGGGTCGCCCCATCGGCATGGTGCGCATGGTGGACAGCGGCAAGGCCGACGACAAGATCATCGCCGTGCACGCGCACGATCCCGCGTTCGACGAGGTGAGCGACATCACCAACCTGCCTCGCCACGTGGCGCGAGAGATCCACCGCTTCTTCAAGGACTACAAGGTCCTCGAGGCCAAGGACGTGATCGTGGACGAGCCCCTCGGCCGAGCGGAGGCCGAGGTCATCGTCACCGCCGCCCTGGAGCTCTACCGCACGGAAGAGAGCCGCCTGCGCGGCTGGGGTTGAGCCGCTCCGAGAGCCGCGTCGGGCGCGTTGGCAGCGCAGTTGGCCCGCTGCCGTGCGCGGAGTAGATTCGCCGCTGGCGCACGTGGATTGGCGTCGAGACGGGAGCTGGGTCCATGGCGAAGGTCTGCGTGCAGTGCGACAAGAAGATGGGGCTGTTCTCCAAGACGATCGACGGCGTGTTCTGCTCCTATGAGTGTCGCACGGCGAGTCGCGAGGCGATCGCCGCGAACGAGCGGCGCGCGCAGGACCGCAAGATCGAGGCCGAGCACGCCGCGCGCGACGCAGCCGCCGCCACGGCCGCGGCTGACGCGGAGGCCAAGGCGGCCGCCGCGCGCCTGCGCACCTGCCCCAAGTGCAGCGCCGAGTGGCGCTTCGTCGCCGGCGGCGGCGAAGGGGGCGCTCATCGCGGCGAGTGTCCCAAGTGCGGGTTCGCAGCCTCGTTCTCGGACATCGAGCGCTGCCCGACCTGCACCAGCGTCTCGCTGCTGGTGGAGGCGACCGGCGCACGCTGTCCGCGCTGCAAGCATCGCGAGTCACGCGATACGCGCGCGTGACGCGGCCAGCTCGCGGTTGGAGCCGACTCACCACCAAGGCGGCTTGCAGCCCGCGGCCTTGGCGCGATCCCAGGCCTGCAACTGCTCGGCGGCGGGCAAGCTGGCGATCGCCAGCGCAGCGCGCGGGTAGGCCAGCTCCGCGTCTCGGCGGGACTGCTCGAGCGCGACGGTGAGCGACGCCACCTGAGTGTCCTGACACTGGGTCACGCCGAAGAAGCAGCCAAGCAGCGTGCGCGAGGTGGACTCGTGCGCGTGGATCGACTCGCCGCAACGCGCCCGCGTCGTCTCTACCTCCGAGACGAGTCGCTCCATCTCCCGCGTGCTCGGCTTCAGCCGCGCGAGCAGCGCCGTCCGTCCCTCGAAGGCCTCACGGTACGCGGCCAAGGACCTCGGGAGCATGTCGTCGAAGGGGACGCTCGCGGCCGCCGTGCTGTTGCCCACGCTCACGTTGCCCTCCGTCGTCACATCCGCCAGCACCAGCGTCCGGGCGCGGTGTAGCGCGGGCACGAGCCGGCGCGGCTCCAGATCCGGTCGCAGCGCGCGTTGCTTGGCCTCGCCAAGCGCGCGAAACAGGGGCACGAGCTCGCCGTCCTTCGCTCGCAGCGCCGCGTCGTACGCGGCCGAGTGGATCAGCTCGTCCAGGTTCGCGCGGGTTGCCTCCAGGAAGGCAGCCACCGCGGGCGCCGAGCGACCCGCCTGCGTGGAGAGCGCGATGGCGCCATCCAGGGCCCGTTCGTACGCGGGCAGCGAGGCCGCGTAGCGCGCGCCGACCTCTCCCGCGAGCGCCAGCGCGGGGAACCACCGCCGATAGCTGGCTGCGGTCAGATGAGGCACGCGACCGAGATGCACGAAGGAGCCACCCTCCGTGTCGAACCGCTTCGCGAGCAGCAGGTCTTCCTGGCACGACTGGCGTGCGGCGGCGTAAGCCTCGAGCCCGCCGCTCGGACGGGCGCCGCAGATCATGAGCACCGCGCCGCTGTTGTCCTCCAGCGGCAGCGGCGTATGGGTGGGCTCCAGCGGCTCGCCTCCGGGCTGCACCGGCATGGGTGGCGGAGTCTGCCCCGCGCCGACGCGCACGGCGAGCTCGGTGATGGCGGCGTGCAGCGGCGGGAGCTTCCCGGCCGGCAGGCAGCGCCCGCGGTATCGCTCGAGGACGGGCAGCGCATCTTGGCACTGGAACTGCTGCGCGCACTGGGCATGCGCGCGCACCTCCGCCAGCATGTCGCCGCAGCCGCGGGCGTCCAGCTTGATGGCATCTCCGTGCTTTCGAGTCGCGGCCACCTCGAGCATGCGCACGACCAACGGCGTCGCCCACTCGGAGCACTGCGTCGCCCAGTCCTGCAGAAACGTGGCGCAATCGTCTCGATCGCCGCAGCCGTGGCGAAGGATGGGCGCCACCTGCGACTCACAGGGCAGAGCCGCGGCGGACGCCTTCTGACTCATCGCTCGCTCCTGTCGAGCGATGTCCTCCGCGCCACCCGAGTCCAGCTTCTGGCAGACGTTGAGCCAGTCCTTCGCCAGCGCCGCGCCATGACGGCAGAGCGAGCCCTTGCAGCTCTGCTCGTCCGCGATCTGCGTAGCCACGATCGCGCACTCGTCTCGTCGCCCACCCCGAGTCCCTTCGGTGACGAAGAGCCACTCCGCGCTCTCGGGCTGCGGGCCGAGCGCGTCCAGCGGCGCCGCGGTCTTCGGCGCTGGCCCGCCGCCGCCCCCGCACGACAGAAGCCCAAGTGTCCCCAAGTGAAGAACGAAGCTGGCGCGACGCATGACTGACCCCTGCTCGAAACGGCCGTCTTATGGTTGGTCGCGGGTGAAACGCAAGCCCTGACGACGAGTTGGCTCGCATCCAGGGGGCCCGATGGCTGCCGAATGCAGGCCTTGATGCCTTTACGGTGCGGGAACGTTCTGGGATCCTCGCGCGTGATGTTCGTGTGCCAGGTGTGCAAGCGGACCTTCCCGGCGGGAGGCTTCTGCACCGAGGACGGCGCGCCGCTCAGCGCGGCGGGCGGCGATCCGCTGCTGGGCACGACCATCGGCAGCTACCAGCTCACCGGCGTGCTCGGGCAGGGCGGCATGGGCACCGTGTATCTGGGGGTCCACCCCAACATCGGCAGTCGCGTCGCGGTGAAGGTCCTGTCGCACGCTGCCGCCGAGAATCGCGACCTGGTGGAGCGCTTCTTCTCCGAGGCGCGCGCGGTCAACGTCATCCGGCACGAGGGCATCGTGAACGTGCTCGACCTGTCCACGCTGCCCGACGGTCGCCCCTTCATCGTGATGGAGCAGCTCGAGGGCGCGCCGCTCACGGCCCACTTCGCGTCCATGCGTCCGTTCCCGCTCGCCACTCTGGTGCAGCTCGCCGCCGAGGTGCTCGGCGCGCTGGGCGCCGCCCACGCAGCGGGCATCACGCACCGGGACTTGAAGCCGGACAACGTGTTCGTCACTCGCCTCGGGCGGCCGAAGGTGCTCGACTTCGGGATCGCCAAGCTGCGGCCCGAACTCGGCGGGCAGAGCGACGCCACGCGCACGGGGGCGCTGCTCGGCACGCCGCAGTACATGGCACCCGAGCAAGCCCTGGGCAGCGCCATCGACCATCGCGCCGATCTCTACTCGCTGGGCGTGATCTTGTTCGAGGGCGCCACGGGCCGGCGACCCTTCGACGCGGACGCCCTCTACGAGCTCCTGCGCATGCACATCCAGAGCGAGCCGCCGCCGCCGAGGGCGCTCCGACCAGACATTCCACCGAGCCTCGAAGCGGTGATCCTGCGCGCGCTGGCCAAGGATCCGGCGCGTCGCTTCCAGAGCGCAGAGGAGTTCGCCGAGGCGCTGAGGGCTGCCGCCCTGGAGCTGGGACACGCCTTGCAGCTGCCCACCCCGGCTCCGGGCGCCGCCTTCCGATCGAGCGTGGCGCCAACGATGCCGGCCAGCGCGTCGCCATCCGTGGGCGGGACCTCGAGCCCGCTGTCGACCGTGCGCGAACCCCCACCCCGCGCGGGCATGGGGGTGTGGATCGGCGTCGCGGGCGTCATCGTGGCCGTGCTGGGCCTGGGCGTCGCAGCGATCGCGCTGCTGGTGGGCGGGGGGATGTTCGCCGCTTCTCAGGGGGCCACCGCTGCCACGAGCGGCGATCCAGCGCCGGAGCCCGACGACGGGGAGGGCGTCGACATCAGCGCCGAGCTGCCCAAGATGCGGGCGAAGGCGCGCGAGAAGATGCCCGACGCGGAGCTGATGATGATCTCGGCGTCGGGACCCGTGCGAGGTGGCCGGCTCTCGATCAAGGCGAACACCGCGGTGAGCTACACGTTCCGCTCCGAGCACGCCTCCAAGACCAGCGAGAACTGCCTGACCATGGTCAGCGTATCCCAGTATGGAACCCACGTGAGCGACGCGGTGGCCGACACGGGTTACAAGTGCAAGAGCCCCGTCACCGACAAGCCACGCTGCCAGCTGCGTGACGTCACGGCGAAGGCGCCGCCGGGGGCGAAGATCCAGAGCGTGAGCTACATGAACCTGGACGCGCGTTGGGTCTGGATCGTAGTCACCGAAGGTCCGTCGGTGTTGAACCTTCCGGACACGTGCTGACGCTCACTTCGCGCCCTTCAGCCGCAGCAGCGTTGCGCGCTCGAGATCGTCGAGGGCGCCGGACAGGTCGCCACCGTCGCTCTTGTGATCCCGGCGGGCCTCGAGCGCCGCAGCGAGACCGTCGATCGCCCGCTCCCCGCCGCCGAGCTCCACCGCGCGCTCGAGCGCGACGATGGCGTCGTCGTGTCGACCCAGCTCGGTGAGCGCGACGCCGATGGCGACCTGGATGCGCCAGGACTTGGGGTCGACGCGCGCGGCTTCCTGCAGGCGCTCGAGGGACTGCTCGTGACGACTCTCGTCGGCGAGGGTCAAGCCCTCGTCGAGCAGCTCGTCCGCCAGCGCGCTCCGGGTGCGCTCGTCCGGCTGAAGCTCGTGGGCACGTCTGAGCGCTGCGAGAGCGGCGGCTCGATCACCCTTGCGCATGAGCGCGAGCCCCAAGTTGTAGTGCCCGAGGGCGTAGCCGCCGTCCAGGGCCAGGGCCTTTCGGTACGCTGAGATGGCTTCGTCGAAGCGCTCGGCCTTGGCCAGCGCGACGCCGTGATTCAGATGGGTGTGCATCAGCACCTGGCGAGTCTCTTCCGAGCCGTCGAGCTCGAGCGAGCGCTCGTGACTGGCGATGGCCTCCTCGAACCGCTCCAGCCGCGAGAGCCCGAGCCCCAGGTTGAAGTGCGCGAGCGGGTCGTTCGGCTCGAGCAGCAGCGCGCGCTGGTAGAGCAGCACCGCTTCGGCGTCGTTGCCCGCGCGCGCCTGCTCCACGCCGAGATTGAGGAGCATGGACGCGGTCTGGGCTCGCTCCCGCGTCGCTGCGGCGCCGCCGAAGGCGACGAGCGCGACCAAGCCGAGCACCGCGGCGGGTCGCGTGGAGCCGGCGGTGGGCGCGCGCTGGGGCCGCAGCGCGAAACCCAGAGCGGAGCCTGCCACCATGCCGCCGAGGTGGGCGGCGTTGTCCGCGCCGATCAGCGCGCCGAACACCAGCGTGGCGCCGAGCCACACCAGCATGCCCCCGAGCTCCGAGCGCTTGCGCTCGCGCCACAGCGCGAAGGCCACGGAGGCGATCAGCCCGCAGAGCGCCCCTGAGGCGCCCGCCGAGATCACCGGGGAGCTCCAGTGCCAGGCGAGGCTCGCGAGCGACGCGACGAGACCGGAGCCGAGAGTGATGACCACGAACCGCGCGGGCCCGTACTCCGCCTCGGCGCGCGGACCGACCGCCACCAGCGCCGCGCAGTTGAGCAGCAGGTGCAGCGGGTTGATGTGCAGAAAGGTCGCAGCGATCAGGCGATGTAGCTGTCCCTCACGCACCAGCGGGGCGTAGCCCGCGCCAAAGCGCATCAGCGTCTCGCCGGAGATGGCGGCCAGCTCCCCGCTGCCCCCCGAGAGCAACATGCCCGCGTACGCCACCACGCACACGCCGAGCAGGACCGCGCTCGGGCGCGACCAGACCTCGCTCCAGCGCTGCTCGGTCATGGCGTCGCTCGGCGCAGCCGGGAAAGCTCCGTCAGCGACGCCCGCAGCGCGGGATAGAGCGTGGCGAACACGGCGCCGAGCTCGCGATAGCGCCCGCGCGCCGGTCCCGGGGTGAAGCCCGCGCCCGTCCCGGTCATGGCCGCCGTGGCCGCCGCCAGATCCGAGTGCAGGCCGCTGGCGACGGCCGCGAGGATCCCGGCGCCCAGGCTGGTGGCCTCGGCCGACCGGGCGCGCAGCACGGGCTTGTCCAGCACGTCCGCCAGGAGCTGACACCAGAGCGCGCTCTTCGAGCCGCCCCCCATCACCACCACGGTGTCGATGGGTGCGCCGAGGGCCGCCTCGACCGCGGCGGTGTGCAGGTGCTGCTCGAAGGCGATGCCCTCCAGGAGCGCGCGGTGAAAGTGCTCCGGCCCGTGGCCGCCATGAAGACCCACGACGATGCCCGTGGCGTCGTCGTCCCAGTACGGATTCATCACCCCGTTCCAATAGGGGACCACGAGCAAGCCGTCCGCGCCGGGCACGAGCGCGGCGGCGCGCCGCTCGAGATCCGCGAGCACGTCCTCGCTGCGCAAGGTCACCCCCGTCGTCCGCGCCACCTCACCGGCCAGGAAACGATCGGCGAACCAGCTCAGCGTGAAGGTGCCGCCCTGCAGGTCCGTCTCCAAGAAGTAGCTGCCCGGCGCCGCGCCATACAGCGTGCGAAAGGCGCGATCGATCTTCAGCTCGTGCGACAGCACCCCCGACACGATCGCCGTGCCCAGGTTCAAGTAGGCGCGCCCCGGACGATCGATGCCCGCGCCGAGCCCCGCCGCTTGCCCATCCCCCGCGCCAGCGACCAACGGCGTGCCCGCGGGCAACCCACAATCCCCAGCCAGCGCGGCGTCGAGGGTGCCCATCACGCTGCCGGGCTCGACCAGCTCGGGCATGTGGCTCGCATCGAGCCCGAGCGCCGCGAGCAGCTCGGGCGACCAGCGGCGCGCGGCGAGGTCCACCAGGCCGAGCGGATCCGCCGACGCGAGCGAGGTCATGGCGCGGCCCAACAGCTTCCAGGTCAGGAAGGCGTGCACGTCGAGCACGCGCAGGTCGGGGCGGCGCAGCTCGGGGTGGCGCTCGAACAGCGCGAACAGCTTGTAGAAGCTCGGGGTGATGCAGGGCGGCTTGCCGGAGATGGCGTGGGCGCGGCCGGCGCCGATCCCCGCGATGGCCGCGTCGACCCGCTCTCGGCCTCGAGCGTCCATCCACACGAGCGCCGGGTGCAGCGGTCGGCCCTGCGAATCGCAGAGCACGAACGTCTCCCGCTGGTGCGTGATGCACACCCCGCGCACCGCGCTGGCCGCTGGCCCCAGCGCCGCGCTGCAGGCGCACAGGGCGGCTCGGGTCGCGCTCCACCACGCCTCGGCGTCTTGCTCCCAGCCGTCCGGGGCTGGGTTGTCGAGCGCGTAGCCGGCCCGACCTTCGGCGATGGGCTGCCCGCTGCTGCTCCACGCCACCGCCTTGACGCTGGTGGTGCTCGCGTCGATGCCGATCACACTCTCGGTCACGCCGTCGGCTCCACGGCACGAGGAATAACACCACCCCGCCGCCCACGAAAGTTTCGCTGACCTGGGCGGCGCGCGGGCGTATGGTCCGCGGCCATGTCCAAGGAATCCGACGACGGCGCGCCCGCGAGTGCCGCTCCCTCGAACGACGCCGCCGCCCTCGCGGACGTGAAGCAGCTCGGGATGTGGGCTGCGATCACCTCCCTCGGTTACGTGTTCTGGATCGTCGGCGCCATGGAGATGGTCGAGCGCTTGGCCTACTACGGCGTCAAAGCCGTCGCCGCGCTGTACGCCTCGGATCCGGTGGCCAAGGGCGGCCTCGGCATCACGCCGGCCCAGTACGGTCACATCACCGGCGTGTGGGCGGCGGTGCAGTCCTTCGTCCCGGTCTTCACCGGCGGTCTGTCGGATCGCTACGGCTACAAGGAGACCATCGCGGTCTCGACGGTGGTCAAGATCTGCGGCTACGTGATCATGGCGCTGTTCCCGAGCTACTACGGCTTCATGTGCGGCGCCGTGGTGCTGGCCCTCGGCACCGCCATCTTCAAGCCGGGCATCCAGGGCACGCTGGTGAACTCTACCCGCCGCGAGAACAGCTCCATGGCCTGGGGCATCTTCTATCAGACGGTGAACATCGGAGGCTGGCTCGGCCCGCTGGTGGCGGCGTTCCTGCGCGGCGGGTTCGGCTGGCGCGAGGTGTTCCTCGCCTGCGTCGGCATCATCTCCATGAACTTCATCCTGCTGCTCACCTACAAGGAGCCCCACAAGGAGGTACGCCTGGCGCGCATGAAGGCCGTGCGCGCGGGCACCGTCAAGCAAGAGAGCCTCTTCTGGGACTCGCTGCACGAGCTCAAGAAGACCCACGTCTGGCTGTACCTGCTGATCTTCAGCGGCTTCTGGTTCATGTTCAACGCCCTGTTCGACGTGCTGCCCCTGCACATCAGCGAGTGGGTGGACACCAAGAACATCGTGAAGGATCTGTTCGGCCCGGACGGCACGCGCAATCCCTTCTTCAAGTTCTTGCTCGGCATGAACCCGGAGGGCACCGAGGTGAACCCGGAGGGCATGCTGAACCTGAACGCCGGGCTCATCATGATCACCTGCTTCTTCTTCGCCTGGCTCAGCGGCAAGATGCGAGCGACGAACAGCATGGTGCTGGGCACGCTGCTGGCTACGGCGGCCATGTTCATGAGCGGCTACTCCACCATCGGCTGGCTGTCGGTGGCGGCCATCCTCACCTTCAGCGTGGGCGAGATGTTCTCGAGCCCCAAGTTCTCCGAGTTCATTGGCAACTTCGCCCCCGGCGAGAAGAAGGCCATGTACCTCGGCTTCAGCCAGATCCCGCTCGGCATCGGCTGGACCCTGGAGGGCTTCGTGGCGCCCTGGCTGTACGGTCACTACGCGTCCAAGGAGCGCTTCTCCCGCGAGCTCCTGCTCGAGCGCGGCATGCCCACTGCTGAGGTAGACGCGATCAAGAACGGCGAGGCGTTCACGACCTTGGTCCAGTTCACCAAAGAGACCCCGGAGGCGATGACGCGCCTGCTGTACGAGTCCCACAACGTCGGCATCGTGTGGACGATCATGGGCGCCGTGGGCATCGCGTCCGCGGTGTTCATCTACATGTACGGCCGCTGGATCCTGCGCGTGGCCAAGCAAGCCCGGAGCTGACCCGGCGCGGCTCTAACGGGCTCCTGGTCGCAAAAGCCTGAACTCGGCCCAGGGGCCCATCCGCTGGACCGGGCAACTCGCCTGCCGAAGGCGGGCCGTCCGTGGTAGGCTTCCACCCTTCTCCCCGGAGCGTCTCGTGCCGAAAACGCCCCCGCCGATGCTCGGTTTCAACAATAACGTCAGGCATCAAGGGCGTATTTTCCACATCCAGACGGAGGACAGCGGGGTCAAGCGACCGCACGTCATCACCCACCTGTTCGGCGACGGCGGCCGCATCCTCAAGAGCCAGAAGACCACCTACGCCGAGCACCTCGAGCGCGAGGACATCTCCAAGGTCGTCCGCCAGCTGATGAAGGATCAGCACAAGGCGATGTTCGTCGCGCTGCGCCAAGGCGACTTCGACGCCGTCATCCTCGACGCTCTTGGACCACCCCCGGCACCGAAGCAGCCGGTAGCGAAGTCCGAGGCGGCGCCAGCCGACGCTCCGGCGAGCGCCCCCGCAGAGCCTGAGCAGCCGGCGGTGCAGCCCGCCGCGCCCGGAGCCCCGCTCGTCGCGCCCGAGCCCCCGCCTGCGGCGGCCGAGCCGGCGGTGACCCCGCCCTCGCCTGCCCCAAGCGAAGCGCCCCTGCGTCCGTCCAATTGGCCGCTCCCGCTGCGGCCCAGCCAGCCCCACATCTCGGTCGCTCCAGCGCTGCGCGACTCGGACGCGCCCATGCGCGCGGCCGCCATCCACCCGTCGCGGCCTTCCCCGCCGCCGCGGCGCGGCACACCCTCGCTGGGCACGCCGCGCGACGCCCGGCCCCGATCGGATCCGGACATGGGGCGCTATTCCGTGCTCGAGCCCGTGAAGGAGGAGCGACCGGGTCGCTACGCCGTCGCGGGCGCCGCCTCCATCTTCAGCGAAGAGCAGCCCAAGAGCATCTTTGGCGGCGACGAGCTGATCGGAGAGAAGTCTCTGGATGAGGTCATCCTCAGCTACCTCGCGGAAGACCTCGAGCAGAAGTAGGCCGGCCGGGATCCCGCAACGCCTGCAGCGTCACGCTGAGGGTACGCGCCGACTGCGCAGTTTCACGCGTCCATGACGAAAGTAAACTCGCGTACGACCCTGCGAGATCCCTGCCGTCGATCAGATCGCGCGCGACCCGCCGGCGCGCTTGGCACGATGCCTGCAGCAGATGGCACTCCCTGCCGGAGACACTTGGTGCGAGCAACCTTCCCGACGCAGAGCGTCACCTTCATGGCCGTCGAGGATGGCGCGCTGCTCCCGCGCGTGAGTCCGGTCGAGCAAGGGGAGCATGAGCTGGTCGTGATCGCTCAGGACGGCGCGCGCCCCTCGACGTTCCTGTATCGCATCAGCCGTGCGCTGCTCGCGCTCGAGCGTCGGTGCCGGCGCGTCGAGCGCGCCGTGTTCGTGACGGGCACGACGCCCGCCGCCGACCGAGCTGGCGTGGCGCGGATCCTCGCCACGCACCTGGCACCCGGCGCGCAGGCAGTGCTCGATGTCGTGGCCGCCCGTGACCTCGACGCGCACCAGCGCCACGAGCTGTTCGGACTGGCCGACGTGCTCACCCGCGAGTTACCCCAGCGCGCGTCCTTGCGAGTCCGATTCGACGGCACCTGCGCGCCGCTCGACAGCGGCGTGTTCGCGCGCACGGAGGCCGACCGCGCCTCGTCCCTGCCGCCTCCGGGACAGGCGAGCGCATAGCGTCGGTTCCACGGCGCGACTCGAGCCCAGCAGCCCAGTACGAGCCGCCGGGGCCTGGCTGCCGGGTGGCAGTTGTGGGACACTCCCGGCGGGATGCCCGAGGACAAGTCGCTCTATTGCCTGTTGTTCCTGACGCGGCGCTGCAACATCGATTGCACCTACTGTCACATGGAGCACGACGGCTATGAGGACATGACCGAGGAGCGGCTCGCGCGCGCCATGAAGCTGTTTCTCGGGGTGAACCCCAACGTCTGTCTGCACCTGTTCGGGGGCGAGCCGCTGCTGCGCTTCGACTTGATCGAGTGGATCCTGGAGCACGCGGCCAAGCACTACGCGGACCGCAACATCAACTACATGATCACGACCAACGGGCTCTTGCTGCGCGATCGCTATCTGGACTACCTCCTGGAGCACGGCGTGCGGGTGATGCTCAGCCTCGACGGCAGCTTCGACTCGCAGAAGGACTGGCGCCGGACCATCGGCGGGGACGGCCGTCGCGCCTACGACCGCATCGTCGAGAATCTGGCCGAGCTGAACCGACGCAACGTGGACTACTTCGTCAACATGGTGGTCAGCCCCGAGAACGTGGACCGCATGGAAGAGAACGTGCTCTTCTTTCGTGATCTGGGGGTTCGCCGGCTGCAGGTCACCTACGAACTCGGGGCGCATTGGTGCGAGCCGTTCCGGTCCGCGTACGTGCGGGGTTTTCGCGAGGTGATCGAGAAGTATGACGGGCAGGCTGAGTTCTCCCTGCAGTACGGGCCCTCCAGCGAGCCGGTGCTCGGCAACATGACGTTCATCGTCGACGTCAACGGTGACATGTACCGCGGCTGCGCGGTCGTGCTCGAGAAGACCATGCCGCGCTTCAACGAGGTGGTCCGTATCCCCAACCTGGACGAGCAGCGCGACCTGACGAGCTTCGTGCGCAGCCGCGACGAGCAAGTGCGAGACTTCCTGCGCCGTACCCGCGTCGCGGAGAACGACTACAAACTCCTGCGCAGCAACATGCACCTTGGCTACCTGTTGCGCCGGGAGATGTTCGACATGCAAGCCCAGCGAGCCGAGCACCCGGGCCAACCCGCCGCCCCGCGACCCGTGGCTCAGCCGAGCGCCGGGCGCAGTCCGTCGGCGCCGTAGCGGGCGTGGTGAGCGGCGACGAGCCCCGGGCAGCGGGCGCGCTCGGCGCAGTCGGTGCAGGTCGCGTCGAAGGTCATGCGTTGGGCACGGAAGTACAGCTGAATCAGGAGCGCCGCGCCGCGCGGGAGCGCGGGCGCGATGCAGCGCGGCATTCCGATCAGCGACACGTCGGCGCCCTCGAGCGCCGCCTCGAGCTCACCGTAGCTCGCGGCTTCGCGCTCGAACGAGAACACGTCGTCCTTCGCTCGCAGCGGCGCGACCGCCAGCGTCGCTCCCCACCGCTCGCGGGTCAGTCGCCCGAGCGCGGAGAGATCGCCCAGGGTCCGCCGCAGCGCGAGGGTGTGAACGTACGTGGTCATGCCAGAAGCCCGCGCGCGGTCGAGGCCACGGGTGGCGCGCTCGAAGTGCCCGGGCACGCCCACGACCTGGTCGTGCAGCGCCGCGTGCGAGCCGTACAGCGGCGCGCACACCGAGCGTACGCCGAGCCGAAACCACTGTCGGGCGGTCGCGTCGTCCTCGATGGACAGCCCCGAGGTCATCAGCTGTACGCGGCGGAAGCCCACCTGCTGCGCGCGCTCGAGCGTTGCGCGAAAGTGCGCGTGGGTGGGGGGCTCGGTACCGCCGATGCACAGCGCCTCGACGCCGAGGCGCCGATTGTCGTCGAGCCAGCGCTCGATGCGCTGCACGGGCGTCACGATGTCCTCTCCTGGCGCCGTGACCGCGGGGCTAGCACAAAAAAAGCAGCGTCCGTGGCACGCGCTCATCAGGATCAAGAGCCCGGCTCGCGGCAGTCCCCAGGCCGCCAGGCGCTCGAGTTGCACGGCGAGGGGCGCGGCCATCACCTCGGCCATGGCCTCGTCCTCGTGGCCGGGGACGCGGACGTCGAGGTGGCGCTTGTCCAGGGTCATGCGTCGGCTCCGAGGTAGGGTATCCTACCTACGGCTTGCGCGCTCTGTTCGTCCACACTCCCTTGTCCGGCGCGGCGTTCAACACGTCGATCGCGGCGCTCAGCGCCTACCTGAAGCAACGCGGCCACGAGACGCGCCTGCTGCTCGTGCCGCCCAGCCCACGACTCGACGACGTCGCGCGGCTGATGCAGGACAGTGCGGCGGACGTGGTCGCGTTCTCGTTCATGACCTGCCGGCTCGACCTGGTTCGCAAACTGGTGCCGGTGGCGCGCGCGGCGCTGCCGGACGCGCGCGTGATCGCCGGCGGCGCCCACCCGACGTCGTACCCGCAGCCCACCCTCGACTTGGGCTTCGACGCGATCTGTCTGGGCGAGGGTGAGGAGCCGCTGTGCCGACTGCTGGGCGACCCGGTCGGCGAACATCCGGGGATCTGGCGTCGCGAAGGGCCGGTCCCGACGGAGCGTTGGTGGGCCGAGGATGTGGACGCGCTGCCTGACTGGGATCGGGCGCTGTTCGGCGACGTTAGGAACAGCGGCAACCGCTTCGAGGCCGCGATTGGCGTGGCCCTGGCGCGCGGGTTCTGTCCCTACTCGTGCACGTTCTGTGGAGTGGACGGCTACCGGCGCATCAACGGCGTCAGCAGCGCCAAGGCGATGCGCCTGCGCTCGGTGGAGCGGGTGCTCACCGAGATCGAGAACGCGCGACCGCTGGCCGAGCCCGCCGCCGGCTTCGCGGCCTGGGACGAGGTGTTACCCTCGAACCTGACCTGGCTGTCGGAGTTCTGTCGCCAGTATCGGGCGCGGGTGAACCTGCCCTTCGCCTGCCAATTGCGCGTCGAGCAGGTGCGACCCGAGCTGGTGGCGGCGCTGGTCGAGGCGGGCTGCGACTACGTGGTGCTCGGCGTGGAGACCGGGGACGAGGAGTATCGCAAGCGCATCCTGAACAAGCCCTTCACCAACGAGCGCGTGAAGCAGGCTTTCTCCCTGCTTCACGGCGCCAAGATCGCGACCTTCTGCTCGTTCATGATCGGCTTGCCCTTCGAGACGCCGAAGATGCTGGCGGCAAGCATCCGCCTGGCGCAGGAGCTGCGCCCGAGCGAGCTGTCCTGGAAGTACTATACGCCCGAGCGCGGTACGATGTTGTTCGGGCTGGTGGAGCGCGAGGGTCTCGTCATCGAGCGATACGTGGACCACCCCTTCGGCGCGAACGAGGCCATGGTGCGCATGACCCGCTGCACGCAGCGAGATCTGGACAAGGCGAGCGAGGCCTTCCGGCTGCTGCGCGGCGACGGGGTGAGGGGCACCTTCGAGCAAGACTCGGAAGAGCCCCTGCGCTTGGAGCTGCGCGCATGATCCCGACGGCGCAGGAGGCGGAAGCGCGCCTGCGAGCGACGCTGGCGCGTGGCAGCGTGAACTTGGGCGCGCGCGCTGGGACGGAGCGCCTGATGCTGATGCTCACGCGCTCGTGCCACCTGCGCTGCAGCTATTGCTTCGTGAGCAAGACCGAGGGGGGACCGGTCATGCCTGCTGCCGTGGCGGCGCGGGCCATCGACCTGTTGATGAAGTCCGAGCGGCCCCGCCTCGAACTGCAGCTGTTCGGCGGGGAGCCCATGAGCGAGTGGGAGCGGCTGACGCAGGTGCTCGAGCACGCGACGCACCATCCCGAGCGTCGCGGGCGCAAGCTGGAGGTCATCCTGACGACCAACGGTGTGCTGCTCGACGAGGCGCGCATCGCGGTGCTCGAGCGCTATCCGGTCGTGATCTTGTTCTCGCTGGACGGCGACCGCGCCTCGCACCGTCGCTTTCGAGTGGTGCACCGCGGCCCGGACGCCGCTTGGCACGAGGACGACGCGCCGACCTACGATCGGATCGCGCGCTCTCTGGCGCGGTTGAAGCGCGCCAAGGTCGGTTGGTTCATGAACGCCGTGCTGCCGCCATCCGCGGCCACCGAGGTCGAGGAGCGTCACGCCTGGGCGATCGCGCAGGGCGTGCCCCGCCTGCAGCTGAACTACGCGGTGGGCATGCGCTGGACCGAGGAGCAGATGCAGCAGTACCTCGTGGGGCTACGCGCCGTGCTGCTCGCGGACCACGAGAGGAGCGAGCTGCAGCTCTTCAACTGGATGAGCGACTGCGAGCCCGTGGTGCTCAGCGACGACCTGATCGTGGACGTGGACGGCACGGTGCTGCACGACGGGGCCATCTTCCTGGAGCGCTCCTTCGGTCGGCTGAAGGAGACCTATCGACGGGGCCACCTGGACGGGCTCGACGCGTTCGATCCGCTGCGCTGGAGCCTGCAGACTCTGTACGAGGTCATGCGCGACACCTACCCCGAGGGCAGCGAGGAGCGCGGGATATTGCTGCAGAACATGCGCTTCGGCGCGGCTGTGGACCTGCTGATCCAGCGGGTGACACAGGAGCTGGGACGGCCGCCGTCGCGGGGAGCATGAGCGCGCGCGAGCTGATCGACGCGCTGCTCGCGGCGTGCTTCCCCGGCGCGCTGCCCCCGCAGCTCGACCGACTCGTGGATCGCGCGTGTGCGGCCGAGCTCCTCCAAGACTTCAAGCTCGGACCGATACTGCCGCTCGGGGCCCAGCGACCGGTGCGCGTGGCGCTCAGCAATCAAGGCGAGCCGGAGCGTTGGCGTCGCGAGGTGCTGGCCGGCTATCCTCACGCCAAGCTCGCGCGCTTCATCGACTCGGTGTCGGCGTCGACGCGACGCATGGTCGACACCGACGGACACAGCGCCGTCGTCTACCTCGACGATCTGCAGGATCTGAGCGAAGCGCCGCGGGACTCGGAGGGTCGCCCCCTCATGTTCTTGACCTTCGACTGCGCGACCGGGCGCGTCGGCTCCGGGACGAGGCACCCCGAGCCTCCGGTCAGCCTGCTCGGGGGCATACTTCGCGCGCGACTCGAGGGGCTGCTCGCGCACGGTGCGACCGGTCTCTGGGCGATCCGCTGGCTACGCAAGGAGCCGAGCGCGCTGATCTGGATCAGCGAGAGCCGGTGGCGGAACGACCCGCGCGACAGCGCTGCCGTCGCCAAGGCCGTGGGCTCGCACCCTGCCCTCGAGGCCTGCGAGCGGGTCGCGGGCGCCGCGGGACTGCTGGTGTACCCCGACGCCCTCGAGGCGCGGCTGGACGGGAGCTGGGATCTGACGCTCGGCTTCTGCAGAGCGTGACGTCAGCTGGCGATCACGGCCAGGCGGCGTCGGGTCTCGGCGGGTGGACGGAGCTCTGCGTCGCCGTGCCGCTCGACATACTCGGTCCACAATCCCTCGCAGGACACGCGGACTCGGCAATCCGAGCACGCGGCCGCGAACTGCTTGGCCGCCTGTCGCTGTGCCGCCCGGGCGATGGGCTGACCGCGAGGGTCGAGCACCTCGTCGAAGGGGCGGCCAAGCTCGAAGGGAGGTGGCGCCCCTGAATCGAACCCGAGCACGCACTCAGGAATGCCCGTGAACTGCAGCTCGAGCTCGAGCTCCGCGGCGGCGCGCAAGGCTCGAGGCAGCTCGCGCGCCACTTCCCGCAACGCGGGCAGGTCCGCGACGGGCAGACGATCCCACCCGCTCGGCGCCTCCCCGTACACGAGCAGCAGCGAGTCGGCGCCGTGCTCCCGCAGCCACGCGGGCCAGCGATGGAGCGACGAGACGTTCCAGCGGTCGATGAAGCCGAGCGCCGTGGCTTGCCCGCCCTCGCGAGTCCAGCCGAGCAGTCCCTTGCGCGTCTCGCGCAGCGCGCCGGGGCGACCGACGCGTCCGTCGTGATGCGCCTCGTGGATGGCGAAGAGCGGGACCGAGAGGCGCTCGACCATCCCGGTGGCGGCCAGCTTGCTACGCAGGGTGCGGGTCAGCGCGCGAGCGGAGGTCTGCAGCGCCAGGTGATGCACCCCTCGCCGCTTGCCGAACTCGAGCAACTCGAGCAGCTGCGGGTGATCGACCGCGTCGCCCCCGCCGAGCACGCAGTGTTCGCCGCGCCAAGCGGCCATCAGGAACTGCTCCTCGAGCCGTTCGAGGGAACGTGGCTCACGCGCCGCGCCGCAGCTGCAGCCAAGGACCGAGTGCTGGCAGCCGTCCGAGACGGAAATGTAGGTGGTGCGATGCAGCAGCAGCCGCTCGAGTCGGCGGAGCTTCTGCGCGTCGTTCTCGCCGGTGTAGTCCGGCGCCAGATCGAAGGGACTCTGCTCGGGATCCGTCTCGAAGTAGTCGGGACCGATCACGCCCTCCTTCACGGCGGCGTCCCACAGGTAGGTGCCGGGGTACACCTTCGTGGTGTTGATCAAGATGCGATCCGGCTGCAGGGTGCTGGCCAGCGCCACGCTCTCCCGCATGGTCTCTTCCGTCTCGCCCTGATTGCCGACCATGAGCATGATGCACGACGAGATGTTCGCCTGGTGGGTGAGCTCGAACGCCGGCGGGACGCGCTTCACGCTGAGCTTCTTGCGGATGGCCTTCTGCACCGTCTGCGACAGGCTCTCGATGCCGTAGGAGATCTCGCGGCACCCGGCCTGCGCCATCGTGTCGAGCACCTCGCGGCTGACCATGTCGGCCCGCGTCATGCAGATCCACTCGATGTCGACCTTGCGCTCGATGAGCAGCTCGCAGATCTCCATGATCTGCCGGTTGGGATAGGTGAGTGTGTTGTCTCCGAACACGAAGGTGCGGTGGTCGAAGGTGCGCTTGTACTGCTCGATCTGGCGCACGATGTACTCCGGCGAGTGAAACAGCGTGCGACCCTCCCACTTGCTGAGCGGGCAGAACGAGCACTCCCAGACGCAGCCCCGGGAGCCCATCACCATGATCAGCGCGTCGGTCACGAAGGGAGCGCGACCCGAGGCGTCGATGCGTCGCATCTGCTCGCGGCTCTCGGGCAGGAGGTGCCGGTCAATCATCTCGCGCACCGGGAACAGCTCGAGCTTCGGAAAGGGCAAGGTGTCGAGCGCCGTGAAGCGGCCGCGCTCGGCCGTGCGCCGCACAGCGCCGCCCACGCGCAGGGCCAGCCCCGGTACGCGAGCCAGCTCCCGTCCGGACTCCAGCGCGTCGACCACCTCGGGCAAGGTCTCGTCGCCGTCCCCGATGCACACCAGCTCCGCGGGAGTGCGGCGCAAGAGCAGCTCTGGTTCCAGAGTCGGGAACGGCCCCCCGAGGATCACCGGCACGTCCGGAGCGATGGCCTTCAGCTTGCGCGCGGCGAGCTCCGCCGGCCCGCGGTTCACGCTCAAGCACGAGATACCCACGAGGCCCGGCTCGTCCTGCCGCACCACGCGCTCGAGATCCGCGAGCATGTCGCCCACCGAGCCGCGGTCGTAGTCGTATGCCGTGACCCGGTGCCCCGCCTGCTCGAGCAACGCCCCGAGCAGCGCGAGCCCGTAGGGCGGGCCGAAGTACGACGGCGCGGGGTTCGCGGTGGGCGGAAACAACAGCGCCACGTTCATCGCATCTCTCCCGCGGAACGATGACTATACGGGCGCGCGCCGGGTCACGCAAGCGGGGGGCTCGAGCGATGACTCCGGGCGGCGCGCGACGCGGTGGCGTCTCGACGGAGCAGCTCGAGGCCCGGGTGCTTGCGACGCATGTAGCGGATGAAGCTCATGAGCACGGCGCCCACCTGGCGGTTGTTCTGGGCCATCTCGGGGCTGAACCAGTTGGCGAGCAGCTCGTCCATCTCGAAGCCGTCACACTGGTAGCGGTCGAACGAGCGGGCGTCGTCGAGGTGGCCGAGGCGAAAGTCCTCGCGGTGCTTGGTGTTCACCAGGAAGGCCGAGCTGCCGAAGACGGAGCCGTCCGAGTCCACCGTCACCTCGAGGTTGCCCCGGACGGGCAGGAGCGTCTCTTCCAGGTTGACGAGCTCGGCGCGCTCATCGCCGAGCCAGCGCCGCTCGAGCTCCTCGCCCACCCGGGCGAGCTGGCGTCCAAACTCCTCGGCCGCGGGTCTGTCCCAGAGCGTGCCGAGCGCGTAGTTGAGCTGGATGCGCGAGTAGCCGAGCCCGAGGATGTGCCGAAAGTTCTCGGCCATCGCGGAGACGTTCGTAGGGTGAACGACCTGCACGACGTCGTGCGCGATGCCCGCCTCGGTGAACCACCGAGCCTTGGTCGCGGGGCTGCGGTCGTAGGAGTCTCCCGCGACGCGGAGCGCCGGACGGACGGCGTTCTGCGTGACCGCGTCCCCATCGAGCGAGAGCTGAAACCACACCGGGAAACCCGCGAGCCAGTCGAAGCGCTCCCGGGTCAGGGCCCAGCCGTTGGTCGTGAACAAGAAGCGCAGGGTGCGTCCGTCGGCGCGAGCCCGCTCGTGGCCGGTGCTCAGCGTGTGCACAATGGCGTCCCAGGCCGCGAGGGGCTCGCCGCCGAAGAAGTGCAGGTCGAGCTCGTCGCCCTCCGCGGAGAACAGCAAGTCGAGCGAGCGATCGATGGTCTGAGCAGACATCACCCGGCCGTCCTGCTTGGGGATGCGGCAGTACTTGCAGCGCAGCTCGCACTGCCAGGTCGGGATCAAGACGATGCGCGGGCGCCGACTCTGCGCGTACTGACGGTAACTGCGGATCCACTTGGATGGTGGTCCCAGGTGCTGCGTGGTCGCGCTGACGGCGCGGGCCTCTTCGGTCGCGGCGTGGCGCGCGCGGCTCTCGCGGATCGCCGCGAAGCACGCCCGCCGTGCGGCGTCGTCCGAGTGCCGCAAGAGCGGCTCCGGGGCGGGCAGTTCGCGCAGCGCCTGGTCGAGGTGCTCGAGGGCGGCGAGCGTGAGCGACCCCGTGCTCGAGAGCGAGCGGGCGAACTCCGCCGGCGCGCACCCCAAGAGGCCGAGCTCCGGCGCTCGCCCCGCGACGCGAAGTCCGAGCGCCACCAGCCAGCGCAGCGTGGCGAGCAGCGCGTGCGGCGGTTCGTCGCCGACGGTCACACTCGTCACGTGAAACCCATCCTGCAGGATGGCTCCCTCGAGCGCCGCTCGGCGCCCGGCGTCGGCCAGCCAGCGCGTGCCCACGAGATGCAGGCCGCGCGCTCGCGCCGGCTCGAGTCCCTCGGTCAGCTGCGCGTGACGCTCGAGGGTCTTGCGCAGCGCGGCGGCGTCGAGGACCGACGGATCTGCGACGCCGGGGCGATGACAGTGAGCGCCCGCACGCGTCGTGAGCCGCAGGCCATTGAGCAGTAGCGCGCTGGTGAGCTCGCCGTAGTCGTCGATGGTGATCGGGTCGCCGGCATCGGCGCGCGGCCGCAGAGCGAGCCAGCGGCTCAGCTCCGTCGTCTCCGCGTCGTCCATCAGCCCAAACTCGTGCGGCTCGCGCGCGAGGGCCTCGTCGAGTTGCTCCCGCGCCCAGCCGCCCTGACGCAGCGCTTGCAGGGCCACGCCTTGGTCCATCAAGAGCACCTCGACTCGCGCCCCCGCGCGGGTGCCCCGGGTCTCGAGCAACGCGCGACAGGGCTCGATGTCCCCGGCACGAGGCCTGGGCAGCAGCTCCTCGAACAACAAGACCGTGCGCGCGCCCGCGTCAGTCACGGCTCGCCCCTCGCCGGTCCTTCGCTCGTTTGAGCGCCTTCCTGTTCACGCCGAGGGCGCGGAAGATCTTCTGCTCCTGAGCTTCGTGGAAGATCCGGTAGTGCGCGTCCACCGCGTACTGACCGCTCGTGAGGTAGACGAACGCGCGCATGGGCGTGGACACCGAGTCCGCGGGGATCTGTTCGTGGGCCTCCCAGAACAGGCCGCTCACCGAGCGGTTGTTACCATACCAGTAGCGGGCCAGGCGCAGGTACGCCCGGTACTCCTGGATCAAGCGCTGCGCGTAGCGTTCGAGAGCAGCGGCGCCCGCGGACTCGTCGCGCATGGAAGTGAGCAGCGCGAGCGCGCCATTGCACGCGCCGCGCACGGCGAAGTCCACGCCGCCCGAGAGGATGGGGTCGACGAAGCACGCGGCGTCTCCCACCAGCATCCAGCCGGGGCCGACCACGCGCTGGTGGGAGAAGGACCAGTCCTTGGCGTGGTGGAGCACCGAGCCGTCGTCGCGCGTCGCAAACTCGCCGCCGCCCAGGGGCAGCTCGGCGTGCGCCAGCAGCTCGTCGAAGCGCTGTCGCGTCAACTTCGCGCGCTCGCGCACGACGACGCCGACGCTGGTGCGCGCCGCGCTGACGGGGATGAACCACACCCAGCCCTCGGGGATGGTGACGACGAGCTGCACGTGGCGACCGAGCGCCCCCGGCACACCACCCGCGCCGTCCACGTACGCGTAGCAAGCGGTGGCGCGCATGTCGGGCACCACGGAGGTGAGCGAGAAGGCTCGCCCGAGCAAGCAGCGCTGACCGGACGCGTCCACGACGAAGTCGGCCCGCTCGACGGCGCCAGTCGACAGGCGGACGCCCACGACTCTCCCGTCCTCGACCACCGGCGCGTCGACCTCTACGCCCTCGCGCACGTCCACGCCCCGGCGCTCGGCCTCGCGCAGCAGCACCTCGTCGAACCGCTCGCGCAAGACCTGCCAGGCGTGGTCGTAGCCGCCCGCGAGCAACTGCGCTTCATCGAGCCGCTCGAGGTCGCGCTCGAGGCGCTCGTCGAACAGCACCGTCCAGGGCTCGCGCGACTCGCCCCACACGTAGACCGCGCCGTACTTGCGCGCGAACCCTTGGCTCGCGAGCGCGCTGCCCAGCCCCAGGTAGTGCTCGAGCAGCTCGATGGTCGCCGGCTGCAGCGACTCACCGACGTGATGACGAGGGAAGCGCTCCTTCTCGAACAGCGTGACCCTCACCCCCTCTCGAGCCAAGAGCGCCGCCAAGACCGAGCCCGCCGGCCCCCCGCCCACCACGACCACGCGCTGCTCCATGCCGCCCCGGATCATGCCACACCAAGCCGGGGAGTCGCCTCCCTCTTCGCCGAACGACGCCTTCAGCCGCAGTCCGAGGCGCAGCTCTGCTGCATGCATCCGGCCAGGGTCGTGAACGCGGGCCCCTCGCTCCCCGCCTGCTGGATGCACACCGCCATGGTCTTGCCGCTTTGCATACAGGTGATGATGGCGTTGCAGTTCGAGTCCGTTGCGCAGGCGGTCATCGCGCTGCAGCAGCTCGTGTTGATGCAGTTGTCGCAGGCGCCGTCCGTGCCGCTCAGGGGGCCGCAGGGACCGGGCTGCTTGCCCCCGTCGCCGCCCCCGGCCGCGCCGCTGCTGCCCGCCGCGCCGCCCGCGCTGCCGGCGCTACCGCCGCTCGAAGTGCCGCCGCTCGAGCTGCCTCCGCTCGACGCGCCGCCGCTCGACGCGCCGCCGCTCGACGCGCCGCCGCTCGACGCGCCGCCGCTGCTCGGCGACCCCTCGCTGCCGTCGCTGCCGCAGGCGCTCGAGCCTACGAGCGCACACAGCGCGAAGGTGACCCCCAGTGACAGCTGACTCATCCGCATGGCGACCCTCCGGCGTGAGCCTAACGTGAACTCGCGACCTCACGCAATGGGCGCAGGAGCCGAGGCCTTGCACTCGACCACGCCTTGCGAGATTCGCGCGCACGACTGCCGAGCCCGCGTCGAACCAACAAGCGATCGAACCCTTTCAGGTCTCTCGGCCCGTCCGTCGAGCATCACCAATCAGTGGTGGGAGAGCGCGTCGCGCAGGGGGACCGTCGACCTCGAGGACTGAACGTTCCCACCGTGCCAAGGTTGCCGCGGCTTCGTAGGTCGACTGGAGGAAGGACAGCAGGGCGCCTTCGGGGTCGGGCGCGCGTCGCACGGCGTCGTAGGGCAGCACGAACTCGCCCAACGCCGCGTGGTAGTAGGCCTCCCCGGGGAGCACCGCCGCCTCGGCGAAGCCAGCAG
The DNA here is from genome assembly GCA_019637295.1 of Polyangiaceae bacterium. Taxonomy (GTDB): domain Bacteria; phylum Myxococcota_A; class Polyangia; order Polyangiales; family Polyangiaceae; genus JACKEA01. Next base: position 107,724 of record JAHBVX010000004.1, read on the forward strand.
GGGCGGGGTAGGCGTAGGAGTAGAACGCGGCCTCTCCCAAGCCCATCCCCGGCCAGAAGCCCGCGCTCGACAGCTCGCGGCAGTACGCCTCCTGCATCACCCAGTCTGCACAGTTCGGCGCACCCCCGGGATGCTTGGGCGCCGGGCGCCCCGAGAAACGCGTGACGGCCAGATCGAAGGCGCCCCAGAAGAAGTGCACGGGGCTCACCTTGCCGGTGAATCGCGCACGAAACTTCGCGAACACGGGCTCGGCGCGCGTCATGGCCCGCCACACCCGGGCCATCGCGTCTGCGTCGTAGCTGGCGTGTCCGTGATCGCTGGCGAAAGGGATCGCCTCGGCGACCTCGACGGGTCGGGCCAGGATCTCGACGGAGATCCCAAGCTCGCCAAGGGCTGCGAAGGTTCGCTCGTAGAACTGCGCCACCGAGAGCCCAGGCAAGGCGAAGGAGCGCGCTTCACCCGTGGAGGACTGGATGCGTAGGGCGTGATCCACGAAGTCGAAGTCGATGGCAAAAGCTCTGCCGCCCTGATGAATCGGCGACGTCGTCAGGCCGCGCGGCGTGAGGTAGAGGGTCGAGCCCCAGGAGTGATTGACCCACGGGGACAGCTCGAGCCGCACCTTGCCCACGATCTGCAGCCACATGTGCACGGTGACGTACGTGTCCTGCCACTCTTCGACGGCGGGCAGGACGGGCCAAGCTCGAGGGTCGATGTGGTTCATTTGGGTTCGGTGTCCAGTCAGTGCCCGCCGTGGCCCTTGGGCTTGGCGCCCCAGATGCGTAGGCAGAGCAGGAAGCCAATGACCGTGAACGGAAGCAAGAACCACGGCCAGTACGCCCAGTCTTTGCTGGTCAAGTAGCCGAGGCTGATGGACTGCACGGCCGTGCCCAGATACACGAATCCGTCGATGACCCCGACGGCGGTGGCGGCGCCCTTGCGCCCGCCGAAGTCCATGGTGGCGGTGCCGGACAGCAGGCCGTGGGTGCCGATCACGCACAGGCTCATCAAGAACACGAACACACCCAGGAAGTAGGGGCTCATGGGCAGCACGGGCTGGGCCTTCAAGAAGCGCATGTCGCCCGCCTCCTGTACCGGCAGCGGATCGTGGAGCGCGAAATCGGAGGTCTCGCCGGAGCGCGCGAGGGTCGCGGGGATCGGACGGCCGGATGCGAGCTCGCTCTTGCGCTCGGTGACGGTGGACGAGCAGATGCAGCGCTCCGCGTCCCAGCCCGAGTCCTTGCACACGGGCTCGAAGCAACCCACCGCCGTGCGCACGCCTTGCCAGTCGGTCACCTCCGCGCCGGCGATCTTCTCGATCCTGTCTCCGGGGACGAGGCCGCTCATGGGATCCGCCCCAGCGACCACGTTCGTGCCCTTGGCCAGGGTGAACGCCATGCCCACCGTGCACACCACCAAGAAGCCGTACAGGCCCGCGGCGGCGGGACCGCGCCGACTCTGGAAGAACAGATCGCTGACCCAGCCGGCCACGTTGCCGCCGATGACGCCGGCCACCATGAGCAAGCCTCCCCAGCCGCCTTGCACCAGGAAGGGCGCGAGGAAGGCCAGGGCGCCGAAGATGGCGAGGTAGCCCTTGCGCGCGCCGGATGCCTTGGACGCGATGACGCCCGAGATGATGGCGACCGCGAAGCAGGGCAGAGCCGGCCACAACGGGCCGAAGGACCAGCGATCGATGGCGGTGAGCATGTCGCCGCCGCGCAGGGGGTGGGAGCCCGGCAGCGCCCAGTTCTCCTTGGCGTAGATCGGGAACCAGTGCATCACGCCGTTGCGCAGCACGCCGGTGCAGAACTCGATCAGCGCGACGGTGATGATGATGGGGTTGGTGAGGATGCGTTTGTACAGCTCGATGGGCGAGGCGGGCTCGGTGGAGGTGTCCCCGCTCGACGCGTCCCCCGTGTCGAAGTCCTCGTGCCCCGCTTGCCCCGGCGTGTCGCGCAACAGGAAGAACTCGATCAGGAAGAACAGCCCCAGGAATGCGCCGGGCAGCGCGAACACCACCCAAGCAACGCTCGGCGCCGTAGACCCGGGAGACATGTGCTGCGCCAGGCGCAAGAGCACGTCGTTGACAGTGAACGCGAGGAAGATACCGCTCGAGATCATCGTGCCGAAGATGCCCGAGAAGCCGCCGCGCTCGGTGACGTGGAACCAGTGCGCGTTGACCTTCACGATGGACACGGCGCCAAAGCTCTGAAAATACATGTTCACCGCGTACAGCAGGCTGAACACGAGGCGCAGCGGCGCGCTGGCCGCCTGCCCGGAGCTGACGATGTGATGCAAATACAGGCCCATGGCCAGGTTGGCCACCATCGAACCGAACGCGCCGACCAACATGCCTCGCCGGCCGCCCAGACGATCCACGATCGGCCCGTTCAGCAGGAACGCGAAGGCGTACACGAAGGTACCCGCGCCGAAGATGATGCCGAAGTCTTCCTTCGTCATCAGCTCGCCCAGGGAGTTCTTGGCGACCGTGAGGTTGTAGCGCCCCATGTACAAGAGCGCGTACGTGATCCCCAGGGGGAACCAGTTCAGGAACCGGCGGCGCCGAAATGCGGCCGAGTGCTCGATCTTGAAACTACCGCCACGCGCTCCGGCCGTTGCCATGGACCGCGCAGCCTAGCGAGCTTTGCCCCGGTTCCAAACCGAATCCGGCGCAGCGCCATCAAAACGTCACGCGGACGGGTCGTGGCGCGGGAGCAGCCGCCGGAGCAGGCTGGCTTGGGCAGCCTGACGCCGCTCGGCGCTGCCGAGGGCATCGATGGAGCGGCCCACGAGCGCCGCCGGCACGAGCAGGCACAGCAGCGTCGCGAACGCCAACAGCAGAGGCGTGCCGAGCTCGTGGAACGCGAGCGCCTGCGGTCGCACGAGCAGCGCGCCGGCCTGAAACGAGTACACCGGCTCGATGGCGCCGAGGAGCTGCAGCAGCAAGGGTACGAACAGCGCGGCCAGGTAGCCGCCCGTCACCAGCAGCCGAACGCGGCTCCTCGCTCTGGCGTGAACGAGCTGGGTGCTGGCCATGGCCAGCGCGACCACCGGCGTCATGATGAGGGGTCCGAAGAGCCACCCGAGCGCGAGCACCACCGCCACCGCCAAGCCCACGCTGAGCCCGACCTGGGCCTTCCTGCCGCGAGCGGGGCCGATCCACCAGGTGTGCGCGGCAGCGGCGGCGGCGGTGAGCGCGATGGCCATCAGCGCATGGAGCTCGCGTGCGCTGGTCAACATCATGATCGCCACACCGCCGATGATGGCGAGGTAGCCCCAGGTCGCGCGCCGTGCCGCCTGCGACCGCTCGAGCGCGCGGGCGTCGTGCGCACGCCTCACGACCTCGGGGGGCAGGCGGCGGGGTGCGTCGTCGAGCAGCGCGACCAGCGCGCGCAGGGCCTCGGGGTTCTTGGGATCGAGCGCGAGGGCCGCGTTGATTTCGCGCAGCGCGGTGACGGAGCCAGCCAACCGAGACGAAGCCTCGTCGCCCTGACCCGAGGTGGCGGCGAGAGCCCGCGCCAGGTGCTGGCCGGCGAGCTCGGCGCGGCGCTCCCGGTCCCGCTCGCCGTCCAGGTACCGCACCACCTCGTCGTGAAGCTCACGCGCGGTCAGCGCTCCGCTCTGTGCGCGCCGGTGCAGCTCCTGAAGCTCGGGCAGGGGGCTGTTCGACGCGACCTCGTCGAGGATCGCGCCGAGCACATCGCCGAGCGCGCTCACGTCGCCCGCGGCCCCGGTCCTGACGTCGACGCTGGACGGGTCGGGTGATGCGCTCCAGCCGAGCACGTACACGTCGTCGTATTCGCCCAGCAGGATCTGCTCGCAGCCCAGGCGACCGTGGACGACGCCGCGGCTGTGCGCGTAGGCGACCGTCATGCACGCGCGCGCGAGCGCACTGAGCAGCCCGCGGAGCGAGCGCTCGGCAGCGGGCGCCGCCCCACGTGACCCGAGCACCGCTGCCAGGGTCTCCCCGCGAGCGCGCTTGACCGTGAAGAACGGGCCTCGCTCCGGGTCCTCGCCGATGTCGTACACCGGCAACACCCCGGGATGCTCCAAGCGTCCTCGCGCGCGCGCCGCGTCGGCCAGCGCGCGGGCCGCCTCGGGCTCCCGAGGGGACGCGGCGTACTGCACCAACACCTCGCGCCCCAGGTGTTGGTCGCGGGAGCAGCGCAGGTTGGGCTCGTGGGCTTGCCGGCCGTCGACCTCCACGTAGCGCCGAGCGGGGGGCGACAAGGCGAGCGCGAGGGCTGGCGCGCCGGCGAGGGCCGATCGGCCGAGCGCCGGGATGGACTGCACGGCGCTCGGGATCGTCTCGGCCAGCGCTCGGTCCGCGGGCTGCGGAGCGAGCACCGTGGCGTCGAACGCCCCGTTCGGCGCCGGCGTCGCGGCCAGTGTCTCCGCGTCGGCTCCATGCACGCGACGCGTCTGAGCGGGCTCGGACGTTCTCGCGGGCATCGGACCCGATGCGGGCTGGCCCACGATGAGGCGCTCGAGGTACCAGGCTTGCGCGAAGAATCGCTCCTCGGCGCGGGTGAGCGCGTCGATGGAGCTGCCCACGAGCAGGATCGGGATCACCAGTGACATCACCGTGGCCACGGACAGAACGCCCAGCGCGACACCGGGGGTCAGCTCCACGGCCCAGGGCAGGATGGCGAAGGCCTCGCCGACGAGCGCGTACGAGCTCGGCAGCAGTCCCGCGAGCGACAGCCCGAGCGGCAGCCCGAGCGCCATCATGCTGACGCCCAGCACGGTGCTGCGCAGGGACGAGCTGGCTCGTTGGTGCACGAGCACGACGAGCGCCACGGCGATGAGCACGCTGGGCACGAGCACGAGCGGCCCGAACAACACGCACAGGCTCGCCGTCACCGCGGTCTTCAGCACGAGGCTGAGCACGAAGTGCAGGGTCCGGGTGCGCAGCGCTGCGGCGAACCACGCATGCGCCGCCGTGACGACGCACACCGCCGCGATGACCAGCAACGCGGCGGGCGCGCGGGTTCCAGTGGCGGCGATGCCGACCATGACGGCCCCGATCGCGACGTACGCCAGCGCCGTTCTGCGCGACGATCGCGCCCGCTCGGTGACGCGCAGGCTCGCCAGCTCCGCCTCCACCGCTGCCGGCAGACGTGAAGGAAGCTCCGCGAGCAAGCGGAGCAAGCGCACCAGCGCGCCGCCGTGCGTGGGGTCGAGGACCAGCGCCGCGTTGAGCTCGCGCAGCGCGCGCAGCCGATGAGCGCCGTCCGCGTCGCTCGGGGACGCGAGCGCCCGCTCTGCCGCGCCGACATGTTGGACCGCGAGGGCTCGGCGCCGCTCGGCGTCCCGATCGACATCCAGGTACGCCTCCACGCTCGCGCGCAGGGCGCGAGCGGAGTCGAGGCGGCGCGACGGTTCGAGCTCCGTCGCCCGGCGAATGACCTCCGCGAGGGGCTCCGGCAGGTCCGAGCGCGGCGTGAGCACGGCGCCTTCGAGGGTGGATGCGGCGAGCTCCGCGCCGGTGCCCGCGTGCAGACGCTCGAGCGTGAGCAACTCGTACAGCAGCGCGCCGAGGGAGTACACGTCGGCGCGCGCGTCCACGGCGCCCCCGCGGGTGAGCTGCTCTGGCGCCATGTAGCCGAGGGTGCCCAGGATGGCGTAGGCGCCGGTGTCTGCCGTCAGGCCATCGGGTAGCGAGTCGCGAACCAGCTCACGACTCGCGTCGGGTTCGGGCTCGGAGTCGCCCAGCACCTTGGCCACGCCCCAGTCGAGGACGTACACCTCGTCGTAGTCGCCCAGGATCACGTTCTCGGGCTTGAGGTCCCGGTGAACGACGCCGCGGTCGTGCGCGTACGCGACCGTGAAGCAGACGCGACTGAACGCGGCCAGCAGCGAGCGGCGCGAGTAGCGCGCGACGCAGGCTTCATCCCCACGCGCTAGCCCCTCGAGCACCTCCCGCAAGGTGAGCCCGGCGATGCGCTTCATGGTGAAGTACGCCGTGCCGTCGCTGGTGACGCCGAGGTCGTACACGGGGACGATCGACGGGTGCTCGAGCTGCGCCTGCAGCCGCGCCTCCTGCACGAAGCGCAAGAGCAGCCCCTGGCGCTCCGCCTCCGAGCCCCGGATGACCTTGACCGCGACGTCGCGTCCGATCGACACGTCGTGGCAGTTGCGCACCTCCCCCATCCCGCCCGCCCCGACCCGGTCACCGAGGACGTAGCGCTCCTCGAAGCGTGCGCTCGCTGGCCGCCCCGCCGGCTGCGCCTGCGCCTCCAACGTCATGGCAGTGCCTCGACGCCCGACAGTCCGACAGCGCGACGGACCCTCCTCATACTTTCGATCTATCACCGCGCGAAGTGGAGACCAAGCGGCTCCCGGGCATGCGTCGGGTGGCGCTGCGTCAGCGCTCTTCGGCACCAGGTCAGGGTGCGAGCCTGGCGCGAGAGCGCCACCATCCGAGAGGCGCGGATCGGATTCGAACCGACGTATGACGGTTTTGCAAACCGTTGCCTAACCACTTGGCTACCGCGCCGAAGGAGCGAGACGGTTTCATTTTTCTCGCGGGAGTCAAGGGAGAAGCGGCCGGGGGCTCCGTCGAGGCGGCCGGGACGCCCCCAAGGTCGGTCCGGCGCGGTCACGAAACCGTGGCGCCGCGGTCGCGCGTTCGCCGTGGATCGGCTAAACTAGCGGCCCCTCGGAGGTCGGCATGCGGCTTGGTCACACGGTCCTCGGTCTTCTCGCGACTCTCGTGCTCGGAGGCTGCGGCGGCGCAGACGAAGAGGCCGCTCCCAAGGGCAGCGGCGGCAGCGGTGCCTCGAGCTCGTCGGGCGGTTCGTCGGCGGGCGGCGGCAGCGGCGCGGGGGCGACCTCCTCGGGTGGCAGCGGCGCGAGCACGGGCGGTAGCGGGGGCGCGGCCGGCGCGGCGGGCTCTGGCGGGGCGGGCGGCAGCGGCGGGGCGGGCGGCAGCGGCGGGGCGGGCGGCGGCGACAGCATCAAGCTCATCGCCATCGGCGACACCGGCGAGGGCAACCAAGCCCAGAAAGACGTCGCTCAACAGATGGCGACGAAGTGCGCCGCCGTGGGTGGCTGCACGGCGGTGTTGATGCTCGGGGACAACTTCTACGATCACGGCGTGCAGAGCACGAGCGACGCGCAGTGGAACACCAAGTTCGAGTCCATCTACGACTTGCCCAACCTCAACTCGCTGAAGTTCTACGCCACCCTCGGCAACCACGACTATGGCGTCACCAGCACGGGCAAGAAGGAGGCCCAGATCCAGTACACCCAGCTGCCGGTGGGCACGGGTCCCGGCACTCGACCGAGCGACATGTGGATGATGCCAGACGCCTACTACGACGTGAAGTTCGGCGACGTGCACGTCTTCGCCATCGACACCCAGGACTACTCGAGCACGCAGAAGAACGACATGAAGGCGCGCGTGCAAGCCTCGAGCGCCACCTGGAAGATCGTGATGGGTCACCACCCGCGCTACACCTCGGGCAACCACTACTGGGACAACGCGCTGCTCGGCGCCGCCGGCATGTACAGTCTGCTGGAGACCATCTACTGCGGCACGGACCTGCTGCTCACGGGGCACGACCACAACGTCGAGTTCATCGACAAGGGAGCGCACTCGGCCTGCCCCAGCACGCATTTCGCGATCAGCGGCGCAGGCGCCAAGACGCGCACGTCGACCGGCCTGAAACACGGCAAGCAGCTGTACTACAACGAGAAGGTCGAGGCCCTGGCCTACCTCGAGTTCAAGGGCAAGACCCTGCTGTTCGAGTTCATCGACAAGCACGGCACGCTGCTCTGGAGCAAGACCATCACCAAGCCGTGAGGCTACGGCGGAGGGCCCGGCGAGTTCCGCGCCGAGCTGCGCGGGGAGTGAGCGCGCCAGGGGGCTCGGCGCCCGCATGATTTCTAGCAACTGACGCCGAGGGTGGGCCGCGTCGCGACGGCTCTCCGCTGGTGGGTCCTGTAGTTCGCCGGCCCCAGCGCGACGGCTGCTGCGACTCCGACACGACTCGAATCCTACGATTCCTACGATTCCTACACTCCTTCCGGTTGGTCGAACCGACGCGGCAGGGCGGTGATTCTTGGATACTTCGGGACAGCAAGTAGGTCGCCGCGCTGTCCCGCGGGCCCTCGCCTTCAGCCTAGGTCCGGGTCCAGCTTGCCCAGAAGGCGGTGCCCCTCGAACACCGTGAGCCCGACGATGCCGTCGTCGACGACCCGGTAGACGATGCGGTACGTGCGCTGGAAGACCTCGCGCACGTCGTCGCGCGCGATTTCCGGCACGACTCGGCCCGTGCGCGGCATCTTCGAGGCCTTCACTGCGCGCTGCCTGAGTTTCTCGACCCACGCGCGGGCGGCGGTGGGGTTGTCGGCTGCGATGTACTCGCCGATCGCCAACAGATCGGCGGCTGCGCGCTCGGTCCAGCGAAGCATCACTTCTTCTTGGTGGGCTCTCCTACGAGGGGCCGCTCCCGGCGGCGTCGCCGAAAGAGGTCAAAGTCGACATCACGATCCGAGAGCAGCTCGTGCGACCGGTGGAGGACCGCCCGGTGTTGCGTGGCTACGAGGAGTACGCCGACCTGCCCGAGGACGCTCCCGTACGTGTGTACGCGCTCGAGGAGATCGCGGTCGAGAAGCTCGTCGCGCTCACGGACAAGGCCCGGAACGAACCCCGCGACCTCTACAATCTCTGGCACCTCACGAGCGAGGGGCTCATCGACTTCTCGACGCTGATCCCCGAGGTCGAGGCGAAGCTCGCCTTCCGCGGTCGCACGCGCGACGCGATGACCGCCGAGCTCGCGACGAAGGAGGCGCGCTACAAGAAGCTCTGGGCCGTTCGCCTCGGACAGCAGATGGCGACGCTTCCGCCCTTCGACGACGTGTTTCGCGCCGTGAGACGCAGCCTGCGCGACGCTGGGCTCGTGGAGCGGTGAGGCGCGAGCGGGAGGCGGGGCGGGCCCTCAGCGCTTGGCCCGCTTGAGGCGCCGCAGGATGACCTGGATCTCCTGGGTGAGGTCCGGGTCGGTGCCGAGGTCCATCAGTGCCGCTCGAGCCCGCGGGTCTGCCGAGCGCTCAAGCGCGCTCAACAGGAGCAGGCGGCTCGAGCCATGCCGCGCGTCTCGGGCAAGGTCGATGACGTCGCCGATCACCTTGTCGTCCGCAGCGGCCGCGATCGCGGCTGCGAGCCCGTCCTTGGGGGGCTTCGCTTGCCAAGGCGCGAGCGAGCCCCACCCCGCCGCGCCCACCTGGTGGCGTCCAGGAGCGAGCCCGCCCACCCCGTCGCTGTACGGCCCGGCCCGCGTGGGACCCTCCCACGCGGGCCTCAGCGCGAAGCGCGCACGGCGTCAGCTCGACCGCATCGAGGGCTTGGTGGCATGAGCATCGGGACAAGGCTCCGGAGCGCTTCGAGGATGAACTATGTTACCGGCGCAGCCGAGTCATTCGTTGGGTGCTGTTGCCGAAGACGAAGGTCAAGCTGTACTTCTGGCATGACGAGGCCGCCGCTGCCGTGAACATCCTCGCGGCGTGGGGTGGCCAACGCGGCCGAGAACCGAGGCTCTGAGCTGACAGACCCCCTCCTTAGCCGCCCTCGCCGTACTGGAAGCACGACAACCTTGCCATCCCCCGCGCCGCCGCCTTCATCCCGGACGATGGCGAACTACGCCGACGCGACACGCACCCCACGGACCCTGACCGAACGCGAGCAGAGAGCCCTGCTCAAGGTCACCGGCGAGCACCGAGCGGGCTACCGCGACCATGTGCCGACGCGCTGAGCACTGCGAGCTGCTGGCGCAGCGCGGCGAGCTCGAAGACCAGCTCGCTCCGAGAACCGAACAGCACCGAGAAGCACGCGCTGAGCAGCGTGACGAGGGCTCGCATCTCGAGAGGATCGCGCTGCGAGGCGGAGGCCTCAACGGTGACGAGCACCATCGACACCCGGCAGACGCCGCGACAGCGGCACGAGACACAGTGTACCTGTTCGAGTCACTCGACTTGCGTCGCGCGCGGCTGCCGAGCTGGGATGACGCTTGATGATGCCGCCAATAGGGTCGCAGTTCCGGGTCACCGCGGGCCGCATCCTCAGGCGTATCATGAGGCCGTGTTCGATCGCCTGCGTACGGCGACGATCGGCTTGGATGGTGACGGCTGTGCGTCATCCGGGAAACGGCTTGAACACGGCAGGAGTCGCGAAGCAGCGAAACGGATCACCCGGCGGGCGCCGAGCTGCATCTTCGCACCCGACCACGCCTTGCGAGTCTGCGCGCACGACTACCGTGCCCGCGTCGAACCCACAACCGATCGAACGGGCACGCGACAAAGGCGCTATGCTGCGCCGATGCACCCCGCTGGACTCATCTGCCTCGCGCTCGCGCTCGTGGGTTGTTCGGACGAGGGCGCGACGGCGGGGCCGGGCGGCACCACGGGTGCGGGTGGTAGCGGACAGGGTGGCTCGGGCGGTGGCGTGGGCGGCGCGGCGGCGGGCTCGGGCGGTGGCGCGGGCGCGTGCAACGCGTCCGTGCCCTCGCTGTCTCGATTGGGGTCGACCTTCGAAGTTGCCTCGCTGGCGGAGACGGCGCCGAAGCGAAACCCGGACATCGCTCATGATCCCGACAGCGACGTGTATCTGGTAGTCACTGGCGCAGAGGCCATCAGCGGCACGTTCTTGGGTCCGGAGGGGCAGGCCCTGGGCACTCCGTTCGCCATCGCGCAGACGACTGCCTACACGCAGTCGCCGAGCGTCGTCTACGGCGGCGGCAAGCTGCTGGTCGCGTGGCACGACAACCGCGGCAATCCTCAGCCGGAGCTGCGTGCGCGGCTGGTGAGCTGGAGCGGAACCGCCCCGGAGTTCGACGGGCCGGACTTCTCCGTCAGCGCGGGGGGGCAGTCCTATCAAGAGATGACCCCCGCGCTGGGCTACTCGGAGACCTCCGGGGCGTTCTTGGTCGTGTGGCAGTCGGTGCCGGGGGACGATCTGCGCGCGCGGCGCGTCGATACGGCGGGCCAGCCCCTCGGAGCCGAGATCCCGATCACCGCGGATGAGGACTGGCAGAGCGGCGCGGCGGTCGCGTGGAACTCCGCGAGCGACGAGTTCCTGGTGACCTGGGCGCACGCGGGCGCCGCTGGAGCGGCGGTGCGCGCGCGACGCATTGCCGCGTCGGATGGCAGCTTGCTGGGCAGCGAGCTGGAGCTCGGGGCCGCCGCAGGCACCTGGACGACTCGAGTCGCCTACTTGCCGTGCGAAGCGCGCTACCTCGTGACCTGGGTCGCTGGCGGAGGGACGACCTTCGGACGGCGCACGAACGGCAGCGGCGAGCCCGACGGCGCGCCCTTCCCGTTCCCCTCCGGCTACGGCTACCCTGACGGCTTCGCGCTGGCCTACCACCCGCTCATCAACACGCTGGCCGCCGTGATGCACGGCCCAAGCAACGACGACGCCGGCATCGCCTTCACGTCGGACGGCACACAGAGCGACGTGCAGTACGTCACCGAGAGCGCAGGTGACGAGGGACACTTCAACCCCCGCATCGTCGCCAACGGACTGCGCAACGAGTGGTTGCTGGTCACGTCGCTCGGCTTTGCGACCATCGTGGCGCAGCGGCTCGGGCCCTAGTGGCAGCGCCGCCGCTCCGCGGTTGTCTTCTGCCTTAGATCCTGCGAAGGTCACGGCCATGAAGAACACCCTCGTCGTGTGCGGACATGGTCCCGGGATCTCGGACGCCGTGGCGCGCCGCTTCGGTCGTGAGGGCTATGGCGTCGCCATCCTGGCGCGCAATGCGGAGCGGTTGAGCCAGGCGGCGACGGCGCTCTCACAGGCCGGCGTGACGGCCAAGGCGTTCCCCTGCAATCTCGGCGACGCCGACGCCGTCAAGGCCACGCTGAAGGACGTGGCCGCCGCCCTCGGCCCGATCACCACGCTTCACTACAACGCCTACAGCGGTGGCGGCGGTGATCTCGCGACGGTTTCCGCGTCGGACCTACGAAGCGCGTTCGACGTCAGCGTGACTGGACTGGTCGCTGCCGTGCAGGAGGCGCTCCCGAGCATGAAGGCGGCGAACGGGGCGGTCTTGGTGACGGGAGGCGGCTTCGCCTACTACGACCCGCAGGTAGACGCGATGGCGACGAACTTCGGTGTGCCCGGGCTCGCGCTCGGCAAGGCGGCGCAGCACAAGCTAGTCGGCTTGCTCGCCGAGCGGCTGCGGCAGGAAGGCGTGTACGTCGGAGAGGTGGTGGTGATGGGGATGGTGAAGGGCACCGCCTTCGACTCGGGGCAAGCCACGCTCGATGCGAGCGACATCGCCGAGCGGTTCTGGCAGCTACACCTGAAGCGCGACGTCCAATCGGTCAACTTCGGCTGACCCGCCGCGAGCCGAGGAGCAAGCCCAGTGAAGCACGTGCGCGGTACGCTGTTCATCGACTACGTGCGGCTGATTCGCTCGCGCAAGGACGTCGAGTGGTCGAGCTTCCTCGAGCGAGAGGACTTCGCGTACCTCACGCAGCGCATCGAGGATCACGCCTGGTACCCGACGACCACCTTCAGTCGACTCGGGCTGGCCATCTTGTACGTGGTCGCACAGGGCTCTCTCGACATGGTGCGAGCCTGGGGCAAGCTTCAGGTCGATGCCATGCTGCGCATTCACCCGGAGATCTTGGCAGCGGGGGATCCGCGCGAGTCGCTCATGCGGGTGGTCGTGTTTCGGCGGGGCTACTTCGACTTCGACGTGCTGGTGACCCGGGAGCTGCTCGACAACGCCGCGTCCTTCGAGCTCGCCTACGAGATGAACGACACCGCGGAGCTCGCCGCCTGCATGCAGACGCTGGGAGCGCTCGAAGAGCTCGTGCGCCGGGCCGGGGGACAGCAGGTTCGCGCGCGGTTCTCCGAGCGCCGTTGGGAGCAGGACGCGCGGACGGTGCTCGAGCTGACGTGGGCCTAGCGCTACGTATGTGCTCGTAATGATTGATACATACGACAGGGTGTCGTTTCGGACTTGCAGCATGGTAACCCAGTTACTATGTTGGCTTCGTGACGACGTCCTTCCGGCTGAACGAGGTCCCGCGGCGCTCCGCGGCGGACGTCGCCTTCGAGCAGCTGGCCGGGGGCATCCTTCGAGGCGACCTCGCCGTCGGGGAGCCGCTGCCGTCCGAGCGGGAGCTGGCGCAGCAGCTCGGCGTGTCGCGCATCATCGTTCGCCAGGCGACCCACCGCCTCGCGGAGCTCGGCCTGGTGCGCGTCCGTCAGGGTGGCGCCACGCTCGTGCTGGATCCCGACGCCGCGACGGACACCCGGGTCATCGGCCTCTACTACACCCTCGACGTCGGCGCAGAAGCCCGCCGCGGCTTCGATCGGGACGTGCTCGAGAAGCAGTTCCTGCAAGGCCTAGCGCTGACGTCCATCGCGGAGCGTCGTGCCTCGCCGCAGGACCTCGCGGCGCTCGCGCGTCTAGCGGCGGACTTCGACGACGCGAGCGCGAGCGACGCGGACTTCCGCGCCTTCGAGGCGCGCTTCTGGGCGGACTGCGCTCGCGCGGGTGGCAACCGCATCCTGAGGATGGAGGTCTCTTGGTGGTATCAGACCTTGGAGCACGCCCCGCGCGAGCCCCTCACGTCGCAGGCGCCGATGGCGGCGCGCATCGGCTTCTATCGTGAGCTCGGCAATCGCCTCGCGAGTCGCGCGGGGGCAGCTGCCTACTACCTGGAGGTCGTGTCGCCGATCTTGTCGCTCCTGTTCGCCAGCGAGGAGCCCGCGAAATGAAGCGCCAGCTCGCCTTGCCCGCCGCGCTCTTCTTGCTCCACTGCGCGCCCGTCGGGGACCGGGATGAAGCCCGCCTCCCCTGCCCCGTCGCGAGCATCGTGGAGCAGCGCTGCCAGGAGTGCCACGCGCGTTCGCCCATCGGGGGCGCGCCCATGCCCCTGGTATCGGCGGCGGACTTTCGTGCCCCGGCGAAGTCGGATCCGAGTCGGAGCGTGGGGCAGCTGGTGCTCGAGCGGATCGCCGACGACCACGACCCGATGCCGCCTGCGCCGCGCCCGCGCCTCGACCAGGCGCAGCTGAAGACGCTGAGGGAGTGGATCGAGAGCGGCGCGCCGGACGGCGCTGCGTGTGACGGGCCGGCACCGGACGGGGGCCCCCCGGTGACGGCCTTGACCTGCGCTCCGGACGTCCACTCGGCGCCCGCGAGCCCCTACTTGGTCGCCGCCGGGTCGAGCGATCTCGTCGTTTGCTACGGCTTCTCCCTGAGCAACTCGAGCAAGCGCCACATCACCGGCTTCGCGCCGCGAGTGGACAACGCGGCGGTGCTGCACCACATGTCGTTGCTCCAGTCGGACGAGGCCTTCTCTACCACGCCGATCCCGTGCCCAGACAGCGGAGGCATGGCGAGCTGGCGCGTGGTGTACGGCTGGGCTCCCGGCGCCCAGGCCTTCGAGTTGCCGGACGCCGCGGGCTTCGCCGCGGAGCCGGGCGCCAACTTCGTGGTGCAGCTTCACTACGTGAACGTGGGCGCGAAGGCGCACACGGACGGCAGCGGCTTCAGCTTGTGCACCAGCGCCGAGCTGCGCGGCTTCGACGCGGACATCATGGCGTTTGGAACTCACGAGTTCACCATCCCCGCGCATGGCTCGAAGGCCGTGACGTGCAACGTTGCGGTGCCGCCCACGGGAGCGACAACGCGCCTGTTCGCCGCCTTCCCGCACATGCATCGCCTCGGGAAGTCCATCTCCACACGCGCGTTTCCCGCAGGCGGTGGCAGCGCGGTGGATTTGGGCAGCGTGGACACGTGGAGCTTCGACTATCAGAGCTGGCAGAGCATCGACTACGTGCTCGCTCCGGGCGACGTCGTGCAGACGAAGTGCGCCTGGAACAATCCGTACAGTCATGGCGTGGGGTTCGGGCCCGGGACGGACGACGAGATGTGCTACTCGTTCGTGATGTACTACCCGCGCATCGAAGACCCCGCCTGGCATTGGGTGTTGCCCGCGCTGTACTCTCAGTGCGAGCCATGAAAGAGAAGGGTCGAACGATGAAGAGTCTAGGATTTGGGGGACGAGTAGCGGCCAGCGCGCTGCTCCTCGCCACTCAGGGCTGTGGCAGCAGCGACGACGGCGACCTGGGGCTGACCGGAGGCGCCGCCGGCGCCGGCGCGGCCGCCTCGGGCGGCGGCGGTGGCTTCGGAGCGTTCGGGGGCGGCGGCAGCGGCGGCAGCGGCGTGGACAATCGCATCGATCCCATCGAGATCGGCCACGCGTGGACCTACGACGTGCAGATCTTCGGCGTGTATCCGCTGTGCAAGGCGGGCAGCCACACCGGGCAGGTCCTCGGCCAGAAGGAAGTGGGCGGCAAGAACGCCTTCCAGGTGCAGTCTTTGTGTCCTGCCGCCGGCGTCTCGTCGTATCACGTCGATGGTGATCGCGTGGAGGTCTACGTGAGCGGAGCGTGGGTCCTCGCCCTCGACGCCCCGGTCCAGGCGGGGCACAGCTGGTCCAACGGCGTCGCGACGTTCACCTGGGAGGACGCCGGCACCGTGACGGTGCCCGCGGGCACGTTCAGCGACTGCTGGACCGCGCGAGAGGACCTCGCGACCGACTCGTACACCACGTTCTGCCGCGGCGTGGGGCCGGTCATCTGGCACACCATCGTCGCGGGCAACGGCTTCGACGCCCAGCTGACGGCGAAGAACTTCTGAGTCCGATGGTGCGCGCTCTGACCGGGGCGGTGTTGGGCGCGCTGCTCGCTGGCTGTGCGAACCCCGCACGGGTGCCGTCGAAGCCAGCGCGAGCTCCGACCGAGAACGACGCGGTGCCCATGAGCGTGCCGGAGGAGTACCGATGGCGCCCGCTCTCGGCGGAGGCGGGCGCGCGCACCTTCAGTCGCGACGGCATCGGTGACCCCTACGGCGCGGGCATCGCGTACCCCGTCTGGCTGGCGCTGCTCGAGACCTACCCCGACGAGCTTGGAGGAACCGTCGCCGGCTTCCAACGGAAGTTCGGCTTCCTCAGCGCGCCGTTGCCCGAGTCGGATCCCGACCGCGCCGTTCCCCTCGGGTTTCACCTGACGGTGGATCCGAACACCCAGGTGTCGTTCGTGATGATGAACTGCGCGGCCTGTCACGCCGAGGTGCTGCGGCTGCCCGACGGACCGCGCTTGGTGATGGGCCTCGGGAACAAGCGGGTGCGCATGCACGACTACGACGCGGCCTTGATGCGCATCGCGTCCTCGCCGACGTTCACGACGGAGCGGTTGGGCAAGGCGGCACGCCGCGCCGCGCACCGGCACGGAGCTACCTGGCCGCCCGGGAGCCGGGGGGCCATCGTCGACGCCTCGGTGAGGGGGTTTCGTGAGCGGGCGCGCCTTCGCGGCCCCGACGCCATCCGGCTCGCCCAGGGAGCGTTGCCCGGACGCGTCGCGACGATCGAGAGCTTCGCCTTGGCGCTGCGCACGCACGGCGCTGAGATCTCCATCGGCGCGACGCCGGGCTACGCGAAAGTGCCCGACGTGGTCGGCTTCCCCTACCGCAAGACCTTCAGCTACGACGGCTCCGGCATCGGTGCGCCCAGCACGTTGGCCGTCGAGGCGGACTTCGCCTTCGGCGTGAGAGCAGAGTGGTACGAGACTCAGCGTCACATCGGCACCAGCCTGTACCTCTATCTCCGAAGCTTCTCCCGGCAGCTGAAGTACCCGGGGAAGCTGGACGAAGCGCTGGCGCGGCGAGGCCAGGACACCTTTGACGCCCGCTGCGCGACCTGTCACGGACACTACTCGGGCCCGAGCGGCGAGCGGCGCATCAGCTACGCGGAGCGCGTGATCCCCGTGCAGCAGGTGGGTACGGACCGCGCGCGGCTCGACGCGGTCAGCGACCAGTTCGTGAGGGCCGCCAATGCTCTGCCCCTGGCTCGCGGTCTCGCGGAGGTCGTGCCCACGGGCGGCTACGTGCCACCGGTCTTGCTCGACGTCTGGGCCCGCGGCGTCTACGGCCACGCGGGGCAGTGGCCAAGCGTTGCCTTCCTCGCGCTGCCCGAGGACCAGCGCCCTCAGCGCTTCATCGTCGACGCCGAAGCAGCGTACGATCTCGAGGGGCTCGGCACCCGCTATCGGCTCGCCGCGCCCGGCGCGGACGTCGGCCCTGGCAGCTACTTGCAGGACGCAACACGGCGGGGCTACGGCACCGGCGGGCACCCCTACCTCTCGGACCTCGACGCGGCGAGTCGGCGCGCCGTGCTCGAGTACCTCAAGACCCTCTGACCCGCGTGGTTCGATTCGTTGCCGGTCCGACGCGGGCACGCCGGGTCGGCGTCACGACGGCGCCGAGTCCGGCGCGCTGCTGGCCAGAAACAGTATCCCGAGCAGGATGAACAGGGCGCCCGCGCCGCGTCGGAGCCACTGCGGCGGGATCACCCGACCGAGCGCCTCGCCGCCGAGCACAGCCAGCGCCGAAGTCGCGACCAACGCGAGGGCCGAGCCGGCGAACACCACCCAGCGCGAGGAGCCGCCCGCCGCCAGCGACAGCGTGGCTAGCTGCGTCTTGTCGCCGAGCTCGGCGAGGAAGATCGTGGCGAAGGTCGCGAGGAACAGCTTGTAGTCCATGGCGCGCGCAGGGTAGCGCCGTTGGCCACGACGGGCACGTCAGTCTACCTCTTGCATCCAGCCGTGCTTCTCGAGCAGTCGCGACGCGGCGGCGCGATAAGGCTCGTCCAGCTCGCCGCGCGAGGCATCCCGCAGCGCGGCCGCGAAGGTCGCAGCCGAACGAAATCGCTGCACCTTGTCCTTGGCCAGGGCGAGCGCGAGCACGGCGTCGACGTCCGGCGGCAGCTCTGCGAGCAGACTGGGCCGGACCGGCTGGACGCGGTTCACCCGGTGCATCGTGCTCATGGCGTCGGGCGCGGCGAAGGCCGGCTGTCCGGTGAGCGCACGATAGGCGATGGCGCCGAGGGCGAACACGTCGGAGCGATGATCGACGCTCTCGCCGCGAGTCTGCTCTGGACTCATGTAGCTCGGGGTGCCGATGGCGTTGCCGCGAGTCAGCTCGCCCGCGCCCTCCGCCAGCGCAGCGGCGCCGAAGTCGAGCACCTTCCAGCTGCGCTCAGCCTCCGGCCCGAGCGCCCAGAACACGTTCTGCGGCTTCAAATCCCGGTGCACGATGCCGCTCTCTTGAGCCACGCTGAGCGCGCGCGCGACCTGTGCCGTCAGCTCCACGACCCTGGGCAGCTCCATGCGTCGCCGCTCACGCAGGTGCTGAGCCAGGTCCTCGCCAGCGAGCAACTCCGTCGCGACGTAGGGGCAGCCGTCCCCCGTGCTGCCGCTGCCCAGCACCCGCAGGATGTGCGGCGACTCGAGCTTGCCGGTGATCTCGGCCTCGCGCTTGAAACGGGTGACGTGGTCCTCCTCGAGCAGGTGTGGGTAGAGGATCTTGAGCGCCGCGGGGCGTCCGTCCTGTGACTCCGCGGCGTACACCTCTCCGGTCGCTCCGCGCCCGATCACGTCCCCGACGACGAAGCCGTCCACGGTCGCCCCGGTGTGCCGCCCGGCGCCGCCGACGGATGCGCCTTGCAGCTCGCCCCGCGCCTCGAGCAGCAACGCATCACGCTGGCGGACCTGACGTTGGGCTCTCTCCAGACGTTCCATGGCGGTGCGAGTCGCCAGCCGGTTCTGCCGAGCCATGCGGTAGGTCGCGTACAAGAGGCCCTCACCCACCAGCGTGAAACCGAGCAGCGCGCGGTCGTTCTGCTCGGCGAGCGCGAGCACGACGTCGGTCAGCGGCAGCACGCCGACGTAGGAGAGCCCGGCGAGCGCGGCGTAGCCGGCGGCGCTCAGTGCGTAGATGATCCCCTCGAAGGGCGCGTCCCCGCTGGAGTTGTAATAGACGGTGACGATCAGAAAGCCGATCATCGGCGACAAGACGCCCAGGTGCGCGGCCGCCGCGAGCACGACGACCACGGTGAAGACCCCGGTGATCAGCGTGCGCTTCGGCCGTAACCGTCGCTCTCGCCGCGACTCGAACAAGACCCAAGCGCACACGGCGGCGAACAACAGCAGTGCGGCGGTGAGCACCCAGTGGGGCGCGGACTGCTTGCGCGTGAGCTGCAGCGCACCGCCGCTCAAGAGCGCCATCCAGAGCGCGGTCCACAGGCTGGTGCGCTCTCGCGAGCTCTGCTCGTCGAGCACGGCCTCGCGAGCCACGGACTCGCCCGAGGGCAGAGACCAGCGCTCCGAGGGCGGCGGCACCGAGCTTGGGGGCTCGCGACTCATGCGCGTCACCGCTTTCGGTAGCTGCGGGGCTCGATGCCCAGGCGTCGCAGCGTCTCGTACAGCACGGACCGGCTCGTCCCGAGGACCTCGGCGGCGCGAGCCACGTCACCGCGCGCGCTCGAGAGCGCCTCCGTCACGCGACGCAGCTCCGCCTCGGCCTCGGTCTCCTGACGCGGAGCGACGATCGGGCGGAGGAACTCCTCCATCGTCTCCGCGTCGAGCTCGGTCTGACCCCGGCGTTCGGCGACGTGCGCCGCCGCCAGCACGGCGTTACGGAGCTCCCGCACGTTGCCCGGCCAGTCGTGCTCGAGCATCCGCTCGAGCGCGAGGGTCGATAGCCCGACCCCCGAGCCTGCCAAGAAGTGTGCGGCCAGCGCGGGCACGTCCTCACGCCGCTCCCGCAACGGCGGAAGCAGCAGGCGAAAGCCGGCGAGCCGGTGCAGCAAGTCGGCCCGGAAGCTGCCGGCTCCGATCATGGCCTCGAGGCTCTGGTTGGTCGCAGCCACGATGCGCACGTCGACCTTCACCGTATGGTCGTCGCCGACGGCGCGGATCTCCTGGGTCTCGAGCGCACGCAGCAGCTTGGCCTGCGCAGTGGGGGGCATCTCGGCGATCTCGTCGAGGAAGAGCGTGCCACCATCCGCTGCGCGAAACTGACCCGCTCGCGAGCCCGCAGCGCCCGAGAACGCGCCCTTGGTGTGGCCGAACAGCTCGGCGTCGACCAGCTCGGAAGGCAAGGCAGCGCAGTTGAGCGCCACCAGCGAGCCCCGCCGGCCGCTCTGCTGGTGCAGCGCGTGCGCGATCACTTCCTTGCCGGTGCCCGTCTCGCCGAGCACCAACACCGGCGCACGGCTCGCGGCCATGGACTCCACGCGGCGGCGCGTGTCGTCGAGCGCCGCGCCGCCCAGCAACCCCGGCAACGGGGGTGGTCGAGGTTCGGCGTAGGGGGCGACGTTGCCGACGACGATCAAGGTCTTGCCCAGTCGCAGCACCGTGCCCGCCCTTGCCAGCTCGGCGTCTGGCCCGAGGCGACGCCCGGCGACGAACGTCCCGTTGCGGCTGCCCAGATCCTTGACCCACAGCCCGTCGTCTCGGGGCTCGATGGCCAGGTGAACGCGGGAGATCCCGGGCTCGGGCAGCACGACGTCTGCCTCCGCTTCCCGACCGAAGGTGGTCTCGCGAGGGATCTCGATGGCCCGCAGCTCGAAATCCGCGGCGGATGCGACGATCAGCGCGCCGAGGCGGGGCGGCACTCTCGCGCGCTGACTCAGCGGAGCGACCGCCTGTTCCGTGAGCGTCCGATCGGTCACGCCCGGGAGTGTATCCGATCCGCCGGCGGCGCTGGCGGTCCGGACGCGGTCCGGATCGACCTGGACGACGACCGCTGCGAGCCGAGGTCCGACCGAACAAAGCCGGGGCCCACGCACTGGCATGGCCCCTGCTTTGGCTCGCGCACTACCATGACGCGGCTCGTGCCACTCGCTCTGCTCACCGGTTGCTTCGCTTGCTCGGCCACCGCCGGCGCGCCGGGCACGGGCGACCCCGACCTCGGCGGCGCAGGAGGTCAGCTTGGCGTCGACCCCGGCGTCATCACGGGCGCGGCCGGCAGCGCTCCGGGCGACGACAGCGGCTGCAAGAACGTCGACCTGCTGTTCGTGGTCGACAACTCTGCCAGCATGGCGGACCAGCAGAAGAGCCTCATCGCGAGCTTTCCGGGGTTCGTGTCCGGGATCAAGACGAGGCTCGCCAACGCCCAGAGCTATCACGTTGGTGTCGTGACGACCGACGACTACTACGTCAATCAGCCCGGCTGCACCCAGATCGGGAGCCTGGTGACCCGCACCGGTGGCATCGGCTCGACCAACACGGACTGCTCACCCTTCGCCACCGGAGGCCGCTACCTCGACGGCAACGAGCCCGACCTGCTATCGAAGTTCGCGTGCGTCGCGCAGGTTGGCATCGCCGGCAACGACGACGAGCGGGTGGCCCGGGCGCTGCTCGACGCTACCAAGCCGGCGAACAACGCGGTCGGCGCGTGCAACGCGGGCTTCTCGCGTCCGGACTCGCTGTTGGTCGTCACCATCGTGACCGACGAAGACGACGTCCCGGACGTCTGCGACGGACAAGGTTCGTGCGGCAGCTACGGCTCCGGCGGCACTCCACAGCAGTGGCACGACGAGCTGGTGGCGAACAAGGGGGGCATCGCCGACAACGTCGTGGTGCTGTCCTTGCTGGGCCGAAAGCTGGACAACTCCTGCGGCGCCATGGTCGCGTCGAAGCTCATCGGCTTCACGAATCGGTTCGGGAAGAACGGCTACTTGGGCGACGTGTGCGCGCCGAGCTACGACGGATTCTTCGAGGAGGCGTTGCCGGTGATCGAGACGGCCTGCCAGAACTACCAGCCGCCGCACTGAGCCACGCGCAACGCGACCACGGCGCAACGCGGCGGTGCCAACCCGAGGTTGCCTGCGAACCGCCCCGGCGCCGTGTCGCGCGCGAAAGTCGCGGGATCGCGCCGCGGCCCATGGCTTGCATCGCGGACCGACATGCGTGCTTCGTCCCGGCGCCTCGCCCCGGTCCTGCTGCTGCTGGGCGCGCCGGCGTGCGGCGGCGCCGACGACTTCGAGTTCGCCGGCGCGGAGGAGCCGGCCGCGGCCAGCGGCGGGACCGGCGCGGTGCTCGGCGGTGGACTGCCGACGGCGGGCGGCGCCGGAGGAGCGAGCGGGAGCGCGGGCGGCGGCGAGGCGGGCGGCGGTGGTGACGCCGGCGCCGCCGCGAGCAGCGGCGGCTCGAGCTCGGCGCCCACGCTGCCCTCGAACTGTCCGCGAGTGCAGGTGACGGTCCCGAGCGGGCAGGTGCTCAACGTGCGACCGGCGCCCTCGACCCAAGGCGCGCCCGTGGGCACGCTCGCCAGCGGCGCCATCGTCGACGCGCTCGCGCTCGTGCAAGGCGAGACCCTCGACGGCAACCCGCTGTGGTTTCAGATCGAGTCGCCGGGCGTCACGGGATACGTGTGGTCAGGCCTGGTCGCGTGCACACAAGCAGCGCCACCCACCCTCAGCCCGGGGTTCTACTTGCCGCTCGAGTGCGGCAAGAGCGCCAAGGTCACGCAGGGCAACAACGGAAGCTACAGTCACCAGGGGTTGTCTGCGTATGCCTTCGACTTCAGCCTCGGCACCGGCACGCCGATGGTCGCGATGGACGCGGGCACCGTGAGCTACGTGTACGACAAGACGGGCCCCGGCGATGCGTGCTACAGCGGCGGTGACAAGTCCTGCGCGCCGTACGCGAACATCGTGTACGTCATGCACGCCGACGGCACGCGCACCGTATACGCCCACCTGAGCAAGGTGCTGGTCACCAAGGGCCAACAGGTCGCGCGCGGGCAGAAGGTGGGCCTCTCGGGCTCTAGCGGCTACTCGACCGGACCCCACGCTCACGTGGCGCGCATCAAGGACTGCACCCCGTCCGGCTGCCAATCCATCCCGCTGAAGTTCCAGGACGTCTCGGGCACGGGCGTACCGAAGACGGGCGACACGGTGACGTCCGGCAACTGCCCCAGTTGATGCAGCCGATGCCGCTGGCTGTCGGTCCGACACGGTAACGGCCGCGCCGACCGGAGCGCCTAGTTCGCCGCGCAGTACGCTGCGCACTCACTCGCGCAGTAGGTGCACGCGCATCCGAGCAGCGCGTTGACCGCCGCCGACGACTGGCACTGGGGCTGGCCGCTGTCGGTGTAGATGCACGACATACAGACGCTGTCGGACGTGCAGGCCCCCGCTTCCTCGGGGCACTCGATCAGTCCGCAGTTGACGCAGGTGCTCGAGACGGGCCCGCCGCCCGAGCCTCCGCTGCCGCCGCCGCTGGGCGCGCCGCCGCCACCCGAGACGCCCCCGCCGCTGGGCGCGCCGCCGTCACCCGAGGCGCCGCCGCCGCTGGGCGCGCCGCCGCCACCCGAGACGCCGCCGCCTCCGGACGAAGCCCCGCCGCTGCCGTTGCCGAGGCCGCTGACGGTGAAGCTGCAGCCCCCGGTGCAGGTACCGGACAGCGTGCCGTCGAGGTACGTGCCCTGGCACTCCACCCCGGGCGAGGCCTCGAAGCTGACCGTGTTGCCGTACACCGTGGCGGCGTACCCCTGACCACCGCACTGCAGCTGCGCTTGGCAGCCGCTCTGGGCGACCGAGCACACGCCGCTGACCGGACAGTTGCCCGTGATGGTCCCGCTGCCCGACAGCGTGTCGCAGCCACCGCCGCCGCCACCACCCGAGCTGCATCCCAGGGTGGTGACGTGCAGCGCGAGCAATCCCACGGCGCCGATGAGCACACCTCGCAGCTCGCGAGAGCGAGCCGCCAAGCCAATCCAAGTGCCAAAGCCATTCATGCGGCTACTGTACACGACCACCCAACAGTGGGGGGTCACACTCTTGCGGCCTGCGCGATGAGGCAGGGTGAGACCCTGGAGCCTGCTGGCCGTCGCGTCGCTCGTACTGTGTTGGACGGCAGCGGGTCGCGCCCACCCACCAGTACGCGCGGCAGCCCCGGCCTGGAGCGAGGTCTACCCGAACGTCCGAGCGGATCTGGCGGCCGGGCGGCCCCTGGTCATCCACGTGACCGTTCCTTTGTGCGACAACGCAGCCCTCGACTGCGGCGCGTCCTGGGCGGGACAGCCGGGGCGGCTCGAGACCAACCTGTACTGGGGCGCGATCTTTGGAGCTCGCCGCATCTTCGAGCGCCCGCGCAGCGCGTGGACCCGGGACGAGCTGTCGAAGGGTGACGCGGTGCTGCTCGAGCGCGCAGTCTACCGTCGTAGCGTGCCGGCCCGACTTTGGGGCCTCGACGCGGCGGCCCCCATCGAGCAGCTCGTCGTGCTGCAGGCGGTGCACGGCGCGCACATCGATCGCGCCTTACGGGAGCTGTGGACGCGCGCCACCGCCGGGAGCGAACTCGAAATCGGCGACGGGGAGACCAAGCGACGAGTGCGGGTGCATGTTGCAGGATACGCGGGCCACAACCGCTTGATGGACGGCGTGGCGCTGCCCCGGCTCGACGCCAAGGCCGAGCGCGCGCCGGTCGCGTCTTTCGTGCTGGCTTGCTACTCGGACCGCTACTTCACCGAGCCGCTCGAGCGCGCGGGCTCCACCAATCTGGTGAGCACCTCCGCGTTCATGGCGCCGGAGGGCTACCTGATCGACGCCGTGGCTCGAGGTCTCGGCGACAACCTGGACGAGCGCGCGCTCACCGAACAGGTGATCCGAACCTACGCCGCCTGGCAGCGCATCAGCGTGGGCCAGGCCCGCTGGGTCTTCCGCGCGCGACGGCGGCGCTGACCGTCAGGGCGCGAGCACGACGTTTCCGTTGCGGAGCAAGTTGCCGCGACCGGTAGGCCAGAGCAGGCAGTTGTCCGCGGAGCCGGGCACGCGATAGACCTGCACCTGCGGCTTGCCATCGCCTCCGTCCTTGAGGCTCACGACGATGTCGAGTGTGCCGTCGCCGTCCGCGTCGGCGATGGTGGGCACCGGCATGGCACCCCGCGCCGGGAGCGGCAGCTCGTGGCGAAGGTTCCCGCCCGCGTCCAAGATGAACAGCGCGCTCACGCCGGTCTTGGTGGAGTACGTGGTGAACACGAGCTCCGGCACGCCATCTTGGTTGAGATCCGCCACCAGCACGCCGCCGGTGCCGACCTCGGGATCGGTGGTGTAGGTCACGCTGAACAGCAGGTTCTGCGCCGCGTCCACCGCGTGGATCTTGCCGTCGAAGCCCGCAAAGATGAACTCGGGGCCCGGCTTTGCGGGATCGATGTCTGCCACCGTCACTTGGTTGGTGATGGCCACGATGTTGTCGCCGTAGTCCCACAGCCCGCTCAGGTAGCCGCTGACGTGCAGAGGCGTCTCCCAGCCCGGGGGACGGGTGCCGTCGTGCCTCATGGCCCACAACGCCACGCCCTGCTCGCGCTGATCCTGCGCGGCGTTCTGGACCGAAGCCAGGTACACGAGCTCGCCGCTGCCGTCGCCGTCCAGATCCACGATGGCCGGCGCGGTGTTGGTGTGGTGCGCCTGCAGCGCCGTGGCTTCGTTGGGGGCCCAACCCTGCTGCGCTTCAGCGAGATCGTGCAGCCCGCGCACGCCCATGAACTTGGTCTTGTTCTTGAACGCCGGGGCGCAGTCGAAGGCGCGACCATCCCCCTCGTGCAGCGAGTTGTAGGCGTTGTCCTGGGTGGCGAAGATGTCGGCCTTGCCATCTCCGTTCACGTCGCCGATGGCCACGTTCTGATCGTAACCGTTGTACACGTAGCAGGCATCGTCGCAGCCCGAAGCGCCGCTGGTGTTCGGCGGGAAGCCGGCGACTGTCGAGCCGTCCGGGTTCACCGCGATGACGATGTCGCGTTGCCCATTGGCCTGCAGGTTCTGGGTGGTCACGCTCACGAGCTCGAGCAGCCCGTCGCCGTCGATGTCACCGGCGGCCAAGCTGCGCAGCTCCCCGCGGAAGGTGTAGGGGAAACCCGGGAGCGGCGTGCCGTCGGCGCGCCAGGCGTAGATCTTGTCGCTCGACGCTTGGGCGATCTCGAGCCCCGGCAAGTCCGGCCGCAAGTCCGCGACGACGGGCGACGCCCAGCAGCGACCATCCACCTGCTCGCTGAAGACGATGGTCCCATCGAGGTGCCAGCCGAGCACGAGCCCGTGTCGCGCGGCGATGATCTCGAGCGTGCCATCACCATCGAGATCCGCCACCACCGGCGACGCGAGCCACGACTCGTGCCAGCGATCACCGAGCTCGGCGATGAGCTCGGGCGCGGCGACGGTGGCGCTGCTGCCCTGACCCGGGCTGCACGCAGGCGCTGGAGGCTGGATGCCGCCGCCACCACCCGTGGCTCCACCGCTGCCGCCACTGCCGCCGCTGCCACCACCGCCACCACCGCCGCTGCCACCACTGCCCCCGGCGGCCCCGTCGTCACCGCAGGCGATCAGCAAGCCAAGCGAACACAGCCCCAAGCCCAGTCGCCACCACGTCGTGCGCATGCCTCCAGCATACCACGCCGGTGCCTAGGCAGCGTCGGGGCGAGGCACCACGTCGTCGGGAGCGAGCGGTCCCTCCCGCTTGAGCAGCCAGAAATCCGAGAGCGGGATCAGCAAGCCACCCAGGTTGAACACCTCCCAGCCGAGGAGCAGCTCGCTCGACCCAGGGTTGACGCTCACCAATGGACAGTAGCCCAGCCGGGCCGGCAAATCGCCGAAGCGGTTGCCGGCGACGCGGTAATCCAGATAGTGGCCGCCTGCGAAGCCCCGCGGGAAGCGCAGCCCGGCGGCGGAGCGCACCTCGTAGTGGCCGAACGTCAGCGCGTGGCCGTGCCGGTCCCGCTTGGGTGCGGGCGGCACCGCCCACCCCGTCTGCTCCACCTTGACGTTCCAGCCTCGGAGCTGGCCCGTGCTCGGATCCCGGTGAAAAGTCTTGCGAAAGTATCTCCAGAACAGGCGATGAAACAGGGCAGGCATCGAGAGATCGACACCCGTATACGCCGTGTCGGCCAGCGCCTCGACGTCCAGCGGCTCACCTCGCGCGACGATCTCGAACAGGGCGTCGTTCGACAGCGTCAGCAGCTCTTCGAGCGTCGTGGTCATGGCATGCACCGGTGGCCGGGCCGCGAGTATGGCCTGCTGCCCGCGCCGACGGCAACGGATACCCGGTGGTGCGCGCCGGAAACTTCGAGTAACGGTGGGTCGATGTCGGCGCCGCATCCAGGAACCCTCTCGGCACGAGTCGCGCGGGCCGCGCTGCGCGCGCTCGGAGGTTGGCGCTACGTGGGCGAGCTGCCCGCGCCGCGCCGCGCCGTGTGCCTGGCCGTCCCGCACACGGACAACATGGACGGCTTGCTGCTGGTGCTCTTGGCCCAGTCCGTGGGCCTGCATATCTCGTGGATGGTCAAGGATGACTGGGGCAAGCCCCCCATCGGCGTCCTGATCAAGAGGGTGGGCGGGGTGCCGGTCGATCGTTCGGGACCGCACGGCATGGTGGGCGCCATGATCGACGAGTTTGCGCGTCGCGACGACTTCTACTTGGTGATCCCACCCGAAGGCACGCGCAAGCGGACGGAGCACTGGAAGTCCGGCTTCTACCGCATCGCGCTCGGCGCCCGGGTGCCCGTCGTTCCAGGCTTCTTGGACTACGAAAAGAGGCAAGGCGGCTTCGGTCCGGCCATCGAGCTGACCGGGAGCGTGAAGACCGACATGAACGCGATTCGCGAGTTCTACGCGAGGACCAAGCCCGAGCCACGCCACCCGGAGAAATTCGGCCCGCTGCGCCTGCGGGAAGAGGAGGAGAGCTGACGCATGCGCGCAGGATCGCGAAGCCGGACGAGTGACTGGGTCGCGGCGCTCAGAGCGCTGTACAGCGAGGTCCCCGACGAGCTGCGGCTGGCGCGAGACGACGTCGCCGTCTCGTTGCTGTCCCCGGGGCTAGCCGCGCTGGTGCGCGGGCTGACCGTGAGGCCCGGCGTGGCACGGGCCGCCCACCGGCTGATCGGCGCGACTACCCTGGGGCTGAGCTACGGGGTTCCGCTGCGCACCATCGCCATCGACGAGGCCATCGTGCGCTCGGTGACGGAGGGTACGCGCCAGCTGGTGCTGCTCGGTGCCGGCCTGGACGCGCGCGCCTTCCGCATGCCCGAGCTCGCCGGCGTGACGGTCTTCGAGGTCGATCACCCGTCCACCCAAGCCTTCAAGCGCGAGCGAACCCGGGGTCTGGTCCCGCTCGCCGAGCGGGTCGTGAGCGCTGCCATCGACTTCGAGCGCGACCGGCTCGGGGAGGTGCTGCCGAACGCAGGCTTCGACCGGGCGAAGCCGAGCGTGTGGGTATGGGAGGGCGTGACCATGTACCTGAGCCAGGACGCCATCGACGCGACCCTCGACTCGCTCGAGGCGCTCGCCGCGCCGGGCAGCCGCCTGGCGGTCACCTACCTGAAGCGAGGCTTTGGCGGTGTGGCTACGCGGCGGCTTGGCGAGGTCGGCGCCACGCTCATCGGCGAGCACCTCCGCACGCAACAGTCTCCCGACGAGCTGTCAGCGCGCCTCGTAGCCCGGGACTTCGTGGTGGAGGCCGACGAGAGCGCGCTCGACTGGGCCACTCGCTGGCCCGCGGACGACGCGCGGCGCGTGCGAGAGTACGAGCGACTCGCGGTCGCCCGGCGGCGGCCGCTCGCCTAGTCTCTCAGCGGCACTCTTGCTTGCGCGACTCCTGGGTCCGGCTGCTGCTGCAGTTCAGTGAGTTGAACCCGGAGCAATAGGTGTGCGTGCCGGTCACGCCACACGCTGGCGTCGAGCCCACCCAGCCGGAAGCACCCGAGCACGTGCAGAACGTGAGTGGGCTGCCGGAACACTGCCAGCCGCAGCTCGCGCTGGCAGACGCCGTGCCCACCCAGCGGCGCTCCTCCTGCGCATCGCAGTTGTAGTCGAAGTCGATGGCCACCGGGGCGCCGGTGATGGGCGACGGCTGCCAGGCGGTGTTGTTCTCTTGCGCGGTCATGGGCCGGGCCTTGGCCTCGAAATCCCAGCAATCCGTGGTGCCGGCGCCGGGAGCCTTGGCCGTCCAGGTCCCGGTGCTGCCGCAGGACGCATGCACGTTGGTGGGCTTGGTGCACTGCTGCACGCTCGCCGCGCCCGCGGGCGCGAAGGTGTCTCCGTCGCAGTCCACGTACCAGAGGGGCGCGGTCTCGTCCGTCTGGCCATTGCAGTTGTTGTCCTTGTTGTCACAGAGCTCGGGCGCGCCGACGTACACGGCCGGATCGTTGTCATCGCAGTCCGTACCGCAGCTCCCCAGCGTATCGCTCGCGTGCCCGTCGCCATCCGCGTCGATCAGCGGGTTGTAGCAACCCTGCTCGGGATCGCACTTGTTCTCGGTGCAGGCGACGCCGTCGTCGCAGTTGGGCGGCGTTCCGCTCACGCAGGTGTTGCTCGCGACGTTGCACACCTCCGTGCCGTTGCACACGTTGTTGTCGTTGCAGTCCACGTCAGCGTAGCACTTGGCCACGCAGCTGCCGCTCGAGCAGATGAACTCGGCGCCCGCGTCGCCGGCGCCGCCCGCCGGAGCGCACGAGGTGCCGTTCGCGCTCGCCGTGCCCGAGGCACAGAAGCCACCCGCGCACGTCTCGACGCCGTTGCACGGCTCGTCGTCGTCGCACTCCGCCGGGGCGCTGCACGGCACGCCGCCATCGGCGCCGGAGCTGCCGCCGGAGCCGGCGCTGCCACCGGTCGCGCCGCCGGAGCCGGATGTTCCACCCGAGCCAGCAGCGCCACCCGTGGCGCCGCCCACTCCGGAGTCGGCCGGATCAGTGAACTTGCGTTCGTCGTCGCTGCTGCAGCTCGCGCTCACCAACGGCAGACAGAAGACGAAGGCGACGACCCCAAGACCAGAAGCTCTGAACGTCATGAAAGCACCTCAGCTCGAAACGTACTGACCCCGAGGAGCCCTACCCTAGCGCGCGGGCTCAGAGGCGTCGACCCTCGGGCCCGGCGTTTCCGCGGCGGACCAACCCAAGGCTGATTCAGTGCCGGCCGCCGCGTCGAACCGCGCGCGCGACGGCGGCGACCCGAAGCCGCTCACGAGCGTCGGCGATGGCGGTCGCCGCGGTCACGTAGCGCTGGACACGCGGCTCGTCGGCGTAGCCCAACGCCAGCATCGCGGCCTCGAGGTCCTCGGCTATCTGCTCGCCCGGCGCGCAGCCGAGCGCCGTGAGCAAGTCGAAGACGTAGTCGAGCCAGCGCGGGTCCCGCGTGCCGGCCGCGATCGCGAGCGCGTAGCGTAGCGACGTCTCGCTGATCTCGCGCTCCACGGGTCGCCCAGCGCGGGCGTCGGCCAAGACGCGGCTCAGGTGAGACTGCAGCATAGTGATGGCCTCGTCGAAGCGGCCTTCGGCCAACACGCGATCGACGACCCGACCCACGAGCGCGAAGAAGTCCACTTGCCTGGTGCCGCTGTGGGGCGCCTCGTCGTGGGCCGCGTCGTCCTCGCGCAGCTTGAGCACCGGGCTCGAGGGTCGCAGCACGGAGATGGGTCCGCTGGCGGAGGTGAAGTGCAGCTCGAGCTCCTGATCGCCGAGCAGCACGAAGTCTCCGCTGCGCAGGCGCACGAGCGACGTGATGCGCTCCGCGTTGACGTACACGCCGTTGGCGCTCTGCAGGTCTTCGAGCGTCGCACCCGCTCGCGTCACCTCGAGGCGGGCGTGCTGTCGCGACACCAAGCTGGAGTCGAGCACGACGGCGCACGACGAGTGACGGCCGACGATGTACACGCCCGGCGCCAACCGGAGCTCGCGCCCCCCGTGGCGGACAGTGACCGTGACCTGAGTCGAGTGAGCCTTGGGCGACGCCATCGTGAACTCCGAGCCGGCTCGTACCAAAGTCCGGCCGAGCGCGAAATGCCCAGAGGCCGGCCGGCGCCGAGGCGCGAAATCAGGGAGCTTCGGGGGTCCGGGCCAGCAGGTAGCGGGTCTCGGGGTTGTCCCGGCGCCAGATCACGTGGTCCATGAAGTAGTGGTGCAGGTTGACGAAGGCGAACAGCGCCGCCGCCCAGGGCGTGACGCCGAGCACCTCGGCAGAGGCCCCGCGGCGCGCCTCGTCGAGCAAGCCCGGCAAGCCGTGAAACACCATCCAGCCGAGGGCAACGGAGGCGACGGCGAGCAGTCCGAGACGGACCGCGACGGGGCGTCCGAAGTGCGGCGGCCCTTCCGTCTCCTTGGCTTCGTTGCGGCGCAAGAGCGCCACGAAGTACAGGTACTGCAGCGAGTGCAGCGCCGGGATCACGTACATCAGCAGCGGGTCAACGTGGGTGTAGAGCGTCCAGATCCAAATCGAGACCAAGAACCCGCACAGGGGTGCGGCTGGGGGCAGCCGTCCGTCGCGACGCCACTTGCGCAGCAGCACCCACGCTAGCCCCAGGGCGGAGGCCGCAAAGACGGCGCCCGTCACCGCACCGAGCGCGGCCGGATGCGGCAGCGCCGTGTAGACGACGCCCTTCTCCTCCACGAGCTGTGCCCCTCGCGCCGGCGTCGCCCAGGCGTATGCCCAGCCCGCGTAGCAGTGGGCGAGCACCACGCGACGCTCCCGCTGGTCGAACGTGACGCCGTCGCGCGCGCTGAGCACCGTCAAGACGCCGAAGCCCTGCTTGACGTAGTGCCAGCCAACGAGCAAGAACATCAGCTCCATCAGCCCGCCCAGCGCGCGGGCGGAGCCCGACGTGACCGCGCCGATCGCCCAAACCGCCAGGACGAGCGGCACGACGAACCCCGCGACCACGTAGCGCAGCCGCTGCGCGGGTCCGAAGGCGTCACCCAGCGCTCGACGCTTCGCGTCTTTGTAGAACAGCAAGTAGGTCACGGCGAAGTGCGGGTCGTTGATCAACAGCGCCGCGTGAAACATGAGAAACCCAACCACGAGCTCGGCTTCGTCGAGTCCGAGGCTGGAGCGCAGCCCCCACAACAGCGGCCACACCAGCAGCGTGGCCCCACCCACGGCCAGGAACTCCACGCCGCGTCTGCGCCGCCGCGTGGCAGCCGGGGCGCCGGACAGCGCCGGCAGCGCCGCCATCGTCACGGCTGGGGCCCTCGCGCAGCGATCACAGCGGTCGTCGGCCTCACTGCACCATCGGGCCGATGTAGCTCTTGGCCGCCACGACGTTGTCGTACCACTTCTTGGTCACGCCCGCGGGGTTGCCTCCCGCGTGAAACGAGAGCTGGAAGCGATCGATCTTCAGGCTGGGCACGTCTCGCAGCCGCAAGTTCGGGAAATCCGCGAGCACCTGGCCGTCGACCCACAGCGTGATGCGTCCGTCCTTCTGGCCCGGCGTGTTGGCCCGGACCATCATCTCGTACGCGTACCACTTGTCGAGGGCGGGGGTCATGTCCGGCCGGGACACGAACTCCGACCCGAAGTCGAAGGGCAGGCTCGAGTTCGGCAGCACCGTGCCCGTGGGGAAGAAGTGATCCCCCCACTGACTGCGCTGCTCGGGATGGTAGATGTACACGTTGAGCTTGCCCGGCGACGCGTCGCTGGCCGCGCCGCGCCAGCACTCGAAGTCGACGAGGAATTTGTTCGTTCCGTCCGCGGGAACGCCGGGGGTCGCCTGCCCACCCACGAAGTAGTGCGCCGAGATCCCGCCGCCGTTGTGGCTCGAGCCCGTCACGTCGAAGTTCGCGTCGAACTTCGAGTACCAGCGCAGGAAGAGCTGATCGAGCTCCGTCGTCAGCACCTTCTGTACGGCGTTGGACAGCTCGTTGTTCTGCTGCGGCAGGGTGAACTCCAGCGCCTTGGCCCCGGCGTACACGTTCTGGCTCTCGGTCGCGATGCGGGTCTGCGACTGCTGAAAGAAGTTGTCCCACTTCTGGCTCAGCTGGGATGCCTGCGAGTACGACTCGAAGTCGTCCGCGAAGATCACGTCCGGATCCGCCGCGATGCCCTGGTCGCCCGGGTACTTGCTGGCGATGCCGCTGCCCGCGGCGCCCGCACCGCCGCTTCCCGCTCCCCCGCCACCCGATCCCCCCGAGCCACCCGCCGCCGACGTTCCTCCCGAGTTCGAGCCCCCGCTGGCAGTCGCGCCGGTGCCACCCGCGCCCGCGCCCGCGCCCGCGCCGCCCGCGCCGCCCGCGCCGCCGCCCGACGAGTCGTCCGAGCCGCACCCAACGCTCAGCCAGCAAACACCCAACATGCCCGCGACTCGAAGCACTCGTTGCATCACTCACCTCCGGGAGCGCCCAGCCTATCACGGCGTCCGGAGCGGCGCAGTTTGCGCTTCAGGGCCCTGCCACGCGACGGCCCGCGGCTCGGCTCAGTTGGACTTCAGGAAGCAGCGCTTGACGTTCGCGGATACCTGCTCACACTCATAACCCGGCCGCTCCGCGACCTCGAAGCACGCCTGCGCCTCCCGCAGCGACCCCAGCGCGTTCGAGTACCTCGCCCCGCGATTGCGCCCCCGCGACTGCGACCCCTCCGCGACGTTCAACGGCGCGCTCGCCAGCGCCCGCCGACACTGCCGCGCCAGATCCGGCTCCCTTCGCTCCAGCTCCCGCACCAGCGGCATGACCTCTCTGATCAACTCCAGCAACACCGAATGGATTCGTAACATCGGACAATCTCCTCTTCCGCTCGCGCCCAGCGCGCGGCGGTCAACGCCCACCCACCCGGCTCGCGCAGGCGTCGTCCAGGCTGCGCGCGAAGCGCGCACGGCGCGCAGCCACCCGCAGGCGCGAAGCGCCGAGCATGGCGAGCACCGCCCCGTCCTGGACGACGCCGAGCAAGCCGGTAAACTCAGACGACCGCAGCACAGCCCCCGCCCCCGCAAACGCCCACGCCCACGCCACCGCAACCCGCCCACGCCCACGCCACCGCAACCCGCCCACACCCACGCAACCGCAACCCGCCCACGCCCACGCCATCGCAACCCGCCCACGCCCACGCAACCGCCCACGCGACCCGCCCTCGCCCACCGCGATCGCGCGACACCGCCGTGCCCGCGTCGGACCGACCTTCGATCGATACCCCAGCCGGGCTAGCGCGGGCTCAGACGAAGAAGTCCGGCAGCGGCTCCTCGCCCGGCGTACACAGATACTGCTCGAAATCCGTGACCCCGCGGCTGCGCAGGAAATCGTCGTCGATGAAGAACTGCCCGGTCAGCTCGCTCTGCTTGGTCGTGAGGATGGCGTGGGCCGCGTCGCCCATGATGTCGGGCTTGCGCGCGCGCTTCATGACGGCGTCTCCACCGAGCAGGTTGCTGACCGCCGCGGTGGCGATGACCGTGCGCGGCCACAGCGCGTTGACGGCGACGCGACCCTTGAACTCCTCGGCCATGCCCAGCACACACATGCTCATGCCAAATTTTGCCATGGTGTAGGCCACGTGCGGACCGAACCAGCGCGCCTCCATGTTGAGCGGCGGGGATAGATTCAAGATGTGGGGGTTCTCCGCCTTCAGCAGGTGCGGCAAGCACACCTTCGAGCACAGGAACGTGCCTCGCGTGTTGATGTGGTGCATCAGATCGTAGCGCTTCATCTCGGTCTCGAGGGTCCCGGTCAGACTGATGGCGCTGGCGTTGTTGACCAGGATGTCGATGCCGCCGAAGGTCTCTACTGTCTTCCGAACCGCGGCCTCGACCTGGTCCTCGAAGCGGATGTCGGTGATGCAGGCCAGACCCTTGCCGCCGGCCTGCTCGATGTCCTGCACGGCGGTGTACACGGTGCCGGGCAGCTTCGGGTGCGGATCTGCGGTCTTGGCGACGACGGCGACGTTGGCCCCATCCCGCGCCGCGCGCAGCCCAATCGCCAGACCGATGCCGCGACTGGCGCCGGTGATGAACAAGGTCTTTCCTCGAAGTGTGGACATGGCTCGACTCCTCGCGGCGGACGCTACATCAGCATGCGCGATTGTGCGACAGTGCTCGCGACGAAGTCGTGGTATTCGGCGGCCATGTCCGCTCGTCATCGGGTCTTGTCCGCCTGCGCCTTCGCCACCCTCGCCGCGTGCGGCCCGCCGCCGGCGACCATCGTCCCGGGTCCGGGCCCGGACTCCCCGGTGGAGCCGGACGAGCCCCCCCCGGCGGGTGAAGGCTACGAGAGCGCGGGCGGCATGTGGGTGCCGCGTCAGCTCAGCGCGCACGCGGAGACGCTGCGCAAGCTCGGCCTCGAGCTGGATCCCGCGCAGCTCACGGATCCCCTGGCGGCCCCCCTCGGCGCCATCGTGAGCCTGGGCGGCTGCTCGGCCTCGTTCGTCTCGCCTCAGGGGCTGATCGTGACCAACCACCACTGCATCACCGGCGCGCTGCAGTACTCGTCCACGTCCAGCGAGAATCTGCTCGAGCACGGCTTCCTCGCGAAGACCCTCGATGCCGAGAAGTCCAATGGTCCGGCCGCCCGCGTGTACGTGACTCGCGCGTTCACGGACGTGACGGCGAAGGTGCGAGCGGGGCTCGAGCAGCTCGCTGACCCGAAGCAGCGCCACGACACCGTCGAGCGCCGTCAGAAGGAGCTGATCGCCGAGTGCGAGACGAAGCCCGCAACGCGCTGCGAGATCGCGGAGAACCTGGGCGGCGGCGAGTTCTTGTTGATCGAGAAGCTCGAGATCCGCGACGTCCGGCTGGTGTATGCGCCGCACCGCGGCGTGGGCAACTACGGCGGCGAGATCGACAACTGGCGCTGGCCGCGCCACAGCGGTGACTTCGCGCTGCTGCGCGCGTACGTCGGCCCGGACGGCAGCCCCGCGGACTACTCCGAGAAGAACGTGCCGTATCAGCCGAAGCACCACCTGCAAATCGCGACGAAGCCGCTCACCCCCGGCGCGCTGGTGTTCGTGGCGGGCTACCCGGGCCGCACGTATCGACTGTACACCGCGGAAGAGACCTCGGAGACCGTGGAGTGGTTCTATCCGGGCCGCATCGAGCTGTACCAGGAGTACCTCGCGCGCATCGCGGAGGTGAGTCGCGACGACAAGGACGTGGCGCTGAAGGCCACTCCTCTCGAGCGCGGCCTGTCCAACGCGCTGACCTACACGCGCGGCGCGCTGGAGGGCCTGACCCTCGGCGGAGCCCTCGCGGCCCGGCGCAAGCGGGACTCGGAGCTGAAGGAGTGGACCTCGGCCGAGGCCGAGCGCCGAGCGAAGTACGACGGCGTGCTGGAGAAGCTCGCCGGCGTGTTCGAACAGCGCAAGGCAACCCGCGATCTGGACTCGGCGCTGTGGGAGCTCCTGCGGCTCTCGAGCATGACCAGCACGGCGCTCGATCTGGTGCGCATGGCCGAGGAGCGCGCCAAGCCGGACCCGGAGCGAAAGCCCGAGTATCAAGCGCGCAACTGGAAGCCGATGGAGCAGGGCATGGTGTCCTTGTCCAAGCGCTACGCGCGCAAGCTCGAGGCCGGCCTGCTCGGCCTCGCCCTCGAGCGCGCCGCGCGCTTGCCAGATTCGCCCGAGAAGCAGCGCTTGCTCGCGGCGTTCCTCGGCAAGAGCGAGCCCAGCCGGGCGAGCATCGAGCAGGCCGTGACGGCCCTCTTGGGCAAGACGCGGCTCGAGGACGAGAAGACACGCGTCGAGACGTTTCGCAAGGGCACCACCGCGTCCCTCGCCCGCAGCGCCGACCCGATGATCAAGGCCGCGCGCGAGCTGCTGGTGCTCGTGAAGGGCAAGGAGGCCCGCGAGGACGCGCGCACCGGCGAGCTCTTGCTGCTGCGGCCTCGATACGTGGCCGCCCTGCGCGAGATGACCCCCGGTCCGCTGGCACCCGACGCGAACGGCACCCTGCGCGTGAGCTTCGGTACCGTGCGCGGCTACGCGCCGAAGCCGGGCGCGCCGGTGTACTTCCCGTTCACCCGCCTGGAGCAGGTGGTGGACAAGGCCACCGGCAAGGAGCCCTTCGACGCGCCAGCGAAGCTGCTGGAGAAGGCCAAGAGCCGAACGTACGGTCCCTACGCCGACGAGAAGCTCGGCACGGTGCCCGTCAACTTCCTGGCGGATCTCGACATCACCGGCGGCAACTCCGGCTCGCCCACCCTCGACGCACGAGGACAGCTCGTCGGACTGGCGTTCGACGGCAACTACGAGGCGATGGCCAGCGACTGGCTCTTCATGAGCCACATCACTCGCAGCATCCACGTCGATACTCGCTACATGCTGTGGGTGATGGACGCGGTCGACGGAGCGGACGCCTTGCTCGAGGAGATGGGCGTCGCGCCCAAGCTCTGAGCCCGGAGCCACACATGCCGACGCGAATCTGCTTCGTCTGCTTGGGTAACATCTGCCGCTCGCCCACCGCCGAGGGTGTGATGCGGCACGTCGTTCGCGAGGCTGGGCTCGAGCACGCCTTCGAGCTCGACAGCGCCGGGACGGCTGCCTACCACGCGGGCGAGCCTCCGGATCGCCGCTCGACCGCCGCCGCCCGCCGCCGCGGCATCGTGCTGTCGGGTCGCGCACGACAGTTCCTGGCGGCGGACTTCGCGCGCTTCGATCATGTCCTGGTCATGGATCGAGACAACCACGCGGCGGTGATGGCGCTGGCTCGAAGCAGTGAGCACAAGGGCAAAGTGCGCTTGTTTCGTGACTACGATCCGGCCGCCTCGGGTCCCGCGGACGTTCCGGACCCGTACTATGGCGGTGAGCACGGCTTCGACGAGGTCCTCGACATCTGCGAGCGGTCCTGCCGCCGCTTGCTGGCCGAGCTCGTCGAGCCCGTCGGCGATTGACAGGGCACTGGCGGCGCGGCACGCCTCGGCTCATGGATCGAGCCGTCCGGCATCGCATCGAGGAGCGCCTGGGTCAGAGCGTGTCGGAGACGCGCGCGCTCTCGGGAGGGGACATCAACGACTGCTGGTTGGTCAAGCTCGAGAACGGCGAGCGCGTATTCGCCAAGACCAACGAGCGCGCCGACTCGTCG
The DNA here is from genome assembly GCA_019637295.1 of Polyangiaceae bacterium. Classification (GTDB taxonomy): domain Bacteria; phylum Myxococcota_A; class Polyangia; order Polyangiales; family Polyangiaceae; genus JACKEA01. The sequence continues at coordinate 145,342 of JAHBVX010000004.1, forward strand.
ATGTTCCCCGCGGAGGCGCGCGGGCTCGACTGGCTGCGCGAGAGCGGCGCGCTCAGCGTTCCCAAGGTGCTCGCCGTCTCGCGCGAGGGCCACGCCGAGCCGGGCTACCTGGTGCTCGAATACCTCTCGCCAGGCAAGCCCGACGCGGCCCACGATGCGCGCCTCGGTCGGGGGCTGGCCGCGCTGCATCGCTTCGGGGCACCCTGCTTTGGCCTTGACCATCCAAACTTCATCGGTCGCCTGCCGCAGGACAACACACCGTGCGACACCTGGGCGGAGTTCTACGCCGAGCGGCGGCTGCGCGCGCAGGTCACCCTCGCGCGGGACGGAGGCCGGATGGACGCGCCAGACGCCCGCGTGTTCGACACGGTGTGCGAGCGCATGCCGAAGCTGGTCGGCTCGGACGAACCCCCGAGCCGGCTGCACGGCGACCTGTGGGGCGGCAACCTGCTCACCTCCGGCGGCGAGCCGTTCCTCATCGACCCCGCCGTCTATGGCGGGCATCGCGAGGTGGACCTGGCCATGATGCGCCTGTTCGGCGGCTTCTCCGCGCGGGTGTTCGACGCCTACGCGGAGGCGTGGCCGCTGTCGCTGGGCGCCGGCGAGCGGATCGGGCTGTACCAGCTCTACCCGGTGCTCGTGCACGTCAACCTGTTCGGCGGCGGCTACGTTCGTCAGGCGCTGGACCTCGCGCGACGCTACGTCTGAGGGGACCATGGGCGCCGTGACTGAAATCGAAGCTGGCCGGGATCTGATCGAGGCATTGTCCGAGTTCGATGGAGGCTGGCTCAGCGCCACGGGCCTGGTGGAGGGCGTCGAGCTCCGCGTGGCGGCCGACGGCGTGGATCCGGTCCGCGCGCTTCGTGGCCGGTACACCCTCGCGAGCCTGCTCGGCCCAGCGGGCGGGCCTTACGGCGTGGTGCTCGGGCGCGCGTCGGAGCTGGGGCTCGCGGTCGTGGCCGGGCAGCTCGTGGCCGCGCGCTCGCTGGGCGTGGCCGTGTCCGTCAGCGGAGCGAGCGGCGCGGCGACCGCGCGCAGCGCTCCGCCGAGGCCGCCGCCAGCGGAGCGTGCCTCGGCGCCCTCCCCCCCACCAAGCCAGTGGAGCGAGGCGGTCGCTGCGGCCACCCCGGAGGTCGCCCCGGAGGAGGAGCCCCTCTGGCCCGAAGCGGGAGACCTGGTGCAGCACTTCGCCTTCGGGCTGTGCGCGGTGCTGATGGCCTCGGACGACCGCCTCAAGATCCGCGACTTGAACGGCCCCGGCCGCCTCCGAGAGATCCGCGCCGAGGTGCTGAAGGTGTATCCACCCACCGAGCGCGACGGCAAGCGCCTGTTCCGACTCGAGCGCAAGAACTGAGGGGCCTCAGTCCGCCGCCGCGCCCTGCCCCGACAGCTCGCTGACCAGCGCGGAGAGCTTGCGATAGTGCGCGCGCTCTTCGTCCAAGATGCGCTCGAGCACGCCCCGCTCCGCTTCCGGCACGAGCTCCTTCAGCTCGAGGTAAAAGTGGATCGAGTCCTGCTCGCGCTGCATCGCGAATCGCAGCACCGCCTCCGCGGACTCCGCGGTCTGGAGCATGTCCAGCGCCTTCTGCTGCGAGAACACGACGTTCTCGACGTACGCCCGCAGGTACGCGACGTACTCTTCCCCGCGTGACTCGCTCGCGTCGAGGCGTCCGACCCGCGCGAGCATCTCCGCGAAGGTGCGCTCGTGCGCGACCTCCTCCAGCGCCAGAAAGCGGAACGTCTCGCGCAGCTTCGGCTGCTGGAACCTCGACTCCGCCTGACGATAGAACGCCTCCCCGGTGCGCTCGATGGCCAGCGCTAGCTCGAGGATCTCGTCCACGTTGAATCGCATCGTTCGCCCAAGATGACACGCGCCGGGCCAAGCTCGTCTGAGAATCGTTCGCGCGGGATCAATCCGTTGATCGTCGTCATGTTGGGCGCCCATGCCGGCTGCTAGGCTCGGCACATCGGCGGTTTTTTCGGCCGTTTCACGGCTGCGGAGGTGACCATGGCGAGCTCATCGACGACTGACGACCGAAACACGGTCCTGGACGAGCACCGGGGGCTGACGTTGACGGTAAACCGAGTCGACGACTGGGTGACCTCGGACGAGCACTTCGGACCCGAGTGGGCGCCCGAATTGACGCGACGCGTGAGCGCGCTGGTCGAGCAGCTGCGCATGCACTTCTCCGGAGAGCCGGAGTCGAACCTGTTCAACGAGATCCGCGAGAAGACCCCACACCTGTCGGGACGCCTCTCGGCGCTCGCGCTCGAGCACAGCGAGATCCTCAAGGCCTTCCGCGACGTGGTCGAGGGAGCAAAATCGCTGTCGGCGGGTCCGCAGTCGCCTGCGCGCCTGGCGCTCATGACCCGCCGAGCCATCTCCATCCTGCGTCGCCACGAAGCCGAAGAGAACGAGCTCATCATGCGCGCCTTTTGGGACGACATGGGCGGACTCGACTGAGGAGCCACGTCCAGGGCGCTGGCGCGCTTCTCGCATTCCGCCCGCGGCATCCCTTCTCTACCGACATTTCCTGTCCGCGTGACCGCAAGCCTTGCGCCTACCGAACACCCGCGCGTGTTGCGGGCGCAACTCATGCGGTCCTTCCCAGAGGTCTGACATCCCCGAGGTTTCCGCATGAGCACTCTCGCGACCAGCATCGACAAGAGCAACGGATCCCAGAGCGAAACCACCCGACCCGTCCAGGTCTTGACCGTGCCGCAGCACGTCGTCGAGGTCGTGTGCGACTCGGGTGAAGGCGCCCAGACGGCCGGCCAGCTCTTCGGCACCATCAGCGCGAAGACGGGCAACGGCGTGTGGACGGTCGAGATCATCCCGGCGGAGATCGAGCCGCCGGTGCGGTCCCGCTCCGGCGCGAGCGGCAACCGCATCCGCATCGGCTCGAGCGAGGTCACGAACATGGGCGACGCCGCCGACGTCGTGATCGCGTTCAACGAGCAGGTGCTGTACAGCCGCATCGACGTGGGCGCGTTGCGGCCCGGGACCCTGGTGTTCCTGGAGAGCAAGTGGGGCAGCGATCCGCAGGCCGCCATCCGCGAGGCCTACTCCGAGGCCAAGGCGGACTTCATCGACCGCGGCTACGTCGTCCACGAGGTGGCGATGGAGGACGAGTGCCTGAAGGTCGTAGCCGACGCTCGGCGCGGCAAGAACATGTTCGCGCTCGGCCTCATGTGCGCGCTGTACGAGCGCGACAAGGAGAAGGTCCTCGCCGAGGTCCGCGCGAAGTTCAAGAAGAAGGGCGAGAAGTTGCAGGCGGCGAACGTGGCCCTGGTGGAGGCTGGTTACGCCTGGACGGAGCGCCACCTGGACGTGCGCTATCGCATTCCCGCGCGGGAGATCCAGGAGGAGTTGGTCGTGATGAACGGCAATCAGGCCGCAGCGCTGGGTGTGTTGGCGGCCGGCATCGAGCTCTGCTCCATGTATCCCATCACCCCCGCTACCTCGGTGACCCACTACTTGGCGGCGGTCATGGAGCACGCAGGCGGCTTCATTCACCAAGCGGAAGACGAGATCGCAGCCATCGGCTTCGCCCTCGGCGCCTCCTACGCGGGCAAGACCGCGGTCACGGTGACGTCCGGGCCGGGGATGGCGCTCAAGACCGAGTTCATCGGGCTGGCGGTCATGGCAGAGCTGCCGCTGGTCATCATCAACGTCCAGCGCGGCGGTCCATCCACGGGCCTGCCCACCCGCGTAGAGCAGGGCGATCTGCTCTCGACCCTCTTCGCTGCGCCGGGCGACGCGCCGAAGATCGTGATGGCACCCACCAGCATCGCCGAGTGTTTTCACTTCGTGGTGATGGCCCGCCAGCTGGCGGAGACCTTCCGCGGCCCGGTCATCATCCTGACGGATGCGAACCTCGCCACCGGACAATCCCCCTTCCCTCGGCCTCGGGTGCGCTCCGAGTGGCTCGCTCCCCCGATCGATCAGTCCGACTGGGACAGCTCCGTGCCCGCGTACGCTTGGGACGAGCAGACCGGCCTCTCCGCTCGCCCCATTCCGGGACAGAAGGGCGGCGAGTACGTGCTGACGGGGCTCGCCCACGACGAGCGCAGCAAGGTGGCCTACGAGTCAGCCATCAACCAACGCGCGATGATTCGTCGCAGCACGAAGCTCGCGGTGCTGCAGAAGGCGCTCAAGCCACCCGAGGTCCACGGCGATCCCGAGGGAGACCTGCTGGTGGTTGGCTGGGGCTCCACCCGGGGAGCCATCGAAGAGGCCGTCGACCGAGTCCGCGCCGACGGCGGCAAGGTCTCCTCGCTCATGCTGCGCTTCCTCTCGCCGCTGGAGCCGGGGCTGAAGGAGATCTTCAGCCGCTTCAAGCAGGTGATGACCGTCGAGATCAACTACAGCGACGACCCCGGCGCGCCCTACATCACCGAAGAGAACCGTCGCTATGCGCAGCTGGCCTGGTACCTGCGGGCACGAACGCTGGTCGACATCGACTGTTGGTCGAAGGTGCCGGGCATCCCGCTGCCACCCGGCGACATCGAGCGCGTGCTTCGTCAGCGCCTGGCGAGCAACTGACTTGGGTTCGAGGAGAGCAAGGAGAGCCACGCAATGTTTGGACTGAAGCTCGACTGGGTATGTGACCTCCCGCCGCAGCACTTCGTGCTCGAAGACTACGAAGGCGGCACACCACGCTGGTGCCCTGGCTGCGGAGACCACGCGGTGCTCACGGCCGTGCAGAAGCTAGTGCGCGACGAGCAGCTGCCGCCCGAGAAGATCACGTGCGTGTCCGGGATCGGCTGCTCGAGTCGGTTCCCGCACTACATGAGCACCTACGGGTTTCACGGGCTGCACGGCCGCGCGCTGCCGGTGGCATGTGGGGTGCGCAGCCGGCGCCCGGACCTGCACGTGTTCGTGGCCACCGGCGACGGCGACTGCTGCGCCATCGGCACGGCCCACTGGATCCACGCCATCCGCTACAACATGAAGATGACCGTGATGATGTTCGACAACAACATCTACGGGCTCACCAAGATGCAAACCTCGCCCACCAGCAAGGTAGGCCAGACCTCCAACACCCACCCGGGTGGGGCGCCGCTGCCTCCGCTCAACCCGCTCACGGTGACGCTCGGCATCACGAACGCCTCGTTCGTCGCGCAGACCGTGGACTGGAACCCGGCGCACGTCTTGGCCACGCTACGCAAGGCGTATCACCACGAGGGTCTGTCCTTCGTGCGCATCCTGCAGCGTTGCCCGCACTACATGGACCACCTGTGGGACGAGGTGCAGGCGGACCCGAACAAGATCCTGCTCTTGGAGCACGAGAACGGCGTGACCGCCGAGCCGAGCCTCAAGCGCCTGTTCCCCAACCACCGAGTACACGACCCCGCGGACCTGGAGAGCGCGCGCAACATCGCCGCGTGCGACATGCCCATCCCCATCGGGATCCTCTATCAGAACGAGAGCGCGGCTCGCTACGACAAGCTGTGCGCCGTCGGCCTGAACCAGGGCGTGGAGGAGCGCTTGGCGGCGGTCCAACGGGAAATCGACCGCTTCATGGTCTGAGAGCGCGAATCGAGGAGCCATGGAGACGTCCGAAGTGAGGCAACAGGGGGCTTCCAGGTCCAAGCCACCCCCGAAGGGAGCCTCCAGCGTGGTCGGCGGCGACTCGAGCCCTCGCTCGAGCAGCGGTCGTGTCTTGGTCGAGCGCACTGCCCAGCTGCTCTGCGGCGCCGGGGCCGTGGCGTCGAGCGCGGCGGCGGAGGGACTGGCGCTCAGCCGTCTCCGCGCCGCCAGCCTGTTCGACGCCGTCTCGCCCCACGGCCTGGGCAAGGTCGCGCCCTGGGTGCTCCATCGCACGACGCAGCAACGCGCGGAGGCCGCGCCCTTCGGTGCCTTCGAGCTCGCGGCAGCCAGCGGGCAAGAGGCGGTGGATCACTGCTTGGTCGCGCACCTGATCGGCACCGCGGGGGAGTGCCTGATCGACGAGACCTTCCTGGCGCGACCCTGGCTCTACGAGCCCTTGCGGGCTGAAGCGGCGAAGGCCGCGCTGGCCGCGGGCGCGACCGGGAGCTCGAACGTCGCTGACGCCTTCGCGCGAGCGACGCGCGCGACGGGACGTGACGTCCTCCCGGTGCGCTGTCACCGCACGACGGACGCGGACGTCGTCATCGTCGCCACGGGACAGACTCGTGAGTTGGCGCTGGAAGCGGCGGATGCGCTGCGCCACGCCAAGGTCGCCTGCGGTGTCGTCGGCGTCGCGCTGCTGCGCCCCTTCCCGGCCGCGGAGCTGGCCGCCGTACTCCAGGGCAAGCGCCGGATCATCGTCGCCGAGCCGGCGTGGACCGCAGGTCGCCTGATGGCCGAGGTGAGCGCCGCCCTGCACGCCGACGACGGCGTCTCGAGCGAGCTCTGCGCGCTCGATCTGCAGGACCCGAGCTCTTGGAGCGCGCTGAGCGCGATGGCAGGAACGTCGGTCGAGCCGCTCGACCACTCGGCCCGTCCCGCGTTGGTGCTGGCTGCACTGCCCGCTAGCGGTCGCTCGCAAGAGCTGCTCTTCGAGGTGGTCTCACGTCTGGCGGGGGTGGCGCCCTTCGAGCTCTGGCGGCCCGAGACGCGGCTCGAGTCGTCCATCGCGGTCGGCGGCGCGCCGCGTCGCGTGCAGTCCGTGGACGTGCTGTTCGTCGCCCACCCGGCATTGCTCGACACGCTGGCGCTCGGAGGCGTGCTCTCGGACGGCGCCACCGTCGCCATCCCGCACCTGGCAGGCAAGCCCGACTCGGTGTGGAGCGAGCTGTCGCCGCTGCAGCACGAGTTCATCGCGCAAAGGCAGCTCCGGCTCGTGGCCCTCGACATGACTTCGGCCTCGTGGGACGCGCTCGTCGCCGCGGTCGCGAGCGCCACGAAGGCCGCGCTGGTTACGCGGCTCGGTTGGGCGAAGGCTGCGCTGGACGCCCTGATCGAGCCGTCCAGCGCGGTGACCGAGATCTCGGCGGCGCGCGCCCCGGCCTTGTCGCCCAGCCGGCCCGAGCGCGCGGAGCTACCGCGGCTGCCCGAGCCGCCCGCGCAGCCGGATCCGGCTTGGCTCGCCGCGGTCCGTCACTTCCACCTGTCCGGCGTCGCAGGAGACGCGGCGTTGCTGCCGCTGGCGCCTCTGGCGGTCAGCGCGTTGCTCCGAAGTCGCGGCGCTGCCAGCGCCTTCCCACTGCTGGTGGACGGCGGCCGGGTGCAGTCGCTGCACGAGGCGCTGCGCGTCGCCCTCGAGGCTGCCCAGCAAGCGGGCGCGACCGCGGCGGTCACGCTGGAGCATCTGCCGCGCCTCGTCGCTCAGGCCGCGCAGGTGGCGAGCGAGCTGCAGAGCGCTCAGCCCTCCGCCGTCGTGCTTCCGCAAGCTCTCGCGCGGTTTGGCGCCGACTTTCGGCTCAGCGACGCAGCTCGCGAGAGCTTCGAGCTAGAGCTGAACCAGGTCCGCGCCGCGCTGCCGAGCGACGGACGCGTGCTCGGTCTGAGCGAGCACGCTCACCTGGAGCTGTATGCCGAGGTCGTGCTCGGGGCGCGGCGCACGCGCTCGATCGCGCTCGCAGAACAGGTTCGCTCGCTCGCGGAGCGGCTGAGGGAGCTGCTACGCCTGGACGACACGCGCTCCTCGGAGGGCGCGACCGCGCCGGGGCTCGGCGAAGGCAGAGCGCTGTTCGATGCGGCTCGACTGGCTCGAGTCGTGCCAGCGCAGCGCGGCCCGCAGCGGCTCGGAGCGGAGCGCCGGGCACGGCTCGAGGCTCTGGTCGGCACGCTCGCTGGCTTTCTGTCCGACGCGCAGAGCGAGCCCGAGCTGCTGGTCGTCCACTCGACGCCCCTGGCTGCCGAGCCAGCGCTCGGACGCGCGAGACTGGTGCAGCACGAAGACTGCTTTGGCGTAGCGGCCGGGTTGTTCGATGGCGTAGCGCAGCAGCGGAGCGCCGTGTTCGCGGCCGTACGGGCGGCCAAGCGCGAGTTGGGCGAGGCCACGACGGAGCCGAGTTTCACCGACGGCAAGCTCGACTGGCAGGGATTCTCGCGTGAAGAGCTGATGCTCGTGCCCCCCATCCTGGTCGTCGAGCGCGCTGAGCGCGTGTGGGAAGCGTCCCTCGACTCGCTGTCGAAGCTGCTGCGTTCGGGGAGACCCGTCCACGTCATCATCGAGGAGCGGGCGACCGTCGGCGCCTCGCCGCCGGGACTCGGCTACGTCCTCTCGGCGCACCACGAGGCGTTCGTCACTCAGTCGACGTTGGCCGCCCCGGATCACTTGGCGCACGGCTTCGAGCGGATGGCGGGGGCACTGAGGCCGGCGGTCGCCGTGCTGCTGCCGCGCCCTGCCCGGGGCCCGATGCCGAGCTGGCTCGAGCTCGCAGCGACCCACGAGGGACGAGCCCTACCCTGCTTCCGTTACGATCCAGACGCAGGCAGCTCCTGGGCCGATTGCTTCGACGTGAACGGCAACCCCCACCCCGAACAGCTTTGGCCCAGCCACGCGGCCGAGGTCGTCGGGCCGGACGGCGCAGCCACCGCGCTGCCCCTCGACTTCACCTACGCCGACGCCGTTGCGCTCGACCTCACCCAGCGCCGGCATTTCTGGGTCATACCCTCGAGCGCATGGAGCGACGAGCAGGTGGAGCTCGCGCGCTACGTCGATGCGCTCTCGCACGAGCTGCCGCGCCAGGTGCCGTTCATCTGGGTCGTCAGCGACAGCGGCGAGCTAGCTCGGGCCATCGTGTCGCGCGAACTCGCGTTCGAGTGTCGGCAGCGACGACGCGTCTGGCGCATGCTGCAGGAGCTCGGCGGAGCCAACAACGAGCATGCGCGGCGCGCCGTCGAGGCAGCCCGACGGGTCGCGCAGGATGAAGCCGCCGAGGCGCGGGCTGCCCTCGAGCGCGCGCACGCAGCGGAGCTGGACCGGGTTCGCAACGCGGAGGCGTCCGAGGCGCTCGGTCGTCTGGCGCGAGCGCTGCTCGATCCGGGGGCGCTGCTGACCTCGCCCCCCATCGCGCCGAGGGACACGCCCGCCGCCCCTGCCGCGACCTCGACCCTCGCCGATTCCGCGGCGGCACCGACAGCAGCGCCCGCGGTCGCCAGCGCGGCGGAGGAGGCCGAAGAGGAGACGGTCAGCTTCTCCGAGCCGTTCATCGACACCCCGCTGTGCACCACCTGCAACGAGTGCACGAACCTCAACCCGTTGATGTTCAAGTACAACGCGGACAAGCAGGCGTTCATCGCCGACGTCTTGGCGGGCACGTTCCTGCAGCTAGTCGTCGCCGCGGAGAAGTGCCCCGCGACCTGCATCCACCCCGGCGCGCCGCGCGAGGGCGATGCCACGGTCACCGACGATCTGCTGGCGAGGGCGGCTCGCTTCAACTGATGGAGGTGCAGTGAGGTGCCGCTGATCGAGATCGCAACCGCCGGAGGGATCATGTTCGGCGTCGCGCTGACGTTCGGGGTGATCCTGGCGATAGCGACCCGGACGCTGCGCGTGTACGAGGACCCGCGTATCGACGACGTGGAGGGCATGCTGCCCGGGACCAACTGTGGCGCCTGCGGCCAGCCAGGTTGTCGCGCGTTCGCGGAGGCCGTGGTCAGCGGCAGCCAGAAGCCGAGCGGTTGCACCGTCTCGAGCCCGGACGGACTAGCGCTCATCGCCGAGTACCTGGGCGTGGAGGCGGGCACCCAGAACAAGCGCGTCGCTCGCTTGCACTGCGCCGGGGGCACCTCCAGCGTGCGGCGGCTGGCTCGCTACGACGGCCTGCCCTCGTGCCGCGCGGCGTTCCTGGTCAACGGGGGCGGTCGCGCGTGCTCCTGGGGCTGCCTCGGGCTCGCGGACTGCGAGCGCGCATGCACCTTCGACGCCATCGCGATGAACGCCGAGGCCCTGCCGGTAGTGAACGTGGAAGGTTGTACCGCCTGCGGTGACTGCGTCGAGGTCTGCCCGCTGGACCTGTTCACGATCGAGCCGCTCGCCAACAAGGTGCTCGTGCAGTGCAATAGCCCGGTCACCGGACCCGAAGCGACCCGCGCGTGCGCTGTCGCTTGCGACGCCTGCGGGCGCTGCGCCCTGGACGCGCCGACGGGCGCCCTCGTCATGAAGGGTGGCCTGCCCGTCATCCAGGACGCAGGCCGGTGCGACGTGACGTGCACCCTGCGCTGCCCCACCGGCGCGATCGCAGAGGTCGTGGGCAATCAGTTTCAGCCGAGGAGAAGGCTCGAGGTCGCATCATGAGCAACTGGGCAAGGGCTACCGCGCGATGGTTCGAGCGACTGCTGTCCGGTGCGCCACACGCCGAGAGGCCGAGTGGGGACCTGGCGATCCTCACCGGCGCCCAGGCAGTGCTGGCCACGGAGATCCTGGCGAGCGAACGCGTCTGCCGCGCGGCCACGACGCTCGAGTCGCGTCTCGAGGCCGGGCGAAGCGCAGGACCGAACGCTTTCGACGTCCTCGTGCTCGAGAGCGTCGCGGACGACGCCAAAGGTGCCCTGGCTCTGGCCGAGGGTCGCGCGCTCGCCGGATATCGAGCCACCGTGCTGCTGCCCGAGGGCCACGTGATGGACGCTCATGCGGCGCTGCACGCCGTCGCTGGCCGCCGGGCGCCGCTGGTGATCCACGCCGTGCTGTGTCCGGACGCGGTCTCCGCGGGCACGCTGGGCGGAGACGGCCACGGGCCGTACCACGCCCTGGCAGACAGCGGTGTGCTGCTCGGACTGGCGCGCAACGCGCAGTGCGCGGTGGACATGACGCTCGTGGCCCGACGGGCGGCGGAAACGTGCCTCACGCCAGCCGTCGTGGCCCAGGAAGGACCCGAGCTGGCTTCGGCACCGCACAGCGTCGAGCTGCCGGACCACGCGCTGGTCCGACAGCTGCTCGGCGCGCCGGGCGCCGAGCTCGAGAGCCCCACGCCGGCCCAAGAGCTCGTCCTCGGACCGCGCCGGCGTCGCATCCCCCGCTGGTTCGATCCGGATCGGCCGGCGGCGCACGGACTCGAGCTCTCCGGCACGGACCTGTCGGTCGCGCTCGCGGGAGCCCACCCGTTCTACGCCGCTGCGGCGGAGCACGCGCTGCGCGGGGCCATGATGGAGTTCGAGCGACTCTCGGGCAGGCGCTTGGAGCTCGTCACTCGCCATCGGCTGGACGACGCGAGGGTCGCGTTCGTGGCTCAGGGCTCGGCCATCGACACCGCGCGCGCCTTGGCCGACTACCTGCGGGACACCCGCGGCGAGAAGGTCGGCGTGCTGGGCATCGAGTGGCTCCGACCCTTTGCAGCCGCGGAGGTCTGCGCAGCGCTGGCTGAGCTCGACACGGTGATGGTGCTGGAGCGGACCGGAGAGGTGTTCGGCGGCGCCGGCCCGCTCAGTCGCGAGGTTCGCAGCGCGCTCGAGGCGCGCGGCCCCCGAGTGCTCTCGGCCAGCTACGGACTGGGCGGCGGCCGGCTCGCGCACGCCGAGCTGCTCGCGCTGTTCGAGTCCATGAAGCTCGGCACGGACCTGCCGGCGTCGGTCGTGCTGGGCGTCGCGGTCCCGCCGCGCCACTCGGAGCACCCCCGCCGGGAGGTGCTCGATCAGCGCCTCCGCGCGGACTACCCCACGCTCGCCGGCTCGCTCGTGCGCATCGACGCGCCGCTCGATCTGAGGTCCGACGGGGCCAAGACCGTCGCGCTCTGGGCCCGCCGCGCGGAGTCGCCCGAGTCCGTGCTGGACGTGCTGGCGACCGCGATCGCGGGCGCGGTTGGCCCCCACGTGCGCAGCCGTACCGCGAGCGCCGAGCAGGGCACCTGGCTGGCAGAGGTCACCGCCGCACCGGTTCCCCTGAGCGCTCCCGCGTCGGTCGTTTGGCACGACGTCGCGTTGGTCGCCGCGCCGGAGCTGCCTTTCGACATCAACCCGCTGCGCTCGGTGGCCAAGGGCGGCTCCGTGCTGCTCTCGAGTCCGTTGCCTCCTCGGGCGTGCTTCGGGGACATGCCGGCCTCCTGGCGGGCGAGCATGCGCGAGCGGGAGCTGAACGTGTATGTGCTGGATGCTCCCGTCGCGCAGCTGGTCGAGCACGTCGCGTGGCTGCTCGGGGGCGCCCCGACGGCGCCCCGTCGGCCCGAGCGACTCGACTGGGAGTCGTGGCCCGAGCCACCCCCAGTCTCGCTCGATGCGACGCCACCCCTCGCGGTCCGTCGCTTCGGTCGCAGCGGCACGAGCTACGAGAACGTGCCTCGCTTCTGGGGCGAGCTGGCGCAGCCGCGCATCGAACGCGGGGAGCCGGTCTCGTCACCCGACCCCTATCTCACGCTGGGGGCCGCCGCGCCGAGCACCTCGGGATTGTTCCAGGTCGCGGTGCACCAGAACCGGATGCCTCGAGTGGACCCGAGTCGCTGCGTCGGTTGCGGCGCCTGTTGGACCGCGTGCCCGGACTCCGCCATCGCCCCGGGACTGCTGCGCACGGAGCAACTGCTGGACGCGGGGGCGGACATCGCCGCCGAGTCCGCCCCCGGCGAACGCAGCGCCCTCGCCGCCAAGCTGCGGCGCGCGCACAAGCAGCTCGCAGCGCGCATTGACGCGACTCTAGCCAAGCAGAAGCAACCAGCGCTCACCGAGGCGGTGCTGACCGAGAGCTTCGGCTGGCTCGTCGACCAGATGAAGATCGGCGCCGAGGACCGGCCCGAGCTCGCCCGGCTCTTCGCGTCCACGTTGCAGCCGATCCTGAGGCTGCCCGTCGCGGTCACCGAGTCGCTCTTCCACGCGCCTCATGCGCGCGCGAAGGGTAGCGGCGAGCTGCTCGCGCTGAGCGTGAACCCAGCCGCGTGCCAGGGTTGTGGGGGATGCTCGGCGGTGTGCGCCGAGGGCGCCGTCAGCGTCGTCGGGCGTGACGAGGCTACCGTCGGCGCCGCGGCGTCGGGCTGGTCGGTGTGGGAGCGTTTGCCCGACCCCAGCGGGCAGAGCATCGCCCGCGCGGCCAGCAACGACGCCATCGGCGCGCTGCCCGCGATCTTGTCGAGCCGACACACCCTGTTGGCCATCACCGGCGGCGGAGGCCACGAGCCGGGCTCCGGCGCGCGTCTGGGCGCACGCCTGGTCGCCGCCATCGCCGAGTACACCGAACAGAGAAAGCTCGTGCAGCGGGCGGCTGGACTGGCCGAGCTCGCCGAGCGGCTCCACGAAGCGGTTCGACGGACGCTCGCCGGCTCGATCCCGAGCGAGGATCTGGACGCGCTCGCGCGCGCATTGTCGGACGTGCCCGACCAGCCAGCAAACGTTGGCGTGCTGGTGTCTCGGCTGGACGCGCTGGGAGCTCGCTCGACGGTGGACGCCGAGCGCGCCAGTCGGCTCGTCGAGATGGCCGGATACGTCAAGGGTCTGCGCGAGGCGCTCGTGACCGGCTCGAGCGGTATGGGCCGCGCTCGCTTTGGCCTGGTCGTCGCCAGCTCATCGCTCAGCACCTGGGCCGCCGAGTTCCCCCGCAATCCGTTCGCACAACCGGTGGTGGTGGATCTCTCGTCAGGAGCGCTGGACTTGGCGATGGGCTTGGCAGAAGCGCTGCTCGATGGCCACGCCATGGAGATTCGCGAACTGCGGAGAGCGGAGCTCCTTCTGGCGGCATCCAGCAACCTGACGCTCGAGGAACGCGCGCTCGAGCGACTCACTGCGCTCGACCTGACCGCCGAGGAGCGAGGGACTTGCCCACCGCTGCTCGTGCTGGCCGGCGCCGAGATCCTGAGCGCCGAGGCGCTGCCGGGACTCGAGCGGGTGCTCGCGTCGCGCCTGCCGGTCAAGGTCATCGTGCTCGACGGCCGCGAGCGGCTGGGCGCCGCCCCGGAGCCGCTCCTGCCCATCGTGATGCGACGTCGCGCCTTCGTCCTGTCGAGCACCGTGGCGCATCATCAGCACCTGTTCGACGGCGCACAGGCGGCCCTCGCCTTCCCCGGCCCCGCGCTGCTGCACCTGTACGCGCCCAGCCCAGCCCGACACGGCTTCGACACGGCGGCGACCATCGAACGCGCTCGCCTCGCGGCAGAGTGCCGGGTCCATCCCCTGCTGCGCCATGATCCCGCCGCCCCGGGCGGACTCGAGCAGCGGCTCTCACTCGACGGTAACCTCGCGCCCAGCGAGCCCTGGGCCAAGGGCGACCAGGGCGGTGAGCTGACTCCCGAGAGCTTCGCGCTCGGCGAGGAGCGCTTCGCCTCCTACGTGTCCACCGCCGAGGGCGGCGGACGGCCCGAGGTCCTGAGGGACCTGGTGGCCGAACGGGCACAGACCTGGCAGACGCTGCAGGAGCTGGCACGAGTCGGCGCTCCCTCCTCGGAGCAGGCGCACGCCACGGCAAGCAGCGAGGTCGAGGCCACTCATCAGGCGCAGCTCGGCGCGCTGCGCGCGGAGTACGAGGCGAAGCTGACCACGTTGCGACTCGAACAGCTCGACGAGGCGACGACGCGGCTCGGTGCTCGCCTGCTCGCCATCGCCGGCTACACCGCGGGTCGCAAGCCGGGAGGCCCGGCCTCATGACGGGAGTCGCCTTCATGTTGGGTGGGCGCACGTTCCGTCATGGGGTGCACCCTGCAGAGCACAAGGAGGCCACCCGGTCGCGCCCAATCGAGCGCATGCCGTTCGTGGACGAGTACTGGCTGCCGCTCGCCCAGCACATCGGCGCTCCCTCCAAGGCCAGCGTGAGCCCCGGGCAGAAGGTCCAGCGCGGGGAGGTGATCGCGGAGGCCGGAGGCTTCGTGTCGACGTTCCTTCATGCTCCCGTCACAGGCACGGTCAAGGCCATCGAGCTGCGCCCGCACCCGAGCGGCAAGCAGCTACAGACCATCGTCATCGCCACCGACGCGTTCGCCAGCCAGAAGATCACCACCCTCGAGCGCCCAGCGCAGGACGCGGACGCAGCGACGAAGGCGGCCTTCATCCAACGCGGCGGGCTGGTTGGGATGGGCGGCGCGGCCTTCCCCACCCACGTGAAGCTCCAAGTGCCCAAGGGCAAGACGGTGAGCTTCGTCGTGCTCAATGGCTGTGAGTGCGAGCCGTACCTGACCTGCGACCACCGCGTGATGGTCGAGCAGGCCGAGCAGGTGATGCGCGGGCTCGACCTCATCCTGGAGCTGACCTTGGCCAAGCGAGGCGCCGTGGGCGTGGAGCTCAACAAGCCGGACGCCATCGAGGCGCTGAGGCAGGCCATCGGCACGCGCCCCGTCGAGGTCGTGGGGCTGACGGTGAAGTACCCGCAGGGCGCGGAGAAGATGCTGATCGACGCGCTCTCGTCGCGCGAGGTCCCGAGCGGCGGCCTGCCCCTGGACCTGGAGATCGTCGTGCAGAACGTGGGCACGGCGGCGGTGCTGGCTGGACTGTTCGACCATGGCATCCCGCTGATCGAGCGTGCGGTCACCGTCACCGGGCCGGGCATCCGCAGGCCCGCCAACGTCATGGTGCCCATCGGCACGCCGGTGCGCCAGGTCATCGAACACTGCGGCGGGCTCTTGCCGAGCGCCGGGCTCGTCGTCCTGGGCGGGCCAATGATGGGCATGGCTCAGAAGAGCCTGGACGTGCCCGTCACCAAAGGCACCTCGGGCATCTTGGTGCTCGACCAATCCACCAAGACCGTCAGCGAAGAGCCGTGCATTCGCTGTGGGCGCTGCCTCGAGGCCTGCCCCATGTTCCTCAATCCCTCGCGGCTCGCGCAGCTCGCGCGGGCCGAGCTACACGACGAGCTCGCCGCGCTGCACGTGATGGATTGCTTCGAGTGCGCGAGTTGCTCGTTCTCTTGCCCCTCGCACATCCCATTGGTCCAGCTGATACGGGTCGGCAAAGCGTTGGTGCGCCAGAAGGGGTCGTCCCAGTGACGGACGACGTTCGCTCCCTGCAGATCTCCACGTCCCCTTTCGTCCATCGGGGACAGACGACCCGAAGCATCATGTTCGAGGTGGTGGGCGCCACGCTGCCGGTCATCGCCGCGGCGACTTACTACTTCGGCGTCACGGCCTTTCTCGTCATCGCCGCGGCGGTCGTGGGCGCCGCGGGCACGGAGTGGCTCTTCGCCCGAGACCGCGGCTGGTCCACGCTACGAGACGGCTCCGGACTGCTCACGGGGGTGCTGCTCGCCCTGACGCTCCCGCCGGGAGTCCCGCTCTGGATGGCCTTTCTGGGCGGCGTCGTCGCCATCTTCCTGGGCAAGGTGATCTGGGGCGGGCTGGGCAAGAACGCCTTCAACCCCGCGTTGGTCGGGCGCGCGTTCCTGCAGGCGGCCTTTCCCATCACGCTCACGACCTGGGTGGCGCCACTGGGAGGCACCTGGCACGTGGCGCCCTCGACCCTCGCTCCGCCCCTGATGAAGCCCAGCGTAGACGTGATCTCGGCGGCATCCCCGCTCGGCCTCTCGAAGTTCCAGCACCAGTCCACGGACCTCTGGTCCTTGCTCGTGGGCAACACGGCGGGCTCGCTGGGAGAGACGGCCGGGCTCGTGCTGATCGTCGTCGGACTGTGGCTGACGATACGCCGCGTGTTCGACTGGAGACTGCCACTCGCTACCCTGCTCACGGTCGCGCTGTTCAGCGGCGTGCTCCACTGGCTCAGCCCCTCGAGCCATCCGCACCCGCTGTTCATGCTGTGCTCGGGCGGTCTCCTGTTCGCCGCGGTGTTCATGGTCACCGATCCGGTCACGACACCGCTGGCGCCGCGCGGCGCCTGGGTCTTCGGCATCGGTGTCGGCGTGCTGGTCGTCCTGATCCGCTCTTGGGGTGGGCTGCCCGAAGGCGTGATGTACGCCATCCTGCTGATGAACGCGGTCACGCCGCTCATCGATCGCAAGTTCATGCCGCGTCGCTTCGGAGGCAAGTCGTGAGCGAGAACCGAGAGCCGAGCTCGGTGCGCCTGGCCGGCACCCTGGGGATCGCGGGGCTGTGCTCGGGATTGATCTTGGTGGGCGTGTACCTCGCGACGCTCCCGCGCATCCAGCAGAACCAGGCGGAGGCCATGCAGGCGGCCATCTACAAGGTGCTGCCAAACGCGTCGGCGATCGAGCCGTTGGCGCTGAAAGGCGACCAACTGGTCCCGTTCACGGGACCGGCCGGAGCACCCACCAAGGAGCGCCTGATCTACCTGGGCAAGGACGCTCGAGGCGACGTCGTTGGCTACGCCGTGCCGGCTGAAGGACCGGGCTTCCAGGACACGATCAAGCTCCTGTACGGCTACGACCCGAGCCGCCGCGCCGTGATCGGCATGGAGGTGCTCGAGAGTCGCGAGACGCCCGGCCTCGGCGACAAGATCATCTTCGACCCGCACTTCAAGGCGAACTTCGAGGAGCTGAAGGTCGAGCCCAAGCTCGAGCTCGTGAAGAAAGGCGAG
This sequence comes from Polyangiaceae bacterium, assembly GCA_019637295.1. GTDB lineage: Bacteria > Myxococcota_A > Polyangia > Polyangiales > Polyangiaceae > JACKEA01. Next base: position 162,650 of record JAHBVX010000004.1, read on the forward strand.
AAGACGGCGCCCAACCAGGTCGACGCCATCACCGGCGCGACCATCTCCTGCCGGGCCGTCGTCTCGATCCTGAATCAGAGCACGCAGGAGTGGCTGCCGCGCATCGGCGACGGCGCGAGCAAGACCGCCCGCGTACCCGGAGGTCAGCCGTGAGTCCCAGGCAACCCGAGAGGCACTTCGGACCGGAGCTGCTCAAGGGGCTGTGGCGAGAGAACCCCGTCTTCATCGCGGTGCTAGGGCTCTGCCCGGCCCTGGCCGTGACCAACTCGCTCTTGAACGGCCTGGTGATGGGAGCCGCCACCGCCTTTGTCTTGATCGGCGCGGCGACGATAGTCTCGCTGCTGCGCCGCCTGATCCCGAGTCAGGTGCGCATCTCGACCTACATCATCATCATCGCGACGTTCGTGACCGTCGTGGACTTCCTGCTCGCAGCCCTGATGCCCGAGGCCCACAAGCAGCTCGGCGCGTTCATCGCGCTCATCGTGGCCAACTGCGTCATCCTCGGTCGCATCGAGGCCTTCGCCTCCAAGAACCCGGTCGGGGTCTCCGTAGCCGACGCCGTGGGCATGGCGGGCGGCTTCACCCTCGCGCTGTCGATGATCGGCGCCATCCGAGAGCTGCTCGGCAGCGGCTCCCTGCTCGGCTTCGACGTGATGGGGCCCCGCTTCGAGCCTTGGGCGATCATGATCCTGCCGCCCGGAGGGTTCTTGAGCATGGGGGTCATCCTGGCGGTGTTCGCGTACCTCGAGAAGCGCAAGGCGCGCGCCTCCGAGGCGGCGAGCCACCCTCGAGACGGCGAGGCTGCGCGATGAGCGACTTCGGCGAGCTGGTCTTCATCTTCGCGTCCGCGAGCGTGATCAACAACTTCACCCTCGCCTACTTCCTCGGCCTGTGCCCGTTCTTCGGCGTCACCGGTCGGCTCGACACGGCCCTTCGCCTGGGGCTGGCCAACATCTTCGTGCTGCTGATCACCTCCTTCGCCGCCTGGGTCTTGAACACCTTCATCTTGGTCAACGCCCCGTACCTGCGCCTCATCAGCTTCATCGTGGTGATCGCCAGCACGGTGCAGTTCGTCGAGATGGCGATCAAGAAGCTGAGCCCGGCGCTGTTCCGCGCGCTCGGCATCTTCCTCCCGCTCATCACCACCAACTGCGCGATCCTGGGCTTGGCGCTGTTCCAGACCAGCCGCGGCTACGGCCTCGTCGAAGGGCTCGTGTTCGCGCTCGGCGCCGGCGTGGGCCTGACTCTGGCGCTCGTGATCATGGCAGGCATCCGCGTGGAGACCGAGGTGAACGGCGTACCCGAGCTGGTCCGAGGTACCGCGATGAGCTTCTTCATCGCCGGCGTCCTCTCGCTGGCGTTCATGGGCTTCGCAGGGTTGTTCTCCAGTGCCTAGGGCCAAGTCATGACCGAGCTCGTCGCCATCCTGGGTCTCGCCATCGCCTGCGCGCTGTGGGTGCTGCTCGATCGCGCCGCCGGCGGCTGTGGCGGCGGCGGCCGCTGTGGAGCGTGCGGCGGGGGCTCGTGCTCACGGCGCGGCGAGACGGACTGACCCCCGGAACTCTCAGAGCGTCGCGACGAGCTCTGCCATGGGCACCAAGCCCGCGGCGCGAGCTTGGTGCCGCAGCAGCGCGAGCTGCTCGCGCGATGCCGCGGCGCTGGGCTCGACGAGAACGCTGGCCGCGGTTCGTCCCAAGCCGGAGAGCAGCGTCACCAGCTCGGATGGCTCCTCCGTCGAGCGGGCCAGGAGCTCGGCGAGCTCGCGAGTCTGAGCGGCATCTCTCAACCGGATCGCTGCCATCAGCGCGTGGGACAAGAAGACTATGCGCCCATGGGCGACGGCGCCGGCATCCAGGGCGGCCAGGCCCTGGCGGATCTCGCGGCAGATGCGGTCCGGAGTCGTTGCGGTGGCGACCAGTGAGCCATGGACGACGCCACCACTGAACGCCAACCCCGACGCGCGAGACAGTTCGAGGGCGCGGGCCGCCTCGGCCTCGTGCTCGCGTCCAAGGTGGAAGCGGGACACGGCCAGGTAACCTCGAGACAGCGCCTCGAAGCGTCGGGCGCCCATGCGAAGCGTGAGCTCCGCGCAGGCCTGCGCTTGACTCTCCATTCGCTCCCAGTCGCCCAGGTAGCCGAGGCCGAGGCACGCGCCGGTTCGCAGAAACGCCGCGGAACGCAGCGCCCCCACCAGCTCTGCTGCGTTGGCTTCTTCGATGCATCGCTCGGCGCTCTCGCGCACCCGTAGGAAGAGGATCTGGATGACGAGGAGCATTCCTCTGCTCGAGCGCCGGAGCTGACCAAAGCCCTCCCTGTCGGCCAACGCCTCGCAGCGCTCGAACAGTCGCGTCGCGCTGCGCATGCGCCCGACGATGTAGTGGGCGTCGGCCATCCCGCCCAGCGCTTGGGCCTCCGCGAGGGGCGAGCGCGCCTGCTGGGCCAGCGACAAGGCGCGCTCGTGCTCCCCTAGGCAGGCGGCGGCGTCGCCGGAGGGGAACAGCACGTTGCCGCGCATGAAATGAACGTGGGACGCGAGCTCGGGCTGCTCGCTTCCTTCGAGGGCTCGCCGGGCCTCGTCCAGGGCCTCGAGGGCGCGGTCCTGGCGGTCGCGCAGGCGGTGCACGGCGGCGGTCCCGAGCCACGCCTCGGCCCGTTCCTTGGCGGAAGCGCTGTATCGGCGCGCCGCGTCGTACGCCGCGAGGGCCTCTTCGGGCAATGCCAGCTCTCGAAGGATCTCTCCCCGGAGCAGACTGAGGCGATGCAAGTCGGCGTCTCGCGTGGCCAGGGCGAGGCCGCGGTTGCCGAGCTCCAGGGCCTGGCCCATCCCGCCGCGACTTCGTTGCTCGTCCGCCGCGTGCCAGTAAGCGCTCGGCGCCCCCGGGTCACGGGCGCGCTCGAGGTGCGCCGCCCGCAGCGCAGCGTTCCCCTCGCCATAGTGCGCTGCCGCCGCGAGGTGCAGCGCCCCGCGACGCTCGTCCGTCAAGGACGCGTAGACAGCGTCGCGTACCAGCGCGTGCGTGAAGGCGAGCCCGTCCGACTCCGCGCGCAGCAGCCCATGCTCGAGCAACTCCGAGAGGTCGAGGTCTCGCACGCGGGTGACGCGGCTGAGCGCGATCTCCTCGACCTGTTGACCGAGAACGGAGGCGGCCTCGAGCAGTCGCCGGCTCTCCGCCTCGAGGGCGTCCACGCGCGACTGCACCAGGGCCCGCACCGATCCAGGCACGGCAGTCCCCGCGTCCGTGAAGGAGAGCTGCTCGAGAAACAACGGGTTGCCGCCTGCTCGGGCGATGACCGTTCCGAGCTCGCCGACGTCGGCGCCGCGAAGCTTCGCCAGCCACTCGAGCAGCGCGCGCGCCGTGGGTTCGCTCAGCGGGGCGAGGTCCAACGTCGACACCGCTCGTCCCCGCACGGCCCGACGCCACTCCGCGTCGTCGGGCTCGCCGACGAGCCGCGTGGTCATGACGAGCAGCGCGCGACACTCCGCCACCGTTGCCATCAAGCGCGAGAGCGCGCGCCGCGTGGGGATCTGCGCCCAGTGGATGTCCTCGATGCACACCAACTGCGGCCGGCGTCCGGCCTGCGCCGCCAGCAGCTTCGCGACGAGCTCGCCACTGTGCCGGAGCGATTGCTCCGGACCCGTGTCGATGTCTTCTGGCGCGCCCGAGGGATGAATCATCCAGCGCGCGAAGGCGAGGTCGCTCGGGGTCAAGTCGCCCCGCAAGAGCGCCGCGCCAAGGGCAGCATCCACGTCGTCGTCAGGCGAAGCGAGCAGCAGGCTGCGGGCGAGGGCATGCAGGAGTTCGGTCTCCGCGCCACGACCGAAGTCGAGCACGTCGTGCCTGAGCACGTCGAACCCCGCGCGACGCGCCTCCTGGCAGAAGTGGGCTACCAGGAGGGTCTTGCCGATGCCTGGCTCTCCCCGCACGATAGTGGAGCGGCCGCGACCGGTCTGCTGGCAAGGCGACAAGGACGCCGAGAGCTGGGCCAGCTCGAAGTCTCGTCCAAAGAGCATGGACCGCGGCGAGTCTTCGGCGCTCAGGTCCACGAGCTCCCACGCGGGGTGCCCGCGCACACGCGAGCGCTCCCGTACCTCCGCGCGCTGACCGAGCTCGGCGCGAACGGCCCCCGAGACCACCAGAGCGCCGACGCCGTGCAGGCAGGCGGCCAACGACACCACATCGCCCTGGACCTGCAACCCTTCAGGGTGCTCTTCCACCAGCGCCTGCCCCGACGCCACCCCGACCCGCACCGCGAGGCCACGCGCGGACAGGAGCTCGCGCAGCCCGAGGGCCGCTCGCACGGCTTGCTCCAGCGCGCTGCCGCGGGTTCTGCCTGCGCCGTAGACCGCCGAGAGCGCGTCAGGAGAGTCACGCAGCACTCGCCCACCGAAGCGCGTGAGGGTCAGACGCGTCTCCTCCCGCGCCTCGTGCGCGTGCTCGGCGTGCTCCCAGGCGGTGACGACGTGCACGACGACCACCTGGCGCAGCGAGGGCGCAGGGGCAGCGGTCGCGCGCGGTTCGGAAAGCTCTACCGAGGCGGTGGGGCTGGCGGGGGTCGCGCCGCGGGCCTGGGTAGCGGCGGGCGACTCCGCCGCGCGGATGGCCGCCGCCAGCGCCGAGGTCGCCTGGGATGGGGCGATGCCAAGCTCGCGTGCGAGGAGCTTGCGACACGTCTCGTACTGGCGGAGGGCACGTCCAGGCGCGTCCGCTGCCACGTGGAGCTGCATCAGCTCCCGGTGCGCGGACTCGCGCAGAGGCTCGAGAGCCACCACGCGCATCGCGAGAGTGACGGCGGCGTCGAGCTGCCCGGCATCGCGCTCGAGGCGACCGAGCCGCTCCATGGCCGCGATGGCCCGCTCGCGCAGGCGTGTGCGCTCGCTTGCCGCCCACTCGTCGAACCCCTCGGCCCGCGCGCTGAAGCCTTCGAGGAAGTCGCCACGGTAGAGCGCCACGGCGCGCCGCAGCGACTCGCGATCGCCTGCTGTCTCCGCGGCGAGGAAGTCGCTCACGTCGGCACGAACGTCGGTCAGTGCGAGCAGCTCGCGTCCCGAGTCGAGCACTCCGCTGGGCAACCCCTTGCGCAGCACGGTGAGGGTCTGCCGCAGGCTCCGTCGCGCGTGCTCGTCCGCGGAGATGTCCCCCCACAGGAGCGCCGCAACGTGCTCGCGGGTGTGACGCCGCTTCGGCTGAGCCGCCAGGTACGCCAGCAGCGCCCGCGCTTTCTTCGCCGACACGTCCATGGGCTGACCGCCCTCGGCGTACACCTCCAGCCCACCGAGAAGTCTGACCGTGAGCGCCACGACTGGAACGTACCACGCGCAGACTCGCCGGTGCCGTCGATCCCCAGCGCGACGTTTTGGCGCTTCTTTGACGCTCGCGCAGCCGGCTCCTTGGCGACCGAGGGCGATGCTGTGAGTCGAAGGAGACACTTTCATGCAACAAGAAGTCATCGAAGCATTCGCCGCGCAGGTTCTCAACGACGTCGCCATCGCCTACTCCGGCGTGTTGGTGAACATCGGACACAAGCTCGGCCTGTACCGAGCCATGGCCGGCCAGGGCCCGCTCACCTCCGAACAGGTGGCTGAGAGGAGCGGAGTTCGCGAGCGCTACGTGCGCGAGTGGCTCAACAACCAACGCGCCGGCGGCTATCTCCACTACGATCCTGCTCTCCGTGCGTACACCCTCCCCGACGAGCACGCCTACGTGTTGGTCGACACGGAGAGCCCTACGTTTCTCGCTCCTGCCTTCGACGGTGCGTCGTCCATCTGGCTGGACGAAGACAAGGCCATCGATGCGATCAAGAGTGGCCAGGGCATGCCCTGGAGCGCCCACCACCATCGCTTGTTTCACGCCACCGAGGCGCTGTTTCGCAACGGCTACCGCGACCACTTGGTGGGCAGCTGGATCCCCGCCATCGAAGGCATGGACGCCAAGCTCCGAGCCGGCGGCAAGGTGGCCGACGTGGGCTGCGGGCACGGCGCGTCGAGCATCCTCATGGCCAAGGCCTACCCGGCCGCGACCATCGTCGGCATCGACAATCATGGTCCGTCCCTGGACATTGCGCGGCAGCGCGCGCGCGACGCCGGCGTCTCGGCCAACCTGACCTTCGAGCAGGCGGACGCCCGCAGCTACACCACCGCGGACTGCGATCTGATCTGTTTCATGGATGCGCTGCACGACATGGGCGACCCTCACCTGGCGGCGAGCCACGCTTACTCGGCGCTCGCTGAGGACGGCGCGCTGCTGCTAGTGGAACCGTTCGCCAACGACGACGTCGAAGACAACGTGGGGCCTGTCGCGCGCCTCTTCTACGCCGCTTCGTTGACCATGTGCACCGCCAACGCGCTGTGTGATGGTGACCATGCCCTCGGCGCCCAAGCGGGTCCGGCCGCGACCTCGGAGGTGCTGCGACGCGCGTCCTTCACCCGGATCCGCCTGGCCTGTCAGACGCCCATGAACATCGTCTACGAGGTGAGGCGATGAACGCGCTGGCAGGGCTTTCCGAGGGGCCGGCGCTCCCCGAGTTCGACCGTCGTGCGAGCGTCCCCGAGCTCACCCGAGCGCTGCGCGAGCAGGGCGGCGCGGTCGTGCGCGGCCTGGCGAACGAGACCACGGTTCAGGGCGTCGACGACGAGCTGCGCCCCTACCTCGCCGCGACGCCACACTCCCAGGGGCGCTTCACCGGCTACCAGACCCGCCGGACCGCGCGGCTCGTCGCCAAGTCTCCCACGTGCCGGGAGCTCGTCGCCCACCCGTTGATCCTCGGTGCCGCGGCCGAGCTCTTTGCCGATGCCTGCTACGACTTTCAGCTCGCTAGCACCAGCGCGATACAAATCGACCCGGGGCAGCCTGCGCAGTCGCTCCACCGCGACGACGGCGTGTATCCGCTCCGGCACCCCGGGCCTGCGAGCGTCCTGGTCGCGATCTGGGCGATCGATGCCTTCGGCGCCGACAACGGGGCGACCCGCGTGGTGTCGGGCAGCCACCGGTGGGACGACGAGCGCAAGCCCGCCGACCACGAGGGCCGCAGCGTGACCATGCCGCGGGGGTCGCTGCTGCTCTTCGACGGCGCGCTCTTCCACGGTGGCGGTGAGAATCGCTCCGACCGAAGTCGCCTCGCGTGTCTCTTCGGCTACACCCTCGGCTGGCTACGCCAGCTCGAGAACCAGTACCTCGCTGTGCCACCCGCGCTCGCGCGCACGCTGCCGACAGCGCTGCAGCGCCTGGTAGGCTACCGATCCCACGGTTTCCTCGGCTCCTTCGAGAACCAAGATCCTGCCGTGGCTCTACGAGACGACGTGCCCGACGTCTTGCCGTCCCATGACCTCTTCACGGCCGAGCTCGAGGCTCGACCCCTGCGCCGGCGCTGACCGCGCCCTCAGCGCGTGACGTTGCTCGCCAGCCGCTGCTCGAGGTGACCGAGGGCGGACAGGGTGCGCGGCTCGGCGTGACGCTTGGCCACGGTGATGAGCTGGTGCGTCTTGCTCCAGTCCACGAGCAAGAGGCTCAGGGCCGCGCGCTCGCGCACGTCGCCGCGGTTCTTCACGAAGGCGTTGAGCAGCGCCGTGGCGGCGATGGCGCGCACCGCGTCCTCCTCGCCCGTGGCGGCGATGGCGGGGGTCTTCCACGCCCAGGCGTTGCCGGCTTCGCCCAGCGCTTGCAGCGCGATCAGCGCCACCTGCGGGTCGCGCGAGGTGGAGTGCCGCGCGAGCTCGCGCACGGCGACGGTCCGGCGACACTCACCCATGCCGGCCAAGATGGGCAGCAGGCGCGGCCCGCCGCGCTTGGCCAAACGCACCAGCTGTGCCGCAGACTCGTCGTCGAGCAGCCGACCGAGGGCCTCGGCCGCCGCGCGCACCACCTCGGGCTGAGTCTCGCGCTCGAGCACGGCCACGAGCACCGAGCGCGCGCGGGCGTCACGGGTCTCGCCCACGGCTTCGAGCAGACCCACGCGCAGGGTCAGCCACGCCGTGTCCGTCATCTGCCCGCGCTTGGGTCCATCCAACGCAAGCATCTCGAGCATGGGCATGAGCGCATCCTTGCCGATGGCGCGCAGCGGCAGGGTGATGCTCGCCGCTCGACCGCGGCGGGTGCGGTCGAGATCGATGGCGAGCTGCCGTGACTGCTGCACCTTGGCGAAGGCGTCTGGATGCGCGGCGCGCGCCTTGGTGATTTCTGCGCGCAGCGCCGCGCGCGCGGGGGCCGGCAGCTGGGCCGGGGCCAAGACCACGCCTTGGGCGAACGCGCCGGAGGACAGGGTCACGAGGAACGCCAGGGTGAGCCCTGCCGCGAGGTGTTTGGTGCTCATAGTCCGGTCTCCCACCACTTGGTCGTGACCTGCCGGTCCGAGTTGCTGCCACAGTGCACTTCGCCCAAGAGGCGATGGTAGAGGTCCCAGTCCTCGACGAACTTCACGGTGATGCCGTAGGGGCTCAGGGCTTGCTGCATCTGCTGCTTGAAGATGTCCTGGCCGTTGATCACCGGGCCGTGGGGGTCCGGCGGGGCGAACACGTTGTTGGCGACGTAGGTGCCGTTGACCGTGCCCGGCTGGTAAGCCACCGAGTAGCCGCCGCTCTTGTTGTGCAAGAAGGGGATCTTCACGATCTCCGCGTCCGTCAGGCCGGTGGCGCCCTTGATGATGGCGATCTGGTTGGCCACCTGCGTCTGGGCCGCCGCGCTCTCGCTCATGACCGTGGTGTTGGCCAGCACTTGGTTGATGGTCACCGTGGCGCTGGTGTTGTTGGACCAGAACTTACCCGTGAACATCGTGACGTTGCCGTGGCCCTGGGCTTGAGCCTGCTCGAGCATGGTCTTGGCCAGCGTCGCGTCGTTGACCAGCATCACCCAGCCGCGCGGCGAGTTGGCGCGAACGAAGCTGATGGTCTCGTCCACGTGGGCCACCGCTAGCCAGGACGTATTGACGAACACCTGGGGTTGAATGCCCTGGGCGGTCAACATGGCCTCGAAGGACTGGTCCGGGTAGAAGCTCGAGGTGGAGCCCCGCAGGATGCGGCCCATGGGGTAGTTGCCGAAGGGCGGGATCGTCTCGGTGTTGCCGAAGGAGTTCAGCGTGTCCGCGGAGTTCGGGTGGTTCGGATCGTACTGCGTGATGCCGCCGCGGTCCGGCCCGCGGAAGTAGGTGTACACCACCCGCCCGGCAGATCGCAGCTGGTTGCTCCCGCCGAAGTTGGCCGAGCGGAAGTAGACCTTGATCACGTGCTGCTGGCCGCCGGCCTTGGGCATGGCCACGTAGCCGGTCTCGAAGTAGTCCTGCGTCCACTGGTCTCCGAGGGCGGGCAGCTCGGTGTACGCCGACGGTGTACCGCTGCAGGCGGCGGCCAGGTCTTGCCGGAACGCGATCGACCCGGAGGAGTTCGAGGGCGTGACGTAGGTGTGGGTGGAGGGCTGCACGTGGTGGGAGAGCGCCACGGGCGACATGCGCATCTTGACGCGGTCCGTGCCGGTGCCGCCGGTCACCATCGAGACCTGCACGTCGAGGTGGCCGTTCCAGGAACTATCGCGGAGGACGTCACGACCCTCGATGCCCAGCTCGAGCCCGCTCTTGAGCTCGGCGTTGCTGATGGTCGCGCCCGAGGCGATCGCGGTCCAGTTGCCGCCCACGTTCTTGAACAGGCGCACGCGGTTGATGGCGCCCGAGGGCAAGATGTCGATCTTGGCGGTCGCGTTGCTCGGCGCGGCCGGCCAGGCCAGCAGCCGAAGCCGCGCGATGTCGAGCAGATCGCTGGCGCCGTCGATGGTGCTGTTGTTGCCGTCGTGGCACGCCGCAAGCTGCGCGTCGGTGACGCTGCTGCCCTTGGGGCACTTGTTCTCGTCGTCGTCGATGTTGGGCAGGAACACGGCGCCGTACTGCGAGTTCCACACGTCCTCGACGGAGTCGTCGCTGTTGCCGCTGACGTCCACCACGCCGTCCCGGTTCGAGTCGGCGCGAATGTCGAGACCGACGCTCGTTGCGCCGCCGGTTCCGCCCACGCCGCCAGTTCCGCCCGTTCCACCGGTGCCGCCGACGCCGCCGGTTCCGCCGACGCCGCCGGTTCCGCCGACGCCGCCGGTGCCGCCCGCTCCACCGGTGCCGCCACCGCACACGCCGAGGTAGTCGGCGCAGCAGTCGTTGTACTGAGCACACTGGCTGTCGCAGAAGCAGTTGGGCGCGCTGCCCGGCACGGGTTGCGAGCTGCCACAGTGCCCGGCGCACGAGATGGCGCCGCCCGTGCCTCCGGTGCCACCAGCACCCGTGCCGCCGGTGCCGCCGATGCCGCCGATGCCGCCGATGCCGCCGGTTCCGCCGCCGGTACCGCCGGTCGACGGCGTACAGACCGACTCGTAGTCCGGGCAGCACGAGCCCTGCGACTGACAGCCCGCGTGGCACTCGCAAACATGCCCCGGGACCGGGTACGGCAGATCGCACCAGCCTTGACACGTGGGCAAGCCGCCGCCGGCGCCCGCCTGGCCGCCGCCCGCCGAGCTTCCGCCGGCGCCCGCCAGGCCGCCGCCGCCACCCGTCGTGCCCGCGCCGGTGCCACCAAAGGAGAAGGCACCACCCGTGCTGCCTCCATCACCGGGTGGGAAGCCCGTGTTGTCGCTGCCGCCACAACCGACGAGCGCCAGAGCCAATGCCGCGCCCCCACTGCCCAAGAGCTTGTTCATCAGCGTTCTCCGTTGCGAGCGCGAACCGCCGTCACCAAACCGCGTCCCGAGCCGCTCGGGAAGCCTAGTGGACCCAGCGCAGCGCGCACGCCCAAAGTGTGAGTGGAGGTGAGAATTTCTTCCGACCACAGCGGATTGTTCCCCAGGCACAAGGCTCAGGGAGCAAGCGGCTTCGCCAACTTGCCGCTGGAGTCGATTTTGGGCGGCTCTGGATACACGCCCGCTTCGACCTTCTCCGTCGTGAACGTCGAGCCGTTGACCGACAGCGGGTTGGGCTTGCTCACGTCGCCATCCGCGCTCCCGCAGAAGAACGCGCAGGCTCGTGAGGTCGACCACAATGGGCGAACCGGTCAACGCGTTGGCGTCGCCTGGGATATCGATCGCCCGCGCGCATTTCCGCCGCAGCTTCCGAGCACCAACAGCGCGACGACGCTCGCGAGCCCCCGCGTCATGTTCAGCTTCCGAGCGGCTTGGCGAGGGCGCCGCTGCAATCGGTCTTGGGCGGCTCTGGATACACGCCCGCTTCGACCTTCTCCATCGCGAAGCTCGAGCCGTCGACGGACAGCGGGATGGGCTTGCTCACGTCGCCATCGGCGTTGCCGCAGAAGAACTGGGCGTCCTTGCAGATCAGGCCGCGCAGGCTCGTCAGGTCCGCCGTGATGGGCGAGCCCGACAGCGGATTGGCGTCGCCGGGCACGTTGAGTTCCTCGGGGTTGGAGTCGTACTTGCCCTCCGCGTCCACGGCGATGCCGCTCAGCGTGAGCGCGTCGCCGGTCGGCGTCTTGCGGTCGGTCACCAGCAGCGGCTGCAGGACCCAGCTCATGGTCAAGCCGTCCGCCGACGCGGTCGTGGTCACCGTGTTGAGCAGCATGATGGGGTTGTCGCGGTTGTTGTCCAACCCGCCCACGCGCGCCGACAGCGCAAACAGGTACTCGCCGTCGATCTCGCCGGCGGCCGGGATCTCGTCGCAGGTGGTCGGCCCCTGACCGCCCTGCCCGCCTTGACCCGCCTGCGCCTTGCGCCGCTCGACGAAGTCCTCGTAAGCACCCTCGGGATCGGCGCAGCCCGCCGACAGCCAGGCCACCGCGAAGAAACCGGCAACAGAACGATGGAGCGTCATGGTGAATCCCGACGCACAGTATGCCGATCCGGCGCCCGCCTGCAACGCTTGCAAGGCATTCGACGCGGTGCGGCGTGGTCTGCAGTCCGAGACGGCCGAATTTCGGAGAAACTCGCTTCGCTCCGGCGGCGCGCTGAACTATGACGGACGAGCAATGAGGGTACTCCGGCAAGTTGTGTTGGCTTCGGCGGTCGTTTGCGGCCTCTCCCTCGCGGCGAGCGAGGCGAGCGGGTCGGGCTACTCGGTGGCGCGCTTCGGCGGGGAGCATGGGCACCCCACCACCACCAACGCCACCGCGCTCTATTACAACCCGGCCGGCATCGCGATGAGCGACGGCTTCCGCGTGTTCGTGGACGTGAATTTGGCGTGGCGCAAGGCGAGCTACCAGCACGACATCCAGCCAAACGAGGCGGACACCTTCGTGGACGATGGCAGCGTCCCCGGGGCCAACGACGGCAAGGCCTCGCTGTTCAACATCCTGGCCTCACCCATGATCGGCGTCACCGGGAAGTTCGGGGACTTCGCGGCGGGAGTCGGCTTCTACACGCCCTTCGGCGGTCAGAGCACCTGGGACAAGAACGACGCGATGAAGGACAACCCCGACGCCGTGGGCGCGTACGACGGCGTTCAGCGCTGGTACAACATCTCTGGCCGCATCACCTCGAGCTTCATCACTGGCGGCGTGGGCTACCACCTGAAGGATCTCGGCCTCGCCGTCGGGGTCACGGGCAACCTCATCTTGTCCAATACCCACACCGTGCGCGCCAAGGGCCTGAGCGGCAGCAACGACGTGGGCGGCGAGGGGCGCGCCATCCTCGACACCAAGGGCACGGACTTCAGCATGGGCTTCGGCCTGATGCACGAGACGCTACCCAACAAGCTCTGGCTCGGCGCGTCGTACCAGACCCGCCCCAACTTCTCCGGCATGAAGCCGCAGACCGGCACGCAGCGCACGTTCTTGGGCATCCAGGAGTCCGAAGCGCCCGTCGAGTTCGAGACGGATCTGCCCGACGTGATCCGCATCGGCGGTCGGTTTCGTCCCGCCCCCGAGACGGAGCTGCGCTTGTTCGGGGACTACCAGCGCTGGAGCGTGCTCGAGCGTCACGTGGTGACCAACACGGACAACGGCGAGCCCCTGCTGGTGCAGCCCCGCGAGTGGAAAGACACCTTCGGCGTGCGGCTGGGCGCCAGCCAGTGGCTGAACGCCGACACGGAGCTGTTCGCGGGCGCCGGGTTCTCGTCCAACGCGGTGCCGGACAAGTGGCAGGAGCCCGGGCTACCGGACTGGGACGCCATCTCCGTGGGCGTGGGCGGGCGGCTCGCGGTCGTGGACGAGACCGTGTTCGTGGCGCTGGGCTACACGCAGCTCATCTATCTGGGCCGCGACACGGACGGCAAGAGCGACTACGACAAGGTTCGCCCTCCGGACACGGCGACCGACTCGATCAAGTACGGCCCCGACAGCGGCGGCAAGTACTCTCAGCTCGTCGGCGTCCTGAACGCCAACGTCGAGCTGGCGTTCTGACCCGGGGTTGACAAGCCCACGCTGGGTTGAGACACCCTCTGAAGGCTCGCGAGAGCCCCAACCGGGCGAGGGTTTGCATGGGCAAGGTCCGGGACTTCATCACACACCACTATCGTCACTTCAACGCTGCGTTCCTCGTGGACGCGGCGAGCGGCTGGGACGAGCACGTGCGCGCGGGCGGCAAGATGATGCTCACCCTCGGCGGCGCGATGAGCACCGCGGAGCTCGGCCTGTCCATCGCCGAGCTGATCCGCCGAGACAAGGTGCATGCCCTCAGCGTCACCGGCGCGAACCTGGAGGAAGATCTGTTCAACCTCGTCGCCCACGACAGCTACCGCCGCATCCCGAATTTCCGCGAGATCACGCCGGAGCAGGATCGCCAGTTGATGGAGCAGGGGCTCAGCCGCGTGACGGATACCTGCATCCCAGAAGAAGAGGCCATGCGCAAGATCGAGGGCAAGATGCTCGCGGTCTGGCAGCGCGCCGAGGCGGAGGGCCAGCGCCACACGCCGGCAGAGTATGTCTACCAACTGCTCCGCTCCCGCGAGCTCGAGCCCGAGTACGACATCGACCCAAAGGATTGTTGGCTCGTCGCGGCCTGCGAGAGGAACGTCCCCATCTTCACTCCCGGCTGGGAGGACTCGACGCTGGGCAACATGTTCACCGCGGCGGTGATGGACGGCCGCTTGAAGAGCTTCGCCACCGTCAAGAGCGGCACGGAGCAGCTCGCCGCCCTCATCGACTGGTATCGACGCAACGATCGCGAGAGCCGACTCGGCTTCTTCCAGGTGGGCGGCGGGATCTCGGGGGACTTCGCCATCAGCGTGGTGCCGCTCATCGAGCTCGACCTCCAAGAGCAGGTCCGGAAATGGGGCTATTTCTGCCAGATCTCCGAGGCTCGCACATCGTATGGCTCCTACAGCGGGGCGCCCCCGTCGGAGAAGATCACCTGGGGCAAGCTGGACGTCGACACGCCGCGCCACATGATCGAGTCCGACGCCACGATCGTCTTCCCGCTGATCGCCGCGTACGTCCTGGACTACTGATCACCCACGCCGCACGCGATGCTCCCCCTGCTCTGCATCACCGCTTGTAGCGCTGCCGTTGCGAGCGGACAGCCGGGGCTCACCGACGCGGAGTGGCAGCGCGACGGCGGCGCGCCGCAGACGAGCGAGCCCGCCCCCGAGCCGGATCGCTCCGATGAGCTCGACCCCGCCGCTCGCCTCCGGGAGGTGGCCATCGCCGTCGGCCCGGGCGTGATCGTGCACGGGCTGGGGCAACACCGAGCCGGCCGGCCGGAGGCGGCCCGCAAGCTGCTCGTCGCCGAAGCCGTGGGGCTCGGCCTCACCGCCGTAGGGCTCAGCGGGCTCGCGCTCACCGGCGCGAGTCGCTACACCGTGGCCCCTCTCGCGCTCACGACCATGGCGGGCGTCGGCCTGTTCGCGACGTCGTGGCTCACCGACGTGTACGCCGTCGCGCGCCCTGCTGGCAGCGAGGGCGCTGCGCCGAGGTTTGCTCCACGGCTGGTGAGCGAAATGGGCTACCGCCACGTCGCCGATCCTCAGTTTCCCTATCGGCACTTCCTGATGCACCGCTTCGAGCTGCGAGTGGGCAAGCTCGCCCTGGAGCCGAGCGGCTGGTTCGCACTGGACGAGAACAACGCCCGCCTGCGACTCGCGGCTCGCTACCGGCTGGCAGGCGCGACGCCGGGTCGGCCCTGCGTGGACGGCACGTTCTGGGATCTCGAGCTGGCGGGCACCCACCACCGCTACGATCACGACGGCTTCCGCATCGCGACGGGCGAAGCCTCCACGCGGGTGCGGCTGGATCTCGCGCGCCGGCACGCCGCCTTCCGCGGCGCCTTCGTGCAGGGCGGCGCGGGCTTCGCGCTGCAGCGCACCGCGTACGATGTGCCGGCCGTCTCGATCCCGGCGGACTGGTCCGAGATGCTCCTCGGTGAGCTCGGCTTCGGCTTCTACTTCGGCGAGCCGGCCCGCTACGACGGTGAGGTCCGACTCTTCTACGACCATCGTCACGACGGCTACGCCGCGGGCATGCTGATGCCGGGGCTGGGCAGCGGTGTGATCGGGCACCTTGGGCTGGACGCCGTCGGCTTCTTCGGCGAGCAGCTCGGACTGCGAGCGGAGGCGCAGGTCGGCGCCGCCGTCGTGACCGGGCTGTCCCTGGTCGTGCGTGAGAGGAGGCACTGAGATGGACGGGAGAACCCTGGGGGCTTGGGCGGCAGCGATGCTCGCGTTGGGCTGCACGCGACCTGCGGAGGAGCGCGCGCGGCGGGACCTGGAGATCGGTCAAGCCGACGTCGCCGGCACCAGCGTGACGGTGGAGGGCGGGCTGGCCGCCATTCGCCGCGCCGCGCCGGGGGAGCTCTTGCTGTGGCAGAGCGCGCCGGTCACGCGGCTGCGCATCGTGCGAGCCGCGGGCGCACCCGACGACTGGACCCTCGAGGTCAGGAATGCGCTGCCTGACCTGCAGCTCGAAGCCGAGCACGGCTCTGCGCCGCTGACCGTCACCGCGGTCGATCGGCCGATCGTCACGCACAAGGAGTTTCGCGTGCGGCTGCCGGCCGGCGAGAGCACGCTCTCACTCACGACTCCGGACGCCGCAGAGCCATCAGCCTGGCGCTTCGCGGTCATGAGTGACGTTCAAGAGGCCATCGGAGAGGTCCAGGACATCTACCAGAAGGTGAACGCCGAGCCGGGGGTCCGCTTCCTGCTCGGCGCGGGGGATCTCACCCAGCAGGGTAGCGTCTCGGAGCTCAGTCGCTTCGAGCTCGAGCTGCGCTCGCTGCAGGTGCCGTACTACACGACGCTGGGCAACCACGAGCTGGGCAACACTCCGCCGCCGTATCAGGACCTGTACGGGCGCGGCAGCTTCTCCTTCGTGTTTCGCGAGGTGCGCTTCACGCTGCTCGACTCCGCCAGCGCGACGCTCGATCCGCTGGTGTACGGCTGGCTCGAGGGCTGGCTGGCGCAGGGCAAGGGCAGCGTCCACGTCGTGGCCATGCACGTGCCGCCGCTCGATCCCTCGGGACTGCGCAACGGCGGGTTCGGGTCCCGCGCCGAGGCCGCCAAGCTGCTCTCCCGGCTCGCGCAGGGCAGCGTGGATCTGACGCTCTACGGTCACATCCACTCCTATTACGGCTTCGAGAACGCCGGGATACCGGCGCACGTGTCCGGTGGAGGCGGCGCGATCCCCGAGCGCTTCGACGACATGGGGCGCCACTTCCTCGTGGTGGACGTCGCGGCCAGCGGGGTCAGCGCAGTGCGGGTGGTGCGCGTCGACTGACCCGTCGGCACTTTCCATCTTGACACCATTCACTGTCACTGTTATAGCTGTCACACTAAATCTGCCGCTAACTGAGGGAAGCGGCCCAGCCGCGCGAGACCGCGCAGCAGCGGAGGTGTGCCATGCAGACGACCGAGATCCGAGAGCCCGCGGAGGTCCCCCCGAGTGACGCTCGCGCCGAGCGACTGAAGCGCTTCGGCGAAGCGCTCGACCGCGTCAAGGCACGGGTGGAGGGGGAGCTCGGCGAAGCAGACGTGCGCTACGTCAAGCGCCTGAACGCCTTCAGCCGCGGCTGCGAGGTCGTGGGCCGCGCGCTCATTCACTTCAGCTTCGAGCCCGTCGGCTTCGGCGTGGGCGTCATCGCGCTGTGGCTGCACAAGCAGCTGCAGGCGACGGAGGTCGGTCACACGGCGCTCCATGGCGCCTACGACAAGCTGCCCGGCGCGGAGCGCTTCCGCTCGACGACGTTTCGCTGGGACACCCCCATCGACGAGGAGTCCTGGCGCTACGGTCACAACGGCCGGCACCACGGCGCCACCAACGTCGCCGCGCGGGACGCTGACATTCACTTTGGACAGGTGCGGCTGACGGAGCAAACCCCGTGGTCGCCGCGTAATCGCGGCCAGCTCCCCTTCTCGTTGCTCGTGCTGTTTCCGAACTTCGGGTTCGTGATGAACACCCACTTCACCGGGCTCAACGACGTACTCTTCGACAACGGTCGCCCCGAGCGCCTCGACTTCTTGCCTGACCGCTCGCCCGCCAGCCGTCGGCTGGCGTACCGCCGCACGCTGCGCAAGTTCGTGCCCCACTACGCGAAGGAGTACCTGTTCTTCCCCGCCCTGGCGGGTCCCTTCTTTTGGAAGGTGATGCTCGGCAACTGGCTCGCCGCGACCCTGCGCGACATCTACTCGGCCGCCACCATCTTCTGCGGGCACGTTGGCGCGCACGTCGCGAGCTACCCGGCGGGCACCAAGGCCAAGGGCCGCGGCGAGTGGTACGCGATGCAGGCCGAGGCCTCCAACAACTACCAGGTCAGCTGGCCCGTGAGCGTGCTGTGCGGCGGGCTCGACATGCAGATCGAGCATCACTTGTTCCCCAAGCTACCACCCCAGCGCCTGCGCCAGATCGCGCCGGAGGTGCGCGCCCTGTGCGCAGAGCACGGCGTCGCCTATCACACGGACTCCTGGGGCCGCACCCTGAAGAAGGCGCTCGGGTGGATCCACCATCTGTCCCGCGAGCGGGGCCCCGTCGAGACGGGGCGGGAGCTCCTGCGCTCCATGAGCTGACGCATGTCCGAGCTCGCCCTTCCCGTTCCCAGCCCAGCAGAGGTAATGATGCAGGGCGTGCCTGCCGAGGAACCCAGCCCCGAGAAGCTCACCATCGACGCGCTCGCGGCGCGCTCGAACGTACCGAGCCGGACCATTCGCTTCTACCAGTCCAAGGGCGTACTCGCCCCACCGCGCAAGGAAGGACGGCTGGCGTACTACGGCCCGGAGCACGTCGAGCGGCTCGAGCTCATCGGTCAGCTCCAGGACCGCGGCCTGCGCATCGACGCCATCCGGACGCTCCTGACTCGAATCGATCGCGGCGAGGTGGATCTCGGCGAGTGGCTGGGGCTCGACGCGCAGCTCAGCGCGTCCTGGGTCGGAGACCACCCACGCACGGTGACCGAGCCGGAGCTGTTCGGCCTGCTCGGCAGCAAG
The DNA here is from genome assembly GCA_019637295.1 of Polyangiaceae bacterium. Classification (GTDB taxonomy): domain Bacteria; phylum Myxococcota_A; class Polyangia; order Polyangiales; family Polyangiaceae; genus JACKEA01. The sequence goes on from JAHBVX010000004.1 coordinate 180,968, forward strand.
CGACCGGGCTTGATCGCCGACCTCTTGCGCGCCAAGGCCCTCGAGCGCACCGGCGACGTCTACCTGGTGCGCAGCCCGGCGCTGCTCCAAGTCGCCATGCGCCTGGAGTCCGCCGGGGTCGGTCTCGACAGCGCGCTCGCCGCCGAGTCCATCCTGCGCAAACACCTCGGACGAGCCGCGCGCGAGGTCGCGGAGTCGTTCTTCGCGCTCGCCGAGAAGGGACACGTGGTGCCCCCCACCCACGGCGACTGGTCGAGTGTGCTCGAGGCGCTGCGGCCCACCGCCATCGACGCCGTGCGCATCGTGTTCGGGCAAGAGATGGAGCGCGTGCTGCGCGAGCATGTCGAGAGCGGCAAGACCGCGAAGCTTGCGGTCGGCAAGAAGCGCAAGCCAAGCTAGAACGTCGACATCAAGCGCCGGCGCAAGAGACCCGCGAGCAGGCGCACACCCTCGCGGCTCGGGGCGCCGGAGCGCCGGAGCAGCTCCGCGACGGTAGGCTCGCCCTTGGCGTGCTCGAGGAACATCTCCGCCGCGGCGGAGAGGCGCGCTCGACCCGAGGCCCCCACGGCGTGGGACAGTCGCACGCGGCGTTCGAAGGAGCCCACGCGGTCAGAGAAGATGCGATCGAGCAGCGGCAGCCAGGTGCGGAGCAGCTCGAGGGCCTGCGGGTCGCGGTCCGCAGCCGCCAGCTCAATCAGCGCCTCAGCGTGCTCGACGGCCTCGTCTAGCCGTCCGGCGCTCGCGGCGGAGCGCGCCGCCTCGAGGTGCTCCGCGGCGCCGCCCGGGGGCCGCTGGGTGACTGGGAGCGCGCCAGCCGGGCTCGCCCGCTCCGACCCGGGGGGTCGAGCGCTCGGCGGCGCCGCGCGCGCCGACGGAAACCCGGAGGGCGCGCGGTCCCGCGCGGACACCTCGGTCGGCGCCGCCGCGCGCGCAGGTGGCGTGCGGCGCGACTGCACGCAGCGCTCCATGGCGCGCACGAACTCGCTCACGCTTCCGAAGCGATCCGCGGCCTTCTTGCTGAGCGCCTTGGAGAACACGGCGTCGAGCCCCACGGGCAACTCCGGCGCGACCGCCGACAACAGCGGCGCCGGCTCGCGAAGCACACGCTCGAGCACCTCAGCCGGGTTGGCCCCCGTGAACGGAGGGCGGCCCGTCAACATGGCGAAGCTCACGGCGGCCAAGGAGTACTGATCGGCGCGAGCATCCACCGTGGCCCGCGCGAGGGCTTGCTCGGGTGCCATGTACTGCGGGGTACCCAGCGCGACCGCGGGCGCGGTGATCCGGGACCGCGACGCCATGACCTTGCCGATGCCGAAGTCGAGGAGCTTGACGAAGTCCGCGTCGCCGTCGGCCTCGACGAGCAGGATGTTCTCCGGCTTGATGTCGCGGTGCACGACCCCCGCGCGATGCGTGGCAGCCAGCGCCGAGCCGAGCCGCTCGGCGATACGCAGCGCCGACGGCAAGGGGATGCGCCCGAGCTTCGTGATGCGCTCGAGCAACGACTCCCCCCGCAGGTACTCCATCACGAGATACGGAGTGCCCTGAGGCGTGGTCCCCACGTCGAAGACTTGGACGACGTTGGGGTGCCCCAGACGAGCGATGATCTCTGCCTCGAGCTTGAAGCGAGCCAGCGCCTCGGCGTTGTGGTTCAGGGGCTCCTTGAGCACCTTGATGGCGACCTGCCGGTGCAGGCGCAGGTGCTCCCCAGCATAGATGATGCCCATGCCGCCCTCCGCGATCTTCCGGTCCACTCGGTAAGACTCGCCGAGCGTGGTGCCGACGAGCGGGGCGGCGCCATGGAAGCCCGAAGAGACCTCGGCCGCAGCAACGTTCGGCTGGTTGTCGTCTGTCTGGCGCTGCATTTCTCCCCTCTATGGGGCTAGCTTGCCAGAGCGTCGAGCGGCGCGCCAGACCCAAGCCACGACCCGCGGACGACTACTGCACGGAGGCGGGCTCGCTGAGCGCGAACTGCGCGATCTCCGCGTCGAAGAGCTCTCCCTGATCCGTCAGCATTTGATAACTACCCCGCATACTGCCGAACGGCGTGCGCAGCGGGCACCCGGAGGTGTACTCGAACTGCTCGCCGGGCCGCAGCAACGGTTGCTGCCCGACCACGCCGGGCCCGCGGACCTCCTCCACGTGACCGGTCGCGTCCAAGATGACCCAGTGCCGCTGCAGCAGCCGCACCGGACGCTCACCTCGGTTGCCGATGGTCACGGTGTACAGAAAGAACCACTGCTTTTCAGCGGGATTGGAGTGCTCGGGCGAGTAGCGAGACTCGACCTCTACCCGCACTCCGCGCGTCGTGACTTCCGAGTTCGACATCGAGCGTCCTTGCATCTGGCACCGCCGCCGCGCCGGTTCAACCCAAATGGTTCGTGCAATCTGCAGCCTCGAGCGCGCGGGCACCCGCCATGGGTCGCTCGACTCACCCGCGCGCCAGAGGTGGAGGGAGGGTCCGGGACAGTCGCTGCACCGGCTCCGGCAGCAGCTTGGCGCGGAACCCCTCGAGCGTGGCGAGCGCGGCGGAGAGATCGCGAAGCTGCACCAGCGACGCGCGCAGCCTGCGCAGCACGCGGCCCGGCAGCAAGAGCTCCGGCGCGATCTGGAGCTCGGCGGCGAGCTCGGCGCGGACCGTGCCGAGCCAAGCGTCGAGCCGCACGTCTTCGAACGTGGCATAGGGCGGCGGGTCGATGGGCACGAAGTCCGCTGCCGTCGCCTGCGCCGTCCTGCGCATCAGTTCACCCGTGAGCGCGCGTCCGCTTCGCTCCGCGAAGCGGCGCGGCACGCCCTTGATGCGCGCGAGCTCCCGTTCGTTCTCCGGCAAGCGCCCCGCGATGCTGAGCAGCGCCTTGGGCTCGGGGGCCTCGGCACGCGCGTCCGGCGAGAGCGCCTCGTACCACTCGATCAAGTAGCGAAGCGCGGCTTGCGAGCTCGGGTCCAGCTGCCACGCGTTGCGGAAGTCCTCGAGCCGCAAGCCCCCCGGCGCGTCCGGCTCGGGCCACAGCGCCTCCCGCGACGCCTCGTACGCGATCTCCACACGCTCCTTGGCCTCGAGGCGCGCGACGAGCGCCGCGAACAGCGCAGGCAGGTGTTCGACGTCCTCGGCGGCGTAGGCGAGCTGGGAGGCGGGCAACGGCCGCTGTCGCCAGTCGTCGGCTTGGTGCGCCTTGCCGCTGCGTATCCCCAGCAGCTTGAACTTCAAGTACGCGAGCGAGACGCTGGGCTCCGCGCTGGTCAGCCCCCACGCCACCTGAGTGTCGAACACGCGCGCGCGCTGCTTCAGATCGAGCCGCTCGACGAGCAACGCCACGTCCTGCAGACCCGCGTGGACCACCCACTCGACGTCGGCGCGTCCCAGCGGCCCGGCGAGGGGCCCGAGGTCGGTGAGGCGTAGCGCGTCGATCAGGAAGATCTCCTCAGCGGTGGAGATCTGCAACAGCGACAGCTGCGTTCCCGCGCGCGAGGACTCGAACTCGGTGTCCAGGTAGACGCGCTCGGCGCGCGCCAACCGAGCGGCCAGCCCCGGCAGGTCGCGGCTCTTGTCGACGAAGAGAGTCATGACGACGACTCCTCGCTCTCGTCACGGATCCTGAGCCGCGCCATCATGCGCTGCAGAAATCGTCGTGACACCCCCGCGCGCTCGGCCGCGTGGGTCACGTTGCCGTCCGCGTCGTCGAGGAGCGCCTGAACATAGACCCGCTCGAAACGATCGAGCCACTCCTGCCTCGCTTCCTTGAAAGGCAGCTCACGGGGGACCAGCGCGTCGACGGCCGGAGAGAGCACTGTCGCCTGCGGCGCCAGGTCCTCCGCCGGTGCACCGAGCGCGACCCAACGCTCGATGGTGTTACGCAGCTCCCGTACGTTGCCAGGCCACGGCCTGTGCAGGAGCGCACGGAGCAGTCCTTCGGGCACAGGCTCCTCGCGGCCCGTCGCGCGCTCGAAGAAGCTCTGGGCGAGCACCGGGATGTCCTCGCGACGAGCCGCCAGACCGGGCAGCTCTACCTCGACGACAGCCAGCCGATAGTACAGATCCTCGCGGAACGCGCCGGAGTTGACCTCGCTCGCCAAGTCCCGGTGCGTCGCTGCGACGACGCGCACGTCGACTCGTTCACTGTGCGAGGCTCCAACCGCTCGGACTTCGCGCGTCTCCAAGGCCCTCAGCAGCTTGGGCTGCATGGCTTGAGGCAGCTCCCCAATCTCGTCGAAGAACAGCGTCCCGCCGTGGGCCTCACGAAACGCGCCCGGTCGATGAGCGACCGCCCCGGTGAACGCGCCGCGAACGTGTCCGAACAGCTCGCTCTCGAACAAGCTCTCCGGGATGGCGCCGCAGTCTACCGCGACGAAGGGGCCATCCCGACGGGGCGACGCGTGGTGCAGCGCGCGGGCCACGAGCTCCTTGCCGGTCCCGGTCTCTCCGCGGACCAGCACGGTGGTGGTCGTCGGCGCCACACGCGCGAGCAAGGCGTAGATGCGTCGCATCTCCACGCTCGCACCGAGCAACCCCGCGAAGCTCGAGCGCTCACTCAGCTCGACGGGGACCGGATCCGTGGTGCGCTCGAGGCTGAGGGTGGTGTGACCCATGGTGATGGTCGAGCCAGGGAGCAGGAACGCCTCCACGACCCGCACGCCGTCGACGAACGTCCCGTTGGTGCTCTGGCGATCCGTGATCCGCAGCTGCCCCGAGACGGAACGCACCTCGCAGTGCAGCCGCGAGACCGTCTGGTCGGTGAGGACCAGCTGATTGGACGGTGCCGTTCCCACCCGGGTGACGCCCGGGCCAACCGGCACGGTCTTGCGAACGTCCGGGCCGTCGAGCACATACAGTCGCACGCCGGGCAGCTCGGTCACGTTCGCTGTCATGCTACGCGTCGCCAGCTCGTCTTCCGAGTCCGTCATCCAAATGAGCCTTCCCTCGGCGGGCCCGGGGCTGCAATCGTCAAACTCAAAGCGGCACGCACGCCGCGCCGATGCAGCGCTCGCCGGCCCGGCAGGCTTCGTCGCACTCGCCGCAGTGCTGGTCGTCGGAGCGCAGGTGGGTCTCGCATCCGTTGGCCCCGATGGTGTCGCAGTCCGCGAAGTTCGACGCACACTGCTCGATCACGCACTGGCCCGACACGCAGGCGACGGACGCTGCGTTGGCGAGCTGACACACGCCTCCACAGTGGCCGCAGTGCTCGAGACTGGTCTCGGTGTTGGTCTCGCAGTCCGGGTCGGCGTCACAGTTCGCGAACGGCGCGACACAGCTGGTCTCTACGCAAGTACCCGACGCACACAGGAAGTTCGCGGCGGGCTTGCTCGCGAAGCAGTCGCCGGTACACGAGCCGCAGGCCTTCGGATCACCGTCGGTCTTGACCTCACAGCCGGTTCTCGGGTCTTCGTCGCAGTCCTGAAACCCCGGATAGCACTGCAGAATGACGCACCCTGACTCGGCGCACTCGAAGTCGGCGACGTTCGGTGCGGCGCAGGGAGCGCACACCGTCCTGAGGCAGCCGTAGTTCGGGTTGCCGCCTGCGACGCACTCGATCACGTCGCTGGCCTCGAGCTGGCAGGCCTTGGTCCCGAGCGAGCACTGCGGGATCACCGGTGACGTGTCGTCGTCACGCTCCTCGAAGCGCGTGAGCAACGTGCACCCGACCAGCAGGAGCGCACAGCTCGGTAGCGCGCGACGCAAGAGCGGTCTCACCACCAGGCTCCGCCGAGCCCAAAGGAAGCGGCAGGGGCTCCGCTCGGCTCTCGCGTCGCGAGCACGACGGCTGTGGCACCCCCGGCCAGCGCCAGACCGAAGGAGATGTCCGCGGCCACTCGCAACACCTCGCCGCGGCTCCGGCGGCGCGCGGCCTCGTCGGGAGCGGTGGCGGAGTCGTTGTGCGCCCGCGCGTCCGACAGGGCCACGATACCCATCACAGCGCCGGCTGCGGCCAGGGCGCCGGAGGCGATGGTCACGCTCCAGAACGCATCGTCGAGCGCGCTCGCGCGGGGCGTGGGCGCGCGGGCCTCCGGGCGGGGTGCGGGCGGACGACGCTCGAGCGCGATGGTCAGTCGGACCTCCGCGCCACCATCGATGGTCAGCTGTCGCTGCTCGTCTCGGTAACCGGGCGCCGTCAGGCGCACGACGCGCGCGCCCGGGTTGACCCGCACGGCAGTGCCCTGCAAGGCCGGCTCGCCGTCCACGGTCAGCCGCGCGCTCGCGGGCTTCACGGTGACGGTCAACTTCGCCACCCGAGCTCGCGCCTCCTCCAAGACTTGCCGCGCGAAGCTACGCTCTCTCGCATCCGGCGGAGCGTCGCTCAAGTAGCGCTCGAGGGCGTCGATCACCTGCACCGGACGCCCGAGGGCGCGCTCGGCGAGCGCGATGTTGTACAGCGTCGCGGGGTGCGGGAAGAGGGCGTAGGCGCGTTCGAAGTGTGAGCGAGCTTCGAAGGCTCTGCCGCCCTCGAGGGCGCGGGCGCCGAACTCGAACTCGCGGCGACTGTGTGCGCGTGGGTCCTCCGAAGCGGAGTCGGTCGCGTCGAGCGCGGGCTGAGCGTAGCCGGGCGTGGCGCCCGTGAGCACGAGCGCGACGACCCACGTGTGCGGCGACCGTCGGCGGGAAACACCCCTGGCTTCCGCTGGAGCACTCACGGGCGACTACTGTGCACCACTCGGCGACCCCACGCTACGTCAGGTAGCATCAGTACGGCGCCTGGAGAATGACAGGCGGGCGCGAGCTCTCCGCCCGAGGCTCCGACGAGGGCGCCGCCGCGGGCGGGGTGGGGCGCGCCGTAGCCGTCGGCGCCGCGGTCGGCGACCTGCTTGCCAGCGCTGGCCGTGGCGGGCTCGGACTCTCGGCGTCGGCAGCGACCCCCGCATCCGTCGGCGAGACGCGGGCTGGTTGGCTCGACGCGGGGACGGCGCGCGACCCAGGCGCGGCGGGCAAGGGGCCAGCGGCTCGCGCGAGCTCGGGCGGCGCGCGCGGCGGCGCGCCGCGGCTCGCGGCTACCAGGGCGACGAGCGCGGCCGCACTCGCAGCGAGCGCGCCCCAGGTGAGCCAGCGACTGCGCGGATGGGTGGCAGCCCCGGTCGCGTCGGCGGACCGCGTTGCCGTCGTCGCGTCCACGTCCGCGCGCAGCAGAGTCGCCGCGAGCGCCACGTCCGGCGTGGGCAGGCCAGCAGCCCCGGCCACGCGCTCGAGCGCGCTCCGCATCTCGTCCGCGGTGGCGTAGCGTTCGGCCGCCACTTTCGCGAGGGCCTTGTCCAGGATGGCCTGCAGCCCCGTGCCCAGCGTCTCATCGAGCTGCACACCGTCGCGGAGGCGTCGCGCCTTACCGGTCAGCACGGTCGTCAGCAGCGTGTGCGCGTCGCCGAAGAACGGTGGACCCCCGGTGAGCATACGGAAGAGGGTGACGCCCACCGCCCAGAGATCGGCCGGCGGCCCCAGATCCGTTCGACCCTGGATCTGCTCGGGCGGCATGTACGCGAAGGTCCCGATCGTCTCGCCTTCACGGGTCAGCTCGCTGGGCTCGTCCGTGGCGATCTTGGAGATCCCGAAGTCCAGTATTTTGACCCGCACGCGGTCACCCACCCGCTCCAGGAAGACGTTGGCGGGCTTGAGGTCCCGGTGAATGACTCCCGCCTCGTGCGCCGCCGAGACGCCGAGCAGCAGCTCGACGGCGATGGCGATGGCCACCTCGGGTTTCTGGCACGGCCGACGAGCGAGCACCTCGGCGAGGGAGCAGCCCTCGAGTCGCTCCATCACCAAGAAGGGCCGCCCTCGGTCATCCCGATCGATGTCCAGGATCTCGACCACGTGCGGGCTCTTGATGCGACCCGCCGCGCGCGCCTCTCGTTCGAACCGCGCCACCAAGTTCGGCTGCAGGGCGGCGGCCGGGAGCAACCGCTTGATGGCGACCTCGCGCTCGGTGCGGACATTGACCGCGGCGACGACCTCCGCCATCCCACCGGTCCCGAGCCGCTGCCCGAGCCGGTACTTGCCTCGCAGCAGCGGGTGAGTCACGACGGGAGCGTAGCGCGACGGGCCGTGGGGCGGGGGGTTCTGGTGCGTCCGCGGCGACGCGCGCCGCCCGCCGCGGTCCGAGCCGACCGCGTCCGCGGTGACGCAGAGTGTTCGGGATCTCTCACCGATCGGCGCTGGCACGATCGGTGAAAGAGGACGGGCATGGCAATCCATCGACCTGGCTTCTGGGCGGCTTGGCTCGGCGCGCTCGGCGCGCTCCCGCTCGCGTGCGGCTCCTCCGACGACCCGGCCGGCGGGGGCGGCAGCGCGGCCATCGGCGGCAGCGCGGCCACCGGCGGAGACGCGGGCGGCAGCGGAGGCACGGACGGAGGCGGACTGAGCAGTGACGTCGAGATCCTGCGCGACTCGCTGGGGACCCCGCACGTGTTCGCGGCGGACCTGCCGTCGGCGATGTACGGCCTGGGCTACGCCACGGCGCGAGACCGCCTGTTTCAGATGGATGTGTCGCGCCGATGGATGCGCGGGCGGTTGGCGGAGTGGTTTGGCCAGGGCACCGGCGGAGAGCACCTCGCCAAGGATCGCCACCACCGCGTGATGGGCTTCGCGCGTCATGCGGAGCAGGTCTCCAAGCAGCTGCCTGCCGACGTCCGCGCGGCGCTCGATGCCTACGTGGCGGGCGTGAACGCCTTCATCGGCTCGGATGGGTTCAAGCTGCCACCTGCCTATGCCGTCGTCGGCGCGTCCACCGTCGAGCCCTGGACCGCGGCGGATTCCCTGTTGGTCTGGGATCGACTCACCGCTCTGTTCGGTGCGAACGACATGCAGAACGAGCTGGAGAAGCTAGCCCAGTGTCGCAGCGCGGAGGGCTGCACGCCTGGCTGCCCGGCGGTGCTCGACGAGAGCGCGGCGCACGTCCCTAACCCAACGCTCGCGAGCATCCTGCCAACGGAGCCCGAGCGCTTCGAAGTGCCCGTCAAGGCCAGCCACGCCTGGGTCGTGTCCGGGAGCCGCAGCTCCACGGGTAAGCCCGTCCTGCACAGCGATCCGCAGACCCTCGTGACGGCGCCGGGCCCCTGGTACGAGGCGCACGTTTCCTTCGGTGACGTCTCGGCGCGCGGCATCGGTGTCCCCGGAGCCCCCGGCTTCCTGATCTTCTGGAACCGCCACATCGCAGTGGGAGCGTCCGCAGCGGGAGGCGACGTGAGCGACCTGTTCGAGCTCGAGCTGAGCACGGACGGCAAGAGCTACCTCGTCGACGGCGAGTCCCACCCCTTCGTCGAACGAGTGGAGACCATCCTGGTCAAGAACTCCGCGGCGGTGGAGGTGATGGCCAAGGACACGGTGTTCGGACCGGTCGTCGACTCGCTGCTCGAAGGCGCGCCACCCAAGGCGTCATACGCGCAGCGGCACTTGGGGCTGTGGAAGCCCAACGACCACTCTCTCGTCGGCGTCTTGCGCATGATGCAGGCAACGAACCTCGAGGAGTACCGGAGCGCGGCCGAGCACTGGTACGCCCCAGGAGTCAACGGGATCTACGCAGACGTGGAGGGACACATCGCCTATCACACGTTGCTCGGCATCCCCAAACGCTCCCCACACGGCCAGTATCCAGGTCAGGTCGGGCGCGTGCCCAATGACGGCTCCACCTCGAAGCACGACTGGAGCGGTCCTCTGAGCGCCTCCGAGCGCCCGCACGTGCTCGATCCCGAGGCCGGCTATCTGCTCACTGCGAACCACATGGTGCACGGTGGTTGGTTCCCTCACTACACGGGCCTGGCGGGCTCCGGCGAGACCGTGCGCAGCCTCAGGCTGCGCTATCTGTTCGGGGAGGCACTACACCAAGACGGCAAGCCCTGGAATTCCCTGCTCCCGAGCGCCAAGCTCACTCCGGCGGACGTGCTGGCAATGCACCACGACTCGGGCTCCGACGTGGCGCGCGTCTTTCGCGACGCGCTCCGGGTGCTCGCGCTGAACGGGGTGATCGCCCAAGACGGCACCGGCTCGCGCAACGACCTGGCCGCTCGAACCCTCGAGGCGCTCGAGCTGTTTCAAGGTCAGCTCGTGATCGCGGACCCGATCACGCCACTGGCAGCCGCGCTGACGGATCTGGCGCACACCCGCCTCCGGCCGCCGATGCCCGGCGCTCCTCCCGGTTCACCGGACTACGGCGCGGTGATTTGCAAGTACGGCGGCGCGCAGGGCGGGCTGGGTGCGCTGCTCAAAGCGCTCGACTCCGGCGACGCCTCTGCCCTCGACCCGCAGCTGCGAGACTACCTGCTCGACACGGCCCAGGCGGCCTGGTCGACGGCCGCTCCCCCGGGACCGCCGTCGGCGTGGAAGCCCCACTCCCCCGACTTCGTGATCAAGTACCAGTCCAACTTCCTCTGCCTCGGGGGTCCGGGCGTCTGCAGTCTCTCGCCCCAGCACGACCTCGTGGTCAAGCTCACGTCGAACTCGCAGGCGACCCTCCTCTCGCAGCCAGGCAACTCGTACACCCAGCACGTGTCGCTGGCGGACATCGAGAGCTCGCTGGCCGTCTTTCCCACCGGCGCGAGCGAAGATCCGAGCTCACCCTGGTACGACAACCGAGTCAGCCGCTGGCTGAAGCAGGAGCTCGACCCCGCCCCTCTCGAGCGCGCCGCGATCGAGAAGAACGCGGTAGAGGTCACCCACCTGCAGTATCAACCCTGAGCGCCGCTGCGCTGGTGAGCAGGCACCACTGATTGGTGATCCCCGCCGGACGGGCCTGGAATCCCGAAGGGCTGGGCCCGCCCTCCTTCTACTTCTCGAGCGCGCCAGCGCCGTGGCCGCGCCGAACCGACATGAGATCGAGTCTCGGGCTGCACGCGACGCGGGGAGGCAACGCGTCGCGGCTTGACGCCGCTTTCGGACGCTGAAATGACCTCGCCGGTGACCGCGAGCTACTTCGACGTGGACGGGACTCTGATCTCGACCAACCTCGTGCACCCGACGCTGTTCTATCTCGTCAACCAGGGTACCCCGGTGCAGACTGCGATGCGCTTCGGCCGGGCGCTGCTGCGTGCCCCGGCGATGGGCCTCGCCGAGCTGGCGGACCGACGCACCTTCAATGAGCTGCTGTACGCGTCCTACGAGGGAATGAGCGAGGACCGCCTGGTGCTGCTGGCGGACGAGGTGTTCGACACGGTGATCAAGCCCGCCATCTTCCCCCACGCCCGCAGCCTGGTGCGACAGAACCTCGAGCGCGGCCATCGGGTGGTGTTCATTTCCGGGGCGCTCGACTTCATCATCGACAAGCTCGTGGAGCACTTGGGCGCGCACGAAGCGATCTCCAATCGGCTGGAGATGAAGAATGGGCACTGCACCGGCAAGCTGGAGAAGCCCGTCGTCGCCGGCCCCGAAAAGGCCCGCTTGATCCGCGAGCACGCCCGGGACCACGGCTTCGATCTCGAAGAGTGCTACGCCTTCAGCGACAGCTACTCGGATCTCCCCATGCTGAGCGTCGTGGGGCACCCCGCCGCGGTGAACCCCGATCCGCGCCTGGCGCTCTTGGCCAAAGCCTACAGCTGGCCGAGCTTCGATCTTCGGGCCTCGGCCTGAACCACTGACGAGAACAGTCTTCATGAGCCATCCCTCCGTCGTCACTCTGCAGCGAGACAGCCGTCCCCGAGTGCTCTTCTCCGGCGATCGCCTGGTCGAGGTCGACCTGCCCGCCGGCACCCGCGTCATCTACCCCAAGCCGCCCATCGAGCCGCTCAAGGATCCGGCGGCGGCCATCCGCTACGCCCTCAGCCACCCGCTCGGGACGGAGCCGCTGTACGCCAAGCTGAGGCCGGGGATGAAGGTGACCCTGGCGGTGGACGACATCAGCTTGCCGCTGCCGCCCATGAAGCGCCCGGACGCGCGCGCGCAGGTGCTCGAGGTGGTGCTCGAGCTGCTCGCGGATCACGGCGTGGATGACATCGAGATCATCATCGCCACGGGCATTCATCGCCGCATGAAGGCCGCCGAGGTCCGGCACATGGTGGGGGACCGGGTGTTCGAGCGCTACTGGCCGGACCGGCTGTACAACCACGACGCCGAAGACCGCGACAACCTCACGGTGCTCGGGACCACGGAGCTCGGCGAGGTGGTGGAGATCAATCGCCGGGCGGCGGAGAGCGAGCTGGTCATCTACGTGAACCTGAACTTCGTGCCCATGAACGGTGGTCACAAGTCGCTCATGTGCGGGCTGGCGAGCTACCGTAGCCTCTCGCATCACCACAATCCGGAGACGATCCGTGCCTGCGACAGCTACATGGATCCGAAGAAGAGCGAGCTGGCCACCCGCCTGTGGCGCATGGGCCGGCTGTGCAATCAGAAGCTGAACGTCTTCACCATCGAGACGACGATCAACAACCGCATGTTCGAGCGACCGCTGGAGTTCTTGACCAAGAACGAGGACGAGCTCGACGGGCGCGAGCGCGCGCTGCTCGCGGGGCTGGTGGCCACGACCAAGCGCCTGCCCCAGGCCGCGCGCCAGGCCATCTTCGAGAAGTTCCCCGCGCCCTACGGCGTGACCGGCGTGTGGGCAGGCGAGACGGAGGCCGTGCACGAGAAGACCCTGGAGCGTTGCTTCGAGCAGTATTGCGTTCCCGTGGAGGGGCAGAGCGACGTGGTCGTGTTCCCGATCCCTTACATCAGCCCCTACAACGTGCATGCGTTCCTCAATCCGCTGCTCGTCAGCGTGCTGGCGCAAGGCTACCTGTTCAACATGAACCGCGGTGTCCCGCTGCTCAAGAAGGGCGGGACCATCGTCCTCTTGCACCCCTGCAGCGACAAGTTCGACCACGAGCAGCACGCCCCCTACATCGACTTCGTCCATCGGCTGCTGCCCGAGACTCGGGACGCGGTGGAGCTACACAAGCGGTACGAGCGGAAGTTCGCCAGCGATCCGGCGTTCATCCAGATGTTCCGCACCGGCCACGCCTACCATCCGGCCCATCCATTCTACATGTGGTACTGGGGCGAGAACGGACGGCAGCACGCCGGCCGGGTGATCGTGGTCGGCGCGGACAACGAGTACATCCCGCGGCTCATGGGCTGGGAGACGGCGCCGAGCATGGACGAGGCCCTGTACCGCGCCCGCAACGGCGAAGCGCGCACGCTGAGCGTGTCCTGCCTGCGCGTCCCTCCCATCGTGATGACGGACGTATCGCTCAAGTGAGGCTCGCCGCACTCCTGGTCGCGACCGGACTGCTGGCCGGCTGCGAGCGCCCGGGAGGTCCGGTGCCCTCCTCCGCCGCGACCTCCGCGGGCCTGACGCCCGCCGCGAGCGCGCCCCACCCCGCCGCCGAGCCCGCCACGGCGCCGGACGCGGCGACCCCGGGCACCACTGCCAGTCCGCGAGCGGTCGACACGGAGCGCCTCGCGCGTCTGGTGTCCGACGCCAAGGCGCTCGGTAGCGACGCGCTCGTCGTCTCGCAGCGCGGCACGGTGCTCGCCTCCGAGTGGTGGTCGGCGGAGCGCGGGCCAATCCAGACCATGAGCGTCACCAAGAGCGTGCTGGCGCTCGTGGTCGGCTGCGCCATCGAGCAAGGCCTGCTCGGCCTGCGAGATCCCGTGGCCAGGTTCTTCCCGATCTGGGAGGGCTCGGACAAGGCGAGCATCACGGTCGAGCACCTGCTCACTCACACCTCGGGGCTCGACGAGGGCAAGAACACCGCTCAGATCTACGCCGCGAGGAGCTTCGTGGACCAGGCTCTCGCTTCGCCGCTCGTCAGCCCGGCGGGCAAGGAGTTTCTCTACGGCAACCGCGCGAGCAACCTGCTCTCCGGTGTGCTCGCGAAGGCCGCAGGCAAGCCGACGGATCGCTACGCCGACGAGTGCTTGTTCCGGCCGCTGGGCATCACCCGCTGGTCCTGGAGCCGCGACCGTGCGGGCAATGCCCACGGTCTCGCGGGCCTGCACCTGCTGCCCGAAGACCTACACAAGCTGGGCACCCTCGTGCTGCACGACGGCCGCTACGACGGCAAGCGCGTGCTCGACGCTGCGTGGGTGCGGAAGGTCAGCGCCGAGCCGGCCCTCAGCCCGCCGCACAAGCCGGCCTCGCACTTGTGGTGGCTGTTGCCCGCGTGGACGAAGCGCACCGTGGACGAGCAGCTCACGGCGAGCTGGCGCGCGGCGGGCGTGGACGGCGCGTTCGTCGCGCGCGCGGCGGGGGTGATGGGCAGCTACGACACGGCCATTGGCCTGACCGAGGCCTGGCAACGCGCGCTGGGTGACCCCACGCTGAAGGCGCTCGATGACGAGCTCTACTCGAGGAAGCTCCGGGACGCGCGCTACGAGCACGGCCCGACCGTCGGCAGCTACGCGCACGGCTCGCTCGGCCAGTTCTTGGTGATCGTCCCCGCGCAGGGCGTCGTCGCCGTGCGCATGCGACGCTCACCCAAGTCAACTGTCGAGCGCAAGGACATCGCCCGCGCGTTTCCGGACTTCCCTCAGCGGGTCGCGTCGCTGATCGCCGAGTGAGCGCGCCGTCAGCCGCCGTCCGAGCCCGCCGAGCCGGCCGCGCCCGCCGAGCCCCCGGTGCTCGCGCCGCCGGCGCCGCCGCCCCCCGCGGCGCCGCCCGTGCCCGCGTCTTCATCGACGACACACTCACTCTGCAGCTCGGCGCTCGTGTCGTCGCAGCTCGAGCAGTCGCTCGCGCCGCTGCAGCACGCCTGCAGAGAGCCGGCGACGGCGGCGATGGAAAGGAAGCCAAGGAAGCGGTTCATTGCGCTCGTGCTCAGCACGACGCGTGCCACGGCGAGAATCCCGCAGCTGCGGGGGAGCGCGGCCTCGAGCTCCACTGGCTCGGTAGGACATTCGTGTCAGGGCGCGGGACGGTCTGCTCTCGACGGCCGCGCCGGACCCTGATTCCATCCCCGCCGTGGCCTCCACGCGGACCGTGAGCTGCAACGGCTGTGGCGCTCCGCTCGACGTGAGCGCGTCCGCTCGCTTCGTGACCTGCGGGTACTGCGACGCACGCCTCCGAATCGAACACACCGACAGCGCCGTGTGGACCGAGGAGGTCGAGAAGCTCGCGCGCGATCAGAAGCGCATCGCCCGCGAACAGCAGAAGATGTCGAAAGAGCTCCGGCGCGCCAAGCTCGAGAGGGAGCTCGCCGATCTCGAGCGGGAGTGGGAGCACACCCGCGCGAGCGTGATGCTCCGGCGCGAGGATGGCACGCTGATCGAGCCCGGGCGCACCCTGCCTTGGGTGCTCTCCGCGACGGTGGTGGCGGCGCTGGGCGCGCTGTACATCCTGCGAAACGAATCGCTGGAGTTCGGGCTCGTGGTCGTGCTCCTGCTCGGCGCGCTCGGCGGCGTGATGTACCTGCGCATCAGCAGCATGAAGCGGGCCTACGACCGCGCCCTCGAGCTGCACGTCGAGCGCACCGCCGAAGTCGAGGCCAAGCTCAGAAAGCTGGGGCGCTCTCGCTAGCCATCCGGCTCGCCGTCCTGCAACCTGCATCGTGCTTGCGGGTTCTCGGCTCGGCCAGTAGCGGCTATACTGAGTTAGCTTGGCGGCGCCACGTCTGTTGATCGTGGGCGGGTCCGACGACGCGACGCCGGTCGTGGTCGCATCGCGCGAGGGTGCGCTGCTCGCCCACTCCCCCACGCTGACCGAGGAGCAAGCACGCGCGGTCGCGGCAGACCCGGCGGCGGCGACGGTGCTGGACACGGAGCAGCTGCAAGCGGAGGTCGCGACCAGCCGGCTGCACTTCGCCCAGGACATCACCGCCGACTTCGAAGCGACTCCGGACGGGCGGATCTCGAGCTGCAATCCGTCCTTCCTCCGGCTGTTCGGCTTCGCGTCCGAGTCGGCCGCCGTGGGCTCTCTGCTGACGGAGCGCTTTCCCTCGCCGCGCGCTGGCGTCGCCTTCCTCGAGACGCTGCTGCGAGAGGGCTCGCTCCAGGGGCATCTGTGCGAGCTCAGTTCGCTCGACGGCCGACGGCTTCACGTCGTACAGAACGTGGTCGCAGACACAGACGATTCCGGGCAGGCTTCGCGCATCCGCGGCTACATGGAGGATCGCACCACCGAGCGCTCGCTGGTAGAAGAGCTGAACCGCTGGCAGCGGCTCGAGGCCGTGGGTCGGCTCGCTGGCGGAGTGGCGCATGATTTCAACAACCTGCTCACCATCATCCTGAACTACACCGAGCACCTCGAGCGCGCGCTCGAAGGGCCGCATCGCGACATGATCACCGAGGCCCGTATCGCCGCGGAGCGCGCCGCGGATCTGACGCGGCGACTGTTGGCGTTCGGCCGCCGTCAGTCCCTGCAAGAGAAGCTGATCGACGTGAACGACGTCATCCGTCGCATGATCCCGCTCGTCTCCAGCCTGCTGGGCAGCAGCGTCGAGCTCGACCTGCTGCTCGCGTCGGGCATTGGCGCGGTGCGCGGAGACGCAGGCCAGCTCGAGCGCGTGTTCATGAACTTGATCGTCAACGCCAAGGACGCGATGCCTGCTGGCGGTCGCCTGACGCTGGAGACGGAGCTAGTGGTCGTGGACGCGCCGTACCGTCGCGCCCACCCGTGGGCACACGCGGGGCGCTACGTCTTGATCTCAGTGACCGACAGCGGGACTGGCATGCCGAGAGAGGTGCTGGGGCACCTGTTCGAGCCCTTCTTCACCACCAAGCCCCCCGGCGTGGGGACGGGTCTCGGCCTGGCCAGCGCGCACGGCATCGTCACCCAGCACGGCGGCATGATCCGCGCCTACAGCGAGGAGTCGGTGGGCACGACCATCAAGGTCTACCTGCCGGTGGCGAGCCGCTCGGCGGCCGCCGTCGGACCCAAGCTCACACCCCCCATCCGCGGCGGTAGCGAGCGCGTGCTGCTCGCCGAGGACGAAGGCAGCGTTCGCCGGGCGCTCGCTCACGCGCTCAGCGCGCACGGCTACTCGGTCGTCGAGGTCGACAGCGGCGAGGCTGCGCTCGCGGCCATCGCCGCGGATCCATCCATCTCGCTGTGCATCTTCGACGTGGTGATGCCCGGCATGGGCGGCCTCCGCGCGTACGAGTACGTTCGCCAGGAGAACACCGTACTGCCCATCGTGCTCACCAGCGGCTACTCCGGCGACCTTCCGAGCGAGCGCTTCGCCGAGGACCTCCGCGCGTACTTCGTCCCCAAGCCGTGCTCACCCGAGACGCTCCTCGGCGAGGTTCGGCGCGCCCTCGACGAGGTCACGTCGGACACCGGTTGACACCGACGCGCCGCCTGGTCTGCGTCAGCTCGGCGGTTGGGGTGAGCAGAAGCCTCCCAGACAGCGGATGCCGGTCTCTGGGGCGCAGCAGTCCAGATCTGTCTCGCACTTCTCCGAGACCTGCGAGCAGCCCTTCTTCACGCCGCACACCTTGGGCGACGACGGGTCGTTCTCGTCGCTCGGCCGGCAGAACCCCTCGCAACACTCGTCGCCGGTCTGGCAGGACTGGCCCGTGGCCTTGCAGGGATCGAGCGCCCAGTAGCCGCGCTCGTTCTTGGTGTCGGTCTGATTGGGCAGGAAGAACGGCGGGTGGCTCGGATCGCCGCTGCCGCCCGGCGAGATGGCCGTGACCCAGAGCTGCTTTCGCACGGCTCCCCCTTGATGCAAGTTGCCATACTCGCGGATGCTGGTGAACACGACCCAGTAGTAGCCACCGGCGGGGATGGGCAGCGCGAAGGGCTCGTAGTTGTGGTTCTCGTCCGTAGCGGCGTTGCCCTGGTTGGCCTTGGCGAGCTCGACGTGGCCGCTCTGCGACACGTTCACCAGGTTCAGCCTGCCGTCGGCTCCGCCGTACACGCCGCCGGAGCTGCGCGTCGCCAACATCCCGCCGTGGGCAGGGTCGAAGTCCTGGCTCTCCTGCAGCACGATCAAGTTCGAGTCAGGCAGGAACGTCGCGTACTTCACGACCTTCCCCGTCGGCCCGTTGTCGAGCGCTACGGCTCGATTCGAGAACGTCAGCGTGCCGCCGGGGCCAGTGTTCGGATCGATGCTCACGTCCATGACGTTGAGCGAGCGGATCACGGAGCCGGGGGGCGACGCGTCGCCGTGACCTTGAGTGAACACGTAGCGCTTGCCGTCGTGCGAGAACGCGGGCAGGTACGCGCTGAGGCCCGGCCCGAGGCCGACCACCGTCGCCGGCGTCAAGCTCTGGGTCGTCGCGTCCACTCGCCAGGCGAGCTGGTTGACGCCCCCCCAGAAGTCGTTCTGGCTGCGCATCACGTAGCTGCCGTCCGGCGTCCAGGAGGCGAAGGAGAGCCCGCGGCTGTCTCCGCCGAGGCCCGCCGGCGACTGAGTCATCTGCGTCGCGTTGCCGAAGGCGTCCACCTCGTACACGCCTGCCTCCGCGCTCTGGACGTTCCACTCGGCGCCCGTGGACAGGAACTTGCCGTTGGCGGAGACCGAGTGACAGACCACGCAGCCCGGCTTGACGTGCTTGGCAGCCGTCGTGTCACCCGGGCGCACCGACCACAAACCGGAGGGGTTCTCGTAGGTCAGGTAGTACACGACGCCCTTGAGGGAGCCGTCGGCGATGGTGACGCCGATGCTGTACGGCCCGTAGGCGCTGCCGCTGCTCGCCTTGACGACCTCGACGGTGAGCTTGCCGCCCGCTGCGGTGTTCACGGCGCCCTCCCACACGGCCTGCGGGATCGCGAAGCGCGGGGTCGCCGGCGCCGCCACCGTGTAGAAGCCCTCCCAGCTGAAGAAGGGCGCGCTCAGCTTCACCTTCGCGCTCTGGGGTGGCACGCTGCCCGCGCTCACCATCAAGAGCGGCGCGACGATGCCACGCGCCATCACGGTCTCGTCGTAGGGATAGAGGAAGCGCGTCGGGTTGGGCGGGCTCTCGCTCGCGCCGGGATCCGGCGCCGGCGCTCCCGACAGGGCGGCCTTGTCGGTCGGATCCACGCTGGGGTCGACGTCCTCGCTGATCACGACGTTGACGGTGAGCTCCGCGGTGGCGACTTTGCCTTGGTGCATCGCGGTGACGGTGACCTTGCCGCCACCGAGCGCCGTCGTCGTGGCGACGCCGGAGCTGTCGATGTTGACGAAGTTGTAGTTGCTGAGCGACCAGGTGGCAGCCACGGTGTCGCTACCCAGCTTCGCGCTGAAGGGCTGGCTGGCGGGCTGCCCCGCGCTCGTCAGCGTGAGGGTGGCCGTGGCTGGCTCGACGGTCAGCGCCTGGGTGTTGGCGTCGATGTCGATGTTGCCGCCGCCACCCCCCACGCCATTGCCACCGCTGCCGCTCGCGTTACCGAAGCCTGCCTGGTTGCCAGCGACGCCGCCCTCGTCGCCGCTGCAGCCAGCGAACGTCGCCGCGACGGCCACGACCCAAACCAACAACCACACCGCTCTGGAGTTCTTCTGCATGGCGCGACCTTGGCGCTCAGGGTATCAGCTCGCGGACGACCGCGGGGCCTACTCGCTCCAGCTCATGGGCGCGTGGGGCGTATCAGAGCCGCGGCCAGCAGCAGCGCGAGCATCGCGAGCGCCCCAGGCGACGTGCCCCCGGAGCCGGGGGGCCGGAGCGCACAGCCCCCGCCGGACGAGCCACCCGGCGATGAACCCGCGGGACCTGGCCCTGGAGCCGGCGCGACGCAGGCCCCGGCCACGCACTCGAGCCCGGCGGCGCACGGCGTCTGAGAGTCGCAGCCCGCGGGTGCGCAGGCGGGCTCGACCGCTGGGTCACACCCTGCGCCCGCGTCCGTGCAGGCCGGGTCGCTCGGATCGCAACCGGATGCGCCCCCGGTCCCCACGGCTCCGCCTCCGCTCGCCGCGACGGCCTGCGCGATGAGCTCCTGGTGCACGTCGACCCGCGTGTAGTAGCTCTCGGGCACGTTGCAGCCGCTGGGGCCATAGCTGGACACTCCCAGGATTTCCCCGCGAGTCACGTGCAGGGCCGGACCGCCGCTGTCGCCGCTGCAGGTCCACGCCGGACCGGCGGACTCGAAGACGCCGTCGCCCACGTCGCTCACGGACGTTGCCCCGGAGTGCTTCAGGCCGAGCTGATCCGTCTGCGTGAACCCGAAACCGATGATGCGGAGCGGATCGCCCAAGAGCGGACCCAGCGTCGATAGGGGCCTGGGCGAGGTCGCCAGCTCGGCGGTCAAGACCAGGACGGCGATGTCCTTCCCGCCCAGGGCGTCGCTCTTCGTGTAGTCACCGGGGGTCGTGTACAGCGCGGTGACGCCGACCGCTTGCTGCATCACCCCCGTGACGTTCTGCCCGACCGCCACGGTGAAGGCCGACGGCGGGAGGCTCTGCCACACGTCGTTGCTCGTCTCGTCGAAGATGCAGTGCTTCGCGGTGAGCACCGCGCGAGGAGCGATCAGCGAGCCGGTGCAGAGGCGAAGCTTGGTGGTACCCGGTCGAATGTAGTGGACCGCCACGGCCCAGGCCTCGCCGCTCTCGGCCGCTCCGTAGTAGATGCCGCTGGACCGCTGCCCAACGCTCGGATCGTCTCCCGACCCGGAGCAACCCGCCAGCAGCAGGCCACCTAGGGCGATCAGCAAGTGACGGCTCCGCATCTCCCTTGCTGGGATGGTAGCCAAAGTCCCCGCATCCGTCGAGGCACGCGCGGAGCCGGCGTGCGGGGAGGCCGGTGTCTCGCTCGCCGAAGTCCCCTCCTCTGGCCAACGCGCACAGCGCAGGAGCCGCCGCCCCTGGCGCGCTACCCACCCGCGGCTCGAGAGAGCGCGCGCATGCGCCGGATCGTGGCGTCGTCGCGCGCGGCGTTGGCCTCTTCGATGGTCCGAAAGCGCGTCACGCCGCGAGCAAAGTCCGGCGGTGAGAGCAAGAACGCGCGATTCCACAGGGTGCGGATGCGCAAGGCGAGTGAGCTTTCCGTCGGCCGCTCCGGTGGAGGCATGTCCTCGACGGATCGATAGCGCTGAACGCTCATGAGCTACTCCGAGTCCTCGAGATGGAACGCCGCATCGCGCGCAGCCGCGCCCCGAGCCGCGTCAGGATGCCCAGATAGAGCGTCCCCTCTGGTGGCCCGTACCGAACGCTTGGGTAATCCCCGCACAGATCCTGCGCGGTGATTTGTTCGATGCTGGGATCGGACCACAGGCTCCGCAGTGCCTTCCTGAGCCGCTCCACGTTCTCCGGGTCCGGGCGAATGAACACGTCCAGGTCCTCGGTGGCGCGCACGAACCCGTGGACGTTCATAGCCACGCCGCCAACCACCACGTACTCGACACCGGCCTCGTTCAAGCTCGCAATGACCCGCAGTGCATCGTCGAGTGCGTCCACCGCTCAGGCGTACCATGGGCGCGAGACTGCGGCGAGGGGCGGCGGCGTTCGCGGCGACGAACGTGGCTCTGGCCTCTCAGCGCAATCAGTGCTGCGCTCACTCCTGCCCGCCGCTCGCCTTCTGCTCCCCCAGCCAGCCCTTGCGCCGGAAGTAGTACAAGAGGCCCAGGGCCGTGGCGAGCATCACGCCGAGGGAGAATGGGTAACCGTAGGCCCAGCGCAGCTCGGGCATGTTCAGCGGCGAGCGATCCGGGTCGAAGTTCATACCGTAGATGCCGGCGATGAAGGTGAGCGGGATGAAGATGGTGGCGATGACCGTCAGCACCTTCATGATCTCGTTCATGGTGCGACTGACGGACGAGAGGTACACGTCCATCAACGAGCCTACGATCTCGCGATAGCTCTCGACCATGTCCAAGAGCTGTACGACGTGATCGGCGCAGTCCCGCAGGTAGACACGGGCTTCGTCGCCAACGAGCGCGGTCTCGTCCCGGGTCAGCACGGCCAACGCGTCCCGGAGCGGCCAGAGCGCCCGCTTGAGCCCGAGCAAGCGGTGACGCTTCTCCAGCAAGCGCTCGGGCACGTGACGCGTGGGGCGCTGCAGGATTTCTTCTTCGATGGTGTCGAGCTCGTCGCTGAGCTTCTCGAGCACCGGGAAGTAGTCGTCGATGGCCGCGTCGATCAACGCATGGGCGAGATGATCCGCCGACAAGTGCCGGAGCTTGCCACGCGCGCGGCGGACTCGCTCGCGCACCGGATCGAAGCAGTCGCCGGCCTCTTCCTGGAAGGTCACGACCCACTTGTTGCCCAGGAACACGCTGAGCTGCTCGGTGGTCTGCGCTTCGCCCCAGGGGGCCATACGCAGCACCAGGTACACGTGGTCTTCGTACTCCTCGAGCTTCGGCCGCTGATGGACGTTCACCACGTCTTCCATGGCCAAAGCGTGCAGGCCGAGAGCTTCGCCGAGCGCCGTGAGCATGGCGGCGTCACCGAGTCCGTCCACGTTGACCCAGACCACCGGGTGGCTCACGAGGAGGCCTTTCAGCGTGCCCACATCGTCGAGCTGCCGCTCCACGAAGTCGTCGGGCCCGAAGGCCATGACGGTCACGACGGACTTGGGCGCGCTCGGATCCACCGCGATGGTGCCGGCGGGCGCGCCGGGCAGCGTGCGGCGGTGCGGGATGATCAGGCTGGTGCGGCGGCGTCGTGTCTTCTTGGGGCGGGCCATGCATTGCGCGTACTTCTGCGCGTGCGCGCCGTCATCTGCGAGCTATGCTGGCGCCCCGCCATGCTCGCTCGCCCTGCCACGCGCCGGCCGCTTCCGGGGGTCTACCTCGCCGGCGCGCTGGCCGCGGCGTGCGCCGCCCCGCGGGCGGCGGGGCCGACGCCGCCGGCGACCTCGGCCCCGCTGTCCGCGCCGCCCCCCGACGCTCGCCCGGCCGCGGCTCCCGCCGAGGCGATAGCCTCGGCGCAGGCCGAGGGTACGGACGCGCCCGACGCGCCCGACGCGGACTCGGAGCCGGCGCCCCCGCCCGCGCCGGTCACGCATCCCTTTCACGCGCCGCTGCCGGACCGCCGCGCGCCCAACGCGCCCGCGATGCGGAACGCACAGCTCGCGCCGGAAGCGTGCCGCAAAGAGGTCGCGCGCCGCAAGCTCTCGGTGGCGCGTGACAACAAGCCGACGCCCGGTGTGGCCACGGCCTTCCGCCTCAAGGGCAAGCTCGGCGGCGTGCAGATCCAGACGGGCTCGAGCACGACGCCCTACGGCGTGCTCGATTGTCGCTTGCTGCTCACCCTCGACGACCTCGCGCCCCTGCTCGCGCGCCACGACGTCACCGCGCTGCGCATCGACAACGCCTATCGCCCCCACTCGAAGCTCGGCCGGCGCAAGCCGAGTCAGCACGCTCACGCCTTGGCCATCGACGTCACCACGTTCTCGTTGAGCGACGGCCGCGTCCTACACGTCGAGCGCGACTGGAAGGCGGACATCGGCGATCCCGTGTGCGGCCCCAGCGCCATCATGCACGAGCCGAGCGACGAGTCGATCCGTCTGCGGAACTTGGTCTGTGACATCGTCGCCGGCGGTCACTTCCATCACGTGCTCACCCCCAGCTACGACGCCGCTCACCGGGATCACTTGCACCTCGACATCAAGCGCACGGGCTGGGCGGTCATCCTGCGTTGAGATGCCGAGTGCACGCGTCAGCCAGCACCACCGGACGACGCCGCCGTCAGGGTCGGGTACCTCGGAAACCACATCGCGCGCTCCACCTCCGCCGCGACGTCGCCGAGCTCGAGGCCCGCCAGGCCCTCGACCTGCACCTCCGTGGCCACCGCCTCGGCGATGCGCAGAGTGACTTCACGCAGGCGATTGAGCGCGGGAAAGAGCAGGCCGCGCTCGAGCTCGCGGGTCGTCACCGCGTCGGCCAAGACCTCAGCGGCGATGGTGAAGAAGCGATCCCGAACGCGACGAGCCTCACTCACCAGACACCCGAGCCCCACTCCTGGAAAGACGTAGACGTTGTTGCACTGCGCCGCCTCGAGCGTGCGCCCCGCCAGTGAGACGGGACCGAAGGGGCTGCCCGTGGCCACCAGCGCGCGACCGTCGGTCCAGCCGAAGAGCTGCTCCGGCGTCGCCTCGCTCTTGCTGGTCGGGTTCGACAGCGGAAAGATCACCGGCCTCTCTACCCGCCGCGCCATGCGCTGCACGATGTCTTGGTTGAACACACCGGGTTGACCCGAGGTGCCGATCAGCACCGTGGGCTCGATGGCTTCCACCACGTGCGCCAGGTCGTGACTCTGCTCGAGCTTCAACCCGAGGTTGGTCGCGAGCTCCACGGGCCAGGCGAGCGAGCGCTTGTAGGCGTCGCCTCGCTCGCCACCCTCGACCAGCAGACCGCGACTGTCCAGGATGGCCATGTGCTCGAGCAACGCGGTGCCCTCGAGCCCCGCCTTGTGCAGCGCATCGCGCAGGAGGCGCCCGATCCCCACCCCCGCGGCGCCCGCGCCCAGGATCACGATGCGCTGCTCGGAGAGGCGCTCGCCCTTGGCGCGGCAGGCGGCCATCACTCCAGCCAGCGCCACCGCCGCCGTGCCTTCGATGTCGTCGTTGAAGGAGGGCAGCACGTCGCGGTAGCGATCCAACAGCGCGAAGGCGTTGCCCTTCTTGAAGTCTTCCCATTGCAGCAGGGCCCGCGGGAACAGCTCCTTGACGGCCAGCACGAACTCCTCCACCAGCGAGTCGTACTCCGCACCGCGCAGGCGCCGCTCTCGCACGCCCAGGTACAAGGGGTCGGCCAGCAGCGCTTCGTTGTCGGTGCCAACGTCCAGCGACACCGGCAGGGTCTGCGAGGGATGGATGCCCGCGGCCATCGTGTAGAGGGCCAGCTTGCCGATCGGGATCCCCATGCCGCCCGCGCCTTGATCGCCGAGCCCCAAGATGCGCTCGTTGTCGGTGACTACGATCAAACGCACTGGATCGCACGGGCTGTTGGCCAACACCTCGCGCACGCGCCCGCGATGCGCCGCCGTGATCCAGATGCCACGACCGCGACGAAAGATGCGCGAGTACTGCTGGCACGCCTCCCCCACCGTGGGCGTGTACACGATGGGCATCAGCTCCTCGACGTGCTCGAGCAGCACGCGATAGAACAACGTCTCGTTGCGGTCTTGCAGTGCGGTCATGCCGATGTAGCGCTCGAGGGGCTCGGTCTTGGCGCACAGGGTGCCCCAGACTTGCTCCACTTGGCTCTCGATATCGCTGACCGCGTGGGGCAACAGCCCCTCGAGCCCGAACGTGCGCCGTTCGTCGAGGGAGAACCCGGTGCCCTTGTTGACCAGCGGCTGGTTGAGCAGGCCTCGCCCGCGCAGGGCTACCGCGGCCTTGGCCCCGGCCCCATCGAACGACCACGTGACTTCCTTCATCGTGGCCCGAGTATACCGATTCGGCTCAGCCCGCGGCCGACGTTGGCGCGCCCTGGCGAAGCCACGCGGAAACCGGCGCGACCGGCAGGCCGACCGCGTGAAGGCCCGGGCCTACGGCGCGATGCAGACGAGCGCCGTGTACGAGTCGCCGGCGAGCGGAGACGAGCCGCCGTAGTCCAGCTCTCCCTTGAACACGCCCGTGAAACAGGCGCGAGCACCCTGAGCGGTGACCGAGCCTCGGGTGTCGTCGTCGGAGCAGCCGAAGGTGCGTACCCAGGTCGTGGCGCCGTCGCTCGCCGAGAACTGGGCGACGAACACGTCCCGGGCGCCGGCGTGCACTAGACCCGTACCAAAATCCACGTCTTGCTGCTGGTCGCTCAGCTCTCCGAGCACCGTGAGGGTCTGACCTTCGTGCACCATCCGGAAGTTCTGCTCGAGACCCTCGGACAGGACGCGTCGATTCCAGAGCACCGCGCCCGTCGCACCGAGCCGCGCCAGCACCAGATCCTCACCGCCAGCGAGGCTGGTGGACAGCGCAACGAGGGGACCCGCGCCCAGGTCGATGGGTGGTCTCACGTTCACCGCCAGCAGCAGCTCACCGTCGTTCCGCAGTGCCAGCGCGTGGGTCTCGTTGGAGCCCGAGGTCGTCTCGTAGATCTTGGCGTATGAGAGGCTGCCTGCCGCGTCGAAGACGGCGACGTAGGGTGACTCACTCGAGTGCGGGTTGGTGAGCGCTTGCCCCGGCAGCTGCAGATGGGCCTGAACCGAGCCCCCCACGGCCACCGAGCCCGCGTCGTTCACGTCCAAGGCCAGAGTCCGTGAGAACGTGTTGTGACCGGTGATGGCCTGCGACCACTGATGCTGGAAGTTCGCGTCGAAGCTGGCGATGTATTCGTTGGTCTGGTTCGCGCTGTCAGCCACGAGCTCGCTGCCCCCGAGATCGGCGGTGCCGCCAAAGCTCCCCAAGATGGCGATCCGCCCCGAAGCGGAGATGGCCGCGAGCCCCACCTCTTCCGAGCTCTGAGGAGTGGCGTTCGTTGCCGCATCGACCGTGCCGGTGGCGCCGTCGAGCCGCACGAACATCGCGTCCCGGTATATTCCGGTGAGCGCGAACCCGTCAGCGTTCCACGCTTTCAGTCGCGTGCCGACAGCGAGCAGATCACCGGCCACGAAGCGCAGCGCGCGCACCGCCCACTCCCGCTCGGACCACAGCTTGGACCAGCGCAGGGTGCCGTCGGCTTCGTACACCACGATGGCCACGCCGTTGTTGGCGCTGAGGCTCTGCCCTCCACCCAAGTCCGCCTGGCCAGCGAACTCGATGAACACCGCCAGCTCGCCGTTCGGCCCGAACACCGGAGCGGACACCGAGACGAAGTTGTCGTCCACCGAGAAGTTCCACCCGCGGGCTTCGCTCAGCTTGGGACCGAACTCGGCGCCCACTTGCTTCGGTCCATCCACGGTCAGCGTGCAGGTGCTCGTCCCGGTGCAGTCACCAGTCCAGCTCCGAAACACGGACTGGGGATCCGCAGCGGCGTCCAGGGTGACCACTGTTCCCTCCGCCAGCGTGAGCTTGGCGCTTCGCGTCTCGAAGCTGCCGGCTGGTATCGCGTAGGCGATGCGCCCACCCGTCTCGCAGCTGGACACCGCGATGTCCACCAGGTGGCTTGGCACCTGCCCGCCGCCGGTCCCACCCGCGCCGCCCGACCCCGCGTCCGGAGTGCCGCCGCTGGACCCGCCGCCGCTGCACGCTAGCGCGATCAGCGCTGGCGTAAGTCCGATCCTGGTGGCCCGCATGGTACTCGCCCAAGGCTACAGCAGGCCGAGCATGGACGCACCCCAGCGCTACGGGCGCCTCGAGAGTTCCCCCCGGCCCCCGAGCCGAGTTATGCTGCCGCGGAGGTGTCCCCACGATGCGGCGTGGGACACGCTCCACAGGAGTGGACCATGATCAACGTCCGAAGCTCGGTGCCGACTCTGCTGGTGGTGCTCGCAGCGCTGCTCGCGTGCAAGAAGGAGAGCGGCAACATCGGCGCCGAGTGCAGCGCTGATGGCGACTGCCTCAATGGCCTGTCGTGTCAGACCGGCAAGTGTCAGGTCAAGCCGACCGCCGAGGCGACGCCGACGCCGGAGGCGCCGAGCGAGCCTGCCGCGCCGGCGACGCCGGAAGCCGTGGAGGCGACCCCGGTGGCGAAGAGCGAGAAGGACGTCCCAGAGATCCCCGAAGGACGCTCCAACCCGCCAACCGTGGCCGAGTGGTCCGCAGCCCCGATCACGAACACCCAGGGCACGGGCTCCTGGGCGCCAGACTGCACGTCGAAGATCGTGCGCGAGTGGCTGCAGGTGAACTGCACCGGGAAGATCCTCGGCTACGAGAAGATGGAGAACTTCGGCAAGGAGCAGGTCGACTACTTCCAGTCAATCAAGCCGAACAACATCGCCTCCTTCGTGGTGCGCCTGAAGAAGGGCAAGACCATGAGCGTGCGCATCTGCCGCGAGAAGGACCGCGCTTCTCTGTTCATGAACTGGCCAGCCGCCAAGGATCGCCCGGTGCACGTGGCCCTGGGCAAGGGGCCACCGTGCGGGACGTGAGCCTCTGCTGTTCGACGCGGTGCTGCGAGAGCGCAACGACAACGCGAGCTTCGGCGTCGACACGTTGACGGTCCACGCCGACTTCTGAGCGAGCCCTTGTCGGTCCGGCGCGGGCACGGCGGGTGGCTGGCCAGCTCCGGGCTCAGACCTCCGCCCGCCGGCGCAGCAGCACGCACGCGGGCTCGATGGCCGCGACGGCAGCGACGCAGGGCGCTCTGAACTCCTCCGTATCCGTGCGTGCGAGCACGCGACCGGTCTGCACCAGCTCGCTATCCATCACGCACACGACGGCGGACGGAGGTATCGCCACCGGGATCAGGCGTGGCGGCGGGGAGACGGCGGGCAGCGGGAGACCTTCGCGGGCGGAGATCAGCTCGATGGCATCGAGGGCGAACTCGACGGAGCCGAGCGGCGTGCGGGCACGCTCGACGACGGCGATCAACGAGGGCAAGTGCTCCGACGAGCCCAGGCGCCGCAGGGCGCGAATCGCGAGGAAGACCACCGAGCTGTCCCGGTCCCGCAGCAACTTGTCGAGCAGCGGGCGTACCTCCGGGGCGTCGCGCTCGAGCAGCGCGCGCAGCGCGACGCTGCGCGTGGAGCCAGCGCGGTCGCGCAGCTTGGCGACCAGCGTGGGCACGACGCGATCGCTAGGGCAGGCGCCGAGGGCGGCCAGGACCGAGTGGTGGTCGGCCCGGGCCGGCGAGCGTTCGAGTGCTTCCGCGAACGCGTCCGGAAAGTCCCGGGCCAAGGCGACCAAGCACGCCTGGTACTCGGGCATCACGTCGCGATAGTCCGCGTCGTCACGGCCCAGCCGAGCGCCCGACTCGACCGCCTCGAGCAGCTCGCCGACGACCGGCGCTCCCAGCGCCAACAGCCCCTCGATGAGCTCCTCGGTGTTCGCGTCGCCCAGCGCGCCGAGGGCGGCGACTATCGCTCCTTGCCGTGCCTCGCTCCGGGTCGACACCATGCCCTGGATGTTCCCGCCACAGTGCCACGAGCGCAACGCTAGAGCGCCTTCGGCGCTGGCTCCACGGCCGCGGCCTGCGCGACCCGTCGGTGGTGAGGCGGTCGGGGACCAGGCGGGCGCGGCCGCATCCGAGTGAGCGGCCGCGCAGCAGAGAGCCAGCGCACCTCGGGGGTCATGGCCTGCGAGAAGTTCTTGTGCAATTGCTGCACGCGCTCGAGCGTCCAGGCGAAGGACGCGATCTCGTCGCTGATGTGGAACACCTCCGTCGTGAACTCGGCGCGCAGCCGAGCGTACCCTTCCAGATCGCCGCGCGCGATGGCCTCGGCCAGCAGCTCGGCGTCGCGCAGCGCGTCGGTGATCCCGTGAGCGGTGATGGGATCGCGAAAGACACCCGCGTCGCCCACCAGCGCCCACCCCGGCCCGTAGGGGGCGCGTATGTGCCCCCGTGCGCCGGAGAAGCGCAGCAGTTTGCCGCTCGGTCGCGCGTCGACCAAACGCGCTGCCAGCTCCGGCGCGGCGGAACGCAGCAGTTCGACGTACGACGTCTCGACGCTCGCGCCGCTCATGACCACCTCGGGCGGGCCGGAGACGAATACGCAGGTCAGCCCGTCGTTGGTGGGGATGGCGCCCACGCCGACTCCCGGCGCATAGCCCCACAGGTAGCCGTCGACCTCGAGCCCTGACCAGTAACCGAAGATCACGGCGCCATGGTGCTCGCCCTCGAGCAGAGTGGGCGCGCGGACCCAGTCGGCCACCCGCGAAGAGCGTCCGTCGGCGCCGATCACGACGTCGGCCACCACGGCCTGGGTGCGACCCTGCCGATCGTGCACCACGACGCCCGAGACCCGACCGTCTGAATCGCGCACGAGTCCCTGCACGAGCATGCCGTGCCGCACCTCCGCGCCCGCCTCCCGCGCCACGTCGACCACCACTCGATCGAGCAGCGTGCGCCGCGGCGCATACAGCGCGTCGCTGCCCGGAACCGACCGGATGGGCACCGTCACGCCCCCCGAGGGGTACAGGAACGTGGCCGAGCGCACGGCGGGGGTCCCCGCCGCGACGATGCGCTCGAGCGCGCCGAGCCGGTGCAGCGACAGCACACCGCCGCGCATCAGCGCGTGGGTGGAGACCGTGTCGGCGCCGTAGCGCGAGCGCTCCAGCACGAGCACCGACGCCCCCCGCTCGGCCAGCGCAGCGGCGGTCGCTGCTCCCGCGCACCGGCCGCCGACGATGACGGCGTCGTATCGTTGCTTCGAGGTGAGTCTCTGGGTCATGGTCTCTCTCCTAGTGATGTCAGGCCGCTTGGCTGGTCGGTCCACCCAGGTACTTGGCTATCGCGGCGGCGAGCTCGGTGGCGTCGGCGCCCACTCCATCGAGGAAGCTCGAGTTGCGTCGGCGTAGGAACGGGAGCCCGAGCACGTACAGGCCCGGGTGCGGAGTGACCCCGCCGTCGTGCACGATCTCACCCTGAGCATCGAGTACCCCAACGCGCAGCCATGGGTACTGACGCCGATAGCCCGTCGCCCACAGCACCGTGCGGATCCCAGAGTGTTTCCAGTGCAGCCTCGGCGCCACCGAGGGCGCTCGGATGGGCTCCGGGCGGAGGGTCTCGTCCTGGCCCGCGATCAACCCCGCGCGCCGGCCGAAGGCGTCGATGCGGCCGAGCAAGCGCCACAGCTTGTCGTCGGCCCGCCTGAGCTGGGCGTTCAGGTCACTGCCGAAGCTCACCCCGTCCGCGTCGGCGCCGAGGGTACCCCCGGCCAGCGCGACGCCGGCATCCGACAGCACGCCCAGGTCGAGCGTGCTGCGGTCGGGCCGTCCCACGAGCTGCATGGACGGCTGCTCCCGCGCGGCGTGGAGCGAGCGCACCTGATCCTTGCTCTCGCGCAGGACGCCCATCGCATCGAGCCACCAGAGGATGTCCCGCCCGCGGTAGACCCGCGGTAGACGCGTGTGATGCCCGACGGACAGCGTGACCGGCCGACCGCTGCGATGGAGCTCGTCCGCGAGTTGCACGCCGGTCGCCGAGGCGCCCACGACCAGGACGCCCCCGGGCGGGAGCTGCTCCGGGCGCTTGTAGCGCGTGGGATGCACCTGCACGATGTGTCCCGGCAGGCGCGAGGCGAACTCGGGGACCCGAGGTACGTCGGCGTGCCCGGTCGCGATGACGACCGCGCGCGCGCGAAACGCGCCGCGCGTCGTTTGGACCTCGAGACTTTCGCCGCTCGCGGTGACGGCCTGCACGGTCGTGTCGGTCAGAAGCGGCGGCCCGAAGCTGCCAGCATAGCCCTCCAGGAGTGAGACGAGCTCGGCGCTCGTGGCGTACCCGTCCGGATCGGGCCCCGTGTAGCGGTAGCCGGGCAAGCGGCTCTGCCACTTGGGCGTGAGCAACATGAGCGAGTCCCAGCGCTCGGAGCGCCAGCGCTCGGCCAGGCGGCCCCGTTCGAGCACCACGTGCTCGACGCGGCGCTCGGTCAAGCATCGGCTCATGGCCAGCCCCGCCTGACCGCCTCCGATCACGACCGTGTCGACGTTTCTCATGGTTCGCTCCCGGCAATGCTCCAGCCGGCGCCCGCGCAGGGCGCCGACTGGAGCGGCCGCTCGCTCATGCGCCCGCGTTCACCTCGAGCTCGACCGGCACGCCGTTGGTGAGCACGTCGAACACCGCAGAGCGGCTGCGGGACTGCTGCACGATCTCGACGAGCTTCTCCGCGCTGGCGTCACCCTCGATCTCGAAGCTGATGCGGATGGCTTGATAGCCGTTGCGCACTCTCTCCGACATGCCGAAGATCCCGAGCAGATCGATGTCGCCCTCGACCGTGGATTGCACGCGCGTGAGCGCAACGCCCCGCGACGCCGCGATGTTGGCGATGCCGGCCGTGATGCACGCTGCGAGCGCGTGAAGCAAGAACTCGACCGGCGTGGGACCCTGGTCCTCACCGACGAGCACGCCCGGGTGATCCGCGTCATAGCGAAACTCCGCCGTGTGCGCGTGCTGACCCCCTGCGCCCGAGTAGCCGTGGATGTGGGTGCGGCTGTGGGTGCCCGCGAGCCACTGGTTCGTGGCCCGGAACTGGAACTTCGCCAGCTCCGGCTGGCCGCGCACCGCGTCTAGGGTGGCGAACAGCGTGGGGACGTTCACCCCGTTCAGTGGCGGTTTGGGCGCCTTGGGCGCCTTTGGGGTCCGGGTGCTGGTCACATCGTGGCTCATGCTCATGCTCTCTCTCCCATTTATGCGGTGTTTCCCGCTGACGAGAGTGAGCTTGCGCCCCCGACGTGTGAGGGCGCGTTTGAGCCGGCGTGGAAAGGCGGCCTTGGCCTCCTTTGCCGATCCTTGTCCGATCGCGCCAAGGCGGCGCAGGTCGAGCTAAGGCGTGATCTTCGTGGCCGCCCAGACCCGGGAGAAGGGCAGACTCGCCAAGCGATTGGCCTCGCGCACGCTCTCCGCGTCTGCCGCTTCGTACACGCAGATCATCTTCTTGCGGTCCGCCGAGAAGTACGAGTGGAGAAAGTCGATCGAGCGCAGCGCGAAGCAATCCCCGCTAGCCGCCTCCAGGGCTTGAACCTCCTCGAAGGTGACCGGCTCCTCGAACTCGCGCTCCACCAATATCAATGCCATCGCTTCCTCCAACTTCATGTCCCCGAGCCGCCGGGGTCGAGCAACTCCTCGACCGCGCGCTCGGCCAGCGCCGAAATCCCTCGCAGGGACTCGGCCTTGAGCTCGTCCAAGTGTCGCGCCGCCGCGAGCTCGTCTCCACTCGCGCGCGTCGCACGCACGAGCGCGACGAACGAGAGCACGATGTCACTCGCGCGATCCAACAGCCGCGCGAGTTCGAGCGCCTCACGCGCCTGGGTCCGTGCCCGCGCCGGATCGACAGCAGCATCGTCCTCGAGCGCCGCACGGGTCAGCAGGTAGAGCAGGCGCTGCTTGGCGTCGAAGCCCCTGAGTTCGTCGAGCGCACGGTCGAGCTGTTGGCGCGCGCTCGGGTTACTGGCGAGCTCGCCAAGCGCGACCAGTCCGCG
Organism: Polyangiaceae bacterium; assembly: GCA_019637295.1. Lineage (GTDB taxonomy): Bacteria > Myxococcota_A > Polyangia > Polyangiales > Polyangiaceae > JACKEA01. The sequence continues at coordinate 213,666 of JAHBVX010000004.1, forward strand.
AGCGAACGGCGCCTCGCTGCCTTCGCGCACGCGCTCGGCCAGCGCCAGGTAGTCGGCGGCGTGCGCTCGGGCCCGTGCTCGCTCGCCGTGCTCCCACTCGAGCAACGTCAGCCGCTCGATGACGTGCAGCTCCACTTCCCGGTCATGCGCTTCGCGCGCGGCGAGGTGCGCGCGCTCGAGCGCGCGGTTGCCGTCTTCGTACTGGCCTTGATGCGTGCGCAGCAGCCCCTCTGCGGCGACGAGCGCGGTAGGCTCGATGCGCAGGGCCTCCGCGCGCGTGCGGGCGTCCGCGAGCATCCGCTCCGCCTCCGGGAGGTCGCGTTCGAGGAGCACGAGGCAACGAGCGGCCTCCGCGACGGCGGCGACGTTCTCGCGCTCGTCGCCGCCCCGACTCACTCGCTCGGCGCGCAGCATGAGCTGCTCCGCGTCGGCGACTCGACCCGACTGGAAGCGCAGCTCCGAGACGAGCTGAAACGCGAGACGCGCGTGGTCGGCGCACCCGTGCTCCGCCGCCGTCTCGGCCAAGCGCTCGAGCTCGCGCGCGGTGCTCTCCAGCTCCTCTGGGTGGCGGGCTCGCACGCTCGCCTGCATCAGCTCGATCCGGACGCGCACGCGCTCCGGCTCGGCGAGCCCGTCGGCGTGTCGCAGGCCGCGCTTGGCCAACGCCGCCGCCTCGGTGCTGGCGAACATGCGCATGCACTGCCGCGACGCGGTCAGGTGAGCGCGCGCCGCGCGAGCCGCGTCCCCGGCCAGCGACGCGTGGTGGGCGACCTCGAGCGCGCGGTCTTCACTGAACTGGGCACCCTCGTCCAGCGCGTCCGCCACGCGGGCGTGCATCAACCGCCGGCGCGGCTCGGACAGGTCCGAGTGCGCCACGGAGCGCAGCAAGTCGTGCGCGAAGGCGTAGCTCGAGGGCCCCGCTTCTTCGGAGACGCGAATCAAGCCGTGACGCTCGAGCAATTCGAGGGACGCGACGAGGCGATCCGGCGCCAACGACGTGACCCGCTGCAGCCGCTCGACGGCAAAGGTGGCTCCGAGAACCGCGCCCCAGCGCAGGAGGTCGAGCGCCTCGGCGGGCAGACGCTCGAGGCGCTCCCGAATCAGCTCGGTCAGGGTGTGAGGAGCGCTACCGTCGCGCTCCGTCGCCCGCGCCAGCTCCAGCGCGAATAGTGGGTTGCCTCCACTCTGAGCGCAGAGCATGTCGATGTCGCCGTCGGGAGCCAGGAACGACACCAGCGCGCCCGTGTCTTCGCTGCTCAGTGGGCCGAGAGGCAGCTCGTCGAGCAGGCGGTCCCGCCGCAGGCTGCGCACCACGCTCGACGCCGGCGCGTTGTCCGCGAGCTCGCCACCCCGCGCGCCGAGCACGAAGCAGAGCTGCTGATTCTTGCTGACTCGCGCCACATAGTGCAGCAGCGTCGCCGAGGCATCGTCGCACCACTGCAGGTCATCGAAGACGACCAGCACGGGGTGCTGGCCCTGCGCCCGGGTCGTGAGCAGCTCCGCGACCTCCGAGAACAGCCGGTCGCGGGTCTGCATCGCGTTCGCTCCCCCGCCTCGAAGCTCTCTCGCGACGGCGGCGAGCAGCTCGCCGTCCGTCGACGCGGGCATTCGGCCGAGGGCATCCAGCCAGGGCCCGTACGGGCGAGCGCGCTCCGCCTCGTAGCACGCGCCCATCAGCGCGAGCCCGCCTCGTTCTCTCACGCGCTGGCGCACTTCGTGGAGCAGGCGCGACTTGCCGATGCCAGGCTCGCCGGTGACGAGGACGAAGCGCTCGCGTCCAGTCGCCACGACGGTCTCGTAGCTGCCCAGCAGTCGCTCTAGCTCCGCGCCGCGCCCCACCAGAGGAAAGGTGGCGGCTCCGGAGCGGGTGCTGGGCGGGGCGTCCAGGTCCAACCTCGCGAGCCTCGAGGGGGTCACGGGGACGGGCGACGAGGCCGCGGCGATGCGGGGTGCGCCCTTCGCGTCTTGCCAGGCCTGGACCAGCTCACCGCTCGGTGTGGTGCCCAGCTCTTTGAACAGTCGAAGCCCTGCGTTGTACTGTTGCTCGGCTTCTTCGCGGTGTCCGGTCACCATCAGCAGCCGCACGAGGATGGCCCGTGCTCGCTCGTCGAGGGGCTCGACCCGCGTCCAAGCGCGCGCGTGCGCGACCGCGCGGTTCGGATCGTCGGCGAGCCGCTTCACCAGCTCGGCGAGCGCGCGGGCGTGAAGGCGCCTGAGCTCCTCGCGCTCGGCGATACACCACGCCTGGAAGTCGTCGAAGTCCGGGAGGTCCAGGCCCTCCAGCAGCTCGCCGCGGAAGTAGCCCAGGCAGCTGGTGATCGACTCGGTGGACGCGCCCTCGAGCCCTCGACCCAGGCACTCGCGAACACGGAGCACGTCCACTTCGGCGCCGTGCGCGTGGAACTCGACCTGATCTCGGTCGGCGATGATGCGCTTGTGCCGCTCGTCGTCGACCAGGGTTCGCAGCTTGGAGAGACTCCAGCGCAGCGCGCCCCGGGGATCGTCGGTCACGTCCCAAAACAGGGAGCAGAGTCGCTCGCGACGATGCGGGCGGCCCGTGAGCACCAGGTAGGCGAGCAGGGCGCGGGTCTTCTTCGAGGGAGGCAGCGCGAGCGCAAGCCCACCCCGAGCGACCTCCACGCTCCCGAGAAACCCCAACGCCAGCGCTCCCTTGGCCACCGCGCGTCACCTTAGCAGATCCCGATTCCACGGGACCTCCCACGCGCCGTCACACGCGGCAGCGTCACGTTTGGCGGGTCCCGGCCCCCACGCAGCGCCGGCCCACAGCAAGGAGAGGTTCCATGGCCATCCAGAGTCCCCCCGGTTTCGACGTCGCTCGCCTGCGGCAGCTCGTGCAGAACACCTACGCTTCCGTCGCGGACGACCCCGACGGAGCGTTCCACTTCCACCGCGGCCCTGCGTACGCGGCGAGGCTGCTCGGCTACGACGCCGAGGAGCTCGCGACCCTGCCCGCGCGGAGCGCCGCCCGCTTCGCGGGGGTCGGAAATCCACTGGCTATTGGCCCCATCCATCCCGGCGAGACCGTGCTCGACCACGCCTGCGGCGCCGGTATGGACCTGTTGCTCGCCGCGCGCCGAGTGGGCCGCGCGGGGCGGGCCATCGGCGTGGACATGACCCCCGCCATGCGCGAGGTCGCGGCGGCGTCGGCGAGCGCCGCGGGCCTCGAACAGGTCGACATTCGAGCCGGGTTCTTCGAGGAGCTGCCGATTGCGCGCGAGAGCGTCGACGTCGTGCTCAGCAACGGTGTCGTCAACCTGTCCCCCGACAAGGAGCGCGTGTTCGCGGAGATCTACCGGGTGCTGGTGCCCGGTGGTCGCCTGTACTTGGCCGACGTGGTCGTCCAGCGCGAGCTGCGTCTCGCCACGCGCCAGCAGCCCGAGCTGTGGGCGGCGTGTATCGCCGGCGCGCTCCCGGAGGGTCAACTGCTCGAGCTCGCGCGCAACTGCGGCCTGACCGACGTGCGCGTCACCCACCGCTACGACTCCTTCGCCGACACCAGCGCCCGGGCCCAGGTCTCGTCGGACCTGCGGGTCGGAGCCGTCGGGCTCTTCGCGACAAAGCCGCTCGGCTGAGCCTCGAGTTCATGGAACACTGTCGACCGTGCACGTCGCCGACCTGATCGGAAACACACGCCTGGTGGAGCTCTCGGCGCTCCTCGAACGCCCCGGGGTTCGCCTGTTCGGCAAGCTCGAGGGCGACAACCCGGGCGGAAGCGTCAAGGATCGGCCCGCCAAGTGGATGATCAGAAACGCCATCGCCCGAGGCGAGCTCGTCCCGGGCATGCGCCTGATCGAGCCCACGAGCGGCAACACCGGCATCGCGCTCGCGATGTTGGCCCGGGCCTACGGCGTCGAGATCGATCTGGTGATGCCCGAGGGCTCGACCCTCGAGCGCGTGCACACCATGCAGGCGTTCGGCGCCAACGTGATCTCGACCCCCGCGGAGGGCGGCATGGAGGCCGCCATCGACCTCGCCCGCCAGCGCGTACGCGACGGAGGCGTGCTGATGCTGGACCAGTTCTCCAACCCGGACAACTGGCTCGCCCACTACGAGACCACCGCGCCGGAGATCTGGCGTGACACTCAGGGACAGCTGACGCACTTCATCTCCGCCATGGGTACGACCGGCACCATCATGGGCTGCGCGCGCTACTTCGCCGAGCACGCGCCGAGCGTACGGGTCGTCGGCGTCCACCCTGCGGGTGAGTCGCGCATCCCCGGCATTCGCCGCTGGCCCGCGGCGTACCTACCCAAGATATTCGAGCCGGCGCGCGTGCACGAGACCTTCGAGGTGACCGCGGAGGAAGCCGAAGCGCAGACCCGCGAGCTGGCGCTCCGGCTCGGCGTGTTCGTGGGCGTCAGCGCGGGGGGCGCCGTCGTGGCCGCCAGGCGCGTCGCCGCAGGTCTGGAGCGCGGCACCCTCGTCACCATCCTGTGCGATCGGGGGGATCGCTACCTCTCGTCGGGCCTGTTCGGGCCGCGGGAGACGCCGTGACCACCCTCGATCTCACGCTGCGCCGCGTGGGCCCCGTCCAGTTCGAGGCGTCTGACGCCCGAGGCCACCGCGTCTTGGTGGAAGGCTCGACCGAGCTCGGCGGCCGCGACGAGGGCATGCGACCCATGGAGATGTTCCTGGTGGCGCTCGCGAGCTGCAGCGCCATCGACGTCGTCCACATCCTCGAGCGCAAACAGAAGCACACCCTCGAGCAGCTGGTCGTTCGCGTCCGCGGCGTGCGCGCCGACGCCGTCCCGGCCGTCTTTACCGAGGTGGAGCTCGCGTTCGAGGCCACCGGGAACATGAGCGAGAAGAAGCTCGCTCGCGCGGTCGCGCTCTCGGTAGAGAAGTACTGCTCCGTCACCCGCATGCTCGAGGGCAACGTCGTAGTACGTCACACGTACCGCCTCTCGCCCTCCGCCGGATAGCCATGCTGCTCACCGTCCACTCGAGCTTGTGGCCGCTGTTGGTGTTGTTCCTCGTGTCCAACGCCTACGGCACGAGCGTGCTGTTCGGCGTCGCCCTGCTGAAGCAGCAGAGCTTCTTCGAGGGCAGCTTCTCGTCGCGCAAGTACTACCTGCTCATGGGCTGGGCGCCGCTCACCTATCTGGGCCTCGCGTTGCTGTTGGATCCTCGCTACGCGCTGTTCTTCGTCACTGCCGCGGCCCTCGGGGTGATCGGCGAGCTGCTGGTCTCCATCCACTTTCGCAGCTTCTTCCGCGAGCCCATCTGGACCTACAGCCACAGCTCGATCCTCTCGGGCTACACCGCCACCATCAACATCTTGCCCTGGGCCGTTGGAGCGCTCTTGTTCCACGTCTTCGGGCGGCTGATCTTTCCGGCGGCTGAGCCGCTGCCGGTGGACGCGATGCTCACCGCCACTGTCGCGGTCCTGGGCGGCGTTGCCCTGTCGCTGGCGCTGCGCTCACGCACGAGCGCCCGCACGGGGCAGCTCTCCGTCGCCGCGTTCGCGGTCTTTTGTCTGCCCATCGCGACTTCGGCCCTGGCCCTGGGGCTGCTCTGCGACGCGCGCTACCCGCTGGTCATGGCCATCTTCTCGCTGGTCGGCTTCAGCACCGAGTACGGTTACGGTCGCAGCATGGCGCTGTTCTTCGATCGTGCACTGTGGACCTACAACCACTGGCCCATCGACGAAGGTCACTCGAGCTTCGTCACGTTCCCGTTGTGGGCCCTCGGGGGCCTCTACTTTCACTTCATCGCGGTGCTCGTGGGACTGTGAGGGCCCGAGCATCTCCGCGAGCGAAGTTTGGATTGACCGACCTCGGTTAACGCTCGCCGCTCTTGCGGCATGATGGGGACCATGAGCACGACCTCTACCCTGTGGACCTCCGCGCTGGTCGCGCTGATCGGCGGCGCCGTAGGCGGCGTGGTGGGCCGAGTGACCGCTCCGGCGAGCGCACAGGCGCCCACGGCCGCGGCGGAGTCGCCCGAGGACGGCACCCAGCCCGCCAGCGGCGCGCCGGCGCTGGCGAAGCGCGTGGGTGAGCTCGAGGCAACCGTGCGCGAGCTCGAGCGCGAACGCCGGCTGCGCGGCGCGGCTCGAGCCTACGCAGAGCCATCCGAGCCGGGCTCGGCGCCGGATGGCGGGGTTCGGGGGCTGGCCGTCGTGGACGATCCGGTGTTCGAGGCGGCGGTGCGCGACGTGCTCGATCAGGTGCGGGTCGAGCAGCGCAGCCAGCGTGACACGGAGCGGGAAGAGCGGCGGAGAGAGTCGGTCACTCGCTGGAGCGGAGGGCTCCAGGCCAAGCTCCGGCTCACGGACCCGCAGCGCCAGAAGATCGAACGCATCGCGGAGGACTACTTCGCAGAGCTGCGCAAGCTCCGGGACTCGGACGAGCGACCGCAGAGCCGAGAGGAGTGGCGCACGAAAATGCAGGCCCTGCGCGAGCAGAGCAACGCCAAGATCGCCGGCCTGCTCGATCCCTCCCAGCGCCGTGACTACCAGGCGCTCGAGGCAGAGGAGCAGCTCGGGTTCGGGCTCGGCGGGGGCGGGCGGCGGCGAAATCGCGACTGATCGAGTCCGAAATCGGGTCGCGGGGACGCCCCGTCGCACTATACGGTGACGCGGCGGCGGATCTTCCCGTCGGCGGATTCTTTGAATATTTGGCTAACGCAGCGCCCGCGCGCGGCATCCGCCACTCGAAGTCGTGACCATGCAGCAACAAGGCGATCCCGAAGTCCTCAAGACCTTGACCAAAGGCCGCTCCCCGCTGCGCCGCTGGCTCTTTCGCTTGCTGCCCATCGTGATCATCGCCGCCATGGTGGGCGGGATCATGCTCTATCGCGCGCGCACACAGCGCCCCGACTCGGACCGGTACGTCACCGCGCCCGCTGAACGCGCGAGTATCCGCGAGACGGTGTCCGCCACCGGGACGCTCAGCGCCCTGGACACCGTCGAGGTGGGCGCGGAGGTCACCGGGCGCGCCATGAAGGTCCTCGTCGACTTCAACGATCAGGTCAAGGCAGGTCAGGTCCTCGCCGAGATCGACACCGAACAGCTCGACGCCAAGGTCGAGCAGTCGCAGGCGCAGCTTCGTAGCGCTCAGTCGTCCTATCGCAACTCACAGGCGACGGCGCGCGAGTCCAAGCTCAAGGCCGAGCGCGCGAGGGAGCTGCACAAGCGCGGGTTGGTATCGGATCAGGACCTCGAGACCCTGGAGGCCACGCTGGCCCGCGCGAACGCCAGCGTCGGCAGCGCCTCCGCGCAGGTCACCGTGGCTCGCGCCAACGTGCGTGCCGACCAGACGAGCCGCTCCAAGGCGCTGATCAAGTCGCCCATCGACGGCATCGTGCTGTCGCGCAGCGTCGAGCCGGGTCAGACCGTGACCGCGGGCTTTCAGACCCCCGTCCTCTTCATGCTGGCGCGGGATCTGACCCAGATGCAGCTCAAGGTGGACGTGGACGAGGCGGACATCGGCAAGGTGCAAGAGGGCCAACGGGCCACGTTCCTCGTCGACGCCTACCCGCGCAAGCGCTTCAACTCCAAGGTGCTCAGCCTGCGCTACCTGCCCAAGCCCGCCACGTCGGTGGTCACCTACGAGGCGGTGCTGTCGGTGGACAACTCCGAGCGCTTGCTGCGGCCGGGCATGACGGCCACGAGCACCATCGTCGTGGAGGACAAGCAGAACGTGCTGACGGTGCCGAACGCTGCGCTGCGCTTCACGCCGCCCCGAGAGGGAGGCGCCGGTAGCCGCGCTACAGCCGCGATACCGCTGCCTGGCTTCGGCGGCCCGGGCGCCAGCCTGGGTCGCGGTGGAGGCATGCGCGGCGGCGGGGGGCCTCGGGGCGGGGGCACTCCGGGCGCGGGCCAAGCTCGGGGCGGCGGCGCGGACAAAGTGTTCGTACTCCGGGAGGGCAAGCTGGTGCGGGTGGCCGTGGAAATTGGCGTGAGCGATGGCCGTCGCAGCGAGATCGTCGGGGGCGAACTGAAGGAGGGCGACCTGGTGGTCACCGAGATGTCGGAGACCACGAAGTGACGACCTTCGCCGTCGTCGAGTTCAAGGGCGTCTCCAAGATTTACGGCGCCGGCGACACCGAAGTGCGCGCGCTCGACGGCGTGGACATGCGCATCCATCGCGGAGAGTTCGTCGCCATCATGGGCTCGAGCGGCTCGGGCAAGAGCACGGCCATGAACCTGATTGGCTGTCTGGATTTGCCGACCCTTGGCGCCTACGAGTTTCGTGGCGTGAACGTGTGCGAGCTCGACGCGGACCAGCGCGCGCTACTGCGGCGGATGTACATCGGCTTCGTGTTCCAAGGCTTCAACCTGCTCGCGCGTACCAGCGCCGTGGAGAACGTGGAGTTGCCCCTCGTCTATCGACGGGTCCCCGCCCGTGAGCGTCGCGAGCGCGCCATGGAGTCCCTGCGCGCGGTCGGACTCGAGAACCGCGCGCACCACACGCCGTCCGAGCTCTCCGGCGGACAGCAGCAGCGCGTCGCCATCGCACGCGCGTTGGTGTCGGACCCATCCCTGTTGCTCGCGGACGAGCCCACGGGGAACCTGGACTCGCCGCGCAAGCGGGAGATCATGGAGCTGCTCGTCCGCCTGAACGAAGAGCGGGGCATCACCATCGCCATGGTCACCCACGAGCCGGACATGAGCGTCTACGTCTCCCGGGTCGCCATGTTCAAGGACGGCAAGCTGGTGGGCGACGACGCTCCAGAGCACGTGACCTTCGCCGGGCCGCTCTCCACGCGCCCGCTGTCGTCGAGGCAGTCGTCATGATCCGCGCCACGCTCGTCATGGCGCTGCGCGAGATCCGTCGCAACACCCTGCGCTCGTTCTTGACCATGCTCGGCATCGTGATCGGCGTGGGGGCGGTGATCGCCCTGACCACCATCGGCGAGGGCGCGACGGCGCGCGTCACGCAAGACATCGCCAAGCTGGGCAACAACTTGCTCATCGTCCAGCCGGACCGCAGCCGGCGCAGCGGTGGCTTCACGCCGGCGGCCCCCTTCCGCCAGACGGACGTGGAGATCATTCGCCAGGAGGTCACCGGCGCGGAGGCCGTGGCTCCCACGGCCAACCGGCAAGCGATGGCGGTCTGGGGCAACCGCAACCGCCAGCTCAGCGCCACCGGCACCACGAACGACTACCTGACCGTGCGCGGCTATACGCTGTCGGCGGGCCGCTCCTTCATGGAGTCGGAGGAGAACTCGTCGTCGCCCTTGTGCATCATCGGCGCCACGGTGCGCACGGAGCTCTTCGGCGGCAGCGATCCGATTGGTCAATCCATACGACTCGACAAGCTGAGCTGCGAGGTGATCGGCGTGCTCGGCGCCAAAGGCCAGAGCGGGATGGGACAGGACCAGGACGACGTGATCCTGCTGCCTCTTCGGACCGTGCAGCGCCGAATGCTGGGCACCAACGACGTCAACGCCATCTACGTCTCGGCGGCGGAGGGGCGCAGCACGGCGCAGGTCAAGAGCCAGATGGAGTCCTTGCTCCGGCAGCGCCGGCGGATCCCGCCCGGCGGAGAGGACGACTTCTCCGTGCGTGACATGGCGGAGATCGCTGCGGCCATGAGCAGCGCCACGGGCGTATTGACCACGCTGCTCGGCGCCATCGCGGGCGTCAGCCTGCTCGTGGGCGGCATCGGCATCATGAACATCATGCTCGTCAACGTCACCGAGCGCACCCGGGAGATCGGCATCCGCCTCGCCATCGGCGCGCGCGGTCGGGAGGTCATGCTGCAGTTCCTGGTCGAAGCCGTGGTGCTCTCCACCCTCGGCGGGGTCATCGGCATCCTGCTCGGGCTCTTCGGCTCGTACATGGCCACACGCTCCTTGCAGATGCCCTTCGTGCTGGTCCCCGACGTGATGGGCCTCGCCTTCGTGTTCTCGGCACTGGTCGGGATCGGTTTCGGATACTTGCCGGCGCACAAAGCGGCCCGGCTCAACCCCATCGAGGCGCTTCGTCATGAGTGACCGCACTTTCTTTCGCTGCTCGCTTGTCGCATTGCTCGTGGCCACCGCCGCCGAAGCCCAGCCCGACGCCGCCGAGGCGACGCGGGCCAGCACCCTCCGTCGCCTTCAGGTGGAGCAAGCCGTCGCCCTCGCGCTGCGCAACAACCCCGGACACAAGGTATCCGAGCTCGACGTGCTGCGCGCGCAGGAGGCGCTGCGGGGCGAGGAGGGGCGCTACCCCTTCGTCTTCTTGGCGGACGCGGGCTTCACGCGCAGCGACAACCCGCGCCTAGGCCCGAACGACTCCGTCAGCTCCTCCGTCAATCGCACCTACGCGCTCGGTTCCGCGCTGCGCAAGACCTGGGCGACGGGCACGGCGGCAGAGGTGCGCGTCGAGGGGCGTCGCTTCGAGAACGACATCACGACCAACCCCGCGCAGCCGAGCACGGTCTCCGGCACCGGGTACAACACGACCGCTCGTGCGTCGCTCACGCAGCCACTGTTGCGGGGAGCAGGCACGGGCGTCGGCGAGCTCGAGCTGCGCGCTGCTCGCGCCAGTCGCTCGGCCGCTGATCGCGGGCTCGCTCGCGACACCAGCGCGCTGGTCCGCGACGTGCTCACGGCCTACTGGGAGCTGTGGTATGCCGGGAGAGCCACGGACATCGAGCGCAACGCGCTGGCCACCGCCAAGCGCCAAGAGGCCGAGGCCGAGGCGCGGGTCGCGGCGGGCGCCGTCGCTCCAGCGGACGTGCTGTCGTTCAACACGCGGGTGGCGCAGCTCGAGGAGGCGGTCGTCGGCGCGGACATCTCGCGTGAGCAACGCGCGCTCGCCGTGCTCGAGCTGATGGGGGACACCAGCGACACGGGGCAGGGTTTGCTGGCCACCAGCAGCTTGCCTCCCGCCCGGCCCCTGAGCACACGCAGGGACGTGGAGACCGCGCTTCGCTCGGACTCGGTGGAGCTGGCGACGCTCGAGGCGCAGCTCGTGGTGGCTCGCACACGCGCCGAGTACGCCGGCGAACAGAGTCGCCCCCGGCTGGATCTGAGCGGCTACCTGGAGTCGAACGGCGTGAGCGAGGCGCTGCCGCGCTCCTTTGCACGCACCGGGCAGATGGGCTGGGTGACGGGTCACGTGGGGCTCACGTTCGAGCTGCCCCTCGACGACTCTCGCCGTCAGTCCGAGAAGAGCGCGGCGCTACTCAATGTTCGGATCGCCGAGACGCAGAACCGCGCCGCGCGTCAGCGCATCGGCACGGACGCCTCCTTGGCCGTGGCGCGGGAGACCGCCGCGGCCCGCCGCCTGGCGCTCGCAGAGCGAACCTTCGACGTCGCCAAGCGGACGCACGAGGCCGAGAGGGCACGTTTCGAGCTGGGGCAGTCGATCCCCATTCAAGTGCAGCAGGCCGAAGACGATCTGAAGCAGGCGGAGCTGCGCGTGACGCGCGCCCGGGTGGACATGGTCCAGTCGCAGATCCAGCTCGACCACCTGACGGGTCGGCTCATCCCCTAGACGTCACTCGCAGACGGCCTTCCAGTCGTCCTTGGCCGCCGGGATGCGCGCCTTGCCGGTGCTCGCCCAGGACCACAGGAAGCAGCCGTACTGGTACTTCAAGTCGTCACGGTAGACGTAGATGGCGTGGCCGTCGCCGATGGGCGCAAAGGGAAGGATGGCGCCGGTGTACTTCTCGCCGCTCTCGGAGCTGAGGTTGTCCTGCAGCGGGAGGGAGAGTTCTCCGTCGAGGCCGGCGAGGGCGAGGCTCTCTTGTAGGCTGGGCCACTGGGCGGGGCCCGCCTGCGGGTGACCGAAGGCGAGCGCCATGGCGTCGTAGGTCGCGGTCGCGAAGTACGAATCTTGGGGCGCGCTCGGCTCCAGGATGGAGCGCGCAGAGACGCCGGGCAGCGGACGCCGCCCGATGCGTGGCGCGTAGACGATGGGATCGGCGGGCTCGAGCCCCGCCGCCGCCACGCCTACCAGCGGGTGCGTCAGGCTCAGCGAGCCCGGGGTCCCGGCGGCCAGGTTGACGAGACCTGGGTACGCACCACCGTTCAACGGAGTCTCGAAGATGAAGTGGCTCCAGTGACCGCCCGCGCCGGTGGGAACCACGGCGCCGAGCTTGGGCTCGACCGGGGCGAGCATGTTGGTGAGCATGCCGCCCATGGACTGCCCGGTGACCACGACCTTCTCTGGATCGAACGCGAACCCCGTCGCGCCGCTCGGCAGCGTCGGACCGGAACAGCCCGCCACCACGCTGGGCTCGATGTTGAGCTTCAGCAGCGCCTCGAGCAGCAGTCGCAGCTCGATCACCCCCTGGCGGAACGTATCGCGCAGGCACGCGAGGTTCATCGGGTTGATGTACGCGAGCTCGCTCGCGCCCGGCAGGCGCTCGGGGTTGAGCGGCATGGCGCTGCCCGCGATGGCGAACCCCCGGTGCGCGAGCGGGAAACCGGAACCGATGGGCTCCCCGGGTTGGCCGAGCTCATTCACGGGCCGGAGCATCGCGATGCTGTAGCCGCCGGAGCCATGGATGTTGAGCACCAGCGGATAGCCGGCCGCCGGCATCTCCGTCTTCGGAAGCACGAGCTTGATCGGCGCTGTCTCGCTGCGCTGTTCGATGGGCAGACCGTCGCTGCCGATGACGAAGCGCCCCGCCGTGTCGTACGGGGGCGTGCCGGCTTGAAACTGAGGATAGCTGACGGTGCCGGCTAGAATGCACACGTCGGGTATCTCTGGATCATCCTGGACCGTCAGCCCTTCGATGGTGACGTCGTAGCGCGCGAGCATCGCGTCGGACAACTCCGCCATGTCGGCGACGACATCGCCCGTGGTGAACACCGTGGCAGACACCACCTCCCTGCGCGCAACCCCGAGCTGGTCGAGCGTCTGCCACATCGGCGCCAGCAGCGTGTCCGCGCTCTGCTCCAGCGCGCCGCGGGGCGCCCGCTTCGAGAGCCGCTGCCAGCGCGGAGACTGCGCCAGGCTCTTGCCCGCCGCGTCGGTCAGAGCGCTTCGGACCACGAAGGCGTAGCTGTTGTCCGGGCGGAGCACGAAGCCTGGGCGCGGAGCCACGGCGAGCGCACCCTCGGGCACGTACAGGTCCACGTCCGGAGTGCGCGCCACGACGGGGATCAGCTGTCCCTGGTCCGGGGAGTCCGGATCGACGTCGATGAGCAGGATCGGCGCGCTCGTCTCCGCAGCGATGACGTCACTGTCCGCACGCAGATCGAGCGCGTCGCTGAAGCGAAACAGCGCCGTGGGGAGCATGGAGAAGCCCCGCGCCTCGCTCGCGTTCGCGAGGAAGCCCTGGACGAACGACAGGTTGGCCGGGTTCGGGAAGCCCGAGAGCCGGGGACGTCCTGAGTCATCCAAGCGCAGATCGCTGGGGTATGGCACGTCGAAGAAGCGCTCTGGATCGCCGAGGTCCGCTTCGAGCTCGAGCAGTCCAAAGGTCCCCACCGGCGCGCAGTCGTCGCACGCCGCGTCGTCTCCGCCACACGCGGATAGCAGTGCGGCGACGCACAGCACGCGGAGCCACTGCCCCGCAGCCGCGGGGGACACGGTCATCAACAGGCTCCGCAGGTCGCGCACGCATCCGGGCAGCAGTCACCCGACAGGACACACAGCGAGTCGCAGTAGCAGCTGAGCGGAGACACGGTCCCGCAGTAGCCCTGGCAGCAGGGCGTGCCCGGGCACTTGCCCGGCGGCAGGGTCACGTTCGCGCCGCACTCGCGCGGGTAGGTGCCGGTCGGATCCGAGCCGGTGAATCCGGTGCCTCCGCAGGAGTACCAGTTGTTCGCCGGATCCCAGCCGCAGGAGTTGGTGCCGCAGGAACCCGGTCCGCCCTGCAACACGCCGCACTCCCAGTAGTAGATTTGGTTGTTGGGACCGCAACAACCCACGTCGGCGTGGGCCTGCTCGCAGGTAGTCGGGATCACGTTGGTGCCGCCGCCGGTGCCCCCCGTGGCGACGCCGCCGGTTCCACCGGTGACCGCGCCCCCGGTGCCCCCTGTGGTCACGCCGCCGGTGCCCCCTGTGGTCACGCCGCCGGTTCCGCCGGTGGCCAGGCCGCCGGTTCCGCCGGTAGCCAGCCCTCCGCTACCGCCCGCCCCAACGCCGCCCACGCCGGCCGCGCCGCCAGTGACCGAGCCCGCGAAGCCTCCGAAGCTGCTGCCGCCGAACCCTGCGTCGAAGCCCCCGAACCCACCACCCGCAGGACTGCCGCCGACACCCGAGACGGCTCCGCCCCCAGGGCCGGTATCCGTTTCGCCGGTCGCACAGCCGAAGCCGGCCAGCGCCCCGCACACCACCCCCCCCAAGCCCACTAGCCAACCAAGGAGTCTCACAGCGACGTACTCTACGCGACCTCGGGCCTACGGGCACGCGGGATGTGGCTCACGGCGCTACTTCCACGCGATTGCGCCCGGCCTGCTTGGCCCGGTACAGGGCCTCGTCAGCGCGTCGCAGCACGTCATCCAGCGACTCGCCCCGCTGGCGGGACGCGATCCCGACGCTGACGGTCACGTGCAGCGATCCCGCAGGCCCCACCACCGGTGAGGTCGCCAGCATGGCCACGATGCGCTCGACCGCCAAGTGCGCCGCCTCCATCCTCGTCTCGGGCAAGAGAAAGGCGAACTCCTCCCCACCGTAGCGGGCCAGCACGTCCGTGGTTCGGAGCTCCGCGCGACAGACCTGCGCGATGATCCGCAGCGCCTCGTCGCCCACCGCGTGTCCGTGCTCGTCGTTGATCGCCTTGAAGTGATCGGCGTCGAGCATCGCGACGCTGAGCGGGCGGTCGTGACGCTCGGCGAGCTCGACGAGCGCGTCGGCGAGCTCGAAGAAGTGTCGACGATTGTAGACCCCGGTGAGCCCGTCGATGGTGGCCAGCTCCCGGAGCCGCGCCTCGAGCTGCTTCTGCTCGGTCACGTCCAAGAGACCGACCATCATTACGTTCTGCCCGTCGAGGGTGAGCGTGCGGGCGCTGAGCTGCGCCCAGAACGGGCGACCCTGCGCCGTCTCGAGGCGCGCCGTGTGCTGTTCGGCCCGGCCGCTGCGCCGCAGCTCGTCGAGCAGTGCCCGCCGCTCCGAGGCGTCGATGTAGAAGTCCGGTGCGCGGCGGCCCAAGAATGACTGCAGATCGATCTCGAACAAGTCCGCCGCGCGCTCGTTGCTGAAGCGGATCACGTCGTCCTCGATGCCGGTGACGACCAGCGGAATGGGCGCCGCGTCGAGGAGGGTCCGCAAGAACTCCCTGCTCCTTCGCAGCTGCTCCTCGGCCACCTTTCGCTCGGTCACGTCCTGAACGCTCACGAGCAGCGCCGACTCCCCCTCGAAGGTGATGACCTGCACCGAGACGGAGCCCCAGAAGGTGCGGCCGGCAGCCGTCCTGAGCTCGGTGTCGTAGCCCTCCACCCGCCCGTGGCTGTGCACCAGCTCGAGCAGGTGGTCCCGCGCCGACAGGTCCACCCAGAAGTCCGTTACCCGTCGCCCTCGCGCCGCCTCCATCGGCACGTCGAACAGCTCTGCGGCGCGACGATTGGCGAGCAGCACGCTCTGATCCGAGCGGCGGGTCAGGATCAACGCAACCGGCGAGCCTGCGAACAGGGCGCGGACGTTCTCGCGCGACTCGCTCAGCTCGCGGGTGCGCTCCTGTACCAGCACCTCGAGCCCATCCCGGAGGCGACCGAGATCCCGAGCCTGCGTCGCGTGCTCCGCTGCGCTCAGCGCCATGCCCACGAAGTCCGCCAGCGTGCCGGCGAGCAACTCTTCCCGAGCCTGCCACGCGCGCGGGCTGCCCACGTGCTCGTGACAGACGACGCCCACGAGCTGACCGCGCACCAACACCGGCGCATCGAGCAGCGCCGTGATGTCGTTGGGGATCAGGTAGCTCTCGGCGAAGTCCCGGGTACGCAGGTCGGCGCGAGCGTCGCCCACCACGATGCAGCGTGCCTGCTGGGTCGCATCGAAGTACGCAGGCGCGTCGTCCCTCGACAGTGACATGGCGCTCTGGTGCGTCATCAGCTCGCCATCGTACAAGTCCAGGCAGTCGATGCGCGTCCGCTCCGCGTCGAAGCGCCACACGCTGGCCCTGCGTACGCCGAGCAGGCGGGCGGCGCTCTCGGTGATGAGCCCGATGGCGACTTCGAGGTCGCCTTCCGCCAACGCTGGCGACCGGATCAGCTTCTCGATGACGTCGCGCTGCAGCGAGAGCACGTCCTCCACGCTCGGCGGCGTGGAAGACGGAGGCGGCAGCGAGTCACGTTTCATCGGGCGGCAGCCCCACGAAGGTCAGTCGTGACCCTCGACGTCGATGATGGCTTCTTTTGCGCTCGAGGTGCCGTCGGCCACCGCCCCGAGCGCCGCGCAGTACGCGTCCGTGGCCTCGATCGAGTGCAGGATCAGGTTCTTCACCCAGTGCAAGTCGAGCGTCGTGTCGGCGAAGTCCACCGTGCTCTTGAAGCGCACGTAGCCGGACTCGAGATCCATCTCGAAGTTGCCAGAGACCAGGCCGAAGTTGGCCCGCGTCACGAACTCCATCACCTGACCGCGCCGGGGCTTCGGGGTCGGGTCGAGGAACGTCGTGTACAGCACGAGCCGTTGGTCGTCTTCGTACAGCTCCGCGTGGATCCCGAGCTTCTCTCCTTCCGGGACGTGGACGACGAAGTACTTCTCGTTGCCGCTCGCCTCGAGCGACCACTCCCACTCGGCGTGATCGAACACTCGGGACACCACGACGTCTGCCGCGACGTTCCCTCGCGACGACGCTGCTCGCTTCGCGGGAGCCTTCTTCGCGGGAGCCTTCTTCGCGGGAGCCTTCTTCGCGGGAGCCTTCTTCGCGGGAGCCTTCCTCGCGGGAGCCTTCCTCGCGGGAGCCTTCCTCGCGGGAGCCTTCTTCGCGGGAGCCTTCCTCGCGGGAGCCTTCTTCGCGGGAGCCTTCCTCTTCGCAACAGCCCTCTTGGCTGCGGGCTTCTTCCGGGCGCTCGGGCTGCGGGTCTTCTTCTGTGCTTTTCGGGTCGCCTTGGCCATGCGACAACCTAACACGCCGAGGGAAAGTGCATGACCGAAACCACCGCGTCACCGTACGAGCTCTTCTACTGGCCGACCATCCAAGGTCGAGGCGAGTTCATCCGCCTCGCCCTCGAGGAAGCCGGGGCCGAGTACGTCGACGTGGCGCGGCAACCCAAGGAGACTGGCGGCGGAGTCCCCCGCTTGATGCAACTTCTGCACGACGGCGAGGGCAGCGTGCTCCCCTTCGCTCCACCGCTGCTCAAGTCCGGATCGCTCCTCTTGTCGCAGACCTCGGTCATCCTCGCGTACCTCGGCCCGCGTCATGGTCTGTGCCCGGACTCGGAGGCCGGGCGCCTCGCGACCCAGGCGCTACAGCTCACGCTCTCGGATCTGGTCAGTGAGGTGCACGACACGCATCACCCGGTCTCCACTCAGCTCTACTACGAGGACCAGAAGCCCGAGGCAGCGCGGCGAGCGCGCGCGCTCGTCGACCACCGCCTGCCCAAGTTCCTCCGCTACTTCGAGCGCGTGCTAGAACAGGGGGACGGTGAGCACCTGGTCGGGACCGCGACGACCTACGCAGATCTGTCCCTCTTCCAGGTGCTCGAGGGCCTCGCCTACGCGCTGCCGAACACCCTGTCGCGCATCGAACACGAGGTGCCGCGGGTCGCGGCGCTGCGCGAGCGCGTCGCCCAGCGCCCACGCATCGGACGTTACCTCGCCTCGGAGCGACGCATCCCCTTCAACGAGAACGGGATCTTCCGTCACTACCCGGAGCTCGACCTCGGCTGACCCGCGCCCGCGCGCGGTGTCACTGCTCCGCCCCGCCCTCGACGCCCCAGTGTGAGAAGGCCTCGTCCAGATAGACCTCCCGCGCGCCATGAGGCAACGGATGCGCTGCGACGCGCACGGGCCAGCCTGCATCGGTGAGGAGCTTTCCGAGGGCGCGAGCCGAGCCAGCCACCGAGTCGTGGCTGCCGAAGCCGACGTAAAAGGGCCGCGGGCGCAGGGTGGCCAGCTCCTCCGTGCGATAGCCGGCCCCGCCGCTCATGGCGCCGAAGCCGTGTGCTTCGTCCATCGCGCCGTGCAGGGCGATGGCGGTGGCAAAGTAGGCTCCGGAGGACGAACCCGCGACCATCACCCGGGAGAAGGTCACGCCCACCACGTCTTCCAGGTGCTTTCGCTGCGTGCGGATGCGCTCGACGAGCTCGGGGCCAAGCCGCCGGTAGCTCGGACCGGTGGTGGGCCAGCCCCACCACTTCTCGTGGCCCTTGGGCGCGAGCCCCACGTTCCCTCGCGGGATCAACGCGACCACGCCCGCGCGCTCGGACGCGTTGGCTACCACGGTCTGGAAGTTGGTCTTCTGCACGCTGCTCGGCGTCGGCGGCACGATCCCGTGCAGATACACCAGCAGGTCGGACGAAGGCCTGCTGGGCAGGACGTAACACGCGCCTTGCTCGAGCGTTCGCACTCGGTCGATGCACCAGTCGGTCACCACCGGGGCAGGCTCGCGCCTCGGCCAAGGCGCAGCAGGTTCAGGCTCGGCGGACGCGCTCGCGCGGGGCTCCGCGCTCGGCGTCACCTCCGGCTGCGCGTCGACGCGCACGGAGGTCGTCGCGGACTGACCCGGCGAGCGGGCGCTCACCTCGGTCTCTCGACACGCCAGAGCGCCAAGCGCCACGCAGGCGAGCACGAGCGGCCAAGTCGACGAACGCATGACCGCTACCTTCCCAGCCCTGGGCGCCCCCCGCAAGCTCTCTGCATCAGCGCGGGATCGCGCCTGCGACGTCGAGCGCGTTCTTGTGCCGCGCCGTCGCGAGCTTACGCAGCTCGGGCGGCAGCCTGCGCTGGGCCGCCTCGTAGCGCGCAGCCACACCCTTCCAATACGCGGCGTCCGAGTCCGCTGGTCGACCGATCTCGAGCAGCAGCGCCGCGTCGAAATCGACGAAACCGGCGAGTGATGGGCTCTTGGCGCCGAGCGCGTCGAGCGCCCGCACGTCACGCAGCGCGGGTGAAAGCTCGGATACGGACTGCATCATCTGGGCAGCGTTGGCAGGGCCCTTGGCCAGGATGGGCGCGAGCGCAGCGATCAGCTCCATGTCCGCGAGGCGCAGCCCAGCGGCCAGCGCGGCGGCCTGGGCGAAGTCACTCGCGCTCCAGTGCGTCTGCGCCGAGCGAAACAGCGCGCGCGCCAGCGCTCGACGTGCCGCGTCGGAGCGCTGGCCCGAGTCGATGGTCAGCCGGCTGGCTCTGGGGACGCCGTTCTCCAGCGCTAGCGCGAGCATGTCGTCGGCGCCGGTCGCGAGCTCCGGCGCGAGCACGCCGAGATGATAGGTGGGCAGCAGGCGCGCCAGGTCGGCTTCGACGCCCGTCGCGCTCGGCCGCGGAGCGTCCGGCAACAGCAGCCCGTCCAGCGCGTCGATGCGGCGTCCGGCGTAGAGCCGCGAGAGCAACACGCGCGCGCGACCCACCCGCGCATCCTTCACGACGCCTTGCTCCGCGAGCTTGGCCAAGCCGACCAGAGCGGCCACTCGACCGCGCTCTTTGCGCGGCTCCAGCGCCTGATCGAGCGTGGTGTAGTAGGCCTCGGCGAGCTCGGGGTCGGTCCGGAACTCGACCGGAACCGGCACCTCCCGCGCGATGTCCACGAAGCGCAGGTCGGCCAGGCCGGCCTCGACGGCGATCACACCCTTGCCGTACCCATCGAGGTTGGCCCCCCGCGTCGACAGCTCGAAGATGGCCGCGGCCTGCTGGGCGATCCACTCGCTGAGCGTCGTCTTGACGAACTGCTCGACCCGCGCCTTGTCGTGAGGCTCGGCGAGCGCGGGCGGCCCTTGCACCAGGCGGCTCGCCTTCGCCGCCAGATCGAGCCCCTCGAGCGTGTCGCGCACGTCGGCGCGCAGGCCGCTGGGCGGTGCGCTGAGCCAGGGGCCCGTGAGCAGGTCGGCGCAGCCCGTTGTTGCCAAGTCGGCGCGAAGCGCGCGGATGGCGCCCACCGGAAGGACGCTGCACCTCTCGAGCTCGGCGAGCTTCTCGTCCCGCGCTCGCCCAGTGAGCTTCAGCGCTCCGGCCAAGCCGAGTCGCGCGGCGCCCGCGTCCGCACAGCTCGGACCCGGCGCCCCGTCGACCGCGAGCTCGGCACGGCAGGACTCGGGTGGCGGAGGAACCGTCGTGCGCAGCGGGTCGACCGGCGCTGGCGCCGGCGCCTCGGGCGGGGGCGCAGTGGGGGTGACCGGCGCGTTGGCCGGCGGCGGTGCGCCAGCACAAGCGCCGAGCGCGAGGGGCAAGAACAACAAAGCAGCGAACGCTCGCATGGACCCGACTTCTACGAAGGTGTTCGCAAGGCCGCAAGCGCGTGGGCCAGGCCCTCGTAGTCCTCGAGCCGATTGTAGAGCTGAGCGGATACGCGCAGCTGGCGTGTTTCCGGCGTGGGCCAGGCGAAGAGGGGCACCTCGATGCGGTACTCATCGTAGAGCGCGAGCTGCAGCGGATCCACGTCCCAAGCCGACCGTGCCGGCGCGCCGGTGAATGGCAGCGTCAGCGTGGCCATGGAGCCGAGCATGGCGTCGGGAGCCGGCGGCTCCGTCGCTAGCGCCGCGCACAGGAGATCGCGCGCTCGGAGCGTCAGCTCGTGGTTCCTTCGGCGCACCGTCTCCCAGGTTCCGCCGGCGATTCGGGGCACACACTCCAGCGCGGCGGGCAGGCACAGCGCAGGTGTGAAGTCGTCGGTGCCGACCCAATCGAACTCCTCCAAGAAGCGACCACGCTGCCGGCGCGAGGTGTAGCCATGACTGATCACCGCCGGGTGGAGGTCCGACTGCCGGTCGCGCCGTACGTGGAGGAAGCCGACGCCTTTGGGGGCGCACACCCACTTGTGGAGATTGCCCGTGTAGTACGACGCACCGAGCGAGCCGAGGGCGAGCGGGAGCATGCCCGGCGCGTGCGCTCCGTCCACGAGCACGGCGACTCCGCGCGCCTCCAGAGCCCGGATCAACGGCTCGATGGGCAGCACCAACGCCGTCGGGCTGGTCACGTGATCGAGCAACACGAGCCGCGTCCGCTCCGTGACCGCGTCGAGCACGGCAGCAACCACCTCCTCGGGCCCACGGATGGGGAAAGGCACGTCGGCTACGACCACTCGCGCGCCGGCCCGGCCAGCCCAGTGCTGGAGCGCGTTCCGGCACGCGCCATAGGCGTGGCTGGTGGTGCACAGCTCGTCCCCGGGCGTTAGCCGAGCGCTCGCGAGCACCGCACCCACCGCCTGCGTCGCGTTGCGTACGAACACGAGATCCCGAGGGTCGGCCTCGACGAAGCGAGCGAGCGCCGCGCGAGACCGCTCGAGCAACTCCGGCAATTCTCGAACGAAGAAGGCGGTCGGCGACGCCTCCATCGCGCTACGGAAGCGCGCTTGAGCGTCGAGCACCTCCCGCGGGCACGCCCCGAAGGAGCCGTGATTCAACTGCACGATCGTCGGGTCGAGCGCGAAGTGCGCGATGGACGACGACGGCGCCACGGCGAGCGTGCTCAGGCGCGCGAGTCAGCGCGGCACGGGCTTGGTGACGGAGCCGGTGGACTCCTCGACCGACCACTGGAAGTTGTCGATGAGCACCGTCGAGTCGAGCCAGTCGTCCCCTACGTCGTAGATCGTGAAGCGCAGGGTGATCTCGCTGCCGGGATCGACCGGCGACTGCGTCTCGAGCCAGCCCGTGGCGGCGCCACCCTGGAAGCCGGTGCCTTGGAGCTGGCCGGTCCCGAGCGGACAGGGGAAGGTCTTGCCCTTGTGGGTGCCCGGTACGCACACGTCGAGCATGCTGTTGTTCACGCTGACGGGGTTGTTCTGGGAGTCGAACGAGATGTTGCCCTGAACCGCGTTGGGCGGGGCCGGATTCTGCAGCGCCACGAAGAAGTCGTTGAAGGCAGTGCAGATGTAGACCGGGTACTCCGCGGTGTAGAAGTTGAAGGCGAACTTGAAGCTCTTGGCGTTGGTTGGGACGCGAACCCGAAGCTCGAGCCCAGCCGGGTCGATCGCGTTGCCACCCGTGGTGACGCCCGGGCAGGCCGGCGTATCGATGGGGAAGCCGGGGGGCTGCGGGCTCTGCGTGCCCATGCTGCCGTCCTGCGGCGTGAGATAGCCGATGTCACCCGGTCGCCGCGCCGCGCCGCTCGACAGCGCCAAGAGGCGCTGGCCCTCTTGGGTCTGCACGTTCGGTCCGAAGTTCGGGAGCAGCCCGTGCGAGGTCGGATTCATCCCGGCCGTGCCGTCGGCCTTCACGTACTTCGCCTCGATGACGCCCCAGCTGCCGCCCTGCGCCACCTTGCACAGACCGATCGCCTGCGCCGCGCTCATGGGATCGGCGTAGCCGATGTCGGGGATCGCGCCGTCGCAGCCGACCACCTCGTTGTCGATCTGCCCGTCGCAGTCGTCATCGAAGTTGTTGCCTGGGATGTCGTACGCGCCGGGATCGCAGACGAGGCCGCCGCCGCCGACCGCACCCGAGCCCGCCATGCCGCCCACGGCGATGCTCGCGCCGTTACCGCCGAGGCCGAGTCCTCCGCCGCTGGCCGAGCTGCCGCCGCTGCCCGTGCCGGCCCCGTATCCGCCCTCTGCACCCACGCCGTCGCCGCCGCTCGTACTCGAGCAGCCCGCGTTGGCGAGCAGAGACATCGCGACCACCCCGCCCGCACACACCAGCAGCTTGTTCATGGGAACCAAATCGTAGCTCAGGGCGCCGGGGCTGTCACGGCGCTTGGGTCGGTCCGGCGCGGAAACGATGGCGGAACGGGGATGACGCAGTGCGAGGACCGTCACCACTGACCGGCGTGGCCTTCGAGTACCGGCGCTGACGCGGGTAGGTGGTGGGCCGAGCGTCTGTTACCTTCCGGCGAATGAGTCGACCCGCGGCGGAGTGGGGCGCGCTGATGCGAGCGCGCGTCGCGGTGGAGCGTTGGTCCGCCCGGGGGATCTTCGGCGCTGACCCTCTGGTGCGGCTGCTCGCGCGGCGGCGGGCCGAGCCCGTTGACGGGCGCGTGCTCGATGCTCGCGCGGCTGCCATGCTGCGCCTGGACGACCTCACGGGCGACTCGGTGGTGAGCGGCTACACCCCGGAGCAAGCGCGGCGGCGCGTCGCGCGCGGCATCGCCATCGTCGACGGCGACGCCCCGAAGAACGTCAGCCACCAGGAGCTCGACGCAGAGCTCGGCGCCGTGACGCTTCGGCTGCGCATCTACTCACCTCCGGGTGAGCAGGGCGCCACCCCGGGGGTGGTGTTCTTTCACGGCGGGGGCTGGGTCACCGGCGACTTGAACACCCACGACGGCGCCTGCCGCCGGCTGGCTCACGCCGCGCGTTGCCGCGTGGTGTCGGTGGACTATCGCCTCGCGCCGGAGCACCCGTTCCCCGCGGCCGTCGACGACGCGTTGGGCGCATTTCGTTTCATCGCGTCGCACGCGCGGGAGCTGAAGCTCGACGCGGAGCGGCTCGCCGTGATGGGCGACAGCGCTGGCGGCAACCTGAGCGCGGTCGTGTCGCTGCGCACGCGTGGCGACTCCCTTCGGCCCGCGCTGCAAGTACCGGTCTACCCCGCGACGGATGCGCGCCGCGCCCATCCGTCGCACGCGCTCTTCGGCAAGGGCTACTTCCTCACTCATGAAGCCATCGACTGGTACTACGGCCACTACGCTACGGACTCACTGCGAACCCACCCCGACATCTCTCCGCTGCTCGCGCCCGACATGAGCGGCGCGCCCCCGGCGTTGGTGGTCCCTGCGGGCTTCGATCCACTCCTGGATGAAGGCGTCGCGTATGGCGAGCGCCTGGCCGAGGCCGGCGTGCCGACCCGCATCTGGCGCGTGGACACGCTGCCGCATGGTTTCTTGTTGATGACGGGCGCGATCCCGCTCGCGGCGCGAGTGAGCCAAGAGCTGGGCGAGACGATTGGACGCGTGCTCCGCGGCGAAGAGTCCCTGCTCACGCGGACCGTGGCGGTTCCCGGGTAACCGCAAGTAGCGGAGATTTCTAGCAACTCCGCGCTGGGCTGACCGAGCTGCCGGGTCGTGGCAGAATCCAACATCATCATGGGCCGGGTGAAGCGACTCGAAACGGCGTTCATCCAAGTGAGCGAGTTGCTCGTCGATCACAGCGAGCGCTTCGACCGGATCGAAGGGCGAATCGAGAGCATCGACGCTCGCCTCGAGGGGGTGAACCAGCGGCTCGACAGCGTGACCGAGCGGCTCGACAGCGTGACCGAGCGGCTCGACAGCGTGACTGAGCGGCTCGACCGCCTGATCCGCGTCACGGTCGAGGAGCGCACGTTTCACTACGAGCGGCTCAGCGACATGGAGCGCCGTCTAGCCAAGCTCGAAGAGCGGGTCTTCCCGGAGCCCGGCTAAGTCGACGGACGCGGCGAGCATCGCTGGTCCAGCCACACGGCCCAGCCGGCGCCCAGGAGCCAACCGGCGAGCACGTCCGAGGCGAAGTGGACGCCGAGCCCCAAGCGCGACAGCCCCATCGCCAGGATCAGCGCGACGGCACCCGAGAGCCACACCCGGCGCTTGGCCGGCCACTGCCGCGCCAACGCCAGCCCGATGGCCAGGTACACGGCTGCGGCGCCCATGGCGTGCCCACTCGGGAACGAGTAGCCGCTCGCCACCGTCAGACCGAGCTCTGGCCTGGGACGCGACAACAGCAGCTTCAGCCCCGTGTTCGCCAGCCCAGCCCCCGCGGCGGAGAGCCCAATGCACAGGGCGGCGGGGACCCGCCGAGCGCCGAGCGCGATCAGCACGGCGACCGCCGCGGTCACGGCTAGCGCCCAGCCTTGTCCCAGCAGCGAGAAGGTCATCGTGGCTCGACTGAGCGGCGAGCCCTGCGCGAGCCGCAGCGCTTCGCCGATCGACGCGTCCACGGCGACGAACAGCCTCAGCTCCACGGCTGCCGCGAGCAGCAGAAACAGCACGAGGGTCAGGGCCAACGGCGCGGCTTGGCGAAGTGGTGTCGAGCAGCTCACGGATCCCACATCAACCCAATGCGTAGCCCTCCGCGCAGCAGGTGCGCCTGGGGGCGCCCGCCGCTCGCCAGGTAGTGTTCGTAGGCGACCGCGAGGCCAGCCCAAGGCAGCACGCCGCGAGTCCTGAGCGCCTTGACCCCGAAGCCCGCGCCCACCCGGCCGCCGTAGCTCACGGCCGTGTCGTCGGCCTGGAACAGCGCCACGGGCGCGACCTCCACGTCGTAGTGCCAAGAGATCTCGTGGAAGCGGACGATCACGGGCAGCGCCGGTACGTAGTTGATGACCAGCTCCGTCGGGTTTGTGCGCGGCCGCAGCATCGCTCCGCCGCCGAACTCGGGCCCCGCGAGGAGCGTCACGTCGCCGCCGAAGCCGTAGCCGGGCAGCAGTCGACCATAGCCGCCACCGCCGAAGGTCCAGGTGCCGTCGGTCTGGCGGAGCTGCACCAGGCCGCCGGTCTCGAGGCTGAGCGTGAAGCGATCTCGATCCGTCTGGCGTCCGCGAAAGTCGGCGGAGGGGACCTCCCAGTAGGGGCAGTCGCGCGTCGCCGCCGACAGCGCGCGCTCGAACGCGTGCAGGCGACGCTCTTCGGTGCGCGCCTCACGCACCGTCGCCGTGACGACCTGCCCCTCGGCCTCGAACAGAGCTCGCGGATTGCCGGCGCGCGCCGAGCGGGCCGCGAGCGTCGCGCGAGCCACCTCTCGCGCCTCGGGCACCGCCCGGCAGACGCTCTCGAGCAGCTTTGGGGTCGAAGAGCGAAACGCCTCCTCGTCCACGAACCAGCCGGCCCCCTCCTCGACCGCCACCACCCGCTCCACGTCCGCGACGAGCCCTGCGGCCTGATCGCCGTGCGCGCTCGGCTCGGCCCGAGCCACACCGCCGAAGCAGAGAAGCGCCGCCGACAGCGCCGCGATGGCCCAGGACTTCACCAGGGGGAGCTTTGGGGCACACTCGCCGGGACGGCAAGCGGCCCGACGCCCTGCGGGCCCAGAAGGTGTGACAGAACCCTGAAACACGAGCCCGAGGTGGCGGGCGATACTGCCCCGGTGACGAGCCCACTCATCGGTTCCTACACCTACGCAGAGTTCCTGGGCTGCGCGCTCGGGTTCTACCCCATCATGGCCCTGAGCCACCTCCGGCACCGCGGCGAGCCGACCCAGCGGGTGCCCGGCCAGTGGATGCGGCGCTTCGGCCGGGTGACCTCGCGGCTGACGCCGGTGTGGCAGTTCTCGGTCGACGGCGAGCCGCCGGAGGACATCCTGCGGCGCGGCTACGTGGTGATCGCCAACCACGAGTCCACGGCGGATCCCTTCCTGCTCTCCTTCCTACCCTGGGACATGCGCTGGGTGGCGAAGGAAGAGATCTTCAAGCTGCCGTTGCTCGGAGGCCTGATGCGCTTCTGCGGCGACATCCCGCTCAAGCGCGGGTCGCGCGAGAGCGTGGAGCGCATGATCGCAGAGTGCGAGAAGACGCTGCGCGCAGGGTTGCCTGTCATGATCTTCCCCGAAGGGACCCGCTCGCCGGACGGGAACATGCTGCCGTTCAAGAACGGTGCGTTCGACCTCGCCATCGCGGCGCAGGTACCCGTGCTGCCCGTCGCGCTCGCCGGAACGCGCAACTGCCGGCCGAAGGGCTCGAAGTGGTTCGGGCAGGCACGCGCGCACGCGCGCGTGCTCGAGCCCATCGCCACCGAGGGGCTGGGGCCGGCGGATCTGGAGTCGCTCAAGCAACGCGCCCGCGAGAGTATCGAGCGAGCCTTGCCTGGGGTCCGCGAGCACGTCGGTCAACCGGCTGCCCGTCGACCTGCCAACCCTGCCGCGGAGCACGCGCAGCTCTGACCCAAGCAGCCCACCACTAGAGCAAGCCGGGCGGGGCGATGGTATGAGCTGGCCATGAGCGAGCCGTCCGACACCGGGCAACGCAAGCGAGGGCGACGGCGAGGGCACGCGCTGCGAAGAGTCACGTCCGGGCTGAAGAACACCCTCGAGGTGATGCGCCTCGGCCGCCTCACGGACCACGCGGGCGCGCCCTTCGACGTGGTGCACCGGGAGGCGAGCTACCGGCTGCGACGCTACGCGCCTGCCATCCCGCCAGGCGATCGCCCGGCGCTCCTGCTCGTACCGCCGCTGATGCTGACTGCGGAGGTGTACGACTTGGCGCCGGACCTGTCGGCCGTCGACTTCCTCACCAGCCGCGGCGTCGACGTTTGGGTCGTCGACTTCGGCGCGCCGGAGCGTGAAGAGCACGGCATGGAGCGCACGCTGGACGACCACGTGCGCGCCGTCGCAGACGCCGTCGAGCGCGTGCGGACCGCGACCGGGCGCGATGTCCACCTCGCGGGCTATTCCCAGGGGGGCATGTTCGCGTACCAGGCCGCGGCGTTGCTCCGCTCCCGCGGACTCGCTTCGGTCATCACCTTCGGCAGCCCGGTGGACATCCATCGCAGCCTGCCCAGGGTCAGCCAGAACGTCACCGCGCGGCTGGTCCGCGGGCTGCGTCCGGTGGTGAGCGCTCCGCTCCGGCGCATCGAGGGCTTGCCAGGCTTCTTGACGAGCACCGCCTTCAAGCTGCTCTCGCCCAAGAAGGAGTTAGCGCAGTTCGTCGACTTCGTCTCCAAGCTGCACGACCGCCAAGCGCTCGAGAAGCGCGAAGTGCGTCGTCGCTTCCTCAATGGCGAGGGCTTCGTGGCCTGGCCCGGCCCGGCGCTCTTGAAGTTCCTGGACGAGTTCATCGTTCACAACCGCATGATGAGCGGCGGTTTCGTGATCGACGGTCAGGCCGTCTCCCTCGCGGACATCCGCTGCCCAGTGCTCTATTTCGTGGGCACCCGCGACGAGATCGCTCGGCCCGCGGCCATCCGCGCCATCACACGAGCCGCTCCGGGGGCGGAAGCGCACGAGGCGCGGGTACGCGCCGGGCACTTCGGTCTGGTGGTGGGCTCCACGTCCCTCAGCGACACCTGGCCCTCGGTGGTCGAGTGGCTCAAGTGGAGAGAGGGCGCAGGCAATCGACCGCGCCTGCTCACCCCGGCCCCATCGCAGCCCGAGGCCAGGGACTACGAAGACGCCGAGGTCGAGGACCTGGCCTTCGAGGGTCCCTTCGATCTCGAGTTGTTCACGGACGCGATGCGCGGTGCTGCGGCCGAAGCGTGGAACCGACTGGGCCATCGCTTCGAGGACTTCGGGGACACGCTCGACTCGCTCCGCTTTCAGTTGCCGCGCCTCGCCAAGCTGAGCCTGATGCACGACGGCACCCGCGTGAGCTTCGCGCAGAAGCTCACGCGCCAGGCCGAACGCATCGGCGAGCGCACGTTCTTCTTGTGGAAGGGTCGCGCGTTCACCTACGCGGACGCCAACGCACGCGTCGATCGCGTTGCTCGCGGCTTGTATGCCTCGGGCATTGAGCGCAAGGAGCGGATCGGCGTGATCATGAACGCGCGACCCAGCTTCCTCTCGGTCGTGACCGCGCTCAACCGCCTCGGCGCCGTCGCGGTCTTGATCAGCCCAGCGCTCGAGGACGCCGCGCTGGCCGAAGCGCTGCAGGTCGGCGACGTCACCCGCGTGATCGCCGACCCGGACACCGCACCCCGGGTGCGCGAGCGGTTTCGGGGAGAGGTGCTCGCCCTCGGTGGCGGCGGACCGAACCGCCGCCTACCGGACGGCGTGCTGGATCTCGAGGCCATCGATCCCACCGCCGTGGTCATCCCCGATGCTCAGCCCCTCGACGCCGGTCGCGCCGAAGAGCTCGCGCTGGTGTTCGTGACCGCGGGGCACGGCCTGCCCGCGCGCGCAGCCAACGTGACCAATCGCCGCTGGGCGATCTCGGCGATGGGCGCCGCGGCGGCCTGCACCCTGAGCGACTCGGACACCGTCTACTCGTGCCTGCCGCTCCATCACCCGTCCGGGTTGATCGTGAGCGTGGGCGGCTCGTTGGTCGGCGGCTCCCGCTTGGCGCTGGCCACCCGCTTCGAGCCCGAGACCTTCTGGCGCGAGATCCGTCACTACGGCGCCACCGTCGCGTTCTACGCCGGCGAGATGAGCCGGCGCCTGGTGGACGCGCCGCGCTGCATCGACGAGCGCCAGACGCCGCTGAGAATGCTCGCGGGCAGCGGCATGCGCAAGCACTTGTGGGACGCGGCCGTGCACCGCTTCGACGTGGGGGTGCTCGAGTTCTATGCGTCCACCGAGTGTCAGCTCGTGCTCGCCAACGCGGCCGGTCACAAGGTCGGCGCGGTGGGGCGCGCCTTGCCCGGCAGCGCCGAGGCGCGGCTCGTTCGCTTCGACTTCGAGCGGGGCGAGATGGCACGCGACGAGCACGGCGTCCCAGTGTTGGCCGCCGACGGCGAACCCGGGCTCCTGCTCGCGGGCCTGCGCAGCACGCAGCCGGGCGCCGAGGCCAAGAGTCGCGTCGTGCGCGGCCTGTTCGAGCGGGGGGACGCCTGGTTCGTGACCGGGGACCTGCTGCGGCGCGACGAAGACGGGGACCTCTGGGTCGTGGGTCGCGCCAGCGAGGTGCTGCGCACGAAGGCCGGCTTGGTGTTCCCGCGCGACGTGGAGGACGCCCTGTACGAGCTCCCCTCCGTCTCGCTCGCCGCGGTCTACTCCTTGGCCAACGGCGCGACCCCAGAGCCTCGCGCCGCGCTCGTGGCGCGGGACGGCGAGCTGGACGTGCGAGCGCTCTCCGAGCACGTCGCGGCGCGGCTCCCCGCCGAGGCGCGGCCCAGGGTGGTCCGGGTGCTGGCGAGCATGCCCATGACGGACGGGTTCCGGCCCATCCGGCCGCTGCTCGCCCGCGAGCAGGATGAAGCCCTGACCACCTGGCGCTGGAACGAAGCCAACCGGCGCTACGAGTGACTGGTCTCGCTCACCCCGCCGAGGCGACCAGCTCACTCAGCCGCCCGAGCGCGAGCTCGAGGCTCTCCAGAGAAGGACCAAACGAGAAGCGCATGTGGCTCTTGAAGCGTGACTCTCGCCGGCGTCGCTGACCCGGATCGACGTCGAAGAACTTACCGGGCACCGTGATGACCTTGCGCCCGAGGGCGGCGCGGAAGAAGTCGTCGCAGCTCCGTAGCGACGGCGGCAGCTCGCTCAAATCGCCCCACACGTAGAACGTACCCTGCGGTTCGATGTCGAGCTTGACGCCCATTGCACGCAGCGCGCCGATCAGGCGCTCGCGCTTCTTGCCGAAGGTGTGAAATATCGCGCCGCCCTCTTGCCGAGCGTGCTCGGCGTTCACCACGGCGATGGCCGCGCGCTGGAGTGGTCGCGCGCCGCCTCCGTCCAGGAACGAGCCTGCGCTGGCCGCCGCGTCGATCACGGCGCGCGGTCCCACGATCCAGGTGGTGCGCCAGCCCGGGTAACGCCAGTTCTTCGTGAGCCCGTCGAACATGACCACCGGGTCGACGTTCACGTCCTCCACGTACTCCGCGGCGCTCACGATCCGAGGCTCGGGCCCCCACACGTAGTGCGAGTAGAACTCGTCGAAGAGCAGCGTGCAGTCCAGCCGGCGCGCCGCGCTCACCCACGCGGACAGCTCCTCGCCCTGGATCAGGTGTCCAGTGGGGTTGCACGGGTTCGAGAGCAGCACCGCCCCGAGCCCACGCCCGAGGATCTCCCGCTCGAGCTCGTCCACGCCGAAGGCGTAGCCGCGCTCCGGATCGAGCAAGATGGGGATGGGGTTGAAGCGGCGAAAGACGTCGAGCAGCTCCTCGTAGGCGGTGTAGTCGGGCAGGAAGTGCCCCAGGTTCACCGTCCCGATGGCGGCGCAGGTGCGCATGATGGACACGCGCCCTCCACCCGCGATGGCGACGTTCTCCGCGCTGTACTTGGAGCCGCGGCCACGACGAAACAAATCGTTGTACAGACCCGCGACCGCTTCCCGCAGCTCCCACAGCCCCGCCACCGGCGAGTACTCCTGATCGGCCACGTCTATCGTGATGCGATCCACCCGCGGGGGCGCACCCTCGAGCGGCCCCGCCTCGGGCATGCCCTGCCCCAGGTTGCACCAGTCGGCGTCCTCCTGACGGTAGCCGTGGCGGCCGGCCTCCGACATCACGTAGATCACGCCGGTGCGGGGCACGGTTCGGAAAGCGCTGGGCTGCATGGCGAGGGCGGGGACAATAGCGGAGGAAAGGCGCACCCCCAAGCCCTTCCTCGCGATGCTATGCTGCGGCGGCTTCCGATGCACACCCTCGGCCGGCACCTGATCGCAGAGCTCTACGGCTGCAGTCGCGAAGCCATCGACGACGTCGACGTCGTACGCCGCGCCTTGGTAGCGAGCGCCGCGGCCGTCGGGGCGACGGTAGTGGGGGAGGCATTCCACCGCTTCGCGCCGCAGGGCGTGAGCGGAACGCTGGTCATCGCCGAGAGCCACCTGTCGGTGCACACCTGGCCGGTGCAGTGCTACGTCGCGCTCGACATCTTCACCTGCGGGGGTCTCGATCCCAGGCCCGGGGTGCGCTGCCTGGCGGACGCCCTCGGCGCCAAGAGCTGGCGAGTGCAGGAGATCTTGCGCGGGCTGCCGGAGGACGTCGAGCCCAACCGCGAGCTCCTCCCCGAGGACGTGCGCATCGTGGCGCACGAGAGCCCGCTCATCGCCCGCGAGGGGCCAGAGTAGCGGCCCCCACCGCCGATTCCTGGTATGGGGCAACGGTCATGACTCGAGTCACCCTGCTGACCACGGCGTGCCTCCTCGGCTCGCTCCTCGCGGCCTGCGACGAGAAGAAGCCCGCGCCGGCGCCGGCGCTCGACGAGCCCACCGACGCGAGCGCCGAGAAGCCCAAGCGAGCGGACGACGACGACGACGACGAGCCCAAGGTCGTCGCGCGCCCGCCGGGTTGGGTCCCGCCCGAAGACGCTGGCGTCGACGCGGGCCGGGAGCCGCGCACGGGTATCTGCTCCTTCAACGAGTCCGGCTACGACGGCATGGACACCAAGAGCAACGAGAAGCTCGTGGTGCGCATCAAGGAGGAGACCATCGTGGCGGCGGAGTACACCTACCGCGGCTCCTACGCGCTGGACGGCAAGGCGCCGCTGTCCATTCCCTTGCAGGAGCGCAAGTGGCTGGAGTTCGAGCTGCCCATGACCAGCGGCAGCAAGACCTTCACTGTGCGCGTCAAGAGCAACGTGATGGACATCAAGGGCACCGCCGCCAAGGACGCACAGGGCAACTGCGCCTGGGAAGATCTGGACCGTAAGGACAAGCGCCGCATGAAGCGCAAGTGAGCGAAGCAGGAGCGATGATGGACAACTCTGTCTCGGTCAAATACGCCTTGTCGGGGGCCGTCGCCGAAGGCAACCAGGTCACCGTGCGCGGCTGGGTCCGGACCCGGCGCGACTCGAAGGCCGGGCTGTCCTTCGTGCACGTCTCCGACGGCTCCTGTTTCGAGCCCATCCAGGTCGTCGCGCCGTCCAGCTTGCCCAACTACGAGTCGGAGGTGCTCAAGGTGACCAGCGGCTGCTCGGTTCGCTGCACCGGCACCGTGAGCCGCTCGCAGGGCAAGGGCCAGGCCTTCGAGATCCAGGCCACGAGCCTGGAGGTGGTGGGCTTCGTGGACGACCCGGAGACCTATCCCATCCAGCCAAAAGCGCACAGCATGGAGTACCTGCGCGAGGTCGCCCACCTGCGCCCGCGCACCAACACCTTCGGCGCGGTCTCGCGAGTGCGCCACACGATCGCCCAAGCCATCCACCGCTACTTCCACGAGCGCGGGTATCTCTGGGTCAACACCCCCATCATCACGGCCAGCGACTGCGAAGGTGCGGGACAGATGTTCCGCGTGTCGACGCTCGATCTGGCCAACCTGCCGCGCACCGAGGGCGGCGCCATCGACTACTCCCAGGACTTCTTTGGCAAAGAGGCCTACCTCACGGTCTCGGGTCAGCTCGCGGTGGAGGCGTACTGCCTGGCGCTCAGCCGCGTGTACACCTTCGGCCCCACCTTCCGCGCAGAGAACTCGAACACCGCGCGCCACCTGGCGGAGTTCTGGATGGTCGAGCCGGAGATCGCGTTTGCGGATCTGGCCGCCGACGCGGACCTGGCCGAAGACTTCCTGAAGTACGTCTTCCGCGCGGTGCTCGACGAGCGTCCCGACGACATGGACTTCTTCGCGCAGCGCATCGAGAAGACCGCGCGCGAGCGGCTCGAGCGGTTCGTGGAGCAGAGCTTCGCGCGCGTCAGCTACACCGACGCCGTCGACGTCCTCGCCAAGAGCCGAAAGAAGTTCGAGTTCCCCGTGAACTGGGGCATGGATCTGCAGACCGAGCACGAGCGCTTCCTGGTGGAGGAGCACTTCCGCTGCCCCGTGGTCGTCACCGACTACCCCAAAGAGATCAAGGCCTTCTACATGCGCCTGAACGACGACGAGAAGACCGTCGCCGCCATGGACGTGCTGGCCCCCGGCATCGGCGAGATCATCGGCGGCTCACAGCGCGAAGAGCGCCTCGACGTCCTCGACCGTCGCTTGGTCGAGTTCGACCTCGATCCCTCCGCCTACGGCTGGTACCGCGACCTGCGCCGCTACGGCACCGTCCCCCACGCCGGCTTCGGCCTCGGCCTCGAGCGCCTGGTCGTGTACGTGTGCGGCCTGGCCAACATCCGCGACGCCATCCCCTACCCGCGCACCCCCGGCAGCGCGACGTTCTGAGGTGCGTGCCCGCTGCGGGCGCAGTCATGGGGAGTAGCGACGGGTGTCCGCGAAACACGCCTCTGCGAGCTCTCTGCAGGCGGGCGGGTCCTTGGCGCAATCCCGGCACTCGTCGGTGATCGGCCCCTGCACGTCGGGGCAGGGGATCGAACACATGGGGCACGCTTCGCAGAAACACTTCATCAAGGAATCGAACTGGGCCTGCGCGCCGGGACACGGGTAGTCCTTGGGTCCGCCGCCGCTGAGCGCCAGACAGCCGCTACACTGGCTCGCCGCCGGTGCGTCGGCGGGCGTCGGGGCATCCGGCGACGCACCGGCGTCGTCGCTCGCGGTCGCGTCCCGCTCGACCTCGCCGCAACCGAGAATGGGGAAGATCAGCACAATGGCGGTCAGTGCCACAATGGGTGGGGGAAGCAACACGACGAACCTCATTGCGGCGGGGGTTGAAACAAGCGGAGTCGGACCTGCTGACCCGATGCGCGCTGGCGAACGCGAACGGCGAACCTGTGACGGTCGAAGCCGACGTCGGACCGACGGACGCGAACCGGCGTTGGCGGCGTGAGCGTCGAATGCTTTGAGCCGACGACGCATGAACCCGCAAGCCACACACCGTGGAACTCGGTCGCGCCCATGTCCTGGAACTGGCGACAGCTGCCGAGGCAGCGGTACCAACTGAGTTTCGCGTAGTGTTGATTGCAGTCAATCTCGTTCGTTGGGGTATGACCCAGCGCTCCAACCCCTCCGGAGCTCGGCAAGTTGTGAGCGAACATCTCCACGTTGATTCCATCGTTGAGATCCGGATGGCCGTTGTCGTTCGAGTTGGTCGCCATCATCAAGTCTACCACTAAGGAGCGACAGGGCCCGGCAGCATACTCGGGGCGATACCAGTACCTGCCGTCGCGAGCGACGAAGCTCTGCTCATGGAAGAACTCCGGAACGTGGAAGATAGCGTCCGCCGGCGTGGACTGACACGGGTCGACGGACTGCGCCCGAGCAATCCCCGAGAACGACACCATCACTGCAGCCAGCACGACTCCGATCCGCCAGACCCTCATTCACAAAGTCTACCCCCCCCGGGCCTTGTCAATCCCTCACTGCGTGCGTGGGGCCCAGCTAGATCGCGGCGCAAAGCGCTTGGTTCCGGACACTCACGTGCCGCCAAGTCTGGTCGAGCCCTTCCGCCCGGCAGCGCGACGTTCTGAGGTGCGTGCCGTGCGCTTCCGACGCGCTCAGCGCCGCCTGCGCCGCAGCAGTTCGCGGCGCCAGTAGCTCACCGCGGCGCCGAGACCCACGATCCCGGCGCAAGCGAGCAGCGGCACGAGGGACGGTGAGCGCAGGATGCTCGCCACCACCGCCGCGAACTGCAGCACCGTGGCGACCTTTCCCGGCACGTTCGCCTTGGGATCCTCGGCGCGGATCTTTCGCTGCGGCGGGCTGAGCATCCACCACACGACCAGCGGAGCTTCGCCGAGGTCCCGCGCACCGAGGAGCAGCACGCCCCACAGCGGCAGCTTGTCCGTGACGAGCAGCGTTCCCACGACCGAGAGCATGAAGAGCTTGTCCGTCACACCGTCGACGACGGCGCCGGTTGCCGTGGCCTGACCAAGCCGGCGGGCCAGATAGCCATCGAGCACGTCGGACGCCCCCGCGGCCGCGAGCAGCCCGAGGGCCAGCCACGGGTCCGACGCAACCCAGGGGAACGCGAACGCCATGGGAACGCGACACAGGCTCACCACACTCGGCGGCAAGAGCAGGTCCCGCGCTCGGTAACGACCCATGTCCACCGCACCGTAACCCGCCGCCCACCGCGCCGCACACTCTCACGCCCTCGATGTCGACCCATCGCGGCAACGGTCGACGTCCGCCCGGGGCCGGAGCGAGCACTTCGCGCAGGGCCATGCGCTCACCCGACCCGGCGACGCACCAACCGCTTGCGGGCCACGTCCACGACGAAGAAGACCGGCGCGCCGAGCGCGGCGAACGCGACCCAGCCCGCCGGGACCGGCGCGGTGCCGAGCAGCCGGTTGAGCGGCGGCCAGTAGACGACCGCGACTGCGAACGCGAGCTCGAGGGCGATGCCAAGGAGGAGGAGCGGATTGCGCGCCAGGCCCCGGTCGAGGCCGCTCGCCGTCTCGGTCCGCCGCCCGACGAGGTTCGCGACCTGGGTGAAGACGACCGCGACCAGCGTGAGGCCGGTCGCACCGCGCAGGAGCACGGCGTCCACGTCGGTACCGTGCGCCCAGCGCCACCCCCCCGCGTCGAGGTACAGGAAGAAGGTCAGCATCGCCCAGGCGGCTTCCAGCACTCCGAGCACGAGATAGCTGCGCAGCATGAGCGACGCGGACAGGAGTCGGGTGCGCCGGCCGCGCGGCGGCGTTCGCATCGTCTCCGCGTCAGGTGGCTCCTCGCCCAGTCCGATCGCCGGCAAGAGGTCCGTGCCGAGATCGATGCTGAGGATCTGCACGACGGTGAGGGCGAGCGGGACGGGAAACGTCACGTAGGCCAGAAACGGGACGATCTCGGGGACGTTGCTCGCGAGCACGTAGCTGGTGAACTTCTGCACGTTGGCGAAGACCGCGCGCCCCTCCTCGACGCCGGCGACGATGCTGGCAAAGTCGTCGTCCAGGAGCACGATCTGCGCGGCCTCGCGCGCCACGTCGGTGCCCTGCACGCCCATGGCGACGCCGACGTCGGCGGCGCGCAGCGCCGGAGCGTCGTTGACGCCGTCGCCGGTCATCGCCACGACCAGGCCCATGTGCTTGAGCGCACCGACGATCTTGAGCTTCTGCTCGGGCGTCGTGCGGGCGAACACGCATGCGCCGCCGCGCAGACGGTCGGCCACCTCGTGCTCGGCGGTGGCCTCCAACTCGTCGCCCGTGAGCACGGCGTCCGACGGGGCAGTTGCGGCGAGGATGCCCGCACGCTCGGCGATCGCCCGCGCCGTGTCGGGATGGTCCCCCGTCACGAGCAGCACGCGAATGCCGGCTTCGTGACATCGTGCGAGCGCGTCGGGCACCCGTTCACGCAGCGGATCCTCGCAGCAGACGAAGCCCAGTAGGACGAGGTCGGTCTCCAACGTCGGTTCCGGCGCCGTGATCTCGTCGCCGGTCAGCACGCGCTCCGCCACAGCGATGACGCGTAGCCCCCGCGACGCCAGGCGATGGACGGTGGCATCCGCGGCGGCGATGCCCGTCGCGTCGGCGGGCGTCTCACCTCCGCGCCCCGCGACGCGCGTCACATGGGGGCGCACGACCTCCCAGGCACCCTTGATGGCGAAGCGCGGCGCGCCGTCGCGGACCGCCACCCCGGCTGCCCGCCGGCGACGCGCGTCGAACGCGAGGCGCCGCACGATCGTGGCTGCGACGGCGCCCGGATCACCTCCGAGCCGCCCGAGCGCGTTGGCCGCCGCTACGTCGAGCGGGTCGCCCGTGAACGCCCCCGGCCGACCGTGGATCTCCGAGGCAGCGACGACCGCCTCGAGCAGCGCCCGAGCCGACGCGTCGGCGAGCGGCTCGCCGTCATGGGCATCGGCGACCAGCGTCACCTCGAGCTCGCCCCGCGTGAGCGTGCCCGTCTTGTCGGTGCAGATCACGTCCACCGCCCCCAACGCCTCGACGGCGCTCAGGCTCTTCACCAGCACGCGCCGGCGCGCGAGGCGGACGCTCCCGCGCGCCAGCGCGAGCGTGAGCGTGGGCAGCAGCCCTTCGGGGACATTCGCGACGATGATGCCGAGCATGAAGACGACGTTCACCCAGATCGGCCGGCCGCTCATGACACCGTACGCGAAGAAGAGGAGCCCCATCGTCACGGCGACTGCGGTGAGCACCCGCACCGTGCGCCGCACCTCGTGCTCGAGCGGCGTCGGGGGCCGTCGCACGTGGACGCTGAGCTCCGCGAGCTTACCGAACTCCGTGCGCGCGCCGGTTGCGTGCGCCACGCCGACACCCGAGCCGCGGAGCACGGCACATCCTGCGAAAGCGAGGTTCAGACTCTCACGCAGACGGCCGCCGGGCACCGGGTCGCCGTGCAGGCTCACATGGCGCGACTCGCCGGTCAGGGGCGCGTTGTTGACGAGCAGGTCCACGGCCTCGACCAGCCGCAGGTCGCACGGAATGCGATCGCCCTCCTCGAGCACGACGACGTCGCCGGGCACGAGCGTCGTGGTCTCGACCTCGCGCTCGAGTCCCGCACGGCGCACCGTGATCCGGGCCGGTAGCAGGCGGGTTAGCGCCTTCATCGCCCGCTCGGCCCGCATCTCCTGCCCGAACGAGAACGCCACGTTGAGGAGTGCGACGGCCGCGAGCGCGAGGCCGAGGAGCCCCATGCCCTCCCCCGGCTGCATGCGGTCCGCGACCGTGCACAGCGCGGCCGCGACCCAGAGGAGCAGGCTGAAGAGGTTGGCGACGTGCTTGCCGAGGATGCGCAGCCAGCGCAGACGCGGCGGGGGTGCGAGCGTGTTCGGCCCGAGCTCGGCGAGCCGCCGCGCCGCCTCGGCATCGGTGAGCCCCTCGGGTCGGCTTCCGAGGAGCGCATGCACCTCGCGGGCCTCGAGGTTGTGGATCTGCCGCGCGCTCACCCGACCCTCCGGCACGCCGCCGCGTCGCACGACACGTGCTGGATCGGACTGCCGCCAGGTTCGGGAGCGGCGGCGGCAAGTTGCACCGCGTGGTGCGCGACCCAGTCGCCCTGGAGCGATCCGTCATACGCGACGCCGAGCATGCGTTCTCCGCTTCCGGCGACGCCTCCGTCGCCAGCGCAGCGGAGTTTCAGTGCCGCTCTCGGCGGCTGTCAACGCGCGCGCGTGGCTGCTCGCTCACGTCTTCGCGGCCGACAGTTCTGTGTCGGTGCGGCGCGGGAACGGCGCAGACGGGCGAGCCTCGTCCTGCCGGGGTCAGGTCAGCCTCTACTCCGGGTCGGCGCAGCAGCGGATGCCAACGTACGGGGCGCTCTTCAGCCGGGGCGCCGTTGCGGGTTGTGAACAGGGGAAAAGCGCCAGATCTGCCCAAACCCCTGCACCACCCTGGTAGACACAACTGCCGCCGGAGTCACTGCACACGTTGACCCACTCCGCGACGCTGCCGCTCATGTGAGTACCGCGCGCTGACTGCCCATGCCCGCGAAACGCGACCTCGAACGCCCGCGCGACCTCGAACGCCATCGCCAACGCGCCCGCCCGCGCCCCCCCCTCGTGCGAGCGGCGTCAGGCGGCGGCCTTCGGTCACGCGCACCAGAGTGCCGAGCACACGATTGAACGTCGCGACCTCCCCCGCCCCCCGCCCCCCGCCCCCGCAAACACCCCCGCCCCCGCAAACGCCCCCCCGCCCCCTCGCACGCCGCGCGCCCTACCGCCGCGTGACGTAGAAGAAGTCCCGCGGCGACGGCCGCTCGACGTAGTCGGTCTTCTCGAACACGAAGCCCTTGAACAGGGTCTCGGCCTCGAGCGCCCCGTCCACCTCGCGGAACAACACGAAGCGCGGGAACGAGTAGTTGACGTCGAGCTGCGCCGCGTCGCGGGCACCGGCGTGCGCCACGGCGTCGGCGAGGGCGCGCGCGGTCGTGTGATCGCCGAGCGCGACGAAGACGACGTCGCCCGCCGCGGAGACCCCGAGCGCCGAGCGGCGGATCACCGTCTCGCCCCCGAGGGCGGCGCCCCAGCCGCGGCTCTCTTCATCCCATAGCGCCGCGTGGCGCTTGCCCGCGTCGAGCAGACACGGCGGCGTGCCGCGCCAGAAGCGCATCCGCTCTTGCGTGGCCTCCAGCGCCTTCCAGACCCCGACGCGCAGGGAGCCGTCCTCGTAGCCGGCTACCGTGCACGAGATGGCGCGCGGCGGTACGAAGGTAACGCTGCCGGTACGTAGGCCGTACTGCCCGTGCTCCGCCTTGAACCCGCCGTTGAACGCGGCCACCAGCGACCCGCGGTGTTCGGGGGCGACGAGTCCCGAGCGCTTGGTCTTGCGACCCTCCTGCGTGGCTGGACGGGGATCGACCGTGCCCGTCACCAGGTGCAGCTCGACGGCGGACACCTCCATGGCCACCACGAACACCACGGCCCAGGGGCGGCTGCTGTCCGGATGGAGCTGCGTCTTGTAGAGCAGCGGCCGTGCCTCCGGACGGCGCGGATCGCCAACGGGCACCCACACGCCGTCCACCTCCGTGCCGAAGCGCGCCGAGACTCGCCCCACGTCCGCCGGCCGCCAGGGAGGTCTGGTCGGCGCGGCGTCGGCAGTGGGCGCGGCGTCCACGTCGACGGCGACCACCGGCGCGCCAGCGTCCGCCGACGGCGGCAGCTCCCAGTGCGCCTCCGGCGCGCTGCCGCGACGCACGACGCGCAGCACGCGATCTTGAACCGAGTACGCGAAGGCCTCGAGGCGCGCCACGTTGTCGACGCCGAGCACGACGCGCCCTGCGTCGGCGAGCCAGGGGCCGAGACCCGGGATGCGATGGATGGCGACCCACAGGGCGAGCAAGAGCGCGACGGCTGCGCCCAGCGCGATGAGCACGCGCTTGCCCCAGCGGGCAGCCCGCGCCTTGTTGGTCACAGAGCGCGTCTTCGTCATCGGGCGCTCCCCCGCGGGCGCGACGCTCCCGCGGGGGCAAGACAAACCATCAATAGCGGTAGGTGTCGGGCTTGAACGGCCCGTCCACCGGCACGCCGATGTACTCCGCCTGCTCGGGGCGCAGCGTGGTGAGCTTCGCTCCGAGCTTGGCGAGGTGCAGGCGCGCCACTTCTTCGTCCAGCTTCTTGTCGAGCACGTAAACGCCCACGTTCTTGCGATTCTTCCACAGATCGATCTGCGCCAAGGTCTGGTTCGTGAACGAGTTGCTCATCACGAAGCTCGGGTGACCCGTGGCGCAGCCCAGGTTCACCAGGCGCCCCTCGGCGAGCAGGAAGATGGAGTGGCCGTCGGGGAAGGTGAACATGTCCACCTGGGGCTTGATGTTGGTGCGCTTGATGCCCGGGTAGGCCATCAGCTTGGACACCTGGATCTCGTTGTCGAAGTGGCCGATGTTACAGACCACGGCCTGATCCTTCATCTTGGCCATGTGCTCGACGGTGATGATGTCCTTGTTGCCGGTGGTGGTGACGTAGATGTCCGCGTGGGGCAGCGCGTCTTCCACGGTGGTGACCTTGTAGCCGGACATGCAGGCCTGCAGCGCGCAGATGGGGTCGATCTCGGTGACCCACACCTGGGCGTGGTGGCCGTGCAGGGCCTGCGAGCTGCCCTTGCCCACGTCGCCGTAGCCACAGACCAGCGCCGTCTTGCCGGCGATCATCAGATCGAGAGCGCGCTTGATGGCGTCCACCAGCGACTCACGGCAGCCGTACACGTTGTCGAACTTGCTCTTGGTGACCGAGTCGTTGACGTTGATGGCGGGGAAGAGCAGCTCGCCCTTCTTCTGCATCTCGTACAGGCGGTGCACGCCGGTGGTCGTCTCTTCGCTCACGCCCACGATGTCCGCCACGGCCTTGTGCCAGTGCTTCGGATCTTCCTTCTGGATGCGCTTCAAGAGCGCGTTGACCAGCTTCAGCTCCTCGTTGTCCGTGGGCTCGTCGAGGAGGGACGGCTCCTTCTCGGCGTAGTAGCCGCGGTGGATGAGCAGCGTGGCGTCGCCGCCGTCGTCCACGATGAGCTGCGGACCCTTGCCGCTCGGCCAGGTGAGCATGCGATAGGTGAAGTCCCAGTACTCCTCGAGCGACTCGCCCTTGTAGGCGAACACGGGAGTGCCGCCGGCCGCGATGGCCGCCGCGGCGTGGTCCTGCGTCGAGAAGATGTTGCAGGAAGCCCAGCGCACGTCGGCGCCGAGATCCTTCAGCGTCTCGATCAGCACCGCGGTCTGGATGGTCATGTGCAGCGAGCCGGACACGCGCACGCCCTTCAGCGGCTTCTCCGGACCGTACTTCTCACGGGTGGCCATCAGGCCGGGCATCTCCTTCTCGGCGATCATGATCTCCTTGCGACCGAAGTCCGCGAGGCTCATGTCCTTGACGAAGTAGTCCTTGTCGCCCGTCTTCTTGCTGTCCGTCACCGAAACGCTCTGAGTCATGATGGCTTCTTCCCGTTCTTTCGAGCTCTTGCTCCGTTGTTTGTCTGACCCTCGGACCCGCGCGAGCGCGTCCCCGAGGCGATGATCCAGGACAGGTGCGCGTCGGGCCCCGTGCGAAACAGCTCCCGCGGCAGCTCCGTCACGCGCACGTCCAGCAGCCCCGCGTCCAGCGCGAAGCTCCGCAGCTCCGCCTCGGAGAAGCCGAGCCACAGATCCGCGAGCCGTTCGCTGAAGTGCTCGTCGTCGTGGGGCGCGTAGTCGATGACCAGCACCGTACCACCCGGCCGCGCCAGGTTGGCGAGCTCGCGAAAGGCGGGGCGCGGCCGCGGCGCGTGGTGCAGCACCCGCGCGGCCACGACGAGATCCGCGCCGGCACCAACCCGATCCGTCACCCGTGGATCGGCGATGTCGCACTCCAAGAGCTCGACGTTGCGGTAGCCGCGCTGCGCGACGCGCTCCTTGGCGCGAGCGAGCTGCGCCGCGCTGCGATCGAGCGCCACCACGCGCTCGAACAGCGGCGCCAGGATGTCGAGCAGCACGCCGTCGCCGGTGCCCGCATCGACGGCCAGCTCCCGCTCCTTGAGCAGGCCGCCAAAGGCGTGCAGGTACGCGGGCAGATTGGGTGACACGCCGACCTCGACGGCGCCGGGCTGCGCGAAGAACTCGCGCGCGCGCGCGTCGCGGCGCGCGACCACGTCCGGCACACGCGCGAGGCTGCCGTCCGCGGTGCACAGCTGCCGGCCCGCCGACAGCGCGTCCACGATCACCGCGTCCGCGGCGACGTGATCCGCCAGGCGCACCAGCGTGCGCGTGCCGTCGCGCCGATCCGCGAGGATGCCCGCCTGACGCAGCGGCGCGGCGTGGCGGCTCACGTTGGGCTGGGGCTCACCGAGCAGCTCCGCCAGCTCACCGACGCTGAGCTCCTCCTCCGCGGCGAGGGCGAGCAGCCGCAGCCGCACCGGCTCGGACAGCAGCCGATACAGGTGCCAGCGGGGCTCGGTGTTGGTGGGCTCGGTCTGCACGCCCGGGGTATATATTCCACCATGCACATGAGTGCAAGAGGCATGAATCCGCCCAAGTTGGCAGCTTCTGTTGGTCCATCGCGGAACCGTGCACGAGCCCCCCCTACGGGAGGCTCCCGACGCAGCCCTGCAGAGAGCCCGCTCCACGCGTCACGCTCGGCAGCACGAATCCAATCGGACCGGGAGGAGAACCCGAGGGCAGCGGACCCAGTCCCCACCAGGTCTCTCCATCGACCAGCGAAACAGCTCCGCCAAACCTGCCCTGGTGGTACCCGAGCACCACGGCCGCGGTCGGCCTGTCACTCGCGCCCGCCTGGTCCTAGACTCCGTCCCCGCTCGGAGCCGCCACATGTCCGAAAGCCCCATCCTCAGCGTTCGACCCATGGGCTTCCCGTGGGAGACGGAAGACCCGTTCTTGTTCTGCGTTCACCACGACGACGCCTACCCCGCGGGCAACGACGCCCTCGGCCCCGCGGTGTCGCTGGCGGGCCGGCAGCTCGGGCAGGACTTCGTGATCAAGGACGGCTTTCGCATGTACCACGGCGAGGTGGTGCCCGGCTTCCCCCAGCACCCGCACCGCGGGTTCGAGACCATCACGCTGGCGCGTCGCGGCTACATCGATCACTCCGACTCGCTGGGCGCCACCGCGCGCTTCGGTCGCGGCGACGCGCAGTGGATGACCGCCGGCGGCGGCATCGTGCACGCGGAGATGTTCCCGTTGGTCGATCCGAAGGCGCCGAACCCGGTGGAGCTATTTCAGATCTGGCTCAACCTGCCGCGCGAGGACAAGCTCGTCGAGCCGCACTTCAGCATGCTGTGGAGCCACACCATCCCGAAGCACGTCGCGGTGGACACCGCGGGCAAGCAGACGCGCGTCACCGTGGTCGCGGGGCGCATCGCCGACGCACAGGCGCCGCCACCACCGCCGCGCTCGTGGGCCGCGCGCCCGGACAGCGACGTGGCCGTGTGGCCCATCGAGATGGAAGCCGGCGCGCGCTTCATGCTGCCTCCCGCAGCCGCAGGCTCGACCCGCACGCTGTACTTCTTCGTCGGGAGCTCCGTCGAGATCGCGGGCACGCGGCTCGACGCGCATCGCGCGGTGCGCGTGGTCGCCGATCGGGAAATCGAGCTCGTCGCGGGTCCAACGCCCACGGAGCTGCTCCTGCTCCAGGGCCGACCCATCGGCGAGCCCGTGGCGCAGTACGGTCCCTTCGTGATGAACACGCGCAGCGAGATCCAGCAGGCCATCATCGACTACCAGCGCACGCGCTTCGGCGGCTGGCCCTGGGATCGGGACGATCCGGTCCACCCTCGCGAAGCGGGCCGCTTCGCCAAGCACGCCGACGGACGCGTCGAGCACGCAGAGTGAGGACGAGCTGGGCTACGGCCGC
The DNA here is from genome assembly GCA_019637295.1 of Polyangiaceae bacterium. Taxonomy (GTDB): domain Bacteria; phylum Myxococcota_A; class Polyangia; order Polyangiales; family Polyangiaceae; genus JACKEA01. Next base: position 257,714 of record JAHBVX010000004.1, read on the forward strand.
TGGTAGCGGTGGCGCTTGCGTTGCATGTTGACGAGACGCGGACACGTCGGGTGGGCGAGCAGGGCGTGAAGGACGTCGTCGTGTTCGACCCCACGAGCTTGCTCGTCCTTCACGCTCGTCGCGACGGCACCACGCGCAACGTGTCGCCGCGGTCCATCGAGCTTGGGTGCGGCTGCGCGGTCACGATGTGACGACCGTGTGGGCGGTGTCCCGAGGCGGCTCGTGAGGCAGCCGCTTGGCCCAGATCAGCGCGGCGCCGATTGCGAAGCCGAGCACGGCCATGCACGCGCGCATGCGGCGGTTGTGCTTGCCGAAGCGACGGGAGGCCTCCACGGCGGCGAGGAAAGCGATGACCGCGGCGATGGCGGTGCCGATGAAGATGGGGTGCATCACTTCCTCCCCTCCACGCAGTCGGCGTACTCGTTGTAGGCGTTGACGCACAGCAGCCCGGCAGCGGCGCCCGCGACGAACGAGCCGACGAGCGTGGGCGATGCGGCGGGAACCGCGGCCAGGCTGACGGCGCACGGGATCACGAAGTTCGCGGCCTTGTCCGCGCACTCGGCGGGCGAGCGGCCAGCCTTCGGCGCGGGCTGCTCCGAAGATCCCAGCTCCCCCCTAGGCGCGGCGGGCGCCGGAGGCACGTCCTCGGGCGGCAGCGGTGGCTCTGGGGGCAGTCCGGGGGACGCAGCAGCTGACGCTCCGCTCGAGCCTTGGGAGCAGTGCGTCGCCAAGGGCGACGAGTGCCTCCTGTGTTGCACCGAGCTCGACCCTACCGGATACCTCTTGGTCGCTGCCGCTTTCTACGACTGCCTGTGCGACAAGTGCGCGGGCGATTGCGGCGCGTCCGCCTGCTACGAGCCCGGCAAGTTCATCGCGCCCGACGAGGAGTGCACGAACTGCGTCGAGTTCGGCGCGTGCGCCAGCCAGGCGTACGCCGACTGTGACTCGCACCCGGTGTGTAGCATCTCGAGCTTCCGCACCTGCCACAAGGCTTGCCCAGGCAGCTGAGCGGTAGCGCGCAGCATGGCCGCGAATTCCTGGGATCCGCGCATGAGCGTCCCCCATCCGCTTGATTCTCGGTGGCCGCCGAGCTGAGCAAGATGCACCACGCTTGCTGGTGCCGCCCGCACTCTGCGCGGCTGGAACGACGTTGCGGCAGACGCGGGAACGGCTCCGGGTCGGTTTTGCGCTGCGCACGCTGCCCGCGATCGAGCGCGCGTTCGTCGAGGGTGACCTGTCGTACGCGCGCGGTGCCAGAGCAGCGAGCTCGATACCCGCGCCGGCGGCGTGGAGCTCGCGCCGGCTGCTGCCATGGCGCTCGGCTGCGGCGCGGTGGAGCACGACCTTCGAACTGCTGCGGCGGCGCTCGCCTGCGGCGCGCACGAACACGACCGTGGAGTCACCGAGCGCGCGGCGGAGGCGACCAGCGCGACCCTGGGGAACGTAGAGCCACGCGGCGCTCCCATGCCGGCCGGCCTGTGTCGCGCGGTGCTCTTGCGAGATCGCGCGACGTGCCGCGTGCCCGGCTGCCATCGCCGACGCTACGTGGACGTGCACCACCTGCGCGCGCAGGCGAGGGGCGGCCAGCACTCGCGACGCAACTGGGTGTGTCTCTGCACCTCGCACCACCTGCTGCTGCACGAAGGCAAGCTCCGCATCGAGGGCAACGCCGACGCCGCCGCCTCCCTGCGCTTCTTCGACGTCCACGGCGAGCTCACCGCGGCTCCGCCCGGGTGCGCAGCGACCCAAGGTGGGTCGTCGCCAGACGGGTCGCTGCCGCGTGGTGTCCGCGCTCGTAGCCCGTCCCGCGGGCGTGGCGCACGGCCCCCCGGTGGAGGTGGGGGTGGCTCCTGTGCTACCCGCACGATCGAACGGGTCGGGTTTGTGTCGCTCGTGCACTGGTTGTATGAGCGGCCATGCGTGTTAGGCGTCGTCATCTCGTCGCCGTCTTGCTCTCGGGGGCGGTCCTGGCGTCGCTGTCCTACCTGGCTACCCGGGGCGTCGCCGTCGCCGTAGTTGTCCCGGTGCGAGGGGCGGTGACCCAGACCGTGGTGTCGAGCGGTCGTGTGCTGCCTCCTGCCGAGATCAACATCGGAGCCCTGGTGGTCAGCACCGTCCGGGAGGTCTACGTCAAGGAGGGCGATCCGGTAACGGTCGGACAAGTGCTCGTACAGCTCGATGATCGTGAGCTCAGAGCCGCGCTCGACCAGGCCCAAGCGGCCGTCGGGCAGGCGCGGGCCGGTCGCTACGAGATCGCGAAGCTGAGCGGCCCCGAGGCCCAGGCCAACCTCAGTCGCGCCGAGGCCAGCTTGGTGCAGGCCAAGAGCAAGCTGAAGACCAGCGAGGGGCTCTTTGCCGGGGGAGCAGGGACCCGCGGCGAGGTCGACGATGCGCGCACCGCGCTCCACGTGGCGCAGGCGCAGCATGACGCGGCGCAGCTCCAACTCCAGGCCACGAAGGGCAGCGGGAGCCGCTCCGTGATGGCCGCAGCCGCGGTGGCCGCGGCCAAGGCGCAGGTCGCGGTAGTGGAGGCCCAGCTCGCGCGAGCCCGCATCGTCAGCCCGGTGGACGGTGTCGTGCTCGAGCGTCACCTCGAGCCAGGGGACGCGGTGGTGGCAGGCAGCCGCATGCTGCTCCTGTCGCGCACCGGCGAGACGCGCCTGTTGATCGAGCCCGATGAGCGCAACCTCGCCTTGCTCGCCCTCGGTCAGGAGGCCACCGCCTCGGCCGAGGCGTTCCCCAAGGAGCGCTTCGACGCGGTGCTCCGGTACATCGCGCCGGCCGTCGATCCACTGCGCGGAACGGTGGAGGTACACCTGCACGTGCCCACCCCGCCCGCCTACCTGCGCCCTCACATGACGGTGTCGGTGGAGATCGAGGTGGGACGCCGCGATGAAGTGCTCACGGTGCCGCGGGGGGCGGTTCGCGAGCTCGCGGGGGCCTCACCGCACGTATTCGTCGTCGTCGAGGGCAAGGCTGTACGGGTGGACGTGGAGCTTGGCGCGGCGGGCGACGAACGCGTGGAGATCGCGTCGGGGCTCGAGGAGACGGCGCGGGTGGTGGACACCCCTCCTCCCGATTTGGCGCCGGGCGACCGCGTGCGAACGTCCAAGGGCGGAACTTGATGCCGGTGGCCTGGTTCCTCGCACTGCGCTTCCTGCGCGAGTACCGCGCGCAGACCGTGCTGACGATGACCGCGGTCGCGGTGGGCGTCGGCGTCATGGTGTTCCTCTCCGCGCTCATCAACGGGCTGCAGACCAGCCTCATCGACCGGACGCTCGGCACCCAAGCGCACGTCGTGATTCGCCCGCGCGAGGAGCGAGCGCGTCCGGTGCGTGTCCCCCGCGCAGAACACGAGGTGATTCGCCGGGTCGAGCGACCCGCGCAACGCATTCGCTCGGTGACCGAGTGGCAGCGCGTCGACGAACGGCTCGCGAGCGAGCCCCATGTCGTGGCCACGTCGCCCACGGCCATGGGTGACGCTTTCGCCATGCGGGGCCTCGCGAGCCGCCCCGTGGTCGTGTTGGGCGTCGTCCTGGAGCGCTTCGACCAGGTGATCCCCATTCGCTCGCGCTTGCTGCGTGGCTCTCCCCGGCTCGACGGGAACGACGCCTTCATCGGGGCCGAGCTCGCTGACGCCCTTGGTGTGGACGTCGGTGACCAGATTCGCATTCAGGTCCCCGGCGGCGAGGATGCGTTGGTGGTGGTGCAGGGGGTGTTCGATCTCGGCAACCAACAGGTCAACGAGCGCTGGGTAGTGATGGCCTTGCGCCGAGGCCAGACCCTCCTCGGCCTCCCAGGTGGAGCCAACGCGCTGCACGTGACGGTGGATTCAATCTTCGAGGCCGACCAGGTCGCCGCTCGCATCCGCGACGACACCGGCCTCGTCGTCGAGAGCTGGATGCAGACCAACGAGCAGCTACTCATCGGGCTCCGGTCGCAGAGCAGCTCGAGCTACACCATCCAGTTCTTCGTGTTTCTGGCGGCGGCCATCGGGATCGCCAGCGTACTGGTGGTCTCCGTCGTCCAACGCACGCGGGAGATCGGCATCCTGCGCGCCATGGGGACCCCGCGACGCCGCGTCGCAGCGGTGTTCCTGCTCCAAGGCGCCGTCATCGGGCTCGTGGGGTCGTTCGCTGGCTGCGCGTTCGGCGCCGCCTTGTCGCTTGCGTTCGCTCGGCTCGCGCAGAACCCGGATGGCTCACCCACCTTCCCCATGGCGCTGACGCCGACCTTGTTTCTCACCGCGACCGCGCTCGCTACCATCACCGGGATGTCAGCCGCGCTCGTGCCGGCGCGCCGGGCGAGCCGACTCGACCCGGTCGAGGCCATCCGCCATGTCTGAACCGTGGCTGCGACTCGATGGTGTCAGGAAGAGCTACGGCGATGACGTGGTCACCGAGGTACTCCATGGCGTCGATCTCACGCTCGAGCGAGGGGAGTTCACTGCGCTCATCGGGCCGTCTGGCTCCGGGAAGAGCACGCTGCTCAACTTGGTGGGCCTGCTCGATCGGCCCACGAGCGGTCGCCTCGTCATCGACGGACACGACCTGGCGACGCTCGACGAGGCCGCGCTCACCCGTCTGCGCGCCGAGACGATCGGCTTCGTGTTTCAGTTTCACCACCTCGTGGGCGCGCTCACTGCCGCCGAGAACCTCATGATGCAGCTCGCGGCCAAGTCGGGCACCCTACGGGCTGTCCATCGTGACCTGGCTCGCGCCGCCCTCGAGGAGGTCGGCCTCGGCGATCGTCTCGACGCCCTGCCCGGCGAGTTGTCAGGCGGCCAGCAGCAACGCGTTGCCATCGCTCGCGCGCTCGTCCACCGCCCAGCCCTCGTCCTCGCCGACGAACCCACAGGCAACCTCGACACCAAGACCGCCGACGACGTCTTCGTGCTGCTGCGACGGATCAACGAAGAGCGCGGGATCACGTTCCTGGTGGTGACCCACGATCCGCGCCTCGCCGCACGCTGCCGTCGCATCATCTCGCTGGTGGACGGCGTGGTCGAGAGCGACAAGGCCAACACTCCGGCTTGAGGCTGCAGCGGGACTACCGCACCACGGCTAGTGCATCGAGTGCCCCAAGGGGCCCGATGCGCGCCGTATCGTGTGCGGAACGGACGGCGTGGTCAGCTACACGTCGTTCGTGTGCAGCAATGGAAGCTGGTGGGTCACCATGGTCCATTACGCGCCCTCCTGGTCGATTACTCGACCAGCGGTCTCGAGAACGTGCTGGCGCACCCGAGCACCCACGCCCAACGCTTTCGCTTCGCTGGCGCGTCGTCTGTCTCGCCGAGAAGCGCGAGCCGATCGCCGAGCTCGGGCGAGCGGCACTCGCTGCCCGGTACGCAGGTCGGCCCGGTGTTGCCCCCGCAGGCCCGTCGATCGGACTCAAGATCGTTCCCTTTGGGACACCCAGGTCGGCACGGCCGGCGTCGACGTCATTCAGGTCGCATCCGTCGGCAGGGATGTCCACCCCCACTCCCACGCCAACCCCCTTCGCGGAGCCGCGGAACGCACCTGCTAGCGGCGCTTCTTGGGCCTACGCTCCGTGGCTGAGGTGCGTGACCGGGCAATCCGTTCCAGCTGCTCAACGTCGTCCAAGTCCTTGTGTCGCCCTGCGTCGCGCTTGATGGAGAGCAGATCTTTCAGGCCGATGTAGTGAACAGGGAAGGTGCGCCCACCCCTCACCTCGTCCTTCACCCTACGCCGCCACGCGTCGGCGAATCGCAGCGAGCCTACCGAGCTGATGAGATCCACTCGATTGGGAGGACGCCCGAACTGAACGACGATGCCGGGCGTTGCGAGCTCCGCTGCGCTCTGCACCGCGGGAACGTCTCCACCCCAGAACTCCTCCAGCGCGGCATACAGGCGCTTGGCGTTCGCGGGGGTGGGCTCATACAACAAGTCCACGTCGCCGGTGAGCCGCGGGTACCCGTGAAAGACGACCGCCTCTCCGCCGATGATCAGGTAGCGAACCTCGTACTCGTGCAGAAGCGCGAGCAGAGCCAGGATGTCGGCGGAGAGGTGTTCGCTCGTCATGCTTGCCGGACACGCCGTCTCGAACCCGCGACCACGTCGCGAATGTCCGGGCAGTGCTTGCCGTAGTAGCGCTCTCGCAAGGTCTTGGCTACGAACTGCCGCTGCTCCGAAGTCAACTCTCGGTAGAGCTTCAGATCCCACTCGTGTGCTTGCGCGAAGCCGTGAGCAAGGTGGGCCACTCGTTCCATGGCGTGATTCAAGCACAGCGCCCCCAGCGGTGCCCAGCCGCTCGCTAGGGACCGGCGCGCGCGTGGCTGGGATCGAGGGCGCCGCTGCCATGGCCGAGGGTGAGCAGCTTCTTGACAGCAGGGGCTCGATGCGCGCTCGAAGCAGCTCGCACGGCAGGGGTCCGACGTGTTCGCCCCTGAGATGGTGGCCGCGGCGCGTTGAAGCGCGCACCGTCGCGGTGCTGCCCGAAGTTCGGAGCGTGCGGCGCTTCGGCCTACGCCGACTGCGACGCGCACCCCGTGCTGCAGCATCTCGGGCTTCCGTACGTGCAGCACGGCGTGCTCGGGGAGCTGAGCGAGAGCGGCGTCACGCTCGTGCCGGTCCGTGCGGCGCCAAGGGCTATCGTGGCCGTCGCGGCGGCAGCGGCGGAGGCTGCTTCTTGGGGGCTTCCGTGGTCTGACCGCGCGCGGATTCGGATAGCCCGGTCTTGAGCTCGACCGCGAACGCGGAGATCGACCCCTTACGCTGCTCGGTGTGCTGATCCCGGGTGCCGCGCAGCTCGATCCTGCGCGGGGACAGCTCGAGTGCGACCAGCGGCATGAAGTGCTTCGGGCTGCGCTCCAGCGCCGAGGCGAACTCGTGCATGGGGACGTCGAGCCGCAGCGGTCCGGCCATGCGCTCGCGGCTCGCTCCATCGTCGACCAACAGTTCGAGCACGCTCAGCTCCGTGTCGCCGATCAGCCGCACGACGAGATCCCCCTCGAGCCAGTCACGCTTGGCCATGCGGGCGAGCAGAACCAGGATGCGGGGGGCCCCCGAGGCAGGCCGGGCCACCTCGACCATGCGCCCGAGCAGCGCCAGCGTCTTGTCCCGCGGGCTCGCTTCCGAGAAGGAGCGCACCGCGGCGAGAGCCGTGCGGATGTCGTCGTCGGTGACGTCCAGGCAGCTCGTGATCCGGTCGAGGTCGGCCATGGCTCGGGGCTCCGCCCCACAGGCTACGGCACTTCCAGGACGGCCCCCAACGGCAATCGCACGTCACGCGACACGCGGTGGCCGCGCAGCGCCCTCCCCCTTGCACGGGATCACCTTCGGGGGCGGCGCACGACTCGGCTTCGGCCAAGGACGTCCCTCCGTTGACCCTCGAGTCTAGGGCGCGGGGGCGCGTGGCAAGAACCAGCGCCCCACTTCGAGCTCGACGGCGTCGAACGGTGGGATGCGCGCGGTATCGCCGTCCCCCCCTGCACCCAAGCGCACCCAACGGCGGACGGGCCGCTCCCCGGCAGGCTCGAGCTCGTACGCTTCCACGGTGCGCGCCTCGGGGCTCACGATCCAGTAATGAGCGACGCCCACCTCGGCGTAGAACTGCGCCTTCACGACTCGGTCGCGATTCTCGCTGGTTGGAGAGACAATTTCGCAAATCCAATCCGGGATCGCCCGCAGTGGAGCGACCTCCGGTCGGGGCCGTCGGCGCCGGGGTACACGTCGATCTCGTTCGTGTGTGACATCGGAACCGCACGCTGCCTCCGCAGCAGTGAGGCCGTCGATGAGCCAACCGCGTCAGCGAAACGCGGCACGCCGTCGGTGCCCTTCACGGTCCGCCTGTACCTGGCGAACTGGAATGGCCTGTCGCCCGGAGGCACCAGCGGCGGCGCCGCGGCGGACCGAACCAGGCGAGGCGCAACCGTCACCATGCGTCGAGTCTAGCCGTCAATCCGGCGGCGTGCCCGGCCCTAGCGAGTCGAGGCGGATTCGGCGGATGTGGAAGTTGCCGAAGCCCACGCCCCAGGTCGTGATCAGCTCGTCGCAGTCGATGGTCAGCGGCTGCCCCCAGTTCCAGTGGTTGTCAGCCGGGCTCTTCAGCTCCCAGGACACGCCGTCGGACAGGCGCACGATGAGCAAGCGCTGGTCGAGCGGAGCGTTGACGGGGGTCAGGGGCATCGAATAGGCGGCGTAGCCGCAGCCCACCGCGCCCGCGGCGTTCCAGATGGCCTCGCCTTTCCACGAACGGAGCCGTTTCGGCTCCAGGGGAGCGCTGCTCGCCGGGAGCTTCGACGTCACTACGTGCATCGTCGGGAAGAAGGAGCTGCTGCCGCCGACGTCGCGTCCCTCGCCCTCGAGCCAGACCAGATCGGTGCCGTCGGTCGCCGGGGAAGCGGCGCCCTTGCTGAAGTCGTCGCCGTACGAGTGGATCACCTCCGCGCCGCCTGACGGCGTCCAGCGGTAGAGATGACTCTTGACGGCGGACTGTGCGTTCCAGATCAGCGTCTCGGCGTTGGCCCAGGTGGTGTTCGCGATGTCGAGGCCGACGTACTGCTGGCCCAGATCGGTCCCGTCCCACTCGCGGATGTGCAGGCGCGCGCCGACGAGCGCGACGTACTTGGGCCCGCCGTAGCCGCCGGCGGACAGGACGTCGCCCTTCTCGTAGCGCACGATCAGGTCCGCCATGGGGTTGGTCACGGGACCGCCGCGGATTTCGGTAACGTTCGCTGTCGATGATCCTTCGTAGTCCGAGAATCGCCAGAGAGCACGCATGGGTGCTGCGGCGCCCCCGTTGGGCAGGACAGCCAGGACGGGACCTTGGTTGGTCTGCTCGGAGACGCGAATCGCCTGCAGCATCGGCCCATCGGCGTACGCCGCCACGGCCGTGTATGCATGAGTCACCGTCGTCCCGCTCATCTGCCGGAACTGCAAGATCACCTTGCCGTTCTCGTCCTTCCACGCGCGGGGCTGGCCTCCCACCGGTTGTCCGTTGTGCGGCCAGGGCGTCACCAGCTGGGTGCAGGTGTACGGATCGGGTCCGAGGTCGGTACACTCTTCCCACTGAAGCGGCGGCGGGAGCAGCGACGGCTCCGGCGGCACGTACACCTTGTACTTGCAGCCGAAGACGGGGAAGCGCACCCAGCCGTCGGGCACGTCGGGGGGCAGCTCCGGTCCTTCGGGGCACGGAATGGCGCCGTCGGTGGGGCTACCGCCCACGCCCGCGCTGTCCGGCAGCGGCCAGTGGCCGCCGGTGCCGCCGGCGGACGCGTCGGTGCCCGCGCTTCCGCCGCTGGCTTGCGGGTCGTCCTTCTCCGTGCCGCAGCCGCAGGCCGCAGCGAGCCACCCGACGAGCGCCGCGCCGAACCAACCCCACCAGCGCCATCGCATCACCAGCAATCGTTGACCTCCGGTGAGCCGCCGGACTCGTCGCGCAGCAGGCCGAGTCGAACGGAGGTGAACGCGGTGCGCAGCGAGGTGACCCACTGGTAGCCGCCGCGATCCACCATCATGGGTCCGCGCGCCAGCCCGTCGTCGAGGCGCTGCATCAGCGCCCGCTCGCCGCCGAGCGAGAACGGGGTCGCGCCGAAGCGCACGGTGCACGTGCCACGCGTCGTGTTGGAAAAGGCCAGCACGCTGCCGTCGCGGTCGGCGACCAGCCAGGTCTTGTACGCGCTCGTCTTGGACGGGTGGCGCCACACGGTGGACACGGTGCGCGCGAACAAGTCGATGCGCACCAGACGCCGCACCGGCGCGCCCGCTGCCGGGGAGTCCAGCACCCACAGCGCGCCGTCTGCCGCCGACACCGTGGCCGCGCGCACGACGGCCGGCCGGTACTCCGGGATCTCCAGGCGGAAGGCCGGGCGGTCGAGGGGATGGATCCACAGCTCGCCGGTCTGCACCAGCGCGTTGCCGCGCCCGCGCCGCGCCGCGCCGCCGACCACGATGACCGCGCCGAGCCGCCGGCTGTACACGCTGGCGTGCCCGGCGCGTGGTGGGATCGCGGCCGGAGCGAGCTCGTCCGCGGCGGACGGAAGGAACGGGCCGCCTGCGCGCGTGTCGAGCTGAAACCGACCGTCCCGCGCGACCAGCCTGCTGTCGATACCCGCGGCGTCGGCGCGTAGGAACACGCCTTGCGCGTCCGTGCTGCCGCCGGTGGCGAAGGGCTCGGCGGCGGGAAGGTACTGCAGGGCGGGATCGTTCCAGCGCGCGTGCAGCTCGGGCCCGATGAAGTCGTCCAGGTACAGGACGCGCTGGTCGGGCGCGACCGCGCCCCACAGGCCGCTCTGCGCCTTGACCAGCAGCAGATCGTGCGGGTTGCTCGGGTACCACCAGCGATCGGGGCGCAGCTCGCAGCCCGGGCACCAGCGCAGCACGAAGGTGGGATCGATGGGGTTGCCGCAGGGCGAGGGGCACACGTCCAGGCACTTGTCGAAGAAGCCGCCCTCGACCGCGTCCGGGGCGTAGTCGGCGTAGTGCCGCGCCAGGAAGGCTCCCGACTGGCCGACAGGCTCGGGGCTGGAGTGCACGCCGTTGTGGGGGCGGCCGTGCCAGCCCAACATCGTGCTCCACGCGCCGCGCAGGCCAATCACGCCGCTGAGCCGCGAGGTGTGGAGCCACTGCGACTCGGCCAAGAACGGCGGCTTGATCAGTCCGCCCGGATCGTTGATCCAGTTGAGGGTGACCCAGGTGACGCGATCGGCCCAGTAGTCCCAGCCCTGCGGCGCGGGCAGCGATGGGTAGTCGTACGTGGCCTGGCTGTTCGTCAGCCCGGGGAGTGTCATGGGTAGCCAGGGGTTGCCGTTGCCGGGGCTCTGCTCGAACAAGTTGTCGTTGATCTGGCCGCTGTTGAGATCACAGAAGACTCCACCCAGCGGGTTGCGCTGACAAAACCGATACCGCGTCTCCTTGCCCGGATCCGCCATCGCGACGCCGGTGTACGGGTTGTGCGAGGCCAGGGGCTTGGGGTGCAGCGTGCTGCGCAGGTAGCGGCTGTTCGCCAGGCCGAAGCAGGCTCCGGAGTCCTCGGACACGGGCACGGTGTCGAGCAACGGCGCGGCGACCTCGGGGCACGGCACCGGATCGCACGCGTCGCCCAGCACCTGGGCGTGCCGCTCCTGCTCGGCGAGGGCGTTGCAGTTCGCCTGGTCCGGGTTGGGGACGGACACGCAGTTGTCGATCGCGTCGGGCACGCCGTCACCGTCGATGTCGCCGATGTGCGCGGCGAGCCAGGCGCTGGTGACCGCAGCGTACGTCGGCGCCGCCATGCCCGACTTCGCGACATCGTCTCCCGTTGACTGTACACCCACGAGGTAGCGGCGCTGCGGGAGGCCCGAGGTCGGTGGCAGCGGCGTCGGCTCTTCCATGTGCCCGTGCACGAAACCCTTCCCGAGCAGCAGCGGGCCGCCGGAGTCCCCCGGGGCGGTGTGGACGTGCCACAGCGGATAGGTCGCGTGGTGCCAGAGCGCGGGCACGACCTCGGCGGCCGGCATGGAACCGTCACAGTCACGACCCGCGCCGACGTGACCCTCGACTTGGAAGAGACGGTTGGTGCCGAAGTCACGACCCGCCCATGTGCCTCCCCAGTTGAACGAGCCGCCGCCATAGCCGACGAGCGTGACCGCCGGGAGCGTCGCCAGGAACTCGGCGAGCCCGTTCATCGAGTAGAGCCCCTTCGACGGCATGGCGTACCCTTCGCCCACGATCACGGGGATGGGGTCGATACCGACGGGATCCGACGCCAGGTAGCCGATGGCGATGTCGTACTGGAACTTCAGCCCCCACATCATGGCTGGGGTGGTCGTACACTGGGCCAACAGCCCGCACGACGGCGCGGTGTAGGTGTTGGGGTCGGCGCACAGCGGCGGTGGCACCGCGTTCGTGCACGACGACACGCGGTCGCCGTAGGCGTCGGGGTGAGGAACGAAACCGAGCACGTCAATCCATTGTGCCTCGGCGCTGTTGACGTTGCCGACGGGATCGGCGAAGGCGACGACCGTCCCCTGCGATGGCCAGCGCGGGGCGCAACCTTGCGCGGCGATTGGAAAGCAGTGCGCCGCCGTGATGATGGTGCGGTTTCCGATGTACGTGGCCGTGCAGCCTCCGCCGCCCACGGGCCCGAGGCTGGCCACGGCGAGCAAATCCGGGACGCCCGCCGGCCACCCGTCCCTCAGTTGCTGGGTCGCCGGCCGCCCGCCGCTATCGGAGTCGAGCCGTCCGCAGCCGATCGCGCTACCCCCCTGCAACCATCAAGCCAACTGCAATCGTCTTCGTCACGACGCGCATCGCGTCCTCCTCCATGACGGGCCCGTCCCCGTGCATCGAGGCTACGCCCGTGTCCGTGGTCGTCAAGCGACGAGCGTCAAGCGACGCCAAATGGGTCGCAGGGTGTAGGTGCGCGTGCCACGGGAGCGCGCGCACCATCGGCTCGACGCGCGGGCTTCGCGTGACGACCAGCGCGTTGACAGCTCCTGAGCCGCGGGTGGTCGTGAGGTTCGAGCGCGGCGAGCGGGGGGACGGCTCGGGTCCCGCACGCTGACGGCCGAGGGGACCTCACGCCGTCGCCGCGTCTGACCGACATGACACTACAGCGCGTAGCGCACGAAGAACTGCGCCTGGCTGGCGACGTCGAACTGCATGCGCGAGGAGACGCCCGCGTCGCCGCCGAGGGCGGCCTCGGCGTCCGAGCCATACAGGCTGGTCGAGCCGCTGCCAGCGACGAACTCCGGACGCGTGGTGGCCAGCATGCGCACGGTGGCGCCGAACTTCAGCTCCCGGGTGACGTTCAGCTCCGCGCCGAAGCCCGCGTAGCCCATGGGGTACAGCGCCTCGATGACGTCCCGCGGCAGCTCCACGCGCGTGAACTCCGCCCCGGCGCCCAGCACCACGTGCGGCGTCAGCACGAAGTCGGGCAGCATGCGCAGGCCGACGCCCACGAGGGTGTGGGTGGAGGTGCGGTCGAGCCCGGACTCGATGGTGGCGGGGGTGGCCGAGTAGAAGTCGACGGACAGCTCGGTGTACAGGTGCTTGTTCACGTCGAGGGTGCCGAACACGCCGAGGCCGTTCATGCGGCAGGCGTCCCACATGGTCTCGCCGTCCGGGTTGCGGAAGCCGTACCCGCCCACCCGAGCGCCGAAGCCGGGGCGGAAGCGCTCGGCGTCCTGCTTGCGCCGCGTCTCTTCGTGGGCGTCGCGCTCCGGCTCGCCGGGTGGAGCGTTGGTGCCGAAGATGGGCTCCGCCACGGCGGACGAGGCGGTGGCAAAGACCAGAGCAGCGAGCGTGATGGGGATCGTCGACTTCATGAGTGTCCTTCCTCGAGACGGTGCTTCCAGCAACGAGCATGCCGGCGGCGGTCCGGTGCAGGCGTTCGCCAGAAGATTCGCGATCGGCTGCCCGATCGCGAACGCGGGTCCACGCCGCGCCGAGCCGCGTGTTCACACCTGACAACGAGCGTCGCGAGCGCGTGAATGCCGCGCGCGGCGCGCGCAACGGAGCGCCACGGATGATGTCGCTTCGCGCGCTCGCTGCGCTGTGCGCCACGCTCGCCGCCGCGGGTTGCACGAACACCACCGAGCGTTCATCGCGTGACGCGCTGCCGGGGGATCTGGTGCTGTCGAACGTGTCGGTGCTGCTGCCGCTTCCTTCGCTCGACGAAGCACGCGTCATGCTCGGCGTGGACTCCGCCGGCGCCCACGGCCCCTTGCTCCCCCACGCCGTGTTCGACGCGTTGCTCCCGCTGTCGCCCGCAGTGCAGTCGGAAGCGGAGCTCGAGCGCGTACGCGTGGTCGCCGCGCGGCTCGATCCCTGCGCGCCGTCCCTCACCCTCGGCCCGAGCGCTGACTGCCGCCACGAGCTGCGGCTGGTGATGCAGCCGCTGATCGAGGCGGGTGAGCACGTCCGCGCCGAGGACGCCGCCATCCATGCGGTGTACGCGCTGCCCGCGAGCGCGCTGCTGTCGCTCTTGCTTCGCTGGCGCGACGCCGCGGGCGACACGGCTTTGCCCGACGCGCCGCTCGGCCCCCATCCCCTCGCGGTCGCCGAGGGCGCCGCCGGCCCCTTCGCCCTGGCCGTGGGCAGCGCGATCCTCGAGCACGCCGGCGCCGCTCGCCTCGCTCGCGTCACCTTCATGCGCCACACCAGCCCCGCGTCGTGGACCTTCGGCGGCGTGGAGCTTCACGCCGGCGCGCTCACGCCGCTGACCATCCCCACCACCGGCGCTACCGAGCAGCGCCTCACGCGGGCGCCCGGCGCCGATCCCCTCGCCCTCGACGCCACCATCGAACCCGCGCTGCCGCCCGCAGGCGACAACGTGGCCCTGGTGCTCGACTCGCAGGCCGCGACGGCGCTGTCCCCGGGCGAGTCCTGGCTCGCGTACGAGCGCCTGCTGCGCATCGAGAACCCCGATGCGCACTCCCCCATGTCCGTCGACTGCGCGAGCTGTCACGCTGCGCCGCAAGCGCGCCGCTGGCTCGAGTCACGCTTCCCCTTCGCGACGGCGCCCAGCGCCTCGCGCTTCGCGTCATCGTTCGATCTCGCGACCCTGGACGCGCCCTTCTCGCTGCGCGCCTTCGGCTGGCACGACACCTCGCCCGTGGTGTCCGCCCGCACCGCCAACGACAGCGCCGCCGTCGCCGCCTACCTGAACGGGCTCGGGCGGCGTTGATCGGGTGTCGGTCAGACGCGGGGACGGCGGGGTCAGCCCTGGCCCCACACCGTGCGCGCGGCGACGGCAAACATCGCGCGCATGACCGCGCGGCTGGGCAGCCCGGCGCGCTCTTCCAGCTCCGGATCGACCTCCGCGTCGAGCTGGTTCGACAGTTGGGCGAGCTCGTCCGACGTCGCGCGATCGAGCTGCTCGCGTTCCTCCGCGCTCAGCCGCTCGCGCAGCGCCGAGTCGACATCGAAGGACAGCTCCGCGTGCGCGAGCTCGTCCTCCGCGATCCGTCGCATCACGGCGCGCACGCTGCGCTCCGCTGCGTGCTGGGCCTGCCACAGGCCGGCGGCGGCGCCGAAGGCTTCACGCACCACGCCTTCGCGAACATTCTCGAGCGCCAGCTCGAGTAGCGAGCGCGGCAGAGCGGGGCCAACGCTGCCGGGCTCCGCGTGCGCTCCGAAACGACGCGCCAGCGCCGCGGTCATGCGCCAGTGGCGCTGCTCTTGCGCGGCCGCGCGGCGCGCGCGCTGGGCGAGCGACGATGGCAGCGCGTGGGCGTCGAGCTCGTCCGCCAGGCGCTCGAAGGCGATCACGCTGGCGGCCTCCGCCGCCGCCACCGCCGCGAAGTAGCGCCCCATCGCTGGAGCTCCGCGATCCGTCGCGGGAGGGGCGAAGCCCAGCGGCCGCCGCCCTTCACACACGGTGTTGAACGCGCACACGAGCTCCGTGCCGCCGTCTCCCGCCGCCTCGCTGCGACACGCGTAGTTGGTGCCGAAGGTGTACTGCTCGCAGAACTGCCGGCACCCCTCGTCGGACGCGAGGGCGCTGGTGTTCGGACCGCCGTCCTCCAGCAACGGCGGCGGCGCGCGGACTTCGCGACGCTCCGAGCGGAAGTCGTCACAACTCGTGGCGCTCTGGGTGCACGCGGGCTGGGCAGCCGCGAGCACGGGGGCTGCCCAGATCAACGAACGGAGCCGGGCGCGAAGGTCAGCTGACATGGCGATGTCGCGAGCATAGCAGGACCGGGAGTGTAAAAGGGGCTCACGACCCCGCCGCGGCTCGCCGCTGCGCGCGCTTGCGCTTGGCGCGTCCCTGGGTCCGCTTCGCGCGCTGGGTGCGGTAGTGCTCGATGACCGCGTGGGCCTCGGACGTGGGCACCAGGTACACGCGCTGGGGCTTGCTTCCATCGAGCAACTCGACGGCGTACAGCGTTCTGCTGAAGCGGAAATCCCACCAGACGGGCTCTAGGTTGCCCGTGTGCTTCCAGTCCACCTCGTACCACTGCCGGCGATGCTTGAATATCAGCCCCTCCTCGTTGGCGAACACGGTCGTGCGCAGCACGCCCGATGCGACCGCCACGCCGAACAGCCAGAGGAAGAACAGCGGCACCAGAAGGAGCAGCGCATCCTGCGGCACGAAAGGCCGCGTCTGCGCGACTTGGAGCGAGCCGCCCGCGAAGAGCAACGCCGAGACCACCGCGAAGAGCAACATCACGCCCCAAGGGTCGACGAAGACGCGACTGATGGCGGTGGGCTCCCCGTCGGGAGCGAGCCGCGCGTCCCGGCGGCACAGCGTCGCTTCTGCGGCGTACTGCTCGTAGTTCATCGGAGTGTCCTCACTGTCCTGCGCTGCCGCCGGCGCCTTCGTTCTTGGCCGAGTTGCCCCGCGCCCCGTGCTCCGGGGACGGCGCTTGTCCCTCTACGTGTCGTCCCTGATGGGTGAGGGTGAGCGGCCCAAGCTCCCACTTGAAGGAGGTGACGTCGGCCTTGCCGTCTCCATCGGTGTCCTTGGCGGACACCGTGACGCCGAGCCCCATCTTCGACAGTTCGAACTCGAGTCCCATGGTCTCGCCTTTGGACTCGTAGTGAACCTCGGCCGAGACGTGGGGCACCTTCAACGGGATGCTGGGATGACTCTGCGTCACGTCGCCCAGGGTGACTCGACCTCGCAGGTTGTCGCCCTTGGCCTTCGCCTCGACGCCACCGCCGCGTGCATCGACCGTCACCGCAGACGTGACCGGCCTGAGCTGCTGCGTGGGAAGCTTCGTGTTCTGGCGCGCTCGTCGCAGCGCGGCTTGAACCAGGGCGTCCTTTCCGACGCCGTCGCTGCTGACGGACTGGTTCACCGAGCCGCAAGCCGCTCCCACCCGCTGGCCGGAGTCGACTCGTCCACTGGAGTCGCTCTTGCCGACGGTGCCGTCCTTTCTCGAGAAGCCTTGGTCGAAGGAGGCGTCATCAGGGTGGCTGATGGTCCTGCGCGATGCACTGTCGATGGGTCCGCTCATGACTCACCTGTCGGCACCGCGAGACCCCAGTTGCGCATTATATCGCCCGCGACGGTTCCGCGTCTGATCGACCACAGAAGCGCGCTAGGCTGCGTCGATGACTCGGCGGCGAATCGCCTGGGGGACGGGGCTGCTGGCTGCGGTCGGCGGCGCGTACCTGCTCGCCTGGCCGGTCCCCTTCGACCCGGCGCGGTGGGAGCCGCCGCCGGAGCGCGCAGCGGGGCCGGTCGCCCCGCTCGAAGCGGTGGAGCGGCTCGGTCGCGAGCTGCCGGGACCGGAGGCCGTCGCCATCGACGCCGCGGGGCGGGTCCACACGGGGCTTCAGGACGGACGGATCGTGCGCCTGGCGGCGGACGGCAGCGCCGAGGTCGTCGCGAACACCGGCGGGCGGCCGCTGGGGATGAAGTTCCGCAAGGACGGGCGTCTGGTCGTGGCCGACGCGGTGAAGGGGCTGCTCGAGCTCGACGCCGGCGGCGCAGTGCGCGTGCTGGCCACCGAGCACGGTGGCGTGCCGTTTCTGTTCACGGACGATCTCGACATCGGCGCCGACGGCGTCATCTACTTCAGCGACGCGAGCCACCGCTTCGGCGTGCACCACTACCGGGAGGACGCGCTGGAGCACCGCCCGAACGGGCGCCTGCTCGCTCACCACCCGGACGGACGCACGGAGCTGCTGAAGGACGGACTCTACTTCGCCAACGGCGTCGCCCTGGCGAGGGACGAGTCCTTCGTGTTGGTCACCGAGACGTGGAAGTATCGCGTGACCCGCGTGTGGCTGTCGCCGGGCCGGCGCGCAGCGTCGGACGTGTTCATCGACGCGCTGCCCGGCTTCCCGGACAACATCACCCGCGCGCCCGACGGCGAGCGCTTCTGGCTGGCGCTGTTCGCGCCACGCAACGCGCAGATCGACGGCATGGCCGGGCGTCCCTTGCTGCGCAAAGTGGTGGCGCGCCTACCAGCGTTGCTCCAACCCGCACCCGCGCGCCACGCCTTCGTGCTCGAGCTCGACGCCGCGGGCGCCATCCTCCGTAGCTTGCAGGACCCGAAGCCGGACTCGTACTCGCCCGTCACCAGCGCCCTCGAGCACGACGGCAAGCTCTACCTCGGCAGCCTGTGGCGGCAAGAAATCGGCCTGTTCGTGCCGCGCTGAACTTTTTCGAGATCCTCCTGCCCCCCGACCCGTAACAGGGCGATGCCGTCGCGACTGTCGCGTGCGGCGCGAAGGAGGAGTGATGGTCAAGGCAGCGCTAGCTGCAGGGCTCTCGTGTGCCCTGCTCGGGTGTGGTTCGTCGGGTGTCGGGGTGCTGCAGGCGCAGAGCGCAGGCGACGGCGCCGCGACGCCAGCACGGAATCAGCTGGCCGCAGCCGATCCAGTCGCCGCCCAGGCCGGAGCTCCGACGGCGGCCGGAGCGCCGGAAACAGCCAGTGGCGCGTGGCTCCACGCCGCCACGCCCAGCGCTCATGTCATGGACCGCGGCGACACCGACATCGCGGTGTGGATCGACGTCCCCAAGGGCGGAGCCGCCGTGCGACTGCCAACCGCAGTGACGCTGAGCGTGGACACCTCGGGCTCCATGGCGGGGCCGAAGATGGATCACGCCAAGCGCGCGGCGAGCTCCCTGGTCGCCGGACTGCACGCCGGAGACATGGTCTCACTGCACGCCTTCGATGACGTCGCCACCGTGCGCCTGGCGCCGACGGTGCTCGACGCGCTCAGCCGCGATCGCATCCAGGGTGTCATCAGCGGATTGTCCGCGCGCGGCGCCACGAACATCGCGGACGCGCTCCACCTTGGTCAATCCGCGGTGGCCCAGTCTCTCGCGACCCATCCGGTGCGCCGACTGGTCGTGATCTCCGACGGACAAGCGACAGTCGGCACCAGCGACCCTTCCTCCCTCGGACGCATCGCGGCGCTCGGCGCTCACCGCGGGGTACAGATCACGGCCTTGGGCGTGGGCATGGACTACGACGAGCGAACACTGAACGAACTCGCGGTGAAGACCAGCGGGCGCATGTTCCACATCGGCAACCCGCGCGACTTGCCCGCCATCCTCGAGCGTGAACTGGCGCTGCTGCAGGACACCCGCGCGACCGACGCGGTCGTCGAGCTGATACCCGCGCAAGGCGCGCGCATCGTCAGCGTGAGAGGCGCCGAAATCCCGGCAGGGCGCGGCGCCGAAGCGGGTACCGTGAGGGTCCCTCTCGGTGCGCTGTTCGGTGGTCAGACCCGTGAGCTCGTCGTGCGCATGCGCCTCGGCGGAGTCGAGCACAGCGAGCGCGCGCTGCTCTCGGCGCGTTTGCTCTTCCGTGACCCGAAGGATGACGGGCTGTCACGCATGCAGGAAGCGGTCGTTCGCTCGACGGTGACCCGCGACGAGGCGCTACTGACGTCGAGCGTCAACGCGCGAGCCTCGGCCATCGTCTCCACCTTCGCCGCCGCGGATCTGACGCAGATCGCCAGCGCCCACGCGGCCCGCGGCGACTTCGACGCGGCAGACCGGGAGCTGGCCAAGGCCGAAGGGGAGCTGCGCCGACGCGCCGAGCACGCCAAGGACGCCTCCGAGCGCCAGCTGATCGCCTCCCGCGCTGCGAAGCTCGGCAGCGCGCGTGCGTCGGTGCAGGCCGCCGCGCAGGCTCCCCCCTCGGCCAAGCCCGCGCAGCGCCGCCAGAACCAGCTCGACCTCAACGAGGCGGCCATGAAGATGCAGGGGTTCTGAGCGGCGCGGTCACCGGGGGGGAGGTGTGCTTCGAGGCGCCTCGGCGCGGACTCCGTGCTAGACCCGCGAGCCATGAAACCGATGGACTTCCGCGGGCGTTGGGTGATGGTCACGGGCGCGTCCTCCGGGCTCGGGCTGGAGATGGCACGGCAGCTGGGTCGCGATCACGGCGCGAACGTCGTCGCCGTCGCGCGCCGGCTGGAGCGCCTCGAGGCACTGAAGGAAGAGCTCGAGCCCGCGGGCGTGCAGGTGGTGCCCGTCACCGCAGATCTCACCCGCCAAGAGGAGGTAGACTCGGCCTTCGAGCGAGCCCTCGACGCCTCGGGTGGCTTGTACGGCGCGGTGCTCAACGCTGGGGTCACCCACTTTGGCGACTGGCGTGAGCTCGACTGGGACGGCTTTCAGCGCATGCTCGCGACGAACGTCACCTCCGTGGTGCGGCTCTCGTCCCTCGTGCTGCCGCACCTGATCGAGCGACGCGAGAACGGCGGCGTGATGCTGGTGTCCAGCATGGCGGGCCTGGCGCCGGTGCCCTACCAAGCGGCGTACTCGGGCACGAAGGCATTCCTCGTCCACTACGGCTGCAGCCTGTGGCACGAGCTCAGGGGCGAGCAGGTCTCGCTCACCACCTTCGCGCCGGGCGGGATCCAGACCGAGATGACGTCGGGGGATCGCTTCGACGCGCTGCGCGGCTGGCTCATGCCCGTGGATCGCTGTGCGCGCTCGGGGCTCGACGGGTACCGCAAGCGCAAGTACCTGCACGTGCCCGGCGTCGTGTACAAGGTGCTGTCGGCGCTCAACGGCGTGGCGCCGGAACCCTTTGCGTCGTCGCGGGTTGCAGCGCAGTATCGCGCGTCGCTCGAGGCGCTGCGCCGCGCGAAGGCGGAGAGCGGCTCGTGACGCACTTTCGCACCTGCACGCTGTGCGAGGCCATGTGCGGCATCCGTATCGAGACCGAAGGCACGCGCGTCACGTCCATCCGCGGCGACGACGCCGACCCCTTCAGTCGCGGACACATCTGCCCCAAAGCCGTGGCCCTCGGGGACATCCACGCGGACCCGGATCGGCTGCGCCGGCCGCTGATCCGCGATGGCCAGAGCTTTCGGGAGGCGTCTTGGGACGAGGCGTTCGACCGCGTGAGCCACGAGGTTCGAGCCATCCAACGCGCCAGCGGTCCGAGCGCGGTCGCGGTGTACCTGGGCAACCCCACGATACACAACCTCGGCGCCCTGTTGTTCGGACCCGATCTGGCCCGCGCGCTGCACACCAAGCACCGCTTCTCGGCGACGTCCGTGGATCAGCTGCCGCACATGTTCGCGTCGTTCCTGATGTTCGGCCACCAACTCCTGTTGCCGGTGCCAGACGTGGATCGCACCGACTTCATGCTGATCTTCGGCGCCAACCCGGTGGCCTCGAACGGCAGCTTGATGACCGCGCCCGGGATCGAGAAGCGCCTGCGCGCCATCCGCGAGCGCGGTGGGTCGGTCATCGTCATCGATCCTCGTCGCACCGAGACGGCGAAGATGGCGAGCGAGCACCACTTCATCCGACCGGGCACGGACGCGCTGCTGCTGCTCGGGCTGTTGCATGTGCTGTTCGCCGAAGGGCGCGTCCGGCTCGGCCACCTCACGGATGCCGCCATCAACCTCGAGCGCGTGCGGGAGCTGGTGAGCGAGTTCACGCCCGAGAGCGTGGCGACGTCGACGGGCGTCTCGGCCGACACGATCCGTTCGCTCGCGAGGCGGTTCGCCGACTCGAAGCGAGCGGTCTGCTATGGGCGCATGGGGGTCAGCACCCAACGCTTTGGCGCTTTGTGCGCGTGGCTCGTGAACCTGATGAATCTCGTGACCGGTCACCTCGACGTCGAGGGCGGTGCGATGTTCACGGAGCCGGCCATCGACGTGGTGGGCCGTCCCACGCTCATCGGCCGTGGCAGCCTCGGTCGCTGGAAGAGCCGCGTGCGGGGCATCCCGGAGTTCGGTGGGGAGCTCCCCGTCGCCGTGCTGGCGGAAGAGATGGAGAGGCCGGGCCCGGAGCGCATCGAGGCGCTGATCACGCTGGCCGGCAACCCCGCGCTGTCCGCGCCCAACGGCCCCCGCGTCGAGCGCGCGCTCTCGGGGCTGCGCTTCATGGTGAGCGTGGACTTCTACCTGAACGAGACCACGCGCCACGCGCACGTCATCCTGCCGCCCACCGGCCCGCTCGAGCATGAGCACTACGACCTCGCGCTCCACGCGCTGGCCGTGCAGAACACGGCCAAGTACTCGCCTCCGTTGTTCGAGCCTCCACCGGACGCCCGACACGACTGGCAGATCCTGGCCGAGCTCACGCTGCGCCTCGCCCAAGGGTCGCTTCCGCGTCGCGCCCGCATCAAGGCGGAGGCGCTGGCGAAGCGCGCGCTCGGCCCCAGGCGCTTGCTCGATCTCGCGCTGCGCACGGGTGAGCGCGGCGCGGGGCTGCGTCCACGAAGCGATGGCCTGTCCGTCGCCCATCTGCTGGCTCACCCCCACGGGGTGGTGCTCGGTCCGCTGCGTCCGTGTCTACTTCGCCGCCTCGCCGCCCTCGGACGGGTGCCGGATCTCGCCCCCGAGCCTCTCGTCGAGGACGTCGAGCGACTCCGCCGCTGGCGCGACGCCGAGCGGCCGCGCGAGCAGCTGGAGCTGATCGGCCGACGACACGTGCTGTCGAACAACTCGTGGCTCCACAACTCGCTTCGCCTGGTGAAAGGCAAGAATCGCTGCACGCTGCTGATCCACCCTGAAGACGCCCTCGCCCGTGGCCTGAGCGTTGGCTGCAGGGCGCGGGTCGCGTCCCGCGTCGGTGAGCTCGAGGTCGACGTGGAGATCACCGACGCCGTCATGCCGGGCGTCGTGAGCTTGCCGCACGGGTTTGGGCACGACCGTCCAGGCACCCGCCTCTCCGTCGCCAGCCAGCACGCGGGCGTCAGCATCAACGACCTGACGGACGAGGCCAACCTCGACGCACTGAGCGGCAACGCGGCGTTCAGCGGCACGGCGGTGAGCGTGACGCGCGCGGAGTGAGGCTCCGTCAGAACGTCAGCACCACCAGCGACTCGTTCGGAAACTCGAACGAGGCCTTGGCCGGGACTGCGGGGCCGTCCGGCTGCCCGCCCCACTGGATCTGACACGACCCGTTGGAGTCGGCAGCGCAGGTGCACATGCCCACGTCCGTGCACAGCAGCGCCGTGAACGCGTTGGCGAACGCGGCGTAGCTGCCGGAGGGCGCAGCGAACCGCTGCTGGCAGGTGGGCGCCGCGTACTGGGCTTCGTAGTGACAGCTCGCCGGCATCATCACGTTTCGCAGGGTCGTGCCGGACCAGGTCGTCTCGTAGGTGCCGCCGGAGTAGATCATCCGAACGGGAGGCACCATGCACGCGCCCGCGCAGGCGTTGCTGTGATTCTGGAGCGCTTCGCAGGTGTAGCCGCAGCCCCCGACCTGAAGCGGGACGGCCCCTTCGGGACCCTCGAGCTCGTACAAGGGTGGCTCTCCGCAGTCGTAGCCGCCGCCCAGGTAGATGGGCACGTCGAGCGAGTTTACGAACCGGACGACCACCGAGTGCTGTGAGCTCTGGTCCGCGAAGTCCGCGCAGCTTCCGCCGCTGCCCCCGGTGCCCCCGCCGGCGCCCCCGCCGCCCACCGCGCCCGAGCCGCCGCTGCCGCTACCTCCCCCGGCTCCAGCGCCGCCGCCGCTGCCCGGGTCGGAGCCGGTCGAGCCCCCACAGGCCAGAGCGCCGAAGGCGAAGACACAGATGAGCGAGAGTCGCGCGATTGGGTCCATGAGCACGCAGAAAGCAACGAGCATGCCGCCCACGAAACCGCAGGACTGTCGCATACACGCGACCGCTGTGCCGCCGGTGTGCCACCCCGCTCCTGGTGCGGCGACGCAGGGATCCGGGTCGGCTCGTGGTTCCGCGAGAGCAGAACGGCTACAGTCCGCGGCATGGCACTCCGGTCCCTCGCCGCCCCCTTCGTCCTGATCGTCTCGGCGACGGGCTGCACGACCACGACCACGCAGCCCGGACCCGGCGGCGCCGCCCCGTCGACGGGCAGCTCGGGCCCATCCGCCCCCCGCATCGAGCGACAAGCAGACGGCACCTGTCTGCGGTTCGTCGACGTGGTCTGCCACGAGGGCGCGACGTGCAATCCTCCCGAGCCCGAGCGCGTGGACTGCGACACCGGCGAGCCGATCGTGGACGAGCCGCGAGAGCTGCCGAGCCTCGACGCCGCGCCAGAAGTCCCCACGAGTCGAGATCGCCCCGAGCGCGTCGACCCGGCGACCTTGCCCAAGCCCTCCGGCGCGCCCGGCGTGCAGGTGTTGCGGCGCGCGGACGGCACCTGCGTGGAGGTGGCCGAGTGTCCACCCGGCGAGAGCTGCCTCAGCGCGGCGAAGCCTGTGCAGTGCCCCTGAGCCGAGAGCGCGTCAGTCCACCAGCGTGACTCGCACGTCCACGGACAGGGTCTCTTCGCCGCCGCCCACGTAGATCGTGCCGCTGGTCGGCGTCGCGTCCACATAGTTGCGACCCACCGCCACCCGCACATGATCCGTCTGCGTCAGGACTCCATTCGTTGGATCGAAGCCCTTCCAGCCGACCTGGGGCAGGTACACCTGGACCCACGCGTGCGAGGCCTCGCCCTGCGCCGCGTTCTCGTGCTTGGGACCCGTGTACAGGTACCCGCACACGTAGCGCGCGGGCACCCCGAGCAGTCGTGCCAAGCAGATGAACAGGTTGGCGAAGTCCTGGCACACGCCGAAACGATTGCTGTACACCTCGAACGGCGTCGTGTGCAGGTTCGTGGCGCCCTGCCGGTACTCGTACTCCTCGAAGATCGTGGAGTTCATGTCCACCAGCGTGTCGAGCAGGTCGTAGCCGTTGCGTTCGACGAGCGCCATCGCGTACTCGGCGAGCTCGTGCAGCTCGGTCTCCGGCAGCTCCGCCGGCAACAGGTAGGGGTTGAGGACTTGCCGCTGCCACGGCATCCACACCAGCGGGATCGCCGAACGCTGGTGAATGGGTCGGAAGCTCAAGGGATCCGTATCCAGCGCCAGCACCTCCGCGCGGGAGTCGATGACCAGCTCGTCGAAGGGCGTCTCGAGCGCGATGCGGCGCGCTTGGTTGCCGAACACGTCCTCGTAGCGACGCTCCTGGCCATCCACGCTCACCGTCAGCTCGTACTCGACCAGCTGCTGTAGTCGGTCGTGCACCGGCTCGAGCCGCAGCAGGTGCGTGCTCCGCTCCACCGGCTTGTCGTAGCGGTAGACCGAGCGATGACTCAGCGAGAGGCGCTTGGGTTCTGCCCGACGCGGAAGCGGCACGGTGTGGACGCGCACGCTCGGCGGCGTCACGTCGGTGTTCGGGCTCACGTCCACGAGCACCTTGCCACCGCCGATCAGGAGCAGCTCGCCGGGTGCCAAGCGGCGCCAGGTCAGCGACAGATCCGCCTCCGCGGCGAGCACGTCGGACGACACGATCACGCCGCGATGGCTCCTGACCTCGCGGCGGGTCAGGTCGACGTGCAGGTCGTCGTCCCCGAAGGCCGCCTTCGAGTAGGGGGGTAGCACGTCTGCGATCAGCACCGACGCCCCCTCGCTTCGACCAGCGTACACGCACAGCTGAGTGCCGTCGCACAGCACGCTCGTCAAATTGCCGAGCTGGGCGAAAGCGTCGAACCAGCTCTGCAGCTCGACGGCGTCCGCGTCCTTCAAGCTACGGAACCCGCGAGCCGCGATGCGGTCGAGCAGCTCACAGAACACGCGCTCGGTGTCGGTGGAGCCAACGGCCTCGAAGCGCGTGTGCTCGCGCTCGGGCGGACGGCGCACGAGGCTGCCCGAGTGTGCGAACATCCAGTCACGTCCCGCGTAGGAGCGCACGAACGGCTGAGTGTTGGCGTCCGTGGGCTGTCCCCACATGGCGTGGCGGATGTGCAAGAGGAAGGTGCGCGACGCCAGGTGATCCCAGCTCTTGACCAGCTCGCTGCGGATGCTGCCGCGCCGTGGTGCCGGCTCCTTCAGCACCCCCGCCGCGGGCTCTCCGGCCGGGTAGTAGCCGAGCCCCCAGCCGTCCGGCGTGCCCTGCTGGTCGCTCAGGCAACGCAGATCGAACGACGGAGCGAGCTCCGCGTCGAAGGACATGGCGAGTAGGTTCGGCAATGGACCGCGGGGAGTCTAGGTCAGTCGGCTGGCTCTCGCGAGCAAAGTGTGATGCGGCGCTCACTCGCGCGGAGCCGGTCGGCGCAGATCCACCCGCCAGCACCCGGACGCCGCGGTCGGTGGCGGCGCGGGACGCGGAGCGGCCGCGCCGACGCGGACGCGAGCGGCGGAGCGTGCCTGCGCCTCGGCGTTGGAGCTGGGCAGACCAGCGTACGCGCCACCGGCGGGCTGCCAGGCGTGCAGCGTGATGCGCCGCCACTGGCCGGCTTGATACCAGTCCACCTCGACGGGCTCGAGCGCCGACAGGGTTGGATGAAAGCCGGGCTGGGGCCGGTACACCCGGTAACGAACCCCCGCGACGCGCGCGCCCGACGGTAGTGGCCGGAGAGGCACCCCCCGCCCGTCGACGACCAGCGAGCCGGGATGGTCTCCGCCGTGCTCCAGCAGCTCCAGAGACTCGGTGCTGGCGTCCACCAGCCGCGAGCTCCGTTGCTCTTGGGAGGCGACGTCGCCGAAGAGTGGCCAGAACTCCAGCGCGCGCGAGATCGTGAGGGTCGCGGCACCGAGAGTCGTCTCAATCAACGGCTCACCTCGCTCGCGGACGCGTCGCTGGGCCGCGGGTCCAAGACCAAAGCCATGCGCATCCAGATCCGCCAACACCGTGTCCAGATCATCCCGCAGCACGCTGGGGAGCGCGAAGCGATCGTGCAGCTCGGCCCCCCAGTCCTTCGGCGGTTCGCGAAACGGCGCGACGCACAGGCGCGCGAGCAGCGAGCGGAACAACATGGCCACGGCCGCGCCATGCTCGGCGGTCGGAGGCATGGCCAGCGCTCTGAGCTCCACCGCACCGAGCTGCCCCTGCCGCGGATGCTCGGGGTTCCAGAGCTTCTCGATGTTGACCTCGGCGCGATGCGAGTTGCCGGACGCGTCCACCAGCAGCGGGCCCAGGCATTGCTGCAGCAGCGTGGGGCTCGCGTCGTCCGGCAGGTGCTCGAGCGCGAGGCACAGCTCGCCGAACAGCTCACGGACGCCCTCATCGGGGCGCGGCCCTTGGCTCGCGCTACCCACACACTCCGACGCGAACCAGTAGGAGAGCGCCGGGTGCGCGTTCAAGTAGCGGACGAGGCTGGCGAGCAGCATGGGATGGCGGAAGAACGGGCTCTGCTCCGGACTCGGGCCGCCGAAGGTGATCTGGCCTCCGCCGCCCGAGTCCACTCGGCGCCCGTTGTACAGATGACGGTGAGCCGAGAGCCCAACGGCGGTCGCCGACTCGTAGCAAGCGTGCAGCGCACGCCAGTAGGACATGATGTCGGGGCACGGGTGCAGGTTGACCTCCACCACCCCGGGATCCGGCGTGACCGTGAGCCAGCAGTCCTGGGGACCCGGCGCCGGAGGCTGGAGCAAGGCCTCGGTGGCGTCGGGGGGCAGAGCGCCCTCGCTGGACTCGCCGCGGCGCCACTTCATCGCGAACGCGAAGCGAGGCTCGGGCTCGCCGCCGTAGCTGCGACCCTCCGCGCGACCGCAGGCGGCGCCCGGAGCCAACCGCGCGCGAAGCTCGAGCAGCAGCCCCTGCGCGCGCTCCTGCTTGTCGCCCCCGAGCGGGGACGAGGTCCACTCGGGCGCGACGGACTCACGCCGGGTGAAGGTCGGCTCGCCCCCGACCCAGATGTGGAGGCCATGGCGGAGCAGCTGCTGATCGTGGCTAAGCAGCTCCTCGTGCCACTCGCTGCTCACGGCGAGACCTCGCTCGGCTCCTCGTCCTGCTCGGGCTCCGGCGCCGGCCGATCCCCAGGAAACCGGCGAAGGTCGAGGGTGTCCGGTGAGTCCGGGTGAGGCGGCACGCGGATCATCGTCACCGGGCTCGGGGTCTGGCCGTCCCTCGTGAAGCGCTGCAGGCGCCGTGCCTCCGCCTCGAAGCGCGTGAGCGGCTCGCTGTCGTAGGCGCGCCCCTCGGGGTGCCACACGTGGTACGAGCCGGCCGCCACGCTGCGCAGCGCCGAGCGATCCACGAGCTCGATCCGCAGCGGGTGGTGAATGCCGAGTTGGGGCTGCAAGCTCTGCCAGGGAGCCCAGGCACGGAAGCGCACGCCAGCCACCCGCTCCCCCGCGATGGTGGCCGGGCGCAACGGAAGCTCGAGCTGATTGACCAGCACCGCGTAGCGATCGTCCAAGAGTCCACGCACGTGCACCTCGATGCGCTCGAGCGACGAGTCCACGAAGCGCGAGGTGCCCGTCTGAGTCGCGACCTCGCCGAGCACTGGCCACGGCTCGAGGGCGTTACGGATCTCGAGCTCGACGCCGTCCGCCTCGATGCGACCAACGACCGGGCAGCGCAGCTCGAGGAACGGTCGATAGGCGTCCTCCGGCAAGCGGATGCCCCGCTCGGCGAGGTACTCGAGCACCTGGCGGAAGTCCGCCCACAGCCAGTGCGGCAGCAGGAACCGATCGTGAAGTTGCTGTCCCCAACGGACGAGCCGCGCGCGGTACGGCGCGCGCGCGAAGGCTGCGATCAGCGCGCGAACCAGGACGACCTGAGCCGTCACCATGCGAGGATGCGGCGGCATCTCGAAGGCACGCAGCTCCACCAGCCCCTGACAACCATGGGGCACGCTCGGATCGAACAGCTTGTCGATGCAGATCTCGCTACGGTGGGTGTTGCCGGCGAGATCCACGAGCAAGTTGCGGAAGAGCGCGTCGACCAGCCACGGCTCGTCGTCCGGCTTGGGCTCGAAGGCGCGGGCGAGGGCGAGCTCGAGCTCGTACAGACTGTCGTGCCGGGCCTCGTCCACCCGAGGGGCTTGCGACGTGGGACCGACGAACAGACCCGAGAACAGGTACGAGAGCGAGGGGTGGTGCTGAACGAACGTGATCAGGCTGGCGAGCAGCTCGGGGCGTCGCAGGAACGGGCTCTCGTCCACCGTGGGGCCGCCCAGGGTGACGTGATTGCCACCGCCGCTGCCCGCTTGGCGACCGTCGACCAGGTACTTCTCCGCGTGGAGCCCGGAGTGGAGCGCTGCATCGAACACCGTGTCGATCAACCTTGCGTGCTCGCGCCCGCTGCGTGTTGGCGGCAAGTTCACCTCGAGCACGCCGGGATCCGGAGTGACCGAGAAGCGCTTCAGCATGTCTCCGGGGGGCGGCGCGTAACCATCGACGCGCACCTCGAGGCCAGTCTCGACGCGCGTCTCGTCGATGGCGCGCACCAGCGCCAGGAAGTCCGCTTGGCGCTCGACGGGAGGGAGGAATACCCACAGCGCGCCGGCTCTGGGCTCGACCACCAGCGCGGTGCGCACTTCGGCCCCGCCATCGTGCTCGGGCGCGACTCGGCGCGGATCCGAGCCTGCGCCCCGCGGCAACGCGGGCTTCGGCCGGTAGATGTCGGCCGAGCTCAGCGAGGCGAGCGGCAGACGCAGGCCGAGGGCGCTATCTCCCGCTACCGCATACAAGCGCTCGCGCCGAAAGCTCCACTTGGACGTCACGAAGCGACCGTCCCGCACCGCGAGTGGCAGCACCTGACCCACCTCGGAGGCGAGTCCGCGGGCGAGCGCGCGCGCCAGCTGTCGCCTCCCGTCCGTGTCCGCGAGCGCGTGGTCGAAGGGGTCGAGGTCTGGAGGGAGTCTCTCCTCCTCGAGCACGAGCGGCAGCGGATCCTCGAACGCGGGCATCAGTCCGGCCTCGACGTCGAGGCGCACGGCGAGCGCCCGCGCGAAGCGGGCCGCCGTGCCCGCGTCCGCGATGGCTTCGAGTCCGGCGCGATCGGGCCACAGCACGCCGCCGTCTTCCCGCGCGACCAGGTCGAGCGCCCAGCGCGGCAAGGGCTCGCCGGGGTACCACTTCCCCGTGCGCAAGAGCAGCAGCGCGCCGGGACACAAACGCGCCCGGAGCTCGTCCGCGAGCCGCCGCCCTTGGTCGTCCTTCGTCTCGCCCATCGCGCCGCTCCGCCACTCCGGGAGCTCGGGGTGGAGGCGTGAGTTGAACGTCGGCTCGCCGCCGACGGTGAGGCTCACGCCTTGGCGCTCGAGCAACGCGTCCACGTGATCCGACGCGGCGAGGGTCATCTGCCACACCGGCTCCTCGTAGGGTGCCGTGGGCCGGACCCGATGTCCCAAGCGCTCCACCCCCAGCGTGAACGACACGCTCGTAGCGGGATGATCTGCCGTGCCCTCGATGGGGGCGGCCTGCTCCGGCAGTGCACAGGCCGCGAGCGGCACGTGCCCCTCCCCGCACAGCAGTCCGCTCGTGGCGTCCAGTCCGATCCAGCCTGCGCCGAGCAAGTACACCTCCGCCCAGGCGTGCAGATCCACGACGTCGCGATCGATGCCGCGCGGCTGGTCCGGGAGCATCCCCTCGTCCGTCAGCTGAATCAGGTAGCCGGAACAGAACCGCGCCGCGAAGCCCAGGCGCCGCAACACGGCGATGAGCAGGGTCGCGCTGTCGCGACAGCTCCCACGACCTTCGGTCAGCGTGCGCTCCGGAGTCCAGAGCCCGCTCTCCTCGCGGATCACGTACGAGACCCGCGCTGCCACGCGACGATTGAGCTCGACCAGCAGCGAGACGGTCGCGTCCTCGCGGGGCAAGCCGGCGACGAACGCCTCGAACTCGGTGCCCGTGGCGTACGCTGCGCCACCCGCGCGCAGGTAGGGTTCGAGCTCCGTGCGGAGCCCGTCAGGGTACTCGAACGGCGACCGCTCGCAGCGCTCGTCCACGAAGAAGTCGAAGGGGTTGACGGGCCGCGCGTCGAGCGCGAGCTCGACCACGATGTCGAGGGCCTCGACTCGAGAGCCGCGCTCGAACACCGCTCGCGCCAGGTGGTTGCCATGGGGGTCGCGCTGCCAGCGCAGCACGCAGGGCTGTTCGATGGTGAGTCCGTAGCTCTCGACCTGGGCCTTGCAGTGCGGGGCCGGGCGCAGGCGAATGACGTGCGGACCGAGCGCCGCCGGCTGCGGAAACACGTAGCGACTGCGGTGACGGACGACGAGCTTCACCGCTCGCTCCTACCACGACCCTCGCCCGACGCCACGCTACCTCCGCGCCCCTTCACGACAACAGTCGCGCAGCAATCTCGAAGAAGAGCTCGCGACTCCTACCGCAGCCTCGGCACTCCACGCTCAGCACACGCAGGCTGCGCCCACCGCTCACCACGGCGCGGTGGTCGAGCACGCGCAGCGGATCGCCGCAGACCGGACAGGGATGGCCCCGACCGTGAGCCTCGACTTCGGAGGCCGAGCCTACCGGGATTGGCGTGTCGGGCGCGCCGCCTGGCTCCTTCCGTGCGGCTTGCTCCCGCTTGTGGACGAGCTTGTCGAGCGCCCGCTCGTCCGCCCGTCGCTGGGTACGCGCTCGCTTCTTCGTCATGTCCCGAAGTGCGCGGCGCGCACGATGTCCGCGGCCACGAAGCTGAATGCCATGATGGTGAGGCTCGGATCCACGCTCGGTGGCGAAGGGAACACGCTCGGATCGGCGACATACACGTTGTCCGCCCCAAAGACGCGATGCTCCGCGTTCACCACGGCGTCCGCAGAGCGCAGGCCCATGCGCGCACCTCCCCCGGGGTGCGGTGCGGCCAGCACGTTCCGCGCGGGCCGGAGCACGATGGCGCCGACCGCTCGATCGATGTCAGCAGCCCGTGTGATGCGTGTGTCCTCCGCGTCACCGAACAAGAGCTCACTGGCCCCAACCTCGAACAGCAGGCGTGCCTGCTTGCGCCAAGCGTCGCGGATCCGCTCGGCGTTGCCACCCGAGAGTGGCACGGACACGCGTCGTCGCCCCGACTCGAGCCGAATGGTCCCGGGCTCGATGTCGTCGATCCAGGCGATGGTTCCGCCCAGCCGCGGCATCTGTCGCATCAGCGCGCTGTGCGCTGGTCCGACGCCTGGCAGGATCGCCGCCAGGGTGGCCGGTTGCAGCTGATTGGCCATGAGCAGGTAGCCGCCTTCGCGGTAGCGACCGTGCTCGGCGTGCCCGAACACGCGCTCGGGTCCGTCGTAGCGACCGAGGCGAAACTCTTCCACGCCCCAGGCCGCGGGGATGTTGCGCCACTGGATGACGTCATCCGGAAAGATCGCGTGGACCAGAGGGCACGGGTTGCAGAAGAACCCCTGTCCAAGCGCGGGCAGCCGCTCCGGGAGCCGCTGGCGCAGCAGGAACTCCGGCGTGGCAAACCCTCCCGCCGCGACGACGACCGCCTTGGCGTCGATGTCGAGCCTGCGCCCCGAGCTCCGACCCGTGGGTCGATCGAGGATGCTGCAGCCAAGCCGCTTGGCTCGACGCCCGTCGAAGGCGAGTTGCTCGGCGCGACAGTCCGCGTACAGCCTCGCTCCGGCAGCGAGGGCCCGGGGCACGTAGGTCACCAGCTGGCTCTGCTTGGCGTCGTACGCGCAACCCTGCATGCAGTGACCACTGGCGACGCACGCCTTGCGAGCCTGCGGAACCCGCGCCACGTGCCAACCCAGCCGCTCGGCCCCATCGTGCAACAGCTGGTTCATGCGATTGACGTAAGCGTCCGTCGCCGGGTGTACGTTCAGGTCCTGCTCGATCTCCGTGAAGTGACGCGCCAGGAGCTCCGAGTCATGTCCTTCCATGCCCAGGGAGTGCCACTGCTGCAGGCGATCCCGCGGGAGTCGGTAGCTGTCGGCCCAGTAGTGGACGCTCGCGCCGCCGACGTTGTTGCCATAGGTGAGGTTCACCGAGGCATCCTCGCTGGCGTGCAGCCCCCGCCCTCCGTCGATGCGCGCGAGCATGTTCACCTCGCGCTGATCGAAGTCGTTCTTGGTGTAGTAGCCGCCTTGCTCCACGATGACTACGTCCAGGCCCGCCTCGGCGAGGCGCGCGGCTGCGGACGCTCCGCCGCAACCCGAGCCGATCACCACGACGTCACAGCGCTCCTCGACGTCGGCGCCGGCGAGCTCGGGCCACTGGCGGACCGTCACGCTTCACCCCGCTGCTTGGCGGCGAGCAAGCTGCGGTAGCGCAGGGTGCTCGGCGGGAGCTTCTCTTCCTTGATCCAAGGGCCGTCATAGCCAATGGCGCCCCACGACGCTTCGGCGGAGTAGTAGCAAAGCATGGTGAGCTGCTTGAGGGCGGTGGCGACCTGGACGAACACGTCGCGCTTGGACGCGAGCATCGCCCGAAGCACCTCAACGCGACGCCGCCGCGAGAGTGACGTGAAGCGACCCGGCGCACCGAACAGGATGGGCGCGTGCTCGACCACCTGGAGCGCGGCCCGCAGATCACTCTGGGTGTGCACGTCCGCGCCCCACAGCTGCTCGTCGATGCGCTGAACGACGCCTGCGTCGTCCGCCGTGGGCAGCCCTTCTCCCCCATCGATCAGCGCGTCGACGAGCGACGTCACGATGGCTTGCTCCTTGTCACCGAGCGCGAGCAGCACCTGCGCCCCGGGAGGGTAGCCGTGCGTGAACCAACGCAGCGAACCAGCCGCGACGAGCGCGACCGTGCCCACGGCCCCGAGGCCGAGCGCGCTGCGGCGGGAGAGCTGCACCAGGGCACGGTAAGCCACGAGCCGGCGCGATGGAACTCGAAGCGCTCAGTGGCTCGCGGCCGCGGCGCGTCGCAGGCGGTCCGCCACCGCGGCGCCAACTCCCACTTCGGGTGGTAGTGACGCGACGATGACGTCGCAGTGGGCGTCGAGTTCCCGCAGGCTGCGGTACAGGTTTCGCGCGAGCAGGATGGGATCCGACTCGAGCTCGATGACGTGGACCGCCTGCGCCGGCCGGGGTCTGCCTGGCGGAAGCAACGCGCCCACCCGGGCGCCCTGAGCGGCGATCCGCGCCACCGCCTCCGCGAACTGGTCCCGCTCCACGAGCACCAGGCGCGCTTCGGGTGCGTAGTGCGCCGGCAGAGTGCCCGGCGCTCCGCTCGCCGTGTCACTCGCGTCCTCGATTGCTCTCGTCGTGGCGGCGCAAAGCTCGTCGAGGGTGACGCTTCCGCGGCGCAGCAAGCGGCCGGGCTCCGAGAGGCAGTCCACGATGGTGCTCTCGACACCAACCTCGCAGGCTCCGCCGTCGAGCACGAAGTCCACGTCGCTGCCCAAGTCCGTCCGTACGTGTTCGGCGGACGTGGGACTCACGCGACCAAAGCGGTTGGCCGACGGCGCCGCCAGGGGGCTGCCGAAGGCTGCGATCAGTGCGCGCGCGAGCGGGTGGCCGGGAACGCGCACGGCGAGGGTGTCCAGACCGCCGCTGACGAGCGGGCTGAGCCGTGCACTGCGCCTGACGACGCACGTGAGCGGCCCTGGCCAGAAGCGCTCGCCCAACTCCACCGCCATGGGCGGCAGCTCGACCCAGTCGCGCATCATCGCGAGGCTGGCGAAGTGGGCGATCAACGGGTGCCGAAGCGGGCGCCGCTTCACCCGAAAGATGCGCTCGACGCCGTCGTCGCGGGTCGCGTCGGCGCCGAGGCCGTAGACCGTCTCGGTCGGGAAGGCCACGAGCCCGCCGGCGCCCAGCACGCGGCAGGCCTGATGGATTCGTTCGAGCTCGTCGGGCGTCACCGCCGGTCAGTCTAGCGCCAGTCGCTCGGGTCCGACCCGGTTTGGCGGGGCCGGACTCGGGGGTTCGGCGCCTTCGCCAGAGAAATGAAGTGCAACCCAGGCGTTAAGCGGCGATCATCGAGCAACCAGCCGGAGGAGCCATGAGCGACAACGACGACAAGAACGACGCATCGCCTGGCCACGAGGAGCAGCTGATCACGCTCCTGAAGGAGATCCGCGAGCTCATCGTCGACGGCAACGAGCGGCAGGCTCAGTACATCTGGCTGCTGTTCCCCATCATCGCGATCTTGCTGGTGCAAGCCATCCTGCTCGCCACGCAATGACGCCGCAGGTCCCGCGGCGCGCGGCGGTATTCGCGCTTTTCTGGCTCTGTGCCTGCGCGGGAGGCCCGCCCACTCGGCTGCGCAGCCTCGCGACGCCTACGGGTCAGGGCGCGGTCTCGCTCGAGGTGCACAACGGGTCGGACACGGTAGTGAACAACCTGTACCTGGCGCCCACCGCCAAGGTGAACGCGGCGACTCGCGAGGTCCGCCAGGACGGCTCCCCCGAGCTGTGGGGTGCGGATCTGCTCACCCGCTCGGCGCTCGAGGTCGGAGGCAAGCTCCGGGTGCCGGTCCCCGGCCCTGGCAGCTACGACATCCGGGCGCTCTCGGGCGACGGTCGGCGGGAGCAGCACATCGGTCGGCTGCGGCTCGAGGCCGGGGGGCGGTACGTGCTCGAGCTCGGCGAAGCCGGTTGGCGGCCAGTCCGGTAGTCCCCGCGACGCTCACTGCTCGGACCATCAGTCCGCACTTCAGGGAACGTACGCTCAGTCCCCGGTGCGGGCAGGCAGCGGGGTGCGACTGGTCGCAGCTCGGTTCAGGCAGGTCCCGAGCGGCGCGCGCGCTCGAGGTCACCCGTGGCGGAGCCCTGGCGGAGCTCCGAGCGGGCGCGGGGCGACTGGCTTGGATTTGGTCTTGAAGCCGGTACCTCAACTCCATTACAATCATGGGCTATCCACGCGGATAGGCATGGCTGTGAATCTCTGTAAAATATTGTAATTCTTGGATTCTATTGCAGCATTCTGCAGTATTCATGCATGATGTAACTTAGATGCGACACTGCGGTTCGAGGTGGTCTTGGGGTGGTTGACGGACCTGATTCAGCAGGCGGACCCGCCGCTGAGGTCGCTGGGCGAGCTTGCGCGCCTGGCGCTGGCTCACCCCAGCTGGCCCAGGGACGCGCGCATTCAGCCTCGGTCCTTGGCGTCGCTCTTGAGCCGTCTGGACCGTGAGCTCGAGCTCGAGTGGCTGAGCAGCCGTCCAGCAGTGCAGCAGACGTTGGCCGCGGTGCTGGGCTGCTCGGTCGCCGATCTGCAGGGGGCTGCCTGGCCCGGCCGCGTGGCCGAGATTGACGCGCAGCGTCGCATCCGGCTCCGGGATGCGCCCTTCGCGCGGGCCCTGGATCTCTTGGAAGAGTCGCTCCCACCGGGCATACCGGGCGTGGTCGCCGCGCCCAGCGGTTACCGTCGGCTGTTCTGGGAGGCTCCCAGCGGCTCGGGCCGAACCCTGGCAGGTCAGTGGCTCTCCGCCCGCGCGCTTGCCGCCGTTTGCACCCGAGCCGAGTCGGCGCCCCCCGACGGTCGTCCAGCCTATCTCGACTGCAGCGCCCCCATCGACCGCGACGAGGTGCTCGCGCCCTGGGCGCGGGATGGCGTGTGCATCGCCGGCCCCCGCGCGCCGAAGGCGTTCATCGAGCACCACGGCTTTACCGTCGTGCGCACTCCACCGCTGCGGTCCTTCGTGCCCGCCCTCGTACGCTGGTTGATCGCCCGGCTGCCCAGCGACTCGACACTCGACGCGGCTCGAGTCGGCGAGTGGCTCCTGGGCAGCGGTCTGCTGCACGACGACGACGGCGCGCTAGGCACCACCATCGGCGTGTGCGCCGCGCTCGACGAGCTGGCCGAGTCGAACGTCGCGCGCCACACGGCCTTCGAGCTCGCGACGCGCTTCGCCCGATCGCGCCTGGCGACCGCTCGAACACGCACGGGCGCCGAGACGAGCGCGCTCGAGCGGCGGATCGGCGCCGTGCTCGTCGGTCTGGGTCGTCGTGCATGGGTCGACGGCGCCCCAAGCCTGTCCGAGCCGCGCAGCATGGAAGCCTGGTACGAGCTCGTGCCTGAAGAACACCGCGGACGCGTCGACGCCGAGTGGCTACGCGTGACGCTGTCCACCGGCGACTCGCCGGTACGCCCCAGCGACATCGAACGCGCAGCACGACGCATACCTCCCGGCGCCTATCGCATCGTGCGCGCGCTCGCGGACGCGCGACTGCTGGTGCAGATCGAGGCGGACAGCTGGCAGCTCAGACCCGCGTGGTGGGCTCGCGCGGTGGAGCGCGCCGCGCTCGGCGAGCTGCTCGCCGGCTCGGGGTTTGGCTGGGGAGAGGCGCTGCTCAGCCGACGCAGCTGCTCGGAGACACTGGCTTTCTGCTGCGAGCGCGCGCGCCGCAGCGGTGAGGTCCAGGCCGAGCTCAGCGAGGCAGACCACCCGGACGATCCTGCCTGGGTGGCGGCGCTCGAGGCGGAGACCCGGGCCGTGGGGCTCGCCATCGCCTGCGGTCGAACGCCCGACGCGGAAGCCGCCGCGGCGCTCTTCGAGGAGCAGCGCGGGCTGTGGTTGGAGCGAGGTGACGCGCTCCCGCTGCCCCGCTTCGTCTATCCGGAAGACTCGCGAGCGCCGACCGCGAATGGGTACTTCCATTTGGCGCTGCTCGCGATCAGCGAGCACGTCACGCGCGAGCTGGGATCCCGCCGCCTGCGCCCGAAAGGCGTGCTCGATCCCTGGAGCAGCGACGCGCTCGTCGCGATGGACGCGCTGCTCGATTCATTCGCGGCGGCGCTCGACTGTCGCTACCGGGATCCGGAGCTGCACTCGGGCCTGCTCGCGCTGGTGGGGCGCCTGCCCTGCGTCGACAGCGCTCCACCACACCGACTTCGGATCCCCGCGCTCGTCTTGGCCGAAGCGCAGACGCGTGCGCTGAGTTGGTCGACTCTGGCGTCGCTCTGTCCGGCGGACGGGGCGATGCTACCGCGGTTGGCCAACGTCCTTGCCCTGCCCCTCGACGAGCTGGCGGGCGCGGTCGTGCGCGCGTGGCGTCACGCGGGCAAGCCCAGCGTCGCCGGCACGGCGCTCGATCCGACGCACGAACCCGGAGCCACCTTCGTGCGGAGCCTGGCCTCGGCGGAGCTGGTCGAGCTGTGCGTTGCCGCCGAAGCGGAGGGCGCACCCGTCCTGCTCGAGACGCTGCCCGAGCCCGCGCTCGAGGACCTGGGTCGCGCGCTCGAGTCGCTCCCGGCGAGCCTGGCGGAGCGCTGGTGGGCGGTGGCTCCCGACGCGCGCGCCATCCCCCTGCTCGACGCAGAGTCACCCAGCCCCGCGCAGGGCGCGGCCGGGGCCTGGCGGCGCTATCCCGCGCGGGTCGAGCGAGCGCTCAGGACCTGGCTCACGACGGATCCTTCGGCGGCGCTTCCCTGGCTCCAGGCGGCGCCCGCGAGCGAGACGGGCCGCGTCGTCGCGCTGCTCGAGCGTCTGCTCGCGCTCGACCGATTCCCCCACGCTCAGACCGGCGCCGTACTGACGCTGCTGCACGGCATCCTCGCGGAGCGCACACCCGAGACACGACGCGCTCACGCGCTCATGGCGCGGCTGCGCGAGCACACGCTCTGACCCGCGCCCTTGGCGCATCGGATCACGGCGAGCGCTCGACTCGAATCGGGTTGGTGAACGCGAAAGGCAGCGCCCGCGTGTAAGGCAAGACCGGAAGCGGCTCGCGACCGCGCACCACCGCGAGGACATCGCTCTTGCCCGCAGGCACGGCGATCTGCAGCCGCTCGTCGACGCGCAGCACATCTCGACCCGTCACCGGCAGCACTGCGATGACCTCGGGACCCACCCAGACCTCCACCTGTGAGACGTCGACCCACGGCGCCGCGTGCACGCGCACCCTCGCTTCGACCGTGGGTGCCGTGGTCTTCAGGCCATCCCCTACTCGAGCCTCGTCGATCTCGAGCTCGACGAACGGCCCATTGGTCACGATCGCACGACCGGCCAGCACGCCGTGAGCGACCTCCTCGGCGGAAGGCTGCGCGGGGCCCGTCTTGACGTACGTTCGTGGATAGCCGGCCGCGTGCACGTCCAGCCGATGCGAGTCGCTGTTGCCCACGCCGATGTAGGCGCGGACCACTCCGGGCGCGCGCCGGAGCGCGAGCAGATCCCGAAGGTTCCGCTCGACCACTCCGATCGAGTTCAGCTCGAAGCCGTTGAAGACTTCCACCGTGTCGAAGTCCAGACTGCCGCCTTCACGCTTGAACGTGCCAGTCGCCACGTCTAGCCCCACCTGGTCGAAGTACCCGATGGAGTGACCCATACGCGGATGGTTCACCTGCAGCAGGACGCCGGGAACGTTGGCGCGCATCTCGGCGAACAGTGTGGCGGGGGTGGCGCCGGCGATCTGCGGCATGGGCAACTCGGGGGGCAGCGGGAACGCGTTGAAATGGCCGAAGTCCCGGGTCGTCAGCTCCACACCCACAGCGGTGACGAGCGCCGCGGTCTCGAGCGTGCGCAACGTGGGGCCGTAGTCGGTGATGTGGTTGTGGTCCGTCGCCACCGCGAAGCGCACGTCCTCGGCCAAGAGCGCGACGAGTCGATCCCGCAGCGGCACGTTGGAGTCACCACTCGGCTCCGCGTGCAGGTGAAAGTCGCACGCGACCCAGCCGGTAGTATCGACGACGCGGGTCAGCGCACCGCGCATCACCACTCCGTCGCGCGCGCTGACGCTGACCTCCTGCTCCACGATGGTGTACTCGGGACCATGCGTGGCGAGCACGCGGTACCGACCCGGTGGAAGCGAGACCCGCCCCGCACCGCCGAGGCCATAAGTCGAACTCCCGGCGCCGCTCGCCAGGTGCATCGGACCCAAGACCGGGTCCTTGGTCGGCGGGAGCCCCCGCACGTCGATCCGCACGGGCAGCGCACGGCCCGCGTCGTCGGTGAAGCGGTACTCGAGCACCGCGGGCTGCGGCACGACGAAG
Source organism: Polyangiaceae bacterium (assembly GCA_019637295.1). Taxonomy (GTDB): domain Bacteria; phylum Myxococcota_A; class Polyangia; order Polyangiales; family Polyangiaceae; genus JACKEA01. Next base: position 297,082 of record JAHBVX010000004.1, read on the forward strand.
CTGACCTCGGACGTCTTCCCTCTCAGCACCTGCACCGGACGAAGGTCGGTGCCGCCCGGGGAGCGCAGCTCGAGGGAGTGCTCACCCTCGGGCAGGGACAGGCGAACTGCTCCGCTGGCGTCCGCTTCCGCGGCGCCCAAGACCTCGCCATGTCTACCCCGCGCTTCGACGACGGCCCACTCGGGTCGAGGCTTCAGCCGGGCGACGACCTCGCCAGCGGGCACCTTCGCGCGACGCCAAGCGTGCGCCGCCACGTCGGACAAGCGGCGCCCGAGCAGGATCGAGCGCCGATGGCTCGTCGACTCGCCGGCACGAAGTCGCCGCGCGGTCCCCAGCGCGAGCTGCTCCACGGGGCCGCGCAGCGAGGGAGAGAACCGAACCTCGAGCGGCGCATCTGACGCGAGCGCGTAGGCCTGATCACGGCCAGCGCGCCCCAGCCACGTCGCGGAGACGGTGGACCCGTCGTGAACGAACCCCTGCCCCGGAACGAAGGGCGCCGCTCCGAACCAGCGAACGCGGTCACCGAGGACGAGCCGCCCGCTGCCCCGACGCAGCGTCGCCTCCGTGTGCAGATCGAGCCCTGCGCCGTCCCCGCGCGCGGACAGATGGGTGGTGACCGTCACCGCCTCGCTCCGTTGACGAACCAGGATGCTGGGGACCCTCCCCGAGTCGTCGATCTGTACGCTCACGGTCTCGAGCACGAGCTCACGGTCGTCGAGCAGCAGGGCGGTGCGCACGTCGTCGACCACGTCGAGCTCGAAGCGCTCCGATACGAGGTCGACCAGCGCTCCCGCCTGGCGAGACCCGTGTCCCGCCACGACCGCGCTGACCCCCGGAGCCGTGAGCAACACATCGCCGCGCTCGGCCTGCGCACGGGGCGTGGACGCCGTGAGGGGCTGCGCGAGCACCCGGATGCGCACGCCGTCGCGAGAGACGTCGGTGATGGGCGCCGCCGGAGGTCGGTCGCGCCCGGGGCAGCCAGCGGCCGAAATGGCGAGCGCGCCCGCGCAGGTCAGCGCGATGGCGGGGGCGAGCCCGGCGTTGCGTCGGGGTGCAGGCTTCACGGGCGCCGGAGCTTAGCGCACGCGGCCAGCTTGATGTAGGTTGCCCGACCGATGAAAGCGTTCGTCCTCGACGGTGGCTTCGGCCTCGAGAACCTGAAGCTCAGAGAGCTGGCTACGCCTGCTCCCGGACCGGGGCAGGTGCGCCTGCGCATGCTCGCCGCCTCGCTCAACTATCGCGACGTGCTGATGGCCCGCGGCCTGTACAACCCGCGCCAGCGACTGCCGTTGGTCGTGGCGTCGGATGGAGTCGGCACGGTGGACGCGGTGGGCGAAGGCGTGACGCAGTGGAGGCTCGGAGACCGCGTGTGCCCCAACTTCGTGCAAGGTTGGGTCTCCGGCGAGCCGACACGCGACAAGCTGCGCACGTCGCTCGGCGGTCCCCTCGACGGCACGCTGGCGGAGTATCGCGTGTTCGACGCGTCGTCGGTGGTCGCCGTCCCCGCGGCGCTCACCGACGAGGCTGCGGCCACCCTCCCCTGCGCGGGGCTCACGGCCTGGAGCGCGCTCGTGACCCAGGGTCGCCTCACCGCGGCGGACACTGTGCTCGTGCTCGGCACGGGAGGCGTGAGCATCTTCACGCTGCAAATCGCGAAGCTGATCGGCGCGAGGGTGCTCGTCACCAGCAGCAGCGACGAGAAGCTCGCGCGAGCGCGAGCACTGGGCGCCGACGAGACCATCAACTACCGAACCGTGCCCGAGTGGGGCAAGTGGGCCAAGGAACTCACCGCCGGCCGCGGCGTGGATCACGTGATGGAGGTGGGCGGCGCGGGCACGCTGGAGCAGTCGCTCCGCGCGGTGCGGATCGGCGGCACCATCAGCATCGTGGGCGTGCTTGCGGGCAGCGCGCCTGCGCTGAACCTGCTGCCGGTGTTGATGCAGAACATCCGACTACAGGGGGTCATCGTCGGCCATCGCGAGGGTTTCGAGGAGTTCATGCGAGCCATCGAGCACGGCTCGTTGACCCCGGTGGTGGATCGGACCTTCCCCTTCGAGGACACCGTCGCGGCGTTCGAGCACCTGGCCAGCGGCAGCCACTTTGGCAAAGTCGCGATCCGCATCGCGAACTGACCGACGGGGAGCCACCGTGAGCGTCGGACCCAAAGAGATCGAAGCGTGCCTCACCGTGCTGAGCGCTCTGGTGGAGGACCGGGCAGCGCTGGCGAAGGTCGACCTGGAGACCCGCAATGCCTTGCTGACCGCGGCCGGCCGCCTGTCCCGGCCCGAGCGCAACGAACAGCGACTGTTGGCGCGAGCGCTGCGCAGGCAGCGCAAACACCAGACCCGCGACGCGGACGAGCGCACGCTGGCGCGGGCGGGGATCCGAGAACTGCGAGAGCAGCCTGTGTTCATCACGCCGTCTCCCGCGCTGCTTGAGGCGACGATGCTCCCCCCAGACGACCGAGAGCTGCTCGACCCGCGCATCTGCTACGTTTGCAAGGAGCCGTTCTCGCGGGTTCACTTCTTCTACGACCAGCTGTGTGGTCCCTGTGGGGACTTCAACTTCGAGAAGCGCGGGCAGACCGCCGACCTGCGCGGCCGCGTCGCGCTCATCACCGGCGCGCGAGTGAAGATCGGCTACCAGGCCGCGATCTTGCTGCTGCGTGCCGGCGCGCGAGTCATCGTCAGCACCAGGTTCCCGAAGGATGCTGCCGCGCGCTACGCCCGGGAGCCGGACTTCGAGTCCTTTGCGCATCGGCTGGTCATCCATGGTCTGGACCTGCGGCACACGCCCAGCGTCGAAGCCTTCGTTCGACACCTGGAGCACACGGAGTCTCGCCTGGACTTCGTGCTCCACAACGCCTGCCAAACCGTGCGCCGCCCGGCGGGCTTCTACGAGCACCTCATGGTCCGAGAGCGCGCGCCGCTCGGGTCCCTCCCGGAAGCGGAGCGAGGTGTCCTCTCCGAGTACGACGCTTTCGTCGCCTCGTCCGGCCCGACGCTGGCGGGCTCCCCCGCAGAGCCGGCCGCCCACTCCGCGGCGGAGTTGTCCCAGCTGCCCGTCAGTCCCGAGGATTCGCGCGCGAGCCGTGCGCTCTTCCCCGCCGGTCGTCTCGACGCGGACCTGCAACAGGTGGATCTTCGCGACGTCAACAGCTGGCGCCTGGCGCTGCATCAGGTGTCCACGGTGGAGCTGCTCGAGGTGCAGCTCGTCAACGCCATCGCTCCCTTCGTGCTGAACGCACGCCTGAAGCCGCTGATGCTACGGCAGCCGAGCCGGGACAAACACATCGTGAACGTCTCGGCCATGGAGGGCCAGTTCTACCGCCGCTTCAAGACCGACAAGCATCCTCACACGAACATGGCGAAGGCCGCCCTCAACATGATGACCCGGACCTCTGCCTCGGACTACGCGAGGGACGGGATCCACATGAACAGCGTGGACACCGGCTGGGTCACGGACGAAGACCCCGCCCACATCGCCATCCGCAAGACCCGCGAGAACGGCTTTCAGCCTCCCCTCGACATCGTCGATGGCGCCGCGCGCATCGTCGATCCCATCTTTCATGGCTTCAACACGGGGGAGCACCGCTACGGTCTGTTCCTGAAGGACTACCGCCCGGCGCCGTGGTGACGAGGGGCGCGCCGCGATGGGACGCGCAGCCAACCTAGCGCAGTACCTCCCCCGCCGAGCTGGCCGTCACCGCTCGCTCGAGCCACGAGAACCTCCGATCCTTCGTGGAGCTGCGAAACTGTAGCACGACCGTTGATGCGGTCCGGTACAGTTCGGTCGCAGCCGCCACTGCCGCGGGACTCGAGCGTACGCGGCAGCTCGCTCAGCACCATGAGGCGCATGCGCAACAGCGACGGACCGTCGTTCGGTGGCCGAGTCGGGGCTCGTTGGAGTCGGGGGGCGACCGTCCCAGCAACTTTTCATAGGTGCCGGGGGCCTTGACCCTTGATGAAGATTGGTTGAATTTCGCCCCTTGGTTCGGGTCCTTGTGAAAACTCCAGCCCTGCGTCCGCAGCCGGCACATCGATCGAGAAGACGGTGACTGGTACCCGTTCATCACGGACGCCCAGGACCATCTCGAGCAGCTCTATCGCAGGTATGGATGCGAACGCGTTACGCAGAGCGACGGCTACTTCTACCTACTGCCGACGGGGCCGGTGAAAGGCGCGGAGCGCGCCCGAGGGTCTATCGGAGAACCGACAGCACGTCCTTGGGCCCGAGGACGCCTGCACGCAGGTTTCGAACATTGGGACGGAGCACCCAGAGCACGAAGACCAGCTCCTTCCCTTCTGCCTCCGGGCAGCGGGCGGCCTTGTGCTCCAGTTCGGCGAACGCTCGCGGGATCTCTCGCGACGTCAGCCTGAGCTTCGCTTCGCCCACGAGTAGCCGCTTGGGGCTCGCTACCGAGCGCGCAAGCACGTCAATCTCGAGGGGCTCCCCCGCCCGGTCAGTTCCCCACCAGCGAGAGGCGGGATGCCAGCTTTCCCCAGCGATAGTCGCGCGCGCGACTGAATCACGAACCAGGCCTTCCCAAGCAATGCCTGCGAAGCGCGGCCATTCGGACTCCACGTCGGCGCTCACCTGCTTGAGTTGCCCTGCCGCGAGACGAGAGCGATTGGGGTCTACGAAGCGGAACCAGAATGCCAGGAACGGGTCAGCGATGCGATAGAGGCTGCGTTTGCTCTCGCGCTCGCTGGCGCCGAAGGGCACGTCTCGCGCGAGCAACCCCAGCTCCACCAAGCGTGCGAGGGGGCGCGACAAGCTGGTGCCCGGCAGGGCGAGACGTGCGCCGATCTCGGACACGCGATGGCTCCCGCGAGCCACCACGTTCAGCACCGACGCGGTCCGCGCCACATCGTTGGTTTCGTCGAGTAGCAACCGATCGGGTTCATGGTGAAGGACGCCGAGGGGATCGAGCACGTGACGGCGGACCGCGTCCCAGAGTCCGCGGGAGCTCGCGGCCAGCTCCCAGTAACGCGGGACGCCGCCCCATACTGCGTGCTGCTCGAGTACCTCCGCAGCGTCCGTGACGCTCAAGGCGCGTCCTGTCCAGTATGCACCCATGGGTTCGAGCTTGACGATCTCCTTCGCCCGACCAAACAGGGGAGCGTTCCGCTCGAGGACTAGGCCTTGCATCATGCGTTGCGACGAACCGCTGAGGATGACGGCGCGCCCCGGCGTGCTCTGGTCCAACAGCTTCTGAAGCACGCTGGGGAGCTCCGGAGAGCGTGCGACGATGCTGGGAAACTCGTCGAGGATCAGCGGAGAACGCTTGGGGCTCTCCCGCCACCATCGCTGCAGCAGTGCCTCCCACTCCCTGTACTCGACTGCAGCGAAACCAGGAACGATGCGCGCCACTTCGCGCGCCACCGCCTGCCGCTGGAGCACGGCGTCGCGTTCGTCACCGGTATAGAAGGTGACCGTGCTCTTCGCGGCGAGCTCCCGTATCATTCGCGACTTGCCAAGTCGCCGACGGCCGTACACGCAGTACAGCCCCACTCCGCCCCGAAGCGCGGGGCGCAGGCGAGCCAGCTCGGCGGTGCGGTTCAGGAACGGCAAGCTCATGCTCAGGATTATGTCCCGTAAACATTATGTCGCAAGCACATAATGTTGTGAAGCCGATGGGGCCGATTCGGTTCCCCGTCCTGTGGGAGCCGGGACCGCGAGGTCCCCGGAGGACGGGGAAGGATGCTCGGAGCCGCCCGGGCCAAGTCCATGAGCTTTTGTTGGCGGTCCGGCGTGACCACGGCCCGAAGCGTACTAGAGAGTCCACCCACGCTGAACGTCGGCGAATGAGGGAACAAGGGAGATGGAAACGATGCTCGTCCAACCGGTCCTTGGCGCTTGCCGCATCGGAATCAACGCCTTCGTTTGGCTCGACGATGACACGGTCTGCGTGGCCCATGGGTCTTTCATCTCTTGGTGCGATGCCGAGCTGAGAGAGCAGCCACGGCTGACGCTGCAAAGCCACGTCCAGGCCATCGCCCCGTACGCCGACGGCGGAGTGGCCGCGTCCCTCGAAGGGGCGGGTGTGCTCGTTGTCAGTCCCGAGGGTCAGGTCGCTCACGAGTATCCGATGGAGAGGGCACGCGGCGTCTTCACCAAGCCAGAGGCATGCTCCGCAGACGGAGAGGTGGCGGTGCTGCGAAGCGTCCAAGACGAGGGCAAGGACTACCACTACACCGTTGCCGAGCTGTACTCGAGGACCTGCGCTGCGGGTCAGCGCTACGGTTCCCCAGACTCTTTCGGGTCCGACATCTCCTCGCTGCCGGATGTCTCTCCTTGCCTGGGTGTCGCGATCGGCGCCGGGATGTGGGGCATCGCGATGCGGCCCCTGGTTGGCTCGGCGAGAGAGCTGAAGTGCGCCCCCTTCGAGTGGCCGTGTTTGCTGGAGGCACCGTGGGTGCTGCTCAGCCGAGGGATGCACATCGAGAAGGTCAACCTCGAGACTGGCGAGGTCCCGCGATCCGCGGCGAGTCCTGGCCCGTGGCCTCGAGCAGCACGCGGCCGCCTCGGCGACCTCGCGCAAGCTTCACCATCGGGCACTTCCCGTCGAGTATCTTGTGTTCCACGGTGGGAGGCTGGATCGCGGCGCGCGGAGCGGGGCAATGCTCTGGGCTGTACGGCAAGATCGAGGACATGGTCGTCTCGGCGGACTGCGTGCTCGGTACGGGGGAGAGCGTCACGCTGCAGCGCCGGTTCGGTGGGCCGACCGGGCTGCCGCTGATGATCGGCAGCGAGGGAACGCTCGGGATCATCACTCGGGCGCGGCTGCGGCTGCCGGCGCAGCGCGCGTTCGTGGCCTACTCCTACGCGGACATCGTGCAAGGCTGGGGCGCGAAGCCGCCGGCGGCTTCGACGTCAGGGCTTCGCCTTCTTCGCGCGCGGCTTGGGCTTCAGCGCCTCCAGCATCGGCCCCGGATCCTCGACGAGGAGGTAGGTCGCGGCTAGGTCCACACCCGTCGGCGTGCTCACGAAGGGTGCGTGCTTGCCGAGGCGCAATACCAAACCTTCGTCGACCTCTCCGTGCACGTGCAACGAGTCGTGCATGTAGATGGCCAGCGGCTTGAGCTTTCTGCCGACCCAGCAAAGCAGGCGCACAAACCTGTGTGTCTCAGCCGCGATCAGTGCCCCTTCGCGGAAGACGAACAGCAATGGTTCGTAGGCGAACTGGGCCTCGGCCACCGGGGTACCCTCCCCGTCCTTACCGAGCTGCACGATCGTCAGCCGTCGGTCCTGGGGCACGGCGACGTACCCCTCGTCGAGGTAGACCGGGGTTCCGAGTCCGCCGTAGGCGTCGTTGCACTGGAACATGCGTCACTCGCTCACTCGGTCCACGTCATCCTCGCTCCTTCAGCTTCGCGCGGCGCAGCATCGTAGCTCGTTGACGCCGAGCGAAGCTCGCCTCTGGTCGCGCCTCAACGCGCGCCAGCTTGGGGTCACCTTTCGTCGTCAGGTGCCCCTCGGCCGGTACATCGCGGACTTCTTGGCTCCCGTGCCGCGCGTCGTGGTCGAACTCGATGGCGCCTCGCATCGGGGTCGGGCTTCGTCAGACGCGAGCCGGGACCGGAAGCTCGCGCGCCTGGGGTATCGCGTCCTTCGCATCCAAGCCACGCTCGTGATGGAAGACCTCGATGCGGCCGTGGCGCTCGTGCGGGCCGCGCCCGACGCGAGCGCCGTAGCCGCGCGCCCGACGCGAGCGCCGCCCGTGGTCGTGGACGCTGCCGCGCTGCGAGCTCGGTGACCCGCCGACCCCCCGCGTGACGCCGCACCCCTTGACGCAACGGTGCGCGGTGGCACCGCGGCGGCTTCAGCCGCGCACTACTTGCTGTGAGGAGGCATCTTCGCCTCCTTGAACACCACGTGCTGGCGCACGACCGGATCGTACTTCTTCAACTCCAATTTCGCGGTCTGCGTCCGCTTGTTCTTGGTCGTGTAGTAGATGAAGCCGGTGCCGGCGCTGGACACGAGTCGGATGTTGTCGCGCATGGGACGGCGGCAATTAGCATCGTGCTCCCGATCGGGCAAGCCTGTCGTCAGGGAGGGGGTCAAGGCGCCAGGGCAGCCGCCAGGGCCCGGATCCGGGCGGCGTTCTTGCCGAGGTCGCCCTTGCCATCCCGGGACTTCGAGCGGATGTCCACCCGGCTGCCGGAGCCTTGGGGGCGGATCCGAACCACGACGTCGTCCACGAAGCGGAAGACGCGCGACTCGGCGGTGGCCTCGAGCCGACCCGTAGCGGGATCCGCGTCCTCCACACCCAGGCCCAGACTCTCAACGGCCCGCCGCACCGCGGCGAGGGCCTCGTCCGGGGCCTGGGGCAGGTCGACGGGGGCCAAGTCCGGGTAAGCCGCCCGCTGGATGCTCGCGTTCTGTGCAGGGTAGTCGGGATTTCCACCAGGCCGCCGGACGAAGCTGGGCGGATCCTCGGGCGACGTGGTCACGTCATTGATGCGGGGATGTCGGGGCATCGCGGTCACGAAGACCGCCGCGCCGAGCCCGACGCCGGAGGCCACCAGCACCCAGCCCACCGGGCCTCGCCGCCGCCTCCACTCCCAGACGCTGACCGGCAAGGCCGACAGGGAGGCGAGCCCACCGGCACCGACGGCCACCAGGAATCCCACCAGCGGCGGGACGAGGCGCAGGTGCGCCGTGACCGCGCCGAGCACGACCAGGGCGGCCGAAATCGAGAGCAGACGGGGGGTTAGCATCGAGCGTGGTTTTCCTTGACTGGGCGCCGGGCGCGTGGCTGACTCCCGGCCCCTTCGGTGGCCCGAGCTGGCCACCCCTCCTGCCAGGCGCGAGAATCATGAAGCGTACCTACCAGCCGCACAACACCAGCCGGCTTCGGACCCACGGCTATCGCCAGCGCATGTCCACGCGCGGCGGGCAGAACGTGCTCAAGAACCGTCGGCGCAAGGGCCGCTGGCGCCTGACCGTGTCCACTTACAAGAAGTGAACCGCGCGCCGTCGCGGCCCGCCGTCACTCCGAGTACAGGCTCCTTTCCGCGGGCGGCGCGCGTCCGAAAGCGCCCGGAGTTCTTGCGGATCCAGGCGCTGGGGCGGCGCGTGCCCACTCGCTCGTTCGTGCTCCTGCTGTATGCGCGCGAGCCGCACGGCGCCCGTCTCGGTGTGACCGTCTCGCGCCGCGTGGGCAACGCGGTCGTACGAAACCGCATGAAGCGCCTCGTTCGCGAGGCCTTTCGAGCCACGCGACGCCTGTTCGCGGACGACCTCGACCTGGTGGTCATCGTCCGGCGAGCCGGGCCTGAAGCGTCGCTGTGGAGCGTCCTGGACGAGTGGGAGGGGGTAGAGGCAGAGATCGCTCGCCAGTCCGAGCGTGCCCGCCGCGACCGGGAAGACCGCGCGCGACTGGCGCAGGCCGGGAAAACCGGGGACAGTTCGGTCCGCTGATGCTCGCGAAGCTCCTGATCGCCTTGATCCGAGTGTATCAGGTCACCCTGTCGCCGCTGCTCGGGCCCGTCTGCCGCTTCGAGCCGTCATGCTCGCGTTATGCGGTGGCCTGCCTGGAGCTTCACGGCGCCCTGCGCGGGAGCTGGCTGACTTTCCGGCGTCTATCGCGTTGCCATCCGTTTCATCCTGGTGGATACGATCCGCCTCCCTTGCCGCCGGCGCTCGAGTCGGCGGGGACCTTGGCCACGGCGGCGCCGTCGCCCGGTGAGTCCGAACCGGACGAAGCCGACCGACCGGTCCCCTGACGGCCCCCAAGAACAACGAAATGGAACGCAGCGGTCTCTCTCGATGGCTCCTCTTGGGGCTCGTCGTCTTCCTCGGCTTCACCTTCCTGCCGAAGCTCTTCGGCGAGGGCGAGGCCTCGCATCAGCCGCTGAAGGAGGAAGGCAGCGCGCTACCCGCCAACCGGGCGGAGCCGAGGCTGTGCGACATTTGGGGCCCGCGCTTCCGCGCACAGATCTCCACGCGCGGCGGCTCGCTCAAGCACTTCGAGCTGTTGACCGCGAAGTATCGCCGTGACGACGCGCCCATCGATTTGTCCACCACACCGGACGTCGAGCAGCGTCGGCAGCTGCGCTTTCACTGGCGCAACGAGGCCGTCAAGCCCTCGTCGAGCTGGCAGGTGGACTACGACGCGGTGGACTACCGACTGACCGAGGCGACGGGCACGTCCTGCACCCTGGTCCACGAAGCGGACAAGGTCCGCCTGACGCGCGTGATTCGCGCGACCGAGCGCCCCTACGAGCTCGAGCTCGAAGAGACGATCGAGAACCTGTCGCGGGAGAAGCGCGACCACGCGCTGACCGTGGAGACGACGGCCTGGCGTAGCAACAAGGAGGTCTCGGGGCACATGTTCCGCGTGAGCCCCTACATCACGCACGTGGAGTGCGTGCTCGAGGGGGGCAGCGCGACGCGCATGCGGCCGGACGACTTCGAGCCCAAGGATTTCGCCGAGGAAGGCTTCGCCGTCGGTCCACTGAACCCAGGGGACTGGTACCAGGAGCCCAAGAGCTCCGCGTACGCCGCGGTGTCCAATGCCTACTTCTCGCACGCCATCGTGCCCCTCGACTTCGCCGCGGGCGCGCCAGCGTGCCAGCTGCAGATCGAGGAGCGCTGGGACGCGGCTCGGTTCAAGTCGAAGGGCGACGACCCGAACGCCGGCGCGATGTATCGCGCTCGTCTCGCCTACCCGGTCAAGACGCTCGAGCCCGGCGCGAGCGCCCGCTACTCCATCCTGGCCTATGCCGGCCCCAAGGAGCGGGACCTGCTCGCCGCGGCGGGCGGCGGGAAGCACGACCTCTCCGAGCTGATCGATCTCGGCTTCTTCTCGGTGATCGCCAAGGTGCTCGTGGCCTTCCTGCTGAAGGTCTACAGCGTCATCCCCAACTGGGGCATCGCCATCATCCTGCTCACCATCACGGCGCGCACGCTGCTCTTCCCGCTCAGCGTCCCGAGCATCAAGAGCATGATCAAGATGCGGGAGCTCAAGCCCGAGCTCGACGCGCTCACGGCGAAGTTCAAGGACGACGCCCAGGCGCGGGGCCTCGCGCAGATGGAGCTGTGGCGCAAACACAACGTCAACCCCCTGAAGGGTTGCTTGCCGCAGATGGCGAGCATGCCCGTGTGGTTCGCGCTGTACACCACGCTGCAGACGGCGGTGGAGCTGTACAACATCCCGTTCCTCTGGTTCCCGGACCTGTCCGAACCGGATCCGCTCTACTTGCTGCCGTTCGTGATCGGCGGCACGGCGTTCGTCCAGCAGAAGATCATTCCAATGCAGGGGGATCCGACCCAGCAGAAGATGATGCTGTACTTCATGCCGGCCATGTTCACCGTTTTCATGCTGTTTCTGCCGGCCGGCCTCGGGGTATACATGTTCACCAACTCGCTGCTGGGCATCGTGCAGCAGCTGAGCGTGGAGGCTTACGTCAAGCGCTCGAACGCCAAGAAGCAGTCCGCCGAGATCCAAGTCAAAATCTCTCCCGAGGAAGAGGCCTCCGTGCCGTCGAAGAAGGGCAAGAGGGCAAAGAAGGCCGGCGCCGCGGACGTCGCTGACCCTGCTCTCCTCGGTAAAGGAAAGGCATGAACATGACCGACACCGGACAAGAGGTCGACGAGACCTGGGACAGTGAAGAGAACGAAGAGACCGCAGGCGGCGCAGAGGCTGAGGCTTCCCCCCGACCCGAGGGTGGTCGCGGTCGCAGCCGGCAGCGAGGACCTCGGACGGAGGACGACTACGTCGGCGACGAGCGAGCGCAGCAGGCCCTCGGCTTCGTTCGGGATCTCGTGGCCAAGATGCAGATGGACTGCGAGGTGCACCTGAGGCGTCCGAAGGAGGGCGACGACGACCCGGAGATCTCGATTGAGATCGTCGGTCCCGATGCGGGTCGCATCATCGGCAAGAAGGGCCAAGTGCTCGGCGCTCTGCAGTTCCTGACTCACCGGGTGGTCAATCGCCCGGGGCAGGACCGCCGACACGTGTTGGTCGACGCCGAGGGCTATCGCAGCCGGCGGGACGACCAGCTCTCCACCATGGCCAAGCGCTTGGGCAAGCAGGCGGTCGAGCAGGGCAAGATCATCACCTTCGAGCCGATGAACCCGCGGGACCGCCGCGTCGTGCACCTGGCGCTCGCCAAGTTCGAGGGCGTCGTCACCAAGAGCGACGGCGAGGGCGACGACCGCAGGGTGCAGATCATCCCGGTTCGCCGCGTCACCGCCAGCTGAGTTCCCTGGCGCAGACTGGCGTCTCCGCGCCGAAGGGGGCATGAATATCCCACGGCTCGGCGCCGTCCCACCTCGAGGGTTCGTCATGAAGCAACTCCGCTATCCACTGCTCATCCTGTTGGCGGCGGCCTGCACGGTGCCGGCCTGCGGTGGCGCGCGTCCCGTGCGCGGGGAAGACGTGGAGGGCTTCGACGACGAAGCCATGAGCACCGGCCTCGACAAGCGAGACCTCGCGAAGCTCTTGCACGAGAACATGAAGACGCTGCAAGGCTCGGCGGCGCTCAAGCGCTGGGAGAAGGAAGAGCAGCCTCGAGTAGCGGTCATGCCGCTGCGCAACGAGACCTCGGAGCACGTCGACAGCGCCCTCGAGTCGCTCATCAGCGACATCGAGACCATCCTGGTCAACACCGGCCACGTGCGCGTCGTGAGCCTCGAGCGCCAGGGCCAGATGATCGAGGAGGTCCGCCGCCAGCACTCGGACGCCTTCGATCCGGCCACCGTGTCGCGCTGGGGCAAGCAGGCCGGCGTACGCTACTTCGTCACTGGCAAGGTGTTCTCTGCGGACGAGCGTCACAAGGACGAGCGTCGCGTGCAGTACTTCCTGTTCTTGCAGGTGCTCGACGCGGAGACGGGAGACATCCTGTTCCAGAACAAGACGAGCGTCACCAAGGGCCTGGCGCGCTGAGCTGACCGATGCGCGCGTGGCTGCTGCTGTGGGCGTGCCTGCTGGTCGCCTGTGGCGGCCACCAAGCGCGCACTCGGGACATCCGCGGCGCCCTCGACGCGGCGGACCCCACGCGAGCCCTCGCGCTGCTGAACGAAGAACTAGGGGTCGACAAGGCCGAGGAGCTGCCGGCCAGCACCTCCGGCGACAACGCCATCTTGCTCCTCGACCGCGCCATGGTCCTGCAACAGCTCGACCGCTACGAGCTCTCGGCGCGGGATCTCCGCGTCGCCGACAAGCAGATCGACGTGCTCGATCTGTCCCGCGGCGCGGCCGACGAGCTGGGCAAGTACCTGTTCTCGGACGACACCGGCCCGTACAGGGCGCCGGCGTACGAGAAGCTCATGATCAACACCATGAACCTGGTCAACTACCTGGTCCGTGGCGATCTGAACGGCGCGCGCATCGAGGCGCGTCGGCTCGCGGTCATGCAGCGCTTCGTCCGCGAGCACGAGGATCCGGCCTTGGCGCTCAGCGCTCCGGGCAGCTACCTCGCGGGGTTCACGTTCGAGCAGAGCCGTCGTCCCCAAGAAGCGCTGCGCTACTACGACGAGGCGCTGGCCTTCTCCGAGTATCCGAGCCTCATCGAGCCCGTGCTGCGCCTGAGCGGGCAGAGCAGCTACCGCAGCCCCCGCATCCGCAAGCTGCTGAAGCAGCACGCGCCAGCGCCCAGCGAGCCCGCGTCACCGAGCAGCGAGCCCGCGGCGCCCACTGGCGAGACGGAGCCAGCCCCCAGCTCGCCGGAGCCGACCGAGCCAGAGACGACGACGAGCGAGGCCGAGCCAGTTCGCGACGAGCGCGGCGAGATCCTGGTCATCGTCAGCTTCGGACGGGTGCCGGCGAAGTACGCCAAGCGCGTCCCCATCGGCCTCGCGCTGACCTACGCGAGCGGCGCGATGAGCCCGCAGGATCGCCAGCGCGCCAGCTACCTCGCGGCGCAAGGGCTAGTGACCTGGGTGAACTATCCGGAGCTCGGTCAGCCGCGCGGTACCTACGGCGTCCCCTCCTTCACGCTCGGCGCGGAGCTGGACCGCCTCGACGGCATCTTGGCGGTGGATCGGGAGTCCATCGCCGCCTGGGAGAAGGCGCGGGGCGTGGTCGTCGCCTCCGCCATCACGCGCATGCTCACGCGCGTCGTCGCTGGCGAAGCCGTCCGGCGATCGACGGGAGGCACCCTCGGCGCGCTGCTCAGCCTGGGCGCGCAGGCGACCCTGACGGCAACCGACACCCCCGACACGCGCTGCTGGGCCACCTTGCCTGCGCGTATCGCGTTCGGTCGCGTCCGCGTCGCGCCTGGCGCGCACACCATCGAGCTCCAGGCCCGCGGCGTGACCAAGCGCCAGACCGTTCGCGTCACTCCGGGCGGCTTCGCGGTCGTGGCGTTGACGGTGTTGCACTAGCTGTCGAGAGGCCAACCAGGCGCGCATCGTCGAGCCGTCAGACCAGCATGCGCACCCCGTGACCGGCATCCCGCGTGCCGATCTCGAGGGCGGCCGAGCGGGTGGTCACGTCCAGCGGGGCGCGGCCGTCGAGCTCGAGGCGCAGGCGCCCCTCGGCGATCTTGGAGTTGAGGCAGTACGTCATCGCGCCGTCCGGGTTCTCGTAGTAGAGCCCGCCGAAGTCGTCCGTGGCGGCGAACATCTCGCCTTCCACGCGGGCCCGGGCGCCGTGCCCGCGGAAGCGGTAGCTGCGGGGCGTCAGCGTGCCGCGGTTGCGGACCAGATCGAGCGTGCCGTTCAGATCGTAGCGCACCCCCCGGTGCCGAACGCAGAGGATGGTGATGGGCGGGACGAGCACGGGCCCGACCCGGACGCGCCCGGTCGCCGCTTCGAACACGAGCTCGTCAGTCTCGTGCCACTGGTTGCAGTGCACCCAGGCGTAGCTCTCGGCGTGACCCTTGCCCCAGTTGTGTCCTTGCATCCCGCGCCAGCCGTCCACGTCCACTCGCTCGCCGTCCACGGCGTAGTAGCCGCTGAAGCGCGAGTCCGGGTGGGGCGAGACGAACTTGGACTTGGGAAAGCCGCCTTCGTACATGCGCATCGTCGGGAAGGGCACCAGCGCCGCGGCGTCGGTGGAGAACTTCAGGTCCCACTCGAGGCGACGTCCATCGTGCTCGATGCTGCCGCGCGTCGCTCCCCGCTCGAGCGACAAGTCGGCGACCCGCACCTCGAGCTGCGACTCGGAGAAGCTGGCCTCCGACCAGGGCACCACGCGCTTGACGCCCACCGGGTGAACTCCGCGCTCGAAGGCGATGGCCCAGGCCTCGGCGACGATCTTGCCCCGAAGCGGCGCGAGCACCGTCGCCTTGAGCCACAACGCGCGTCTCTCGCTCGGATCATTGAGCTTGAGGAAGTAGCTCTCGACGTGCCCGCGCTTCTTGTCGCGGTAGCGCACGGCGTTCCAGTCCGTGACTTCGCCCGAGTTGCTCATTGGTCTAGCTCCTCTTGCACCAGCCGGAAGCTCCGGGCGAAGCGCAGCCACTCGCTCGACACCTCGAACCACAACGTCGCCACCGCGATCTCCTTGCCGGCTTCGTCGACGATGCGGCCCGGAAGGTAGGTCATCGAGTGGAGCGGCCTCAGCAGGGTCGGCCGCTTCTCCCCCACGAAGCGATAGCGGTTCCCGTCGTCCCCTTGGAACGCCAGGTCGTAGGGGATGCGCCGCCCGACGAGCACGTCCGCGGCCAGGGTCCCGGTGAGCGGCGCGTCGGTCGCGAGCCCGGCGGCGCGGATGCTGCCGTCGACCACCATGGTGGGGTTGGCGAGCATGCCGGACACCTCCACCGAGCGAACCCGCAAGGTGAACTCGATCGGCCTCTCGTCTTCCTCGTGGGCCAACCGGAACGTACCTCGCATCGTCTCTTCGAAGCGCACGACCCACTCGGGCGTCGCGTCGGCGCCCGAGCGCGGCCGATCGAGGCGCCCGTCGAGGATCTCCGCGGCGCGCAGGGCCAGAGCCATGATGGTGAGCTGCGGGTTGACGCCGAGGCTCGACGGCACCGCGCTGCCATCGACCACATACAGGCCCTCGGTGTCGTGGGCTTCGTGGTCGGGCCCGACACAAGAGCGACTCGGATCGGTGCCGATGCGACTGGTGCCGAGGGGGTGATAGGCCGTGACCTCGATGTCACCCGGTCGCGCTCGCAGCGACTTCAGCGCGGAGAGGCCCGCTTCATCCACGACCTCCATGCAGCCATGGACGAACGGAAAGACTCGCCGGGCGCCGGCCTTCAGGAACAGCTCGGTGATCAGGGCGACGCCTCGCTGCAGACGCTGGGTGTCGTTCTCGTTCATGTCGTAGGTGATCAGCGGTAGCCCCCGTGGCCCCGGACGCACGCGCCCGCGGGACGTATCTTGAACCATCACGCCGAAGCTCGCGAGCTGCGGGTAGCTCTCCATGAGCTCCATCAGCGCATCGCCGGCCCAAGGCACACCGAGCGACGCGACGTCGAGAGGCACCGAGGCACCTTCGCACAAGATGCCCTCCTCGTGCAGCGCGTCCACGAAGTAGCTCTGGGGGATCCCGCGGGACATGTCGATGTCCTCGTCGAACAGCGCGAACACCTTCGTGGCCGGGTGCACGCTCAGGTTCTTGCCGAGCCAACCGGACGAGCGACAAGCGCCGCTGCGCTCGAGGAGCAGCGGCGTCATCAGCGCGCCACCAGCCACCACCACGGCGTCGGCCTTGACCGTCAGGCGCCGGCCGGAGCGGAGAAAGCCCGTGACGCCGCGGGCGCGGCCCCCGCGCACCGTGACGCGGCGTACGTCGGCGGCGGTGACGAGCTCGGCGCCGAAGGACAAGGCGCGCGGCACCAGGCTCACGTCCGCGGACTGCTTGGCGCCGGTGGGGCAACCGAAGCAGCACACCCCCTGGCCATCGCAGTCCGGGGCGTTGCGGCGCAAGGGGCCGTGAGAGAGTCCGAGGCGCTCGGCGCCCCGCGCCACGACGCGGGCCGAGCCGCCGAGGAACTGAGCCCGCGCGGGCTCGACCTGCAGCAGCTCCTCGACCCGGTCGTAGTACGGATCGAGCGCAGAACGCGACAACATGCCGAGGCCATAGCGGTCCTTCCAGCGATCCAAGGTACGCGCCGGCGCGCGGTAACACGTGCCGGAGTTGATGGTCGTGGTCCCTCCCACCGCGCGACCGGCCCACACCGGCGTCGCGACGTTGCCTAGCGCGAACGTGGTGCCGCGACCCAGGTACATGCGCGCGTATGCGTTGCTCGAGCGACCATCGAACGCGTCGCGACGATGGAAGTCACCGGCCTCCAGCATGAGCACCGCCCGGCCACGACGCGCGAGCTCGTAGGCCATCGCTGCGCCCCCGGCGCCGGTACCCACCACCACGACCTCACACTCGAGCTCGAGATCGTGCTCCACCGTTCGGCCGTCGGTCACTCGCGACCACCAGCGCGCCGGCTCCGCGCGAGCGGGTCGCTCCCGAGGGCGACAGCCCACCTCGGCGAACACCTGCGCGTCGTCGAAGTGCGCCGCTTTGATGGGAGTCAGGAGCGCGCGGACCATCCAGCGCACTTCCTTCTGCTCGCTGTTCACCCAGGCTTGGAGCGCGGCCGCGCGCTGCTCGACGGGCAGCTCACTGAAGCGCCCGCCGCGAGTGAGCACGGTGGAGGCATCGAGCGCCAAGAGCCCAGCCCGAAGTCCCCTCGCGAAGTCCGAGCCGAGCCGCTCGGCGAGTCGCTCGAGTCGGAGGACGGACTGCTCCGAGCCGCCGACGAGCCCCCCGCGGGCGGGCAGCGCGGCCTCGGCCAGCGCGAGGGCGATCCGCCGGGCCCGGCCCGGCAGCCGCGGGGCGTCGGGCTCCGGGCGGGGGGGCGGGTCAGCCAGGGGGAGCGGGTTCGGCGAGCGGGGCGCCTGGGATTCGAGCTGCATGAGCATTCTGTAAACGCAGAACGCAGCGAAGGCAAGCGCCCAGGCCGGTCCGGCGCGGGCACGGCCCTCAGCGCCAGACCCCGAGGCTGAGACCCCAGCCAAAATAGTGGCGCGCGCCGTCCAGGGCCGAGCTGACCCGCCACTGGGTCCCGTCCTCGAACAGGCCGAATACGGTCCAAGGAAACAGCTTGAGGTCGAACCCGAGGGTTCCGTGCAGGCGGGGAGCTCCGCGCCGGAACCGCGTCGGCTCCCGATAGCTCCCGCCCCTGACCTTCAGCCAGTGCGGGATGACCTCGGTCTCGACGCCGAGGCGCGGCGAGAACGTCGCCACCTCGCCCGAGCGATCCACACGGCGCTGCAGGAACGACTCGACGCCCACCCCGTTCTCGACGGGGCCGGTGACGAGCACCGAGCCGCTGACGAGCACGTAGAACCGCCGCATGGCCTCGTAGCGCGCCTTGAGGCGACTGCGCACCTCGCCCTCGCGCCGCTGCTGCTCCACATCCTCCTCCAGCCGGAGCTCGGCGACGAGCGCGCCGTCCTCGCCTGCGGAGGCCGCGTCCTCCGGCGGCGGCTGCTCCGCCCGGCGCTGCTGCGCGCGCGCGCGGCGCGCGACGTGCCGCTCGTAGGCCTCCAGCACACGATTCGGGTTGTGCCAGCGTGGGTTCATCGGGCGCGGTCCGAGCTGGATCGCGACGCCTACGTTGATGTCCCAGGGCAGCTTGATCTTCTCGGGCAAGTAGAACGCGTCCGCGCTGGTCGGGTCGCCGATCACCCGGTCGCCGTTGCTGACGTTGGCGACGTCGCTCGAGGGCTCGCCAGTGAGCACCTCGCTGCGCAGCGCAGCGCCGACGCGGAAGGGCTGATCGTGGGGTGCCCACAGCATCCCGAGCTCGAGCGCGGCGCCGTCGGTGCTGAACAGCTCGCCGCTCTGCCCCGGAGCCGGGTTCTCGTTCTCGATCACCAGTCCCGTCCCCCGGCTGCCCACGCCGACGACGAGCTGGCCCTCGTAGAAGCGTCGAGCGAGCTGGACGCGTGCGCCGCCGAACAGCGCGAAGACGCGGTCCGCTTGCAGACCCGTGCCCCCGTCATCGATGCGCGTCAGGCGATAGCGCTGCGCCTCCAGGGAGAGACCGAAGCCCCAGTTGCCGGTCTGGACGTGGCCGGCGACCGTCAGGAACGCGAAGTCCTCTTGGTCCGAGCGCAGCGAGGTGCGCTGTCCCGTGTTGAAGAAGTCGCTCCCGCTGATCGACGACGGAAATGTGATGCCCAAGCCGAGGTCATAGTCGAAGCTGTCATAGGAGTACGGCAGCCGCACCGCCGGCGCCGCGGGGTTCTGAGAGCTGCCGTCCACGCCTTCGGCGATCGCCACGTACGCGCCCGCGAGCCCGAGCACGCGGGTGCCCGCGAGCACGGCGCCTTGCGTCAGGTCCACGCGATACGCGCTGGTGGTGATCGGCGCGTCGTTCGGTCCCAGGGGACCGGCCGCGAGTGCCCTGGGAGCGACGGTCGCGAGCGCCGCCAACGTCAGCCACCGAAGCCACGTGCTCCCGACCGCCGAGCCCATGACGCCGGTATACAACAGCCAGAGAGCGGCGTCGGTGGCCGCGTGTTAGGAGCGTAGACTGATGGTTCGGCTACCGAAGCGCTCGCCTCTGTTCGACGGTCTGTCGCGACGGGAACGCGCCGCCATCGCCGCCGCTGCGAGCGAGCGCGACGTGCCCCGGGGCGAGGTGTTGGTGGCAGAGGGCACGGCCCCTGACTCCCTGTACGTGCTGTTGTCCGGCAAGGCCGAGGTGGTCCGCCGGGACAAGCGGGGCACCGAGTTCGTGCTGCGAGACATCGAAGCCGGGAGGCTGATCGGGGAGGTCGCCGCGCTCGAGAGCCAGACCGCCTCGGGCACCGTACGAGTCACCGAGCCAGCTCGCGTCCTCGTGCTGCCGGCCCGGCTGGTGCGCTCGATGCCGACGTTGGTCGTCAACGTCGCGCGTTCGATGTCCGAGAGCCTGCAGACCCAGAGCGACCTCTCCCTGGAGCACGCCACCGAGCGGGCCGCGATGGGCGATCTCTTGGTCAAGAGCTTGGTCTTGCTCTGCGCCTACGCCGTGCTGGTCAGCGCGCTGCCCTGGCTACGCGAGACGTGGCCGCGAGCGAGCACGAGCTACCTGAGCTTGCCGGTGATCGCGCTGTTCGGCTTCGCGAGCGTTCGCTTCTTGCGCAGAACGGGCTGGCCCCTGTCGCGCTTTGGCCTCGGCTTTCGAAACCTGTTCGGCTCGCTGCTCGAGGCCGCGCTGTTCACGCCGCTCTTCGCCGTCGTGCTCGTGGGGGTCAAGTGGGCGGCGATCCGAGCCGTCCCGGCGTGGCACGGGCTGCCGCTGATCGAGCGCACGGACGTCGTCACTCGCCTGCTCGACCCCGACATCCGGACGTTGCTGGTGATCTACGCCGCCTCTGCGGTGGTGCAGGAGCTCATCGTGCGCTGCGCGCTGCAGGCGAGCCTAGAAGACTTCCTGGTGTCGAGAGGCCGCACCAAGCTACCCATCTTCGTGGCCGCGCTGATGTTCGCGGTCAATCACCTGCACATGTCGTTCATCTTCGCGCTGCTGGCGTTCATCCCCGGCTTGTTCTGGGGTTGGCTCTTTCATCGACGGCGGCACCTGGTGGGCGTGACCCTCAGTCACTTCGCCATCGGCGCGTTCGTGTTCTTCGTGCTGGGGGTGCGGCTGCAGTGACTTTCACTCGGTGAAGCGGGGGTCCCGCGCCGAGGCCGCGTCTCCGCCGCCCCGCCGACAGGCCACGACGCTGCCTAGCGCACACGCGCGCTCGAGGTACGCGCTCGGAGTCTCGCTGCCTGCGTCGGTCGGTCGAGTGAGCTCGTGAGCCCGCAGGCACGCGCTCGCGTCGCCGCGCTGGCAGCTGGAGCTGCAGCTCGCCTCATCCGCGCAGGTGGAGGCCTGCTGCGTGCTCGGCGCGGCGGCCTCGTCGCACAAGCCTTCGAGAGCTTCGCAGCTGAAGACCTCTTCGTCCCGAGTCTCTGCCTGTACCGTCTCGGCGGCCTGGGGTGGCGAGCTCGCGCGCGCGCACGCGACCGAGTGGGCCGCGCACACGCTCGCGAGCACGACCCAGCCCGCAGCCCTCGCCGCGTTCATGGGGACCTCCGTGCTGGTCGAACGAACGGCGATCAGAACCGCGAGCGGGGCAGCTCCTTGGGTCGCTTGGCTCCGGCTGCTACTGCCAGCTGCAGCCGGGCTGTCCGTTGCAGCTGCCCTGGGTGCTCAGCTGGGTGCAGGCCGTAGGGGTCCCCACGCAGGTCGTCACCTGAAGGCTGCAGCCTGCCGCGGTGACGCAGCTGACGGTGCCGAGCTGGCTGCACGGCGTCGCAGTGCCGGTGCAGCTCGGCCCGGATGAGCCGCCGCTGCCGCCGGTGGACCCGCCGCTGCCGCCGGTGGACCCGCCGCTGCCGCCGGTGGACCCGCCGCTGCCGCCGGTGGCCGCTCCTCCGCTACCGGATGAACCTGCGCTGCCGGCGCTGCCCGCGCTGCCGGCCGAGCCCGCGCTGCCCGCGCTGCCCGCGCTGCCAGCCGAGCCGGAAGCGCCGCTGCTGCCCGCCGAGCCCGCGCTGCCGCCGCTGCCGCCGCTGCCGCCGCTACCGCCGGAGCCTCCAGTAGACCCGTCGGTTCCGGCATCGGTGCCGCCGCTCCCGACGATGTCTGCGGCATCATCGCCACCACAGGCCACCGCGGCGGCCATCACTACGCAGGCGAGTGTACAGGAAATGGGTCGATTCATGGCTCAAGCTCCTCGGGTTCGCGCGCTTCGAGAGCGACACCACTCAGGTTAGCTTCCGAGAAATTGCGGCGTGAGCGTCGATGTCCGACGAGCCTGTCGGGGAGTCGCGGCCGCGTCGTGGGGACGCTTCGCCGACACCCGAGCGACGGATACACCGCGCCAGGCGACTACTGCGCGCCGGTCAGCACGTCGATCGCGTCGCGGAAGGCATTGGCCGCGAGCTCTTGACGCTCGACGAGGGAAGGCCGACCGAGCCGCTGCGCCGCTTCTTGAAGCTGCATGGCCTCGCGCTCGAGCCGCTCCGCCTCGCGCTCGAGCACCACGAGCACCATCTGCCGCTGGTCTTCCGACTGCTCCGCCCACGCCATGGTCTGAACCCTCCACGCGCACGCCTGCGGCTGCAACCCGAAATCGGCCTGCCGTCAGACGGCGAGCCCCAAGCTCATCCAGAGCAGGACCACGAGCGCGAATAGCGGCACGGTCAGCGTCGCGAAGCCGACCCCGAAGAGCAGGACGCGCCAGCGCCAGGCCGAGAGCGCCTCACGCAGCGTCCGCACCTTCTCGCCCAACTTGCCGTGACGCTCCGCGGCCAGCGCGCCGGTGACCAGGCTATCCGTGCCGCAGTACAGACAGGTGGCCGCGAACGCTTCCGGGTCCACCGCGAGCGGAGCGCCGCAGGCTCGGCACGCGGGGTCGCCCCCGGGCTTCGACGGCGCCCGCGCCAAGAGCTCCGCGTTGATGCGCGCCGCCGTGGCGCGAGACGCGATGGCCCACACCCAGAGGATCCCTCCCGGCAGGATGGCTGGGGTTGCCACGAACACGAGCCCATCCAGCATCGCGAGCGGAAACCAAACGACGTACACGGCCAGGACCGCCGCCAGCGGCGGGAGGAACAGCATCAGCGCCGCAGCGACCCACTCCGTCCACCAGGACGCCTGCGCGGTCATGCGCCGCCAGCGGACCTCTACCCGGCGACGCAGCTCGACCGCCGACGCCAGCTTCGCCTGCGCCGAACGGTAGAGCTCGGGGATGGGCAGCTCCGTGGCGCAGTGCCTGCAGCGCGTCGCCGCGCCGAGCGAGACCGCGACGTGACTGCCACAGCGCGGACAGGTGAGCGGGGCGAGGCTCATCGCGCCCTCCGGAAGCGGACCTGGTAGTACCCTTGCTTGGCGATCACGAGGCGATGAAGCTCGCCGGGGCGAGGTGTGAAGCTGCCCGACCAGGAGATCGTCGAGTCGGGCTCGAGGCGGAGCGTGATCGGCACGCCCGCGGCGTCCCGCGCGGCCTGCCCCTTGCCATCGAGGAGCAGCGGCAGCTCATCGCCGACCCACTCGAGAGTGATCGCGTGCTCACCACGAGCAGAGAAGCTGAAGGTCTTCTCGGGCTCGCAGCCAGGCGCCTCGCCGATGCAGACGTTGGCCCAGTCGCCATGAGCCAGCGGCCGAGTCACCCCGCGGTAGCGAAAGTGAGGGAGCGAGGCGAAGACCGCCGCCGACACGACCAGCGAGACGACCGCCGCCGACACGAACACCCCGGCGACCTCACCGCCCTTGGCGATGCGCGTGTCGTCCGAGGTGACGCGCACGGCCTTGCGCCGCAGACGGCCGTAGAGCACCAGGTGCACGATGGCCGACGCCCCCGCGAACGCGGCCAGCGCGAGCGTGGAGAAGCCCATCAGAGCGGTGGACGCCCGCGCCTCCCCCACTCCCCACGCGGCCATGGCGACTCCGAACACCGCATAGGCCACCATGGCGATCCCGTCCGCGACGGCGCCCGCGAGGCCTCGAGCCGCTCCGGCCACCTCGTCGCTCGCGCGACGCGACGCGATGGCGAGCAGCTGAGTGACCACGCTCTCGACCCACGCGCCGAGGGCGGCGTAGACCAGCGCCAGGGCGATCACCGTGACGACCACGGCGAACGCGACCCCGAACAGCCCCTCGGCGAGGCCTTCGGCGAAGCTCTCGATCCCTGCGCCCCAGGCGCCCCAGGCCACGGCCAGGCACAGAGCGAGGCCCACCCCGGAACCCAGCCGGTAGAACGCGAGCCGGAGCGCGCCTGTCTTCAAGAGTCCGTCGGGGGCTCGGCGCTCCAGCGCAGCCGAGGCTTGCGCGCCGCCCGGGCCTCGTCGAGCCGCCCGAGGCGCGTGGTGTGCGGTGCGCCCTTGACGAGCTCCGGGTCCTCCTCCGCCTCACGCTTGATCTTGCCCATGGCATCGACGAACGCGTCGATGGTCTGCTTCGTCTCGGTCTCGGTGGGCTCGATCATCATCGCGCCACGCACGACGAGCGGGAAGTAGACCGTAGGCGAGTGAAAGCCGTAGTCCAGCAGCCGCTTGGCGACGTCCAAGGTCTTGACCCCGGTCTTCTGCTCCAGATCCTTGTCCGTGAACACGTACTCGTGGAGCGCGCGCGAGTCGGGGAATGCGATTGGGAAGTGTTCGGCCAGGCGAGCCGCGAGGTAGTTCGCGTTGAGCACGGCCAGGTCGCTGACCGCCTTCAGCCCCTCGGGGCCGAGCTCACGGATGTACGCGTACGCGCGTACCATCATGCCGAAATTGCCCAGGAACGAGCGGACCCGGCCGATGCTCGCGGGCCGGTCTGCGTCCACCGTGAAGCTCGACCCCTCCCGCCGCACCACGGGACCGGGCTGGTAGGGCTCGAGCACGGACTTGAACGCCACTGGACCCGAGCCGGGGCCTCCTCCTCCGTGCGGCGTGGTGAACGTCTTGTGCAGATTGAACTGCATCACGTCCACACCGACGTCGCCCGGGCGCGCGCGCCCGAGCACGGCGTTCATGTTCGCGCCGTCCCCGTACACCAGCCCGCCCCGGGAGTGTACCAGGCGCGTGAGCTCTGGCATCGCGCTCTCGTACAGGCCGAGAGTGTTGGGGTTGGTGATCATCAACCCGGCCACGTCGTCGCTCGCGGTCTCGAGCGCGCGAGCCAGCGTCTCGGGCTCGACGATGCCGCGCTCTCCTGCCGGGAACGCCACGGCCTCGAAGCCATTGAGGGCACAGCTCGCCGGATTGGTCCCGTGGGCGCTGTCCGGGATGAACACCTTCCGCGGGCTGCGTCCCTGCGCGCGGTGATGTGCGCGAATCATCATCAGGCCGGTCAGCTCACCCTGTGCGCCTGCAGCCGGCTGCAGGCTCACGCCGTCCATCCCGACGATCTCCGCGAGGAGCTCTTGCAGGCGGACGATCACCTCGAGCGCACCTTGAGCACGCGACGGCGGCGTGAGCGGATGAAGTGCGGCGAAGCCGGTCAGCCGCGCGGCCCACTCGTTCACCTTGGGGTTGAACTTCATGGTGCACGAGCCGAGCGGATAGAACTGAGTGTCGATGCTGAAATTCTGCTGAGAGAGGCGCACGAAGTGGCGCACGGCCTCGGGCTCGCTCACCTCCGGGAGCGCCGCGGGCCGCTGGCGCGCGAGGGCGCCGAACTCGGCGTCGAGGTCGACCGCTGGAACGTCGAGGTCGGACAAGGACACCCCACTCCGACCCGGAGCGCCGCGCTCGAAGATCGGCGGCTCGACGAAGCTCAGTCCGCGAGTGGCTTCTTGCGGCACGCGCTCACTCCTGAGGAGCGGGCTGCTCGCCCGGCTTGTCATCCCAGCCACCGACGTTGGGCGTACGACCTTCGACCTCGTCGGGCATCACGCTGGCGGGATCCGCCCTCATGTTGGTCTGCTTCACGGCCTGCCAGGTGTGACCGACCTCGTCCGAATTCAGCCCCCACTCGCCGTGAATCTCGTGGGACTCATCCGGGTTCGGGACCTTGTACTTGAAGTAGCCCTTGCCCTTGCTGGTGGAGGAGGGTCCGACCATGCCAATGGTGTGCTCCTTCCACTCGTATCGGAAGAGATCGCCAACGACCTTTCCGCTCATCTCGCCCCACTTGTCCCCCGCTGCGTTGCGCCAGCGACCGCTGAGGGTGTCCCCTTCGAGCACCAAGTGCAGGTAGCCGTAGGTCTTGCTGAAGTAGACGCCGGTCCAGTCGCCTCCGGAGGGCATGTCCCCCGCCTTGACGACCGCGACCTTGGTCGTCGCCTGCCCACCGCTACAGGCGACGTTACCGAGCGCCAACGACACACCCAACCCGACCATGCACACCGAAGAGACGATCCTGCTCACGCGCGACATGGCGCGGACTCTAGCACGGCGCCGGGCTCCGATTCACGTCGCGAGGGCTGCCCCAGGGCACAAGGAAATAACCTTGGAAATCAAACTGTTATCGACTGAAAAGCGCTCGGCCAGGGCCGCTATGGGGGCGCCCCGGACGCGCGCCGGTAGCTTCAGAGCGCACTTTTCCGTGCACAGCCAGACGTCGACACGGTCGGCGGTTGGGCGCGGCACGGCGTGGTCCCGCGCCAGCGCGATCGCCACCGGCTCGATACCGCGGCTCGCCAGCAGCCTCAGCACCCGCTCCGGGTGAGCGATGGCCAGGCAGACGCCGACGCGCAACCCGCGCAGCTCGTCGAGCTCTCGGCAGCGACCGTCGAGTCGCACGCCCCGCAGCAGACGACGCGCCGGACTCATCGTCAGCTCGTGAGAGGCCACCCAGTGTTCGAGGTCGCGCGACGCGTCTCCGACCACCACGACCCTATCCGCAGCTGCCGCGAGGCGAGCTCGGTCGGCGCGGAGATCGCCGGCAGGCGGGCAGCGCGCGGTCAAGAACGGCACGCTCGCGTCGAGCACCAACAGCGACAGACTCAGTCGCCGAGGCGCGCACTGCAACAGGCCATCCACGATCACGACCGACGCGAGCTGCGCGGCCCGATCGACAGCGCCCTGACGGCGACCAACCACGACGCGCACGTCGTGTTCGTCGAGTTCCCGCGCGAGCCACAGCGCCTCGTCCCCGACGCGTTCGACGTCGTGACCTCGGGTGACCTCGAGCACGTCGCCGATGCGAGCCGGGTAGCCGCTGGCGACCACGGCGACGCGCACGCCGCGCTGCGCGAGCTGCTGCGCAAGCGCCGCCACGAGCGGGGTCTTGCCTGCGCCACCGAGGGTCGCTCCGCCGACGCCCACGACCGCCACGCCAGCGGGCAGCGACAGCGGACGTACCGGGCTGGCCACGCGAGCCCAGAGCCGTGAGAGGGGACGGGTGACGGCGCCGTCCAGCGCGCGCGACTCGAGCGCCGCCGCCAGGCGCTGCCCGAGCGGCGTCATGCTCCGAGCAGCTCGGCGCCCAGCGCTTCACCCACGCCTGCCGCTTCCGCCGCGCTGCTCGGCCAGGGGGCGCGCACGCTGCGCTGCCGCCCGTTCGAGCCGTCCGGATCCGCGAGGAAACCGGTCAGCAGCAGCTGCTCGCCGTCACGTTCGGCGTAGGCGGCCACGGGGAGCTGGCAGCTCCCGCCCACCGCGCGCATGACCCCGCGCTCGGCCGCGACCCGCCGGGCGGTCTCGGTGTGCTCGAGTGCGCTGACCAAATCACGGACCCGGTCGTCCCGCTCGCTGATCTCGATGCCGAGCGCGCCCTGTCCGACCGCCGGCAGGCATACGTGCGGTTCGAGCACCTCCGTCGCTCGCTCTGCGAGCCCAAGGCGCACCAACCCGGCGCGCGCCAGCACGATGCCGTCGACCAACCCCTCGGACAGCTTGCGTAGCCGCGTGTCCACGTTGCCACGCAGCGGCAGGATTTCGAGATCGGGTCGCCCGCGCGCGAGCTGAACCTTGCGCCGCAGCGACGAGGTACCTATCCGCGCACCCCGGGGCAGCTCGGCCAACTTCTCTCCGCTGCGCGTGACGAGCACGTCACGAGGGTCCTCGCGCTCGGGGATACACGCCAACATCAGGCCGGGCGCGAGGTCCGCCGGCACGTCCTTGATCGAGTGCACGGCGATGTGGGCTCGACCCTCGAGCAGCGCCTCCTCGATCTCCTTGATGAACAAGCCCTTGCCGCCAATCTCGCTCAGCGCGCGGTCTTGCACTCGATCCCCAGTGGTCACGACGTGAAGCTCCTCGACCACGAGCCCCGGGTGCGCTGCCTCGAGGGCGCGCATCCACGCCCGCGACTGTGCCAGCGCGAGCGCGCTCTTGCGTGTCGCCACGACTACCCGCGCGGTCATCGACTCTCCGTTCCTGTCGCGCGCCGGGCCGCGTCCTCGGTCGCCGAGTCCACCGTGTCGCCATCTCCGTCCTCGGCGGCAGCATCACCGGGTTCGTCCACCGCGAACAGCTCGTCGAGCGAGAGCACGAGCTGCTCGACCCGGTCGGCGTCCAGGCGATGCTCGGCCGCGACCGACCGCAGCCGACGCGTCGGCGAGTGCAGCAGCTTGTTCAGCGCCGAGTCCAGCATCAGCTCGAGGGCTGCGCGCTCCTCGGACCCCAGGTGCTTGAGGCGTCCGCGCAGGCTGCGCTCGAGCTCGGCACGGAACACGGCGCTGAAGCGCTCCCGCAACATGACCACCGCGGGAGTCACCTGCTCGGCGTCTGCCCAGCGCTCCCAGCCCAGGGCCTCCTCGAGCACGATGGCCTCGGCTCGTTCTGCCTCGCGGGCCCGACTCGCGAGGGACTCGGAGACCACCTTGGAGAGATCGTCGACGTTGTACAGAAAGACCCCGTCGAGGCTCTCCACTCGCGGCTCGACGTCCCGCGGAACGGCCAAGTCGATCAGGAACAAGCTCCGACCCTTGCGCCGTCTGCGGAGCCCAGCGAGCAGGGCGTGGTCGACCACGAAGCCCGGCGCGCTGGTACTGGTGATCACGACGTCCGCCGCCACCAGCGCCTCGGCCAGCCGCTCCCAGGTGAAACCCTCGCCCTCCACCGCGCGGGACAGCACGCTGACCCGCGCCGCGTTGCGCCCCACCACGATCAGCCGCGCACCCGCGTTGCGCAACAGCTTGGCGCTCGTCTCTGCCATCTCGCCCGAGCCGATCAAGACCACGGTGCGGCCAGCAAGCTCGCCGAAGATCTGCTTGGCCAAGTCGACGCTGACGCTCGGCACGCTGACCTGCCCGGCGCCGAGCGCGGTCTGGCTGCGCACGCGCTTCGCGGTGTGGAGCGCCCGTGGCACGGTGCGGTGCAGCGCGCGGCCGACGGTCTTGGCCTTGCGCGCCAGATCGAACGCTTCCTTCAGCTGACCGAGGATCTGCGGCTCGCCGAGCACGAGTGAATCGAGCGACGAGGCCACGCGGAACAGGTGCTTCACGGCGTCCGCACCGATGTAGACGTACAGGTGGCGCTCGACCTCGGGCGCGATCTGCGCCAGCGCGTCGGCAGCGTCCTCGGCGGTGGCCACCAGGTCACCGTGCGCGGCGCGCGGCGCCGTCACGAGCTCCACGCGATTGCAGGTCGAGATCAGCATCGCCTCGCCGACGTGTGAGCGCGCGGCCACTTGGGTGAGCGCCCGAGCGATCTGGTCTTTGGGCAGCGCTATGCGCTCCCGGACGGCGATCGGCGCGGTCTTGTGGTTGAGACCGACGATGGTGATCACCCGGCACCCCCGGCCCGCACCGCGTAGAGCAACATCACCGTGACCACGCAAGCCACGCCCGCGAGCGTTCCCCACGCGGCGCGACGGCCGCGCCAGCCCGCCGCAGCGCGCATGACGAGCACCGCGGCGACCAACAGCCAGGTGGCGTAGCCGAGCGCGGCGCGCAACAACTCAGTGCCCCCGGACGCACCGAGCCTGCCGGCGAACACCGCTCCGGAGACGATACCGAAGGTGAGCAGCGGGAAGCCGGCGAGCAGCAGCCGATGCTCCGCGCGGTCGAGGGCGTCGAGGGGCGGCAGCTTGTTGGAGAGGCCGCCGGTCTTCTTCTCTTTCAGCCGGCGCTCCTGGACGAGGTAGAAGGCGCCCGCGGCTCCGGCCAGGAGGAACAGGCCCACGCCCACCAGATTCGCCGTGATGTGGAACATCAGCAGGGTGCGCGGCCCCGAGGACTCTGCGCGGCTAGCGTCGACGAACTGCGCGCCGACCAAGAAGGTGAGCGCCAGCGGACCGACCACGGCTCCGACGGCATGCAGCCGGAAACGCGTGCGCACCGCCAGGAAGACGACGACCGCGATGAGCGCGCTGAGGCTGAGCGCGAACTGCAGGGAGGCAATCGGGCAGACGCGCGTGATGAGGCTCGCGCCGACCACGTGCGTCGCGTGCAGCACCGCCGCCACTCCCATGGCCCAGGGTCCCCAGCGACGAAATCCGAGCTGCGCATCGGGCCGCGCGAGCTCCAAGAAGAACAAGGTCGAAGCGACGGAGTACGCGACGACTCCCAGGGTGAACGCCACTGTCGCGATGTCCGTCACCTGGGCGCCTCACTGCAGGTTGTTCTCGAGAAACTGTGCGAGCATCTCTTCATCGCTGTTGGGTCCCGCCGAAGCCACCGGGGGAACGCTCCGGCTGCGGTGCTCCGAGAAGCTTCCCACTGGTGTGCCCATGAAGCCAGGCACCACTTCGTAGGCGAGGTCCCCAATCAGCATCGAGGTGTCGAACACCTCGGCGCCGAGCTCGGTCAGAAAGGGCACGCTCTTGACGTTGCCGACCAGCTCGTGTGAGTCCTCGCCGCCGGTCACCTCGGCCAGGACTCGCACTGCTTCGATCACGCGGTAGCGCCGCCCTTCGCCCAAGATGACCAGCTCCGAGCCCTGCAGGTCCACGCGTCCCTCGTGTACCCAGCGATCGAGCGCGCCTTGGGGGAAGAAGATGCGGTTGGGGCCCATCGAGCAGGGCACATTCTACACACGGTTGGCGCGCGGGCACACCATTGGCAGCCGCCGTCGCCCCAAGCGCGCTCAGTATCCCTTGCGCGCCACGGCGCGGTCGCCAGGCTCGATTTCGCGGCTGGACGCCGTGACCATGGCGATCGAGCTGTACTTGTTGGCTCGCACGATGCGAAGCTCGCCGATCACCTCGTCCGGGAACTTCTCTTCGTTGCCCCGGAGCGGCACCGTCTCGGTGCGCGCCAGCTCGGTCGTGTCCTGGCGCAGCCGCTGGCGGGCCGACTTGGACGAAACCGTCAGCGTATGACGCCAAGCATCACCCCGCTTGACCACGAACAGTCGATTGCCCGCGCTCAGTCCGTCCTCCGTCCCGCGGTCCACGAACACCACCTGGTTCTGCCCATAGACTTGGTGCGGGTAGATGCCGGTGAGCACCCGCGCCCAGCGATCGACCTGAGCCACCTTCGGCGGAACCACGTCGAAGCGGCGGCCGACCGGACCGATCAGCGCTCCGCGCTCGATCACGTCGGTCGACTCGATGATCTCCCCGCGCGCGACGCGCGCCTTCGGATCCCACTGATCGACGCGCACGGTACCCTTGATGGCGATGACCATGCCCGGCGGCCGACGCGCGCCCCGCACCGCTTCCGGCGCGCGAACTGCGTTGAACACGGTGAGTTGCTGCCCGACTTTGACCTCGACGTTCTGCTTCATCTGCAGGTACACGCGATTGCCTTCGCTGAGCAGCGTCTGCTGCTCGCGCGAGCCGACCAGCTCTCCCCAGACATCCCGCGCCGGATCGTCGATCAGCCCCTGGCTGCGCAAGAACACGGTGTCGCGCGGGACGTGGGGCCGTCGATCGGCGAAGCCCCCGGCACCAGTCCCCAGCAGGTTCGAGGAGCCCCGGTAGCCGCCCACCGCGGTGCCCGTCCGTCGCATCCGAAGCTGATCGCCCGGGTGAATCCAGTGGGGGTTGGTGATCTGCGGGTTGTAGCTCCAGATACGCGGCCAGTTCCAAGGGTTGCCGTAGTAGCGACCCGAGAGGTCCCAGAGCGTGTCGCCCCGTCTGACCGTATGGATGGGAGGCACGGACATCGCGCGACTACCCACGATACCCTCGGCACCCTGCGCGCCGCGCACCGAGCCGCCCGCCGAGCTACCGCGATTGAGGTCGAACCCGTCTGCGGAGCGCGAGGTGTCCGAGAGGGGCCGCGCGCTCGACGGCAAGTAGTCGTTCGCATCCGGGCCGGGTACGCCGTAGCCGGGAGGCGGCACCGTCGTCTGAGTCACGCTGGTCGTGCCAGGCGTGACCACGACCTGCCCGCTCTGGGTGGGTACGACGACGCTGCCGGGTTCCTGCGCGATCGCCGCGCTGGTCGCGAGCAGCGCGCCGCACAGGAGAGTGACTGGGTTGACCGACCGCATGGTGCCTCGTCTCAATCTTGACGCAGATTGGCCACGGGCTCACGCGGGCCGCGGCGGGTGGTCGCCTTGCCGTCACCCGTCAGCTTGATGACGGGGCGCGGCTCGTCCGCCGCGGGGGCGGCGCTCTGCTCGGCAGGCGGCGCCGGCGCGGCGTCCGGCGCGAGCCGAACGACCTTCAGCGGCGGCCGCTCGAGCGCGGGCGGCCCCGCCGTCGGACGGCTGGGTTCGGCGGAAATCCGCTGTACTTCCAGCGCCATCAGCCGCTCCCCGAGGCGATCCTGGGTGTTCTGCAGCCGCGTGATCTCGTCCCGCAGCTCACCCAGACGCTTCTCCGTGGCGTCCTTGCTCGAGCCGCAACCACCCAGCAGCGCGGCGCCCAAGAGAAGGGAAACGAGGCCCAAAGCTCGGCTCATCGGGTTCATCGTAGAGGCGCCCAAGCCTGTGGACAAATTTGGGGCGTTTCCGTGGCCTCGGGCCCCCGCCCGGACTCCTCGGCATCCTTTCTGGACGATGATGGGCATCCCGGATACGGTTGAGGCCGTCGTGGTTCCCCGTCGCTTCAGACGAGGAGGCCGCCCGCGCCGGCGAGTGGACCTCCGCAAGACGTTGTTCGTCCTACCCAACATGATCACGCTCGCGAGCGTGTTCTGTGGCTTCAACTCGATCCGTCTCGCGGGTGGCGCTCAGGGCGGCGGAGAGGACCTGCAGCGCGCCGCGGTGCTGCTCATCTTCGCCATGTTCTTCGACCTGCTCGATGGTCGCGTCGCGCGCCTGACCAAGACCCAGAGCGCGTTCGGCCTGCAGATCGACTCGCTGGCAGACGTGATCTCGTTCGGCGTGGCCCCGGCGCTGCTCGCCTATCAGTGGGTGCTGTATCGCTCGCCAGTGTTCGGACTCTTCACCGCGTTCGTCTTCGTCGCGTGTGCGACCATCCGCCTGGCGCGCTTCAACGTCCTGGCGTCGGCGCCGTCGGGGGAGCCCGTCAAGCCGAGCAAGTACATGCTCGGGCTGCCGTCGCCGCCCGCCGCTGGCGTGGTCATCTCCTTGGTCGTAGCGGACTCGGCGCTCGGCGGCGTCATCGGTGACGAACGTCACACGGCGATCCTCTTCGTCGTCACGATCGCCGTCAGCTTGCTGATGGTCTCGAACGTGAAGTTCCGCTCCTTCAAGGACCTGTCCATGAACCCGGCCACGGTGCTGCTGGTACTGTTCGTGCTCGGCTCGAGCGCGTTCGTGTGGCAACGCTATCGCCCGGAGCTGGTCCTGACCTGGTTGCTGGGCGTGTATGTGCTCTTGGGCATCTTCGAGACGCTGCGGCTGTTCGCGATCAAGCTGCGAGCAGCGCCGCGGGACACCGTTCCGCCCACCGCCGCCGAGTGAGCGCGGCGGTTCAGCTGCGCTTCTTCTTGCGGAGCCGAGGCGCCGACGCCAAACGCGTCTGTACGGCGGCGATGACCTCGGTGGTGAAGCTCGTGGTCTCGTCCTCCTCGCGGCAGGCTGCATACACGTCCGTGTCTGGCATCACGTTCACCGGCACGCGGTAGAGCCGACGAGCGCGCACCTCCGGCTCTGCCACCACGTCGGGCAGCACGGTGACGAACCGACCGGAGAGCGCCACCGCACGATTGGTGGACAACATGAAGATTTGAAGACCGATCTTGCGCGCGACCTCCACCGGCCAGTTGTCCATGGGCGTACCCCGATCGCCGATCGCCGGAACGGAGAAGGGATGCTCCAACACCTCGGACAACGTCGCGCGGCGGCCGAACAGCGGATGACCCTTGCCGCAATAGAGCGAGTTGGCCAGCTGACCAATCTTGCGGCACGAGATGCCGGCCTGCGCCGTCGCGTCGTAGTAGAAGGCGACCTCGATGGTGCCATTGCCCAGGCGCTGGTTCGCATCCCGAGAGGTGAGGGTATTGAGGCACGGCACGATGGCGTGGTGCTGCTTCGAGAGCTCGAGCAAGGCGGGCAGGACGAAGTAGTCCGTGAGCACTCCGAGCGCGCCGACGCGATACTCACCGCTGAAGTCGCGCTCGAGCACCTGCGTGAGCGAACGCTCGAGCCCGCCCATGCCGCGCCGCACGGCCCACAACAAGCGCTCTCCGGCCGCGTTCAACACGATCCGGCGCGAGCTGCGCACGAACAGCTCCTCGCCGATCCCCTCCTCTACCAGGCGAATGGTGCGCGATAGCGCCGAGGCGCTCACATGCAACCGCTTGGCCGCCGTGGGCAGGTGCTGCGTCTCGGCGACCACCCGGAACACCGGCAGGTAGGGCCAGATGGATGACAGGATCTTGTCCGGGGTCACGCTCGGGGAACGCTACCACCGGTCGGCGCAGCTCAGAGAGTTTTGGCGTTCCTCGCGGCCTCCACGGCGCGGTCGAGCGCGCGCGGGTCGAAGCCGACCAGCAGCTGCCCCATCACATCGATGATGGGAATCGAAGCGCTGGGCATGCCCTTGCGCTGCAGCTTCTCTTTCATCTCTTGGGCAGCCAGCGGGTTCTCTTCGATGTCCTTGTACACGACCTTGACGCCGCGTTGCTTCAGGTAGCGCTCGGCGTCATGACAGGGCTTGCACCACTCGGCCCCGTAGATGATGGCGCTGACGCCGTCCGCAGCCTCGGGCTCGCTCGGCGGTCGCTCCTCGCCGACCGAGGCCGAGGGTGGCGGGGGAGCGAGCGCTTCGAGGCGTGCCCTGCGCTTCTGGGCGCCAAGCTCATCCCACTGAGCGCGACTCCTGGTGCCGACCGGGTAGGTGCCGTCGGGGTTCTTCTTGGAGAGATCCGCGACGTACACTTGGGCGCCCGTCCCCTCGACGCGGCTGCTGACGACGACCCGCACCTGACCGCGCGCCGCGGCGGGCACGTCAGCGATCTTCTGCACGACGTGGAAGTCTCCCTTCTCGTCCACCCAAGTGAGCAGCAGACCCGCGGTGTCGTCCCGTAGCTCGAGGGGCGGCAGCCCTCCGCTCACCGGCCGGGTCCCGGACGGATCGAGCTGCTGCCCGTCCTCGCTGCCGCAGCGGCACCCGGGCAGCAGCGCCACCAGCCCGAGCAGGGCGACGGCGACGGCGAGAACGCGGCGAGACACGGACACCCGGGAGGACCTCACGCTCAGTAGTACCAAGGAAACCTGCTGTAATCCTGGTCCCGTTTCTCCAGAAACGCATCCCGCCCCTCCCGCGCCTCGTCCGTCCCGTAGGCCAGACGGGTGGCTTCTCCCGCG
The DNA here is from genome assembly GCA_019637295.1 of Polyangiaceae bacterium. Classification (GTDB taxonomy): domain Bacteria; phylum Myxococcota_A; class Polyangia; order Polyangiales; family Polyangiaceae; genus JACKEA01. Next base: position 332,012 of record JAHBVX010000004.1, read on the forward strand.
AAAACCTGCTGGCCCACCAGGCCATCGTCCACGAGATTGAAAGCGAACTTGAGCATCCGCTGCGCCGTCGGGCTCTTCTGATTGATGCTCAGCGCCCACTCGAGGGCCACGTTCTCGAGCTCGGCGTGCGGCACCACGGCGTTGACCATGCCCATCGCATGAGCCTCATCCGCGGAGTAGCTGCGGCCGAGGAAGAAGATTTCTCGCGCGCGCTTCTGTCCCACCATTCGCGCCAGGTACGCCGAGCCGTAGCCCGCGTCGAAGCTGCCCACGTCCGCGTCGGTCTGCTTGAACATCGCGTGCTCGCGGCTGGCCAGCGTCAGATCGCACACGACGTGCAAGCTGTGCCCGCCACCGACGGCCCAGCCCGGCACCACGGCAATCACGACCTTGGGCATGAAGCGGATCAGACGTTGTACCTCCAGGATGTGGAGTCGACCGAGCCGAGCCGGATCGGGCCGCCCGCTCTCACCTGCATACTCGTACCCGGCCTTGCCACGCACCCGCTGGTCGCCTCCGGAACAAAATGCCCAGCCGCCATCCTTGGCGCTCGGTCCGTTGCCCGTGAGCAGCACGGCGCCGACGTCACTCCACTGGCGCGCGTGGTCGAGCGCGCGATACAGCTCATCCACCGTGTGCGGTCGAAACGCGTTGCGCACCTCGGGACGGTCGAAGGCGATCCGGACCGTGCCCTGGCCCCGCGCCCGGTGATAGGTGATGTCCGTGAACTCGAGGCCGGGTACGGACTCCCAACGGCTCGGATCGAAGATCTGTGTCATGGGCAGACGCCGATCTACAGCCCGCACCCGCAAGTTCCAACCCAGGGAGGCGCCCCCAGCGCTTCGTGCAGTAATTCGCAATGATAACTTGAGATCATTCAAATGGACGCGGTCCAGCTCCGCGCTAGAGTAGCGAGCGAGGAACAGCCATGAACGAGCCCAAGAACGAGGTCACCCGTCGCAGCGCTCTCGGCGCGCTGCTCGGTGGAGCAACCCTGGTCGCCTGCGGCGGCGCGCAGGAGGGTCAGACCCCTGCCACCGGGGGCCTGGGCGCTGGCGGCGCCGGAGCCGGGGGCGGCGGGGGCTCGCTCGGCGGAGGCGCGGGGCAGTCCGGAGGCGGCGGCACCGGCGGCGCGCTGAGCTGCGGGCCCGGGCGTACTCCCGGGTGCCTCGTCACCGACGACAACATCCTCGGGCCCTTCTACAAGGCTGACGCACCCTTTCGCACGGACCTCACCGACGGCAAGGTCGGCGACCGGCTGCTACTGGAGGGCGTCGTGTACGGCTGCGACTGCGTCACGCCGCTGGCTGGCGCCATCGTGGACGTCTGGCAAGCGGATGCCGCCGGGGCCTACGACAACGTGGGCTTCGTCTTGCGCGGGCGCGCGCAGACCGACGCGAGCGGCAGGTACGAGTTCGCGTCCATCCTGCCGGGCTTCTATCTGAACGGCGCGCAGTACCGACCCCGCCATGTTCACTACCGCGTGAGTCACCCATCGAGCGCCTCCCTGACGACGCAGCTCTACTTCGAGGGGGACCCGTACATCCCCATCGATCCGTTCGTGCGACAATCCCTGGTCAAGCCCCTGGTGGCAGAGTCAGACCAAGCCGGACAGCTCGTGCGCTGCACCTTCGACATCGTACTGGGGTGAGCTGTGCCACGGACTCGCCGTGACAGCTGCAATGCTGTATGCTGAGGCATGCGAACGAGCCTACTGGTGATGGGAACGCTCTCGCTCCTGTGGGCGTGCGGCGGCAGCGACGACGGTGGCGGTAGCGGCGGCGCAAGCTCTGGCGGCGCCAGCAGCGGGGGCACGAGCAGCGGGGGCACGAGCTCTGGCGGCGCCAGCAGCGGCGGCACGAGCTCCGGGGGCACTGCGGGAAGCGCAGGCAGCGCGGGAAGCGCAGGCAGCTCGGGCACCGGGGGCAGCGCGGGCACCGGGGGCGCAGGTACCGGCGGCAGTCCGGGCGACGGGGGGGTGAGCATGAGCGTGCCCTACGGCTTTGGAGCCTGCCCGGCGACCAAGCCGGCCCTGGGCTCGAGCTGCAGCGACCAAGCCCACTGCTGCTGGGGCTTCGACGGCGAGAAGCCGCAGACCTGCAACGGGAACAACTGGGTCACCAACAACAACGGTGCGTGCTGCCCTACGGTCGAGCCGACGGTGGGCGCCGACTGCGACACCCTCGGTTCCCTCGGGGCCTGCTGCTACGGCGGCAACGGCTACGTGTGCTCCACCCAGACTCAGCCGAAGAAGTGGGTCGCGGGCACCTGCCCCTGAGCGATCGCCAATAGTCTACTAATTTGGAGTGGGAATTGGTACGCGGGAACCCCCATGAATTCGAGAATTGGTGAGGGCGCCGCGAGATTGCTGACTTGTATCGTCGGGAATTGCGAGTAGGAATCCCCTGGGCACCTCGAGTGGCCCAGCGAGGACAGCGATGAGCGAGCAGGCTGGATACAAGCAGCATCTCTCCGGTCAGATCCGCGAGGACTGGGCGCGCGAGATCGACATCTTCGAGACGCAGCTCGAGCTGCGGCAGCAGGGCAAGATCGAAGAGAAGCTGTTCGCGGAGACGCGACTTCGTCGGGGCGTGTACGGCCAGCGCTACGACAACGGCCAGCGCCACGATGGTGTGACCAACCGCACCCTGGCGTTCCCGCAGCGGGCCAGCAAAGGGCCAGGCACCCTGTGGGACGCGCCCGGGATGATGCGCATCAAGATCCCGTTCGGCAAGATCACGGCGGACCAGCTCGACGTGATGGCGGAGCTTGCGGAGGAGTACTCGGACGCCATCTTGCATGTGACGACTCGACAGGACATCCAGCTTCACTTCGTGCACATCGAGGACACGCCGGATCTCATGCGGCGTCTCGCGGCAGTGGGCATCACGACCCGCGAGGCGTGCGGCAACAGCGTCCGCAACGTAACCGCGTGCCCCTACGCCGGTACCTGCCACACGGAGTCCTTCGATGTCACGCCCTACGCCAACGCCATCACCTTCTTCCTCCTCGGACATGACGACACCCAAGACTTCGGACGCAAATTCAAGGTGGCCTTCAGCGGCTGCAAGTCCGAGCCCTGCGGTCTGACGAACTTCCACGACATCGGCGCCATTGCGGTGACACGACAAGTCGACGGCGAGACGCAGCGTGGGTTCGAGCTGTACGTGGGAGGAGGCCTGGGCAGCGTGCCGCAGGCGGCCAAGCTGCTGGACGACTTCGTACCCGAGGCCGAGCTCCTGCCGTTGTCGCAGGCGATTTGCCGGGTGTTCGGCCGGCTGGGCGAGAAGGACAATCGCTCGCGGGCACGACTGAAATTCTTGGTCAAGAAGCTGGGCATCGACGAGTTCCGTGACCTCGTGCAGCAGGAGCGCAAAGCGCTGCGTCCGGATCCGCGCTGGACAGCGTTTCTCGATGATCTGTCCGTCACCGACGAACGACCACTTCTTCCGGCTGCGCCGCTGGGCGAGGTGCCCACCGATCCGGCGTTCGCCGCTTGGCAGCGCAGCAACGTGCGCAGGCAGGCGCAAGCGGGCTATGCCGTCGCTTCCATCACGTTGCCGCTCGGGGACTTGACCAGCGACCAAGCTCGGGGCGTCTCGGAGCTGGCGCGTCGCTTCACTGGGGACACGCTGCGCGCGACGGTCGACCAGAACCTCCTGTTCCGATGGGTTCCCGAGGCAGCTCTACCGGAGCTGTATCGTGGCCTCGAGGCCCTGGGCCTCGGCGAGCCCGGCAGCGGCACCATCAGCGACGTGACCGCGTGCCCGGGCACCGACACCTGCAAGCTCGGGATCTCCAGCTCGCGTGGACTGGCCGGCGAGCTGCGCCGACGGCTGGAGGTGATCGACGGCGAGCTGGGTGCGGCGGCGCGGGATCTCCACGTCAAGTGCAGCGGCTGTTTCAACGCCTGCGGTCAACACCACGTGGCCGACATCGGCTTTCTGGGCGTCAGCCGCACGGTGAGCGGTCGCCGGGTACCGCACTTTCAGCTGGTGGTCGGTGGTCAGTGGACGGAGAACGCCGCCGCCTTCGGCTTGGCGATCGGCGCCATCCCTTCCAAGAACGTGCCACTGGTCACCGAGCGCCTGGCGAAGCGCTACGCCCAGGAACGCAACGCGTCTGAGACCTTCCGTGCCTTCGTCGAGCGCGTCGGCAAGAAGCAGGTCCGCGCGATGCTCGAGGACCTGATCGAGGTGCCGCCCTATGACGTGGACCCGAGCTTTTACTCGGATTGGGGGGACCCGCGCGAGTACACCATCTCCGACATCGGCGTGGGGGAGTGCGCGGGTGAGGTCGTGCCGTTCGCGCAGATGGGGCTCGCGGCCAGCGAACGCGAGGTCTTCGAGGCGCAGCTGCTACTCGAGCAAGGGCAGTCACCCGCCGCGCTCGAGCGAGCCTATCGCGCCATGCTGTCGGCGGCACGCGCGCTGACTCGCGAGAAGAACCCGAACCTCGGCGAGGACGCGGACGAGGTCGTGCGCGAGTTCAAACAGCGCCTGGTCGAACCGCGCTTGTTCTGGGACCAATACGCCGGCTCGAAGTTCAGTCACTTCCTGTTCCGCTGGCACGACCACGACCGCGGCGACGCGGGGCCCGATGACGCACGACAAGCGATCGAAGAGGCGCAGCTGTTCGTCGACGCGGCGCACGAGTGTTACGCTCGCCTGGCCTCCTGAAGCGCGATTGTCCATGCCTACCCGGAAGATCCAAGTCAAGCTCTACTTCGTCGCAAGCGAGCGACCCCCGCTCGAGCGCTTCGTGCCAGTGTTGCACACCATCTTGCGCGACGACGCGCTGGGGGAGCTGATGATCGACGTGGTGGACTACGGTCACGTCCATCACGGGCCCGGGGTCGTGCTCATCGGACACGCCACGGACTACGGCATCGATCTCGGCGAGGGCCGGCCCGGCGTACTGGTGTTTCGCAAGCGAGAACCGGTGACCGGCGATCGCATCGCCGATGCCCTAGGTCGCGCGCTGCGCTTCGCGGCGCTGCTCGCGCGGGTCCCCGAGCTGGGCAGCGCTCTGAGGACGGACGAAGTGCTGATTCGCCTGCCGGACCGGCTGCACGCCCCGAGCACGGACGCCGGCTTCGAACGCCTGACCGCCGAGTTGTCCGCGCTGGGCCAGCGCCTGTACGACGCGCCGGTCGCTCTCGAGCGCGCCAGCTCCCCGCGGCAGCCGCTGTCCGTTCGCTGGCGCGCGCCGTCGTCACCGACGGTGGAGGAGCTCTTGGCGCGACTCCCGTGACGCCTGACTCGAGAGCTGTCGAATAATCGACAGCTCTTTCATTCTTTCACCGGAGACGCACGCGCCTCCCGCCCCGCCGAAGTGAGTTCGTCGGGGCCCCACCCCCACGCGGGGCCGGCTCCGCCGGCGCGAACTGGGTCAATTCTTGACAGCCCTTCAGCGGCTCAGCCGCTCGAGCTCGCGGTCCAGCGCGGTCCAGGACGGCACTCGGCGCAGGCGCGGGTGGGATAGCTCGAGGCCAAGCGAGCGCGCGCCGCCGAGCCACAGCTCCACCTCCGCGGGCAGACCGTCGAGCAAGAGCTGAAGGTGCGCGCTGGCGGTCCGCAGATCCGACGCGGGTGAGATCGACAGGCCGATCACGTCGGCGCGCAGGGCACGCGCGGCCTCGAGCAGCTGGTCTACGGGTGTGTCGACGCCGAGCAAGCGCGGGGTGGCGCCGCTGAGCGCGCAGTACAGCGCGGCCATCTCGAGACCGAGTCCGTGCTGTTCGTCCGGCAGCGTCGAGAGCAGCACGATGGGAGGCTCGGTGGTGCCCTCGTAGGCGCTGAGCAACAAGCGAAGCTGAGTGCTGAGGGTCTCGGAGAGCAGGTGCTCGTGCCGCACCTCGAGACGGCGAGCGGCCCACTCCTCCCCGACACGCTGAACGAGCGGCCCCGCCACGTCGGTGATGAACTGCCGGGGACCGAGGGTCGCCACCGCCCTGCGCAGCTCCGCGCGCAGCCGATCCGCGTCGTCGCGTCGGAGCGCCTCGAGCAGCGACTCGAGCGACGTGGGCTCCGCGATGGGTCGCTCGACGGCGAGGGTGTCGACCAACAGGGCCTTCAGCTCGTCGTACGACTTTCCAATGACCTCGCCCGCGCGGTAGCCCGCCTTCTGGGCGCGCGCGATCAGGGTCAAGCGCTCCACGTCTTCCTTGGAATAGACGCGGATCTTCGAGTCGTTGCGCCGCGGGCGCGGGAAGCCGTAGCGTCGCTCCCACATGCGCAGGGTGTCCGCAGACAGCCCGGTCAGCCGCGAGGCGACACGGATCGAGTACCCCGGTGAGTCTTCGTCGTCGGTCATCCCTGGCGCCACCATGGCTCGAGGAGGCTTTAGTCCTAGACAAAGATATGTCAATAGCGGCGACCCTGGGAAGGTATTGATTTCAGTGATTTTTGTCGGCGTGCTGTAGGATCGAGGCGATGTCGCGCCCACTCCCGGATCCGACGCCCATCGCTGCGGCGCTGCTGGCGGCGGTGAGCTGCTGGGCGGCTCCAGCGGGCGCCTGAGGGGTGTCCGCCCCCGTCGGTCCGACGGGCTGCGAAGTAGAGCGGGCGCGCGAACGCAACCTGCGCCTCGGAGCCTCGTTCGCCCACACGGCCTCGAGCCTGCGGTTTGACGGCGAGGCCGACTATGACCTGACGCAGCAGGCCGCCTTGGCGACGCTGGCAGGTGCCCTGGGGGAGCGCACGATGCTGCAGCTCTCGCTGGGGGCCGTGCTCGGCGGCGATCTCTCCGGAGAGCGGCGGAGCTACGACGTCGAGCCCGGCGTGGTAGCGGGGCTCGTCCTGGCTCATCGCTTCTTCGGTGCGCAAGAGCACGAGCCCTTCGTCACGACCAGCATCGGCTACTCGATGAGCTTCGCCAGATCCCGCGAGCGAACCGGCGCCCGTGAGGGTGCGGCGCTGTCGGCCTCCGACGCCCGTCTCGGCGCTCTCGTCGGCGTCACGCTGTGGCGGACCTGGGTGCCCTACACCGCTGCTCGCTTCTTCGCCGGCCCTGTCCTGTGGGAGCAAGACGGACTGGAGCGCACGGGCTCGGATCGTCACCACTACGCCATCGGCGCCGGCTCGACCGTGATGTTGAATGACCGTACTTCGCTCACCGTCGACGGGAGCGTGCTCGGCGAGCGCACGCTGGCGTTCGCGCTGAGCGCTGCGTTCTGAGACTGCCCGTGGGCGGCCTCACTTCTTCGCGCCGACCTCGCAACCGCAGCCGCAATCGTCGAAGAAGGGCACCTGATCGGACTGGCAGTAGAACTTGACCAGCGCGCACTGCTCGGGGCTCTGCGCCACGTAGTTACGGCTCGGATCCGAGTAGTCGCACGCGGCTCCGCACTCGCCCTTGGTGTAGAAGCCCTTGCTCTCGCCGGTGCTCCCGGCATCCGCGAGGATGGCGCCCTCGAAGTTGCAGGAGTTGCCGTAGGTGGACGGGGGAGAGTCCTTCACGACGCCGCAGACAGGCTGGTACACGGTCATGCACATGCGCGGCTCGTTGCACGCGCCCTTCCACACCTGAGCGTCGTCCCCATGCGGGAAGTTGCTGCCGAGCCAGCTCCACGCCTCTTTCTCGCTCGTGAAGTTCTTGGCGTAGTAGGTGGGAGAGTTCGCGTGGGGCGCGTTCACGACTACCGAGCCGCAGTAGGAGCTGCCCTGCAGCGGCAGATAGAATTCCGAAGCCCACAGCGCGATGCCCTTGCCGTGCATGCCCTTGAACAGCACGTGCAGGCCGGTGACGAGGAGCTTGTCGTCCGCCATCTGCTGGTAGCCCTGCGAGAGCTGCTCCTCGGCCGCGCCCGACATGAACAGGTCCACGCCGTGGATGTTGCGCGAGAACCCGGTATTCAGGTGCGTCTCCTGGTAGCTCGGGCACGGCGAAGTGATGCACACGATGCCGCTGCTGTTCACTCGCCACGCGTCACCGATGGGAGCATTCCCCGTGGCGCCCTCCCAAGCCTCACTCGCCACTAGCGTGTTCGCCCCTTTGATCGACTGCAGTTTGCCGCGCACCAGTCCGCGCTTCTGGCCGAAGACATCCGAACGATAGCGTCCGGCCTCGTCCTCGCCGACGCCGAGCGCGGACAGATCCAGATCGACCATGTGGCACTCTTTCGCCCAGGAGCCATTCGCGCACTGCGTGACCGCGCGGTTCACGCGCTTGACGAAGTAGCCGCCGCACATCGGGTAGGCGCACTTACGAAAGTCCTGACGGGTGACGACGTAGTAGGTCGAGACGTCGTCGTGCAGCTCGGTGGCGGCGGGCTCGCCCACGGGCTCGAGAGACTCTTCGGGATCGTGAACGTCCGCGGAGCAGGCAGCGAGGAGGGAGACCAGGGCTATCGACGCGAGGGAACGGTTCATGGGGACTCCGGCGTGTACCGAAAGGTAGGCAATAGAACTACTCGGTGCGCGGATGTAGTCCTAGTGCCGCATCGTGTCAATCCGAGTCGAACAATACAGTATCGTTGTAATTTCGGCGGCTGCCTGCGCGTGGTAGTGAGCGGACACCATGCGGTACACGAGCGCGCTCATCCCGACGCTGAAAGAAGCTCCGTCGGACGCCACTAGCCAGAGTCACATCCTGCTGCTGCGGGCCGGCTACGTCCGGCGGGTCGGCGCCGGGATCTACAGCTACCTGCCCCTGGGGGTGAGGGTGCTCAGGCGCGTGGAGCGTGTCGTGCGCGAAGAGATGGATCGGGCTGGCGCCCTCGAGGTGTCGCTGCCGGCGCTGTTGCCCAGCGAGTACTTCAAGGAGACGGGCCGCTGGGACGTGTTCGGCGACATCTTGTTCAGGCTGAAGGATCGCAAAGGCAGCGACTACCACCTCGGGCCGACACACGAAGAGATCATCACCGACATGGCGCGACGCGAGATCCACAGCTACCGCGACATGCCCCGCAATCTGTATCAGATCCAGTCGAAGTTCCGCGACGAGCCCAGACCGCGTGGCGGCCTGCTGCGCTGTCGCGAGTTCAGCATGAAGGACGCTTACTCCTTCGACTCGAGCGAGGACGCCGCGAGGGCGAGCTACGAGAAGATGCGCATCGCGTACACGCGCATCTTCGATCGCATGGGTCTGACCTACCGGATGGTGAGCGCGGACTCGGGCGCCATGGGCGGCAGCGGCAGCGCCGAGTTTCAGGTGCTGGTGCAGAGCGGGGAGGACTTCATCGCGGCGTGCTCGAGCTGCGACTACGCGGCCAACCTGGAGGTCGCCGAGACCCCAGCCCGCGCGCCCACCGGCGATGGCAGCCAGCTCCCCCCGCGCGAGCGAGTGTCCACCCCGGGACAACGAACGATCGAGGAGGTCAGCACCTTCCTACGAGCGGAGCCCGCGCGATTCCTCAAGAGCCTGCTGTACGTCGCGGGCACCGAGGTCGTGATGGCTGTGGTGCGCGGCGACCACGAGCTGAACGAGATCAAGCTGGCCAGAGCCCTCGGCGTGGGCGACGTCTTTCTCGCCAGCGAAGAGGACGTGCGCAAGGCGACCGGCGCCGCGGTCGGCTTCGCGGGGCCAGTCGGCTTCGCGGGCAAGCTCCTCGTCGACCGCGACGCGATGAACGTCATCGACGGCATCACCGGCGCGAACGAGACGGACGCGCACTTCATCCACGTGCAACCGGGGCGTGACTTCGAGGCTCGGGTGGCGGACCTGCGTAGCGTGAAGGATGGCGACCCTTGCCCCTCCTGCGGCCAGACGCTGAAGGTCTATCGCGGCATCGAAGCCGGCCATATCTTCCTGCTCGGCACGCACTACTCGGACAAGATGGGCGCGACGTACTTGGACGAGTCCGGGACCAGTCGGCCCATCGTGATGGGCTGCTACGGGATCGGCGTCTCGCGCCTGATCGCGACCACCGTCGAGCAGTTCAACGACAGCGACGGCATCGCCTGGCCCATCAGCCTGGCGCCCTATCAGGTGCACGTCGTGCAGCTGGGCGCCGAGCCGGAGGTCGTGGCGGCGGTCACCGAGCTCGAGCGTGAGCTCGAGGCGCGCGGGCTCGAGGTCTTGGTCGACGACCGGGAAGAGCGCCCGGGCGTGAAGTTCAAGGACGCGGATCTGATCGGCGTGCCGCTGCGCATCACCGTGGGCAAGAAGGCGCTCGATCGCGGCGGGGTGGAGTTCAAGCCCCGCAGCGAGCGCGACCCCAAGAAGGCGGAGCTAGTTCTCCTCGGCGACGCGGCGGACCTGGCGGCTCAGTGGGTGAAGGACCGCCTCGCGGCGCTGACGCCCGAGTCGTCGCCATGACCGACGACCGGCAGCGCTTCTCGCGCTCGACGGACGCGGTGCACGCCGGAGTGCCCCGTGAGCGCCCGCACCACACCCTCGGCCCCGGCATCGCCCAGACGGCGACGTACACGTTCCGCGACACCGCTGACCTCTCCGCGTACATGGAAGGCCGCGATCCCGATCCGGACCGAGAGGAGTACGGGCGCTACGGCAATCCGACCGTGCGGGAGCTCGAGCGGCGCGTCGCCGCGCTCGACGGCACGGACGACGCCGCCGCGTTCTCCAGCGGGATGGCGGCCATCTCGACCGTCGCGCTGGCGCTGCTCGGACCGGGAGACCACGTGGTGTTGTTTCGGGACTGCTATCGCCGGACGCGCCAGCTCGTGACCGTCGTGCTCGAACGCCTCGGCATCGAGCACACCCTGGTCGGCCCAGCCGCGGTCCGGGAGCTGCCGGCGGCCATGCGCAGCAGCACGCGACTGGTCATCGCGGAGTCGCCGACCAATCCCTACCTCTACTGCACGGATCTCGAAGAGCTGGTGCGGGTCGTGCGCGGCGCGGGGCGCGTTCGCACACTGGTGGACGCCACCTTCGCGACGCCGATCAACTTGCGCCCGGCGAGCTACGACGTGGACTTCGTCGTCCACAGCGCAACCAAGTACCTTGCGGGTCACAACGATGTGATGGGCGGCATCGTATGCGGACCGACGCACTTGATCTCCCTCGTACGTGAGCTGCGTGGTGTGCTCGGCGGCGTGCTCGACCCGCACGCGGCGTTCTTGATCGCGCGCGGACTCAAGACCCTTGGGGTGCGAGTCGAGCGCCAGAACGGCACCGCGGCGCGAGTGGCCAGCTGGCTCGAGGCGCATCCCGCGGTGGCCCGCGTCTACTACCCGGGCCTCGCGAGCCACCCCAGCCACGACACGGCAACCCGCCAAATGCTAGGTCACGGCGGCGTAGTGAGCTTCGAGCTGCGCGGCGGTCGCGCACACGCGGCGGCCACGGTGGATGGCTGCCGGCTGGCTCAGATCGCACCCAGCCTGGGCGGCGTCGAGACTCTGATCGAGCAGCCCGCCACCATGAGCTACTTCGAGCTGTCGGACGCCGAGCTCGACCAGATCGGCATCTCTGCGTCCTTGGTGCGCCTGAGCGTCGGCATCGAAGACGCCGACGACGTGATCGCCGACCTGGCCCAAGCCCTCTCCGCCGCCGGGGGGTGAGCGCTCAGAACACGCCCCGGTAGCCCATGGACGCCGCTCCAGGACCGGCGCCGAGGTGCAGCCCCGTGGCCTCCGGCGCGGACTTCTTCGAGCCGAAGAGCAGCAGCGCCGTCCCCACACCGACCCCCACGACCCCGACACCGAGACCGATGTTCGCGATCAACTGCGAACGCTTCCCGCTGTCGATGTCGTCTTGGTACTTCGGATCCGTGCAGCGCGCGCCGCACTCGTCGCTCAGCTTGTCGTGGCGGCTCTTGGCCGACATACCCATGATGCCGAAGGTCGCAGCGCCCGCTACACCAACGCCCAGGCTCACGTAGGCGAGCAGGTTGCCACCCGAAGCCGAGGCCGCGCGGGGCGGTGGCGCGGGTGGTTCGGGAGCGACAGGCGCGGCGGCTGGCGCGGCCTCGAGCTGCAGCACCACGGTCTGGGTCTGAGCAGCCGCCAGGGAGACCGTGCGTCGCAGCGGCGCATGCCCTGGTGCAGTCACTTCGATCAGCGTGTCACCCGGCAGGACGGCGTACGGCTTGCCAACCTGGTCCGCGGGGAAGTCGGCGCCGTTCAGCTTGATGGTCACCCCCTGTGGAGGCTCCGCGAACGCGATCACCACCTTCGCGATCTTCTCGTTCAGCAGCGCGAGCTCCGCCGCCGCGGCGTCCCGCGTAGGCGTGTACTTCGCGTCTTCTCGGGTGGCCGCCGCTGCTTCGGCCAGCGTGGTCGTCATCTCGCGAAAGGCCTCGTCGAAGCGACCAAGCTTGACCAAGCTGCGGCTGACGTACAAATGCGCGTTCGGGCTCTTGCTCAGTTCGTACGCGCGTCTGGCTTCGGCGAGCGACGTCTCGTAGTCCCCGGCATCGAACGCTGTTTGCGCTCGCTTGAAGCTCTGTCCGGCGTCCGATGCGCTGGCGGTACCCGCGAGCATCAGCCCGCACAGGGAAGCGATGACGATTCGGTGGCGCACTACAGCTCCTCGGGTCGGTAGCTCGTCGCGCTCGGCTTGACCGAGGTTGGACGAGGCCGTGGGGTGGACGTGGGCGCGGAGCCCTTCTCGGTGACCCTCGTCGGCGGCTTCTCGAGCTCGGGCTCGGCCCTGTCCGCCGCGACCGCCTTCGGCTCGGCAGCCGCGGGCTCCTGCGAGTCGACGGGAGAGGGCGCGACGACCGGCGGCGCCACGGTATCGGGCGCGCGCGCCTGCGGCGTCGAGGGGGCCGCGTTGGCCGACGCCGGAGGGTCGGCCGCGGCGGTCGTCCCGCGCGTCGCCACCCACACGCCAAGCGCGATGACCACCGTGGAGAACCCAGCAACGGCGGGCCACACCCAGCGCCGACGCGGCGCCGCGGGTGAGACCGACGCCACGATGGGGCTGCCCGCGGTGCCCGTGCCGGCCGTCGGCTCGGCGCTGGCGGCGACCGACGCCGTCCCCGTGTTCGGGATGGTGTCCACCGCAGGCGGTGGAATGGCGAGCCCCTCCAGGTAGTTGGCCACCGCCCGCGAGTGCGCCGCCGCCCGCCCGGCGGACGCCAGTGCCTGCGACAGCGCGTCCGCAAACTCCACTGCGGTGCCGTAGCGGTCGGCAGGGTCGAACGCGAGCGCGCGCTGCACGACGTCGGACACCGGCTTGGGCACCGCGGGGTTCAGCTCGGCGACGACAGGGATCGCGCGTGACAGGATCGCGGCGACCGTCTCGCCCTCGCTGCGGCCTCGAAAGAGCCGGCGGCCGCAGACCAGGAGCTCCCAGATCACGATGCCGGCGGCAAAGACGTCCGAGCGACGATCAACGTCATTGCCGAGCAACTGCTCGGGCGACAGATAGGCGACCTTACCCTTGAGGGAGGTCCCCTGGGTGGTGGCTAGCCGCGAGCGAGCGTGAGCTACGCCGAAGTCCGTGATGCGAGCGACGCCGTCCTTGCCCACGAGCACGTTCTGGGGCGACACGTCGCGATGCACGAGGTTCAGCGGGGTGCCGGTCTCGTCCTCCACCTCGTGCGCGGCGTGCAAGCCCTCGAGCAAGTCGAGCGCGATGCGAACGCCCACGTCCAAGGGGATGGGCGTCTTACTCGCGATGGCGTGGCGCAGGATGGCATGCAGCGAGTGTCCTTCGACCAGTTCGAGCACCAGGAACAGCCCATCGCGGCCCCGGTCCACCTCGAGGGTGGAGACGACGTTGGGATGGCGGATGCGCGCCGCGATCCGCGCTTCATCCAAGAACATCGCGACGAACTCGCGATCTTCCGCGATGTGCGGGTGCATGAGCTTGATGGCCACCTGCCGCTCGAAGCCCCCTTCCCCGCGCACCCGGGCGAGGTACACCGTCGCCATGCCCCCGCGTGCGATGGGGCGGAGCAGCTCGTAACGGCCGAGCATCTGCGCCGACACAGGGCAGAGGTTAGCGCACTTCGGCCAGCACCACCCGGCTCGAGTCGTGCTAGGTTCTGGCCGATGCGCTGGCTGCGTCCGGGAGTGGGATGGTGTGCGTGGTTCACCGCCTTTGTGGGGGGATGTACGTACGACTTCGACGCCTTCGCACCCGGTTCGGCTGGCGGGGATGCCTCCCTCGGCGGAGTGGGCGGTGTCGGCGGTGTGTCCGGAGCGAGCGGGGGCGGCGCAGGAGGCAGCAGCGGAGCCGCGGGCGGCGCGGGCGGAGCTGCTGGCGCAAGCGGGGGTAGCGCGGGCGCAGGCGGAAGCGCAGGGGCAGGCGGAAGCGGCGGCGCAACCGGCGGTAGCGGCGGAGCCGGCGGCTCGGGCGGCGGCGCTACCCTCCAAGTCGTGTACGCCGCGTCCGTGGCCGACTGCGTCAACCTGAACATCCCGGATCCGGACGTTTGCGCGACCGCCTCCGGCGGCGACGCAATGAGCGTGGATCTGGTGAACGACGCCTTCGCGCCGGCAGCGCCGAGCGGGGCCTTCGTCCGCTTCGATCTCGACGGCACGCTGACGGGAAAGAGCATCATTTCTGCTGCGTTCGAGCTGCGCGCCACCAACGGCACCTCGGCCGACAGCGTCTCTTCGGGGGAGCTGTGGCAGGTCGCGGCTTTCACTCGGGCAGACCTGTTCTCCAGCGTGCCAGCGCAGCAAGGGGCCCTGCTGGGCGCCGATCTCGGGAACGTGGCGAAGCTGCAGACCATGAGCTGGCCCATCCCGCCGGCGTCCATCAGCGCGAACGGCAGCCTCTACTTCGGCGTCTTCCCGGTAAACAACAACGGCACAGACTACTTCAACCTGCAGGGCGTCACCCCGCCCCGCTTGGTCGTCACCTACCAGTGAGCCGCGCCTGGCGACCAGCGCCAGAGGCCATGGCCATGCTCGCCCGCGCCGCCTATACTCTCACGCGGAGTGGTTGCCCAAGTCCGGTGCTGGTTCATTCGCGACGCCCTCGGTCTGATCGAGCGAGAGCACGGCGCGGGCTCCGTCGCGCGCGCGCTCGCCAGGCTCGGGGAGCAGGCACGGGCCCAGTGTGAGCCGGAGCTGCTTCGGCGGAGCAGCCCGACGGACACCTTGCCCTTGCACGTCGCCGAAGACCTGCTCCTGACGCTAGACTCCGCGCTCGGGGACGGCTCGGGCCGCCTGCTCGAGCGGCTCGGCCTCGACCTTGCGACGCGTACCCTCAGCCAGAGCGGGACGAGTGTGATCGTCGGCGACCTGTTCGCGACCGTCGCGCGACTGCGCGTTCCCGTGGAACACCCGTTCGTCGATGCCGCGGTGCGCTTCGAGGTCTTCCGCTCCCCTGCTGGCTTCACGGTGGAGGTCTACTGTCCCGGCCACCCTCGCATGGCGCGCGCGCTGCGCCACCTCGTCGCCGGGCTGATCGTGGGTGCGCAGCGCTTCGCCGGCTCGACCTCGCCGCGTGTCCGCGGCGAGACGCGTGGCGACCAGGTTCGGCTAGAGGTGAGCCTCGCGTCGCCGGCCGTGGACCCCGCTTCGCAGGAACCGCCCCAGCCGTCTCGACGACAGACGCGGCCGACGCTGCGCCACCCGACTCAGCCCTCCCTCTCGGCGCAAGTCGACGCGATCTTTGCCCACCGCCCGTCCTTGGCCAACGTGGACGCGGCGAGCAGCAGTCAGCCGCCACCGAGCAGCGTGCGCCCGACGCCCGACGCGATCGAGCGATCGAGCAAGCGCACGGATCCGCTCGCTGGTCGACCGAGCTCACAGACCAACCCGTTCGCCCCGTTCGGCGAGGATCGCTCGAACAAGCGCACGTCGCCCTGGACCCCGACGCCAACGGAGCCGGAACGGGGCAGCCGGCCGACGCCCCGGCGACCGAGCTCGGCTCCCCCCGTGCGGGAGTCCGTTACCCGGGGGCTCGATCCCCGCGCCGAGCCGGACGAGGAGCCCGGAGCCGGCAGCGCAGGCGGCTCTTGACGCTCAGAACTCCGCGGGGTCGCTGTAGGTGCCCAGCACCTCTCGCAGCACGTCGCAGATCTCCTGCTCGGTAGCGTAGACCCGAGCGGCAGCGATGATTGGGGGCATCAGGTTGTCGTGTCCGCACGCCGCGTCGCGCACTTGCTCGAGCGCTCGCGCGACCTCCACCGCGCTTCGCCCGTTCTTCACCTTGGCCAGATTCTCGACCTGAAGGCGCTGCACGGACTCGTCGATCTTGAGCGTGGGGATCTTGCCTCGGTCGTCGGTAACGTAGCCGTTCACGCCGACCATGACGCGCTCCTCCGAGTTGAGCAGGCGCTCGAACTCGTACGCGCTGCGCGCGATCTCTCGCTGGGGATAGCCCTTCTCCACGGCGCGCACCATGCCGCCCATCTCATCGATGCGCCGGATGACGTCGAGCGCCTCGCGCTCGAGCCGGCTCGTCAACCACTCCACATAGTAGCTGCCACCGAGGGGGTCAGCCACGTTGGCGACTCCAGACTCCTCCGCGATGATTTGCTGGGTACGCAGCGCGATGGTCACGGCCTCTTCGGTGGGCAAGGCGTAGGTCTCGTCGAGCGAGTTCGTGTGCAAGCTCTGGGTTCCACCCAGCACGGCTGCGAGCGCCTGCAGCGAGACGCGTGCGACGTTGTTGTAGGGCTGTTGCGCCGTGAGACTGACGCCGGCAGTCTGCGCGTGAGTACGGAGCTTCATGCTCTCCGCGCGCTGCGCGCCGTAACGCTCCTTCATGAAGCGCGCCCACATCCGCCGAGCGGCGCGAAATTTCGCGATTTCCTCGAAAAAATCGTTGTGCACGTCGAAGAAGAACGAGAGACGCGGCGCGAACTCGTCCACCGCCATGCCTCGCTCGATGCAACTCTCGACGTAGGCCAGACCGTCGGCGAGCGTGAAGGCAAGCTCCTGCGCCGCCGTCGCGCCGGCCTCACGGATGTGATAGCCGCTGATGCTGACCGTGTTCCAACGCGGCACCTCCTGCGAGCAGAACTCGATCATGTCCGTGACGATGCGCATCGCCGGCCGCGGGGGGACGAGCCACGCGTGCTGCGCGATGAACTCCTTCAGGCAGTCGTTCTGCACTGTCCCGCCGATCTTCTTGCGCGAGATGCCGCGCTGGTCCGCGAGCGCCACGTAGAAGGCGAGCAGCACGACGGCAGGCCCGTTGATGGTCATGCTGGTGGTGACTCGCTCGAGCGGGATCTGGTCGAAGAGCACCTCCATGTCGCGCAGGGTATCGACCGCGACGCCGCACATGCCTACCTCCCCCAAGGACCGCGGGGAGTCCGAGTCGTAGCCCATGAGCGTCGGGAAATCGAAGGCTGTGCTCAGCCCGGTCTGGCCTTCACGCAGCAAGTAGCGGAAGCGCTCGTTCGTTTGCTCGGGGGTACCGAAGCCGGCGAACATGCGCATGGTCCACAGCCGCCCGCGATACATGGTCGACTGGACGCCGCGCGTGTACGGGTACTCGCCGGGCATCCCCAGCTCGGCGAGGTAGTCCCCCGGGCCGTCGAGCGGGGTCGCCACGTCGGGCACCTCGATGCCGCTCCAGGTCGTGAAGCGCTCGCGGCGCGCCGGGACGCGGGCGTAGCTCTCGTGCACGGCGCCCTCACGCCAGGCCTTCACCGCTTGGCGCAGCGCCGTGAGGCCGTCGGTGTCGAGTCCTAGGCCTTCGCCATCGGCCAGGGGCAGGTCGCGGTGGGTTTCGGGCCTGGGATCGTGCGCCATGAGCATTGAAATAGCCCAAACCGCGGTAGCCTGCACCCATGTCGACTCGAGTCGTGCTCGAGACCAGCCTGGCCCAAGTCACCCTCACCCCAGACTCCGCGCGGGCGCCGCTGACGGTGGAGAGCTTCCTGGCCTAACCAAGACGGCGCCGTGTCCGCGACCGTGACGGAGGGCATGGCTGTGGTCGACCGCATCAACTCCGTCCCTACGGGCGCGCGGGGTGCCTTCGCCAAGGATGCTCCGCTCGAGCCGGTGGCGATCCCGAGCGCGCGACGCGCCTAGTCCCCCGCCTGTGCGGAGAGCCGGCCTACACGCCGCGAAACACGGGCTTGCGCTTCTCGGCGAAGGCGCGCAGCGCCTCCACCCGATCCTGACTGACGAGGCACTCCTCGTAGCACTGGCGCTCGAGCGCGAGGCCGTCATCGAGCGGCGTGTCGAGCGCTGCTTGCACCGCGCGGAGAGCGGCCCGCTGCGCGATCGGCGCGCCGCGTCTGATGGGTTCCACGAAGGCGAGCGTGTCCTCGAGCACGTCCTGCCCGGGCGGCGTGACCCGGCTCACGAGCCCGATGCGCAACGCCTCGGTCGCGTCGATGCGAGAGCCGAGCAGGATCAGCTCCTTCGCCTTGGCCTCCCCGACGATGCGCGGCAGGCGCTGGGTGCCGCCTGCGCCGGGGATGATGCCCAGGTTCGTCTCGGGCAGCCCGAGCAGGGCATGGGCCGCGGCGACGCGCAGGTCGCAGTGCAGCGCGAGCTCGAGTCCACCACCAAAGGCCACGCCGTTGATGGCGGCGACCACGGGCACGGGGAACCGATCGAGCCAGCCGAGCTCGGTGCGGTAGAGCGTGAGCTGCTCGCGCACGTCGTCGAGGCTCATCCCCTGGCGCTCCTTCAGATCGGCGCCGGCGCAGAACGCTTTATCGCCCCGGGCGGTGACGATCACGACGCGGACCGCGGTGTCCCCGTCGAGCTGACGCCCGATGCGCCCGAACGCGAGCAGCGCGTCCCGGGACAGCGCGTTCATGCGCTCCGGGCGATCGAGGGTGAGGATGGCCGCGCCGTCTACCAGCTCGAGCAGCACCGGCTCGGCGCCGCTCACTTGCGGCTCCGGGGCTTCTTGGCCGGCGCCTGCTTGGCCGGCGCCTGCTTGGCCGGCGCCCGCTTGGCCGGCGCCTGCTTGGCCGGCGCCTGCTTGGCCGGCGCCCGCTTGGCCGGCGCCTGCTTGGCCGGCGCTCTCTTGGCCGGCGCCCGCTTGGCCGGCGCCCGCTTGGCCGGCGCCCGCTTGGCCGGCGCCTTCGTGTCCGGCGCCTTCGTGGCTGGCGCACGCGGGCCACGGGCGCGCTTGGGGCGCGGGCGCGTGGCCACGGGCTCCGCGGACTCGGGCTCGGCCGGGACCTCCTCGCTGGGTTCCGGCTGCGGCTCCTCCGCTCGAACGCCGCCGCCGCGCTCGAGCTTGCCGAGGCGCACCTTGAGCTCGGACAGCTCGCCCTTGACCGCCTCGAGCTCGTCGGTCAGCCGCTTGTGCTCACTCGTGAGCCGCTCGCCGATGTTGCGCAGCGCTTCGCGGATGCGCCGCACCACTCGCCCATCGAGCTCGCTGCGCAATCGGCGATTGAGCGCCGCGCGAGAGCGGGGGTCGGCGAGCGACTCGAGCGCTGCCACGACGTCGATGCGCAGATGCGGATTCTGGTCGTCGAGCAAGTCCTCGAGGTGCTCGCGGGTCTTGCGACCATCCGAGAGCCGTGCGAGCGCGGCGATTGCCGCGCGACGCCCCCGCGCGGGCACGCCGTAGCGCGTGTACTTGCGCACGTCCCCGACGTGTTCGTCATCCCGCAGGGCGCCGAGGCCGTCCAGCGCCCCGGCGCGCGCGACGTCCGCCCAGCTCGGCCGCTCGAGCAGTTCGAGCAACGTCTTGCCCGCGCTCTTGTGTCGAGTCTTGCCGAGGGACCTGGCCGCTTCCGCCTCCACCAGGTAGGACAAGTCCTTGCGCGCTAGCCGCGACAGCGCCTTGGCCACCCTGCCCGTCCGGAAGTTGCCGAGCGCCATGGCTACCGCGCGGCGCACCTTCGGGTGCTCGTCTTCGACCTGTGCGAGCAGCGCGGCCTCCGCCGCCGAGCCACGGATGGAGCCTAGCGCGCGGGCCGCCTCCGCACGCACCATCCAGGCTTCGCTCGGCTTCGACAGACACGTTGCCAACGCCTCGATGGTCGGCAGATCGTGGCGCTTGGACAGGGAGCGCGCGGCTTGCCACCGGGCGCGCGCGGGGGTTGCGTCCGCGAGCGCGTGCTTGAGCATGTCCGCCGGCGCCTCGAAGGTGACGTCGGCGGTGACCTTGAAGTCCGGGTCGAAGGCCACCCAGGTCGGGCGCTCGCCCAGCGCCACGGTCAGGGCGTCCGCCGCGCTGTCTACCCGCTTCTCGAAGCGGCGCACCTTCCCGGCTGCGTCAGCCACCACCAGCTCCAGCGGGAACGCGAACAGGGGAGTGTCACCGACCTTGTGCGTCTGCTTGACGTGCGCCGTGAGCTGGCCATCCTCATAGCTCACTCGCACCTTGAGCGCTGGGTGTCCCGGGCGATACACCCAGCTATCGAAGAACCGCTCGAGCGAAGCCCCGCTCGCGTCTTCGAGTGCGCGCTGCAGGTCGGCGGTCTCCACGATCCCGTGCGGGTGCCGCCGGAGGTAGGTTCGCACGCCCTTCCAGAACAGCTCTTCCCCCAGCTCGCGGCGCAACATGTGCAGCACGAGCCCGCCCTTCTCGTACAGGTGACGGTCGAACAGATCGATGGGCGCCTCGTAGTCGCGGCACACGATGGGGCGCTGATACTGGCCGCTCGCTTCAGCGAGGTAGCTCGACAAGTCACCCTCGACACCCCAATCGTATTCGTCTCGCCCCAGGCGGTCCTCGCGCTCCACGTGCTCCATGTAGGTCGCGAAGCCCTCGTTCAACCAACCGTGGGACCAGTCACGACAGGTCACCAGGTCCCCGAACCACTGGTGCGCCAGCTCGTGGGCGATCAAGTCATTGCTGGTGACGTCGATCGCGGCACGCTCGTCGAGCAGGATGTGCTCGTACATGGTCGTGGCCGTGGTGTTCTCCATGCCACCGAAGATGAAGTCGTGGACCACCACCTGGGAATAGCGGGTCCAGGGGAAATCCACGCCGGTGAGGCGGGAAAACAGCTCGATCATCCGCGGGGTCTCGCCGAAGCTGCGCCGTGCCTCGTCCTTCTTGCCCGGCGGAACCAGATACTGAACCGGGATGCTGCGATCGCCGATGCGCGCGGGGCGATCCTCGACGACGTCGAAGCGACCCGCGACCAGGGTCATCAAGTAGGCGGGGTGGGGTTGATCGAGGCGGAAGTGGTACACCCACGGGTCGCCCGTGGCCGGCGTGTCGGTGAAGACCGGCTCGCCGTTGGACAGCACCGTGAACCCGGAAGGCACCGCGACGCGCAACTCGGTCGTCATCTTGACGTGCGGCTTGTCGTGGCAGGGGAACCAGTGACGCGCGTCCTCGTCCTGACACTGGCTCCAGACCTGCTCGGGTCGCTCCGGAACCGCCTCGTCGGGGGCGAGGAAGTACAGACCACGCGCCGGAGTCGCGGCGTACTCGATCCGGACCGTCGCGCGCGCGGCGGACACGGGAACCTTCACGCCGAGGGTGTCGCCGTCGTAGTCGTAGGGGGCATCCGTCAGACCAGAGCCGAGGTCGATCTGCACGCGGGTGAGGGTGAAGCCCACGGCGTCGAGGCTCAGCGTGTCGGTCTTGGGAGCGACCCGCTCGATGTCGAGCGTGGCGCTCCCGGATACGCGCTTGGCGACGACGTCGAGCACCAGATCGAGCGCCAGGTGGCGCACCGAGAACGGCCGGGGACGCTCGTAGTGACGCTTCGCCGAGGTGAGCGCGAACGGCCCTCCGGCAGCCGAACAGCCACAGCGCTCGTGGTGTCGCTCGCTCCAACGCATGGGCTCAGTGCTCTACCCCGGCGGCTCGCTCCGGAGCAAGGGCGAAGACCGCGGGGAGCGCCCCGGCCGGGGCCCCGGCTCGGTTCCGTCACGGCACGTCCCGAGCCGTGACGGAAGCCGCTATCATGGTCCGGTGGCCCAGCCGGAGCTGACGGCAGAACAGCGCTTCGCGAGGACCGACGCCATCGGCCGCCTGATCGCGTTCGCCATCGCCGCGCTGGTGCTCGGCGGCTCGCTGGGCGTCTCGTTCCTGGTCAGCCCCGAGGACATCGACAGCGGTCGCGTGGCGCTGTCACCGACCTGCAACGTCAAGAGATTGTTCGGGAGAGAGTGCCCGACCTGTGGACTGACACGCGCCTTCTCGGCGCTGAGCCGCGGCCGCTACAGCGAGTCGCTCGAGTACAATCGCGGCGGTCCGCTCGTGTACGGCGCCTTCTGGCTCGGAGCCCTCGTGTCGCTCGGCTGCCTCGCGCGCGCCGGTCGCGACCTCTGCCGCGCGCAGAGAGGCTCCCGCGCCGGCGGCGGACTGGGCTAACCGGTGATGGTGGCCCTCGCGCCAGGGCGCGCGCTCGGATACGCTTCAGTCATGCTCCAGCACTAGAGTCCCACCGTGCCCACGACGCTGACCGGAGAAGTCGAGAGGGTCACCTTCGAGAACGAAGAGACCAGCTTCCGCGTGATCCGCCTGGGCTCCGTCGAGGGTCTCTCGCCGTCGCCCGGGCAGCTCGCGGTGGTCGGCACGTTCCAGGCGGTGGGTCCGGGGACCCGAGTCCGCGTCACCGGAGAGCTGGTGACGGATCCCAAGCATGGCAGACAGCTGCGCGTCGAGTCCCTCGTCCCCGTCGCGCCGTCGACGCTGGTGGGTCTCGAGCGATACCTCGGCTCGGGCTTGATCAAGGGCGTCGGCCCCAAGCTGGCGGCCCGCATCGTGAAGAAGTTCGGGATGGACGCGCTCTCGGTGCTCGACACGGATCCGAGGCGGCTCGCCGAGGTTCCGGGGATCGGCGCGCAGCGCGCGCAGGACGTGCAAGAGGCCTGGACCGCGCAGCACGGCATCAGCAACGTGATGGTGCTGCTGCAGACTCACGGGGCGTCCCCTGCCCTCGCGGTGCGCATCTACCGCCGCTACGGAGCGCGCGCCGCCGCGATGCTGCAGCAGCACCCCTATCGGCTGGCGCTCGAGGTGGCCGGCATCGGCTTCAAGACGGCGGACCGGCTGGCCCAGAGTCTCGGCATCGCGGGCGACCACCCGGAGCGCGCGCAGGCGGGGACGCTGCACGAGCTGGGACAGTACTCGGACGCGGGACACGTGTACGCGCTGCGCGAGGATCTCGAGCGGCGGGCCGCGGAGCTGCTCGGCATCGACGAGGCGCACGTGCAGGCGGCCATCGACGCGCTGTGGGCGAGCGGGCGAGTGGTGGTGGAGGGCGACCGGGTGTACTCCGCGCGCCTGCACGCGGCCGAGTCGCGCATCGCCGAGGGGCTGCGGCAGCTGCTGGCCAGCCCGGGGCCCGCGCTGGGCGGGGTCGAGAAGGCCATCGAGCACTTCGAGCGCTCGCAGAACATCGTCCTGGCACCACAGCAGCGCGCCGCCGTCGCGGCCGTGTGCCAACACCGCGTCGTCGTCGTCACCGGCGGTCCGGGTGTGGGCAAGACCACGATCGTGCGGGCGATCGCCAGCGTGCTCGCTGGCGCGCGCCTGACGCTCGACTTCGCCACACCCACCGGGCGCGCCGCGAAGCGCCTGAGCGAAGCGACGGGCAGACCCGCCCGCACCATCCACCGCCTGCTCGAGGTCGATCCCAAGACCGGGCGCTTCAAGCGCGACTCGGAGCTGCCGCTCGAGCTCGATGCCTTGATCCTGGACGAGGCTTCCATGATCGACGTCTCGCTCGCGGCGGCCCTGATCGACGCGCTGCCCCCGGACTGCCGGCTGGTCATCGTGGGCGACGCCGACCAGCTGCCCTCGGTGGGTCCGGGGGCCTTCCTGCGGGACGTGATCGCGAGCGGGGTGGTGCCCACGGTGCGCCTCACGGAGATCTTCCGTCAAGCCAGCGAGAGTCGCATCGTCCAGAACGCGCACCGCATTCTGCGCGGGCAGCTGCCCGAGACCGCGCAGGCCGAGGACGTCGGCGCGGACTTCTTCGTCATCCCGAAGCGGGATCCCGAGGAGGCCGCCGAGGTCGTGCGCGAGCTCGTGGAGACGCGCATCCCGCGACGCTTCGGCCTCGACCCGATCCGCGACATCCAAGTGCTCACCCCCATGCACAAGGGGCCCGCCGGGACCATCGCGCTGAACGCGCTCCTACAGTCCCGCCTGAACGCCACGGGCGCCTCGCTGACGGTGCGCGACCAAGTGTACCGCGTGGGGGACAAAGTGATGCAGACCCGAAACGACTACGAGCGGGACGTGTACAACGGCGACGTCGGCGCCATCGTGACGCTCGACCCCAGAGCCAAGGTCGCCGTGGTGAGCTTCGACGACCGCCTGGTGCAGTACGACGAGGCCGCCATCGACCAGCTCGTGCTCGCCTACGCCACGAGCATCCACAAGAGTCAGGGCAGCGAGTACCCGGCGGTGGTGATCCCCATGCTCACGGCTCACTTCGTGATGCTGAACCAAAACCTGCTGTACACCGCGGTGACGCGCGCGCGCCGCTTGTGTGTCTTGGTCTCGGACACGCGGGCACTGCGCTTGGCGCTGTCGGACGAACGCCGCGACGTCCGCCGCACCAGCTTGGCGGAGCGCCTCGGCGCGTGAGCCTGGGACGGATGGCGCATGTCTGAGCTGCCGGAGCTGCTTCGGCTGGGTCTCGCCAGCGTCGCCATTGGCGTGGGCTCGGTGGTGCAAGGTGCCGTGGGCTTCGGGCTGGCGCTCGTGGCCGCGCCCGTCTGCGTGCTGCTCGAACCTCGCTTGGTTCCCGGGCCCATTCTCGCCGCGTCGCTGGTGCTGACCGTGGTCGTATCGCTCCGCGAGCGAGGCGCGATGGATGTGCGCGGAGCTGGCTGGGCGCTCGTCGGACGCGTCCCGGGCACGCTCGCTGGCGGACTCTTGCTGCTCCGGCTCTCCCACAGCATGCTGAGCATGGTGTTCGCAGGGCTGGTGCTGCTCGGGGTCGGCTTGACGGCGTTCGGGCCCACGGTTTCGCCCACCCGCCGCGCGTTGCTCCTGGCCGGCGCCGCCGGCGGCGTGATGGGCACCGTGGCCTCCATCGGTGGGCCCCCGATGGCGCTCGTGCTGCAGCGCGAGGCGGGCGCGCGGCTGCGAGGCACGCTGGCGGCGTACTTCACCGTCGGCAGCCTGATGTCGCTGCTCGTGCTCGTGGGCATCGGTCGCTTCGGCCGCTGGGAGCTGATGGCCTCGGCCGTGCTCCTGCCCGGTGTGCTCGTTGGCTATCTGGCGTCCCGTCGCTTCACGGCCTGGCTCGACGCGGGTCGCACCCGAAGCGCGGTGCTGGCGGTGAGTGCCGTGTCGGCCCTCGCGCTCCTCGCGCGCCACGTTTGGTGAGCGCTCTGCGCCGCCCTTCGACTCGCGCTAGGCTGGAGCCGAGGCCATGATGAAGACCGCCAGACGAGTGCTTGCAGTGGGCTCCATCGGAGCCGTCGCGGTGGCAGCGGGGTGCTGGCGCAGGTCACCGCCCGAGCCCAGCCCCGCGGAGACGGCAGCCACCAGCGCGAGCGCACTGCCCCAGGCGCCGTCGAGTGGAGCCGGCGCCCCCTCCAGCCCCCCCGCGGCCAGCGCCGCGCCTGCGATCGCGCCCGCGGTCCCCGAGGGCTACACCACGATGACCGTGCGCAGCGTGACCCCCACCGCGGCCGGTGAAGCCGTGCTCTTGGTCGACGCGGAATCGAAGCTGGGTATTCCGATCTTCATCGGCGGCACCGAGGCGCTCAGCATCCGCGTCCGCATGGAGAAGCGCGAGTTCGTCCGGCCGCTGACCCACGATCTGTACGACCGCACCCTGCAGAAGCTCGGCGGGCGCGTCGAGAGCGTGCGCGTGGACAAGCTGCTGGAGAACACCTACCACGGCACGGTGGTGCTGCTGGGCAACGGCGGGCGGAGCGAGCTCGACGCGCGGCCCTCGGACGCGATCGCCTTGGCCCTCGGCGCCGGCGCGCCGATCTTCGTGGCCAAGGGCGTGCTCGAGCGCGCCGGGCTCCGCGTAGACGGCAGCGACGACGCCGAGCGCTTCTTGCCGCTGCCGACCCCCGACAAGCGGCCGGATCCGATCACTTTGTGACGTCCGCAGGCGTCAGCACCTGCTCCGCGGAGGGTCGTGACCGCGCCGCACCGACCCAAGGAAGCTACGACTTCGGCTCGGCTCCCGACAGCGGGCACACCATCGCGTCGGGCTCGACCACGGGCAGGCTGCGCGAGGGCGCCAGCGGATCGAGCTCGACACCGAGGGCGTCGGCGTCCGCGCTGATGAAGTCCACGATCAGCTCGCCCAGCACTTCGTAGAAGGGGTGCATCGCCGCAACGGCGAGGCGCTCGCCGAACGCCACCCCGAAGGGACCGAGGTGCTCCTCGAGCAGCACGCGACGGGCGCGCCGAGCGATCTCGAGCTGCTCGGCGTCGCCGCGGTCGGCCGCGAGGGCCTGCTTGATGCAGAGCAACGCGCAGAACTCGAGCTGCACGGCGATGTGATCGGACGCCTCCCGCTCCCGCCCGCCGACGCGCGCGCCGAACAGCTCGTACAGCGCGGCGAGCTGACCCAGCAGCGAGCCTCGATCGCACACGCGAAACGAGCCTTCATGGGGACTGACCGGCACGCTCGTGACGAGCAGCCGCACGTGCTCCCCCACGAGCTCGTCGTCGACGTGGGCCAGCAGGGGCTCGACCAGCTCCGGCAAGAGCGCGCGCGCATCGGCGAGCGCTCGGCCGAGGCTCTCGGGCTCCGGGTACGCGAGGCCGAGCGCCAGCAAGCGGTAGCCTTCCCCGAGGGCGACGAGGGAGCTCACGGCAGCACCAGATCCACGAATGAATACCATTGTTTACGACCGGCGACCTGACCGTCCTTCCCCTCCCACACGGCGAAGGCGACCTTGGACTTGGCGCCCTTGGGCAGGCGCGGGTTGGCGTGATCGGCGACCAGGCGCGGGACGGCGAGCACCACCTGCCACTTGCCGTCCGCCCACTTGCCGCGGGCGCGCGCGTCCTGGAAGCGATGATCCGCCAAGGAGCCGAAGCCCGTCGCGTGCAGCTCCTCGACGGGCCACTCGCGGGCGAGCTTGCTGACCGGGTTCGCGGCCGCGACGCCGGGCAGGTAGCGGCGCGAGTTGGCGCTCTGAAAGGACTCCTGCACCGGGTACGGGTGCCCGCCGGACACGAATGGATAGCCGTCGGACCAGAAATTCGGGTAGCGGTCCTGCACGTCCGCGCGATGCGTGTCCCTGTCTCGCTGCCACGCCGCTTTCCAGTGTGCGATGTAGACCGGGTTCTCCTTGCTGCCCATCATCGGGTTGGTCTTGTCCGGATCGCCCACGGGCAGCTCGATGGCCACCGCGTCCGTGAACTGATCGACGTCGAGCGCGTCGCTCTGACTCGGATCCTCCCAGGTGAGCTTCAGCCCGAGCCAGTTGGGATCGACCAGCGCGCGCACCGCGAGCTTCGTGACGGTGACCTTCTGCAGCATCGGAAAGGCGACGCCTTGTGGCATCAACTCGACCACCAGCTCGCGCGCGGTGTTCCACTCCTTGGCCGCGGGGTCCAGGGGCACCTCCTTGACCGTCGCCGCGTGGATCTCCGTCGCTCCGTCGGAGCCTTCGGGAGCCTTCTTGCCGGAGCACCCGCCGCCGAGGACGACCGCGCCGACAGCGATTGCCAGACCGTTGACCCATGCTCGCTTCCGCTTCATCGCCGTGCTCCTCAGGTGACGTTCAGTCGATAGACCTTGCGCTTCTGGTCGAAGAAGTCGCGCTTGAAGAAGGGCTCGGTGTAGGGCACGCGCACGACCTCCTTCTGCTCCGCGTCGAAGCCGACGGCCTCGGTCTTGTCGGCGCGGAAGCCGTGCAGGATCCGCGACGTGTTGCCGAACAAGAGCAACGCGGCGAGGAGCTGTTGGTCCGTCGCGGCGCTGCGGTAGGTGCTGATGGCCTCTTCCACGCCTGGCCCGAACATCTGACCCAGGAAGTCCCGCGGCACGTGCACCGGCGGGATGTAGTACACGTTCGGTTCGGTGCCGTACTGCGGGTAGAGCGGCAGCGCGACCTTGCGGATGCGCACCAAGTAGTCGAGGGGGTTGTCCGCCCGCTCCTCGCCCGGCCGGCTCAGGAAGCCCTGCAGTCGGATCTTGCCGATGCAGGTCTTCACGCACTGCGGTTGCTCACCCTTCTCGATCAGCGGGAAGCAGCCGATGCACTTCTCGCTGACGCGGGTCACCATGTTGTAGAAGACCTTCTTGTAGGGGCACGCCTTGACGCACTCCCGATAGCCGCGACAGCGCGACTGATCCACGAGCACGATGCCGTCCTCGGGTCGCTTGTAGATGGCCTTGCGCGGGCACGCCGCCAAGCAGCCCGGGTAGGTGCAGTGGTTGCAGATGCGCGCCAGGTAGAACTGCCACACCTGGTGGATGCCCTGAAAGAAGGCGCCCTTCTCCACGGACCCCGCCACCACGTCCTCCCCCAGGTTGGGCGAGGCGTACTCTGCTTGCTCGGGCAGGTAGCCCTGGGCGCGCTCCGAGCCCTCCGCGGCCTCGAAGATGGTCTTGCCCTCGTAGCGCTCGCCCTGCCAAGAGCCACCGCCGAGCAGGTTCAAGAGCTTCACGTCCCACTGCTGCGGGTAGAAGCCATAGGGCTTGGTCTCGACGTTGTTGTAGAACACCTGCTCCTGCCCCTTGCCGCTGGTCCACGTCGTCTTGCACGCGACGGAGCAGGTCTGGCAGGCGATGCACTTGTTGGTGTCGAACACGTACGCGATCTGGCGCTCCGGGCGCGCGCCCTCGTACGGGTATTCCATCTCTCGGCCGAGCTGAACGTTCTTGACCTTGGCCATGGCTTCCTCACTTGATGGCGACGAATCCGCCGGCGATGAACTTCTTCAGTGCGTCGTTCTCGTAGCTGGGCGTGAGCCCCTGGGCGGCGGGGCGCCACAGGCCTTTGCCGCCGATGCCTCCCGCCTCGGCTTTCTGGATGCGCGCCATGGACTCGCGTGGCGCGCCGTTCGGACAGTGCACGTCCGGCGCGAAGCCCACGCCCAGGCTCTGCCCGAAGACGTCCTTGCGCAGCAGCGTGTCGGTGACCAGCGTGGGCTTGATCCACGCACGGGTGCAGGACTGCTGGCTGCCCGCGCGAAACAGCGACTGATAGCCCGTCTCCGGGTTCTTCGCCATCTTGGTCGGGTGCTCGGCGTGACCGCGCACGCTGCCGTAGGTAGAGCCGTAGGCGTTGTGCCACATGCGCGTGATGCCCCGCGGCGTACCCGGGTAGTAGCGCGCCCGACACAACAGCCGCGCCATCTTGTGGTCGTCGCCTCGGGCCTGCCAGCCGCGGAAAGGGCGGTCCTCCGGGTCGGCGTCGATGTACACGTAGTCGCCGTCCGCCACCTCGAGGGCCTTGGCGTCCGCGGGGTGGATGTCCACGTACATCTCGGTCACGAACGGCGTGCGCTCGTCGTGGCGCAGCATGTCGCCGAAGGGACCGAACCAGATGGCCACGATGTCCGTGTCCACCGGCGTGGTGTGTGCGCCGTGACGGTACTTGGGGGTGTGGAAGATGAAGCGATACGCGCCGTCCTTGGCGGTCAGCGGGTGCCGGGTCTGGGACACCTCCGTCCAGGGCTTGGCCACGTGCCGCGTCTGGCGCGTCTCGCAGTCGAGCTGGGTGAGCGGCACGCCGTAGGCCTCGGGTCCCTTGGGACGGATCGCCGGATGAGGCTTGGCGACGATGACGTTGGGCTCGTAGAAGGTCGAGTCGATGGGCTCGCGATGCACCGGCAGCGACTCACCGCTGTCGCGCCACTCGGGCTCTTCCCGGAAGAATTCCAGGCGCCCGGTGCGCGTGTACCAGGGCTTGTCCTCGTGGGACTGCTCCCAGCCCACGGATTTGGGGTAGGTGCGGGACTGGATGATGGTCGGCACGCCCCGCTGCGCGTCCCGCTCGGCCTCGAGGAAGTCGATGCCCGCCGTCATGTTGGACGCGTTCATCACCCGCTGCATGTACTCGTGGGTGCGTCCTTCGGCGACGAACTTCCAGGACTCCGCGATGCGCGGCTCCTCGGCCACCTTGGCCAGGGCGTTGGCCACGCCGGCGATGCACTCCACGTCGCTGCGCGTGTCGTAGATGCGCGCGAGCGGGGTGCGCGGGAAGATGTTGACGAACGGATTGGTGACGCTGGCGGTCATGTCCGCGTACTTGAACTCCGCCCAGGAATCGACCGGGAACACGACGTCTGCGTACTCGCAGGACGCCGTCCACCACCACTCGTTGACGACCACCATTTCCTGCCGCGGCAGGTGATTCATCACGGCTTCGTAGTGGTGCTTGGCGTTGCCGATCAGCGAGTTCGAGTTCGAGACCCAGATCACCTTGGTGGGCGTCGGGATGTGGCCCTTGCCGGTGACCAGCTCCTTGCCCATCTTCAAGGGCTTGTCGCCATAGTTCCACCAGTGCGCGCTCTCGTACTTCATGTGGTACTTGATGCGCGCCGGCTGGCTCGTATCCGGCTCGAGATCGAAGGGGTCCTCGAACACGTATTGGCCGAGGCCGTTGAACAGCGCCGTGCGGTAGTTGCCCGCGTAGGAGCCCACGTTCCCACCCGGGAAGCCGATGTTGCGCGTCAAGGACGCGAGCAACATGACGGTGCGGTCCTTGAGGTCGTTGTTGAAGAACTGGTTGGGCCCCATGCCGCAGGCGAACAAGGTCTTCTCGCGGTTGTTCGCGATCTCCTTGGCCAGAGCCTCGATGCCCGCCTGGGGCGCCCAGGTGATCTCCTCGACCGTCTTGGGATCGAAGTTGTCCATCACGTACTTGTGCACCAGGTCGAACACCGGCCGGCACTCCACGGTGTTGCCATCGGCCAGCTCCACCTGAAAGGAGCCGGTGAGCGCAGCGCGTCCGGTCTTGGCGCGGCCCTTCTTGCCGCACTCGGTGCGGGTGACGCGCACCGGGCGTTTCCCCGCCTCGTCCCAGACCACGAAGGGATCGAGCCGACCTTCGAGGGACTCGGGGATGACCATGTTCTTCTGCTCCACCATCCGGGGCGCCTTGCTGCCCGCGCGGATCACGTCCGCGCCGGGTGAGACGTCCTTGCTCATCCCCTTCACGTCCTTCGCGCGTAGCACCTCGAGCGTGTCCATGCGCACCAGCGAGGGCATGTCGGTGAAGTTGCGAACGAAGTCGTCGTCCTGCAGCCCATCGCGCAAGATCACGTGCGCCAGGCCGAGCGCGAGGGCCGGCGTCGTCCCGGGACGCACGACCAGGCCGAGATCGGCCTTGTTCATGGTCGCCGAGTACTCGCAGGCGATGACCGCCACCTTGGCACCCTTGAGGCGCGCCTCGGTCAACCAATGGGCGTCGGGCATCTTGGTCGTGATCCAGTTCATGCCCCAGGCGATCACGAGCTTCGAGTACTCCGTGCAGCTCAGATCCCACTCCACGGTCTGTTGACCGCTGACCATCGGGTGCCCTGGCGGCAGATCCGTGTGCCACGTGTAGCTGTCCCAGCCGCGCGCGCCGAGAGAGTCCTCGGGCTTGACGCCGCGGGTCTTGACGTCGAGCAGCGCGAGCCCGTTGGCCAGCCGATACAGGCCGATGATGCGCAGGATCCCGAGCATCGGCATGCCGCCGCGGATCTTGATGGTCTGCGTGCCCGCGCCCTTCATGGCCTCGGTCATCACCGGATCGAAGCCCTGCGCCACGAGGCGGCGCTTGCCCTCGTCGCCGTTGTACGCGCTGGCCACGTCCTTCAATCCCTTGGCGACTAGCTCGTAAGCTTCGTCCCAGCCCACCCGCACGAAGGGCTCCTTGCCGCGCTGCAAGTACTTGGGATCGACCTTGCCCGTCGCGGGATCCCGCGGCATCCCCGCGCGCGCCCACTCGAGCCACCCCTTGCGCACCAGCGGGTACTTGCAGCGACGGTCGCCGTAGAAGCGACGCACCAAGCCGAGACCCTTCTGACAGCAACGCGGGTCCCAGCGGTGCGACGCGCGCCCGCCGCCGAGGTCCATCGCCTCGCCGTAGCCGAAGGTCGGTCCGATGCGGACCACGGTGCCTGCGCGCACGTAGGCCGTCAGCAGGCAGTTGTGGGTGTCGTTTGGCGCGCAGGTGAACGTGAACGTCGAGTCGTAGGCGTACAGGTCGCGGTACACGTCTTCCCAACCGCGGTTGGGATACTGGGCTAGCGGGTTGTCGACCTGCAGCGGCTCAAGGAAGCCGAACGTCCAGCCGCGCTGGGCGACGGTGCTGGCCGCCAAACCTGCCCCTGCCGCCCCTAGTGCGAGAAAGCTGCGCCTGCGCATGCGACCCGAGCTCATCGGTCCTCCGGTGGTGGACGCACCGCTGAGGGTGCGTACCACTTCAGTACGCGGCCTGGCGGTCAACGGACAGCGGCATCCGTCATGCGTATGACGGGCGTCAGGTACGCTGGCGGCCGAGTACCGAAGAAAACCCGTCGTCCGCTGCGCCCAACGGTCCCGCCGTCCGAGTCAGTCGCACTTGCACTCGAGGTAGGGGCCGTCCATGTCGCCGCTGCACGTCTGGTGCGAGCACCCGGCCGAATCGCATTGACTGCAGTGGATGGTGGTGGACGGCGTGCAGTACCACGGTGCGGGCTTGCACGACTCGGGGGGCGAGGCGCTGCAACAGGGCACCACGCACACCTCGCCTTGCGCGCAGGTCTCGGCCCCACAGGGAGTCGAGTCGTTGGCGCCCGGCGGGTTGCACCCGGCATCGACGAGGCCCGAGTCCGACGTGCACGAGTTCACGTCCATCGTTCCGCCGGGACAGGGGCAGCAGCCGTAGTCGACCGGATCGTCGCTGCAGGTCACCACGCACAGCGAGGGGGCGAAGCAGCTCGGCAAACATCCTCCCGAGCCGCCGCTGCCCCCGCTTCCACCTCCGTCCACCGGATCCGGCGCCGGTCCTCCGGACGAGCACGCCGCCAGCAGCGCGAGACACGACAGGAGCGAGCGCATGCGCAACGGTAGCCGCAGAGCTCGGCGAGGGCAAACCCCGCGGGGGGCGCCGCGTCCTCGCCCAGCTGTGCCAAACCGCGACAGCGCCGTCGCCCCGTGCGGTTGCTGGCGCTCTGTTGCGCGTGCAGACTTGGCGCTGGCTCAGGGCTTGCAGTCTCGCGACCAGGCGCGCGAAGAGGTCTGCGATCATGATTCGAACTGGCTCACTTCACACCGTCCTCGGCAGTATCGTGGCAGCCACGCTCGCGACTGGCTGCGGGGGGTCGACGGAGGGCTCCACGGGGACGGCGGGCGCAGGTGGCGTCGCGACCGGCGGCAGCGGCGGCGCAACGGGCGGCAGCGGTGGCGCAACCGGTGGCATGGGTGGCGTCACGCCCACCACCATGGTGTGCGAAGGCGAGCAACCGCGCCTGACGGACGGCTTGAACGCCACCAAGTTCGTCGACTACTTGGCGCTCAATCGCATGGAGTTCGATCCCGATCCGGTGCTGCTCGAAGAGAGCGGCAGCGCGTGCGTCATGTCCGGGGATCCGACGGCCTGTCTGGCCGAGGTCGGCGCGGCGCGGCCCGACTGCCGGCTCGAGCCGCCGCCTGCGAACTGTAGCGAGTGGGGGATCGCGCTCACGGGTGGCTCGCCCTACTACCACTACTTCGTGACCACGGAGGGCGCGACGGTCGACGATCTGTCGACGGTGCAGGCGGTCAAGGAGTTCTTGGGTACGATCGATACGCCCAACGAAGCCGCGTTGATCTTGTGGATGGCGGACCGCGCGGTGAAGTGCGGCGACATCCTGCAGGGACAAGACGGCTACTACGCCGAGGGCCGGTGGATGATCAGCGATTGCCCGTTCACGTACCAGAAGTTGCGCGTGCGCGTGTCACCGGATGGCAGCATCGACAGTTGGCCGCTCGCGGAGCCGGAAGAGACCGGCGGCTGTGCGGGCCGCCGCCCTGACGGGCTCGAGCGCGGCCGTCACGACCGCTCTGCAGGCGCCCTCGCGCGCTACTTCGCCGAGCTCTGTCACCTGGAAGGTGCGGCGGTGGTGGCGTTCGTGCTGCTGGAGCGCGAGCTTCGAGAGCACCGCGCGCCCGAAGAACTGGTCGCGCGCGCGGCTCGCGCGGCGCGCGACGAAGTGCGGCACGCTGCAGCCACCGGGCAGCTCGCGCGCCGATTCGGCGGGGAGCTCTCCCCTGTCACCGTGAAGCTCCGCCCGACACGCAGCCTGTTCGACGTCGCGCTCGAGAATGCGGTGGAGGGCTGCGTGCGCGAGACCTACGGCGCGCTCGCGGCGCACTGGCAGGCCCGCGTGGCCAGCGACGAGGCCGCGCGCCGCGCCTGGTCCGAAATCTCCCGCGAGGAGACGGAGCACGCCGAGCTGTCCCGTGACATCGACGCCTGGCTCCAGCCGCAGCTCAGCGCCGAGCAGCGCGCCCAGATCGCCCGGGCGCGCCAGGACGCCATGACTACGCTCCGGCGCGAGCTGTCGCGACCAGTAGACGCGGACGTCGCGCGGGTGGCGGGAGTGCCCACCCCGGCCCAGGCGCACGCGCTGCTCGATGGGCTCGAGCAAACCGCGTGGGCGGCGTGAGTCGGACTCGTCGCGCCGCTGCTACCCCTGCTCTTGTCGCGACGCGGCTTGCCCAGGAATCGATCAAGTAGCCTGTAGATTGAAGCTCAGGCTGATGCGCTGTTCGCCTCCGCGCACCGGGTGCACGAAGTGCTGCAGCACGCCTGGAGACAACACGACTAGGCCATCTCGTGGGGGCGCCGAGCGGCGCGCACCCCGCAGCCTGCTCTCTGGGCCAACGCGGTCCAGGCCAGACTAGGATCGTACGACGCGGAGGTCGAGCGCTGCTTGCTCGTCGGGCTCGATGGGTTCCCATAGATCACTCGCGAGCTCGAAGACGTCGAGGGGTACGTCCATGGAGAAGGTCACCCCGCGGCGTTGGTTGCGGAGCAGGACGCGCTCGCGGCGCACGTCGCGAGGGGCGTCGAGCAGGTGCACCGTGAGGCCGACGCCCGCGTCGCGCAGGCTCGCGTAGAACGCCTCCCGCTCGCTGCGCCGGAGGAGCCCGAGCTCGAGGACCGCGTCGGTTCCCGCGGCCACGATTTCGCGCGCGACGAGGGCGATCTGCTGCACGCAGCGGGCGGCGCGCTCGGCGTACCACTCGACGACGCCCGTCGGGGGGCGATCCGGACGAAACAGCCGCACCATCCAGTCGTCGAGCGAGAGCCGCACCGCGCCGGCGTCCCGAGCCAACTGCAGGGCGTAGGTCGACTTTCCCGCGCCGACCGGGCCCAGGATCAGGTGCAACCGCGCGGCGGCCGAGGCCGCCCCCGGGCCCTCGGGAGCGTGGCTCCGACCCACTTGCTGCGGACAGGGACGATCGCTTACGCTGCTCTCCTCTTCGGGGAGCGGGTCGTGTCTCTTCATGCCGGCAACATGCCATCCCCGGGTTGCCGAGGGCAGCTATCGAAGCGAGTCAGCTCGACGCAGGGTGCGGGGATCTGAGCCTGAGCTCGCGGTAGGGTGACGACGATGCGGTGGTCGGCTGGCTTGATCGCTCCTCTGGCGCTGTTCGAGCTCGGCTGCTCGAGTTGGCTTCGCGCGGGGCCGGAGGTACGCGCGGTAGACGGTCGCCTGGCGATCGGCGGCAAGGCCACGGTCGAAGGCGGCATCGAGCAACTACTCTTCCCGCTCGCGCTCAGCGCGGGTGCGACCAGCGAAGAGGGTCAGGCGGTGGTGTCGCTGGAGGCCGGCGGTGAGTATCTCGGGTCACTCGACGAGCGCTGGGGCTACGTCGCCGGACCGCGCCTTGGGGGTATGCTCGCGGGACCTAGCGGCTCGTTCGGTGGGCTCTCTGGAGGCCCCTTCGTGTCGCTCGACCCGGAGGCGGGCGCCGCGCAGACCGTGCTCTCGCTCGAACTGTTCGCGGGCACCGGGCTCGGCGGCGACATCCGCGGCGGCTTCGTCGGCGGCGCCACGCTGTCGCTCGGGACGCTCCAGGTGGGTCGCTTCACCGTCCCGAGCGGGCGCGTGCTGCGCAGCGACGGTCGGGCTCTGACGGCGAGGATCGTCGAAGTGGACGCGCGTGTCCCGAGCTGGGCACGAGCGCTGTCGCCCCCCGGTCGCGACCGACGCGAGGCCGGCGCACAGTGGCTGCGCCAAGCGCTCGACGAGCACGCCGCCATCGCCGCGTTCGTGCTGCTCGCGCGCGAGCTCAGGCAGCTCCGCGCGCCGGCGTCGCTGGTCCGCGGGGCCCTGCGCGCCGCGGCCGACGAGGTGCGTCATGCCCGCGCTTGTTTCGCCATCGCGTCGGCGTATCTCGACCGACCGCTCGGTCCAGGGCCGCTGCCGTCGCTGCGCCGCCACACCGAGCGCAAGCACGAAGACGTCGCACGCGAAGCGGTGACGGATGGTTGCTTCGGTGAGGGCGTGGCGGCCGAGCTCGCTCGGTTGCGTGCCGCCGCCACCCCGGATCCCGTGCTGCACCGTGTGCTCGGCTCCATCGCGCGGGACGAGGCGCGTCACGCCGAGCTGGGATGGCAAACCCTCGCTTGGTGTTTACGCTTCGGCGGCAGCTCGACGCGCGCCGTTGCGCGGCACGCGCTGTCGTCCTGCGCGTCTATCGACACGCAGTCCCCCGATGTACTCGAACGCGCGGCGCTCGACACGACGGCACGCGCCCTCGGCGAGCGAGCACGGGCGCTGCTCGGGTCATAGCCGAGTCAGAGTCTCAGGCCTCGGTGCGTTCCCAGAGCACCCAGTAGCGGGCCCGAAGCCACCAGGGCTCCGGAGCGCCGGGATGGGCGCGCCGCCAGGCGCCCTCCTCGCCGCCCCCATGGACGAAGGCCGCCGTGGGATGAGGCGCCAGCACCACGTAGCTGGTGTGGTCGCCTTCCAGATGAACGACGTCAATCATGGAGGCCAGGAGCGCGAGCAGGATCACAGCCAGACAACGCGCGGCGGACCGGCTGCAATCCTCAGCTCGACGCGAGGCTCAGCGACTGACCTCGGCTCGTCACACGCCCGACGGAGCGGCACGTCGCGCACGTTCCCGCTAGCGACGACGTCGAGAACTACGAGACGGGGCAGCCCAGGGTCCTGAAGTGGGTGGACCAGGCCCTCGGTGTCCTGGCCGCTCCGGAGACCCCCTGGCCGGTGTACGTCCACTGCACCTCCGGTCGCGATCGGACGGGCGTGGTCGCGGCGGCAGCGCTCGTCTTGGTCGGGGTGCCCCGGAGCATCGTGGTCGAGGAGTACTTGCTCAGCGACGGCGGTCTGCGGCCGAACATAGAGCGCGCAATCGACGGCGTGCTGGGCGGTCGCGCTCGTCTGACCGTGAACGTCACCGCGCTCAGAGTTGCACTCGGTGTTGGGTAGCGTCCCGACTGCCATCCCGGTGGTCGTCCAACCGCGGCGGCGGTACACTGTCGGTTCGACGCGGGTACGCTCGGGCCCGTCGGCACGCGCAGCGCGCGCTCATGAGGCGGCAACCGACGAACGTCGCGCGCGGCCGTCCAGCTTGACGTTCGCGGCGTCGCGTGCTTTCATCGCGCCATCAGGTGGGTGACCGACAAGGAGGGCGCGATGTCGAGGCGGACGAAGACGGGCGATAAGCAGGCAGGCAGGCAGAGCACGTCCCGTGCCAACCTCGTCTCTGCTGGTTGATAGGGATCACGCTGATCGGGAGCGCGGGGGCGGTGGTTGGCTGTAGCGCCGGACCGGAGTCCGAGTCATACGATAGCGTGGATCCGACTACGGGCCGCGTGGGGGAGGAGATGGTGTACTGCCCGGATTTCCAGCAGACAATCCCGCAGACCACTGCCGCTCCGGAAGGCGCCATCGGGTTCATCAACAACGGCTGCACCGCCGCGCTGATCGACGACTATCACATCGTCACCGCCGCGCACTGCGTCCGGAACGCGGACACGGGTCAGTGGGATTTTCACGCCACGCCGTATCGCTTCTACCCCAACTTCCACCCGTGTCGGGTGAACCCGCCGCGGTACTCGATCGTGCGCGCGGTCGCTGGCTACATCGCGGAAGGGAACTTACCGAACGCCAACATGGTTGCGTCGGACTGGGCGATTGCCCGGCTCGGTTGCAGCACCGCACCCGGCGGCCAGCAGTGGTGCCCGCCGGTCACGGGGTTCCCAAAGGTGTCGTTCCACGGGCGACTCGAGCCCGCTCCGGCGGTAGGCCAGGCGGTCATGCGCGGCGGCTACGACCGCGATCTGACCAAGCTCGTCCCGCCCCTCACTCCCTTCCACGCGCTGTGCCCGCCCTACACCGACGAGCCGAACTCGTGCGGCGTAGTGCCGCCGAGTAACTGCATCAGCACCGGCCTTTGCCCTGAACAGGCCAGCGGTTGCAACAACTTCAACAACAACTGGTGGTGGAACCACGGCTTCGTCGATCCGAGCTGCGCCATCGTCTCGGTGACAAACGACTACCTGGGCACGAGCTGCTCGGCCCGCGGAGGCTCGTCGGGTTCGCCCATATTGATGCAGCACGGCTCGAAATGGCTGCTCCAAGGTGTGGTGCACGGTACTGCGTTCATGGCGGACAACGTCGCGTGCGTACCCGACGTAGGCGCCAACGTGACCCCCGGCGCCAGCCTCGCGCGCTTCAGGGATGTACCGCGCTTCGCCAGCAACGTGGCCATGGCGCGACACCAGTCCGGGTCGAACCGCACACAGGTGTGGGCTACCGACAGCGAAACCGGATCGGTCCGCACGCGATCCCGCACCGGCACCAACCTCACCGACGGCTGGCAGAATTGGGACAACTTTGGCGGGCTGACGCAGGCTGACCGCATCGCGGCCAGCCGCCTGGCCAACAACTACCCGCAGGTGCTGGTGACCACCACTGGCGGCGGCCTCTTCCACCGCCAGGTGGAGTCCACCGGCTCATGGTCGAAGTTCACCGCCTTTGGTCAGCCCAGCGGCACGACCATCAGAGACGTGGACGCCGCGACGGATTCCGCCGGCAACCCCTGCTTTTTCGGTGTCGGCAACACGGGCCAGGTCTGGCGTCGCAAACGCACGGGATCGGGCGCCTACGATCCGTGGGCCGCCTGGCAGGCGCTGATCACGACGCCCGGCACGAACACCTACACCAAGGTCACCTCGATCCGCCGCCACGGCGATCTGGTGCAGATGGCGTTCATGCGCACGACCACGGGTGCGGTCCGCTGGATCCAGGAGCCGTTCCCCGCGGCGTCGCCGTCAGACTTCGGCGCGCCGGCCAGCATCGTCGACCTGGACGCCGGATGGACAAACGACAACCGAGTCATGGTGATCGCGCTCGATGCCCAGGGCAGCCTGTGGATCCGCGTGCAGCTCGCCACGACCGGAGCCGGCTGGTTCGATTGGATCTCGTTCAATCCTCCGTTCGGCCCGAAAATGTTCACGCCAGCGAATCAGTGCAACAACAATGGGCTCCCGGGCATCGCGTCAGTCACCGTGAGCCGGTGGCAGGAGAATCCCATCAGCACCGTGGTGCCGGTCATCTTCGTGACCGACGACCGGGGCAACGTCTACTACTCCACCTACGAGCAGGGTCCCTGCACGCAAGCCGGCTGCGACTGCAGCGAATGGTTTCAACCGTGGAAGGCCTTCTATCACTCCAAGCGCTGGGCGGACTACTGAGGCGACCATGAAGCAAGCAGCCGCGTTCCTTGCACTCTCATTGCTCACGCCTTTCGCCTGCAGCGGTCGCGTCGACTCGAGCGCGGCTCCGGATGCGGGCGGCGCCGGGAGCGGCGGTTCCATCGGGGTTGGCGGCTCCGTGAGCACCGGAGGGGCCCCGAACCTGGGCGGGCTCACCGCATCCGGGGGCAGTGTGTCCGTGGGCGGCAGCAGCGGGAGCGGCGGCAGTCCCCTGGACGCCGCAGCCGACGCACCGTTCGACGCGGGACCCTGCGAGTGCCCGACGACGGTCCCGGAGAACGGCACTCCGTGCTGCAAATTCGGCAAGCCTCCGTTGAACTGTTTGAGCTACGACTGCCCGAAGCACGAGTCGACCGGCTTTGGCTGCGATGAGGGGATTTGGTACGTGAACCTGCCGAAGCCCGTGGGGCCCTGCCCCGACTCCGGTCCCTGATCCCCGCTCGGCCCGCATGAGTAATCCCGCCGCAGACGACCCCGGGCTGGCGCGCGACGCGACGGCCTTGCGCCGGAGCCGGCGCGTGATGAGCGCGCGGCCGGTCGCGTGGGTGCTGCAGCGCTCGGAGCCCGGGGTGCATGTGCTGGTCAGCGCGAGCGTGGTCATCGGCATGGTCGCCGTCGTGCGCTCGGCCTGGGTCTCGGACGACGCGTTCATCGCGCTGCGCGCCGTGGAGAACTTCGTCACTGGCCATGGCCTGCTCTCCAACCCTCCCGAGCGCGTGCAGGCGTTCACTAGCCCGCTGTGGGCGCTGTGCATGGCGCTGCCGCGCGCGCTAACCGGCGAGCTGTACTTCACCGCCGTCGCCGTCTCGCTCGCCCTGACCCTTGCCGCGTTGCAGTTGCTGGGCCAGGGCGCTCGCGACCGGCCCGTGGCGGCGGCCCTCGGCGTGCTGTGGCTCGTCTCGTCCCGCGCCCTGGTCGACTACTCCACCAGCGGCCTCGAGAACGCGCTCGCGCACCTTCTCTTGGTGGCCTTCTGCTGCTCGATGGCAACCGGCGGACGGCCCTGCGCGCCCTCGGCCTGGCGTCGCTGCCGGTGCTCGCGTGGCTCGGCTTCTCCTTGCTGTACTACGGAGCGCCGCTGCCCAACACGGCCTACGCCAAGCTCGCCGCGGGAGTGCCGCGGGCGTTACTCTGGTCGCAAGGGCTCGCTTACCTCGTCGACTCGCTGTCGCGGGACGTGCTCTTGCCGATCACCCTCGCGGCCGCCGTCGTGCTCGGCTGGCGCGCGGGCGGGCGCATGCACCGGCTGCTCGTGCTCGGCGTCGGCGCGCAGGTCGTGTACGTCGTGGCCGTGGGTGGCGACTTCATGTCGGGGCGCTTCCTGACCGCGCCCTACGTGGTGAGCGTGATGGTGCTCGTCACCGCCGTCTTCCGCCACTCCCGGGGCGCCACGCTCCTCGGCAGCGGCGCGCTGCTCGCCGCGGTGGTGCTCACCGGACCGTACAAGGCGCTGAGCCCGCCGGTGGAGCCCTGCCGCGTCCCCGATCACGGCGTCACCGACGAGCGGAGCTGCTACGCCGACTTCACGGCGCTGGCGCGCAACCTGCACAAGGGTGAGCACTGGATCTACCAGACCCACAACTACCCCAAGGAAGGCCGCGCCTGGCGCGAGCGCGGCGAGCGCGTGGTGGTCGGACCGCTGGTGGGCCTGGCCGGCGTGGCGGCGGGACCGTCGGTGCACATCATCGACGAGGCGGCGCTGACGGATCCGTTGCTCGCACGCCTGCCCTACGACTACGAGCCCACGCGCCACTGGCGCATCGGCCACTTCTACCGCCGCCTGCCCCCGGGCTACTTCGAGTCCGTCCGCGACGGGGTCAACCGCATCGTCGATCCGTGCGTCGCGAAGTACTACGCCGTCATCCGCGAGGTCACCCGTGGCCCGCTGCTCTCGCGCTCGCGCCTGCGCCGCGTCTGGGAGCTGAACACCGGCCGCTACGAGCGCTACCTGGAGGGCCGCTGCGACTGAAGCGACAGGCGCGTGCGCGGCTCACCGCGAGTCCTCGTGAGGTACGCCGAGGGGCTCCGCGGGGGCTCGGGCCAGGTGACGGGGCCAGCCGTCGAGGGGCTGGCTTGGCGTGCACGGTAGTCTTGGAGCGTGTCGTCGACCGCGCCCTCCGCTTTCACCGAGGCCGAGTACCTAGCCCTCGACCGCGCCAGCGAACGAAAGCACGAGTTCGTGGCCGGCGCGATCCTCGCGCTGGCGGGAGCACGACCAGCGCACGACTTGGGGAGGCGTGAGACCGGGCAGGCCCGGAACTCTTCAGTGGCCGTAGGACCACATCGGTCGGCGCTGATCGTTCGCGCGCACCCAGCCCCCCGGCACCAGGTCTTCCACGCGCTTGCCGGCGGCCCGCACGGTCGCGAGCGCAGTCTCGTAGGCCGCTGCAGCGGGAGCACGAAACCCCGTCGCGCCTGCCAGTCCAGCGAGGGCGCTCGGGTCTCGCTCGCCCAGGAGCGCAGCCCGCAGCGCCTCGCGCACGTCGGCGGGCACCGAGGACCGGACGAACAGCGGCTCGTTGGCGATGTCTCCCGTGGACGCGAGCACCCGAAGTCCCTGCTCGGACGCGGCGTGCCCCGAGTAGGTGGCCCCGGCCAGCACCCGGCCCTCGCGCAGGGCGGGGAACACAGCGTCGTGGCTCCCCAGCCAAACCGCCTCCACGCCGACTCCCGCTTCTCTGAGCTGAGCGGCGGGGAGAATGAAGCCCGTCACCGAGAAGCGATCGACGTATCCGACGCGCTTCCCCGAGAGCTCGCTGAGCTTCTGCAGCGGCGAGTCCGCGAGCACGACCAGCTCGCCCGCGTGCGTCGTGCGATCGCCGGCGCGCTGTAGCTGCGCCAGGGGCTCGACCCCGAGGACGTCGGCACAGTAGAGGTAGTCGAACAGCGAGAGCAGGCCCGCGTCCGCGCGGCCCGCTTGTATCCTGTCGATGGCAGCGTTGCTCGACACGGCGGCGACCAACTCGAGCTTCAGCTGAGAGGCCTGCTCCAGCCGAGAACGCAGCGCGTCAGGGTTGCGCGGCGCGTGCTCCTGCCCGAAGACGATGACGAGCGGCCGGTCGCGACCGGGCTGCCCGGACCTGCGACACGATACGCTGGCAGCGGCCAGCGCCGCGATGAACGTGCGCCTTCCGAGCGCTTGCGCCTGCACGCGGCGATTGTCGCGGACCGCCCCGAAGCGGTCAACAAGGGGCTCCGCGCGGGCCCGGCACGGACGGCGGGACGACTCCGCCGCGCCGCCCTCCTCGGCGACGTCGACGGAACGGGCGGCGTGGCCTAGAGTCCGAGTCGCTTTGGAGTCTCGACCCGAACACGCCTCGCCGCCCCTGGTGCTCGCGTCCGATTGTGGCGTCGCGCTGTCCGCCTCTGGTCAGGTGCAGTGCCGCACGCCGGCAGGGGTGCACGCGCTCGAGGGGGCGCCGCCGCACGTCGTCCGCGGGATCCTCGAGCTGGTGGACGGGGCGCGCAGCGCCGAGGAGATCGCGCGAGCACTCGGCGCGGACGCGGCGTCCGCTCGCGAGGTGCTCGGCGCACTGCTGCAGGTCGGGGTGCTGCGAACGCGATCGCCCGAGCCGCCGCCGCGCCACGAGCGGCTCGCGCTGGTCGGCAACGGTCCGCTGCTCCGAGCGCTCGACGAGGCCCTGGCAGTGGCAGGCTGGCGCAACCGTGAGCGCGTGCTCGTGGAGCGGTTTGCCAGTCTCGAGGCCCACGCTGAGCGGATCCTCAGTCCCAGGCTGGAGCCCGACTCGGGGCCGTTCGATCGCCGTATCGCCCGCGCGACGCCCAGCGACCTGCGCTCGCTCGCTGCGGAGTTCGATGGGATCGTCTGCTGCATCGAGGGCGAGCCCTTCGGCGCGCTGCTCGACGTCAATCGCGCGGCGCTCGAGGCAGGCAAGCCGTGCCTGGTCGTGACCCCGGAGGTCATCGGACCGCTGACCCTGGGACGGGCGGGGCCTTGCTTCGAGTGCTGGCTCCGCGCCAGCTACGGCGCGATCGACAGCATGCCGTTCTCGAGCGCGCCACGCTGCGCGGACGCGCAGCACGCGGAGCGCGTCGCCCGGCTGGCGCTGCGCCTGTTGCTGGACTCGGGGCCGACCGTGCACGTGCTCCACGTGCTGGGCGAGCAGCCCGAGGTGCTGCTCGCGAGCGCACAGTGCACCAGCTGTCGTGCGGATGACGCGGAGCCCATCTCGGCCGCGCTGGCGACGGCTTCCGAGATCGGGCGATTTTGGCCGCTGCCTCCGGAGATCGAGGTGCCCAGGGCGCCCGACGCTTACCGCACCGTCGGGATCGTGGGCGGCGGCACGGCGGGCTATCTGACGGCGCTAGCGCTCAAGCGACATCGTCCCGAGCTCGACGTGACGCTGATCGAGTCGAGTCAGATCCCGGTGATCGGTGTGGGTGAGGCCACCACGCCAGAGCTGGTGCGCATGCTGCACTCGCCGCGCTTCCTCGGCAAGGACATCGTGGACTTCTACGCGCGAGTGAAGCCAACGTGGAAGCTGGGCATCAAGTTCCAGTTCGGACCGCGAGACTTCACCTTCCCGTTTCAGCGCGGACGGCTGCTGGAGTCGCAGGTTCACGACGGGCATCTGCAGCACCAGTCCCTGGGCGCGATGCTGATGGCCATGGATCGCTCGCCGGTGATCCGCGACGAGGGAGGCCACACCCAGTCCCTCGCCCACCTCGTGCGTGGCGCGTATCACCTCGAGAACCGTCGTTTCGTGCGCTATCTGAGCGAAGAGGCGCTCGCGGACGGCGTGCGCCACGTGGACGCCCAGATCACTGAGATCGTCCCCGCGGCGGACGGGCAGAGCGTCGACGCGCTCGTCACCGACGACGGCCGCCGCTTCTCGTTCGACCTCTACGTCGACTGCTCGGGCTTCCGCTCG
Organism: Polyangiaceae bacterium; assembly: GCA_019637295.1. Classification (GTDB taxonomy): domain Bacteria; phylum Myxococcota_A; class Polyangia; order Polyangiales; family Polyangiaceae; genus JACKEA01. Next base: position 376,245 of record JAHBVX010000004.1, read on the forward strand.
CTGTTGCTCGAAGGGGCGCTCGGCTCCCCGTTTCGCGACTGGTCCAGCACCCTATTGACGGATCGCGCCATCGCCGCGTCGGTCCCGCATGACGGGACGGTCAAACCGTACACCTTGGCCGAGACCATGGACGCTGGGTGGTGCTGGAACATCCCGTTCGAGGACGAGGACCACCGGGGCTACGTGTTCTGCTCGGGCGCGCTCGACGCGGACCGAGCGGAGGCGGAGATGCGTCGGAAGAACCCGGGCATGGGGGACGCCGCGCTGATTCGGTTTCGCTCGGGGCGCCACGAGCACCTCTGGAAGGGGAACACGGTTGCGATCGGCAACTCCTACGGGTTCGTCGAGCCCCTCGAGTCGACGGCCATCCACATGATCGTGCTCACCCTCGAGCTGCTCACCACCCACTTCCCGTCCTCCCGCCACGACCACGCCGTGAAGCAGACCTTGAACCGCAAGGTGGCCGAGCGCTGGGACGCGCTGCGCTGGTTCCTCGGCATTCACTACCGCTTCAACCACCGGCTGGACACGCCCTTCTGGCGCACGGCGCGATCCGAGGTGGACATCTCCGGCGCAGAAGAGCGGGTAGCCCTGTTCCGTGAGCGCGCGCCGCTGTCGTACCGCACGTCTCTGTTCTACACCGTGCTGCCGCCGGAGTTCTTCTCGGACGACCACTCCTTCGACACGCTGCTGATGGGCCTCGACGTCCCTGCGCGCTACGTCGAGCCCGCGGAGGACCGCGCCACCTGGGAGCGCCGTCGCTCCTCCCTGCGGCAGGTCGCTCGCGGCGCGCTGCCCCAGGCTGCGGCCCTCGACTGGCTGCGCAGCCACCCGGACCAGCAGCGGCGGGTCGTCAGCGAGCCAGAGAGCTGGCTGCACCTCGCGGTGCCGGCCTGACGCCGGAGCTCAGCGAGGCTGTCGCAGGACCTGACCGCGGAGCGCCGCGAAGGCGAGGGCGTGCGGCCGGTCCCAGCTCCCAGCGCAGAGCGCGTCGAAGGCGTCGAGTACTCCCCGGTGCAGCAAGTCGTCGTCCGGTGTTGGGCCCAGCGCCAACAGCGAACCCAGGACTGAACGAGCCTGGGGCGAGAGCGCCGTCTCATCTGAGTAGTGACGGGCGAGGGCCTGCATGAAGACGCTCGGCTGGGGCATGAGCGCCGAGAGCGCCCTCACCTCCGCGGAGCGACCCATGCGGAAGTTCACGCTCAGCGCGGTGTCCACATACTCCACGTAGTGCCAGTAGCCGAAGGGCATGAGCAGGGTCTCACCGGGCTCGAGCACGACGTCCCAAGCGCCGGCGTAGCGCAAGAACTCGAGCTGCTCGCTCTGCGACATGTGCTGGAGGCACACGTCGCTGGTGCGCACGACCCCCGGCGCAACCAGCGGATGAAGCTTGTGCGATGCGCTCGGCGGCATCATCACGTACCGCTTGCGGCCGAAGACCTGGAACATGAGCACGTCCCGGAGATCTTCGTCGTAGTGCAGGTGCGAGTAGTTGCCGGCGTTACCCAGGAACACCAGGGACGTAGTGTCTCCGGAGCCGCGATGGTCGCAGAGCTGCGGCGCCTCGTACAAACCGGCGAGCGCGGGCGGCGGGGTCTCGAGGTAGCAATAGTCGCGCGTCGCGGGCTGCTGGCGGACGAGCTCGAGGTAGTCCCGGAGACTCATCTCGCGTCGCTCGGGCCAACGTCCCGCGAGCGACTCGTTCGCGAAGTTTCCGGACACGCCGAGCACCATGTGCGCGAGTTGCTCAGCAGCGCGCTCCTGCGTATCGAGCACGCGCAGGGGCTGACCATCGAGCAGATCCGTGAGCACCACCGGGCGCCCGGGCCGGATGTACCGTTCGAACAGCAGCTCCACCGGCGGGGTTGGTTGACGCGGGACGTTGTCCAGGGACGGCATGGCAGGACTGGTGCTCGAGTCAGCGGGAGGTTGGGCCGAGCCCTAGCAGCTCGGGGCGTTCGCGCAGCAGGGCGAGCGCTCGCGCCTGAGGCAGCGCGCGCTCGGCGGCGCGACGCATCAGGCGTTGCCGCTCGGTGAACGCCTCCCGCGAGACCACCGGCGCGGCCCAACGCGCCGGGACCTGCTGGCCAGCGAGCAGTACGTCATAGACGTACTCTTGGGTGAAGAAGTCGGCAGCGGAGCGGCTCCCGAAGAACGGGTCTGCCCCGCCGAGGAGGTAGCTCGAGCGCCGGAGCGGCGCACGCTCGCGAAACAAGGCCACGCGCTGCTCGGCGGTGCCGAGCTCGGCGTCGCTCTGACACGCCCTCCAGTACGGCGTGTCGAACTTGTGATTGAAGCGGAAGTGGACGGCGAGAAACCCTCGCAGGTTGTCCCACAGCTCGTTCATCTTGGCAGACATCGCGCGCTGGGTCGCGCTGTCGCGCTTGCGAGCCGGGAGGTGGTCGAGCAGGAGTTGAAGCTCGTAGATCAGCATGTGAATGGCGGTAGACTCCAGCGGCTCCACGAAGGCGTAGGCGTTGCCGAGCGCCACCACGTTGCCCTTGAAGAAGTCCGCGTGACGCCCGGAGCGGAACTTCAGGCTCCAGGGCTCGGTCGCACCCGGGTTCTTGCGCATGAGTTCGTCCGTCGCCTGGTCCAGGGACGCGAACTGGGAAGAGAACACGTAGCCTCGGTGGTCCGCGTCCTCGAAGGGGATGTTCCAACACCAGCCGTGATCCATGCTTTCGGCCAGCGTGTAGGGCTTCACCCGACCCCGGTTCGGCACGTTGGCCATCACCGCGGAGTCGTTGAACAGGCTGGACGCGTAGCTGAGCCAAGGGGAGCCGAGCTTCTTCTCGAGCAGGAACGAGCGAAAGCCGGAGCAGTCGAGGTAGAGGTCGAACACGAAGGACTCGCCCTCGGTGGACACGAGCCGCGCGATCTCCGAGCCGTCCTCGCTGAGCCGGGCGTCGGCGATCTCCCGATCGAGCAGCGTCACGCCGGCCGCCAGCGCTTCCTCCTTCAAGTATTGGACGAAGCGGCGGTTGTCCAGGTGGTACGCATACGGGACTTGGCCCAGGAGGGATTGATACTGACCGTTGCCCAGGTCGAAGATGGGCGTCGTGTCCGAAGCCTGCAGCACGGCGCCGAGACAGTACGCGTCGATGTTGCCCTGGTAGTGCACGGGCTCGACGACGCTGCCGAACTCGAACGGAAACTCGAAGCGGTAAGCGCCGGGGAGCCCCCAGTAGAAGGCGATCCCGAGCTTCCACGTGGGCTGTACCCGTCGGTAGAAGTCGATCACGTCTCGACCGAGGCGGTCGGGCTGATGGAGGAACTCCACCAGGAGCGGCGTCGTGGCCTCGCCGACGCCCAAGATCGGGATCCGGCTCGACTCGATCAGAGTCACGTCCAGGTCGGGTCGGCGCGCGCGCAAGGCGAGCGCCGCCAGGTAGCCCGCGGTGCCGCCGCCGAGGATGCCAACGCTGCGATAGCCATCGCCGTCGATGAACTCGCCACCTTGGAGAGACGCCGCCTGACGATCGAGGCCCATCGTGACGGCGACGGCCGCGCGGCGGTCGAGTGGACGATCTCCCGCAACGCGGGTCGAGCACGCTGCACAGCCGGGCTCGCGAACCGCGAACTCCCGAGCGCGCTGACCGGCGCTGTCCACGCGGACGCGCGTGGAGAACAGCGAGGTATCTCCCGTCGGCGAGAGCAGCCCCGAGACCGTCGCCACCACGAGGTCCGCGGCACACTCGACCAGCAGCACGTCTCGAGCGCGCAGCGCGCCTAGGTGAAACCGCCCCAGCGTCGCGAGCGCACCGGGCTCGCTGGCGGGCGCCTGCACGAGCCGCCCCACACGCTCGCACGCGTAACAGGCGGTCACACCCGCGATCTGGACGGGACCGACGTGTATACCGCCGTCTTCGACGGTGACGAACAGCACCGGTACCGAGGCCTCCATGGCCGTCGCGCCGAGCTGCAGGTTGACGTCGTGCTGCTCCGCCTCCAGCGCCACGACGACCAGGTGGTGTGTGCCGAGCGCCGACGCCGACGCCGACGCGGCATGCGCCGCGGGCAGTGTCTGGAGCCGCGTGTACCCCTCCGAGGTCATCCGCCGCGTGATGGCGGCGGCGACTGAACCCGAGCCAATCACCAGCAACGAGGCCTCGTGCGCGGACGCTCCAGGCGACTCGACGGAGCGCCAGAGCAACCCCGAGAGCGTCGTCAGCACCTCCCGCGCAGCGGAGACCGAGGCCTCGGCTGGCAAGCCGGCGAGCACGGCTGACACGACTGCTCGCTCGCCCACCAGGCCGACGAGCGCGCGCAACAGCTCGGGCTCGACCCCCTCCACGGACACGGTCTGGGCCGATGACCGCACGAGCAAGCGGCCGTCCGCGGCGACGACGAGCTGAGCATCCGGGACGAGCTCGAGTCGGGCCGCATCGTCTAGCTGGGTCATCGCTCGACTCCGTTGCGGCACGTTAGACCATTTGGCCCGCCGACGGCACCAGCGTGAAGACCCGGAGCGCATCTCGCTTCCCGCGCGCGCTCATGGCGGGCAGCTCCCTCAGGTCGCCTGCGTCGGCCAACCGGTCGACCGTCGCTGCCGTGACCAGCAGGGACACGCCCGCCTCCTTGGTCAGTCCCTCCAGCCGAGCCGCGGTGTTGACGGCGTCGCCGATGACCGTGAACTCGAGGCGGTCGCCCGCGCCGATGCTGCCCGCCACCACCGGGCCCGAGTGCACCCCAATCCCCGCGCGAAGGGGATCGAGCCCTTCGCGGCCGCGGGTCAGGTTCAACTCCGAGAGCGCATCGAGCATCTCCCGAGCGCAGGACACTGCCGCCTCGGCGCCGGCGTCCGTAGCCGCGTCGCGCAAGCCAAACACCACCAACATGCCGTCCCCGATGAACTTGTCCAGCATGCCTCCGTGCCGCCGCACGACCTCGAGCATGACGCCATGGTAGGCGTTCAGCTGCCGGACGACCTCGGGCGGCGCGAGCCGCTCGCTCATCGCCGTGAAGCCCCGCAGGTCGCTGGCCAGCACGGTCACCGTGTGCTCCTCCCCACCCAGCTGGGGCACCACGTCGGGCGCCGCGTCGAGCACACGACTGAGCAGGTGCTCGGGCACGAACCGGCGTAGCAGGCGTGTGCGAGCGAAGGACTCGAGGGTGGTGCGAGTACGGTGCGCCATGGCCACTCCGACCGCGCCCATCAGCGCGATGATGATGGCGATCGGGAGCTGCGCCGGCTCGAACCCGCGCATCGGGAGGATGACCGCGAAGAAGGCGCCCAAGGCCACGAGCGGACCGACCAGAGCGGTCATGACGTTCGCGCGGGAGAAGTTGATCGCCAAGATCCCGACCAAGGAGGCGCCCAGCACGTAGACTGGGAACATCTTCGTGTCGTCCGTCACCGGCGCGGCCACCGCCGCGATGGGGAACACGAACGCCATCGTCAGCACGTCTGCGACCACCGCGGCCACGCTCAGCCACAGGGGCGCGCCCAGGCGCCGAACGAGGCGATAGATCAACAGAGCGAACACGAAGCAGCTGGCGAAGTAGAGCGTCACGGTCCCGCTGCCATCGCGAAGCAGCGTGGATACGCCCAGTGTCAGCGGCGTAACGCTGCCGAACACCCAGCAGCGATAGCGCGCGACGTCGAGCTCGATGTCCCTCCTCGCTCTGTCCAAGGTCGCGTCGATGTCTCGGTCCGCCCCGTGGCTCATGGCTCGACTCTACCCCCGCCTGTCAGACCATCTGACGCCGCGCGAGCTCTCGAAAGGCTCCCTCGACCTGGATTAGGTCGTCGAAGCGCCCCGTCTGCACGACGCGGCCGCGCTCCATCACGACGATCTTGTCCGCATGCTGAATGGTGCTGAGGCGATGGGCGATGACCACTCTGGTGACGCGCATGGTCTCGAGGCTCTGACTGACCGCGGCCTGGGTCACGTTGTCGAGGGCGCTCGTGGCCTCGTCGAAGAACAAGATCTTGGGTTCGAAGGCCAGCGCACGCGCGATCAGCAGCCGCTGTCGCTGACCACCCGAGAGCGTGCCGCCGCCCTGAGTGATCACCGTCTGCATGCCCATGGGCATCGCCTCGATGTCCTTGTCGAGAGCCGCCTTGCGAGCGGCCCGCCAGGCGTCCTCTTGGGTCAAGCCCGTGGCCCCCACGATGTTGGAGAAGACGTCGCCGGCCATGACCCGACTGTTCTGCATGACGACGCCGGTCTGCTTGCGCAGCACGCGCACGTCGATTCCGCCGAGGGCTTGCCCATCGTAGAAGACGCCACCTTCGCTGGGCGTCTCGAAGCCGAGCATCAGCCTCAGCAGCGTGGACTTGCCCGAGCCCGACGGGCCCACCAGGGCCACGAACTGGCCAGCCTCGATCTGAATGCTGACGTCGTCGAGGATGAGCGGTCCCTTCGGGTCGTAGCGAAAGGAGACGTGGTTGACCTCGATGGCGCCGACGAGCTCCACGCGTTGGCCCCCGCCCTGGCTCTCCATGCGCGCTGACAGGATGGGCTTCGCGCGCTCGAACATGGGCACGACCGAGAGCGAACCGAGCGCAGCCCCAACCACGCCCAGGGTCGAGCCCAGGAACATACCAAAGGCGCTGCTGAACGCGAGGAACATGCCGGTGCTGAGCTTCTGCTCGCCGGTGCCGGCGAGCATCCAGTACAGCACGATGCTGCAGACCACGGGGTAGACGCTGTGAAAGACGCCGAGGCGGACGTTCACCCACTCGGCGCCGAGGTCCGCGTCCCGGCGCTTCGCGAACAGTCCCGCCCACACGGCGAACGCACGATTCTCCGCCGCAGCGACCCGGAGCTTCGCGATGCCGTTCAGGAGCTGCAGCAGCAGGCCCTCGATCTTGCCGTCGACCTCGGCGACCACTCGCTCTCGCTTGAGCGCGAAGTAGGTACCGATCAACGCGGGGACGATGGCGCCGGCGACGAGCACGGTCGCGGCCAGGGCCAACGCGGAGTCCACGATGAACAGGAAGCCGAAGTTCCAGACCGCGAAGATCCCGCCCAGGAGCGCGGACAGGGTGGTGCCGGCGAGCACCTCGCGGATGCCTCCGATGCCCGCGGCGCGCGAGGCGAGATCCCCCGCCGAATACTCGCGAAAGAACGGCAGCGGCAGGCCGAGCAGTCGGTCCCAGATGCCCGCCTCCAGGGTCGCGTCCATGCGAGTCTGAGCGCGGATCAGCGCGTAGCCTCGCGCGACGTCGAACAGCGCTTGTCCGAGATAAACGAACGCGATCACGAGGGTGAGCTGCAGGAGCAGCCCCCGCTCCGCACCCGGGATCAGCGTGTCGAACACCTGACCCGTGAGCAGCGGGATCAGCGTCGCGAACGAGCCGAGCGCCATGCCGACGCCGAGCACGAAGACGATGTCTCGATGGGCGCGCTTGGCCGAGAAGCGGAGCACGTCGAACGGGCGAATGGGGCGATCCGGGAAGGCCGCGTAGAACTGGTGAGCTTGCGGGTGCAGGGTCTCTGCGAGCGTGGACGTGACCGGCTCGGGGGCGGCGCTGCCGCTGCGAAACACCTCGTAGCCGGACTTGCCCGGCAGGAGCGCGACCGGGCTGAGGGCGTCTTCCGCTCCGATCTCGAAGCCGAGCAACGGGCCCGCGTCGTGCTCGTACCAGGCGCCCTCGAGCAGCACCTTGCGGATGCGCGCGCCCGTCAGGCGCGAGAGCGCCGTCTGGAAGTGGGACAGACCCGTCCCCGCGGGTCTCGGCACCGCGAGCGGGGGCAGCTCGAGAAAATGTGCGATCCGAGCGCAGACCGCCTCGAGGGCGTCGTCACGCTCGAGATCCGGCGCGAGCCGCTCTCCGCGGCCCACGAGCGCGAGCTTGCCGAGCGAGTCGGAGACGAAGCGACCCTCGAACTTGCGGGACAGCGCATCCTGCTCCAGCCGCTTGCTCTCGATCGACGCCCGCGCTTCGCTCAGGAGCGTGAGCACGAAGGTATAGAACCGATCGGGCAGCTCCCGGCCGCGGACCTGGATCAGCTCGGCGCTGCCGAGCACCTCCGCGTCCGCACCGTCCGCGACCAGCCACTCGGTAGGCGTGATCGGCCAACAGGTGGGAACGTCACCCGAGGTCGGCAGCTTGACTCCACCGTGGCGCGTGGGCGGCTGGCTCAGCAGCGCCCAGACGACGCCGTCCCGCGCCCGCACCGGCGCCGCGATCGCCTCGAGGGTCGCCCCTGCGACCAAGGCGTCGCAGCGCGTGGGTACCGGCGACGAGGGCAGCGTCGAAATCAACAGCTCGATCCAGCCATCGAACGCGCCCGCGATCAGCGGACTCAGGGACGGCTCGCGCAGCGCCGCGAAGAACTCGGCGGACGGGATCCGGAGCACCTTGCTCCCGGCGATGCCAGACAAGAGCAGCACCGTCGTGTCGCCCGGCTCCGGCGAGCGCCCGAGCAGCAGCTGCCCGGGGGTGCACAAGGCCACATGCTCGCGTCGCCCGACCGGCGCACCGTCGCGATACCCAACGCAGAACAGTTGATGGTGCGCGACCTGAGTCAGGTAGGACCAGGCCGGATCGTCGAGCAAGAGCGGCTCATCTCCCTCGACCTGCACCTCCTCGCAGCGCTCACCGAAGTGGCCTCGCACGCGCTCCAGCTGTTCGAGAGACAGTTGCATGGTCATCCGGCGGTGATGAGCTCGCGGTAGAGCCCACCCTGGGCGAGGAGTTCTTCGTGCGACCCGCGCTGAACGGCGACGCCGCGCTCGAGCACGATGATCTCGTCCGAGTCGCGGATGGTGCTCAGCCGATGTGCGATGATCAGGCAGCTGCAGCCGCGCCGACGGAGGTTCGCGTCCACGCGCTGCTCGGTCTCGGGATCGAGCGCGCTCGTGGCCTCGTCCAGCACGACCAAGGACGGCTGCCGGACCAACGCTCGGGCGATCTCCAGCCGCTGCCGCTGCCCTCCGCTGAAGTTGCGCCCACCCTCCAGCACCTTGGCATCGTACCCTCCCGGTAGCTTGGCAATGTCGTCGTGGATGCACGCGTCCTTGGCAGCCTGCACCACGTCCGCCTCGGACACGGTCTGGTCCCAGAGGGTCAGGTTCTCACGGACCGTCCCTTCGAACAGCGTGATCTCCTGGTCCACGATGGCCACGGAGGACGACACAGCCGTGCGCGGCCACTCCGAGCGAGGCTTTCCGTCGAAGTGGATCTCCCCAGCCCAAGGGTCGTACAGCGCGCACACGAGCTTGGCGACGGTGGACTTGCCGCTACCACTGCCGCCCACGAGCGCGATGCGCTGGCCGGGAGCGATGTGCAGGTCGAGCTCGTTGACCAGCGCCGGCGAGAACGGCAGGTAGCCAAAGGTCACCTTGCGCAGCTCGAGCTCGCCTGTGAGGCGCTTGGCAGGCTCGTCATCGCTTGCCACCAGCGGCACGCCTGGGTCCCGTTCGTGCTCGAGCACGTCGTCGAGCCGCTCGAGGTTGCCGCGAAGCTGCTGGAGCCCGGCGCCCACCTGAGAGAGGCTCTCGACCGGCGCGATGAAGCTCGCCATGAGCGTCTGGAACGCAACCAGCATACCGAGGCTCATGTGCCCGTCCATGACGCGCATGGCGCCGACGCCGAGCACGAGCAGCGAGTTACCGCGCGCGAGCAGCTCGGTCATCATCAGGAGCACCTGGTCTTTGCGAGCCAGCTCCTGCTGCGCGACCACGAGCTTGGCCTGGTAGCCCGCCCACTGTGCAAAGAACTCGGTCTCGGAACCGGTGCCCTTGATGGTCTCGATCATCTGCAGGCCCCCCGTGGCCACCCCCGCCAGCTTGCCCGAGTGCTGGCTGACCTGACGGCTGAGATCCGTGCGCATGCGTTCGGCGCCCCGGAGCAGCGCGATGTGCCCCGCGACCGTGGCGAACGCGATCAACGTCAGCCACGGGTCGATGTACAGCATGAAGGCGGCATAGAAGGCCACGACGGCCAGATCGAGCACCACCTCCGAGATCCGACCGGACAACAGGCTCGCCACCTGATCGTTCGACCGAACGCGCTCCGTCAGGTCGCCCGGAGAACGCGCCAGATAGAAGTTCACGGGCAGCCTGAGCGCGTGCCACAGAAACTCGGACGACATCTTGACGCTCAGCCGTGACATGAGCTTCACCAGGTAGCTGCGCTGGATCAGCGTGAGCACGCCACGCAGCGCCGCCGTGAGCACCATCGCGAGCACGAGGGCGGGGAGCCAGTCCATCTGCCCCGCGACCAACACCTCATCGACGAAGACCATGCCGAAGACGGGGATGACCAGGCCGGGGATGAGCAAGCACAGCCCCGCGAGGGCGACGAACAGCACCGAGTCGCGCGAGCCCGCCAGACGTTTCTTCAGCATTCCCAGCATGGGCGGCCGACGACCTGTGGGTCGATACGCGTCGGTCTTCTTGAAGGTGAGCACCACGCCGGTGAACGCGTGATCGAACTCCTCCCGCGTCACGCTGGTCGGACCGTTCGCGGGGTCGTTGAGGTAGACCCGCTTCGCGTCGAAGCCCTCCACGACCAAGAAGTGATTGAAGTTCCAGTGCACGACCACGGGTAACTCCATGGCAAACACTTCGTTCGGCTCCTTGCGAAAGCCGCGGGCGTCGAGGCCATAGGTGCGCGCGGCCTTGAGCACGTTGGACGCCTTACTCCCGTCGCGCGAGACGCCACACTCCTCGCGCAGCTTCGAGAGGGGCACGAAGGTGCCGAAGTGCTCGAGCACGATGGCGAGGCTGGCCGCGCCGCACTCGGTCGCCTCCATCTGCAGCCGAGTCGGCGTCCGGACTCGTGCGGCACGTGGAGCCGGGGGCGCTGCCTGCTCTTCGCTCTCGGAGGTCATGTCGCCGCCTCGAACCCTGGACTCAGCCGCCGAAGTCGAGCGCTGGAAACACCAGCGCGATGGGGCGCTGCGTGCGCGTGATGACGGCGCCGTCGCAGCGCGTACCGCTGGTGAGCCTCAGCGTGGGCCCCGCTCCGCTGGACCACTTGTAGCCCGTCGGCGTGTTGGCGTCCCGGAGGATCTCTGCGCGAACGGCGATGGGTACGCCGCCGGCTTGCTGCAAGAACGTCTCCACGAGCTGCTCGTTACGCAGCGCTCCCATCATGCCGGCGCGGGTCGAAGGGAACTCCTCCACGCTCTTGACCTGCCCGATCATGACGCCATGCCGCTCCTTCCGGCCAACCGACGGAGACAGCTCGATGCGCATCCCGGGCTCGAGGGTCTTGCCGGTGTAGGAATCGAAGTAGAGCAGCGCCTCGAGCGAGCGCTGCTTGGCCGTCGCACGCTCCAGCGCGACGATAGGGCGACCGGCGACCACAGGGTCCCCAGCGGCGGCGCGTACCTCGACCACGTAGCCGTCGATGGGGCTCTCGAGCGTCGCTGCCTCGCGTAGCTGCCGCTCGAGGCGCTCGAGATCGCCGACCAACCGCGTGCGGTACGCCGCCTGACCCGCGGTGACCGTCCCGGCGTCGGCGTTCTGGTCCAGCTCGGCAATGCGGCGCTTCAGCCCGTCGATCTGCTCGACCACCGCCGGCTGGGCGATGCGCGCGACGACGTCACCTTTCTTGATCTCGTCACCCGCTTCCACCTCGACCGCGCTGATGGTCCCCTCCCCGGCCGCCACCACCTCCGTCAGCCCCTCTTCGCCGAGCAAGATGCCCACTCCAGCCACCTTCGTCTGGATGCTGCCGAAGATGCCCCACACGATCGCGGTCGCGATGATCAGCGCGCAGCCGGCGAGCGCGAGCCAGCCCTTCGCGTCGGTCACCCGCATCAGCGTGTGCAGCTGCTCGGGTGACATGAGTCGGTCCAGCGCCGCTTGGCGGAAGACCTTTCTAGCGTCGTTCTCAGCCATCGAGCAGGTGTCGGCTCAGCGTGTTGAAGCGGGCCCCGGCGCGGTCGAGATTATCGAGCACGTTGTCGTCGAGCTCGTCATCGAACTCTGGGTCCGTCGCCTTGCGGACGCGGTCCGAGAGGAACATGGCGACGGCCCGGTAGAAGCGCGCGGCGAAACCCACGTTCTTCTCCAGCGCTTCGCTCAGAGTCTTGGCTGGGATCGCGCACACGACGATATCGGAGACGGCCTCCACGGTCGCGCTCGGCGGCTTGAGGTCGACGAACGACATCTCGCCGGCGATCTCGCCGCTGCCCAGCCGCGCGACCTCGCGCTTCTTGGCGCCCTGCAGCACGCGGACCTCGCCCTCGAGCACGATGTAGAAGGTCTCGGCCGCGACGCCCTGCCGAATCAGCACGCTGGACTTGGGCAGGCGCTTGCGGCGCCCGTTCTGCGCCAGCCACTCGACGTCCGCGTCGGTGAGTTGACCAAAGATGAACAAGACCTTGCGCACGAAACCTCCTCGGCGCCGCCCCCAACCTCCGGCCCGGCCCATCCTACACGGGGAGGCTCGCCAGCTTCCATGTTGTTTTGGGCCGACGCGGCTACGGCGCGAGCGCCGAGAACGCGTGCGGAGAGCGAGCGAAGGGGATGGCCACGTCCGCCACGTGGCGCCCGCGAGGGGTCTGCACCCAGGCCGAGTCGTCCGCGTCTTGCACCACGAGCTCGGCCCTGCTCCTCGCGCCCTCGAAGGCCGCCTCCAAGGCGAGGGGGCTCGACGGATCGATCAGCAGCGGCGTGCCACCGTCCAGGGAGAGGGTCACTCGACCTGGCCACCGTAGCCGCTGGGCCAGCGCCTGCCACAGGGCGAAGCGTGCCGGACCGCGGGCCGCGAGCAGCGGCGCCAGGTGCGCTCCAGCGACTCGGGTCCGGCGCGCGCGGACGACGGCGCCCGTTGACAGCGTCAGGCCCTCTCGGTGCTTCGGCGGGCCATGCTCGCTCTCGGTCATCACGGCGGACGCCCGAAAGCCGGGGGCGACACGCTCGTCGAAGCCAGTGTAGAGCAGCTGCTCGACCACCGTGTCGCCGGCGAGGACGTCCGCCGAGGTGAGGTTCAGGACGCATAGCCGCCCGACCTTCGGCACCCAGAGGACGAGGGCACGCTGCTGCGCCCGCAGCTCAGCACCCTGAAGGTCAGGACCGTCCGCGCCCCAGGGATCGATGCCGAGCGCCCCGACCTCCGGACGACAGAGCACGTTCGGGCGAGCGAACGGCACGAGCAAGTCCGCGGTGCTTACCCCGTGATCGAGGTGCAGCGCAGTGATGCGGGCCGCGAGCCACTCGACCAGCTCGCTCTCGGCGCCCAGCAGCGCGCCGTGGCGCGCGAAGGCCCGAGCGGGGTTGTCGTCCACGCCGAAGACCGTCGACAGCGCGCGGCCGCCCAGCCGCCCAAGGAACGTGCCCCAGGGCGCCCAACCGGCGTCCGCAGGCGACGCTCCCTCGATCGGCAGCGCGTCCGGCAGACCAGCGCCGAGCGGGATCGGGCGAGCCGACGCCATGTCCAAGATCGCCGCGCGACGCGCCGCCCGAGGGCCGGACAGGGGGCTCGCGCCGCATAGCCACTCGCGATGGTAGGCATCGAGAGTAGCGAGCAGGCGCTCGCGCCGCGCCGCGCCGAGCACCAGCTCGAAGGGTAGGCCAAGATCGCAGTGCAGGGTCACCGTCGGAACCGCGACGCCCGGCGCGTCGAAGCCCCGCACGAGCTGCGAGATCGCCTCGCGCGCGCACGCGAGCGCGCGCGTCACGTCGGCGACGGTGGCTCGAGGGAGCTCGCTCGAGAGCGCGACGCTGATCTCGTGCAGCCGCGCCAACGCGGCCTGCCAGCTCGCGCGCTCCCTCGTCATCAGCAGCTCGGCGCCCTGCTCGAGCGCTGCCCAGGGCGACGCGCAGCGCAGCGGCAGACGCAGGCCGCCCACCAGCACGCCTGCGCCGGCCAGCGCGTCCATGGTCGCGCGATCCGAGCCCGCTCGCGCCGCCAGCTCGCCGAGGGCTCCGCTGCCGGCGCCGCCCAGCCGCCCGAGCAGCGCGGGCATGCCAGCCGTCGCGTCGAGGCTCCGATGCTCGAGCCCGCCGTCCTGCCGGCGCACCTGGAAGACGAAGCCGCTCTCGTCCAGCGCTCGCAGCGTCGGGTTGAGGCGAAAGCGCGCGTGATCGCGGTACGGCGTCCGCTCCCCGACCGCCCGCAGCAGCGCCGCGAACGGAGCCAGATCGGGCGCGACGGCGTAGCGAGCGGAGCGGGCGAGCACCCGGTCTTCCGCGCCGAACCGACCCACACCAACCCCGGCCCACAGCCCCGCCGGTGTCGTCCGGGACGCCGCGCGGGCCAAGTAACGATAGAGTGAGGTCTCCGCGTGCCGGACGCGCTTGCCGCGTTGGCGACGCCGGGGCGCGAGCGCGTCGACCCGCGCCGCGAAAGCGGGGCTCGCGAAGGTCAGGGCCCTCATGAACTGCGGCTCCCCCACCGTCCGCTCCCAGAGGGCCTCGCGCTCCCGATCGACTGCGGCCGCGTACCCGACGTCCGCTACGTCGGCGCCGAACGCGTCGAGCACGTCGATGGGCCACGCGCTCGCTCGCACGACCGCGGCCGGAGCGAGAGCGAGCTTCATCGAGGACCAGAGGCCGCGGACGCGACCCGCGCGTGGTCCTCGATGATGGCGTCGATGTCGCTGGCGCGAGCGGCCTGAATGAGCTGCACGGCCGCGAAGCGACGCATGACCGCGGCATAGCTCTCCCCGGTCAACCCCGCGCGCTCCATCCAGCGACGCGTGTCCTCGTCCGAGTGAAACCCGAATCGGGCTCGGAAGCCGTCGGAGGTGGCCTGCACGGCCTCCGCCGAGACCGCGAGGCCTCGGCGCGTCGCGTCTTCCTCCGCGAGCAGCGCGAGCAGCGCCTTCTTCTCGATGACCGCGCGACTCTCACCCGCACGGGCGATCACGTCGAGGCCCGTCGAGTCATCCCGCTCGGGCTCCGACGGGGCGAGCGTGCGAACCGCTTCGCTGCCAACCCGCTCGCCCCGAGGTCCGTAGTAGCGCAGGTAGTGGGTCAGCGGATCCCCGAGCTCGTCCTCCGGAACGGGCACGGCTGGCGCGAGTAGGCGCCCCCCTTGCACGACGATGTTCTTCTCGTAGCTGCGCGCGTCTCCCGCGAGCCAGAACACGATCCCAGGTATCGTCCCGTCGAGCGCGTCGAGCAGGCCCCGACCCGACAGGTGCGTGAAGGAGCGAGCGCGCGGGTGCCGGCCACGCTCGACGCGGTACGGTACGGCGCCGAAGTCGATGTGGCGCTCGATGCGCTCGCCTCCACCCGCCTCCACGCTCAGCTGCCAGACGCCCCCGTGCGCGTGAAGAGCGCTGGGTATGCTGCTGGGGTGGGCGAGCTCGGCCGTGAACCACGAGGCCATGCTCCCCGTGAGGCACTGGTCGAGCCGATCCTCGAGACGCGCGCGCTCCGCGGGGTCGTCGAGCCCCGCGAGGGTGGCGACCTCGACGGGCTCCCACACCACGGGCCGAGTAGGCACGGTCTCGCAGAAGCCCAGCGCGCCAGCGACGCGAACCGGACGCTCTCCGCGAGCCCTGACCTCCACGGCGTCGCCGGGCAGCAGGGTCGCCGCTCGCTCGGGCCCGAGGCGTTCCCACAGGAGCGCCGTCACTTCATCGGCCGACAGCGGGAAGGCATAGCGATTGAACCACGCGTGCCGCCCCGAGAACGCGAGCCCCGACGCATACGGGAACACGAACGCCGGGTCCACGGCGCAGGCCGTCTCGAGCCAGTCCACGACCTCTTGCGCATCGAACCGTGCGCCTCGGGAGCGCAGGTAGCCCATGCTCGCGCGCACCACGGGTTGGTACTTCGCGGAGACGACGTCGACCGCGCCGTGCTCCCGAAGCACGCGGGCGCCGTCCGCGGGGGAAACCTCCGCGTCGGCCATGTGCCAGAAGGTGCCGCGGGGGTCGGAGACGACCACGCCCATCTCGGGCTCGTCGTGCCCCGATGGCGTCGCCAGGATCCGGGTCTGACCGAGCTGAACGCTGGCCCACGGCGCGCAGATGCGCAGATCCCCGAAGCCCATCCGCCCGAGTCCCTCGAGCAGCACCGGATCGTCCGGGACGACCACCGGCAGCTCCCTGGGCAGCGTCTCGAGTGACGCGGCGTGAAAGTGATCGAAGTGCGCGTGGGTGAGGATCAGCGCGCTGGGCGCGGGCATCCGCTCCAAGTGCAGTCGCCGCTGCGGGTGATACTCGAGGATCCCGTCGAGCAGCGTCTCCGCGAAGACCGGATCCACGAGCACTCGCTGGTCCTCCGTCTCGAGGTAGAGCCCTGCGTGCCCCAGCGTCCCGATTCGCATCGCGCGCTACTACCCTGGGTTGCTCGATGCGCCAAGTCGGCGCTGCATGCCGCGCGCGACCCGGGCATGTCCCTCGGCATCGAGGCCGTGACGGTGCAGATGAAACAGCACGACCGCGCCGACCACCGAGCGAAGCCCGGTGCAGAGCGTTCCTGCATGCCACGAGCTCGCGAGCGCGTCCGCCAGCGCGCGGTTGGTCTCGAGGTAGGACTGCAGCACCGGAGTGAGCTCCACCCCAGCGCGCGACGCCAGCGTCTCGAGCTCATCCACCGGGGGCCCAACCTCGCCGCTGTCCGCCAGGCCGAGTTCGGCGCCGTAGCGCTGCCACATGGCCCGGGCCTCTGCTGGGTCGGGCAGGATGCGGGCGACCAGATCCGCGGCCACCGCGCTCACGAGCACCTCGGCGGCGATGAGCGCGCGACCGTCGGCGGCGAGCGCGTCCAGGGTCATCCACGCGGCCGTATCCGCGTCGAACCAAGCATGGACCGCCTCCATCGCCTCGGCGCCGCCGAAGCGCTCGGTCTCGGGCTCGTAGACGCTGGCGAAGGCGCGCTCGAGCTGCCCACTGCTCGTGAGCTGGTGCAAGATCGCCTCGACCTCGTGGCTCAGCTCGGCGTCGCCGAGGAAACGCAGGCGCAGGTCCGGCGGCTTGCGCATGAAGAAGAAGCACGCGAGCCGGCCGGAGCTCCGCCACGCGAGCAGCGCGGGCGCCAGCGCGCGAAAGACCGCGCGCGCGCTGGCGATCGCCGAACCCCCGGCGCGGACGAGGGCGACGTTGTGTTGGTGCCACTGGCGCGCGCCGAAGGGCCAGCGGTGGAGGGCGGCTCGCTCTACCCGAAATGAGCCGTCCCCGCGCCGCGCCAACCCCTCTGTGGGGCGTAAGAGGCTCACCAGCGCCGGCGACGCGATGCTCTCCGTCTCGGAGCTCGAGCGCGCCGCGGCGCGCCGGAGCACCTCCTCCGGTGGCGGATCGATGGCGAGGCGCGGCGCCCCGCCGCCCTCGAGACGAGGCCCGAGACCGCGCTCCCAGTACCAGGGCGCGCCCCCGTCCGCGTAGGGTACGGTACACTTCGCGCCGCAGCGCTCCGCGGTGTCGAGCAGCGCGTCGCCGTCGTTCATGCACACCTGCCGTGCCGCCCAGTCGGGCTGGGGCACGAACAGCAGGTAGCGACTCACCGAGGAGAACAGGTACTGGATGGGGTACAACGCGAAGCCCCGATAGCCGCCGAACAGCACGTCCACCTCGCCCTGCTCGCGCCGCAGCGCGCCGGCGAGGTCGGCCACGTCGCCGGCCCGATCCCTCCCCGAGTCGGCGATCACGAACACGCGCCCGGCGGCCGACTCGAGCGAGTAGGTGCAGCCCACGTTGCGAACTTCGGGGTGCAGGCACTCTCCGGTCGTCGGTTGTTCGCCAAAGAATGGATGGGCGCGCAAGACCGACTCGCCGAGCGAAATCGCCTGGCCGGGGCGCAGGCGGTGGACGCGCGAGAACCCGAGCTGCTCGAGGCGACGAGCCATGTCGATCGCCAGCAGCGACTCGCGCTCGACCTCGGGCACGTAGATGGGCGCGTCGGCGCCCAGTCGCAGCAACGTCGACAGATCGAAGTGATCCGGGTGCGAGTGGGTGATGACCACCGCCGCGAGCGGAGGCAACTCTCCGTATCGCCAGGGCTGATAGGTCGGCGGGTAGCGCCCCGAGGTCGGAAGGAAGAACGGATCGACGAGCACGCGCTCGGCGCGACCGAGCAGCGCAGTGGCATGCCCGATGAACACGACGTCCGCGTCGAGGGCCTCGGGGTCGGGCTCCGCCTGCTCCGCGAGGGCGCCGCAGGCGTCGAAGGCGTCGAACAGGGCCCGGCCCACGCCGCCGTTCGGACGCCGCGCGCCGCGCTGAAGCTCGGAGATCCAGGGCGCCAGCTCGCCGAGCGAGCTCTCGGGAAGCGCGACGGAGCCGAGCACTCGCTGCTCCCGCGACACGACCAGCGCGCTCGGTCGAACCCGCTCCGCCGGCGGGTACAGGCACTCCTCGCGCAGGACGCCGGGACGACGGTAGCGCGACGCGAGGTCGCGGGAGAACGTCAGCGCGAGCAGCTCCTCTGAGCGGCGAACCACCTCGGCCCGGGAGGTGACCTGCCGGATCGCTACGCAGTCTCGCCGCAGCGCTAGGTCGACACCGCCTCCTAGGGCGCTGCCGAAGGGCGTGTCGTCTTCGTACTCGAGCTCGAACCGGACGTCGTCCGCTAACCGTCGCAGGCGGGGGAGCGACATGGCCAAGAGCGTCGACTCGCGGGCTCGGCTGCGCCGGCGTCCGCTCGGTGGGCCCGAAGGCCCGGACGAACGCCAGCGCTACCTCACTCTAGCTCACCAGCAGCACATGATGGTGCTGCCCGCCATGTCCTTCGGGTTGGGCACGTTGGGGGCGGTGGTGGGGGCCTTGAGCACGGGCAAGGTCTGCACCTTCACCACCGTCTGCTTCGGCTGAATCGCTCCGGTCCCGCCGACGACGCCCTCGAGCTGGTTGTCGGAGAGCTGCGGGTTGATGTGCGCCTCGGTGGCGTCCATCACCTCGACCATCTCGGACTGCGTGAACGACAGCCCGAGCTTGGTTGCCTCCGCCATCGCCAGCTTGATGTACGCCTCTCGTCCCAAGGCTTCGTCGAGCTGCGCCTGAAGCGCGGAGTTCTTGTTCACATGCTCTTCATAGAACTTGACCACATCATCCTTAGCCATCGTGCTCTCCTCTTCCGATAAGATAGGGACACCCCTACCGTCCTCAGGGGAGAGACGATGGCACGGCGAGCCACGGATGGCTACGAGCGAACGAACCTACGTCGCGAGCCGCCGCTCCGACGCGCCCGGCGCTACCAGGAGCCGTGCGAGCCGTGGCTGCCGTGTGAGCCGTGGCTGCCGTGCGAGCCGTGGCTGCCGTGCGAGCCGTGGCTGCCATGGGAACCGTGGCTGCCGTGCGAACCGTGACTGCCGTGCGAACCGTGGCTGCCGTGCGAGCAGTGCTGCGCGGGGAAGGTTCCGTCGTCCGCGCCCGGGACTTGCTCGCAGTTGTCGCGGGCCTTCTCGACGACCGCCTCTTCGCTCTTGCTCAGCATTCCGCGAGCGCTGCGGGTGAACGTGGGCAAGCCGGGCCCGTCTTTCTTCGGCGGCACGCTCCGGAGCATAACGCAATCTGGCCGGGCAGGCCAACCGTCAGAGCAGCGGCCGAGATGCGCGGCGAACGACCGGTAAAGCCAGCAGGAGCAACCAGCCCCAATGCGCGGAGCCGGGTCCGGGGGCCCAACCGGCCGCTCGGCAGGCGCAGCCCTCGTCCAGGGGCTCGAGCGTGGTGGAGCTGCTCTTGGGGCCGTCGATGCCCGCGTCCGCACCCCCGCCTCCGAGCGCGCTGCCGCCCGAGCCGCGCACGGTCACGGTGGCCTGTGGACTGGGGCACGCCAGCGGGGTTCCGTCCAACGTGCGCAACCGGAAGGTGTGGCTCATCTCACCGAGTCCAGCGGTTGCCTGCACGGAGAACTCGAAGCGGGCCACCGCCCCCACGGGCGTCTCGGAGTCCGGACTCGCGACCACGCCGGCCCAGGTGTCGGGAACGACCAGCTCGAGCGTCTTGCCTTCGTGAGCGTCCAGGGAGGTGAGCTGCGGCTCGCCGACCTTCCACGGGCTCTGGCCCACGTTTCGAAAGTCGATCGTGACCTTGCCGAGCGCACCGCTGGACAGCGTGTCGGGATGGATCAGGTCCACGAGCTCCGCGGCCCACTCGGGGGGCGGCGCGCCGAGAGTCTGGGGCATGCCCTCGTCGATCTCGCCGTCGCAGTCGTCGTCCACGCCGCTGCAGGTCTCCGGGATCGGCTCCTTCAACGCGCGGCAGGCGAGCGTGCCGGCCTCGCAGCGCATGCGTCCCTCGGCGCACACGCCGAGCAAACCCGTGGCGCAGGACTGCTTGCCCCCCTCGGGGTCGGGGCCATCGCAGGCGGCGAAGGCGCCCCATTTGCAGCTGCTCGAACACGTTCGCGTTCGTGTGCCACAGTCACCGCAGGCCTCGGACTGCTTCGCCCCCGCCGCACACTCCCCTTGTCCCGAGCAGTTGCTCCAGGAGCCCCACTGGCAGTTCGAGCCGCAGGTGCGACTACGCTTGCCGCAGTTGCCGCAGTTCTCCGTCTGAGTCTGCCCTGCCGTACACGCGCAGGTCGTCTCGCACTCGACTCCGGGCCGGGTGCCGTACGAGCCCTGACTGACCCAGTGGCTCGACGAGTGCCCGCAGGAGCCGGAGTAGGGGTCCCGCGAGACGTTGCTCACTCGCGACTCGAAATGCAGGTGATAACCGGAGCTGCGTCCCGAGCTCGCGCTCTGCCCGATCACCTGACCGCAGGAGACGGACTGCCCGACGGACACCTTGGCCGAGCCGTTCTTGAGGTGGGCGTAGTACGAGCGCTTGCCGTCCGCGTGGGCGATGCGAACGTAGTTGCCGAAGCCGCCGCCGCAGGTGTTCGTGAGCGAGCCCACATCGGCGCAACCTTGGCTGACGACCTCGACGGTACCCTTGGCCGCCGCCACCACGTTCGTACCGTAGGGCAGCGGGTAGTCGTTGCCCTTGTGACCGTTGTAGCACTTCGAGCCGCAACCGTGGTCCAGACAACCCGCGGCGGTGCCGTTGTGGTCGTAGCCGTAGCCGAGGTTGATCGCGGCGTCGAACGGCCGACGATACTGGGTGGCGGACGCCAGCGTCGCGACGAACACGAGGCTCACGGCGAGCAGCAAGCTGGGCAGTCGACTCACGGCGCTGCTCCTTCGACGCGCGCGACGGAGCCATCGGAGAGCTCCACTACGAGCTGACCAGCGAGGCCCCAGACCGCGCGACCGCCGTCGACCTGCCACAGGGACGCGCCGGTGTCCGAGGCCACGGCGCGGACCCGCGCTCCATCGAAGTAGCTGATGGTCGAGGCCCGCCAAACCGGCGCGTGGGTGCCCTCGGCGGCGGGCAGCGCGCGCAGGGCGTCCTCGGCGCGGTCGCCGAGCAGGCCCGCGTTCGTGAGCTGCCGCTTGCCGGAGCCGTCCGCGTTCATGATCCAGAGCGACGGCAGACCGGTCACGTTCGACACGTACCCGATGCTCGCGCCGTCGGGAGAGAAGTGCGGCAGCGTCGCGGCGGCCCCATCCGCCGTGAGCGCCACCGGGGCGCCGGCCCCCTGCAGGGAGACTCGAAACAACTCCGACTCGGGTTCGGGGCCGCTGGCGAAGGCGAGCCAGCGCCCGTCGGGACTGACCGCGAGCCCCGGCAGCACGTCGCTGGCCACAGCGCGGTCGGCGATCAGGAGTCGTCCGCTGCTGACGCGCGCGACGCCCCCGTTCGGGAGCGCGATGGCGTCGGTCACCAGAGCGTCGGGCAGGCTCAAACGCGCGCCGTTGGAGGCGAGGTGGCCGAGGCGATATTCCGGCGCGGCGTGACCAGGAGCCGGGACGAGGCGGCCATAGAGCACGGACGAGTCAGCTCCGACCGAGAACAGCTTCCAGTCCCCCGCGCCGCCCTCGACCTGCTCGATCCCTCGCCGCGCCCGGGCGACTGGAGTCTCCGAGTCGAGCGCGGAGAGGCGCGCGGCGGGCGGCTCCTTCAGAGGCGCCGGGCCGGGTCCGGGTGGGGAGCCTTCACAACTGGCGACGACGAGGACCAGGGAGCAGAGCAGGGGGGCGCGCATGACGATCGGGTTGCTGAGAGCAAGCGCTGGGCCAGGGCGAGCGCGCACCGCTGCGAGCCCGCAGCGGCGCCGAAACAGCGACCTTCGCGCCGCCGACGCCGCACGCTGCGGGCCCCGAGCGGAGGCGTGCAACCCGGCGTTGCCAACCGCGGCTTGGCCCCCGCCGCCGCTCAAACGGTGGAAGAGCCCCGCTCCCCACGCGCGTGGAGCGTGGCCTGAGCCGCCGCCAGCCGCGCGATCGGCACCCGAAACGGCGAGCAGGACACATAGGCGAGGCCAACCTGCTCGAAGAACCCGATGCTCTTCGGATCTCCGCCATGCTCGCCGCAGATGCCGAGCGACAGCTCGGGCCGCTGGGCTCGACCGCGCTCGCAGGCGATGCGCACCAGCTCTCCGGCGCCGCGCTGGTCGAGCGAGACGAAGGGATCCGTCGGGAAGATGCCGCGGGTCACGTACTCCGGCAGGAAGCGCCCAGCGTCGTCGCGCGACAAACCGAGCGCCGTCTGGGTCAGATCGTTGGTCCCGAAGGAGAAGAACTCCGCGGTCTCGGCGATCTCTCCGGCGAGCAGCGCGGCGCGGGGCAGCTCGATCATCGTGCCGAACTTGAACTTCACGGTGACCCCTTGCTCGGCGAACACCTCTTGGCTCACCCGATCCACCACCTCGCGCATCAGCTCGAGCTCGCGCTTGCTGAGCGCGAGCGGGATCATGATCTCCGGCAACACTCCCCCGCCCTCTTTCTGGACGACGCACGCCGCCGTCAAGATGGCGCGCACCTGCATGTCCGAGATCTCGGGGTAGGTCACCGCCAGACGCACGCCGCGATGACCGAGCATGGGGTTGAACTCGTGCAGGTCGGCCACCTTGCGCGTGACCTCGGGCACCGTCACGCCCATCAGCTGGGCCATTTGCTCGAGCTGCTCCGGGTCCTGCGGCAGGAACTCGTGCAGCGGAGGATCGAGCAGTCGAATGGTCACCGGCAGACCACGCATCTCGCGAAAGAGCGCGGTGAAGTCGCCGGTCTGGAACGGGAGCAGCTTCTGCAGCGCGAGACGGCGAGCCGGCGCGTCCTTGGCCAGGATCATCTCGCGCATGACCGGGATGCGCTCCTCGTCGAAGAACATGTGCTCGGTCCGGCACAGTCCGATCCCCTCCGCGCCGAGCTGGTGAGCCTTCTTGGCCTGCTCGGGAGTGTCTGCGTTGGTGCGCACGCGCATCCGCCGGGTAGCGTCGGCCCAGCGCATGAGCTCCTCGAGCTCCCCGCCGAGTCGTGGCTCCACCTTGGGGACGGACCCCAGGTACACCGCGCCGGACGAACCATCGATCGTCATCAGCTCGCCGAGGCGAATCATCACGTTCTCGCCGCTCGGTTGGCGCGCCGTCATGATCTGCAGCTCGTAGTCGATGGTGATGGAGGAGCAGCCGACGACGCACGCCCGTCCCATTCCTCGAGCGACGACCGCGGCGTGACTGGTCGCGCCACCGCGCGCGGTGAGCACGCCCCGTGCGGCCTTCATGCCGTGCAGGTCCTCGGGGGACGTCTCGACGCGCACCAAGATCACGTCCTCGCCCCGCTCCGCGCGGGCCTCGGCCTCGTCGGCGCTGAACACCGCATGACCGGTGACGGCGCCCGGCGACGCCGGCAGCCCGTGAGCCACGGCGGGCGGGGCCGCCTTGGCGTCCACCGAGGGGAACATGAGCTGCTCGAGGCGGTCGGCGTCCACCCGCAGCAGGGCTTCGTCCCGAGAGATGCGCCCTTCCCCCACCAAGTCCACGGCGATCTTCACTTCCGCGCGCGCGCTGCGCTTGCCGTTGCGCGTCTGGAGCAGGAAGAGCTTGCCCTCCTCGACGGTGAACTCGAGGTCCTGCATGTCGCGGAAGTGCGCCTCGAGCTTGGCTTGCTGCTCGAACAGCTCGGCGTAGACCGTGGGCATGCTCTCTTCCAGAGATTGGCCCGCAGACGTCGCGGTCTTGGCCAGCGGCCGCGGCGTGCGTATTCCCGCCACCACGTCCTCGCCCTGAGCATTGGGCAGCCACTCGCCGAAGAAGCGCCGCTCTCCGGTGCTGGGGTCCCGCGTGAACGCGACGCCCGTCGCGCTGGTCTCTCCGAGGTTGCCAAACACCATGGCCTGGACGTTGACGGCGGTGCCCCACTCGCTGGGGATCTGGTGCATCCGGCGATAGAGCACCGCCCGGTCGTTGTTCCAGCTGCGAAAGACCGCTTCGACCGCGCCGAGCAGCTGCGCCATCGGGTCGCTCGGGAAGCCGCCGGCTTGCTCGCCGAGGATGCGCTGGTAGTCATCGACCACCCCGCGTAGCAGGGCGGCGGAGAGCGCCGTGTCCGGCACCAGCCGCGCGAGCTCCTCGACGTCCTCGGTGACGGCGAGGCCACGCTCTTTGGCGTGAGCGCGACGTGCGCGAGTCATCGCTGCGTCGAACTCGTGCGACTTGATCTGCAGCACCACGCTGCCGAACATGGCGAGCAGTCGGCGGTACGCGTCGAACACGAAGCGCTCGTTGTTGGTCTTGCGGGTGAGGCCCGCGGCGACTTCGTCGTTGAGCCCGAGGTTGAGGATCGTGTCCATCATGCCCGGCATGCTGGCGCGCGCGCCGCTGCGCACGCTGATCAAGAGCGGGTTGGCCGGATCGCCGAAGCGCTTTCCGGTCTGCTGTTCGAGCCACCGCAGCGACGCGCGGATGTCACCCTCGAGCTCGTCCGGGAGCCGGCCGCCGGCCGCGTTGTACTGACCGCACACCTCGGTCGTGATGGTGAAGCCCGGCGGCACGTGGACGCCGAGGTTCGCCATCTCGGCCAGGTTGGCACCCTTACCGCCGAGCAAAGCCTTCTGGTCTGCGCCGCCTTCGGCGTTACCCGGTGCGAAACGATGAATACGCTGTGCCATCGCTCGTTGTCTCGCAGAGCGCTCGGGCGGACGCAAGCTGGTCCGTGGCCTCGACCCGGACTGGGCGGCTCGCGAAACGAATGCGCGAGGGCGCGATGCCGCGCTGCGCACCGCACAGGCGTGCCCGCAGCGCGCAGCAGCCTAGCGCAAACTCTGCGACCAGGCGCCCTGGGGCTACTTGGCGAGCAAGTTGAAGTTCGCGATCGCGACGCAGATGCGCTCGATCTTGGCCATCAGGCGCAGGCGATTGTCTCGCACGCGCGGCTCCTCGGCCATGACCAGCACGTCGTCGAAGTAGCGACCGAGGGTGGGCGCGAAGGCGGCGATGGCGGAGACGGCTACGCCGTAGTCTTTCGCGGCGTGGGCAGCGAGGACGTCGCGCTCGAGCCGCTCGAGGGCGGCGAACAGCTGCGCCTCGGTCGGGTGCACGTCGCCGGTGACGCTCCCGGGGGGCGACGGATCGCCGGCGGGCGCGGTCTTGGCGATGTTGGTCGCCCGCTTGAACACCTCGCCCGCCGACGCGCGAGACTCGGCATCGAGCGCGCCGAGCGCCGAGGCACGCAGCGCGACGTCCTGGGGGCGATCCGGGTCGCTGGCCAGGCAAGCATCCACGGCGTCCTGCGGCAGGCGCTCGATGAGCAGCCCACGCAGGCGTTGCTCGAAGAAAGGCGCGAGCTTCTCGGCGGTCTGGTCGGGCCCCAGCTCGAGGCGACCTGCGTCGTGGGCGGCGTAGCCGAGCGCGATCGCGCGGCCGAGCGAGAGGTCCCAGCCGTGTTCGAGCACGGTGCGCAGGATACCGAGTGCGGCGCGGCGTAGCGCGAGCGGGTCGGCCGTGCCGGTGGGCATGATGCCGACCGCGAAGCAGCCGACGAGGGTGTCGAGTCGATCGGCGAGCGCCACCAGCCCGCCAGCCGGGCTCGGCGCCGGTGGATCCTCGGCGCCCCGAGGCTGGTAGTGCTCCGCGATCACCGCCGCCACAGCCGGCTCTACGCCAGCGGCGAGCGCGTAGGCGTGGCCCATCTCGCCTTGCAGCTCGGGGAACTCGCCGACCATGAGCGTGGTCAGATCGCACTTGGCCAGCGCGGCGCCGGCGACCGCAGCGGCGATCGTGGCCCGATCGAGGCCGACCTCCGCGCCCAGCTCGGCGACCAGCTGCTCCATGCGCCGCACCTTGTCGCCGATGCTCCCCAGGCGCTTGTGGAACACGACGGCGTCGAGCGCCGGCCGCCGCTCCGCCAGGGGCCTCTGCAGATCCGTGTCGTAGAAGAACTTCGCGTCCGCGAGCCGCGCCCGCATCACCCGATCATTGCCGCGACGGATGTTCTGCGGGTGAAGAGCGGTGTTCACCACGGCGAGGTAGCTCGGCAGGAGCTTGCCGTCCTTGCCGCGCACACCGAAGTAGCGCTGGTGCCCCCGCGCCACGTCCAAGATCACCCGCTCCGGCAGCGCCAAGAAGGCGGGATCGAAGCCGCCTACCACGACATGAGGCTCTTCCACCAACGACGCGTTCTCGTGCACCAAGAACTCGTCATCGATCAGCGTGCCGCCGGCCTCCTTGGCTGCCTGCTCGACCCGCTCGACCAGCGTGCGCCGTCGCTCGTCGACATCCACCAAGACGTGACGGTCACGAAGCGCGGCGACGTACTCCGAGGCCTGTCCGAGCTCGAAGGGCTCGGGCGCCAAGAAGCGATGTCCGCGGCTCGCGCGACCCGAGGTCACGTTCGCGAACGTCATCTGCAACACCTGTGCACCGAGCAGCGCCAGCAGCCAGCGAACCGGACGACCGAAGGCCGTGTCCCCATCGCTCCAGCGCATGGACTTGCGAAATGGGATGTGCGCGCACACGCCCTGCAGCAGTTCAGGCAGCAGTTCGAGCGCCGGCGCTCCGGGCTCTCGATGCCGCCCGGCGAGGTACTCGCCCTTGTCCGTCTGCACGCGATGAAGGTCGCTGACGGCGACCCCGAGCTTACCCGCGAAGCTCTCCGCGGCTCGAGTCGGCTTGCCCGCGGCGTCGAAGGCCACCCGTGCGGGGGGGCCTGTCACCTCCTCGTCCAGGTCCGGCTGTCGGCTCGCCACATCGGTGACCCAGACGGCGAGCCGGCGCGGCGTGCCCGCAGCAGAGATGTGGCCGTGAGCGAGGCGTCGCTCGCTCAAGCTGCGCCCGAGCAGCCCCGGCAGCGCTTCCACGGCGCCCGCCACGAAGGAAGCGGGCAGCTCTTCGGTTCCAATCTCGAGCAGCAGGACCTCGGCCATCGCCCGGCGGACGCTAGTCGCGACGGCCGGGCCGCGCTACCCTCTGCAGGGTCATGACGCGCCAACGAGCCCTCGGGCTCGCCGCACTGCTCGGGACGGCGATGGGATTGAGCAACGGCTGCTCGTTCCCGGAGCACGACTTCATCCCCGCCGACGAGTTCGATCGGCTGAAGAACGGCTCCGGTGGCGTGGGCGGCAACGGCGGCACCCCGATCGGCGGGTTCGGCGGCGTCGCCCCGGGGGGCAGCGGCGGCGCGCAGGGAGGCAGCGCAGGCAGCGCAGGTGGCTCAGCTGGCGCCGACAGCGGCGTGGGCGGCACCGGCGTGGGTGGCACCGGCGTGGGTGGCAGCGGCGGCAGCGGCGGCGCACCGGGTAGCTGCGTCGGACGCTGTGGACAGCCCGGCTCGGTACCCGGCAGTTCGCCGCCGTGCTGGTGCGACTCGGCCTGCTCCGCGTTCAAGAACTGCTGCGCGGATCACGACGTGGCGTGCGCCGGCACGGGCGGCACCGGCGGCGCGACGGGCGGCACCGGCGGCGCGACGGGCGGCACCGGCGGCGCGACGGGCGGCACCGGCGGCGGAGGCGGCACCTGCAACGACGTCGTCATCAACGAGGTGTCGAGCACGGGTTTGACGGCGTCCGACGAGTACGTCGAGCTGCTCAATCGCGGGTCATGCACCGTGAACCTGAGCGGCTGGTCGCTGCGCTACGTCCCCTCGGCGGGCGGCAACTTCTCTACCCGTTGGACCGGAGCGGCGGGTGACAGCTTGCCGCCTGGCGGATACTGGATCCTCGGCGGCAGCGGCTACGCCGGCGTGAAGAACGCCACGCTGTCCTCGGGGATCGCGGATCAAGCGGGTGTTGCGTTGCTCGACCCAGCCGCGATCAAGCTGGACTCCGTCGCCTGGGGCGCATCCGTGGCGGCAGCCCACCCCTACATCGAGACCTCCGCGTTCCCCAGCACCCTCACCGCCACCACCACCGCGTCACGCCTCCCCAACGGCGTGGACACCAACGACAATTCCCTGGACTTCAAGCTCGGCGTCCGCACACCCGGCGCCGTCAACTCGCAGTGAGCTCCGAGTCGCGTTGCCCCATCTGTCAGACGCCGCTCGCGGGCGAGCGCGAGACCCGCGAGTACGCACCGTTCTGCTCGTCGCGCTGCAAGCTGGTCGATCTGTCCCACTGGCTGAACGAGGGCTATCGCATCTCGACACCCCTCGACGACCTCTCCCCGGAGGACGACCCAACTCTCAACTGAATCGAAGGCCGGGTTCGAGCCGTTGTCGGTCCGGCGCGGGCACGAGAGGTCGGGCGTCCAAGGACCGGTCGCCGAACGACCCCCGGTGAGGTACATTCTGAGCCGCGTGACCCACGACAGCGTGCTCCGGGCCATCACGAACGATGGCGCATTCCGCGTCATCGTCGCCCAGACGACCCACACGGTGCGGGGAGTGCTCAGCGCCCAGCGTGCCAGCGGCGCCGCCGCCGCGCACTTCGGCGACCTGCTCACGGCCGCCATCCTGGTGCGCGAGACCATGGCCCCCAACCTGCGCGTGCAGAGCATCGTCAAGGGCGCGCGGGGCAGCGGCAGCTTGGTGGCGGACTCCCACCCCTCGGGCAACACGCGGGGTCTAGTCCAGGGCGTCGGACCGGAGGGGGTCGATCTCGGGCCGGGCGCGCTGCTGCAGCTCATGCGGACGATGCCGAGCGGACGCATCAACCAGGGGGTGGTGGAGGTGCCTCCAGGTGGAGGGATCAGCGAGGCGATGATGACCTACATGCAAGCCTCCGAGCAGGTGGTGAGCATGATCGCCGTCGGCACGGTCGCGCGGGATGGAGACGTCGCCGCCGGCGGCTACCTGGTGCAGCTCCTGCCCGAGGTCGGACGCGGACCGCTGATGGTCATGACCGAGCGACTGGAGGACTTCCGCAACATCGACGCGCTGCTCGCGAGAGAGAGCTTCTCGCCGACGTGGCTGCTCGGAGAGCTGCTGCACGGCATGGAGTACACGCGACTCGACGAGAGCCCCCTCGGCTTCCAGTGTTGGTGCGATGAGCTGCGCCTCGTCGGTGCGCTCGCCACGCTGGGCCGGAGCGAGCTCGAGGACCTCGTCCGCAGCGGCGAGATCCTCGAGATCAACTGCGACTACTGCCAGAAGGAGTACCGCATCAACCCCGAGCGGCTCCGCGGTCTGCTGGAGGCGAGCTGAAGCTTCCGAGCTCGGTGCTCGGCGCGTTCTTGCTGGCGGCGTGCGCGCCGGCGGCCACGTCCGCTCCAGCGCGGCCGGCCGAGCCGGACACACCCCGAGTGGACGGTGTGAGGCTGTCGCTGATCTCCACCACGGATCTGCACGGTCGCATCGAGGCCCTGCCGCTCCTCGCAGGCTACGTCGGTCGCCTGCGCGAGCTGCGCGAGCGCGACGGCGGAGTGATGCTGCTCGACGCCGGCGACATGTTCCAGGGTACGCTGGAGTCCAACCTCGACGAGGGACAGGTCGTCTTCGACGCCTACCGCGCCCTGGGCTACGACGCCGTTGCGCTCGGCAATCACGAGTTCGACTATGGCCCAGTCGGCGATTCGACGAGCGGCAACCCGTTCGGCGCGCTCGAGGCGCGGCTGTCCGAGGCGAGCTTCCCCGTGCTAGCCGCCAACCTGGTCTGGCAAGCGACTCGCGCTCAGCCGGACTGGCCAAAGCTCGCTCCGTCCGCGTTGCTGGAGGTGGCGTCCGTGCGCGTGGGGGTGATCGGCGCGCTGACCGAGGAGACGCCCCACATCGTGATGCCGGCGTACTTCCGAGGGCTCGGGGTCGTGAGCATGAGCGAGCGCGTCAAACTGGAGGCAGCGCGCCTGCGCAAACGGGGCGCACGTCTGGTCGTCCTCTTGGCTCACGCGGGCGGACACTGCAGCCAGTTCGATGACCCGATGAACTTGACGAGCTGCAAGCACGACGCGGAGCTCCTGGAGCTGCTCCGGGAGCTACCCGCGGGCACTGTGGACCTCGCCTTCGGCGGACACACCCACCAGGCCATGGCCCATGTCGTCAGCGGCGTGCCCGTAGCCCAAGCGTGGGCTTACGGCCGAGGCTTCGCGCGGATCGACGCCCAGGTGCCCGCGAGCCCGAGCGCGCGACCCAAGCTGCTGGTGTATCCGCCACAGGCGCTGTGCAAGAACGACGGCGAGGCTCCGCCCTGCGAGCCGCACGAGTACGAAGGCGCGACGATCACAGCCAGCCCGGCGATCGCCAGGCTGCTCCGGGGCGCCCAGCAGCGCGCGCTCGAGGTCCGCTCGCGCCCGGTGGGAGTCACGGTACGCGCCGAGGTGACGCGCTCCTTCGAGCGCGAGTCGGATCTGGGCAATCTGCTGGCCGACCTGCTGGTCGAGGCCGTGCCGGGTTCACAGATCGCGCTGCTGAACGGGGGCGGGATTCGAGCCGACCTGCCCGCGGGCGAGCTCCGCTACGGCCAGCTCTACGAGGTCATGCCCTTCGACAATCGCGTGACCATTCTGATGCTCAGCGGCCGCGAGCTCCGCGCCGTGATCGCCCGCCACCTCGGCCGCGCCGAACACGGGATCCTGAGCGTCGGTGGCATGACCGTGCGCGCGAGGTGCGTCAATGCGGAGCTGCAGGTCGAGCTGCGGAAGGACGGCAAGCTCATCGACGACGCCGCACGGCTCTCGGTGGTCGTCAGCGACTACCTCGCTACCGGGGGCGACGGACTGTTCGACGGCCTCGCCCTGTCCGAACGCATGGACCTGCGCGCCGAGCTGACGCTGCGAGACGCCTTCGCGCAATCGCTCAGCCGCCGCCGAGAGATCGCTCCGGCGGCTGACGCGAGCTTCTCCGCCTCACGGCAGCGCATGCGCCTGCCCAGCCCGAGACCGGTCCGGTGCGCGGCGGACGTCAGCGGCAGCCTAGGGTCTGACCCCAGAGCTCGTGGCGAGACGACGTGACCGCGCGCACGCTCAGCACCGCAGCGCGCGCGCCGCTGGCGACGAGCGCGGTCGTGACGACTGGCTCGCTCAGGGCTGCCCAGCGCGTCACCTCTCCGACCAGCGTCAGCTTGTCGTCGAGCACGGCGCCCGACAGCGCGCGCTCGGCGCCTTGCCCCGACACCCACGCGAGCAGGAAGCGGCCGCCCTCCAAGCTCGAGAGCGCGACGGCGCGGGGCGACTGCCCCGCATCGAACCCCAGCGCGACGGCCTCCGTCGGCGGCTCGCCCACGCCCACCGCGGCAGCGTAGAGCTGGCGTTCGCCGCCTGGTCCGCTCGCGGCGAACGCCAGCACGGCACGCGCCGCGCTGACCGCGACCGCCGGAGAGCTGACGCCGGATAGGGACTCGCCCACCGACCGCAGCTCCGAGCGGCGCAGGCCCTGCTCATCCAGCCAACCCGCGCGCAGCGTACCCACGGGCTCACCCCGCCTGAACGCCACGAGGTGACCGACACCCGGCGCCGCAGCCGACACCGGCCGAGTGATCACTTCGTTCGCCTGCCCGGGCCAGACGACCTCCACGCCGCCGTCCGCGGCCAGGCGGGCGAAACCACGCGGAGTCATGCCGACGGAGAAGGTGGGCATCAGCCCGACGGCGTAGCGATCGACGCTGAAGCTGCCGTCGGCTCGGGGCATCACGCCGCCGACGCGCGCCAGGTCCGTGAGCTCGTCCCGTCGCGTGACGGCGAGCGTGGTGGGGTCGAGCTGCAGTCCAAGGCCCGACCGCTGCGAGGTGGGGAAGCCGACGGCGAAGCCGCGCGACCCGCTGATGACCTCGACGGCCGCGCCGGGTGGCAGCTGGCTGGCGAGGCGCACCGCCTCCGCGGCCTCACAGCTCTGTATCCCGGGAGCTGCGGGCGCGACGACCGCCGGCACGCGCACCGCGGCCAGGCCGACGTGAGCCCGGGCGGGCGCGGGAGTACGCGACAGCGCGCCGGCCACGATCACACCAGCCGCCGCCGCCCCGGACATCGCCACCATCACGCCAAACACGACTGGCCCGAGGCTAGTCGAGGTCGCAGGACGCATCGTGATCGCGACCGGCGGCGTCGAAGCATGTCGTCGGGCGGCTGGGGGCTGGGGCAGCGTCAGCTCGTCGAGCGTGCGCGGCGCGTCGAACGCTGGCGGCGCCAGGTCACGGATGGTGTCCGGCGCGGAACTGGATGGCACGCGCTCGAGCGTCTGATCGGCGTCCATGTCGAAGACTCGCTGCACCCGGAGCAGCTGGAAGGCGGTCTCGTCGTCCAAGGCGCGGCAGGTGATGACGCAGCGCGGCGCCGGCGTCCACTCCAATCCGCGCACCGCCATGACTTTCGCTCAGTGCCACACGCCGAGGCTCACTCCCCAGGCCAGGTAGGCCCGCGCGAGATCGACCGCGCCCCCGACGCGCCAGCGAGTGCGCGGCTCGAACAGGCCGAACACGGTCCAATCGAAGACCGCGGCGTCGAGGCCCAGGGTCGAGTGCAACCGGGGCCGGCCGCTTCGAAATCGACTCGGCTCGAGGTACGTGCCCCCGCGCGCCTTGAGCCGGTGTGGGATCGGTTCGGACTCGAGACCGAGGCGCGGCGACAGCGTCACGCGCTCACCGCTGCGATCGACCGTCTGCTGCAGGAACGACTCGATCCCGACGGCGTTGCCCACGCGGCCGTCGGCGTGCAGCGCCGCAGAGAACAGCACGTAGCGCCGAGAGTAGCCCTCGTAGCGACGCCTCATGAACTCGAAGAAACGCCGCCGCTCGGCGTCGGCTCGGGCCTCGTCCCGACGCGCTTCGGCCGCGAGCTCGTCTCGAGTCGCCGCGGCCACCTCGCCGCCGGCGCGCTCGGCCTCCCGGGCTCGCTGGCGGCGCCAGCTCTGGCGCGCGCGCTGCCAGCGCTCGAGCGCGCGAGCTCGCTCGACGGGGTCGACCCACGGCGGGTTCAGCGGCCGCGCGCCGACCTGCACGGCCACGCCGACGTCCGCGCTCCAGGGCCTGCGTACGCTGCGCGGAAAGTAGACCGCGTCGGGCGAGTCGGGGTCACCGAGCACTACGTCGCCACCCACGCTCACCGCCCGCGCATCCACCTCCGTCAGCACGGGCGCGCGCAAGGCGAAGCCCAGTCGATAGGGCCAGTGCGTGGGACGGAACAGGACCCCGCCCTCCAGGTTCACGCCGCGCGTGGAGAACACGTTCCCGGAGCGCGTCAGGATCTCGTCGCGCGTCGTGACGTCCATGGCGGTGACGTGAAAGCCGAGGCCGGCGACGAGCTGTCCGTCATCGATGGAGCGCGCCAGATACGTGCGGATGGTGCTGATCTGAGCCCGCACCAACTCCTCCTCGCCCGGCTCGTCCACGCTCACTCGCCGCTGCAGCCCGTAGCGCTGCAGATCCAGTCCAACGCCAAAGCCCCACGCGCCGATCTGGACGTTCGCCACGGGCGCGAACTGGAAGAACTCGCTCTGATCGCTGCGCCTGAGATCCGTGGGACCCCGCCCGGTGTTGAAGTAGTCCGTCGTCGCGAGGGTGCTCGGGAACAGCAGGGTGACGCCCAGATCGTAGTCGACGTGCTCCAGGCTGTGGGCCGTGCGCACCGCGGGGGCGGCGGGGTTCTGCAGGTTGCCATCCGTGCCCTCGGCGATGGCGACGTAGGCCGCGCCCAGCCCCATGGGCCGGGTAGAGAGCACGGGAGGCCCGGCCGCGAGATCGATGGCGTAGGCGCTGGTGCGAATGCGCGAACCGCTGGGACCGAGGGGGCCAGCGCCGCGCGCCCAGGACGCCACGCTCAGCGCGCCCACCAACACCCACGCTGCTCGCCCGCCAGCTCTCATGTTCGTCACCAGGGCAGCGCGTAGCCGAGCGCCACGGTCGTGTAGGGCAGCGTCGTGACCCACAAGCTCGGCTCGGCGCTGGGCGAGCAACGAGCACACTCGAAGTCCACGACGTTCAGGATGGCGCCGGCGCCGAAGCTCCAGCGGTAGACGAAGCCCGAGCGGGTGCGCCCCTCGAGCAGCAGCCCGACGTAGCCGAAGGCGGCGTGCTCCCAGCGGAAGCTCGGGTGGCAGGGCGGCTCGCCACAGGTCACGCCGTCGTCGTGCTTGCCATAGGCGAGCCCGCCCTCGGAGCCGGTGGCGAAGTGCGACGTGATGGGCAGTCGCAGCCGGATCAGCGTAGCGAGGCGAGCGCTCGCGGTACGCGCCTCGTACCCGGCACCGATCATCCACGCGAAGTCGCGCCGTGGCGTGAGATCGAACGCGACTCCGACCGCGCCGAGAGGACCGCCGAGGGAACCGTGGAGCTCGGCGGCCACCGGCCGCTCGGCCCACGGGGACTCGCGCGCGAACCTGGACGGCGACTCATCCACCGTCAAGTCCGGGGGAACGTCCGAGGGCGGCGGCGGCGGAGCCTCGACATCCTGCGACTCCGCTTCACTCGGCGGGGGTGGCTCGGCGGTGGCCGCCGCGGTGAGCAGGGCCAGCGAAGACCCGACCGCGACCGCTGCAGGCGTCAACTCGCGTCCCACGTCTCGAGGCCGACCTTCTCCAGCAGGAAATCGCGAAACACGACCACTCGGCGAGGCAGGTAGCGAGCCGAAGAGAAGACGAGGTAGAGCGCCCCTGCGCGCTGCTGCTTCCACGCGGGGAGCACGCGAACCACGTTCCCCGTCGCCACCTGTTCGTTCACCAAGAACGTCGGGAGCGAGCCGATGCCAGCGCCGGCGAGGACCGCGGCGTGGACGAACGAGTACTCGTCGCCAGCGACCGGGCCAGTGACGTCCACTCGTTCGCTCTTCTGCCCACAGACGAGCTCCCAGCGCTCTCGGTCCTTCTTGGGACGAAACAACACGCACTCGTGCTCGAGCAGGTCTGCGGGTCGGCGTGGGGTGCCGCGGCGCGCCAGGTATTCGTCGGACGCGAACAGGCCCGCGGACAGCTCCGCGAGCTTGCGCGCCACCATGGACGAGTCTGCCAAGCGACCGGCCCGGATCGCGAGATCGAAGCCTTCTCCGATCAGATCGACGTGGCGCGCGGTCAGCGCCGCGTCCACCCTCACTCCGGGGTGACGCCGCGTGAACTCGCTCACCCAGGTGGCGAGGCGTGCGGCGCCGAAGTCCACCGGCGCGGTGATGCGGAGGGTCCCCTGCGGCTCGTCGTTCAGCTCGCCCACCTCCCGGGACGCGGACTCGACGGCGCCGAGCGCCGGCGCGACGCGGGCGTGGTAGCGAACGCCAGCCTCGGTCAGCTGTAGGCTGCGGGTGGTGCGCTTCAGCAGCTGCACGCCCAGCGCGGTCTCGAGTCGGCTCACCGCGCGGCTGACGCTGGACTTGGGCTGCCGCAGGTAGCGGGCCGCTGCGGAGAACCCCTGTCGCTCGACCACCGCGACGAATAGGCGAGCGTCGTCGAGCTGAACCTTGTCCATGACCTGGAGTTAAGCTCAATCCGCCTCGGGGCGGTACAGCCGCGCTCTCCTGCTCAGTTGCAGCCCAGGGTCTGGCCCCCGGGCGCCGGGAAGTAGGTGCCGCTCAGGATGCACATCTCGTTGGTCGAGGCCGACTCCCCGAAGGTGAGCGGCGTGTCGAGGACGTTCTTGTACTGGCAGGTGTACGTGATGGAGTCCCCCGCGCCGATGGCGAGCGGCGGGTCGAACACGGCGGGCTTGGGTTCGTCCCAGTCCGTGGTCTGGTAGACCGCCTCGCCGGCGCCGGTCTGCGCGCTGAAGCTCGTACCGAAGCGGTGCATGTGACTGACCACGTCGATGAGCTGGATGTCCAGGGGAACCGCGCAGGTGTCGGTCGCGGAGCCCGTCTGATACGGCTCCACGTAAATGCCCGGGTTCAGGAAGAAGAGCGAACCGGCGAGGGTGTCCACCGTGCCCGTGGGAGCCACCGCGAACTTCACCACCAGCACCGCCTCGACCGGCTTGGTGCTGCTGTTGAAGTAGTGCGCCGCCACGCGCAGTCCGGTGCTGCCGTCGACCCGTCGTCCGACGCCCTCCGGATACGACGTGAGGTGCTGCGGAGTTTGCGCCGTGTGCAGGGTGCGCTTGTACTCGAGGCCGCTGCAATCCTCGACCGGACCATCCGTCGCACCGGGCTCGTAGAACACGAACATGT
The DNA here is from genome assembly GCA_019637295.1 of Polyangiaceae bacterium. Lineage (GTDB taxonomy): Bacteria > Myxococcota_A > Polyangia > Polyangiales > Polyangiaceae > JACKEA01. The sequence goes on from JAHBVX010000004.1 coordinate 412,371, forward strand.
GGTGTGAGCCGGGCGTCATGAACGACTCGCTGCGCAGAACGTCCACCGAGCCCGGAAACGGATTGGAGAAGTTCTGGCAGAAGAACGCCTCCCCGCCGGCCTCGATGGTGCGCGGCGCGGTGGCGATGGTGACGGTCTGCAGCGACGCACCCGCGCCGCCGGCGCCGCTCCAGGAGGAGCACGAGTCGGCACAGGCCTCGATGGTCTTGCCCTGACACACACACGACTCGAAGCAGGTGACGCAAGAGTCACAGGCCGGCGCGGCGCTGCAGCCCGAGGTCGACTGGTGAGCGGGCTTGGCTGCCGGGTCGTCACCTCCGCACGCCAGGACCGCCAGGGAAGCGACCGTCACCAGGAGCGAAGCGAGCCTTCTCATTGCAACCTCGGCGCGAAGCCTACCACGCCTTGCCGGCCGGGCGAGGGGTCAAGCTTCGGACAGTATGGACACGGGGTCGCCCACGCGGATCTCTCCAACCGTCTCGGGCACCAGATTGACGCCGAAGCTCGGCTTGCCCGCGATGGAGTGCACCTCCACCAGCGTCCGCAGCGGCTCGCGCCCACGCTCGCCCGACTCGGGGTCGACGTTGATGACCACGCAGCGCTCACAGGGGTTGGCGTTGCGCAACACCACGCTGCCCACCCGAAGCCGTGCCCAACGCTCCTCGACGAACGCCGCAGCGCCGGTCACCACCAGGTTGGGCCGGAAGCGTGTCATCGTGAGGTCGCCGCCGGAACGGCCGGCGAGCGCCGCCAACGACGCCTCGTTCGTCAGCAGCAGCGGGTAGCCATCAGCGAAGCTCACGACGCCGTGCTCGGGCTGCTCCTCGTCGATGAGGCGCTCGACGTCGTCGCCCATGTAGACGAGCGTGAGACCTCGGCCCAACCACTCGGACAGCCAAGCTCCGACCTCTTCCACGACCAATGCCGACACCCTCGAACGCCAGACCTCGACCGTCAGCCGCCTCCCGCCCGTCGGGCGCCGAGGCAGGTCGCACTCGCCATGACCAGGCACGGACATCCGCAGTCGGTCGCCGCGGGCGTCCACACCCACGAGCACGAGCCGCGGCTCCTCGCGTTGCGTGACGAAGCGACCACTCTCGTCCACGAGCATGAAGCGGCGGTCCTCGGCCAGCCCGCGACGCTCGACGACGGCTCGCTCGACGCGGAGGCCTCGGCAGGCCTTGATGGGATGGATGTACAGCGCGGAAACGAGCGCTTGCTTCGACCACCCCCCGGCGACGACTGGGTCGGACATCGTGCGAGTCAGCTCATGTTCAGACGCCGCAGCATCTTCTGCAAGCCAAACCGAGACAGCCCCAGCAACTGCGCCGCGCGGGTCTGGTTGCCCTCGGTGCGCGCCAACGCGTCGCGGACGAGCTGACGGGACAACGCGTCGAGCCGCTGCTTCAGGTCGAAGGGGTCGGCGGGCCCCTGCCTGCCGTCCCCGGACACCTCGACGGAGAGGTGACGAGCGTCGATGCGGTCGTCCGCGAACACCAGTGCGCGACGGATTTCGTTCTCGAGTTGACGCACGTTACCTGGAAATGGATGACGAGCGAGCAGCTCCAGCGCCTCCGCGGACAGAGCTACGTCTCGCCCCGGCGCGTGCTCTCGTATGAAGTGCCTGGCCAAGAGCGCGATGTCCGCTCCCCGCTCCCGCAGCGGAGGCACCCGCAACGACACCACGTTGAGTCGATACCACAGGTCCTCGCGAAATCTCCCCGTGGCGACTCGCTCCTCGAGGTTCGCGTGCGTCGCGCCGATCACGCGCACGTCCACCCGGTGGGAGCGCTCGCCACCCACCGGCCGAACCTCGCCGTCTTGCAGCACACGCAGCAGCTTCGTCTGCATGCCCACGCTCATCTCCGCGATCTCGTCCAAGAACAGCGTTCCACCGTCGGCAACGTCGAACAGCCCGGCGCGCGCGCGCGACGCGCCGGTGAACGCCCCCTTGACGTGTCCGAACAACGTGCTCTCGAGGAGCGTCTCGGGGATCGCCCCGCAGTTCTCGCTGACGAACGACCTCGGGGCGCGAGCCGAGGCTCGATGCAGCGCGCGGGCGACCAGCTCCTTGCCGCTGCCGGACTCGCCGAGCACGAGCACGGGCACGTCGGCGGGGGCCACGCGGTCGAGCAGTCGCAAGAGCTCCACCACGGCGGGGCTCTCGCCGATGATCTCGTCGAAGGCGTGGCGTGTGCCGCGACCTCGACGCTCGGCGGACAGCTCTCGAGCGGTGAACTCCAGCTCCGCCTGGCTGCGCGCGAGCTGCTGCTCGACACGGGCCTCGGCGCGGCGAGCGCGCCGAACGGCGCGTCTGAGCAGGAGCTGGTCCCGGGCGTCCGCGATGGCCACCGCGGCGAACGCTGCAATCAACCGCACCCAGCCGATCTCTCGAGGGCCAAACGCACCCCGACGAACCCGATCGTCCAGGTACACCACGCCAATCGGATCACCCCGTGCGATGAGGGGCACCGCCAGCACACTGCGCAGAGAGAGCGCGTGCACGCTCTGGTGGAGTTCGGACAACTCACCCACGGCGTCGGTAGCCATCACGGGCTCACGCCGCTCCAGCGCTCGCTCAGCCAGCGTGCGACTCAGCGTTAGTTGCTCACCGGAGAGATCCGAGCGCGCGAGGTTGCGTGCGGCGCGTGGAACCAAGCGTCCACCGGGCGCGCGAATGAGCAAGAGCCCTCGCTCCACGCCCGTCCACAACAGCAGCGCGTCGAGCACCTGATTGAGCAGCGGCCGGAGCTCTGCGCGACCACCGAGCGCACGCACGAGCCCCTCGACGTCGGCGATTTGCTCGGCGCCGAGCGCCGCTTCCTGAGGTACGGAGAGCACCTGCGCCCAGGGCACGTCTCGCAGCAGCGGCAGCAGCTCCGGTGGGCTGTGCCGTGCGAGGGTGGTCACGGCGTCTCGAACGACTTGGGTGAAGCGTCGCACGCGATCGACGTCGGCCATGCGGAGCGCGAGCCGCGCGCCGTCGGAGGCGGCGTGCGCGCGCGCACCGAGCGGAGCCCGCGCGGCAACCAAGCCCACCAGTTCGTCCAGGACGCGGTCGGGGCGCGGCGCACCCCGCTCCCGCGCGGCGACCCGGGCCCGGGCTCCCCACCAGTCGAGCCGCGCGTCGATCGCGACCACGGCATCCAGCGCCAGCTCGTCCAGGCTCCCGATCTCGTCGGCGCTCGTGCGGCCGGAGCGGAGAGCGCGCGCCGCCACGCGCAGGCGATCGTCGCGGGACGCTTCACCCAGCAGGATGCTCGCTCGCTCCGCGTGCTCGCCAGCCTCGCCGCTCGGGTCGAGGACGTCCGCCAACGTGAGGTGACCGAAAGCACGACAACGGGCGTCGCCGGCTTCACGGGCTCGCTCGATGGCGTCGCCCGCGGCGTCTCGGCACTGCAGCTCCGCGCCGAGCAGCGCCAGCACGCTGGCCCGGGACAACGCGGCGCGGGCTGCCTGCGCCGGCCGCCCGAGATACGTGAATAGCAGCTCGCCCCGGCGCGCCGCGCCGAGCGCCCGGCCAACGTCTCCCTGGTCGGCCGCCGCGGCCGCGACCCCGGTCAGGTACGTGGCTTCCTCCACCAGCGCGCCCGCTCGCGCGGCGTGCTCAGCGGCAAACACGAAGTGTTCGAGTGCCAGAGCACCGTCCCCCGCCGCGTGCTCGATGGTGCCGAGCACACCCTGCAGGCGCGCGCGGCTCTCCTCGTCCGCGGCCAAGACGCCGCCCGTCTCCGCGTATTCGCGCCCGCCCGGGACGTCCCCGAGCGCGAGCTGCGCCAGGGCCGCGACCTCGAGCACCTCCGCGCTGCGCGGCGCGCTGACCAGCGCGTCGGCCGCACCCCGCGCGTCCCCTCCATCGAGCGCAATGCGTGCAGCGAGCGCGAGCGCTCGGCCCGCGAGCGCGTCCGGGAGCGCTTCGGTGGGCAGCTGCAACAGGAGCTGCCGAGCTCCCTCACCATCACCGGCGCGTCTCAGGGTCTCGGCGCGCTCCAGCGTCGCCGCAGCACCCGGGAGCGCGTCGAGGAGCGACAGTGCCCGGCCGAACTCTCCGCGCAGGCGCAGCGCTCGCGCCGTCGCCAGCACGAGGGGCGGCGACGCCTCGTCGCTGCTAGCGAGCGCTTCGCACGCCTCGAGCAGCTCGTCGTCCAGCGCGCCGCTGCCGAGGCGGAGCGCGAGTTCGACGGCATCCCGCGTGGCGGTCCCTCGCCCAACGGAGCGACGACCCAAGAGTTCCCCGAGCGAGAGCCGCTCGAGATCCGTGTGCGCGGCGAGCTCGACCAATCGCCTTCCGAGTGCGTCATCCGAAGACCACGCCGACTGCGGCCAAGCGCCGGCCTGCGGACCACACAGCGCCATCAGCCAGCGGGCTCGGCCCGCTGCATCCAGCTCACGCAGCGTGGGTCCCGGCTCGACGCGCGGCGCTCCGCGCAGCTCGGCGATGCGCTGGCCGGTCGACAGGGCCTCGGCCAACCACTCTCCGGGCACCCCCCCCACCTCGAGCGCGAGTCCCCGATGGCGAGCGCTGCGCACGAGCTCTCGGCGCCGGACCGCGAGGTACGCTTGCTCGACTCGCTCGGGGCCTTGATGGCTAGCCGGCTCGTCCAGCGCTTGGATCGCGCGACGCACGACCCAGGCGGCACCAGGTCGTGCACGCGGCGAAGGCGCCAGCAGCGCGCGCACGATGGCAGACACGGCGGAGGATCCTCGAAGCGCGGCGAAGGCCTGCGCGGGCGCGCTCTCTTTCGTCAGCTGCGGAAACGCGAGCTCCGCCAGGGTCAGCCCGAGCGCCCACAGATCGCGAGCGCGCCCGTCGCTGCCAGCCTGCGTGGTGACCTCGGGAGCCAAATAGCGCGGCGTCCCCCCGGTCGGGTGCCGCGCCCCCAGCTCGTCTCCAAGTCCCAGGTCGACCAAGTACGCGCGCTCGGCGCCCACGATGACGTTGGCGGGCTTGACGTCACCGTGTTGTACGGCCGTCGCGTGCAGCGCCGCGAGCGCCTGCCCAACGTCGCGAGCGACGCGGAGCGCGACTCGCTCACGCTCCCGCGCGGCCACCTGCAGCGTCGCGGCTGTCGGCCCCTCGCACCAGGAGAGCACGAGCATCGCCCGGCCGGCGTGGGAGCCGAGCTCACCGGGGCTGCCCGGCGGCACGCGGCCCACCTCCAGTAGGCGGGCGACTCCAGGAGAGCGGACCAGCCACAGCCGCTCGGCTTCGTCGGCCAGCACCCGGTCCCAGGCCGGGGCTCGAGCAACCTTGAGCGCGACGCTGTCCCCCCCCAGCCGCGCCTCGAACACGGCGCTGCTGCCGCCCTCGCCCACGAGCCGGAGCGTCTCCGGGGTTCCGGCTGCCAACTTTGCTGCTACCCCGCCCGCTGAAAACACCCTCGTACTATGGCATGATGAAGGCTCTAGTCAACGCTGTTGGCGCCGTGTCCGGCGGTGCAGAGCGAACGCTGCTCCCAGCACGGCCAGCCATGCCGCTCCACCTCCGGGGGTCGGCACCGCGCCGAGCCGGCAGCTGCAGCTCGAATCGTGCGCGGCATCGGCCGGACCAGCCCCGTTCCCCGGCCCCCCACCTGCGGCGCAGTCCGGGATGCCCGGACCGTTGCCCCCCTCCCAAGTCGCGGGCGTCGCGACGGCATACAGGTTGTGGAGCAGCATGAAGTCCTGGCCGTTGTAGCGCATGCCCTCGCTGTTCGGCTCCCCGGCGTAGGCGGAGTCCTTCCCGCGGATGAAGCGGTTCGAGCTGCTGAAGCCATGAACCGCAGGCCCTGCGGGCTTGGGAGAGGCGAAGTCCGCTTGCTGCGGCACCTCGTCGAGCATCGCTCGAGCGCGCGCGTTCAAGGCGGCGCCCGTGCGACAGAACCCTTCCGCCTCGTCCGCGAACAGAGCGCGGTGTAGCAGGGGGTACAGGGGCCAGTCCTCTTTCTGCGCGAGCACCCCCAGCGCGTCCGCTGTCTCGCTACCCCAGCCGTTTCCCGTCGCCGCGATGGCCATGGCCATGTGCAGGTTGTCCTCGTCGATGTACGGGAGAAAATTCGGATCCTTGGCCAGCTCCCACGCATTCAGGAGCGGCTCGACGGTGTCGGGCACGAACGCGCCGTCGGTGATGAACCCAAGCGTCAATCGCGTTCCACCGGAGTAACCCGACGCGAGCGGACCGCGATTGACCGCACGGTCCTCGCACGCGGGATTGCGGATCACCCACTCGGTCCTGGAGATGTGCTCGCCGATGCGCGTCGCCTGGACGACGGCCCACTGCCGTAGGCCCTTGCTCTGGTGCGTGAGCGTGTCGGGGATGAATCGCTTGACGAGGGCGAGGCCCAAGAGCACGTGGTACACTTGGTCCTGACTCATCTCCTTGTTGGTCAGAACGGGATCGATGAAGTCGGACTGGGTGGACGTCATCGGAGGGAAGTACTGATGGAACCCGTCGGGCACGTCGTCGCGTAGGAAGAAGCCGTTGAGCGCCGGTGCGGAGCTGCAGGGCGGCGGAAACGATGCGTCCGCGACCAGATCCAGACGCTCGAGCGCGGTGAGGGCCTCGTACAGCTCCTCGACGGTCTGCGTGGCTCGCCCCACGTTGCCGGCGTGGGCTCCCGGGAACGTCGCCGGCTCCGTGAGCAGGTGGTACTCCGTCGCCAGGATGCCGAGGTACCAACCCAGCCGAATGGTGCTGTCCGCCCACTTGATGAAGCCGTGAATTCCGTTGCGCTCGACGGCGGGCTGCCCTTGGCCGGGGCCCGTGCCGCGCACCGTGAACTCGGTCAGCATGCGCTCCCGCGCGTGCCAGTACTTGGTCAGGTTCTCTTGGGTGGTGTCTGCGCTGGCGATGCCAGTCCCCGCCAGGCAGGCTAGCACGGTGGCGGTGAGAGAAATTCGGCGACAAATGGGCATGGCAGGCGCGGTCGACATCAGGCGGAGCGCCCGAGGGCGGACCCAGGGCGCGAGTGTGAGGCAACCGCGACCGGCCGTCACGCGCTAAGCTGAGTGTCCGATGCGCGACGTCACCGAGGCGCTGCTCAAGGTCCTCACGGGCGGAGGTCGCGGCGCGCTCGCCACGGTCGTGCGCACGACTGGTTCGACACCGCAGCGCCCTGGGGCTCGAATGCTGCAGCTGCCGGATGGCAGCAGTGTCGGCACGATCGGAGGCGGAGCGGTCGAGGCGAAGGTGCTGTCTGCGCTGGCGAGCTGCCGCGAGAGCGGGCGGCCTGAGCTGATGGATCTCGACTTGGGTCGCGACCTGGGCATGTGCTGCGGAGGAAACATGGTCGTCTTCGTCGAACCCGTGCAGAGCGAGCAGCGACTACTGATCTTCGGTGCGGGCCATGTGGCCCGCGCCACGGCCACGATCGCCGAGACCGTGGGGTTCTCCGTCACCGTGATCGATGATCGCGAGGAGCTCAACAGCGCCGAACGATTCCCCACGGCCGAACGCCTCCTCGCCGAACCGGCCGAAGCTGCAGCGCGACTCGCACCCCGGTCGGAAGACTGGTTGCTCATCGTCACCCACGACCATCGGTTGGACGAAGAGGCGCTGCGCACCTACGCGAGCTTGCCGCATCGCTACCTGGGCATGATCGGCAGCCGTCGCAAGACATTCCGCATCTTGCAGCGGCTCGCCGCGCGCGGACCGGTCCCCGCGCTCGACCGGGTGTACGCGCCGGTCGGGCTGGATCTCGGCGCGGTGAGCCCGGAGGAGATCGCCGTCAGCATCGTGGCGGAGCTCGTGGCTCTGCGTCACGGCAAGAGGCCCGCTCACCTGCGCGTGGTCGACGCGCCGGAGGTGGCACGGCTCCTCGAACGCGCCGGCGCGCGCGACGTGACAGCGCCACCCGCAGGAGATACGTTCGAGCCGTGAGACGGCCCTTCGGCAACCGCGGCGGACCCCCCGAGCCGATCGGCGGTGATCCAGACGACGGGCCTACGGTGCAAGTGCTCGTGCCCCAGGGCGGTCAGGCGCGGGTGCTCTCCGGCTTGGGCCTGCCGAGCTTCGCCTCCGACAACGGCCCCGAGACGCTGACCCGGCCCCTGCCGCGCTTCGGTGAGTCGAGCTCGGATCTCTTTCCGCGAGCCGGAGCGGACTTCGACGCCGCGCAGACGCTCCGGCGTCCACCGACGTCACCGGCCGTGCCAGCGGCGGGGGCCCTCGAGCCCGGAGACTGGGGTGACACGTGGACGCTGCCGCGTTCGACGACCCCACGGGCGGCACCGCCGCCGCCGCCCCGCATCCCCAGCCGTGGCGCGAGCGGCTCCCTGCCTCCACTGCCGATGCCGCCGGCAGCCGGCCTCGCGCAGCTCCCAGGCCCAGCCCGCTTGCCGTCGCCGCTCGCTCCCCCCAGGCCCGTCCCAGCTCCGTTCGAGACCGCCGAGTTCCCGCCGGCGAAGAGCGAGCCGTTTCCGTTGCTGGACGCGCGCCGCCAGCTCGGAAGTCTCGCGGCGCCCAGGCCCCGCGAGCATGACCCCGAGATCGAGGTGCGAGGCGACCTGTTGGTCGACCCGGATCCAAGTCCAATGGCGGCCGTGCGACCAACCCCGCCCGCGCCGGCCGAGAGGGCACCCTTGGCGCGAACGCCGCTCGCGCCGACGGAGCCCGCAGCCCACCGCGCGGCTCCGGCCTTCGTCCCCAAGGGCAGCATCGCGCCGCCGGGCCCGGCCATGGCGCTCGGCGAGTCACCCGTGGTCGAGTACCTGCGAGCACGTCCGCCGCTGCGTGCCGCGCTGATCGGGATGGCCGCGGCGGTCACCATCGGCGCCGCGGCTGCTTTGGTCCTACTGCTGGCGCTAGGCCGTGGGGAGTCAGACGCCGCCAACGTGCCTGCAGCCAGCACCGCCGCCGCACCAGCGCCGAGCGCCCCAATCACCTCCGCGCCCACGTGCGTGGCGAACCACGCGCCGGTGCGTTTGGCGGGCGAGCTCGAGCCCAACGTGCAGCTGCAGGCGTCCCGCGCGCCAGGGCTCACGCAGGTCGCGGTGGGCGCCGCTCGCGCTCGCCATGTCGCGCTGGGTCTGGTCGTCGACACGCAGACGCTTCGAGCAGAGACTCGGCTGGAGCAGAGCACGCAGCGACCCGTGGTGCGGGTCACTCCGCTGACGGATCGCTCCCCGGTGACCTTCGCCGTGGATCACGACGAGTCGCGGGCAACACTGCTGCGCAGCGTGCCCTCGAGCCGGAGCTTCCGCATCGGCATGAGCAGCACCGGCGTGGTGCGCGTGGAGGAGAGGCGGGAGCCCAGCGTCGTCTGGCCCATGGCGGGGCGGACCACCACCGAGCCTCGCTTCGCCGTGCTGGAAGACGGGGGCTACGCGGTGGCGTTTCGGGCCGGCGGCGACGCGATGCTCGGCATGTTGGCGCCGAACGGCTCTCGCGAGACGGACCTCGTTCGACTCGACGTCGCCGCTCGCGACGTGGGTGAGCCCGCGCTGGCCGCCAGCGACGGTCGCCTGGCGGTCGTCGTCGCCGCCCGGGGCGCGAACGAGCTATGGCGATTGTACGCCGCGCGCGCTCGCAGCGGTACCGTGCCGGGCGCGCTCGCACCGCTCGACGTCAATCCCCGGGGCGGCGAGCAGCGGCACCCGAGCATCGTGAGCCTCGGCTCGGGCTGGGTGGTGTCGTGGCTGGAGGGAACCTCCACCACGCTCAGCTTGCGAGCGCGCGTGCTCGACGGCGAGCTCGCTCCACGCGGACCCATCCTGGAACTGTCGTCGAGCGCCATCGTGGATGCTCCGGGCGCTCTCGCCGTGCGTGGTGATCGGGTGCTGTCAGTGTTCGCGCGCCGCAACGGGCCCGTGACCGAGCTCTGGGGCGCCGTGCTCACCTGTCACTGAGCGCGCGCTGCCCCCGCGCTACTCTCGTTTCTGCGCTGGGCAAGCGCGCGCCCAGTCGCTACCATGCTCGCCACGTCTCATGACCTCTTTCCTGCTCAATGGTCAACGCGTGCAGGTCGGCGCACAGGACGCTCACCTCTCTCTACTGCAGTTTCTTCGAGAGCGAGGCCTGACGGGGACCAAGGAAGGATGCGCCGAAGGCGAGTGCGGCGCCTGCGCCGTGGTCCTGCTGCGCAGAGACGCCCGGGGCCTTCTGCGCTACGAGCCCGTCAACAGCTGCCTGCTCCTGACGGGCTCCGTGGTCGATCACGAAGTGTTGACCGTCGAGGGCGTCGCCGACGCGGGGCGTCTGCACCCCGTTCAATCCGCCATGGTCGAGCTGGGCGGCTCGCAGTGCGGCTACTGCACGCCAGGCTTCGTCATGAGCCTGTTCGCGGAGTACTACCGTCCCGATCGGGTTGGCTATGATCCCGAGGCCATCAGCGGCAATCTATGCCGATGTACGGGGTACCGCCCGATCCGCGCCGTGGCGGAGGCCCTCGGCACACCTGACGGCGCAGACCCGCGGCAGCGGCGCTTGCAGCTCGCACCCCCAGCGCTCGGGAGCGTGTCGCTCGAAGGAGCGCGCAGCTTCCATCGCCCGTGCTCGCTCGACGAGGTGTTCGCGATGCTCGAGCGGCGGCCGGACATCGCCATCACGAGCGGCGGCTCGGACTTGGTGGTCGAGATGAACCAGCGTCACCGTAGGTTCGATGCGGTGCTCTCGCTGGAGAACGTGACCGAGCTCCGTGGCATGGCGTGGACGGCTGATTCGCTGCGCATCGGCGCGAGCAACACGCTGACCGAGCTCGAACCCGTGATCGCCGGGAAGGTGCCGATCCTCGAGCAAATGCTGCCGTTGTTCTCGTCGCGGCTCGTGCGCAATCGCGCCACCCTCGGCGGCAACCTGGGCACGGCTTCTCCCATCGGAGACAGCCCTCCAGCGTTGCTGGCGCTCGACGCGTCGCTCGAGTTGGTCAGCGCCGCTGCCACCCGTCGCGTACCCCTCGCGGACTTCTTTCTCGGGTACCGCAAGACCGCTCTCGCGCCGGGCGAGTTGATCGCCGCGGTGCTGATCCCGCTACCCTTGCCGGAGGTCCAGCGCTTCTACAAAGTGAGCAAGCGCGTGCTGGATGACATATCCACCGTCGCAGCTGGGTTCTCGTTGCGACGCGGGACCGACGGTCGAGTCGAGAGCGCTCGCCTCGCCTACGGTGGCGTAGCGGCGACGCCAGTGCGCGCCCACGCCGCCGAAGACGCCTTGGTCGGCCGCCCCTTCGACGACGAGGCAGAAGCTCGAGTTCGCCCCCTGCTCGAAGGGGCCTTCGCGCCGCTCGACGACCACCGCGGCAGCGCCGACTACCGGCGCGCCATGGTCGTGGAGCTGTTCTCGAAATTCCGCTTCGATACGAGCGCTCAGCTCACCTGAGCGCAGACGATGTCGAGCAAGCCCGGCAAGTTGTCCGCGTGGACCCAGTGACCAGCGCGGGCGAGGGTATGCAGGCTGACGTCGCCGCGCCGGGCCAACCGCTCGAGGGTCGCCAGCTCAGCGTCGCTGTAGCGTTCGCCGCGCTCGGCGCGTACGACATGAACGTGGGGCCCACCCTGCCGGCGCTCGAGCTCCGAGAGCAGGTCGATGGCGAAGTAGTCGTCCGTTAGCGCCTCGATCTGCGCGAGGTCGAACACCCACTCGTAGCCCTGCTCGGCGCGCGCGAGGTTGGTGGTCATCCACTCCGCGAGCCGCTCGGTCAGGCCTAAGCCGACGAGCGACCGCAGCACGTCACCACGCTCCGCTGCGGGCATGGGCACGCGCGCGAGCGCGCGCATCACCTCGCCGACATCGGCTCGGCGACGCCACTCGGGATCCGTCCCGAGCGACGAATCGAGCAGCCACACGGCCTCCACGGACGGTCGCTGTTTGCCGACCTCGAAGGCGACCTTGCCGCCGAAGGAGTGGCCGATGACCACATCTACCGGGAGGCCAGCCAACGCTGCTACCACCGCGCTGGCCGCCCCCGCGACCGTAGTCACCTCCCGCGCGAGCTGGCTGTGGCTGGTCTCGCCATGGCCGGGCAGATCCAGGAGCACGGCGCTGCGGGTCGGACACCGCGCCAGGATGCCGCGCGCGAAGCTGCGAAGGTTGCGGCCCGAAGCGAGCAGGCCGTGCAAGAGCACGACGCTCCGCTGAGCGTGCTCGGGACCCAAGATGGTCGTCTTCAACATGGCTAGGGAAATATCAACGGATAGGTCCCGAGAGCCAGCGGTTCATCTTGGCAAGCGTCCGGGTCCACCTTGCTCTCGAGCTGCAGGCTTCCGTCAGCGTAGCTCCAGGAGACGCCGTGTACCGTGCCCTCCGCGTCCGCGCACGAGACAGCGATGGGCTCGGTGCAGCTGGGCACGCCGGACGCGCCCAAGCCGCACACCACGAGCCAGCGCACCTCACGTCGCTCGTCCCCGGCGCGCTGCCCGTCGGGCGTGACGCTGGTGCGAGCGATGACCGTAGTGTATCGGTACTCGATCAACTCGGCGGCGGACGTCTTCACCGCCAGAAGGCGTTCGTCCTGGCGGGCCGTGCGAGCGCCGGGGCCGATGACGCCAGCGCAGGTGTCGGTCGGTTCCGCGACGAACCAACCCGCGGCGGTACGCAGCGCGAGGCTGCAGCGTTCGATCGGGGCACACGCCACGTCGGCCGCCAGCCGCACGACCTCCGCCGCGGTGATGGTCCCGCGCGCGCCGAGCCGCACGCTGGCGCTGCGAGTTCGGGCGGGCGCCGGACCGCAGGATGGATCGCGGTCGGGGGGGTGAGCCTTGCGGAAGGCCTCCACGCTCGCGAACCGGGCGCCCAGCGCCACCGGCGTGAGCGCACCTCGAGTAGCGTCCCCAGCGTCCTCCCCCACGCTGAGCGCTGACTCGACGATGGGCTGGTCCACCGGGAGGTGCGGCACCTGCGCTGCGTCCGGCGGCGTCGTCGCCTGAGCACCCTCGGACCGCGGCGGAGCAGCCGCGCACGCGCCCGTGACGGCCAGGACGAGAACCAGCGCCAGGATGTGCTGCTGCATGGTCGCGCCGGAGTCTGCCGCCAGGACCGCGCGGAGATCAACGCCCCCCACGCTGGGGCTTTAACGGACCCTGGACGAGCGGCATTCGTCTCGTCGGCTGAACGGGCCCGGGCCATCGCTGCGCCCACCGGGCCCGCCTTCACGGAAAGGAATCGAGCATGTCACTTCGCTTCTCTCTGACTCTGGCCATCACCTCGTTGCTCGCCGCTAGCGGCTGTGCGCGCTCCGCCAAGGTGACGAACGTGCACCTGGAGAAGCCCGGCACCCACATCGTCTCGGGCGACGGCGCCGTATCCGTCGCTCGCAACAGCGGCGAGACGAGCCGGGTGTGCACGCGACTCGTGCCTCAGTCGGGCAAGCCACGCCACGGCAAGCCCGCCCCGATGCCGGGGCGCTCGGCGGAGCCGGCCGCTCACCTCGACGTGCTGCTGTTCCGACTGTGTGAAGCGCGAGGCAACGGCGACATCAGCGCCGCGCAGTACGCCGCCGCGGTGCAGGCGATCACCAAAGCCATGGAGGAGATGGCGAGCCGCCCGCGAGGACCAGTCATGGCGAGGCCCGGCGCAGGTCCTCAGCGACCCGGCTGGGGCGCAGGACCGGGCCGGGAGGATGGTGAGCGCCCCGCACGCCGGCGGATGCGCTGGTGGGGCGGTGACTCTCCGCCGGCGCCGGCCGAGAAGCCCGAGCCACCGAAGAAGTGAACGCTGTCCGCGGCGGACTGAGTTACGCTGCCGTTCGATGACGGTACTCGGCAAGGCCATCGCGCACGAGAGCGCCCGCGGGCACGTCACCGGCAGCGCGCTGTACACCAACGACCTGTTGCCACGGCGCGGCGGCGCGGCCTACGCCTGGCCGGTGACCGTGCCCCATGCACGGGCGCGCATCACGGCCGTCGACACCGCGGCGGCACTCGCTGCGCCGGGAGTGCTCTTGGTGCTCGGCGCCGGCGACGTCCCTGGGGAGAACGAGCTCGGCCCGAGCCGCAGGGACGAGCCCTTGTTCCCGAGCGAGGTGCAGTTCTTCGGGCAGGCAGTGGCCTGGGTCATCGCGGAAACGGAAGAGGCGGCAAAGCTCGCGGCAGGCCGCGTCGTCGTCGACGTCGAGCCACTGCCAGCCGTGCTCAGCATCGAGCAAGGCATCGCCGAAGAGAGCTACCTGACCGAGCCGCTGTTCATGCGCCGGGGGGACGCAGAGGCGGCGCTTGCCGCAGCTCCGAGGCGCGTGAGCGGCGAGCTGTTCGTGGGCGGACAAGAGCACGTGTACCTGGAGACCAACGCGGCGCTCGCGGAGATCGACGACAGCGGGCACATGCTCGTGCACTCATCCACGCAGCATCCGTCCGAGACGCAGGAGATCGTCGCCCGAGTGCTGGGCGTCAGCCGGAACCGAGTGGTCGTTCAGGCCCTGCGCATGGGCGGCGCTTTCGGCGGCAAAGAGGTACAAGCGAACGCGTGGGCAGCCGTCGCCGCCATCGCGGCGCTGAAGCTCGGGCGCCCCGTCGGGGTGCGCCTCGACCGCCACCACGACATGACGTTGACCGGGAAACGTCACCCCTTTCTGGCGCGCTTCGAGGTCGGCTTCGACGACGACGGCCGCATCCTCGGCGCGAAGGTGGAGCTCTTCGCCGACGGCGGATGGTGTCTGGATCTGACCGAGCCCATCGTCTATCGCGCGATGTTCCACATCGACAATTGCTACCGCATCCCGGCCATCACCGTGATGGGTCGAGGCGTGCGGACCAACAAGACCAGCCAGACGGCCTTCCGCGGCTTCGGCGGCCCGCAAGGCATGGTCGTGATCGAAGACATTCTCGACCGAATCGCGCGGACCCTCGAGCTGCCGCCGAGATTGGTGCGGGAGCGCAACTTCTACCGCGAGGGGGACGAGACACACTACGGGCAGCCCGTGCGCGACGCTGCGCGCATCGAGCGCATCTGGAGCGCGCTGCTTCGCAGCTCGAGCTACGACACCCGGCGTGCAGAGATCGAGCGCTTCAACGCGACCTCGCCGCACGCCAAGCGCGGCATCGCCATCACCCCCGTGAAGTTCGGCATCTCGTTCACCGCCACCTTCTACAACCAGGCCGGCGCGCTCGTGATCGTATACGCGGACGGCAGCGTACAGGTGAATCACGGCGGCACGGAGATGGGTCAGGGGCTCCACACCAAGATGATGCAGGTCGCCGCGCACACCCTCGGGGTGCGGCTAGACCAGGTACGCGCGATGCCCACGCGCACGGACAAGGTGCCGAACACCAGCGCCACGGCGGCGTCGAGCGGCTCGGATCTGAACGGCGCCGCGGTCAAAAGAGCGTGCGAGAGCATCCGGTCGAACCTGGCGGAGGTGGCGGCGGCCGAGCTCGCTGTTCCCGCCTGCACCGTGGTCTTCGAGGATGGCCAGGTGTTCCCGCGGGACGAGCCGTCGCGCGCGCTCGACTTCTCCGCGCTCGCGCGCAAGGCGTACCTGGCGCGAGTGCCGCTGTTCTCGTCCGGCTACTATCGAACGCCCGAGATCCACTTCGACAAGGCCACGGGCACCGGCAAGCCCTTTCATTACTTCGCCTACGGCGCCGCCGTGACCGAGGTCGAGGTCGATCGCTTCACGGGGGCCTATTCGTTCCGCCGGGTGGACATCCTGCACGACGTGGGGGACTCCCTGTCACCGTTGGTCGATCTCGGTCAGGTCGAGGGCGGTTTCATCCAAGGGCTCGGCTGGCTCACCCTCGAGGAGTGCGTGTGGGACGCCCGCGGTCGCTTCGCGACCTCGGGTCTGTCCACCTACAAGCTGCCAGGGCTCGGCGAGTGTCCGCTCGAGCTCAACGTCGCGCTACTCGAGAAGGCCACCGAGCCCGGCGTGGTGTACGGCAGCAAGGCGGTGGGCGAGCCGCCGCTGATGCTGGCCATCAGCGCGCGGGAGGCGCTACGCGACGCCGTCGCGCAGTTCGGCAGTGGAGGCATCATCGAGCTGGGCTGCCCGAGCACGCCCGAGACCGTCTATTTCGCCATCCGCGAGCGGACCGAGGCGGCCGGCGGTGCGCGTCGCGCCGCCGAGTGACCGAACCCGCTTCAGTCCTCGAGCTCGGGTGGCTTCCGCGGCCCGTCCTTGGGCAACGCAACGCGACGGCTGCGCCAGAACCAGGCCGCGGCGGCGACGAGCCCGACCGCGGCGGCGTACAAGAAGAAGCGATTGCGACGCTGCGTTCGCGCGTCTTGCAGCACTCGTTCCACACGCGCCTGCTCCTGCTGCAGCTCCACCGTCACGTCCCCGAGCTTCTTGCGCAGCTCGTCCACCTCCCGAAGCTGCTGGCTGATGTCTTCACCCGTCGCCGAGGGCGCCGGCTTCAGCGCCTCCGGCGGCTCCAGCTCGGGGCTCTGACCGAACGCCGAGGCGGGCAGCAGCACGATGAAGAGGACGAGCGACAGCCGACGGACCAGCACGGTCGCGAGTGTACCCAAGATCGCCCGCGTGCCCAGGCCCTCAGAGCGGTGCCCCCGCGCGGATCCAGGCTTGGATCCCGCGCGTCGTCTCCGGCGACAGCGCCGGGTCTTGAACCTCGACCCCACCGCCGGACAAAGGCAGGTACTTGAGCGCGGGCATCCCCTCCCCCCGCACGAACCACTCCCGCAGCCGCTCGCCCTCGCGCACCCGGGTGGCCGTGCAATTCGCTTCGACGCCCAAGCTTGGATAAAGCGTGCTGCAGCTGCCGTCGTCGAGGTTCTCGGGGCGCCGGAGCAGCTTGTACACCAGGAAGCTGTTGTCGGGCCGTGAAGGATCGATGACGGGCATGCCCACGCCGAGGCGCGGAGCGTTCTCGAGCGGCAGCCCGGTCTTGGAGCCCGTCTCGGCATTGCGCGCCACCTTGCTGATGGCCGTGCCGAACACCCCTTCCCGCGAGCTCAGATCGAGACCCATGCGAGGCCCATTCTCGCCTTCGCTGTGGCACGAGCCGCCGAGGCAACTGGTGAACGACGCCAGCGGGCTCGCGGGCACGGGATCCCGAGGCGGCTCGTCGTCGGCGCTGGGTGGTGGCGCCTGACGCACGCGAAAGTCGAAACGCAAGGGCACATCGCCCTCGGCGAGGGGTGCGCCATCGAACGCACGCAGGCCGAAGTCACCGGCGGCCGTCGGGACGACCACCTCGATGGTGTAGAGCGCACCCGCCTGCAATAGTCCGCTCTGGCGGAAGATCAGCACCCGCTCGAGCAGATCGTACTCGGGCTTCAGGAGCGAGGTACCCACGTCTTCGCTGCCCGAGAACACGCGAATCGACTGGCGTATCGCGGTCGACGGCAACAAGTAACGATCGAAGCGCAGCAGGATGGCAGCGTTCTGCGCGACGCCGCACTCCGGCTCGCTCGTGGGGCAGCCCACGCCCTCTTCGGGAGCTGGCGATACGGCGATGAGCCGCAACGGAGGGCCGACGGACGGCTCGAGGTCTGGCTCTCCCTGATCACATCCGACCAGCAGGGTGAGCGCCAGGAGGCGGCTCAGGCGTCGGAGTACATGCGCAGCTGCTCGCGCACGGTGTTCTCGTTGATGCCGTTGCGGAGGTGCTCCTTCAGACAGTCCGCTAGGGTGATCAGCAGCTCCTCGACGCCCTTCTCTTCGATGATCTTGTTCAGCAGGGCCCGAGCCTCGCGGCTGTCGTCCTCCCGCAGAAACTCGCGTACCTTCTCGACCGAGATATCTCCCTGAAAATCCAAGTAAATATTGGAGACCAGGTACTGTGCGAGCTCCTTCAACGCGCTCCTCCTTGAGGTCCGGCCCGTACGCCGGCGGGAGAAGGCTATACCCGCGGGGCCAGCAGTCGCGCAAGGGCTTCGTTCCTCCCGCCGGCGATTGTCCGGGGGCTGCTGGCGAGCCCGCAGGCATTTTCGATGGTTTGCCGGGCATCAGCGGCACTCCTGCAGCTTGGGATCCGCCGGATCGTGACACACGAGGCAAGGGCGAGCGTTACGCCTGAGCGCGCCCGAGCAGCGGTCCCGAAACCCGACCGGGTGCGGGTTGGTGCCCTGACCCCAGCTGCCGTCACCGACCGCCGAGCCCCGTCCGCCGACGCGCACGCTGGCATGGCAGGTCGTGCAGTCCCGCTCGACGTGACAGCTCACGCACGCGTTGATGTTGCGCTGCGCCTCCCAGGCGTGATGACGAGTCGACCGGGGCGGATCGGTCCACTCGGTCTTGGGCGGATGAAATCGACCGCGGCCCGCGAAGTTCTCGTACGGCCCGGACATGGTCACCCCGGCCCGCTGGTGGCAGCCGACGCAGAACGACTGCTGGCGGTGGCAGCTCGTACAACTTGGGTTGTTCTGTCGGGCTGCGATCGGGTGCTGGCTGATCCAGTCCCCCGGGTGGACCTTGCGCGGCCGCACACGCCCATCGTGACAGTCCACGCAGAACTTCTCGCTATGGCAGCTCTTGCACATCTGGCTGTCGTTGCCGGCCACCTGCTTGTGACGCTCGATGAAGTCCGGCCCGTGCCCGGCGTCGTGCAGCCAGCGGGGAGGCACGAGCTTGCCGCTCGGGAACGACGTCTTCATCAGGCCACCGGGGTCCGTCAGGTGACAGTTCACGCAGTCGCCGCGGGCCTCGCCGCGAGCCGGCGACGGCATCTGATGACAGCCGAAGCAGCCCTTCATGCGCGGCAGCTGATCTCGCGTCGCCAGCTCGATGTTCTCCACGTTGCCGTGGCACTGGGCGCAGCCGATGTTCCGCGCGGCGTGCGCCGCGTGATCCATCTTGATGTTGGGGGTCGGGAGCACGAAGCGCGCGACCTTGTTGCCATCCGTCGACTTGTAGCCAATGTGACAGAAGCCGCACTGCCCAAGTAGCTCGCCGGGCTCGGCGCGAACACGGCTGAGGTCGCGATGATCCGTGGCGTGGCAGGCGTCACAACGCGCTGGCGACGGGAGCAGCCGGTCGGCTGACTTCCTGCTAGTCTTCGCCTTGTCGTGACACGTGGTGCAGGACAGTCCGAGTTCCTGGACGTGCTTGCGATGATTGAATCGAATCGTGATCTGCTGTGGCGGAAAGATGGCAGGACTCGGGCCGCCGTCATCCTTCATGGCGCCCGGAGGACGGTCATGGAGTGGCACCTCCGCGCCGCCCGGCAGCGGTGCGAGACCGCGGACCCAAGCTGGACCCTGCGCAGCCGCGGGGCCAGGAGCCCGCGCGGCGGGCGCCGCGGGTGGAGCCGCCTGAGCCTGAGCTCGCGACGGATCCGCGAGCGCGCCGCACAAGAGCGCGACCGCGCAGCAGGCCGCGAGCAGCGCCGCGGGGACTCGGACACTCACGCTCGACCTCATGGCCCCACCGTCAAGTCCAGGGTGGCCAGCACGCGGTAGCGCTGCCCTACCAGGCGATTCATCGAGTGCTCCCACTCCACGCCGAAGCGCGCCTTGTCTGCGGGCAGGAAACCACCACCCAGCACGTAGCCAAAGCTCGTCGCGTCCCGCAGCGGCCGGATGTCGTCCGCCCAGTCGTACAGGGACAACACGACCATGCCCTCGTAGCGCCCATCGAAGGTCTGGCGCGTGGTCACGTCGCCGCCCACCCGATGACCTCGACGGCCCGTCTCTCCGCTGGTGCGCAGCTCTACGTTGCCGTCGCCCCAACGGTAGCGACCGCTGGCCCGACCCACGGCGTCGCCGAGCGTGCCCTTCTTCGAACGGTCCGGCTCGCGGCTCGGGTCCTGCGCCTCGGCCAGGTACGTGCCCGAGTCACCTTCGGTGCTGAAGAATTTCGCACCGCCCGCGACGGCGACGTCCCAAGAGCGGGCGGGGCGGAGCTCCACCCGACCGAGCGCGGTCGTCATGCCGCTGTGCGAGAACCAATTGAAGATGGAGTCTGCGTCGAACGTTGGGTAGTAGTAGTCGTATTCGCCACCCAAGGTGAGCTCATCCGTGGTGTACCAATCGAGCGCGGCGGCGTGTTCGCTGAACACTTGATTGTAGAAGTCGTACACGACGCTCCCGCGCACCGAGCCCAAGCTCTCCTCGCTCGCGCGCACGGAGTAGCCGATGCGCTCCGACGACACTCGATCGCCACCCACGGTCAAGAACGAGCCATCGGCTCTGCGAAACGGAGACACGATCACCGTGTCGCGGTTGATCACCTTCCGGTAGGAGAGCCGCCCGTGAACGAAGTGGACTCCGCTGCTCTCGATGGCGAAACCGTACGCCGGCGCCAGGCGACTCTCCTCGAGATAGTGAGGATACAGACCGAGCTCCATGTCGCGGCGGTCCCCGCGATACACGCCATCCGGGGTGAAGCGTGACGTGCCGAGCGCCGCGGGGAGCCCGCCCCGCTGTTCGAACCCACCGTACGCCTCCACGGCGACGAAGGCCGGCGTGTCGACGCGCAGCAAGCCCCCGTCGAAGGACCACCAACCCAGGGCGTCGGTGGTGTACTGCCGACCCGCGCGGAACCCCACCAACCCGCCGAGCAGGTGTCTACCCTCGAGGTAGGCGTACATCACGTCGAGCGGGGCCTGCTCCAGGCCAGGGATGTAGCGCCTGGCGCTCCGCGGATCGCGTTCGACGCTCTCCTGACCGAAGTCCGCGTCCATACGCATGCGTAGCTTGAAGCTGAGCGCGGGAGCGAAAGCGACGCCCCCATCCGACACGATGTCGTGGACGGTGAGCGCGAGCGTCTGCGTGTAACGACGCCGACGCAGCTCTGGATCCCCGTAGGGACTCCGCAGGGTGTAGAACTGCGCGTCCGTCGTGGCGTGAACCTGCGCCTCGACCCCGAGAGCTTCGGTGGTCACGGACCCGACCAGGAGCACGCCGGCCAGTGCGGCTCCTCGGCCTCGGCACACGCAGGTGGCTCCGCATGGATCCCGAGTCCAACGCGGCTCTTGCACGACTCGGGAGCATCATCGACCCGGGCGACGGATGTCAACGACAGTTCACTCGACTGGGTGCGACGCGCCGTGGAGCGCGAGGTAATCCCGGGCCTGGTCCAGCTCGTGTGGCGGCAAGAAGTCGGCGAGCTCGTCAGGGGAGCCGGCGCGCGAGAGCCCGGCGCCGAGCCGCAGGGCGGCGACGCGGGCGGTGAGCGCGACCATGGGGTGGGGACTGTTGCACAAAGACAGCAGCGCCTCCCGTGCGCCCGGCGCGCCGAGCTCGGCGACGACCAACGCGGCCAGCGGCCGCGGATCGAACGGGTAAGCGGAGCAACCCTGGAGCAGCTCGCACAGCTCGACCCCGCACGGCTCCGAGGGGGTGCAAGCGCGCGGCGAGCGATAGCTGCGCGGCGACACCGACAGTCGCTCGGTGAGCTTGCCTGTGAGCACTGCCGTGCGCGCCTCGGCCAGCAGTTGTTCGAAGACCGGCTCGAAGGGGTCCTCGATCCCCGCGCTGCCGTCGAGGTCCAGCGCGACCGGGCGCGCCGCTTCGTCCGCGTAGCGCGACACGTGCGCCTCGAGTTGCTCCAAGCTCACGGCGCCCGGCGCGCGCCCGGCCAGGATCTCCGCGCGCGTGACCACCCGCACCAGGCTCCAACGCGTCGACGGCGTCGCGTGATCCATGTCGTGAACGAAGTCGACGGACACGGACCGAACGGCGGCCCAGCGCAGTACGCGATCCGCCGGTTCATCGTGAACGACGATGCCCCAAGGCACGATCGACATGCGCGTCGTGACGGCGCCGCTCTTCGCCAGGCTGGGGCCGACGCCTCGCAGCGCGAGCAGCGCCGCGAGGCCACCGGCGAGACCGGCAAGCATCACCGTGAACGGCTCGGCGCCGCCGAGCAGCACGCCGAGCCCGAACGCACCACTTCCCGCGCCGAGGGCCGCGCGCTCCGCACGACGAGGCCCCGGACCGGGCTCGAGCCCCACCTGCCGGAAATCGAGGGGCGACGTGCTCCGCATTGCCTCCAGGTTAGCAGGACACGACGCGGCGCGCCCGCTCGCGGCGCCGTCGCTCGACCGCCCTCCGGCGCGCGGCGCGCCCGAGGGCGACAACACGGGCGCGCGCGTGTAGAGTGCGAGCCCATGAACGCACGCAGTCGTGTCGGCGTCGCTCTGGTGCTCGGGCTCGCGCTGCTCGCGTGCAAGAAGCTACAGTCCGAGCAGGAGCCGAAGGCCGAGGGCGCACCTGCGACTTCCTCGCTCAGCGCGCCACCCGCGCCGCCCAAGGCTGAAGGCGACGAGGAGGATGACGACGGACCCACTGGCCTGAAAGGTCTGAGAGAAGGCGACAAGTGCAGCGCGGGCAACTGCGTACAGGCTTGCGCCGCGGGCGCGCGCTGCAAGTTCCTGTGCAGTGGAGGCGGCTGCAAACAGACCTGCCAAAAGGGCTCGGACTGCCGCGCCGCTTGCAGTGGCGGACGCTGCGTTCAGACCTGCGAGGACGGCGCGAAGTGTGATCTCAAGTGTAGCGGAGGTAGCTGCACTCAGAGCTGCGCGGGAGCGAAATGCGACAAGTCCTGCTCCGGCAAGGGCTGTAGCTGAGGGGTCGGCCTCAGGGGAAGATCTCGCGCTCTTCGTAGACTTGCTGCAGGCGCTGGAGCGCGACCACGTAGCACGCCGTGCGGAAGTCACAGCCCGCGTTGAGTGCGACGTGGGCAACTCGACTGTACGCGTTCTCCATCGCCTCCCGCAGCCGAGTCTCCACTTCCTCGATGTCCCATTGCTCGCTGCGACGGTTCTGCACCCACTCGTAGTAGCTCACGGTGACGCCGCCGGCGTTCGCGATCACGTCGGGCAGCACCTCGATGCCGCGACGCAGCAGCACGCGCTCGCCGTCGGGGGTCGTGGGGCCGTTGGCACCCTCAGCCACCAGCTTGACCTGTAGAGCCTCCGCCTCCGTGACGCCCACCTGGTTCTCGAGCGCTGCCGGGACGAAGATGTCCGCCTGGAGCGAGAAGAAGTCCTCCCGCGTGATGGCGTTGCCGTTTGGGTACCCGGCGATCGACCCATGGCTCTGCACATAGCTCTGCAGCCGATGTGCGTTGAAGCCCTCGGGGTTGTAGAGGTACCCGGTGTGGTCGCCCACGGCCACCAGGGACACGCCGAGGTGGCTCAGCAGGACCGCGGTGTGCGAGCCCACGTTGCCGAAGCCCTGCACCATCAGCTTCTTGCCCTCGAGGTCGAAGTGGTTGCGACGCGCCCAGTCCTGAATGCAGAACACCAGCCCCTGCCCCGTCGCCTTCTCGCGACCGAACGTGCCGCCGCTGGTGATCGGCTTCCCGGTCACGACCCCCATCACTGCCTGCTTGCTGACCATCCCGACGGTGTTCACGTAGGTGTCCATCGCCCAAGCCATGGTCTGCGCGTTGGTCCCCATGTCCGGCGCCGGGATGTCGTAGTCCGGGCCGATGTTGCCGCCGAGCGCGTGAAAGAAGCGACGCGTGATGCGCTGCAGCTCCGCGCGGCTGACTTCGCGAGGGTTGAACTTGATGCCTCCCTTGGCCCCACCGAAGGGCAGGTTCATCAGCGAACACTTCCACGTCATGAGCGACGCAAGCGCCTTGAAGTCGTCGAGGGATGCGCTCTCGTGGTAGCGCATGCCCCCTTTGTAAGGGCCGAGGATGTTCGAGTGCTGGATCCGGTAGCCCTTGAAGAGTCGGTACTCGCCATTGTCCATCCGCACCGGGAAGTGGACGATCAGCTCGTTCTTCGGCTGGCTCAGGATGGACTGAACGTAGGCCGGGGTCCCGATGATCGACGCCGCTCGGTCCAGGTAGCCTTGGACCACGGTGAAGAATTCGTAGCGCTCCTCCGGCGGGGCGTTCGACGGTGACGAACGACCGATGACCTCGAGGGGGCGGGACGATCGGGGTGCTTCGCGCACGTTGGTCTCGGTCCCTGATGCTAACTCGCTCATGACGTCGCTCCTAGCTCTCGGGGCAGAGTGCCCGGGCCAGGCCGAGTCTCTCTGTTTCGTGGGTGTGTCCCCAAGATTTCGGACAGGTTTTCCCCCAAGCGCCCAAGCCAAGCCAGAGGATTTCGCATCAACGCGGCGCGTTAGATGGCGGATTTCTGCCCGCACTTCCTGCGCCGACCGCCCGCGGGCTGACGCGGCCCGTCAGCTCGCTTCCGGATCCACCCGATTCGCGGCGAGCACCCGCGCCGGCGGCGAGCGCAGCCCGCGGACCAAACCCACCCAGGACAGGGCCTTCAGCAGCGCATAGCTGATGTCGAGCTCCCACCAGAAGAAGCCTTGGCGGGTGCTCGACGGGTAGTAATGGTGGTTGTTGTGCCAGCCCTCCCCGAGGGTGAGCAGCGCCAGGAGCATCGAGTTTCGGCTGGTGTCTGCGGTGCGATAGCGGCGGGTTCCGAACACGTGCATCAGCGAGTTGATGCTGAAGGTGCCGTGGTACAGCAGCACCGTCGACAGGAAGAAGCCGCCGAACAGCGCCTTGGCCCCGCCGAGCGCGAAGCACGCCACGCCGAGCGCGATGGCCGGCAGTAGATGGTAGCGGTTCAGGAACCGAAGCTCGGGGTACTTCGCGAAGTCCTTGATGCGATGGATGGGGGTCGCATCGTACTTGCGACACACGATCCAGCCCATGTGGCTCCACCAGAAGCCGCGCTTGGGGGAGTGGATGTCTCGCTCCGTGTCCGAGTAGCGGTGGTGGTCCCGATGGTGCCCGGCCCACCACAGCGGACCCTTCTGAGCGGCCGACGCGCCACCGATCGCCATCAGGAGCTGCATGCCTCGCCCCAGTTTGTAGGACCGGTGCGCGAAGTAGCGATGATAGCCGGCGGTGATGAAGAACATGCGTGTGACGTACAGTCCGACGCACAGCGCGAGCTCCGACCAACCAAAGCCAGTGAAGAACACCCCGAGCGGAGCCAGGTGCATGAGCAGGAACGGGATGGCACCCACCCGGTTGACCCGTTCGTCCGCGGCGCGCTCGTAGCGCGCGGGCAGCTCGGGCAAGGGAGCGGGCAATGCGGCGGTCCCCGGTCGAATCACGCTGGCCATGTCCACGCGAAGCTAGCGCGCCCCGTGTCAGGATTCGTTCATGACAGGGTCACATTTCCAGCGTGAACGCCCCTGAAACGAGGCTCAACCCGCGACGAAGACAGTGTAGGCCCAGACGATCGGGCTCACGATCAAGAGCGCGTCGATGCGATCGAGCAGCCCCCCGTGGCCGGGGACAATCCAACCCGAGTCCTTGATCCCGGTGCTGCGCTTGAGCAGGGACTCGACTAGGTCCCCGAGCTGGCCGAGGCCGCCCGCGACGAGCGCCAGGGGCACGACATGATGAAGAGGGATGCTCGGCAGGTACCAGAAGTGGGCGATGAGCGCGCCGAGGGTCGAGCCCACCAGCGAGCCCACGAAGCCCGCTCGCGTCTTCTTCGGGCTGACGGCCTCGTACAGCTTGGTCTTGCCCAAGAAACGACCAAAGAAGTAGCCCCCGGTGTCGCCGAGCCAGGCGAAGGTGAGCGTCATCAGCACGTAGCGGGGCCCGAGCTCCCCTTGATCACGATGCAGCAGCGCGATCGTGGTGAGCAACGCTCCTACGTAGAAGGGGCCGGCGACGTTGGCCATGATCCGCAGCCCTGCGGACGGGATCTCCCCGAGCCGCCAGAGCGGCAAGAGCACCCCCAGGATGGGCACGGCGCACATCACCGCGATGAGCACCTGCGGCTCCGTCGTCGCGAAGTACAGCGCGGCGCTGACTGCTACCGTCATCAGCGCGCCCAGTATCTGCGCGATCTTGTCCCCCGGATGCGTCATTCCGAACAGCTCGGTGGCGCCGACGAAGCAGGCGAAAGCGACCAGGCAATACCAGCCCCACGCGGGCGCCAGGAACATCAGCGCGAGCAGGAGCGGGACGACGACGACCGCCGTCGCCACGCGGACGAACAAATTGCTCTGCGCCACGCGAGGCTCGTTATCAGCATGTGGACGCCGTGCCAAGCGGCGCGTGCGCGGGCGCGCTCGCGTCGCGAGGGTCCGGGACCTGGCGGTGGCCGGCGGGTGATCTAGACTTCCCTGATGCGACCGCTCTCCCCGACTTGGCTCATTGCCGCTGCGCTCGCAGCGGCGGCGTCGCCTGCGGCGGCGGAGCCGAAGCGGGCTGGCGCTGGGGCGCCTGCCGCACGGAGCGAGGTGAGAGCCGCTACCGCGCTCGCGGACCGGCTGCGTCATGCCTCCGTGCTCTTGCCGGAGATGGGCTGCAGCGGAGTCGTCGCGCACAGCCAGAGCGAGATCGTCACCGCGGCCCACTGCATCCCCTCTGGTCGGAGTGCCGTGACCGTACGGCACCTCGAGCTCGGCACACGCACTGCCACGGTGCTGTACCGCGACGACGCGCGGGACCTCGCCTGGCTCGAGCTGTCCGAGCCGTTCGCCGTGTCGGCGTTCCCGCTGGCCACCGGCCTACCGAAGGTCAACGACAAGCTCGTCTTCCTTGGGCGCATCGATCGCGCCAAGCGCCCTCGGCGCGCGGTGGTGGAGCGGGTGGCTCGCTGTCCGCACCTCCCGGAGCTGGACGACGCGCTGTTCACGACCCTCGACGCCAAGCCGGGGGACTCCGGCGCCCCGCTGGTGAACGACCAAGGCGAGGTGGTGGCCCTGGTGCAGGGCGGTGCGCGCTGTCACATCGCGTCGCCGGTGTATCCGCTCGTCCGCGCTCGAGCCGCACGAGAGGCGTCGCTGAGCGGCCCGAGCTCAACGCCGGCAGAGCGGCTGGGTCCCTTCCGCGTCGAGCGCACGCGCGACGGCTATCGGCTGCGCTGGTCCTTCTCCTGGCGTCTGGGCGGCTGACGGAGCGCTACTTGTCAGATCGCGCGTGCCGGCCCCATGCTCCCGGCCATGCTGCCGGACCTCGCCGAGCTGGGCGATTTCGCATCCATCTCGCGCAGCGGCCCCGTCGACGTCGCCGCCCACCGGAAGCTCGCCGAGGGCAGCCAAGTCAAGGGGCTGTTCTTTCGCGCGCTGCTCGCTCAGCTGCCCAGCGACCGACAACCATCGCCGCCGCGGCGCTACCTGCCCTTCCGCGCCTATCCCATGCCCGACTACATCGACCTCTTGGTGCACGCTGCCGAGTCGTTGCATCCGGGTCGCTCACTCCGGGAAGGACTGCTGGCCCTCGGTGAGCTCGGCTACGTCGCCTTCGCCGACAGCCTGGTGGGGCGCGTGATGATGGGCGTGCTCGGCACGGATCTCGAGGGGGTGCTCGAGCGTGCGCCCAAGGCCTACGGCGTGTCGGTCGAGCCGGGCGTCGTGACGTCGCGCCGCCTCGCGCCCCAGCACTGGCGCATCGGCTTTCAGCAGATCCCCAACTTCATCGACAGCTACCAGGTCGGCGTGGTCGAAGGCGCGATCCGCCATCACGGCGGCGAGCCCGAGGTGCGAGCCCACCTGCTCGCGCCCGACGTCGGGGTGCTCGACGTGAAGTGGACCGAGCGACGGTAGTCGCGCGCGTCACACCCTCAGCACTTCGCCCTGCTCGAGCACCCGAATGACGCTGCGCTCGGCGGAGAAGTCGTCGGGGTAGTGGATCAGTCGCATGCGCGCGCGAAGCGCCTCGGGCAACTCGGCCAGCCGCGCGTAGGGCGTGTGGACGCCGTAGTTCGTCTCGTGAACGATCGAGTCCGCGCTCGAGAGCCACTCGATGAGGCTTGGATCGAAGGCCGTGTCCGCGCTGTAGCCCAGGCATCGCCCGCCGGCCGTGATCCGCAGCGCGGTGGTCGGCACGTGATGCACCGTGAGTCGCGACTCGATGCGAAACGGTCCAATGGTGACGGAGTCGACGAGCGGTGTCAGCTCGAAGTAGTCCGCCAGTTCGAGGGAGCGCGGCGGTGAGCCGGGGGCGTCGATGAGCTGCTCCATGCCCGCCGCCAAGTGACCCTCCCACAGGCGGGCGAGCACCGCCGGGTGCGCGACGAGGCGCGCCCGCCGACCCAGCACGAAGCGACAAAAGTAGCCGAAGCCCTCGAGCCCCGAGCTGTGATCCGCGTGCAGGTGCGTGAGCGCGACGGC
This sequence comes from Polyangiaceae bacterium, assembly GCA_019637295.1. Lineage (GTDB taxonomy): Bacteria > Myxococcota_A > Polyangia > Polyangiales > Polyangiaceae > JACKEA01. Next base: position 440,236 of record JAHBVX010000004.1, read on the forward strand.
TAGCACGTCTCCCACGTCCACGCCCGCCTTCGCCTCGGCCAGCATCTTGCGGATTGGGTGGGGGCAATCCACGAGCAGGTGCGCCTGTCCGCAGCGCAGGAGCAGGCAGGACGAGTACCAGCGCGCGCTGAACGCGTCCCCCACGCCCAGCGCCAGCAGCTCGAGCCCGGTCATGCCGCGCCCTGCTGGCTGATGCGACGCCGAAGCGCCCGCTCGACCTCGACGACGCAGAACTCCGACACCCCGAGCCCCGCGACGAGCCGACGCTTGAGCTCGGAGCTGGAGACCACCGCCAGCTCCGCCTGCGCGGGTAAGAATACGGTGGCGAGTTCGGGCGCGAGCGCCTGGTTCGCGGCGGCCAACTCGAGCTCCGAGCCCACATCGGCCAGATCGCGCACACCTCGCAACAGATGAGTCGCGCCGATCCGACGGGCGTGCTCGACGACGAGGCCGCGGGTATGCGCGATCGACACGTTGGGGACCTCGCGCAGGGTCGCTCGCGCGAGCCGAACTCGCTCGGTCGCAGCGAACAGCGGCTGTTTGCTCGGGTTTTCGGCCACGAGCACGCGCACGTGGTGGAACAGCTTGGCGGCCATCACCACGACCGACGCGTGACCCCGGGTCATGGGGTCGAACGAGCCGGCGTACACTGCGGTCGTCATCGCGCGACCTCCGCTCGTAGCACGGGCAAGTCCCGAGCGCCGAATCCGCGAGGCACCCAAGCCAGCGCAGCGACCGCGAGTAGGGTCCCAAGCCCGAAGTGCGTGGGATAACCCAGAGCTTCCGCGGAGAAGCCGGACAACGCCGACGCCGCCCCAGTGGCGATCACCACCGCGGAGGCCTGAACCGTGTAGTCGGATGCTTCACTGCCCGGTCGCGTGCGGTCCATCATGGCGGTGAACAGGGCCGCGGTCGCCATGCCGCTGGTCAAGTGCTCGATCAGCGACACGACCAGCACCGCGCCATAGGACGGCTGGAGCGCGACGACGGTGAAGCAGGCAAGGCTCATCGCCTGCAGCAGGCCGAACGCGAGCAGCGCGCGCTTGCGCCCAATGCGCTCCACCGCGTAGCCCCCGAGCAGCGCACCGATGAGCCCGGTGGTGAAACCTCCGAGCCCCAGCACGCCGCCGATGTCGGCGAGATCGAAGCCCAGGTCCACCAACAGCGGTCTGAGCATGCCGGTTCCGAAGGCGTCTCCCAACTTGTAGACCAGGAGCAGCACGAGCCAGCGGGACATGCCCGGCAGACGAGCGAAGCTCCTCCAGTGCGTGAGCGTGGGGGCTCGGGTAGCGGGCTCGGAGCGCGGCGCCTCCTGGTGGCGCAAGATGGGCAGCGACGCGAGCGCGAGCGCGGCCGCGATGGCGAGGAAGGTCCCGCGCCACCCGAACCAATCGAAGGTGAGCAGGAGCACCCCGCCACCCAGGATCATGCCGACGCGATAGCCGGCCACCTGCACGCCGTTACCTCGCCCTCGCTCGTGCGGAGCGAGCAGGGAGACCGCCAGTCCGTCGCTGGCAATGTCCTGGGTGGCCGCGACCAAGTTCGCGAGCAGGACGGCAGCGAGCACCAGGGGCAGCTGCGTTTGTGGGTTCAGCGCGGCCACGGCGAGCATCAGAGCGATGGCGGAGGCCTGAAGCGGCAAGATCCACGACCGCCGGCGGCCAACCCGTGCGCTGCCGTGACGATCGAGCACCGGGGCCCACAGGAACTTGAGGGCCCAAGGCAGCGCCAGCAGCGAGACGAGCCCGATCGCGGGCAACGCGATGTCTTGCTTGCGCATCAACACCGGGAGTGCTTGGGTGAAGAACCCGAAGGGCAGTCCTTGGGACAAGTAGAGCGTGCCCAGCAGCCCGAGCTTGGCCAGGGTGCTCACGACTCGCCCTCGGCGAGCAGCGCCCGGGCGAGCGTGCGCAGCATGGGCGCTGCGAACCCCCGGGGTGCGATTCTCCCGAGGACGTCCAGCTGGTACGCCCCTTCGATGGCGGAGAGCAGGGCAGCGGCGATGCCAGATGCCTCGGAGCGTCGCGACCCACTCAGCAGCGGCTCCACCAATCGGGTGAGCTCTGCGAGCCGCTCGCGGTACAGTCGCTCCACCACGTTGCGTACGTCGGGCTTGCGCAGCGCCTCGGTCCCGAGCATCACCCAGCACACGACGGAGTCACGATCCGCGTCCGGACCGAGCGCGACATGCGCGTCCAGCAGCGCCACCAGGCGCTCCCAGTCGGACTTGGCGCGAGCGGCTCGCTTCTCATAGCGGGCGCGGAGCGCCACGCCAAGCTCCTCGGCCAGCGCGATCAGGATCTCTTCCTTGGAGCCGAAGTGATAGTGCAAGAGCCCCGGCGCCAGCCCCGCGGCGGCGGCGATCGCCGCCGTGGAGGCGCCGTCGTAGCCGCCGCTGGCCATCACCTGCCGCAGGGCCGACACGATCTGACCGCGACGATGCTCGGTATTCGACGGGCGGGGCATGGGCTCCATTCTTGGTTGGTTACCCAACCTAGAATGGAGCGCGACGGGCGCAGTGTCAAGCCCAGCGGCGCTGGCTCGCAGCGTCCTAGCTGCCCGCGAGCAGGATGACGGGCACCGGCGTGCGTCGGCGCAGCTGCTCGAGGGCTCCCGCGTCGACCCAGGGCTCGCCCAGGGAAGCGGCCACCAGCCGCACGCCCTGGGCCGCGGCATGGGCCGCGATGGCGTCCACGGTCGCCACGCGCTCTGCGCCCGACGGCAGCCGCAGCTCATCGAGCTCGTGGGCGCCGAGCCGGCGGAGCAGGCCCCGGAGGGACTCGAGCCGCGTCGGGTCCGCAGCGACGCACAACACCCGCGCTCCGCCCTCGCGCCGGGGCCGCGCGGGCGGCTCGCTCCCCAGCACGACACCGCGCGCGGAGGCGAACTGCTGCACCGCCCCCGCCAAGTGCCCACGCATGACTCGAAACGACGAGGGCACGTCGTGCGAGGCTGCGACGCGTGACAGCTCCGCGCGCGCCCGGCCCTCGGCGACGCGGAAGAACGCCTCAATCGTCTCGGCTCCGACGGGGCTCGACCTCCCGCTGGACTCCACCAGCACCGTGAAGGGAAGCGCGGCCATGTGCAGCGCGCGTTGCTCCTCCACGAAGACGCCACTCAGCTCCACGCGCAGCTCGCGTGCCATGCGAGCCGCCGCCAACGCCGTGGCACCGACGTCGCAGCTCACATCGAAGATGGCGACGACCTGATCACGCATCCTCACCATCCCGGCTGCCATCGGGGGGGGCGCTGCCTGCCGCCGCGTCCGACCCGTCCTGCACCTTGACGAAGCGCGAGAACCCCTCGGCGATGATCGCGAACTCGATCAGCTGCGCCAAGACCTTGGCGTTGACGCTGTCCTCCGGGAAGTCGCCGGCCTCGTCGGCGGCTCCGGCCGGCACGCCAGCCAGGAGTTCGAGCGCCTCGTCCGCAGTGGAGACGGCGTAGATCGAGAACTCACCGCGCTGGCAGGCGGCCACGACGTCCTCGCGCAGCACCAAGTTGTCCACGTTCGCCCGGGGGATGATCACACCCTGAGCGCCGGTCAGGCCCCGGGCCAGACACACGTCGAAGAAGCCTTCTATCTTCTCGTTCACGCCGCCGATCGCCTGGGTCTGCCCGTGCTGGCTGACGGAGCCCGTGAGCGCGAGGCCCTGCTTCATGGGCACCTCCGCCAGCGCCGAAATCAGCGCCATGAGCTCGGCCAACGACGCGCTGTCGCCCTCGACACCGAAGTAGGACTGCTCGAACACCAAGCTCGCGTTCAGAGAAAGTGGCACTTGCCGGGTATAGCGAGCTGCGAAGTAGCTGCTGAGGATGAGCACGCCCTTGGAGTGGACAGCGCCGCCGAGCTCCACTTCACGCTCGATGTCGACGACCTTTCCATCTCCAACCCGCGCGGTCGCCGTGATGCGCGTTGGCAAACCGAATCGCGCGCCGCCGAACTCCAGCACGGAGAGGCCGTTGACTTGCCCGACCCTCTCCCCGGACGTGTCCACCAGCACGGTGTGCTGCAGGATCTGCTCGATGAACCGCTCGCGCAGCCGCGACAGGCGCTCGGCTCGCCGAGCGAGCGCGGCGTTGACGTCGCCGCGGGTCACGCGCTCACCATCTCGCTCGGCACACAGGTGGTCAGCCTGGTGAAGCACGTCTATCAACTCGCGCACCTCGGTCGACAGGCGGCGCCGATCTCCAACCGTGCGGCTGCTGTGCTCGACCAGCCGCGACACGGCGCCCTGGTCGAAGGTTCGCAGGCCATCTTGCTGCTCGATGGTGGCAATGAAGCGCGCCAGGAGCAGCTCGTTCTCCGGGTTGCGCTCGATGTGGTCCTCGAAATCGGCCACCACCTTGAACAACTCCGCGACGTCCGAGTCCAGCTCGACCATCAGGTGATAGAGGTGTCGGTCGCCGACCAAGATGACCCTCACGTCTAGCGCGATGGGCTGGGGCTCGAGTGACTCGCCGCTGGTGAGCCCGACGACCTGAGCCAGGGACTCGATCCTGGCCTCCTTGGCGTACAGCGCGCGCTTGAGCGCGGGCCAGGAGTGAGGGTTCCCGAGCAGCTCTTCCGCGTCCAGGATCAGGTATCCCCCGTTGGCGCGGTGCAGCGCGCCCGCCCGCACCATCGAGAAGTCGCTGACCAGCGCGCCGAACTCCGCGCGCTGTTCGACGCGGCCGAGCAGGCGATCGAGGCTCGGGCGATTCTCGTACACGACCGGCGCGCCTGCGGTCCCGGTCCGATCTACGAAGACGTTGACCCGATAGCGATCGAACCGCCGCCGTTGGTCGAGGAGCAGCTTCGCTCCATCGTCCTGCTCCTGGAAGTTGTCGGCATGCTCGAGGACGTCGTCCCGCAGCAGCCGAAAGTGGTCGAGCACCTCGGGCAGGTCCGCCCATCGGGACTCGAGTTCTTCGAACGCTTGGTCGACGGCGGAGGCGACGGCGTCTTTCGCGACGGCGCGAGCCTGATCCCGCGCTTGCTTGCTCAGACGGGGCACTTCTCGTAGTTCGCGGCTCAGCTTGTCCTGCAAGCGCCGCACGCACGACTCGAGGCGCTCCTGCTCCTCCCGAGGCAGCTTCTGGAACTCGTCCGGGGCCAGCACCTCACCGTCCTTGACCGGCGCGAACGCGACTCCACTCGGCAGACGCACCATGGTGATGCCAAACACCCGCGCGTCCTCCTCTATCCGCTTGAAGATGCTCTCCGAGTGCGATGACAGCTTCGCCTGGATCTCCTCGATGTGCGCGCGCAGCGCCTCGCTCTCGAGCGCGGCCGGAATGGCGGTACGCAGGTCGTCGATCAGCCGGTCGGCGTCCTGCCGGAGGGCGCGGGCCCGGCCCGCCGGGAGGCACAGGGCCCTGGCGCCCCCGGGACGCCGAAAATCGCGCACATAGCAGTAGTCGCTGGACGCCTGCTGGGTGGACGCTACTCGCTGCAACTCGGAGCGGATGAAGGCGTGCTTGCCGTGGCCGTGGGGCCCGATCACCAGCAGGTTGTAACCCTCCCGCGACATCGCCAGGGCGAAGCGCGTGGCCTCGACGGCGCGGCGTTGCCCGAAGGGCTCGCGCAAGGGTTCGAGCTCGGCGGTGGTGACGAAGGGCAGCCCGCTCTCCTCACAACGGCGACACAACTCGGTCCCGGTCAGCCGAACCGCGTCCGAGATGCTGGCAGAAGCCTGTTCCGTCATACCACCACCATGCGCCGCAGTTACCTCGCCCGGACGTGCCATGACCCGCCGCGGCGGGCAAGTCGGACCACTGGGCGACTACGCGCCGAAGGGCAGGGCCGCGAGCTTCGCCGGCGCGAGCAGCGCGTGGATTCACGAGCCGCTCAACGACTGAGCCCGACGCGCTGTCTGGCCTCGAGGCAGGACTGACCCCGCACCGGGAAGTCACGACAGCTGCTGGGGCGATCGGCGTACGCGCGGCAGCGGTAAGGCTCGCTCGCGCCGCCGTCCCCGGTCAACGCCACGCAGCGCCCCGCGGGGCGCGGCACGACGAGCTGGCCGTCATCGCTCGCCGTCAACTCTGGGTGCCGCGCTGCGAAGCGCTCACCGGGGCGGAGCCAAATGACGTGGTAGCCTTCTCGACAACAGGCGCCGCACCGCCCGCACTCGCCCGCGTCGAAGCAGGGCTCCCAGCGCTCGCAGGCCGGCTCGTCGGGCGCAACTGGGAGGCCGCCGCGCCCCTGAAGCCCCGTCTGCCGACAGCGAGTAGCGCCGCGCCAAAGGAAGCTCCACGCGCAGTCCCCGCAGCGCAGTTCGGCGCTCGCGTGCCTGGGCAATCCCGTCGAGTGCCGCGGCCTCACGGTCGTCCACGACGTCTGCCCGCGCGCGGCCGGCTGCACGACGTCCGCGATGCGGCGCGTCGCGTCGAGCGCGCGCTCGATCGGGGACCACAACACGGAGCTCCGCGCGTAGATCCACGCTGCCCGTGCCATGGGCGTCGCCGGATCCTCGTCACCCGAGAGTGGGTCCTCGGGCAGGGCGTCCCAGTACGGCCGATGGTCGGTGGTCACGGAGAGCAACTGCCGCAGCCCGTGCCGGCGCGCCCACTGGGCCTGCAGGCGGTGACACGCGTGCTCGCGCACCACATCGCGGTCATCGTCGTTGCACAGCCCCCAGTCCACCATCTCGAAGGCGTGTTCACCGGCCACTGCGGCGTGACACAGCTCGTGAAAGACGAGCTGGGCCAGGCTGTCGTCGGCGTCGAAGTCCGTGGCGCGGGTGATGCGGAGGGTTCCCCTGCCGTCGTACGAGGCGTACACGTCCTCGGCTCGCTCGACGCGCAGGCCGAGCTCCTCGGCAGCCGTCAGCCAGATGCGATCGACCGGATCCGAGTAGTGCGCCGAAATGGTCCGCTTCCAGGTCATTTGTCGCTCCACGGCGCGGCGCGAGCGCTCGGCGCCCTCTCAGGGTGGCGGCGGCAGGACCCGACTGGCACGACCGACGTTCGTTTGTTACGTTGCGTCACCTCATGAGTAGCTCCCCCGACAGCGCGCTGCAGCGCGCGAGACAACACTGTTTCCTCTCCGGCGTGGGTGACGTGGGGGAGGCGCTGTGCGGGCTGAACATGCCCTACGGACTCGCGAAGATCCAGCACGTCCAGCGCGAGCTCGGCTACCCGCCGGACGCCAGCTTCGTAGGCGCGCCGGACGCTACCGTCACTCGCAACGAGAACCGCTGGAAGCAGGGCTTCGGTTACGGAGGTCGCGTGCAGTGGTCGGGAGACTTCGCCGTCCTCGACATCAAGAGCAACCACTGCGGCATGATCGCGGTCGCCGTTCACGAGCCGCCACCACCCGCCGAGATCGAGTCGCGCGCGCGTCGGCTCATGGCGGAGCCGCTCGTCATCGACGACGTGCAGGTGGACTTCGACCTGGCCGAGGGCAACCATTTCTTGGATCTGTGCACGGTGACCAGCGCAGAAGACGGCGTCAAGACATCGGACACAATCGCCGTGATCCACTCGAGCGGCCACGAGTTTCGCGAGACCTCACCGCGTGGCCCCGGCATCTACTGGGATCAGAGCGAGTCACTCGCCGCCATGATGGAGACCCGGCAGACCCCGTTTGGCTCGCTCCACATCTTGCGCGACCAGGACGCGGAGCGCTGGTACGCGGCCTATCGTTACTGCCAAGAGTTCTCGCTCCGGAGGCGCCAGGCGCTCGCCGAGGCGCTGCTCGGCCCCGTCACGCTCATCTGTAACCGAACGCACCAGGGGCTCGCGGCGATCAACGACGCCATCTTGGGATGCTACTGCTTCGACGACGCCGACCTCGAGCGGGGGCAGCTCTTCCCGCTGACGCTCGCCCCGGAGCTCCCAGTCTACCTGGTGCGGCCCGAGCCGAGCTTCTCCGATCGGGCGCTGGATGCCACCGGGTTCGGCGAGCGCGCGGAGCGGCTGGGTCTGTTGGACCGACTGCGCCAGGTCAACCTGCTGCCGCATGGCGGAGGCTACAGCTATGCCCAGTTCGCCTCGGCCAGCCGAGTCGTGGAGCATGACTCTCGTCGCTCCTTCGAGCTGGTGCGTCGCGACGGCAGCGTCGAGCTGACCGAAGACGTGCGCGCGCTCGCGGCGGGCTATCGCGGAGACGAGGTGCGCAGCCGGATGGTCGAGCTCGGCTTGGGCCAGCCCGTACTGCAGGCGCGCATCGACTACATCTTGCGGGTGTGACCGAGCCGCGCGACGCCCCACAGCACGGTGGCCACCGCGAGCGCGAGCAGCGCGAAGGGCAGCTCGCTGAGCACCCGCAGCGCCGTCCAGTAGCTGTCCCCGCAGAAGAACAGCATCAGCACGATCACGGCGATGCGCCCGGTCTGGGCCACGACGAGCCCGAGCGCCAAGGCGCTGCCGAGGTCCGACTTCAGGCGGCGCGTCAGGAGCAGCCAGGTCACGAGCAGTGGCAGTGCGTACTTGTGCACCAGCGCAGCCGCGATCACCCAGGCAGCGACGTTCGGGTCACCGAACCCGCCAGCCCTGTAGTCCAGCGAGCCGATGTCGAGGTTGCCAGTGATCGCGACCCGCTGCAGAAAGGCGAGTGCAAACCCGAAGGTCACCAGCGGCAACAGCGCCACCAGTCGCGCCTGCGGCGCCTCGGGCCAGCTGGCGCGGTCCAGCGCACGAGAAGCCTCGTCGGCGAGTATCCAGAACGCCATCACCGCCGGCACCTCGAAGTTGCGCGAGACCCAGGCGAAGGACGCGAGCGCCAAGAGGATCGAGAACCCCCAGGCGCCCCGCCGACCGACGAGCACCGCCGCCACGGCAAATACCACGATGGCCGAGCGACCGAGCCAGGGCGGCGCGTGGTCCCGAAGGGCGAGGCAGACGCACACGACGAGCGCGACGCCAAGAGGCCCGACCATGCGGCGCGCGGGGCCCCGACACAGGATGGCCGTGCCCGCGACCACCGAGAGACAGGCGGCCACGAGTCCCGCCACCGGATCCTTGAGCAAGAAGCGTGGGAAGAACTCGCCGCTCTTGGTGGCAACGCCCCACAACAAGGCCAGAGCCGAGGCGATCCCCAGCGCGCCGAGCCCGTCCAGCCGTGGCCGTCGCCACGGGGACGCCGCCCGGCCGTGCAGGAAGCCAACCTGGACGAACAACAGCATACCCACCGCGAGCGCGACGTAGGCCATCGGCTTGACGTTGGTGGTGTACGCGAGCAGGAGCACTCCGGGCAGCAGCACGGGCGCGATCCGCGTGTGCCGCTCCAGGAAGCCCGCGACCTTCCCGGGCGCAAGGAGCAGCCCCACCACCGGCAGCAAGAGCACGGTGAACAACGCGCCGCGCACGACGTTCGGCCACTGACCGTGCAGCTTCTCGGTGCCGTAGACCAAGACCAAGGAAGGTACGACCAGGATCGCGCTCGCGGCCACCGCCGCCCACGGCACGTGTCCCAGCGCGAGCCAGAGCAGCCCGATGCAGTAAGCCACCACGAGCAGCGCGGTCGCCCAAGATGCCGGCGACGAGATGCCTGTGGCGCGCTCCAGTTCGCTGTCTGCGATCCGCACGGCCTGGCGTCCGAACTCCGTACGCTCGCTCACGGAGGAGCTGCCCTTGCAGCGCGCGAGTGCGTCCTCCGCCGCCGGGCTCGAACGCTCGAGCACCCGGGCGGCGTAGCTCACCGCGCGCTCGGCCTCATGACATGCCAAGCGGGAGCGAGCGTCGTCGTCGAGCTCGAGCCACTCCGCGACGACGTGACCCCGGCCGTGAGCGGGGCTCGCCACCCCCAGCAGCGCGGCGAAGGTCGCCGCCAGGTCCACCTGCTCGACGCGTCCCTGCGCGCGGCCGCGCTCCGCGATACCGGGGCCATACGCAAAGAGCGGGCAGCGGCGCTGCACGACCGAGTCCGAGCCGTGTGTGCCGGTGTCCGTCGCTCCGTGGTCGCTCGTGACGACGACCGTGACGTCCTTGGGCTGCTCGGCGAGCAACTCGAACAGTTGACGATCGAAGTCACGCAGGTGCGCGGCGTAGCGGGCGGAGAGCACCCCGTAGGCGTGGCCTTGATGGTCCGGGGTGACGAAATGCACGACCATCAGGCTCGGCTCCTTGGCCAGCAGCGTGCGTGCGTCCCGGAAAGTCTTGGGGTTGAAGTCGACGTCGATGGCGACGCCGTGCGGGTCGAGCAGTGCCTCGTCGATGTGGGCGCCATACATCTGCACCCAGGTCGGATCCCCCGATAGCGCCGTCGAGAGCCCGACGGACTTGGCGTTCTCGAACAACGTGTTGAACGGCGTGCGGTCCGGGTTGAGATTGCGCAGGACCTGCTCGAGGCGTCCGGGCTGGCCAGTCGCGTACGCCAGCACTGCGCTGGTCGTCATGCTCACTCGCGCGGCCCACACCTCGCCGCTCGTGTGCTGCTGCATCGCGCGACTGAAGCGCGGCATGACCTCCGGGTTGGTAGCAAAGTCGTAGCGAAGCCCGTCGACGACCACGAGCAGCAGTCGCTCCGTCAGCGCCGCCGTAACCGGCGCTCGGGGCTCGACCTCGACCACCATACGGCCTGGGAGCAGCAGCCGAATGAGCGCCTGCACCAGGCCGACCACCAGCACGGCCACGGCGAGCAGCACGATGAGGGGACGGCCGAGTCGCACGCGCGGACCCTAACTCATCACACCCGATTCGCGGCGTCCCGGCGTTGCCCGGCGAGGAGGGCGCCGGCAAAACGGTTGCGTTTGGCCGGGTCCGCCGCTACGTGCCGAGGCGTGTCACTGGCGGCCCAAGCGGGTAGAGGCATCGCCTGGTCCAGCGCGGGGAAGGCGGTTTCACAGCTGGTTGGGGTGGTCGTCTCCCTGGTCCTCGCGCGACTGCTGGCGCCCGCGGATTTCGGGTTGGTTGCCATGGCTGTCATCGTGACGGGCTTCCTGGGCGTCGTGGGCGATCTCGGCCTCACCTCCGCACTGATCCAGCGAGAGACGCTGGACGAACGCCACCGCTCGACTGTGTTCTGGACGTTGCTGGCATTCGGGCTCGCGTTGGCCGGGGGCACCGCGCTGGTGGCGCCATGGATCGCCGACTTCTACGAGGCGCCGAACCTGACGACGCTGCTGCGGGTGCTGAGCATCGACTTCGTGCTCGCACCGGTGACCACCCTGCACTACGCGCTGCTGGCGCGCGAGCTGCGGTTCAAACAGATAGCCCTGTGCGAGGCCCTAGCCGTGTTGCTGTCGGGTGGCCTCGCGCTCGGCCTTGCCTTGTCTGGCGTCGGGCTCTGGGCATTGGTGTTCAAGTCTCTCGCGGCCAGCCTGGTGCTGTCGGTCGGCTTTGCCCGCATGACGGGGTGGTGGCCAACGGCGCTCTTCGATCGGCGCGCGCTGTCCGAGCTCTGGCCCTTCAGCGCCAACCTCCTGGGCACCACCGTGGCCAGCTACTGGGCACACCAGACCGACGATCTGCTGATCGGGAAGACCCTGGGAGCCGCGCCGCTCGGCCTGTACACCCGCGCCTACGGCACGATGATGCACCCGGTCAGCGAGGTCGGCTCGGTGATTGGCCGCGTCATGTTCCCCACCTTGTCCCTGCTGCAGCACGACGACACCGAGGCCAAGCGACTGTACCTGAAGGTGCTGGGCACCACCGCGCTCTTGATCTTCCCGGTAATGGCCGGGCTGTGTGCGATGGCGGACACCTTCTTGCTCGTTGTCTTCGGTGAGCAATGGAGTGGCGCTGCGACGGTGCTACGCATCTACAGCGTGATCGGCGCCTATCACGCGATATCGAGCACGGTGAGCTGGCTCTACAAGTCGCGTGGAGCCACCCGCCTGCTCTTCCGTTACACGCTGGTCTCGAGCGCGATCACCATCCTGGCCATCGCCATCGGCGCGCGCTTCGCCAGCATCGAGGCCGTCGCCCTCGCCTACGGCATCGCTACGGTCGTCCTGCTCTCGTATCCGCACTTCCGCTTGGCGGGCAGCCTCATCGGTCTCACCCCTGGGGAGGTGCTCGGCCGAGTGTGGGGAGTAGCGCTGGCCGCCGCGGTGATGGGCGGGTTGGTCTACGGGGCGCGCCGCGCCCTGCCAGGGCTATTGCCGCCGGTCGCGGAGCTCATGGGCTACGCCTTTCTAGGCAGCATCGCGTATCTAGTGTTGCTCCGCGTCGGTCGCGTGCAGGTCTACGCTGAACTTCGGCTCGAGCTTCGGCGGCGTGTCGAGGCGTGGGCGGGTGTCGAGCAAACCGAGACGGCTCGGAGCGCCACGGACGACAAGCGTCACGACTGACTCGGCCAGAGACCTCAGGGGGATGCGGCGCGCTGCTTCTTCTGCTTCGGGTCCGGCACGTCGAACCCCGTTGGCTTGCGCGACGGCACGGCGCCCTCGTCCGCCCAGCGAAAGGCGTGCGGCGTCATCGGTCGCCCGAGCGCATACAATACGGAGGTGTCGTAAGCCGCGAGCGGCGGAGTGGCGCTCCCTGGCCGATGAACGAACGACGGATGCTGCGAGCCGCGGTCGAGCTCGACCACTCGCGAACATCCCGTGCTCACCAGCACCGCGGCCAACGAGTCGCTGGAGTCGTGCGTGGCTTTCGCGACGAGGACACGCCCACGCGAGGTGACACACAGCGCCCCACGCTCACGTAGCGGGCCATGTGCCCGCGCATGGTCCGTGAGCTTGCCTTCCTCCGCGAGCAGCGGCAGCTGCACCGCCTCCTCGTCGCGCGCCAACACTGGGACCTTGCCAGGTGGCTCGATCCGAGGCGGACGCCCTGGCCCCAAGACCAACGTGGCGTACACAGCACGCAGATCGAGCGCCGACTTGCCGTCGAACGCCATGCCGTAGCGGGTGACCTCAGTGGCGTGTCCGACGCTGATCGCTGCGACCACACGGAAGCGTTCGCTGTCATCGAGCTCGTGCTTCTTGCTCGCGCCGCCGGCCATGGAGGGTTCCTTCGCGCCAGCCCGCACGCGCAGATCGATGCGCCCGGGCTCGAACGCCAACAGCTCCACGGCCAGACTACCCAGCTTCGAATTGGCTGCATACACCCCTGGCAGCCAAGCCGGAGGCGGCTGGACGCCGCTGTCCGGCTTCCAGCGAATGCCGGAGGGATCCCGCGGCACCGGGTCCCGCACCATCACGTAGAAGAAGTCCTTGGCGCTCCAGCGTACGAACCTCGCGGGGTCGACGGCCATCGCGTCGTGCGCCTTCTTGAGATTGAACTCCTTGGCGCGCATGTCGACGATGTCCGTGTACACGAACCCGCAGTGTCCAGGGTTCATGTCCAGGTGCATGCCGTAGGAGCACCCCGCTTGCCGGAGCGCCTTGCCCAGGGTCGGACCGTCGATCTCGGGTCCGAACGCGTAGTACAAGTGCCCGGCGGCCGTTACGCACAGCGCGGTGCGATGGGTCATCACGCTCGTGCCGCTGACCTGCCAACCCCAGATGTAGCGACCGGTCGGGTTGGCCACGCCGTCCTCGACCAAGGGGTCGAGGTTCTGGCGAAACGACGCGACGTCGCCCGGAATGTCCGTTGACTGGGGCCAGCTGCCGAGGCCGACGCGCCGGTCGTCGGTGACGGTCACGGTGGCCCCGCCGGGAACCGGAGGCAGCAGGACACGCCGATTGACCATCATTCCGTACTTCCCGTGGGTGGTCTTGAACGCGCCGTTGAACGTCGCGACGATGCGCTTCTGGGTGTCCTCGTCCCGCGGCAGCCGCCCGTTGCCGGGCGGACCGGTCAGCGGTTTCGGGTCCTCGAATCCGGCCTCCATGCCAAGCTCGAGCTGCCGCATGTCCATCGCCACCAGCAAGACCTCGGAGTACGGGCGGTCCGGGTCGGGGCGAATGAAGGTCGTGAAGAAGTAGGGCGGCGCCTTGCCAGCCCCTTGAGCTGCCGTCGGCAGCGGCGTGAGGAACGGCAGCTCGACCGGCTTCCACTCGCCTTCACCCGGCTTGGTCTCCTTCCACAACGACGGGACCGGCGGCGGCGGCCAGTTGTCTTGATCCGCAGCCAGCTCGGACGCGTCCAACACGTGGGCAGCGAGGGACTCTCGTTCGACACCCTCTCGCAGCTCGCTTTGCTCGCCCCCCTGATCGAACAGGCTGTAGGTCGTGCGCTTCACGCGGTCTTTGGCGCCGAACACTTGATCCTCGAGCCACGCGATCGGCGCAGGCCCGATCTCCGCCCGCACCGTGTCGACGCCCCACAGGATCAGGGGCTTCGGGTGCTGCACGTGCGCGACCGCTCGCGCAGCGTACGCTTGCCCGCCCGCCTTGCCGGACAGCTCGCGGCTCTCGATGTTCAGGCGCAGCCCCCGTGCGGCATCGCCCAGATCGATGTCGAGGGTGGGAGGACTCAGCACGAGCTCCGCCTGCTTCGCGGGCAGCTCGAGCACCACGTCCGTGCGACCCAGCCCCGCGATCGAGCCCGTCTGCTGGTAGGAGGTGATGCCCTGCAGCAGGCGGTGAAAGCGACTGGTCGGTCGATCCGCCGCCCTCACGCCCGCGAGCTCGAGCAGCGTGATGCCTTGGATGTTGCCGAAGGCGACCGTTGCGAACGCGGCGTAGGAACCGCGCACCTCGAGTCCGGCATCGTCTCCCAGAGGGGTCTCGGTGAGGTTGCGCAACGTGGAGACCGCGAAGGGTTTGCCGTCGGAGCTGACGCGCACGCGTGCCCGGTACACGTCACGCGGCTGCCCCTCGCCTTTGGAACCCAGGAACAACAGCCGGCGGCCCAGAAACGTCTCGGTGAGCACGCCAAGCGAAGGTTCCCAGCGGATGTCCGCAGGCGAGACCACCGTGTCCGACGCGACAGAGAGCATGTGGGCGAGACCGTCCAGGGACTGCTCCCCGGGACGTGGCGCGCTGCAGCGCGCCGCGAGCCCGACGCCAGCGGCGATGGCAAGCAGCGGCGCGCGCTGGCGGATGAACTCGGAGGCTGCCATGGGCCAGGCTCCGGTCTAGCCAGGGCCCCGGGGGTACGCAAGTAAGTTCCTCGCCACGTGACCCAGCCGGCCGCCCCCCGGATCGGGACACCGGTCAGAGGTCACTCGATGACGCGGCTGCTCGCGACCAGCTGCTCGGCGAGGACGCGCAACGCTTGGTGCGACCACGTCTCCGAACGCGGCGTCAATGCCCGAAGGTAGTGCATCGCGCGTTCGGTGCGGTCCCGTCCCGAGTAGGGTCGCAGGTCCACGACCCGTGCCAAGGGGCGCGCCGCTGGGCGCGCATGGCCGAGCCCCTCGAGATGATGAGCGAGCGCGCGCTCCGTCGCTGTCGCGCCGGGGTATCGCGCTAGCTCCTCAGCCGTCAACGTCGCGTGCCTCACCATGATGTCCGACCCGCAGGCGTCAGCGCCCGAGCGCCTCGGAGCGATTGACGATCCGCGGGGTCAGGAAGATGACCAGCTCGCCTCGCGTGTCGCTCGCGCGACGCCGCTGGAAGAGCAAGCCAATCAGCGGGATGTCCCCGAAGAATGGCACCTGATTGAGGTTGCGACCCGTGTTGCGCGTGAAGATCCCGCCGATCACCGCGGTGTGACCATCCATCACGAGCAGGTTCGTCTCGGCTTCGCGCTTCAGGATGGTTGGATCGCCGCGCGCAGACGTCTGGTTGAAGTCAGGCTCGTCCCGGTTGATCTTGACCTTCATGCTGACGCTGCCGTCGGCGGTCACGTGCGGACGAACCAATAGCTGCAGCTTGGCCTCCTGGAACGTCGTCTGCACACCCTGCGCGCTGATCTGCGAGAACGGGATCAGCGTTCCCTGGGAGATGCGCGCCTCGTGGTTGTCCAGCGTCAGAATGCGGGGGCTGGAGAGAATGCGCAGCATACCGCTCGACTCCGCGGCGCTCAGACGCACGGCGAGGTTGATGGTGTTGTCGATGGACCCGAACGTGAGACCCAGCGCACCGCCTTGGCCCGTGCCGACCGTCGCCGGGAGGTTCACCGCGAAGTTCGGGTTCGGAACCGAGTTGGAGAACGGCGACAGACCTGCGGTTGGGGTGTTGGTGTCGCTCGCGCCGCCGACCATTCCCACCGAGTTGGGGAACGCCAAGCCCGTGGGATTTCCCGTGGCGCTCGAGAACGTGGCGTCCCCGCCCCACTGAATGCCGACGTCCCTCAGGTAGTTGCTGGTCGCCTCGACGATTCGTGCTTC
Organism: Polyangiaceae bacterium; assembly: GCA_019637295.1. GTDB lineage: Bacteria > Myxococcota_A > Polyangia > Polyangiales > Polyangiaceae > JACKEA01. The sequence continues at coordinate 456,326 of JAHBVX010000004.1, forward strand.
CACCAGCACCTGCGGCGTCTGGGTGTCGAGTGACCGAGTGAGCTCCTCGATCTGATTCAAGTTCCCGGCGACGTCACGTACGATCATGACGTTGGTGCGGTCGTCGACCGCGATCGTGCCGCGCTCGCTGAGCAAGTCCTTGGCACGCGCCTGGATGTCCTTCGCGTCCGCGTAGCTGACCGGAATCAGGCGAGTCTCGATGGGCGCGAGCTGCATTTCCTGCTTGCGCCTCGCGATGGCCATCTCGCGCTCCTTCTCGAGCTCCGCCAGGGGAGCGACGCGGATCATGTTGCCCGCGCGCACCATGCCCAGGCTCTTGGCCTGCAGCACCACGTCCAGCGCCTGGTCCCAGGGCACGTTGCGCATGCGAATGGTGACGTTGCCGGACACGTTGTCGGCCGTCACGATGTTCACGCGCCCCACGTCCGCAAGCAGCCTGAGCACGTTGTGGATGTCGGCGTCCTTGAGATCCAGATCGATGCGCCGCCCGGTGAAGCGACCGGCCTGCCCCATCACCACGTTCGAGACGGCGGCTGCTTCGTTGGCCTCGCTGACCTGCTCCGCCATGCCGCTCGGCACCCCGTCGAACACCTGAGGCACGTCCGAGAAATCTTGCTCGACGTGAACGGTTCGCGTCTTGCGCGCGGCGCCGCCGTCCTTGCCCACACCCGTGAGGGTCGACGGCAGGCTGCCTGGCTTGGAGAACGACCACACTAGCGTGCTGCCACGACGAGTGACTCGTGCGTCCGCCCCCGCTGCATCCACGTCGATGAGCACCTCGTTCTCCGCGCCCGTGGGCTTGTAGCTGCTGACCGCGGTGACCAGTCCGCCGAACGCGGTGGTGTCGAGAGTTCGGGACAAGGCCTCGGGCAACCTCACGTTCTGGAGCCGCAACGTGCGACGTCCCTGGCTGACCGACTCGGCGAAGCGCACGGTGTGCGAGACGTCGATCAGCACTCGGTCCTCGAGCGACGTGTGCTCGAAGCGGACGTCCGAGACGCGGGCGACCTGATCCGACTCGGGCGCGCTCGTCGTCCGCGGTGCGGTGCCCGCTCGCTCCTTCATCACGCCGAGCGGCCCCGGTCTGAACACGAGCACCAGGTCATCCCCCTGGGCGCGGACGGCATACTCGGCGTCCTTCACCAGCGTGACCATGATCCGGGTAGTCTTGCCGGTCGGAGTGTCGAAGGCCTGCGCCAGGACCCCGCCGACCACGCCGGTGCGCCGCGTCACCGCCGCTGGCGCGCCCTTGATGGCGGCGCCTGGCACGTCGACGATCAGCCGACGCCGTTTGTGGTCGAGGCGCGCGGAGAAGGTCGGCGCCGACGAGAAGCTCACGGTCACCTGGGCGGCGCCCGCGTCGTCCGTGGCGGAGACGCGGATGTCCGTCGCGTAGCGTGGCTGAGCCCCCAGCGCAGCTGCGCTTTGGGGCAACGAGGCCAGAAGTGCGAACCCCAACGCGATGGCGCTGGAGAGTCGGGGCGAGGTCCACCTCATTGTTTGCTCCGATGACCGCGCTGGCCGAAACCCGTTTCCGACCGCGCGGTTCTGCGATTGCGTCATCCTAAGCGGTTCAAAAAGGGACGAACAAATTCCTTGCCTACGCTTTCTCGCGAAAGTGTCGGGCGCAGGCGGGTGCGCGAGCACGCGGACACGCGCGCGCGCGACGGACGCCCCTCGCCTCGCCTCACCCCGCGGTCACTCGCCGTCGACGACGGTACCCTCGGGTCGAAGCGGGATGACCCGGGTCGCGCTCGGCACGTCCGGATTCTTGGCGTCCTCCCGGATCAGCACGATGTCCCCGTCACGGATGCGGTCCACTCGCCAGGTGATCTCGTAGCTCGCGCCGGAGCCAGCGCCGCCAGAGACCACCTCCGGTCGGCCAACGAACTGGCCGCGCTGAATCACGTGCCCCTTACCCGTCGGGTCGACCAGCATGGCCTTGGCCGGGTGAATGCCGGTCACGATACCGACCAACCGCAGCTCGTCCACGCCGTACTGATTGAGGATGATTTCCCGCTGATTCTGGCTGCGAGTGCGGGCTTCGTCCACGAACACGCCAGCGAACGAGCGGAACGGATCCCGGCTTCGGTCGCTCTCGGCGAACTCGGCCTCCTGAAAGTCGAGCTTGGGTGGGCCCGCCTCCACCACCCCGGGGCCGGCGTCCGCGTCGGCCTGCGCGGAGACCTCGGACGGCGTGCCGTAGACGATCTCGTCCTCGCAGGCGACGCCGAGCGCCGCCAGCGCGATCACCGCGGAGAGTGCCGGCTTGGACCTCACGGCTGACCTCCCCTGGCGGCTGCTCCACGTTTGTCCGTCTTGCGCTGCGCCTCGCTCAGGGCTCGGAACGCCGTGGCGAGCACCTCCACCTTCACGTTCACGTCCTCCCCCTCCTGCTTGGGATCGGTGGCAGAGATGTTCTCCATGTTGATGATGCGATCCAGCTGTCCCACGCCGTAGAAGAATTTGGCGACCTGATGAAAGCGCCCCGTCAGCTCGAGCTTCATGGGCACGCGAGCGTAGAACTCCTCGGGGATCTCTTCCTGGGGCGTCCACCCGCTGAGGCTCACCCCGCTGACGTTCGCGACGGTCTGCAGTGAACTCAAGAACGCCGGTCCCTCGGTGGTTTCGGGCAGCACCTTCTGCAGTTCCCGCTGCCGCTGTTGGCGATCCGTGAGCTCCGCCAGGTCCTTCTGGTAGGCGAACTCCTTCTCGCGCTCGGTGGCCAGGTCCGAGCGAAGCTGCCGCTCCTTGCCTTGCGCGGCGGTGATGCTGCTGGCCAGCTCACCGTAGAAGACCACGAAGTAGGCCACGCCGACGAGCAGCAGCAAGCCGACGCCGATGCCGAACTTGGCCAGCAGCGGCAGTTTCGAGAGCGCTGATTCCCGAGCAGCCATCAGTACCTCACCTCGGCTTCCAGCTGAAATCGCACGATCTCGAGCCCAGTCGCGTTGTCCTTCTCTTTGCGCGCCGGCAACAGGCGAACATTCTCGAACAGGCTCGAGAGATTCATGCGCCGCGCCAGCTCGCTGACGTCCTCACCGTCGCGGGCCGCACCTTCGAGGCGCACGCGCCGGTTGGTCTCGACGAAGCGCGAGATCCAGAGCCGGCGAGCGTCCCATCCAGGGTTGAACACGGCCAGCGGATTCTGCTTTCGGATCTGGGCCAGCTTGTCCGGATCCACGCTCGGCCCGCGGCCGGGCGTCAAGATGCGAGCCAGCTCCAGCATCACGCTGGTCGGGCCGGTTCGCGCGCTCTGCAGCTTCGCGATGGCGTCCTCCCGCGCTCGAAGCTGCGCGAGCTCGGTCTTGATCGCCGCGTGATTGGCCACCGTCTGCTTCGCGGTGTCGATCTGCGTCTCGAGCTCGCGATTCTTGCGATTCTGGCTGGCGAGCTCCTCGTTCTTCATGCCGTGAAACAGGAACAGCGCGCCGACTTCGAGCACGAACAACCCGAGGATGACGAGCAACCACGCCTGTCCGCCTTCACTCCGTTCCGCGCGCTTCCTCTGCGGCAGCAGGTTGATGCGAATCACGTGCGAGTCTCCTTCTCGTGTCGGAGCGCCAGACCGAGTGCCACGGAGAGCTGCGCCGCGCGGGCCTGTAGCAGTTGGTGACTCACGTCGCGAGGATCGGCCGCAATTCGCTCGATCGGAGACCAGACTTCGGAGGGTACGCGGGCGCGTCGTTCGATGGCCTGCGCCAGGCTCACCAAATTGGCGGAGCCACCGGTCACGAAGATGCGCATGATCTCGGCCTCTCCGCTGGTTGCCATGAAGAAGTCCAGACTGCGCTGGATCTCCGCCGCGATGGCGTCACTGACCGAGTCGATGATCTGGACGACCTGGGCGGGCACCATCCCGGGTTGTCCGCCCTGCGCATCCAGCGCCCCGCCGCACTTGTATGCCTCGGCTTGGTCGAAGGGCACGCCGAGCTGCTTCTGGATCTCGTCGGTAATGATGTTACCACCGCTGGCGATCTCGCGGGTGAAGGCGCTGACGCCACCGGCGACGATGTTGAGCGACGTGAGGCTCGCTCCCACGTTGATGATGGCGATGGTCTGATCCGGTGGCAGCCCTCGTGAGAACTCGAACAGGTTCTGCACTGTGAAGGCGTCGATGTCGCACACCACGGGTCGCAGCTTCGCGTCCCGAGCGAGCTGCGCGTAGTCGTTGATCTGATCTCGTTTGGCGGCCACCAGCAAGAGGTCCATCTGACTGACCTCGGGGCGCCGGCGCAACACCTGGTAGTCGACCTGTACGTCCTTGATGTCGAAGGGGATGTGCTGCTCCGCCTCCCAGTGAATCTGTTCGTCCAGCTCCGCCTGCGTCATCATGGGGACGCTGATCTTGCGGATGATCACGGTCTGACCCGACACGCTGATCGCGCACTCCTTCTGTCGGATCTTCGCGTTGTGAAACACGCGCTGCAGCGTCTCGATGACGACCCCCGAGTCCATCACCTGGCCGTCCACGATGGTCTGCGGAGCCAGCGGCGCATAGCCGAGGCGCAGCAGGCTGACCCCGCGCCGGCTCTCCTTGAGCTGACAGACCTTGATGGAGCTAGTCCCGATGTCGACCCCGACCAGGTTCTTTCCATCAGCCATGGACTCGGCCCTCCCGTCCGCCGGGGCGCGGCCCCGGCCCGGCGCGCTGACCCGACGGGGTCGCGGGTGCAGAGCCTCCCAAAAGCACGCTGTTTGACGTCATGTTGCTTGCCTGAAGGGGTGGCCGAGCGCGGCTCGGGGAAATCTGGGACAAACTTTGGCACCACCGAGGAAAAGACGCCAAAAATCCGATGCTCTTCTGGCGAGTGCTGAGCATTCATTCAGGTTCACGCTCAGGCCACCCCACTTTCTTGGGCTTTCGAGCGGAGCATGGCAGATGTAGGTGCTCGCTCGCCGGGGCACCGCCCCTCAACGAGGCTTTCTTTGATGCGACGGTTGCTGCCGGCCCTGCTCCTGATGCTCAGCGCGACGACGACGACCGCCAGCGCGCAGCCCAGCCCGAAGCGCCACCGCGTCTACCCCGGGCAGACCCTCGGAGGCATCGCCAAGCGCTACAACGTCGGCCTCGATGAGCTGTGCAAGGCCAACGGGCTCCGGCGCAAGGACCCGATCCGCCCCAAGCAAGAGCTGATCATCCCCGAGACTCCGGCGGAGAAGCTCGAGCGCGAGCGGCGGGACGCGGCAGCCAAGAGCGCCGCGGCGAAGACCGCCGCGGCCAGCAAGAACGCGAGCACGAAGAGCGCGACCACGACCGCGACCACCAAGAGCGCGACCGCCAAGAGCGCGACCGCCAAGAGCGCGGCCGCCAAGAGCGCGACCACCAAGAGCGCGACCGCCAAGAGCACGGCCGCCAAGAGCGCGACCACCAAGAGCGCGACCGCGACGCCCGCAAGCAACGCGACCTCCAGCAGCGCGGCGTCACGCACGTCCTCTGGAAAGCCCGGACCCACGCGCGACGAGCCCAAGAGCTTTGCGCAGAAGCCGAAACGAAAGGGCTTCATCATTCTCTCGAGCACGACCGGGTCCTGGTCCGGTCAGGCGCTCGACAAGAAGGGGCAGGTCACGACGAACGCCCGAGTGGGCGCGGCCAAGGTCATGGCCTCTTGGCGCACGGGACAGAAGGAGGACATCCACGATCGCCTCATCCGGCTCCTGGTGCGGGTCAGCGATCAGTTCGGCGGGCGTCCCATCCGCGTCGTGAGCGGTTATCGCCCGTATCGACCGGATCAGTACACGCAACACTCCAAGCACAACGATGGCAGGGCGGTGGACTTCTTCGTGCTGGGAGTCCCCAACACCGTCGTCCGCGACTTCGCCCGCACGCTGCCCAACGTGGGCGTCGGCTACTATCCAAACTCCAGCTTCGTGCATCTGGACGTGCGCGAGATCAACAGTTACTGGGTGGACTACTCGGGCCCGGGAGAGGCACCACGCTACGCGAACTCCCGCGGAGAGGATCCCGGTAAGCCAGCACCCAAGCCCATCCCCACCTCCGAGGCCGCGTCCGAGCCCGAAGCCGAGTCGACCGACTCGCCGGAGCCAGCGCCGGCGTCGGGCTCAGCCGACTCGCGACCCGGCGAGGCCGACGACAAGACCAAGAGCTGAGGGTCCGTCAGGAGTCGACCCGGGAGCTGTCGATTGTTCGACGGCGCTCGAGCCGCGGTCAGCTCGCTCGCACCCGGCGTCGCTTGGTCACGCGGTCCGGATCGGACCGCAAGATAGCGCCCGTAGCGGCGTCTCGGTAGCGCGCCTGGTGCGTGAAGGCGCCTGCCGAGAGTAGCCCGTCGTCCGGCTCGAACAGGGTGCGGACCTCTCGACTCTCGCCGCGCGCGATGGCCTCACGCCCCTGAGCCGTCTCTTTGTCGACGCGCCACGTGCCGAGATCGGCGGGCAGCTCCTCGAGCCGGCCGAGCCGCTGTTCGGCGAACCCTGGTACCTCCCGCAACATCAGTCCGACATAGAGCGCGACCGCCACTGCCCCTAGCGCGAACAGGAAGAGGACCATGACTCAGAAGCCGCAGTACGCTTCCATGGTGTCACTCCAGCCCGGACTCTGGCACGTGCCGGTGAAGCCGAAGGTGACGCCCGGGCTCGGTCCGGCCACGCAGCTGCACGTGAGGCCGGTGGGGGTCGGCCAACACTTCACGCCCCAGCCGCCGCTCGGCGCGCTGCACGAGAGGGAGCAGGACCCATCGCTGCCGCCGCTAGCGCTGCACTCCGGCTCCGGTCCCTGGACGCACTCGACGAACGCGTCCAGTACGGGAGCGCACTGGGGCGCGAGCTGGGGCTCCGAGTCCTCGCAGCTCAAGGGATACGCCAGCGCGCAGTCGAGCACCTTGTCGAACTCCGCGCCGCAGCCGTAGCTGCTCGCCATGGCGACGGATTGGTTGAGCTCCGCGACGCAGCTCGGGAGCGGGCACGGGGTCTGGCTGATCTTCTGGCAGAGCTGAGCGATCTTGGAGCTGGCTCCACCCGTGCCCCCTGACGCGACGCCGCCGCCGCTGCCGCCCGCGCCGCTACCGCCCGCGCCGCTGCCGCCCGCGCCGCTGCCGCCCGCGCCGCTGCCGCCGTCCGCGCCGCCGCCGTCCGTCTTGCCTCCGCAAGCCACCAGCAGGCCAAGGGCCACGATCACCGTCCAACTCAGTCGTCGCATTGCTCCGCTCCCGGCGTCTTCTGCCACGCGAATGGGTCCGGCGCAATCGGCTCCCGGTCAGCCCGGCTCGGCGTCGAAGTCGTCCGCGAGGCCAGCAGCGTACTCGACCATGGCCGGGATCTGGTCCGAGGCGACGTCTCGCCAAAAGAGCTGCCAGCCCGGGGTGCGCACGAACCCGTCGCACATCTGAACGTACCACTGCTGGGTTGGGTTGCCCGTGCGGGTGCGCCAGAACACTCGCGGCAGCTCCCGGGTCAGGCGCGTCCACAGATCGCGGCCCATTCCTTCGCCGCGGGCCAGCGGCTCGACCGCGAACTTGGACAGGTAGGGAGCGATGGGAGTATCGAAGACGATCGCCGCGCCGCGATACTCTTGCTCCACGAACACGACCCGCGGCGCACGCTCGAAGTACCCCGGCGCGAGGGGTCGACCGAAGCTCAGCTCGAACAGCCGCTCGAGGCGCGGCACGTCGAGCTCGGCGTAGGAGGCGTGGCGCAGGATGGCCGAGCCACGCTTGATCAGCGTCCCGGCTCCCTTCACGGTGAACAGCTCGCGCAACAGGTCGAGCGGCGAAGTCACACTGACGACCAGCCGCTCGTGCATGGCCAGCAGCGTGTGCACCGCCTGCACCAACGCGGAGTCTGGCAGGCCGCGCAGCGCCTCCGCCAGCACGTCGGCGTCCGTGCGCAGGTTCACGAGCGACACGGTGCTGCCCTCGAGCGGGATCTGGTGGGACTCGACCAGCGCGACACGTCGCTCCGCGAGTAGCCCCAGACCACCGCGGCGGCGGAGCAGGACGAGCTTGCGCGTTCCGAGCGCACGGGTCACGTCCGCCAGCCACGCCAGGCGCGCGTCCAGAGCAGTGTCGGACCGCATCACCACGATGGGAATCACGCCTGCACGGAGTCGCTCACGCAGCGTGTCCACGATGCCCGCGGCGTCCGAGCCATGGATCTCGGCCGCTACCTGCGCCGATTCGAAGCGGCGTAGCAACCGCTCGCCGAGTGGAGCCGCCCGGTCGGCGTCGAACAATCCGAGCACGACCGGAGCGACCAGACCGAGCTCACCCAGAAACCGTATCTGCTCCACGAGCCCACCGACCCCCTGACGCACGACCGGGGCCCCCGGCGCGAGGACGGCGAAGCTCTCCTTCGGCAGCTCGCGGAAGAGCGTCAGGTACAGCTCGGCCTCGGAGCGCCGACCCACGCTGGAGAGGAAGGTGAGCACCGCGTCGGCGACGGGGACCTTGGGCGGCGGTGACATGCGGGCGCGGATCTCTACCGCGAGGTCGCCGAGCCCCCCAAGCGCGAATGCAGAGTCCGGACAACCGCGGCCCGCGCGTCCAGACGAGCGGGGGCCATCCCGGCCACCAGGCCAACGATTCTGGCATCTTCCGCGGCGACGCGGGGCGGAACGGCGCTTGCTCCTGCGGAGCGTCGATGACGACGCGACTGCTCACTACCTGCCTGCTGCTGCTGTTGCCGGTCGCCTGCGGTGACGCCGGAGGCGAAGTAGCGGGAGGCTTCGACCCCGCACCCCCGGCCACCGGCACCTCCGCCTCGTCCGGGGACGCGGGCACAGGCCCGGTGATCGGCGTCGACGCTGGGGCGCCCGGCACCTCCGATCTCCAGAGCTGCGCGCTCGGAGAGACTCGCTCCTGCTACTCCGGGCCTACGGGGACCGAGGACGTGGGCGCCTGCAGCGCGGGCTCCCAGTCCTGCGTCATCGACGGAGAGTTCGGCACTTGGGGTCCGTGCCAGAGCGAGACCACGCCAACGGCGGAGCTCTGCGACAATCACATCGACGACGACTGCAACGGTGAGGTCGACGAGGGCTGCCCGGAGGACTGCCTCGAGACGGTGGCCATCAACATCTCTGGCGACTGCGTGACCGTCGACTGTCCAGCCTCCGCTCCCTACCCGGTCGGCTGCAGCATCGACTTCGTGGGCAAGACGCCGCACGGCTGCGTGGCGAGCACGCCGGACTCCGCGACGGTATTCTTCAAAGAGGGAGTGGTGTGTGACGCCGGCTATCTGGTCGGGAGCCTGACCTGTTCGTGCAAGCCGGGAGCAGGCCTCGACGCCAGCAACTGCAGCATCAACAAGGCGAACAAGCACTACAAGGCCCACCAGAGCGAGTGCCCATGACAGGGGCCCATTGCGCCTCGCGACGAAGGACGCTACGAAACGGCGGCGATGCGTGCCGCTCGTTCGTACAGGTTCCTGCTCGGCAGGGTGGCTGCCGCGCTGCTGCTGGTCTCGGGAGCCGCGAGCGCGCAAGGTTCGGCGCCGGACGACGAGGGTGCCTACGTTCCGAAGACCGAGAGACGAGGAGACTTCACTCTCGGAGCTTCGGCGGGGCTCTTGGTGGGTAACGCGACGGGGTATCCGAACGAGGTCGGCAAGATCGACAACTCCGCGTACGTCGCCGACCCTGGGCCCGGCGTCGGGTACCACTACACCGTGTGGCTCGGCGGCGCGCTGCGCGACTGGTTCACCTTTGCCCTGGGCCTGGACGGGCTGTCGTACCAGCGGCGGGGGATGGACGTCGCGGGCACCGGCTTCGTGTTCCGCGTGGAGGTGTTTCCGCTGTTCGACGCCTTCCCTCAGGGCCGGGATCTGGGGCTTTACGGCAGCGTCGGGCTCGGTGGGCTGACGATCAAGGAGGGCAGCGAGACCCGCGCCGACGGCGGCGCCATGAGCCTGGTGGGCCTCGGCGCGTTCTACGAACCGCTGCGCTTCGGGAGCTTCTCCGCCGGACCGATGGTCGAGTATCAGCAGCTCTTCAGTCAGACGGTGAACATGCAGTCGGCCACCGCGGGCATGCGGCTGGCGTTCTACGCGGCGCCGTGACCCTGCTTGGCGCTGACGACGCGCTGGTGACCCGCGTGGTCCCGGTGCACCGCGATCTCGCCGAATCCCGCGGCCGCGAGCAGCGCAGAGACGCGTTCAGCCTGATCGTAGTGCAGTTCGAGCGCCAGTGAGCCGCCGGGGGTCAGCCGCTCCGCGGCGCCGCTGACGATGCGCCGCACGATGTCGAGTCCGTCGGCCCCGCCGTCGAGCGCGATGCGGGGCTCGAAATCGCGAATGCCCGGATCGAGCTGCTCGACTAGCGTCGAGGGGATGTAGGGCGGATTGCCCACGATGGCATCGAAGCGCCGAGGCGACGCGACCGCGTCGAACAGATCCCCCTGAACGAAGTCGACATTGGGTAGCACACCGAGCCGCAGCGCGTTGTGGCGCGCCACCTCCAGCGCGGCCTCTTCGATGTCTGCGCCCGTGACTCGCCAGGTGCGTCGCTGCCGAGCAAACGCGATGGCGACGCAACCCGAGCCGGTACACAGATCGAGCAGCGCGCCGTGCATCGAACGAGCGCGCGTTGCCGCCAGCGCGACCTCGACCAGCGTCTCGGTGTCGGCTCGGGGGATGAGCACCGCGGGAGCCACTCGGAAGGGCAAGCCATAGAACTCCCGACTGCCCAAGATGTAGGAGACCGGCTCCCCTCCTCGGCGTCGCTTGATGAGCTCTCTCACCCCAGCCAGCTCCGCCGGAGACAGGGGTCTGTCGCGCTCCAGGATCAAGCGGATGCGGTCGACGCCGAGGGCGTGGGCAATGACGAGCTCGGCGTCGAGCCTGGGGCTATCGAACCCGCGCGCGCGGAAGTCTTCCTGTGCCCAGGCAGCGACTCGCCCGATGCTCCAGGGTTCTCGAGCTGCGGATGGTGCGGCTCGGGTCATGACTCCACTCCAGCAGCACACTCGGCAACGTCTGGCCAACCGATCGGCAGCTCGTGCAGGGCCCTTCCGGAACGCGCGAGCACGTCGACCAGTCGCAGCGTGGCGTAGATGGCGTCGTCGTAGCCGTGATAGCGATCCCCGAAAGCGAAGTGCCCGTCGACATCCCCGGCGAGCAACGCGCCCTCCTCGCTGGCGCGCGCGGTGGCAGACGTCAGGTCCGCGCGCAGTGCGCGGCCCGAGTGGGCGGCGATGTCGTCCATCACGGTCTGGTCGAGGCCCGGCCCCACCACGATGGCGGCCCCGGCACGTGCCGCGAGCACGTCTCGCGCGAACAGCACGAGCAGGCGCGCGGGGGCTACGACCTCGCCGCTGGCGTCGACCACGCCGAGCCGATCTCCGTCCGCGTCCCAGGAGACGCCCAGCCCCGCGCCGTGTTGTCTCACCGAGGCCCCTAGCTCGGCCAGGTTCGCGGGAACGGACGGATCCGGCGGGTGACGCGGAAACGAGCCGTCCATCGTGGCGTTGAGGCCGATGGGGGCAAGCCCCGCGCGACGCAGCGCGCGCATGCCCACGGGCCCGGCCACCCCGTGACCCCCGTCCACCACCAGCTTGGGCTTGGGTTCCGCGAGGAGCACGCGGTCGCGAAGCTCGTCCAGGTAGGCGTCCTCGATCGGTGTGGTCTGCAGCGAGCCCCGCGTCCCGACCGGGGGGGTCGTGTCGCGCGCTCGCTCGGCCAGCGTGCGGATGTCCGCAGCACCCAGGGGGCCGCTGGCGCGCACGAGCTTGAAGCCGTTCACGTCCCCCGGCTCGTGCCCGCCGGTGATCATCACCCCGCCGTCACCCTCGAGCAGCTGGACCCCGAAGGACAAGAGCGGCATCGGACCGACGCCAACGTCGATCACGTCCGCTCCGCCGTCGACCATGCCGTGTACGAGCGCTTCGAACAGTCGCGGGCTCGAGCGCCGGCAGTCGCGAGCGACGACGATGCGTGCGACCGGAGCGGCGTTCGGTCGGAGCAGCCGCGCGGTGCTCACCCCGACGCGATACACGAGGCCATCCGGTAGGTCGCGCTCCGCCACGCCTCGGATGCAGGTGTGTCGATAGACGCCTTCACTCATGCGCCGCTGAACCTACAACAGCGTCCCGGTGTCGGCGACCGGACTCGTCTCGGGCTAGGTCGATTGGGGCGCAGGGGGCACGCTCGGTCACAGCCAGGGACTCGAGCCTGCGTTGATGATGGTGCCGATCCCCGCGGTCAACCCCAGGTACACCACTCGGGTGTCGCTGAAGGCACCACCCGGCAGCGTCACCGCGCCCTGGTGCAAGCCGCCGTGGCCGCAGAGAATGGCCAACTCGAAGGGCTCGACGCAGAGCTGGGCCTGGAGCTGGTCGATGGCGGTGCCGGCGCCCGTCTGGCGCGCGAAGATGCGCTGCGCGGTGGCGTGCAGGCGCACGGGCTCCACCTGCAACGTGGCCAGCGCGCCGACGGCCGGCTCCGTGTCGATGCGCCGCGTGGCGTGATCCCCGAGGTTATAGCGGCCGCCCAACACCAGTGAGCCCGTGGCGGCCAGCTCGAACAGGATGGTGCGGTTGAGTAGCTGGTAGCCAACCTCGACCGTTGGAAGCTCGAACTGCGAGCGATAGATCTTGTTGTTACCTAGAAACTGAAACCCGAGCCCGATGCGCGCGAAGGGACCGTGGTCCTCCCCGAGGAAGCCGCGCGCTCCCGCTCGCGAGCTCATCTCTAGTTGGCCCTCGAGCCCGTCGCTGCCACCGCCGATGGCCATGAACCAGGTGCTGCGCTTGGTGTAGTAGCCCGACGTCTGCACGACGTCGGGGTCGATCGCGAACAGGAATCCGGTCGTGCGGGTGTCCGCGTCGCTCCCCCGGATGTCGAAGCCGTGGATGCGCAGCGTGACGAGATCGAGAAACACCGCGACGGCATCGCCTGGGTCGTCTTCTGCCGTGGGCTCGGCGGTACCTCGGCGCGGCGACGACGGCCGCGGCGGGGGGTGGACGCCCGGAGCGCGGTAGGTGGGCGGAGGCGGCGGACCATAGCCGAGGGGCCGCGCGCCGTAGGGCGGTGGGGGCTGCCAGCCGCTGGGTTGGGGCTGCGCGCAGGGGGGCGGGGCACCGCCGTAGTTCGGAGGCAACGGCTGACAGCTCGCCGGCGGCGGACGTGGCTGGGCCGCGACCTTGGAGCCCGCGAAGAGCAGCGCCAGGAGGAACAGGACCATCGAACCGCGTAGGGGCATCGATCGGATCTACGGCGTCCCCCGGCTGAGCTTCCCGACCCCTGACCTGGAAGCCACTGATTTCATTGCTATTTTTCGCCAGACTGTTCACACCACAGGTGAGTCCGAACGTTCACGGCGGCTTCTCACGGCCGGCGCGCTGACATAGGACACGGCTCACGGCGGCACGCCGCCGCGCACCGATTCAAGGAGTAACGACGGCATGACCATCCAGATTGGCGATCAGCTTCCCGACGCAACCCTGAGCGAGTCGACCGAGTTCGGGGACGCGTGTCCCCTGGCCCCCAAGAACGTCTCGGTGGCGGAGGCGAGTCGCGGCAAGCGCATCGTGATCTTCGGACTGCCGGGAGCGTACACGCCCACGTGTTCGGCGCAGCACGTCCCCGGCTACCTGAAGCACCTCGACGCGCTCAAGGCGAAGGGCGTCGATGAGGTCTGGTGCGTCTCGGTCAACGACGGCTTCGTCATGGCAGCCTGGGGCCGCGAGCAAGGCGCCATCGGCAAGATCCGCATGTTGGGCGACGGCAGCGCCGAGCTGACGAAGAAGCTCGGGCTCGAGCTCGACCTCACTGGCGGCGGCATGGGGTTGCGGATGCAGCGGTTCTCCATGCTGGTGAACGACGGCAAGGTAGAGCAGCTCAACGTGGAGAAGCCGCGCTCCTTCGAGGTCAGCAACGCCGAGACCATGCTCTCGCAGCTCGGCTGATGGGGATGATGGCGCTCGGGCCGATCGGTCCCGAGCGCCGCACGCCGCTCGGGAGGCGCGCGCCTCCCCGCCTCGCCGAGGTGAACTCGTCGGTGACCCATCCCACGCGGGCCTGCTCCGCCGGCGTGAGCTGGGTCGATTCTCGACAGCTCTTCAGCGCACGACGAACGCGAGCGGCAGCGCCGTGAGGTTTCGCTCGCCGGAGGCGAGCGGAGACAGCGTCGACAGAAACGGTCGCCACTCGCTGTGCGCTGCTCGCAGCAGGGTGCCCCGCGTGGTCGTCACCCGCTCCACCGCGCGCGCGATCTCCGCCTCGGAGGCGTCCTCCCCGACGAGCAGCAGATCGAACAAGCTCTCACGCCCTCCCTCGACGACGACCGCGGCGCGCTCGTCGAGCTCGCCGAGCTTGCGTGCCTCGGCGATCGCTTCGGAGAGGCCGCCAAGCTCGTCCACGAGCCCTTGCGCGTGACCCTGGGTGCCGGACCAGATCCGCCCCTCCGCGTTGGCGCGCACCTTCTCGAGCGGCATCGAACGCCCGTCGGCGATGCGGCGCATGAACAGCTCGTAGGTGTCGAGCATGTTGTCGTGCACTCGCTTGCGCGTCGCGTCGTCCCAAGGCGTGATGCCCGAGAGGTAGGTGGAGCGGGCGCGCGCCTCCTGACTGTCGCTGGCAGGGAAGGTGGCGCTGGTCACGCCATACTCGGCGAGGGTCTCCCCGAGCGTGATCTTTCCTCCAAACACGCCGATGCTGCCCACGATGCTGGAGCGCTCGGCGAAGATCTTGGTGCCCGCGCAAGCGAGATAGTACCCACCGCTCGCGGCCATGCTGCCGACCGAGACCACTAGGGGCTTCTGCTTCTTGAGCTGCATCAGCTCGTGCCAGAGCAGATCGCTGGCCAGCGCAGAGCCCCCGGGGGAGTCGACGCGCAGCACGACGGCCTTGATGGCGTCGTCCTTGGCCACACGCCGAAGCACCTTCTGCAGCGACTTGTGCGTGATGCCGCCGCCGTCGAGCAGGCTGCCCCCCTCCAGGGTGATGGCCCCCTCCGCGATCACCACGGCTACGCGTGGGCCCGATGCGGTCTCGTCGGAGCCGGCCAGAATACGGACCAGCTCCGCCAGGTCCGGCCCACTCGAGGGCTCCGAGCGCGACCCGAACAGCGTGGACACTCGCGACGCGTCGGCGAGCTTCTTGGCGTCATCCAGCGCCTCGGCTTCGAAGCCGAGCTCGTCGACCAACCCTCTCGCCTTGGCCGCGGGGGCGCTCCATGGCCCGAGCTCGAGCGCGCGCCCCAGCTCCTTGGGCCTGCGCTTGCCTGCCGCGGCGTTGTCGAGCCAGGTCTTGCGGATGGACGTGAGGACGTGCAGCAGCGACTCTCGTGCTTCGTCGCTCGGTGCGTCCTGGGTGAGAGACTCGACCGCGCTCTTGTACTTCCCGACGTGAACGAAGTCCGCCCTCACCTTCAGCTTGTCGAGCGCGCCTTTGAAGTAGAGCGTCTGCCCGGCGAGCCCCACGGTGGATACGTCCCCGGCTGGGCTGAGCCACAGCCTGTCACAGCCCCGCAGAGCCAGCATGGTGCTGGCGTTGTCGAGCGTGTGCGCGTGGCACACGACGGGCTTACCCGAGTCTCCGAGCGCTCGCAGCCGGCGCCCGAGCTCCTCGCTGCGCGAGATGCCGAGGCTGCTCGTGCCAAAGCGCACGAACACCGAGCGCGCGTCCTGATCGCGACTCGCCCGGTCGAGCGCGCGCAGGAGCCCGGTGAACGTGCGGGAGGCGGGCATCGGGAACAGCCCGCCCGACCCCATGCCCTCCGGCGCCCCCGCGCTGAGATCGAGCTCGATCACCTTGGCGGTGGAGAACTTGAAGAACGAACTCGACGCTCCCTCGGTCCTCGACAAAGGGCCCGGCCTCGGCCGCCCCTCGCAGCTCGCCAGCGAGAGGCCGAGCAGCGCGACCGCGAGGGCGCGCCGGCTCACGGGCCGTGCTCCGGCAGGTCCGTCGTGTCGATCTCGGGCTTGTCGTCCTTGGGCGGGTCCGGCTGCGCGGTCGCCGTTGGGGGTGAGCCGGCGGGGGCCCCTTCGCCTTGGGCGATGCGCGCGGCCGCGTGTTGGCCATACGACGTGGAGGAACCCGCCTGCTCCAGTATGCGGCGGTAGATCGCGATGGCGCCCTTGCGATCCCCCGAATCCCACTTCTGATCCGCGCTGGCGACCAGGGCGGGCAGGTAGCTCGGGTTCTTCTCCAGCACCTTCTCGTACATCTCCTTGGCGGTATCTGGGTCGCGCTTCAGACGAGCGACATCCCCGAGGCCCGAGAGCGCCTCGGTGTTGCCGGGCTGGGACGCGAGCACCGCCTTGTAGAGCTTCTCGGCGCGGTCGAGATCGCCTTTCTTGACGGCGGAAGCGGCCTGCGTGAGCTGAGCGCGGAAGTTGCCCGTCTCCACGTACTCCTCGTTGGCCCCGGCGGTGGTGTCCAACATGGGCAGAGTGCTCGGATCTACCGTGGCTACTTCCGCTGCAGCATCCGTTCCCGCGTCGGCCAGACCCTGGTGGCGCTGAATGAACGACTCGAGCTCGTCGAACAGGGGGTGGCTCTTGGCGCGGTCACCCGCTTTGGAGAGCTCGGTGGCCGCTGCGGCGATCTGTCCGTCCCGCACCAGAGCGTAGACGAGCAGCGCACGGCTCCTCCCGAGACCGCGCTCGGGTGCCGCGGCGGCACGCAGTCGCTCCACGACCGACGACAGCACTGGAGACTTGTCCGCCAGATCCAGCGCCGCGAGCACGTACGCGTTCTCGGGCTCTGTCGCGCGATCGGCGATCGCGGCGACCAGTTGGCGGGCGCGCTCGAGCTTGCCCGCCAGCCTGAGGACGTCGATCTCCGCGCGCTTGACCGACGGATCCTCGGCAGCGTGCTGCTTGGCGCGTTCGACGGCCTGCTCTGCACGACCAACCCGCGCGCCGAGCTGGCGGTGTGTGGCCTGGACGAGTTGCTCGCTCTTGGGGTCGAGCAAGCGCAAGCGCAGCCACAGCAAGTCGGCGCGCAGCGCCTCGAGGCGCGCCAGCTCGCGAAGCACGGCAGGATCGTCTTCCGCCAGGGCGCTGGCCTTGTCGAGTTGCTCGCGGGCAGCTTCGTAGTCGGCTCCCTCCAGATGTTCGTTGGCCTTGGTGAGCAACTCTTGAACTCGGGCGTCGGACGCCTGCGCGACGACCTCCCCACCTCGCACGAATCCTTCGAGGTAGCGCCGACCCACGGTCGCACCAACCACGACCACGGCTCCCACCAGCACCACGCCCACCACCCAGCGCGAGCCCGAGCGGCGCGACATCGACGGCGCGACCACCTTGTCGTCCGGAGGCAGGTCCGAGTAGGACAGCATGGCGTCGCGAACCGCGCTCGGCGTCGGCGTGAGCGTCGCGTCCACGGGTGGGTGATCGACGCGCTCGGTGCGCGGCAGCGTCGGGGGCTCAGGCTCGAACTCGGGCTTGCTCGGGCGGGGCGTCGCGTTGGCGACGCGCGCGGTCGGGGGCTCCACGTCGGGCTGTGGGGCGCTCGGCGCGGTCGGCCCCGGAGGCGCTCCGGGATCGAGCGGCGCGGTACGTCGAAGGTCGGGAGGCGCGGCCGGTCGCTCGGCGGCGGGTGCGTTCGCGGCCAGAACGTTGGGCGGTGGCGCCACCCCGGCGAGGGTGCGATGCATCGCGCTGGTTCGCGGTGCGGGCATGGCGCGCGCGTGAAAGAACGGCTCGAGCTCGGCGATGGACCCGAGGGGGCGCGGTGGCTGATTGCCCCGCGAGAGCAGATCCTCCGGCGCGACCTGCCGCTGGGCGATGCCTCGCTGCAGCTCTCGAAGCGACGTGTAGACCAGCTCGCGGCCTTGGGCAGTCCGCACTACCCAGCGCTCGGGTGCGCCGATACCCTTGTCCGGAGGCTTGATCCGAAACTGGTGCCCGCAATTGGTGCACTTGACGGTGGTCCCGCGCTCCGAGACCAGCGCGTCGTCGAACTCGTATTCGGTGCCGCACCGGCCGCAGCGGACGTCCATTGCCGAAAACCCTTGGGAAAAGCGAAGGGCAACTTAGCACGGCGACCGACCGGCACCGGCAACTTGTCGCAGAAACGAGCGGTCACGTCCCGGCGGTGAACCATCCTTCACGGGCCTGGCCCAAACCCACCGAAAAACCGCCCCTTGAACGGGGCACATCACTTGCTACCCTTCCAGGCGCGCGCCATGGGCGCGAGGTAACGGGAGCTAGCGCATGAACCGACCCCTATCCTTCTTGTTCGCGTCGGGCGTCGCCCTGGCGCTGGCGGGCTGCCCCATCTACCCGGAGGAGCCGTACGGCTGCGTGAGCCACTCCGACTGCGGCCCGGGCCGGCAGTGCGACTCGACGAGCGGCGTCTGCTTCCTGCCGAAGGGAGGGACGGGCGGGCAGTCTGGCGCCCAGACCTGTTCGGCGCCTTCGGACTGCGGGGTCAACGAGACCTGCAGCAAGACCGGCCAGTGCCGCATCGGTGACTGCAGCTTCCACGGCTGCGTCGCGGGCTACAGCTGCGAGGTCGTCGGCGGCGCGTTCACCTGCGCGCCTTCGGGCAGCGGGGGCGCGGGAGGCGCGGGAGGCTCGGCGGGAAGCGCCGGTGCAGGCGGCGTCGCCGGTGGGGCCGGTCAGGCGGGCAGCGGCGGTCAAGCGGGCAGCGCCGGGACTGGCGGGGCCGCAGGCAGCAGCGGCAGCGCGGGCGCCGGGGGCAGCAGCGGCGCGTCGAGCGACGCCGGGCAGGCAGGCGCGGACGCCAGCGTCCCGGACGCCGGCTGACGCGCTACTTCACGACCCGCAGATACGACGGGAGTTCTCGCTTCTTGCCGGGCTTGGGCGGCTCGGAGGCGGGGGGGCCATCGCTCGGCTCGGCGGGGCTCTCGTCAGGACCGTCCGACTCCTGTGGCCTGGCGCTGCGAGGCTGCGAACGCAGCGGCGCTTGGGGCTCCGGCTCGGGCATTTGCAGCTCGAGCTGCGCGGGCTCGGCCGCCTGGGGCGCGGCTGCTGGCTCCGTGGCGGAGCCGGTCTCCACCTCGCCTTCCGGCACCGCGCGCAGGTGGGCTCGGGCCGCCTGCTTCTTCTGAACCTGCTCGGCCTGCGCGGCGACCTCCGGAGGTACGTCGTCCGGCCACACCATGGCGCGACCGTCTGCACCGACCAGCGCGTAGATCGCTTGCCACGGGAGAACGCAATAGTGCGGCGAGCGATTGAAACTCAACGTGCACGACACCGAGTCGTCATCGACGTTGAGATCCGGAATGGGCACCGGCATGTTGAGACCGATCTGCAGCACCAAGTTGGGCTGGTGCTTGAACCAATTCGGGACCCTCACCTTGTCCGTGCGGGGGTCGAGGTGCACGAACACGTCGGTGCTCTCGAGGAGCGCTAGGACCACATCCTTCTTGGCCGGCAGCCGGGTGGGGTGCTTCATGTCCCGCCGCAAATACCGCCGAAGCCCGCGAGTTGCCAGTTGGAAGCACTCCCCCGACGGTACCGCTCGCATCGAGAGCGAGTGCAGACGTGGCTGGGGCCTGATAGAATCGTAGAATCATGCGGGTAAGTGCGCTGTCCTTGGCTGCGGTTGGGATTGGGATGTTCACCGCAGCTTGCGGCGGAGGCGGATCCGGCGGGAACGGTGGCGCAGGGGGCTACGTCGGACTGGGGGGCTTCGCCGGAGCCAGCGCGGGCGGCGGCGTGGCCGGCAGCGCTGGGATGGCGGGCGCGAGCGGAGCGGGGGCCGGCGGTGTGGGCGGAGGCACCGGCGGCGTGGGCGGAGGCACCGGCGGCGTGGGCGGAGGCATCGGGGGCACGGGCGCGGTTGGCCCGGACGCGACGATTCAGCCGGGCGCGGCCGATCGCGTGTTGCTCAAGGGCATGATCGTCACGCCCGACTCGAGCTTCGACGGCGAGCTGTTGGTCCAGAGCGACACCATCACCTGCGTGGGTGCGGGCGCGGCGTGCGCGGGGCAGTCCGGCGCGGCGGGTGCCACCATCATCACGACCAACGGGATCATCGCGCCCGGGCTGATCGACGCGCACAACCACATCCTGTTCGACATCTTCAACGACGACCATTGGGTGCCGACGCTGCCCAAGTCGTGCACGTCGGTCGCCGACTGCAACGTGTCGAACTACTGCAGCGGTGGCAAGTGCGACTGTGTGGACAGCGTGTGTCGCTATCGCAATCACAATCACTGGACCGCAGAGGCCGAGTACGCGCTCATGCTCGACTACAAGCAGTGCCTCGAGAACGCCTCTCAGGGCAAGCCCGTGTGGTGCCCGCAAGGCTACGACAGCGCGGGGAACGTGAAGTGCGAGATGGTCAAGTGGGGCGAGATGAAGGGCCTGGTCGCGGGCACCACGTCCATCGTGGGGCTACCGGGCACGTCGAGCGGCTGCTTCTCGTCCGTCGCGCGCTCCATCGACGTGGCGCAGAACGGGCTGGGCGCGGACAAGATCCAGACCAGCGCCCTGTTCCCACCGAGCGCAGCGGGCGCCAACGGGGTCTGCAACAACTACGCGTCAGGGACGACGGATGCCTACTTGATCCATGTGGGCGAGGGCGTGGACCCGGCGGCCCTGGGCGAGTTCTCCACGCTGAACACGGTGACCACGCCCGACGGCTGCTTGCTGGCTCCACAGACGGCGATCACCCATGGCACCGCTTTCACACCAACCGAGTTCGCAACCATGGCGGCAGCGGGGATGAAGCTCACCTGGTCGCCAGCGTCCAACCTCGCTCTCTACGGCGTGACGACGAACATTCCTCAGGCCATCGCGGCAGGCGTCGAGATCTCCCTCGGTCCGGACTGGTCCATGGGTGGCAGTCAGAACCTACTCGATGAACTGCGCGTCGCGGACGGGTGGGACAACGCCCACTGGAACGACACCCTGAGCACCAAAGACCTGGTGACCATGGCCACCAAGAACGGCGCCAACGCCCTCGGGCTGCTGTCGCGGCTCGGCACCCTCGAGGTAGGGAAGCTGGCCGACCTGTTCGTGATCGGCGGGGACGCGAGCAAGCCCTATGACGCCATCGTCGGCGCACGACCGGCTGACGTGAGGCTGGTCATGATCGGCGGAGTGGTGCTGTTCGGCGACGCTCAGCTCGAAGCAGCCGGGCCCGCCAACCCGGGCTGCGAGAGCCTGACGGTCTGCGGTCGCAACAAGTTCGCCTGCGTGGCCGAGCCCAGCACCCAGAACAAGCTGAACCAGACGCTCTCGCAGATCGAGACCGCGCTGCAGTCGTCCTTCGTGGATCTCGACACCATCCCGGTGCTCCCGGCGTCGAGTTGCTCGCCCGCCTGCTCGGCCTCGCAGGAGTGCTTCGCGCGGACGACCTTTCCAAAGGCGCCGGGTATGTGCCCGGCCGCGTGCCCCGCCGGGGAGGAGTGCTTCCGCCGCTTCCTGTCGGGCAACAACCAGTACCAGTGCCTCAGCACCAACGCCTGCGCACCCAAGAAGTCGAAGACGATGGCGCCCATCGCACCGCTCGTGATCTGCAACTAAGAGCGGTCGCGGCTCCGTTCATCTGGACTCGCTCGCGGGTTCTCGCAGAGCGACCGGTCCGCGCAGCTGCGCGCCGTCGAAGCCCGCGGCCCGCTCGACAGCGGGAGCGTGACTCGTCCCGGTCGTACGAAACGCCTCGATGCCGCGCTCGGTCGCCACCAAGAGCACCGCCCCGGAAGAGTCGAGCACGACGTCGCGAGAGAACCACGGGGAGCGCCGCAAGCGACCGCCGAGCGAGACGACGACCGCGGGCTGCGCTTGCCCCGGAGCGCCGAGCACGAGCTCGTCAGCCGGGCGCGCAGGGTGGGCGACGCCGAGCACGACCGCCTCTTGGTCCGGATCGAAGGCCACCCCTTCGAGCGAGGCTCCGAGTGACGACACGCCGACCCACGCACCCGCGGGCGCGAGCCCCTCCTTCACCACTGCGAACAGGTCGAGCCCCTGAGGGTGGAGCCTGGCGAGCCAGCTGCGCTCGCTGCTGGCGTCGAAGACGACTCGCGAGCTCGTGTGGGGACGCTTGGGATGACTCACCGAGCCCACCATCCACTCCGGGCCGAAGTCGCTCAGCACGAAGAGCTCGTCGAAGCTGTCGCTGCCGACACGAGCCCGGGCGTTCAGCGCAAACACCGCCGGGCTCTCGCTCGGGCCCAGCGCATACAGCGACGCCGGCAGACCCGTGTACGCGCGCCCGGCCCTGGGCTCGAGGTGCTCGTCGAGCTCCCTCCACTCGGTGCCGTACTCGTCCGCGACGGCCAGCACCCGCGAGCCCGTCACGACGACGCGGACGTCGCCCGGCAGCGCCGGCGAGCTCGATTCGTGAACGAACTGCCCGTCGTAGCGCAGCGCGTGGACGCGGCTACCGTCCACCCAGCCGTTCTTCTCGACCACGAGCAGTCGCTGTCGATGGGCGTCCCAGCACAGATCCGTGATGACCCAGGCGAGCGGATGGACTGCGCGCACACTGCCCGTATCGACGTCGAACACGACCAAGTCGCCGCTCTCGTCGAGCCCAAAGGCGGCTCGCGGAACCGGCCAGCCCGCGGGGGCATCCGCACGTATGTCGGGTGGCAGCTCACGCGACGGCCCATCATCGACCCGCGCCGTGCCCACGTCTTCCGTTGGTGGGTCGGCGTCGCAGGCGAGGACGGCCGCAGGGACGAACAGCAGAGCGAGCAGCGAGGATGTGGGCTTTTCCATTCCCCCTGCTCGGCGGCCACGCTCGCGAGTTGCGCGCCGACTTCACACCGCCGCAGGCGAGCCGCGGCGACGCGCTCGTGACGTCAATCGACTGGGCGGGGCGCGTGGTTGCCAACAATCTGCGCGCGGGTGTCCAACCCGACGTCCTCCCAACGCTCGACGTCGAGCGAGAAGACGACCAGGGCTGCGGTGGGCAGCGTCCACTCCACGCCGCTGAGCTCGGACGCGAGCTGCTCGAGTCCCGGGTTGTGGCCGATCATCAGCACTCGGGATGCAGCGTCCGGCACCTGGGCGAGCAGCGCGAGATACTCCCTCGGCTCGGCGAGGTAGAGCCTTCGCGTCAGCCACACGTCGGCCGACCACGCGGAGCTCTCGGCGATGACGAGCGCGGTCTGACGTGCGCGGCACGCGCTCGAGGACACGATCAAGTCCGGCACCCAGCCGCCGTCGGCGATCAGTCGCGCCACGACCGGCGCGTCGCGCTCGCCCCGCTTGTTCAGCGGCCGGTCGTGGTCATCCCGAGCGGGATCGCTCCAGCTCGACTTGGCGTGGCGCATCAAGAGCAGCGTCTTCATTGGCAGAGCACCCTACCCTCGACGCCCGGGCTCAGGGCAACCACTCGCGCTTGGAGACCAACGCGCCCGCGACCTCCACCCGGTTGACGTCGCCTTTGTCGCACTGAATCTTCACCCGCGGCGAGCCGCCCTCTGCGGCGATCACCCCGAAGATGCGCGCGGGTTCGGTATGGACCTCGTCGGTACAAAACGCCATCACCCGGGTGCCCGTCGCCAACGTGCCAAAGCGGATGCTCGCGACGGGGACAGTGATCTCCGTCTTGTCCGACAGGCGGCGCACCTTCACGTTCTTGCCCGCGACCTCCAGCACGGTGCCGAGCAGGTAGTCCTTGGAGGGCGGCCGGAGCGGCGCCCATACGCGAACACCGACCAGCTGAGCCGTGGGCGGCAAGAGCTCGGCTGTGTCCGCCGCGCGCAGGGCCGATGCGTCGACCCAGCCTTCGACCTCGTCGAGTAGCCTGGCTTGCCGGCTCTCTCCCGGATCCTTCATCAGCACCAGCGCGTGCGTGCGGCCCCTGCCCAGCACCCACACGCGCGCGCCATGCGCGACGCGCTCGCCGCGGGACTTGGTGGCGTCGGCTGGGCTGCCCACGTCGACGGCGCCATAGGTCCACGCGGACTTGGGCACGTCGAATCGGCAGCCAAGGCGCTGGCACTCCGCGGCCACGCGCAGGCGGGCGCGTGCCCGCTCGATCTCCGGTGGATCCTTGGTGAAGCGAGCGTGAATCAGGTCTTGCTCGAAGCGAGAGAGGGTCTGCGCCGCCCGCGAGTCGGTCAGCGCCGCGTCGGAGAGCTTCACCAGATGCACGACCAGTGCCTCTTGGATCAGCTCGCGCGCCAGGGGGACCTCGTGCTTCGCCAGCGCCTCGCTCCGCGCCAGCTCGTCGACCTTGTTCGCTGCGTCCAGCCATTTGCCCGCGGCCAATAGCGGGCGCAGATCGCGCGCGGTGTGGAGCACCGCGAGCTTCGCCAAGGTTCGCTCTGCGTTCGCCTTCGAGTCCTTGGCGAGGGCGACGCCTGCGTCTTTCGAGTGCAGCAGCTCGCGCGCGCGGGCGGGCTCACCCGCCTGCAAGTGATGCTCGAAGGCGGCGCTCAGGCAGGTCAGCAGCGGCTCGGCGGCGGCTGCCATCAGCTGGTCACGGAAGTGCGGTCGCGGCTTCAGTCCGAGGGGCTCAGCCACGATCCGGAGCGCTTGCGCGCAGTCCTTGGTCTCGGCGGCACTCTGGGCCACTCGAGCGGCACGAGCCTCGTCGAGCGCGCGCTGAACCGCGCGCGCCTTCTCGGTCGTCGCCAGGCCGCCGAGCAGTCGGGCCTCCTCGGCGCGAGCTTCGGCCGTGTCGGGGTCACCCGCTGCCAGCGCACGCTCGGCGTCCGCCACCAGCAGCTGGGCGAGGTCGTCCTTGCCCTCCTCGGCCGCCGACGTCCCGGCGAAGCGATCGAGCAACTTGCGGTACTGCGCCGGATCGCGGCTCTGGCGGGCGCGCTCGAGCAGCCGCGCTGCCTTCTCGTCGTCCACGGTCACCGGCTGGGCGGGCTCGGTGGTCGCGCCGCCGCAGCCAGTCAGAAGCGCGAGCCCCAGGATCGTCACCCCAAAGACACCCTTCATGGCTGCGCAGCAAGCTCCCGGCGGGCGCAGGCGTCAAGAGGCGCCGCAGTGTTCAGGTCCAGAGATTCGGACCGGCCTGCTTGGCCTTCTCCTTGTCAGCCTTCAGCCGCTCGATGAACTCCAGCAGTATGCTCGTGAAGGTGCCTGCGGCGGGCTCGAGCTCGCCGCCGTGAAGCCAGACGAAGCGTCCAGACTCGTCGAGGGCGAGGGTCGCGCCAGAGCCGACGACGCCCGCTAGCGGAGTCAAGCCAGTCACGCCATCGTCGATGAGCCGCCGGCGCCGATCGCGGATGTCCAGCGGTGGCGGGACCTCGGCAGCGATGCCGTACACCTCCAGGCCATAGTCGTGTGCCCAGCGTGGGCCAACCGCGTAGGGCTTGGGTCGCTGCCACACTTCTTGCTTTGCCTGCACGGCGATGGCGCCGTGTGCCACGACGAACTCGAGGTAGTCACTCGGGAGCGAGACGCCAAGGTCCGCTTCGAGCTGCTGAACGGCGGCGCGACTCGAGACCTTCGTCGTCCAGACCCAGTACCCGAAGTCGTCGTCCAGCGCCATGATGGCCGACGCGACGTCGGTGGCTTCGCGTGTCATGCTCGTCTCCTCTGGTCGACTCGCATACCGTTCCCGCGCCGGACCGGCAAGGGATCGATCCCCCGCAGGATCGCCTCGAGGCCCCGGGGGCAGTTCCATCGCACCAGCAATTGCTCTATCCGTGACGCACCATGTCCGCGCTCCCCGAGGGGGCCGAGCAGCTCGCCTGGCTCGCCCGACAGAAACGCCTGGCCTTCGAACCGCGTCCCAACGAGGACTGGTTTCACGCTTGGGAGCCCTTCGACACCATGGTGAGCGCGGAGCACTACGTCAACGCGGTGTCGTGGTCGATGCCGCCCGGGACGGTGACCGCCGCCGAGCCGTGGCTGGCGGACCTCGCCGGCGAGCCCATCGATCGAACGTTGCTCGTGTTCGTGTCGCATCCGGCGTTCACTCGACGCGCGGCAGCTCGCGCCGGCGAGCACTTCAACACGCGTGTCGCCTACCTCGAGAGTCCGCCCCCGCCGACGGTCCGCATTGGCGATGCTACCTGGGATGCGCAGGTCACGACTCTGGCCGCGTCCGCATCCGAGGCGGTCGCCGCCTTGCCGTCCGGCGCGCGACAGCTGTTGCTCTCGTGGCGCTTCACCGGCCACCTGGAGGTCAGGCCCGGAGGCTTTGTCGTACACTTCGCCGGTACGCGTCCGACCGCCGACCATCTGGGCCGGCTCTTGGGGACGGTGCCCGAGTTGACGCGCGCGCTGCTGGGACCGCGCTAGAGCTGTGACGCCGTTGACAACCAGCGGTACCTGAAGCTAGAAGCTGTGAATGGGGATCCAGCGCGGGAGCGGAAGCATGCGTGGGCTTACCGAGTGGTTCTTGGCTGTCGGCGTTACGCTGTGCGCGCCGTCCGCGTGGGCGCAGCCCGACTCACCTCCGCCGCCCGCAGAGACGGAGCCCGTCCCCCCCCCGCCGCCACCTCCACCACCAGCGCAGCCCGCGCCGGGCTACGGACAACCGCCGCCGCCAGGGCAGCCGCCGCCGGGTTACGGTCAGCCGCCGCCGGGCTACCATGGCCCCCCACCTCATGGCCCGCCGCCGGGCTACTACGCGCCACCACCGCCGCCGCCTGCGGATCCGACGGTGCACTTTCACGACGGTTTCTACCTCCAGTTCGGGCTCGGGCTCGGCAGCATGTCGACGAGCGCGACCATCGATCCCGCTCCTTCCAACCCGCCGGACGTGAGCATCACCGGGATGGGAGTCGCGGGTCAGTTCCTGCTCGGAGGCACCCCGGCGCCGGGCTTCGTGATCGGCGGCGGCAGCATGGGGTTCTCGGCGCCCAGGGCCAAGCTCAAGGAGGATGGCCAGGAAGTCGCGCTCGACGACGAGACCTTCAACCTATCGATGCTGGGGCTGTTCGTGGACTACTATTTCGATCCGACTCAGGGCTTCCACCTGCAGGCGCTCATCGGGTTCGCGCAGCTGAGCTCGGACGACTCGGACGCCGACGAGAACCCGACGGGCGTTGGCCTGTCCCTCGGACTCGGCTACGAGTGGTGGGTGGGCGAGCAGTGGGGACTGGGGGTGCTGGGCAAGCTCATGTACGCATCGACCTCGGTGGACGTGGACTTGGTCACTGGCGGCACCGGGTCGATCAAGTATCAGACCCTGGTCCCCGCGTTGCTCTTGACGGCAACTCTGCACTGAGGTCGACCCGGCCTCCGCGACGGAGTATTGATCCGTCCATGCAGCGCATCGTCGTGGTCGAGGACGAGCCCGCCATCGCGGAGAGCGTGGCCTACGCCCTCAAGCGCGACGGCTTCTCCGTCTCGATCACGGGGTCCGCGGTGGAGGCCGAGCAGATCGCGCCGGAGGCGCAGCTGATCCTGCTCGACCTGATGTTGCCCGACGGCAGCGGGTTCGACTTGATCGGTCGCTTGCGGCGCCAGGGGCTCAGCACGCCCATCATCGTGCTGTCCAGTCGCGATGGCGAGGCCGACCGCGTCGCCGCGCTCGAGACGGGTGCGGACGACTACGTCACCAAGCCGTTCTCGCCGCGGGAGGTGGTCGCTCGCGTACGCGCCGTGCTGCGTCGCACCGGCACCCAACCCGAAGAGAGCGGGGCCGAGCGAGAGCTTCCGTTGCAGCTCGACGACACGACTCGGCGAGCCACCGTGAGCGGGCGCGCGCTCGATCTGACCAAGGTGGAGTTCGACCTGCTCGCCGCGCTCCTGAGTAGCCCAGGTCGAGTGTACACGCGGGCACAGCTGATCGATCGCGTCTGGGGAGACGGGTTCGCGGTGAGTGACAGAACCATCGACAGCCACGTCAAGTCACTGCGCAAGAAGGTAGGCGAAGCTGGCGGCAACCCGGGCTGGCTCGAGACCGTGCGGGGCGTTGGCTACCGCGTCACGGACGACCCGAGCCCGAGTGACGACAAGCCGTGACCCGCCTGGTCGTCGTCGCCGCGGCCGCCATCGGCTTGATCTTGTTCGCGGCCTTCGTGGTGGCCCGCTTGCTCGAGAGCCGCACGCGAGGCGTCTCCATCCGGATGCAGGTGTTCCTGGCGTTGGCGCTGATCGTCGGCGCGTTCTCCTTCGGCCTGGGGGTGATGGTGATCGATCGCATCGAGGCTCGCGCGGTGCGCCTGGCGACCCAGGCCGCGACGGACGAGGCCCAGAGCATCGCAGGCATCGTGCAAGGAGAGCTGGATCGGACCGGCGCGGGCGTCGGGGAGGTCGCAGCGCGGCTCGAGTTCGAGCGGCGACGCGGCGCGGACTTGCGGCTGGAGCTACTCGACGTGGACGACCGGGTGCTCTTCCCTCAAGGCGCTTCGAGCGCGCGGGGCACGCCGGGGACCGTGACCGTCGACGCCCCCATCGACAGCGCTGGCCGACGCATCGGCGCCGTTCGGGTCGTCAAGCCCACGATCGTGATGCGTCTGCTCTTGGCCGACTTCGCGCCCACGGTGCTGGTCATCAGCCTCGTGTTGGGGGCGGCTGCAGCCATCTCTGCCGCGTTGATCGGCCGTTCCATCGCGCGACCAATCGAAGCACTCACGCAGTTC
Source organism: Polyangiaceae bacterium (assembly GCA_019637295.1). GTDB lineage: Bacteria > Myxococcota_A > Polyangia > Polyangiales > Polyangiaceae > JACKEA01. The sequence continues at coordinate 484,701 of JAHBVX010000004.1, forward strand.
GCCGAGCGTGTCAGCTCGGGGGAGCGTACCGCCGCGCCACCCGCTGGGGCCGGACGCGAGGTCATGCGCCTGAGCCGCTCCATCGACTCGATGCGGCGTCAGCTCGAGGGGCGGCCCTTCGTGGAGACCTTCGCGGCCGACCTGTCTCACGAGCTGAAGAACCCCGTCGCCGCCATCCGCGCTAGCGCCGAGGTGCTCGAAGAGAGCGCGCTCGACGAGCCCGAGGAGGCCCGCCGTTTCGTGGCCCGCATTCGCGAGTCGACCGCGCGCATCGAGCGACTGCTGGGCGATCTGCTCAGTCTGGCGCGCATCGAAGCTCGCGGTGTGGAGCAACTCGAGCGAGTCGACGTGGGGGCAGTGACGCGTCAGGTCCGAGATGAGCGTGGCACCGACGCCGCTCGCATCCAGGTCACGACCGAGGACGACGTGCGGGTACGGGGAGACAGCAGCTGGCTCGCGCGCGCGATCGGCAATCTGGTGGACAACGCGCTGGTGCACGGCAAGCCGAACAGCGACGTGCGCGTGACGGTGGCCCGCGCTCGCGAGGACGTCTCGGTGAGTGTCGAGAGCGAGGGCGCCGTGCCCAAGCACGTGCGCGACAATCTGTTTCGCCGCTTCGTGACGACCCGGCCCGACAAGGGCGGAACGGGGCTGGGGCTGGCCATCGTGCGGGCCGTGGCGGAGTCCCACGGCGGGCGCGCCGAGTTGATGCAGCCCGGGCCGCCGCGCGTCGTTTTCGCGCTGCTGTTGCCTCCAGCCAGCCGGAGCGCCGCGGACGAGCTGCGCGCGGCGGTGCAGGACGCCCGCCGAGGCGTAGCCAGTAATGCTAATGATTCAGAGGACTTGGACGCGAGCTAGCGAGCGGCTCGCGATTCTCCTCGAAACCTTCACACACGCTCCAGGGCGTTCGCGCTTGGCTGTGCGAGCTTTCTTCGGGCCGGCGCCCCGGCTCCAGCCGAATGAAAAAGAAACCCATGACCAACAAGCTCAACATCCCTCGTCACGTCGCGATCATCATGGATGGCAATGGCCGCTGGGCGGAAGCCCGCAACCTCGAGCGCGTCGAAGGGCACGCGGAGGGCGCTCGCGCCGTCCGGGAGACCGTGGAGACAGCGGCGCGCAATGGCATCGAGTACCTGACCCTGTACGCCTTCAGCGCGGCGAACTGGGCGCGCCCTCGCCGCGAGGTCGAAGCGCTGATGCGACTGCTCGTGGATTTCGCGAAGAAGGAGCGCTCGGAGCTGCGCAGTCTCGGCATCCGCGTCAACGTCATCGGCCAGCTCGAAGAGCTACCGACGGGCACGCGCCATGCGGTCGAAGACCTGATCCGATACACGGCTGACGGCTCCAAGATGACCTTGACGCTGGCGCTCTCGTACGGCGGACGCCAGGACATCGTGGAGGCGGCTCGAGCGCTCGCGGTCCGAGCCCGAGCTGGGCTCGTCCTGCCGGAGGAGATCGACGAGTCGTTCTTCCATCGCGAAATGACGACGCGCTCGCTCCCCGACGTGGATCTCCTCATCCGCACCGGCGGAGAGACCCGAGTGAGCGACTTCCTACTCTACGAGTCCGCGTACGCGGAGCTCGTGTTCCTGCCCATCATGTGGCCCGAGTTCGTACCCCAAACCTTGCTCGACGCCGTCGAGCTGTACTCGCGCCGCGAGCGCCGCTTCGGACGTACCTCGGCGCAGGTCGTCCGCGGCGAACACGCAGCCTTCGACCCGCTCGATCCGGTGCGCGAAGCGCCCGCTCCGTGAGGATCCCGCACCTAGGGCACCGTGAAGGTCACGGTGCCGTCGATGTGAAGATCAGGCCGGCTGAACGTCAGGTTCGGTAGGATGTTCTCGTGGCAGGCGCTGCAGTTGGTGGGCAGCGGGTGGGGCGGAGGCGGCGGCAACCCGTGGCAGCTGCCGCACGCAGCCTGCGTACCGTCGACGGTCGTCCACGAGGGCGCGGTGAGGCTCCCGCCCGAGGGGAACCCGTTGCGCGTCACGGCTCCATGACAGGCGGTGCTCTGGCAGCTTCCGGCAGCGTACACGGGCGCCGCGCCGTGAGCCGTAGCCGCGCCGGAGAACAGCACCTCCGCCGGTCCGAAGGTGTCGACGTGCCCGCTCGAGAGCACGGTCTGGGGCACGAGGTGGCACTCGCCGCAGGGCACCGGCCGCGAGCTCGACGTACCGAGCACGTGAACCTGGTGGGCTCCCACACCTGGGGAGGTCGTCCCCGAGTTCCCCGCCAGGTCCAGCGGAGGCGCGGGGTTGGTGCTGCCGTGACACGACGTGCAAGACTCGTTCATGGACACGTTCACGACGCCGTCGACGTGCTTGAGACGGTCGATGATGGTCACGTTGTCCGGGCCGACCACCTCCGCATGACAGCGCGCGCAGTCCGTCATCTGCGGGTGAGGCGGCGGCGGCGGCGCGCCATGACAGCTCGTGCAACCGAGCGGTCCCGCCGTCGTCCAGAGGGGAGAGGGCGCCAGCGACGCGGGGCTCGGACCGTGACAGTGGCTGTCCGCGCAGCGCACCTCGTCTCGCTCCCACGTGGGGGTCCGGCCACCGGTCGCGGCGATGCCCGTGAAGGACACCTCCGCCACTCCGTTGGCGTGCCCCTCGCTCGCGGACGACGCGGGGACGACGTGGCACTCGCCGCAGGCGACGGGTCGACTGAACGCCCCTCCAGCGAGGTGCGCCTGGTGCGCGCCGACGCCGATCGCCGTCACCGCCTCGTTGCCGAGGGTGTCCTTGGGTGGCGCAGGATCGTCCCCGCTGCCGTGGCACTGGGTGCAGCCGCCGTCGTTCGCCTGCACGATGCCGTCCACGTGCTTCTCCGGCGCGATGATCTTGCCCGCAGCGTCAACCACCTCCGAGTGGCAGGCCACGCAACGGGTCGACTGCGGATGCGGCGGTGAAGGGGGCAGTCCGTGACAGGTCCCGCACGCGTCTTCAGTCGAGCGCGGCGCGGTCCAGACCGCCCCCGCGCCGCTGGGCCCATGACAGTAGCTGTCGGTGCAGCGACGCGCACTGAAATCGTAGTGGGGCTGCCGGCCGTCTTTGGCGGCGAGGCTGCCGAACACGAGCTCGGCGGGTAGCTCCGTGTCGGCGTGACCCGGGGAGTCGGTGCGCGCCGGCACCAGATGACACTCGCTGCAGGCGATGGCCGCGTGATTGACTCCGGCGTTCAAGTGAATTGCGTGGGCACCCACCCCAGGGTGACTCGACTCGGTCGCTCCCGAGAGATCGGCGGGAGGAGCAGCGCGCGCCAACGCGTCCCCCGGGCGGTCCGGATCGCCGTGACACGTGGCGCAGCGACGCAGGTCTTCGCCTGCCGGCTTGGCGCGCTGCTCGAGGCACCCGGCGGGTACGGCTGCTGCCAGCGTCGCCAGCAGCAGCGTGGCCCCGAGGCCAACTTGCGCCAAGAGGCCCTTCGGCGGTCGCTCAACCATGGCAGTACCCACACATCTGTGCGCCCGTCCCCTGGGAGCTCTGCCAACCATTGGGATGAGGGTTGCCTCCGTACGCACCCACCTTGTGACAGCGGATGCAGTTGGTCGCGGGGCCCTGCTCGTGACAGCCCGCGCACGCGACGATGTCACGCCGCGCTTCGCGGCCGTGGAAGCTGCGAGACGCGGTGTTGGTGCCTACCCAGCCGGGCGGATGGGGATTGCGACTGCCGGCGCGGTTGGCGCTCACTCCGCGAGCGACGTGGCACCCGTCGCAGCTCTGCACGGTGTGGCAGCTCAGGCACCGCGCCGGCTGAGACTGCGCCTCGATGGCGTGGCGCACCATGAAGTCGCCGCGGTGGACGAAACTTCGCTCGAGCTGCTCGGGTCGCCGTCGCTCGATGGAGAGGCCCTGGGTCATGTCGTGGCAGTCATCGCACTGCGCCTGCGAGTGGCAGCCTTGGCAGAGTTGCATGTTCTGGGTGGCGAGCTGCCCGTGGCGCTTCGCGAAGCTGGCGTCGTGCCGTAGAAACGTCTTGGGCAACGTCTTGCGCAGCTCCAGCTGCGAATGACACGGCGTGCACACGCCCTGGTCCCACTGCTGTTGGTGCTCGTGACACGAGAAGCACTGCGCCATGGGTGGTAGCGACGGCTTGTCCGGCTCCACGACGCCAGCGTGGCACGGAGCGCACTGGCCTTTGATGCCCTTCATGGTCAAGTGCTGATCGTGATTGAACGTGATGGGCCCGGAGACCCGCGCGGGCTTCACGTCGAGCACCGCGAGGGCTTCGTGGGCGTCGTCGCGATGACAGCTCGTGCACAGCGATTGATCGGGCAACTTGTGCGCGCGGTCCTTCTCGGACACCACGTGACAGCTGTTGCAGGATAGACACGCGGGCTTGCCCGGAGTGCCACATTCGAGTCCGGCGAGGTGCACCAGGTGCGGGAAGCGCGGGGCCGCCCGGTCGGAGCACGCGCCGGCGACCAGCGCGCCCGCGAGCGCCACGACGAGGAGCACCAGGAGCCGGTGACTCACAGTGCACCTCGCCGGGGAGCGAGATCGAAATCGTAAGCCGCGCGCAGCAACGTCTGCGCGTCGAAGCGCGCGTAGGGAGACTGCGCTAGCGAGCTTCCCCAGAGGACCCTCAGCGCCTCGCTCAGCTGGTAACTCAGGGTGCCCGCCAGCACGCTGCTGGTGCTGTGCCGCTCGATGGCTTCATCGTACAGGTAGCCGTAGACCTCCACGGTGCCGGTGAAGGCAGGGCTGAACCGCTGCGCGACGGACGCGCGAAGCGCGTGGTAGCCGTTGTCCACGGCCAGCACGCGGGTGAAGCCGAGCCGCGCGACGGTGCTCTGCGCTACCCCCGGAGCAACCCGCACCCCGAGCTCACCCCGCGCGCCGCGACGCGTGTCATCGTAGAGCTGCACGGCACCTGCTCCGTCGAAAGTGACCTCGGGCAGCGCGCGAAATACCAGTTGTGTCCCCGCTTCGTCGTAGCCGTCGGTGCTGAAGACGCTGAGCACGGACTGTCGCGATAGGTACAGCGCCGGCTCGGTGCGGCGCAGCTCGACGGAGAGATCGAGCGGCCTTGCCGGCGTCGTGTCCACGAACACTCGCGCGTCCGCGAACCGCCTCGCGTCGAGCTCCATCAGGCTGAAGCCGCCCACGGACACCGCGGCAGACGGCTGGTAGCGGGCATCTGCGGCGAGGTTTCGGCGACTGACGCCGCCGGTCTCGTGTTGCTCGTGGAAGGACAATCCAGCGAACCCACCGTGGCGCGCGTAGCCGATGCGACCGCCCGCCAGCCAGTGCCCAGAGCGGTCGGGCTCCGGGAGCGCGTTGGGCTCGATGAGCAAGGAGTCGTAGGCGGCGCCCAGGTGGTGATAGCCCGGGCGCGCGTCCCAGCGCGGCAACACGGTGAAGCCGCCGTAGGCATCGGCGTCGAAGCCGCTGCCCAGAGCAGCGCCAGCGCGCGCGCCGTCGAAGCGCGCGTAGCGCGCGGCTCCTCCCGCGACGAGCTGCCGACCCAGGCGCACGGCGAGCGGTCCGTGGCGCAGTCGCACATTCGCGCTCTGCACGTCACCGTCCGTCCGGCGCGTGGACTCGGGGTCGCCAATGAACACGCTTCCCCAAGCGGACAGCTCGATGTCCAGGGAGTCTTCGCCCAGCGGGCCGTCGAGATCGAGCGCGCGCAGAGAGACGTACTGGTGCATCGGCGCGACCGTGTGCTCCGACACCAACGCGCCGCCCGGCCCGGGCATGAGCGCGCGACGAAAGAGCTGCAGGGTAGTCTCCCCGTGCGCGATCAGTTGATGGCGATCCGCGGTCGGCTCCTCCGCGGGCGTGTCCGCGCCGGCCTCCGGCGCCGCGAGCAGCAGCGCCATCGCGGCATTTGTCACGTGACGAGCCCGCATGAGCGACCCTGTGACTCTTAGGACAAATCCGCGCCAAGAGGAATCGAGTTGAGCCCCGAGGCGCGCCAAATCTCAGAACGAACCGTGCAGGGCCGCGCCACCAGCGGTCGGCATCAGCGCGGCCGAGGGGCGCTCGCGATCGCCCGACAGCACCAGGTAGGCGCCGCTGCCGAGCAGCACCGCACCGACCACGAAGGACACCCCGCTCACGGTACCGAGTGTCCTGCCGGAGTCGGCGGCGTCCGCGCCCACGCGGTTGCAGCGCTTGTCCGCGTCGCAGTTGGCGTCCACCGTGCTCTTCTTCGAGAGCACCATGGCGCCGGTGACGGCACCGACGCCGAGGCCGACGACCCCGAGCCCGCCGAGCACGTAGCCCACCGTCGGCGAACCGGACCCGCCCTTGGGGGCAGCGCCGACGCCCGGCCCATCCTCGAGAGACACGGGCTTGCCGACGTCCAGCGTCAACGTTCGCTGCTCGCCCTCGCGCAACGTCACGACCACGTGACGAGGCTCGTGACCGGCAGCACGCACCTCGACCCGATGTTCGCCCGGATCGACGGGCAAGGGCGTATCGAGCGCGGCGCGCCGCAGCACGACCTCCCCGCGCCGGACGGTGGTGTCGGCCGGGACCGTCGGCGCGAGACGCAGACGCAAGCGCGGCAAGCGGGGCTCGAGCGCTCCCGCACGCGCCCGCGCGATGGCCTGGCGCTCGTCGCTCGCGGGCAGCTTCGCGGCGACCTCGCTGAAGTACGTCCACGCTGTCGCCAGGCGCCCGAGCGTCTCCTCGCAGTCGGCGATGTTGAGCGCGGTACCCGGCGCGGGATCGAGTCGATGACTCTCACGGAACTTCTCGCACGCGAGCTTCGGGTTGCCGGCATCAGAAGCAGCGCGGCCCTCGCGGAACAACACCTCCGCGGCGGCCGCGTCACCCGCCTGAGCGAACGCGGCGGTCGTGTGCAGCGCGAGAGCGCCGATCAAGAGCGTGGCTGAGGCTCGCAGCATGTCGGCCTCAGTGTCGCCGATCGAACGGGTTCGGGGACACCGTTTTCGCGCTGGGCACGGGCTTGGCCGTCGCCACGGGCTTGGCCGTCGCCACGGGCTTGGCCGTCGCCATGGGTGAGGCCGTAGGCGGAGTCGGCGAGACCAGAGGCTTGCCGACCTTGGCGGTTGGCTTCGCCGTGGGCTGGGGCGGCGCGGGAACGTCGCTCGCGGCCGGCGGCGGTGGCTCTGGAGAGCTGGGCTCGGGCGCCACGGTCACTGATGGCGTGGGCACCGCGGTCGCCGCCAGGGGCAGGGTCTCGGTCGACGCCGCGCCAGCGTTCGCGGTCGCGCCGCCCCCGGGCCAGGCGAGGTAGACGCCGAACCCGCTCAAGACCACTGCCGCTAGTCCGGCCGCGGCGTAGAGCGCGGTCCGCCGGGGCCGCGCCTCGGGCAAGCCGTGGTGCGTCCGCGCCACCGGTGGGCCGGTCATCGTGTTCGTGACCGAGGATGGCGGCCCGGGATCGGCCAACGTCGGCGCGTTGGTGATGGCTCGAGCCAGCTCCACGCCGCTCGGGTGCGGCGGCGCGCGCACCGCCGAGGGTGACGACGGTACGGGCAGGGTCGAGGCGTCGTCGAGCTCGGCCATCCCGAGGGCGGCGCGCAGCGCGCTCCGCATCTCGCTCGCCGAAGACCAACGCTGCTCCCGCTCGAACGCCAAGGCTCGGTCGATCACGGCCGCGACGGCGGGCGGCACCTCGGGGCACACCTCGGCGAGCACGGGCGCCTTGAGGGTCGCCGCGTAGATGACCTGCTCTTGCACGGTCTCCGCGACGTGCACGAACCGGCCCGAGAGCAGCGTGAAGATCGTCGCGCCGACGGCCCACACGTCCGTGCGCCCGTCGACTTCGTCCCATCGCCCGCGCGCTTGCTCGGGCGCCATGAACGCGGGCGTCCCGAGCAGGAGCCCGACGCCAGTCTCCTTGACCTCGGAGGAATACTCGCGGAGCCGAGCGATGCCGAAGTCCAGGATCTTGAGCTGGCCGGCGGAGGTCAGGAACATGTTCTCGGGCTTCAGATCACGGTGGACGATGCCCCGGTCGTGCGCCGCCGCGAGCACGTCGAGCGCGAACTCCGCGATCGCGAGGGCCTCGTCCAGCGGTAGTCGCTCGCCCTTGCGTGCCCAGCGCTCCTCCACCGTCTCGCCCTCGAGCAGCTCCATCACCAGGAAGGGCGCGCCGTCCTCGGTCACGTCGTCATCGAGGACGGCCACGGTTCCCGCGTGCCCGACCGTGTTGGCGACGTACCCTTCGCGCAGAAAGCGAGAGGTGACGTCCTGGTTCAGCGCCAGCTCGGGGTGGAGCAGCTTGATGGCCACCCGGGCCTGGTTGCGATGCGTCGCGCGAAACACGGTGGCCATGCCGCCCACGCCGATGACCTGCTCGAGCCGCCACTTGCCGCAGAGCACGCTCCCGAGCCGGCGCTCGGCGCGATCCTGAACGGGGTCGGGTCGGGTCATGGGGGCCAAGGATGAGAACGCGCGGAGGCCGGCTGACCTTTCGCACGAAGGTTGTACGTTCAGCTTCGCGCAGGTTTCTACGAAAAGCCCGAAAACGGTAGGCGCCTGGCTGACATGGAGGTCCATGTAGCCTCCCCTCCGGCGGCAAGCGCCGAGGTAGGTAACCCGGGGCCAAAGGCGCACTTCATCGCACGAGGTGCGACCTATCTGCCACCCACGGGGAAAGTACGAAGCAGGGCGGGAGTAGGATTGCCCGCAACCCTACTCGGAGGTACTCGATGCATCGCTTCGTTCGCCCGGCGGCCAAGGTGGCACTCCTGGGCACGCTATTGGCCGGATCCTTCTACGCTGGCGCCGCCTACGCGGCTGATCCGCGGCTCGATCAGGCCGACGCCAACGTCGAGAAGGCGATCGTCCTGCTCGAGGCGGCCGAGAACCCCGGCGTCAACCCGCCCTTCGGCGGGCACCGTAAGGTGGCCGTGGCGTCCCTCAAGCTGGCGCGAAAGCAGATTGCCAAGGCCAAGCAGTACGCGGACAATCCGCCCAAGCCCAAGCCCAAGCCCAAGCCGTAACACCGAGGGTCGGGCAGGAGGCGCCCGAGCCCAAATGTCCATGTGGTCCCGTCTCTCGCGCCTGAGCGTCGTCGTATGGCCCGCTCTGCTCAGCGGCTGCGTGGTCTCCTTCGACGGCTATGAGTACGATCCGTCCGGCAGCGGCGGCACCCCGGACGCCAGCGCTGGGGCGGGAGGCGGGGCGGGAAGCGGAGGGAGCGCTGGGGCCGGCGGCGGCAGCGGCGGACTGGCCGGCGCAGGTGGCGCCGTGGGCGGCAGCGCCGGAGCCGGCGGCGCTACAGGCGGCACGGGTGGTACCGGCGGAGGCACGGGTGGTACCGGCGGAGGCACGGGTGGTACCGGCGGCGGCACGGGTGGTACCGGCGGAGGCACGGGTGGTACCGGCGGCGCCACGGGTGGTACCGGCGGAGGCACGGGTGGTACCGGCGGCGCCACGGGTGGTACCGGCGGCGCCACGGGTGGCACCGGCGGCGTCGTTACGTGCCCCGAAGTCCCCGGCACCGCGCTGATGCGCGACGTACCGAAACCGGGTGGCGGGATCTACTGCATCGATCGCACCGAGGTGACGCAGTCGCAGTACGCCGCGTTCCTCTCGGCGAGTCCCAGCACCGCGGGACAAGTCGCTGGCTGCTCGACCAACTCGAGCTACACACCAACCAACTGCGGGCAGCCCTTCGAGCCCGCAGGCAAGGCCAACGATCCGGTGTTCTGCGTGGACTGGTGTGACGCCTACGCGTACTGCGCGTTCGTGGGCAAGCGGCTGTGCGGCAGCGTCGACGGCGGCTCGCTGGCGGCGACCGATCGCACCAATCCGAGCAAGAGCCAGTGGCACCGCGCCTGTACGATGGCGGGCCAGCGCCAGTTCCCGTACGGCTCGGTCTTCAGCACCAACGCGTGCAACGGTGCGGAAAGCTCGACCACGCTCACCATCCCGGTCGGGGACAAGGCGACCTGTCAGGGCGGCTACAGCAACATCTTCGACATGAGCGGCAACGTCCGGGAGTGGGAGGACGCCTGCAGCGGCACCACCTGCCCCGAACGAGGCGGCGGCTACCTCGACTTCGAGGCGGCGCTGCGCTGCGACTCGGCGGCGTTGGTGCAACGCATGAGCGTGCACAAGGAGCGCGGCTTTCGCTGCTGCGCCGACCCGTGAGAGCGCAGGTTGGGCTCGGCGTGGTGGCGCTGCTCGGCGCCTGCGCGTGTGCCGGCGCCGAGCGCGACGCGCCCGCCGGGACAGGAGGTGGCGCAGGCGCCGCGGGACTCGCCGGCCCGGAGCGGTACCTCACGCCGAGCGCCTACGACTGCCGCGCCAGCGACGCGGTGGAGCCACCCCCGCGCCCTCACCCGCCGAGCTGTCATCGGGACGTGAGCTGCAGCTCCCCGGTGATCGTGGCTCACCGCATGGCGACCCCGTTTGCGCCGGAGAACAGCCTGTCCGCGCTGCGCGCGGCCATCCTGCTCGGCGTCGATGCCGTAGAGACGGACGTGCGTCTCAGCGCGGACGGGCAGGTCGTGCTGATCCACGACGCCACCGTCGAGCGCACGTTTCAGGGTAGCGGTGCAGTGAGCGAGCTCACCCTCGCCGAGCTCGCGCAGCTGCCCATGAAGGTGAACCCGGACCTGGGCGGCGAGTTCGGGTGCGACCGCGTCCCGACCCTCGATGAGGTGTTCGCCATCGCCAAGGGGCGCATCATCGTCGAGCTCGAGGTGAAGGACACCGCTGCCGGCGTCGAGTCGGCGCGCTACCTGCGCGACAACGGGCTATACGATCACGCCTTCTTGCTGTGCAGCCCGTCGGAGTGCGCGGCCGCGCGGGCGGAGGTCCCCGACGTACCCATCATGTCGCGCCCCAGTAGCCTGGAGGCCATCGACGCCGAGCTCGCGTATGACCCGCCGCCCATTCTGGTGCATACGGATGCCACCGACGCCTACACCGCTCCGGCCGTGGTTGCGAAGATCCACGGCGTGGGCGCGAAGTTGTTCCAGAACGCGTTCACGAACGCCGACGCGGACGCCATCTTCACGCAGTCGCTCGCGAGCTACCCGAAGCGCTTCGAAGCCGGGGTGGACGTGCTGCAGACCGAGTACCCCCACTTCGCGCTGACCGCGCTCGGGCGCCTGACGCCGAAGTGACGCGGCGGAGTGGGAGCGACACCTACCCCTCCCGTTCCATCCCCTGGCGCCGCCGCGGGGTCGCGCGTACCCTCGCGCGATGGGACTCTCCTCGCTGGCCGCACGGAGCGGCGCTCGGCTCGCCCTGACGCTGCTGGCAGCCGGCGCCCCGCTGCTGCTCGCCTGTTCGGAGCAGGATGCGAAGCCCCGCTCCCGGCTGGGACCCCTCGACGATCCCTGGGACCACGGCGTGCGCCTGCCCGAGGCACCACAGCTCGAGGGCGACGAAGTGGCAGGTCGCGACACGCTGCTCCACGGCAACTACATGAGCTGCGGCATCCCGTGGCGGCTGTGGACCGATCCCAACCTGGGCTCGACGTTCCAGGCGGCGCTCGGCTCGAGTCGCGAGCCGCTGGCGGGCCGCACCGGCAACAACGCCGACCTTCCCTACAACCTCACGGCGTTCACCGCCGCCGACGGCACGGAGGTCGTGAACGCCAACTGCCTGACGTGCCACGCAAGCAAGTTCGACGGCGAGCTGATCCTGGGTCTCGGTGATCCGACCGTAGACTTCACCGGGGGCCTGGGCGGCGGCCCCGCCGTGAGCGCCGCGCTGCTCGACCTGCTCGGGCTGAATGACTCGGAGCGTGAGCACATGGAGAAGGTGCTCCGCATCGCGAACATCATCGGACCCGAGACGGTGATGCGGACGGTAGGCAACAACCCTGCCGAAGCGCTCGCGATCGTACTGTCGCTCCATCACGACCGGGACACCCTCGCCTGGAGCGACGAGCGGCTCATGGAGCTGATCGTGCGCGACGAGCACGGTCAGCCGATCGCCGATCCGAAGCTCACCTCGGATCCGCCGCCCTGGTGGCGCTCTGGCAAGAAGAACGCGCTGTTCTACAACGGCATGGCGCGCGGGGACCACCGCGGCACCATGGCGTATGCCACGTCGATCTGCGTGGACGACGTCGCCGAGGCCAAGCGCGTAGATGGACTGTTCGTGGACATCCAGGCGTTTCTGCGCAGCTTGGAGGCGCCCAAGTATCCGCGCGGCATCGACGCCGACCTAGCGGACACCGGCCGGCAGCTCTTCCGACGGGACTGCGCGGGGTGTCACGGCAAGTACGGCGCCGACGGGGGCGAAGACGCCTACCCCAACCTGCTGTTTCCCCTCGACGTGATCGGCACCGATCCCGTCGTCGCCAACGGTGGCGTGATCCACGCCCCCGAGCTCGTGGATTGGTACAACGACTCGTTCTACGGAACCATCACGCCGATGGTGCCGAACGATCCCTTCCCTGGCTACGTCGCGCCGCCGCTGGATGGCGTTTGGGCGACCGCTCCGTTCTTGCACAACGGCTCCGTGCCCACCATCGAACTCGTGTTGGACAGCACGGCTCGCCCCAAGTACTGGAAGCGCGTGGACTACGACTCCAGCAACTTCGACGAGGACGCGCTCGGCTGGCCCTGGCTCGGGGTGCCCTATGGCCAGGCGGACGCTCCCGAGGCGGAGCGCAAGTTCATCTACGACACGACTCAGTGGAGCCAGTCGAACGCCGGACATACCTTCGGCGATCACCTGTCCTTCGACGAGCGCCGCGCGGTCATCGAGTACCTGAAGACGCTCTGACGTCCGGCGGTACCGGCGCGAGTGGCCGGCACCGCGCCGCACCCATCAACAATTCGGGCAGCTGCAGCTCACGCCCTTCTGCCCGGAGAAGTCCGCGCAGGTCGCGTAGGGCGGCGTACACACGCTCGGACCCAGGCAGCCGCAGCTGAAGTCGCCGCTGCACACGCTCGGGACGTCCACGCAGTGGTTCTGGATGCCGACCTGGGTCTGCCAGCTCGCACACACCAGATCGCCGGTGCAGTCTGCGCAGGCCTTCACGGTCTTGCACTCCCCGGCCGGGACACAGCTGCCCTCCCAGCACGTCCCCGCTGCGTCCACGAGCGGGACCTCCCCCGCCTTGCAGCTCGGCGGCAGGCTGTTGCAGAACACGCCCGCGGGGTCGCAGCTGAAGCCCGCGACGCAGCGTCCGGCCACGCACGACGCCTTCGCGGGCGCGCCGAGCTGGGCGCACTTGTCTTGCACGCACAGCGCGGGACACGGAACCGGGTCCTCGGAGACCGGCATGCCCAGACAGCTGCAGCAATCCGCGAAGCGCTTGCAGTCGTCGTCGCTTGCGCACTCGGGCGAGGCTGGCCCCGCGCCGCCGCTGCCGCCGCCCAGCCCGCCGGTGCCGGCGCTGCCACCCGTTGCGGCGCCGCTACCGCCCGTGCCGGAGCTGCCACCGACGCCGCCGCCGCCACCCGATGCGCCGCCGCTGCCGCCCGTGGCGTCCGACGCGGACTCCCCGCCGCAGCCGAGCAGCAAGAGCGTCGCCGAGAGCAGTACCGTGAACTTGTGCATGCGTCCTCCGCCCTCGTGGTAGCAAGCTTGGCTCACTACCGCAAACCGCGCGCATCTTCGTCGCGCGCACAGGGAGCTCGCGCAAAGACCGCGGAGCCAAGAGCGAAGTCTCTCGGTGATCCGAGCGGCACGGCCGATGCATCGCGCCAGTCGCCATGAGACCCCTGCTCCTCCTCGCCCTCACGCTTCCCCTCTTCGCTCGCACCGCAGCCGCGCAACCGGCGGACCCGCAGCCGGCCGATCCGAGCGTGCACGTCCACGACGGATTCTACTTCCGGATCGCTGCGGGCTTCGGCGCGTACAGCGAAGGTCTGCGCAGTGAGAGCGCTGCGGCGTACGGCGGGAAGGTCAAGGGACGAAGCTCGGGCTTCGCGACGCTGGGGGAGTTCGCGCTGGGCGGCACGATCGCGAAGGGCTTGGTGCTCGGCGGTGGCGCGTACACCGCTCAGCTCGTGTCCGGTACTTATCGCACCTACCGCGACAGCGCTGGTGTACCGCCCCCCGAGCTCGACCCGGAGGTTCGCAACTTCGCGCTCGTCGGTCCGTTCTTCGACTGGTACCCGACCCCGCACAAGGGCTTCCACCTCCAGGCGGCGCTCGGTGTGGCCAGCCTGAGCGGCGTGCAGCTCGATGCGTTCCCCGTCCGCGACGACGAGCCCTACACCGCGATAGGTGGCGGCATCATGTTCGGTGTCGGGCACGAGTGGTGGATCGGCGAGCAGTGGAGCATGGGCGTGCTCGGGCGCGTCATGGGCGCCATCCTGATGGGCAAGGACGACCAGGATGTGCGCTGGTACCATGCCGCCGGCACCTCGCCGTCCGTGCTGTTGACGGTGACGTATCACTAGGCCCGTGTCGTGCAGCTCTCGGCTGGCCAAGCTCTGGCGAATCTGGATTCGTCCGGGGTTCTGCAGCGTCCTTCGGCAGAGGTGACTGGCAAGAGCCCCGCGCCGAGACTACGCGTCGCTCAGGGCGGCGGCGAGAAGCCGCTGTGGTGGGTCCCATCCTCGAACACCCAGAGCCGCTGGTCGACGGGGAGGGGCCCTTGGAGCTGCACCTGCTTACCGCCGGGAAAGCGGACGCTGATCGTGTCGACGCTGCTCACCGCTCCCAGACCGAAGTGCAGCGTGAGCGAGTCTTGTCCGCCCTTGCCGTTGCCCCCGGACACCTGCCGCAGCCACTGCTTGCCCCCCGCCTGGACCAACACCTGGGCACCGATGCCCGACCGGTTCGAGCCAGCGTTCCCGATCACGCGCACTTGCAGGTACTTCCCCTTGGCCCCGGGCGCCAGCGTGTTGCGAAACAGCGACGTGGCAAACAGGTCCGGGTCCCCGTCGTTGTCGAAGTCGGCGGAGGCAGCGCCCCAGCCGTTGGTGGTAGTGATGCCGGCGCGGTAGGCATCGAGGCGAAACGTACCGTCGCCGTTGCCCCAGTAGAAGTCCGTGGGGCGACCGTCGTACACCGCGGTGATGGCCAAGTCCAAGACGCCGTCCTGATCGAAGTCCGCGAGCACCGGGACCGAGTGGGTCTCCTGAAAGCGCAGCCCTGCCCCCCCGAAGGGCGTCTCCCAGGCTCCCGCCTTGTCCGTGAACATCCCGGCCCCGTCGTTGAGCAAGATCTGAGTCTTGTTGGAGAAGTGGAAGAAGCGCGGGTGCGCGAGGTTGGCGGCGACGAGATCCAGATCCCCGTCGTTGTCGAGATCGCCCCACACTGCTCCGATGGTGTGACCGAAATAGCCGAAGGGGCTCATCACCCCGGCGGCTCCGCGCTGAGCAGCCTGCTCGAGGAACGTGCCGTCGCCCTGGTTCACGTACAGCTGATTGCGCTGCAGCCGGTAGTTGTTCACGAACAGGTCGACGTCGCCGTCCCCGTCCATGTCTGCGGGCGCGACCCCACGGCTGGCGAGCCGGATGGTGCCGAAGCCGTGGCTTCCGGTCCACTCTTCGAACACCCCGCCGCCCTGGTTGCGAAACACCTGGTCGAGGTAGAAGGTCTCCTTGCCCCAACAGATGAAGTTGGCCTGATACAGATCGAGCAGCCCATCCTGATCCACATCCACCCAGGCCGCCGCGGCGGTGGGGGTGTGGACGTTGGCGGCGTCGCCACAGTCTTCGTAGCTCTGAAGGTCGTTGATGGTCGAAGCCGCGGTGACGTCGCTGAAGGTGCCGTCACAGTTCGAGCGCAGGAGCGCATCGGGACTGGCCGGGGACTCGGAGAAGAGGAACAGGTCCAAGCAGCCGTCGTTGTCGAAATCGCCGAACACACCCCCGGTGGCGCTGACCGGCGACGCCCCCACGCCAGAGCTCGCCGTCACGTCCACGAACGCGCCCTGGTCGTTGCGATACAGCTTCCCGTCCACGAGCACGTCGTCCCAGCCGTCGTGATTGTAGTCACCCCACGACACGTGGCCTCCGGTGGGGCCCGCCACCGGTTGAAAGAGCTTGGCCTCCGGCGCGACCTGCTCGGTGTACTCCACCAGCAGCCGCACCAGGAAATTGCGCTGAAACGGGAAGGAGACGCCGTCGTAGTAGCCTGGGGCCTCGGGCAGGTTGAACGCCGACGAACACGCAGTGAACGGCTCGCAGCTCGCTGCCGCCGACTCGTCGTAGGCGAACACCGGCGCGGTCGCGCTGGCAGCGAGGTGCGCGACGTAGACGAGGCCCGGGTGTTCAAGCGTAACCGGCGCTGGCAACGCGTAGCTGGTCCACTCGCCCGAGGTCACGTCCCCCGCGCAGCGAGTACCGACCCACAGCGGATCTTTCTTCCAGAAATCGAAGCCGTTGTAGCCAAAGTCTGGGTAGAGGCCCGCCTCGAGCTCGGCGTCGGGCGTCGCCTGCGGGTCGAGGTTGCTCCACCGGACGCGAAAGCCGTGG
Source organism: Polyangiaceae bacterium (assembly GCA_019637295.1). Taxonomy (GTDB): domain Bacteria; phylum Myxococcota_A; class Polyangia; order Polyangiales; family Polyangiaceae; genus JACKEA01. Next base: position 501,028 of record JAHBVX010000004.1, read on the forward strand.
ACCTTGGCGGGGTGTTCGAGCGTGAAGCGCACGGCCTCGTACAGGGGGACCTCGGCGAGCACGTGGGTCTGCCCGTCCACGGTGATCTGTGCGCTGCTCTGCCGGATGTCCGAGTACGCCGTGCCGTCGTCATAGGCGAGCTCCGTCAATCCAAGAGGCAGCTCCGCTCCCGCGCTACCGCACGCCGGGACCGCCGTCTCCGCGTCGAGCCCCGAGTCGGACCCATCCGCGCCGGCGTCCGACGCGGGCCCAGTCCCAGCCCGCGTCTCGTCGGCCCCACAGGCGAACGGCGAGAGCGCAAGCGCGACGCCCGCTCCGCCGAGCCACCACGACAGCCTCCGCATGATGTCCAGTGTTAGCCGGTTTGCCGCGTCGACGCTAACGGGTACGCTTCCGAGGTCGGGCGGCTGACGGGGACTGGGCATGAACGAAGCGAGTCAGGACACCCGAGGCAGGGCATGGCGACGTCGGGCAGCCCTGGGCGCGGTCGCCCTGGCGCTGGCAGCGACGAGCTGCGCCCGCGCGGCACGACGTCCGCTCTCGGCTCCGCCGGCGCCGCCGCCGGCGGACGTCGAGCGCGACGTGTCGCTGATTCGCGGGCTGCCAAACACGCGCCCGGCCCCCATCCAGTTCGTCGACGAGGGGCGCTTTCGGCGCGGGCTGTTCGGCGACGGATACACCCCGCCGTCGGCCGGTAAGCCGCCCGCCTTCGGCGCCCAGGCCATCGAGCTACACGACGTGCTCGGCGAGCAGACCATCGCCTACTACGACTCGAGGCTGCACTCCATCTTCCTGCGCGACGATCTGCGCTGGAACGACGACGTCGTGGACGTCGTCGCCCACGAGATCACCCACTCGCTGCAGGCTCAGAACCTGCCGAAGCTGGCCGCTGCCAACGACAGCCTCGACGCGCACCTGGCTCGGGACTCGCTCCTCGAGGGCGACGCGATGATGGTGATGTTGGCGTACTCCTCACACCGGCAGCGGGTCCCCGTACGCCGCAGCCTGGCACGCGCCGCGGCGATGGTGGGCGACGTGGCGCTGGAGCGCTTCCTCAAGGCGAACAAAGGCAACGAGCTGCTGCTCGCCGCGCCGCCCGCGGTGCGGGCGCGCGTCACCTTCCCGTACATGCGCGGCCTGATGTTCGTGGGTGATCTGTGGCGCACCGGAGGCTTCGACTTGGTCAATCGCGCCTACTCGGCGCCTCCCACCACGACGGAGCACATCCTACACCCCCAGAAGTATCTGGCGGGCGAGGTGGCAGTACCGGTGCGGACTCCCGTAGCCCCAAGCGGCGCGAGTGAGGTGATCAGCGCGACGATGGGCGAGCTGTCCACGCGCATGTTGCTCGAGCGCTGCATGCCGGCGGCGGATGCGCAGCGCGCGGCCGAAGGCTGGGGCGGGGATGCGTTCACGGTGTTCCGCAGCGCGGCAGGGCGATCAGCCGTGCTGTGGGCGACGACCTGGGACACGGAAGCGGACGCCGAGGAGTTTCTGGCGGCGCTCCGCCGCCTGGAGTCGTGTGGAGAGTCCACCGCCGGCGCGCTGGCGGAGCGCACGGGTCAGCGGGTGGTGTACGCCAGCGGCGTGGAGCCCCGCGCGGACCAGGCCGCGGAGCTCTTGGCGTTGATCGAAGCCAGACCCGAGTCCCGGCCTCCCTTCGGCCCGCTCACCATTCCGCCACAGCGGCGCCCGCCGGCCACGCGTCCGCCGTTCATCAGCGGCGGCGCGTACGTCAACGAGTACCTCGGTCTCGTCGCTGCCGTGCCGCCCGGCGGTACGGCGGATATCGGCTCCTCCACTAGCGTCGCGTTCAGGCTCGAGGGCGCGGTCACGGCCCTAGCGGGTATCGAGCTGTCCGAGCTGCTCGCGGTGCCAGAGACCGTAGACGAGGTACACGGCGCGTTGCGAGACATCGTGGCCGACGCGATCGGGCGACGCGCCCTCGACTACGCCGGCGGGCGCGACGTCTACCTCGATGCGCTCGGTCACGGCATCGAGCGAACCTGGTACGTGCGCGGCACCGGCGCCGGGTTGGTGGTGACGGTCTTACCCGTGTGCGGAGGCGCCGGGAGCTTCGTGTTCTGGCGCTTCTTCGCGGACGCGGCCGGGCGCGCCCTGCTCGACTCCTGGCTCGCGAGCATCAAGCCCACGGCCTGGAGCGTGCCCCCGGTGTGCGCTGTGCTCGATCCGTGAGCTCGGGGGCCCGGCCGAAGTCGTGAGCGTCTTTCCAATCCTCAGCGAGCGGAGAACTCGGGGCGACGCGGTCGACCCGAGCGACGCCGACGACCGCGACGAGCTGGATCGCCGCCGAGCTCGCGGCTGGGTGGCGGGGCCGGTGCGGAGCTGACGCGCGCGGGGGCGTCGCCGCGGACGAGCGGCGCCGCGGAAGGCGCGACGCCGTGCAGCGCGCCCACCGCGATGGGGCGTCGGATCCAGCGCTCGATGTCCGTCAGCAGCGGGCGCTCGTCCCGATCGCAGAACGAAATGGCGCTGCCCGAGTGACCGGCGCGGCCGGTGCGACCAATCCGATGCACGTAGCTCTCCGCGACGTTCGGTAGGTCGAAGTTGATCACGTGTGAAATCCCGTCCACGTCGATGCCGCGAGCGGCGACGTCCGTCGCGACGAGCACGCGAGTCGTACCCTGGCGGAAGCCGAGCAACGCGGCCTCCCGCGCGGACTGGGACTTGTTGCCGTGAATGGCCCGGGCGCCGATGCCAGCCTGCTCGAGGTCTCGCACCACCCGATTGGCTCCGTGCTTGGTGCGCGTGAAGACCAGGGCACGCTCGACGCCCTCGCGCCCGAGCACCTCGCGGAGGGCCTCGCGCTTGTGCGCCTTCTCCACGAACACGACGGTCTGCGCTACCGTCTCGGCGGTCGTCACGTCCGGACGAACCGAGACGCGAGCCGGCGCCTTCAGCATCTGCGCGATCAGCGCCTCGACGGAGCGGGGCATGGTGGCGGAGAGCAACAGGGTCTGTCGCGCGGTGGGCAGCTTGGCGACGATGCGCTTGACGTCATGCACGAAGCCCATGTCCAGCATGCGGTCCGCCTCGTCGAGGACGAAGTGGGTGACGCCGCCGAGATCCACGAAGCCCTGCTGCATGAGATCGAGCAGACGCCCGGGGCAGGCCACCACGATGTCGGGGCGCGCGGACAGGGCGCGCTCCTGCGGGCGCTGTCCGACACCGCCGTAGATCACGGCGTGGCTGATGCGCACGTGCCGGCCGTAGGCGGCGATGCGATCCGCGATCTGGGCGGCGAGCTCGCGAGTGGGCGTCAGGATCAAGGCGCGGATGCGGCCGGTTCCGCGCTGGGCCGACAGGTGGTGCAGCAGCGGCAGCACGAACGCGGCGGTCTTGCCGGTGCCCGTCTGGGCGCAGGCCACCACGTCACGCCCCGCGACGGCGGGCGGCACGACCTGGAGTTGGACGGGGGTCGGGATGGTGTATCCCTCGTCGGCGACGGCCCGCACGAGGGCGGGGTTCAAGCCGAACTGGGAGAAGGCGGACTCGTCCGCAGGGGTCGTTTGGGTCACTGTTTCGATACTCTCTCTCGCGACGACTCCCCGGACATCCGGAGGCTGCATCACAGCAGCGTGCGCCGCGTCGCTACGTCTTCCCGGTGGATCGGACCTCGCTCCGTTGTGAGCGAGCGGCAACGATTCTCGCCGGCCAGCACGTACGCAGCGGAGTCTCTAGCGCAGGAGCCGCTTGGCTGCAACTCGGGGCGCGGGACCGCAGGCTTGACAATCAATAAGTGCTAGCTTATGTATTGGGCATGCACGGCGCGGCCACGGCGGAAAACAAGGTCTTCCAGGCGTTGGCCGATCCCAGCAGGCGGGCGATCTTCGAGTCCCTCACCCGCGGAGAGGCGGCGGTGAAGGACCTCACTGCACGCTTCCACATCTCGCAGCCGGCGGTCTCACAGCACCTCGCAGCGCTGAAGGACGCGGGCCTGGTCAACGGGCGACGCGAGGGGCGTTGCGTCTACTACCGCGTGCAGCCGCGGGGGATGAAGCCGCTCATCGACTGGATCGCGCACTACCGTGCGTTCTGGACGGAGCACGTCGTTCGCCTGGAGAGGCTGCTGGAGAACATGGACGAATGAACCCCATCGACAAGACCGATCGCTCGCAGACCGACTCCATTTCGTTCGAGTTCGACTTGCAGCACTCACCCGAGAAGGTGTGGCGGGCGCTCACCGATCCGGTGCTGCTCAGCGAGTGGCTCCTACCCGTCGTCGAGCTCGAGCTCGAGCCGGGCGCCGCGTTCACGTTCACGGCGCCGCCGCAGCCGGGTTGGGACGGTGTCGTGAACTGCCAGCTGCGCGAGATCGAGCCCCACAGCAAGCTGAGCTGGGCTTGGGTCGTCGGTGAGCTGGATACCGTCGTCACGTTCACGCTCACGCCCACGACCTCGGGCACCCACTTGTCCCTCGTGCAGTCGGGCTTCAAGCCGGAGCAGAAGCAGAACTTCGGCGGCGCGCGCTACGGCTGGAGGATGATGGGCCAGAAGCTCGTCGACCTGCTCGCGAGGAGCTCGTGAACAGGCCTCGCCAGGCGTCCAGCAAGCGCGCGAAGCGCGCGAAGCGACCCACCCAACCGGTCCCGGCGAAGACAACCCGGCCCCGCCCGGCAGCGGCCAAGCCCTCCGAGCCGATGGCTGTGTCCGCGCGGATCGAAAAGGTAATCAAGGACTTGGGGGACTGGCGCGGGGAGCGGCTGGCCGCCATCCGGCGGCTCATCCACCAGGTCGACCCCGAGGTGGTCGAGGAGTGGAAGTGGATGGGGACCCCCGTCTGGTCGCACGACGGGATGTTCGCCCTCGCCAACGCGCACAAGGACAAGGTCAAGCTCACGTTCTTCCACGGAGCCAAGCTCCGCGACCCCAAGGGACTCTTCAACGCGGGCCTGACGGGGAACAAGTGGCGGGCGATCGACTTTCGCGAAGGAGACAAGCTGGACAGGCCAGCGCTCGCGGCGTTGCTGCGTGAGGCGGTGGCCTACAACACCACCCACCCTGTGCCGAAGAGCAGAGGTTCGACTGCCGCGAACACGACGACCGCGAAGGTCGTGAAGCGGTCGGTCTCCAAGCGTCTCGCGACGAAGCCAGTGCTCCTCTCGGGCGGCAACCCTCAAATCCCGAAGGCCGACGGCGACGCGCCCGTGCAGGCGTACATCGCGGCCATGCCGGGCTGGAAGCGTGAGGTTGGTCGGCGTCTGGACGCGCTCGTGGAGCGCATCGTGCCCAACGTGCGCAAAGCCGTGAGATGGAACTCGCCCTTCTACGGCGTCGAGGGCCAGGGTTGGTTCCTCTCGTTCCACTGCTTCACGAAGTACGTCAAGGTGACCTTCTTGCGCGGTGCAGCGCTGCGCCCGCTCCCGCCCGGGCCCTCCAAAGACAAGAACGTGCGCTACCTCGACCTGTACGACGGCGATCCGCTCGACGGGAAGCTCCTCGCGAGTTGGCTCGAGCAGGCGTCAGGGCTGCCGGGGGAGCGCCTGTTCTGACCTGCACGGCTTTGGGGCTTGCCGGGTGGCGGCGGCCCTCGGGGTACGCTATCGTCGGGACTCGAGGCGGCGCTGCCGCGGGGAGACGACGATGACACACTGTAGTGGCTGGGCCAGAGCGGTCCAACTGGTCTGGCTCGGCGGGCTCGCGGCCGCCTGCGCGGAGAGCTCGAGCGACGGCGTCGGGGGCGGAGGTACCGACGCGGGACTCGGCGGCGCGTTCAACTTCGGCGGCACCTCGGCGAGCGGCGGCAGCGGGCTCGGCGGGTTCGGCGGCGGAGCGGGCGACGCCGCGGCAGGAGGCGGCACGGACGCGGGCAGCGGCGGCAGTCCAAACTTCGGCGGGACCGGGGGCGCGTCCGGCGGTGCCTCGGGCAGCGGCGGCGCTCCGCCAAACTGCACCACGCTGACGCCGGCTGGCTTCTCGCGGGATCCGAACTCGTCCGAGACCTACGCCGGCGCGCTGGGCAGCACCGGCGTCACGCTGGGCGGCGCGCTGCCGGATCGCGTGTCCCTGCAGCTCTACACCAACGCCACCGGCACCTTCCCACTCGGGACCGGCGTGAACGCGAACTACCAGAGCTGCGAGCAGTGCGTGCTGGTCCTCGAAGACCTCAACGAGACGACCCAGTCGGCGGGCAAGCTCTATTACCAGAAGTCGGGCACGATCACGGTCGACTCCTTCTACCCTCCCCTGATCTCCGGCGGCGTCAAGGCGACGCTGACCAACGTCACCCTCGAAGAAGTGACGATCGACGGGTTCACCTACGTGTCTACCCCGGTGGCCGGCGGCGGGTGTCTGCACATCGCGTCGCTCGACGTGCACGTCGGCTGCGGAAACGGCCAGCTCGAGACGGGGGAGGCGTGCGACGGGACGAACCTGGGCGCGTCGACTTGCGCGACCTTCGGCTACTCCACGGGCCAGCTCGGCTGCACCAGCGCGTGCCAGTACAACCTCGGCAACTGCTCCGGGTTCAGCTGCACGGCGCAAGACTTGGGAACGTTCACCGGGACCACCCTCACGGCCACCGGCAACACCTGCGGCGCTCCGAGCTCGTATGACCTGAGCAACAGCAGCGCCGCCTGCGCCTTCAACCAAGCGAACGGTCCCGAGCGTTTGTACTCGGTCACCGTACCGGCTGGCGGCAAGATCCGCGTGAAACTGACGAACTCGTTCGACGCCTCGCTGTGGGCCACGACCACCTGCACGGACAAGGTCGGGGCGAGCTGCCTCGACGTGTCCGACACCTTCGGCAACGAGCGCGTGGACTTGCACAACGCCACCAGCGCGCCGGTCACCTACACGCTGGTGGTGGACGGCTACTCCACGTCGGACTGCGGCAGCTACACGCTCACGATCACGGAGGTTCCGACGCCGCCTTCGACCTGGAACTGTCCGGTCAGCTACTTCGGTACGGACGACGGCTGCGACTGCGCGTGCGGCGGCTGGGATCCGGACTGCGACGATCCCAACAGCACCCTGCTCGGCTGCACGACGGGCCAGACCTGTGTTCAGCCGGGTGTGTGCCAGTGAAGGTCGCGCGCCGGCGACTCACAGCATCTTCTTCACCGCGAACGCCACCCCCGCCAGGCTCTCGCCGGCGATCAGACCCGACGCCGCGACGACCAGGAAGCGCTCGGACCAGCTGCGTACGAAGCGGGCCGCGACCACCGCGATGACGCCGCCGATGAAGATGTGCAGCGAGTAGTAGGCCGGGATCACCAGCGCGAGGCCGACGCTCGATGCGCTCGGCACCCAGGTTCGCACGCGCGTTGGCAGCGTCTTCTCCAAGACCGCGCACACGATGCCGATGGCGCCGGCGATCAGCATGGCCGGGATGGAGCCCTCGGGCATGGTGTCGAACCCCTTCTGGAACACCTCCGCGACCGCCTTCCACTGGGCGACCGCGGGCGCCGGCCAGTCGCTGGTCAGGAGCATGTTCTTCGGATCCGGCACCAAGATCAGGTACGCGGCGCTGCCCGCGAGCGCACCCGCCAGCACCCCGCCGAGCTGGGCGAGGGCCTGCGGGCGCGGCCAGGCACCCAGCGCCACGCCGGTGCGCAGGTCGTGCAGCATGTCGGCGCACTGGCTCGCCGCGCCACCGGTGACGTTCGCGGCCATGAGGTTCGAGGTGGGATCTCCGGGCGCGACCACGCCGAAGCTCAGCTGAGTGACCTTGCCCATGGCGCCGACGGGCGTGATGCCGGTCTCGCCGCTGACGCGACCCGCCACGATCGCGAGGACGAAGGTGATGATCACTCCGAGGAGCGCGACGTGCCAGCCAATCCCGAACAACCAGAACTGCAACACGACGGAGACGACGAGCACTCCGCCGAGCGCGGCCCAGTAGGAACGCCGCGAGAACTCGTAGCCGTTCGGCTCGCCTGAGCGCGCGTCACCAGCGTCGCGACCCCGACCGAACAACGCCCTCGCGATGGACCGGCCAGAGAAAGCAAAGGACGTGAGCGACGCGGTGACCATCATCACGACGCCCGGCCACAGCATCCAGTTGACCAACGCGCCGAACCAGATCTCGGACGCGCCCGGCTTGCCCGGCGACGCCCACCCCCGCTCGAGCAGCCAGGGCGCCAGCAGGCCCCAGGACACCAGGGCGCCCAGCAGCAGCGACGCGCACGCGCGCATGCCGATCAGTCCGCCGACGCCGACCATCAGCACGCTGGGCTCGAGGGCAAAGCCCAGGTTCTTGAGCGACGCGGCGCCGATGCCCTTGCCGGCCAGCGCCGGACTCGTGAGTGCGAGGCTGCCGGGCAGCCCGAGCTTGGGCAACTTGAGCAGCTCCTCGGCAACCTTGAGCGCCGCGGCGAAGCCCGCCGCGCCCAGGAGCGCCTTGACGCGCGCCATCGCCTCGGCGCCACGCGCGTACATCTCGCGCAACGTCTCAGCCGTCGCGATCCCGTACGGGAACGGGAGCTTGTCCACGACGAGCATCTGGCGCCGAAGGCCCACGCCCACGGCGATGCCCACGCACGCGACCGAGAACACCCAGATCGACAGCCAGTGCCAGGCCAGGGTTTGCCCCGTGAGCATCGTCAGCGCCGGGATGGGCGCGACCAGCCCCGCCGACGAGATGGACGCACCGGCGGACGCTCCCGTCTGGCTGACCGTGTTCTCGATGATGCCGTAGGGCTTCGAGCGACCGATGGTCTGCCCGAGCTGCCAGAAGGCGTACGCCAAGAGCGCCGCGGTGATGCTCATGTTGGTGCCCCAGCCGATCTTGAGCCCGCTGTAGATGTTGCAGAGGGACAAGATCGCGCCGAGCACCATGCCGGTGACGAGGGAGCGGAGGGTGAGCTGCGCCACGGAGATGGCGACGGGCGCGGAGGAGTGGGACGAGTCGGTCACGGCGTCACCTGGCCTCCCATCGCGCGGAACTCGACTGGCCAAGCTCTGACGAAGCTGGAGACATCTGGGATTCTGCAGCGTCCTTCGGTACCGGTGACCTGGCAAGAGCCCCGCGCCTCCGCCGGGAAGAAACGCAGCGGGCGCCGGCGTCGCCGGTCGTTCCCGTGGATGTGTTCGGATCCATTGCCGACCGTGAGCTGAGCGTGCCAGGGCGGCCCCAGGCGCGCCGAGTCCAAGCGACATACCGCAGCCACACTGGCGGTCGCGCGGGATTTCGCGCCGACTTTCGCCTACAGTTCGCCCTCGTCATGCAGGTCGGACTCGTCACTTCGCCGGGTGTGCTCGGGCAGTTCGTCAGCCGCGCCCTCGGCCCCGCAGGGCACACGCTGATCGTGGCCCCGGAGCTCGACGCGCTGCTCGCACAATCGGATCCGCCGCCCGAGGTCGTGCTGTTCGCGCCCAACGTGTCGGGCACGCCGGCGAACGAAGCGCTCGAGTCGGCCCGGGAGCACGGGCTCGCGCCCGAGCGGTCCATCTACCTGGGCCTCGACGTGGCCTCGTGCGAAGCGGCCCGCCGCGCCGGCTTCTTTCAGGCCATCCAGCTGCCGTTTCAAGCGCAGGAGCTACTCCGCGCCGTGGAGAGCACGGCGGAAGGGCGCTTGCTCGTGCTGCTCGCCGACGACAGCGAGTTGATACATCGCCACACCGTTCCGCTCTTGCTCGAGAACGGCTACCGCGTCGAGGAAGCATTCAACGGCAAGGAGGCGCTCGAGAAGATCCGCGAACTGCGACCCGACTTGGTGCTCACGGACGTCGAGATGCCCGAGATGGACGGCTTCACCCTGTGCAAGACGCTCAAGGAGGACGAGAAGACCGCCAGCATACCCGTCGTGATCTGCTCGTCGCTCGGCGAAGCCAGCGATCTGGAGCGCGGCTTCGACTCGGGAGCGGACGACTACCTGGTCAAGCCCGTGGTGCCGGAGGAGCTCATCAGTCGACTGCATGCGCTGCTCGCCACGCGCATGATCAGCGCACGCGAGCGGGTGCTCGTGGTGGACGACTCCGCCGCCGTGCGCCACCTGGTCTCGGACTGTCTGCGTCGGCAGGGGTTCGTGGTGGAGACCGCCGTGGACGGACAGGACGGACTCGGCCGCGCCACCGGCAACCTGCCCGACCTGGTGCTGACGGACTACGACATGCCGCGCATGACGGGCTTCGAGTTCGTGGTCGCGCTGCGACGCGAGGAGAAGACCCGCGACGTGCCCATCGTGATGCTCACCGCCCGAGATTCCAGGCGAGATCAGGCTCAGATGCGCGCAGCGGGCCTGACCAGCTACCTGGTCAAGCCCTTCACGACCGACAAGTGCATCGCCATCGTCGAGCGCGTGCTGGCCGAGTCGCGCCTCAGTCGCTACAAGGAAGCGAGCCGGCTGTACATCAGCGAGGGCGCCGTGCGCGCCGCCGAAGAGCTCTCGAAGAGCGGCGCGATGGGCGAGGTCCGCGCGCGCGAGGTGGACGCCACGCTCTTGTTCTCGGACATCTCCGGGTTCACCAACATGAGCTCCAAGATGAGTCCTCAGGACGTGGTCGCCATCCTGAACGAAGCCTTCGACGCGCTGTGCATCGTGATCAAGGAGCAGGGCGGGGACATCGACAAGTTCATCGGCGACGCCATCATGGCCGTGTTCGAGGGTCGCCCGGATTTCGACGAGTGTCACGAGCTTCGGGCCGTGCGCGCGGCCTGGGGCATGCAGCGCGCGCTGGATGGTTTCAACGCCGGCAAGGCATCGCCGCTAGTGATGCGCATCGGCCTGAACGCCGGGCCCGTCGTGCGCGGCGACATCGGCTCGCGCTACGTCCGGCGGGACTACACCTGCATCGGCGACGTGGTCAATCGTGCGCAGCGCCACGAGTCCAAGGCGCCCCTCGGCGGCGTGCTGATGAGTCCAAGCGTGTACCAGCGCGTACGCGACTACGTGGTGGTGGAGGAGATGACGGGCCTGACCTTCAAGGGAATCGACGAGCCTCAGAGCGCGTTCGTGCTAAAGGGATTTTCGAGCGACGGCGAAGGACGATGACACTCTCCCACCCTCGAACCCCGCGAACTCGAAACACGACCCCCTGGCTGCTCGGCGCGAGCCTCGGCCTGGCCGCGCTCGGCCTCACCCTCGCTACGCGGTCCGCGGACGCGGACCCGCGCGAGGAGGCCCGCTACCCGTACGACCCCGCGTGCGCGTGGGGCCGTCTGGCCAACGGTCGGGGCATGCTCGTGCGCTGCTTGACGCAGGCGGAGGCCGCCGGGCTCGCGACGGGCAAACCCAAGCCCGTCGCCGCGGCGCCTGCAGCGCCCAGCGCGGCCCCCCCAGCCGCACCCACCGCCAGCGAGGCGCCGCCGGAGAAGCCCCCCGCGCCGCAGAACGTGAGCGCCAACCTGGTCCAGGTCTTGGTCGACGAGGGCAAGCTGCCAGCCGCGGAGAAGAGGCTGCGCGAGGCGAATGATCGCTATGCGGAGTGTGTGACGAAGCACGGCGGGCTCAGCCAGGCCAAGGGCGAGGTGCACGTCCGCTTCCTGGTGCGGGGCGTGCGCGGGCGGGCAGAGGGCGTCAGCGTACAGCGGCGCGTGGCTGTCGGCGCTGACGCGGCCCAGTGTGTGGCACACGTCGTCGATCGCCGGTGGGTGGGCACGCCGGAAGCGCCTCTCGTCGGCGCCACAGCGGTAGTGCGCTTCGAGCGGCGCTAGTCCGTATCAGCTCGTGCAACTCGGCGGTCGTTCGGAGTAGAGTCCTTGCCGTGGGCCGCAAGCTGAGAGTGCTCGTGGTGGACGACTCGGCGTTCATGCGCAGTGCCGTCTCTCGCATGCTCTCGTCCGACGAGCGCTTCGACGTGGTGGGGCAGGCCGCCGACGGCAACGCGGCGGTGAAGCTCGCCGCCGAGCTGTCGCCCGACGTCATCACGATGGACTTCAACATGCCGGGGCTCAATGGGGCCGACGCCACGCGCGCCATCTTGTCGGCGCGCGCGGTGCCCATCGTGATGCTCTCCGCCCACACCAAGGAGGGCGCCTCGGCCACGGTCGAAGCGCTCGCCGCGGGCGCGCTGGATTTCGTCGAGAAACCTGCCGGCGAGGTCAGCGTGAACCTCAGCAGCATCCGCGACGAGCTGACGTCGAAGCTCGTCTCCGCTGCCGGGGCCAACGTGGCGCCGGCCCTGGCGCCCCCGTCGCTGGCCGCCTCGGAGCCGTCCTCGCGGCCAGCGCGAGCGCACAAACCCATGCCGGCGGGCCTGCGCGTCGTCGTCATCGCGTCGTCGACGGGCGGACCGGCGGCCCTGGTGCAGCTGGTGCCCACCCTCGCGCTCGAGCGTCACGCCGTGCTGGTCGTCGTGCAGCACTTGGCGGCCGGGTTCACCGGCGCGCTGGCGGAGCAGCTCGCAGAGCGCGCGGGATTTCCCATCCATGAAGCGACGGACGGGGAGGAGCTGCGCGCGGGACGAGGCCTGGTCGCCCCCGGCGGCAGCCATCTGCTGATCGAGCGCAGCGGCAGGGTCACCCTGTCGAGCGCCGAGCCGGTCCACGGCGTCAGGCCCGCAGCGGACGTCACGCTGAAGAGCGCGGCCCTGGCCTATGGTCCGCGGACGGTGGGCGTGGTGCTCACGGGCATGGGTCGAGACGGCGCCACGGGGCTAGCGGCGGTCAAGGCCGCCGGCGGTCGCACGATCGCTCAGGACCGCGCCTCCTCGACGGTGTATGGGATGCCCAAGGCCGCCGCCGAGCTCGGCGTAGTGGACGATGTGCTGCCGCTCTACCGCATCGGTCGGGCCGTCAGCAAACTGGTCAGCGATTGAAGCAAACGTGACAGACGCGAGTGCCGAGAGCAGTCACCCATTCGCGGCGACCTACCGGGAGCGCGAGCGGCAGGCGAGCGCCGCGGCGGAGAGCATCGCGAGCCGCTCCCGCTTGGTGTCCAATTTGCGCGGTCTGGCCTTCGGAGCCTTCGCCATCGGCCTGTTGGTGGCGATCTTCGGCAGCTCGGGTCGAGTGCCGGCGATCATATCCGCGGTGGGCGCCCTGGCCTTCGCCGCGCTGCTCGTGGTTCACCAGCGCATTCTGGATCGGGAGGACGAAGCGCGGCGACGGGCGCGCGTCAACCGCGACGCCTGGCTGCGCGTGAGCGGGCGCTTCCGCGAGCTGCCCCAGACTGGCGCCGAGGTGAAGCCCCCAGCGCACCCCTACGCCGACGATCTGGACGTGCTCGGCCCCGGGTCCTTGTTTCAACGCTTGTGCACCGCGCACACTCCGTACGGCCGCCGCGCGTTGGCCCAGTGGCTGACCACACCGCAGGCTGGGCCGGTGATCGCAGAACGCCAGCGCGCCGTGCAGGAGCTCGCGCCGCTCCTCGAAGAGCGACAGCGACTCGAAGCGCTCGCGCTCTTCGCGGTGGACGCGCTGGGGTCCGACGGCAAGAAGCGCGCGAAGATCGCTCCGGATCCGGAGCCCTTCGTCAACTGGGCCAAGAGCCCACCCGTGCTGAGCCAGCGGCCGGTCGTGGTCTGGGGCAGCCGCATCCTACCGCCCGTGACGCTCGCCACCCTGGTGGCCTGGACGGCCCTGGGCACGCCCGCCTACTGGTTCACCATCCCGCTCTTGCTCCAGTTCGCGCTGCTCCACCGAGCCAGAGAGGCGACCCTACGCGCCTTCGAGGCGGTGGCCACCAGCGAAGGCGCCTTGGCACGCTACGGCGCGATGCTGGAGGTGCTCGAGAAGCTCGACGCGAAGTCGGGCTTCGTGGCGCGGCTCAAGGCGGACGTCTCCAAAGGCGGCGCTCCTCCGTCGGAAGCCATGCGCGCCCTCGGCCGACGTGTGGGGTGGTTCGAGCTGCGCCACAACGGGCTGGTCCACCCCTTCGCCAACGCGCTGCTGCTCTGGGACGTACACTGCACGCTGAGTCTGGAGGCGTGGCAGGTGCGGAGCGGCCAGGCCTGTCAGCTCTGGCTGTTGTCCCTTGGTGAGCTGGAGGCGCTCTGCTCACTCGCCGCGCTCGCACACGACGAGCCCGAGTACGCCTTCCCGACCGTGTCGCCGGAGACTCGCTTCGAAGCGGAGGCGCTCGGTCACCCCCTGCTCCCGTCGGATTCACGGGTGACGAACGACGTCACATTGGCACGCGGGGGCGTGGCGTTGCTCGTGACTGGCTCGAACATGAGCGGCAAGAGCACGCTGCTCAGGGCCATCGGACTCGCGGCCGCCATGGCTCAGGCGGGGGGTCCGGTGTGCGCCAAGGCGCTGGTCTGTAGCCGCTTCGCCATCCGCACGAGCATTCGCGTGAGCGACTCGCTCGAGGCCGGGGTGAGCCACTTCTACGCGGAGGTAGGCAAGCTCAAGGCAGTGATGGATGCGACCTCGGGAGAGCTACCCGTGCTCTTCCTGCTCGACGAGATCCTGCACGGCACGAACTCCCGAGAGCGTCAGATCGGGGCTCGTTGGGTGCTCGCCGAACTGCTTGGGCGCGGCGCCACGGGCGCCATCTCGACGCACGACATGGAGCTGTGTCGCCTCCCGGATGAGCTGATGACCCTCGTCACGCTGGTCCACTTCCGGGAGAGCGTGAGGGACGGCAAGATGACGTTCGACTACCGGGCTCGACCCGGTCCCGTCACCTCGGGCAACGCGCTGCGCCTGATGCAGCTCGTGGGACTGGACGTGCCCCTCGACGAGCCCATCAGCCGAGATCGAAACGAACTCGCACGCGATCCTGAAGCTTGATCGCGCCGAGCAGCGCCTTGTAGGGCGCGATCCCGAAGCGGCTCGGGATCAGCTCGACCTCACCGAGGTAGCGACCATCCTCGCGCTGCGCCGAGAACTCGACCGGCTGACGCTGGCCACGCAGCGTGAGCGTGCCGGCGATGCGGACGACATCGCCCTCGGGCTTGCCCGTTCCCTCGAAGCGAACCTCCGGGTAGCGCGACGTCTGTAGCACCTTGTCGCGAATGTTCTGCCGAATCTCGCCGCGATCACCGTCCGACAGCGCGCCGACTGGGTTACCGTCCACCAGGGCCGTCACCACGGTCAGGCTCGCGGGGTCGAACGTGGCTTCGATCGAGGTGCCGTCGTGGCCGATCTCGAAGCGCTCGACCTTCAGCCGTAGGTCGTGAGCAAGCCTCGACAAGAGCCCGTCTTTGTAGGTCGAGACCTCGACCGTACCCGTGAGTCGCTGGTTCATGGCGCGGCCGCGAGCCTGTCTCGCTTTCAATTCACGGTAAATGACGGAAGGCGACCAGGGTCGACTTGGGTAGTGGCCGGCCGAACTCTGCTCGACCCCAGACCAGGACGAGGTGGACCGGTCGCCTACGAGCGCGGTCGCCTCGGCGGCTAGGGCGCGCTACAGTCGAGTGTTTCCCGCGGCTTGACGGTCAAATGGCGCCAAGGCTAGCCTCCCTCCCGTTTCCCTGCGCATGGCCCTGGAGCGTTGACTCCGGAGGCGCCAGTCGTGGGCTGACGACGGTTTCAGGGGCCCATCCTCCGTGAGCGATTTCGACGAAAAGACGCGCGTGACGCAGGTCGTGCAGCGACCCGGTCCAGAGGAGGGGGACACCGGGAACGACTGCGTGGTCGTCATCTACACCAAGGAGCCTGGGCTGCTCGGCAAGCGCTTCGTGCTGGATACGAACCCGACGCGCATCGGGCGTGGCGCGGACAACGCGATCGTGCTCGAGGGAGACTCCGTCTCTCGCCGTCATGCCCACCTCGAGCGCCGCCTGGGTCGCTGGTACGTGGTCGACGATGGCTCGACCAACGGCACCTATCTGAACGAGGAGCAAGTCGCGAAGGAAGCGCTGCTGAACAACGCGGACCGAGTCAAGGTGGGCCCCACCATCTTGAAGTACCTGTCGGGGGCAGACGCAGAGGCGAAGTACCACGAAGAAATCTATCGCATGACGATCGTGGATGGCCTGACTCAGATCCACAACAAGCGGTACCTGTTCGAGAGCCTCGAGGGCGAGGTCAGTCGCGCGCGTCGCCACGAGCGCCCGCTGTCGGTCATCATGTTCGACATCGATTTCTTCAAGCCCATCAACGACCAGTACGGCCACCTGGCGGGGGACTACGTGCTGCGCGAGTTGGCGAAGGTGGTGCAGGGGCGCATCCGCCGCGACGAGACCTTCGCGCGCTACGGCGGCGAGGAGTTCGTGGTCGTGCTGCCGGAGACCCCGCTCGAGGGCGCCATCGCCCTCGCTGAGACCCTGCGCGCGCGCATCGCGGAGCACGCCTTCGTGTTCCAGGGTGAGCGGATGGCCGTCACGATCAGCATGGGTTGCGCGTTGCTTTCCCCGGACGACAAGTCCGCCACGGATCTGATCCAGCGCGCGGACGAGCGGCTGTACGACGCCAAGCGCGGCGGCCGCAACCGCGTGTGCTATTGACGGCAGCGTGAGCTTCTCGGAACTCCCGCCTCCCCCGGAGGTCGAGCCGGGCCAAGATCTGCCCGAGCTGCGCACGCGCCCCCCCGGCCCGCAGTCGCGGACCTGGCTCCTGCGCCTCTCGCGCACGGCGGCACCGATGGGGCCCGCGCCGGGCTTCGACCCGTTGCGAGGCATCCACAGCGAGGCGCGACCGTGGACGATCGTGTACGCGACGGCGAAGGGGTGCAACGTGCTCGACGTGGACGGCAACCGCTACGTCGACCTCGCCGCGGGCTTCGGCGCGCAGCTGCTGGGACATGCGCACCCTCGCATCCAAAAGGTGATCGAGCTGCAGGCACCGCGCTTGCTCCAAGCGCTCGGTGACCTCCACCCAGCAGACGCGACCATCGCGCTGATGGAACGCCTCGCGAAGCTGCATCCGGCGGCGAGCGCCCGGGTGATCCTCGGCCTCACGGGCGCCGACGCCGTGACGGCGGCGCTGAAGACGGCGATGCTCTGCACCGGGCGCCCGGGCGTGCTCGCCTTCGAGGGCGCCTACCACGGGCTCGGCTACGGGCCGCTGCGCGCCTGCGGCCTGCGCCCCGGCTATCGCGAGCCCTTCAGCCCTCAGCTTGGCACGCCGGCGCGCTTCCTGCCGTATCCGGCCAGCGCGGACGCGGCCGAGCAGGCCCTCGAGCGAGCTCGCTTCGAGCTCGCTCGAGGAGACATCGGCGCGCTGCTGTTCGAGCCGATTCTGGGGCGCGGCGGGGTGGTGGTGCCGCCGGAGGGCTTCCTGGCGGAGGTGTGTGCGATGGCGCGCACAGCTGGCGCGCTGGTCGTCGCGGACGAGATCTGGACCGCCCTCGGCCGAGCGGGCAGTTGGCTCGCGAGCCACGAGCACGGACCCGATTTGGTCTGTCTGGGCAAGGGGCTCGGTGGTGGGCTGCCCATCAGCGCGTGCATCGGCTCCGACCGCGTGATGAGCGCCTGGCGACGCGACCCCGAGGTCGTGCACACCTCCACCTTCTCCGGCGCGCCCCTCAGCGCTGCCACGGCGATCGCGACGCTCGACGTGCTGAAGCGCGATGACCTCGTCGCCCGCTCGGCGCGGGTCGGCGCCGCCTTTCGCGAGCAGCTCGCCCGTCGCTTCGTCGGGCGCAAGCCGGTTCGAGACGTGCGTGGCAGCGGTCTGATGATCGGGATCGACTCGAGCGAGCCGGGGTCGGCTTCACGGTGGTGCCGCCGCCTGCTGGAGCGCGGATACATCACCACCACCGGCGGGGGCGACCGTGACGTGTTGGTGCTGACACCACCCCTCGACATATCCGAGCGCTTGCTGACCGCGTTTTGCGATGCGTTCGACGAGTGCTTGTGACGGCCATGAATCGCGAGGAAATCCTGAGCCGGAGCGACGCCTTGCACGAGCGCGTGCAGCGTTTCGCCCTGGCGAACGACGGCGACAGCTTCGACGCCATCGCCTGCGACATCGCCCGCTTCCAGGCCGACGCCATCCCGGGCTATCGACGACTCGCGGACGCGCGGGGGTCGCTGCTCGACGACGCCAGCGCGCTGCCGGCGGTACCGACGGATGCGTTCCGACTGACGCGAGTCGCAGTGCACGACTCCGCGGATGACGTCACCCGCTTCGTGAGCAGCGGCACGACCGCCGAGGCCCGGAGCGTGCACGCGCTGCGGCGCACGGACACCCTCGAGCGCTTGGCGCTGAGCTGGGGACGCAAGGCGCTCGTTCCACACTGGCCGGCCCGCCGGGTCGTCATCGCGCTGGCTCCCCACCCCGGGGCGCCAGCGACGTCGTCGCTGGGCTTCATGATGCGCTCCTTCATCGCGTCCCTGGATGGCCGAGCGCTGGCCGCCGACCCCGCCGGCGCCGCATTCGACCCCGACTCTTCCGCGCGCTGGCTGGCCTCTCCCCAGGGGCTCGACGCGGAAGGCGTGCGGCGCGCCGCGCTGGTCGCGCTGGAGCGACAGGAACCCCTACTCGTGCTGGCCACCTCCTTTGCCCTGGTAGCTCTGCTCGACGGTCTCGGAGGTGAGCGCCTGCGCGCCCCGAAGAACTCGGTCGTGATGCAGACCGGCGGTTTCAAGGGGCGCACTCGCACGGTGAGCCCTGGCGCGCTCAGCTCGGCCATCGCGCGAGCGTTCGGCATCGACGAGGCGCGCATCGTCGGCGAGTACGGCATGACCGAGCTGTCCAGTCAGGCGTACGAGGGCACCCTCGCGGATGCGGAGCTCTCGGGTCCCCCCTCGGTCTACCTGCCGCCCCCGTGGCTTCGCATTCACTCCGTCGACCCGGTTCGGTTGATCCGGTTGCCGCCCGGCGAGGTCGGCCTGGCGCGCTTCGTGGACCTGGCGAACGTCGACAGCGCGGTGTGCATCGTCACCAAGGATCTGGTGCGCGAGGTCGATGGGGGGGTCGAGCTCATCGGTCGCAGTCCAGGCGCGCCCCTGCGCGGGTGCTCGCTCACGCTCGAGCAATTGCTGCCCGGTAAGGCGGCGGGAGGCGCCGCGTGACGGAGGCGAGCGTGCCCCGGATCGCTCGGGTGAGGCGGCTGCTCGACGCCGCGCGCGTGCTGGCCGACCCGCGCACCGCGCTCGGCGCGCGTGCTCGCGCCGAGCTCCCCGCCGTCAGCGGTCTGAGTGCCGAGAACGTGGCGCGGGCTCTATCCGAGGTCCTGGAGGTCGACGCGACGGACGGCGACCTCCAGCGGTTGCTCGCCACCGTCGAGGACTCACCCAGGACCCACGTCCTGCTCGCAGCCAACGTGTTCACGGCGCCATTGCGGGCCATTGCGCTCGCCTTGGCGCAGTCACCTCGGGTGGACGTGCGGCCCTCGCGACGTGAACCGCTCTTCACCGAACTGTTGCACGAGGCCAGTCACGGCGCGTTTCGCATCGTGAGTGAGCTCGCCCCAGCGCCGGGGGACCACGTCTGGGCCTACGGCAGTGACGAGACGCTCGAGTCGGTGCGCGGCGAGCTGCCCGCCGGCGTGGTCTTTCACGGCCACGGCAGCGGGTTCGGCGTGGCGGTACTCGAGCTCGATGACGCAGACGCGGCGCAGGTCACACAGCTGTCGGCGGCGCTGGCGCGGGACGTCGTCGTGTTCGATCAACGGGGATGCCTGAGTCCGCGCTTGGTGCTCGTCGTCGGCGCAGAAGCGCGAGCACGGCAGTTCGCGACCGAGCTCGCGGCGGCGCTCGCTCGACACCACCACGACATTCCGCCCGGCCCGCTCTCGAGCGAAGAGGCGGCGCTGGTGAGCTGGTATCGGGACACCTTCACCTACGCCGCGGAGGCCTTCCCGGCGGGAAAGGGCGTCGTCGGCTTCTCCCCGGGCGGAGAGCTGACGCTGCCTCCGGTCGGACGCAACGTCCACGTCGCCCGGCTGCCTGATCCCGTCGCCCCGCTCGAGCCCTGGGCGCGCGCCGTCACCAGTGTCGGGCTCTTCGGCTCCGAGCAACTGCGCGTCCGGCTTGCGGGCGTGGTTGCGGGCGCGCGCCTGTGCGCCGTGGGCCAGCAACAGCGCCCGCCCCTCGACGGCCCGGTGGACCTGCGCGAGCGCACTCGGCGCGAAGTGCTGTGACGCGCTGCCAACTACACTCCGGCGCGGCGCAACAGCCGGGGCGCCTCCCGACGCGCGCTGGCGACCACGCTCTCCGAGTCGAGGGTCAGGAGCTCGCCGGAGCGGACCACGAAACGTCCGCCCACCAGCACGTGTTCCACGTCACGCGACTGCGCGCCGTACACGAGGGTAGCGATCGGATCGAGCGCCGGTGCCAGGTGCGCGCCGCTGCGACGAACGACGACCAGATCGGCTGCCTTGCCCGCTTCGACGCTGCCCACCTCCTCGTCGAGGCCGAGGGTGCGCGCGCCGTCGATGGTCGCCAGCCGCAGGACGTCCCGCGCTGGCAGCGCGCCGGGGCCCGCCACCCAGCTCGACAACAGCGCCGCGTGGCGCATCTCCAGCCAAGGATCGAGGTTGTTGTTGCAGGGCGCGCCGTCCGGACCCAGGCCGACCACCACGCCGGCTGCCCGCAGCGCGGCTACTTTGGCTACGCCGCTGCCGAGCTTGAGGTTGGCGCTGGGGCAGTGCACGACCCGAGTGCCGTCCGCGCCGAGCCGGCGCATCTGGCGCGGCGTGAGCTGGACCCCGTGCGCGATCGACGCCCAGGGTCCGGCCATGCCCCAGCGGCGAAGGACGTCCACGTCGTCCGCGCCGTGGATCTGCCGCACCGCCGCGCGCTCGCCGGGATGCTCGCTGGCGTGCGTGTGAAAGCGTCGACCGGGCGCCCGACCTCGCTCGATGGCCTGTCGGACCAGCGCTTCGGAGCAGGACAGGATGAAGCGCGGGATCCAGACGTGATGCGCTCGCCCGCTCGGGTGGGCCGACCAGAGCGCCTCGAGTTGCTCGGCGCTGCGGATCGAGTCGCGAGTGCTCTCGCGCAAGCGCTTGGGCACTCCCCGCCCGGTGTCCATCAGGCTCTTGCCTCCGCACACGCGGATCCCGGCGCGCACGCAGGCGTCGAACACCACGTCGTAGTCGTGGACGGAGCCGAGATCCAGGATCGTCGTCGTCCCCGCGCCGAGCAACTCCACCAGCCCGAGCTCGGCGCTAGCGCGCAACGAGCGCTCGTCGTGAGCGGCCTCGAGCGGCCAGATACGCTCCCGGAGCCAAGCAAGCAGGGGCAGGTCATCGGCCAGCCCGCGCATCAGCGCCTGGCACAAGTGGACGTGCGCCATCACGAACCCCGGCAGCACGATGCGATCCCGCGCGTCGATCACGCGAGCCCCAGCCGGCGCGCGAAACCGGCCCACGCGAACGATCCGCCCGGCCTCGATCCAGACATTGCCCGACAGCACGCGGTCACCAGCGTCGCAGGTGACGATCGTCGCGCCCTCGAAGATGATCGGCGTCGGCACTGGCTTCATCCCTCGAACGAGAATGCGTAGGGCAAGAGTTCCGAGAGCTGGTGCTGCACGCGCCCCGACGGCGTCGCGCAGATGACGACCGCATCCTCGGCGAACTCGCGCAGCACCTGCCGGCAAATGCCGCAGGGCAGCGTCGGCTCCGAGGTGTCCGTGAACACCGCGACGGCCGAGAGCTCGCGCACGCCGGCGGCTACCATCGCGCCGACGGCCGAACGCTCGGCGCACTGCGTGGCGCCAAAGCTGGCATTCTCCACGTTGCACCCGACGTACACGGAGCCGTCGCTGCCGAGCAGCGCGGCGCCCACGGCGAACTTCGAGTAAGGGGCGTGCGCGTGGGCGGCAACCGCCTGTGCGGCGGCCACGAGGCTATCTTCGACGCTGCGATCCATGACGCTATGCGCTGACGAGCTCACCGGTGAGCTCGACCCAGCGTGACAGGACCGAGACGAATCGCGTGTGAGTCTGACGTGCGATCTCCTCGACCTCCGCGTGGTCGAGCAGCGAGTCCGAGAGTCCCGCGGCGAGGTTGGTGATGCAGCTCATGGCGCCCACACGCACTCCTCGATGGCGTAGCACCAGGACCTCGACCACGGTGCTCATGCCCACGGCGTCCGCTCCGAGCGTCCGGAGCATCCGAATCTCCGCGGGGGTCTCGTAGCTCGGGCCGAGCAGCGCCGCGTACACGCCCTCGCGCAGCGGCGCGTCGACTTCGCGCGCAGCGCGTCGCCCGGCCTCACACAGCTGGGCGTCGTAGGCCGTGGTCATGTCGGGGAAGCGCGGGAACCCTTCGGGATTGGGTCCAATCAGCGGGTTTCGCGCCGTGAGGTTCAGGTGATCGGTGATGAGCATCAGATCCCCGGGCGAGAGCTGGGCCTGGATGCCCCCGGCCGCGTTGGTGATGAGCACGGCGCGACACCCGATCCGCTGCAGCAGCCTCGCGCCGAAGGTCACGCGATCGAGACCATGACCCTCGTACAGGTGCACTCGGCCCTGCAGGCAGGCGACCGGCACGGAGGCCACGCTCCCGAGACACAAGTTGCCGGCGTGCCCCACCACGCTGGACGTGGGCATGTGGGGGATGGCCGAGTACGGGAGCTTGATCAGCTCGCTCAGCTGGTCCCCGAAGGCGCCCAGCCCGGATCCCAGAATGACACCAACGCGGGGAGTCGGCGCGCCGGCCCGGGCGACGGCTCGCTCTGCCTCGTCGAGCTGCTGTTCGAGCTCCATGGCGCTGCACACTGCCCCGATCGCGGCGTGGGGGGAAGGGCGTGCGTGCGAAGCGACGACCGCGCTAGTGTCGACGCCGGCTCGATGGTAGGGTCCGGGCCGTCCGGCGGAGCTGGTTCGCCGCGGCCTACTTCATCGTCCTTCGCGACTCGGGAGCGCATTCATGGCGAGCAAATTCTCCACCTTCTTGCAGGAACACAAGATCGACACCCGGCGGCTGCTGGCCACCTCCAAACGGCTAGAGCGCCTCACCCTGGAGGATCGCCGGCTGAAGGCTCGGAAGAAGGCCGGCAGCGAGTCGGCACCCGCCGAGGAGGGAGCGAAGCCCAGGAAGCCCGCGAGCGGCCGCCCCGTCACCCCTCGCTTGGTTACCGCCGCGGAGGGGGGCAAGCCAATCTCGGGCGCCTCCAAGACCCGCCTGCTGCGCGCGGTCAACCGCATCCTGGAGCAAAAGAAGAAGGATCCCATAGACCTACGGGCGCTATTCTGATCCCGGAGGCGCCGCCCGCGCCGCCGACCAAGTCGCGAATTTGAAAGCTGGAGGAGGGGCGGGCATCGAAACCCCTGATGCAGGCCGCTCTTGCCATTCAGCCATCTTGGCCGGTCGGGGTCGGTTCGGCGCGGGAACGACGCGTGGCCCTGGACGAGGAACTGATAGCTCGCTGCAAGGCCGGAGACACCGTCGCCTTCCGGGAGCTGTTTCGACTGCACCGCGCGGACGTGGCGCGGCTGGTCCAGCGCATGCTCGGGCGCCCGACGGACGTGGATGACGTGGTGCAAGAGGTCTTCTTGCAGGTGTACCGCAGCGTCGGGGACTTCCAGGGCAAGAGCCGCTTCTCGACCTGGCTCTATCGCGTCACCGTCAACGTGGTGCTGATGCATCGCCGCGCGGCGCGCAGTCGGCCCACGCTGGTGGAGCAGCCGGAAGGCATGACGCCACGCGACCCGGATCCGCTGCCCGACGAGCAGGCCGCGCGGCACGCTCGAGTGCAGGCCTTCGGGCGCCTGCTCGAGCGCATCAGCGAGAAGAAGCGCACGGTGTTCGTCCTGCACGAGCTGCAAGGGCTCGGCGCGGCCGAGATCGCCGACGTGGTCGGCGCGCCGGTGCTCACCGTGCGCACGCGTCTGTTCTACGCGCGACGCGAGCTCGAAGCGATGCTGAAGGAAGAGCCCACCCTGGCCGCGTTGGTTCCCGAGACCGCGGCTCCCGAGGACGAGTCATGACCACCGAACGCTCCACCGAAGGTCGAGCCCTCGACCGCGTGCTCGAGGAGGCGCGCGAGGTTCCCGCACCCGACGTGGACTGGGCGCGGCTGGAGAGCACCCTCATGCAGCGCGTTCACGCCCAACAGCGCGCGCGCAAGAGCCGAGCCGTGCTGCTGATGGGCGGCGCGCTCGCGCTGGCCGCCGCGGTGGCGATCTGGTTCACGCGACCGGCGGCGCCGCCAGCGGGCCCGCACGCTCCCGAGGTCGTGGCGCAGACGGCCGCTCGGGACCTGAGCGGCCCCGAGTTGTCGGGCACCGCCCTCGAGGTCGGGGACCGACTACTGGCATCGGGTCGCGAGCTGCGAGTGACCCACGAGGGGCACTCGAGTTACACGCTGCTCGCCGGCAGCGCGGCCCGCGTGGTGTCGCTCGGCGAGCGCGTCGTGCTGTCC
Organism: Polyangiaceae bacterium; assembly: GCA_019637295.1. Lineage (GTDB taxonomy): Bacteria > Myxococcota_A > Polyangia > Polyangiales > Polyangiaceae > JACKEA01. The sequence goes on from JAHBVX010000004.1 coordinate 525,136, forward strand.
CTCGAGCGCGGCGCGACCATCGACGCCAGCGTCGTGCCCAGCGCTCGGCCCGAGACCTTCGTGGTGGAGGTGGCAAACCTGCGAGTGGCCGTGCACGGCACCGAGTTTCGAGTCGTGTGGCTAGGTGACCAGATCGCGGTGGACGTGCGCGAGGGCGTGGTGGCCGTCGGACCGCGCGGAGAGCTGCCCTCCTGGCGCGTCACGGCAGGCGAGGGCGGCATGTTCGCGGCTGACGGCAAGACAGGGCAGGTCTCCAGCCGAGTCACGGCCGAGCCGCCAGCAGCGCCGCCGCCGAGCGGCCTCGGCGTCGCTCCTCCCAAGCTGCCCGAGGCGCCGAGTGAGCAAGACGTCGCGACGCTGCTCGACCGCGCAGGGGTGCTAGTCACGGGTTGCTTCGAAGAACACGTGCCCGTGGAGTCCGGCGTTCGCGTGAGCGCGCGCACGTCCCTCGGGCTATCCATCGGCGCGGATGGTCGCCTGGGCGCCGCCTTCGACCCACCCCTCGCCCCCGCCGTGGAGCAGTGCGCACGCCGCCGCGTGTCGGCGCTGAAGGGCCCAGTGACGAAGCAGGGCGCTGAGGCCTCCCGGGCTCTGCTGCTCGGACCCTGAGCTCACATCTCGCGACGCAGCACGATGCTCCGCGACTCACCGAGCATCCACCGAATGCTGTGCTCGTCATCGAGCTTGAAGCGGACCCGATCCACGGTGCCGTCGCGGCGAGTGACGGCGATCGAGACGTCGCTGTTGTGAACCTTGACGATCTTGAACGGGCCCGTGCGCGGCTCCTCGGCGGGAATGGCGACGGTCAGGGAAGAACCGGCGAACTCCATGCTCGTCCCCTTGGCCCAGCCTGTCGCCGCGGCGACGTCCTTGTCGTCGAAGTTCTCCACGGACTCGCCGACCCAGCGACCGGACAGCTTGCGCTCGACCGGGTGGCCGCAGCCGTTGAGGACCGCAATCGCGGTTACAAGACACAGGCCACCGACCCAACGAGCGCGATTTCCCGTAAATTTCATGGCAAGAGCAATTGTAGGTGTTGAACCTACATCGGCCTACAAATCGGCAGCTTATCGAAGCTCACGGGCTGAGACGCAGATTTGTCGCTGGTGCCAGCGGGCGGACGCACAGCCTGCGTTTCGACCCGCAGCAATCCCGGCGAATCGGCGTGGCACGACCTTGGCAAGGTGGTTGGGTTCCGCAATCAGGAGGAACGCGACCATGCTCATCCAACGACGCCTCTCTCTCATCACCGTCACCGTCGCGCTCGCCACCGCCGCCGCGGGCTGTGATCGCAAGGCGAGCGGCCCCTGTGCAGGCGGCGTGGAGGCCGAGATCAGCGGCAACCACGGGCACACCTTCGACGTCCCCGCCGAACACTTCACCCGCGATCTAGGCGGTAGCTACGCGGTTCGCGGGGGCGATCACGAGCACACTGCCCCGCTGACGGACGCCAACATTGCCGCACTCAAGAAGGGCGAGAGCGTCACCACCCGCACCACGAGCGTGAGGGGTCACGGCCACGAGATCACCGTGCGCTGCAGGCCCTGACGCGTGCGCGCTCAGTACAGGCCCACGCCGCGGTGGCTGGGCCGCCTGAGAAAGTCGCCGACGGGTCGCGGCCCGTCGGCGCTCCAGTGCGCGTCGAACGCGTCCCGCAGCACCAACTCCGCTAGCTTGCCACGTGGTGAGAAGCCCCACTCCGCCTCCTGAGAGACATCGTCCGGATCGGCGTACACCCGCCACATGAAGTACCCAGCGAACTCGGGCACCGTCATCAGCGGAGCCAAGAGCGCCGCGTAGGCCTCCGCTTGCGCGCGCTGGTCCACGACCACGGCCGTCATGTGATCCGGCCACTCCCACGGGCGAACGGCGGGATCCGGGCGCGTCGTGTAGCCGAACTCCGTGAACATCACGGGCTTGTTCCACTCGCGTCCGAGCGCGCCGATCCGCTGGGCCACTCGCTCGCCCCCCGCGACCAGCTCGTCGAAGCTGGCGCCCTCGCGCTCGGCGAGCGGGTAGAAGGCGTTGATGCCGATCACGTCGAGGGAACCCAGGATCACGGTGTTCTCCACGTCGTCCCAATTTGCCGCGTAGGTGAGCAGCCCGGGGTAGACGCGACGGACCTCGTCGATGATCGGGAGGAAGCTCGCCGCGCGGGGTGTGGTCACCCAGCTGCGAAGCTCCACGCCGACGGAGAACATCTCCGCCTGGGCTTCCCGGGCAACGCCCGCCCACTCCAGCACGAACCGGCGGTAGCTCTGGCTCCAACGCTGCCACGCCGCTTCGTCGCCGGGATCGATCTGCGCGCGCCACTGTCCACTCTCTACCCACAGGTGCGGCACCAGCATCACGCGCAGCCCGGCAGCGTGGGCTTGGCGAATCGCGCTGGCGACGGCGTCGCGGTTGTCCTCGAAGGGCGCCTCGAAGGTGAGGGATACGCCGCTCGGCGCCAGATCCCAGACGCGACCGAAGGGTGTCAAGCTGACCCAGGTGGCCCCCATGCGACGGAGCTCCAAGAACGCGCGCCGTGACGCGTCCGTGCCGTACCCCACCCCGGGATGCAGCGCGCTCTCGATCGGACCAACGGTGACGCCGCGGACCGCGCCGAAGCCTCCCTCTTGCCAGCCGACGCTGCGCGGCGGGAGCGTGTCGGGCGTGGGCCGACCGAGCAGTCGATCCGCCGCCGCTCGCACCTCGCGCACGCGGGCCTCGTCAGGTGCCTCGCCGGTAGCCGACGTCGCCACGAGCAGGCACAGGGCGCCCGCCCGCACTCTCATTGGTCGCTCTCGAGTCGGCCCCACGCCTGGTCGAAGTCCGCGTCGGTCACGTCCGCGATGCGACTACGGATCAAGTCGGCTCCAGCGGAAGCCAGCTCGGGCTCCGTCATGCTGTGCAGGACCGCGATGCAGGCCAGTCCGCCGCCCTTGGCAGCGCGCACCCCGGCTGCCGAGTCTTCCAGCACGACCCCGCCCATCCCGCCGAGCAACTCTCGGGCGCGCAGGTAGCCCTCGGGGTCGGGCTTGCACTGAGCCGTGTCCTCGGCGCTGACGATGACCGACACCCGATCGCGCACGCCCAGTCGCTCGAGCCCAAGCTCGATCTCGTCGCGCAGCGCCCCGCTGACGACCGCCACCGGGCCGAGCTCACCGCGTCGGCGCACGAGCTCCGCCGCGCCCTCGAACACCAGCAGCGACTGCTCTGCGCGCCGGCGGTAGAGCGGCTTCTTGTCGCGCACGAGCTGCGCGATGAGGTCGTCCGGCGCGGCTCGTCCGGCGTCCCTCAGGATGGCGGCGAAGGCGCCCACGTCGTCGAAGCCGAAGTAGCGAGTGAAGTAGTCGTCGTCCGACAGGCTCACGCCGAGCGGCGCGAGCGCCTCTCGGAACGCGGCGAGGTGCACGTGTTCGTCATCGACGAGGACACCGTTGAAGTCGAACAGCGTTGCGAAAGTCACGAAAATTCCGATTCCCGGAAGGCGACGTTTCCCGAGCTTGCGCTCGGGGGGCGCCTGTGTCAGCTTGCGCCCGCCTTATACCTTACCTGTCGCACGACAGTCGTTCCCGAGCACTCATGAGCAAAGGTGATCTACTCGAAATGGAGGGCGTCATTCAGGACGCTCTCGGCGGTGGCCAGTACACCATCAAGGTGGACCAGGGCGGAGCCGTCGTACGCGCTCAGCTGTCCGGCCGGATGCGCCGCCACCACATCCGCGTGCTGCCGGGGGATCGGGTCCGCGTCGCCGTGTCGCCCTACGACCTGACTCACGGACTCATCGTCTATCGCGGCAAGTGACGTCGCGCGGGGCGCCCATCGTCGCGCTCGCCGCGCTGGTCTTCGGGAGCTGCTCCAAGAGCGACAATCCGGAGCCTGCCCCCGCTCCGAGCGCAACGACGACGAGCACCCTCCGCGCGCCGAGAGACGCGAGCCCGCCGGTCCTGCTCTATCTGCCGGACGGCGGCGACCTGGCCCCACCCGATCCGGGTCAGATCGTGCTGCCCGGCCCCTGGGCTAGCCCGAAGCGCGGCCGCTGCGCCGCGGACATGGTCGACATCGCCGGAGCTTTCTGCATCGATCGCTACGAGTCCAAACTCGTGGACGCCGAGGCCGGCCGCGACATCTCACCCTACTATCACCCCACGCGTCTTCAGACCGAGCGCACCTTCGATCGCTGGAAGAACGCGACCGCGTCGGGGGAGACCGAGCGCGCGCGAAGCATGTCGGTACCCGTGCCGCCCAGCTGGCAGCTGCGCGAAGAGTTCGAGCCGCGCGCGGTGTCTCAGGCTGGAGTGGTTCCAAACGGCTACGTCAGCCTGCCCGTCGCCGAGCGCGCCTGTCGCAATGCGGGCAAGCGTTTGTGCACCCAAGCCGAGTGGGTGCGCGCGTGCCGGGGCGAAAGCAATCGACAGTTTCCGTATGGCGACCGCTACGAGGCGGGTCGCTGCAACGTCTTTCGCGAGGCCCACCCGGCGGCGGAGCTGCACGGCAACGCTTCCATCAATCACACCGACCCTCGGCTGAACCGCGTGACCTCTCGAGGCAAGCCCCTGCTCCGCCCGACGGGCAGCACGCCCGAGTGTGTCAGCCAGTGGGGGCAGGACGGCGTGCATGACATGGTCGGCAACCTCGACGAGTGGGTCGATGACCGGGAGGGTGTCTTCGTGGGCGGGTTCTTCTCCCGCAGCACCAAGGCCGGGTGCGAAGCCAAGGTCTCGTCGCATGCTCCGACCTATTTCGACTACAGCCTCGGCGTGCGCTGTTGTTCCGGGGGCTGAGACTCCCGCGTTGACGCTGCTGGCTCGCGCCGTCACCCTAGCGCTCATGGGACGCCCGACATCGCTTGCGCTGGCGGCCTTGCTCGCAGCTTGCTTGCCGATCGCCTGCGCCGGGAGCGATGACGACGGCCCCGGCGGCCACAGCGGGAGCGGCGGGACAGGCAACTCCGGGGGCATCGCCAGCGGCGGAGCGTGGGCCGGCGGGACGAGCGGCAGCGGCGCGACGGGTGCGAGCGCCGGCGCGCCCGGAGACGACCCCTGTGCGGGGCAGGCGGATGGCGCGCACTGCGGCTCGGACCTCGGCGGTGGAGCCGATCACCTCACGCTGTACACCTGCCTCGCGTCGGTTACCACGCAGGCGAGCGCCTGCGCCCACGGCTGCACGGGCGGCAGCTGCAGCTCGCCTCCGTCGGATCCGTGCGCCAGCGCTCCCGGCGCAGGCACCTACTGCGGGGTGTCCCTCGCCGGAGGCGATTCGAGCACGCTGTACGTCTGCGCGGGCGGCCAGACGACCAGCACGATCGCTTGCCCAGCCGCGTGCCAGAGCAATCCGCCCGGGACTCCCGACGCCTGTGCGTCGAACGACCCGTGCACCGGAGCCTACGCGGGCAACGGAAAGTACTGTGGCCAGGCGCTCCCGGGGGGCAGCCCGAACAAGCTCTACACCTGCTCCGGAGGCGCCACCACGGCCGCCGTCACCTGCAACGGAGCGTGCGTCGAGGCGCCGCCCGGAACCCCCGACGCTTGCGCATCGGGCGATCCCTGTCAGGGGGCGAACGGCGGCAACGGCCCCTACTGCGGCTCATCGCTTCCGGGCGGCGACGCCAACACGCTGTACCACTGCACCAATCTCACGACCGCGAGCACTCAGGGCTGCCCCAACGGCTGCCAAGCCAACCCACCCGGGACACCCGACGCCTGCAAGAGCGGCGGTGGCGACCCCTGCAGCAGCGCCGCCAGCAACGGCGAGTATTGCGGCGGCTCGCTGAGCGGAGGCGATCCGAGCAAGCTCTACACCTGCCTGAACAAGACGACGAGCTCGGTGGTGACGTGCAGCAACGGCTGCAAGCAGAACCCGCCCGGCACTCCGGACCAGTGCGCTGCGGGCGGCAGCGGCAGTTGTTGCGTGACCAAGCCTCCGGGCTCCCTCACGCAGGGGTTCACGGCCAACTGCAGCGCGAACACCGGACACTTTGGCATGGACTACTCCGCGAGCATCGGCACGCCGATCTATGCGGGTGTGAGCGGCACCATCAAGCTCGTGACCGGGTATCCCAACTGCTACGACCCGGTGACCAAGAGCTGCAACACCGCGTGCTACCAGTCGAACTTCAACTACCTGCGCATCAAGGCCAGCTGTGGTGATCCCAACGACGCTGCGAACGACCTGTACGTGTACTACCTGCACATTCACAAGGCAGCCCCTGGCGTCAGCGATGGAGCCGCCGTCAAGCAGGGGGACTTCGTCGCGGAGGTGGGCAACTCCGGCTGCTCGAGCGGCCCGCACACGCACATCGAGGTGGTGAGCGTACCGAAGGGCGCGAGCCCGTCGCTACACTCCTGCAAGAGCGTGAACCCCACTACCCGCTACTGCCCATAGCCCGGAGGTGAGATGATCATCGATGCCTGGATGCAGCCGCCGACGCTGCGCTTCATCGGACACGAGATGTTCGAGCCGCTGCGCCGCTGGACGAAGCTGGAGGTCCCCACGGCGGAGCTGCCCTTCGATTTCACCCTGGGCGCCATGGACGCGGGAGGCGTGCGGGTCGGGGTGTTCAGCGCTTGGCAGGGCCCGGACGGCGCCATCATCTCGAACGACGAGGTCAAGCACTTCATCGACCAGGCGCCTACGCGCTGCGTTGGACTGGCGTCCGTCGACCTCGCACGTCCCATGCTCGCGGTCCGCGAACTGCGCCGCGCCGTCAAGGAGCTCGGCTTCGTGGGGCTGCGTCTGTTGCCGTGGCTCTGGGGTTTGCCGCCGAATGATCGCCGCTACTACCCGCTGTACGCCGAGTGCGTGGAGCTCGGCGTCCCGTTCTGCACCCAGGTCGGACACACCGGCCCGCTGCGGGCGAGCGATACGGGCCGACCGATCCCCTACCTGGACGACGTCGCCCTGGACTTCCCGGAGCTCGTGATCGTCGGTGGGCACATTGGCTACCCCTGGACCGAGGAGATGATCTCGCTCTGCCGCAAGTACCCCAACGTGTACCTGGACACCTCCGCGTACACCGCCAAGCGCTACCCCAGAGCGCTGGTGGACTACCTGCGCGCCGACGGGCGGCGCAAGGTCTTGTACGGCTCGAACTACCCCATGCTGCTGCCCGCTCAAGCCCTCGCCGAGGTGAGCGCTCTTGGCCTGGACGATGACGCGACCGAGCGCTTCCTCAGCAAGAACGCCAGTCAGGTGTTTCGACTGCCCGCCTGATGGCCTACTCCCTCAGCTTCGAGACCACGCTGCCGGTGCCGGCGGACGAGGCCTGGCGCTGGGTCACCTCCGTCGCGGGCATCGCGCGAGAGATGGCACCCTATCTCTCGATGTCCGTCCCACCGCGCGTCACCGACCTCGGCTCGCTGCAGGTGAAGCCGGGCGAGCGACTGTTTCGGAGCTGGATCAAGCTGTTCGGCGTGCTGCCCATCGATTACTCGGAGTTGACGCTGCTCGAGCTCTCCCCCGGCGGGGGCTTCGTCGAGCAGTCACCCATGGGCAGCATGAAGCTCTGGCGCCACGAACGTCGCGTCACCGGCGACGGACGCGCCTGCACGGTGCGGGACGAGCTAACCTTCGAACCGCGCTTCGCTGGGCCGCTCGTGCGGCGAATCGTGCGCGCGTTCTTCACTCATCGTCATCGGATGCTGGCGCGCCACCTCGGGCGGCGCCTTTCCCCGGCGTGAACAGCTCGACGTCTACGAACTTGCCCGGAGAGCAGCCGTCCGCCGCGCTCGAGGTGGAGCAGGTAGCGCTCCACCAGGAAGTGCTGAAAGCCGTCTGGTTCTCCGTCGCCATTTGCGCCTCCGGTGGAGGCCGGGATGGGGGACTCACGAGCACTCGGACGCCGACCTCGCGGGCCGCAAGCATCGCCTATTTCCTGAACGCTTGCTCAGTGGTGATCAAGGCCCCCGTAACGGGTGATCAAGCTCCCGAAATGGGTGATCACCATGCGCCGAAAGAGGTGATCACGATGGCGCGTAATCGGTGATCACGATGGTGCGCAGCACGCAGACGGCGTCCGAGCGGATTCGGGCTAGGTCGTCCCGTGCGCTGGGCGAGCTGATTAGTGGAAGCGGCGAGTCCCACGTACACGCGCTGCATCCCGCCGGCCTCCTCCATCGCGCGCGAAGCCCGTCGCGCGCAAGCGCGCGCGCAGGCCGCAGCGACGGAGAGAGTCGTTTCACCTCCTCGAGCTGAGGCGGCCGAGCACGGGCGAGCACGTCGGCTGAGCCCGCGATTTGGGGGAGGCAAGGGTTGCAGGCCGCAGTCTTGCGGCCGCGCCGAAGATCCCCTCGCAGCTTCACGGCGGGCTGCAACCCGGGTGGGGGCAACAAAGCACCCGAGGCGCCACCACCCCCAAACCCAGCCTCTCCGGCTGCAACCAGATCTTCTGCTGGGGCGAGAGTGGCTGGAAGGTCAACAAGGGTGCGGGGGACGTGGTGCCTACGCCGTACGGGCCGGCGCACCAAGCCACGAGCAAAGCGGCACTCTCCGGCCGTTCGTCGGTTGAAAGTTGGAACCACAGGACGAAGTGAAGCAACCGGTTCGCACTCTTGGGCGCTCGAACATCCGTTGTCTCCGGGCTTCGCAGGGCGCCATGGCATTCCAGAAAGCAATGTCGCGAACGCAAACTTCATACAGACGGCAAAGCAGCGCCCGGGTGCAAGCTTTGTGACGCGGCCCGCACCAGCCTTCGGAGAGAATGCGGGCGGCGCAATGGAAGTCGTCGTACCGCCGGACGGCGTGGTGATGCAGTCCTTCACGATGCAATAGGTGCGGAGATGCAACAGAATGTCTACGATCAAGTCGAAGCAATCGCGATCAACCTGGAGACCGCGGGGTTTAGCTTGCGTGCGCGAACCCTGCGTGACGCCATCGCGGCCGGCGCAACCGGTGGCGAGATTCAAATGGCGCTTCGCTTTCATCTCCAAGCAATCTTGCGTGAAGAGTTGAGCGTTCCGGAGGAAATGAAACAGTCAATTCGTGGGCTGGTCGCAACCCTAAACGTGTCGCTTGGAGATGAATGAGGCGCGCGCACGGTAGTGCCCGATCACCCACGCCGCCTCGACTCGATGACTACGTCGGCCGTTGGGGAGGACGGCCCGGGGAGACGTACTGGACAGACTCGAAGTTCCGCTCCGCGGACCGAGCGCAAGACCGCTTGTCTCTGCCGAACCGCCCTGAGGTGCAGATGGAGTTCAGGTTGAAGGGTTCACCCACCGTGAGCCGCGACGGCACGCGCGTCGCGCCCGACTACGGCGGGCGCGGCGGAGGCCGTGAATACATGTCCACGGATCCGGTCGAGGTGGAGATAGTCAATGTCCAACCATACCGATGAGCTCGTAGGCCGTTCGTTCTCGGCCAGCATTGGCGAACCCTGGGACTTTGAGTCGGACGCCGGTCCGAACCGGCTGGACGGAAGGGTCACAGCTGTTTCGACCGATGCGGAGTCCCCTTGGTGCTTGTGCACCGTGTCGGTGTTCCGCAATGGTGGTAGGGCCGTGACGACTGTCGCGATAGTTGACCGCTATGCAACGCAAGATGGGCTTCTACGGCGGCTTGCGCGCGGGGAGAGAGTGGGCGCCAACTTCGTGTATGACCCGCTTGGTAGTGACCTAATGGCGACGGATCTCAGAGCTGCACTCGCTAGAGGATCCGGGCTCGCGTTTCTCGCAGGGGCTGTGCAGATGGTGAATGACTGGGACAGCTGATCCTTGCCGCAAGGACACATCTGGCTGGTCGACGATCGTCGGGCCGGTCAACCACATTCCGGTGAAATCAGGATGGCTCGGCGGCAATTCCGGCTTGGATGTGAACCCCGCGGTGCATCCTACGAAGCTCTCCTGCGCAGGGTCGCGGAGTTCTCCTCGCTAGTCTTGGTGGTCGTTCGCGACGACCTTGGGCTGACTGACGAGGCAAGGCAACTCCTGAACGAGCTAGACAAACTCGGAAGCTCACAGATGCGGGCTTCCGAGTGGCCAGGTACACAGCTGCTCGGAGGCGAGGCCTCGATCTGGAGGGCACCTGTGACCGACAAGCTCGTCGAGATCCTAGTCCGGGCAAGTGACAGCCTCTATGGCTGGCAGCAGCCCCAGCTTCCGGAGGACCTGGCCTTTCTCAGGACTGACGGTTCAACGGTGCTGGGCACCGTCGCGCATGAAGAGGACGGGTGGCTGGAACTTGCCGATCAGGAGTACTCGAGCATTGTCGCCTCGTGCGGTGCACTGCTCGACCTTGTACCTGAAGAGTAGCTCGAGGGGGTCCAGCGTGTTGCCCAGTCCGAGGCGAGCCCGCCGGCCTCCTCCATCGCGCGCGAAGCCCGTCGCGCGCAAGCGCGCGCGCAGGCCGCAGCGACGGAGCGAGTCGTTTCACCTCGTCGAGCTGAGGCGGCCGAGCACGGGCGAGCACGCGGCTGAGGCTGCGATTTGGGGGAGGCAAGGGTTGCAGGTCGCCGCCCTCGCTAGCTGCGACGCTTGGCCATGATGATGCGCTGACCCGCCTCGAGCACGAAATCTGCGGGCGGATTGATGACCGTGTCCGAGGGACCGGGCCCGGTGCGCACCGCCAGCAAGATCGCGTCGTGACGGCTCTTGATGCGCCCGAGAGCGTCGGCCACCGACAGCCCGACCAGCTCGCCGGCCACGCGCTCGGTCCGGAGCTGCGCGTCGTCGCCGTTGCCGAGCAGCACCGCGAGCAGCGGCAGGGCGTCGCGATTCTTCACCAGCGACGCCATGGCCGCGCCGACGTACTCGTCGCTGACGATGACGTTCTCCACCCCCGCCTCCCGCAGGCTGACCTCGTTCTCGCGATTGAGCAACTGCACGATGGTGTGGATACGCGAGTTGAGCCGCTCGATGAGGAGCGCAGCCAACACCGTGCGTGCGTCCCGGTCCTGAGGGCTACGGTCCTCCTTGCCGCGATCCGAGAGCAGCACCGCGTAGCGCGCGCGTTCGATGCCCGCCGAACGCAGTATCGCGCTCTTGGTGAAGTCGTCGTGGATGACCCGCACCCGGGTGAAGAGATCGCCGAGCGCCGACTCGTCCGGTGGCGCCCCATCCGTGATCACGACGACCTCGCGCGCCTCCGCGTCCGCGTACAGCTCCCGGATCAACAGGGGGGCCGCGCCGTTCCACCCGCAGATCACGACGTGGCGTTCCAGCTCCTCGACACTCATGGGCGACATCCTCAGCTTCTTCAGTGACTCGATCATGACGGCGCTGACGGTCCCGGTGAAGAACGCAAACAGGGTCATCCCGCCGAGCATCAAGGAGAGGGTGACGGTGCGCCCGAACCGGGTGACGGGCTCGGCGCCGATGGGCTCGGCGGCCGCCACCGTCATGACCGCATACCAGAGGGCTTCCTCGAGCGTGTCGAGGGTCTCGAGATCCCGCCCCTCGGTGTAGCGCATGCTGATCGCACCCATCAGCACCGTCACCACGATGGCGAGCCCGGCGAATACATACTCGAACTTGATGACCTGCAGCAGCTTGCGCACGAAGCCGACGCGGTGTCCGAGGATCACGCCGAAGCGAAACAGCCTCAGCAGGCGCAAGATGCGCAGCACGCGGAACGCTCGAAACAGCGGCAGCACGGCGATGATGTCCAGCCAGAAGCGCCGGAAGAACCGCCGCTTGTGGCGCTCCGCCAGAAACCGGAGCGATAGCTCCCCCACGAACACCCAAGTGATGACGTCGTTGGCGTACTCCACGCTCGCGCGCAACGTGGAGCTTCGCGACAGAGACGCCTCGGCCAGCAACAAGCCCACGCTGATGACGATGAGCAGCGCGACGAACACCTCCGTCGCCAGGTGGTTCATCGTCGCGTCGAGGCGTTCCCGCAGGGTGGGCGCTCGCGGCGCCAGCATGGAGTCCGGCGAGTCAGTAGGCATCCTGAGCCGCCCGCAGTCCCTGGGGCAGCTCCAGCGAAACCGTCGGCACCGCGCTCTCGCCGCCCGCCAGGTAGGCGTAGCGCGCCAGGTTGCCCACCACGCGGGTGACGTAGCCCCGCGTCTCCGTGTAGGGGATGCGCGCCACCCACACGTCGAGGGGCAGCTGCTCGCCAGTCTCGAGCCAACGCGACACCGCCGACGGTCCGGCGTTGTAGGCGGCCGCCGCCAGCGCGACGTTCCCGCCGAAGGTGGTGAGCACCTTGGACAGGTAGTACGAGCCCATCTCGATGTTGACCGCGGGGCTGTACAGCAAGACCGGCTCGTAGCTCAGCTCGAGCTCCCGCGCGACCGCCGTCGCCGTTGGAGGGATGAGCTGCATCAGGCCGACCGCGTTGGCGGAGGACACCACGCCCGGAGCGAACGCGCTCTCCTGGCGCATGATGGCGTACACGAAGTTCGTCGGAAGCTGGAAGCGACTCTCGGCCTGGCGCACCAGCGGCTCGTAGGGCCGCGGGTAGATGCACTCCCACAGCCAACGCGTGTCCGCCCCCGGCGCGCGGCGCAACATGCTGTAGCGCGCGGCGCGCTGACCGACACGATAGCGACGACTCGCCCGCGAGAGCTGCGAGTAGGCTTCGCACAGCGCCTCGTCCGCGCGCGCGCCGTGTACCGCGGAGAGCTGCTTCTCCTGCTGCGCTAGCTCGCCTTCTGCCGCGTCGTCCAGACCAAGGCGCAGCAAGAGCGTGACCTTCGCCGGTAGCTCCACGGACACCGGAGCGCGGGCGGCCGCGGCAGCCGCGGGCTCAATGGGGGGCGGCAGGGGCGAGCCCATGGCGCGCAGTCGAGCGCTCGCGGCGAGCGCTGGGAACGAGAGCGGATAGTCGGTTACGACGCCGCGAAACGCTTCGGCGGCGCGAGCGTGCTGGCCACCACCCGCGAGCGCCACGCCTTGAAGTTGCTTGAGGCGAGCGGTCCCGAGCTCGTCACGGGCGCCCTTGGCCAGCTCCGCGAAGGTCTTGGCCGCCCGATCGTGTTGGCCCGCCGCGAGCCACGACACTGCGCGCTCGTAGTTGGCGCTGTCCAGGTGCTTTCCCCCCTTCTTGTAGCGATCCAGATAGCGGTCGTAGCTCTTGGCGGCGTCCGTCCAGCGTCCCTGGATGTAGCGCAGCCGCGCGGCCAGGAAGCGGGCCTCTTCTGCCAGGGAAGACTTGGGGTGGCGAGCCGCGAGCTGCTCGTACATGCGGATCGCGCGGTCGTCTTGATGTGCGCGCGACCGTGAGCGCGCCGCGTAGAACAGATCCCGCACCGCATGCTCGCTACCGCTGGCGCTGGCCTTCTCGAGTAGCTCCGCGGCCTTCACGTAGTCGCGCCGCGCGACGTACAGCGCCCACCCGCGCGCGTGCAAGAGCTCACCTGACGACGCCTTGGGTCCAGCGGCCGCGGCGCTCGCAGCGAGCTCACGCTCTACGGCTGGCACGTTCCCCGCGTCCGCGAAGGCGAGCGCTCGGGTGTAGCGCTCGCGAGCAGTCAGCTTGCGCGAGGGCGCGAGCTGCTCCAGCGTCTCGTCGGCCGACGCCGCGTGAGCCGAGGCCGGCGCGTTGAGCGCGAGCCAGAGCAAGTCCTCCACCGCTGGGGCCGTGGCGCCGAGCTTCTGGGCGACGCGGGCACGGATGCTCCGAGCGTGGGCCTGCGCCTCGACGCCTCGCTTCTTCTCGCGCTGGGCGGCGGCGAGCGCCCGCGTCGCCGCAGCGCGCGCTTGCTCCAGCTGGCCCCCGCGCTCCAGCGCCGTGGCAGCGGCACACAGCGATGCCCAGTCCGTACGCTGACCGTAGTAGCGCGCCGCCAGCTCGAAGGGCCCTGCCTCGAGGGCGCTCTTGGCGCGCAGCGCCTCGATCTCGGACCGGAGCAGCGGCAGCTCGCCCTCCAGCCCTTCTAGCTCTTTCACGGCCCGCTTGGCGTCTCCGAGCTCGGCCGCGACCACGGCGCGGACGTAGCGAGTGCCCGAGCGTCGCCTCGCCTCCTCGCTCAGGGCGTCGAGGGAGCGCGCAGCGTCGGCGAAGCGGTGCATGCGCACCTGCTCGATCCAGTCCCCCGCCGGGGGCTCGCCCGGGAATCCTTCGGCAACGGCCTTCTTGACCGCTGCGCTAGCCGGCGGCAGCGAGCGACTCAGCCCGGTGGCGCCGTCCGGCTCGGGCGCACCTCCAGGTGCCGTGCGCGCGCACGCGAGCCCCAGGACGGCTGACCAAGCGACACCTCGTCGCATGACGGTGCAGTTAGCACGCGGGCCGCCCGAGGAACCAGAAAACCCCGATCGGGCTGCGAATCCGCGCGCGTGAGCGCCCGAACGGCGTGACCGCGCCGCTACCAGCCCGGCCGGTACTCTGCGCGCAGCAGGCCGAGGAAATAGGGTGCATCCCCCAGAGACGACATCGGATCGCTCAAGAACCCGTGGTACCGGAGCTGGACTCCCACCGCGAAGCTGCGGCTGAACGAGTAGTCGAGCCCCAGAGGGACCGCTATCCCGAGCTCGGTCTGCTTCAGGGGGGTGGGGATCACCTCCCCGTCGAAGCGATAGACGCCAGCGTACAGGCCGAAGTACGGCACCCACTCGATGACGTCGACCTTGTACACGGCGCCCGCGCTCGCGCCATAGAAGCGCGTGCTCGTGGCCGGAGCGAGCTCGTGTTGAGAGGCAGACAGCTCGAGGTGCAGATCGAACATGTCAGTCAGCTCGTACGCCCCCTGCAGCCCGAGCGCCGGTCCAAAGCCGCTGCCGGTCCCGGAGAAGGTGGCGGCCCCCAGGCCCGCGCCCACATGCCACTGCCCCTCGGCCGCCCGCGCTGCTCCGGGCCACCCAACGACGACGGCGACCACGAGCAGCGTGAGCAGGCGAAGCATGAGCCGAGCCATCAAAGCATGCTCATCGGGTCGACGTCGACGGTGAGGCGCACGCGACGATCCGGAGGACTGCGAAGCACCGCCAGGAGCGCTGTGCGTAGCGGTCCGCGCTCTTTGCTGCGGACCATGAAGCGATAGCGGAACCTCCCCCGGAGCCGAGCCAGCGGCGCTGCCGCGGGCCCGACCACCTCCGCGCCCTTCGGGACGGCACGCCGCGCGATGTCCGCGAGCCGCTCGGCAGCCGCCTCGGCGATGCGCTCGTCGACCGCCTCGACGCGCACCAGCGCGATGCGAGCGAAGGGGGGGTAGTTCAGCTCACGGCGCGCCGCCAGTTCGCGGTCCACGAACGACCGCACGTCGTGATTCGCCGCCAGCGCGATGGCCGCGTGCTCGGGCTGATAGGTCTGGATCAGCACCTGGCCGGGGCTGTCCCCACGCCCGGCCCGCCCGGCGACCTGCACCAGCAACTGGAACACCCGCTCGGCTGCGCGGAAGTCGGGCAGCGAGAGCGCGGCGTCGGCGTTCAGCACGCCGACCAGCGTGACCTGGGGCAGGTCATGCCCCTTGGTGACCATCTGCGTGCCCACCAATACGTCGATCTCGTGGCTGCGCATGCGGTCCAGGATGCGCGCGCTCTTGTGTCCGCCGGCCACGTCCCGATCCAGGCGCGCGACTCGCGCCGTCGGGAAGAGCTCCGCGAGGGTGCCTTCAATCCGCTCCGTACCGGCTCCCTCCTCGCTCAGCTTCTGAGCGCTGCAGCTGGGACACACCTCCGGCAGCGCGCAGGCGTAGTCGCAGTAGTGGCAGCGGAGCGTGGGTCTGCCTCGGCGGTGCAGCGTGAGGGCCACCGCACAATTGGGGCACTGCATCGTCGCGCCGCAGGCTTCACACAGTACCGTGGGCGCGAAACCCCGGCGATTGAGGAACAAGATCGTCTGCTGACCAGCCGCGAGGGTGGCCTCGATGGCGCGGTAGAGCGGCAGTGAGATCAGCTTGTGCCCCCCGGGCCCGGGACCGATACGGCGCAGGTCCACGAGCTCGACCTTCGGCAGCTCCGCGCTCTGCCGCGCGCGGCCGGGTAGCACCAGGCGGCCTAGCCGCCGCTCTCGCACCAGCGCCTCGCTGCCCAACGAGGGCGTGGCCGAGCCGAGCACGCACACGGCCGAGGCGCGATGAGCGCGCAGCAGCGCCATGTCGCGCGCGTTGTAGCGCACACCTTCTTCCTGCTTGAACGATCCGTCATGCTCCTCGTCCACGCAGATCAGTCCCAGGCGCGCGACGGGCGCGAACAGGGCCGAGCGCGCGCCGATCGCGATTTGCACTTGGCCGTCGCGCAGCGAGCGCCACATCGCGTGGCGTTCGAGATCCGTGAGTCCACTGTGCAGCACGGCGATGGCGTCGCCCAAGCGGGCACGGAAGCGCGCCACGAGCTGGGGCGTCAGCGCGATCTCGGGGACCAGGATGATGGCTCCCGAGCCGGAGCGCACCGCGTGCTCGACGGCTCGGAGGTACACCTCGGTCTTGCCCGAGCCCGTCACGCCATCGAGCAGGAACGCCGCCGGCTGGCGCCCATCCACCGCTGCCAGGATCGCGTCGAGGGCCGCGCGCTGGGCGTCGGTGAGCTCGGGGGCGACGTCCTTCTCTACCGGCTCGGCGAAGAACGGATCGATGGACTGACTCCTCGACTCGAGCCGCACGAAGCCCAGGGCCTCGAGGCGCTTCACGGAGCCGCGCGCGGAGCTCCAGCGCTTGGCGAGCGAGCTGACCTCGCAGGCGCCAGCCGAGCGCAGCTGGTCGAGGATCTCCTGGGCCTGCCCCCGCGGTGGTGCCCCGCCCGGGGGAGGCTCGACCGGCACGGCGAACCGCACCAACCTACCGACGCTCTCTAGCGCCTCGACACCCGCGAGGCCTTGCTGCTCCAGGCGGTGCTTGGCGCTGCGCTCGACCTGCGGCAGCGCGAGGCGCATCACCTCACCGAGGGGCGCCAGGTAGTAGCGACCGAGCTCGATCAAGAAGGAGAGCAACTCCTCCGACAGCACCGGCTCGCGATCGACGACCGCGAGCACGCTCTTGAGCTTGGCGGCCTCGACGTCCGGTTCGCCCTCCACGACCGCGAGCACGACGCCGAGCACCCGACGACGGCCGAGCTCGACGAGCACGCGGGAGCCGGGCACGAGCTCGGCACTGAGCTCGTCCGGGATGGAGTAGCTGAACGCCTGCCCGAGCGGGACCGGCACGGCGACCTTTGCGAACGACACGGGGGCGCCGACTATAGCGCCGCGCGGCTGAGAGCCAGCACCACGACGACGACCACCAGCAAGGCAACGACGATTAGCGCTGGCTTGCGGCTGGACGAGGCAGCCGGCGCGAGGGATGCACCCGACGGCGGCTGCTGAATCGAGTGCGCGACGGGCTCCATCGAGTGCGGACCGAACTCCGCGAGCGACGTGCTGGCGGGCGGCCCCAGCGGAACGGCTGTCCCGGCGAGCGAGTCGAGCTCGGAGTGGTGCTCGACGGCTTGGGCGTGGGATCGGCTGCTCACCTCGCGCGCCCGGCGGCGTTCGAGGATCTCGGCGCCGAAGTGGTCCGTCAGCCACTGTCCGAGCTTGAGCGGACTCGCCAACATGCCGCTCTGGGCGACGTAGCTCTCCAGCTCCCTGAGCATCTCTCGTGCTGAGGCATAGCGCTGCTCCGGCTGCCGACACAGCGCGCGCCCGACGACGCCGAGGAGCACCTCTTCTTGCGGCAAGCCCCGGCGAGGCAAGTCGGGAATGACCGCGCTGCGAGCCTGCTCGAGCGTCGGCGGCCGCCCCGGCTCGCTGCGGTACAGACGACGGCCGGCCAAGAGCTCCCACAGGATGACCCCCACCGCGAACACGTCGCTCTGCGCGCTCACGGACTTCCCGGCCGCGGCCTCCGGGCTCATGTACCCCGCTTTGCCCTGGATGGCCTCGTCCGGCAGCATCTGGTCGATCCCAATGGCCCGCGCGATGCCGAAGTCGCACAGCTTGATCTGACCGTCGAACGAGACGAGCACGTTGGAGGGCGACACGTCGCGGTGAACGATGCCGAGGGGGCGGCCGTCGTCACCTCTCTTGCGATGGGCGTAGTCGAGGGCGCGCAGCGTCTCCGTCACGATCAGCAGCGAGAACTCGACCGGGAGCGGCACCTTGACCTTGGAGCAGGATTTCAGCAGGTCTCTCAGGTCGAAGCCCTCGACGTACTCCATCGCGATGTAGAGCGTGCCCTGCTCGCGCCCGAGGTCGTAGACCTTCACCACGTTGCCGTGGGTCAGCTGTGCGGCCAGCTTGGCCTCATCCACGAGCAGTCGGGCGAGCTCGGCGCTCTCCGCAAACAGCGGGAGGATGTGCTTGACGACGACCTTGCGCTCACCGCCGAGGTCCGTCTGCTCGCGGCCGAGGTAGATCTGAGCCATGCCGCCCTCGCCGATCTGGTCGTACAGCAAGTACCGGCCGAACTGCCGCGGCAGGCTGGTGCTGGGGGGCTGGCTCGACACGCGACCGGGATGGTAGCGAGCCCAGCCGAGCCGGCGTAAGTTTTCTCGCCGTGAGCTTGCTGGTTGGAATCTTGCTCTTGGCAGCCCTGGCGCTGCCGCTGGTGTGGTCGCTCTACCGCTCCAACGAGCTGTTTCGCGTGGAAATCAGCCGTGGTCGCGTACGGCTCGTGTCCGGACGCTTGCCGCCGCGGCTGCTGGGCGATCTCGCCGACGTCGCTGCGCGGGCTCGGATCGCGCACGCTCGGTTGCGCGTGGTCAAGGAGCAGGGACGCCCGCGCCTCGTGGTCGCGGCGGGTAGCGTCGCCGAGGGCACCCTGCAGCAACTGCGCAACGTCGTGGGTCAGTGGGAGGTGCAGAAGATCCGCGCCGGCAGCCGCCGCGCCTGAGCGCGGGGGCTACCGGCTGGGCTGTCACAGGCAGGCTGGGTTCGGCTTGGCGGTGGAGTTGCACTTGGCCGGATTGCAGGAGCAGTCGAGGCAATCCGCGAAGCCGTTGTTGTCGTCGTCCAGCGTGTTGCTGCACTTCGCGAAGGTGGTCTCGCACACCGTCACGTGTGGGTTCTGGGTACACCCGAAGTCCGCACAGTCCGTCTTGCCGTTGTTGTCGTTGTCGATGCCGTCACTGCACAGGGCGTTGGTGCTCTCCTTGTTGCAGACGGTCACGTCCGGGTTCTGCGAGCAACCGAAGTCGTTGCAGTCCGTAAAGCTGTTGTTGTCGTTGTCGATGTTGTCCGAGCAGCGCGTGTTGGCCAAGGCAGTGTACTGGGTCGGGTCGGGCAGCGGACTGGCGGGGCTCGTCCCGTTGCACACGACGATGGCTTCGCCCCGGCAGCCCGAGTCTTCGCAGTCGATCTTTCCGTCGCCGTCGTTGTCCACGCCGTCTGAGCAGGCGGTGTTGTCCGACTCCGGAGGCAGCCCCTGACAGATGGTGGCCTCGAAATTGTCGCGGCAGCCGAAGTCCGCGCAATCGGCGAAGCCGTTGTTGTCGTTGTCCAATCCATCCGAGCAGCGCGTCTGCACCAGCGCCGGCCACTCGGACGGGCCCGGCAACGGACTGACTGGACTCGACCCGTTGCACACCACGATGGCTTCCTTGCGGCAATCCGGATCCGCGCAGTCGATCAGCCCGTCCGCGTCGTTGTCGACCCCGTCCGAGCAAGTCGCGTTGTTCGCCTCGCCCTTGCAGATGATCCGATCTTGGCAGTCCTTGTCGTCGCAGTCGATGAACGTGTCACCGTCGTTGTCGATGCCGTCGGAGCACGCTGGGTTGCTGTTCTCCGCGGGCTTCTTGCACGCTTCGAACTTGCCGCAGTCGAAGTCGTTGCAGTCGATGAAGGTGTCCCCGTCATTGTCACAGCCGTCGCTGCAGGCCGCCTCCGTGTTCTCGGGGCCCAGCGCGCAGTTGCCGCCGTCCGCGCCGCCGGTGCCACCTCCCGTGCCACCCACGCCAACGGTGCACAGTCCGCCGGACACGTAGCTGTCGAGCGCGGCGGCGCAGGAGCCCTCGGGGTTCAGGCTGCCCTTGTGCACGGCGACCGAGTCGATGCACTGCTGCTTGACCTGGGCATCCCCGATGCTGGCGCAGCACTGCTCGAGCGCGTCACACGCGCTACCGGAGCCTCCTCCGCTGCCTCCCCCTCCGCCCAGCCCCGTGCCCGGTCCGCTCGAGCTCTCGGCTCGACACGCGAGCATCAACCCCAACCCAACCGCCGTGAACAACCCGACGCGAACCCACGACCATGACGACATGTTCATCACTCCATAAGGACATGCGAAGCGTGGCTTCGCCAGAGGGCTATCGTGCTCCGAAAGCGCCGCGGGCGCCACACGAGACGACCGGGGGTGGCCACAGCGCAGCCCGGCGGCGATGACGCGCGGGTGACCGCGGGGTAGCGAGAGGGTTTTCGCGGCCAACGAGGCCAGGTAGCGTCTCCCGGCAGTGACCCGAGTGATCGTGCGCGCCGACGAGCCCATGGCGGGCACCTTCGAGGTCGAAGAGGTGCTCCGCGTGGTGCCGCCCGGCAACCTGGTCAAGGGCATGTTCTTCAGCCGCCACGCGGAGCGCCTCGGCGACGACTTCTCCGCCGTTCAGCCGCGGCTCGCGGATCCACCGACGCGGGGTCGCTATCTCGCTTTTCGCGACTACCCCCAGCACGATTACATACGGGTCTACTGCGCGCTGGCGAAGAAGGTCTTCCCACGGCTCGGCCTGAACGAGGGTGCGCGGCGGATCGCCCGCGAAGACTTCGACGTCTTCGCCCACTCGGTGCTCGGTCGCGTGGTCGTCGCGCTGGTCCGGGACGCCCGCGCCGCCCTGCACAAACTGCCATCCGTGTACGACAACGTTGCACCGGGCGATTGGGGAGTCAGCTCCCGGGAGCTGCCGAGCGGAGAGGTGCGCATCCAGTTCGAGCGCTTGTTCGGGCCATGGGCCTACACCGCGGGCCAGATCGAGGGCGTCGTCCTGGCGTTCGGCTCCACGCCTCGAGTCTGCGTCGAAGCCAGCGGCGACGGCCGCGTGTGCTTCGACGTGACTCTGCTCTAGCCCTGCCGCTCAGCCACCGACGGCTGCGCTGGCCTTGTCCAGCCCGAACCCGTCGTGCAGCGCACGCACGGCGAGCTCCGTGTACTTGGAGTGAATGATGCAGCTGACCTTGATCTCGCTGGTCGTGATGCCCTGAATGTTGATGCCCTCGCCGGCCAGGATGCCGAACATACGAGCTGCCACCCCGGCGTGGGAGCGCATGCCCAGGCCCACGATGCTCACCTTGACGATGTCGGGATCGTACTCGAGGGCTGCGCCCCCGATCTCTCGCGCGCACTGCTCGATCAGGTCCTTGCAGCGCGCCAGGTCGGTCTTCGCGACGGTGAACGTGACGTCCGTCGTGGCTCCGCCCTCGCGGGATGGGCTCTGGATGATCATGTCCACGGACACGTTCTTCTCGGCCAGCGTGCCGAAGATTCGGGCCACGACGCCGGGTCGATCGGGCACGTTGATGAGCTGCACTTTCGCCTCGCTCTTGTCGTAGGCGATGCCGGCGACAACGACTGCCTCTAGGCCTTCTTCACTCGTGACCATGGTTCCCGTCGTATCCGTGAAGGAGCTCCGCACATGGATGGGAACTCCGTACTTCATTGCCAGCTCGACGCTGCGGATCTGCAGCACCTTCGCCCCGAGCGACGCCAGCTCTAGCATCTCCTCGTAGCTGATGTGATCGATCTTCCTCGCCGACGGACAGATGTTCGGGTCCGTCGTGTATACACCGTCCACGTCGGTGTAGATCTCGCACACGTCTGCCTTGATCGCCGCGGCGATGGCGACCGCGGACGTGTCCGAGCCCCCGCGACCGAGCGTCGTGATGTTTCCCTCCGGGTCCGCGCCCTGAAAGCCGGCGACGACTGCGATGCTGCCCTCCGCACACGTGGACCGCACCTTGGAGCCCTCGATCGTGTGGATCCGCGCCTTGGTGAAGGCCGCGTCGGTCTGGATCCGGACCTGGTGACCGAGCAAGCTCTTCGCGCGACCGCCCAGGGCATGAATGGTCATCGCCACCAGCGCGGCGCTGACCTGCTCGCCGGTGGCCGCGAGCGCGTCCATCTCGCGCATGTCGGGCACCTCGGTGATCTGGTGGGCCAAGCCGAGCAGACGATTGGTCTCGCCGGCCATGGCGCTGACGATGACCACGACGTCGTTGCCTTCACGCTGTGTGGCCACGGCGCGCTCCGCGACCGCTCGCATGCGGTCCAGGTTCGCGACCGAAGTGCCACCGTATTTTTGAACCACGAGAGCCAAGAGGACGCTCCGCTAGCGCTTCGCCAACGGCGGGTCAATCGGACCGGCCTGGGTTCGCGGTCGGGTCGACCCGGGTGGGCGGTTCACCCTTCCCTCTCCGGCACAAACCCACTAGCGTCCGAGCGGGGCGCGACAGATGTCACCGGTCACCCGCTACGTCCTCGAGACGGTCGTGACGCTCCTGGCGATCATCGCGCTGGGCGCGCTGGTGCTGTTCGCTGCCCGGCGCGCGGGCGTTGGGCGCGTGGCCGGACCGCTCTCCCTCGTCGGGCGCCTGCCCCTGGACGGAAGACGGGCCATCTACTTGGTGCGAGTGGGCAAGACGGTCATCGTGGTTGGCGCCAGCGAGGCGGGACTATCGAAGCTGGGCGAGCTCTCGGACGAGGGCCTCGAGCTCGACGACGCCCCGGTCCCCGCTGCCAGCCCCTTCGCCGCCATCCTGGCTCGGGCGCTGCGCAGATCCGACGCGCCCGCGTCTGGGGCGGGAGAGGGCAAGCCCCATGTCGACTAGCGCCGCTGCACGGCGCTGGGTGCTGCCCGGGGCGACGGCGGCGGCGCTCCTGCTGCACGCGAGCGGGGCGGCGGCGCAGCCTGCGCGCGCCGCCGACGACATCTTGTCGCGCCCGGTGGCGTTGGTGGTCGCGCTGGCGCTGGTCACGTTGCTGCCGTTCGCCTTCATGACGCTCACCGCGTTCGTGAAGATCTCTACCGTGCTGCAGATCGTCCGCGGCGCGATCGGCGCGCAGAACGTCCCGTCGAACACCGTCGTGATGGCGCTCTCTGCGGCGCTCACGGTGCTGGCCATGGCGCCGGTTGGCTCCCGAATCGCCGACCGCGCCGGCCCGCTCTTCGCCGACGACAAGGCGCGTGACACCACGGAGCTCGTGAGCAGCCTCGTAGACGCTACCCGCGAGCCGCTGCGGGCGTTCCTCAAGGCCAATGCCTCGGAGCGCGAGCGAGGACGCTTCTACGAGGTGGCCCGCTTGGCGCGGCCCGAGGCCGAGCGGGATCGCGTGGGGAGGGACGACTTCGTGATCCTGATCCCCGCTTTCATGGTCAGCGAGCTAATCGCCGCGTTCGCGATCGGTTTCGCCATCTACTTGCCATTTCTGATCATCGACCTGGTCGTCTCCAACGTGCTCTTGGCGCTGGGCATGCAGATGATGAACCCCACCCAAGTGAGCCTCCCCTTCAAGCTGCTGCTGTTCGTCGCCGTGGACGGCTGGGGCCTGTTGGCCCAGGCGCTGGTGACCGGCTACCGGGTCAGTTAGCGCGGCGCTCGCGGATCACGGGCTGCCGATTGGGCTCCGCGGGCGGGGCTCGGGTGGCCCTGGCGGCGCAGGTCTCCACTTCTGGGGCTAGAAGCGGTGTTTCTGCCTTGCGGCCAGCGCCGGTCATGCGAAGATGTGACCCGGGGCGAACGTCGCCGGTACCGTGGAAACTCCTCTGTCTTCAGCACCCTTCGTGGAGAGGAACCGCACCCCGGCGGCGCGCGCGCTTCGGCAGCATTATGCTGCAACCCTTCATTCGGGGCCCGCGGCTCATCCGATTGATGGGAGTGATTTGCGCGAGATGATCTTGGAGAAGCGCTGGCGAGCCGCAACAAAGAACGAGTTGGTCAATGAGTAGCAAGCTGTACGTTGGGAACCTGTCCTTTCACACGACGGAGGACGCGGTCATGCAGGCGTTCGCCGAACACGGCAACGTCACCGAGGTGAAACTGGTTCTCGACCGCGAAACGGGACGGTCGCGCGGGTTCGCGTTCGTGCAGATGGGCAGCGAGGAGGACGCCAAGAAGGCGATGGAGGCCATGAACGGCTTCAGCTTGGACGGCCGCGAGCTGCGCGTGAACGAAGCCGAGGAGCGCCGTCCGCGCAGCGGCGGCGGCGGCGGTTACGGCGGTGGTGGCGGCGGCTACGGCGGCGGCGGGGGTGGCGGCTACGGCGGCGGTGGCGGTGGCAGCTGCAACGGCAGTAGCGGTGGCAGACGCAGCAGCGGCAGCAACAGCGGCAGCAACGGCAGTGGCAGGCGCAGATGGGGGCAGTGGCAGCGGACGCGGCGGACGGCGCGAGCGCGGCGGCGGCGGCGGCGGCGATTGGTGAGAGCTCGCGGTGGAGGCCCCGGCGGCAGCGGCAGCTGGCGCCGGGGGACCGCCGCGAGCGGACCGCCGCTCGCCGGCGCGACGTGACCGCGTCGAACCGGCAGGCGGCGCTCACGTCAGTCGCACCAGCACTGCGGCAGACCCGTGGGCGAGAACTGGCCGTTGCGCTCCTTGGCGCAAACACCGGAGTACTTGCCACCTAGATCGCGGCAGACGAACGAGCACTCACGCTGCGAGAAGTACCCTCCGTTGCACGACAAGATGCGATCCCCCTGGCAGGCGACTCCGTCGGGGGAGCAGCGCGGATAGCAGGCCACGACCCAGGCCGACTTGCTGGTGGAGCCTTGTTCGAGCTCGGCGCAGGTGGTCGCCTCCATGGCGTCGGCGCACTTCTCGGGAAAATGAGAGGCCAGACAGCGCTCCTTGCACAGGGCGTCCTGGTCGATACCCGGACACTGCGCCGTCTTCTCGCAGATCCGCACGCAGCGCTGCTCCTCTTCCCCGGGGTCGGGCAGCGCGACGCAGTTGGCGAGGGCCGCCAGCAGTGGCACGAGCAGGCGCCCTCTCGCGAACCGGACCGCCATGGACGGGGGCATATCATCGGCTGCGAAGCGGCACCACCAGGCCCGAGGCACCGATTCTCGAGCGATGGAGCCGGCGGCTCGCGCCTCCCGGTCAGGGCCGTGCGGGAATATTCCGGAAATTCGCTGGTTTCCCTCGCGCATGCGGGCACCGTGTAGTGTTGTTGACACGGGGTGCGACGTCGTTAGGATGCGCCGGCCCGAGCGCAGCGGCCCTGCCCGTCGCCCTTCGGCTTAACGAATGATGCTTCGGGGCCCTTGCCCCGTGTGGAGGTCGGATGGCAACCGACGTGATGATCGCCGCGAGCGGCCTGACCAAGAGATTCGGCTCCGTTCGCGCGCTCGACAAAGTCAGCTTCGAAGTTCAGAAAGGTGAGGTCGTCGGCTTCCTCGGTCCAAACGGGGCCGGAAAGTCCACGACCATGCGCATCCTGACCTGCTTCATCTCCCCCTCCGCGGGGACCGCGAAGGTGCGCGGGCACGACGTATTCGAGGAGCCCCTGGCGGTCCGAAAATCGCTCGGGTACCTGCCTCAGCGCGCCCCGCTGTACACGGACATGAACGTGTACGAGTACCTGCAGTTCGCCGCGTCGGTGCGCGGGCTGGACGACTCCACCTTCCGTAAGCGGATGAAGCGCGTGGTGGAGGTCTGCGGTCTGGCCCAGACGCTGGGCAAAGACATCGGCACGCTGTCGCACGGCTTTCGCCAGCGCGTCGGCTTGGGGCAAGCGCTGATCCACGATCCCGCCATCCTGATCTTGGACGAGCCCACCAGCGATCTCGACCCGAACGAGAAAGCGGAGGTGCTCAAGTACATCAAAGAGATCGGACAGGACCGCACCATTCTACTGTCCACCCACAACCTGTCCGAGGTGGAGGAGGCCTGCGCCCGCGCCATCATCATCAGCAAGGGCCGCGTGGTCGCGGACGGCCCCCTCGACGACATCCGGGCCAAGACCGGCGCCGTGCGCTACATCGTCACCGTCGACGAGAAGAAGACGCTGAAGAACGGCGGCGCGCCAAAGGCCGCCGAGGTGAAGGCCGCGCTGGAAGCCATCGACGGCGCGCGCACCATTCGCGAGCTGCCAACCGACGAGACCGCTCACAAGTTCGAGGTCGGCGGCGACAAGGCGGGCGACCTACGCCGAGAGCTGTACGGTCTGATGGTGGCCAAGGGCTGGATCTTGCTCGAGCTGCGGCGCGAGGCGCAGAGCCTCGACGCCGTGTTCCGCGATCTGACCCGCAGCGACGAGCGCCTCGACCGAGGCTATGCCCCGGATGAGGACGACGATTCGGACGACGACGACGCGACGACGGCGGCCGACGACGACGATTCGGACGACGACGATTCGGACGACGACGATTCGGACGACGACGATTCGGACGACGACGATTCGGACGACGACGATTCGGACGACGACGATTCGGACGACGACGATTCGGACGATGACGACGACGACGACGACGACGGCGACAAGGACAAGGACTGACTCATGTCACCTCTCTTGACGATTGCGCGGCGCGAGTTCCGCTCTTACTTCGACTCACCCCTGGCCTACGTGGTCATCTGCCTGAGTTTTCTCGCGCTGGGCTTGATGTTCTTCATCTACCGGGGCGGCTTCTGGCAGGCAGACAAGGCCAGCCTGCAGGCCATGTTCGAGTACGCCCCGTTCGGCCTGTCCGCGTTGGTAGTGCCCGTGGTCACCATGCGATTGCTCGCAGAGGAGCGGCGCAGCGGCACCCTGGAGATGCTCATCACCTTGCCCGTTCGCGACAGCGACGTGATCCTGGGCAAGTACCTGGGCGCCCTCGGCTTGGTGCTC
Organism: Polyangiaceae bacterium; assembly: GCA_019637295.1. Taxonomy (GTDB): domain Bacteria; phylum Myxococcota_A; class Polyangia; order Polyangiales; family Polyangiaceae; genus JACKEA01. The sequence continues at coordinate 551,717 of JAHBVX010000004.1, forward strand.
GTGCTGGTGGTCACGACCTTGATCTACCCGCTAGCGATGTTCCGTTTCCCGTGGCACCTCGGTCCCCTCGACATGGGTCCGGTCCTGTCCGGGTACCTGGGGCTCGTGTTGTTCAGCGCCGCAGCCACCGCCATCGGGCTCCTGATCAGCGCGCTCACGGACAGCCAAGCCGTGGCCTTCTTCATCACCTTCTTCGTGCTCGTGGCGCTGTGGCTCATCGGCTTCGGTGCGGACGCAGCCCCCGGGACTGTGGGCACGGTGCTGCAGTACGTGAGCTTCCAGAAGCACTTCGAGGGCTTTGCCAAGGGCCTGATCGACATCCGGGACGTACTCTTTTTCCTCAGCGTGACCGTGCTGGCGCTGGTGGTTGCTTTCCGCGCCCTCGAGCGGCGCAAGTGGGCGTGACAGATGGCGACGGAAGACAAGAAGAAGAAGGCAGCGACGCAGACGGGGTTCTACCTCGTGGTGCTCGCCGGCATCGCCGTGATGGCCAACGTCATCGCGTTCGGGCTGAACTATCGCTTCGACGTGACCAAGACCGAGCGCTACACGCTCAGCCAAGGCAGCGCACGACTGGTGGCGGATCTGAACTCACCCATCGAGGTCGAGGCCTACGTCACCCGCGGCCTGGCGCAGCTCGACACCTTCGTCCGTGACTTGACGGACCTGCTCAAGGAGTACGAGCGCGCCGGCAAGGGCAAGTTCAAGTTCACGCTGATCGAGGCGAAGACGGACGAGGAACGCGAGCAAGCCAAGGAGGCTGGCCTGCAAGAGATGGCGTTCGGGGAGACCAGCGCCACCGGCAGCGATCAGGCCTCGATCGCCCAGGGCTACATGGGCCTGGTCTTCAAGTACGGCAGCGAGAAGGGCGTCATCCCGCAGCTCGCCCCGGGTCGTTCGGAGGGTCTGGAGTTCTGGATCACCAACAAGATCCGCGAGGTGCGTGACAAGTCCGAGGACATCAAGCACCGCATCGGGATCATCACGGGCAAAGACGAGCTCAAGCTCAGCGACACGAACCTGGTTCCCAAGCAGGGCCGGGGCGGAGCGCCGAGTATTCAGAGCATCCTCGAGCAGGCATTCCCCTTCTACAAGATCGAGAACGTCGATCTGAAGGACGGGGAGGAAGCGATCGATGCAGAGCTGGACGGGGTGATGATCACCCAGCCGCGCAAGGACTACTCCGACAAGGAGCTGCGCCGCATCGACGAGTTCCTAATGCGCGGCAACAAGTCCTTGGTCGTGTACGCCTCAGCGGTGGGTCTGAAACCGCAGGACGCCAGCATGACCGCCAGCCTGAACTGGCACAACCTGGACAAGCTGCTCACGGGCTACGGGCTGGGCGTCAAGAAGAACGCGATCTTGGATCACGGCGCGCAGTTCCGGCTGCCCATCATGACGGCCACCGGCGGCATCTCCTCCATTCGCCACCCCGGTATCGCGCACGTCATCAACGACCCTCGCTTCAGCGACGACGAGAAGTTGCTCGACACCGGTTTCGCGGGCTTCTTCCGCATGGACGAGATCGCGTTTCCCTTCCCCTCCAGCATCGAGCTCTTGAAGGACAAGCAAGGGGACGACGTGAAGATCTACGCCGTCGCGCGCTCCACGCCCGCCGCCAGCGTGCACGAGGGCGAGAGCATGGACATGAAGCTGCAGCCGGAGTGGAAGCCCAAGCCGCCCTATGGCCAGCACATCATCGCCGCCGTGGCGGAGGGCAACCTCAAAGCCGCCCTCGGCGAGGGGGACGGCGTGAGCATGCCGGCCAAGGCCGCCGAGCCGTCCCGGGTCTTGGTCATCGCCTCCAGCCAGTTCATAACGAACCCCTTCGCCTACTCCGGCAACGGCCCGGAGCTTGGCGGGCAGTTCGCGATGATGGGCAACATCGGCGGAGACCAGCAGCTGCAGATGATCGCGCAGCCCTACGCCCAGCGCTATCTGACCAACACCATCCTGAGCGTCAAGAACACGCTGGACTGGATGAGCGGGGACGCCGATCTGCTGGCGGCCAGCGCGAAGATCCTGGGAGACCCCAACCTCACCTACACCAGCATCGCCAAGCCGAACATCAGCGCGGAGGACGACGAGGCCGCGATTCGCAAGAAGGACGAGGAGTACCGGCAGAAGCGCAAGGCTCTGCAACAGCAGGTGCAGTGGTCGCTGACGCTGGGCATGCCGGTACTGTTCGCGTTGTTCGGTATCGGTCGTTGGCGCTACCGCCAGAACAAGAAGCTCTCGCACAAGGTGTGATCATGGCCGTCGCGATGGACAAGAAGTTGGGTGTCGCCGTTGCCGCGCTCGTCGCGTTGGGCGGCATCTACTACATGCAGCAGAAGAAGCAGAAGGAGGAGCACGCCGGCTACACGGCGGAGACTCGCAAAGCTGATTTGCCCAAGCTCGGCGTGACGGAAGAGCAGACCAAGGCCGTCGACAAGATCGTGATCAAGAAGGCCGCCGGCGACGCGGGACCCGCGAGCGAGATCACGCTCGAGAAGAAGGCTGACAAGTGGATGGTGGCGGCGCCCGTGTCGGCCCTGGCCAACGAGACCAACGTCAAGAGCCTCCTGGACAACCTGAAGTCGCTCGAAATCAAGGAGTCCATCGACGGCAAGGCGGACTCCTATGCCAAGTACGGCCTGACCGACGACAAGGCGCTGCGCGTGGTATTCAACAAGGGCAGCGACGCCGTCGCGGATCTCTATTTCGGAGACAGCGGCTCACGCGGACAGATGACGCGAATCGCTGGGCGCGACGGCGTGTACTCGGTCAAGGGCTACTCGAGCTACTTGTATGACCGCGAACTGAAAGACTGGCGCGACCGAGCGCTGTTCAAGTTCGAAGAAGACAAGGTCAAGGCCGTGGACATCACGAACGAGCACGGCACTTTCGCCTTCGTGAAGGACGGGGACAAGTGGTCCGCGAAGTTCAAGAAGGTCAAGACTCCCATGGCCACCGCGCTCGCGAAGTTCGACGACGCCAAGGTCAAGGACGCCATCCGCGCCTACAAGGCGCTGAACGCAGACGGTTTTGCCGAGGGCAAGCAGGCGAGCGACGTGGGCCTCGAGGCCCCGGCGGCCACCATCACCTTCACCCTCGACGACGGGGCGAAGAAGACGCTCTTCATCGGCGCTAGCGCGGAAGGCACGAGCCGATGGGCTCGGATGGACGGCAGCGACGAGATCGTCAGCGTCGGCTCCTGGGCCGCGGACTGGGCCCTCGGCAACCTGGAGAAGTACCAGAAGGCCGAGGAGAAGCCCGGCGACAAGCCCGACGACGCGCCGCTGGACATGCCCGGGATGCCCGGAATGCCCGGGATGCCGGGCATGGAAGGTCACTGAGCCCGCGCGCGACAGCGCCAATTTGCGGCGCATCGCCCGTGCATTGGCGGCGCTGACGCCGCTGCGGTAACTCTCGGCTCGAGCCATGTCTTCCGATCTCGTCTCGACCGCCGGCCGCTATCTGTACCCGAACTACCGCCAGCCCGATGTCGTGCTCAGCCACGGCCGCGGCGTCGAGCTGTTCGACACGGACGGGCGTCGCTACCTGGACTTCTACGCGGGCATCGCCGTCAGCACCCTCGGACACGCACACCCCGCGCTCGTGAGTGCCCTCGCGGAGCAGGCGGCGCGCGTCATCCACCTGTCGAACTACTTCTACAACGAGCCGAACATTCGGCTAGCCGAGAAGCTGTGCGCGCTCACTCGTATGGACCGGGCGTTCTTCTGCAACTCCGGCACCGAGGCGATGGAGGCCATGCTCAAGCTCAGCCGTCGACACTTCTTCGACGCTGGGCAACCCGACCGGTACCGCGTCGTCGCCTTCGACAATTCGTTCCATGGCCGAACCCTCGGCGCGCTCGCGGTCACCGGCCAGAAGAAGTACCGAGAGGGGTTCGGGCCGTTGCCCGGCGTCACGCACGTGCCGTTCGGTGATCTCGCCGCCGTCGAGGCCGCCATGGGCGACGACGTGGCCGCCATCCTGGTTGAACCGATACAGGGGGAAGGCGGAGTGGTGCCGGCGCCTGCCGGTTTCTTGCGCGGCCTGAGGGCCATCGCGGACGGCTGCGGGGCGCTCTTGCTGTGTGACGAGATCCAGACCGGGGTAGGGCGCACGGGACGGTTCTTGGGCGCGGAGCACGACGACGTGCGACCCGACGCGCTGGTGCTCGCCAAGGGCCTGGCCGGCGGCGTCCCGATCGGCGCCATGCTGTGCCAGGGCTCGCTCGCGGGCGCGCTTCCGCCCGGCAGCCACGGCTCCACCTTCGGCGGCAGCCCCCTGGCGTCGGCCGCGGCGCTGGCCGTGCTCGGCGCGCTGGAGACCGACGGTCTCGTCGAGAATGCGCGGGTGCTGGGCGAACACCTGACGCTACGGCTCGGGGAGCTGGTGACCGAGCATCCCAAGTCCGTCAAGCTCTCCCGCGGGCGAGGGTTGCTGCAGGCGCTGGTGCTCGACGACGCCGTGGACGCACGCTCCGTCATGATCGCGCTGCGCGAGCGCGGGCTGCTCGTCACGCTAGCGGGCGGACAAGGGCTTCGAATCAGCCCGCCGCTCGTGATCACCAAGTCCGAGCTGGACGAAGGTCTCGGGCTCATCGACTCGGTGCTGGCGGCGAGCACGTGATGCGGCACTTCTCCGAGCTGTCGGATCTGGGCCCGGCTGGGCTGGTCGCGATGCTGGACGCATCCGACAAGCACCTTCGCGATCGCAGCAGCAACTGCGCCCGCCCCCTCGCGCGCAAGAACATCGCCCTGGTGTTCGAGAAGGCCTCCACGCGCACGCGCCTCTCGCTAGAGGTCGCCGTGGCGGAGCTCGGCGGTCACCCGATCGTGATCGCCGGGGCGACGAGTCAGCTTGGCCGAGGGGAGCCCATCGCGGACACCGCGCGAGTGCTGGGGCGCATGGTCAATGCCATCACCTTCCGCACCAGCGGACACGACCGACTCCTGCAGATGATGCAGTTCGCCGGCGTGCCGGTGCTCAACGCGCTCACGGACGACAGCCATCCCATGCAGCTCTTGGCGGATCTGATGACGGTGCGTCGCGTGTCCGGCGACCTGTCCCGCCTTCGCTACGCCTGGATCGGGGATGGAAACAACATGGCAAACTCGTGGATCGAGGCGGCCGGCCTGCTCGGCCTCGAGCTGCGACTGGCCTGTCCGGAGGGTTACGACCCGAGCCCACGCGAGCTCGCGCGCGCGCGCGAGCGCGGCGCGCGAATCGAGGTCGTCCGCCGCCCAGAGGCAGCGGCGGAGGGCGCAGACGTGATCAGCACGGACGTGTTCTCCAGCATGGGCCAAGAGGCCGAGGCCGAGGCGCGCCGGAGGGCCTTCCTTGGTTTCTGCGTGGACGAGGAGCTCGTCGCGCGGGCCAACCCGACGGTGATCGTCCTGCATTGCCTGCCGGCACATCGCGGAGAAGAGATCAGCGCGGCCGTGCTCGAGGGGCCACGTAGCGTCGTCTGGGAGCAGGCCGAGGCACGCCTGCACACGGCGAAAGCAGCACTCTGTTGGGCGCTTGGAGTCGATGACTGAGCTCGAGCCGGCCACGCGCCCCGGCGTGCCGGGACCCGCCTCCGGTCCGGTTCCCTGCGCCAACTGCGGTCGTCCCACGGATCCGCTCCGTGCGGCGAGGGTCGCCGTGTTCGGCGAGCGCTTCCGCTACTTCTGCACGCCGGACTGCCGTCGCGCGTACGACCCGGCTACGACGACCCCGCTGCCGCTACCGCGCCGGACGCGCCGGGGGTCTGGAGACGCCGTCGTCGTGGAGCGCCAGCGCGACGAGGGGCATGAGCTCGGCGCCCGGCGCCAAGCTGCGGTGGCCCTGGCGCGGGTGGCGCCCCCCGAGCTTCAGCAGCTCGAAGAGCCGCTGCGCCGGGCGCCGCCCGAGCTCAGCGCCGACGAGGCGCTCGACTTGCCCCAGGTCGATCCCCCCGGACGGCGCGCGGAGGTCCCCACCGAGCTCGGCAATCTGCTGCTGCTGCTGGCAGGCGTCGGCGGTGTGCTCGCGGTGGCGTTGCTCTTGACCGGGAACTCGCCGGCGGCGCTGACCTCACGTCTGGTCGTCGCCGCAGTGGCGACCCTCGCTCTTACCTTTCACGTCGCCGGCGGCCGTCGCGACGAGAGCGAGATCCATCCGGCGGCGGTATTGGCCGGGCCGCTCGCGGCGCTGGTCATCGCCCTCGTCGCACGCGTCGTGTCTGCCAGTGAGTCGTCGTCTGCGATTACGCTGCTCGGACTCTCCGTCGCGTGCTGCGCCGCAGCCATCGTGGTCTCCGAGCGCACGCGGCGCCCACTCGACGCGGAGCGTGAAGAGCTCGAGCTCGTGCTCCAGGGCAGCGCACGGCGGGTAGTGGGCGAGGACGTGGTCGAGACCCGCGCCGTCGACCTGCGACCAGGCGAGGAGATCATGGTGCAGGAGGGGGACGTCGTCCCGGTGGACGTCACCTTGACGGCGGGCAGCACCACCGTCGCGCCCTGGTGGGGTAGCCGACAGACGGTCTCGCGTGGCGAGGGGGATGCGCTGGTGGCTGGCGCGCGGGTGCTCTCAGGCCGGGCGCGAGGTGTGGTCGCCTGGACCGGCCACGACCGCGCGTGGCTTCGGCTCACGTCTGACCCCAGGCGACGAGCGGACCTGCTCGCGCCGCTCGCTCGGCTGGGCAAGCTGCTCGCGGAGCGGGGAGCACCAGTAGCAGCAGGCCTGGCTGCCCTCGCCGCCTACGCCGAGAACCAGGGAGGGCTCGACATCGCCTTGTTCGCCGTCACCGCGCAGCTGTGCCTGGCGAACGCTTCGCTCGCGCAGATTGGCGCGCTGAGCACCTTGGCGGGCGTCCTGACGGCCCTACGCCGTGGCATCGTGTTCCGGACGGCGCAGGCCTTCGACGACGCGGGCAAGGTGGCCATCGTCGCCTTCAACGCACGTGGCACGTTGTTGCTCGGTGAGCCGGAGGTCACGAACATCGAGCCCGTCGGTGACGTCACCGCGGAGCGCGTACTCGCGCTCATGGCTGGCGCGGAGGCCGGCTCGACGCAGCCCGGCGCGACCGCGGTACTGCGCGCCGCACGGGCCCGCGGGATCCGTCCCGACGGAGTCCGCAGCCCAAATCACGTCGCCGGCCTGGGTGTGACGGCGATCGCGTCCAACGGGAAGCCCCTGGTGGTCGGCAGCAGGGCGCTGATGCTCAGGGAGCGAACCAGCGTGGCCATGGCCGAGAGCCAGATCACCGAGCTGGAGGCGCTGGGGCGGACAGTGGTGTTGGTCGCGCTCGGGGGCAGGCTGGTGGGTGTCGTCGGACTGCAAGATGGCCTTCGGCCGGGCGCCCGAGCGGCGGTGCAGCACTTGCTCGACATCGGCGTGGAGCCGGTCCTCCTCTCGGGGGACGCACGCGAGACCTGCGAGGCCATTGGCCGCACCCTCGACATCGAGCATGTGCGGCCAGAGGTCCTCCCCGCTGACCGGGGGGACGAGATCACTCACCTCGCCGATGGCGGCGCGCTGGTCGCGGTGGTCGGCAAGAGCCCCGTGGACGACATCGCGCTGTCCGCAGCGAACGTCGCCATCGCGCTGGACTCAGCGGGCAGCAGCGCGAGCGACTGGAGCGTGCAGCTCGCCTCCGACGACGTCCGCGACGCCTCCCTGGGTGTGCGCATCGCCCACGAGTCGCGGCGGGCCGCCCGAGCGGGCCTGCTGATCGCCGCCCTGCCCGCAGCCGGGGCGGCCCTGCTGGTGGCGCTCACCGTCGTGCCTCCCGCCCTCGGCCCCCCGATCGCCCTGGCGGGCGCGCTGGGCGCCCTGCTCCGCCGAAGTCCCCTGGGCTCCGGTCGCCCTTGACCCGTGGGCTCGCGGAGGTGATGAAGGGTGAACGTGAAGAGCGGGGCTCAACCGACCACCGGACTCGCGCCGCGTCCACCGGACCTGGAGCGCCTCCGACACCAGCTCGTCGAGTTCATGGCCGCGCGTGGTCTGCGCTCTACCGAGCAGCGCCGCCTGATCGTCGATGCCTTCTTCGAGCAGACCGAGCACGTCTCGGTTGACGAGCTGCTCGAACGAGTCAAAGCCAAAGACCCGCGCATTGGCTACGCGACCGTGTATCGCACCCTCAAGATGTTGGTCGAGAGCGGCATCGTCCACGAGCACCGCTTCGGGGACGGCTACACGCGCTATGAGCTCACGGACGACGACGCCCACCACGACCACTTGATCTGCCTGGAGTGCGGCAAGATCACCGAGTTCGAGGAGCCGCAGATCGAGGCGCTGCAGGACCGTATCGCGGCGCGCTATGGCTTCCATGTGGAGAGCCACAAGCACGAGCTGTACGGCAAGTGCTCCGAATGCGTGGCGCGCCAGGCGTGAGCAAGCTCGCTGCCCCGCCGGCGCGAGCTGTACCGGAGAGTTGAGTCGCGTGCACGTCCTCTTGCTATTGATCGTGGGCGTCGTCGTCGCCTTGCTGCTGCTGACCGTTGAGGTGAGCGGGCGAGGACTGCTCGTTACCGCGCTGGCTTCGCTGGCAGCAATACCGGCAGCGCTGTTCGGGGCGTACTGGGCCTCGGGCGCGAGACGCGAGGACTTCTCGGTCCGCGCCATGGTGCCCTGGTCGTCCCTGTTCGCGCTCTTGACCTGGCTGACGGCGACGCTTGGCATCGTGTTGTTCGGCGCCGAGCCGCTGTGGCTGCCCCCGCTGCTCGGCTGGTCCGTGGCAGGGCCCGTGTTCTTCTCGGCCGCGTCTTTGTGGCTCCTGCCGCTCCGGCCCATCTTCCGCATGCGAAGCGCGCTCGGGGATCCATCGAGGGTCGACTCCCTCGCCCGAGCGCTCGTAGCGTCATTCGAGGAAGTTGCGCGGCCGCACAGCGCGATGGCCGCCCGCCGTCAGGCCAATCGCGCGCTGGTCGCCACCAACGTGCTGAACGACGCGCTACGTTTCGACGACGCAGCGCGGGTGCTCGCGACGGTCCCCGTGGCGCTGCTGGACGCGCCGCGACGCGCCGCCATCCAGGCCAGTCGCACCACCATGCTCCTGTATGGGCAGGACAGGAACGAGGCGTGGAGCGCGCTCAAGGACGCCGCTGCCCACGCCAAGGACCCCGCCGTCCTGCGCGTGATCGAGTTGACCGACGCACTGCTGTCGGCGCTCGACGGTCAGGGAGGGCGCGCGCTCGAGCGCCTGGGCGCGACCGCGCCCGAACAACCGAAGTTGCGGCGCGCGTGGCTGATCGCCCGCGCGCACGCGCTGTGTGCCACGGGCGACGCGGACGCCGCGCGTTCCACCCTGACGGAGCTACGTGCGCTCGCCCCGGATGGCCTTCGCCGCGTGCAACTGCTGCGCGGGCCGGCCTCGGCTCTGGCCGCAGACCTCGGCCGGGACTCGAGCGACTGAGCCTCCTGGCCGCGCGCTGCTAGCGCGCATCACGCTTCGACCCGGAGCACACGTTCATCGCTCACGACCAAGTCGCAGCGTACGTCGCGCGGCTCCCGAGGCAGTTCGACGACGAGCTGAAAGTCGAAGACGACGACGACCGCCGTAGCCGGGGGTCTCACGTCGGACAGCGTCGAGTCGTAGAAACCGAGCCCATAGCCTAGGCGATCACCCTGCTCGGTGGCAGCTAGGGCGGGTACCACCACGAGATCCACGTCGCCTGCCTCGGCCACGTCGCCGTCGCTGGGCTCGCGGAACCCCCGCCCGCGATCGACGAGGCTCTCCAGGCTCGTGACGCGTCGAAAACCGGTTCTGAAGCCACCCTCGGTCGGATCCATGAACGGGTAGAACACCCGCTTTCCTGCAGCGCGCGCGCGCGCGTCCAGCTCCCGAAGATCGACCTCGTGCCGCTCCGACATCGGGTAGAAGAGCGCGATGGAACGGGCGCCGTCGAACTCCCCGAGCGCCGCGAGGGCCTGAACGATACGGGCGCTCCGCTCCGCCAGGCGCGCGGCCGGCAGCGCCATGCGCAGCTGCCGCATCCGCAGTCGGAGTTGGCGCTTCACACGCACGGCGAGCTGCCTCTTGTCGTCCTCGGAGACCTCGGCCATCGCGGGTCGAGGGTAACGCGAGGCCACGGCGCACGTCCACGTCCGGCGGCAGCGGCCGATAGGGTGGCGGACCGGCGCCGGCGTGCAAGAATTCCATCCCCCCTCGGCGCCGCCGTGGCAGCGTGCGGCGCGTCGAATGGAGCTCTGTTTCGTCATACCTGCTCTGGACGCCAGCGAGACCGTCGGCCAGGTCATCGACGGCCTGCATCGCGAGGCGCAGAAGCTCACTCACCACGCACGGGTCTGGGTCATCGACGATGGAAGTCGCGACTCCACCGCCGAAGCGGCCGAACGGGCAGGCGCAGTGGTGCTGCGTCACCCGCAGAATCTAGGCAAAGGTGCGGCGCTCCGTCGGGGGCTTCGCTGCGCCCGGGAGCATGGTGCCACTGCCGTGGTCAGCGTCGATGCGGACGGACAACACCCGCCGGCGGAGGCCGTCGCGCTGGCGCTTCATCCAGCACCCGACGCCGCCCTCGTGCTCGGTGTGCGCAGCCTCTCGCGCGACGGCGCGCCGCGCAAGAACCAGCTCTCGAACGGCATCTCCAACCAGTTCTTGTCCTGGTTCTCGGGCCGCGCGTTGCGAGACACGCAATGCGGGCTGCGCCGCTACCCGGTGGCCGGGACGTTGGCATTGGGCGCTCGCGACGCGGGCTACGCATTCGAAGCGGAAGTCTTGCTGCGCGCCGCTCGCGCCGGTTGGGAGCTGGTCGAAGTGCCCGTCCACGTCGTGTACCCGCCGCCAACCAGTCACTTCCACGTGGTCAGAGACCCCGCGAGGATCGTACTGCGCGTGCTGTCCACACTGTGGGACACGCGTCGATGAGGCTCGGGCGATTGGGCCGCGGGTTAGCCTGGGCGGCGGCGGGCGCGGCCGTGCTGCTCGTGAGCCTTCATTTTGGGATCCAGTACACGACGCGCATGGCGCCACCCGAGGTGCCTCGCTTGGATGGGGACGTCGAGGTCATCGATTCCGTCCGTCGCCTCGGCGCGTCATCGCTGCGCAGACGCGGGGAGTTGCTGGAGGCTCGACTGGAGGGCACCCCCGTCGAGATCGGACACGCCCACTCCCGCCTGCTCTACCCAGAGATGGACTACGTGGAAGGCGTCATGCTCGGAGAGTTCCGGCGACGCGTGCCAGTTGGCGTGCGGACGGTGTTGCTCGACCTCAGCGCGTGGCGCTACCGGTCACTGGCGGACGGCTTCGAACTCGGGCGTCGGCAGGAAATCGCAGCGCAGGCACTGGGTTTCTCCCCGGATCCCTTCGCAGGCATGTTCCCAACCTACCAGCGCTTCGTGTACCTGAACGCACTGTACGACATCGCGCTGTCCTTCGAGCGCTCGCCGCTGGTGGGCTGCACCACGTTCTTCGTCGATGCTCGCGAGCGAGGCGGGAGCCTCTTGCTCGCGCGTGCCTTCGACTTCGATGTACACAGCGTGTTCGATCGCAACAAGGTGGTGTTCGCCGTGTTCGAGAGCGGCAAGATCCCGCTGTTGTCCGTGTCTTGGCCGGGACTCGTCGGCGTCGTTAGCGGAGTGAACCGAGAACGGGTGACCGTCGTGGCGCATGGCGCCCGGGCCGGCGAGACCCGGACCCAGGGAGAGCCGGTGGTGCATGCGCTCAGACGAGTCTTGTCTGAAGCGAAGACCGCGCAGGCGGCGGTTCAGCTCCTCGACCAACGCGAGCCGCTCGTCAGCCACCTGGTCATCGTAGCGGACGCCACAGGCGCGGCATTCGCGGTCGAGCGGGCCCCGGGTCACCCTTCTCACGTGCGTCCGCTGGGTACTTTCGCCTGCGTGACGAACCACTTCGAAGGTGCGCTGAGTCGCGATCCGAAGAACGAGCGCGTCCGCCGCGAGACCTCGACGCTGACGCGCCGCGCGCGTGGGGACGCCCTCGGTGCTGCGAAGGAGGTCCTGCAGGCTCCCGATGCGCTCGCGCTGTTGCGGGACCGTCGCTCGCCCGATGGCGCGGAGTTGCCGCTCGGCGACCGGCGGGCGATCGACGCACAGATCGCGGCGCACGGGGTGGTCGTCGATCTCACGGCCGGCGTCGTGTGGGTCAGCGAGGGACCGAACCTCGTCGGCCGCTTCGTGGCCTTCGATCTGGCCCAGGCCCTGGCGTCACCCGCGCAGCCAGCGGGCCCTGCTCGCACTTTTCCGGCGGATCCGCTGCTTCACACGCAGCCGTATCGCGAGCACCAGGACGCCCCGCGCTGAGCCTGGCATCGACACCCTCTGTCGTGCCAGGGGCAGCGGTGCTGTACTACGCGCCCAATGCGAAGACTTCAGGGTCGAGTCGCCGTGGTGACCGGTGCTGCCAGCGGTATTGGGCGCGCTTTGGCCGTGGCGCTGGAACGAGCCGGCGCGCACCTCGCGCTGGTCGACGTCAACGAGCAGGCGCTCGCCGTCACGCGCGAGCTGGTGGGGCAAGCTGCCCGTGTGACGCTGCACCGGGTGGACGTCTCCGACGAGGCGGCGATGCATCGCCTCGCCGACGACGTGCTGGCTGCGCACGGGCACGTCGAGCTCCTGGTCAACAACGCGGGAGTTGCGGTGGTGGGAACCTTCGATGAGCAGCCCACGGAGGAGATGCGCTGGCTCATGGGGATCAACTTCTGGGGCGTGGTCTACGGCTGCAAGGCGTTTCTTCCACATCTGCTGCGGGCGGACGAGGGGCACATCGTCAACGTCTCGAGCATCTTCGGCATCGTGGGAACGCCCATGCACTCGTCCTACTGTGCCAGCAAGTTCGCGGTCCGGGGTTTGTCGGAGTCGCTGCGGGCCGAGCTGGCCAGCACCACGGTGGGTGTCACCAGCGTTCATCCCGGTGGCATCGCGACCAACATCGCTCGTGACGGTCGGTACCAAGGGGAAGCCCGGCACAAGCGCGAGCGTGCGGTGGCGACGTTCGCGAAGCTCTGGCCACCGGAGCGGGTCGCAGCAGCGACCCTGCGTGGTGTCCGACGCAACGCGCAGCGCGTGCTCGTGGCGCCCGAGGCCCACCTGCTCGACGCACTCCAACGGGTCTCGCCCGAGCTCTTGGGGCTGACCCTGGGCAAGTCCTGGCGCCGACTGTTGTGACGACACCCCGCCCTCAAGCGACGCGTTCGAGGCCGAACCAAGCGCCGCTACACGCCAACGCGAAGGCGACGGGCGCCACTGCGAGCGCCACGAGGACGGCCACGGGAACGGTCACGGACAGCAGCAGGACGGCGCCCGCGATGGCGAGCGCCGAGCCGAGGGCTGGCTCGAGCACGCTGGTGGCGCCACTGGCGCGGGCGACCAGGTAGCCCGCAAAGGGAAAAGCCAACAGCCCAGCCACGCCGAGCAAGACCAGCGGACCGCTCGCGCGCAGATCGCTCTCGTCCGCATGCGAGAAGTCGAGCCCGATGAAGTGACCGAGCGCGACGGCCCCGACCAGAAAAGCGATCACCACGCCGAGCGTGACGAGCGCGCCGATCGCGATCCAGTGCAGCATCACCGGGCGATCGCTGACAGCGAGCGCTCGGCGCATCGCGGAGAGGGACGGCGGCGCGAGCGCGCCGAGACGCCGTGAGCGCGACGCCGAGGCGGGGGACACCTCTCGCAGCAGGACCCAGGACACGGCGCCCATGGCGAGCAGCAGGGGCAGTGCTGCTGCCAGAAGCCCAGCGCCACGACCGAACACGATGTGTACCAAGAGGCCGTGGCCAACCGCGGCGGACGCCCACGCCAGCGAGAACCAGCGGCCACGACCGCGTCCGAGGCTGTAGCCCCAGAGGCCCGCGAAGAAGGGATGGGCCGGGAGCGCCGCGGCGACCCGCAGGGCGAACAGGGAGTCATCCCTGGGGGCGAACTGCATGGCCAGCGTCGCGTCGACTGCGGCGAATCCGGCGCCCGCGCACGCCGCGTAGGCGAGCCCGAGCCGCCGAGTGGTCAGCTCGCGAGCAGCGAACAGCGGCCACACCACGAGCACCTTGGCCGCTTCGCCGAGGGGTGCAACGAACAGAAACGTGACCATCAGCGCGCCGGCCGCGCCCGCCTCGCTCGCCCGCAGCGACAGCCCCGTCCACTCGAGGACCAGGCGCTCGGCCAGAAACGCGAGCGCGCCGGCTGCGCCTCCGCCGAGGGTCATCGTCAGCGCGTAGCGCCGCGGTACGCGGCGCTCGGCGCTGAGCCGGCGCCAGATGAAGAATGCGGCCAGCAGGGGCAAAGCGCCGAGGGCAAGTCCGAGCGCGAGTGCCACGAGCTCCCGCTATCTCAGAAGTGCAGACCTGCCACGGCGGTGAGCGTGACGCCGGCCCCAATGCTGGAGCCGTCAGCCGCGTAGACGTCGTCGGTGCTGCCCGTGCCGGTGTTCAGCTTGCTCGGATCCACGCCCGGACGACTCAAGAACAGCATCTCGCCCGTGAGGTTGGCGCCGATGGAGAATGCGGGACTCAAGTACAGATCGATCCCGAAGCCGCCGCGCAGGTTGTAGCCGGTGATGTCCACGTCGTCGTTGTTCAGGTTGCCGCCCAGGTTACCCGAGTCGAACGAGCCGACGGACGCATAGCCTCCGCCGAAGGTGAAGTACGGTTCGACGTTGCCCAAGGGGATGCGGATCCCGAGCTCGGCGTTGAGCGTCCACAGTTGCCAGTCCTCGAAGCTGGCCAGGCGGAACCGCGGGCCCAGGGTCAGGAACACCAAGCGGACGCCGAGCCCTGCGCCCATGGCGAGACCCGTCTGCGATGTCTTGACTACGCCAGCGTCGACCAGGTTGTTGGCCTTGAAGGTCTGAAGCCCCAGGTGCTCGCCGCCGATCTCGGCGTTGATGTAGAAGAACTCGAGGCCTCGCCCCGAGTCCTCCCGATCCGCGCGTTCCAGCTCGTGCTGGGTCTGCATGCTGTTCTGGTCGCTCTGGGAGGTTCCGCTGGGGGGCGCGAGCCCGCCGGAGGACAGGCCCGGCTGGCCCGGCTGCGGCTGGCCGTAGGGTTGTTGCCCGGGCTGGCCGTAGCCCTGGGCCAGGGCCGCGGAGGAGACCAAGAGAGAAGCGAGCGCACACGCGGAGCGAAGCAGCATCGAGCCAAGGGTAGTCCGAGTGCGGACATTCCTCAAAAGGACTGCGCCAATTGGCGTAGATTCGGAGGTTCAGTCGGCGAACTGAGCGACCCGGCCCGGGACCCCGCTCTCCCCCAGCTCGAGACACAGCTGCGACAGGGGCTGTCGTCGGGCTCCTCGCCACCGCAGCGCGTCGAGGGATGCGTCGATGGGGGCGTCCCGCCGCAGAGTCGCCAGCTCTCGGTACAGCCGCGCCTGTACCCGGTGCTCGGCGAGGCTCCCGGCCAGGCTCGCCGCCCCCCGAACTCCAACCTCCCACTCGCCGGCGTCCTCGGGGATCCGGTCCAGCGTTTCGTAGCGGGCGAGCAAGGTGGATGCGGACTTGGGTCCCCAACGCGGCACGCCGGGGATCCCGTCAGCGGAGTCACCGACCAGCGCCAGGTAGTCGGGGATCGAGCGCGGCCCGACCCCGAACTTCTCCCATACCCCTCGCTCGTCCATCGTGCGATCCCGCGCGCGATCCCAGCACACCACCCGGTCGCGGACCACGCACTGGGCTAGATCCTTGTCGGGTGAGCACAGGACGACCCGCTCGACCTCGGGCTCGGCGTCGAGCCGGGCCGCAGCGGTCGCCAGCGCATCATCGGCCTCCAGCTCGACCATCGGGTACGTGAGCACACCGAGCGCTTCAGCCGCGCGCTCCGCGAGCGGGAACTGGGCGAGCAACTCCGGCGGCACCCCCTCCGCGGTCTTGTACCCGTCGAACAGGTCGTTGCGGAAGGACTCGATCACGTGATCGAAGGCGCAGGCCACGTGTGTCACCTGATGGTCACGAAGCAGAGCGTTGAGGCTGCGCAGCAGGCCGCGCGCGGCGCCGACCTCACGCCCCGCCGGGTCCTGGGCGGCAGGCGCCCCGAAATGCGCCCGAAACAGCTCATACGTCGCGTCGACCAGGTGCACCGTGACCGGCATGTTCGGGCTGGGAGCCTACCCCATCTGCCCCGTCGCGATGGGGTTGCGTTCCGCGGTCCGAGCGAGAACAATGTCGCACGAATCGGCCCCGGAAGTATCATGAGGCAACCCATGCGCTCGCTCCACACTGTTGCGCTTCTGTCGTTCATCTCGCTGTCGGCGGGCTGCGCGATCATCACTGACGTCGATCGGAGCAAGATCGACCCTGGGGATGCGTCCGCAGCCGGCGGGAGCGGAGCCACTGGCGGGTCCGGCGGGTCCGGCGGGAGCGGAGCCACTGGCGGGTCCGGCGGGTCCGGCGGCGGCGCGGGGTCGGCCGGCAGCGCGGGCTCGGGCGGCAGCGCGGGCTCGGGCGGCAGCGCGGGCTCGGGCGGCAGCGCGGGCCTGGGCGGCAGCGCGCGGCTCGGGCGGCAGCGGCGGCAGCGCGGGCTCGGGCAGGCGGCGGTAGCGCGGGCTCGGGTGGCAGCGCGGGCTCGGGTGGCTCGGCCGGCAGCGGCGGTAGCGCGGGCTCGGGCGGGACCGGCGGGACCTAGCGCGCCGCGCGGCGTCGGCGCCGCGCCATGGCCACGGCCAGCGCCAGGGTAGCCACGAACCACGCGGCGAAGTCGAAGCGCGCGCTCGGACAGACTCGCGCACCGCATCCGTACTGCGGCCCGCAGATCGGCGCCTGGCCGTCGGTGTTCGGATCCGTGCCGGCCTTCAATTCGGCGATGTCGCTGATGCCATCACCGTCCGTGTCCACCGCGTCCCGATCCAGACCGGCGAGCGCCGCGCGCAAAGAAGCTTCGTCATCACCCTCGAGCCCCTGATCAATCATCGACTCCGCCACAGGCTTGATGGCGGTGCCCTTGCCGCCGTTCTGGTCCTGGTGGCAAACGGCGCATGGTGGAGGGCAGGCCGTCTCGAGCTCACTCTCGACCACGCCGGGGTAGCTCGGCGAGGCCAGCGCCGGCAGCGGAACCAGCAGCAAAATGAGCAGCGCTCCGCGCAACCCGGGTGTGCAGCGATCAGAGGTACGCATGGAGCTGTCCCATCACCGTGAACGGATCCTGCTGCCGGAAGATCGCGTCGATGCGCATCTCCAAGCTGGGCAGGAAGAACCAGTCGACCGTCAACCAACCGCCGAAGCGAGGCTTCCCGAGCCCAGCGGCGCGCTCTAGATCGATCCCCGGGGTCGCGCTGGGCAACGCACGGTAGCCTCGGTCGAGCACCTCGCCGGTACCTCCGAAGTGCAGCCCCTGCACGGGTTCGTAGTCGAGCTGAAGGAACCCCACATAGCCCAGCTCTCGGCGGGACTTGTGCAGCGCATCCGCCTCGAACATCAGAACCACGGGCTCCGAGACCTTGACGCGGAAGAAGACGCCGTGCGCGCCGCGCACGGTCTTCTGTTCCTCGAGCGTGATGTTGTCGGCCTCCGCCACCGTCATCAGGCTGCTCACGCCCGTCGCGAATGGCTCGGTGACCAGCGTCTCCACGTACACGCCATAGCCGCGCTCGCGGTAGCGATCCGGGTTGATCTGGTAGTTGCCGGCTATGAGCATGGCCTCCCCGCGGAACAAGGAGCCGCTATATGCCAGGGCCGCGCCGTGCTGCTGATCGCTCTCCCGGTCGGTCTTGGTGGCTTCACGAACCCACATCACATGCTCGGAGAGGCGAACACCGAAGGGTACGTTGAGTCGTCCGGCCCGCAGCAACACCTCCGGGCCGAGATCGAACCCGACCCAGTGCGTGCGAGAGATCGCGTTGAGCTCCTCCCCCTGTCCGGTGGTGATCTGCGCGGCGCGAGCGTGGGGTGAGCCCACGGGGACCCGGGCCACGCCGATGCTACCCGCCAGACGTATGGCTCCGAACGCCATCTGTCCATACAGGTCCGCCTGCATCGGAAATGTCCGGAAGTCGGAGCCGCGGAGCATGTTGACGTAGCGAAAGCTGCCACCCAGCAAGAGCCAATCCGGCGTGTCGATCAGGCCCCAGAGAAAGCCCGACGCCGCGCCCGGCCCTTCGTCCTCCTGCGTTTCGTCTGCGCTCCGACCGCCGGCGCCCCCTGCGGCGGCGGACACGGACCCCGGCTCGTCGAGGTCTTCGACCTCCTGGCGCTTGCCATCGGCGCCCGCCCCACCGGCCTTGGCCTGCCTCACGTCGGCGTTGCCCGCCTCTTTGCCGCCGCCCGCGTCGTCGAAGTCGTCGAAGTCGTCGAACGAGCTGGACGTCCGCGTGCCGCGCTCGCTGCCGGATGCGGAGAGCTCCGTGTTGCCGTAGCGCATGCGCAGGATGAGGTCTCCCTGCGCGCGCCCGTACTTGGTGAGCAACTCGCCTCCCGAGGGATCGGCGTGACACCCTGCGCAGCCCCCGTACCCATGACGAATCATCCAAGGATAGGCGGAGGCCACGGTCGTCCAGACCATGGACACCATGAACGCCACCAGACCGAACCCCCAACTCGAGTGTGCGAACTGTCGGCGGACGGCGGCCGACCGGCTCCCTCGCGAGCGATGCATCCCGACGGTTATTTCATCCCATCGGCCGCGGCGTCAACGCTCACTTGTCGCGCAGCTTGAACTTCACCTTGAGCTTCACGTCGGGTTCGACGCAAACACGCAGCCAGCAGGGTTGTTCGATGTCGTGATCCCGAATGTCCACCGTGGCCAGCGCCTGCACGTGGTAGTCGCTGCCCGTCCGCTTGGCCTTGTAGGTGAACTTGAGGGGTTTGGTCACGCCGGCGATGGTGAACTGCCCGGTAGCCGACGAGCGCAGCTCCTTGCCGTCCGCGGGAAGCTTCAGCTTGGCGCGATCGATCTGCAGCGTCGCGTTCGGGTTCTTGTCGGTCTTCAGGTAGCCGCGCAGGTGCCGATCGCGCAGACCAATGCCGGTCTTGAGGTCGCCGACCGGGACGGTGATGCGTAGCACACCGTTGTGCTCGCGTGCGCTGAGCGACGACGCTTTGCCGTTGATCTTCATGCCCGCTGTACCCTCGGCGAGGAAGGTCACGTCCTCGTCTCCGGCGCTGACGAGCGCCGCGGACGCAATCGCGGAGACGGTCAGCGCGGCCGACAAGAGGGAGGCGATGAGTGCGCGTCGTTTCATTGCGGGGTGTTCCTTGGGGGTCTCGTTTCGACGTTGAGAGCGGGACAGGCATTCAGCGCGGAGGGAAAGCAGATGCCATGCCAGCGCGTTTCTTCTGAGTATTCTGCTCGGCTACCTGCGACATCGGACGTCGCAGGCGAAGTCCTCGGTCACCCCCTAGGGTACGCTCCGCAGCGCGAGTCCCTACCCATCGATCGCATAGCAGACCGCGCGACGCGGGGTGCGGGTCAAGGGCCAGGTGTAGGTCAGCTCCCTACAGATCCGAGCGCCCGATCGGGTCGGCGCTGCCTGCCCGGCGAGCAGCACCCAGACCGAGCGGCGAGCCAGCCTCGTACCCTCCGCCAGCCACTGCACCGGCGGCAATGCAGCGCGGCTGACCGCCACATCGAAGCTCCGCGCTAGGAGCTGTTCGCTGCGCGAGCGCAGCACCCGCACGTTCTCGAGCCCGAGGTCGGCGCCGCTGGTCCGCAGGAAGGCCACTCGCTTGGCGCGGGACTCCACCAGAGTGAGTTCGAGGGTCGGCCTCAGCATCGCCAGCGCCAGACCCGGCGCCCCGCCGCCCGCCCCGACGTCGACCCACGAGCCCTCGCTGCCAGCAGCAGCCAACACCCACGCGTCCGCGAGATAGAGATCCACGAGGGTGTCGGGATCGCGCGCTGCGGTGAGGTCGACCCGCTTCGTCCACTCGCTCACGCGCTCGAGCAGGCGTGGCAGCCGCCCGAGCAACCCGGTCTCCGGTGCCTCGAGGCCAGTCTCTCGAGCGAGCGCGGACGACGCGCGCAGCACCCGATCGTGCAGCGAAACACCTGACATCTCGAACGGTCTACCTTACTCCGGCGCATCGCGGTAGAAGCGCCCGAATCCACCGCCTCGTCCCATGACCGAGCCCCTCACCCGCCTCCGTCGGCTCCTCCCAGCGCTGACTGGCCGCAGCGAACCGCTCGCGGTCGAGTCCATGCCAGGGGGGGCGTCGACTCGACAGTTCTTTCGCGTCACGTTGGCTCCCGGGCAGAGCGCCGTAGCCATGTATGTCCCCGACGCGACCCGCTCGGACGAGATCGTGAAGGCCGATGCTCCCCCGAGCAAGTGGCCCTTCATCGAAGTCCGCGAGTTGCTCGCCGAGCGCGGCGTCAGCGTCCCCTCGCTGCTGGGGGAGGCCTGCGCGGATGGGTTCATCCTGGTCGAGGATCTCGGCGACGACACGCTTGCCCGCTATCTGGAGCGTCAGCCTGACGCACGGGAGGCGCTCTATCGACGTGCAGTACGCGACCTCGCCGAGGCCCAGCGCGCCCTCTCCGCCCTCCCGGAGCAGAGCGTGGTCCAAACACGCGCTTTCGATGAAGACCTGCTCGAGTGGGAGGTCGACCATTTCCGCGAGTGGGCGCTCGAGGCTCGCCAGATCGAGCTGGACGCCGAGGGGCGGAGCGTCTTCGCGCGAGCCGCCAAGCACCTGGCAAAGACCATCGCCAGTTGGCCGCGCCACTTCGTCCACCGGGACTACCAGAGTCGCAACCTGATGGTCCGCACCGGACCGGATGGCCCTGCGCTGGTGTGGATCGACTTCCAGGACGCGTTGCTGGGGCCGCGGGTGTACGACCTGGTCGCGTTGCTCAGCGATAGTTACCAGACCTTCGACCACGACTTCGTGCAGGCACGCCTCGACGAGTACGCGGCACACCTCGAGCTAGACTCCGCGGAGCGCGCAGCGGTAGGCCGCGAGTTCCTGCTCGTGACCGTCCAGCGGAAGTTGAAGGACGCTGGCCGCTTCGTGTACATCGATCGCGTGCGCGGCAACCCGGCCTTCCTGCAGTTCGTCGAACCCACGGTCGAGAAGGTGCAAGGCGCCCTGTCGCAGCTGACCGACGATCCCGTGCTGGCGGATCTGAAGCGGCTGCTCGATCGCTCACTCGGAGGCAGCTAAGGGGCCCGGCCGAATTGGTGAAGCTACGTCGCGCTTCGGCGTGACGTCTGGTGTCAGCGTGGTGGCGGCGGCGTGCTCGCATGCACACCGACCCACTCGGCGCTCCAGTCGCTGTCGAAGAACTGAATCCAAGCGCGCTCGCTCGGCGCGCAGAGGGCCGTGACTTCCCGCACGATGCGCAGAGACCGCTCTAGACCCTCGAGTGCCAGATCGACGTAAGCGTAGCGCACGCCGAGCCCATTGCCGATTACGGCACCGCGCCCGGGACCAAGCGCGCGACCGAGCTGCTCTTCGAGCTCGCGCCGGGCAGCCAGCCGGGTCTCCGAGTCGCCACGAGAGTCCAGCTTGACGTAGGCGAACACCTCGTCGTGGCGAGAAAACCGCAAGGAGGAGAAGGGTGACCGCTGCAGGTAGCACTTGAGCAACTCGGGCGCGCGCGTGGTGGCGATAGCCACGTCGTCTTGAGCCGCGTAGTCGCTCGCGAGCTCGGGCTCCGCCTCGAGCAACGTCCACTGCTCGGCATCGCTCTGCTCCGACCACGGCCGCTCCGGCAGCCCCGCGAGCAGCCCCTCGATGGCCAGAGCGACCAAGCCAGGCAGCTCGAGGAGTGGATGGCTCCCCATGAGCTGATCCTCGTTGGACACCAGCTTGAGCGGGCTCGCTCGCGGTGCCGGGGCGGCGCCGACTCCGGCAATCCAGTGCTCGTACACGCGCTCGCCAAGTAGGTCTTCGACGAGCATCTCGACAGCGTCGATCGCGCGCTGGTCCCGCGCGCTCTGAAAGCAGGAGGCTAGCACCACGACCTCGAGCAGGTGCCCACGCACGAAGCCAATCCGTACCCGGGCGCCGTCCAGACTCGCACCGAGGCGCCTCTCTGCGTCCGCCACCGCTTGGCTGGCCGGCGAGGCTGCGGCGTGTGCGTCGAGCCAGTCGACCCCATCGCTGCTGGCACGAGCGACCAGCCATTCGACCAGTGGCCTCAGCTCCCGCGCACCCCCCGTCGAAATCAACCAGCGCGCCGTCGACGCGACGCGCGGAGAAGGCACCATCTCCAGGCGACGCTCGAGCCGTTCAAGGAGGGAAGCCAATGCTCGGATGGCTTCGCGGGAGTCTGGGTGCGTTGCCCGCGCGAGGCGAATCCATTCGTCCGCGAGCGCCACGAGGCGCCGCGATTGCTCGGCGTCCGCTGAGCAGTCGTCGTGCCCTGCGAATCGAATCCTCACTCCCCTCTCCTACCCGCACTTTCCGCGGCGCGCCAGGGCGCGGCCCCGTGCCCCCGCCTGCCCCGCTCAGCGCGCGTCCAGGAACTTCTTGGGTATGTAGGGAGCGAAATACAGCGTAGCGAGATCGTGGTTCACGTGCCGATGATGCTTTCGGTAGGTCTTGGCCGTCTCGTTCCAAATCTCGTACGTCGGGTGATTGTCACCAAGCCCCTTGAGAATGGTGTCCAGGATATACGCCTCCGAGGCGATGGGGCCCCGCGCGAGCACCATGGCCGAGGAGCCCGTGCCCGCCAGCCACGGCGCCAGGGTCTCGCGCGAGTGCGCGGCGATCGAGAAGCTGGGAATGGCGTTCGCGCTGCGGCTGGGCGTGGGCAGGTCGATCTCTTTGGGGACCTTGCCGTTCCTGAGCAGCGGATTGCGGCCCATGTAGCCCACGACATGCACCGTCTCGGTTCGCCCACCAAACGTGACGACTCCGCCACCCGAGGCGCGCTCGCGAAAGCGATCCATCGCTTCTTGGTAGCTCTCGCCGTCGATGGCGTGTAGCACGACGATCTGCTCGACCGTCGAGCTACTGGCGCCCCACCGTCGTCCAGGCGCGTTGCGCTTCAAGACCAGTCGCTCGAGCTCCCCCTGCTCCGTCGCGGCGGACTCGACCTGCCAGCCGAGGTAGCCCCGCTGCAGGTAGCGCCGCGCGCCCCAGATGGCACCCCAGTACAGGTTGTCGTCGAGGTTCGTCGGATCACCAGCGCCCTTGTGCTTACCGCACTTGCCCCCACGCGAGTCCGCGCACAGCGGGACGAACACCTGAACCACGAAGGGCTTGCCCCCGAGGACGTCGCTCTGGACGCTGGAGTGCCGGTCGGCCCAGCCCTTGGGCCGACCCTGTGCGGTGGCCACCTCGAGGGCCTGGGGCTGCGCCGCCACCGGCGGCGCCAGCGCCGCACCCGCGACGACCGCCGCTCCCAGTACTCTTGCCCATCTGACCGCCATCGAGCGCTCCTGACCCTGATCCCGCCGTTTGTCGTACGTTAGCGGACAGGGCGGGCTTCCCGCCAGTAAGGCGCACCCCAACTGCGCCCGCACCCCCCCTGGGAAGGCCGGGGTGCGGGTCTGGCGGCACGGGCGGCTAGGAGCTTCCGCCGGCGGCGTTGGGCTCGGTCCCGCCGGCGCGGACTTGGATCTTGCGGACCTGGCTCTGCGCCGCCTTGGGCAGGCGGACCGTGAGGACCCCTTGCTTCATGGTGGCGTCGATCTGCTGGGTGTCCACCGTGTCCGGCAGCACGAAGCGTCGGCTGAACGCGCCATAGCGACGCTCCACGCGGTGATAGCTGCCGCCGCCCTCGGCCTTCTCCGCCCGCCGCTCTCCCGAGAGGGTCAGCACGTTGCCATCCACCTCGAGGGACACGTCGGCCACGTCCAGCCCCGGGAGCTCGACGCTGACCAGGTAGGCCAGCTCGTCTTCCCGGATGTCGGCCGCTGGCGCAAAGGCAGGGCGCTCGGGCGCGGCAGCGCGCTCACGCGTGGCGCGGAAGAGGTCGTCTACTCGCAACAGGTCATCGAATCCGTTCCATAGGCTCAACATGGCGGGTACTCCTCGGGCCGGTGCTCCCACCAGGGCGGAGCAACAGGCCACGGCTTGGGTTGGTCGTTGGCGACCGCAGACGCGATGTGCGTACTGGCCGGTCGAACGTGGCCCCAAGGTAAGCAGCGATGAATTGCCGTCAAGGGCCGGCAGCGCCGCACGCGTCGGGGGCGCCCGCGGAGCGCGGGGTCGCCGACTCGGGTCGCCTGCTCTACGCTCGCCACCCATGCAGCGCCGATGGGTCCCCATCGCAGCCCTGGTCGTGCTCGCCGCCAGCGGTCTGTGGCTGGCGTCGCCGTCGGCGCCCGAGTCGCGCCTCGAGCGCGAGCTCGTGGGTCTGGCCGAGGCCGTCAGCGCGGCCCCGGGAGAGCACGCCGAGTCTCGGCTCCGCATGGCGCTGGGCAGCTGGCTCTCTCCGCAGACGACCGGAACCTGGGACGGCCGCACGGTCGTCGGCACTGGACCCCTGCTCGACGCGGCGGGTGAGGCCCTGCACGACCGCGCGATCGTGGCGCTGGAGGCCGTGAAGATCGAGCGCTATGGCGACGAGACGACGCTGCGTGCGGTCGTGTCGCTGGCCGACTCGCAGCGCGGCGACCTCCATCGCCGACGTCGGAGTGCCCGCATCGTGCTGCGCCCGAGGGACACTGGCTGGGAGATACTCCGCTTCGAGTTGTCTCCGGTTCTGTCGGAGGAGCCCGAGGCCAGACCTTGAGCACACCGGACCTGTCGCCCCGACCCGAACAGTGCGGTAGACCTAGCCGCCAGTGTCAGACTCCAAGCGCCAACTGACGGTGCATGACCACGACCGCAGCGTGGTCGGCATGACCTACGTGTATCCGGTAGTCTCTCGCCGGGCTGGTGGCGTCAGCGTGGGCATCAACCTCAACCCCAACGACGCCTGCAACTGGCGCTGCGTCTACTGCCAGGTGCCGAACCTGAAGTTCGGCAAGGGACCGCCCATCGATCTGAACCGGCTCCGCGACGAGCTCGAGCGCATGCTGGACTCCATCCTTCAGGGCAGCTTCCTGCAAGAACACGTGGCAGAGGGCGCACGGTTGCTCAAGGACATCGCGTTCTCGGGCAACGGTGAGCCTACGAGCAGCCCGGACTTCGCCGAAGCGGTGGAGGCCGTGGGCCGAGTCATTGACGACCGCGCTGCGCTCGAGGTGCCCGTAGTGCTCATCACCAACGGCTCGCTGCTGCGCAAGGTGAGCGTACAGAGCGGGATCGACGCCTTGGCGAAGCTGGATGGCCGAGTGTGGTTCAAGTTCGACAGCGCCACCGCGAAGGGCATGTCACGGATCAACGGCACCCAGGTCGAGCCGCAGGCTCATCTCGAGAACCTCGCCGCCGTGGCCCAGCGCTGCCCGACCTGGATCCAGACCTGCCTCTTCTCGTGGTCCGGAGCGCCGCCGAGCGAGGACGAGCGCTCGGCGTACCTGGAGGCGATGGACCGTCTGGTCGGGGCCGCTGTTCCGATCCGCGGAGTGCTGCTCTACACGATCGCGCGCCCTTCGCACCAACCCGAAGCAGCGGAGCTCGGGAGCTTGTCCCGAGAGTGGTTGGACGATTTCGCCGAGCGCATACGCGAGCGCGGACTGCCGGTTGACGTCAGCGAGTGACGTCAGGGTACGCCCGCCACCTCGAGCACCTCGACGCGGACGGACACGACGCCCGCGCGGTGCATCTCGAGCATGTGCGCGGCACGACCCGACACGTCGATGATGCGATCCTGACCCGCGAATGGGCCTCGGTCGTTGATCGTGACGGTGACCGCGTGTCCCGTGTCCTCGCGCACCACGCGCACCCGCGTGCCGAACGGAAGAGAGCGATGCGCGGCCGTGAGCAACTCCGGATCGTAAGGCTGACCGCTGGCAGTCTTGCGTCCCGCCAAACGGGACGAGTAGTAGCTGGCCTTCCCGTGCAGGACTCGCACCACACGCTCGGTCGCCGGCTGGGCGTCCCCCGCGGGCAACTCGAGCGGGCGCGCGGGCGCGCTCGACTCGTGCCTCTCGGCCACCGTCGGCGGCGGCAGCGGCGGAGGACCCTCGGCCCGGGGTCCCTGCTCGCGCACACACCCGAGCCAGACCGTCGCGAGCAGCCAGAGCAGGAGGGAGGTACTGCTCGACGTGGGCATCGTTCGAAGCGCCCAACAGCATGACTGACGGGGGCCCGCCGCGCAAAGCGCACTTTGGCGATTCGACTGCCCTCCCGCGTCGATGACCGGCGCGAGATGGACTACCGTCGCAGACCGGAGGACGTCGTGGAAGAGCAGAGAGTGGTGATGATCACCGGGTGCGGCAGCGGCATCGGACTCGCCTTGGCACGCGAGCTGTACGGCCGGGGCCACGACTTGATCGTGACGGACGTCGACGAAGCGCGCCTGCGGTCCGCGTCGCGCGCGCACTTTCCCGAGAGCCAACAGGTGCTGCTGCACACCCTCGACGTGCGCGACGCTGCGGCGTGGGAGGGGTTGATGGCTCGAGCCGTGAGCCGGTTCGGCCGACTCGACGTGCTCCTGAACGTGGCCGGCTTCCTGGTGGCGCGCTGGTGCCACGAGACGACTGTGGAAGACGTGGGGCTCACCATCGATGTCAACGTCAAGGGCGTGATCTTCGGCACCAACGCCGCCGCGCGCGTCATGATCGAGCGCGGCGCCGGGCACGTCATCAACGTCGCCAGCCTGGCGGCGCTCGTGCCGGTCCCGGGGCTCTCCGTGTACAGCGCTAGCAAGCACGCGGTGCGAGCGTTCTCGATCGCGGCCGCGGAGGAATTGCGCACACATGGCGTGTTCGTGACGGTCGTCTGTCCCGGTCTGGTCAGGACGGCGATGATGGACGTACAGCTGCACCGACCGGAGGCTGCGCTGACCTTCTCCGCGCCCCGCCCACTCGAGCCCGAGGAGGTGGTCACCGCGATCCTAGACCGCGCCATGGTGCACCGACCGCGAGAGCTGACCATCACGGTACCGCGCTCGGGACAGGCTCCCATGGCGCGACTTGTCGGCGCCATGCCCGAGCTGGCGACCTGGCTTCAGCCCATCATCACGCGCCTCGGTCGCCACAACCAGCGGCGCTTGCGAGAACCGTGAGCCTGGGTGTCACGGCTCCACCGGCTCGGACTTGACGTCCCGCACCGACTGCAGCCGGCCGCTACCGCCGAACACGTAGGACACGGTGAGCAGCGACAGCTCCCCGCCTCGATGGCGCAGCTCGGAGCACTCCGCCGACCAGGCGGCGGATTCCCGCGCGGGAGCATCGGGCGGCTTGCGCGGGAGCGGGGTCGGGCGACCAGGCCTTCGCTCCGGCGTCTGCATGGCCACGCTACATGAATCGAGCACGAACCACTGGTCTGGGAAGCGCGAGAACGAGTCCGAGAGCAGCTTGGAGAGCTCCTCCCGCGACAAGTCTCTACCATCTACGCGCACGAGCGCCGCGACCGACGCGGCGAACTGAGTCGTCTCGCGTTGGTTGAGCGCGGCCTCGACAGCGAGTAGGCGCTTCGCGGTAGCCGTCAAGAAGGTGCGATTCGGGTTCGTGCTCTTGATCGCAACCGCGCGATCGCAGCACAGTGCCCCTCGATCAGGAGCGCCGCCTCCACCCGCCGCCACCGCGCGGACATCACAGCCCGCACCGCCGCGCACGACGAAGCCTGCGGGGTGCGCGCTCAACGTCCAGGACGACGCCCGACCCAGATCGGGATGCAGCGAGCAGGCCCGTGCCCACTGGGCTTCGGTGCACAGGCTCATTCCAGTGCTCGAGCACAGTCCTTGCGCATCCGCGAAGGGCTGCCCTGTCGCCGCGTCGAGTCGCTGCACCTTGAACTCGTCGATCCAGCGAGGCTCGTCGGGAACGCTCCCCGAGGGGATGCGACGCGGTGGCGAGCTGCTGAGCAGCGTCTCGCGCGGGGGAACGACCGCGACGTCCAGCGGCGGCGCGGATGACGCAGCGGCCGACGGCTCGGGGACGCTGGCCGTCGCCCCGGGTTGCCGCAGCAGGGCGATGCCGATCACGCTCGCGACACCGACTCCTGCGGCGGTGACCCCAACCCAGACGAACGTGCGCGGGCGAAGGGCCGAGCTCGGCGGAGGCGCGAGCGGTACCCCGGTGCTGCTCGACAGCTCCGTCGCCGCTTGGAGGCGCTCGCCGCGCGACGACGGCAGCGACGGCGCGCCACCTTCGACCTCGAACGACAGTGAGTCGAGCTTGGCGTCCGAGCGTTGATAGGGCTCGAGCCCCAGAGCGCCGAGCACCTCGGCCCAGAACTCGCCCGCGGTGCGGTGGCGCGCCTTGGGGTCGATCGCGAGCGCGCGAGCGATGGCTGTCTCCAGCGCTTCCGGCGCTTGGTCGTAGCCCATGCCGCGAAGCGTCGGCCGATGGTTGGGGTCGGCCGCTGCCACGAACAGCTCCGCCACGTCGCTGCCCTCGAGCGCGCGGCGCCCCGTGATGAGCTCGACCAGCACCAAGGCTAGCGCGAACACGTCCGTCCACGGTCCGGTCGCGCCGTAGCGTCGACTGAACTGCTCCGGCGCGCCGTAAGGCGCCGTGAAAGCCTGCAGGTTCTTGCCCGTGCTCTCGAACACCTGGCTGGTCTGCACGGCGTCCCCCAGCACCTTCGCGATGCCGAAGTCCAACACCTTGACGGTGGTGCGTCCCGCGATATCCGTGAGGAACAAGTTCGCGGGTTTGATGTCCCGGTGCGCGATGCCTTGGTCGTGCGCGATCGCCAGCGCCCTGGCTACGGGCTCGAGCAACGAAACCGCCTCGAGCAGGCTTCGCCCCCCGAGCCCGGCGGCCGCGCGCGCTTCCAGGTCCGCCTCGAGGCTCTTGCCGTCGAGCCACTCGAGCACGAGATAGGGCGTCCAGACCCCGTTCGGGCTCACCTCCGCGCCCACGTCCAGCGCCTGGACGATGCCGGTCGTCGCCCGGGACAGGCGATGGAGCAGCCGCCCCTCATCCAGGAAGCTCTCGAAGAACCGATTGCGCTGCTCGCCCTCGAGCGTCTCTGGGACGCGCAGACACTTGACGGCCACCTGCGCACCGAACCCGAGATGGTGCGCGAGATAGACCACCCCGAACCCTCCCTCACCAATCACACTCTCGATCCGATACTTCTCGTTCAGGGTGCTGCCCACCCATGCGAACGGATCTTTGGCGGGGTCGGTCATCGAAAAAGCGCCGAATCGTACACCAACGTCGCGCTCGGTGCACCTCGTTACAGCACTTGGCGGAGCGCGGCGCGATATCGCGAAAGCAACTCGTCGCGACGCACGTGACGCCCACCACGCACGACTGCGTGCCCACCCACGACGACGTCGCGCACGGCCGCGCTGCCGGCGACGAATACCCAGGCGTCGAGCACGTCGTCGCGAGCGCGCTCCATCAACGCGGGGTGATTGGGATCGAGCACGATGAAATCCGCGCGGCTACCCGGCGTCAGCGCGCCGACAGGTCGCCCGAGCGCCGGGGCACCCGCGGCGAGCGCGCGCGAGATCAGGGTGCGGGCGACCGAGGGCTCCTCGGCCGAGCATGACACGTTCCTGCGTCGCAGCAGCAGGCGCTGCACGTACTCCAGAGAGCGCAGCTCCTGCGCAGGGCACACACACACGTGACTGTCGCTGCCGATCCCGAAGGCACCGGAGCGTGCAAGCAACTCGAGCACCGGCGCAGGACCATCACCCAGGTTCGCTTCGGTGGTGGGACAGAGCGCGACCGTCGCGCCTCGCGTCACGATGCCATCGAGCTCGGGCGCCGTGACATGGGTCGCGTGCACCAGGCAGAAGTGAGCATCGACGTCGACGTGAGCCAGCAGTCGCTCGACCGGTCGCTGCCCAGAGCTAGCGAGGGAGTCCTCGACCTCGCGCAACTGTTCGGCGATGTGAACATGTACCGGCACGTCCGGTGCGATGGCCCGCGCGCCGTCGACGAGTGCCGCGAACTGCGGCAGGGACACCGCTCGCAAGCTGTGCGGCGCGACTCCGAAGCGCACCTGCCCCGACTTCGGCTGGGAGCTGTGCAGGGACTCGAAGAGCCCGAGCACGAAGTCGACGTCCGAGGCGAAGCGGCGCTGGGAAGGGAGGGTCGCCGGAGCATCGAAGCCCGAACGCGCGTACAGGACGGGCAGCAAGGTCAGACCAATGCCTGCGTGCTCCGCGGCCGCCAGGATGCGTCGCGACATCTGCGCCGGGTCCGCGTAGACGGCACCTCGCGGGTCGTGATGCAGGTAGTGAAACTCGGCGACGGACGTATACCCGGCCTCCAGCATCTCCACGTAGAGCCAGGCGGCGATGGCCTCGATGTGCTCGGGCTCGAGCCGGTCGACGAAGCGGTACATCACCTCCCGCCAGCTCCAGAAGCTGTCCTCCGAGCTCGACCCCCGCTCGGTCAACCCGGCCATGGCGCGCTGGAACGCGTGAGAGTGCAGGTTCGGGATCCCGGCGAGCGCCACGCCGGCGAAGCGCTCGCTGACTTCTGCGGGCGCTTGGCTCGTGACGCCGAGCACGACCCCGTCCGCGCCGACGCTCACGAAGGCTGGAGCCAGCCAGCCCTCCGGACGCCACAGCTGCGACAGCTCGAACACCTTCACGGCGAGCTCCCGGTGCGCAGAAACTCGACGCACGCCGTGAGCGCGGCTCGTAGCACCGGTCGCAGCCTCTCCGCCCGGGCGTCATCGAACGCGTAGGGGTGCTCTTCGCGCATGTAGGTCTGCTGCGCGAGCTCGAGCTGCAGAGCGTGCTGCCCCGCGTCGGGTCGCCCGTAGTGACGGGTGATGTATCCGCCCTGAAAGCGCCCATCGAGCACAGCGCTCAGGCCAGCGTCGTTGTGCTCGAGGGCCTCGAACACGGCCGCGGTGAGCGCGGGGTGGGCGCTCTTGCCGCCAGCCGAGCCCAGGTTGAGAGCCGGGAGCTCGCCGTCGAAGAAGCGTGGCACCCGTGAGCGGATGCTGTGCGCGTCGAACAATACGACCGCGCCAAAGCGAGCACGCAGTCGCTCGAGCTCGAGTCCGAGGGTTCGATGGTAGGGCTCGAAGTAGTCACGAACGCGCGCGGCGATCTCGTCCCCGCTCGGCTCCTGTCCCGGGAGGTAGATCGCCTCACGCTCGAAGGTCGTCGTAGGACACAGCTCCGTATTGTCGGCGCCTGGGTACAGCTCCGCTCCGCGGGGATCGCGGTTGAGGTCGACCACGTAGCGGCTCACCCGAGCCACCAGCAGGCTCGCGCCGAGCTGCTGCGCGAACTCATACAGCCGCGCGACGTGCCAGTCCGTATCCGGCAGCCGCGACGCCGCCGGAGTGAGTCGCTCCCGCAGCCCGCCGGGTAGCTCCGTGCCGTCGTGGGGGAAGCTGAGCAGCAGGGGAACGGTTCCCTGCTGCAGGCAGAGCGGTGGCGAGACCATGGCCGCCCCGCTCACGGCGCCGTGAACGTCACGCTCACCCCATAGTGGTCCGAGTACCCGGTGACGATCGTCTCGTCGCAGTTCTCCACCGACAGGGTGCCCTCGAGCACGCGCTCGGTTCGGCTGGTGAAGCCCGAGAACCCACGGCTCAGCACATGATCGATCACGACGGATGTCTTGTCGTCATTCCCCTTCTTCACGATGGGGTTGTCGGCGCAGTAGGTGCACTGGTGCCCCGACGTCGCGGTGTAGGGGTTGGCGAACCCGGCGCTGACCAGCTTCTGGTAGTTCTGCGGGACCTCCGCCTCGTAGCCGCTACCCGCGGGTCCGGTGTTCAGATCGCCGAGCACGAGCACGTTGGCGTCGCCCGTCGCCTTGGACGCGACCCACGCGATCAGCTCGTCGAGCTGCGCGGCCTGCTCCTCCTCCCACGAGCCAGTGGCCTTCGGGTAGTCCAGGTTGCTGAACACGGCGGTGAGGTGAGTGCAGAAGGCGTGAACTTCGCCCACGGGCGTGTCGAGCAGCGCGTAGGCGATGGCGCGGCGATTGGTGGTGCTGTCGAGCACCTTCACCTCTTGGCTCTTGATCGGGTGTGCGCTGAGCAGGCCGATGCCGAAGGAGCCACCATAGGCGTACTCGATGGCGGGCGCCTCGCACGCCGATAGGATGTCATCCAGGCTGTTGCCGACGTTCGCCTGCACGCAGCCGAGGCAGCTTGGCGGCAGCGCGAACAGCTGGCTTGCGCAGTTGTCGAGCCCACAGGTCACGAGCTTGTCGGAGCAGACGAGATGACAGTCGTTGGCCTGCACGCACTGAAGTAGCGCGTCCGTGTCACCCGACTGACACGGGATGGCCCCGGTGGGTCCTGGCTCGGGCTCGGGGATCACTCGGTGGGGCAGCCTGGTGGCCCCTTGGACCAGCGCGGCCACGTGGTCGTCGCGCCAGAACTCCTGGACGCACAGCACATCCGCCTTCAGCGCGAGGGTCGCCTCGATGGTCTTCGGCGCCCGCGCTTCGGACGCTTCCACGAAGCCGATCGCGAGGCCCGCGTTGACCGTGACGGCCGTGAGTCGCGCCTTCGCCGGCGCCGGGTCGTCGTCGCTCGAGCAGGCGGCCAGCAGACCGAGACAGAGTGAAGCACCAGCGGAAATGCGCGCTCGGGACATGACCTGTCGTTCGTATCCGAGCGGGGCCTGCCCGTAAATTCGCAAGCTGCCCGCCGGGCGCAGCGGATCTGCTAGGCTCGAAATCATGCGCTTTTCTCGCCGAGATTTTCTGCAAGCGGTCGTCGTCACGGCGTCGGCAGTCCCCTTCGCGGGCTGCTCCGCGGATGACGAGGAGGGCGGACCCGAGACCTACAGCACCGATCCCGAGGACGTCTTGCGGGTCTTCCCGCAGGGTGTCGCCTCGGGCGATCCGAAGCCGGACAGCGTGGTCCTTTGGACGCGCGCGGTCCCGAGCGCCGCCGGCGCCGTCACCGTCTCGTACGAAGTCTCCACTGACGAGAGCTTTGGCGCCCTGGTCGCCAAGGGCAAGGTCACGACCAGCGCGAACGCGGACTACACGGTCCGCATCAAGCCCGTGGGCCTCTCGCCGTACACCCAGTACTATTACCGCTTCAAGGCCGCCGGCGCGCAGAGCGACGTGGGTCGCACCAAGACCGCGCCGGAGCCCGGTCAGGATCAGAACATTCGCTTCGCGTTCGCGTCCTGCCAGGACTTCATCGGACGCTACTATCACAGCTGGCAGGCGCTCCTCGAGACCGAGGACCCGGTGGACTTCGTCGTGTTCCTCGGCGACTACGTGTACGAGACGAACGGCAACCCGAGCTTCCAGCTGTCGAGCAGCAAGCGTCGGATCGAGATCGCCGACGGGCTGGTGCTCGAGGAGGGCGAACCGCCGGTCAAGGCCGCGCTCACGCTCGCGGACTATCGCGGCCTGTACCAGCAGTATCGCAGCGATCCGCAGCTGAAGAAGGCGCACCAACTCTTCCCCTTCATCTGCATCTGGGACGACCACGAGTTCGCCAACGACGCTTGGCAAGACCACGCCACCGACTTCAACGAACTGCAGGGTGACGAGAAGAGCACCGAGCGACGGGAGAGCGCCAGCCAGGCCTGGTTCGAGTACCAGCCCGCGGACGTGGAGTGGCGAAAGGACGCGAGCTTTCCGCAGGACATCACGATCTACCGTCGCCTGCGCTTCGGCAAGCACATGGATCTGGTGCTGACCGACCAACGCTCGTACCGCTCGGACCACGTGATCGCCGAGGGGGCTTCCGTCAACGCGAGGCCGCCGGGCGCCCCGAGCGATCTGCCCACCTACGGCGACGCGGGCAAGCTGCAGCCCCACTCGTCGTTGGGCTCGCGCAACTTCGTGAAGAAGCCCGGCTTCGACGCGCTCGAGGCCTACGTGTCGCCGACCATGCTCGGGGCCGCACAGAAGCAGTGGCTGCTCGACGCGCTGTCGGGCTCGGATGCCACCTGGAAGATTTGGGGCAACCAGACGCAGTTGCTGCAGATGGTGCTCGACCTCGAGCCCTTCGCCAGCGTTCCCATCGTGTTCCGTGACAAGTACTACTTCACCGTCGACCAGTGGGATGGTTATCGCAGTGAGCGCAAGGAGATCTTGTCGGCGCTCTCGGGCGTGGACAACGTGGTCGCCATCACCGGCGACATCCACGCCTTCTATGCCTCCGAGCTGCAGGTGGACTTCGACGCTCCGGGCGTGCCGGTCGCGGTCGAGTACGTCACCGCGGGCATCAGCTCCAGCCCCGCCCAGGAGATCACCGCGGTCGCCGTCAAGAGCCTGGATCCGAACGGCGCCTTTGGACTGGCGGCGCTCGTGCCCGATTTCGATCAGGTGCTGAACGATTCGAACGCTCACTACAAGTACAACAAGAGCTTCGCCCACGGCATCTCGGTGATGGAGGTCAGCGCAGCGGAGGTGCGCGTGACGTACCTCCACATCGCGGACGTCAAGTCGGAGAGCTGGGACGGGCAGGTGGAGAAGGTCGTGCTCCGTACCCCCGCCGGCCAGAGCATCGTGGAGTTGGTCTGACTCGGCTTGTCTCGGGGCGCGTCGGCGTCTACCGTCCTGCCACGCCATGCCGGGCCGTGACTCAGAAGCCGCGGTCGCTCTGACCCAGAGCGGGCTCCTGCTCGACGGTGAGACGGTGCCGCTGTGGGCCGCGGCGGTTCACTACTGGCGCCTGGAGCGGTCCGCCTGGCGCCCGGCGCTGGAGGCCACCCGCGCCATCGGCTTTCGACTCGTCGACATCTACGTCCCTTGGTCGGTCCACGAGACCGCGTCAGGCGAGCACGACTTCGGGCTTGGCGACTCCCGACGGGATGTCGCCACCTTCGTGCGCTCGTGCGACGAGCTGGGGCTGAAGGTCATCTTGCGTCCGGGCCCGCACATCAACGCCGAGTTGACGGGCTTCGGCATCCCGGAGCGCGTGCTGTGGGACCCGGCGTGTCAGGCGAGATCGCCGCGCGGCAACCCCGTCGTGCTGCCGGCGCCGCCGCTGGCTTTTCCGGTTCCGAGCTACGCCAGCGAAGCCTTCCTGCGCGAGGTGGAGCATTGGTTCGAGAGCGTGGGGCAACAGCTGGCAGAGCTGGTGTACCCGCGCGGACCCATCGTGCTGGTCCAGGTGGACAACGAGGGCGCGATGTACTTCCGCGACGGCGTGTTCGACCAAGACTACCACCCCGACGCGGTGGCCCGGTATCGGCGCTACCTGCGCCAGAGCTACGGCACCGTGAAGGCGCTGCAAGACGCGTACGTCGATCCCGACGCCACCTTCGCGCGCTCGGATCCCCCGACGGCATTCTCGGCGCACACGCCGCGCGAGCTGGCGCGCCACCTGGATTGGGCGGATCTGCAGGAGCAGGTGCTCGCGGACTCCTTCGCACACATGCGCGCTGCCCTGGAGCGCTCGGGTTTCACGGGCGTGCCCTACTCGCACAACCTGCCGCTCAGTGAGGGGGTCACCCCGCTGGACCCCGCGCGACTCGGTCAGGTCGTCGAACTCTTGGGGCTCGACTACTACCACGGAGCTTCTGCGCCGAGCCGGCGCGAGATCGCGCGCCGCACCACCGAGCTGGCGGAGCGGGCGCGCGCCGGGAACTTCCCGCCGTTCGCGTGCGAGCTCGGCGCCGGCTTCCCGCCGTTCTTTCCGCCGCTCACCGACACCGACAACTTCTTCACCGCGCTGTGCGCGCTCGCCTACGGCCTGCGCGGCCTGAACGCGTACATGCTGGTGGAGCGGGATCGCTGGATTGGAGCCCCGGTCACCTCGCGGGGGAAGCGACGGCCGAGCAGCGAACGCTGGCAGCGCTTGCTCTCCGCCCTCGAGCGCACGCGTTTTCACGAGCTCGAGCGCCACGCGGCCGTGCACGTCGTCGTGCCGCGCTCGCTGAGGCGACTGGCTCGCGTGACCCACGCGTTCGGGCCCCTGTCGGCGGCCGTATTTCAAGTCCTGGGTGCGGGCGCGCCGGAGGCGTGCTTCGAGGACGACTTCGGCCTGGGAGAAGCTCCGGCCATCGCCGCCGAGCGCTTCGTGCGCCAGCTCGAGTCGGCGCTCGAGCGTGAGCGCATCCCAGTCGCGTTCGCGTCCGGCGATCTCCTCGAACGCTCGCTGGAGCGCGCCGCGTGGACCATCGTCGTCTCGAGCGGCGCGCTCGAGCCCGAGCTGGTTCAGCTGGTGGATGACGCGTTCCGAGCGGGCCGCGCGGTCTCCGTCGGTCCGCTGCTGCCCGAGCGCGACCACCGCATGCTCCCGCTCACCACGCGCCTGGGCTGGGACCGCCCCGGCGCCCCGGTGCCGGGCCTGTTGTCCCTGGACCACACTGCCCTCGACCGCACCGTGGCCAGCGCGGCCCTGACCCTGGCGCTTCCGCGGCTGGCAGTCACCCCCAAGCCGATCTCGGCGACGCTGCACCGCCGGAGCGATGGCAGCGCGGCAGTGTTGTTCCTGGTCAACCCCAGCGAGCACCCCCTCGAAGCGACGGTCACCGCGGCCGGCGCCAAGGAAGCGTCGGACGCGCTGACTGGCGAGCGCTTCGCTAGCTCCCTGGGGGCGCTTCACGTGCCCATCGCGGCGCGCACCGTGAGGATGCTGGAGCTTTCCGGCAAGGCGTAGTAAGCGGCGGCAGCCAATGCTCGTCGAGATCCTCCCCGAGACGCCCGAGCCGCGCAAGATCCGGCGCGCCGTGGACGCGCTGGAAGCCGGCGAGGTGATCGCCTACCCCACCGATACGGTCTATGGTCTCGGCTGCGATCTCTTCAACAAGAAGGCCGTCGAGCGTCTGTACCAGATCCGAGGGATTCAGTCGGACAAGAAGCTGGCGTTCGTGTGCAGCGATTTGGGCGACGTGGCACGCTACGCGGTCGTCCACGACGCGGTCTACCGGGTGCTGAAGCGCTTTCTACCGGGGCCCTACTGCTTCATCCTCGAGGCCACCCGAGAGGTCCCCAAGATCGTGCACTTGGCGCGCAAGACCGTGGGCGTGCGGATCCCCGACCATCCGGTCACGCTCGCGCTCGTCCGCGAGCTCGGTCGCCCGATCATCTCGAGCACCGCCGCGCGTGCGGGCGAGGACCCATCACCCGACCCGGACGAGATCGACGCGCAGTTCCCCGGACTTGGGCTCGTGCTCGACGCAGGTCCGGGCGGGACCGTACCCACCACCGTCATCGATCTGACCGGTCCGGACCCGATCATCATTCGGGAAGGCGCCGGCGACGTCTCCGCTTTCCGCTGACGGCGCGGAAATTTCGCAAACAAAAGCTGACAATTTCGTCAAGACGTGTGCAAGGATTCGCGAGCTGACGCCGCGGCCAATCAGCGGCAAGGAGCCTGTAGGCAATGACTTTCATCGTCACGGAGAACTGCAAGGGTTGTCGCTTCACGGACTGCGTCGCCGTCTGTCCGGTGGACTGCTTTCACGGCGACGACGAGATGCTCTACATCGATCCCGATGAGTGCATCGACTGCGGCGCCTGCGTACCGGAGTGCCCGGTGGAAGCGATCTACGACGAGACCCAGCTTCCGGAGGATCAGAGCGACTGGCTGCAGATCAACGCCGAAAAGGCCAAGGGTTTGCCCGTCGTGAACGAGAAGGGCGACGCGCTACCGGGCGCAGAAGAGCGCAAGAAACAGCTCGGCTTCTGAGCCGCCGGCCGGGCGCTGGTGTCGCTTGCTCGCAGCGTGTTAACGTCGCGACAGGAGGCACGGATGATTCGTTCTCTCGCTTCTCGCGCTTCACTCACCCGGCTAGCCGTCGGCTTGGCCGCGGCTTCATTGGTGTTGGGCGCCGCGGGCACGTCGGAGGCGCAGATCAAGCGCCCGGGAGCCCACCCGCGCTACGACTTCGAGCTCGAGCCGCACCTGCTGCTGCAGTGGACCCGAGCCTGGGGGGACGAGGGCATCGGCGTGGGTGCCCGCGCCAACATCCCGCTGTTTCACAACGGGCCGATCGACTCGATCAACAACAACATGGCCGTCGGCTTCGGCCTGGACTGGGTGCACTTCGACGACATCTGCAACTACTGGTGGCGTTGGTACGCGGGCCCCCGGCCAAACGTCGACTGTTCCGCGGACGTCTTCTGGGCGCCGGTGGTCTTGCAGTGGAACTTCTGGCTGACCGACATGATCAGCGTGTTCGGCGAGCCGGGGCTCGCCATCGAGCACGCACGCTGGGACTACGAGTTTCGCTGCGGTCCGGGCGGCGCCGAACTCTGTCGCTACAAGGACAGCGACACGGATCTCGAGTTCGTGTTCTTTGCCGGCGCCCGCTTCATGTTCGGCGACACGGTCGGGATGACGGTGCGCCTGGGAACGCCCTACATCTCGCTCGGCGTGAACTTCCTGCTCTGACTAGGGGCTAGCCCGGAGGAGCCTTGCCGACGGCGACCTTCGAGACGAGCGCCGACTGGATCCCCATTCGCTGCTGGTCGTTACCTTCGGGGACCAGCGCCGCGCTCAGCTGCTGGTTCACCTCGCCGGAATACGGGAAGAGCGACCCCGGCCGAACCAGCACGCTACCACCCGCCACGAACTGGAACTGGTCGAGGCGGTGGTTGCCCGGCGGCAAGCCGGCGAGGGTCAGCGCCGTGGTAGCCGCGTAGCGGCGCGTGCTGATGCTGACGGTCGCGGTCTGCTCGGACAGGCTCTCCAGCTTGAGCATCTGAAAGCCCAGGGTGTCGGCGCCGCTGAAGAACTCGCGACTCGTCACCAACCAGGTGGCGCCCACGCCGACCTCCTCGCTCGGAAATACGAGCGCCGCGGAGGCCAGCGCTTCGGAGAGCGCGCGCAGCAGCGTGTTCAAGTTCGGGTCCGCGCCTTTGGGCAGCTCGTAGCGGTGATCCACCGCCGCGCCGTTGCCGAGCACGCGGAACTGGATCTGGCCGCCCTTGAGCTTGGCGACCTCCGTCTTCAGCTCCGCCGGGATGACCTGTCCCTCGAGCTCGCCGACGAGGATGGCGCTGACCTTGCCGGTGACCGGCACCCCGAGGGCCTCTTCGCCCGCCTTCGGCTTCAGCGCCTCGAACGCCACGCTCGCCGTCACCGGCGGC
The DNA here is from genome assembly GCA_019637295.1 of Polyangiaceae bacterium. GTDB lineage: Bacteria > Myxococcota_A > Polyangia > Polyangiales > Polyangiaceae > JACKEA01. The sequence continues at coordinate 590,516 of JAHBVX010000004.1, forward strand.
ATCATCTGGCGCGCGGCGCGCAGCGACAGCTCCACCTGGCCGGTCTCCTTCCAGCCGGGGAGCAGGGGGCTGAACAGCTTGCGACGGGGGGGCTGACCCGCGTCGCCCACGACCACCTTCGGCTGCTCACCGCGTTTGAGCTCGGCGTCCGCGCGCCCCGGCTCGAACACCCCGCTCTCGGGAGGTCCGTCCGTCGCCGCGGACGGCGCGGCGGGATCGCCGGGCTTCGCGGCGCCAGCGACGGCCTTGGCCAGGCTGGGATCGACGGCTGCGGCCCCGGTGGGGGCCTCCGCATCCGACTTGCCCTTGGCGCGAGGCTCCTTCTTCTCCTCGCAGGCGGAGACGCTCAGAAGGGCGACCAGTGAGAACCAGAAGCAACGCATGGCGGACTTCTAGCGCAAGGCTGCGCCGCGCTCAAAGGGTCAAGCTGCTCCCGCGATGGGCTCAGAACGGCGGCAGTTCTTCGATGGGCGCGGGCGGCAGGCTCTGCGGCTCGAGAGAGTCCACGGACGCGCCCGCATCGGGCGCGGAGCCGACCAGCTCGAGATCCTCACCGAGCGGCGGGCTCTCGGGCGCGGCCGCATCCGGCCCAAGGGAGCCCGCGTCGTCAGCGTCGAGAACGCCGGCGTCTTCCTCCGCCATCTCGGCTGGCTCGGTACCCGCCAGAAACTCCTCTTCGAGCGCATCCTCTTGCCCCGGCCGAGCCAAGAGTCCGGTGCCGCGATCGATGCGCACCCGCACCACCCCTGCGGGCCTGACGAAGTCCGTCGCGGGCCGCTTGCCGTGCGCCACCTTCATGAAGTCGACCCACGCGGGCAGCGCGGTCACGCCACCGGACTCGCCCCACCCCAGCGGCAGGGCGTCGTCGTAGCCGACCCAGACGGACGCGACGAGATCCGTGGAGTAACCGACGAACCAAGCATCCTTCGCGCCGTTGGTCGTGCCCGTCTTGCCCGCGACGGGCCGGCCAAGCACCAGCGCGCGCTTCGCGGTGCCGTCGGTGACGACCGAACGCATCAAGCTCGTGATCAGGTAGGCCTCGTCGTCTTGCAGTACGCGACGCGAGGGCGGCCGCGACGGCAGCTCCACGTCCTTGCCGTCCGGGCCGACGATCTTGGTCACCAGGACCGGCGGAGCGAAGGTGCCGCCGCTGGCGAAGGTGGCATACGCGTTGGCGATCTCCAGAGGACGCACCTCGTACGCGCCGAGCGCGAGCGACAAGTTTGGCTCCAGCTTGGAGTCTATTCCCACTGCACGCGAGTGTTCGACGACGTTGGCAGCGCCCACCTGGGCGAGGAGCTGCTCCGCTGCGGCGTTGTCGCTGCGGGCCAGGGCCTCGCGGACGCTCATGCGCCGCTCGGCGAGCTTGCCGTCGCGGGAGGCAGGCAGCGTCAGGACCGTCGCGGCGGTGACGCGCCGGGACTGTAGCGCATAGCCGTAGACGAACGGCTTGAAGCTCGAGCCGGGCTGCCGGCGAGCGCGGGTCGCGCGGTCGAGCCCCCCGGCCAGCGCCTCGTAGCTGCCGACCAAGGCACGCACCTCGCGCGTCTTGGGATCCACGGCGGCCAGCGCCGCCTGGGGACCGAGCTCGAGCCGAAGCGCCACCGGGCCATCGCTGCCCGGCGCTTCGAGCACGCCCACGCGGAGCGCCGCACCGACCGTGACGAACTCGCTCGGGCGCAGGCGCTTGGGGTTGAAGCGCTCCTCTTTGGCGAGGTTGACGCGACCGCGGGTGTCACCCACCTGCACCTCGATCGTGCCCGCGTCGTCGTCGAGCGCGACCACCTTCCCTACGCAGATCTGGTGCGCTCGCGGTGTACCCAGAAAAGCAGGCCCCCACAGGCGCCGCTCGGCGAGGGTGAACGGCGGCGCGAGCTTCTGACGCGCGAGGTACTTGTCGAGATTCTCGCGTACGACCCGGCGGGCTTCGACCTGCAGCGCGGGATCGAGCGTCGTGGTGACGGTGTAGCCACCCAGCTTGGCGCGCTCGCCCACCGTCGCTTCCAGCATGCGCCGGACGAGCTGCACCACCTCCGGCGCGAGCTCGCTCTCCGCCTCCTCGCTGGGCGCGAGGTGGACCGGTAGCTCGATGACCTCTTGAAACAGCGACTCCTCGACGAACCCCTTGTTCCTCATCTGCTCGAGCACGTAGCGGCGACGCTTGGCCGAACGCTCGGCATCGTTGCGCGGGGAGAAGCGCTCGGGGGAAGCGATGAGCCCGGCGAGCGTCGCGGCTTCCGCGAGCTCGAGCTCCTTGGCGCGCTTGCCGAAGTAGAAGCGCGCGGCCTCCTCGATGCCGTAGCGGCCGTGGCCGAGGTAGATGTGGTTGATGTACAGGCCGAAGATCTCGTCCTTGCTGAGGTGCTGTTCGAGTCGACGCGCCAAGATGGTCTCCCGGATCTTGCGCCGGTACGTGCGTTCCGAGTCGAGCAACAGGTTCTTGACCACTTGCTGCGTGATGGTACTGCCGCCTTGAACGGTGCGACCCGCTCGCAGGTTCACCCAGAGCGCGCGCAACATGCCGAGATAGTTCAACCCCTCGTGCTCGTAGAAGCTGGCGTCTTCGGCGGCGAGGAACGCTAGCTTGGCCGCGTTCGGCACGTCGGACAGGGGGATCACCGTGCGGCGCTCGGTGAACAGCGAGGAGAGCAGGGTGCCGTCCCGCGCGAGCACTCGGGTCACCTGCGGCGGGGCGTAGCCCCGCTTCAGCTCGGCGACGCTCGGGAGGTTCGCCTCGTAGTAGCGCACGACCCCCACGACGCCGACCGCGGCAGCGAGCACGAGCAGGAGCAGGGAGACGGTGAGCCTCTTGAGCCAAAGCCACATCACAGGCTGCCAACGCTCGCGCACCCGCGCCCACTTCCGCCAGTTTTCCGCGGGCGGGGCTCCGGGGCGCTCGACGGCCGGGGGCGGCTCGGGGCCGGGGGGGGGCGCCTCGGACATCAGACCGCGAACTTCATGGCCAGGACGGCGAGCGCGATTCCGGCGAGCAGGCACGCCGCAGCCACGATCACCAGCAAGCCGAGGCCGGGCCCTCGCGCCGCCGCCGGAGCCGGGGCAGGCCCGGGACCAGCGATGGCGGGCATGGGTGCGATGGCGGCCGGCGCTGGCGGGGGTTCGGCGCGCGGCGCGGCCTCCACGCGGGCATCCGCGAACGGCCGCAGAGCGGCGATCAACTCCTCCGCGCTCTGATAGCGATCTTCCGGCTTCTTCGCGATGGCCTTCAGCAACGCTGCCTCGAGCCCCGCGGGAAACGCCTTGCCCGGAACGCGCTTGTTGAGCGGGATCGGCGGCTCCATCACGTGCTTCTGGATGTACTCCATGGGAGTCTTGGCATCGAAGGGCAGCTTTCCGGTCAACACCTCGTAGAGAATGACGGCCAGGGAATAGAGGTCGCTGCGTGCGTCGAGCGTCTTGCCTTGTGCCTGCTCCGGCGACATGAACTCGGGGGTGCCAAAGACCATCCCCTCCTGCGTCAGGATCACCGAGCCGGGTCGCATCTGGCGCTCGGTGACCTTGGCCAACCCGAAGTCGAGCACCTTGGCGAAGTCTTTGAGCCCGCCCTGCTCGCACAGGAAGATGTTCTCCGGCTTCAGATCGCGATGAACGATGCCCATCTGGTGCGCCTCGTGGAGCGCGCCGCAGACTTGAATCAGGATCGGGATGGCGCGATCCGGGGGTAGCGGCCCGCCCTTTCGCACGGTCTGATTCAGGTTCCGCCCCTCCAAGAACTCCATCACGATGTAGAGCGAGCCGTCCTCTTCGAGCTCGCCATACATGAACACCTTCACGGTGTTGGGGTGGGTCAGCTGGCTCATGGCCCGAGCTTCCCGCCGAAAACGCGAGACCAAATCCTTGCGACCCGCGAGCTTCGGATGGAGGATCTTGATCGCGACCATCCGATTCATTTCGGGCTGGGCCGCCTTGTAGACGGATCCCATGCCACCGGTGCCGATCTTCTGGAGGATTTGGAACTGGCCTCCGAGGATCTCCCGGCCGATGAAGGGATCGGACGGTCTCATTCGCTACCACGGGTCATAGCAAAACTTCCTCCCCGCTACGAGAGACAGCCTTGGTCGACGAACTTTATCTACAAAGCCCGCTCCTGAGCCGCGCGGGGTTCCGCCACGCCTTCTTCACGCGCTCGGGGGGCGTGTCGGTTGGACCCTATCGCAGCCTGAGCTTCAGCGTCGCGGCGGGCGATGATCCAGCGCATGTCGCGGAGAATCGCCAGCGCGCTGCCGCGGCGCTCGGGGTGCGGGAGGATCGCCTCTACTACCTCTCTCAGGTCCACGGCGTGCAGCTGCGGCAGGTCGTGGGTGACGAAGACCCGCGCGCCGTGCTCGAGTGGGAGGGGGACGCGCTGCTCAGCACGGCCTCACACGTGGCCTGCGGCGTCCGCAGCGCGGACTGCGTGCCGGTGCTGATCGGCGACCGGAGCAGCGGCGCAGCGTGCGCCGTGCACGCCGGCTGGCGGGGCGTCGCGGCGCGGATCGTGCCGAAGACCCTCGAGGCGCTGACGGCACGGCTGCCCGGCGCGCGGTTCGTGGTCGCGATCGGTCCGCACATCTCACTCGACGCGTTCGAGGTCGACGCCGAGGTGGCCGAAGCCCTCGCGCGTTCGTGCTCGGCGCCCGAGGTCGCCAGCGATCGCTGGCCGAAGCCTCACGTGGATTTGCGACGAATCCTGCGCTCTCAGCTCGAGGAGACGGGCCTCGAGGCCAGCTCGATCGACGACGTCCACGGCTGCACGGTCAACGACCCGGCCCGCTTCTTCTCCTTCCGCCGGGACGGAAAGCTCAGCGGCCGGCACCTCTCGGCGATCGTCCCGCTGGGGTGAGACTCAATGGTTTCGAACACTTGAGCATTCGAGGATGCGCGCCTGCCGCGGGCCCGGGCAGGAGACGGACGCGCAGGGGTTGCGGGTATTTTGGCCGATCCCTTGGCTGGTTCCGCGAGGGCGCGTATAGGTCACGATTGAAATGGCCTACGGGGTGAACTGCGAGCACTGCGGCGCCAACTTCGCGCTTCCGGACGACTTGTTCGAGCGCAAGGTGAAGGGTCGCGTCGTCACGATTCGGTGCAAGCGCTGCCAGCGCGACATCTCCGTCAATGGCGTAGAGCTGGCGTCGTCGCCGCACTCGGACCGGCCCGAAGCGGTGGACGAGGAGTCCATCGATAGCGGGCCGGAGGAGGGCGGGACGCCCACTGTCCCCCTCGCGTCGATCCCGCCGGCGAAGGTGCTGTGGGTCGTCAGTTTCGCGGCGGACGACGATCGCGAGCTCACGGCGCCGCAGATCAAGCGTGCCCTCGAGCGCGGCGAAATCGACGGCGACAGCATCGCCTGGAAAGAAGGCATGGAGGACTGGCTTCCCATCGCCGAGATCCCTCCCCTCGCGAAGCTGCTCCCCACCGGCAGCGCGGCGGCGAGCGCCAAGGTCGAGACTGGCGGCTTCCTGGGCACCGGCATGCAGGTCCGCGGTGCAGACGCGGCGCTGAAGGCGGCCCTCGACAAGGCGAAGAAGAAGCGGCCGACGCTGGCTCCTCCCCCGAGCTCGCCCCGCGCGCCGAAGCCGGGCGACGCTGGCGAGCGAGCACGCACGCCTCCCGCGGAGGTAGCTGATCCCGAGCTGGGCGAGTTCAAGAGCGTGTCGGCGGGCACACTCGAGGTGGACGAGCAGGCGCCGCCGAGCAGCGAGGCGCTCAGCATCAACGACAGCGAAGTGGAGGTGGTGGAGTCCGAAGCCGCGCCCGGCGTGGCTGGCGACGCGTCGCCGAAGCCCCCGCCCGCGCGCCCGCAGCCCAAGCCCAAACAGCTGAGGCAGGCCGAGCCCGAGGAGGAGGACGAGGAGCCCCCGCCCAGCGGCACGCCGGACCTGCGTTCGCTGACGACGAGCCTCGAGCGCCCGACGGGCGCCAAACCCAAGAAGGACGAGCGCGCAGACGACGAGCTGCTCTCGCTGGGGTTGGGCTCCATCACCGGCCCCGCGCTCGCACCGCCCACGATCGATCTGAGCGCGCTGCCGGAGCCCGAGCCCGAGCCCGAGTCGAGCCCGAGCTCGGCGCCCGCGAGCAAGCGAAGCGGCAAGCCAAAGAAGACGAAGAGCGCCGGGAAATCCCTGTCCCCGGCCAAGCCCGGCAAGCGCCCTCGTGACTCGGAGCAAGCGGGCGCCACCAGCCGCTCCATGCCCGCGCAGCAGCCCAAGGAGGACGAGTCCCCGGGCAGCTCCATCACGCTCTGGCTCGTGCTCGGCGCGGCGGCGGTCATCGCCGGGATCTGGTGGTTCAGTCGCCCCACGACGCCGTCCTCGACCGCCAGCACGGCGGAGCCCCAGCCCACGGCTCCGTCCACGGCGGCCACGGTGGAGCCAACCGTGGAGTCCGTGGCTCCCGAGAGCCCGCCAGAGCCGAGCGCGTCGGCCGAGCCAACCGCCGTCTCCACCGCCGAGCCGACCGCACCACCGCCGAAGGTCACCGACACCGCGCCGGCCAAGACCCAAGCGCTCAGCGAGCCACCCCTGAAGGCGACCGCCGAACCCAAGCCCACCACCAAGCCCACGGCCGATCCCCCGCCCGCGACTACCGTCGCGCCCGTGGAGCCCAAGGAAGCCCCCATCGCAGGTCCCTTCGATCGCGCGGCGGCCCTCTCGGCGCTCACGAGCGCTGCCGGCGCTGCGTCGGCCTGCCGCCAGGAAGGCGACCCCAGCGGGACCGCCGCGGTGATCGTCACCTTCGCGCCCAGTGGTCGGGTGACGAGCGCCACGGTCAACGGCCCTCCCTTCGCCGGCACCAAGACCGGGGGCTGCATCGCCTCCACCATGCGACGCGCCAAGATCCCGCCCTTCAGCGGCGACGCGGTGACCGTCAGCCGCACGGTCGTCATCCAGTAGCCGAGCTCAGCGGCAGTCCGGGAACACTTCCCGGTGAAGCGCGTCGGCCACCACCGCGTGACCGCGCGTGTTCCAGTGCACCAGATCGTTCGCGAAGCGCCGGAAGCTCGCGCACAAGAGGTCCGGGTCACCGCACGACAAGAGCGGGTGCACGTCCACTGCGTGGCCGACGGCGCCGGACTCGCGCTGAGCGACGATCCACTGGTTCAGGGCGCGGGTGGCGTGACCGCGACGATCGAAGTCGCCCCGGAGCTTGCCCCACGGCGGCAGGGTGACCGCGATCACACCCAATCCCGAAGCCCGGGCGCGCTGATACATGTTCTCGAGGTGAAGCGTGGTGCGCGTGATGGTGGGGGCTCGAAAGGACCCGTAGGCCAGGTCGTTGATGCCACCGAGCACCAGCACGTGGGTGTACTGTACACGCTGCTCTGGCCGTCGGTGACGTTGTAGGACGTCGCGCTCGAAGCGGTGGCGCATGTGGGCGGTCTGCTGGCCCCCGACCCCGAGGGCGTCGAAGCGACTCTCGGGGCAGCGCGCCCCGAGCTCGAGCAGATACTTGCCGCCGCCCGCGCGCGGGTCCGTCAGCGAGTCCCCGATGGCGGCCACCACGTAGCGGCGGGTGGGCGTCTCGTCCTCGCCTGCGGCGGCGCTTTGTCCCTGCTGCGCCGCCGCCGGGGATGCGACGGCGAGGCCAAGAAGCACGAGCCCGGTGAGTCGCATCTCGAAAGTATGCGAGCCCGGCGCCCCCGAGAGCCAGTTTCCAGCCGATTCTCGGCCCAAGCGGAGCCCCGAGGGCCCGCGAGGACCCGGCCGCGCGCGCGGCCTTCACACGTTCAGTTGCCCCCCAAGCCCGAAGCGGTAAGCCTCTCGTCCCCACTCTCACTCGGAGGAACGAGTCATGGCGGAAGCCTTCATCATCGACGCAGTGCGCACCCCTCGCGGCCGCGGCAAGGCCGGCAAAGGAGCGCTGTCGGGCACCCATCCCCAAGAGCTCCTGGCACAAACCCTCAACGAGCTCGCGAAGCGACAGAACCTGAAGAAGGAAGACGTCGACGACGTGGTCGTCGGCTGTGTGTCACAGGCCAAGGAGCAAGGCGCCTGCATCGCCCGCAACGCGGTGCTCGCGGCCGAGTGGCCCGAGACCGTGACCGGTGTGACGCTCAATCGGTTCTGCGGCTCGGGCCTGCAGGCCCTGAACTTCGCCGCCATGGGCGTGATGAGCGGCCAGCAGGACCTGGTCATCGGCGGCGGTGTGGAGAGCATGTCCCGCGTCCCCATGGGCTCGGACGAGGCCTTGATGGACGGGCACAACCTCAAGCTGCGCGCGCGTATCTTCCAGGTGCCCCAAGGCATCAGCGCGGACTTGATCGCGACCATCGACGGCGTGACCCGGGAGCAGGTCGACGCCTTCGCGCTGAAGAGCCAGCAGAACGCGGCGCGGGCCATCGAGGAGCGTCGCTTCGACAAGGGCATGTTCGCCGTGGTCGGCGACGACGGGAAGGTGCTGCTCGACCGGGACGAGCACCCCCGGCCGACCACCACGGCGGAGAGCCTCGCGGGGCTCGAGGCCTCGTTCGTGATGATGGGGCAGGCGCCCATGGGCCCCAACGGCGAGACGCTCGACCAGATCGCCCTGGCCCGCTACCCCGAGGTCAAGGAAATCAAGCACGTCCATCACGCCGGCAACTCGAGCGGCATCGTCGACGGCGCCGCCGCGGTGCTGCTCGCGTCAGACGCCTACGTCAAGAAGAGCGGGCTCAAGCCCCGCGCGCGCATCCGCTCGACGGCCACCTACGGAGCCGAGCCCGTGATCATGCTCACCGCCCCAGCACCGGCCAGCGAGCTGGCGCTCAAGAAGGCAGGCATGACCGTCAAGGACATCGACCTGTGGGAGATCAACGAGGCGTTCGCCGTAGTCCCGCTGAACACCATCCGGCGGCTGGGCATCGATCCGTCGCGGGTCAACGTGAACGGCGGCGCCATCGCGCTCGGCCACCCGCTCGGAGCGACCGGCGCGGTGCTGCTCGGTACGGTGCTCGACGAGCTCGAGCGGTCGAACAAGGCGACCGCCCTCATCACGCTGTGCATTGGCGGGGGCATGGGTATCGCCACCGTCATCGAGCGCGTCTGAGCACCGCGCGCGGGAGGCCAGAGGGGGGGCCGGGGGGGGACTAGCGCCCGGCGCCGAGCGACTTACATTGTGTCTTGTCGGCGCCGGCCGGGACCGAGTGTCGCACCCATCCCCGCCCCCAACCCGCTCGTTGGGACGTATGAGCGCTAGTCCCCTCCAGCGCTTCTCCCATTCCCGGCCGGCCTCCGACACTTTTGTCTTGTGCCGGAGCGGCGCGGTCACGGGAAGGGCGGGCCCTGTATCTTGCCGTCAGCGGAGAGCAGCGGGGTGGCCTGCTGACCCCGCGCCGCGACGTTGGAGGCTTGGGTGAGCAGATCTGGGTTGACGGCGATGTGGCTCTCCAGACCGTTCACCGATCCATGGCAACCGCCGCACAAGCCGTTGAATAGCTCCTTCTTGAACGACTGGCGCACCCACTCCCCCGGGTAGAACTGCATCTCCTCGCGCTGGAAGTGCAGCTGCGGCTTGGCCTCCCCCGCGAGACGCACGGACGTGGCGAGCACCATGGGCATTCCGCCGGGGATCTGGATCTTGAACGAGCTGTCCCCGGCGGGCTGAGCCGAGCCCCGGAGACGGCGCCGGGCATAGACCTGCCCGAACGCGTCATCCGTCACGAAGCTACCGCCCTGCGCGAAGGTCGTCACGCCGGACTCGGGAGGCAGACTCTCCCACACCTCGACCGGGAAGTTCGCTCCCGGCAGCGAACGACCCGTGCGCGTGTTCTGGAACAGCAGGCTCGAGAGGATCTGCATGTCCACCACCGTGATCTCGCTCTTGTCCCGGCGCGCGTCGTCCGTGTAGATCGTCGTTGCTCCGTTGGCCTCGTCCAAACGAGAGCGGAACACGCCATGGTTCTGGCGGGCGTACACGGCGACGGGCCAGATGAGGTCGCTGCTGCCGTGGGCCAACAGCGGGGTGCGCTGACCGGTGATGGAATCGACGACGACGAGCTCGAACTTGCCGTTGATCGACGAGAGGTCCACGACGTTGGGCGCGTAGCTGACAAGCAGCTTTCCGTTGGGCAACGACGCGGGGTTCTTGTAGGCGCCCTGGGTCCCCGACAGCTTGCCGGTGGCCTGCCCGTCGAGGATGCGCACGGAGCGCTGGTAGAAGGCTGGGTTCGGGTAGCCGATCGCGTCCGGATCTTGGATGTAGTCCGCGGGGTCATCGCTCAGCTGATCGACGCCGATGCTGCGGTTGATGATGGCCAGCGTGCCCGCGCCGTGCGCCGCGCCCCGCTCACTCAAGATAGCGGCCAGGTTCTTGTCGGTGAGCTCGACGACGTCGGTGAACTGGTTGTGACCGATGGTGGAGCGCTGGCCGAACAGCGGGTGATAGTCGCCGCCGTCGAGGTTCTGCCGGCGCCCCGCGAGCTGGTAGAAGCCGGGCGCTCGCTTCTCGGTGACGAAGATCAGCCGGCCGTCGTTCATGAACCCCGGCAAGAACTCCTGGTTGAGCAAGTACGTCAGCTGGCGGATCTTGCCGCCTTCGGCCACGTACAGGTTGCTGTTCAGCTTCGAGGGATCCGCGGGCGTGCGCTGCGGGCCTTTGTACTGGAACGCGGCGGCGTTGGTGACGTTGCCCCGAGTGGAGGCGAAGACGAGGCGACCATCGGGGGCGAAGGCCGGATCGAAGTTGTGGATCAGCTCACCGTTGCTCGGGATGGCGGCGCCGGTGTCGTCCACCGGAGCGGCATCAATCGTGGGCTCGACGGCGCAGTTGGCGCCGTCGATGACGTAGACGCGAAAGGGCTCGCTCGCGCCAGTGCGAGCGGCGAACGCGATCTTCTTGCCATCCCACGACACCGCAGGACGACGAACGTCGACGCTCGCCGGCGACAGGCCGCAGCCACCGAGCAAGCTGCTCGCGGAGCCGGCGCTGACGTCACCCGAGGCATCCAAGCTCGCTGTCGCCAGCATGAGGTCCGCTCCCGGTGAGTACTCGGCGTAGTCCTGCGGCGTGTCCTTGCCGGGCTTGGGCGGACGTTCCACGTAGACGATTCCGCTGAGGGGATCGGCTCCCGCCATGCGCTCGCCGCGCTCGAGCTCCATCCACGCCGCGATCACGCAGTAGGCGTTCTGCTCGTCGAGGGGCCCGGTGGCGGCGGCGGTCGCGTCGCACGCGGACGGGTCCCCTCCACTGGCCAAGAGCGGGCCACCACGGTGCAGGATGCCGCCGCCGCCCGCCGTGGGCGGCAGGTTCTTGCGCAGCAGCCGGCTGGCGTTCGGGTCCGGCGACTCGAGCGCGATCTGTTCGACGGTGAGCTGGTAGTTGCGCCGCGTGGCCGGCAGGCCGAAGTGGCCGCCGCTGCCACCCCGCAGCCGATAGTCATGGAACATGGACGCCGAGTGGCAGCCGAGCATCATGCAGCCGCGCTTGACGAGCATGGGCTGGACGCGCTTGGCGAAGAACTCGAAGCCCGGTGACGACGGCACGTTCGTAGGGCCACCCTTGGCCTCGGCCCACTTGAGGATGGCCTGATAGCCCGGGTCCGACGCGGACTCGAACAGCGCACCACCCTCGTGGTAGGTGCCGCCTTGGGCGGGGGCCAGGACGCGGCGCACGATCTCGCTCGCGGGTGCGTCGACCGACACGTAGTCGCTGGCGGCGAAGTAGTTCCAACGTACCTGCTCGGGCGACGCACCACAGGTCAGGTACAGCGAGTTGGACGCGTTACCGTGGCAGTTGCCGGCGGCGCAGCTCTGGGCCAGGACTGGCGCTACTTGCTGGGAGAACTGCGCGAAGTCGGCGTCAGCCGGGTCGGCGCTGGCGTCGAAGCTCGGATCGATGCCCAGCACCTGGGAGCAGGCGGTGAGCACGGGATCCGTCTGCTTGGGGGTCGCGTTGTTCTTCGTGCCGCCGTTGGCGATCCAGCGTTCGATCTGCGTGTACGACACGCTCGTGAAGTCCATGAGCGAGCCGCCCGCGTGCGCGATGTCCGTGGTGACGGTCTGCGCCGTGCTGTCCCAAGAGGTGAGCCGGATCTCGAAGGGCGGCACGGCCTTGAGCAAGAGGCCAGGGATGCCGTAGGGGCCGTAGTCGACGAGCAGATCGCGCCGCAGCGAGAGCGCCTCGAAGCTCGAGAGGTTCAAGTTCCCCAGGGCGTTCCCCTTGTCGTCGGCGCTGACATGACACGACGACTGCGAGGGGCTGGTCGCGCAAGAAGTGAGCAGGATCGGTCCGATCTTGCGGTCGTAGAACGTGCTCTCGGGCCCGCGTGGCTCGGCGTTGCAGCCCACCGAAGCCAAGCCGAGCAGCGCCGCCACCGCGGCTGGCCGGCCCGCAGCGAGACGGCGGCCGCGGGTCGTGTCGCTGCGCGGCGAGCCGGACAGCGGAGGTCTTGAGGAGCGACTCATGGTTTCCTGGATGCTAGCTCCAAAACTGACAGACGTCATGCCCACTTGATCGCACTCACGCGACGTCACTCGTTCTTGGAAACGCAGCGAGCCGGCGACCCACTTGCGTGAGCGCCGGCTCGGATGCGGTCGCGATGGCTGTCAGATCCGGCGCGTCGCGATCTTGGCGGCGTCACGCACGAAGGGATGAGGATCCTTCAGCGCGGCGTACACCGCGTCCTTGGCCGACGGATCTGCGATCTGACCCAGAGCCCAGACCGCCGCGGCGCGCACGTTGGCGTCGGGCTCTGCCTCGGGGGTGGTGAGGGCCACGAGCCCGACCACGGCGTCCTTCGCGCGCATGGCGCCGAGCACCTCCGCTGCGCGCTTGCGAACCAGCGGTGAGTCGTCGCTGATGCGGCTCACGACCGAGCCCACCGAGGTGAACACGTTGACGCGAATGGCGCCGCGCAGCGCCTCGAGGCGAACGTCCACGTCCGAGTCGCTCAGCGCCTGGCCGAGCTCGCCGTTCGGTCCTTCGGTGTTGAGCCGATTGAGCGCCCACACCGCGCTGCGGCGCACCCGAGGCGAGGGGTCATCGAGCGCCGCCTGGGCCACGGGTCCGACGCCGCTGTGGTGCAAGAACTCACCGAGCGCCTCGACCGCGTGGGCGCGCTGGGTCTCCGACGCGGACATGTCCACGGCCGTCTTGCGCGTCTGCTCGTACACCTGGCCGGGCCCGAACACGCCGAGGATCCGGCGCCGTAGCCACCACGCCGCGATCTCGCGGGTCTTCTGGTTGTCGGCATAGAGCAGCTTGGACACGACCGGGATGCAGTTGAGACACTCCACCTTTTCGCCGTGCTCGAGGCGCCGCCAGATTTCCGTCGGCGCGACGTTGCCGGCGCCAACTCCCATGAGCTGGGCCGTCGAGGTGATGTGCTCGACCGAGGTCTCGTGTTGGTGCTGGACGTGGTTGGCCCGGTAGCGAGCCTTGACTTCCGAGTCGGCCACCACCGTACCGGTGAGCAGGGTTGCGGCTCCCGCGATCAGGGAAACCAGGGCGGTCTTGCGAAGGCTGATGCGTTTCATGACGTTCTCCACTCCTCTAGTCTTCCACGATCAGTACTGGTTACCGGTGCCGCTGCCGTAAGGCGCGAAGGCCGTGTTCTGACGCGCGTAGTACTGTCCACCGAGGTCGATGGCGCGAATCAGGATCATGCGCTCTTCGCGGGTGAGCGTGGTGCCCACGTTCTCCGGGTGGAGCGCGCGAGTGCCGCCCTTGATGTTGGGATCCGAGAAGGGCTCACCGAGCTTCCACGCGGTGTCGGCGGCGTTGTAGAGCGAGACGGCGTTGAGCTTCTCGATCAGAGCGCTCTGACGCGCCGAGCTGTTCACGGCCCAGATGGGCGGGATCGTCCCGGTGACCGTCGCGTCATCCATTTCCATCTCGAGCGCGCCCGGGTAGAAGATGCTGACATAGGAGGCCGGGTACTCGTTGGTCATGTTGTCGTAGGTGACCGTGATGGGCCGGTTCGACAGGTCCATGCGCGGGATCTGGTAGACCGTGGCCGCGCCGCCGAGGGGGTCGGCCATGCTGACCGTGTAGAACTCCTGCGGGCCGTTGCCGTTGGTGGACTCGTTGTGACAGCTCACGCACTTGGCATCGAGCAGCGCCTGCACCTCGTTCATCTCGAAGCCCGCGTTGGCCTTGTACCAGGGGTACTCGGCGCGGGTCGCGATGGGCTGGTTGAAGTTCTGTGGGCCCTTGCCGGCGGCGATCGTGAGCGCCTGACCGCCCGGATCGAACGGCTTGCCGCGGTCTTCGTGGCAGCCGCCGCACACCCGGTCCTCTCCGGGCATACCCTGGATCCACGTGGTCTGGTTGCGGATCGAGAGTCCGTACTTGTCGATGGGCTGCAGGTGAACCGGTACGTAGGGCGGGATGGCAGCGAGCCAGGAGCCGTCCTCGTACACGTCGGCTTCACCCAGCACCGCGGCGCCTTCAGCCATCGTGAGACCGAACATGGTGACGCCCGGCGCCGCCTCGGACGAGAAGCCCTCGATGATGCGGACCTTGTCAGTCTGGGCGAGCGCGTCATCCATGGAGGTCGCGTCGAACTGCGCTCCAGATACCCGCTGTCCGTGCACGCTGAACAGCGAGGTGTTGCGCACGTCGACCGAGCCGAAGACTGCCGCGACCGTCGGGTCGACCGTGTCGGTGACAGAAGCGATGATCGGCGGCTCCGCGCGCTTGACCACCGGGCGGCCGTACAGCTCCCAGCTCCCCTCGTAGTTGGCGACCAGCTGGTTCTCCCGCGTGGACGGGTTGTACAGATAGAGGCCGAAGTCCGGCGGCGTGAGCGAGAGCTCGTTGAGCTCGTTGACGAAGCCGCTCGCCCAGGACACCAGGATGCGACCGTCCGGCAGCGAAACCGGGTAGCGGTAGCGGCCGACGGGCGAGGGATCCATGCCGCGCGGGACGCCCGGGGTGAGCACCTCGAACTTGGGGTCCTCCTCGTAGACCCGCGTCGGGTCCGACGCGGAGCGTGCGTCCATGCGAATCAGCGCGCCCGCCTGGATGGTGTTCTCGCGGCTGGTCGTGATGCCGAGGAACACGTTCTGCGTGTTGGTCTCGCTGATCTGCACCAGGCTGTTGCCTGGCTTACCGTGCTGCCCGCCGACGGCGACCATCTGGGAGCAGTCGGGGTTCATGGCGAACAGCTTCACGTCGTTGATGTTCTCGAGGTGCTCCCAGCGCGAGAAGCCGATGCGACCGTCCTGCATCGCGAACAGGTTGATCGTGTGTGACAGGTTGTGGGAGCAGAGCTTGCGGTCTGCGTCTCCACCCGTCTCGGTGACCGTGGCGATCTGCGTGACCACGCGGGAGTGGTTGTACTCGTCCGCGCGGGTGCCCATCTCGGTGTAGGCCTGGTTGGTCACGAAGGCGATCTTCCCGCCGGCGACCCACACCGGGTAGATGTCGTCGTTGGGCCCGAAGGTGAGCTGCCGAATGGGGAACTTGCCGTCCGCGCCGCGCTTCAGATCGGCGACGTAGATGTGGAAGTCGTCGTTCGAGTCTTTCTTCATCGAGAACACGACCTTGGTCGCGTCGAACGAGAGGTCGAGGCTCTGCACGTCCGCGGTCGCGAAGCCCTCGATGACGTTCTGCACCTTGCCCGTGACCAGGTCCTTGATCTCGAGCCGGCCGCCGGGCATGTACCGGCCGTAGTCCATCACCTGGCCCATGCCACCGGCGACGTTGATGTCCACCGAGCCGTCGCTACCGACGACCTGGGTCTGGCGGACGACGTACACGATCTGCTTGACGTCCTTGCCCAGCGCGCCGGACTCCTCGTCGGGGGTGCTGGAGCAGCTGGCGGCGAGCGTGCCGATAGCGGCGAGAAACGGGACCGTCAGGGCACCGAGCAAACGAAGTTTGGGAGAGATTCGAGCCATGGTCTTCCTCCGGGGCGCATGCGCGCTCGGTGACCCGTAGAGCAGGAAGTAGGCCACTTGGTTTCCGGCACATTCTGCGAGTTCTCGAGAAACCACGGGGTATCGTGCCCCCAAGCCCCAGCCGGCTCCTGGGGGAGTCGGCCCCCACCTCGAGGCCCTGGGAGCCCGCGCCGCTCTGGTCCATAAGGAGGCGATGCAGCCCGCCTTCGATGACCGAGGTCTGATCGTCGCGATCGCTCAAGACCGCCGCAGCGGCGAGGTGCGGATGGTGGGGTGGATGACCGCCGAGGCCCTCGCGCGCACCGCGGAGACAGGGCTGGCCACCTTTCACAGTCGCTCGCGGGGACGGCTGTGGGTCAAGGGGGAGAGCAGCGGCAATCGGCTCAGGGTCCATGAGATCTGGCTCGACTGCGACGCCGACTCGGTCCTGCTGCTCGTGGAGCCCGAGGGCCCCACCTGCCACACGGGTCGCCCTACCTGCTTCTTTCGCGACTCGAGCGGCGCAGAGACCGGCGAGCACGGCGCACCCGTGCTCGCCGCGCTCGAGCACCGAATCGAGGCGCGAAAGCTCGACAGCGCCGAGCGGAGCTACACGCGGACTCTACTCGACGGTGGTCCCGCCTTGATCGGGGCAAAACTTCGGGAGGAGGCGGATGAGCTTGCTCGAGCCATCGCCCAAGAGTCGGACCAGCGGGTGGCTGAGGAGGCGGCTGATCTTCTCTACCACCTGTGTGTGGCCCTGGCCGGGCGCTCAGTACCCGTGAACGCGGTGATGTCCGTGCTCGCAGCCCGGGCGAACACGAGCGGGTTGGTGGAGAAGGCCCGGCGGTCCGGCGCCTGAGCGCGGGCCTCGCCTGCTAAAGCTTTGACCCCCCGCAGAGCGCCCGATATCGTTGGCGCTCCGCGTACTTGCGCGCGGTGAGAACCAAACCCCGCCCCCCCCTCGAGCAAACCCCGATGTCCCTCAAGGTTCTGGTTTTCGAAGCGGATCCCGAGTTTGCCAGCGTACTGCGGAGCGGGCTCGGCCGGCTCGGCTGCACGGTCACCGTCGTGGACGACGCGACGCTGGGCCTGCAGACCGCCGCAACCGACCGGCCCGATCTCATCCTGCTCTCCATCGAGTTGCCGCGGATGAACGGCTTCTCCGTCTGCAACAAGCTCAAGAGGGATCAGGCGCTGAAGGCGGTCCCGCTCATCATCTTGAGCCAGGACTCGACCGAAGAGACCTTCGACCAGCACCGGAGGCTGCGCACCCACGCCGAGGACTACATCCACAAGCCCATCGCGTTCGACGACCTGATGGCGCGGGCGCGCGCCTTCGCGCCCGTCCCCGAGGGCGACGGTGGAGGCGACTCGCTCGCTCCGCGGAGCGAAGACCCCGTGGTGATCGACGACGACATCGTCATCGACGACGCCGAGCCCATGGACGACGAGCAGACGAGCGTGCAGCCGGCGCTCGAGAGCGACCCCCCGGTCGCCGTCGACGACGAGGTCGACAACCTGACCGAGCAGGCCTTCGATGCGCTGCTCGATCCCACCGTTGACGAGCCCACACCCGAACCCGAACCCGAGCCCGAGCCCGAGCCCGAGCCCGAGCCCGAGCCCGAGCCCGAACCCGAGCCCGAGCCGCCGCCGCGTCCGGCTTCGATCCCGCCGCGTCCGACCGCGGTCGCCGATCCCGGCGCCCGAGAAGAGGCCGACAGGCAGCGCGCTCGCGCCGACGCGCTCGGCGCAGAGCTCGAAGCCGCCAAGGCCAAGCTCGCCAGCCTCGAAGACGAGGCGAAGCGCGGAGCGACCAAGGACGCCGAGGTGCAGCGCCTGCAGCGCGAGCTCGACGAGGTCAAGGCCAAGGCCTCCAGCGGGAGCAAGAGCGGCTCTGGCTCCGCCCGCGAGTTCCTCGACCTGCGCGAGGCACTCAACCGCAAAGACAAGGAGCTGCTCGATCTGCGTGACCAGCTCACGTCGAAGGAGAAGGAGCTGCTCGCGCTACGTGACAACAACATCGCGCTCGAGCGGGAGAAGGCGGACTTCAACGACAAGATCCTCGACCTGGAGCGCCAGATCCTCGACGCGCAGAAGAGCATCGAGACTCTACGCGCCGACAAGGAGCAGTCCAACAAGCGCGCGGACGACTTCAAGCGCCGCTCCGAGAAGCTCTCTGGTGACCTCGAAGCGCGCGGACAAGAGATCGCCGAGCTCAAGCAATCGCACGAGCAGGAGCTCGCTCAGCGCGACGGCAGAGAGGCGTCGCTGCGCGCCGAGAAGCAGGAGGCGCTCGAGCAGGCAGAGGAGAAGCGTCAGGCCGACGTCGCTGCCGCGGAGCAGGCCGGTCGCGAGGCGCTCGCCGCCGCCGTCGAGCGCGCTCGGGAAGAGGGCGAAGAGGCCAAGCAGGCTGCGCTCGAGGAGGCAGCGCAGGCCGCGGCCGCGGAGCAGGCCCGCGCGCTCACCGAGCGCGAGGCCGCGCTCAAGCGGGAGTCCGACGGCAAGCTCGCCGCCCTGCATCGCGCCAACGAAGACTCGATGAACAAGCTCCGCGCGGAGCACGAGCACACCATGGGCGAGGCTGCAGCGGCCGCGGCGAAGAGACTCGCGGAGCGCGAGGGCGAGCTCGTGGCCGCGCACGACGCGACGCGCGCAGAGCTCACCGCGACGGAGCAGACGCTCGCCGAGGTGCGGTCCGCCAAGGAGGAAGGGGAGGCGACCCGCGACGCCCGCATCGCCAGCCTCGAGGCCGACCTCAGGACCCGGTCCGCGGAGCGCGACGACGCCCGGCAGACCGTCGAGGAGCGCGACGCCACCATCGCTGGCTTGCGCGCCGACCTGTCCGAGCGTACGGACGAACGCGACTCGGCACGCTCCACCATCGAGGAGCGCGACGCTACCATCGCTGGCTTGCGCGCCGACCTGTCCGCACGCACGGACGAACGCGACTCGGCGCGCTCGACCATCGAGGAACGCGAGGCCAAGATCTCCGCGCTCGAGGCGGACTTGGCGGAGACTCGCGCCGCTCTGGCTCAGACCCAAGGGGCGCTCGCCGCGGAGCGGGCGCGCGTGGAGTCGGCTCACTCCAAGTGGTCCCAAGACAAGGCGTCACTCGAGCGAGCCAAGGACGCGCTCGCCGCCGCCTTGGCTCAAATCGAAGAAGCAGAAGCCCGCTCCTTGGAGTGAGCGACTGCGCACGACGCGACCACGCCGCGGAGCGCCGCGAGCCCCTGCACCAACCGCGGACCCGGGCGGCCGAGCCAGGCCTCGGGGATGGGCACGACGCGGCCGTGGCGCAGCGCCGGGAAGTCGCGCCACGCCGCGCGGCGCTCGACCACGTGGCGCCGGTACTTCTCCGTACGAACGCCGCACCAGCTCATGACCACGGCGTCCGGCTGCGCCAGAGCGGCCTCCTCGTCCGTGATCGGAGTGCTCTTGACCGGCCGGCCTGCGAAGGGATTGCGGCCGCCAGCGAGCTCGATCAGCTCGCTGACCCAGCTGTCCCGCCCGGGTACGATCACGGGCTTCGGCCACCACTCCACCAGAATGCTCGGTCGGGCGTCGACCACCGGCGCCGGCGCGAAGGCGCCCGACAAGCGCGCCGCGAGCGCGCGCCCGCGCTGCTGCTGGCCCAGCGCACGGGCGATCTCGCCCACGTCGCGCAGCACGTGTGCCAGACTCGTGGGCTCGGGCGCCAGATACGGGAGCCCCGCACGCTCCAGGCGTTCGATGATGCGCTCGTGCCCGGGGACCGTGAGTGAGGCCAGCACCAGATCCGGGCGCAGCGCCGCGACTCGCTCCACATCGATGTCCAAATCCGGACCCACGCGTGGAAGTGCTGCCACGACCTCCTCGGGATAGTCGCTGTGGTCGTCCACGCCGACGAGCATGTTGGCGCAGCCCAGCGCGCAGACGATCTCCGTGTTCGAACACGCGAGCGAAACGACCCTCATGACCGCTGCGGCTGCTCGTAGCGTCGCCAGTCCCCGCCGATCAGACGCTCGTGAGGCAAAAACCCGGCCTTGTAACGCATGACTTCGTTCTGCGCGATGAACAGCCCCAGATACAGCCAGCGCAGCTTCAGTCGCCGGCACAGCGCGATCTGCTCCAGGATGGAGAAGGTCCCGAGCCCCAGACTCTGGTACGCGGGATCGAAGTAGCAGTACACCGCCGACAGGCTGTCTGCGCCGCGATCCGTGATGGCGACCCCCACCAACTCCGAGCCCACGAAGTATCGCAGCTCGAAGCTGGGACAACAGGTGTCGACCAGGAAGTCGCTGTAGGACTCGAGGTCGATCGGCGTCTGGCCGTCACCGAGACCCCGCCCGCTCTTGTGCAGGTTGTAGAGTTCGACTCGCCGCGCGTCCGCCACCGGAGGACCCATCTCCACGCGCACCACCGCCTGGGCACGTCTTCGGGTGCGACGCATCGAGCGACGCTCCCGGAACTGGGGTACGTCGACACGCAGCGGTTCGCAGCCGCTGCAGTCAGGGCACGCCGTTCGATAGAGCAGCACTCCCTGGCGGCGATCACCGAGCGCGAGGCGGTCGTCGAGCTCCCTGCCCGAGAGGCGCCGCAGCGGGAGCCGCAGCGGCAGACGGGCGACCTGGTCCGGGAGGTACGGACACGCCGACAGCCGGTCGTAGACGACTAGCTCAGGCGGAGAGTCGGGGAGGACGGACCGGCTCACGATGCCTTCAGCATGCCACGCCTAGGTCAGTAGGAGCAGGCCTCATGGTAGCGGAGCGGGTGGGGGGAAAGCCCGCTCACGAAGGTCAACAGCTTGCGATTGTTCCAGTACACGTGTCCCTTCTGGCCCTCTTTGATGTCCAGGACCTGGCCGATGCGCTCGCGGGAGCTGTTCTGGATTTCGCTGCGTTTGACCGAGTCCCCCGGGGAGAGCGCGCGCATGCTGACGTCGAAGACGGCGTTCATGCGGGCCTCGGCGATCTCCGCGCTCGGGTAGACCAGCAAGATCTGAGTCAGCTGGGTGCCGTCCGGGGCGCGGTAGATGGCGCCGAGCTTGTCGACCACCCCGGGAGCGAGCCGGTCACCGATGGAGGTCACCGGCGCGGTGGCCACGAGCCGGTACGGACCGACGTTCGGCGCGACCAAGTCGCGGAGGGACCCCGACGAGGGCAGCGCTCCCGACCCGCCGCTGGCGGTGGACGACGAGCTCGAGCCACCCATGAACACGAGCAGGATCACCAGCCCGACCACCGCGACCACCGCGAGCACCGCGCCCAAGCAGCCCGCCACGCCGCAGCCGCCCAGCACCTTCATGCCCGTGTTGTCGCTCTCCGCGGCGACGGGCGTCGGAGCGGGGGCGCCATAGCCGGGACCGGGACCATAGCCGGGGCCGGGACCGGGACCGTAGCCAGGGCCAGGGCCATAACCGCCGGGTGGCCCTGGCGCCGGGCCCGGACCATAGCCGCCCGCGGGCGGCGGCGCGCCCGCGAAGGGCCGCGGCCCCGGAGCAGGCTGGGTCTGACCGCAGTTGGTGCAGAACTGAGCCCCTGGGCTCAGCGCCGCTCGACAGTTGAAGCAGTAGCTCACGACTCACCTCCACTCAACATGCCGCGCCGCTCGGAGATCGCAGTGCGGAGCCGTGCGGCCTCCGCTTCCGCCTGCGCGCGGCGCTGTGCGTCGCTCTCGCTCTTGGCCCGATCTTTCACGAACGCGAGCTGAACCTGCAGATTGTGGATGCTGCGCAGCACGAACAGATCGCGGATGCGAAACCCGAGCAGCGTGCGCAGGTACGCGAGCTGCTTGCGGAGCAAGCTGGACAGGAGCAAATAGTCGTCCGGAGTGACCGCCCCCGAGTCCGCCTCGCTGACGAGCTCCGTCCTGATCGTGCGGCGCTCGGACAACAGCGCGTAGCCAGCGATGATGACGATGGCCACCGGCGGCAGCGCGAAGGCGATACGGGAGCGGAGCAGACCCGAGTCCCCCAGCGCGTTGCCATGCGCGAGGTGCGCGTAGCCGAGCTCGGCGAAGAGCCCGAGCACGAGCCCGACCACCGGCAACGCGGCGCGCAAGAGCGGCGCTGCTGGCCGCGTCGCCGCGCCGAAGCCCGCGCCGATCAAGGCAGCGGGGATGGCGTCCGCGAGACCGCCGACCGCGCGCTGACCCAAGCCCGAAAAGAACGACGGCTCCATGCCGGGCATCGCCACTGCCCCGACGGTCAGCTGGTCCATGAGCTGCGCGGCCACACCGAAGCCCATGCCCGCGCAGGTGCCGTACACGATGCCATCCATCGTGCCGTTGACCTCCTCCCATCCCCGGCGCTGGCCGTACGCGATCAGGATGCCGATGCCCGCGCCGATGGCGAGCAGCTTGCCGAAGGCCACCAACGAGGCGAACAGACTGGTAGACAGGCGGACCGAGGGTGGCAGGCCCATGAGCAGCAGCGCTGCCACGAAGCCGCCGAGCGCGAAGAGCAGGAGCATCGCCCACAAAGGCTCCTTCTCGTTCGCGTCGACCAAGCGCACGATGAACAGGTAGCCGAGGGCCAAGATCACCGATCCCACGAGCGCGGACAGCATGGACACACCCTTTCTTCGACGGGCATCCTAGCGGACCCCAACTCCCCAGACCAACGCCAAGATGAGCGACCGGCGGAGGGGGTCAGCGGGGCAAGACGGCGGAGCGCGGCCGGAGTCGATACAGCAGGCTGCGCCGCGGAGCCTCCGCCATGATGCCCTCCCAGGTTCGACGTCGAGGTAGCCGCATCTGGTCGGCCAGCGCGTCTGGGAAGCCCGTGAGGGTGTCGATGTCTTCGATCAAGATGGCGTGCTGGTGGACCTTGCCGTCGCTCTTGAGGCCTTGGATGGCGACCACGTCGCCCGGAGAGAAGCGCCTCGACGAGTCGACCAGACTACCGAAGAAGCGCGCGCGCTCCGCGAAGGGGACGCGCTCCGCAGGCGGGACGCGCTCGTGGTCGAACAGGTCCGGCTGCGCCGTCGCGAACTGCTCGAGGGCGAGGACCCCACGACGATTGGTGATGCCGTGCGCGTCGAAGTCCAGCGTGCCCACTCGCCGCGCGGGCGTCTCTCCACTGGGCGCGAACCAAGTCCCCTGCGCGCGCTCGTAGCTCTCGAGCACGAAGTCGACGCACACCTGGGGCGGGCGCGGCCGCCCGTGTCGATCGTAGACCGGGTAGCTCGCCTCCTCGAAGCTGAAGCCCCGGGCCCCTCGCAGATACGCCGCACGCCACGCCGGACGCAGCTGTCCGTCTCGGTCCGCGGTGGGCTCCTCCCGCGGGCGATCGAAGGGCAGCCCCTCGTCGAGCGCTCGATCGACCGCGCGTCGCAGCTCGTCGAGCGCGCGCAGTCTGGGCCGAGCGCTCTCGACGTGGCGTTCGAGCAAGCGTCGTGTCTCGGCCGGCTCGTCGAAGCAGGTGAGCTCGAGGCGCGCGCCCTGAGCGCCGAGCACCGCCCGCGCCCACACTCCGTCCAGCTTCACGCGCGAGAGCACGCCCGACTCGGTGATGCGCTCCACCTGCATCCGCTCGAAGCCGAGCTGCCGCGCCAAGCCGCGCACGTCACGGTGCAGCGGCGGCCCGGGCTCCTCGCCATCGACGACCACTCGATCCGCGAGCAGAAGGCGAGCCTCCCGGCCCTGGTCGTCGACATAGCGCTTCGCGCTCGCGTCCCAGCTGACCTCGAACCGAGCCGCGCCGCGCTCGATGCTCAGCCGCGGCTCGTCGAACAGCTCCGCGAGCGAGAGGCGCTCCACCAGCGCGAGCGCCTCGATCGGATCGGCGGAGTACAGGTAGTGCTCGCGCAGGAGCAGCGCCCGGAGCTGGGTCTTCACGCCGCGGAACCGGCGCTTGTAGGCCTCGACCCGCGAGAATGCCGCGCGAGTGGCGTACTGGCGCCTGAGCTGCCGCGCGTCCTCGTCGAGCTCGTCGTCGGAGGCGGCGCGGGGCTCGCGCAGCCAGAGCACGGGCTCGCCTCGCGCGCGCCCGAGGATGTGGATGCGCTGCCGCTCGAACTCGGGCGCTCCCGGCAGCGCGACGGCGCTCTCGAGCTCCCGGGCGCGCTCGCGGCACGCTGCGACGACCGGGTCCACCCGGGGGGTGCTGGCCACCTCGCCGACGCTCGCCCCTTCTCGGGCGCCGTCCGCGGGAGCAGACCGGGCGTGTCGGCAGGCCGGAGCGGAAGCGAGGAGCAGCAGCGCGAGCAGTGCGCGCCCAAACGACGTCACGGAGACTGAAACGCTCCGACGGTCGAGTTTGTTCGGGAGGCGACGCGTCACGAGACTGCCCGAGTCGAGGCTAGCGCTTCGCGCGAAATCGCTCGATGTAGGGCCCGAGCGCCGCGATGGCGCCGTCGATGTCATCCACGCAAATGGGGATCCGCAGATCCTCCGGGCTGGCGAGGGGAGCAGCGGGATCGATCAGGTGCTTCTCTCCCCAGGTCACCAGGTCCCGCCACATGGGGCCCACGAGGATGAGGGGGACGTCGTCGAGGTGGCGCACCTGGAGCAGCTGCCACACCATGAACGTCTCCAGCGTCGTCCCGATGCCGCCGGGCACGACGATGAACGCGTTGGACAGCCTCATGAACTGCGCGAGGCGCGAGAAGAAGGTGCGATGGGTGTACGCCTTCTCGACGAAGGGATTGGCGCCCTGCTCGAAGGGCAGCTCGATGCGAATGCCGATGCTGCGGGTCTTGTTCTGCGGATCCCCGAGGTTCTCGCCTTCGTTCGCGGCCTGCATCAAGCCAGGTCCGCCGCCGGTGACGATGTCGCAGCCGAGCTCCGCCAGGTGTCGCGCGAGATGCTTGACCTCGTCGTAGTGGGCAGTCCCGGGCCGAGTGCGAGCCGAGCCGAAGATCGCCACGCGGTAGTACTCCGAGCGCTCCTCGCGGATCTGCGACAGCTCGTTGACGACCGACCAGAGCTCGTCGACCGCGCGCTCCACGACCTTCATGGCCGCGGGGCCGGCACTCACTGGGATTGACTCGTCGCTCATCACTCCTCCTTCAGACCTCGATCCGATCTCCAACCACAGCCAGCCCGAGCGCGCGCTCGGCGCCCCGCCGCGCCGCGGCAAACGCCTGCGCCCCGCGATGTAACCGAAATGGACCTACTCGTGGCAAGTCGCGCACGACCAGCGCGACCAAACCGGCGCGCTGCGGTGGCTCGAGGGCCGAGCTGCCCGGCCGGCGCCAGGGCGAGCGCTGAGCCAGGTGATGGTGCAGGACTCGCGTGCCGGCGGGCACCCCGGCCAGCCCCGGCCGATCGAGGATCCCTCCGTCGAGCAGGGGACGCCGCTCGACCCACGCGGGCTGAAACAGCCCAGGCAGCGAGCACGACGCGACGATCGCCGGTGCGAGCGCTCCGCTGCCGAGCACCCGCGTGTGACGCCCCAGCACGTCGAACACGCTGAGGGTCGTGGGCACGCGGCACTCGTCGAAGCCGCGCACCGGGAGCAGCGCCTCCACCCGTGCCCGGAACAGTCGACCGCGAAGCAGCCCGAGGCCAGGCGCCGGATCCCAGAAGTCCGCGCGCCGCAGCTCGAGCAGCTCGCGCTCGAGCCGCGCTGCGCCGAGACCCGCGGCCCACAAGCCGCCCACCAGCGCGCCGGCGCTCGAACCGGAGACCCGGGCGGGCAAGAGCCCGCGCTCTTCGAGCACGCTGATCAGTCCGGCGTGCGCGAAGAACCCAAAGAACCCCGAGCTCATCGCCAGCGTGAAGGGGCCTTCGGACAGCCACTCACCCAGAGTCGGACCCGCCAAGGCCCGTCACTCCGGTGAGAGCTTGACCGGCGCCGTGACGCTGAACAGCTCGCCGTCCTGCAGCGGCAGATACTTCAGCTTGCGGAACGCGGCCACGACGCAGTCGGTGAGCACCGGGTCTTCCACGTCGCTGGCGACCAACACCAGCTCGTAGATGCTGCCATCGTGCTGGAGGATCACTCGAACATCGATGGTGCCGGCGCGTTTGGGGTCACGCTCGAGGGCGGGCGCGTAACAGCGCCGGAAGTGCGCCTTGCCCTCGTCGAACACCTGCACGAACGCCTTGGACGCCGCCGCGCCAGCGTCCTTCGACATGCCCTGACCGCCGGTCATCATCGCGCTGCTCAGGCGGACGTTGCCAGCCTCGGGTGGAGGCGGCGCTTCGACCGTGGGCTCTTCAGCCTCGGGCATGTCGACCTCGCCGGGCTCCGGAGGCGCGACGGCGTCCGGCGGCGGCGCGCCGCCACACGCGAGCATGGGAGTGACCAGGAGGATCCAGGAGAGGCGCCGCGACGGGGTCGACATTCGAAGGGAGCAGCGCAACACGACGCTCGAAGGGAGGCAAGCGCGGCTGTTCCCTCCGGGTCAGCGGGCGGAGTTGCCGCCTCCCCTGCGTCGGCGGGCTCTGCTGCCGGCTCGGCTGGAGGCTCCACGACCTCGAGCGCGGTCGCGCGCCCGCATGAGCCGCCAGGCGCAGGGCTCGCGCTGCGGCAGGGTCGCGTTATACTTGTCGGCCAATGCGCGACCTGAATCGACGAGAGTGGCTGCTCGCCTCCGGGGTGGCGCTGCCGGCAGCCTGGCTGGTCGGGTGTCGCAGCTCGGAGTCGAGCGTGACCCGAGAGCCCACCCCGGCGCTGGCCAGCACCGAGCGCGCAGCGAGGTTGGTGCTCCCCTCCGAACCCACCACGGACGGCGCTGGCGTGCGGCTTCGACGCGCGCTCGGCAATCGCTCGCTGTCCATGCTCGACCCGTTCTTGATGCTCGACGAGTTCAACAGCGATCGCCCGGGGGACTACATCGCGGGGTTTCCGGACCACCCGCACCGCGGCTTCGAGACCGTGACGTACATGATCCACGGTGCCATGGAGCACCGGGACAGCTTGGGCAACCACGGCCGGCTCGGGCCCGGCAGCGTGCAGTGGATGACGGCGGGGCGCGGCATCATCCACTCGGAGATGCCCAAGCAGGAGCAGGGGCTGATGTGGGGATTTCAGCTGTGGGTCAACCTGCCCGGGCGACTCAAGATGACCCGCCCGCGCTACCAGGACATCGAGCCCACTCGCGTCCCGGAGGTCACGCTGGGGAGCGCCACGGTGCGGGTGGTCGCGGGGCAGGCGGGCGGAGCCACGGGCCCGGTGCGAGACATCGTCACCCAGCCGCAGATGTTCGACGTGCGGCTCGCGAGCGGCGGCAGCTTTCGGCGCGAGCTACCCTCGTCCCACAGCGCGTTCCTGTACGTGTTCGAGGGCGCGCTAGAGGTGGGCGTGCCCGGGCGCAGCGTGGCCCGGGGCGAGCTGGCCGTGTTGGGCGAGGGAGACGCGGTGTCCACGCGCAGCAGCGGCGGCGCGCGCTACCTGCTGCTCTCGGGGACCCCGCTGCGCGAGCCCGTCGCGCGACGCGGCCCCTTCGTGATGAACACGCAAGAGGAGCTCGAGCGCGCCTTTCAAGACTATCGCAGCGGCCGGCTCACCCAGGGCTGAAGCGCTAGCCCGGGCGTCCGTCGACCCGCGACCTCGCGAGCATGGGCGCCTGCGTCAGCAAGAAGCCGAGAAACCCCAGGCTCCACGCGCCGCCCCCGAGCACCAACAACGGCAGCTGCGCGCTCGGCGTCAGCGGCGCCAGGATGCGCACGGTCGCGCCGAGGGCGACGGCGGCGAAGGCGATGGACATCCCCGTTGGTGCGGCGAGCATGCGACCCGTGTGACCGAGGGTGACGCGGCTCATCATGCCGAGCGTGAGGCAGCCGATGGCGCCCGCGGTCAGGGCGTGCAGGGTGGCGCCCGAGGGCACCCCCCCGATCAGCCCCGAGGCGGCGCGCAAGAGCAGCCCGACAGCGATGAACGCATGACCGGCGTGCAAGATCCAGAGCAGCGGATGGCCGAGGGTCCGATGTCCGCCCCAGCGCCGCGCGCGCGCTAGCACGAACACCCCGGCGAGCAGTGACACCGCGGCGGTGACGCGCACGTCGCGCAGCAGCACGCCGCACGCCGCGGCGAGCACACACGCGGCCAGCGCCCCGCGGTCCAGCCAGGGCTCATTGACGATACGAGGATCGCCGAGGGCGTTGCGGGTGAACATCGGGACGATGCGCCCGCTGACGAGCACCATCATGACGACGACCAGATCCACCGCCCACAGGGGCGCGAGCCGACTCAGACCACGCTCGGGCATCAGCGCTCCGAGGTGAGTCGCCGCGTCGCACGCGCCCAGCGCGAGCACGATCAACAGCAGGCCGTAGTTGCGGCGATTCTTG
Organism: Polyangiaceae bacterium; assembly: GCA_019637295.1. GTDB lineage: Bacteria > Myxococcota_A > Polyangia > Polyangiales > Polyangiaceae > JACKEA01. Next base: position 618,529 of record JAHBVX010000004.1, read on the forward strand.
GCGGCCAGGAGCGGACGTCCGAGCGCGACGCCCAACGCCACGTAGAACGAGGCGCAGGCGAGCGCTCCGAGGAGCGGCGGCGCGTCGACCAGGCAGGCGACGCGCCCGACCAGCCAGAGCACGCACAGCCCGGCGAGCGCGGGCCCGCGCGCCGTCTCGCGCCCCGTCCAGTTGCCCGCCGCGGTGAGCAGGAAGCCGGCGATCACGGCCACCGTGAAGCCGAACACCATCTCGTGGGCGTGCCAGACCATGGGACCGAGGGGCAGGTCTGGGCCCCAGCCGGACAGCACGGCGAGCCAGATGGGCAGGGTCACCACGGCCTGAAGCGCCGCGAGCAAGAAGAACGGTCGGAACCCCTTGGCCAGCAGCGGGAGGGCGGCGGGCTGGCTGGGGGCCGGGTGGGTCAAGGAGCGAGCGAGCATGCGTGCCCGCTGCGCAGCAAGGTCCATACCGTCAGCAGAAGTCGTGGTTTCTTGGCTCGCCCCGAGGGCAAACGCGAAATGGTTGCGCGCGGGGAGTGACGCCCGTCAAGTTGGCGCGAGTCACGGGCCGGCGTCGAAGTTCTGCGCGACCTCGGCCGCCGAGAGGGCCGCGCAGTAGACCGCGACCAGGTGCAGCTCGCCCCGCCAGTAGCGGGGGACCGCCGAGTCATACTCGTTGGCGATGGCGAACCGGTGTTCGGCCCAGTTCGAGAAGGTCCCCCCGAAAGTGGCGTTGGCGATCACGGCCTTGTCCAAGTACAGGACGACCTGGCCCGCGGCGCTGCGCGTGGCGACGAGGTGAGACAGCTTGGTCTGCACGGTGTTGCCGGTGCTCTGCACCTCGTGCCCCAGGTTCGTGGAGGTGCGGATCCGGACCCCGTACTTGTTGCCCTCTTGAAACAGGGTGAAGTTCCGACCGGCGGCGTTGGGCGAGCTCGTCACGATGCGCGCCGGACCGCCTTGCGAGGTGTTGAGTGGGAAGAGCCAGGCTTCGACGGTGAGCGCGTTGCTCGTCTTGCACGCCTCTGCGAGCTTCGCGGGCACGTTCGAGTTCTCGAGGATGGTCGCGGTGTCCACCCTCAGGAAGGTCGCTGTCCAGCTGACGTTACCGCTGTCCTTGATGCTCAGGTCATGAGGGGTGCCCACTTGGGAGACATCGTGGACCTGGGAGCCGCTGCCCTCGCGGAACGTGTACAGCAGCTGCAGTCCGGTCGTGACGCGGCCGAGGGCGCCGCCCGTGCCGCCCCCGCCGGAGCCACCCGTCCCTACCGTCCCGCCCGCTCCCGCCACGCCACCACCCGAACCGGACGCGCCGCTCGACCCCGAGACGCCACCTGCGCCCGCGACGCTCCCGCCCTCTCCTCCGGTAGCGGGGAAGCCGCCGGTCGCTCCGTCATCGAGCACCGCGCCCCCTCCCACGCCACCAGCGGAGGCGTCGAGCCCCTCGCCGCTGCCCCTCGCGTCCAAGCCGCAGCCCAGGACCACCCCGCCGAGCACCAGCCATGCGCGGATCACGCCGGGGAGGATAGCACCGCCCGGCGGCGGCCCACCCACCAAGGCACCGCTAGCGCAGGAAGCGCGAGCAGATCCGTCAGGTCGGGGGTGTGGCGAACCCGAAACTGCGCCGGCAGCTCCCGTCCGGACGCCACCGCGAGCAGCGCCTCGAGAGGCCAGCGCAGCCAGCCGAGAGCGACCCGGTACGCGTCAGCCGCGCCGGGCACGACCTGAACGGCAGCGAAGACGACGCCCGTTGCGACTACGCACAGCGAGAGGACCCGCAGGGATGGCCGCCAACGCCGACCGATCAGCACCTGGCTCGTCTCCCATCCCGCCTGCAAGAGCAGAGGGAAGAACACCAGTCCCGCCACGTCGCTCAGCTTGCCGGTGACGACGCCCGGCGCGGCGTGCTTCAGGTAGTGATCGTTCGCGACCAGCGTCAGTACCGCGGCGATCGCCGCGGGGTGCAAGAGGGACTCACCCGCGACGGGCGCTCGGGTCGCTCTCTGCACCCGCGCGCTCACGTCACTCTTCGGTCAGCTCGACGAACGCGCCATCCGGTTGGTGCGCGCCGTCCCCGGAGAAGCCCGCGGTGAAGCTCCACTCCACGCGCACCGTCTCGGTGGGATGCCCATCGACCAGGGTGAGGTCCACGCGATAGGAGGCCTCGCAGGGCGCCTCGGGGCAGCCGCCCACGCTGCTCAGGGAGAGCCGAGTGTCTTCGGGCGCGCCCCGGTCGTCGAAGTCCACGGTCGCCGTGCGCTCGCCGAGCACCTCACCGTCGGGTCGCGTGATGCGCACGCGAACCGCGCCCACCGGATCGGCGATGGCTCGGTCCCAGCGCAGGGTCGCGTCCACCCGCACCTCGTGCGGGTGACTCGAGCGCGCCGTGAAGAGCCGCGCGTCCTCGGGCTGGGAGGCTCGGAGGTCGCTGACCAGACCGTCGATGGAGTCCTCCACCCGCCACTCGGGCGGGCTGGTCGCGATGGATGCCAGCGCCGAGACCACCACCGCGAGCGCCGCACCGCCGCGCCGAAGTCTAGACCAGCGGCCGCTCGCACCATCGACCCCGTACCGTGTAGTCATCACGGGCAGTTTAGAGCAATCCTCGTGCCGCGCCCGCCGGCGGTCTTCTGCGTCGTCTGGCGGGGTTTCTGCTCGGGTTCGTGGCCGAGGGTGCCCCACCGCGGCGCTCGACCCATGACCCGCAGGTCACGGCGGCGATGAGTCTCGTTCACGGTGCGGTCCCCGTCGTATATGCTCCCGCTCCGTGTTCCTCGAGTCTCACGCACAAACGGACGTCGGCCAGAAGCGCGATCACAACGAGGACCACTTCGTGCGGTCCGACGAGCTGGGTCTCTACATCGTGTGCGACGGCATGGGTGGGCACGCCGCGGGCGAGGTCGCCTCCGCGTTGGCCGCCAAGACCATCGCCGACCTCGTCCAGAAGGAGCTGGGCAAGGCCCAGCACGAGACCCCGCTCGACGCCGCGTCCGCCGCCCACCTCGCGGACGTGATGCGGCGCGCGGGTGAGGGCGCCAACACCGCGGTCTACGAGCTGGGCAAGACCGACACCCGCACCCGCGGCTCGGGCACCACCTGCACTGCACTGTGCATTCGCGGCGGGCGCGGCGTGCTCACCCACGTCGGGGACAGCCGGCTGTATCTGCTGCGCTCCGGCGAGCTGCATCAGCTCTCGTTCGACCACAGCTTCGTCGCCGAGGCGATCCGGCGCGGCGTCGATCCGGCGGAGGCGGAGGCGAACTTCCCGTCCAACCTGCTGACCCGCGCCATCGGCCCGCTCGAGCGGATCCAGGTGGACACGCTCGAGTTCGAGGTGATCCCGCGCGACGTCTTCTTGCTCTGCTCCGACGGGCTGCACGGCTACTTCCCGGACGCCGCCGAGCTCGCCCAGCTCTTGGCGGCCGAGCCGGCCGGAGTGCCGCAGCAGCTCGTTCAGCTCGCCAATGACCGCGGGGGCGCGGACAACATCACCTGCGTCGTCGTGCGCACTCGGGACACCGCCCACGACGCCGCCGGCCGCATGTCGCGCGTCCATGAAGATCTCTCCGCGCTCAGCGCGATGGAGCTGTTCAGCGAGCTGACCTATCCGGAGCTGCTGGAGGTCGCGGGTGCGCTGCGCTCCGAGGAGCGCAAGAAGGGCGAGGTCATCCTCGGCGAAGGAGACGTCAGCCGCAGCCTGTACGTGATCGCGAGCGGCACGGTGGAGGTGCGACGCGGTGGTACCCTGCTGACCACGCTCGGCGCCGGTAGCCACTTCGGCGAGATGGCGCTGCTCACCAATCGCCCACGCTCGGCCACGATCCGCACCACCGAGCCGTGCCGGCTGCTCGCGCTCGACCAAGAGCAGCTCTACCCACTTTTTCAGCAGAGCCCAGTCATCGGCGTGAAGTTCCTGTGGAAGCTGTCGCAAGTGCAGAGCCTGCGCCTGGACGAGGCGACGCTGTGGACCCGACCGGGACCGGACACGGAGGTTCGTCCCCCGCGCCTCGAGTCCACCCAGGAGCTGTTCCCGCCGCCCTTCAGCCGCAGGACGTGAGCCGAGCGGCATAGCGTGCCGCCATGGACGGTCGGTGGCGAACTTGGTCTCTGCGGGTTGGTCGCCTGCGGAAGCGACGACTCGGGCGGGAGTCAGCCGGCGCCATAGACTCGTGGCGCCTCTCCCGAGCAAGACGCAGCAGGCGCTGGCGTCGGATTCTGCAGCTCTAGAGCTCGGTCTCGCCCATCAGCTCCCCCAGGCAGGGTCGGTTGAGCCTAGCTCCCGAACCAGCGCCGCCAGAAGGGGCCGTCCTTCTTCTCCTCCGGCGCCTCGGCCATGCGGGCGCGCGGTGGTGGTGGTGGCTGCGCGGGGGCGGCGGCCTCCGGCGCGGCAGCCCCGGTCGGCGGCGGCGGTGGGCGGCGCGGCGGCGGTGGCTGGCGCGCCGCAGGCGCAGGCTCCGCGGCGGGTGTCGGGGGCCGCGGCGCGGCCGCGGGCGCCGACGCTTCCTCGAACAGCGAGTCGAGACCCCACTGGCTCGGGTCTTCGAACCCGACGCCCGACTGCACCTCGACGCCGGGCGTCCCGAGCTTGGAGCTGCCCGAGAACGAGTGCTCGGTCCCGCCGCCGGAGAAGTCGTGCAGCGCGTCGATGATCAGGTCGCCCATCATCGCCGAGGCGTCGGTCACCGGCCGGCGAGCCGCGCGCTCGTCGGCTGCGCGCCGCACCAACGAGCCGATGTCCTCGTAGGTGACGGGTTGTCCGAGGGAGACCAGTACGAGGCTCAGATCCCGCGCCAACGCATCCCCGTTCAGATAGCGCTGATCGGGATCCCGAGCGAGCGCCTTCAGGGTCACGGCCACGACGCCGTCGGGGATCTCCGGGCGAAACTGGCGCGGGTCGGGGATCTCGGAGGCGCGCACGAGCTTGAAGGTCTCGATGTCCGTCGCGCCGTGGAACAACCGGCGCCCGGTCAACATCTCCCAGAGCAAGATGCCCGCCGCGAAGATGTCCACGCGCTTGTCGGCGCGAGCGCCGTGGGTGACCTCCGGGGCGAGGTAGCCGAACTTTCCCTTCACGATGTCCTCGTCCTCGTCCGTCAGGTGCGAGCTCGCCTTGGCCAGGCCAAAGTCGACCAGCTTCACCTCGCCGTGCCGAGTGATGAGCACGTTGTGCGGGGAAATGTCGCGATGCACGATGTCGAGGGACTGCCCGGTGTGATCGCAGGCGCTGTGCGCGTAGGCGAGCCCTTCGGCCACGTCCATCGCGATGCGACAGGCGACGTGGACGGGCATGCGCTGCCCATGCTTGGCCAGGTACTCCTGAACCTCCTTCAGGTCCGCGCCGTCCACGAACTCCATGACGATGAAGTGCGCTCCCCCACCCTCGCCGATGTCGAACACCTGCACGCACTTGGAATGGCTGAGGTATGCGCCGAGACGAGCCTCGTCCAAGAACATGTTGATGAACTCGCGGTTCGCGCTCAGCTTCGGCAGCACGCGCTTGATCGCCACCTTCTTGCGAAAGCCTTCGATTCCGGCGCTCTCCCCGCGATAGACCTCGGCCATGCCGCCGGCCGCGATGCGCTCGATGACGTGATAGCGCTGACGTTCACTCATGCGGAAGACCTCGGTATTCCACTCATCATCGCACGAAAGGGCCGTCCCGCGGGAGCCCAGCTGTCAGCTCACCAGCCGCAGCCGAGTCCGGCCGTCCGCGGTGGCTCGGGAGCCGCGGACGACGGTGTCCGGGCCGGCCGGCAGCGACAGGTGCTGATGTTTGGCGAACACACCGTGCTTGCCGTGCTCCCGATACCACTCCGCTACCGTCGCGGTCTGGTGCATTTGCTCCACGATCTGGCGGAAGCCAACCCCCGTGTTGTACGCACAGAACGAGATCTCCCCTTCTTGGGTGCCGTACGGGATGATGCACATCTCCGTGCGCCGGAAGTCGTAGTTCCAGAGATCCTGAAACCACATGCCGGCCACGAACAGGAAGCGCCACTCGAACTCGGCGGCGTCCCCCGCGCTGGCGCCCACACGCTCGCCCTTGGCGCCCATCTGCGACAACACCTGGCGCACGAGCTCGGTGAGGCCGTACCCTGCGGGCGCCTTCTCGGGCCGGTAGGCCTTGAGCAGGGCGACGGTCATCGCCAGGAGCGTCCGCTTCTTGCCGTAGCCGGCGTCCGCGATGCGCTGCAGATCCGCGAGCAAGCCGTCTAGATCCACGAACTCGCTGATCGGGATCATCTGCTTGGTGCCCTTGTGCACGAGCAGGACCGTGCCGATGCCGCAGTTCGGGTGGCAACCGCACTTGAGCGCACCGAAGTCCGAGTCCTGCCCGAGCATCAGATCGACCACGTCGCTGAAGGGATTCATGGCCGAGAGCGGGAACCAATCCCGCATGGGCTCGGTCGCGCCGAGCTGCGACTTCAGGTCGCGAGCCAGGTGGCTCAAGGTGTAGCGCTGCGCGGCCCGGTCTGCGTCGCTGATGTCCTCGTCCCGGCCCGTGAAGCTGACGGGTTGAAAGGAGACGACGGTGATCTTGTCCGCGTTGTCGATGGCAAAGCGCACGATCTCGCCGACCTGGTCGTCGTTGACGCCACGCACCACCGTGACCACCAGCACCACGTCGATCCCGGCGGCGTGGAGGTTCTCGATCGCCCGGCACTTCACGTCGAACAAGTTGCCCACCTTGCGGTGCTCGTGGGCCTCGTTGGAGGTGCCGTCGAACTGCAGGTACGCCAGGCGCAAGCCCGCCTCCTTCGCTCGCCGGCAAAATTCGGGCTCCTGGGCGAAGCGGATGCCGTTGGTGGCGCACTGAACACAGAAGTAGCCCACGTCTCGCGCATAGCGCACTGCGTCCAAGAAGTGCGGCGAGAGCGTCGGCTCACCGCCCGAGAACTGCACGCTCATCTGCCGGCGCGGCTTGATCTGGAGCGAGTCGTCCAGGATCTTCTTCACCTCGTCGAAGTCGAGCTCGTGGACGTAGCCGACCTGATTGGCGTCCATGAAGCACGGATCGCACATCATGTTGCAGCGATTGGTCAGGTCCACGGTCAAGACGGCGCCGCGCCCGTAGCGGATGGAGGAGCTGCCGTGCTCCCGCAGGGACGACTCGGGCGCGCGGAAGTCACGCCCGGGAAACAGGCTCTCGATGCGCGCCAGGAAGGCCGCGTCGATGCTGAGCACGTCCTCGAATCGCCCGTGCTTGGGGCAGGTCTTGTCCATGTGCACCCGCCCCTCGCGCTCGACGATGTCCGCACGGATCTCGCCCGGATGGTCGTGCACCAGAGCCGACAGAGGCTTCTGACCCGACAAGATGGCGGCGCGCACCTCCTTGACGCAGGTCGGACAGAGCGAGTCCGTCTGGCGCGGCCAACCCAGCGTGGGGAAGGTGCGTTGCTGTTTGCGGATGAGGGGTGCGGGCGCCCACGGGGGCGCCAGGGGCGCGGCGGGCAGTCGCTCCATCACCGCGTCGAGGGTTGGCCAGAGGCGCGTCGCCGCGCGAGTGAGCGTCCGCTCGGCCAAGACCGTCAGTGAGCTGCGCTGGCGGGGCATGGGAGCGACGGAGCATACTGACCTTCGACGCGAGGGTGAGAGCGAAA
>JAHBVX010000005.1 GCA_019637295.1 Polyangiaceae bacterium
GCCGCTGGGCCGCCGCCGGCGGCGGCGTCCGGCTCGAAGCTCGCGACGGCTGGCAGACAGGCGCTGACCGAGGGACGGGCCGGAGGTCGTGGGCAACAAACACTCTTGCCCGCTCGCACCTCGAAGGCCTCGCGGCAGATCAGCCCTTCCTCACAGTCGCCGTCGCGATTGCTGCGATCGCAGCTCTCGCCTTCGCTGGCCGAGCCGCAGCTCGGGACGCCCACGGCCGTGAAGGCGGCGAGCAACAGCAGGGGGGGCCAGCCTCGCGACGCCATGGGTCAGTCGCCTCCGGCGTCTGCCACCGGCGTCTCGCACAGGTTGGTCTGCAGGTTACAGGTCTTGGGCGCCGCGCAGTCCTTGTTGCCGAGGCACTCGGGCTGGCACACCCCGGAGGGTCCGCACACCAGCGTGCCTGGGCACTGGCTGCTGTGCGAGCACGCGACGCCGCCGTCGCCGCCGCCGCCACTTCCGGCGCTGCCAGCGCTACCGCCGCTACCCGAGCCGCCAGCGCTGCCGCCGGTGCCGCCGCCGGTGCCGCCAGCGCCGCCGCCGGTGCCGCCGGTGCCGCCGGTGCCGCCGGTCCCACCGCTGCGGATGCAGCGATCGTCAGACGGGTCCTTGCCCTCCGGCGGGCAGCAGCGGTCCGTCGCGTTGTCCAGCAAATCAGCGGCGGGGACGCAGACCAAACCGCTGGCGCAGTCCTCGTTGGCGCTGCCGTTGAAATCGCAGCGCTCTCCCTCGTTCTGCTTGCCGCAGCCCCACGCTAGCAGCCCGGTCAGCAGCAGGGCGCCCCGCAAAGTCAGGTGCATGATGCCTCGCTCTTAAATCAACGCCGCGCCGCGGGCAAGCGGGCTCAGTGGCTGGGGGGCGAGGCGCGCCGCTCTTTGGCCTCCACGGCTTGGGCGAACAGGCCAAAGTACTCCACGGCGCTGGTGATCGAAAAGATCAACGAAATGTAGACCAACCAGCGCCCGACCACCACCAGGTCCACGACGCCCAGATCGTAGAAGCCAAGGAAGGTCAGCTCGTACGGGTAGCCGACGATCAGGCACACGATTCCGATCATCTGCAGGGCGGTCTTGCTCTTGCCACCACCGCCGGCGGCGATCACGACCCCCTCGCTGCTGGCGATCGAGCGCAGCGCGGTGATGGTGATCTCTCGCGCCAGCAGCAGTGCCACGGCCCACTCGGGGATGCGGCCCATGGGCACCATCCAGATCAGAGTGGCCATGACGATCAGCTTGTCCGCCAGCGGGTCCAGGAACTTACCCAGCACGCTCACCACGTTCATCTTGCGCGCGAGGTAGCCGTCCAGCAGATCGGTGATGGCGGCCACACCGTAGGCGATGGCGGCCCACGCGCAGTCCTGCGGCGAGCCCCGCCACAGGAGCCAGAGCACCAAGGGGATGATCACCACCCGACCCATGGTCAGCATGTTGGGCAGGTTCCACACGTCCTGCCGCAGGGAGCGACGTCGAGCGTCGCGCAGCGCCGGATCGATCGCGCGTCGTCGCGGCCGGCGCCAACGGCGTGAGGCGGCAGGCGGGTCGGACTGCGTCACGCGCCGCATGGTAGACGAAGTCAGGGCGAGTCGCGCGCCGGAATCGAATCGAGCGTTCAGACCGCGTCGAGCAGCACGAAGCCCTCTCCCGTGAGGCGAATCCAGCGCGCGGCGGGCAGGGGCGAGGCGTCGTTCGGAAGCGGGTGGGGGAGCAGCCGACCGGTCCAGCCGATCACGTCGTTGGCGCGGACGATGGTGGGCGCAGCGCTGCTGATGTGGGCCCCGGTGACGCCGCGCGAAGCCACGAAGGTGAGCGCTCCCTCGCCCGAGAGCTGCACCATGGGCTCGTGGTCACGCTCGCTGGTGGGTAGCCGACCGCACTCGTAGCTCAGCGAGTAGTCAAAGCCCGCGAGGCGGTCCTCCCGTATGTAGAAGAGCTCCCCGGCCAGCGCGATGGTCACCAGCTCGAGGTCGCCGCCGGCCTTGACGAATACGTGGCCCTGTCCCTCGATCAAGCTCAGGGGATGACGCGCCCCGCCGAGCGGCTCGGGCAGCTCTCGCCCCAAGGAGCGACGTGGGATCTGTCGGTGCGCGAAGGGCGCCTCGTCCGGCTGCAGCGCTCGCACGAAGTCGGGGCGCACGACGAGCGCGCCGCCCACCCGCAGCTTCACGAGGCCGCCACTGCGCGCCTGCTCGCCACTGCGGGCGTCGAGCGCTGCTGGTAACTCGGCGGTCCCGAGGCCGAGGCGAGCCGCGACGCTGCCGGCAAGGGGCTCGGCGCGCCCGAGCCGGCGCGACGGCGGTGGCAGGCGGCTGCCCCCGGGTTCGACCGCGTGCCAGCGGCCTTGTCGCAGCAGCAGGTCGTCCGCGTCCGCGGGCGGTACGCGAGAGAACGGGCGCTGGTCCCCCTCCAACTCCTGGATGGCGTCGGCAGCGGCGGCGCGGAGCGCCTGTCGTTCGGGCGCAACGGACTGGGCCTCGGGTTCGCTCGCGAGCAGCCGGTCCATGCGCTCGACCAGGTGCTCCTGCGCGGCCTGTACGAAGCACTCGCGGGCGCGGTCGTACTCCGCGATGCGTTCGTAGACCAGGCCCAGGTAGCCCCACGCTCGCCGGTGGTCGGGCACCCGACGTGTGATCTCGTCCAGCACCTCGCGCGCCCGGGTATACTGACCGGTCTTGAGGTAGCAGAGACCCAGGTTCACCCGCGGCGTGATCTCGCCGGGACAGCTCTTGACCAGCTCCTCGTAGATCTGGATCGCGCGCGGGTAGAGCCCGAGGCGGAAGTACACGACGCCGAGCAGCCCCTGTCCCTCCACGTCCCGAGGCTGGAGCGAGAGCGCGCGCTCGAGCTCTTCTTTGGCCTCGCCGACGCAGTTGTCCTGCAAGAGCTCGCTGCCGCGATAGAGGTGGAAGAGGAAGTCCTCGCCGTCGAAGCTCGCCGAGGGCTCCTCACTCGTCGGCCCGGACTCTTGAAGCGTGCCCGCGTGGTCGGAGATCTCCGCGAGCGAGCGGATCGACGCAGGCGGCTCCGACGATTCGCGCATTGGCCGGAGGGTAGTCCGGGCCGCCGCGCCTGACCACTACCCGCCGCCCTGCGCGGAAGCCGCCGCCAGCACGGCTTCTGGCAGGGAGAAGCGGCCCTCGTGCAGGGCCCGACCGACCACCGCCGCCGCGATGGGTCCGGGCGCGGCCGCCAGCGCGCGCAAGTGAGCGAGGGTGCCGACCCCGCCGCTGGCGATCACCTCCACCGTGGCCGCGCGAGCGAGCGAGCTCGTCGCTTCCACGTTCGGACCCACTTCGGTTCCGTCGCGCTCGATGTCCGTGTACAGGATGCCGCCGAGCGGCAGCGAGGCGAAGCGAGCGGCCAGCTCGAGCACCGTCTCGCCGGTCTGCTGTTCCCAGCCGGAGATGGCCACGCGGCCATCGCGCGCGTCCAGAGCGAGGATGACCCGCCCGGGATGGAGCTCCGATGCACGTCGGACAAGGGCGGGATCGCGGACAGCGGCGGTGCCGAGCACGACCCGATCTGCCAGCGCGAGCACGGTCTCGACGGACTCGAGCGAGCGGATCCCCCCGCCGACCTGCACGCCCGGTCCGAATGCGCGCACGATGCGCTCGATGGCCTTCGTCGCGGTCGGCTGTCCCGAGCGGGCTCCTTCGAGGTCCACGACGTGCAGTCGATCGGCGTGGGCGCGAAACTCCGTGGCGATGGCCCCGAGCTCGCGGTCGTAGGTCGTGACCGCGTCGTAGCGGCCTTGGCGCAGGCGAACCGCGGCGCCGTCGAGCAAGTCGATGGCGGGGATGACCCTCATCGGCGGTCCTGCAAGAAGGCGGCGAGCAGCGCGATGCCCGCGGACTGACTCTTCTCGGGATGAAACTGGGTCGCGAAGACGTTCTCGTGGCTGATGGCCGCGGTGATGTGGTTGTCGCCGTGAGTCGCGTGAGCGGCGACCATCGCCGCATCGTCTGCGACGGCGTGGAACGAGTGCACGAAGTAGGCCCAAGCGCCCTCGCCGCCCGCGGCAAGGAGGTAGGGGTGAGCGGGGGAGGTGAGCTCGAGTTGGTTCCAGCCCAGGTGGGGGATCTTGACGTCGTGACCGCTGAGGCGCTCGACGCGCCCCCCGAGCCAACCGAGCCCGCGCTCACCCGCGGCCTCGTCGCTCTCGGTGAACAGCAGCTGGAGGCCGAGGCAGATGCCGAAATACGGCTGACCGCGGCGCAGGATCTCCGTGAGCGCCTCCGCTAGTGGGCCCGCCAGAGCGCGCGCGAAGTCGCGAAATCCACCCTGGCCCGGGACGACGATCCGGTCGCCGCGGCGCACGGTCTCGGGATCCCGAGTGCGCGTCACCTCGATGCTCACGCCCCCGAGCCGCGAGGCGGCCTCGAGCGCCTTGTGAACCGAGCGCAGATTCCCGAGACCCACGTCCAACAGCACGATCTGCTCGGTCATGCGCTCAGACCAGGACTCCCTTGGTGGATGGGATCCCCGGCGCGCGTGGATCGCGCTCGACCGCCGCGCGCAGCGCCCTGGCGAAGCCCTTGAAGCAGATCTCGATGATGTGGTGCAGGTTGTCGCCTTCCTGCAGGTGCATGTGCAGGTTCACCTGGGCGCTGCGGGCGAAGGCCTCGAAGAACACCGGCGTGAGCTCGACCTCGAAGCTGCCCAGGGTCGCCTTCGGCAGCGGTACCCGCCATACGAAGAAGCTCCGACCCGACAGATCGAGCGCGCAGGTGACGAGCGCCTCATCCATGGGCAACGTGGCCGAGCCGTAGCGGCGAATGCCCGAGGCGTCCCCCAGGGCCTGCAGCACCGCCTTGCCGAGCACGATGCCGATGTCCTCGGTGAGGTGGTGGCCATCGATGTCGGTGTCCCCTCGTGCGGTGATCTTCAGGTCGAACGCGCCGTGGCGCGCGATCTGCTCCAGCATGTGCGACAGGAAGGGCAGGGGCGTGTCGATGCTCGCCTGACCGCCGCCATCCAGATCCAGCTCGACGCTGACCTGGGTCTCCGTCGTGGAGCGCTCCACGCGCGCGCGACGAGCGCTCACTTGAGCTCCTCGACCTTCCAGGCGCCGTGCTCGCGCACCAGCTCTACCGTGCCGCCCGCGCCGTAGGCCATGGTGGCGCGCTCGCCGATGCGCTCGAAGCGCGCGGTCGCGAGCGCCGCGGTCAGCGCCTGGGTCAGTCGATCCATCTCGGCCTTCTGCTCGCCCTTCCAAGCCTTCTCGAGCCTCTTTGCGTCGAGTCCCTCGCGCTTGCCGTCGGGCACGAAGCGCATCAACACGTCAAAGCGCTTGTTCTCGTAGGCGCGGACGAACGAGCGCACAGCGGTCTCCGGGGTGGCTTGGCTGTACAGATCGATGGCGGAACCGTCGACTCGCCAGGCGCCGCCCTCGTACACCAAGAGCAGGCTCTCTCCGTTCGGTGCCGTCACCGTAGCGGTCACCAGCGCCGGACCGGACGGTCGGAGCAGGGTCTTGGCGATGTCGCGCACCTCCTCCGGATTCTCGCGAACCATGCGCTGAAATGCCTCGAAGGGGATGCTCTTCTTCGCCTCGTCGCTCAGCTCGGCGTAGGCCGCGTCCACGCGACCTTCGGACAGGGCGCGCGCGTAAGCGTCCACCACGTCCCGCGGGCCTTGGGCAGGGGCGGGACCCCCGCAGGCGAGCGCGAGCAGTCCGAGGCTGGCGAGGAAGCGCGGAACCATGGGGTGGGCGCGTCGATTTACCACACGCGGCAGGCCCTGTCTTTCTATCGGCATGACGGGACCGGAAGCCCGGACCGGCCCCCGAGCAGTCCGGCCACGGCGGGGTGCTGGACGCCGGGCCCAGCCGTACTACTGTCCGAGCATGGTGACGCCCACCGGGTCGCGAGCACAGAGCGTGGCAATCCTGCCCCTGCGAAACTCCGTGCTGTTCCCCATGTCCGTGGTCCCCATCAACGTGGGGCGCCCGCGCAGCGTTCACCTGGTCGAGGACTTGATCGGGCGGGACGACGCGCTGGTGGGCGTCCTGTCGCAGCGCGACGCGGACACCGTCGAGCCCACCTTCGAGCAGCTGTACTCGGTCGGTACCCTGGCCAAGCCGGTCAAGGTCATTCGGCTCGGCCCCGCGAACTACAGCGTGGTGCTCAACGGACTCGGTCGCTTTCGGATCAAGCGGCCCGACCGGCTCGAGCCCTACATGCACGCCGAGGTGGAGCGGCTGGACGAGGTGACGTCGGACGAGGAGGAGCTCGGCCGGCTAGGGGAGCGGCTACGGGAACGCACTCGACGGGCGCTGACCCTGATCCCGAACCTGCCCCGGGAGACGGCGAGCATCCTGGACAACGTGCGCGATCCAGCCGCCCTGGCGGATCTCATCGCCTCCAACTTCCCCGAGGAGCACGCCGGGATCGCGCTGCGGCAGGAGGTGCTCGAAGCCCTCGACCGCACCGAGCGCGTCGCCAAGGTGCTGGCCATCGTCGAGCGGCAGCTCGAGGTGCTGCGCGTCAAGGACGAGATCACCGCGCTCGTCACCGAGGAGATGAGCCGGTCTCAGCGCGACTTCGTGCTTCGCCAGCAGATGCGCGCGATTCGAGAGGAGCTCGGCGAGGCAGGAGATGACGACGAGATCGACCAGCTGCGGGAGCGTATCGCGAGAGCCGAGCTGCCGCCGGAGGCCGAGCAAGCTGCGCGCAAGCAGCTCTCTCGCATGGCGAGCATGCAGCCCCAGTCCGCCGAGTTTCAGGTCGCGCGTAACTACGTCGAGTGGCTCGCCGACCTGCCCTGGAGCCGCTCCACCCCAGATCGCTTCGATGTGCGCGTGGTGCGGCGCTGCCTGGACGAAGACCACTACGGGCTCGAGCGCGTCAAGCGGCGCATCGTCGAGTACGCGGCGATACGGCAGCTGCGCCGGGACAAGCGTGGCCCCATCCTGCTGTTCGCGGGTCCTCCTGGGGTGGGCAAGACCAGCCTCGGCAAGTCCATCGCGCGGGCGATGGGCCGCCGCTATGGCCGCATCGCGCTCGGTGGCGTGCGAGACGAAGCCGAGGTGCGCGGGCACCGCCGCACCTACGTCGGCGCGCTGCCGGGCCGCATCATCCAGGCACTCAAGAAGGTGGGCACGAAGAATCCGGTGCTCGTGCTCGACGAGGTGGACAAGCTCGGCGCGGACGTGCGCGGTGACCCTGCGGCGGCGCTGCTCGAGGTGCTCGATCCGGCGCAGAACGACGCCTTCGTCGATCACTACCTCGGGCTGCCCTTCGACCTGAGCCAGGTCACGTTCCTGGCGACCGCGAACTATCGCCATCAGATCCCCGAGGCGCTCAAGGATCGCATGGAGCTGATCGAGGTGCCGGGCTACACGCGCACGGAGAAACGCTCGATTGCGCAGCAGTTCCTGGTGCCCAAACAACTCAAGGAGCACGCGCTCACCCGCGACAACCTGGTGTTCGAGAGCGAGGGCATCGAGACGATCATCGACTTTTACACGCGCGAGGCCGGCGTGCGCGGGCTCGAACGCGAGATCGCGGCGGTGTGCCGTGACGCGACGGTGCGCATGGCGGACGGCAAGACCGTGGAGCACGAGACGGTGGGTCGCGCCTACGTCGAGGAAGTGCTGGGCGTGCACCAGCACGATCCGGAGGTCGCGGATCGCAAGTACGCCCCGGGCGCGGCCACGGGACTGGCGGTCACGGGCGCCGGGGGCGACCTATTGGTCGTGGAGGCCACGCGCATGCCGGGCAAGGGCAACGTGCACGTCACCGGAGCCCTGCGCAATGTCATGAAGGAATCGGCTGCCACCGCGGTGAGCTTCGTCCGTTCCCGGGCAGACCGGCTGCAGCTCGATCCGGAGTGGCTGAAGTCCATCGACCTGCATGTCCACGTGCCCCGCGGCGGCGGCGCACAAGATGCCGCCAGCGTGGGGCTGCCCATGTTCGTCGCCGTGGCCTCGCTGCTCCTCGACGCGCCGGCGCGGTCGGACGTCGCGATGACCGGCGAGATCACCCTGCGTGGTAACATCCTCCCGGTCACCGGGATCAAGGACAAGCTCCTGGCCGCCCACCGGGCGGGCATCCTCGCGGTCGTTCTCCCCAAGCGCAACGAGCGCGACCTCGAGGAACTGCCGCAAGAGGCCCGAGACGACCTGGAGATCCACCTGGTGTCCAAGCTCGAAGAGGTACTCCCGCTGGTGCTGGCGGCGCCAGACAGCGGTGAGGAGCGACCCATCCCGCCGGCCAGCGGTGAAGCTCGCCCCTGAGCCACTGCCGCGGCTCGGTGAGTCGAGGCATCTGCGCGCCGCCGTCGGCTTCGTCGCGCTCATCCTCGGCGCCATTGGCTTCCTGCCGTTGTTCGGTGGGCCGGGGTACGAGGCCGCGTTGGCGGCGGGGCTCGTGCTCCCGAGCTCCGCGGCGGTCGCGGTAGCCCTCGAGGTGCAGGCGCGTCGACCCCCACCACTGCTCGCGTTCGGTCGGGGCGTCCGTATCGGTCTCGCGCTCAGCGCAGTGGGGTTGGGGCTGGTCATCGCTCACGGCGTGAGGGTGGGCTTCTGCGCTCCGCGGGATGACCTGCTCCTGTTCCTGGTCGGACCGGCGGCGGGCGCCGTCCTCGGCGGCGTGTGGGGGGCGGTGGCAGGCATCGCGACCCTGGGGACGCGCCGTCGACCCTCGCTCAAGGCGGTGGCCCTGGCGCTCGCCGGTCCGCTCGCTGGGGTGCTCGTCAGCCTCTGGCGCTTCTACTCGAGCCCCATGGTCTTCGCGTACGATCCGTTCTTCGGCTACTTCGCCGGTCCGCTGTACGACACGGTGCTCGATCCCGTCGCCGGCCTCGTCACTTACCGAGTGGGCAGCGCGCTCGCGCTCGGCGCGACGGCGGTGCTGGCGCTGCACACCACCGTGGGCGAGCGCGGGCCCCGAGCCAGCGCCGCGCTGCGACCCGGCCTCGCCGCCCTCGGCGTGCTCTGCGCCGCGGGGGCGATCGGCGTCGCGGCAGCGGGGCCCGAGCTTGGTCACTGGCACACGGTCTCGAGCATCCGGGCCGAGCTCGCGCGAGAGGTGGAGACCGAGCGCTGTCGCGTGGTCTACGACGCTTCCATTTGGCGCGAGGACGCCGAGGCCTTCGCGCGCGAGTGCACCGCGCACGTCGTCCAGATCGAGGCGCGCCTCGAGGCGCGAGGTCCGGAGCGAATCGTCGCGTACCTGTTCGCGAACGAAGAGCAGAAGGGTCGGCTGATGGGGGCCGCGAGCACCTACATCGCCAAGCCGTGGCGGCGCGAGGTGTACCTGCAGTTTCGCCGCTTTCCCCACCCCGTCCTCGGCCACGAGCTGGCCCACGTGATCGCCGGCAGCTTCGGGCAGGGTCCCTTCCGCGTCTCCGGGCCCCTGTTCGGCTTGCTGCCGGATCCAGGTCGCATCGAGGGCATCGCCACCGCCGCCTCCCCGAGCGAAGACGACGACTTGACCCTGGGGCAGTGGTCTGCCGCGATGAAAGAGCTCGAGCTGTTGCCGCCCCTCTCGCGCGTGTTTCGCCTGAGCTTTCTCGGCGAAAATAGCAGCAAGGCGTACACCGTGGCGGGCGCCTTCGTGGCTTGGTTTCGCGACGCCTACGGCGCCGCCGCGCTGCGGCGCTGGTACGGCGGCGAGGCGCTCGAGGCGCTCACCTCGGGTAAGGATCTCGCGGTCCTCGAGCGCGAGTGGCACGCGCACCTGATGACGCTCGAGCTCGACGAGCGCGTGATGGCCGCCGCCCGCGCCCGCTTCGACCGCCCGGGAGTGTTCTCGCGCAAGTGCCCGCACGTGATCGATCGCTGGCTCACGGCGGCGGGGAGCAAGCTCGGCCAGCGAGACGTGGAGGGCGCCCGAGCGCAGTTCGAGCGCGTCCTGGCCTTGGAGCCGCGGAACCTCGGGGCTCGGCACGGCCTGTCGGTGTGCGCCCTGCGCGAGGCGAAGCTCGACGAGGCGCGCCGTCGCTACCGCGAGATCGAAGACGATCCGTCGCTCCACGCCCTCGAGCGCTTGGGCGCGAGCGAGGCGCTCGGTGATCTGGCGTTGGTCACGGGCGACCCGGCCGAGGCCAAGCGCCGCTTCGTCCAGGTGGCGCGCCAGGTGCAGAGCGCCGACCATTTGCGCAGCCTGGCGGTCAAGAGCGTCGCCCCGCACGACACGGCGCGCCGCAGCGTCGCGGCGCTGCTGGTGGGCGATCCGGTGTACGGGCGGGACTTCGCCGAGGCCGCGGCGTGGCTTGGCCGCTGGTCCGTGCTCGACCCCGAGGACGGCACCGCCGACTACCTGCTCGGCCGCAACTTCTACGGCATGGGGCGCTACGCCGAGGCGCGCGAGCGGCTCGATCAGGCGCTGGGGCGGTCGCTGCCCATCCGGCTGGTCGAGACCGAGGCGCTGCGCAACCGGGCGACGCTCGCGTGCCTGCTCGGCGAGCGTGAGCGCGGCAGCGAGCTCGCCGCGCGGTACCTCGCGCGCGGAGACGTCGCCCCTGCAAGACGCCAGGGCTTCGGCCGCTTCGCAGAGCGTTGCGGCTTCGCGGCGCCTTGACGCGCCGCGCTGAGAGCGCGGCGTGCAGCGCGCGCTTGACCCGCGGGTCATACTCGACTTGAGTCTCCCGCGGTGCTGAGGCGCGCCCTTGGCGATGCGTGGGCCTCGAAGGAGAAGGAATCAATGAGACTTATTGCATGCGTGGTCGCGATGGGCGGCTTGATGACGGGTTCGGCGGCGTGTTCGAGTGACTCGGACGGCGGCGGCGGCGCCGCTGGCAGCGGCGGCGGCAACACCGGCGGCTTCGGCGCGGTCGCCGGCGGCGGCACCGGCGGCACGGGCGCCACCGGCGCGACGGGCGCCACGGGCGGCGGCGGAACCGGTGGCAGCAGCTGTCCCACCGCGCAGACCGGCGCGCAGTGCGACAACATCCAAGGCTCCAACGCCGCCGAGACGGCGTGCATCAGCGGGCCGTGCTGCACTGAGGTCGAGGCCTGCTTCGGCGACGCGGCCTGCGCCTCCTTCAATCAGTGCATCAACGACTGCGTGCAGGGCGGCGGCAACCCGCAGAACTGCGTCGCGCAGTGTCAGCCGTGCATCGGCGCGTCGGGTGCCATCTTGCAGAGCGTGATCACCTGCCTGCAGGGCTGCCTCGGCGGCAGTGACGCCGGCACCGGCGGCACCGCCGGGACCGGCGGTGCGCCGTCCGACGCGGGCACGGACTAGTCGGCTGCGAGCTGGAGCGGCGGCGTCGCGGACCGCGACGCCGCCGGCCCAGCGGCCTCAGGAGGGCCGCTCGAGGCGCTCCTTCTCGCGCTCTTCCGCCTTGTCGCGCAGCGGGCGGCCCTTGTCCGGGGTGGGATCCCGCACCAGGCCGTAGGCGCTGCGTCCCTCGTGCCCTTCCGGCAAGTACTCGGTGATGGGCAGGCCCTCGTCGTTCACGAACAGGAGGCAGTGGCAGTACTTGTAGATCTGCATGTCGTCGCAGGCGCAGATCCAGGTGCGGTGCTGCACCTCGGCTCGCTTGTCGGGATAGAAGCGGCACGGACACAGGGGTCGGCCGAGGTCGTCTTGGTTCTTGGCTAGCCCGCGGACGACCGAGTCGGTGACTTCGGTGTCCGGGTGAGTGACGGTGCCGGACTTCTCGCAGTACTTCTGCACGAACTTCTGCATGCGGGTGATGGATGCTTCGGTCGGATCGTCGGCCACGGCTCAGTTCCTTTCTTGCTCGACAGGGTCCATGTAGGGGGGGCACAGCGTGAGCGGTAGCCCGTCACAGCGCCTTGCTGCTCACGGCACGAAGCAGGTGCCTCTGGGTCAGGGCGAACACGAGCAGCGCTGGCGCGCTCAGGGCCACGTTGCCCGCCATCACGACGTGCCAGCGCACCCCGGTGCCCTGCTCGCGCAGCAGCGCGATGCCGAGGGGTAGGGTGCGCACCGCCTCGTCGGTCGTCATGACCAGCGGCCAGAAGTAGTCGTTCCAGTGGTAGACGAAGGAGAACAGGAAGAACGCGACGAGCGTCGGTTTGAGGATGGGGGCCAGCAGGCCGTACACGATGCGCAGCTCGCTCGCGCCATCGAGCCGTGCCGCCTCGATCAGCGAGTCGGGCACGGACAGCAGCGCCTGGCGGATCAGGAACGTGCCGAACGCGCTCACGCCAAAGGGCAACACCAGCGCAGTCATGGTGTTGATGAGGGAGACGTCCGCCAGCAGCGTGAACACCGGCACGAAGCGCACCTGCGCGGGGATGAGCAGCGTGGCCACCACCAGGATGAACGCCAGCGACCGCCAGCGGAAGCGGAGCTTGGCCAGGGCGTAGCCCGCGGGCAGCGCAACCGCGATCTGCAGCACGGCGATGGCGAGGGCCATCACGGTGGTGTTCCAGAAGTAGTGTCCGATGGGCATCGCGCGCATCACGTCCGAGTACGCGCTCAGGTTCAGCCCCGCGGGCAACGGAGCGGTGGGCGCCTTCACGATCTCGGGTAGGGTCTTGAGGCTGGTGGACACCATCCAGGCGTAGGGCAAGAGCCAGAGCAGCGCGATCCCGAGCAGGACCACGTTCACCGCGAAGGGCGAGAGCGACCGGCGCGTCATCGCGCGGCCTCCCGACGCCGCCAGGCGAGGAGCTGCAGCAGCGTGAGCACCAGCAACAGCCCGAAGAAGACGACGACCAGCGCGCTAGCCCGGCCCACCCGCAGGTTCATGAACACCTGCTCGTAGATGGCGTACACGAACACCGTCGTGCTCTGGACTGGGCCACCCTGGGTCATGACTCGCACCACGTCGAACACCTGGAAGCTCACGATCAAGCTGGTGGTAGCCACGAACACGGTGGTCGGGCGGAGCAGCGGCCAGGTCACGTTCCAGAAGCGGGACCAGCGCCCCGCGCCGTCGAGCGCAGCCGCCTCGTACAGCGCCCGTGGGATGTCCTGCAGGCCCGCCAAGAACAGCACCATGGAGTAGCCGGCGATCTTCCAGATGGTGACCATCGCGAGCGAGTACAGGGCCAGTCCGGGATCGCCGAGCCAGGACCTCGGCGTCAGCCCCGCGCCGCGCACCAGCGCGGTCAGCGCGCCGGCGTCGGCGTCGAGCACCCACAGCCAGAGCAACGCCACGCTGACCCAGCTGATCACGTAGGCCGAGAAGATCGCGCCGCGCACGAACGCCGCGAAGGCGCCAGTGCGATTGAGCGCAAGGGCAAGGCCCAGGCCGAGCGCCATGGAGCCGATGACGACCACGACGCTGAAGCGCAAGGTGGTCGAGAACGCGTGGCTCAGCTCGCCGCTCTCGTGCAGCGCGCGGTAGTTCTCGAGACCCACGTAGCGCGCCTCGGTGAGCAGATCCCAGTCGAACAGGCTGGTGTAGGCGGCGCTCAGCAGGGGGTAGAAGAAGAACACCGCGAGCAGGACCATGGTGGGCGCGAGCAGCAGCAGCGGGTCCCGCGCTCGGCGGGGGAGCAGGCCCGGGCTCATCCTCGCCCTCGGGCGCCGAGCGCGCGAGCTTCCCGCAGCACCTCGCGCGCGTCGCGGCCGCCCTGGATCGCGCTCTCGAGCCGGGGCTGCACGATCTCGCGTTGAACCCGGAACAGCTCTCGGCTCCAAGGCCAGGGCAGCGCCACGCTCAGCTGCTCGACGGCGACCCGGTCGTTGGGGTGTCTATCGTAGTGGCCTTCGCGCTTGAGCCGCTCGATCGCGCCGCGAGTCACCGGCAGGTAGCCGGTGCGCACGGCCCAATGGATGGCCTGCTCCGGCTCGTGCATGAAGCGCAGGAACTTCCAGCCGGCCTCGCGCTGCTCGCGGGAAGCGTGCCGGAGCATGACCCAATGCGTGCCGCCTGTCGGTACGGCGCGGCGACGGCCCTGGGGCAAGGGTGCCGCGCGCACACGGAACGGCGCGTTCTCTTCCAGGTACTTCAGGAACGCCGTGCTGGTCCAGATCATCGCCGTGCGGCCGGCGAGGAAGTCCTGGTTGGTCTGCTCCCAGGCGTTGTAGTCGCGCCCCGGGGGCGGCTTCATGCTGCGGTCGTCGTTCACCATCGCCTTCCACAGCTCGAGCGCGCGCACCCCCGCTTCGTCGCCGAGGGTGATGCGGCCATCGTCCTCGACGACCTTGCCGCCCGCCTGGCCGACGAGCGCCGTCCAGAACCACCAGTCGATGGGACAACCGAAGCCAAAGCGCGTCGCGTCGGAGCCGCGTCGCTCGGTCAGGCTGCGCGCCACCTCCCGCAGCTGCTCCCAGCTGGTGGGCGCGGACAGCCCGCGGGCTTCGAAGACCGGCGCGTTCAGGTACGCGATGGGGGTCGAGCGGTTGAAGGGCAAGCACACGAGCGGCCGGTCGCCGCCACCCACCCAGGAGCCCGTTTGACCCAGAGACTCGATGATTCCCAGCTCGCGGGCGTGGGCGTAGTCGTCGAGGGGCTCGAGCACGCCGGCTTCTGCCAGGTAGGGGATGACCTCGCCGACGACATGGCTGAGGGTCGGCGTCGCGCGCGCCGCGATGGAGGTGCGCAGCTTGGCCAGCCCCTCGAAGTAGTCCCCTTGGAACACCGCCGAGATCCAGACGTCGTTCTGAGCCGTGTTGAAGCGCCCCACCAGCTCCTCGAGCACCTCCCGATTGCGCCCTCCGTAGGTGAACCACAGCGTGGCCTCGGTCCGCCCCGGCGGGACACCCCGGCCGCAGCCCGTGAGCAAGCCGAGCGCGCCGCCGAGGGTGAACGCGCGGCGAGCGAGCCGGATCAAGCGTCCTCCAGCGCTAGGCCGCTGACCGCGGAGAACCAGCGCACCCGGGCGTGAGCGAAGCCCACGGTCACCTGCTCGTCGCGACCGGGAGCATCGAAGCCCGCCACCCGGGCCCGGAGCGAGACGCCACCGGCGTCGAGCTCGACGTGGGACTCGCCTCCCAGCAGGTCTACCGCCGTCACGGTGGCCTCGGCGGTCACGTCCGTCGGCGCGTCCGTCCCGATGTGGACGTGCTCTGGCCTTATGCCCAGCAGCAACTCGTCGTCGCTGTCGGGGAGCCGGGGGATGCGCAGCGCGCCGGCGCTGCCCGCCGCGCCGCTCCGCGCGACGGGCAGTAGATTCATGGGCGGGCTACCGAAGAACCCCGCCGCGAAGGTGGTCGCGGGTCGCTCGTAGATCTCCCGGGGCGTGGCGACTTGCTCCAGCTTTCCAGCGCGCAGTAGCGCGATGCGATGCGAGAGCGTCATGGCCTCGGCTTGGTCGTGGGTGACATACAGCGCCGTCACGCCGAGCCGCGCGAGCAGCTTGCCCAGCTCCACGCGCAGTTCGGCGCGCAGCCCGGCGTCCAGGTTCGAGAGCGGCTCGTCGAAGAGAAACACCTCTGGCCGGCGCACGATCGCGCGACCCATCGCCACGCGCTGCTGTTCCCCGCCCGAGAGCTGCGCCGGGCGACGGTCGAGCAGCGGCGTAATGTTCAAGAGCTTCGCCGTGTCGGCGATGCGTTGCGCCTGTTCGGATTTGGACGTGCGTCGCATGCGCAGCGGGAAGCCCAGGATCTCGCGCACGGTCATGTGCGGATACAGCGCGAAGCCCTGGAACACCATCGCCACGTCGCGCTCCTGCGGCGGGACCTGCGCCACGTCGCGCTCACCGATGCGGATGCTGCCCGCGCTCGGCGTGTCGAGCCCGGCGATCAGGCGCAACGTCGTGCTCTTGCCGCAGCCGCTCGGGCCTACCAGGCTGACGATCTCGCCGGCGGCCACCCGCAAGGACAGGCGATCCAGCGCCGGTCGCTCGCCGCTGGAGAAGCGGCGGCTGAGACCCTCGAGCGTGACCGGGGAGGCCATGCGACCGGTCCTAACCGAGAATTCGGCTCCCGTGTCGCATTTGCGACCCAGCCTCCGCGGCCGGGCTGCAGTGGTATAGGCCAGCAGTCCGTGGTCCACCGCACCCCAAGGCTCCGCCTCCTCGTCGCCGCTGGGTTTTTCATGGCCTGTCGCGAGGATCGCCCCGACCCGCCGCCCCCGGCAGCGGGCGCACCGTCGCTGCGCCCGGCGGCGTCGGCGGCGCCGCCGGCGCCGACGCCGTCCCCGGCCGCGCCGCCGGCTCCCGCGGCGGGCTGTCCGGCCGGCATGGTGACCGTCCCCGGTGGTCGGCTGTTCATGGGCTCGAGCTCGCCCTCGGCGTCCGTCGAAGACCGTCCGCGGTTCGAGACCGAGATCAGCGAGCTGTGTGTCGACGAGACCGAGGTCACCGTCGCGGCCTACCTGAGCTGCGAGCAGGCGGGGAAGTGTACACCGGCGGGTCGCGAGGGCCGCTTCTGCAACGCGCGCCGCGCCGAGACGCGCGCCGACCATCCCATCAACTGCGTCGACTGGCACCAGGCGCAGGCCTTCTGCGCGTCGAGGCAATCACGACTTCCGAGCGAGTCGGAGTGGGAGTACTTCGCCCGCGGGGGCAGCGCGGACCTGCGCTACTCCTGGGGCAACGAGCCGCCCGACGGGCGCACCTGTTGGAAGCACGTCGGCGGCACCTGCGCGGTCAAGTCGTTCCCGGCCGGCGCGTTCGGACTGTACGACGTGATCGGCAACGTGTGGGAGTGGGTGGACGACGGCTTCGGACCTTTCCCCTGGCCACCCGAACAAGCGACCTCCCGCGGCTATCGCGGTGGCAGCTGGAGCCGGCGCTTCGAGAAGTGGATGAGCCCCAAGCTGAGGAATCGCTTTCGCCCCAGGGAGTCGGGCTCCCACCTCGGCTTCCGCTGCGTCCTGACGCCGCGGGACGCGCGCTGCCCGTTCGGCCGCAGCCCGGACGGCGCGCGCTGCGCGTTCGGGGTGCATGGCGCCGAGTGTCCGCCGCCGCTGCGCTGGAACGGCGTGCGCTGCGCGCGGGAGGGTGAGCCCGAGTGCAGCGCGGGCCGCGTCAAGCGCGTGGGGCACGGCTGCGTACTGCGCGAGCCCATCAGCGGCCCGCTCACGGGGCCGGCGAGCTCGACGACAGCGGTGACTCGCGCGCGCACCCCGGAGTTCGACGCGGACTGTCGCCAGCACAAGCCTGGCCAGCCGCAGGCGTACCGCTACTCGGGGGGCACTCACGACGCCCGCAATCGCGTCAGCCGGGGTGCGGGTTGTTCCAATCGAGACGTGGGCGTGGGATGGAACTCGACGTGTTGCCCCTGAGCACCCGGCTAGCGGCGTGGGTCCTGCCGGCGGGGCTCGTGGTGGCCTGCGCCGCCGCGGCGCCGCCGACCGACCCCCCGGAGGCGCGCGACCCTGATGGACTCGACGGCCACGCTATCGTCCCGGCGGCCGGTCCGAGCGCTCCACCGGTCGACGCCGGCGTGGAGGCGGCCAGCGATGCTGCACCGGGCGAGCTCGACAGCGCCGCGGCCCAAGCCGCGACCCTGCCGCGGGGGACCACGGTCCTGCACATCGGCGACTCGATGGCCGGCGCGCTCGGCGTCGAGCTGAACGCGGTGCTCAAGGAGCGAGGCGTGCGCGGGATCCTGCGCTTCCAGAACGCCAGCTTCATCCCCGGCTGGGCGTGGAGCAAAGAGCTGCCCGTCTATCTCGCCCATCACAATCCGGATCTGGTGCTCATCACCCTCGGCACCAACGAGATCCAGGTTCAGAAGCCCGAGTCGCGCGCTGGTCTCGTGAAGAAGCTCGTCGCGCGCCTGGGCGACCGACCGTGCGTCTGGATCCTGCCGCCGCTCTGGGGTCCGGGGGACACCGGGCTCTTGCCGGTGATCGCGAACAACGCCGCGCCGTGTCGCGTGCTCGACAGCAACCGCCTCTTCCCGGACATGCCCCGGCTGTCCGACAAGATCCATCCCACCCTGGCCGCGCGACGCCAGTGGGCGGAGCTGACGGTGGACTGGCTGGCTCAGCAGCGCGACCCGGCTGGCCCGAGGCCCTGGCAGCTGCGCTGAGCTTGACGTCGGCGTCGACGTCCGGCTTGCTGCGGCGGTGTCGGTGCTGGAGCAACTGGCGCTGCGGCTGCGCGTGGAGCGCGGCGAGCGCGCCGATGAGCTGACCTTCAGCCAGCGCGGGGCAACGCTGAGCGTGCGCCTCGTGTTCGAAGGGGCTCGGCTGCGCGGGCGCCTCGACACGCCGCTGGGCTTCGACTTCGAGCTGCGGGAGCTGCGAGAGTCGGACTACTACGACTTCTTCTCCAAGCCCGAGCTGACCTTCGATGATCCCGCGTTCGACGACGCGCTGCTGGTGCGCGGCGAGCCGCTGCGGACCCGGCGGCTATTGACCCCGGAACTGCGCAGCGCGCTCGTCGAGCTCGCGCGGCTCGCGACTCCCCTGCAGATCGATCGCCTGGGCCTCGAGGCGACGCTGGCGCGGAGCAGCCCGAGCGCAGACGAGCTGTGGGCGCTGATCGTCGCGGCCGGCGCGGTCCTGGACGGCATGCAGCCCAAGCGCAGACCTGCCCGCGCCTACCGCTAGCTCGAGGTCAACCCGAGCGTCGCTTGCCGAGCGCCGTCGCGACCAGCCCCAGCAGGAAGCCAGGGCCGCCGCCGACGAACAGCGAGACCAGCGCGGCGGCCAGCAGCGCGTCGAAGGCGTCCTTGCCGGCACCGCGATGCGCGGAAAAATACAGAGCAAACCCGGCGCCCATGCCCAGCCAGGCGGCGCTGTAGGAGCGCACCCCGCGGGCGGCGCCGAGACCCTGCAGTACGGCGCCGAGCACGGGCGTCCCGAGCACGGCCCAGCGCACCACCCCCGCCGCGTCGCCCAGGCGCGTGTGGGCCAGCACCCAGCTCAGCGTCGCGAGCAGGAAGGCCGCGCCCACGGCGTAGGCGACCCCCGCCAGGTCCGACTCGCGGTAAGGCCCGACGGCGATCAGCGCCGCCAGCAGCGGGAACCCCACCGCGCCCCCGCTGCCCAGCCACTGCCGTCCGAAGTCGAGCCGGGACAGGAGCACGAAGGCCAACAGCGCCGCAAACAGCAGCGGAAGCCGACGCCGCTCCCAGCGCTCACGTCGCTCGGCAGCGGTCAGCTCATCCCTAGGCTTCGACATGCACGGGGCGACGGCGCGGCGCCGCTACGACGAACACTTCAGTCTCGGTGACCCCAGCGAGAATCGAACTCGCGTTACCGGCGTGAGAGGCCGATGTCCTAACCGCTAGACGATGGGGCCGAGGGGAGGGGCGCGGAGCCCCGGTGGCTGGGGGACTAGGATTCGAACCTAGATAACAAGAACCAGAATCTTGCGTCCTGCCGTTAGACGATCCCCCAAAGGCGACCGAGCTCGGGACCTGAGGTCCGGACCGCGATCACCCCGACCGGGGCGCATGCCCGGTGGGGAGGCGCGTACCTAGCGAACAATCGAGCGCCGGGCAAGCGAATTTCGGCGGCAGCCCCGGTGCGCCCGGCAATTTTTCCGTCGACTGGGAGCCCGGGTAGGTTGTTTTGACCGGCGCGGCGAAGAGGCGATATGCTCGCCAGCCCATGGCGACGGAGTCCAGTGAAGGCGTGCGCGGAGGCGCGCGGGTGGCCTTGAGTACGACGGGCTGCCGGCCGGCCTTCCACCATGGAGCTTAGAGTCGTCGGCTGCCACGGCGGGGAGACGCCGCAACATCGGACGAGCGCGTTCGTCGTCGACGAGCGCCTGGCGGTGGACGCGGGCTCACTCACCAGCGGCCTCGACCTGAAGCTGCAGTTTCGCCTCGGGGCCGTGCTCATCAGCCACGCCCACCTCGACCACATCCGGGATCTGGCCACCATCGCCGACAACCGCTGCCAGGCCGAGTGCGAGCCGCTGATCGTCGCGGCGAGCCGGGGCACCATCGCGACGCTGAAGAAGCACTTCTTCAACAACCTGCTGTGGCCGGACTTCTCGGAAATACCGAACAAGGCCCATCCGACCATTCGATTTCAGGAGCTTCGCTCGGAGAAGCCCACACGAATAGGCGACTACGAGGTCGAAAGCGTGCCGGTGGATCACACCATCGAGAGCGCGGGCTTCATCATCCGTGGCTCCGACGCCACCATCGCGTACAGCGGCGACACCGGCCCGACGGACCGGCTGTGGGAGCGGCTGCGGGGCGAGCCAGACCTCAAGGCGCTGCTGATGGAAGTGAGCTTTCCGAACCGCGAGCAGCGCCTCGCCACGGTGAGCGGCCACCACACGCCGCGCACGCTGGCGATGGATCTGAAGAAGTACGGCAAGCCCAAGGACCTGCCGACGCTGCTCTATCACATCAAGCCCGTGTTCCAGTCCGAGGTCGAACAGGAGTGCGCCAAGCTCAAGGGCGTGAACCTGACCGTGCTCGGGCTCGGTGACCAGTTCGTTCTCTGACGCGGTGCCAGGGAGACCCGGCGCCGGCCGCCGCCTCTCGCCGTTCCATAAAGTTGACATAATGTATCTTATGCGAAGAACTATGGACAAAAAAGCGTCCAGGGAAGGGCGCCAGCACTTGCGCGCACCCACGAGCAGTTGTCAGAATAAACCCCGTCATCGAGAGCCTTTCGTAAGGGACACTGGAGATGACCAGCTCGGGCCGCGACAACGGCGTCGAGTCGGACGCCCCGCAGCAATGCGGGGCGTTCGCTTATTTGGTCCGCTGGATGGGCGCCTGTCCAGCAGGAAACGGACGCGCGTTGACGTTCACGCGAGATCTGCCGGATCTAGTGGAGAATGAACCTCCCCGATCTCGTGCCCTTCGAGCCCTCCGGGCATAGCGCCGCCGACCGCGCCGCCATCAAGGGGCTGCTGGTGCGCGCCCTCACACTCGTGCTTCACGCCTGGCGCGATCGCGGGATGCTCGGCGAAGCGCCGATGGTGGTGCGCCTCGGCACCGACACGGACGCGCGGGAGCTCGTGCTCGAGCTGCACCGTGATGAGCTCACGGTGCGCGTCGGTGACGACGTGCACGTGTTGCCGTGGGACGTCGATGATCAGGTCGAGCGCGGGCTGGCAGATCTGATGGCGGTCCGCCGCTCGCGCCGCTAGTCAAGGGGCGCCCGGTTTCACGTCGTCGGCCGATCGCGTCATCCTCCCCGCGTGCAGCACGTCGACTACCTCGAGCACGACGCCGCGTTGTTCGGCGGGCTGAAGAAGGCCGTGAAGAAGGCGGCGAAGGGCGTGGGTGGTGTGGCGAAGGGCGCCGCGAAGGCGGCCACCTCGGTGGCCTCGACGGTGGCGCGTCCGGTCGGCGAGCTCAGCAAGTCGCCCCTTTGGAACGTCGCCCAGACCGGCGTGAGCTTCATCCCCGGCGTGGGCCAGGGCGTGTCGGCAGGCATGGCAGCGGCGGCCGCGCTCGGCCGCGGCGAGAGCGCACGGGACATCGCGCTCTCCGCGGCGCGCGGCGCCATCCCTGGTGGCCCGCTCGCCCAGGCGGCCTTCGACGTGGCCGTGGGCGCGGCGCGCGGGCAGCGCCTGGACGAGGCTGCGCTCGGCGCCGCGCGCGAGCAGCTCCCCGGCGGCGCGGCAGCTCGAGCAGCATTCGACGCCGGCGTGGCCCTCGCTCAGGGTTCGCGTGTCGACTCGGCCGCGGCGGCCGCGGCGCGCGCCGAGCTCGGCCGCGCGGGACGCGACGTCTTCGACGCGGCGTTGCGCGCCGCGAACGTGCAACGCGGCTTCCCTCGCCGCGGCGACCAGGTCGTGTTCCCCGCGCTCGGCCGCGGCCCGCAAGCTGTCGCTCGAGCGCTCGCGACGCAACCCGGCTTCCGTGGACTGCGCACGAACCAGATCGCACAGAGGATGGGACTCCCGACGCAGGCGGCGCGCCAAGGCGCCGCGGCGTGGCTGCAGAAGTTCGGGGGGCGTGCCATCGGCGTGCGCGACGTCGGCGACTTCGATTCGCTCGAGAGCGCCGCAGACCGCCTCGGTGTCGAGCTGCCCGAGGACCTCGACGCCGATCCGCCGGTCGAATACGACCACTTGATCCCGCTGCCCCCCGTGGGCGTGTCGCGCGATCTACTGCTGAAGCTCTACAACGACGGGCCGCCCGATCTGAGGAAGGCCATTCAGGCGCACGGGCTCTTGCCGATGCTCGCCCAGAACGTCGGCGAGCTCGACGGCAAGGGCGGCTGGACGATCCGGAGCGGAGACCTGCCCTATCTGGTCGCTCAGAAGGTCACCGGCGACAGCAACCGCTGGCAGGAGATCCCGCTCGTGAACCCCGGCATGGCCGTGGTGCACAAGAAGGACTCCGCGGGCAAGGTCACGTGGTCCGGAATCGAACCCTGGCACATCGGCAAGACCATCAACTTGCCGCCATCCTGGATCGTCGGAGCCATGCCCGAGATCGTGGTCCCGTCGTTGCCAGCGAGCATTCCGGGCGCGGCGGCGGCGCCGAGCATCCCGGGCGGGCCGCCCTTCCCTCCGCCGAGCGTCTACCCGACGGGCTACCCGACGGCGTACTACATCGTGCAGGCGGGAGACACGGGCACCAAGATCGCCCAGCGCATCACCGGCGACGGCAACCGCTGGAAAGAGCTCCGCGACATGAACCCGAGCACGGCGGACAGCCAGATCGGGATGAAGGCGAACGTCGGCCAGAAGCTGCACCTCCCTCCGGCGTGGGTGAAGCCGGCGCCGGTGGTGGTGCCGCCGCCGGTGGTGCCGCAAGTCCCTCCCGGGCTGCAGATCGAGCCTCCCGAGGGCTTCGCGTGGCCGCCCGAGTTTCTGCCGTCGTTGCCCCCTCCGACGGCGAGCTTCCCGTTGCCTCCCGAGGCAGCTCCTCCGCTGGCGACACCTCCGCCGCTCGCCAGCGCGCCACCACTCGCCGTTCCGCCGCTGCCGGTGTCCCTGCCGCCCACGCCGGCGCCGGCCACAACGCCGGCGCCGGCCGCACCTGTGGTGACGGGCACGACTCAGCAGATCGCGGCCGTCCAGGTGCAGCTCGGCTACTTCTTCAAGGCTCACTCGGACGCGACGTGGGCGGTCCCCGCGGCGCCGTTCGGGACGGTGCCCTCGGATTACTCCGGGGTGTGGGATCAACGGTCGTTCCAGGCGATGGCGGCCTTTCAAGCGTGGTGGAACGGCCGCAAGAAGTCGCCGGCGTTGCGCACCGACGGCATGCCCGATGCGCAGTCGATCGCGGCGTTGCGCGCTCAGGTCGACGAAGACCTCGGCGTGCAGAAGTCCGGCGGCGGCGCAGTCGCCGGTGGCACCGCTTCGGGCGGCGGCGGAGACATCGCCCCGATCCTCCTGGGCGGTGGCGCCCTCTACCTGCTCTTCCGATGACGACGTCCGTGCTCTGGACCCACACCGATCCGCGCGGCTTGCAGCCGGCGATCACCGGTGCGCTCGCTCGAGCGGAAGCCGGGTCGTGGAGCAACGACTCGGGGTCTCGGGCGGACATGCGCGCGTTGATGCTCGCGGCGCTAGGCGCCAGCGCGAACCTCTCCGCGCTGCCCGTCGGTCCGGCGGGCGAGTATGGGTCCTCGGTCTTCCCTCAGACGAAGTCGGAGCGGACGGACCACCAAGAGGCGCAGCAAGCCATCCTGCAGGGCGTCGCTCTCTTGCAGACCGGCGGACGTGATCCGCTCGCGGCGCCGAAGCGCGGGGGCAAGATCTTCACCGAGGGTGGCGAGCCGGCGACGTTCAAGGCAGACGACGTGGCTCTCGGGTGGGCGGGCGCCGTCGCGATCGTGGGAGTCGTCGGAGTGCTCGCGTGCACGACCTGGCAGTACTTCAGCCAGAAGAACGAGCTCGAGTTCATCCGCGTGTCGACTGACGCCAACGTGAAGAAGCACGCCGAAGCCCTTGGGCGCGTCACGTCGATGGTCGACGGGCACCGGGCGAAGGAAGAGAAGGCGGGCTCGAGCTTGCCCTGGGACGAGCAAGAGATGCTCATCCTGAACCAGCTCCTGGCGACGTCGAAGAGCCTCGCGGACTGGAAGCCGCCGGCGCCGGTCACGATCCCCAACACCGCGGCCGCCGTCGACAAGGTGGCGGGCGCCGTCGCTTCAACCACGAACTGGCTCCCCTTGGTTGGCCTAGCAGCCGCCGTGTGGGCCCTTTCCTGAGGACACCATGGCAAAGAAGTCGATCAAAGAGCGAATCAGCGAGGCCCGCGCGAAGACCCGCGCGGCCATGAAGCGTGGCGGCGCCATCGCCGGAAACATGAAGCCGATCGGCGTAGCTGCCGCGGCGGGCGCCGTCGCCGACCTCGGCGGCCAGTTCGCGGCGGAGAAGATCGATCTGGTCGGCAAGAACTGGTACGGGCAGCCCGCGCTCATGCTGCTGGCCGCTCTCCTGGTGCGCAAGAAGAGCACGACGGCTGCACTGGGCATCGCCGGCGCCGCCGGCGCGAAGGCGCGTTTCAACTACGCGCTGAACCAGTTCCAGACCGGAAAGGCGCAGCACTCGCCAGTGAAGGTCTTCGGCCAGCCCGCCGCGGGAGGCGGCGGCGGCGGGGGGAACGTCGGGATGCTGCAGGACGCCGGCACCGGCGGCAGCAACGTCGAGATGCTCTTCGGCCAGGACCAAGTCGCCTGAGCCACCACCGCGCCACCATCGATCACCCATAGGGACGGAAACCCATCATGAATCGACCAGCGAACCTCATCCCCGCCGCATACGAGCGGCTCCTCAAGCAGTACGAAGCAGCCGGTGACGACTTCCAGATCACCACTCGCCCCTACTACTCCTCCGGTGCGTTCAGGTTCACCGTCGACAGCCGCTTCGGCCCGGTCGCAGGCGCCCAGCGTGTGGGGCTGCTGGCCCCGGCCGGCCAGACCATCATGCTGTTCAGCTACGCGCTCACTCAGTCCGTGGCCGGCGCCAACCTGGGCAACCGTGTCGCGACCGAGGCCGACACGAACATCGCGGAAGCGCAGGAAACGAATGATGAGGACTTCGCCATCGAGGGAATCAGCGCGACGGCGCGCGGCGTGCGCTGTGACTACGCGGTGGGAACATTCCCCGAAGTGTTCCCTAACGTGAGCGAGAACTTGGTCGAAGCCATCACCGACGCGACGACTCCGATCTACGATCCGTCGTCGCTCATCATCCCGGCGGAAGTGGGATCGCCCCTGACGCTGCAAGACACGCTCTTCGAGGCACTGAAGCCCTACGTCACCCTGACGGAGAGCTGGAACCGCAAGGGAGGCGATCACTACGGCACGCTCGACCAAGTGCCGGAGGGCGGCGCGAAGAGCTACCTCGGCGCGAGCGGCGAGCCCACTCACCACAACTTCTTCCGCATGCCCGAGGGCAAGATCTGGCGCCGCGAGGGCGCGACGCAAGATACGAAGTACCAGCTCACCGCGAGGCTGGAACAAGACGTGTATGTCATCGTGTCCGAGCCCGGCGTCCTGACCGTCGAAGACGGCGGCCTGGGCGATCTGACCGCGCTGTGGCTGGACTGGAAGCTTCGGCTCCACGGCCACGCTTTCTACTACCCAAGCCACAACGCCTGATTCCAAGAGTCCGAGAGGGGCCGACGCGGGCGGGGGGGCCCGGGCGTCGGCCCTCTCGGGCCCCTTCCCTCTCGAGCCCCAAATGAGCAACCTCAACTTCGCCGTGCGCAAGTTCCTCGCGAACGCGCGGCGCTCTCCCGTCGCGGCGGTCGGCGAGGCCCTCGATGAGCTCGAGCGCGAGGCGGACAAGGCGTTCGATGGCGCCTACGTGTCACACACTTCGCCCGTCGCCACGAACACGTGGATGGCGCGAATGGCGCTCCTCAACACGCAACAGGAGAGCGCTCCGGACCAAATCTCGATGGGCATGCCCGTCGAGATCGTCGGCTTCCTGCCGACCATCCTCGGTCTGCAAGACACGGACGTGTTGCGGGCGCCTCCCATGCAGGCGATCGACTTGTCGATCGAGCTCAACCGCCGGGAAGTGATCACTGCTCGAGCGGAGAGCGGCGCCGCTGCCGGCGAGGACGTCAATGTGGTGAACCTCCCGATGGTGAGCGCGCGCATCGCGAATCGTCTCATCGGCTGGCGGCTCTCCGCCGCGGATCCCACAATCAGCATCCAATGCCGCTGGGCCGTCCCGCTTGCCATCGTGACCGCCATGGGATGGTGCGACGTGCAGGTGAGCCTCGGGATCTTCGTGCGGAGAATCGAGGACTGATGCCCGGCCGAAACATGATCCTGGGGCCCCTGGCGTCGGCGTTGCCTCCGATCCCCTACCGCGCGCTCGACCGGCAGGCGGTTTGCACGATCACATTGCCGCCCGGCGTCGTCGTGCCCGACGCCGGCACGATCACGATCACGGATCCCCTGGGAACCCCGCTCGTGTTTCAGTTCATCGAAAGCGCCCCGTTCACCGGCGACATCGAGGTCCCCTATACGTCGGCGGACACCGCGGCTCAGATGGCCGCGGCCTTCGCCGCCGCGGTCAACGGGGTTGGACCGCCGTGGCCTCCGTTCCCCTTCCGGGCCGTCGCTGGCCCAGGCGGGACGGTGCGGATCTTCTTCCAGGCTTACGATGAGGTTGGGAACTTCGCGGCGTTGACGAGCACGTTCATTCCGGGCGCCGCATTCACAGGCGGCTCGAGCTATGGCGCGTGGCTCCAAGTGGCTCAACGCGCGATCGTCGACGACACAGGCAACGTGGTCGCGTTGCCGCTGCTCTGGAGTCCGCTCCGTGGCGCTCAGGCGCGCCGCGTGCTGCCTGACCTAGAGGCGCGAGGCTTGGTCGAAGGTCTCGTTGCTCCCATCCTCGAGCCCGAGCTCGAGGACCTCGAGGAGCCCGCGCCGCCCGTCGAGGACCTCGAGGAGCCTGTCCTCGAGGAGCCATGACGCGGCCGCCCCGCATGGAGAGGTGCCCGCCCAACGCGACCAGCACCGTGGTCGGCGAGGGCGGCGGGAACGCTTGCGCGGTCTACGTGGCGCAGCCCGCGGGCGACGCCGGCGGCTGGCTCATCGAGTTGTATGCGGATGGTCCGCACGGACGGTTCTGGGTCCGGACGGATGTGCTCGCGCCCACCGGGCCGGGCGTGCCCGCGCCGCGGATCGTTTGTGTCGAGCACGCGCCCGGTGCCAGCCGGTTCAGCGCGGTGGTTCACCCGCCGGTCACCGGTGGCGACCGCGGCATCGATGTTGCGGTGAGGTGCGAGGAGGCGCCGTTCGCGGCGCTCGAGCGGATGTCGCGAGCCCTCATCCAATATCAGTATGACTCGGGCGCCGCTCCCGGCACCGCGAACGTTCCTCCTGGCGGTCGCGTGAACCAGATCTCCGCCGTGGCTCCCGATGGCGGCCCGGGCTCGCTCACCATCGGCGGGGGCTCGACGATCACGATCCCGGCGGGACGAACGTTCTCCGAGAGCTTCGCCGACCCGCGCAAACAACTGGTAGGCCCGTGCGCCGTCGCCTTCGCGGCCGCGCAGTCGTGGTTCGTGTCCTGGGTGCTCTGATGGGCTTCCTGCAGGGCATCGGCTTCGGAGGAGCGCCAGTGCAGCAGCCACAGGGGTTCACGGGCTTCCTCAGCTTCGGGGCCCTCGCATCGGGGGCGGGGACGCTGCTGTACTACCCGCCAGTAATGACGTCCAACGCGTCGTCGATCGGGACGTGGCGCGCACCCTGGCCTTGCATACTGCGCAACCCTACATTCTGGCACCAGTCCCCAACTGGGGTCGATGTCCGCACCTATGAGGTCAGGGTAAATGGCGTGGCAACAGCATGGGTGCTCGCCGTCAGTTCTGGGGCTGCCGGCATCCAAGTAGGTGGGCTTGGGGACATCCCGCTCGCTGCTAGTGACGCTGTTTCGATCGCGCTAATCAGCGGCGGCAATTTGGCGCAATGCCGCCCGACCTACCAGATTGAAGTGTGGCAAGACCCATGATCACCATCCCCTTCCGACTCGTACAAATCACCCAAGGCGCCGTCGACGGTCCGATCATGCTCAGGCTGGTGGCCGACGACGGGAACGCCCTGTCATTCACGCTGGACGACGCTCAGCAACTCAAGTCGCTGCAGGTCGGGCAGACCATCCGGGTGCAGCTCGAGCTCCCGCCGTGACGGACTGGCGGGAGTTCTCGGACGGGTGGAGGACCTGGACGCAGGTCGACACGCTCGCGCGCTGGCGGTACGTCGCCGGCGGCGACATCGAGGCAATGAGCTCGAGCGGCAAGGAGCTCGACCTGTCGCCCGATGCGCTCCCGGACAACTACCTCTCGACGGCCAAGAAGCGGGTGCCGGAATTCGCTCAGCAGATTCACTCGGTGACCGGCGACGCCTTCTACACCCGGGCGTTGCTCGCCATCGGCCTGCATGAGACGGGGTTCCGCCCCCTGCCGATGTTCGGAGACTGCCGAGACAAGAACGACAAAAAGAAAGTCGTCCCGTGCTGGGCAGCCAACGCGGCTCCCCCCTTGTCCGTGGGCTGGTATCAGTTCCTTCGGTCCACAGCCAAGAGCCTCGGTGCGTCGTGGGACGAGCTCGCGAGCTCGCCGACAGCGAACCACAAGGCCGCGCTCACGCTGGCGATGAAGTGGGCGCCGCATACCGGCAAGGACTTTCCCGCGCTCGCGGCCCGCTGGAACGCCGGCTCGATCCGCCCGGACGCCACGAAGGACTGGGGGGTGGTGACCTGGGCCGCGAACACCCTCACCCGCTACGCCCGTTGCTGGAACGCCATCGGCCACGTCCTGCGAAGCGGGATCGGCGTGAGTCAAGGAACGGCTGCCGGCGGAGAGCTTGACGTCGTCGGTGCTGGTGCTCTCCTCGTAATATGCTGGACGCTCCTCGAATGAGACTCGGTGCTGGACATGTCATCGATCTGGTGGCCATCGCGGCGTTCACGCTCCTGGCCGCGCTGGACAAGGTGCCCGCTGCCGTCACGGCGTCCGTCGTGACTATGATCGTCGCGGCGCGCTTCCGTCCGCCGGTGGACTACCCCAAGCCGCCTTCGTCCACCGGTCGTTCCCTTCGGCCGCCCGGCGCGACGGTCCGGCCCCCGCCGGCGGCGAGCTCGCCGAGTTCGGACGGGAGCATCGTCTCGTTCGCCCGCGCCGCCTGGTGTTTTCTGAAACGCGAGGTAAATTGGATCAAATGAAGAAGCCGCGCGATCCTCGCTCCTCCGACCTAGCGCGCGCCGGCGACGTCATCGACGCGGCGGACCGCGCCGCTGCCGAGCTCGAGCGGCTCGGTGCGCAAGACTCGGCGCTGGCCTTCCAGATACTCGGTCGGGCTATAGCCGCAATCGGACGGCACGCTCCGGGGTGGAGCGGCTCCCTCGCCGGCCCTCTCACGAAGCGTGCGCTGGGAGGCCTACATTGATTGACGCGATGACCTACTTCCGCGCATGCGACGCCGAGCGGCGTCGCCTCGGACGTGACCTGACGCGGACGGACTACGATCGGCTCCGTGCGCGGCTCTTGGGCCCGAAGCGCTCGAGCAGCTCGACGAGTTCGAAGACCTCGGCCAAGCGCAAGCGCTCGAGCAGCTCGACCAGGTCGAGCTCGAGGAAGGCCTCGAAGGCCTCGACCAAGCGCAAGCGCTCGAGCAGCTCGACCAGGTCGAGCTCGAGGAAGGCCTCGAAGGCCTCGACCAAGCGCAAGCGCTCGAGCAGCTCGACCAGGTCCTCGAGGAAGGCCTCGAAGAAGGTTTCCAAGCGCTCGAGCTCGAAGCGCAAGACTGCAACCAAAAAGAAGAGCCGGTGAGCGACACGCCGGCACCGGATCAAGGGCGCCCGCTGGCGTAACTGCAACGCCAGCGGGCGCCCAGTCGCTTGTGACATGTACTTTTTCGTTCGCCGATGGGAATCCCGCGAAGCGCCTGGCACTGGCCAGGCGTGGCCGTTCCGCGTCGTGTGGGGTGCGTCGACCACGCCCGTGCAGTTCGACCACCATATGGGCGGCGCCGACTATCAGCGCGTTGCGCTCGTCGTCGAAGGCCAGAAGTTCTTCCCTACCTTGCGCGGCATCGCGCTCCGTCGCGCCGTCGAGCTCTGGGTGTGGCGCAACGGCGCATGGCACCGCTCCGGCGTCGCGTACGATCCGGCGGCGGGTGAATACCGGTGGCGGACGCCCGCAATGGACTGGACGTTCAGCTTCCCCAGCGGGCAGCGATTCGCCCAGGTCGCACCGAGCGGCTTCGAGCGCTGGCGCGCCGCCGCTCAGGGCGTCGATCGCTTCGCCGTGCATTCCGCGGAACCCCTACCGCCGACCGACGTTGCCGCGTTGCCGTTGCGAGCCCACGCATGATCTCCGGCGGGCGCGTCGTCGAATGGTCCCTCGCCGAGCGCGCGCGGTGGCCCGGCGGCAAGCCGTCGGCCGCGCGCATCGCGGAGTACTTCGCGCCGTGCGTTCGCAATGGGAAACCGCTCGGGCTCACTGCTGGGAACTGGTGCGCGGCGGGCGCGTGCTTCGCCGCCGCGTCGATGGTCGGCACGACGAAGCTCGAGAGCGCCGGCGTGCCCCACGCGTACCGCGGCGCCGGGCTCGAGCTTCAGACGGACGCTCAGAAGCTCGGCGCCTGGGACGCCGCCCCGAAGCCCATCGTGTCCTTGGGTGACACAGTCGGCCCGGGCGACCTCGCCATCTTCGAACGCGGCGCCGAGGACTGGATGCGCCACGTGGGCCGCGTCATCCGCACGACGCCCACGGGCTTCGAGAGCATCGACGCGAACGGCTCCGGCGCGGCCTGGGCCGTCACGACCTACCCGTGGAACCATCCGCGGCTTCTGGGCTTCATTCGGTGGCCGCGGAGCTCGAGCTTGAGCGGGCTCGAGCTTCTGGCCATCGGCTGGGGCCTCTACGAGCTGGCAACGGGGTAGAACCCGATTCCACCCGGTTTCGCCGGGTTTCGCCGGGTTTCGCCGGCATTACCCATTCCCGGGCCGTAGCGGCTGCTCTGAGGCGCTTTGTGGGCTGGGGGTACCCCCGGTGCCAATCGCCCCCGATCAAGAGCGCCTCGGGCCGGTTGCGCCGCCGCAATCAGCATCCACGCCCCGGGCCATGGATTGACCTGGACGGACGGCCAGCTCATCATGGCGGGCATGGGCAAGGTTCGGGCAGCGATTCGCCAAGGGTTTTTCAACGTTTTGCCAACGTTTTGCCAAGCCGGTGTCCGCGAATGGTCGTGATTTGGTGCGGTCCGGTGTCCGCGAGCAACCTCGCGAACGCCCAATGGCAGGGTGAAAAGCCAAAAATCATCACCCTGAACAGCGGTCCGGGCGGAAAAGTCGGCTCCACGGCCTTCGAGCAGCTCGCCGCGCAGTACGCGAGCAGTCACGGCAGCCCGCTCCGGGGCGCCCTGGCCGCCGGCAAGGTCGACCCGAACACCAGCGAGCCCGTCGTGCTCGGCGCCTTCAGCGCCGGGTGGGGGCTCGTGGAGGCCATCCTGCGAGTCCCCGAGGACCGCGCACGCGTCCGGGCCGTCGGAGCCTTCGACGCGTACTACACCGGCCCCGGCAAAGGCCGGAAGCCGGGCTACTCGGCCTTCGCCGAGCTCGCCGCCAACGGCCAGAAGGCGATGGTCATGACCAGCTCGCACATCGCCGGGCCGACCTACCCATCGAGCGCGGCGAGCACCGACGCTCTGATGCAGCCGATCGGGCTCGGACCGATCCCGCTCCGCTCCGTGCCACCGGCAGAGTGCGAGCTCGCCGCCGGCCGCGGCGCGTTGCGCTGGTACGTGTACAAGAACCGCAGCACCGGCGCCGCGTCCCACTCGCAGCACGCCACCGTGTTGGCGCCCGCGTTCTTGCCCGAGCTCGTGCACGGGCAGATCGGGACCGGCGGCGGAGCGGACATGCTGGTCGTCGGGCTCGGCGCCTACGTCGCCGGCGTCGAGCTCGGATGGTGGTGACGTGCGGCGCGGCCACCTCGAAGTCGAGTTTCAGGCCGAGGGCGGAGACGTAGTGTTCTCGTGGCGCTCGAGCGACGGGCACGGGTCGATGCGAGTGAGCCGCCCGGGGTTGCGCGCCATCGCGGCGCTTGCCGAACGCGCCGCGATGGCGCGCTCGAGCGAAGACGACTACGAAGCGCGCTGCGAAGTGCGCGGAGAGGTGATCACGTGACCGAAGAAGTTGAATGTCATCCGCTGTTCGTCGACGACGGCGAGAAACCACCCCTCGCCGAACCCATCGGCGTGATCTACGTGCAGCGCTTCTCGAAGGGCGCCACGGCTACGATCGACGTCGTGCTCGCCGGCGACCTCGAAGACGAGATGAGCGTGCTCGAGCGCTACGGTCCCGGTCAGTACGTCCTGATCGGTCGCAACCTCTCGAAGAGTAAGATCCTGCGCCGCGCGACAGTGAGTGTCGACGCTCCCGCCGGCACCCACGAGGACGCGCCAGCCGCGGCGGCGCCAGCCGCGGCGCCGCAGGCGGCCGTGCCGGCACACGACCGGTCGGATCTCTTGCTGAAGAGCGTCATGGATCTGAGCATGCAACTGGTCTCGCAGAGCGAGAAGCATTCGATCATGCTCGTGAAGGCCATCAGCGATCTGAGCGGCGCGCGGCTCGCCGATCAGCGGGACATGATCACCGCGCTCGGCAAGAACGCCGGCGGCAACAGCGGCACCGAAGCCCTCGAGAAGGGCCTCGAGCTCGGCCTGTCGATGGCAGAGGTGATGGCGAACGCGAGCAAAGACGAAAGCGGCGTCGAAGAGATCGTGAAGGGCTTCGCTCAGGGGATGTCCGCCATGAGCGACATGCAGAAGGGCGCCCAGTCGTGACGGTGCGGCGAGTGTCGTTCGCGAACGACACAGAGAAGTTCAACTTCCTCGCCGCCGTCGGCGAGTCCTTCGGTCGGCACCCCGAGCTCGTGGATCTCGCTCACCGGCTCGCCGGGCACTTGCGGCCCGATGACTACGTCGGCCGCGCGACTCAGATCCATCGGTTCGTGCGGGACGGGATCAAGTACCAACGCGACCCGGGCCAGGTCGAGCAGCTCGCCGATCCGATCAGCGTCCTGCAACGCGGGTACGATGATTGTGACGGGAAGGTCGTGCTCGCGGTGGCGCTCATGCGCGCGCTGGGCCTCGAGGCCGAGCCGCACGGGCTCTGGCAAGGCGACGTGCTCAAGCACGTGCAGTACCGCGTCCGGTGGCCCGGCTCCGGGGACGCGCCCTTCGAGTTGCGCGCCCCCGGCGGCTGGGTCCGCGGCGAGGTCACTATCCGCGGCGCCGAGCTCGGGCAGGACCCGTACTCGGTTCCTCGTGATCCTGAGACGGGGCGGCTTCCCCTAGCTTAGCCATCCTTGAAGCCCTGGCGGAGCTGCTCGAGCTGGTCATCTGGCACGCGCCATTGGGCCGTCAACGACTTCTCGTTGCGCAACTCGTAGATTAGGCCGTCTCTCAACCGAACCGTCAGGTGGCCAGATGACGGCCAGAACAGGAGCGCCTCGCCGCCGGCGTGCGGTGTGAACCCCACGAGCTCGACCTCTTTCTTCGCGCCGCCTCGATGCTCGAGGCGCACCAACGACCGGAGCGGCGTCATGGTTCCTCCACGCTCCCGAGCTTGACGCGCTCGGCTGTGATGCAGCGCGTGCAGATATCGCCGTCACCAGCCCATCCGCAGCCGCTCGCGGGGAAGTGTCTCGTTTCCAGGACGCCGCGGATCCGTGCTGCGATGGCCGCGATGATCTCGAGCTTCCCATCCACGACGTCCCTCGGTGCGTCGGACCTCGCGATGTCCGTCGCCAGGTTGTCCAGGAGCTCGGCAAACAACGACAGGGCGGCCACCATCCCCTTGCGGCGCCATGCTTCGGCGAAGGCCAAGACGTGCGCGGCGCCCGCGCAGTTGGGCGAGTACCGACACGTTTTCTCCTGGCGGCACAGGTTGATCTCCTGGACCACTTTTTGGGCATCGAGCAGATCCTGAAAGCTGAACTTCTCTTCGGACATGGTGACTTCCTTCCCGGCGGTCTGGCCGCCGCGGCGGCGCCGTGACCTCGCGGGCCGCGGCGCCGGACGCGGGGGTCAGACCTTGTCGAGAGCGTCTGCGGCGAGCTCGGCGAGCTCACGCGCCGTGAGGCGCGGTCGTGAGTCACGCTCGGACGCCGGCGCCGGCGCCGGCGTCCGAGCTCGAGCTCGACTCGCCTCCCAGGTCTCGAACCGCTCCGCCGTGCAGGCCGCGCCCATGGGGCCACGGGCGAGCTCGAGCGTCGGATCCGTGGCAGCCCACCGGAGGTAGCTCGAGAGCTCCGCCAGGGTGTACGCGCCGCCCAGCGCGAGCAGCCGAGCCAGGGCCGTCCGGCGCAGGCGCGCCGGGCACCGGGGCCAGAGCTCGGCCGCCGTCCGCTCGAGCTCCGACTCACCCTCCGTCCGTCCGTCCGTCCCCGGGGCCCTACCTGTCAGGTCTTGGGACGGACGGTTCAGGTTAGGATCTGGAGATCTGGAGATCTGGTATAAGGAGGGCTGGGATCGTAGGGATCCCAGCTCGGGATCCCTACGATCCCAGCTCGGGATCCTAGGGATCCTAGTAACTGGGATCTCTGGGATCCCAGTAGGTGGCACGGTCGTCGTGGCACGGAACGTGCCCCACGGGTCGGTCGCTGGCCCGGGGTACTCCCGGCGGAGGTACCCCCGCCGCTCGAGCTCGGCGAGCGCGAGCTTCACGTGGCGGGGCCCGATCCCCGTCAGGTGCTCGAGATCGCGACGTCGCAGCGTCCACCCATTACGCCCGGCGTACCGTACGGCGAGCCAGACGACCAACTCCCGCCTTGGCAATGCCAGGACCGCGGGGAGCTCGGACTGGCGGATCTGCAGCCATGGCTCGGCGCTCATGGCTCACCCGCAGTCGTGAGCACCGGTGACAGCGACCGAGTCCGTTCGGTGGACGGTGCCAGCCGCAGTGTGGGCAGCCTCCGCGCTCGAGCGGTTGAGCGGCCGCTTCGAGGCGCGCCTGCAATGTGATCACGATCTGCAAGACGCCGGCGACGAGCACCAGGAGCCGGCGGCGCGCCAACTCGTCGCGCGCCGAGTCGAACGTGGCGTTCGTGATCTCGGCGTCGACGTCGAGCAAGAGGTGAGCGGCCGCGGCGAGCTCGCCGTCCAACGTGGTGTGTCCAGGTGGTGCACTGAGCAGCGGATCGAGTGGCATCGGACGAGCCTAAACGGCGAGTGTCCGCGTGTATCTTATGCGAAGTTCTGGCTGGGGGCTGGAGGCGGGGTTGACCGGCAAAATTTCCGCACTGCCCGCGGTCGCGCGCGGCCCGGTACCCGATACAGCGCGCTCTGGACTCATCAACTCAGCATGACCGCTCCGGACGCGGCGCCGGGGTTCCTGGTCATCGGTGGAGGGCCGCTCATCACGGTTCCAAGCGGCCGTACGTTCTCCGAGGCCTTCGCCGACCCACGCAAGCAGCTCGTCGGACCGGTGCCGATCGGCTTTCTCACTGCGCAGTCGTGGTTCGTGTCCTGGGTGTTCTGATGGGCTTCGCGCACGGACTCGGATTCGGTGGAAGCGCGCCGGCTGTCATCCCGCCGCCGGTGCCGCAGGTTCACGGGCGACGCTGTCTACACCCGCTCGCTGCTCGCGATCGGCCTGCACGAGACCGGCTTCCGCCCGCTGCCGATGTACGGTGACTGCCGGGACGTGAACGACAACAAGAGGGTGGTGCCGTGCGGCTCGGCGAACGCGAAGCCGCCGCTTTCGGTGGGATGGTATCAGTTCTTGCGCGGCACCGCGCAGAGCGTCGGGGTGTCCTGGGATGAACTCGCGAAGTCCCCGGCGGCGAACCACAAGGCCGCCCTGGCGCTCGCGAAGCGCTGGGAGCCGGAGACGGCGAAGGACTTTCCGTCCCTGGCGACGCGGTGGAACAGCGGTTCGATCCGGCGCGACCCAACCAAGGACTGGGGGGTGGTCACCTGGGCCGCGAACACACTCACCCGCTATGCACGTTGCTGGAACGCCGCCGGCGCCGTGCTGCGCGAGCAGCTCGGCGCCAGTCCAGCGGCGCCCGCCGCCGGCGATCTGGATCCTTTCGAGGCGGGGGCGCTGTTGTTGTTGACCTGGAAGCTCCTCGAGTAACCGCGTGATAAGCTCATGACCATGGCGCACCCCGCAAAACAAGATCCGCTGGTAGCCAAGATGGTGCTGAAGTGCGCCAGTCGGTCCGCGACCGAACTGCGAGCCAAGGGCCTCCCACGCACGGCAAGCGCGATCGTGCTCATGGCGCACAGCATTGCCGCGCTCGGGCAGCACACTCCAGGGTGGAGCGGCTCGATATCGAACCCGCTCACGCGCCGCGCGCTCGGAGGGCTTCACTGATGGATCCGGTGGACTACATCATCAGGGAACTCCGCAAGGCGAAGCGACCGCTCACGGACGCGCAAATGGAGCGCATCCTCGACGAATCCGAACGGCTCGTGACCTCGAGCGCCAAGCGGTCGCCGAAGCGCGCGAAGGCCTCGAGCGCCAAGCGGTCGCCGAAGCGCGCGAAGGCCTCGAGCGCCAAGCGGTCGCCGAAGCGCGCGAAGGCCTCGAGCGCCAAGCGGTCGCCGAAGCGCGCGAAGCCGAAGCCGAAGCGCGCGAAGAGTGCGCCGAAGCGCGCGAAGCCGAAGCGCGCGAAGAGTGCGCCGAAGCGCGCCGCGAAGCGGAGGTCCAAGAAGGCATGACCGCCGGTGACGCCGAGCTGCTAAGTTCT
Source organism: Polyangiaceae bacterium (assembly GCA_019637295.1). Taxonomy (GTDB): domain Bacteria; phylum Myxococcota_A; class Polyangia; order Polyangiales; family Polyangiaceae; genus JACKEA01. The sequence goes on from JAHBVX010000005.1 coordinate 36,434, forward strand.
GGCTGGGGGCTGGAGGCGGGGTTGACCGGCAAAATTTCCGCACTGCCCGCGGTCGCGCGCGGCCCGGTACCCGATAATCGACGCGGTCGCGGCGTCAGCGCGGCGGCAGGTCAGCGCGGCGGCAGGACGTGCAGCGCGATGAGGTCGCCGTGGTTCGTCGTGACGAACGCTCGCCGGCCGTGCACCGCCGGCGTCACGCTGGTGCCGTCGGCCATGTGGATGCCGTCGATCACGCTGCCATCGACCGGTGACAACAAGAACACGCCCAGCTGACTGGCGCTCACCAACAGCGCACCCGCGACCGGCACCGGCGCCGACACACCGCCTCGCGGCAGCGTGGCACGCCACTGCTCCTGTCCGGTGGTCGGATCGAGCGCCCACAGGCCGCTGGTGCCGGTGCTGGCGAGCAACAGTCGCTTCTCGGGGATCCGTGGCCCCTGTCCGCCGACCGGCTCGTGCGCCGGCTCGGACCACAGCTCGAGATCGCTCAGCCCGACCACGTTGGTGTTCGACCACAGCGTCGTGCCCGTGTCCGCGTCGAGGGCGTGGACGCCGCCTTGGTAGCTGCCGACGAAGACCACCGGGCCCGACTCCAGGGTGTCTGGCACGGGCGTGGTGTCCACGTCGAGATAGGTCGGGATCTCGCCCAGGGACTGCTCGGCCTCGGCGCTGAGATCGACGGGTTGCCAGCGCTCATCGCCGGTCAGGGCGTCGAACGCCGTCACCGTGCCATCCGAGAAGCCGGCGTACACCTTGCCGCGCCACACCAGCGGCCCGGCGTAGCCGGCCACTTCCATACCCAGCGCGGGCGTTCGGTGCTGACTCCAGAGGCGAGCGCCGGTCTTGGCGTCGAGCGCAATGACGGTGTCGTTGGCGTTCACGACGTAGAGCCTGCCCCCGTGCAGCACCGGCCGACGCGCCACCTCCGCGTTGGTCGCGAAGCGCCAGACGAGTTCGCCCGTGCGTGCGCGCACCTTGTACAGCGCGCCGTCGTTGGAGCCGAAATAGACCACGTCCTGCTCGCGGTCGTACAGCGGTCGACACTGCACCGCGCCGACCGTCTCGAAGCGCCAGAGCGACGCGCCGTCCACGGCGCTGATGGCATGCAGCCCGCGATCGCGAGTGCCGACGAACACGCGGCGGCCCGCGACGTCGATCTCCGGCTGGCCGCGCTCGTAGGCCTCGCCGTGCAGACGGTCGTCAGCCAACAGCCGCTTCTTGTAGAGCACGCTCAGCGAGCCGCTCGGACGATAGCGCCAGGTCGGCCCTTCGGGGTTGGCGCCGAAGCGCAGCGACTCGCAACCCAGGGTCGCGGCAGCGGCCAGCATCGCCGTCAGCAGCGCGCGGCGCATCATGGCGCGGGTGCCGAGCCTTCCGGGGCCGGAGGCGCGTCTTCGGGGGGCGCCTCCAGCAGCTCGGGGACGGACGTCGGCAGGGTGTCGGTCAGATCCTTGACGCCCTTCTGCATCTCCTTGAGCATTTCCTGGAGCTTCGCCGGGTCTTTGAGGATTTGCTCCTTGAGCGCGTCGAGCTGCTCCGGCGTGTAGCTGGCAGAGGGGCTGGTCGCGGGAGCCGTCGACGGATCGATGGCCGCCATCAGCTCGCGCGTGACGCGATCGAGGTAGGTGGCGGTGGCCATCGGGGAGCGCTCCTTGCCGAGCTTCTCCTGCACCTTCGCGAGCAGCTCCTTGGCTGCGTCCTTCTTGCCCGCGGCGTAGCTGAGGCGCGCCTGGTGGTACAGCGACAGCGCCTGAAAGCCCGAGGACTCGCTGGCCTCGAGCTTCTTGAACGCCTCGAGGGCGCCGGGGGCGTCACCCTTGGCCTCGAGCACCAGCGCGACGCCCTCGATGGCGCGCAGCCTCACGTCTTCGTCCGCCTTCGCGAGCGGCGACGCGGCGACCAACTCGTAGGCCGCCTTGGCCTCGTCGAGCTTGCCCAAGTCGTACAGCACGCCGGCCAGCCCGAGCTCGGCGAGGATGCCAGGGCCGGTCCCCTTCTGGTCGGCCGCAGCGCGGCGGTACCCCTCCTCGGCAGCGGCCAAGCGCTCGTTGTGGGTCTTGAAGACTGGCCTGGGATCCGCGACTTCGTCGGGACCCTCGGGCTTGACCTCCCCCACCCGTCCGTCCTCTGCGCTGACGCCGGCCATCAGCTGGTCCGACGTCTTCTCGCGGGTCTTGGCCTGACGCCAGGAGTAGATCTGCCAGCCGATCCCGCCGGCGATACCGACCACGATCACCCACTGCAGGATGTTCAGGTTCTTCTTGAGCCAGTTCGTCGCCGCGTGGGTGCCCCGCGCGAGCGCGTCATCCATCATCTCGGAGGCGTCGAGTCCCTGCGCCGCGGCGCTCTCGCGCTCCTTCTCGCGCTTGCGGCTGCGCTGCCGTGCGGCCTCGGCGCGCAGGCGCTTGTTGCGGTCCTTGATGGCCGTGGGATCGGCGTCTTCCTCGGGTGCCGGGCGCTTCTTCTTCTTGCGCACGCTCGGCTCGGCTGGCGCGGCGTCCGTCGTCGCCTCGTCCGTCGTCGCGCCAGCGTCGTCGTCCACCGGGGCCGAGGCCTCGGTGTCGTCGGCGGCCTCGCTGCTGGACTCGTCCACGCTCGCGGCGCGCCGCTGAGCGCGGCGGGACTGCTTGATCTTCTCTTCGGTAGCCAAGACCCGTGCGTCTATAGCAGGTTTGCCGGCGGTGGGGACCCTTCAGGGATCGCCCGGCTGCCAGGGCTCCGGCGGCGGCGGCGGCAGCTCGTCGGCCAGCGGCACGAGGGCCAGCGCGTCGAGCTCGGAGCCGCGCTCCGTGAACACCACCAGTCTCACCGGCCGACCCGGGCGGGCGCCCAGGGAGTCGGGCGCTGGCGCGTGCAGTTCGAGCCACTCCTCGCTCTTGGGGACCGGGAGGCGCAGTGATCTGCCCAGGTCTAATCTCGGGTGATCTCGCAGCTTTATTGGCTCTCCCTTGCGATCGTACTTGATGTTGTCCAGCGGGGGCGCGAGCACCAGGGTGGCGCCCTCCTGCCGGCTGCGCGCGCGCACCAGCACGCGCACCCCCGTGCCGTTGCCGCCCTTCGGCACCGACACCAGCAGCTCCGTGCCCAGGTTCGCGCGCCGCCGCAGGCGCTCGAGATCGGCGCCGGACGGGCCGCCCAGGGTCTGGAGCAGGCCGGCCTCGGTGGCGAGCCCCAGCCCCCCCTGCATCGGATCGGGCACGCCCAGAAATCGGATCAAGGACGGTGCGATCTCGGGCCCGCCCCCGAGCGTGACGATGGCGCTCGCGAGCGCCACGCGGCTGCTCTGGTAGCGCTCTTCCGCGAAGGCGCGGGCGAGCGAAATCCGAGCGCCCGGCTCGCCGATCGCCGCCAGCGTCTCGGCGATGAACGGACGCAGCCGCACGTCGCCGAGGCTCAGCGTGAGCGGCCACACCGCGTCTTTCGAGCGAATGTGGGCGAAAGCGCCGAGCAGCTCGCGCGAGCGGTCGTAGTCCCGGCTCGAAGCGTCCTTCCACCACTCGACCAGGATCGACGCTCCCCGGGGGTCTCCGGACTCAGCGAGGCTCAGAGCCGCGAGCCGCCGCCAGCGCAGCTCGCTCGAGCGCAGCAGCTCCACGACCAGCGGCGCCCCCTGGTCGAGGCGGGTCAGCGCGAGCGCGCACCAGCGGCGGACCTCGTCGTCCTCGTCTCGTCCGAGCGCGAGGCGGAGCGCGGGCGCCGACTCGGGTCGCCGCAGCTCGAACAACAGCTCGGCGGCCTTGCGTCGCACGGCGCGGTCCGCGTCGTCGAGCAGCGCGGCCAGATCCTCGGCCGCCTCCCCGTCGCCGGACGCGCCCCGCAGGATGGCTGACGGCCAGCCGCGGCCCTCGGCCCGCAGGCCCTGGACCTCGAAGCGACCGTGGGACGCGCCGAGCTCCCGCAGGCGCTCGCGCAGCGCCCGCAGCACGGCGGCCTCATCCCGGCTGCGGTCCTCGAGCTGCCGCGGATCCCTGGCGACGTCGAACAGCCGGCACGCGCCGAGGCGTCGCTCGCAGATGAGCCGATGGGGTCCGTGGGCCACCAGCACCTGTTGCTCCGTCTCGGCCAGGGCGAAGCCCGGCTCCGGCGAGCGGCTCGGGGCTGCCGCCAGGAGGCTCCCCAGGTCCCGACCCCGCAGGCGGGGCGGTCGAGGCACCTGCAGCGCGCCGAGCACCGTCGGGAGCAGATCGATGGTCTGCACCACCTCCGTGACCCGCGTGCGGGCGACGCTCCCGGGCGCGCTGACCACCAGCGGCACCCTCACCTGCTCCTCGTACACCGTCGTCCCGTGATAGCGACCGCCATGGTCGCCGAACTCTTCGCCATGATCCGCGGTGACGATCACGACGCCCTGGGGCCGATGCTCGCGAAAGAGCCGGACCAGCGATCCCAACGTGCGATCGGCGAAGGCGATCTCCGAGTCGTAGCGATCCACGTCCCGCGGCCCGAAGGGGTGGTCGGGGTGAGCCTCGTAGGGCTCGTGCGGCGCGAACAGGTGAACCCAGAGAAACTGACGCTTGTCGGCTGGTTCCGCCGTGAGGTAGCGCCGGACCTGCTCGACCCGCGGTGGTCCCTCCAAGAACTCGACCTTGCGGTACTCGAAGCCCAAGAAGGTGGAGGAAAACGGCTCGAAGCGCGGCGCGTCGATGAAGAACACCGCCGGCGGATAGAAGGCCGCGGTGCGGTAGCCGTAGGTCCGGAGCAGCGACGCCCAGGTGTCCGAGTCCTGCCCCGCACCTTGCAGCAACAGCGGTCGCATGTACTTGCCAGTCATCAGTGACGTGATGGAGTAGGACGTGTGCGGTGTGGCTGCGTACGCGTACTCGAACAGCGCCCCTTCCCGCGCCAGTGCGTCCAAGTGCGGCGTCGTCGCGCGCGGGTAGCCATAGCTACTGACGTGGTCGGCGCGCAGGGCGTCGATGGTCACCAGCAGGATGTCCCGATCCCGCCAGTCGAGCGCGGAGGGGGCGGCGGGTGTGGCAGCGCAGCCTGGGCCGTCGCACGGCGCGTCGCGCAGCTCCGGCGGCGGCGAGATGAGCGCCACGCCGTGCACGAGGGAGCTCGAGAGCTGGCCGCGCTCGCTGAGCAAGAGCCGGAAGTTGTCGAAGTGGCCGAAGCGCTTGCTGCTCGGAACCAGCGCCGCGACGGCCAGCGTCGTGCCCGCGGCGATCAGGCCCAAGGCCCACCCCGAGCGATGGCTCGGACGCCCGCGCGCCCCACGGCTCAGCGCCACGGCGCCGAGCGACGCCGACAGCAGCGCGAGGCCCTGCAGCGCCAGGTGAAACGCGGGGTAGAGCCGCACGAGCACCGTGCGATCGAGCAGCAGCAGTCCGAGCGCGCCGAGCAGCAGCCCCGCGCTGACGGAGCGCGGGTGGGAGTCCAGCCAGCGGCGCATCGCGGGGGCCGCGACCCAACCCAGCGCCGCCGCCGCAACGCCGACGAGCAGCGCGAACCCGCCGCGCGCAGGCAGCGTCGCCAGGTGCCGCCCGCCGCCCACTCCCCACGCGACCGCGCTGGCCGCCAGGCCCAGGCACGCCGGCAGCACCGCGCGCGGCGCGTGCAGCGCGCGCAGGGTCGTGACCCCGAGCAGGCCCACGACGGCGGCGCACGCCAACAGCGCCGGCGCGAGGTAGCCGAGGCCGAACTGCAGCTCCCACACGCTCGCGACCTGGGCGCGGCCCAAGAGCAGCACGGCCGTGAGCTCCAGCGTGAGCAGCCCCAGCGCCCCGCACCACGCGGCGACCGAATCCGCTCGCCAGTCAGGCATGGATCGAGCGTGCGCGCGTCAGCGAAACTCGACGCTGACGACCTCGTACTTGCGGGTGCCCGCGGGGAGCTTGATCGTGACTTCGTCGCCGGGCTCCCGGCCGATCAGCGCGCGGGCCAGCGGCGCCGACACGCTGATGGTGCCTTCGTCGAGGTTCGCCTCGTCCGCCCCGACGATTTGGTAGGTCACCTCCTCCTCGGTATCCAGATTGGTCAGGGTGACCACGGCGCCGAAGCGGACCCGGGTCCCCGTGAGCTTGCTCGGGTCGATCACCTCGGCGCGGCTGAGCTTGTCCTCGATGTCCTTGATGCGCGCCTCGACCATGCCCTGGCGCTCCTTGGCGGCGTGGTATTCCGCGTTCTCGCTCAGGTCGCCGTGCTCGCGGGCGACCCCGATCTCGCGAGAAATCTTGGGGCGCTCTTCCTTCAGCCGGCTGAGCTCCTCGCGCAGCTTCTCGGCTCCAGCGGGTGTCATCGGGACCTTCTCGATCATCGCGCGACCACGGTACCCCAAGGGAGGCCCCGATCAAGCCCGTTCGTTCGGGCCTTGCGGCGCGCCGATCGAGCCGCTACCACGCCATCACCATGCGCTCCGCTCGTGCGCTCATCCTCGCGTTGGGCCTCGCGTTTTCCGCGGGTGGCTGCAAGGCCAGCCGTCCCGCCGACAGCCCCCTCGAGTACACCGAGAACGCCAAGCGGGACTACGACGAGGCGCTCGACGCGTATTTCGACCGGGACTGGGAGCAGGCGACGCTGCTGCTGCGGGAGGTCAAGCGCAAGTATGGCTACAGCCGCTACGCTCGGCTCGCCGACCTGCGCATCGCGGACGCCGAGTACAATCAGGAGAAGTGGGCCGAGTCGATCGGCTCCTACAAGGCCTTCGTCCACGACTACCCCAACGACCCGGAGGTCCCGTACGCGCGGTATCGGATCAGCAAGGCGCTGTTCCAGCAGGCGAGCCCGTCCTTGCTGCTGCCCCCGCTCGAAGAGCGGGATCTGGCCAGCGTGCACGAGTCCTACGCCAGCCTGCGCGCGATGCTCCAGGACTATCCGGGCTACAAGCACACCCGCGAGCTCGAGTACATGCTCGAGGCCGTCAGCGGCCTGCTCGCGCGTCACGAGCTGTACGTGGCGCGCTTCTACCTGGCCGAGGACCGCTTCGAGGCGGCGGTGGCGCGCTGTCAGTACGCCTTGCGCAAGTTCGAGGGCTCGGGGCTCGAGCCCGAGGCGATGCTGCTGCTCGGCGAGACCTACATGAAGATGAAGAAGCGCGGCAAGGCGCGCGCCGTGCTCGAGCAGCTGCTCGCTAGCTACCCCGCGAGCCCCTTCAAGATCCCTGCCACGAACTTCCTGCGCATGCTCGGGGGCGCACCACCCGAGCCCCCGCCGAGCGGCACGAACTGAGGCGACCATGGCCCAGGAACGCGAAGCGCTCTCGACCGTGGCCCCCACCGTCCTGGTGGTGGATGACGAGAAGAACATTCGCCGCACCCTCGAGATGGTGCTCAGTGGAGAGGGTTACCGCGTGCTCGAGGCCGAGAACGCCGAAGACGCCCTCGCGCTGCTGAACAGCCCTTCTGCTCCGGTGGACCTGGCCATCTTCGATCTCAAGCTGCCCAAGATGAGCGGGCTCGAGGCGCTGCAGAAGCTGCGAGCGGACGACGTGGAGCTGCCGGTGATCGTGATCAGCGGACATGCCACGGTCCACGACGCGGTCAACGCCATCAAGCTCGGCGCGAGCGACTTCTTCGAGAAGCCGCTCAATCGCGAGCGGGTGCTGGTCAGCGTCCAGAACTGCATCCGCACCGCCCGTCTGTCGCGGACCGTCGAGCAGATGCGCGAGGAGTTGCTCGCGCGCTATGAGATGATCGGCGCCAGCCCCGCGATGCAGCGGCTCTACCAAGAGATCGACAAGGTGGCGCCCACCAAGGCCAGCGTGCTCATCACCGGGGAGAGCGGCACCGGCAAGGAGCTCGTCAGCCGTGCCATCCATCGGCTCAGTCCGCGCCGCGACGCCCCGTTCATCAAGGTCAACTGCGCGGCCATCCCGCGCGAGCTGATCGAGAGCGAGCTGTTCGGCCACGAGAAGGGCTCCTTCACCGGGGCGCAGGCTCGCAAGCGAGGCTTCTTCGAGCAAGCGCACGGCGGCACGTTGTTCCTGGACGAGATTGGCGACATGGACCTGGCCGCTCAAGCCAAGGTGCTGCGTGCCCTGCAGAACGGCGAGGTCATTCGGGTGGGGTCGGAGCACGTGATCCAGGTCGATGTGCGCGTGCTCGCTGCGACGAACAAGGAGCTGGCCAAGGCGGTCTCTGCCGGCAATTTCCGCGAGGATCTGTTCTTCCGGTTGGACGTATTCCCCATTCGCGTGCCCGCGTTGCGGGAGCGCTCCGAGGACATTCCCATCCTGGCGGATGCGTTCGCGCAGGCGTTCTGCAAGGACAACGGCCTGCGCAACAAGCGCATGGATCCGAGCGTGCTCGAGACCCTGCGCCGGCGCCAGTGGCCGGGGAACGTGCGCGAGCTGAAGAACGTGGTGGAGCGAGCAGCGATCCTGTCGAGCGATGTCATCACCATCGCGGATCTGCCCGAGGATCCCCATGACAGCCCGTTCGAGGACGACGACACACCGGCGGTGCGTGCATTGCCCCTGGGCGCGCACCCGCCCGGGCTGTCCGAGTCCGGCGAGCGGCTGACGCTGCGCGAGTACCGCGATGCGGCGGAGCGGGCCTACATCGTGGCGACCCTCCAAGCGTTGGACTGGAACATCTCCAAGACCGCCGTCACGCTGGGCGTGGAGCGGACGAACTTGCACAAGAAGATCCGCGCCTACGGCATCTCCCGCGGCGGCTCATGACCCGAGGCTCTGGCCGAGGCGGGCTCGTTGGCTCCGGCAGTCCGGCACCCCGAGTCGTGGCCGGAGCCACACCCGCGGTGCTCGCCGTTCATGGCTTTGGCGGCACTCCCCTGGAGATCGAGCTCGCGGTCGACGTCGCGGCGCGTCTCGGACTCGCGGCTCGCGCGCCCTTGCTGCCGGGGCATGGCAAGCACGCTCAGCACCTCGCCCGGACGGGCTGGGCCGACTGGTCTCGGTCCGTGGAGGATGCGCTGACGGAGCTGACCGCCACGGGCGACCGCGTGATCGCCGTCGGCTTGTCCCTGGGCTCGTTGCTCGCCACCCACGCCGCCTTGCGAGCGCCGGAGCGGGTGGCAGGCCTGGTGCTCTTGGCCAACGCGTTCTGGCTCCGCGCACCCTTCCCGGACTGGGCGCTGTGGGCCGTGGACCGACTGCGGCTGCCGGACGTGCACCTGCCCAAGCCGAGCGCCGACATCCAAGACCCGATCGCCCGCGGCAATCACCTGACCCTCAGCGCCCAGCCGTCACGCGCGGCGGCAGAGGTGTGGCGCGCAGGCCGCCGGCTGCGGGCACGTCTGCACCAGGTGCGTTGTCCGGTGCTGATCCTGCACGGCAGCGCCGACCGCGTCTGTCCCGTCAGCAACGCGCATCGGGTCGCGAGTCGGCTGGGCAGCTCCGACGTCACCGTCAAGACCTTCGACCGCTCGGGGCACATCGTGACCCGGGATCACGATCGGGACGCCGTCGCGCGTGAGCTCGAGCAGTTCTTTCGACGGCTGAGCGGCCCTCAACGCCCAGTGGAGCCGTAGCCGCCGCCGGCGCGTGAGGTGACGTCGAGGGCAGCGACGCACTCGAGCGTCGCTCGCACCACGGGGCTGATCACGAGCTGGGCGATGCGCGCGAGCGGCTCGATCACGAGCGCGCGGTCGCCGTGGTTGATGAGCACGATGCCCACCTCTCCGCGGTAATCCGAGTCGATGGTGCCTGGGCTGTTGAGCACCGTGACGCCGTCCTTCAGTGCCCAGCCCGACCGGGGCCTGACTTGACCTTCGAAGCCGCTGGGGATGGCGAGCGCGAGGCCGGTCGGGATCAGCCGGCGCGCCCCGGGCTCCAAGGTGACGGGCTCGCCCAGCGCCGCGCACAGGTCCAGCCCCACCGAGCCCGACGTCTGGTAGGCGGGCAGCGGCACCACGACCGGGCCGACCCGGCAGACCTCGATGCGGGCCTCGCTGGTCATCCGAGCTCGGCGAAGCGACCGCTCTTGAGCGTAGCGTCGAGCAACTGCCGCACCCGCTGCTCGAGCTGACGTGCGCTCGGATCCGGCATCTGCGCCAGCGCCGTCTTGATCTCGCCCAGGCTCTTGAGCTGACTGAAGAGCTGCAAGTCGCTCGGTGGGGAGGCGCCCGTGAGCACCAAGCGAATGCGGTCCACCTCGGCGCTGAGCGCCTCGAGCCCGATGCCCATGGCGCCGACCCGGCGCCGCTCCGGGTGCTCGCGGTAGAACGCCTCGAGCACGGGCTGTACGATCTGTTCGAGGATCGGAGCCTGGTCCTCCGCGTTCCAGGTGTGCTTGAGCACGAACAGGTCACTGGAGTCGGCCGAGGTGCGGCCGTCGAGGTAGGCGCTGGCGGCGAACAGCTTCAGCATCTTGACCACTCGCCGGTCGCTCACGCTGATGCCCTCCGCGCGGATCTGGAAGATCAGCCCCTTGTAGGTGGAGAGGAAGGCCTCGCTGAAATTCAGGCGGCGGGCGAGCTCCTCGGTCATGGCGTGGATGTCGGCGGCGCTCACCAGCGGTTCCACCTTGGTGCGCCGGAGCTGCTTGACCTCGTGGTTCACGCCCAACGTGAGCAGATCGTTGAAGTGGTAAGCGTCGAGGTTGTCGCTGCGAATGCGCAGCAAGAACCGATCGAACAGCGCGCTCAGGGACTCGTCCGAGGGCACCTCGTTGCTGGCCCCGAAGGCGCTGATGAGCGGGCAGCGCACCACCTGCCCCCCGGAGGAGTACAGGCGCTCGTTCAGCAGCGTGAGCAGCGCGTTGAGGATCGCGCTGTTGCTCTTGAACACCTCGTCCAGAAACACGATCTCGGCTTCGGGGAGCATGTCCGCGGTGCGCCTGCGGTAGTGCCCGTCCCGGAAGGCCTGAATGTCCACTGGGCCGAAGATCTCGTTCGGCTCGGTGAACCGTGTCAGCAGATACTCGAAGTAGCGCGCATCGAGCAGGTGCGCGAGGGTGCGAAGCAGCGCGCTCTTGGCCGTTCCCGGCGGGCCGATCAAGACGGCATGCTCGCGGGCCACGACTGCGATCAAGAGCAGTCGAATGACCTCGCTCTTGCCCAGGAACTGCGCGTCGAGGGTCTCGCCGGCCTGCCGGAGACGCTGATGTAGAGGGGTCGACATGGTACGGCTCGGACCCTATCACGACCCAGTCGCGGAGCGGATCCCCGGACACTCACTCCGCGGATCCGAGCTGGCGCCGGTGCCGCTCGAAAATCTCGTCGGCCATCTGGCTGAGCTTGGCAGCCTCCCGCTGGATGTCCGCGTTGTCCTTGTAGTGCGCCGAGTCCGTGACGTACTCCGCGAACGCGCGGTAGCTCTTGGCCGTCTCCAGCTCGCTGCCGATCTCCTTGAACAGCGCAATCGAGCGCATGAAATAGTCCACGGCCTTCACCTCGTGGCCCGCGCCCCACGCGCCAGCGCCCGTGATCTCGCCCAGCGTGCGCAGCGCGGCCGCGAGGTGGGACTTGCTGCGCACCTGCCCGAACAGATCGACGGCCTGACGGATGGACTCGCGCGCCTTGCGCAGATCGTTCTGCAGCAGGTACGCCTTGGCTAGCGCGCGCTTCGCCTCGGCCAGATGAAGCGTGTCGCCCATCTCGTCGCACAGCGCCTCCGCCTCTTGCAGCACCCGAACTGCCTCGTTCGGGTTGCCCTGTCGGTAGTGGGTCTCCCCGATGTTGGTCAGCACCACGGCGATGCGGTTGTGCTCGCCGATCTCGCGCGCGATCTCGTGGGCCTCCTGAAAGCGAGCCAGCGCAAGGGTAAAGTCCCCGACTTCCTGGGCCAGGCGACCGAGGTTGTTCAGGCTCTGGACGATGCCCAAGGGGTCGTGAACCTCCCGGCGCAGGCTCAGGGCGGCGTCGAGCGCCTCCCCCGCCTGTTTGGTGCGACCGTGGTCGAGCCACACCAGGCCGATGTTGTTCAGGCTCAGGGCGATCGAGCGGCGATCGCCGATTTCCTTGCGCATCTCCAGGGAGATCTTCATCTCCGCCAGGGCGGCGTCGTAGTCGCCCCGCAGCCACAGCACCTTGCCCATGTCGTCGTGACACGCGCTGATGCCGCGCTTGTCGTCGGCCTTTTGGAACAGCGCCTTGGCGGTCGCGAGGTGTCGCGTGGCCTGGCTGAGGGAGCCCATGTCTCGGAACAGGCGCCCGATGCGGTTGTGGGCCGCGCCACCCTTGGCGTGGGCGCCGAGGCGATGCGCCAACTCGAGCATCTCGCGGAATGCGGTCAGGGCTTCGTCCGTCCGCCCGAGCTGCACCAGCACGTCGCCGTAGTTGTGCAGCGCTTCGATCCGTCGGCGTGCGTCCACCGACCCGTACAGCTCGAGGCCCCGACGGTAGTACTCGGCGGACTTCTTGGCGGCGTAGTTGCTCCGCGCCTGATCCCCGGCCTCGATGAACACCAGTCCGGCGCGCTCGGCGGCGCCCGCGCGCGCCAGGTGGTCGGCCAACATGGCGGACGACTCCTCCTGGCTGCGGACTCCCTCCTTGCCCGCCAAGAACTCGGCGATCACCTGGTGGTAGCGACGGTCCGCCGTAGCGCTGGTCAGGCGGCTGACGCGCTCGCGCTCGAGGTTGTGCTTGAAGACGTACTCTCTCTCTCCAGCGAACGCCGAGTCGGGCAGCTCGAGCACGTAGTCGCGCTCGACCAGCGCGTCGAGCAGCGCTTGGATGTTCTCGCGGTCGTCGTCGTTCTCCCACAGCTCGGGCACTCGCCCTTCGCTGCGCTCGAGGGCGACCAGTCCCCCGAGCCAGAACACGCTGCCGATCGCCGCTGCGTGCTCGAGCAAGCGGCGCTCGCTCGTGGACAGCGCGGCGATGCGCGCCTCCACGGCGTCCTCCACGCTCATCGGCAGCCGCGCCTGCGCCAGCTTCTCGAGGTTCACCGTCCACACGGGCTGCTCGGCGAGGCTGTCGCGCTCGCTCAGGACGCCCACGTCGTGGAAGATCCGCACCATCTGCTCCAGCAGACCCGGGTTGCCTCGGGCCATCCCCACCGCCGCGTCCACCAGCGGCGCGGGCGGGCCGCCCTCGCAGGGACCGAGCAGCGCGGTCATGAGCTCGACCGAGGCCTCGTCCCCGAGGGGCTCGAGCTCGATCACGTCGTGGCGACCCGCGCCCACGCTCGGCCAGTTCTCCTGGCGCGTGAGCAGCTCCGGGCGGGTCACGCAGACGACCAGCACCGAGCCGGACAGGTGCTCGACCAGATAGCGAAGCAAGTCGAGCGAGTCCTCGCCGCACAGGTGCAGGTCCTCGAGCACCAGGCACAGCGGGCCCTGGGCGGCGTCAGCCTCGATGAAGCTGCGCAGGATCGCCTTGCGCAGACGGGGCGCCTCGCTCGGGTCGTCGCTCACGGCGCGAGTGAGCGGACTCTCCAGGAACGACAGGTCCAGCATCTGCCCCAAGAAGAAGCAAATGTCCTCGACCTTGCGGTCCCCCGTCACCTGCGTGACCTGCGCACGCACTTGCGCCTTGGCCGCCTCGGCGTCCATGCCCTCGACCAGCCCGAAGCGGGACCGGAGCAGTCGGGCGAAGACGCCGTAGCTGAGCTGCAGCGCGCGCGCGCTGCCACGGTACACCCTGAGCGGGACCTCCGCCTCCACGCGCACGGCCAGCAACGCCTCGTGCACCAGCCGGCTCTTGCCGATGCCGCTCGGTCCGAGCACCGTCACCACCCGACAGCTCCCGGGCTCCCTCGCCAGTCGCGCGGCCGTCAACAGCCGCTCGAGGGCTGCGTCGCGCCCCGTGAGCGGAGCGCGCAGATCGCTGACGCCGAAGTGGGAGGCGGGGCCGGAGGTCATCGCAGGATTGTCCCCTCCTTCGGCCAGGGTCACAAGATTGCAGCGGTTTTTCACGGCTCTGCCGGCGCCAGGCGGGAACCGGGCCCGGTGAGGGCGGAGTCATTGCGCCCAAAACCTCTGATAGATTAGAGTTTTTTCCGGTGCGGCCGCCGGCCCATCGTGGCTCCCCGTGGTGCTCCCCAACAAGACCCCAGCGCAGACGCCGGCCAGTGAGAAGCGCTCACTCGGCCGGGGTGTCTTTCAGAAGTGCGACGGCTGCGGCCAGGTCCACACGGCGGAGGACTTCGCGGAGTCCTGGTGGGTGTGCGCGAGCTGCGGAGCTCACCATCCGATGTCTCCCGCCGAGTGGCGGCGGCTGCTGCTCGACGACGGAGCCCTCGAGACCTGGGACGAGCATGTCAGCCCGACGGACCCGCTGGGCTTCGACGACGGCAAGTCGTATCGCGCCCGTCTCGAACGCGCCGTCGGGCGCAGCGGACACTCGGAGGCGGTGGAGGTGGGTCGGGCGACCCTGTCGGGGCGCCGGGTGGCCTACGGCAGCTACGTCTTTCCGTTCATGGGCGGCAGCATGGGCTCCGTCGTCGGCGAGCGGGTGACCCGCCTGTTCGAGCGAGCCCACGACGAGCGGCTGCCGGTGATTCTGATCCACGCCTCCGGGGGTGCGCGCATGCAGGAAGGGCTGCTCAGCCTCATGCAGATGGCGAAGACCGTGGGCGCGCTGCGCCGGTTTCGCGCGGCCCGCCGGGTGTTCGTCAGCGTGCTGGTGCACCCCACCACCGGAGGGGTCGCCGCCAGCACTGCGCTGCTCGGGGACGTGAATCTGGCCGAGCCCGGAGCGTTGATTGGCTTCGCGGGCCCCCGGGTCATCGAGAGCACGCTGCGGACGACGCTGCCCGAGGGCTTCCAGCGCTCGGAATTTCTCCTCGCTCATGGCATGGTGGACCTCATCGTGCCGCGAGCGGAGATGAAGTCGACGTTGCACGCGCTGCTCTCCCACCTCGAGGGACCTTGACCGACTATCCGACTACTCTCAGGCGCTTGTACGGACTGGCGCGCATGGGTCCCAAGCTGGATCTGTCGCGCATGGAGGCGGCCTGCGAGCGCTTCGGCAACCCACAGCGGTCCTTCGACGCGGTCCACGTCGCCGGCACCAACGGCAAGGGAACGGTCTGCGCCTTCGTGGCCTCCATGGCCCAGACGGCGGGCCGGCGCGTCGGCCTGTTCACGTCCCCGCACCTGGTGAAGTTCAGCGAGCGGGTGCGTATCGACGGCGAGCCGCTCGCGGACGAGGTGCTCGGGCCGCTGCTCGCGCGCGTCATGGACGAAGCGCCCGAGCTCACCGTCTTCGAGGTCGTCACCCTGGCCGCCTTTCTCGCTTTTCGGCAGGAGGGCGTCGGCCTCGCGGTCGTCGAGGTCGGGCTCGGCGGACGGCTGGACGCGACCAACGTGCTTCCGCCGCCAAAGGTCGCCGCGATTACGCGCGTCGCCTTCGACCACATGCTCGAGCTCGGGGACTCGCTGGCCAGCATCGCGGCAGAGAAGGCCGGCATCATCAAGACCGGAAGCACGGTGGTGCTGGGCAAGCTCCACCCCGACGCGCGCGAGGTGATCGAGCGCCGAGTGGACAAGGTCGGCGCACACTTGGTCGCGCTGGGCAGTCCCGAGCCCATCCCGGGTGCGGCGCTCGCGTACCCTCGGTTCGCCATGTTCGGCACCAACCTCGCCGTCGCGGTCACGGTCGCCCAGGAGCTCGGCATTCAGCCACAGCAGATCGCCGATGGCATCGAGGCCGCGACCTGGCCAGGCCGCAACGAGCTCTTGCATCGGGGCGGCCAGGAGCTGACCTTGCTCGACTGCGCCCACAACCCCGATGGTGCCGTAGCGTTGTCCCACGTGCTCGACCCGTCCCAGTTCGGAGAGGTGGAGTCGCGGCGCAACGTCGCGCTGGTGTTCGGCACCCTGGCGCGCAAGAACTGGCGGGCCATGCTGAAGCGACTGGAGAACGGCGCCGCGCATCGGGTGTACGTCGCTCCGCCCCTCGCCGAGCAGGCCGTGGACCCCAGCCTGATGCCAGAGGTGCTCCCGGGAGAGGTGGCGCCGAGCGTCGCGGAGGCCCTGCAAATGGCGCGCGCCAAGGTGGGTTCTCGGGGGCTGGTGGTGGTGACCGGATCGACTTATCTGGTGGGAGCCGCGCGCGCCGCGCTGCTCGGCATCGAGGCCGACCCGGCAGTGGACTCCTGAAGGAGCGAGTCGATGCCTTCGTTCGACGTGGTTTCCAAGGTCGAGTGGTCTGAGCTCAAGAACGCGCTGGATCAGGCCCAGCGCGAGGTGGCGCAGCGCTTCGACTTCAAGGGTACGAACGCATCGCTCGAGCTCAAGGACAAGACCCTGGAACTGTCGGCGAACAGCGAGGAGCGGGTCAAGGCGGTGCTCGACGTGCTGCAACAGAAGCTCGTACGTCGCAAGGTCAGCTTGAAGCACCTCGACGCTGGCGATCCGAAGCCAGGCCCCAAGGGCTCGAGTCGGCTCGACGTGGTCGTCAAGGAGGGCATCGAGCAGGAGAAGGCCAAGCAGATCGTCAAGCTCATCAAGGACAAGAAGCTCAAGGTCCAAGCCTCGATGCACGAGGACAGCGTGCGGATCAGCGGCAAGAAACGCGACGATCTGCAGCAGGTCATCGCCATGCTCAAGGGCGAAGACCTCGGCATCGAGCTACAGTACGTCAACTTTCGCGACTGATTCGCCGCGCGCGCCAGGACGAGATGACCCACGACAGAAAGCTCTTTGGCACCGACGGCATCCGGGGCGAGGCCAACGTGCCCCCCATGACGCCCGAGCTGGTGGTTCGGCTCGGCCGCGCGATCACCGCAGTGGCCCGTCGCGACAGCGGACGGGTGCCGCGCATCGTCGTGGGCAAGGACACACGCCTGTCGGGCTACATGCTCGAGACCGCCTTGGCCGCGGGGATCTGCGCCATGGGCGGACGGGTGCTGCTGTCGGGTCCCATCCCCACCCCGGCGGTGGCCAACCTGACCCAGAGCATGCGAGCGGACGCTGGCGTCGTGATCAGCGCCAGCCACAATCCGTACCACGACAACGGCATCAAGCTGTTCGGCCCGGATGGCTTCAAGCTCCCGGACGAGCGCGAGAGCGAGATCGAGCGGTTGCTCGGGGACGATCGCGCGTTGTCGTCCGCGGGCCACACGGGCAGCCGGGTGGGGCGCGCCGAGCGACTGGACGACGCTTCCGGTCGCTACATCGTGTACGCCAAGGCGACGTTCCCGCGGGAGCTGACCCTCAACGGCCTACGTGTCGTGGTCGACGCGGCGCACGGTGCGGCCTACAAGGTGGCGCCGGCGGTGTTCGCGGAGCTCGGCGCGGACGTCACGGCGCTCGGCGTCAGCCCCAATGGCCGCAACATCAACAAGGGCTGCGGTGCGCTGCATCCGGAGCACGTGATCCGCGAGGTCGAGAAGCGCCGCGCACACATCGGGATCGCGCTCGATGGCGATGCAGATCGGGTGATCGTCGTCGACGAGCGCGGGCAGATCGTGGATGGCGACGCGGTCATGGCGCTGTGCGCGACGCGGCTCTTGCTGGCCGGTCGGCTGAGCAAGGGCACGCTGGTCGCGACGGTCATGAGCAACATGGGTCTGGAGCATGCGATGGAAGCGGCCGGTGGACGCCTCGAGCGCACGGCTGTCGGCGACCGCTACGTGGTCGAGGCCATGCGGCGTTCGGGCTACAGCTTCGGGGGCGAGCAGAGCGGACACCTCATCTTCTTGGAGCACGCCACCACGGGGGATGGGCTCGTCGCTGCGCTGCAGGTGCTCGCCATCATGACGCGCGAGCAGCGGCCCTTGTCGGAGCTGAGCCGTGTGCTGACGCGCGTGCCGCAGGTGCTCGAGAGCCTGCAGCTGCCCAGGCGTCGCCCCATCGACCAGATGCCCAAGCTCTCCGCCGAGATCGCGCGGGCGTCGGCCGAGTTCGGCCGCGGCGGCCGCGTGCTCGTGCGCTGGAGCGGCACCGAGGCCAAGCTCCGGTTGATGGTGGAAGGCCCCGATCCCTCCCGGCTCGATGCACTGGTGCAGGACATGGCGGCGGCGGCGCGAGCGGACCTGGGCGAAGGCGCGTGAGCCGGGCGGAGCAGAGCGCGGAGGTGCTCATCCGGGCCGAGGGCGTCGGCAAGAGCTTCGGGGACGGCCCAGCGACGCTGTCGGTCGTTCGTGAGCTCGATCTGAGCATCGCGGAGCGCGAGGTCGTGCTGGTGTTCGGCCCGAGCGGCTCCGGCAAGAGCACGCTGCTCTCCATTCTGGGCGGACTCGACCGAGCCTTCACCGGGCGCCTGAGCTTGTTCGGGCGGGACGTGACCACGCTCTCGGACACGGAGCTGTCCGTGCTGCGGGGCGCGCAGATCGGCTTCGTCTTTCAGGCCTTCCACCTGCTGCCGCACCTGAGCGTGCTCGACAACGTGACCGCGCCGCTGTGGTTCGCGCGCGAACACTCGCCGCCGGCCCAGGCCGAAGCGCGCGGGCGCGAGGTGCTCGCGCAGGTCGGCCTCGCGGATCGCGCCGCTAGCCGGACCGCCGAGCTCTCCGGCGGCCAGCGTCAGCGCGTCGCCATCGCCCGCGCGCTCTTGCGCCGCCCGCGCCTGCTGCTCTGTGACGAGCCCACCGGCAACCTGGACCGCGCCACGGGCGAGCAGATCATCGATCTGTTCGCCTCGGTGCACCAAGAGAGCGACACCACGCTGGTCATCGTCACGCACGAAGAGCGACTCGCACGCCTCGCGACGCGCACCTATCACATGGTGGAAGGCCGCCTCGGCGAGGAGCCGGCGGCGTGAGGCTGCGAGCGCTCGCGGCGATGGTCGGCGTCGACCTGCGGCGAACCCGGGGGCCGCTCTTCACCGCGGGCTTCGGCATCGCGGTGGGCGTCGCCGCGCTCGCGTTCTTCTTGTCGCTCGGGCTCGGGGCTCGCAAGGTCCTGCTCGGCGACGTGTTTCCCATCGATCAGGTCGAGCTGGAGCCGCAGAAGACGTCGGCGGGGCTGCTCTCGCTGCTCGGGGGGCCGCACGAGCCGGCGGGCGTGGACGCCCCGACCGTCGAGCACCTGCGCCGGCTACCCGGGGTGGCCGAGGTGTACCCCAAGCTGCGCTTCCGCTTTCCGAGCATGGCCAAGGGTGGCAAGGAGCTGCTCGGACGCGAGATTGGCACTCACGAGATGGTGGGCGACGGCATCGAGCCCGAGCTGGTCGCGCCGGAGGTGCCCGCGAGCGCGTTCCTCGATCCGCTCCCGGCCGCGACCAAACCGTGCGCGAAGAGCGCCGACTGCGACGCGGCGCAGTACTGTGAGTTGCCGAGCGGTCAGACCGCGGGGCGCTGCTCGGCGCCGGTGCCCGCCATCGTGAGCCGCTACCTCGTCGAGCTGTTCGACCACGCCATCGCGCCGGCCCATGGTCTGCCGCCGGTGGCCGAGACGCTGGTCGGGCGCGCGCAGGGCGTCGTGTTCGACATGACCCTGGGCAACAGCCTGCTCGGGGTGGCGCGGCAGGGCACCGAGCGCAAGGTCAAGGTCGTGGTGGTCGGCATCTCTCCCAAGGCCATCGATCTGGGCGTGACGCTCCCGGTGGACGTGGTGCGGCGTTGGAATCGCGAGTACGCCGGCGACGCCGCCGCCGACAAGTTCTCGAGCGTCGTGGTCAAGGTCAACAGCGCCGCTGACACGAGTCACGTGCTGTCCGAGGCGGCAACCCTGAACCTGATGCCCAAGGACACACGCGCGCGCGACGTCAGCGTGCTCATCACCGCCGTGCTGTCCCTGCTGTTGCTCGTCGCTGGGGTGATCTTGCTCGTCGCGGCGCTGAACATCTCCCACACCTTCCGGGTGTTGGTGGCCGAGCGCGCCCACGAGATTGGCCTGTATCGCGCCCTGGGCGCGAGCAGCTCGGACATGCGGCGTTGGCTGACGGCCCTGGCGCTCGTGGTCGGCGCTGGCGCCGGCGCCGTCGGCGCGCTGATCGCGCGGCTGGCGGCCTTGGTCGCGGACTGGCGCGCCGCCGCGGACCTCCCGGACTTCCCGTTCAAGCCCGAGTCCTTCTTCGTGTTCCCGCCCTGGCTCTGGGCGCTCAGCGTCGGCTTCGCCGCGCTGTTCGCGCTGGCGGGCGCCGCGCTGCCGGCCCGGCGCGCGGCGCGGACGGATCCCTCCGTCGTTCTCGGCCGAGATCGCTGAGCGTCGTGGTCACGGTGAAGTGGCGCACTCCTGGATGCAGCCGCTCATGTCGTTGAACAGATCCACGCCGAGCTGATCCGTGCACGCCACGCACTGCTGCTGGCAGGTGGTCACATCGCCCCCGTTGCCGACGCAGACGTTGAGGCACGCCATGAGCGGCGCACAGGTGCTGCTGGCCAGGCACTGGGTCACCTCCCAGCAGCAGGCGCCGTGCAGGCAGCTCTGGATAGCGGTGTCCGTCGAGGTGACGGCGGTGCAGGGCTGCCCATGGAGGTCCATGGGACACAGCCCACCGCTGCCGCCCGTGCCGCCGCTCCCGCCCGTGGCTCCGGTGCCGCTGCTGCCGCCGGTCGCGCCGGTGCCTCCGCCCGCTCCCTCGCCGCCCGTCGCGCCGAAGCCTGCGCCGCCACCCATGCCCCCGCCGCTCGGTGAGCCGCCCACACCGCCCCCGCCGCCGCCAGTGCCCGCGCTGCCGCCGCTCGAGGCCGGCTGGCACACGAAGTCTTGGTTGCAGAACGTGCCCGAGGGGCAGGTGCCGCCGTCCGCGCAGGAGTCGTAGTAGCCCCCGCCGCCCGCGGAGCTGCAGGCAGCGAGCAGGCCGAGGCCCGATAGAATCAAGGAAGTGATGGCGAATTTGGTCATGATGAAGCTCTCCCAGCGGCCGGTCCCGCTGCGTCATACGCTCGCGAGCGCCGGATCTTGCCCCGCGCCGCGAAGCCCCGGTATCTCGGGGCGATGAAGCTTTCCGCCTCCCAGCTAGCCGGTCAAGCTCTGGTCGTCGGGTTCGACGGGGCCGCGCTGCCCGAGTGGGTCCGAACGGCCCTGTCCGAGGGCCGACTGGGCGGCGTGATCCTGTTTCGAAGGAACCTCCCGGAGCTGGCCGCCATCGCCGCGCTGAACGCTGCCGTGGTCGCCGCCGCGGCGGGCCCGCCTCCGCTCATCGGGCTGGACGAAGAGGGCGGCCGCGTGCGGCGCATGCCGGCGCCCTTCCCCGCCCTGCCCGCCATGCGCCGGCTGGGCGACACCGAGGACCAGGCGCTGGCCCGCCGGGTGGGACGCGGCTTGGGTGCGGCGCTGGGCGCGTTCGGCTTCAACCTCGACTTCGCGCCGGTGCTCGACGTCGACACCAACCCGAGCAACCCCATCATCGGGGATCGAGCCTTCTCCTCCGAGCCCGAGCGCGCCGGCGCGCTGGGCGCAGCATTCGGGCTCGGGCTGATGGAGGCGGGGGTGCTGGCCTGCGGCAAGCACTTCCCCGGTCACGGCGACACGGTCAGCGACAGCCACCTCGAGCTGCCGCGCGTGGACCACGGTCGAGAGCGGCTCGAGCGCGTGGAGCTCGCGCCCTTCGCGGCTGCGATCCGCGCCGGGTTGCCCGCGCTCATGAGCGCCCACGTCGTGTACCCCGCGCTCGATCCGGCGCGCCCGGCCACCCTCAGCCGAGCCATCGCGACTGACCTGCTCCGCGACCGGCTGGGCTTCGGCGGCGTCCTGTTCAGCGACGATCTCGAGATGCGCGCGCTCGCGGATCACCACGCCGTCGAGGAGTCCGCGGTGCTCGCCGTGGAGGCCGGCTGTGACGTGCTCTTGGTTTGTTCGCGACGCGACTTCGTCGAGCGCGCCCACGAGGCGCTCGCGCGCGAGGCCGAGCGGAGCCCCGCCTTTCACGCTCGGCTACGCCAGGCCTTCGAACGCAGCCGAGTGCTGCGGGAGAGCCATCCCCCGCGACCGAGCGCGGATCCGACCTCGCCCCTGGCCGTGCTCGCCGCCCTGGCAGCGTCGCTTCACGCCGACTGAAGCACAAAACGAAGCGAGCCCCGCGGTTTCCCACGGGGCTCGGCTCCGGTTGGCGTCAGGCTGCGATCAGCCGGCGCCGGCCTCGCCGCTCGCGCTGGCGCTAGCGGAGACGCTCACGTTGATCGAGACGCTGGCGTCCGCCTGAGCCTTGAGCGAAGCCGCGATGCAGCCGCCGACCTTGAGCGCGGCCTGGCCGCCACCGGTCACTGCTGCCTTCACGCCCTCGAGCGAGGCCTTGACGTTCTCGACCGCGCCTTCGATGCGGCCCTTCATGCCCAGGGTGACCTTGAGGATGCCCGGCAGGTTCGCCTCGATGGCGCCCTTGAGCTTGGTCGCCGCTTCCATGTCCGCAGCGCCCGACATCTTCAGGTTGACTCGAGCCGGGGTGCACTCGACCTTGCCGCTCACCTGCGCGTCGCAGCTGGCGGAGCACTCGGCGCTCATGCTCGGCGGCTTGAGCTCGCCGCTGCACTTGGGCGCCTTGAACTCGACCGAGCAGCTGCCGGAGCAGGTGCCGGAGCACGAGCCCGAGGCCTTCGCCTCGCAGGTCGCGCTGCAGCTGCCCTTGCAGGTGCCCGAGCAGGAGCCCTTGCCGCTGCCTTCGCACTTGCCTTCGCAGGTGCCCTTGCACTCGGCCTTGCTGTCCTTGCCGTCGCACTTGCCGTTGCAGGTGCCGTTGCAGGTGCCGCTGAAGCCGGCTTCGCAGGAGCCCTCGCACTTACCGCCGCAGGTGCCTTCGCACGCCGCGCCGGCCTCGACCTGGCAGCTGCCGTTGCACTCGCCCTCGCAGGCGCCGCTGATCTCGCCGCCCTCGCACTCCACCTTGGCGGAGCCGGGCTCGATGCTCGCGTCGCAGCTGGCGGCGCAGTCGGCCATCGCGCTCATCGACGCCGAGCACTTCGGCGGGACGATGTCGAGCTTGATGCCGCCCGAGATGTTGGCCTTGGCCTTCACCTCGCCGAGGAACTTCACGGCGGCGGTGCAGGCGGCTTCCGCCTTCTTGCCCGGGCCGGCTTCCTTCGGGGTGATGTCGTCGTCGCTCGCGCCCAGATCCTTGGCGAGCTGTCCGCACGCGCCGGAGACGTCCGCCTCGACCTCGTCCGCCAGCGCCTTGAGGCTCGCGCCGGCAGCCAGCGCCGCCTTGACCTTGCCCTCCATCTCGCCTTGGAGCCCGAGGCTTGCGCTCATGATCGCGGACGGGTCACCCGTCACGTCGACCGGGCAGCTCCCCGGCAGTCCCGGCACGCCCGGAAGGCCGCCGCAGTTGATGAACAGAGGCGCTGCTGCCAGCGTCATCGTTCCAAGCAAGGGTCCACTGATTTTCCGCCACTTCGCGACCATTTTCTTTTCTCCTCCTCGAGCGCGCTGTTCTGCGTCTCGGGCGTCAAGCCGGCGTGCACGCTACACCCGGTCGTTTGCCTTTGAAAGCCCCAAGTGATCCGAATTCGCATGGAGCCCGAGGGCTCCCAAACGCCCGGCTTGAGGCTCAGCCCGGGTCCTCCAAACGCGCCGCGGTTTGTCTCCGTTGCCGGCGGAAGTAAAGAAATTAATCGCTACCGGCGGGTCGGCCCGCGGGCCTGGCGCGGGGGACGACCTCAGCGCCGGCGGCCCTTGGGGGGGGCCGGCGGCGCGGCGTCGAAGGGCAACGCGATCTGCTTCGAGGGCGGCCCCGACGGCGGCGGTGTCTCGCCGCTGACCCGCGCGAGCGCCGCGCGCTCCCGGGCCAGATCCGCTTCCATGACCTCGAGGTTGTCGAGGGCGAAGGCCAGGGCGTCGAACACCTTGGCGGGCCCGAGCTGCGGGTAGCGACGCAGCAACGTCTCGACCCGCGCGCCGTTGACGTAGAAGGCGTAGAGCCGCCGGACGGGGACCTTGGAGCCCACCACGTAGGGGCTGCCCTGCAGCACCTTCGGGTCCACCCTCACATGGGGGTGGGGCACGAGCACGATCGGGAGGGTCATGTCCCGCGCAGCCAGCTCAGCACCCGCTCCGCCACCGCGGAGGGCGTGAAGCCGAAGCTCTCCGCCAGGGCGGACTGTGGCGCCGAGGCGCCAAAGCGGTCGAGCCCGAGGACCAGCCCGCGGTCACCGACCAGGGCTTCCCAGCCGCGGGTCCGGCCGAGCTCGAGGGCGGCGACGGGCGCGGAGCCGAGGACGGCGCGGCGCTCGGCCTCCGGGCGGCGCTCGAACGCGTCCAGGCACGGCGCGCTCACCACCCGCACGCGCTGCCCCGACGCGCGCAGCTGCGCGGCGGCCTCGACCGCCACGTGCACCTCGCTGCCGGTGGCCACGAGCGTCACGCTGGCGTCGGCTGCGTCCTCGAGCACGTACGCGCCCCGAAGGACCCGCTCCGCATCGAAGTCGGGCTCGCGGCGAAGCTCGGGCACCTTCTGGCGGGTCAGCACCAGCGCCGTGGGGCCTCCGCGTCGCAGCAAGGCGTGCGCCCACGCGGCGGCACACTCGAGCGCGTCTGCCGGCCGGAACACGTCCAGGTTCGGGATCAGTCGCAGCGAGGCGATCTGCTCGACGGGCTGGTGCGTCGGGCCGTCCTCGCCGAGCAGCACGCTGTCGTGAGTGAAGACGTACACGACCTGTTGCTCCATCAGGGCAGCGAGTCGGATGCTCGGTCGCATGTAGTCGCTGAAGATCAAGAACGTGGACGCGAACGGCAGAAAGCCGGACAGCGCCAGACCGTTGCAGATGGCGCCCATGCCGTGCTCGCGGATCCCGAAGTGCAGGTTTCGCCCAGCGAACGCGCCGCGCGCGACGTGCGGCGAGCCCGCGATGGTGGTCTTGCAGCTCTCGGCGAGATCCGCCGAGCCGCCCACGAGGGACGGCACGCGGGCCGCGGCTACCTGCTGCAGCTTCGACGCGATCGAACGCGTCGCGTCCGCACCAGGCAGCGCCGCGCGGAGCGTGGCGAACAGATCCGCTGGCACGCTGCGGGTCGTCACCGCGTCGAGCGCGGCCCGGCGCTCCGGCGTGAGCGCGGACACGCGCGCGTCCCAGGCGGCGAGCTCGGCCCGATTGTCCGCCACGCGACGCGCGAAGGGAGCCTTGGCCTCGGGCGGCACGAAGAACGTGGGCTCCGTCGGCCAGCCCGCGGCCTGCTTCGCTCCCTGGACCTCGGCGGCGCCGAGGGGCGCGCCGTGGGCCGCCGCGGTGTCCTGCTTGGTCGGCGCGCCGATGCCGATGTGGGTGCGCGCCACGATCAAGCTGGGGCGCCCCACCACCCCGCGCGTGCGCTCGATGGCCGCGTGGACGGCGTCGAGGTCGTGGCCGTCCACATGCTGCACGGACCAGCCGTAGGCCTCGAAGCGCTTGCCCACGTCCTCGGCGAAAGACAGCTCGGTGCTGCCGTCGATGGTGATCCGATTGTCGTCGTAGATGGCGATCAAGTTGTCGAGCCCCCACAGGCCCGCGAGGCTGGCAGCTTCGCTGGCTACGCCCTCCATCAGGTCGCCGTCGGAGCACAGCACGAACACACGGTAGTCGATGAGCGGCGCGCCTTCACCGTCGAGCCGTGCAGCCGCCAGCTTGCCTGCGAGCGCCATGCCCACGGCGTTGCCGACGCCTTGGCCGAGGGGGCCGGTCGTCGTCTCCACGCCCGGCGTGTGTCCGACCTCGGGGTGCCCGGGGGTCTTCGAGCCCCACTGGCGAAACTGCTTCAGATCGTCGAGGGACACGTCGTACCCCGCGAGGTGCAACAGCGAGTAGAGCAGCATGGACGCGTGACCACAGGACAGCACGAAGCGATCCCGGTTCGGCCAGTCTGGACGCTCGGGCGCGTAGCGCAGCACGCGCGTGAAGAGCTCGACGCCGATGCCCGCGAGCGCCATGGGCGTGCCCGGGTGACCGCTGTTCGCTTGCTCCACCGCGTCGACGGACAGGAATCGGACCGTGCGGACCGCCGTCTCGAGATCGTTCATGGCGCGCGACTAACCCGTGCGCGCCGGCCCGTAAAGCGTGCAAGCCGCCGGCGCTCAGCGCCGCTTGTCGATGGCTCGATTGTGCTCCTCCAGGGTGCGACTGAAGGTGTGTCGCCCCTGCCCCGTCGCCACGAAGAAGAGGTAGTCGGTGCGCGTGGGCGAGAGCACCGCCTCGAGCGCGCCGGCGCCGGCGTTGGCGATGGGACCCGGCGGCAGCCCCGCGTGGCGGTAGGTGTTGTAGGGATTCTCCGGGTCCCGCAGCATGGCCGGCGTGACCTTGCCGTCGAAGCCCGTGCAGGAGGGGATCTCGGACCCCCGGATCAGGCACCCGTACGCGGCGGTCGGATCGGCCTGCAGCATGCGCTTGGGACGGAAGTCAGGATCATCGAGCCGGTTGTAGTAGACGCTCGCGATCGTCGGCCGCTCGTCGGCGTGAGCAGCTTCCTTCTCCACGATGGAGGCGAGCGTCGCGATCTCGTGCTCCGACCAACCACGCGTGCGGGTGAGCTCGAGTCGCTGCTGCGGGTAGCGCTCGGAGAGCTTCGCGAGTCGCGCGCGGAACGTCTTGACCATCGTGCGCACGACCGAAGACGCAGCGCTGTTGACCCCGAGCTCGTAGGTCGCTGGAAAGAGCAGCCCCTCGGCGCTGCTGCCCCGGATGGACAGCTCGGCTAGGAGCGCGCGCGAGTGGACGGCGTCGAGGAACGCGCTCTTGGAGCACACCTCGAGCTTCTCGAGCCGCTCCCCGAGCTGGACATGATTGAAGCCCTCGGGTACGGCGACCTTCACCGTGGGGCGGGAGGGCAAGCGAGCCAGCCGCTGAACCAGCTCTCTGGGCGAGAGTCGGTCATTCAGCAGGTGGGCACCCGCGGCCGGCTCGACGCTCGGGCGCACGAGCCGCAGGTAGAGCTCGAACAGCCTCGGGCTCGCGATGAGCCCGTGCTCGGCCAGCCGCTCGCCGGCGCTGCTGGTCGGCGCCGCAGCCGACCAGTGCACCTGCACGACCTGCCCGGCCCCCGGCCCGGGCAACAGCGCCCAGGTCCACAGACCTCCGAGGCCGACCAGGAGCACGAGGCATACGCCGAGCAACCCCAAGCCCACCGGGCGCTTCCAGCGCGCGTGACGGACGCCGCGGCGCCGCGAGCGCGGCTTGGTTGCAGCAGCAGCCTGGCGCGGTCTCGCGCGGCGTGCGCGCGGCGCGCTCACGACGCTTCGACCCGGTGGGCGTCCATCCACGCCTGCAGCAGCACCGCGGCGGCAGCGCTGTCGATTCGCTGCCGCCCTTGGCGCTCGCGGACGCCGCCCTCCCGCAGCCGGCGGCGGGCCTCGACGGTCGTCCAGCGCTCATCGGTCAGCTCCACTCGCTTGCCCGAGCGCTCGGCGAGGGCGACGGCGAAGCTCCGCGCGCGGCGGGTGCTCGCGCTCTCGCGGCCGTCGAGCCGGGTGGGCAGCCCGACCACGAACAGGTCGATCCCCTCGGCCGCCGCGAGGCGGCACAGCTCGCCGATGAGGGCGGCGCGGTCGCGGCCGTCGAGGTGCGGACGGGGGTGGGCGAGCAGCCCGAGCTCATCGCTGACGGCGATGCCCACACGGACCGTGCCGAGATCGACGCCAACCGCGCGCATGCGCCACGTTTAGCCCGATTTTCGGGTGCTGGCCAACACGCGTCGCCGCGCGGGCCCCGGCGCGCGGGGCACCGACTGCTTGACCCGACCTTCCGCCACGAGCATAAGCCGGGGCCGCGGCCCGGTGGCCGCTCGTCGCACGCTGCTTGGTCATGGCTTTTCGCGCCGTCAAAGGGATGAACGACATCCTGCCCAACGCCTCGGGTCGTTGGCAGCGGCTCGAGGCGACCTTCCGGCGTCACGCCGACCTGCACGGCTTCGAGGAGGTGCGGGTCCCGATTCTGGAGCACACGGAGCTGTTCGTGCGCTCGATCGGCGAGGTGACCGACATCGTCGAGAAGGAGATGTACTCGTTCGTGCACCGCGACGAGGCGTTGACGCTGCGGCCGGAGGGGACTGCCGGTGTGGCGCGCGCGTTGGTCGAGCACAAGCTGTACGCGACGGCGCCGGTTACCCGTTGGTACTACCTCGGCCCCATGTTTCGTGCGGAGCGCCCCCAGCGCGGAAGGCTGCGGCAGTTCCATCAGGCCGGTTGCGAGATTTTCGGTGATCCCGGCCCCGCGTGCGACGCCGAGCTGATCTCCATGATCGTGGATCTCCTCACCGACCTCGGCGTGGCCGAGCTCGAGGTGGCCATCAACTCGCTCGGCGGCCCGGGCACCCGCGCGCGCTATCGGCAGGCGCTGCTCGGCTACCTCGCGCCGCGGGCCGGCGAGCTGAGCGACACGGCGCGCGCCCGGCTCGAGGCCAACCCCCTGCGCATCTTGGACTCTAAGCATCCCAGAGACGTGGAGGTTTGCGCCGCCGCCCCGAGCATCCTGGACGTGCTCGACGCCGAGGACCGCGCCCACTTCGACGGACTGCGGGCCGCGCTGGACGCGCTGGGGACGCCCTACGCCGTCGAGCCGCGGCTCGTGCGCGGCCTCGACTACTACACCCACACCTCGTTCGAGATCCGCTCCCGCGCCGGCGAGCTCGGCTCACAGAACACGCTGGCGGGGGGCGGGCGCTACGACGCGATGGTCGCCGAGCTGGGCGGCCCAGGCACACCGGCCATCGGCTTCGCCATGGGTCTCGAGCGGATCTTGCTCGCGCTCCCGGAGCCGGCGCCCTCCCCTCGACGAGGCTGCTTCCTCGCGCCGATGGGTCAGGCTGCCACCTCGCGCGCCCTCGGGCTCGCCCGCGAGCTGCGCGCGGCGGGCGTGCGCGCCGAGCTCGACGCCCGCGGAGGCTCCCTGCGCAGCCTCCTGCGGCGCGCCGACGGCAGCGGCGCGCGCGTGTGTATCGTGCTCGGCGACGCCGAGCTCGGGCGGGGCGTCGCTCAGGTCAAGGACCTCGAGCTGCACGCGCAAGAGGACGTGCCCCTGCCCGAGGTGGTCGCCCACGCGGCTGCCCTCACCGGCTCCGCAGCGGAGGCCGCGTCATGAGCCCGCGCTCGAGCCTGGCCACGCTCGCGCTGCTGGCCCTGGGCTTGGTGGCGGGCGCGGCCCGCGCCCAAGATCCTTACGGCCCGGGCGTCTCGCCCATCGGCGGTCCGACTCCCGGCGGGCCCGCACCCTCGGGCCCCTCGCCGGGCAAGGCGCCTCCAGGTACGCCCGAGACGCACGCGGCGGGTGGCGGCGAGAGCCTGCTGCCGCCGAGCACCGAGCCGTCCCTGCCCGACGATCCGCTGAAGATCCCGCGCCGGGTGCGGGCTCGCATCGGCACCGACCTGCAGCTGGACGACGTGCCCCGGGGCGAGGACCCGCCCGCGACGCGGCGCTTCTACGGTCCGTACTACGACGAGCAGAACGGCCGGCACCGCTTCCGGCTCGCGTTCCCGGTCTGGGCCGAGCGCACCCAGCCGTCCGCGACCCGGCCCGAGGTCATCGACCGCGCGTCGCTGTTCGGCGGGCTGTACTACAACCGCCGCAGCGCCGAGCGCGCGGACGACGTCCTGTTCCCGCTCTTCTGGAACATGCGCGACCTGACCGAGGACAGCCGGACGACCATCGTCGGGCCGTTCGTCAACCGCGTGACGCCCACCGAGCGCGACAACTGGCTGGCGCCGCTGTACTTCACCGGCAAGCGCAAGACCGGCGGCTACACCGTGATCCCTCCGCTGCTCACCTACACGAAGACGGATGGTCACGGAGGGTTCAACCTGGTCGGACCCATGTTCTGCTCCTGGACGGGGGGTTCGCATTGCGATCCCCGTACGGCTCACGACTTGGATTTCGGCGTCGCGCCGTTCTACTTCTACGGCCAGAACGAGACCCGGAAGTACGAGGTCATCCCGCCGCTCTTGCACTACTACCGCTACGACGACGACCGCGAGTCCTGGCTCAACATCTGGGGGCCGTACTACCGCGAGCACACGCGCGAGCGCGAGCTGTTGCACCTGATGCCCCTGTACTGGAGCATCTGGGGCAAGAACGAGCGCCACACCACCGTCCTGCCGTTCTTCCACTACGGGTACAAGGGCAACGCCTCCCTGTTCGTGAACCCGCTGTACCTTCTCAAGAAGGGTGAAGAGGGCGAGACGACGCTGGTCACGTGGGGCTACGCGCGCCACCGTGGCCGCACCGAGCTCGACATGATCACGCCATTTTACTGGGCGTACCGCGATCCCGACATCGGGCTCGACCAGAAGCTCTTGTTCCCCTTCCTCTACTCGCGCACCAGCCCGCGCGAGTCGAATCAGGTGTTCTTCCCGTTCTGGGGCAAGTTCAAGCGCTTCGGCGTCAGCGAGAGCACCTGGGTGACGCCCTTCTTTCAGCACACCACGGATCTGCGCGGCTGGTCGACGAACATCCACCCCATCGTGTACCTGGGCCGCAGCGGGGACCGCACCCACACGGTGGTCGCGCCGTTCTTCTGGGACTTCGCGGGACCGGATTCGCGCGCCACGGTGGGCTTCCCCATCTTCTGGCGCTTCTCGGATCGCGAGAGCGTCTCGCAGCTCGTGGGCAACGTCTACTACCACGAGCGCAAGGTGAAGAACGGCCTCGACTGGCAGGTGCATCTGTTCCCCGCCTTCTCCTACGGCGAGACGCCGGACGGCCACTGGTGGAACGTGCTCTACGGACTGGCGGGTTACACGCGGCGGGGCGCGAGCGCGAAGGTGCGCACCCTCTGGATCCCGATCACGGTCAGCGGCGACGAGTGAGTCGCTCGGCAGAGCCCTCGACCCGAGGCTGGTCCCCGGCTCACCACCGCTCCCAGATGACGTCGATCCCCTCGCCCGCAGGCTGTGGGGTCGCTCGATAGGAGCCCCCGCCGCCTTGGCCGGACGCGTCGAGCAGCGCCAAGCGCAGTTGCTCGAGGACCGCGGCGTCGCACTCGCGCGCGCGCAGGTAGCCGAGCGTGGCCGCGTCGATGTAGTAGTCGTCGTCGTCGGGTCGCTCACGAGCGAGCAACAGTTCGAACTGCTCGAACTGGGCGTCCGTCAGGGTGGCGATCAGTCGCCCCTGCCTGGTGCGCAGAGTCACGGGCATCAGCGGTCGAGCCCGATGATACGCCAAGCACCCTGGGGGTCAGTTCAGCTGCCGGAGCTCGGCGATCATCGTGCCGATCGGCAGGTTGTCCGGGGCGAACTCTCGGGCCTGCATGAGCTCGCCAAGGGCGCGCACCACGAAGCCGCGCCGCGCGTAGATGCGCGCCAAGTTCACGTGCGGGAAGTGCCGCGCGTCGTAGCGCGTCGCTTGCTTGGCGCGCTCCAGCCACACGATGGCGTCGTCTAGCTCGTTCTGCTCGATCAGGTAGGCGCCGATGTCGTTGTAGGGATTGCCCAGCTCCGGATCGACGTCGATGGCCCGTTTGCACTCGTCGATGGCGCGCTCCACGTCGCCCCGCCGCGAGTAGACCCAGCCGAGGAAGGTGTGCGCCTCGGCGGTGGGGTGGAGGGCCAGGGACTGGCGGTAGAGCGCTTCGGCCGCGTCCACGTCTTCAGCCTTTTGGCGCTGGACGCCCTGCTCCCACAGGACGAGGGCTTGCTCACGCAGGGTGTCGGGGGTCATGGGGGCCACAATAAGTCTCGGATTGCCGTACGCCAGGCCTTGACACGGACGCAGGGCACGCGGCTATGTCCAGAGCCATGAAGCCCATCCAGGCTGCGATCATCGGGGGGTCGGGCTACGGCGGCGGCGAGCTGATCCGCCGCTTGCTGGGCCACCCCCAGGTGGAGCTCTGCAGGGTCAGCTCCCTCGACTTCGTCGGTGAGCCCGTCAGCGCGGCCCACCCGAACCTCGAGGGGTGCACGGAGCTCCGCTTCGAGAAGCTCGAGCCCGAGGACGCTGCGCGCGGCATGGACGTAGTCCTGCTCGGGCTACCCCACAAGGTCAGCGCCGAGGTCGTGCCCCGGCTGTTGCCGCAGGGGGTGAAGATCATCGACATGAGCGGCGACTTTCGCTTGCGCGATCCAGCCGCCTACGAGCGGTACTACGGCAAGCGCCACCCCTGCCCCGAGCTCTTGCCGCGCTTCGTCTACGGCCTGCCCGAGCTGAACCGCGATCGGCTCCGAGCCGCTGAGTGCGTGGCGAGTCCGGGGTGCTTCGCTACGACCATCGAGTTGTCGGTCCTGCCCCTGGCCAAGGCCGGGCTGCTCGACGGACCCATCGACACGGTGGCGATGACCGGCTCGAGCGGCAGCGGGGTGGTGGCCAGCGCCGGTACCCACCACCCCACCCGCTCGGGCAACATCAAGACGTACAAGACCCTCGACCACCAGCACACCCCCGAGATCCTGCAGACCCTCGAGGCTGCGGGCGCGATTCACTCGGAGCTGCGGTTCGTACCCGTGTCGGCGCCGCTGGCGCGCGGGATCTTCGCGACCTCGTTCGTGCGCGTGCCGGCGCGGCTCGGCGCGGACGAGCTCACTGCGCTGTACCGGGAGTCGTATGCCAGCGAACCCTTCGTCCGCGTGCCCGAGCGTCGGCTGCCGGAGGTGATCGCCGTGGCGGGCTCCAACTACGCGGAGGTGGGCATCGTCCTGGGCCCGAGCGAGGGCGAGCGGCGCCTGCTCACCTGCTTCGCGGCGACGGACAACCTGATCAAGGGCGGCGCTGGCCAGGCGATTCAGAACATGAACCTCGTGCTCGGGCTCGATGAACGCCTCGGCCTGGAGGATCCCGGGAGCTACCCGTGAGCCGCCCGACGGTCGTGGTCAAGCTCGGCGGGGAGGTCATCCGCGGGTCACGCTTGGGCGCGATCGCCCGCGAGCTGGCGGGGCTCGCGGCGCTCGATGACGCGGGCTCGGGCGCGCGGGTGGTGATCACTCACGGCGGCGGGCCCCAGACCACCGCGCTGCAGCAAGCGCTCGGTCAGAAGCCGGACATCGTCGCTGGCCGCCGCATCACCGACGACGCCGCGCTCGAGGCCATCAAGATGGCGGTGGCCGGCGTGGCGAACGTCGATCTCTGCGCAGCCTTGCTGGCAGAGGGGCTGGCCCCGGTAGGGCTCCACGGCGCCAGCGCCAAGGTGGTCCGCGCCACCCGCAGACCCCCCCGCGTCGTGACGGGCGGTGGTCCGCACCCGATCGACTTCGGCCACGTGGGGGACGTCGCCAGCGTCAACCGCGAGCTGCTCGAGGTGCTCCTGGCCCACGGCTACTCGCCGGTGCTCGCTTGCCTCGGGGCTGACGACGCGGGACGCGTGTACAACATCAACGCGGACATCGTCGCCACCCGGGTGGCGATCGCCGTCGGGGCGACGGATCTGTTCCTGCTCATGGATGTGCCCGGTGTGCTGCGCGAGGTCAGCGACCCATCGAGCCGGATCTCCCGCCTCACGATGGACGAGGCGCGCCGGCTGATCGGCGCTGGAGCGGTCGCCGGCGGCATGATCCCCAAGCTGGAAGAGTCCTTCGCGGCTCTGGAGGGTGGCGTCGCCCGAGTACACCTGCTGCCGGGCGAGCTGGCTCGCGCCGCTCGGGATCCCGGCTCCGTCGGCACGCTGCTCGTCCCTTGACGCCTCAGGGGGCGTCGGGCGCGTCGGAGCAGCAACGGAAGCCGGTCTCGGTGCCGTTGTAGTAGCGGTCATGCGCGGTCTGCGCGGCCCGGCAGTGGTTGCGGCTGGGTTGCCAGTAGGCCCCCTTCATGGCCGGCCGGGACGGGATGGAGCCGTCGATGGTGACGAACTCCTCCAGGTTGCCGCTGAGGTCGAACACGCCGAAAGGGCTCTCACAGCGCGGGTAGGCGCCGGGCGGGGCGCGCATGTCGCGCAGCTTGCCGTCCGCGCCGACGACGTCGTAGTGGTCCGCGTTGCACGCCGTCGCGTCGCGCTTCCAGCCGTAGGGGTAGGGGCGCATCTCCTCGCCCTCGCAGGCGAAGTTGTACTCGCTCTCGAGACAGACGCGCTTGCCGAGGGAGCCGCAGGTCTGCGACGCGTGGGTCCAGCTGCGGTTGTTGGCGGGCAAGGACTCGCCGGGCTCGCGGTACTCGTACTTGTCCATGCAGAAGCGCAGGCGCCGCTTGGGCTTCAAGCACTGCGCCGGCTGCGCGTACTCCGCGCAGCGGAAGTACTCGTAGCGGCCTGGTGGATCCATGTACTTGGTGCAGTTGTGGCGGACGTCTGGGCAGTAGTCCCCCTCGACCAGCGCCATGCCGTCCGGGCAGCTGGCCGGCTCCTCGGCCCTGACCTCGGGCAGTACGAGATTCGGGCTCAGGACCGCGACCAGCACCGGCGGCTCGATGACCTCGGCGGCCGAGGGTTCGAGCGCGAGGGAGGTCTGCGGGCTGACGTCCCGCTGACACGCCAGCGTCACGAGCCCGAGCGCGATCCACGTGAGGCTGCGCCGAAGGTGCCTACCGGAGGCTGGGGGTCGTAGGGGCACCCAGGGACGCGGTCGAGCCGTCTGCACGCGGTCCCGACTCTTCGGTGGACCGCGAGTGCCGTCAAGCAGAAATTGTTGCGCGGCGGCAAAAACCGGAACGAAACCGAGCTATTGACCGAACAGATCTGATCCTGAACAGAGCCGACCTTGCGCGGGGGCATGACCCCGAGGTCAGCCCTTGTCGCCGGGGACTCCCGGCAGGTCGCCGCAGCAGCGCACGCCGACCTGGATGTCGTTGTAGTGGTCGTCGTGCTTGGTGGTGGCGGGCCGACAGCGATTGCGCGCGGCCATCCACCAGCCGCCCTTGAGCCCGTTGCGGTACGGCGGATTGAAACGGGCGATCTCGCGCAGCACGGGCTCATCGAGGTTGCCGACCATGTTGTAGACCCCGAAGGGGCTCACGCATTCGGAGAGCGCCTCGCTCGCCATGCGGTTGTCTTTGAGGATCTGACGGCGCGGGTTCGGCTCGTAGAGGTCCTCGCGGTCCTGGTTGCACTTGGGCTCGCGAGTCCAGCCGTAGGGATAGGGGCGCATTTCCTCGCCTTCGCACGCGAAGTTCCACTCACTCTCGGTGCAAATCCGCTTGCCGAGGGACTTGCAGAGCCGGCTGCCGGTCACGAAGCTCTGCCAGTTGAGCGGCTTGTCCTCGCCGGGTGCCGTGTACTCGTGCCGGTCGATGCAGAAGCGCTGGGCCACCCGTTGCCCGACGCATCGGGCCGGCTGCGCGTACTCCTTGCAGCGGGCGTAGGGCAGCTTCGGATCGTCGAGCCACTTCACACAGTCGTGCCGCACCTCCGTACAGTACTCACCCTCGACCAGCACCATCTCGGCTGGGCACGTATTGCCCTGAGTGGCCACGCCCCCGGGCGGGAGCGCGGCGACGCCCCCCGCTGTGGCGATGTGACGCGTCACAGCGGGCAGCGTGACGGCCTGTGACATCTCGGCCACCAGGGGCGCGACCTTCATCGCCGGGGCCGGACTGCGCGGCAGGGCGGCGCCGCCAGCGGCCAGAAGTCCCAGGGTTCCAAGCGTGATCGTCCAGAGCCGCATCCGAAACCTACCTTTCCCTACACCGCCGTCAGCGTGACGTGGGTAGCTCCCCGCTGGCAACTTCCCGACAGACTCGACCATGGTGTCCGGGGCAATGCATCGAGCGTGCCCGGGCCAGGTCGATGGCGAGGGGCTAGTGACCCTCGCCGAGGAACGGCACGAAGCGGACAGCCAGCAAGCGCTCGGTTCGAAACGCGCTCGGCTCCGAGCCAGGCGCGACCCGGAGCCAGCGCTCGAGATCCTGGCCCGTACGCTGCTGACCCACCGGGATGATGAGGCGTCCGCCGACGGCGAGCTGCGCGAGCAACGGGGCGGGCACGCGCTCGGGCGCGGCGGTGACGAGGATGACCTGGAACGGCGCGCGCTCCGGCCAGCCGAGGTAGCCGTCACCGACCCGCAGCGCAACCCGCGCGGCACCGTAGCCCTGGCTCCGCAAGTTTTTCTCTCCTTGGGCCGCGACCTCGGGCAGGTACTCGATGGTGTAGGTCTCGGCGCAGAGCTCGGCGAGGACGGCGGCTTGATAGCCGCTGCCGGTGCCAATCTCGAGGCAGCGATCCGTGGCTTCGATGCGCGCGGCTTCGCTCATGAACGCCACGATGTAGGGCTGGCTGATGGTCTGCCCGTGCCCAATCGACAGCGGTCGGTCGAGGTACGCCTGGCCGCGGTTCGCCTCCGGCACGAAGGCGTGGCGCGGCACGGTGCGCAAGGCCGCCAGCACTCGAGGGTCTCGGATCCCCTTGGCGGCGAGGCTCGAGACCAGTCGCTCGCGCTCGATGGCCCGCTCGTCGGCGGCGCGCGAGGGCGAGGCGACGGCGGCGTCGATGCCGTCCGCAGCGGGCAGCGGCGGCGGCGCGGTCGCCGGCTCGGCGTCGCGAGTCCTGCCGTCCTCGCGACGCGCGCAGGCAGCCAGCAGAGCGACGGCGACGAGCAGCGGCGTTCGGTCGAGCACCACGCTCACGTCGCGGTCCGCTGCCCCGCCAGGGCGGACGGGAAGTCCGGGTGCTCGGCCAGGGTGCCCAGATCCGCGTCCTGTCGCGCGTGGCTCACGTCGTGCCCAGCCCGGACCGCGTCCGCGAGCAGTCGCACGGCGTCGTCTCGCTCGCCACCCCGCGCGAACGCCCGGGCCGCGGCGAACGCGTCGTTCGCCTCCCCGTCACGCTGGAACAGGGCGGCCAGCAAGCGCGCACCCGCGAGCGGTGCGTCCCCGTCGAACGCCGCCGCGGCTACCGCTCGCAACTCGTCGGCGTCGGCCGCGTCCACCAGCTCGAGCGCGAGCAGCGCCGCGGCGCCCGGCTCGTCGCTCTCCAGCTCGACCCGCACCAGGAGGCTGAGCAGCTCGGGCCGAGCGTCGCCGCGCTCCCGGGCCGCGAGCAGCAGCTTCCGCGCGCGGGCGCGGTCCTCGTCCGCCAGCGCGACGGCGGCCAAGAGATAGGGATCCGCGCCGCCGAGCGCTTCCAGATCCCGCGCCAGCGCTCGGGCGTCGGCGAGCTGCTTGGACTCCAGGGCGATCCAGCCGAGCAGCTGCAGCGCCTCGCGACGGCCGTCCACGTCATCGGCGGTTTGCGCCAAGACTCGGGCGTAGCCGGCGGCTTGCTCGAGCTCGCCTGCGGCCAGCTGGGCGCGAGCGCGGTCCAGCAGCTCCCGGCGTGCGTGCGGCGGCAGCCGCGCCGGCGCAGCCCGCAGCGCCGCCAGAAAGCTGGACACGCCGCCCAGCCCGAACACCAGCGCGCCGAGCAGCGAGCCCATGCGCAGCAAGACCGCAGCCGTGATCAGCCCGAACACGAGCGAGATCGTGGCTGCCAGCTTGCGGCGCTCGGCGCCCAGAGCGGTGGCCAGGATCTGTCCGCCGTCGAACGGAAGCACGGGCATCAGATTGATCACACTCCAGAACACGTTCGCGACCAGCAGCAGCCGCAGCGTGCCAAACAGGAGCCCGCTCTGGCCGCTGTCGGTGCGTTGCCCGGACAGCGCGAGCAACGCCACGAAGGCGAGCGCGCCGAGGGCGAAGCCCGCGCCCGGCCCCGCGAGGGTGACCAGAATGCGAGCGCGACGGCTGAGCTCGCGGGTCGGGGTCCAGGAGGTGAGCCCGCCCATCATGTGCAGCGCGATCACCGGACGCTCACCGTAGGCGCGAGCCGCGAAGGCGTGCCCGAGCTCGTGCACGAGCACGCTGACGAACACGATGCCGACCCAGGCCGCCAGCTCGGCCGCGCTGCGGTCGCCCGAAAACCCGATGATGAACGCGAGCAGCCAGAACCCCGGCTGGATTTCGACCGGGAAACCGAACAGACGAAAACGGAGCGACGCCACGACGGTGTTCAGTGTAGGGCCCGATCGCGTTGCCTGCACACCCCCGAAGGTGCGTGGCAGCTACTCGTGGATGAAGATCGCGGTCCCCTGCCCCATGTCCGCGCCGATGTTCACCCCATGCCAGCCGTTTGGAACCGGCGGATCGGTCCACATGAACGCGATGCGGGCGTCGATGGGCGCGAGGTTGATACAGCCGTGGCTGCGGGGAATGCCGAACACGTCGTGCCAGTAGGCCCCATGCAGCGCGTAGCCCGCAGAAAAGTACTGGATCCAGGGCACGTCCCGCAGCTCGAAGCCGTCCGCGCCGCGGCGCTTGGTGACGCCGTACTCCGGGTGACGTCCCTTCTTGACGTTGAGCAGCCGCCGCTGGTCCTCCTCGCTGAGCTTGCTTCCGGCCTTCTCCGCCTCCAGCAGTCGGTCCATGGTGGCGCGAGCTTGCGGACCGATCGATGTGCCCGTGTTGGCGCGAGTGCCTCCGGCGACGGACGAGTTCTCCTCCGAGTCCATGGCCGCAGCGATGTGCTTGCTCTGGAGGCGGAATTTGCCCATCGGGGTCGCCAGGCTGGTCTTCGGATCACCGAGGCGGTCCCGCCCGGTGCTGACCAGCGTGGCGTACCAAGGACGCTTGCCTTCGTACAGGACGAGGGTCTGCTGCCGCAGGGAGACGTCGATCCACTTCTCGCCCTTCTCCGCGAACTCGGGCCACTCGGGCGGCGCTGCGACGATGCTGATGTCGTCCGCGCGTAGCCAGAGCGTCTTGTCCCGCTGCGTCTGGTAGTAGCGGCGTCCGGCCTTGACTCGAGCCGTGCCGCTCAGCGGCACGATGGCGCGGTGCGGAGCGTCCTCGGTAGCGCGCACCTCGTCCTTGTCCCTGACGAGCTGGTAGACCTTACTGCCCTGCCGGGCGACCCAGCAGAAGGGAAGCGGGAAGTTCTCGCTCAGCTCGATCCCGTGAAACGTGGAGCCCGAGTCGGGCTTGACCTTGGTCGTGGGGATCAGCCTGAGGTCGACCGTGATGGCGAAGCGCCGCGCCAGTCCCTCGGACTCGGTGTTGAACGCGCCGACGAACGAGAGCCCGGTCTTCCTGCGCACCCGATCGGCGAAGATGGCGTACTCGGGCACCTGAAATGCGGAGACGTTCGGGATGCTTCGCTTGCCACCCTCGAGCCAGAACGGGGGCGGGTCGTCCGGTCCCGCGCCGCCGAACAGCTCGTTGATGCTGAGCTCGGTGGCCAGGCGATGACCCTGCGGCCGCTTCAGCCCGGGCCGCGCGATGCCCCGCGCGTCGAGCACCACGTCGTTCGAGCCGAGGTCCACCCGCTGCACTTCCTCCCGATTCTGACTGTACCACTCGAGGTGCTCGTCGAGCTTGAACTCGCTCTTGCGCTGCTCGGCAGCGCTCGGCACGCGCAGGTACTGAGGCGCGGTGGCCCGCACGAAGCCGTACTTGTAGGGCAACGCGCTGTTCAGATCGGGCCGGCGACTCGCGGCCCGCACGAGCGGCGCGTCGACGTCGGTGGTCGCGTCGTCGAGGCACACGTAGCCCATGGGGTAGATGCGATGGAAGCCGGCCTTGCAGCCTGCGCCGGCGACTGGGCTCGGGTCGCGCTCTACGCTGCCGCCGAGCCGGATGTAGCCCAGCCGCCGGGAGTCGGTGCTCGGCAGCTTGTACACGGTGGCGGCGATGGTGGCGGCGGCCAGCCTGGGGGAGCTCGCGGGCGCCTTGGTGTCGAGCTCGCCGTGATCGACGACCAGGGTCGAGAGCGGCGCGGCGTGGGTGAGCGACCCCACGGCCGGATCCCCCGACGCAGACGCGCCCGGAGCGGGCGACTCGTCGGTCGCCGCTGGCGCTCGGCTCTTGCCGCAGCCCTGACTGACGCCAAGGGCCAGCAGCAGAGCCCATGGCCAGAGGGCTCGCTTGCTCACGGCGAGCGGATCTAAATCAGAGCGTGGGGCCCTGCAACCGATCGTCGCGGTCGCGCGCCCGCTCCGGCGTCAACCGGGCGTAACCACGACGTCCGCGGAGTCCCCGGAGTGCCCTGCGGTCGGCTCTTCCCCGCGCTTCTGGCCGTCGACCTCGACGTGGCGGGCGCCATCCGGCAGCTCCGGCAAATCCGCTTCGTTGGTCCCCGGACCGATCCAGAACACCTCGGGCACCGGGCGATACCAGGAGAAGTAACGCGTCTCTTCGCTGCGTCCGTCGGGGAATCGGGTGCGGACCACGCTGAGTACGTCGTAGCCCTTGATCCCGCGCTGGCGCTTGATGCTCTTGCCCTCGGACAGGTGAGGCTTGGTCCACACCCGGCGATAGAAGTCGTGGGTTCGGATCACCGCGTAGGTGTGCTCCACCTTACCCACGGGCTCGGCGCCCAGGAACTCGACGCGGATGGTATAGGGAGTGGGCAAGAACGCATGCAGGATGAGCGGCGTGGGCGAGGTGTTCTTGATCTTGAGATCCACCTCGCCGTAGACCACCGTGGCATCGAGGCCCAGGGGGGCGTAGCCGCTCGGCCGGCTGTGGCTGCGCCGCTCTTGGATGTGCAGGCGGCCGAGCACCGCCGCCGCGTGCAGCGTCGAGGCGACCTGACAGGCGCCGCCCCCGACGCCCGGCTCGAGCTCGTCCGCGATGATGACTGGCGCCCAGGTGAAGCCCCGATCGATGCGCCTCGGGCCGACCACCTCGTTGAAGCTGAGGGTTTGGCCCGGCGCGAGCACGGTGCCGTTGAGATACTCCGCGGCCTTGCGGATGTTCGTGTCGCGCGAGCGCGGCTTGTAGCGGAAGTCGGTCTCGTAGGCGCCGAGCACCTTGGACACGTCCACGTTCGCGAGCATCTCGCTGGTGACCGCCGCCCGCGCTTCGCGGGTCCAGACCGGAATGACCGCGTCCTCACCCCGCTCGGCGTCGGCGATCAAGGTCAGTGTGCCCTCGACGTCGAGTTCGCGCCCCGGCACGTCGTCGACCCGTCGGTAGTTCTCGAGCTCGAGCCGCGCGTCCGTGGGCTCCCGACGCACGTGCGGCGCGAGCCGCGCGAGGGTCTGTCGCGCCCGCTCGCGGTCGAAGCGAAACGCCAGGGGCAGGTCGGTCTCCCCGCGGCGAGCGACCCGGGCGCGATGCAGCCGCGCGCCCAAGCTGCCCTCCCGGGCGTGGCGATGAACGACGCGCATGGTCTCGCCCACGTCGAGCTCGACGCCGAGCGCGGCGAACTTCACCGCCACGTTACCGTCGCCGTCCGGTAGCTCGAGGTAGGCCTGACGCGACCCGAGCTCCACCCGGCGCCGCTCGAGCCAGTCCCCGAGGGACTCCTCTGCCGGCTGCAGCCGCCCCCCGACGAACGTGCCGGGCAGCGCACGCCCGCTGGGCAGGAAGTGGCCGTAGCCATAGGCCAGCCCGGCGCCAGCGCCGAGAGCGACGGTGGCGAGCAGCCCGGTGAGTACGGAGCGGAGACGCACGGCTTTCGGGATCCTATCGGTAAGCGCGGGCCGCCGGCAAACCGACGACTGATTTCTCTACGCTCGGCAGCCGACGATTTCTTCCGTGGCCGGCCGCCGACGGCTCCGCTAAGTTCTGGCGGCCGTGGACATCATCGTCAATGGAGAGCCCCGCCAGGTGCCAGCCGGGCTGAGCGTTCGTGGCTTGATCGAGCACCTGGGTCTGTTGGACGGTCCCGTCGCGGTCGAGCAGAATCGGCAGGTCGTGCCCCGGGCCCGCCACGACTCCACCGCCGTCGCCGAGGGCGACGTGATCGAGGTGGTGCACTTCGTGGGCGGGGGCTGAGAGGCGCCCTCAGCCGCGATACAGCCGGGCGAGCTCGCTGTAGGCCACGGCGCCGTCCAACCCCAGCCGCCGCTCCTGTTCGCTGACCTCGCGGATGATCTTGGCGGGAGCGCCGCGCACGAGCATCCGCGGCGGCACCTTCATGCGCGGCGGCACGACGCTGCCGGCGGCGACCAGACACTCTTCGCCGATCTCGACGTTGTCGAGCAAGACCGAGCCCATGCCGATCAACGCCCGGTCCCCAATCCGTGCGCCGTGCAAGACCACACCGTGGCCGATGGTGACGTCCGAGCCGACCTCGGTGTGGCTGACGCCGGTGGTCATGTGTACGCAGCTCAGATCCTGCACGTTGGACCGCTCACCGATGCGGATGCGCCCGCAGTCGCCGCGCAGTACGGCTCCGTACCAGACGCTGGCACCCGCGGCGACCACCACGTCTCCGATGAGCGTCGCGTTCTCCGCGATGAACGCGTCCGAGGCGATCCGTGGGCTGACTCCGTTGAACGCTCGAAGGATGGGCATCACAGCACCGGCAGGCTGCGGGCTCGGGCCGACGGCGCGCGCTCGCGAGCCCCGCGCCGCTCCGGGAGGGGGGCCGACAGCGTCGCGTCCGACTCCCGCCCCTCGAGGGAGTTCTTGAAGGCCCGCGCGATGGTCAGCTCCACGATCTGGCCCACGCGCTGCGCGCGCGAGCCGAAGTGGACGATCTCGTTCTGCTCGGTGCGGCCCGTGTAGCCGCCCTGTGCGCTCAGACCCTCCACCAAGACCCGCTGGGTGCTCCCGACCAGGGCAGTGAGGTGGTCGCGCCGAAGTCGATCCGTCAAGGCAAACAGCTCGGCAAGTCGCTCGGACTTGTCGCCCTCGGACACGTCGTCGGCGAGCTTCTGCGCAGGCGTGTGCGGTCGCGCCGAGTACTTGAAGCCAAAGGTGCCGGTGAATCCGATGCGCTGGACGAGGGCGAGGGTCTGCTCGAAGTCGGCGCGGGACTCGCCGGGAAACCCGACGATGATGTCCGTCGAGAGCGTGATGCCCGGCACGGACGCGCGCAGTCGGGCGACGCGCTCGCTGTACTCCGCCACGTCGTAGCGACGCAGCATGCGCCGTAGCACGCGATCGCTGCCGGACTGGACGGGCAGGTGCACGTGGCGGCACAACACCGGCAGCTCCTGGTGCGCGCGGATGAGCGACATCGTCAGGTGTCGGGGATGCGGGCTCGTGTAGCGCAGCCGCAGCAGGTCGGGCACTCGCTCGCTGATCGCGCGCAAGAGCGCCGCGAACTCGCTCTCGTCCGCGCGCGCCGTGCTCGGGTGGGTCGCCGTCCAGGGCAGCTCCCCGGCGCCGGGTGCCGGGCCGAGCGCGGCCTCGGGATCGGCGTAGCTGTTGACCGTCTGGCCGAGCAGGGTCACCTCCCGCGTGCCCGCGGCCACCAGGCGCGCGATCTCGTCGATCACCTCGCGGGCGGGGCGGTAGCGCTCGGGGCCGCGAGTGTGCGGCACGATGCAGAAGGTGCAGCGCTCGTTGCAGCCCTTCATCACCGTGACGAAGGCGGAGCGGGGGGCGTCGGTCGGGTGAGCCTCGAGGAAGCGCGGCGCGTCGAGATCGAACTCGGTACGGACCCGCGGCGGCCCGCCGCCGTCGAGCTCCCGGAGCAGGTCCGGCAGCTCCCCGATGTTGTCCGGGCCAACGACGAGATCGATCTGCGGCATCGACCGCGCGAGGCGCTCACCCTCCTGCTGCGCGACGCAGCCCGCGACGCCGATGAGCAACTCCGGTCGCTGGCGCTTGAGCAGACCCAGGCGCCCAACCTCGCTGCGCAGTTTCTGCTCGGCTTTCTCGCGCACGCTGCAGGTATTGAGCAGCACCAGATCTGCCAAGGCGGGCTCGTCGACCCGCGACAACCCCGCCCGACCGAGCACCTCCTCGATCCGCTCGGAGTCGTGCTGGTTCATCTGGCAGCCGAAGGTGACCAAGGCGAAGGAGCGCATCGCGACTGGCCGTCTGTACCACGAGAGAACGGAGCTTGCCCGAATCCCGTAACCCGACCAGACTGCGCCTTGATGCGCCTCGGCGTCGTCCTTGGACTCTCGCTCGCCCCCTACCTGCTGCTCGCTTGCTCGCTCGATCCCCAGGGCACGGGTGGCGCGGGGCTGGCGGGAGCCGCCGGCGCCGCCGGGACCGCGGGCAGCGGCGGCAGCGGCGGCGCGCCCCCTACGGGGGGCAGCGGTGGCGGTCTGCCGCAGCCGTGCAACGGTCAGTGCGTCGACGTCAACGCGAGCTGCACCCCAGCCGACGTGTGTGAATGTGCTGGCGCTTACTTCGACGCGGACGGTCAGCCGGACACCAAGGCCAGCT
Organism: Polyangiaceae bacterium; assembly: GCA_019637295.1. Classification (GTDB taxonomy): domain Bacteria; phylum Myxococcota_A; class Polyangia; order Polyangiales; family Polyangiaceae; genus JACKEA01. The sequence goes on from JAHBVX010000005.1 coordinate 80,016, forward strand.
GCGTCGGGCGCATCACCAGCGCGACAGTGGACGTGACCCTGGACCATCCCTGGATCGGGCACGTCACGATCCAGCTCATCCCCCCCACCGGCACCCCGCTCACCCTGGCTAGCCGACCCGGTGCCGGGGCACCCCTCGAGCCCGGTAACAACGCGGTGGCGCAGGCCGCCCACCCGGTGCGCTTCGCCGGCTCGGGTGAGGCGTCGGCGCAGGTGATGGGGCAGAGCGGCGGCGTCGTGTGTGCCGCCTCCCCTTGCCCGTTCATACCCTACCCCGACTCCCTGGCGTCGCTGCACGGCCAGCCCTGGCTGGGGACCTGGAAGCTGTGTGTGGGTGACAGCCTCACGACTCACGTCGGTACGCTGCACGGCTTCGAGCTCACGCTGAACACCATCATGGGACCGAAGACCGGGGCGTCGACGCCCGCGCCGGTGCTCATCCCGGACGGCACCTTCGACAACACCCAAGCGACGATGGCTTGCGCGACCTTCGCGCTGGCGCCGTGAGCGGGTGGGGTCAAGGAGCCGCGGCACCGGGCCTGTCGAGTCGCGGCAGTTCACCGAGCGCCGAGCGCCGCTCTTCGGGCAGGAAGAAGAGCAGATCCGCCAGCCGCGCCGCGCGCTCCTGCCGAGCGAACGTCACGGCGCTCGCCGTGAGACGCGCTGCGCCGAGCGCCTCGAGCTTGGCCAAGGGCCGCGCGAAGGCAGCGGCGATGTCGACCCCGAAGGTGCGCGCGAACAGCGGGCGCGACAGTTCGTCCCCGTCGCGGAACACCAGGGCGATGTAGGAGAACATCTCGTCGCGCAGCGTGGTCTCCTGACCCACGTAGCGCGCCTCCGGGATGGGCGCGCCGTGGTCGTGCTCCGCACGGTAGTGCAGCCGGCCGAAGATGCGCGAGCGCGCTGAGTCTCCGAGACCGAGCACGTTGAGGGGGCGGTGCACGCTCGACGGGACGTCGCAGTAGAACAGCCCCTCCTCGGTCCTGGCCGGACGCCGCGTACCGCCGATGCGCGAGAGCGTGATGGCGTGGCGCCCCTCGCCGCCCACGCGATAGCCCGCGCTCGCCGCCAGCTCGGCCAAGGCGGCCGGGACGACGGTCTCGAAGGGCGCCAGGAACTCTCTGAACTTGGCGTAGTCCCCCGCGAAGTGCGCGGCGACGTACTCGGCCGTGGGGTAGATGAAGTAGATGCACAGCTCGTGGGGCTGGTGAGCGCGCATCACCTCCTCGATCTCCCGGAGCATCTGCTCCGGCGTCGTGCCCGACAGACCCAGCAAGAAATCGACGTTGGCGAAGTCGGCGCCGTGCTCGCCGAGCAGTTTGAACTGCTTCTCGAGGTGCGAGCGGGTCTGTGCGCCACGCTGGTGCAAGCGGTTGATCTCGACGTCCAGACTCTGGATGCCGAAGGAGAAGCGAGTGAAGCCGAAGCGCGCGAGCACCGCGAAGCGGTCGGCGGTCATGACCATGGGGTCGAACTCGAAGTTCTTCTGCGCGCCCTCGTGGAAGGAAAACGACTCGAACAAGGCCGTCAGCAAGCGGTCGAGCTGATCGGGGCCAAGCACGCTCGGCGTGCCGCCGCCCACGTACAGCCCGCCGAATTCGGCGCCGCGCAGCGCCGGGGCGAACAGGCGCGCCTCGCGTTCCATGAAGGCCACGTACTCGTCGAGTCCGGCGCGAGAGGAGACGTGGAGCCGCTTGTAGTTGCAGAAATCGCAGATCGACTTGCAGAACGGCACATGGACGTACAGGTTGTTCGCCGTCTCCGGCAGCGCACCCTCGAGCGCGCGTCGCCAGTGATCCAGCAGCGCCTGCGGCGTGAGGGCGGTCCGCCGCTCGCCGGACAGCTCGTGCACGAACACCGACGGTTCCGGGTAGTCCATCGCCGCGATCACGCGGGCGTAGATCTGGCGCTCTCGGTGGAGCCGAGCGAGGCGAGCGTCATTGTGCATGGGAGCGTCCGAGACCGTCATGGTACCATCCGCTGGTGCCCAAGGGCGCCGCCCGATCGCCCGCGCTCGCGTCCACTGCCCGTGAGCAGCTCAAGGCCGCGCTCCGTGCCGTCCGACAGGGCGAGCTGCGCGCCGCGCTCGACCAGCTGGACGCGGTGATCGCCAGCGCGCCCGACGAGCCCGAGGTCCGGCTGCTCCGAGCTCGGCTGCGAGCGCGCGCCGGGGTGCGGGGTGCGCGCGCCGACCTGCGTCACGCGCTGGACCGTGCCGCGCCGGGTAGCGACGTGCACGCGCACGGGGCCGCGGTGCTCGAGCAGCTCGGCCTGTACGCGGACGCCGCCGACGCGCAGGCGCTCGCGCCGCGCTCCCTGGCGGGCCTGCGCAAGCAGGCCGAGCTGTGCAGCCGCGCGGGCCGCCTGCACGAGGCGATCGCGCTGCGGCGCGAGGCGGCGGCGTTGGCTCCGGGTGACCCGCGGGTCGCCATCGAGCTGAGTGAGCAGCTCGCGGCGCTCGGCGGCGTCGAGCTGGCCTTCGACGCGCTCGGCTCGCTCGGCGATGACTCGCCGGACGTGTGGCTGCGCCGCGGTCGTCTGCTGGTCGAGCTCGGGCGCCTCGCTGCCGCCGCCGACGTGGCCCGGCGCGCGGCGTCGCTGCCGACCGCCACCGCCGAGCAGCTCGTGGCGACGGCGGAGCTGCTCTTGAGCGTCGGCGAGCACGATGACGCCGTCGCGCTCGCCACGCGTATCGCCGACGCGACGCCGCGAGCCGCGCTCTTGCAGGCGCGCGCAGCGAACTGCAGCGGGCGGTACGTCGAGGCCCGGGCCTTCGCCGAGCGCGCGCTGGTCGGGGACGACGCCGAGGCGCTGTGTCAACGCGGGATCGCCCGCTGGCTGCTGGGGGATGCCGAGGGCGCCGGCCGCGATCTGGACCAAGCGCGGGAGCGAGCGCCCGGGCTCGGCGAAGCGTGGATCTGGAGCAGTGAGGTGTCGTTGCGGCGCGGGGACGTCGAGCGAGCGGTCGAGGAGGTCACCGTTGGTATCGAGCGGACGAAGGGCTACCCGCTCGGCGCTCACGTCGCGCAGATCGCCATCCACGCGCGCCGGCGGCGCCCAGAGCCCAGCACCTACCGGGAGCTACTGGCGCTCCTGCGGCCGGTGCTCGAGGCGCTCGGATTCTCGCCCCTGGACGCGCCTTCGGCGGAGGAACTACGGGCTCGCCTCGCGGCGGTCTTGGCTGCCCTGCGCGGCAATCGCGGGGCGACGCCGACCTTCATGCTCCCGGCCGCGGGTGGCGGCGAGCGCCTCACGGCGTTGGTGCTCCCCCGGCACGCGCGGTTCCTCGCGCGAGACGTGCAGGAGCGCATTCGGGTGACGGCGGTCGAGACGGTGCTCGCCGAGCTCGAGGCGCTGGCAGCGGAGCGTCCGCTGGAGCCCACCATCCTCTGTCACCGCGGCGAGATCGAGCTGTGGCTTGGTCGCTACGACGCAGCGGAGCGAAGCTTCTCGCGCGCGCTGGGCGTGGCGAGCGACACGCGCTGGGCTTATGTGGGGCTGTGCGCTGCGGCCCTGCTCGGGGGACGGCTGCAAGAGGCCATCGAGTGGTGCGCGCGGGCCGAGGCGGTGGTCGTGCCGGGACGTACCCAGTACGTCTACCGGGGCGAGGCCCATCGCCGCTTGGGTGATCTGACGCGTGCACGCGACGATCTGGCGCGGGATCGCGCGCTCACCCCGTCCCGCATCAGCGGCTGGCTGAACGAGGCCTTGCTCGAGCCCGCGCCGCAGCGGCTGCGGGAGGTCTGGGCACGCGTCTGGCAACGAGCCCCAGGCCTGGCTACCGACGCCTGCGTCGAACGGGGCGTCGAGCCGGAGCAAGCAGTGGACGAGCCCGAGCGACTCGTGGCGCTGTTCGAACACGTCCTCACGATGATGCGCGGCAACCGGTCGTCGAACTTCGTGACCTATTTCACCGCGGGAGGGCAGCTTCGCTTCGTCCCGCACGGCAGGGGTTGACCTGCCCTCAGCCGAGGGCGGTGACGCTCGCGGCGGGATCGACAGGAGCCGACTCGGTCCGCGTCGCCGCGTGCAGCGCCTCGAGGGCCGCGAGCACGCGCCGCCCCAGCGCCGTCGGGCGACCCAGCTCGCGCAGGGTCGCCAGGCCGTGCTCGTTGGCTCCGTGCACCTCGCGCCGCCGCCGCGAGAACTCTGGTCCCGCGGCCAGCGGATGACCGAGCTCCTCCAGGCGACGGTGCAGCGCTGCCACCGGAACGAAGGCGTGAACCGCGAGCAGCACGCCGGCGAGGGGGCGCAGATCCGGACGCACGGGGGAGCGGCTCCAGGTCGAGTCGCCGTTGTCGAGCAGCGGGTCGAACCAGCGCAGCGCGTTGAGCTTGCCGTGTTGCGCCTCGTGGATCAGCGCCTCGGTCATGGTCAGCTCGGATGGATGCAGAGTGAGGTAGACCAGCCCCGGAGCCTCCCGATACGACGCGGATAGGTGGCGCTCGGGGTCGTAACCGACAGGTATCACGCGCTCGACGCCGGCCAGCAGCTCCGCGTGGAGGTCCGGCAGCGTCTGCTCGATGAGCGTGAAGGCGGCCGACAGGCGGTCGCACCACTGCTCGGGGCTGCGGCCGCCCAGGTCCACGGCGTTGCCTTGCTTGTCCGGGTGCTCCTCGAGGTCGAACAACGGATTGCTGTCCGAGAGGGCGAGCACGGGGCCGCCGGGCGTGACGGCATGAAAACGCTGTCGAGCGACGACGTCTTCCGGCAGCGCCGCGCTGAGCCCAAGGGCGTCGAAGCGGGCGCCTGAGGCGCTGCGGATCTCCACGCCCGAGGGATCCGCGAGCACGCCCTGGGCCGGCGGGCTGAACTCGAGGGTGCGTTCGCCCAGAGCATCGAACAGGCGAGTGAAGCGGACGTCCCAGAGCAGGGTCTCGCGCGGACCCCGACGCCCCGAGCGGCGGCACAGCCCCACCAGCAGCGCGGGCACGGCGGTCGACAGCGCGGTCGATGCGTCGATCACGCCGCCGCGCAGCGCGAGCACGCTCGTGAGCACGTCGACCTGGCCCAGGGCGCCGAGCAAGGCGTGGCGCTCCTCGCTCCGCGCCGTCCGTTCGAGCCAAGACTGCAGCCGACTGACCGGACCGTGGATCGGTCGGGCGCTCGGGGCAGGAAGCGTCAGCAGCGTGTGCAGGCACAAAAGAGCGAGCTTGTCCCGCAGCTGCGCGAGGGTGCGATCCCCCGGGGGCGGCAAGGCCAAGAGGCCGCGCGGTAGCTCGGTCGACACGATGCTGCCCCAGACTGTACGATCCGGTGGGCCATGAGTGCAAAAGCCAGCGCGCGACACCTGCCGCTCGTCGGCCAGGGCCCGGTGGGCGAGGCTCACCACAGGACCAAGGGGCTGCTTCGCGTGACCATGGCGTGCAACGAACGCTGCCCGTTCTGTAACGTCCCCGTCGAGGACTACCCGCGTCCCACGCCGCCCGAGTCCGAGCTCGAGGCAGAGCTCGAGCTCTTTCTGGCCTCCGGCGAGCGCACCCTCACGCTCTCGGGGGGCGAGCCCACGCTCTACCCCAAGCGAGTGCTGATGCTCACGGCCCGGGCGCGCTCGCGCGGGGTTCCCTTCGTGGAGCTGCAGACCAACGCCGTGCTCGTCGATCGCGAGCTCGCGGTCGCCCTCGCCGAGGCGGGGCTGACCTCCGCCTTCGTGTCGCTGCTGTCCGACGTCCCCGAGCTCCACGACGAGCTGGCCGGACTCGAGGGCGCCTTCGCCCGCTGTTTGGCGGGCATCGACGCGCTGCTCGACGCCGGGGTCGCCGTCACCCTCAATCCCGTGATCGCCACCCAGACTCAAGAGCGCGTCGCGGACTACGTCGAGTTCGTCGCTCGTCGCCTACCACGGGTGCGCGTGATCTCGCTGTCCGCCGTGCAGCCGCACGGACGTGCCGCCCACGGCACGAGCCTACTGCCGGACTACGCCGTGCTCGGCGAGCAGGTGAAGCTCGCTCGCGCGCGCGCTGCCGAGCACGACATCCTGCTCATCAACCCGTATTGCGGTCTGCCCTTGTGCGTCGGCTGGCACGACGACCCATCGCGCAGCGTGGAGGCCATCGAGGCGGCGAGCCGCCGTGAACTCGGCGGGCTCGCGGCGCACGGCATCGACAACCAGGGCAACAAGGCCCACGGCCCGCCCTGCGGCGGGTGCGCGCTGCGCACGCGCTGCGGGGGGGCGTGGCACGCCTACTGGACCGTGCGCGGAGGCAGCGGCCTGGCCGCGGTGGAGCCCCGGCTCGAGCCCTGGCAGCAGGGCGCCGACCGGGCCCCGGCCCAGCGGATCGTGGGCGCCGCGGGCGGACTCGGTCCCGCCGAGCTCGCGGCGGTGCGCGGCGCCACCGAGCCGACGGTGTGGCTGGTGACCGAGCGTCTGGGCGAGGGCGACGGCAGCCGGCTGTGGTCCGCCGGCGGCACCGACCTGTTGCTGCTGGGCGAGGCGCCCGCGCTCCTGGACGACGCGGTCACGCGCGCGGAGCTTCGCTCCATCGCGCGCGACAACCACCGCCGAGAGCCCCAGTCGAAGCTTCGCGTCGTGGTCGGCCTCAGGCGCTTGGGCTCCTTTCGCCACGCCCACCAGCTGCTCACTGAGCATCGCGGCGACGTCGACGCCGTTCGTTTGCTGGTCCAAGGCGATCAGCGGCTGGAGCGCTTTGCCGCGGCGGTCCGGGCCAGCCTCGGGCTGGACGTCACCGCGGCGACCAGGGCAGAGTCGGCGCTGGTGTGATACCGTTCGCTGGATGCTCCGAAGGACGCGATGAGCCAGCTGCCGGACACCGAGAACATGCTCTGGAAGGAGCGCGTCGCGAACACGCCCAAGCACTGGGTTCGCGCGGTGACCGCCTGCAACAGCCGCTGTCTGTTCTGCCTGGACTCGGACACTCCGCGCAACGTGTACCTGCCCGTGGACGAGATCCGGCGCGAGCTCGACCGCGGGCGGGAGCAGCTCGGCGCGGTGAAGGTGATCATCTCCGGAGGCGAAGCGACGTTGCACCCTGCCTTCCCCGAGCTGGTTCGCTATGCGCTCGCGTCCGGCTACGAGCGGGTGCAGACCGTCACCAACGGGTACCGGCTCGCGGATCCGGAGTTCTTCGACGCCTGCTTGGACGCGGGCCTGGGCGAGATCACCTTCAGCCTGCATGGTCATGACGCCGCGCTGCACGATCGGCTGACGCAGACGCCGGGCGCGTTCAAGCGCCTCATCAAGGGCATGGTGCGCGCGCTGCGCGACGGCAGGCCGATCGTGAACGTGGACGTCGTCATCAACAAGCAGAACGTCGCCGTGCTCGACAAGATCGTGGAGCTGTGCATTTCGCTGGGCGTCACCGAGTTCGACCTGCTGCACGTCATCCCGCAGGCCGCGGCCTTCGAGCACCGGGACGAGCTGTTCTACGACGTGCGGGAGCACTTGCCGGTGCTGCACAAGGTCTTCCGCCTCAATCGACACCCGCGCTTCGTGGTCTGGACGAACCGCTTCCCGGTGTCCTACCTGGAGGGGCTCGAGGATCTGATCCAAGACCCCCACAAGATGCTGGACGAGGTGAACGGGCGTCGCTTCCAGGTGCGCCGCTACCTGGACGAAGGCCTGCCCCTCGACTGCCGCCATCCGGAGCGCTGCCCCCACTGCTTCATCGAGCCGTTCTGCACCAGCATGGATCGCGTGATCGAGGCGCAGCACGCCGAGCGCTTCGAGGTGTACCTCGTCTCGGAGGTCCCGGCCGAGGTCCCCGCCCTGCCCTACGGCTGCACGAAGCTGGGGCTGTCCGCGGGGACCTTCGCGCAGTTGCCCCCGGGGGTCGGCTGCTATGCGCTGCTAGAGAGCGCCGAGCCGATCCCGAGAGAGCTCGGCGTCGGTCGTGAGGTGACGCTGGTCGCGGGCAGGCCTGAGCAGCTCGACGCCTGGCTCGGCGCGCCGCTGCCGGCGGGGGTCGAGCTGGAGATACGGCTGAACCACCGAACCGCGGACTGGTTGCTCGAGCACCGCGGGCTGCTGGAGGCCCAGCTCGATCGGGTCCTCATCCATCAGCCGAGCCATGAGCACCTGCAGCAGGCGATCGCCGAGGACGTGCGGCAGCCGCGGGCGTTCTTCGCGGCGCTGGAGCTGCCGGTGAGGGTCAGCGGGCTGCCGCCATGCCAGGTGCCCGGCGCTGCCTGGGTGCCCGAGCGGCTGATCCTGGACGCAGCCCTGTTCGAGCCCGAGACCGGCCGCTTGGCGATCCGCGAGCTGGCTCGGCACCACGTGCAGAGCCGCTACCGCGCCAAGAGCGTGCGCTGCTCGGAGTGTCGTGTGACGGATCGCTGCGACGGCGCCGCCATCAACATGGTGCGGGATCAGGGGCTCGCCATCCTCACGCCCGTCACTGGCGGGGACGCAGCGGACGCCATCGTGCGGCGCCTGACCGAGCTCTTGCCGGAACCCCCGCGGCGGGTCGAGCTGGGCGCGCCGCCGCTACCTCCGAGCGTGAGCCTGCCGGGCTACGCAGCCCCGGGCCCGGCACCGCCGGATCCCCTCGCGGTCATCGAGCAGCAGCGACAGGCCAAGGCTCGGCTCCGCCGGCGAGCGCTGCCGCTAGTGTCCGGCTGACGCTCCGCCCGCGGCAGCCGCCGGCGGGCGCTGCCGACGGGGCAGCGAGCGCTGCATGTGGCGCACGAAGCTGGCCATGATCTGGCCCACCTTGCGGTTGTTCGCCGTCACGTCTGCCGGGTAGCCGTGGCTGAGCAGGTAGTCGTTGTCGGGCAGATCGAACCACAGTCGATCGAAGGACCCGAGCTCGTCGAGGTGTCCGACCCGCAGCGAGGCCTTGTGCTCGTTCTCGTGCAGAAAGCCGTTGCCCGAGTAGATCGTGCCGTCGTAGTCGACCGTCAGCTCGCCGTTGAGTAGCACCGGACACGGGGGAGCCTCGAGGTTCACCAGCATCAGCTCCTCGCCTTGGTCCCAGCGCCGACGCAGCTCCTCGCCAATGCGAAATAGGCCGTCTGCGAAGCAGCGCTGATGTTTCGCGGTCCACATCACGCCGAGGGCGAAGTTGATCTGAATGCGGCGAAAGCCGAGGCTTTGGATGTGGAAGAAGCTGTCGGGCATCCGCTCGACGTTGTGCGGCAGGACGACCATGATCACCTCGTTTGCCAGGCCGGACGACAGAATGGCGTCCGCGCGCGGGGCGATGCCGAACTCGTAGGAGTCCAGCATTCGCAGGCTGGCCGGGCGTGCGTGGTTCTGAACCGCTCGGTCGCCGTCCAGGCTGAGCTCGAGCTTGACGGGGCGGTCCCGCAGCCAGTCGAGCTTCTGCTCGTCGAGGGACCAGCCATTGGAGCTCAGGATGAAGGAGATCCGCTTGCCCAGCTCCCGGGCGCGGGCCGTACCGCGCTCGATGCCCCGCTGCACGAGCGCCCACTCGGTGAGGGCTTCCCCGCCGAAGAACTGCAGCATCACCGCGTCCCGATCGGACGACAGCAACAGCTCGAGCGAGCGGTCGAGCAACTCGGGCGTCATGACCCGGCCGTCTTGCTTGGGTATGTAGCAATACTTGCAGCGCAGCTCACACTGCCAGGTCGGGATCACCACCAATCGCGGCGCCGTCTGCTGCGCGGCGCGCTTGAAGGGCAAGAGCCACTGCTGCCTCGGGCCCAGCAGGCGCTCGGCGGTCGCCAGCGCCTGCCGCTCCTCGTCGGCGGTGCCGCGCTCGGGCCCGAGCACGCGCTCTCGAGCCCTGCACAGCCGCTGGAACACGAGGCGGCGTGGCAGGTCGTCGAGCACGCGCAAGAGGCGCTCTCGGTCGAGGGTGCGCTCCGACTCGTGGGCGGACCAGCGCCGCAGCCACAGCTCTCGCAGACGGGTGAGCGTCGCGGTGTAGCAGTCCTGGTCCGTGAAGATGGACTCGTCTACGTCCCGGACCCAGAGATCGTCCGGCTCGTCGTGGTCTACGAACGGATAGTCGAACTCGGCGTACCCCGCCGTCCGCGCGTGGCGGCGCACCCGCATCACCTCGCTGCGGCCCTGGCGGACCAGCCGCCGGTGGCTGGCGGAGGGGAAGTAGGAGACCAAGCGCGGGACGATGGGGAAACGAACGTGAAACCAGCGCGGGTGCGCGAGCTTGAGGCGGCACAGTTCGCTCAGGGATTCGAGCACGTCCGAGGCGGATGTGTCGGCGTTCGCCAGGATCAGGTAAGCGTCGACGTGAATCTGCTTCTGCGCCATCACCTGCACGACTCGGCGAACGTGGGCGATGTCGTAGCCCTTGCCCAAGCGGGTGAGCTCACGCTGTGAGAAGGTCTCCACGCCAATCTGCAGGTACGCGCTCCAGCGTCGCGACTTGTGGTCCGCAACGAAGTCGCGCTCGGGGATGGGCGCGCCACTGTCCGCGAAGCACTCGGGGGACAGGGCGTCCACCAGCAGCGGGTCGACCTCCGGCAACAAGCGCGTGCCGTCCAAGAGGCACAGATCGGCGATGGACACCTGCACCGACGCCAGTCGGAACGGAGTACGGACGAGCCCCCGGAAGAAGCTCGCGGCCCGCGCGCGATCGCAGGCGAAGTCGTCGTCCGACAGGTGCAAGCGGAAGGCGTTGTTCGGGACGTCGTCGCCGAACAACTCGGCGTAGCGGCGCTGATAGCGCGCGAGCAACTCGAACACCCCCTCGGCGCTGCGCGCTTGGTAGCTCTGCCGTCCGATGATCGAGCAGAACGCGCACTTGTGGATGCAGCCTCGCGAGGTGGAGAGCTCCACGCCCTGCTGCAAGTGCCGGCGCTCGAGCAGGCTCAGATCGAGCGGGACGCGGTCCAGATCCTCCACGCTCACCGTGCGGCCCGGGTTGGACGCGATGAGGGCCTTGCCCGCTCGGTCCAGGGTCAAGAGGCCGTCCATGGCCAACAGGGCGTGCACCTGGCTCGCGCCGAAGGGCGCGCTGACGTCCGCCTGGCCGACGATGGCGCTCAGGCGCGGCACGAAGTACTCCCCCGCGCCCCGGCACACGAAGGTGACGTCGGCGAGATGGGCGGCCACGTGCTCCGGTGTGAGGGTGGGCATCACCCCACCCACGGCGATGTGCGCGCGACAGCCAAGTCGCCGAAGCTCGGTGATGAGCGCTTCGACGCCGTCGAAGTAGCCCTCGAGCAGGGTTATGCACACCAGATCGATGGGTCCGCGCGCGAGGACCCTCTCCAGCTCGGACATGCCCAGCACCGGACGCGCGTCGCCGACGATGCTCATTTTGACGTTCGCCAGCACGACCTCGGTGCCGGAGCCCGCCAGCGTGCTCGCCATGTGCAGCACCCCCTGGGAGATCTCGCCGTCGTTGTGCGGCATGTCCGTGTTCATCAGGGACTCGAAGAACAGCACGCGTCGCGCTGCGGGACCGCCGCTCGTGGGGGCCCTGGGCGACTCGAGGCGCAAGCCCGCGACCAGCCCACGCGCGAGGGCGTCGACCGGGTGATGCACCGGGGAGCCTCGAACCACCCTCGCGTCCAGCACCAGGCGCTCATGGCCGTCGGCATCGGTCTCGATCCCCGACTCGGCGTCGCGCAGGGTGACCCGAACGAACCCGCTGCTGCCCAGACCGCTCAGCTCGGCGGCGCGCCCGACCGCTGCCGCGGCGCGCAGCCAGCAGGCGACCTGCGCCTCCGGGCTGTCGTCCTGCACGTGTACCCGGGCGGCGTAGCCGTGGCGCCGTCGGGTCAGCACCTCGCCCGCGGCCGTGACGGTCCGACCGCGCTCCGGAGCGTGGCGCCCGGCGTCCGGCTCGCGCACGTAGAAGGTCGCGCCGTCCTCGGGCAGCCGAACCAGCATGGGCGCTTACTCTACCATCGAACGGCCGGCGGTCAGTCCCCCGGGGCGGGCAGCGCGAAGAGCCGATGACGTCGCTGCGCGTCCAACAGCTGCCGGACGCGCGCTTGCTCCGCGAGCGGCAGGGACGCGAGCACGCTCGCTCGCGGGGGATCCAGGGCGCCGAGGACGAGCAGCCGCTGGCCGGAGGAAGCCTCGCCGCCGACCGGCTGAAGGGCGTCGCCCGGCGCGAGCCGAGCGGCGGAGGCGTCGCGCAGCACCTCGTCGATGATGACCTCGCCCCGCGCGGTCGCCGCGTGCACGCGCACGACGGCCGTGGCGCGCCACAGCGAGCGCGCCAAGGCGAGGCGCGCGTGGACCCCCTCGCTGAACACCTCGAGCGCGCGGCGCGCGGTCGTGACGTCCCCCTCAGCGCCGCTGCCGGCGATCCGTAGCCGAACGGGGTGGCGCTCGGGCGCCGCCGCGGTGGGGTTCTCGCTCGCGGTCAAGCTCTGGAACCGCGCCAAGAGCGCGTCCTGTGCGGCGCGCTCCGCGGGCTCGAGCTCGCCGATGACCGCGACCCGGCCGCGCCGGTGCTGCACGAGCAGCCCCGCCCGGGTGGTGACCAGCGCCAGCGCCGGCTCCGCAGCCTCGTCGCGCTCGAAGCTCAAGGCGAAGTCCGACAAATGAGGCTCGATCGCGCTGCGCGCCGACGGGTCGAGGTGGTGGAGTGCCTCGATGCGCTCGCTGCCCGGCTCCGGCCGGAGCAGCCACAGCCGCGGCTGACCGGTCAGGCGGCCAAGCTCGTCGCCGGGCCGCGCGACCTGCAGCGAGCCAGACGGCTGCAGCCCCAGGGTCGTAGCGTCGAGCAGGACGTGCACGATCTCGAGGCGGGCTTGCTGGCAGTCGCAGCGAGCGAGATCATCGACGGCGCCGACGCGGGCGATGATGGCGATCGGACTGGCCAGCGCGACGGCGTGGAGCGGCGGGCGCTCGTGGCTCAGGACCAACGACTTGGCGGCCGGCGGGGGCCGCGGCGCGTGCACGGGCGCGACGGAGGCCGAGGGCGGCCCGCTCGGCGGAGCGCCGTCCGGCGCGGCCGCCGGAGTGGCGCAGGCCGCCACGGCAACCAGGCATGGCCAGGTCCAGCGCCACATCGGCGCGATTGTTACCCGCTTCGGCCCGCGCGCGGCCGGGTTTCGTAACCGCGCACACCCTATCCCACAATGTGTGCGGCGAGCGGCGAGGACTCTCGGCTTTGCGCGCCTGTCAGGCTGAGATACTCTTGTTTCGCAGCGCTCGGCTGCGCGCTTGGAGGCTCGGCAATGCGGCGACGAGAATTCTTCGGTGGAGTGCTTTCGGCCACGGCGGCGCTGGGTGTGACCGCGCCGAGCGACGGCGCCGAGGCTGCTCTCGCGACGGACCCGGCCCTCGAGCCCGACGAGACGTTGGGCAACGAGCAGCTGCTGGCGCTGCTCGCGCCGCTCGAGCTCGGGCAGGTCGTGGGCCTCGGCTGGCGGCTGGCCGAGTTGACCGATGTCGTGAAAGGCGGCGCCGTGCTGACGCTGTACCACGACGAGTCCGCCCGAGAAGCTCGCGTGCACGTCTGCCGCAAGGGCGAGGTGGCTCGCGGCGCGGCGCAGAGTGAGACCCTCGACTTCCTGCTCATGAACGATGGCGACGGCTCGCGCCCGACGGACGAGAGCCTGGGGCGAGTGCTGCGGGTGATCGCGCTGGTCGCACGCGGCAACGAAGGCTCGGGCCTGAGCGCGCCGCGCGGGCTCTTGTCCCACGACGCCCGAGTCTCCGCGTTTCGCCGCTCGCGCGCGCTCGTCTAGTATCCTGAGCCCATCATGAGCGAAGAGACCGCAGACTTCACCTTCGAGCTATCCGAGCGCGAGCTCAGCTTCGATGTCGACGAGGAACTGTACGCGCTCGATGCCATCTACGGCGCCGCCTACCTGTTCGTCGATCGGGCGTACGTCTTTCTGGCGCGGCCAGCCGAGCGGAAGGTCCGAGTCCGCCTGCGGAGCAAGGAGGCGACCACGCCAGAGGCGCTCGAGGCCTTGGCTGGAGAGTTCGCCAACGAGCTGTTGAACAGCCAACTCCGCGTGCGCATCGGACGTTCCACCGCTGCGCTGCGAGAGCAGTACATGAGTCGCGCGTTCTTCGGCCAGCAGCAGAGCTCCACCATCGCCGAGCTGCTCGCTGAGCTCGACGCCGAAGAGATGGCGGAGGAGCCCCTGGAGGTGCCCGTACCCTGGGCCAAGGGCTCGGGCGCGGAGGCCAGCGATGGCTGAGACGCTCCACTTCACTCGCTCGCTGTACGCGCCCGAGGCGGTGCAAGAGGCAGCGCGGGCGTTCGGGCACCTGGCGACGATCGACGTCTCGCAGGGCGAGGACGACATCGCCCTGGTGGCGACGGACATCGATCCGGAGGTCGCGCACGTCCTGTTGGACGAGCTCGCCAACCATGCCTTGGTGCTCACGGTTCAGGCCCGCGGATGAGCACCACACAGACTCGCACCCTGAGCGTCGTTCGCCTGCCCCTGGTGGAGGACAAGCTCAACTTCTTCCGCTACGGCGACGTCGCGGGCAAGAAGCTGGTGACCAACGACACCGGCGCGTGGCACTTCCTGGACGAGGCCTCGTTCCGGGACTTGCTCGCGGGTCGGGTCGAGCCGGGACACGCCCACTACGAGGCGCTCGCGGAGAAGGGCTTCCTGCGTAGCGGCTTGGACCTCGGGCGCTTCGCCGAGAAGATGGCTCGGAAGAAGCGGTTCGTCGGACAGGGTCCGCACCTGCACATCGTGATCACCACCCTGCGCTGCAACCAGTCGTGCAAGTACTGCCACGCCTCGCGCACCAACATGGACCGCGTGGACACCGACATGTCGCTGGAAACCGCCAAGAAGGTGGTCGATCACGCGATGCAGAGCCCGTCGCCCTACATCAACTTCGAGTTTCAGGGCGGAGAGCCCACCGTCAACATGCCGGTGCTGAAGTTCATCGTCGAATACAGCCGCGAGAAGAACCGATACGAGAACAAGCAGCTCGAGCACTCCCTCGTCACCAACATGACGTACATGACCGAGGAGAACGCCGAGTGGCTCATCGACAACGAGGTGCTGGTGTGCACCAGCCTCGACGGCCCGGAGGAGCTGCACAACTACAACCGCACCTGGAGCAAGGAGAAGAACGCCTACGCCGACGTGCGCCGCTGGATCGACTACTTCAATCGCCGCTACGTCGAGAAAGGTCGCGACCCGCAGCTCTGGCACGTAGACGCCCTGATGACCACCTCCCGCAAGACCTTCGACCACTGGAAGCAGGTCGTGGATCTGTATGTCGAGCTCGGGATGCACACCATCTTCCTGCGGCCCCTCAACCCCTACGGCTTCGCGCTCGATACCTGGAAGCGCATCGGGTACACCACCGACGAGTACTTGGGGTTCTACCGGCAGGCGCTGGACTACATCTTGGAACTGAACCGCGCGGGCACGGAGATCGTGGAGGGCACCGCGGCGGTGTTTCTGATGAAGATGCTCACCGGTGACGACCCGAACTTCGTCGACATCCGCTCGCCCTGCGGCGCCGGGACGGGCCAGGTCGCCTACAACTACGACGGCAAGATCTTTACCTGCGACGAGGCCCGCATGACCGCCGCGATGGGCAACGACATGTTCGAGATCGGGGAGGCTGGCGTCACGAGCTACGAAGCGGCCTATGGCCACCCCACGGTCAAGGCCATGGCCGTGGCTAGCCTGCAGGACTCCCTGCCCCACTGCGAGACCTGCTGGAACAAGCCTTTTTGCGGGGTTTGTCCGATGCACAACTACATGACCAGCGGGGATCTGTTCGGTCAACGTCCGAACTCGCCCAAGTGCAAAGAACATTATACAATTGCCTCGTTGCTGTTCGAGCGTCTGGCCGACGACCCGGACGGCAAGCTCGAGCAGATTTTCCGTCGCTGGACGCTGACCCGCCCTCGGGAACAGGGTTCTAGCTGCGCAGTGTGAGGGACACCGCCATGGATAAGAAGGACCCCAAGAGCAAGCTGCCCCGCCTCCAGAAACGACCCGCGGATTTCCTGCAGTCCGAGGAGCAGCGTCAAGCCACCAAGCCCGCGACTACTGGCGATCTGCTCAGCCGCGCGGACGTCCGCCTCGACGGGCTCGAGGGCGGCTTCAACGCCCACGCCTCGCACGCCTCCCACGGCTCCCACGGCTCCCACGGCTCCCACGGCTCCCACGGCTCCCACGGCTCCCACGGCTCCCACGGCTCCCACGGGTCGCATGGCTCGCACGGTCAGTGGTGAGCCAGCTCATCCTGACCGTAACGCGACGCTGCAACCTTCGATGCAACTACTGTCCCACGGCGAAGGATGGCTTCCCCTCGCTGACCCCGCGCGACGCGCTGCGGGCGCTCGCCGTATTTCGTGATCGCTTCGGGGGCGGCGACGTGAAGCTGTTCGGCGGCGAGCCGCTGCTCGAGCCCGAGGTCGTTCGAGCGGTGTTCGAGGCGGCGCGGCGCGAGCCGCGGATCGGCCGGGTGTACCTGTCCACCAACGGTCTGGGGCTGGACTCCGAGTGGTTGGCGTACCTGGCCGGTCACGACAAGGCCGTGCTCACCCTCTCTCTCGACGGCCGTCCGGGCGATCACCGCCGGCTCCGACGCGCCTTGCCGAACGTGGGGGACGCGTACGAGCACGTCCTCGGGCTGCTCCCCGAGTTGCTCGCCATGCCCCGGCTGGTCGTCACCCAGACCATCGCACCGTCGACGGCAGCGTCGGCGGATCAGAACTTCGCGCACCTGCTCGGCCTGGGGTTTCGCCGCTTCAACTTCCTGCCGGGCTATTACCTCCCCTGGCGTGACGAGCAACTCCGCGCCCTGCGCCAAGGTTTCGAGGCGATCGCCTCACGCATCGCGGAACGCTGGCAACAGGGTCGGTTCACCTACGTTCGAAACCTGTTCACCTGGGCGCCCACGCCATTCTTCAACACGGGAGTAGTGGTCGACTCGGATGGCAGCATCCACCCGAACAACCTGGGGCTGGCCTCAGCCCTCGACGAGCTGTTGCCCCGTAGCCGCAGCGGCAGCCTGGACGACCCACCCACCCTCGACGAGCTGGAGCGCAAGGCCCGCGACGTCGACGCCTGGCTGCAGGAGAAGCTGCCTGCCGACGTGATGCGCTCCACGGTCGCGGTCGACGCCGAGCTGAGCCGGTTCTGCCGTGGTTTGTACCCCGAGTTCGCGGCCTACCGCCGGCGCAGGAGCGCCGCGTGATGCACCTGCCGGTTCTCCCGAGCGCCGCCCCGAAGCCGGCGGCGGACACGCCCTGGATCGGTCCGAACGGGCGGGCGATGGAGCGACTCGAGCTGCACCTGACCTACACGTGCCCCGAGCGCTGCAGCTTCTGTTCGGAGGAGCACCGCATGAAGGCCTATCGCGGCTACCCCGTGACCTGGGGGCGGGTCGCCACCGTGCTGCGTCTGCACGCGAGTCGAGGGGTTCGCGGCGTGCACTTGACGGGTGGCGAGCCGACCATCCATCCGCAGTTCATCGAGACCCTGGTCCTGGCCAAGAAGCTGGGTATGCGGACGAGCGTCGGGACCATCGGCACCCGCCTCGCCGACGAGGCGTTTGCCCGTCAGGCGCTGCCGCACCTGGACGAGGCGCTCTTCTCGCTGCACGGTCCGAGCGCCGCAGTGCACGATCGCATGGCTGGTCGTGACGGGAGCTTCGCGCGCGTAGTGCTCGCGCTCGAGAACTCCCTGCGCCTGAAGCCGGGCTTCGGCGCCTACGTGAACACGGTGGTCACCCGTCACAACGTGGACGCGCTCGCCGACACCGTGGCGCTCGCGGACCAACTGGGCGCCAAGTTGATCGTGATCTCCAACACCACCCCGGAGGGCGCAGGGCTCGACCGCTACGACGAACTGGCAGTTCCGCTCGACGAGCTCGCGCGGGTACTGCCGCTGGCGGCGGAGCGCGCAGCGGCCGCCATCGTCCGCTTCTTTGGCGTGCCCATGTGTCTGCTCGGCGCGCACTCGATGCTCTCCAACGATCTGCACTGGGACCCGCGGGTCACGGTGGAGTGGCAGAGCGCACCCGGCAAGGTGGTGTTCGACGGGATCTACTCGTGGGCGCCGGACCGCAAGCGTGTGCACACCCTGGCCTGCGAGCGCTGCACCCGCAAGGGCGTGTGCATGGGGGTCTTCGATCGGTACGCCGAGCTGTATCCGACCGAGGCGCTCGTCCCCTTCACCGAGTCGGGCGCGGGGGACGACGCGTGAGCAACCAAGTCCAGAGCCCGCTACGCGACCGGCGCCGCAACGTCGAGATCAACGTCGGCAAGAGCTGCAACAACAAGTGCGTCTTCTGCCTCGATGGGATGCCGAGCAAGGAGGACAAGCGCTTCATCGACTTCGAGGTCATGAAGGCGGAGCTCGATCGCTGGCGCAGTGAGGGTCACGAGTCGGTCGGCTTCCTGGGCGGCGAGCCCACGACCTACTCGCGCATCACCGAGTCCATCGCCTACGCGAAGCAGATCGGGTTCACGCGGATCGCGGTGGCTACCAACGCCATGATGTTTCGCCGCGAGGCCTTCGTCGACGAGCTCGTGGACGCTGGGCTCACCCGGGTCACCATCTCCATGCACGGCCACACCGCCGCTCTCGAGGACCGGCTCACGGCGGTGCCCGGTGGCTTCGAGAAGAAGTGCGCGGCGATTCGCAACCTCCAGAAGCGCCAGGCGCGCGGGGATCTCGCCGACGGACTGAGCGTGAACCTGGTCCTCAACGGCTGGAACTACCGCCACCTGCCCAAGATGATGCGCTTCTTCTTCGAGCAGATGGGCCTCGAGGACCTGCGAGTGAACTTCATCCGCCCGGAGGGCTACGCCGAGGGCAGCGCGGATCTGACCCCCACGCTGACGGACGTGGTGCCGCTCTTGATGAAGGCGGTGCTGCTCAACGAGTACCACTTCCGCAAGATCTTCACCTTCGCCGCCGTTCCGTTCTGCGTCCTGCCGCCGGAGCTCTTGAACAGCAAGAACCTCTTGGCCAAGTACGTCGGGGACGTATACCGAGACCTGTCCACGGATTGCTCCATCCGTAACGAGGGTTTCGACATCGGCGTGGCCCGAGTGGAAAATGGCCGCTCGCGCTTCAACTGGCAAGATCGCAAGCGCTTCGACCTGAAGGACCAGCCGGACGGCTGTCGCACCTGCGTGATGGCCGAGATGTGCGAGGGGGTGTGGCGGGGTTACCTCGACATCTACGGTGACGGCGAGCTCGCGCCGCTCGCTGCCGAGGGAGGGCGCCTCGGCCGTCGCGCGCCCTTGCCCGCTCGGGCCCCCCAGCCCCGGCCCGTCACGCCGAAGCCCGCGTTCCCCGTGCGCCTCACGGTCTTGTCTCGCTGAGAGCCGCCGGGACAGGCCGGCTCTTCAGTACTTACCGTTCGAGAGCTCGATGTTGTACGGGGCGCAGGTCGGGGCGCCGACGTTGTAGATGCGCACGAAGTAGCTCGCGGTGTCGTTGCTGCACACGTTGCGGTTTGGTACCGGCGTCGCGGTGCAGTTGCCCTCGCCGCACGGGGCGGAGACGGTGCAGCCGGTGTTGGTCCAGTTCTGGTCCACGTACCAGTCGACGGCGTCGGGCTGAGAGCTGCCGATCGTGGTCCCTCCCGCGCCGGGGCAGCCGCCGCGGTGCACGTCCATGCGGTAGTTGCCGCCCGGGTTGCTCAGGAAGCGGACGTCCACGTGGAACTCGTCGCCGTTGGTGTCGGTGTCGTCGGTAGCCTGGAACGTGTACCACACGCTCCTCCCGCTGAAGGGCGCGTTGCCCTGGCGGGTCGTGGTGGCCGCGGACACGTCCGCGAGGGTACCCACGTTGATGGCCGTGGCGCAGGTAGCGCCCGTGGCCACGGGGCTCGGGCTGGCCTGGCACTCACAGCCGTTCGCGAAGGTGCTGTCGATGTCGTAGTAGTTGGCGGCGCAGCTCTGTATGCCGCAGCCGAGGGCGCCGTTGCACTGAGTCGACGTCGCGTTGGGCGGGGACGGACACAAGATGTTGGCCGGCACCTCGGACTGGTCGACGATGTTGTTGCAGTTGTTGTCCTTGCCGTCGCACTTCTCCGGGTTGCCGGGGAAATTGGTCGGGTCGTTGTCGTTGCAGTCCGCGCAGGACAGGCTGCCGTCGCCGTCGTTGTCGATCTCACCGCCGCTGGCCCAGGTCAGCGAGTTACAGTCGTTGTCTTTGCCGTCACAGATCTCCGGGTTGCCCGGAAAGCGCGCGGGATCGTTGTCGTCGCAGTCGATGCAGGCGGGTGCGCCGTCCCCGTCCGCGTCTTGCTCGCCGCCAGGGAAGTCCGCCTGGCCGTTGCAGTCGTTGTCCTTGCCGTCGCACTTCTCGGTGTTGCCCGGGTAGTTGTTCTTGTCGTTGTCGTCGCAGTCCAGGCACACCGGCACGCCGTCGCCGTCCTGATCCACCTCGCCACCCGGGAAGTTCGCGAGGCCGTCACAGTTGTTGTCCTTGCCGTCGCACTTCTCGGTGTTGCCGGGGAAGTTGTCCTTGTCGTTGTCGTCGCAGTCCAGGCACGAGAGCACGCCGTCGCCGTCGTTGTCGACCTCGCCGCCCGGGTGGCTGGCCGAGCCGTTACAGTTGTTGTCCTTGCCGTCGCACAGCTCCGGCGCCCCCGGGTAGACGGTGTTGTCCGAGTCGTCGCAGTCCTGGCAAGCCGGGTGGCCGTCGCCGTCCGCGTCCACGTAGCCCACCGAGCCGTCGCAGTTGTAGTCGTTGGGGTCGTCGCAGTTGTTCTCGAGCGCGCCCGGGTGGAACTTGGGGTCGTTGTCGTTGCAGTCGCCTACCTGCTCGGCGAAGCCGTCCGGCTTGTTGCACGCGACCTTGGTCTCGCCGGTGGACACGCCGTAGCCATCGGCGTCCTTGTCCTCGTACCAGGTCTTGGCGTCAGTGGCGTCGTTGTCGATCAGACCGTCGCAGTCGTTGTCTTTTCCGTCGCAGACTTCCTCTTCGGGCACGCAGCTCGAGGCGTCGCCCGCCCCGCCGCCAGTGCCGCCGGTGCCGCCACCATCGCCGCTGCCGCCGCCGGTCGCGCCGCTACCTGCGGCGCCGGTCCCCGAGTCCGCTTTGGTCCCGGGTTTGGTGTCGGCATCGCTGCCGCCCGCGCACGCGGGCGCCACGAACACGGCGCACAGCGTCGCTGCGCATATCCCTTTTAGCCAATGCAAGCCTGCCTGCGGCACGATTCACCTCCGAACCACGACACAGCCACTCTATCACCAGAACGAGCGGAACACGACCGATCGCAAGCGGAACACCTCTGCGCACCAGGTGGGCGCATGTGTGCCGGCGGCGGTCGCCGAGTTGTGGTTCGTCGCCAGGGGTCGCGCTATGCTCTGCCGCAGCAAATGCGGCTGCCGATTTCACGCCTGGCCGGCTTTCTCTGTCTGATGGGCGTCGGCTACGCGCCCGGCTGTGGCTCCGGCGCCGACGCTCCGCCGGGCGCGTCCTTCGGCGGGGGCGGCAGCGGCGGGTCGAGCGGCTCCGGAGGCGGAGGCGGCCCCAGCGGCGGGGCCGGCGGCAGCGCCGCGACCGACTCGGGCAGCGGCGGCGGCATCCAGTTCGACGGTGGCGGCTGCACCGGCCCGCACTGCTCCGACGATCTGCGCTCGATCGTGGACTGCGACGGCAAGGTGCTCGAAGCGTGTCTCGGCGCCGAGGGTTGCGACCAGAAGACCGTGACGTGCATGAACGCTTGCGCGGCCAGCGAGAGCGCCAAGCGCTCCATCGGCTGCGAGTACTACGCGGTGTTCATGGATCAGCTCGACCAGGCGTCGTGCTTTGCCGTGTTCGTCGCCAACAGCTGGGGCCAGAGCGCCCAGCTCGCGCTCGAGTACGACGGTCAGCCGCTGCCGGTGGAGCAGTTTGCCTATCTGCCCGTGGGCACGGGAACGAACACCACGTACGTCCCCATCACCAGCGCCGGGCTGCCGCCCGACAAGGTGGCCATCTTGTTCTTGGCGGGCCCGAGCGGGACGCCCAGCAAAGACAACCCCGTGTGCCCCAAGCCAGCGGCGGTGCCCAGCGGGGCGATGCTCACCAACGCCACGGGTAAGAGCCGCGCGTTCCGCATCACCAGCGACGTCCCGGTGGTGGCCTACCAGATCAACCCGTTCGGGGGTGGGAGCGCCGCCGTCACCGGCGCATCGCTGCTGATCCCCACCGCGGCTTGGGATACCCGCTATCTCGCGGTCCACGCGGCGGAGCCCGGCCCGTATCCGGCTAGCCTGAACATCGTGGCGAGGGAGCCGACCAACGTCACGCTGCTGCCCGCCAAGGCCATCACGGGGGGCGGGGTCCTGCCCAGCGGCGCCGCGAACGTTCCCTACACGTTCTCGCTCGGCGCCGGGGAGCACGCCCAGTTTACCCAGGTCGCCTCCCTCGACGGCACCGTGATCGAGGCGGACAAGCCCGTGGGGCTGTTCGGCGGCGGGCGCTGCGCGCAGGTGCCCACGACTCAGTACGCCTGCGACCACGTGGAGCAGATGATCCCGCCGGTTCAGGCCCTCGGCAGCGAGTACGTGGGCGTGAGTCACAAGTCGCGCAGCGGAGAGCCGGGCTTCTGGCGCATGATGGGCGTGGTGGACGGGACCAAGCTCACCTGGTCGAGCGACGTCGGCGGCCCCGCGACGCTCAACCGCGGCGAGGTGGCCCACTTCTTCAGCTCGTTCCCGTTCGTGGTCAAGAGCCAGAGCCGCGATCACCCGTTCGTGCTCATCGCGCACATGACCGGCGGCAGCACGAACAACATGCAGGGCGTCGGGGACGCCGACTCGGTGCTGATCATCCCGCCGGAGCAGTACCTCCGCAACTATCTGTTCTTCGCGGATCCCACCTACCCCATCACCAACCTGGTCGTCGTCCGCTCCCCGGAGCCCGAGGGGGGCTTCGCCGACGTCACCCTCGACTGCGCGGGGGTGCTCGGCGGCTGGAAGCCGGTGGGCAAGTACGAGTACACCCGCGTGGACCTGACGGTGGGAGACTTCCAGAACGCGGGCAGCTGCACCACCGGCTCGCGCAAGATGCACTCGGCTGGCAAGTTCGGGCTGTGGGTCTGGGGCTGGGGCTCACCGCAGACCGCCTCGTTCACGTCCTACGTGTCCTACGGCTACCCGGGGGGCATGAACGTGCAGCCCATCAACGAAGTCGTCGTCAGCATCCCGCGCTGATCCACCGGCATCCGCCGGTGAGGCTTGAACGCCTGGGCCGCCGGGTGCTAAGAGCCAACGCGCTTCCCTCTGCTCGAAGCGAGTCCCCGGATCATGCAGGCCTGGCAAAGTGCGCTGTCCTTCTTGCTGCTCTCGGCGTTCGTCGGTGTCAGTATGCTCCTCGCGGCGCGGGTGCTGCGCGTGCGCGCCAAGAAGGAGTCGCCCCTCAAGGAGCTGACCTACGAGTGCGGCGAGGAGCCCGAGGGCACGGCGTGGATCAAGTTCCACCCCCGCTACTACGTCGTGGCGCTCGTGTTCGTGCTGTTCGACGTGGAGGTGGTGTTCCTGTTCCCCTGGGCGCTCGTGATCCGTGAGCTCGGCGCGCTGGCGATCATCGAGATGTTTCTGTTCGTCGGCATCCTCCTGCTCGGTTGGGCTTACGCCCTGCGCAAAGGAGCGCTCAAGTGGCAGTAGACGAGAAGGACCGCACCTTCAGCCATCCGCTGTATGACTACCTGGAGCGGGTGCCGGGGCTCGACGTCGCCACCACGAGCGTGGACAAGCTGCTGACCTGGGGCATGAACAATGCCCTGTGGATCTTCCCGATGGCGACCAGCTGCTGTGGCATCGAGTTCATGGCAGCGGCGGCCAGCCGCGTGGATCTGGATCGCATGGGCACCATCGTGCGCGGCACCCCCCGGCAGTGTGACGTCATGGTGGTGGCCGGCACCATCACCGTGAAAATGGCGCCCCGCGTACGCAAGCTGTGGGATCAGATGCCCGAGCCGAAGTGGTGCATCGCCATGGGCTCCTGCGCCATCAGCGGCGACTTCTACCGGGACATCTACAGCGTCGTCCCGGGCATCGACACCTTTCTTCCCGTGGACGTGTACGTGCCGGGGTGCCCTCCCAACCCCGAGGAGCTGATGCACGGCCTGCTGCGCTTGCAGGAGAAGGTGCGCGCCGTGCGGGAGGGCTCCTGGCGCGAGGCCGAGACTCGGCCCCCCACCTCGCAGTACCAGCGGCAGCCGAGCATCCCACGCATCGGCGATCCGACCCGACCCGCCGCCCTCACCGAGCTGCAGACGCTGAGCGCCGGCTCTCTGGGCGCCACCGGGCAGCTCAACCTGGCTCAGGTTCGCGCGAGCAAGCACGGCAAGGCGCTGGCCGCGGGCGCGCAGCTCGACGAGCCAGACCACGACCCGGCGAGCGAGGAGGACGACAGCTGATGCCGGCCAAAGGCTCGCCGCCGGATCCCGAGTTCGAGGCGCTGCTCGCGGAGCGCTTCGGGGTCGCCGAGTTTCCAGCGGACGCGCCGCCGATCGTGGACGGAGCGCGCCACCGAGAGCTGGCGCTCTTGCTGCGCAAGCGCGGCTACCGCGTCTACGTCACCGTCGTTGCGACGCACTTTCTGGCCAAGGGCGCCGACAAGGCCGGACCCGAGGCTCCCGAGCGCTACGAAGTGGCCACCGCGCTCAGAACCGTGGGGCCCGGCTCCAAGCTGGCGCTGTGGCGGGTGGTCGTCCCCGTGGGCGGAAGCATCGATTCGCTCGCGTCGATCTTCGCCGGCGCGGACTGGCAAGAGCGCGAGCAGTTCGACCTCGTCGGCGTGCGATTCGAGGGGCACCCGGACCTGCGACGGCTGATGATGCCCGAGGACTGGGAGGGGCACCCTCTCCGTAAGGACTACGCCATCGACACGCCGTGCTCGCCATGGCGGTAGAGGCAATGCCATGAGCGCTCGAGTCACCAGCGGTGCCGTCTCCCGAGGTCGCCCCGATCCCTACTTGGACATCGAGGACTACGATCCCGAAGCGGATTTGATGGTGCTCAACCTAGGGCCGCAGCACCCGAGCACCCACGGGGTGTTTCACGTCAAGCTGTACCTGGACGGCGAAGTGATCGTCAAAGCAGTGCCCTACGCCGGCTACCTGCACCGCGGCGTCGAGAAGCTGTGCGAGAAGCTGATGTTCACGCAGATCACGCCCATCGTGGACAAGAACGACTACGTCTCGCCGATGATGAACGAGCAGGCCATCAACATGGCCTTCGAGGCGCTCATGGGCGTCGAGGTACCGCGCCGGGCGCGCTACCTCCGCACCATCGTCGCGGAGCTGCAGCGCGTCGCGAGCCACCTGCTCTGGCTCGGGACCTTCGCCATGGACCTGGGCGGCGCCCTCGGCGGCGGCACGAGCGTGTTCATGTACTGCTTCCGCGAGCGCGAGTCGATCCTCGACCTGTTCGAGGACCTGACGGGCTGCCGCTTCCACTACAATACCCACACCATCGGCGGCAATCGCCACGACATCCCCGAGGGGTGGGCCGCCGCGGTCAAGTCCACGCTCACGAACATCGCCGAGCACGCCGAGGACTACGCGTCGCTGATGATGGGCAACTCCATCTATGTCGCGCGCACGCGCGGGGTCGGCGTCATCGATCGCAAGCTCAGCGCCGAGCTGGGCATCACCGGTCCCATCGGCCGAGCCGCGGGGCTCGATCACGACCTGCGGCGGGACGCGCCCTACCACGTCTACGACGAGATCGCGGTGAACGTCGCCACCGAGCAGGCGGGCGACTGCCAAGCCCGGGCGCTGGTTCGCATCAAGGAGATCGTCGAGAGCATCCGCATCGTGCGCGAGCTGATCGACGGCGTGCCCGAGGGACCGATCTGTGGCCACCGACCGATCAAGATCGCCGCGCAGGAGCGGGCGGTGTCGGGTCAGACGTACACCTGCCTCGAGTCTCCCCGGGGCGAGCTGGGCACCTACCTGATCGGCGGCGGGGACAACAAGGGCGCGAGCCCCTACCGGCTGAAGATCCGCCCCCCGAGTCTGCACGCCGTCGCGGCGATCCCCTACGTCTTTCCAGGCCACTCGGTGAGCGACGCGGTGGCCATCCTCGGCAGCATCGACCCCATCATGGGCGAAGTGGATCGCTGAGGCGCCGCTCCCGCGGGCTCACGGCAGACAGCACACGGTGACGGGCCCCGCGGGTGTGGCCGAGCCGGTGGCCGTCGGGCTGCCGCTCGGCGGACAGCTGCCAGGGTTGGTCAGCGCGTAGCCGATCCGCGCCATACCCCAGTTGTTGTCGCCGTTGTTGGCGTCGGTGAACGTGGTGCACGTGCCGCTCGCCGGCACCGTCGCGAGCGGGCCCGAGCCGCAGTTGTTGGCGGCGTTGACGCGGACGCCGCAGGGCGTCGAGGTGCAGCCGCACTCGGCGCCCGCAGACGCGCCGCAGCTGCAGCCCGTGGCGCTGCAGGCGCGGGTGTCGTTCAGCGTGCCGTCGGCGTAAGAGCGCTTCTGTGAGTACGCGCTGCCCGCCGGACACTCGTGGTCTCCGGGCTGCGCGATGCAAGGTCCGACGGCGCCAGCCAGCTTGGCCACGCAGGCCTCTGCGGCAGCGGCGCACTTGCCTGCGGCGGTGGGCTGGCAGCTGCGCGCGCTCGCGTCCCAGGCCGCAGGCGGGACGTCGGTCTTGACCTGCGTCGCGCAGGTACCCGGCGCGACCCCGCTGCCGCTGACCCGGCACGAGTACGTGGCTCCCTGGGTCTGAAAGCTGATCTGACTGCACCCTGCGATGGACAGGGTCTGGGTGGTGGTGCAGCTGGTGCCGCCGTTGCAGCGGATCTGGGCGCGACACGACGCGGTCGTGGTGTTCGGCGTGTCGCAGCCGCACTCACAATTCGCGGGCTTGGCGTCGAGCTTGGCAGGATCGTACAGCGCGCTGCCGGCTTGGTAGCCCGATGGGCAGGCGTCCTGGGGCTTCTCGTCGACGAAGCCGATGACCTGCCAACCCGTGGGCGGAGCGGGGGTGCAGACGTAGCCAGCTTGACACTGGGGATCGGCGCAGTCGATGAGGCCGTCGGCGTTGTCGTCCACGCCGTTGGTGCAGTCTTCGGCGCCGCCGCCGCCGGTCCCACCGCTGGGGCTCGCACCCACGCCCCCGCTGCCGCCAGCCGGGCCGGCTCCAGTGCCGCCCGCCGGGGCCGCGCCCGTGCCGCCACCGCTCGGGACCGCGCCCGTGCCGCCGCTGCCGCCGCTCGGGGCCGCGCCCGTGCCGCCGGTCTGGCCGCCAGCTCCGCCGGTCGCCCCCCCGTCCGCGGCCGCCGCGCCGCCGGTGCCCGAACCCCCAAACAACTCGCCATCGTCGCTGCCGCCGCAGGCCAGAGCGAAGGCTGCCAAGCTCATGAAGGTCAGTGAAGCGCGCCGCATGTGTTCTCCTTGTCGCGGCCGACACTGTAGCGCAAATCGGGGTTCGTCGCTCGTTCGCCGCGAGGGCGATGACGTCCAGCGCCTGGCCGCGCTATGCTGGCGCTCACATGACGCGCATCGCTGCGATCCTGGCCGTTGGTCTGCTGAGTCTGGGCTGCGGCTCGTCGTCGGATGACGACGGCGGGGGCGCGAGCGGTGGAGGCTGCGACACCAGCGGCACGAGCCCGTCGGCGCTGGAGTGCCAGATCTTGGCGTTGGTGAACCAGACTCGCGCCGCGGGCACGACCTGCGGCGGACAGTCCAAGCCGCCGGCCCCGCCCCTGAAGATGAACTCGATCTTGCGCGGCGCCGCCCGGGCGCACGCCGTGGACATGGCGGAGAACGACTACTTCTCACACGACGGCCTGGACGGGCGGGACCCCTTCGACCGCATGAGCGACGCAGGCTACGGCTTCAGCAAGGCGGGCGAGAACATCGCCGCCGGCTCGGCGACGGCCGAGGGGTCGATGCAGCAGTGGCTGGGCAGCGCGGGTCACTGCGGCAACATCATGGACCCGGGCTTCGAGGATCTGGGCGTCGGCTACGCGTTCAACGCCAGCCACCAGTACCGGCACGTGTGGGTGCAGAAGTTCGGGCGCCCCAAGTAGCCTCGCGGCCGCCTTCGAGCCCGAAGTCCCTCGCCTCGCGCCGGGAGTTGCTCTAGCCTGCCGCCCTCGCCATGGACGCCTGGCTCAGCAATCCGTTCGTGCACGGCCTCGTGTACGGCGTCGTGGTCGTCACCGCCCTGATGACCGTTACCGCCTGGAGCATCTGGTTCGAGCGCAAGTTCGCTGGTCGCATGCAGAGTCGGACCGGTCCGACCCTGGTGGGTCCCTACGGCTTGCTGCAGCCCCTGGCCGACGCCCTCAAGCTGCTACAGAAGGAAGACATCGTCCCCAAGGACGCCGACCGTGTCCTGTTCAACGTCGCCCCGCCCCTGACGGTCCTGTTCGCGCTCGGCGCCGCCGCCGTCGTCCCCTGGGGCCCCGAGCAGATCGCCGCCGATCTGGACGTCGGCGTGCTGTTCATCCTGGCGATGGGCGGCATGGTCGTGTTTCCGGTCTGGATCGCCGGCTGGGCCAGCAACAACAAGTACGCGCTGCTCGGCGGGATGCGCTCGGTGGCGCAGGGCATCAGCTACGAGATCCCGCTCGTGATGGCGGCGCTCGTGCCGGTGGTGCTATGCGGCAGCATGAGCGTGTCGGACATCGTGCGCTTTCAGCTCGAGCACGGCTGGCTGATCTACTCCGCGCCGGTGGTCGGGTTCCTGGCCTTCCTGCTCTTCTTCCTCGCGTCCCTCGCCGAGGCCAATCGCATCCCGTTCGACATCCCCGAGGCAGAGAGCGAGCTCGTCGCAGGGGTCACGACCGAGTACACGGGCATGAAGTTCGGCCTCTTCTACCTGGCCGAGTACCTGCACACGCTGGTCATCAGCGCCGTCGCCTCGGCGCTGTTTCTCGGGGGCTGGGGCGGGATCGGGGGGCTCGCGCCCGGGCTGCACTGGATGGTGCTCAAGACGCTGCTGCTGTTCGGCGCCATCTTCTGGATCCGCTGGACCTTGCTCCGCTTCCGCGCCGATCAGCTCATGACTCTGTGCTGGAAGTACCTCGTCCCCGGCGGACTCGCGCTGGTGATGGCCGCGGCCGCCTGGGTCCACTGGGGCGCCTTCGCGGGTACCACGGCCACGCCCGCGCCCGCGCCCGCCGAGCAAGGTGCGCGCTGATGGGCTACTTCCTCGACACGGTTCGCGCGCTCGGCACCACCTTCAAGCATCTGTTCCGGAAGCCGGTCACCGTCCATTACCCCGCGCAGAAGCGGACCCGCTCCGAGCGCTATCGCAACACCTTCGCGCTGCTACACGAGGCCGATGGCGACGAAGCCTGCGTCGGATGCCTGCAGTGCGAGCGCATCTGCCCGTCGCAGGTCATCACCGTCATCGCGGAGAAGAAGGAGTCGCCCATCAGCGGCAAGCGTCGCGGCTACGCCAAGGACTTCGTGCTGGATCTGAACGCGTGCATCTACTGTGAGCTGTGCGTTCAGGTCTGCCCGACGGACGCCATCGTCATGACGCGCGTTCCAGAGCAGCCAGGCTACAGTCGCGAAGAGCTGTGCCTGACCATGGAGCGCCTGTACGAGAACGAGACGCAGAAGCCGCTGACCTGGGGGACCGCTTCGAAGTTGATGCAGATGCAGGATCCGAAGCGCGGCCAGCCGCCCCCCGAGCCCAAGGTGGCCAAGAAGGCTCCCGCCGCGGAGGCTGCGGCCGCCGCCGACGACGCGAAAGCGCCCGAGGGCGGCCCAGCCGGGCCGCCGCGCAACGAGAGCTGAAGCGTTGCGCATGAGTCCGAGCTGCCCGCACTGCTCGAGCCCGCTGCCGGAGGGCGCCATCGATCGCGTGCGCGAGATCGCCACCTGCCCCGGCTGTCAGCGCCTCGTCGATGTGCAGCCGCTGTTGGCGGTCGCCGCCCAGTCACCGGGCGCCGCGGGGGTCGAAGCCCCGCGACGCATGCGCCCGGTCGTGGCCCTGCCCGCGGGCCTGACCATCGCCCACGAAGGACACGACGGCATCGTCATCGGCTACCGAGGCGAAGCGGAGCGGCGGACGCTGATCATCACGCGCCGCTGGCGGCGCGTGAAGCACTACGTGATGGCCTCGGTCGTGCTGGGCCTCGGGTTCTGGTGGAGCCGCGCGGTCGCCGAGGACGGCATCGGAGTGTGGACGAGCATCGCCGCGGTGATGTTGCTGGGTTGGGTCTGGATGCTCGCGGGGATGTTGTTCAATCGAACGACGATCCGCGTGGAGCCGACGCGCATCAGCGTCAGCCATGGGCCGCTGCCGAGTCCGATCCTCGCGCGCTCGGTGGAGCTGCCGGTCCTGCGCATCAAGCAGCTCTTCGCCAAGAAGGCCGGCAGCTTCGAGGTGCGCGCGGCGTTGGTGGACGGTCAGGAGCTCACCCTGGTCAGGCCCCTCGTCAGCGCCGAGCAAGCCCTGTTCATCGAGCAACAGCTCGAGCAGCAGCTCGGCCTGGTCGACTTCGAGGTGCCCGGGGAGGTGGGCGGGGTGCTCGCGGTCGGGAGCTTGCCGGGCCCCGCCAAGCTCGCCATCGGCGCCGCGAGCGCGCTGCCCTTGGTGATCATGGTCGGCGTCGGCGGGCTGGTGTTCGCGCTGTTCCCCAAGACTCGCCTCTCGGGACAGCTCGAGCTCGGCGGGCCGGCCGACGCGGTCACCTTCGCGCCGAACGACTGCGACTCGGGGCAGCCGACGGGCTATTTCGGGGTCGAGCTGCGCGGCGAGCAGGCTCCGGGGATCCGGGTGCGGGTGGTCCAGGATCCCGTGCGCGGCCCCGCCGTCGTCGTGCACAATGGCGGAAGTCAGCAGAGCCTGACCGCTGCCGACTGCGAACTTCTCGAGGTACGGGTGCGCCCGACCAACACCACCGTCAACGACGTGCGGGTGCTCGAGGGCTCCCTCGACGCGCGCTGCTCGTCGCTGCGGGGACGGGTCGACTTCGAGGGCTGTTACTAGCGTGGCTCGCCGCCTTCACCGCATCGCGATCGATGCGCGCTCCGTGCTCGACAAGAAGAGCGGCATCGGCAATTACGTGGCAGCGCTGCTTCGTCACTTGGTGCCCATGGCGGAGGACATGCAGTTTCTCCTGCTGCGGCATCCGAGCGCGCGTGAGCCGATCATCGAGCACTCGCGCGCCACGGAAATCCGCCTGGGCGGCGAGACGAAGAGCATGCGGACCGTATTTCGCCTGGGCCGCGAGCACGACTTCAGCCGCTACGATCTCTATCACGGGCCCGCGGACCTGATCCCGCTCGGCGTCGGCTGCCGCTGGGTCGTGACGATTCACGATCTGATGTGGTTCGAGGCGCCCGCTCTGGCCTCGGCGTTCCTGCCCGTCCGAGTCGCCAACGGCCTCTGGTATCGCAGCAACATCCGTCGCGCCGTCCGGGGCGCCGAGCGTGTGATCGCCATCTCCGAGGCCACCCGGGCCGCGATGGGTCGCGTCTTTCCCGACCACGTCAACAAGGTGCACGTCGTCCATCATGGCATCGACCCCGCGGTGTACGCCGCCGCGCGTGCCGGACCGCGCTCGCTGCTCGATCGTTGGCTGTCGCCCGCCGAGCGCTACTCGCTGATCGTGGGTCAGGGCTCCCCCTACAAGAACCACCTGGGCATGGTCGCCGCTTTCGTGGAGGCGACGCGAGACGATCCGGCCCACAAGTTGGTGTTGGTGCGGCGCTTCTCGCGCATCGATCGCGCGATGTCGAGCCTGCTGGCGCGACCCGACGTCGCCGCCCGCGTCATCGCGATCCCGAGCGTGACGGATCTCGAGTTGCTCACCCTCTATCGCCACGCCCACATGTTCTTGTTCGCGTCGCACTGTGAGGGTTTCGGGCTGCCGGCGCTCGAGGCCATGAGCCTCGGCACCCCCGTCCTCGGCTCGCGGGCGCCGGCGGTCGCCGAGATCGCCGGGGACGCGGCGCTCTTGGCGGAGCCGTCCAGCCACGGCGACTTGGTCGCCAAGCTCCGCGCACTCGATCGGGATACCGCGCTGAGGCAGCGCTTGATCCGCGCAGGCGCCGCGCGGGTAGCGCAGTTCACCTGGCCAGCCGCCGCCGAGCGCACCCTCTCGGTCTATCGCGACGCCCTCGCGGTCGGCTGAGGTCGACGGCTCACGGTTCGTGCTCTCGGTCCACCATCGACTCGCGCCGTGCCCAGCGCCGGTACGCGCTCGGCGGGAAGAACGCCAGCCCGATGCACACCGCGGCGATGGTGCCGAGGACGCTCACCGAGCTCAGGGCCCAGACGTGTACCCGCAGCCCGGTGCCGAAGACGAGCCGGTGAGCCACCGTGCCCGCGTAGGCCAGCGCAGACGCGCCGATACCCACGCCCCACAGCAGCACCCGCTGCACGACCAGCGGATCCGCCAGGCCGATGGCGAGGCGGCGCCGCAGCTGAGCGTGGAAGCGAAAGCACTCCAGGGCCATCCACGCGGGAGCGCTGGCGCGCGCCGAGAGCGCGAGCGGCAGCTCCGGACCCGAGATGGGCTCGAGGTCCGAGTAGCGCAGGTGCTGACCCGAGCTGACCTCGGCCGCCAGCGTGCCGCAGATGAACAGCGCCAGCAGCACGGCGAAGCCGGCAGCAGCTCGGCTCCTGGGGTGGAACACCCGCCAGGAGAAGGCCACCAGGCTCAGGTGACCCACGCACTCGATCGACAGCCCCAGGATGGTCAGCAGGCTGCGCGTCTCGGGGGTCGCCTCGAGCAACAGCTTGCCGGCGGTGCCCACGGCGTAGGCCAGAAACCCGACGCAGAGCAGCGCCGATCCGAGCAGCAACTCCGGGAGCTTGCGGCTGCGCGCATAGAGCGCGAGCAGCCGTACGCCGACGCCCAGAGACGCCAACATGAACAGCACCACGCCCGCGAGGCTCAAGAGCTTCATGGCTTGGACCTCCGCGAGGAGTCCATCCGCTCGAAGACGTCGTACGCACTCTCCGCGACGACCTCGGCGTGCTGCTGGGCGTGCGCGACCAGATCCGCGGCCAGCTCCCGGCACAGGGCCGAGGCCTCACCCACCCGGCGCTTGCCGAGCGCCGCCGGGAGCAGCCGCTCGACCACCACTTGCATCTGGTGCACCGAGACGCTGGCCGGCTCGAGACCGACGTTCTTGAGCACCAGCCGCAGCGTGCCCCTGGCCTCGATGCGTGACAACGCAGTGCGCGCCTCGAGCTCGGCGCTGACCCACTCGAAGGCGAGCGACTCGGTCAGCATCCGGCGGCTCCAGGCCCCGCCGCTGCCCGGAGCGAGGGCGCCGGGCTCACCCCGTGCAGACGGCCTGATTGACGAGGGGGGGAACCGCCGCGCATTGGGCGCCGACGCACGAGAAGCTCTGACACTCGATGGCCTGCGCGCAGGGCGCTCCGCCTACCTTGGCCTTGGTGCACTTGCTGCTCGTCTTGTTGCAGTAGAAGCCGAGCCCGCACTCCAGGTTGATCACCTTGACGCCGTTGCAGTCGCCGCCCGCGGGGGTCGCCTGCTTGCAGATCCCGGAGTAGGGCGGGCCGACCAGAAACTCGGCGTCGCAGTACAGTCCGGGCGCACAATATTCGCTGATTCCGTCGCCGACCTGACACGCTTGATTCTGACTCAGCAGCTTGCTGTGTCGGCAGACCTTGGTCAACTGATTGCAGTCGACCAGCACCGCGGGATCCGCCGACGCCTCACACTGCGAGTCCCGCTGGCAGGCGCCGCCTTCTGGCACCTTACCGTCCAGGATCCCGCCGCAGGTGAGCAGGGAGTCGAAGCCAACGAGCAGGTCATCGATGGCGAGCACGCACTTGTTCAGGAAGCCGTCGGTGGCTGCGATGCAGGCGTGGACGTCGCTGCCGTCGTAGCTGAGCTCCGACGCCTTGACCGCCGCGACGTCGGCCTCGCACTGGGCGGTGAGCAAGGTCGTGCAGCCGGCGGCGTCGTGCCCGAAGCCGCTACCCTCGCAGCAGCTCTTCGCGGAGGCGCAGTACTTGGGCACCCAGGTCTGGCAAAAGTCGTCGAGGGCCACGGGGCCCGCTGCCGAGCCGCCGCTGCCGGCGGACCCGGCTGCCCCGGAGAGGCCTCCTGACCCGGCCGCGCCGGCGCTGCCCGACGCTCCGCCGGCGCCACCCGTCGTGCCCGCGCCGGACCCACCCGAGCCGCCGCTGGCGGCCAGCCCCGTGTCCGAGCTGCCGCCGCAGGCCAGCATCAACCCCGCCACGCCACCCAACGTCCCTAATCGCACGCCCATGGCGTGCTTCTTACCACCGCCGCCCAGCGGCCGCCCGATCCGTTGCGGCGGTCGCGAATTTGCTTGCCATTTCCGTGTCGAAACCGCTGGCCCGTGAACGCCAAAAAGGGCTGACGAGTCCACTGTCGGCGCAGTAGTCTGCCGCCGCCCCGCCCGCGGGCGGGCCCGTTTCCCATGGAGCAAATCGGTTTCGGGATCATCAGCGCGTGTCTGCTGGGCGCGGCCCTCGGCGTCGTCACGGGCAAGAACCTCGTGCACTCGGTGCTGTGGCTGGCCGTCACGTTGGTCACCACCGCGGCGCTGTATGTCTTTTTGAACGCGACCTTCCTCGCGGGCATTCAGGTCATCCTGTACACCGGCGGCGTGATCACGCTGATGCTGTTCGGTGTGATGCTGACCCGGCGCGACGAGCGCGTGATGGTCGAGAACGAGCAGAACGGCAGGCGCCTGTGGATCGCGGCGCTGGCCGCCCTGGGCTTGTTCGCGCTGCTCGCAGCCGCCACCTTCAAGACTCCGGGCCTGCCCCGCACCCAGGCCGAGCCCACCACGACCGACGCCATCGGTCGCGCGTTCCTGACAGAGCATTTGCTGGCCTTCGAGGTGCTGAGCCTGCTGCTCTTGGCCGCGATGGTGGGAGCCATCGTGTTGGCCCGCCGCCACGACGCAGGCGCTGACGCGCGAGGGGGCCTCTGATGCCGCTGACGAGCGTGCTCCTGCTCAGCATGGCGCTGTTCTGCATCGGCGTGTTCGGAGTGCTCAGCCGCCGCAACGCCATTGGGATCCTGCTCGGCGTGGAGCTCATGGCCAACGCCGTGAACATCAACCTGGTAGCCTTTTCCCGCTTCCAGGGCGGGGTGGTCGGCCAGGTCTTCGCCGTCTTCGCCATCGCGCTCACCGTCGCCGAGGTGGTGGTGGGGCTGGCGCTGGTGATCTTGCTCTATCGGTCCAGAAAGGACGTGCGCGTGGACGAGGCCAACGCGCTCAGCGGCTAGCGCATGATCGTGCTCCCTCCCCTCGTGTGGGCGCTGCTCGCGCTCTTCTGTCCGCTGCTGGCGGCGATCTTCATCGGTTTGTTCGCGCGCTACTCCGGGCGCTTCTCGTCGTGGCTATCTTTGGCGGCGGTGCTCACCAGCCTCGGCGCCGCGATCACGCTGCTGCGGGCACAGTTGGCGCGGCCCGAGCGCTTCCTCGAGGAGACCGTGCGCTGGCTGCCGCAGGGCGGCGAGACGCTGGCCGAGCTCGGTATCCGGCTCGATGGCACCAGCATCACGATGTTGGTCGTGGTGACGGCGGTGGCCACCCTCGTTCAGGTGTTCAGCCTGGAGTACATGCAGGAGGAGTCGAGCCACGCCTTCGGTCGCTACTTCGGCTACCACTCCCTGTTCGTCTTCAGCATGAACCTGCTCGTGCTGGCGCCGAACCTGCTGCAGCTCTTCTTGGGCTGGGAGCTGGTGGGCCTGACGAGCTACCTGCTCATCGGCTTCTACTGGCGCAAGCCGAGCGCGGCGCGCGCCGCGGTCAAGGCCTTCTGGATGACCAAGCTGGCCGACATGGGCCTGGTGCTGGGCCTGGTGGTGCTCTTCACCCACAGCGGCGGCTTCTCCTGGACGGCGACGCTGACCCCCGAGGTGGCCACCTGGGTCAGCGGGCTGCTGTTCTTGGCAGTGATGGGCAAGAGCGCGCAGTTTCCGCTGCACGTGTGGCTGCCCGACGCGATGGAAGGCCCCACGCCCGTCAGCGCCCTGCTGCACGCGGCCACCATGGTCGCCGCTGGCGTGTATTTGATCGTGCGCACGTTCCCGCTGTTCGAGCAGGCGCCGGACACGCTGACAGTGATGACCTACCTGGGCGCGTTCACCGCGCTGTTCGCTGCGGTCATCGCGGTGGTGCAGACGGACATCAAGAAGGTGCTCGCGTACTCCACGTGCTCGCAGCTCGGCTACATGATCGCCGCGCTCGGCGCTGGCTCGGTGATGGCAGGCTACTTCCACCTGACCACCCATGCGTGCTTCAAGGCGCTGCTCTTCCTCGGGGCCGGCGCGGTCATCCACGCGGTGCACTCCAACGAGCTGTCGAAGATGGGCGGCCTCTCGAGGTCGATGAAGCTCACGACGGTCACCTTCGTGATCGGCGCCCTCGCGCTGGCCGGCGTGCCTGGCCTGGCCGGCTTCTTCAGCAAGGACCTGATCCTGGAGACGCTGTACGAGAAGCGGCTCTGGGTGCCGCTCGGGCTCCTGCTCGCGGCGGCTGGGCTCACGGCCTTCTACATGGGCCGAGTGGTGCTGCTGGCGTTCTTCGGCGAGCCCAGGAGCCGCGCCGCGGAGCACGCCCACGACGGGGACGCCGCCATGAGCGCACCGCTGATCGCGCTGGCGGTGGCCACGGTGGGCGTCGGCTACGCGGCGAGCCGCTTCGCCGCGTTGATCGGCGCAAGCTACGCCTTCCACGTCGGCCCGGTCGGCGTCCTGGGCACGGCGCTCGGACTCGGCGGGCTCGCGCTCGCCTACATGGTCTATGGCAGCGGCGCGGTCCGACTCGAGAGCTTCGCGCTGCTCGCGCCGGTCGGCCGCCTGGCGCGGTCCGGGGGCGTCGACCGCGCCTGGCAGTATGGGTTTCGTCGCATCGCCCTGGGCATCGCCGCGGCGGTGGGCTTCATCGATCGCTACGTGATCGATGGCTTCATGAACTTCCTCGGCTGGGGCACCATCGTCCTCGCCCGGCGGCTGCGCCGGCTGCAGACGGGCAACGTGAGCGACTACGTGCTGGCCGTCGTGGTCGGCACCATCGCGCTCGTGGCCTGGGGGCTGTACGGATGACTCACTGGCTGAGCCTGATCGTGGCTGCGCCGGCCGTCGCCGCGCTGCTGCTCATCGCCGTGCCGGCGAGCGCGCGCCTGCTCGTGCGCTGGGTCAGCCTCGCCGGGGCGCTGGTGTCACTCTTCGGCAGCATCGAGGTCGCGCGCCAGTACGACACCGTCGCCGGCGGCCTGCAGCTGGTGGAGTCCTACCCGGTCGTCCCCTCCCTGGGCATCCATCTCACGCTCGCCGTCGACGGCTGGGGCGTGAGCCTGCTGCTACTCACCGGCATCATCATCGTGGCTGGCGTGATGGCCACCTGGACCCTGAAGGATCGCGAGAAGGAGTTCTACATCTTCTTGTTGGTGCTGGTCGCCGGGGTGTTCGGCGTCTTCGTGTCCCAGGATCTGTTCATCTTCTTCCTGTTCTACGAGATCGCCGTCCTGCCGATGTACCTGCTGATCGGCATCTGGGGTAGCAGCCAGGCAGTCACCGAAGCGGGGCCCTTCCGCTACGTGTGGAAGGTGCTCGACATCGGCGGCAAGCAGTACGCGGCGATGAAGCTCACCCTGATGCTGCTCGTCGGGTCTGCGTTCATCTTGGCGGCCATGTTCGGGTTGTACGTGGCGGCCGGCAGTTCGAGCTTCGACCTCGCCCACCTGGGCAGCGTGAAGTACGACCGCACGCTGCAGCTCTGGGCGTTCCCCTTCTTGTGGCTCGGCTTCGGCTCGCTGGCGGGGGTGTTTCCCTTCCACACCTGGTCGCCGGACGGCCACGCGTCGGCGCCGACGGCGGTGAGCATGCTGCACGCCGGCGTGCTGATGAAGCTCGGAGCCTTCGGCATCATGCGGGTGGGCATGGTGCTGCTGCCGGAGGGCGCGTTGACGTGGGCGCCGCTGGTCGGCGGCGTGGCGGTGGTCAACATCGTGTACGGCGCGCTCTCCGCGATGAGCCAGAAAGATCTGAAGTACATCATCGCGTACTCGTCCGTGAGCCACATGGGCATCGTGTTGCTCGGCGCCGCGACCCTCACCCCGAACGGCTGGAACGGCGCGGTCTACCAGATGTTCGCCCACGGCATCATGACGGGCCTGTTCTTCGCCCTGGTCGGCCTCGTGTACGAGCGCGCGCACACGCGGCTGATCGGCAAGATGGGCGGCTTCGCCCGCGTCATGCCTGGCGTCGCGGTGTTCTTCACCCTGGCGGGCCTGTCGTCCCTGGGCTTGCCGGGCACGGCGGGCTTCGTGGCCGAGCTGCTCGTGTTCCTCGGCGCCTATCAGAGCGCTCACTCGTGGTGGGCCATCCCTGCCATCCTCGGCGCCTTCATCACCGCCGTGTACGTGCTGCGTGCGGTGCGCGCCATCTTCTGGGGCAAGGGTCCGAGCCGAGAGTTCTCCGAGCTGTCGGACGCCCGCGGGACCGAGTGGGCTGCGCTCTGGATCCTGGGGCTCTCGCTGATTGCGTTCGGGGTCTGGCCGGATCTCATCCTGGTGTTCATCGACCGCACCACACCGGACTATCTGTTGCTCGTGCTCGCGGGAGGGGCGCCATGACGCTGGGCTGGGCGGACTTCGCGCCGCTGGCGATCGATCTGGCGCTGGTGGCGGCCATCTTGATCGTGCTGATCGGCGATCTGGCGGGTGGGCCCAGGGCCGGGCGCGGCATCGGCTACTTGTGCGGGATCCTGCTGTTGGGGCTGTTCGCCGGCAGCTTCTTCCTGGATCTGAGCGGACCGTCCATGGGCGGCACCTATGTCGGTGATGCCTGGAGCACGTTCTTCAAGCGGTTGTTCCTGGCCGCGGGCGCGCTGGCCATCTTCGGCAGCGCCGACCACGTAGCCCGCCACACCCCGACCCGGCAGAGCGAGTACCACCTGCTGATCCTGTTCTCGGTGCTCGGCATGTCCTTGCTCCCGGGGGCGCGGGATCTGCTGCTGCTGGTGGTCGCCTTCGAGCTCATGGGCCTGCCCCTGTTCGTGCTCGCGGCCTGGGCGAAGACGGACGACCCGCGAGGCGTTGGACGCCACGCGCCGGAGGCCGCGCTCAAGCTGTACCTGGTTGGAGCGGCGAGTACCGCCATCACCCTCTTCGGCCTGTCTCTGATCGTTGGCCTGTCCGGCACCACCAACATCGACGCTTGGATCCGCACCGCTCCCTCCCCGCTGTGGTTCGCGGGTGGCTTCCTGGTGCTGGCCGGGATGGGCTTCAAGATCGGCGCGGTCCCTTTCCACTTCTGGGTGCCGGACACCTACCAAGGTTCGAGCACCCCGTTCGTCGCGTTCTTGTCGGTGGCGCCCAAGCTCGCTGGCTTCGCTGCGCTGATCGCGATCATCCACCGTGGCCTGGGCGCGGGGCTGCTGCACCGGCCCACCTTGGTCACCCTGGCGGTCGCGAGCATCTTGCTCGGCAACCTGCTGGCCGTCGCCCAGACGGACGTCAAGCGCCTGCTCGCGTTCAGCGGCATCGGCCACATCGGCTTCATGTTGCTGGCCTTCCTGCCGGGCACCACCGAGTCCATCCAGATGCTGCTGTTCTACGGCGGCGCCTACGTGGTCACCAACATCGGAGCCTTCCTGATCGTGGAGCAGGTGGAGGACGCCGCGGGCGGCTCGAGCATCGACGACTTCGCGGGGCTCGTGTACCGCTCGCCGTCGCTCGCGACGGCCATGCTCCTGTTCCTGCTCTCCCTCGCCGGGATCCCCTTCGTGGTCGGCTTCTGGGCCAAGCTCTACGTCTTCCTGGCGGCCTGGGAGGCGGGCCTGCAGTGGATCGTGGTGCTCGGCGCGATCGTCAGCGTCGTGGGGCTCTTCTATTACCTGCAGATCGCCCGCGCGATGTTCATGCGCAAGCCCGCCGCGGAGGCTCCACCGCTCGGCTCGAGCTTGGGCATGACCTTCGCGATCTCGTTGTGCCTGGCCGCCGTGGTGGTGCTCGGCGCCTTTCCGGCGCCGCTGCTCGGCGAGGCCGAAGCCGCAGCCAAGGCGTTCGTCGCCAAGCCCACTGGCGCTCGCTAGGACCCGCCAGGCCGAGACACACGCGTCGGCGGGGGTCTTACGGGTCCGCCAGAGGCGGCTCGCCCGGCCCGAGCAGCGCCAGCGGGTAGCGCACGATCGACCAGGAGAAGTACGGCGGCACGCCCGCGTCGTGCTGGTTCGGCATGCCCTCCTCGAGCGCGATCTCCGTATCGGTGATGTAGAGCGGGTGCCCCCAGTTGCGCACGTCGCGTCGAGGGACGCTCCACATCACGCCGTCGGAGAGACGCACGATGACGGGCAGGTACTCCTGCCCTGCGTCGCTCGTCACGAACTCGTTCGTGGCGGCGTAGTCCCCGCTCACGAGCCACGGCTTGCACCCGGTCCCATCACCGGGCAACGCTCGCAGCTTGGTCGGCTTCAGCGCCGCCGGATCCGAAGTGAACGGCGCGGGCGAGGTGTCGGGGAACGACAATGGGCTTGCCCGCGCGCACGGCTGCGATGCCCGCGCTCACCCTCGTGTCTCGGAGCACGGGCAGGCTGACCACCTCGCCGGTGCCGGCCGGTTCCGGGGATGAGCCCGCCGCTCTGCCAGCGCTGCCTGTCCCACGGGTAGTCCCAGCGGCCGAAGTCCACGGGCGAGCCGGGGAACGCGACGGACTCCGGGCGCCCGACGCAGTCATCGTTGGGTTGACCGACGAGGAATGGACAGAACAGCGCGTGGAGCCGCCGGATGCGACGCCACGTGGTCTGGGGCGGCGGTCACGATCCAGTTCGGCTGGATCACTGTCGCGAAGCACCTGTTGTTGCTGCTGCCCTGCACCGTCATGCGGACGACTGACTCGGGCAGTCCGAGTTGGTCGTGACCCGTGAGCGCTAACGTGCTCGCGGATGCACCTTCGTTCGTCTCGCCCCCGCTGCAGCCCACACTACCCCCCCCCCGGCGAAGAACATGCCACACGCAATGGCCAACCTTCCCAACCCGCGCAACTCACCCTTGCCTCGGCCGACCTTGCCGCGCAAGCAGTGGCAAGCGCTGCGAGTTCGTACGCACGACCGCCGTGCCCGCGTCGGCCCGACACGCGGATCGAACCCCGTCAGGCCTCTCGGCCCGACCAGAGGGCATCAACGGTCAGCGGGGGACTCGAACGCGACCATCACATCGATGAACCGTCGGCCCGTAGTTGACCGCCCCCGGGACGCGTGATTACGGTCCGCCCGCTCGCCCGTGGGCGAGGGATCTTGCGAGGGAAGACTCACCATGACCCAGAAGTTCGTCAACCTGGTCGACCTGTTCGAGAAGAGCTGCAAGGCCAACGCGGACCGCGAGTTGTTCGGCACGAAGACCGACGGCGTGTGGACGTGGATCACCTACGGCGAGTTCCAGAA
The DNA here is from genome assembly GCA_019637295.1 of Polyangiaceae bacterium. Taxonomy (GTDB): domain Bacteria; phylum Myxococcota_A; class Polyangia; order Polyangiales; family Polyangiaceae; genus JACKEA01. The sequence goes on from JAHBVX010000005.1 coordinate 121,194, forward strand.
GCTGGTGAATGACTTCCGGGCTGGGCTGGCCAGCCTGGGCATCGGCGCCGGGGACAAAGTCGGCATCGTGAGCGACAACCGCGTCGAGTGGGCCGTGGCCTGCTACGCGACCTACGGCCTGCGCGCGCATTTCGTGCCCATGTACGAGGCGCAGAAGTCGGAAGAGTGGGCGTTCATCCTCGATGATTGCGGGGCCAAGGCGGTCATCGGCAGCAAGCCGGACATCACCGACCGGCTCGCCAAGCTCAAGGGGCAGGTCGCCTCCCTCGAGCACGTGATCGGGCTCGAGCTGCCCGAGAGCGACGCGCGCTCCTACGCGCAGCTGCTGAAGGTCGGCGCGAAGCAGCCCGTGAAGGCCGAGCACCCGGCCCCCGAGGAGACCGCGGGGTTCATTTACACCTCGGGCACCACCGGCAACCCCAAGGGGGTGATCCTGAGTCACGGGAACATCACGAGCAACATCAACGCGGTTCACGACATCTTCCCGTTCTCGACGGATGACCGCTCGCTCTCCTTCCTGCCTTGGGCTCACAGCTTCGGTCAGACCTGTGAGCTGCACGCGATGCTCAGCATGGGCGCCTCCCTCGGCATCAACGACGACGTCGCCAACCTGGTCGCCAACCTGTCGGAGGTCAAGCCAACGATCCTCTTCGCGGTGCCGCGCATCTTCAACCGCATCTACGACGGCGTGAACAAGCAGATGGCCGACAAGCCCGGCTTCATCCAGAGCCTGTTCCGCTCGGGAATCAAGAACGCCACCCTGAAGAACGCGGGCAAGGACCTGCCGCTCTTTGGCGGGCTCGGGCTGTCCCTCGCGGACAAGATCATATTCGGCAAGGTGCGGGACAAGTTCGGCGGCCGCTTGCGCTTCGCCATCAGCGGCAGCGCCGCGCTCAACAAGGAGGTCGCGGAGTTCATCGATGCGCTCGGCATCGAGGTGTACGAGGGCTACGGTTTGACCGAGACCAGCCCGATCGCCACCGCGAACTACCCGGGGAACCGCAAGATCGGCAGCGTCGGCAAGCCCATCCCGGGCGTCAGCATCACCATCGATCGCGAGGTGACCGCGGACCCCAAGCACGGTGAGATCCTGATCAAGGGCCCGAACATCATGCAGGGCTATCACAACCGTCCGGAAGAGAACGACGCCGTGCTGATGAAGGACCGCACCTTCCGCAGCGGCGACATGGGTTTCATCGACGAGGATGGCTTCTTGTACATCACCGGGCGCATCAAGGAGCAGTACAAGCTCGAGAACGGCAAGTACGTCGTGCCGTCGCCCCTCGAAGAGGAGCTCAAGCTCTCCCCCTTCATCGCCAACGTGATGATCCATGGCGCGAACAAGCCCTACAACGTGGCGCTGGTGGTGCCAGACCAGGACGCGCTGAAGAAGTGGGCCGCCGAGACCGGCAAGGAGCTGGGCGACATCGAGAAGAACGACGACGTGCGCCACCTGATCGAGAAGGAGTTGAAGGAGCGCGCTGCCGAGTTCAAGGGCTTCGAGAAGCCGCAGAAGATCTTGCTCGCCGCGGAGGACTTCACGACCGACAACGGCATGCTCACCCCGACCCTCAAGCTCAAGCGCCGGACGGTGTTGGCCAAGTACGAGGCGGCGCTCGACGCCCTGTACGACTGACCCTCCTCAACCTCCCGTGAGCTCGAGCTCGAGCCGCTCCCACTTGTCGAGCAGCAGCGCCTGTTCGCTCGAGAGGCGGGCTCGCTCGTCCTGCAGACGCACCACCTCGGCGGGGTCGGCCTGTTCGAAGAACCCGGGCTCACAGTAGCGGGCTTCGATCTCGGCCACCCGCGCGTCGAGGGCCTCGAGGCGCGCGACCACGGCGTCCCGCTCCCGCGGCAGGGCGCGATGCTTGCTCTTGCTCGGACCAGCCGTCCGAGACGGCCCGCCCTTACCTACGGCGTTCTCGAGCTGCCGATCGCGCTTGGCGCGCAGCTCGACCTGCTCCCGGTCGAGGTGGTCGTCCCCTGCTCGCTCCAGGTACTCGGCGTAAGTTCCGTTGAAGTCGAGCAGGCCGTCCGCCCGCACCTCGATGATCCGGGTCGCGAGCTCCGAGACGAACCAGCGGTCGTGCGAGACGAAGACGAGGGTGCCGTCGTACTTCCCCAGGGCCTCGACCAGCGCCTCGATGGACTCGAGGTCCAGGTGATTGGTCGGCTCGTCGAGCACCAGCACGTTGGGCTTCTGCACCATCAGTCGGCTCATCACCAGCCTCGTGGCCTCCCCGCCGCTGAGGCTCTCGACCTTCTTCTCGACGTCCGGACCCGAGAACAAGAGGCGACCGAGCACGCCGCGCACGAAGCTCGTGCCCTCGGCCGGGCACGAGTCCCACAGGTAGTCGAGCGCGGTCTGCTCCGGATCGAGCAGCTGCTCCTTGTGGTCCTGCGCGAAGTAGCCGACGTGCGTCTCGTGGCCCCAGGTGACGGTGCCCGCGTCGCTCGCGAGGTTACCCGTCACGATCTTGAGCAAGGTCGACTTGCCCAGGCCGTTGGCCCCGATCACCGCCACGCGTTCCCCGCGCCGCACCGTGAGGTCCACGTTGGCCAGCACCGCTTTGGGGCCGTAGCTCTTGCTGATCGCCTCGACCACCAGCACGTCCTTGCCGCTCGGACGCACCGTGTCGAAGCGAAATTTCGGATAGCGACGCGACGACGGCGCGAGCTGCTCGACCTCGATCTTCTCGATCTGCTTGACGCGGCTCTGCGCCTGGCGCGCCTTGGTCGCCTTGGCGCGGAAGCGCTCGACGAACGCCTTCTTCTCGGCGATCACCTTCTCTTGCCGCGCGATCGCCGCCTCCTTCTGGTCCCGGGTGGCGAGCTTCTGAGCCCCGAACGCCTCGTAGTTGCCGACGTACGGCGTGATGGTGCCGTAGTCCACGTCGAGGATGTGCGTGGCCACGTTGTTCAGGAAGTGTTGGTCGTGGCTGATGACCACCGCGCAACCGCGAAACGCGGCCAAGAACCGCTCGAGCCAGCGGATGGACAGGATGTCCAGGTGGTTGGTGGGCTCGTCGAGCAAGAGCACGTCGGGCCGGCCCACCAGCACCTGCGCTAGCAGCACCCGCAGCTTGTAGCCGCCGCTCAGGGTGCGGAGCGGCTGCCGGATGGACGGCTCAGGGATGCCGAGACCCATCAGCACCTGCGCCGCGCGGGACTCGAGGGTGTAGCCGTCGTGGGCGCGGAGGATCTCGTCGACGTCGCCGATCCGCTCCGGGTCGGGGGACTCCTGCAAGGCGAGCGCGTCTTGGTCCGCGAGCGCGCGGTGGACCACCTCGTCGCCCATCATCGCGACGTCGAGGATCAGCTGGTCGTCGCTCTGGAAGCGGTCCTGCTTCAGCACGCCGATCCGCGCATGCTTTGGGAACGTCACCTCGCCGCCGCTCGCGGGCTCGTCGCCGATCAAGATCTTGAGGAACGTGGTCTTCCCGGAGCCGTTCGCGCCCACGAGGCCGTAGCGGCTACCCGCGTTCAGCTGTAACGTCACGTTCTCGAACAGCGCCTGCCGTCCGAAGCTCTTGCTGAGGTTGGTGATGCCGATCACGTCGGCCGCGGTCTAGCGCATTTCCTCCGACGGTCCTACCCCGACTCAGGCGCCGGCTTGACGACGCGACGCGCGCGTGTCATCTCTCTCGCCCATGACGTGTCTCGACCAGAGCCAGACGGCGATCATGCGCGGTTTCCCGCGCGTGAGTTGCCAGCGTGCTCGCGGCGAGCACCCGGAGCGGCGGATGCGTTGAGCTGAGCCCTCCCCCCCGAAGCCCTTCGCCGCGGGCACCGAATGATCGGTGCCCGTTTTTCTTTTGTCCGCTTGCCTGTGAAAGCCCCCATGTTCCCCGAGAAAGACCCCCTACCCTGGCGATTGAAACCCATCCCCGAGCTGGTCCGGCTGGCGTGGCCGACCGCCGTCTCGATGCTGTCCTTCAGCGTCATGACGCTGGTCGACACGCTGTTCGTCGGCCGGCTCGGGGCTAGTCAGCTCGCTGCCGTGAGCCTCGGCGGCGTGCTGGCCTTCGTTGTCATCTGCTTTGGATTCGGGCTGCTGCGAGCCACCAAGCTGCTCGTCGCGCAGGCGGTCGGCGCCGGGCGCGCTCGCGACGTCCCCGCCCTGACCGGCGCCGCGGTGTGGCTGGCGCTGGGGCTCGGAGTCCTCGCCATTCTTGGCGGTCAGCTGCTCAGCGGGGCGGCCGCCGCGCTCGGACCCGATGCGGCGACCGGGGAGTGGGCCGCGCGCTACTTCTCCATCCGCAACCTGGGCGCGCCGCTGTTCTACGTGGCGGTCGCGCTGCGAGAGTCGAGCTACGGCCAGGGTAACGCGCGGCTACCGATGCGTGCGACGCTGCTCGCGAACGCGACGAACATCGCGCTCGACGCCCTGCTCATCTTCTGCCTCGGCTGGGGCGTGGACGGCGCGGCGTGGGCTACCGTCGGCGCCTATGGCGTCGAGGTAGCCGTGTTGCTCTGCGTCTCGGCCAAACGCGCCGTGGTCTGGGCGCCGCCCCGCCTCAGCCGAGTGTCGGAGCTGGTTCGGGTCGGCGTCCCGCTCGGACTGCAGTTCGTGCTCGAGTTCGGCGCATTCGCCGTGCTCGTGGCCTTGCTCGCGCGCGCGGGCAAGGAGCAGCTGGCGGCGCACCAGATCGCGATGCAGCTCGTCCACTTCTCCTTCCTGCCGGCGCTGGCGATGGGCGAGGCCGCATCGGTGCTGGCGGGTCAAGCGGTGGGCGCCAATCGGGACGACCTGGTCCGTCGGGTCGCCCGCGCCGCCCTCGGCTTGGCCGCGCTGTACACGGGCCTGTGCGCGCTGCTGTTCGTGGCCGGCCAGTCGGTCATCCCCGCGCTCTTCACGAGTGATCCGGCGGTCCGCGCCGTCAGCGCCAGGCTGCTGCTCATCGCCGCCGCCTTCCAGCTGGCCGACGCGGCCAATGCGGTGGCTCGCTCGGTGCTGCGCGCGGCGGGCGACGTGCGCTATCCCGCCGCGCTGGCCGTCACCATCGCCTGGGTGCTCACCCCGACCACGACGTGGTGGCTGGGGCTCCGGCTCGGCTACGGAGCCGTGGGCGCCTGGCTCGGGCTCTTGGCCGAGATCGTCGTCGGCGCGCTGCTGCTCTGGCGTCGGCTCGAGCGGGAGCGGTGGAAGACACACGCCCAGCAGTCCCGCTTGCGTCTGGCTCGCCCATCGGATTCGGACCTCGAGCCGGACGCAGCGCTGGCCCCGGCGCCGCTCAGCCGCTGAGGCGCTCAGGTGTCGTCGCCGCGTCGCGCCAGCTCTGCCCTCGCCAAGGTCTGACCCACCTTGGCGAGGAGCTGGTGTGACGAGAAGGGCTTGGCCAGGAACTCCGCGCTCTCCGAGCTCAAGATGGTCTCGTCGAAGTTGCCCGGGTAGCCCGACATGAAGATCACCGGGAGGGTCGGGTGGCTGCGACGCAGGCGCTGCGCCAGCTCGGTCCCGCCGATCAGCGGCATGACCACATCGGTCAGGAGAAGATCGAGGGGCACCTCGGCCTCCCGCGCCACGCGCAGCGCCTCGTCTCCGTTCTGCGCCGTCAGCACACGATAACCGGCGTCCGCCAGCGTACCGGACACCAGGCGACGCACCGCGGGCTCGTCCTCGACGACCAGGACGGTGCCTTCGGTTGGACCGGTGGGCATGGCTGGCGCGGCGGGTCGAGAGAGGGCGCTGGCATCGACCGCGGGCAGCAGCACCTCGAAGCGGGAGCCCCGGCCGGGGGTGCTCTCGACCAAGAGCACGCCGCTGGCCTGCTCCACGATGTTCTGACAGGTCGCCAAGCCGAGCCCGCTGCTGCCCAGGTGCTCCTTGGTGGTGAACAGCGGCTCGAAGATTCGCTCCAGGATGGCGGGCTCGATACCGCATCCGGTGTCCTCGACCGCGAGCCTGACGACGCGAGCACCGAGGCGAGCGCTGTGCTCGTCCTCGGGCTGCACCAGGTGATTCTCCGTCGTCAGCGTGAGGCGACCCCCAGCGGGCATCGCGTCGCGGGCGTTGACGACCAGGTTCACCAGCAGCTGCTGAAACCGCGCCGGATCGAGCAGGACAGCCCACAGCTCGGGATCCGGGACGGTGACCAACTCGATGTTCTCCCCGATCAGCCGGCGCAGCATGCGGTCCGTGCGCAGCACCAGCGTGTTCAAGTCCACCACCTCCGAGGCGGCGACGTGCTTGCGCGCGAGGGTGAGCAACTGCTGCGTGATCTCGGCCGCCTGCAGCGCCGCGCCGGCGATCTCCGCGACATGCGCCGCAGCTGGACTGCCCGTCGGGAGCGACCGCCGCGCCGCCTCCGAGGAGCCGAGGATCACGGTCAAGATGTTGTTGAAGTCGTGCGCGATCCCGCCTGCGAGCTGCCCGATGGCCTCCATGCGCTGCGCCCGCACCAGCTGCTCTTCCAGCCGATGGCGGTCGCTGACGTCGATGATGATGGAGTGCAGGACTTGGCGCCCGTGCCAGGTCATGGGCCCGGAGTACACCTCCACGTCCTTGACCACGCCTCTCGCCGCCAGGTGCCTGAACTTGAAGAACAGGCGCTTCTCCTCCCGAGCGCGCTGCATCTCCTCCTTCACGACGTGGTCAGGCAGAGTGTTGATGTCCTGGATGCGCAGGGTCAGCAGGGCCTCGCGCGAGTGGCCGTAGAAGCGACAGGCGGCGCTGTTGGCGTCGATGAGCTGACCCGACTCGGGATCGATCACCAGCTTGACGGCCGGGTTGGTGTCGAACGTCTCGCGGTACCGTCGTTCGCTCTCGTCGAGCGCACGTGCGAGTTGGCTGCGGTCTCGATCGTCGTCCATCCGGCCGGCCGGCGGTCGGACCCTCCCGACGCGCCCCCTGCCTCCGAGCATAGCCGCCCCCTGCGGGGGCGCCAGCCCCCCGCGCGCTCCGCGCAACGCGTGGCAATCGCCGCCAAAAATCACGGCTGCGAGCGCCGAAGGGCTGCGGCCTAGTCCGCGCGCTCGGCCGCGAGGGCGAGCGTTCGTGGGCTCAGGCTCGGAACCTGAAGGACGTGGTCCGGCGTCAGACCGCGCAGCTTGTGGGCCGGCAGGAACAGGATGCCGCCGCCGACGTGATGGGTCTCGTAGAAGAGCCCGCGTAGCCGCGCGACGACCTTGCCACGAGAGTCGAGCACGAGCACCTGCTTCTTCTCGGCCAGCGGCGAGGTCGACAGCTCGTGGGTGAAGCTCCACTCGAGCTCACCGTCGTCCCCGACGACGACGGTACGGTAAGTGCCCGGTGCCCGCTCTGGATCCGTCGAGTGCACGTAGGCCGTCGAGTTGACGTGCGTGATGCGGGTGGCGAGCCGATTGAAATTGAAGTCGCTGATCCAGTCCGGGCTGCAGTAGCCCATGACGTCGCGGTACTGGTTCGGATCGCGCAGCTGCTTGCTGATGAGGTCATAGCCCCAGGAGCCGATCACGCCCCCGCTGTAGGGGAACTGCCCTACCCCTTGGATCGACTGCCCCGGGGGCGCGCAGGGCGCGTGCGGCAGACCCTGCGCGTGCCCGAGCTCGTGCGCCATGGTGCTCTCGGCGCCCGCGCTCTGACCCTGCGCGAAGTAGCCGAGCCCGACCGAACCGCGCCCCCCGACGTCGTTCGCGCTCGCTTGTGGGCTGAGGCCGGCGATGCAGCCGCTGCCACAGAACTGATAGGCCGAGGAGGCCGGCGCGACCATGCCGTAGTAGTAAGTATCCTTCGGCGCGCCGGAGCTGTTGCGGAGCTGCAGCAGGAAGTTGAGCAAGTTGTTCCAGCTGTTGCCGCTGGTGGGCGACAGACTGTTCGGGTAGTTGACCGGCGCGGTGGTGGTGATGTTCACCGCCGGCGTGGGGTACAGGTTGAACAGGAAGTTCTTCAGCGTCTCGATGCGCGCCGGGCTCGTGTCCGGCGTGAAGCCGCTCACGACGATGGGCACGACCACCACGTCGAACGCGGCGCCGGTGGAGGTGGCGCCGAGCGAAGCCTCGCCTTGCGCGGGGAAGCGCGCGCCGTCCTTGGGGCCGGCAGGTCCTCCCGCGGCGGCCTCGTGCAGCGTGACCGAATACGAACCGCCAACGGGGATCTGTGCCCCGGGGATCTCCACGTTGAGCGTGCTGCCGAGATTCCCGTCCGTCGAGGCGCCCTGAATGAAGCTCTGCGCGTCGAACGTCTGACCGCCCAGGGACAAGCGCGCGACGATCTCGCGCGGTTGAAAGCCGGCGTCGGGCGTGACGAACACGCGCAAGAGCCCCATGCGCCCCGCGACGATGGGCGCGTTGCGCTGGGTGACCTCACCGCCGTTCTGCATGATGGGTACCTTCACGCCCTGGTACAGGCTGAGCTCGGTGATGCGCAGCGAGCTGGCGACGTCACCGGTGGCCACGGTTCCGCCGCTGCCGCCGCCTGCGCCCGTCCCGCCGCTGCCTCCGGCTGACGTCCCGCCGGTGCCCGCGGTGGTCAGGCCACAGGCGGCGAAGCACTGGGAGGCCTGTCCCGAGCTGCAGACGCACAGCGAGTAGCAGTCCCCACACGCACTGCACTCCGGCGCGGTAGTGCAGCCCGGACCTCCGATGTTCCCCTGGCTCGGGCTGTCCTGAGACCCGCAGCTGACAACACCGATGAACAGAAAGGGTAGGAGCTTGCGCATGGTCCTCCGACGCGGGAAACGACCCCGGGAGTCTGCGATGTGCAGACCAGTGCGTCAGCCCTATTCCGACAAAACCGTCATGTTCCGTCCAGTTCGGAAAGTTGTACTCAGACAGGAACTTCGTCGAGCGCCGCCAGGAGCCCGGTGCGCCGGTCGATGCTGCGCCAGTACGCGCCCAACGCGCCGGTCGGGTAGCGCCGCCCGAGCCTCTGCTCCAAGCGATCCGTGAGCCCGGCGGCCTCGTCGAGCGCGGCTCGTGCGAGCTCCCGACGCTCGGCGCAACCGCGAGTGGCGCCGAGCGCGCGCTCCACCGAGCGCGCTTCGAGGTCACGCTGCTCGACGCCGAAGCGCCGCCGGGTCTCGTCGAGCGCGCCGAGGGCACGGCGATGGACTCGCTCGTGTCGCCACCAGAGCTGGCTGGGCTCGTAGCGCGCGCTCGGCGCGCCATAACCCGCGACATCGGCGTCCACCCACACGGGCTTGAACACGCTGGTGCATGGCGCCGACGTGCCGGTGGCGAAGGCCGTGATGGACGACGCGCCGAGGTGAGCGACGAGGGACGCCGTCGTCTGTCCGGCGCGCCGCGTCGGCCAGTAGGACGCATGCGCACACACCGTGCCCAGCGGCGCTGCCAGCGAGCGAGCGGGGCGGTCCACCGGACCGTGCGCGCGCAACGCGGCGAGAGCATCCGCCACGGCCAGCGCCGTGCCCCGCGCCCGCAGCGCCTCCTCGGTGCAGCGCCGTCGGGCTTTGGCGTTGGCCGCGAGCGCGAGCCAGCGCACGCCGAAGGTCCCCGCGAAGTCGAGCTTGCCCCGTCCGGGCTCCCGGCCCGCGTCCCGGGCGCGCGCCGCGAGCCCGTCACACCCGCGGTCCCAATCGTCGCGCAGCGTGAGTCCATTCGAGATGGCTCGCACGCCGCTCACGCGCTTCGCCACCCAGGCGCGCCCCGCGGTCTCGAGCACGAACACGCTCTCGGGATCCGCGATCAAGAAGCTGCTGTCGTAGTGGAAGTTCCGATCGCGGTAGCCCGCTGGCCCGCCCTGTCCGTGCTCCTCCAGCAGCGACGCGATCACGTCCACGGCTCGTTCGGCGCTCGTGGCGCGCTCGAGCCCGAGCCGCACCAGATCCATGCCGAGCAGCGCCGGGCGACGGGCCTGGGCAGTCGTGAAGACCGCCTCGTTGCCGATCGCGACGCCCGCGTCGTTGACGCCCATCTCGCCGCCCCACATCCAGTACGGGCGACTGAGCAGCAGCGCGCGGGTCGAGGCAACCTGCTGCAGCGTCAGGTAGGTGGCCTCGAGGCGCGAGCCAGCCGGGTGCTCCTGGGCGCCGAACCACTCGAGGCGCTGCGCCTCGTCCGGCTCCCGGTCGCTGTTCTTGGCGAACAGGACGACGCCATCCGCCGTCGATTCCCGCGAGATCCCGACCGTGTCACACACCTGCAGCGCCCATTGTTGACAATCCCGATGTATCAATTAAATCCCGGAGCGTGAAGCTCTCGAGCAAGGGTCGGTACGCGATCCGGGCGTTGTTCGACATCGCCTACTTCAACGAGGGACGTCCCACGCAAGTCAAGCACATCGTGGAGCGTCAGGGCATCCCCACGCGCTTTCTCGAGCAGATCTTCCAGGAGCTGAAGCGCGCCGCGATCGTGGGCAGCAAGCGCGGCCCCCGGGGGGGCTACAGTCTGGTGCAGGCGCCGCAAGCGATCCGACTCGGTGACGTCGTGCGCGCCATCGAGGGGCCCGTCCGGCTCTGTGACCCGCGACGGGGCAAGCGGGGCGAGTCAGAGCGCGCCACGGACGCGGTGCTCCAGGAACTGTCCGCGAGCGTCGAGGCGTGCTTCGATGGCGTGACCATCGCGGACGTCTGTGCGCGCGCGGAGGCGCTGGGCATCGGTCGCGATCGGTCGCAACGATACGTGTACGTGATCTGAAGAGCTCGCATGGACGACCCGCGCCCGCCACTCGCCGACCACCCGCTGGTGCATGCCGCCGTGCTCGACTTGATCGGGGACACGCCGCTGGTGGAGATCCGGCGCATCGACGCCGACCAGCCGCGCGCGCGCGTCTGGGGGAAGCTGGAGAGCGCCAACCCGGGCGGGTCCATCAAGGACCGCATCTGCCTGGCCATGCTCGAGCGCGCCGAGCGGGACGGGCTGCTCGCCGCTGGCGGAGTCGTGGTCGAGCCCACCAGCGGCAACACCGGCATCGGTCTGGCGCTGGTGTGCGCGCGGCGCGGCTATCGCTGCATCCTCACCATGCCCGAGAGCATGAGCCTCGAGCGTCGCCAACTGCTGCAGTCCTTCGGCGCGGAGCTCGTGCTCACCCCCGAACAGCAGCAGATGGACGGCGCCATCGCCCGCGCGAAGGCGATCGCCGCCGCGACGCCCGGCGCGTTCATGCCCCAGCAGTTCGAGAACCCAGCCAACCCGAGCGTGCATGAACAGACCACGGCGCTGGAGATCCTGCACGCCATGGCGGGGGAGCCCATCGCTGCCTTCGTGGCCGCCGTGGGCACCGGCGGCACCGTCAGCGGCGTCGGGCGGGTGCTTCGCCAGCGGGTGCCTGGCGTGAAGGTCATCGCGGTGGAGCCCGAGTCGTGCGCGACCATCAGCCGGGGTGAGCGCGGCCCCACGAAGATCCAGGGCATCGCTGCCGGGTTCGTGCCCAAGAACTTCGACCGCGCCGCGCCCCACGAGGTGCGGACCGTGAGCGACGAGCGGGCGTACGACGTCAAGCAGCGCCTCGCGAAGCAAGAGGGCATCCTGGTTGGCATCAGCGCGGGCGCGAACGTCGCGGTCGCGCTCGAGGTCGCGCGGCAGCTCGGTCCGGGCGCGTCCGTGGTGACCATCTTGTGCGACACTGGCGAGCGGTACTTCAGCCTCGATGAATACTTCCGAACGTGATGCCATCCTGAGCCGCGCCCGCGTGCTCGTCGTCGGAGTCGGTGGCCTCGGCTGCCCCGCCGCGCTCGCGCTCAGCCGCGCCGGAGTGGGTCAGCTGCTGTTGAGCGATGACGACGAGGTCGAGCTATCCAACCTACACCGACAGATCCTGTTCTCCGAGCAGCACGTCGGTCGTCCCAAGCTCGAAGCCGCTCGGGAGGTGCTCTCCAGAGCGCGCGGGGCCAAGAGCCGAGTGGAGACCCTGGGCTCACGGATTCTGCCGAGCAATGCCCTCGAGGTGTTTCGCTCCGTGGACGTCGTGGTCGAGGGGGCAGACAACTTCGCGACCAAGTTCTTGTGCGCCGACGCCGCGCGCCTCACGTCGCGTCCCATCGTGCATGGCGCCGCGATTCGCTTCATGGCCACCGTGCTGAGCATCTCCGCCACGGGTCGCCCCTGTTACCGCTGTCTGTTCGAGGACGTGCCGGTGGGCCGCGACGCGCCGAACTGCGCAGAGGCCGGGGTGCTCGGCCCCATGGTCGGGCTCGGCGGCGCGCTGCTCGCGGATCGGGCCATCGCCACCCTGCTCGGCGGCGACCGAACCGGCACGCTCACGGCTTACGACGCGCGCACGGACACGCTACGCTGCAGGCCCGTGTCGGCGCGAAGCGATTGCCCGCTGTGTGGCTCGGGCGGCATCGAGACTCTGGAGGAGGCCCGCTATACGAGTGGCCTGCCTGCGTGTGAACCCGCTGTGTGAATCAGGAGCAAGCCATGGAAGTGATCATTCGAATCCCCACCCCACTGCGCACGCTGACGGGAGGCCAGGAGGCCGTCAAGGTCAGCGGCGGTACGGTCCGCGAGGTCGTAGACAACCTCGAGAGCGCCCATCCGGGCATGAGGGACCGCCTGCTCGACGCCAAAGGCGTCCGGCGCTTCGTGAACATCTATGTCGGCGAGGAAGACATCCGTTTCCTGGACGGTCTCGACACGACGCTCGCGGACGGACAGGAGATCAGCATCGTTCCGGCGATCGCCGGGGGGCGCTGAGTGGATCGCTTCGAACGTCAGCGGCGGCTGCCCGGCGTGGGGGATGCGGGGCAACGAAGGATCGGCGCGCTCGATGTGCGCGTGCGTGGCGGTGAGGACTCGCTGGTGGAGCTTCTGTACCTGCACCGGGCCGGCGTGGAGCGCGTCACCCTCAGCCCCACCGAGCTGCCGCCGGCCTTCGCCCACGCCGAGGCCTTCGACGACCCGGTCTGCCGGCGGCTGGGCGCCGCCGCGTGGCGGGCGACGCTCCCCATCATGGGTGCCCTGTCCGGTAGCGACCCATGAACCGACGCCTGCACCGCTCCCGAAGGCTCGGCTCGATCCTCGAGGCCGTCGGCAACACACCGCTGATCCGTCTGGAGCGGGTGGCCCGCTCGGCGCCGAGCGTCGAGGTGTACGTGAAGCTCGAGTTCGCCAATCCGGGCGGCTCGGTCAAGGATCGTCCGGCGAGCCGCATCGTCAAGGACGCGATCGCCGACGGGCGTCTGGGTTCGGACAAGATCCTGATCGACGCGACCAGCGGCAACACCGGAGTGGCCTACTCCATGGTCGGCGCAGCGCTCGGCTTCCGCGTGCAGCTGGTGATGCCCAAGAACGTAACCAAGGCGCGCAAGGACATCACGGCGGCCTACGGCGCAGAGTTGATCTTCAGCGATCCGATGGAGGGCTCGGATGGTGCCATCCGACTGGTGCGGCGGTTGGTGAGCGAGCATCCCGACCGTTACTTCTACGCCGACCAGTACGGCAACCCGAGCAACCCCCTGGCGCACTACGACGGAACCGGCGCCGAGATCCTCGATGCGCTCGGCGATCGCATCAGCGTCTTCGTCGCCGGGCTCGGTACCAGCGGCACGGTGATGGGCACCACCCGCCGCCTGCACGAACACACGCGCCCCGTTCACTGCGTCGCCGCCGAGCCCGCGGAGGCGCTCCACGGCCTCGAGGGCCTCAAGCACATGGCATCCAGCATCGTCCCGCCCATCTACGATGCGACGCTGCCGGACGAGATCTTCCCGGTGGGCACCGAGGATGGTTGGGAAATGGCCGACCGAGTCGCGGCCGAGGAAGGCCTGCACGTCGGGCACTCCACGGGGGCGAACATCTTTGCGGCCGTCCAGCTGGCGGAGCGGCTCCACCGAGCGCAAGGCGGCGGCACCGTCGTGACCATCGCGTGCGACCGGGGCGACCGCTACTTTGCGCCCATGAAGTGGGAGAAGCGATACACATGGTGACCGACTCGACGAGGGCGCCCTGGGTGAACGGAGACCTCCGCATTCGAAGCAGCGTCCTGCGATCCGTGGCGGCGGCGGCGGTCGCCGCCTACGCTCGTGACGAGGAAGCCTGCGGTTACCTGTGCGGGCCAGCCTCGGAGCCGCTGCTCGTGGACGAGGCCGTGGAGCTCGAGAACCTGGCCAACAAGTACCACGCGGCGGACCCCGAGGGTCATCCGCGCACCGGCAGAGAGTACTTCAAGGTCAACGCGCTGAAGTTCGAGCGAGCGATCGCCAGCGCCCAGAGCGCCGGGCGACCGGTCAAGGTCTTCTTTCATTCCCACCTCGACTGTGGTGCGTACTTCAGCGCCGAGGACGCGGCGAGCATGACCCTGGGGGGCACCGGCGGGCCGTCGTTCGAGTTGGCCTATCTCGTCACCGCCGTGGACGCGGGCGCGGTCACGGCCCATGCCCTCTTCGTGTGGGACGACACGGAGCGGGGTTTCGTCGAGTCCGGGTTCACGGAGGTGGCAGACTGAACCCCTTCGCGCGCGCGCTGGTGCCGCTGGTCGCGCTGCTGGTCAGCGGCGCCGCGCGCGCCGATCTGGACGCGGATCTCGGCGCGCTCGAGCGAGCTTGGGGCCGAGCCGCGACGCGGCTGACTCGGCTCGAACCCAGGCTCGTTCAGCGAGGCGAGGTGGTCGCGGTCCGCCTGCCGGCCCACGCGCTCGATATTTCCCGGGACGACTGCAGCACGGTCGCGGTGATCGGCGCACCGTCTGCGCAGTTCGTGCTGCGCTTCGCGCCGCTGGCGGGAGGACCGGCGTGGCCGAACGGAGAGAGCCCCGAGACCAGCAGCGCCGGCGCGGCGCAGCTCGTGCGCTGCGGCGTGCGCAAGTCCATGTTGTCTCGGCTGTTGATCGAGATGCGCTCGCCTCGCGGGGTGCTCGAGGTGGTCGTCGTCGAGGGGCCGAAGCCCGCCTCCGCGCTGTCTCGGAGCCTGCCGCTCCGGGATCCTGGCCCGAGCGCTCCCTTTGGGCGAGTGGGACCGCGCCCCACGGCGGCGCCGACGGCGACGCGCGCCGCGGGCGCGCTCGAGCGCCAGCGGCGCGAAGGTGCGGCGCGGGTCGCGCGCGCCGAGGCGCGCGCGCTGCGTGACGGCACGAGTGAGTCACGTTTGCACCTCGACCCGGGCTGCCACGAGCTCGTGGTGCTCAGCCCCGATCCCGGAGCGGATCCCGAACCCCGCGACATCGACGCCGAGCTGTGGGCGTTGCCCAGCGGCCGGTCCCTGTCGAGGGATCACACCGTGTCGCTCGACGCGACCCTGCCAGTCTGCGTTGGCGAACGCACGAGCGCGCGGCTGCGAATCGCGGGCGCAGAGCCGAGCGCGCTCATCACCGTCGTGCACGCCACTTGGCCGCTTTCCGAGGCGTTGCCCGAGCGCTGGGGCCCCGAGCCGCGCGCGCGGCTCGCGGCGACCCTCGGTCGGCACTGGCTTCGCAGCGTGACCGAGCCACCGGTGTACGAGTCCCTGGGCGCGGGCGGCGTGACGCTGCTGCCGCTGCCGGTGACCCCCGGCCGCTGTTACCTGCTCGCGCTCGCTGGACTGCGGGGCCAGATGATCGGCGTCGCGGCCTCCGCGAGCTTTGGCACCCGCCGAGTGCAGAACCACTCGGGCCTCGGCGGTGACGGTGTGGCGGTGGCGTTCTGCGCCGTGGACGACACGGCCACGTTCGAGATCGAGGCGCGGGGCACGGGGCTACTCTGGCTCGGCGCACTGTTCAACGTCTCCGGTGCCGAGCTCGGGGAGCTACCGTGAAGTCGTTCGCCCTCGCCTTGCTCCTGGCTGCCTGCGGTCCTCGCGCACCCGCGCCGGCGCCCACCCCCGGCGAGCCCTTCGGCCGCGTCGAGGGCACGCTGGACGGGCACGAGTTCCTGAAGTCGGACTCGGCCCGCGCGCGCGCTGCGGGCGCAGAGGAGTCGGAGGTGATCGCGGTAGGCGCCGGCAGCGCCGGCGATCGCATCTCGAGCCTGTTCGCGCTGCCCGAGAGCGACTGCGGGCTCGTGATCGCGCGGGGCAACGACAGCGTCGAGGATGTCGATCTGTTCGTGTACGGTGACGACGGCACCGTGTTCGGCTCGGACGAGGCGCCGGACAAGACGCCGAGCCTCTTGGTGTGCCCCCCGCATCCGCGGCGACTGTTCGCTGTGGCACGGCTGGCGGCGGGGCACGGCGTCGTCGCCATCGGCGTGCAGCGGGTCTCGGCAGCGCGCGCCGAGGCGGTGGGCCGGTCGTTGCTCCCGAGCGGCGGAAGAGACGCAGCGGAGGCGGCCGTCGCGACGTTCCCGCGTCTGAACGACCAGGTCAGCTCGCACCACCGAACCCTCGGCGGGAGCTGGCGGGAGGTGCGGCGCGCTGGCATCCCGCTCGACCCCCGGGTGGCGTCGCGCCTGTCCGTGGCCATCGCCAAGGACCGCTGCATCAGCGTGCTCGTGCTGCCCGCCAGCGACGTCTCTCACCTCGATGTCACGCTGCTCGAAGCCAATGGTCGAATCGCAGGCCGCGGACGCGCGCGCGGGCGCGAGCGCTTCTTGGTCGCCTGCGCCCCGGAGCGTACGGACGTGACCGTCGAGGTGCGACCTCGAGCTGGCCAAGGCACCGGGGTCGTCGTCGTCTCCGAGAGCCGGGATGGGCACGCGGCTCTCGCGGGGGACGAGGCCTTCATGGTGGACCTCACGGCGCCCGCCAGCCCCGACGACTGGGCGCGGGAGCTCGACCGGCGCCTGGACGCGGCGGGCTACGGCGGCAGCGCGGTGGTCAGCCAGGGCACACTGCCGCTGGGGACGCGGACCAGCGTGGCGCTGGCGCTCGGAGCCGGGTGCTCGCGGGTGGACGTCGTGGGCGGACGACCGCTGCATGGCGTGTTGGCGCAGGCCTGGACGGACGACGGCCAGCTCCTGGCCTCCGCGCGGGGGGTGTCCCAGGCAACGCTGTTCGTGTGTGGCGCGCCGCGACCGTCACTCGAGCTCGAAGCCCTGCAGGCCCCGGGGCCGCACCGCGTGATCGTCCGCCCGGACCCGGACGCCCCCGCCGTGTTCTCGCAGCATCCCCTCGCGGCGCACCGGCTGCTCGGCTTCGCCATGGCGCGCGGCGTGGGTCAGCGCGGCACGCACTTCGGCGGAGCGCGCGCCCTGCGCGTCACGTCGTCTCAGCGCGTGAGCATACCCATCACGGTCCCCATCGCTCGCTGCGTGGACGTGAGTGCGTCGGTGGGTGGCGGGGGCCGTGGACTGACCCTTCGGTTGCTCGAGGAGCCGGGCGGCAAGGAGCTCGAGCGCAGTCACGGCGCGCATGTGGTCGCCTTGCGCGCCTGCGCCCTCGATCGCGGTCGGACCCTGCTCGCGCGGGCAGAGCTCTTCCTCGATGCGGGTGAGAGCGACGCTTTGCTGGCTACCCGCCAGCTCACACCGCAGCCGTGAGTGGTGGTCCCCTCAAGGCACCAGCGGAACCACGTCCCGCAGCGTCGCCCGCTTGCGCTCGCCGTGCTCGTTTTGGAGCGTCAAGTGGTCGTCCGCGACGAGCGCGACCTGCCACAGACGCCAGCCCTCTGCGATGGCGTCGGGTCGCGCGAGCACGAAGGAGCGCGGCGCCGCGGGGCCCGGGTACGGTGGCTGCGGAATCAGCGTGCCGGCGGGCACCTCGACGATCCGCCCGTCGCCCGCGAGCCGTACGCGATACCCTGAGTCGAGGAACTCGAAGACCTGGGCGCTGAGCCAGCTGCCGCCGATGGAAACGAGCACAGCTTCCCGCGGAGCGGGCTTCCACCCGACGGTGACGCGGGGGCTGCCGGCCTTCTTCGCTTGCGCACGAAACTCGCGAACGCGCTGCGTGCGCTCGAACCGCCGGCGAAGGTTGAGCTCGGTGAGGTCCGTTGGTGCGAGCACATCTGCGGGCTCGATGCGCACGCTGTCACCTTCTGGCAACGACGCGAGCCAGGGACGCGACGTCGCCGCCTCGAGCTGACAAGGCTGCCAGCGCTGTGGCGCTGTTCGACAGATGTAGAAGCGCCCGCGCGCCGCCGCGACGGCAGGCGTGATCGCGTACACGTCGGCGCGCTCCACCGTGTGCGTCTTGCCGCCGGGGATCTGCTCCACCTTGAGCGCGGTCTCCCCGGCCTCGAGCACGCGGGCTTCGAAGAACTCGGCCGAGCTCAGCTCCACCACCACGTGATCCCCCCGGCCGGGGCCCGCCACCGCCACGGCCTCAGCGGGCGCTTCCGGGGAGCGTGAGCAGCCAGCGGCCATGACGACCGCCGCGGCCGCCGCCCCAGCGGGCGCCCAGCAGCGTCCAATGTGCGGTAATTTGGCCAGTTTGTGCTCTCCTTGGCGGTAAGTGCCGGCGCGGCGCTCGGCGGGGTGGTAAACGGCCGTCCTTTCGGTTTACCCTCCGGCCGCCTGAGGGACGGGCGCGAAGATCTCGAAAGCAAACGATCTCCCAGAGTGATTAGCAGAATCTGCGGAAGAGGAGCACGGACATGATGGATCAGCTGACGGGCGTTCAAGCACAGGGTGGCGGCTACGGCCCACCGCCAGGCGGTTATGGTGGAGCGCCTCCCGGTGGCTACGGCGCACCCCCCGGTGGAATGCCGGGCGCACCGCCCGGAGCACCCATGGGCCCCCCCGGCGGCATGCCGATGGCGCCCCCCGGTGGAATGGGCGCGCCCGGAATGGGCGGCGGCAACCCGGAACTCAAGAAGCAAACTCAGACCTGGATGATCATCTCGCTGGTCACTTGGTTCATGTGCGGCAACGGCTGCTTCGGTCTGATCGGAGCCATCCTTTGCTACATGGCCGGCCAGGCCGCAGACCAGGGCAACGTCGCGGATGCCGAGAGCAAGCTGAAGTGGGGCAAGATCCTCACCATCGTGGGCTTGGTCATCACGGTGCTCGCCATCATCGCGTACGTGCTGTTCATGTTCGTCTTCGCCGGCGCGGCGATGGTCGGCGGCTGACAGCAAGCTCGACAAGCGGTCGAGACGAGCGACGCGGGTCCCGACTCCTCGCGAGGAGTCGGCGCCCGCGTTTCTCATTTCTGGCACATCACTCGTACGGGTTCGACTCGAGCCCCGTGGACGGAGCAGCGGCTTTTGGCTGAGTCTTTCCGGCAGGCGGGACGGACTTCGGCACGGACGAGGCGGTTGGGCTCACCGCGCTGCGCACTCGGAGGCTGACGTTCTCCCGCGGGACGAAGGTCTCTTCGATCTCGCTGCCGTCGGCCAAGGAGACCACGACGGTCACCGACTCCTCGGCGCGGGGCAGCGAGAACACTGCGCTCTGCTTGCCGAACTCCACGTCGTCGACGCCCACGCCTCGCACCTCGGTCACCTCGCCTTCGGCGCGGATGGCGACCCGCACCCGCGGACTCTGTACCGGCGCGCTCGGCGGCGGGGGCGCGCTCGAGCTGACGGCGGTTGGCTCGTCCACGCGGCGCTGCCCTTGCAGCCACAGCACGCCCGCGAGCCCAGCCCCGACGAGCAGCGCGCCGGCCCCCACCCCGAGCAGCACGGCGCGGCGGCGCTCGGCGTGCATGGTTCGGATCTGCTCCTCGCTGAGCGCAGGGACGACCTTGACGCTGTCGACGGTGAGCGGTCGGGACGTGCCGTCGGTGGCGCCCGTGCCGCTGGGCACGGCCACCCCATCCGTCGGCCGGAGGGACAACCGCCGACGCCCCTCGAGCACGTCGGCCAGGGTCCGGCGTCGTGACTCGACCTCCTCCGAGCAGAACTCCTGCACCAGCCGGGCCACGTCCGAGCCGTTCGCGAGCTCGCCGGTGCGCACGCCGTGGGCAGAGAGCGCGTCGGCGAACGCGGCCGCCGTTGGGAATCGCTCGTCCGGCGTGACGCCCAGGGCGCGCATGACGATGGCGTCGAGCTCGGCGCCGATGCTCGGCTCGACGCTGGCTGGGCGCGGATAGTTGCCTGCAGTGACGGTGAGCAGCACCTCGCCATCGCTCTCCGAGTCGAACAAGCGGCGGCCCGTGAGCAGCTCCCACGCCACCACGCCGAGGGCGAAGACATCGCAGCGGCGGTCGAGCGCTCCGCCACGAGCCTGCTCCGGCGACATGTAACGGAACTTGCCTTTGGCCAGGCCCGCGGCGGTGTGAACGCTGCGTTCAGCGGCCTTGGCGATGCCGAAGTCCGTGAGCCGAACAGAGCCATCCACTCCCAGCAAGATGTTGTGCGGGGTGGCGTCCCGGTGCACCACCCCGAGAGGGCGTCCCTCGAGGCTGTGCTGCTCGTGAGCGGCGTGCAGCCCCGTGAGCGTGTCGACCAGGATGCGCAGCGCGGCCGGCCGCGACAAGCGCTCCTTGCGCCGCTTCGCGGCGCGCATCACCTGACTCAGGCTCGTCCCCTCCACATAGTCCATGACCAGGAGTCGCTCCCCGTCGGCGTCATGGACGTCATGCACGTTCACCACGTTCGGATGTCGGATCAGACTCGCGATGCGAGCTTCGTCCATGAACGACGCGGCCAGCTCCGGATCCCGCGCGATGTGCGGGTGCATGCGCTTGATCGCGACCAGACGTTGAAACCCCGCGGCGCCGAACTGCCGCCCCACGTACACCGTCGCCATGCCCCCGGACGCGAGCTCCATCAAGAGCTCGTAGCGACCGACACGCGGCATGGCAGGTGCGGGTTGCTCGGCCGCGAGAGCGAGCGGCGTCTGCAGCGCGGTGGGCGACGACGCCAGCGGGGCGTCGGCGTCGATGGCGCGGGTCAGCTCGATGTCCGCGAGGGACAGCTCCTCGAACGGCTCGTCGGCTCGCCCCATCAGAACCTGCCCGCGACGGCGGCGCCGCCGGGTCCGATGGAGAGGCCGAAGGCCTCGTCAGACTGCCTCTTCTTGCCAAACTCCGTGAGCCACAGCCCGGTTGTCGCCGTGAGCGCGGCGACCACGACCGTGCTGCCCAGCAGCAGGTTGGTGCGGCTTTGTTTGGAGCGACCGTCGTCGAGGCCGCCGGGGGTTGGATTCTTGTCGTACTGCTCGCGGGCGCTGTTCGTGTCGAGGCCGCTCCACACGGTTGCGCCGCCCAGCAGCGCGGTGGCGCCGACCCCGACCCAGAACCAGGTCGGGGGTAAGGGCTTGCCCGCTGCGGGCTGCTCGGGCGCGTCCTCGGCTGGCGGCTCGTCGCCGGGGTCCTCTGGGCTGGGGGGCGGCGCCGCCGGGGGCTCGAGCACGATCCGCTCCAGGCTCCCCGCGACCACCGTCACGTTGCGCCGGACCTCCTGCTCGCCAAACCGCGCGGTGACGACGTGGTCGCCGGGATCGACGAAGGTCTCGTCCAGCTCCACCGCGACGCCGTCGATGCTCGCCGAGTCGGCGCTGGTCTCGATCGAGATGCGACCGACCTTGGGTCTGAGCTCGGCCAAGAGCGCGTTGGCGGAGGTGCGGCGCGAGTCATTGGCCGGCGCGTCCCGCAGGTAGCGCGCGCACAGGTTGGCGGCTCGCACCAGGTCGCCGGCCTTCTGGTGAGCGCGCGCGGCGTTGAACAGCGCCGCCGGGTGCGGCGCGATGGCGTTGGCCTCTTCGAACCGGGCCGCCGCGGCAGGGTACTCGTGTCGCTTGAAGGCGCGCTCGCCATCCCGGAACAGATCGGCGGCCCTCTTCTTCTCCGCTGCCGAGAGCTCCGCCGCGCTGGCTGCGCCCGGCTCCGTCAGGCTCGCCCCCGACAGCGCCGAGACCACCGTGAGCAGCAACACCGCTTTGCGCATGCGCTCTCGAGCGTACCTCGCTCGCCCGCCGCGGGCCACGACTTGCGCTCGCCGGGGGCGATGGCTCAGAGCGCCTGCCGGTAGAGCGCCTCGACGTCCGCCTGGGTGGCCGGGCGCGGCGTCGTCAGAATCAACGGATCGGCCAGGGCGTCCTCGGCCAGCGTGGGGATCAGCGCGTCGGAAACGCCGAGCTCGCGCAGCGGCCGGTCGGTGCCGACGTCTCGGCTCAGCGACCTGACCCGACCGAGCGCGGCCTCGACCCGAGCCTCCGTGCTCCCCCCCTCGGCGCTGCCGAGAGCGTCTGAAGCTTCGGCCAACAGCTCGGCGCAGGTCTCGCGGTGGTAGTCGAGCACCCGGGGCAGCACCGACGCTAGCGCCTGGCCGTGCGCCACGTCGAGCCGAGCCGAGAGTGGATGACCCATGGCGTGGCAGATGCCGAGACCCGAGCTCGAAAACGCCAGGCCCGCCAGGTGCGAGGCGATCAGCATCGCCTCGCGGGCGGGTCCATTCGTGCCGTCGCTCACCACGGCTCGCAGGTGAGCGGACACCAGCGCGATCGCACGCAAGGCCAAGGCTTGTGAGGCCGGGTTTCGGCGGCTGCTGGTGAGCGCCTCGAGGGCGTGCACCAGCGCGTCCATGCCGGTCGTGGCGGTGACGATCCGAGGAACGCCTCGGGTGAGCTCCGGATCGAGCAGCACCAACGACGGCAATAGACTCGGGTGTCCGATCAGCACCTTGCGCCCCTGCGCGGGGTCGGTGACCACCGCGAAGGCGTTGGTCTCGCTGCCCGTGCCCGCGGTGGTGGCGATGGCGATGGACCGTCGCCCGGGCGCCGGCCGCCCCACGCCGAGGCGATGGTCTGCGATCGTGCCGGCGTTGTTGCCCAACAGCGCGATGGCCTTGGCCGCGTCCAGCACCGAGCCACCCCCGAGCGCGATCACCCAGCCGTCGTGCAGCTCGCGCAGTCGCTCGGCGCCACGGTCGACGGTCTGCACCCGAGGGTTGGGCTCCACCTCGGCGAAGATCTCCAGCGCGACGCCCTCGGCCTCGAGGACGGCGGCGAGCTCGTCGACCATGCCCACGGCGGAAATCCCCGGGTCGCTGACCAACAGCGCCCGCTCGACGCCCAATGCCCGCGCGCGGCGACCCAGTTTGTGACGACTGCCGGGCCCGAAGACCACGCGCGGCGTCGGCTGCAACTCGAAGTTCGACGCGATGTCCACGAGCGCGCAGTGTACATCACCGGGCCGTCAGGTCACGACGTGTTCCCGCTGGGCAGGCCCCGCCAGGCGGGACGGCCGCGCGGCGTCGGCGCGGCACTGGACCCCGCCGCCGCCCTGGTCTATCGCGCCACGGTGCCCGAGCCCGGATTGAATCGCGCGCAGCGCGACGCCGTGTCGACGCTGTCGGGACCGCTTCTGGTCTTGGCCGGCGCGGGAACGGGCAAGACCCGGGTGATCACCCATCGCATCGCGGAGCTGATCCGGCACCGCACCCGCGCGGATCGCATCTTGGCCATGACCTTCACCAACAAGGCGGCCAAAGAGATGCGTGAGCGGGCCATCGCCCTGCTCGGTCGCCGTCGCAAGCGGGGCCAGCCCAGCCCAGAGATTTCCACCTTTCACTCCCTGTGTGTCCGGGTCTTGCGGCGTCACGCCACCGCCCTCGGCTACCCTCGCGAGTTCACCATCTATGACCGCAGTGACCAGGAGACGCTGGCGCGGCAGGCGCTGCGCGACGTGCGCGTCGGCCACCAGTCGCTCAAACCGTCGGAGCTCATCTTCATCGTCTCCGGCTGGAAGAGCCAAGGCGTGCGCGCGGACTCGGCCCTCGACGTCGCCACGAGCGACAAAGAGCAACTCGCAGCCCTCGCCTATGGCAAGTATCAGAGCGCGCTGTTCGCCTGTGGTGCCTTGGATTTCGACGACCTGCTCTTGAAGGTGGAGGAGCTGTTCACCACCCAGCCCGAGGTGCGCTTCGCCGAGGCGACGCGCTTCGACCACATCCTGATCGACGAGTATCAGGACACCAACGGCCTGCAGTACCGAATCGTTCGCGCGCTGGCGGAGCGCCATCGCAACCTGTGCGTGGTCGGTGACGACGACCAGTCCATCTACGGCTGGCGCGGCGCCGAGGTCAGCCACATCTTGAACTTCCAACGCGACTGGCCCGAGGCCAAGGTCGTACGGCTCGAGGAGAACTATCGCTCGCGGGCGCCCATCCTCGAGCTCGCCAATCGGCTCATCGCCCACAACACCGAGCGGCACCCCAAGGTGTTGGTCCCCTGTCGCGGCGCGGGCCCCGCGCCGCGTTTCGTGGGCTTCGAGGACGAGAGCGAAGAGTCGGCGGGCGTGGTGCGAGAGATCGCCTGGCGAGTCTCGCCCGACAATCCCGAGCGCGTCCCGGCCAGTGACGTGGCGATCTTGTTCCGAACCAACGAGCAGCCCCGTCCCTTCGAGCTCGAGTTGCGGCGCGCGAAGGTGCCCTACGTGCTGATCGGTGGACAGTCCTTCTACGACCGCAAGGAGGTCCGCGACATCCTGGCCTACCTGCGGGTGCTGGCCAACCCGGCGGACGAGGTGTCGCTACTGCGGATCATCAACACGCCCTCGCGCGGCATCGGCACCAGCTCGATCGAGACCTTGCTCTCGGTGGCGGTGAAGGCGGGCGCGTCACTGTGGCAC
The DNA here is from genome assembly GCA_019637295.1 of Polyangiaceae bacterium. Classification (GTDB taxonomy): domain Bacteria; phylum Myxococcota_A; class Polyangia; order Polyangiales; family Polyangiaceae; genus JACKEA01. Next base: position 145,440 of record JAHBVX010000005.1, read on the forward strand.
GCGCTGCCCGAGGCCCTCGCGAGTGGTCTGCTGCCGGCTCACGTCGGCGCGCGCGTCACCGCGTTTCGCGCCCTGATCGAGCGACACCGCGCCGCCCTCGGGCAGGGCTCGTTGGCCGCGGGCGTGAGGGCGTTGATCGAGGAGGTCGGCTATCGCGACGAGGTGGAGCGTGTGTACAAGAGCGGCGGTGAGGTCGAGGCGCGCTGGGCCAGCGTGGAGGACGCCGTCAACGCCGTCGCCCAGTACGAGCAGCGAGACGCCTCGCCCTCACTGCTCGGCTTCCTGGAGGAGACGTCCTTGTCGGGCCGCGAGGACGACCGCGACGACAAGGACCGTCGCGAGCTGCGCTCGGTTACGCTCATGACGCTGCACAGCGCGAAAGGTTTGGAGTTTCCTCACGTGTACCTGGTGGGCATGGAGGAGGGCCTGCTTCCGCACAAACGCTCGGTCGCCGACGGCGGACACACCATCGCGGAGGAGCGCCGGCTGGCCTACGTCGGCGTCACCCGCGCGCAGGAGACGCTCACGCTGAGCACCTGCAAGGCGCGCATGAAGTGGGGCAAGCTCAGGCCCCAGATCCCCAGCCGCTTCCTGGCGGAGATGCGCGGGGAGACCGAGCGGGCCGCGCGCTTGGCGGAGGCCGCGGCGCAGGCGATCCGGCGCGAGCAGCAGCTCGCGGAGCGAGCAGCGCCCGCTGGCAGGTCCAAGCGAAGCACGCGGGGCGACCGCCCCGCGCCGGCGCGTGCCCGGCAGCCCTCGGCTCCAGCCGAGCCCGCCGCCGAGGCCGTGCTCGCGCCGCGCCCGCCGCAGCGCGACGCCAAGGCCCACCCACCGGTGCGCCCCGCTGCCCCCGAAGAGGACGACTTCGGTCCCGAGGCGGCGCTGGCTGCGGTCGAGGCACTCCTGGGTTTCAACCGCTGAGGCGTTCAACGCCTTGCGCCCCGCGGCGATCCCCCGCATGAGTTGCAGGTCGAGAGGATTCAGCATGGCAATCACGGTCGTCACGGGAGCCAACCGGGGCATCGGCCTCGAGCTCGTTCGCCAGCTCGCGGCCCGAGGCGCGAGCGTCGTCGCCGTCTGTCGCACGCCCTCCCCCGAGCTCGAGGCGCTCGGGGTGCGGATCGTCGGCGGCATCGACGTGAGCGACGTCGCCGGCATTTCGCGCTGCGCCGAGCAGCTCGCCGGCGAGCGCCTGGACGTGCTCATCCACAACGCCGGGGTGCTGCGCTGGGACGACCTGTCGACCGCCAGCGCCGAGGCGTTGGTCGAGCAGTTTCGCGTCAACGCGCTCGGGCCGGTGTTGCTCACCCAGGCCCTCGCGGGCAGCCTCGTGCAGGGCAGCAAGGTCGCGCTCATCACCAGCCGAATGGGCTCGATCTCCGACAATACCTCGGGCGCGATGTACGGCTACCGCATGAGCAAGGCGGCGCTGAACGCCGCCGGCATGAGCCTGGCGCGCGATCTCGCCGGCCGTGGGGTCGCAGTAATACTCCTGCATCCGGGCCATGTGCGCACGGAGATGACCCGAAACACCGGCATGGTCGACCCGAGCGAGTCCGCCGCGGGGCTGCTCGCGCGCATCGACGAGCTCACCCTCGAGCGGAGCGGGGAGTTTCGGCACATGAACGGCGAGCTCCTGCCCTGGTAGTCGGTAGTCCCCAGGCCGGAGAGGATGCTACACTCGGGGTGTGGACCGGCAGCGCTTCACTCGAGCCGCCGCGCTGGGGCTGCTCATCGCCTGGACGGCGCTGGCGTGTTCGGCGGAGAGTCCGGAGGCCGGCGTCGTGTCGGGCTCGGGCGCGAACGTCGGCAGCGGCGGCCTGGGCGTCGCGGGCGAGCTGGGCGGCGGTGGTCTGAGCCTGGCCGGAGCGCCGCCCGTCTCGCTCGGCGGCAGCGGCGGCGCTGTAGCCGGCGCGGGCGGCCAGAGCGGCAGCCCTCCGGCGGGCGGTGACGCGGGAGCCGCCGGCACGGGGACGGGTGGACAGTCGGGTGCTGGCACCGGCGGCGCTGGGTCGGGAGGCGCGCCCGCTGGCGGCAGCGGCGGTACGGGCGGAGTGGGCGTGGGCGGCGCTGGGACCGGCGGCGCGCCGCCGGTCGGCTGTGAGCCTCCGCTGGCCAACTGCGACGCCAACCCCGACTGCGAGGTCAACCACGCGCAGCTCACCAATGCATGCGGTTCGCCCACCTCGGTGGGCAGCGCCTGTGGCGATACGGCTTGCGGCTTCTGGTGCGACTGGTCCTCCTGGTCGACGTTCAAGGCCTACACGGGCACTCGCAGCCACTGGTTCCGTGCTCGTGCGCTCGAGTGCTCGTCGTGCTGCGCCAACGTGCAGGCGCGGGTGATCCTCGACGTTCCCGCTGCCGTCAACTACGACCTGTACATCTACAGCTCCTGCTCGAACCTGGTCGCTTCCTCCAAGAAGGCCGCGGGTGAAGCGGAGAGTCTCACCGTGTACGCCTATGACAACTGCGGCGCCACCGCAGACAGCTTCGACTACTGGGTCGAGGTCCGCTGGGTGAGCGGGTCGTCGTGCTCGCCGTGGACCATCTACTTTCGGCAGTCGAGCTGCTGAAGCGGCAGGCGCGCCTCGAGCTCAGAGGTGATCGAGCTCGCGATCGATCTCGTCGTCGTAGCGATCTCGCTCACCGCCAGCCACCCGACCTCGCTGTGCGAGCTCGTCGCGACGGCGGCGGCGCCAGCGCGCCAGCATCCACGCGGCTCCAACGCCGGCGGCGCCGAACCCCAGCGCTAGCGCCGTCGCGAAGCCGGCTATCGGGTTGCCTGTCGGCACGGCGCGGATCCGCTCGCCGTAGCGCACGACCATGTCTGCCTCGATGGCCTCCACCGTCTCGCCGGCGCGCAGCCGCGTGCGGATCTCGCGGCGCAGCGAGGTGGATAGCTCCGAGCCGTGGATGTCCAGCGTCTGGTTCCAACAACAGGGCGCGAGCAGGCGACCCTCGAGCACCGACGCTCCCTCCAGGTAGCCGCCGAGATCCGTCTCCGTGGCGGGAGCGGCCTCGTGGGCGCCCTCCGCCGCGGAGGGCGCGGCCCGTAGCGCCAGGGCCGCGCTCAGGGCGACGGCGAGACCGAGCGAGTGAGCACGGAGCATGGGGTACTCATAGCGCAGTCCCTGCGCGGAGACCAAAGCGTAACCCTCCGCAGCAACGGTAGCCGCAGGCTCGGGACTATAGCTAGCGATTTCAGTGCCTTGCCGAACTGCGTCCGGTCAGAGACGGCTTGACGCCCTGCTCACTGGCTACTAACTGTTCAATAGTTTTTGAAAGGACTGTCTATCCGATGATCGTCGTCCTGCGTCCCGAGGCGGAGCCCGCCGGGGTAGAGCGTGCCCTCGTCGAGCGAGGTTTGTGGGTCCGGCGGCTGCGCGGCGCATCGCAGACGCAGCTCGAAGTGGCGCCCCACTCGGCCGCCGTCGACCCCCGGGAGATCGCGAGCATCGCGGGGGTCGCGGACGTGCTCAGCGTCGAGCTGGGGCTGCCGCGCGTCACGGGCCTGCCTGCGCGGTTGACGCTGCGCGGCCAGGCCATCGCACGAGGTCAGGCGCCGTGGGTCATCGCCGGTCCCTGCTCCGTCGAGTCCGAGGCGCACATCCATCGCCTCGCCGAGTGGCTCGCGGGTCGCGGCGTGCGCTGGCTCCGTGGGGGGGCGTTCAAGCCGCGCACGAGTCCCTACGCCTTCGCCGGTCACGGCACGGAGGCGCTCGCCTGGCTGGCCGACGCGGGTCGTGCGCATGGGCTCGGGATCGTGACCGAGGCGATGAGCCCCGAGCAGGCGGAGCTGGTCGCGGCACACGCGGACGTGCTCCAGATCGGCTCGCGCAACATGCAAAACTTCCCGCTCTTACGCGCCGCAGGCGCCACGCGCAAGCCCGTCCTGCTCAAGCGCGGACTGGCGTCGACGGTGGAGGAGTGGCTGCTCGCCGCCGAGCACTGCTTGGCGCACGGCGCCGAGGCGGTGGTGTTCTGCGAGCGCGGGATCCGAAGCTTCGATCCGTCCACGCGCAACCTCGTCGATCTCGGCGCGGTCGCGCTGCTGGCGCACGTTCACGAGTTGGTCGTGGTCGTCGACCCTTCGCATGGTGCGGGGCGCCGGGATCTGATCGCGCCGCTGTCCCGCGCCGCGCTGGCCGCGGGGGCCGCAGGCGTGATGCTCGAGGTCCACGATGCGCCCGGCCACGCCTTGTCCGATGGCTCGCAAGCGCTCCCGCCGTCGCTCGCCGCGCCGCTGCTGCTCGAGTTGCTCGGACCCGAGGCGGCAGCGTGAGCCGCGAGCAGATCACGCGCCCCGGCTCGGGCCAGATGTTCGATGCCATCGCGCATCGCTACGATCTGCTCAATCGCCTGATGTCTCTCGGCATCGACCAGCTCTGGCGGCGAAGAACCGTCGCCGCCCTCGAGCTACCGGAGAAGGCTCGCGTGCTCGACTTGGCGACGGGCACAGCGGATCTGGCGCTGCAGATCGCGTCCGCTCACCCGGATTGCACGGTGGTCGGCCTCGACCCGTCCCGCGAGATGCTCGCCATCGGCAGACGGAAGATCGCCGCACAGGGGCTCGGCGCGCGCATCGAGCTGGTCGAGGGTGACGCGCAGGCCCTGCCCTTCGCTCCCGCGAGCTTCGATGGCATCACCATCGCGTTCGGTATTCGCAACGTGCCGGATCGAGCCGCGGCGCTCCAGGAGATGGCGCGGGTGGTCCGGCCCGGGGGTCGCGTGTGCGTGCTCGAGCTCACCGAACCCCGAAGCGGTCTGTTGGCTCCCCTGGCTCGGTTTCACGTCCACGTGGTGGTGCCTCGCCTCGGCGCGGCGTTGTCGGGCAGCCGTGAGTACCGCTACTTGCAGCAGTCCATCGCTGCCTTCCCCGCCCCCGACGAGTTCGACGAACTGTGTCGCGCCGCCGCGCTCGACCCCGTGAGTCGGCAGCGCTTCGCCTTGGGCGCGTGCCACCTGTTCGTCTCGCGCTCTGCCCCCGAGGCGTCGTGACTACGCTCGGGTCCGAGCTCTCGCTGCCGCGGGGCCCCGTCCCCGCACTCGTCCTGCGCAGCGTGCCGCTGGTCGCGCCCCACACGCTGCTCGAGCTCGACGACTCGGATGCCTTCGCGTTCGAGAACGACGACGGTCAGAGCTTCGCCGGGCTCGGCCGTGCCTTCGCGTTCGAGGCGTCCGGACCGGAGCGTGCGGCCCAGCTCGAGCACTGGCTGGAGCGAACCGAGCGCAGCTTCGCGCCCGCTCCCCTGGAGTTGCCACTGGCCTACGGCGCGCTCAGCTTCTGCCCGCTGCTGGCACAGGACGAGACCTGGCGCGGCTTCCACGCGGCCGAGCTGGTCATCCCGCGAGTGCTGTATCGCGCCCTCGGCGACCGGGGCGAGCTGTGCGTGATCGATCCCGGAGGGGACAGCGACCGCGCTCGCGCCCACGCGGGCCAGATCGCCGCTTGGCTCGCGGAGCGGCGTGCTCCGTCGGACCGCACCTGCGTGATCTCCGGCAGTGACGAAGCGGCCAGTCAAGCGCGCTTTGGCCGAGTCGCCGCGGAGCTGCTGGCGCTGATCCGCGCCGGAGGCGCGCAGAAGATCGTCGCCGCTCGCAAGGTCACGTTGCACCTGGAGCGGCCGCCGCGGCCGGCCCAGCTCCTGCGTACGCTCGGCGCGCGCCATCCCACAGCGACGCGCTTCTGCCTGCGTCGGGAGGGAGCCTGCTTCATCGGTGCGTCGCCGGAGTTGCTGGTGGAGCGACGCGGGCGGTTGGTGCGTAGCGACGCCGTCGCCGGATCGGCGCCCAACACGCCTGCTCGTCGCGCGGCGCTGCTCGACTCCGTCAAGGACCGGCGCGAACACGAGCTCGTGGTGGAGGCGATCGAACAGGTCCTCGCAGCTCGCTGCGCGCAGCTGAGCGTCCCCGCCGAGCCCAAGGTGCGGCCGAGCGGCACCGTCGCTCATCTGGCGACCGAGCTCTGCGGTGTGTTGAGCTCGCCGCCCGCGCACCTGTTGTCGCTGGTGGACGCGCTGCACCCGACGCCAGCCCTCGGCGGCACCCCGCGAGAGGCTGCGCTCCGCCATATCGCCCAGCACGAAGGGTTCGAGCGGGGGCTGTACGGCGCGCCGCTCGGCTTCGTCGACCGCCACGGCAGCGGCCGCTTCGTGGTCGCGCTGCGCTCCATGGTGCTGCGGGGCAAGGACGCGACGCTGTTCGCCGGGGCTGGGCTGATAGCGGACTCCACCGTCGCGCAAGAGGTCGAAGAGACGAGCTGGAAGCTGCGCACCCTGGCCGACGCGCTCGCCGCCACGGGGGCCGGCGGGGAGCCGACCCGGTGAGCGCCGAGCTGACGACCCGGTGGGCGGCGGAGGTGGCCCGCGCGCTGGCCGACGCTGGAGTCCGCCGCGTGCTAATCGCGCCTGGCTCGCGCTCCACGCCCTTGGTGTTCGCCTGTCTGGAGCAGCCCCGGCTGAGCGTCGACAGCATCATCGACGAGCGCTGCGCGGGCTTCTTCGCGCTCGGCGTGGCCAAGATCAGCGGTGAGCCGGCCGTCGCGATCACGACCAGCGGCACCGCGGCCGCTCATCTCTACCCCGCGGTGATCGAGGCGGCGCACAGCGAGGCGCCGCTGCTGGCGCTCACCGCGGATCGGCCGGCTGGACTGCAGCAGGTCTCGGCGCCGCAGACCATCGACCAGACGCGGCTCTACGGGCCCTTCGCCCGCGGCTTCTTCGATCTGGGGTTGCCCTGCGAGGCTCACCTCGCCTCGGTGGCTCGAAAGCTGACTCAGGCCCTCGCGCTGACACGAGATCCGTCGCCGGGTCCAGTTCAGGTCAACGTCCCGTTCGACAAGCCGCTCGAGCCGCAGCCGCTCGAGCCGTCGGCTACCCCGTCACCACGAGTGATCACCCCGCGGCGCGCGGCGGTCGACCCCGCCGAGCTCGCCGCGGCGCGGCGCGCGGTGGGTGATGCCAAGCGTGGCCTCGTCGTGCTCGGTCCCGCGGCGCGCGCCGTTGCCCCGGCGCTGCTGGCAGAGCTGGTCGAGCGCACGGGCTTCGCGCTCGTGCCGGACGCGCAGTGCTCGCAGCGCTACGCGCTCGGTGGCGTGGCGACGGAGGCGATCGCCGACGGCGCGGACTGGTGGCTCGGCGGAGCCGGCGCGCCGCCCCCGCCGGACCTCGTGCTGCAGCTCGGCGGGCCACCCCTGCACGCGGGCTGGGGACGCTGGCTGAGCCAGGGCACGACGCTGCTCGTGTTCGGCTCCCACGGCTTCGCGGATCCGACCCAACGCGCCACGGAGGTAGTGCTCGGCGACGTGGACGCCAACGTGCGCGGGCTGCTCGCCGGCTTCGAGTCCAGCAGGGAGGCGCTTGGGCGGCGGCGGGAGTACCGGTCGCGATTGGCAGCTGCCTCTGCGCGCGCCTTCGAGGCCGTTGACGCCCACCTAGCACGACGGGCCACCGAGCTGAGCGAGCTCGGGACCGCGCGAAGCGTGGTGGACGCGCTCGGGCCGCAGGATGTGCTGGTGGTGGGTAACAGCTCACCCATCCGGCTGCTCGGGCTGGCCTGTCGAGCCCGCGCGGTCGGACCCCGCCTCGTCGTGCAGCGAGGCGCCAACGGCATCGACGGACTCCTAGCGCTGGCTGCGGGTGTGGCCAGCGCTCACGCGGGCCGGACCGCACTCTTGCTCGGCGACGTCAGCTTTCAGCACGACGTTGGCGGGCTGGCAACCACCCGGCTGGCGAGGCAGCCGCTGCCGATCGTGGTCCTGGACAACGGCGGCGGCCGCCTGTTCGAGCAGCTCCCGGTCTGGCCCCTGGTCTCGGGCCGCGCGCACGAGCGCTTCTGGACCACTCCGCCTGAGCTGGACATCGGGGCCGCGGCGACGGCGTTCGGCGTGCCCCATGAGCGTGCGCAGACCGTCCTCGAGCTCGAGCGGGGGCTGACGCGGGCGCTCGAGCGCGGCGGCGCGACGGTGCTCTGGGCTCGCGTACCCGCCCATGGCGCGAGTGAGGATCAGCGCTCCATCGCCGCTCGGCTACAGGAGGCAACGGCGTGACGCGGTCGCTCTGGCTACACGGCTTCCTGGGCGCACCGAGCGCGTTCTCGGCTCTCGGCGCGCGAGCCTCGGACGTGTCCGTGCCCACGCTCGGTGGACACGGGCTGCCAGCGGCTCCCGTGCCCCGCGGCTTCCACGCCGAGCTCAGCCGGCTCGGGGAGCTACTCGGCCAGCACGACGGCTGGCAGCTGGTGGGCTACTCGCTCGGTGCGCGGCTCGCGCTCGGACTCGCCCTTGCGCAGCCAGCGCGGTTCGCGCGGCTGGTACTCGTGGGGGTCCACCCGGGCCTCGACACCGAGGCCGCGCGGCGCGAGCGCGTCCTGCTCGACGACTCCCGAGCGCGCGCCCTCGAGCAGCGCGGTCTCGAGGCCTTCGTGGCCGAGTGGGAGACGCTGCCGCTGCTGGCGACGCAGCGCGCCCTGCCGGCGGAGGTGCGGGCACGCCACCGCGCAATGCGCACGGCACACGACGCGCACGCCATCGCCGGCGCGCTGGTGGCGCTCGGACTCGGGCGCATGCCGAGCCTCTGGTCCGGCCTCTCGCAGCTGCAGTTGCCCGTCACCTTCGTCGTCGGTGAACTCGACGAGAAGTTCGTCGCGCTGGCGCGCCGGGGCGCGAGCCTCGCGCCGCGTGCCGAGCTGGTGATCGTCCCGGGGGTGGGGCACGACGTGATCCTGGAGCGACCTCGGGCAGTCGCCGAGGTGCTCGCGTGAGTGAAACCGTCCGACTTCCCGCTCCGGGGTCGCTCGGCGCCTGGCTGCTGGCGGCGCGTCCCAAGACGCTCGCGGCGGCGCTCGTGCCGGTGATGGTGGGCAGCGCCTGCGCGCTGCATGCCGGCGGCTTCCGCGCCGGACCGGCACTTGCCGCGCTGCTCGGCGCGATGTGCCTGCAGGTCGCGACGAACCTGGCCAACGACGTGTTCGACTACGAGCTGGGCGCCGACACCGCCGCGCGAGTCGGCCCGCCGCGGGCAGCGGAGCGCGGGCTGCTTCGGCCGGGTGCGCTGCGCGTCGCGCTGATGTCCTGCCTCGCGCTGGCGCTCGGCTGCGGTCTCTATCTGGTGCAGGTCGCCGGACCGCCGGTGGTCGTCATCGGGCTGTGTTCGATGGTGGCCGCGGTGGCCTACACCGCCGGCCCCTACCCGCTGGCCTACGTCGGTCTGGGCGACGCCTTCGTCCTCTTGTTCTTCGGCTTCGTCGCCGTGACCGGTACGGCGCTGGTGCAACTGGGCAGCGTTCCCGCGCTCGCCTGGTGGTCGGGTGCGGGCGTCGGAGCGATCGCGACGGTGCTGCTGGCGGTGAACAACGTTCGCGATCGCGCCACCGACGAGGCTGCGGGCAAGCGCACGTTGGTCGTACGGTTTGGCCGCCGCTTCGGCGAGCTGGAAGCGACGGTATGCCTCGCCGTCGCGTTCGCGATCCCAGTAGCGATCATCGCGAGCGGGCTCGCAGGGCGCGCGCTCTGGCTCGTCTGGCTGCCGCTGCCCCTCGGGCTCTCGATCCATCGCGGTATCCGGCGGCTGCATGGCCGAGAGCTCAACCGCGTGCTGGGCCAGACGGCGGTCCTCTTGTTGGTGTATGGCGCTGCGCTCGCGGCCGCGATTGTGCTCGACGCCGGGCTCGGGACCCGGTCATGAGCCAAACCCTCGAGTGGCAGCGCGTGACCGATCACTTCACGCGCGCAGCCACCAACGCCGTCGGCTCGATCACGTCTCGGCAGCGTGTGCTGGTCCGCGCGACGCTCGCGGGCCGAGCGGGTTACGGCGAGGCGTGCCCGCCGCTTACCCGGGGCAGCGACGACCTGACCGCTGTCGAGGCGGCGCTGACGACCGCCCGCGCGCGAGGGCTCCCCGCGCTGAACGCCGAGCCCGCCAATCTCGGCAGCGTGCTCGCTGGTCCCCATTTCGACCTGCCCTCGCCCAGCGCGCGCTTCGCGCTGCAGACGGCCTATCTCGACGCCCTGGGCCAGGCGCTCGGGCAGCCCTGTGCCAACCTCTTGTGCTGCGGCCTCGCGCCCGCGCGGGCTATGCCCCGCCTGCTGACGACCGCGGCGTTGGTCGACGTGCTCGGGCCCGCTGCCGAAGCCGAAGCGCTCCGAGCGGTCGAGCGTGGCGCGCGGACCCTGAAGCTGAAGCTTGGGCCGTCGACGCTGCCAGCGGTCGAACGCGTCCGCACGCGGGTTGGCGAGGGCGTCAGGCTGAGGCTCGACGCCAACCAGAGCTTCTCCGGCGCGGACCTGCACCTCACCCTGGCTCGACTGGCGCGGTCGAATCCCGAGTTCGTGGAGGAGCTCGCGCCCTGGGAGCAGCTATGCGCCCTCGGCCGCTCGCCGGTTGCCCTCGCGCTGGACGAGACGCTCACGCACGAGGGATTTGCGCTGCGGGAACTCAGCGCGGAGGCCGCGCTGCGACTGGAGGTCGTGGTGCTCAAGCCGTCGCTGCTGGGCGGCTTCGACCGCGCCGCCGCGCTGGCTGCGCAGGCCGAGGACCTGGGTCTCGATGTGGTCGTGTCCCATGCCTACGAGGGCGAGGTCGGGTGGTCCGCGCTGGTCGCGCTCGCGTTCGCGATCGGCTCGCCTGCGCGCGCGCAAGGACTCGGGCCGCACGTGGGGCTCGCGCCGAGGTCGGGCGGGCTCGGGGCGGGCGACCTGCTTCCGCCCGCCGGCACGGGCCTCGGGCTGGCTGCAGCTCCGGAGCGCCGCGCGTGAGCGCCCTGTCCCGCGCGCGACGGGCCGCGCCCGACGCTGTTGCCCTCGTCAGTCCTGCACAGACGCTGACCTGGCGGGAGCTCGACGACCGAGTCGACCGGACCGCGGCGGCGCTGCTGCGCCGCGGTGTGCGCCGTGCGGGCTCCATCACCGCGCCCGTGGCCATCCCTGGCGCTCCCTCCCTCGAGAGCGTGCTCGCGCTGCTGGCGTTGGTACGGCTCGGGATCCCGGCGCTGCCGCTGCACCCACGGCTCAGCCCGCTCGAGCGTACACGGCTCGTTGGCTCCCTGAGACTGCAGCTCGTGCTCGAGCCGAATGAGCTTGGTGGCGCCGAAGCGGGCCCGAGCGGGCCACCCGCGGCGGTGGACCCCGCCGCGCCCGTCGCCGCCGTCGCGACGAGCGGCTCGACCCGGTCGCCACGCGTCGTGGCTCTGTCTCGCACCGCGTTCGACGTGACATCGAGCGGCGTGTGGCGGGCTCTAGGCGCCGCGCCGGGTGATCGCTGGCTGCTCGAGCTGCCTCTCGCCCACGTCGGCGGACTGTCCGTCGTGCTCCGCTCGATCGCTCGCCGCGTCGCCATCGTGCTCCCACCACCCGGGCCAGTCGAGCCCGCCTGGCTCGAGTCGGCGCGGGTCACCCTGGTCTCCTGGGTACCGTCGCAGCTGGCGCGCGCGCTGGAGGCAGCCGACACCGCGCCGCGCGGTCTCCGCGCCGTGATGCTGGGCGGCGCTGGCGCCCCCCCCGCCCTGCTCGCGAGGGCCACCGAGGTGGGGTGGCCGGTGCGCACGACTTATGGGCTGACCGAAGCGACCGGCACCGTCACGCTGGAGTCAGCCGCGCCGGCTGAGCGACGCGGCTCCGGTAGCCCCCTGCCTGGAGTCGCCGTGCGGCTGTCCAGCGTGGGTGAGATCGAAGTGTCCGGACCAACCCTGGCGCTGGGCACCTACCGCGACGTCGTCGAGCCGCTGCAGCTCGAGGGCGGCTGGCTGTCGACCGGTGACCTGGGTGCTCTGGAGGGCGACACTCTGGTGGTCCGCGGGCGGGCGTCGGAGATGATCATCACCGGCGGCGAGAACGTGCATCCCGCGGAGGTCGAGGCGGCGCTGACAGCCGACCCGGCGGTGCGGCGAGCCTGCGTGTTCGCCATCCCCGATCCGCTGTGGGGTGAGCTGGTGTGCGCAGCCATCGTCGCCGAGGGTCCCACGCTCGACCTCGCGGAGCTGGATCGCCGGCTAGCGGGCAGCCTGGCCTCGTTCCGTCGACCGCGTCGCTATGCTCTGCTCGCGGACCTTCCGGAGACGGCCGTCGGCAAGGTGGACCGCCGCGCAACCCAGGAGCTGGCCTCGCCGCTGCTCGTCCGCCCGGCGCTGGGAGCCGTGCCGTCGCGCCGGAAATCGGTATAGTTCGCGCCATGCGTCAACCGCTGCCCTGGCCGCTGCTCGCCCTCGTGCTCACTGCCTGCAACACATCGCCCAAGTCCCAGCCACCGGCGGCGGCCTCTGCGACCGAGCCCGAGCCCGGCTGGACGCGCTACGGCGGCAGCTTCGGCTCTTCCGAGCGCGTCCCGCTGCAGCAGTTGCTCGCCACGCCCGACTCCTACTCCGGGAAGACCGTCACCGTGGAGGGTGAGGTGCGTCGCGCCTGTTCGCGCAAGGGCTGCTGGATGGAGCTGGCCGAGTCAGCGGATGCCAAGACCGCGGCTTGCCGGGTGACGTTCAAGGACTACGGCTTCTTCGTCCCGCTAGACTCCGCTGGGTCACGCGCGCGGCTCGAGGCGGTAGTTCAGGTGGAGAAGGTCAAGCCGGCCCACGTCGAGCACCTCGAAGAGGAGGGCGCGAGCTTCGCCAAGAAGAACGCCGACGGCACCGCCGACGAGGTCCGGCTGGTCGCGTCGGTCGTCGAGCTCAAGCGCTAGGGCTTGGGCACGCGGAGGCGACGACTGATCATCGCGCTGCCGCTGAGGAAGTACAGCAGGCTCAGCGGGTGGAACTCGCCGCCCAGCCACTCGACGCTGCCCCCGGGCAGGGCGGACCCGATGCTTCCGCGGGCGGTCAGCACGGCGAGCACCACGACCAGGAGCAGGCTGGTCGGGATCGGGGTGCCTTCATAGTAGGCCACCTTACCGGTCTCGTCCGCGAGCTCGGCTTGCGTCGCGTTGTACCGCGCCAGCCGACTGATGCCGCAAGCCACGAAGTACATCAGTACGAGCGCATCCCAGCTCCCACGCATCCCCACCGCGAACGCGAGGACCGCGGGAGCGACTCCAAACGACACCAAGTCGGCCAGGGAGTCCAGGTGTGCGCCCAGCGGCGACATCCGTTGACGCCAACGCGCGACCCGGCCGTCGAGGTAGTCGAACACCACCGCCAGCGGCAAGAGCGCATACGCGAACCACAGGTACCCGCGCTCGGCGGTCACGAGAAAGCGCAGCACCGCCAGGATGGCCGCCGTTCCGCAGAAGCCGTTGGCGAGCGTGATGAAGTCCGCCAGGGAGAACTCCCGCAGCATGGAGAAGCGCCGCGGCTTGGGCGGACCAGGGCTCGGCATGCCCCGACGCTAGTCCCGCTGCGCGCCGGCTGGGAGCATATCCCGGGAAACATCCGCGGTTTCTGCGCAATTTTTCCCTAGGCGACCGAGCTGTGCTACCGGGCAGGGGTGATGCGTGTGCTGTGGCTCGTGCTGGCCATCCTGGTCCTGACCCTGCCCACCACGGCGTGGGCAGAGCAACGCGTCCACGTCGTGGGCGCGGGCCACACGCTAGGGAAGATCGCGCAGCGGTACCGCATCACCATCGACGAGTTGTGTCAGGCCAACGGGATCTCGCGTCGCGATCGGATCAAGCCGGGCCAGAAGCTCGTCATCCCGAGCAAGGATACTCCCCCGGTCGCTGCGCCGCGCGCGGTCGCTGCAGAGCCGACGCCAGCGAACCCGGAGCCCAAGGACGGGATCACCCGCATCGGCAACGACGGCCTCAGCTCCATCGAGCTGCCCGGCGGCGGGCTGGCCTATTTCTACGAGCCGATTGGGCCTGGCCGGCTCGGCATGCGCCCCATCTTCATGTTCATGCACGGTCGCGGGGGCTACCCCGTTCGTGACTGCCGGCGCTGGGCGCCGGTGGTGCGTCGCTTGGGCTGGTTGGTGTGTCCCGCGGGGCCGGGGGCCCGCGGTGACGGTCGAGGTTGGAACAACAACTGGGTGATCGGCCAACGCACCGCCAATGCCGCCGTCGCGGCGATGCGCGCCAAGTTCGGGCGCCGAGTCCAGCTGTACGGCAACACGCTGATGGGGTTCAGCGAGGGTGCATACGTCGCGATGAACGTGGGAGTGCGTGACCCGCGGACGTTCAACCGTTGGTTGATCCTGGCGGGCAACACGACCTACTGGGGCGGCCCGGGGCTCGAGGAGCTGCCCCGCGCCAGTGCCCGGGTACGCCGCGTGTACCTGATCACCGGCGAGCAGGATGGAGTGATCGAGGGCACCCGGAGCCTGCGCGAGTGGCTCGATCGACACAAGATCGACAGCCGCATCTCGACCCCCGCGGACTTGGGCCACGAGCTCGCGCTCGAGCGCAAAGAGGCCATGTATCGCGCGGCGCTGGTGTGGCTCGAGAAGGGTACCCCTGCGCAGCCCCGCGCAAAGAGCACCGCGTCCCGGGGCGCAGCGGCGACCCGTCAGCGCTGAACACACGCGCGGATCGTCTCAGTGCCAGGCGGACGCGGTTCGAACGGGCTCGCCCGAGCGATCGTGCTCGACCACTCGTCGCTCCGAGTCCTGCATACAGGCCACGCAGCTGGCGAATCGCGAGCCGTGATCGCACGTGATCAGCGTCGCGGACGCGGGGGACGCGTCGAACTCGCTGGGATCGAGGTGGCGGCCGCAGCTGATGCAGTGGATGTGCTGCGCCTGAACGTTCGGCCCCGCGCGGTGCGTTGGGTCGAGCGCTTTGCGCTCCTTCTTCGTGGCTCGCTTCTGTCGCTTCATTGGCCAGGGCCCATCAAAGCCGAAGCATCTGGGTCCGGTCAAGGGCAGCCTGGCCCGTCACACGCCGAGCGCCCCGAGTCCGCTCCCGAGGTGACGTAGCACTTCCCTTCTCCCGGATGCGGACGTACGCCGTGGCACCGCTGGGAGCCGCTCGTTGCTGACGTCGACCTACAAGCTGGTGGAGCCAGCGCTCGTTCCCCTGCAGTTGCTCCTGGCGATGCTGGGGATGGGGGCCACCATGGTGGTCAGCGACTTCACCTCGGTGCTGCGGGACCCGCGTGGCCTGGCCATCGGGCTCTTCGTCCAGCTCCTGTGTGTTCCGTTGCTCGCTCTGAGCCTGGTTCACGGGCTCGGTGTCGGGGAGGGTTGGGCCGTCGGACTGCTCTTGGTCTCCGCGGTCCCGGGCGGCGCGTTCTCCAACCTGCTCACGTTCTTGGGCAAGGGCAACGTCGCGCTGAGCATCGCCATCACCACGGTCACCACGTTGGCCGCCGTGGTCACCGTTCCGCTCGTGCTGCGGGTGGGCGCCGGCACCTTCTTGCCCGATGACTTTCAGTTCCCCGTACCGCGCGTGATGGCAGAGATCTTTGGCTACCTGCTCATCCCGCTCGCCGTTGGGATGGTCATCCGGCGCCTGACGCCCAGGCTCGCGCCAGCCATCAGCCGCTGGGCCATTCGGGCGAGCGTCGCCTTCATCGTGCTCATCACGCTTGGGTCGCTGGGCACAGGGCGCATTCGAGTCGGAGAGTACGGCTTCGGTCCGCCGCTCGTCATCATCCTGTTCGGGGCCACCCTGGCCTTCGCGGTGCCGCACCTGTGCCGCCTGCTTGGGCGCTACGATGACGACACCGTCGCCATCTCCGTGGAGGTGGCGGTTCGCAACGTCGGCCTCGGACTGCTGGTGCTGCACTTCTTCTTCCCAGGTCAGCCGGAGCAGGGGCACGTGCTCTTCTCAGCTCTGTTCTACGCAGGCGTGTCGCCGTGGTTCGCGTTGCCCATCGTCCTGCGCCACCGGCTCGGCAAGACGGCTGTCCTGCTGCGTCGGCCCTACCCGCGCCCCGAGTGAAGAGCTCTCTGCGGGGTGCTGCGGCGCCCTTACGGCACGGGTGATCTGGCAGGGCCCTGCGCCGCTTCCGAGCAAGAACGCAGCAGGCGCCGGCCCTCCCTTGGGCGAACTCGAGTCAGAGTGCCTCGAGTTCGCCCATCAGCTCACGCGCGGCGGTGTGCTCCGGGTTCTCGCTCAAGGCCTTGCTGACCAGGATCTTGGCGCGGCGCGGATCCCCCTGGTTGCGCGCGATCACAGCGAGCTGAAACTGGGCGTGAGCGCGCAGCTCCGGCGTGACCTCCTCCTCGCCCGCGCGCAGCATCGTGACTGCGCGAAACGCACGACCCGCCGTCTCCACGTCGTCCAAGTCGAGCGCGAGCTGTCCGAGCTCGAGGGCGAGCCGAGCGTTCTTCATGTCCATCTCGAACGCTCGGGTGAGGGAGACCAGTGCCTCGTCGAGGAAGCCCTCCTTCAGCTGCATCTGGCTCATCTCGCGATAGACCAGACCCAGCTCCTTGACCCGGCGACCGCGAGAGGCCGCCACTAGCTCGCTGAGCAACGTCATGCCCTCGTCGCCCCGTCCCACGAGGGTCAGCGCTCGGGACATCAGCACGGTTCCTTCGACGCTCTCTGGGCTGAGGCCACGGGCCTCTTCCAGCACGGCGAGCCCCTCCTGGGCGTGCTCCTCGGAGCGCAAGAGCAGCTCGCCCGCGGCGAGCAGCAGCCCATGTCGGGCTTGGACGGAGCCTTCGGCACCGGCGTCTTCGATCAACATGAGAGCGCGTGCCCGATGTTCGCCCAGGGCCTCGTACAACGCGCCGAGCCGAGAGCGCAGCTCGGCGTGCTCGGGCGCCGTCCTCAGCGCGCGCTCGAGTCCGCCGCGCGCGTCCTCGGGCCGCCCCGCTCGCTCGCAGGCTCCGGCCAGGGCCAGAGCCGTCCGGACCAACTCGTCGCCCTCGGTCAGGCTGATGAGCTTGCGATACGCCGTCACCGCCGCATCGAAGCGCTCGGTCTTCTCATCCAGCGCGGCCAGCCGACGCCAGAGCTCCGCGTCGCCAGGCGCCTCGCGGGTCATCTCTCCGAGCCGTGCCCGCGCCGCATCGACATCCCCATGCTCGTCGAACAAGCGCACCAGGCGCAGGCTCAGCTCGCGCTCGCGACCCGGTTCGGCTCGCAGGGATGCACGCTCCAGGGCTTGGGCGAAATCCTCCGCGACGTCGGCGCCCACCTCGGTCGCTCGCTCGAAGGCCTCCACGGCCTCGTCGCTGCGCTCCAGACTGTCGAGCAATCGGGCGCGCGCCGCCAGCAGCTGAGCCGAGTCAGGTCCAGTCGGGAGCAGCTGCTCGATCAGCGCGAGCGCGTCTTCCGTCAGCGACGCTCGTCGGTGTGCGTCGAGCATCTCGTCGAGCAACGAGAGGTCCTCGGTCGCACGCAGCGCTCGGCCCAGCAGGCTCGCGGCGCGGCCCCAGTCTCCCCGCTCTCGACAGCCGGCCAGCAGCGGGTCGCGCAGGGGCGCGTGGCCCGGGCACGCCACGAAGCCCAGCTCCAGCGCGCGCTCTTGCCCCTCGGTGTCGAACAACTCGGCTCGCAATGCCAGCAGTCGTTCGGCGAGCGCCACGGCTTCGTCGCCGCGAGTCGCCGCCAGGACGCCCTCGAGCGCTTCGGCGGTGAGATACGGGTCGTCGCGCCCCTCGGCGAGTCGCAGCACCGCTTGCCAGACCTCTCGGCTGCTTCGGTCCCAGTCGACGATCGCGTAGTAGGTGTGAAAGGCGTCGTCCGTGCGGCCCAGTCGTTCGAACAGCGCGCCCAGCTGCAGCGACACCGCGCGAATGACCGTCACATCTTGACGATCCTTGCCCGCGTCGATGCGGGACACCAAGAGCGCGCTGAGCTCGTCGAGGCGGTCCTCGCGTTGGTAGAGCTGCGTGAGCAACTCCGACGCTCGCTCGTGACTGGGATCCTCTTCCAGTATCTCGCGCAGCAGCTGGGACGCATCGTCCACCTTGCTCTCGTTCAGGAGCAAGTTGGCCTGCTCGAGCCTGAGCCGGGCGCGGTCCGACGCGGACTCCACCAAGGGCACGGTCTGCTCCAAGATCTCGACCAGGCGCGCGCGGTCGTCGAGCTCGCGGTACACGTCGAGCAGCGGCTCCCACGCCTCTCGGTCCTGAGGCTCGTGCCGTAGAATCGCCTCGTAGATGCTCGCCGCTCGCCGCAAGTCCCCGAGCTGCTCGCGGATCTTGGCGGCCACCGCGAGCCGGCGCGCGCGGGCGTCGTCAGCGGGCAGGCGTGTGGCGGCGTCCTCTTCGAGGGTGAGTGCGGCCTCCAGCTCGCCTGCGGATTCGAGCCGCTGTGCCAGCTCCAGGCGAAGCCAGGCGTCGGCCTCGTCACCGAAGCCGTCCGGACGTGCGACTCCAGCCTCGAGCAGCCGTCGTGTTGCCGCGACGTCACCGAGGGACTCGGCGAGAGCGACCCCCTCTCGCACCACCTCGAGAGTCACCTCGGGCAGCTTGGCCAAGAGCAGCAGCGCCTCGAGCAGCTTCTCGGGAGCACCTGTGGCGCGGGTCACGCTCTCGAACAGGGCCGCCGCCCGGGAGTCGTCCGGGTGAGCGGCGAGCGAGCGGCGCAACATGACCTCGGCGCGCTCCAGATCCGGAGCGAGCTCCAGCGCGCGCTGCAAAGTGTCCACACCCCGGGCGGAGGCGCCCTCCGTCGCGAGCAGCAGCTCCGCCAGACGGTAGAAGGGCTCGGCGCCGACCTTACCGAGCTTGCCCTTGGGCATCGACGCCAGACGCTGCTCGAGCACCCGCGCTTCCTCCGCGCTGTCCCCGAACTGCTGGAAGACCCGTGCCAGCGCCTCCCAGGCTCGGTCCTCGACTCGCTCGGCCCGGTCGAACTCTGCAGCGAGCGCCACCGCGCGAGCTCGCAGCTCGGCATCCACGGCCGCGAGGCCGCCCAGGTGCCGAGCGTAGAGGTGCACGAGGTCCGCCAGGGCGAGGCTGGCTGCGGTGGGCGACTCGGCGCGCGCCAACCGGCCACGCATCGCTCGAGCCAAGAGCTCGTGACGCCCGCGATCCGCCAGCGCCCGCTCCAGGGCCAAACCTTCGCCGTCGTGCTCGAGCGCCGACTGGAACGCGCTCTCCACGAACTCCTCGGCCCGAAGCCGATCGTCGCTGCGCTCCGCGATCTCGGCCAAGTCGAGTAGCGCCTCGGCTCGACTCGGAGCGTCCTCTCCGTCTTCGCGGCCGAGCACCAGCAACAGCGCACGGTACATCCGCTCCGCGCGATCGAGCTGTCCTTCCTCGAACGCCAGCCGCGCCAGAGCCTGCAAGATCCCTGGGTGGGCCGGGTTGATCTTGTTGGCGATGTCGAGCTCGGCGATGGCCTCGGCCCGCCGACCTGCCGACAGGCACACCCGAGCGAGCTGAAAGTGCGTGAGCGCGCGGTCCTTGGGCTTGCGAGTGCCGTAGCGCTCGACCTGGTCACGCAGTACCCGCACGGCCTCGTCGAAGCTGCCGGCGCGCGCGTGAGCATCCGCCAACGAGCGACGGATCGCCGTCTCGTCCGGGTCCAGCTCGGCAGCCTGCTCCAGCAACTCCACCGCGCGCAGTGGCTCGCCGACCCGGCGCAGGTACAGGTCCGCGGCCTCGCGCAGCAGCGCGAGACGACGGCGGTCGTCGCTGGCACCGCTCGCGTCTCGAGTCAGCAGGTCCGCCAGCGGGCCCCACTCCTCGGCCTCTCGGTACAGCGCCGCCAGTCGCTCGCGAATGGGCGCACCGTCGAGCGCCACGCTCAGCGCCGCCTCGAGTCGGGCGCGCGCCGTGTCCGGGTCGCCGGCCGCGGCGTACGCCTCGGCTAGGCTCAGCACCCGGGGCCCCAGCGCCTCACGGCTGGAGCCTGCGCACATCCACTCGAGGACGTGCGCAGCGTCCAGCGGCTGGCCGGCTTCCATGTAGAGTCGACTGAGTTCGCCTAGGCTCGCCTCGCCCCCAAGCGCGGCGCCCTCACGATGGTCGGCGATCGCCCGGGCCACATCGCCGGCCTTCCCTTCGGCCGTCTCGGCCGCTCGGGCCCAGAGCACCGCCGCGCGCGTCAGGTCCGAAGCCCGCGCTCGGACCCGGGCTTGCTCTTCCCAAAGCGCCGTGAGGTCGGCGAATCGGTCCGCGTCCTCCAGCAGCTTCGCGTAGCGACTCACGACCGCTTCGGCGACGTCGTCGGCGGCGTCCTGAGCGAACAGTCGGGCGAACAACTCGATGGCGCGCGCCGGGTTCTGCAGCTGATCCGACGCGATGCACGCCGCGTCCCGCAGGAAGGTGCGCTGCCTGTGCTGTTCGAAGGGCAGCTCGTGGCCCAGGACCAACAGCTCGACGACCTGCTCGTGGCGGCCGTCTGCCGCGTGCCGTGCCGCCAGCTCGCCCAGCGCCCAGGCCGCGGCCCGCTCGGGTCCGGCGGCCTCCGGAGCCTGCGGAGCTGCGAGCCACGCGGTCCTGGCGCGCTCGAAGAGCTCCGAGAGCAGCAGCTTGGCGCGTTCGCGGTCGCCGCCCTCGAGCCCCGTCACGTCGCAAGCGGCCGTCCACTCGCCGGCTGTCACGAAGGCCGCGATGCTGTCGGACAGCTGGTGGGTTCGATCGCGGTGCAGCGCGCCGAGCTCGAGCCACAGGGTGCGCGCCGCCTCGGGATCCGAGCTGCTCCGAGCTTGCTGCGCGAGCCGCTCGGCGACCTCGTCGTAGCGCTCCAACACGCCGAGCAGGCGCACGAGCGACCTGAAGCTCTGTTCGTCCGCACCGTGGTCGCGCTCCACCAGTTGCCAGGCCTCGACCGCGCGCTCCGGAGAGGCGAGGCGCTCCGCGAGGAGCCAGGCCACCCGCACCCGGTCGTCTCGCGCACCGCTGCCCCCGCGCAGCTCTGCGCGGGTCTGCAGCGCCTCTACCAAGTCGGCGTCGCGACCGGCGCGCTCCAGCACGTCGCACAGCGCGTCGAGCGCCACGAGATCCCCCGCGTCGCCAGCGAGTCGCTCGCGCAAGCAGCGGATCGCGCGAGACAGATCGTCCAAGTGGGTGGCCGCGACGCGTGCGACCTCACCCAGCGCCTCGCGGCGCTCTAGCGGATCAGAGGACAACCCCGCGACGCGCTCGAGCACATCCGCCCGCTCGGCGTGACGCTCCAGCTCGGCGAGCAGCGGGGCCAAGCTACGGGCGGCGTGCAGCGCGGCGTCGGCGGCGTCCCCCGCGAGCTCCAGGGCACGCTCGAACAGCTCCACCGCGCCGGTCACGTCGCCGAGCTCGTCGCGTCTCACCTCGGCCGCCTCCAGCACCAAGCTGCGCTCCGCGACCTCGTCGCTGACCCCGTCGGCGACGGCCACCAGCACCTCGACGCGCCGGTCGGGCATGCCCAGCTGCTGCGACAGGCGCGCCAACTCGGCTCGATAGCGAGCCTCGCTGGGCACCAACCCCACCAGCTGCGCGACAGGCTCCACCGCGCCTTGAACGTCGCCAAGCTCGCCCAATCGCAGCGCCACGATGCTCTCGAGACCCGCGATGCGCTCGTCCTTCGTGCGGGCAAGCTCGAGCTCCACCTCCAGCATGCGCGCGACGTCCAGCAGGGAGCCGACCCGCGAGTACTGATCCTTGAGCCACGCAGCGGCCGCGTGGCGCACGCTGAGCCCGCTGCCCTGCTTCGGGCTCTCGCTCGGCGCCATGGAGTCGCGAGCGGCTGGCAGCGCGACCAACCGCTCCAGCAGGGTACGCACGAGCTCGCTGTCCGCACCGTCCTTCAACATGGACTCGATCAACTCGTAGCCCCGGACGGCGTCGCCCAAATCCAGCCACAGCCCGGCGATGCGACCGCGCAACGCCTGCGGATCGGTGGCAGCCGTCGCTTCGTTCAGGCGCGCCGCGAGCAGCTCGATCAGCGATTCGGTGCGGCCGTCCCGCTCGTACAAGCGCTCGAGGGAGGCCTCGACCCGCGAGTCCTGTGGGGTCAGACGCAGGAGTTCCTCGAGATAGCGGATGGCGCGATCCGAGTTGGACGCGAAGTCCTTGGCGGCCATGGACGCCTCGCGCAGCAGGTCGATGCGTTCGGCGGGCGCCTCGACGCGGACGAGGGCCCAGTCGTACAGCTCGAACAAGTCGTCCCATCGACCCTGTGCGTTGAACGCCAGCTTGAGCCGATCGAGCGCCCAGCTCGCGGCGGGCGAGAGCGAGAGCACCCGACGCAGCAGCAGCACGATGCGCTCTTGGTCGTCGAACCACTCCTCGTGAAACTCGACCATGCGGCGTCCGAGCTCTTCCGCCACCTCGGGCGTCAGCGGGCGCTCGAGGGCCCGCGCGTAGGCCTCCGAGAGAGGCTCCGGCCGATCCAAGCGGCGCGCCAAGCGCTCGGCTGCATCCCACAGTTCGCCTTCGTTCGCGCGTTCCTCGGCGCCGCGCAGCGCGATGGCGTAGCCGGCCTCGTCATCGTCCCGGTAGCACCCCAGCAGCTCCACGAACCAGCGGCCCCGCGACTCGGCCAGCTCGTCGATCCCGGCGCTGACCGCGAGCAGCGACTCGAGTAGCTCTGCGCGACCCTCGGGGGTCTCGCTCGCTGACGCGAGGCGCTCGAGCAGGCGGGCGGCCTTCGATCGGAGCTCGTCCAGGCCCAGCGCCTGCTTGACCAGCTGCAGCGCGCCGGCGTCCTGCGGCGCGTGATCGAGCACGCCCTCGATGACGTCGAGCGCCTCGCTGGGGCGCTCGAGGGGCCCCAGCAACAGCTCTGCGCGAGCCAGATCCACTTGCGTCCGACTGTCGCCCTCCGTCCGCTCGCGCAGCTCCCCCAGGGTCACCAGCGCCTCTTCGGCGCGCCCGCTGGCACCGAGCAGCCGGGACAGCTCCGTGAGCACGTCCACTCGCTCGGGGTCCTGCGCCAGCACGCGTTGGTAGACCTCGATGGCGCGCTCGGGACTGCCAAAGGTGGTCTCCTCCTGGCTGGCCCACGCGAGCAGTACCACCGTCGGATCGCTGGCGCGGCGCGCACGCAGCTCGAACAGGAAACGGCGGTCGTCGATCCGCTCCGGGGTCAGCTCCCCGGCAGCCAAGAACACCTGAAAGGCATCGGCGAGCTTCTGGGTGTCGTCCGCGTCCTCCGCGAGCAGCTCCCGGAACAGGCCAGCCACCTCGTCGCGGCGCTCCGCCAGCGGAGCGAGGGTCGTGGCCTTGGCGAAGAGCACCGCGCGCCGGCGGGGGGGCTCGAGCTCGACAGCGGCCAGGATCGTGTCGAGCAATCGTGCGTACGGCAGGTGGGCAGAGTCGGCGGCAGCCTGGGCTTCGAGCGCCAGCACCCGCGCCAGCGCCTCGGGGCGGGCCGTATCATCCGCGAGCACGATGGGCACGACCTCGAGCAGTGCGTCCCATTGCCCGCTCTTGGCGTAGCTGCCGACCAGTCGCAGCGCCGCCTCCGCATCCTTGGGCGCGATGGTGAGCACCCGCTCGTACAAACGCCGCGCGCGCTCTTCATCCATGGCGGCCTCGGCCAGCGCCGCACCTTCGAGCCATGCTCGCCTGGCCTCGTCGTTGCTGCCGAGTTGCTTGGCCAGCACGATCCCCAGCTTCTCGAGCAGGCCCGCGCGCTCCTCCGGCGCCGCGACCGCGACCCGGCGCTGCAGCACGGCGCGCAAGGTGTCGGCGTCGTTGTTGGAATTGGCGAGCAGCTCGATGGTCTCGAGCTGTCCATCGTCGAGCGCTGCGGAGTCGAGCAGCTCCCGATAGTGGGTGAGCGAGCGGGTCACGTCACCGCGCTCGGCGCACACCTCGGCCATCCGTGCCACGGTGGCTACGCGCCGCGCGCCCTCCACCAGCGGCAGTGCTCGCTCCAGCTCCGCGTACAGCGCAGCCAGATCCCCGGTTCGCGCGAACAGGTCGACCAACGCGGCGTGCGCCACGAGATCGCGCTCATCGTCCGCGACCGCCGCTCGAAACGTCGCGATGGCCCCGCTCGGATCCGCCAGCTCGGTGCCCTGCAGGCGCGCCATCGCGTGCAGGAGCTCGCGTCGCCGACGAGGCTCAGTGGCCTTCTCCAGGGCAGAGCTGTAGAGCGCCAGGCGCTCCTCGGGGTTGCCGCCTTGCGCCAGCAGGTCATCGATCATCCCCATCAGCTCGGCGTTGCCCGGCTCGAACGCGAGGGCGCGCCGCAGGGCTTGCACCGCGCGGTCGACCTCGCCGGCCGCGACCAGACCCTCTCCGGCCTCGCGCGCCAACTCGGCCAACTCGGGGCGATCCACGGCTCGGTCACCGAGCGCTCGACTCAGCGCTTCGGCCCGAGGGCCCGGCGCTCCGAGCTGGTCTCCCGCCTGGCGAACGCGCTCCAGCCACGGCCCGAGCGGCGCCTCGAGGTCTACCGCGATCGACAGCGCTCGCGCGCAAATGGCGAGCGCGCGCTCCGGGTCGGCCAGCTGTCCTTGGGCGAGCTCGGCGGCCTCGGCCAGCACGTCGAGGCGTTGCTGCTCGCCCTCGGCCAACTCGCTCTTGGCCTCGAGTAGCCGTAGTAACCCCGGACCTGGTCCCTCGGCACGATAGACCGGCTCCAGCACGGCCACGGCGCCCGGACGCGCGTCCTCGTTCGCCAGCAGCTTCTCGAGCGCGGAGCGGAGCTGGGCGTTGGCTGGGTCTGCCTCCAGGGCCCGCGAGTACGCGTCGAACGCGCCGTCCAGCTCCCCCAGGCGGGTCAGTCGGATCTGCGCCAGGCGCGCGAGGATCGGCGGCCACTCCTCGCGCGGTGCCTGCTCCACGTCGCGCTCCAGGATCCACGCGAGCTCCTTCCACTGCTGCTCCTGCTCCAGGAGCGGGATCATCCTCGCGTGCGCCTCTCGACTCGGACCGTACTGGGCGATGAAGGCGCGCCAAGCGCCCAGCGCTTGAGCCCGATCGCGTCCCTGTCCGGTGCGAAGCTCGGCGGCGCGTAGCGCCAGCGCACGGGCATCCTCGGGGTTCTTCGCCCGCTGTGCGCGGCGCTCGAGCACGAACACGAGGTTCTCGACGTCCTTCGAGCCCTCGTACAGCGCGCTGAGCCGAGACAGCGCTTCGTCAGCCCAAGGCGAGTCCACCAGCGCTCGCCAGGCCACCGTCGCCCGCTCTGGCTCGGCGAGCTCGCCTTCGGCCAGCTTCGCCAGCCGGCGGGCAGCCGTCAGTCGCACCTCCGCATCGGGCTCGAACCGTACCCAGGCGTCGAGGGCGGTGGCCAGGCCCCGCAGGTCGCCGCTCTCCGTGAACATCTCCGCGAGCTTCTTGGCCGCAGCCAGCACGGCGCCGTCATCTTCCCCACCGTCGAGCACCTGCTGCAGCGCTGCCTGAGCGCGTTTGGCGTCACCCGCACGCAAGTGAACGAAGCCCACGTCCGCCCCCACACGCGCGCGCGCCGCAGGATCCTTGCACGTGGCCAGCGCGCGAGTCAGCAGGCGGGCTGCATCACCCGGCTGATCGAGGCTGAGCGTCAGCTCGACGTACGCCTGACGCACCTCGTCGTCGCCTGGCTCCGCCGCCACGACCGGACCGAGCAGTTCGAGGGCGCCCGTAGGATCGCCCGCCGCTCGCTTGGCCAACCCCAGCCGCCGCTGAACCTCCAGCCGCCGCGGTCCACGCGCCAGCTTGAGCTCGACGTTGAGCAGCTCCAGCTCGCGCGCAGCGAGACCGAGCTTGCCGTACGCGTCGCTGAGCGCCGCTGCCACCCGTGCGGCAACGGCCTTGTTGTCCAGCAGGCCCTCGGCCACGTTGCGCGCTCGGACGTGATCCGGCTGGCTAGCCAGCACGGCCTCGATGTGAGGCACGGCGCGGTGCGGCTCGCGGGTCGACTCGGAGTAGAGGTCGATCAAATGCTCGCGCACCAAGAACGCCTCGGCCTCGGGCGGCGGTGGATCCCGCAACAGCGCTTGCTCCAGCACCTTGGTGGCCTCCCGGGGCTTGCCCTGTCGAATGTACGAGCGCTCGAGGGTCTCACGCGCTCCGGTGTGGCTAGGGTCGATGCGCAGCAGCTTCTGGCACACGTCGATCAGGACGTCGTCCACCCCTTCGGCCGCTTCCAGCACGCTCAGGGCCCGATTGAGGAGCTCCGCCTGGGCCTCCGGCTCGCGCTGGTGCGCCGCCAGCTCCGCGTACAGCTTCGCCAGTCGCGCCAGATCGCCCTTTCGCTCGAGCAACACCTGCAGCCGATGCGCGGCCAGCTCGTGTCCCGGGACGACCGCTAGCGCGCGATCGATGAAGGTGATGGCCCCATCGGGATCGTCGAAGTCGTCCGCGAAGAAGCTGGCGGCGTTCAGGAAGATGGCGGCTTGGTTGTCAGGCTGGACGAGCTTGATTCGGCGGTCTTGGGCCAGGTGCTCGTAGGCGAACGCGAGTTCGGCTGCCTTCTCGTCGCGCCGCGCCGTCGCGTGCAGCTTCATCCACAGCGCCGTCACGTCCTGCCCCTTGGCGGAGGCGGTCACCAGCGCGTCCAAGATGGGATCGGGGCTGTCCAGGGGCTGCTCGAGCAACGCGTCGAGCTCGTCGATGCGCAGCACTCGCGATGGGGTCCGTGCCATCAGTGTTCTCCCAAAAAGTTCCCGCGGTTCTCGGGAGTTACGCTATCAGAACCGGGAGCCCACGGGGACGCCGATCCTGCGCCGAGCGCATCGAGAGCCGCCCGGTGGCGGGCCGCCTGCGATTCAGGCTCGCCTTTTGGCCGCCGTTCGTGGCACCTGAACGCATGTTCGAGACGGCAGAGCTCGGTCGCAAGCTGAGCAAGGAGGAGCACCGAACCCGGATCGACGTCGCGCGCGTCGATCTCTTGAACCTGCAGAGCACGCTGCTCCAGCGCGGTCAGCCGGCGGCGCTGATCCTGATTGGCGGCGTCGAGGGTGCAGGCAAAGGAGAGGTGCTCAATCGTCTCTTCGAGTGGATGGACGCTCGCTACCTGCACACGCGAGCCTTCGGGGCCCCGAGCGAAGACGAGGCCGCGCGCCCCCGCTACTGGCGCTACTGGATGAGTCTGCCCGAGCGCGGACACTTGGGCGTGTTCCTGGGTTCCTGGTACACGGACCCCATCGTGTCGCGGGTGCTCGGCACGAGCACGGACGCCGAACTCGATCGCTCCCTGTCCCGCGCCGTCGAGTTCGAGCGAGCGCTGGCGGCAGACGGCATGCTGATCGTGAAGCTGTGGCTTCACGTCAGCAAGCGTGACCAGGCGCGTCGCTTTCGCGAGCTAGAGAAGACGCCCGAGACCCGGTTTCGCGTCACCAAGCGGGACTGGGATTTCGCGCAGCGCTACGACGACTTTCGTCGCACCTGCGGGCGCGCCCTGCGCAAGACGAGCACCGGCACGGCACCCTGGACGGTGATTGACGCAGCCAACGCGCGCTATCGGGACGTCGCCGTGGCCGAGCACCTGGTGGAGCGACTGCGGAGCGCCGCCGCGAGCCCGACGCCTCGCCCGCCGCCGGCCGCGCCAGCCATTCGCACCGACGACCCCATCACCGTGCTCGACGCGGTGGACCTCACCGAGACCGTCTCTCGCGAGGAGTACCAGAAAGCCTTGCCCGCCCTGCAGGCGAAGCTAGCCAAGCTCTGCCGCCGGCTGCCCAAGCGCGGACGGTCCCTCACCGTGGTGTTCGAGGGTTGGGACGCCGCGGGCAAGGGCAGCGCCATCCGGCGCATCATCTGGGCGCTCGACGCCCGCCAGTATCGGGTCATCCCCATCGCCGCGCCGACCGACGAGGAGCGCGCCCATCACTACCTGTGGCGCTTCTGGCGGCACCTTCCGAAGCGTGGACAGGTCACACTCTATGATCGCAGCTGGTACGGCCGCGTGCTCGTGGAGCGGGTGGAGGGCTTTGCGCGGGAGCAGGACTGGCGTCAGGCCTACCTGGAGATCAACGACTTCGAGGAGCAACTGGTCGAGGACCGCGTCTCGCTCGTCAAGCTGTGGCTCCACATCAGCGCGGAAGAGCAGCTTGCGCGTTTCGAGGCGCGCAAGAAGCTGGCATACAAGCAGCACAAGCTGACCGAGGAGGACTACCGCAACCGCGAGAAGCGCTTCTCCTACGAGCAAGCCGCGCACGAGATGTTCGAGCGCACCAGCACGGAGTATGCGCCGTGGCATCGGATCGCGGCCAATGACAAGCGGGCCGCGCGCTTGTCGGTCTTGCGCGCCGTCATCGCGCAACTCGAGCGCGACTTGTGAAGTCGGGAGCGGGCTCGTATCGTCTCTCGATGATCGCCCGACGTTCGTCTCGTCTCACGGGACCCGTGCTCGTCAGCTTGCTGCTCGCGCCCGCGTCCGCTGGAACCGAGCCCAAGCTTCGCTTCCCCGCGGAGCAGCCCGTGGCCATCGGCGCTCGGGTGGCGCTGCTCGAAGGCCGCGTTCACGAGCTCGAGCAGCGTCTCTCGGCGTTCTCGCGGCTGTCCCTCACGCCGGCTGACGCCGGGGGGTTCACGCTGGTGGCTCATGGCGTCCGCGTTCAGATCGCCCCGTCAGGGCAGGTCTCGCTCCAGGGGCCGCCGGCTCCAGTTCCCTCCCAGTGCGAGCCCCCGTTCGTCGTCGACGCCGACGGCAAACGCAGCGCAAAGCCCGAGTGCCTCGAGGTGAGCCCCTGCGATCCGCCCTTCGTGGTGGACAGCCACGGCGTGCGACGCGCCAAGCCCGGCTGCCCCTGAGTTGCGGGTTCTGGCTATTTCGTGCCGTAGATGCGGTCTCCGGCGTCGCCGAGACCGGGCACGATGTAGCCGTGGTCGTTCAGGCGCTCGTCGATCGCTGGCGTGTAGATGGGCACCTCCGGGTGCTCGGCGTGGAAGGCTCGGATGCCCTCCGGGGCCGCGAGCAGACACATGTACTTGATGCTGCGTGGCCGGGTCTGCTTCACCCGCGTCACCGCGGCGGCCGCGCTGTTTCCCGTGGCCAGCATCGGGTCCATCACGAGCACGTCCCGATCCCGCATTTCGCCGGGCATCTTGAAGTAGTACTCGACTGGCTCGAGGGTCTTCGGATCTCGATACAGCCCGATGTGGCCCACGCGTGCGGAGGGGATCAGTTCGAGCACGCCGTCGAGCATGCCGTTGCCCGCGCGCAGCACGCTGACGAGCACCACCTTCTTGCCCTCGAGCATTCGCCCCTTGGCCGGAGCGAGCGGCGTCTCGAGCGCGACCTCCGTGGTCCGCAAGTCCCGAGTCAGCTCGTACGCCATCAGCATGCTCATCTCCCGCAGTAGCGCGCGAAAGCGGCTCGTGCTGGTGTCCTTCATCCGCAAGATCGCCAGCTTGTGGCAGACGAGCGGATGATCGATCACGAACACGTTGTCGAAGACCATGGCGCCGACCCTACATCAGGGCGTCAGTAGCCGAAATCCGGCTCGGCGCCCCCGTCCGTCGAGCGCCGCTTGCGCCACGGATCCTCGGGCGCCGGAACGGGCGCCCAGCCCCCGGCGGGCGGCGGCGGACGAGGCCACACCGGAGCCGGGAGTGCGTAGCCGGGAGCGCGACAGCGCGCGAGGTAGCGCTCGGGAACGCGGGCGACGGTCGGGTAGAGATCGTAGCCGTGGGGGCAACGCTGACCGAGCAGCTCGTAGCAGCGCCCCTCGTCGGAGCCGCACTGGGTGTGCAGCATGCGCGAGCCGTCCGGGCCCACCACCTCCCGCAAGCTGGGCTCGGTCCGTGGCCGGCTGACGCACCCGAGCGCGAGCGTCAGCAGCCCGAGCCACGCGAAGCGTTCAAGTCGCCACACGATTCTTGCCGGCCTCCTTGGCGCGGTACAGCGCCGCGTCCGCGCGCTGGAACAAGCCCAGCGCGTCCTGGGCGTCGTCCGGAAACGTCGCGACGCCGATCGAGATGCCTGGATGCAGCCGCACGCCCTCGTGCTCGAAGGGGTGCTGCCCGACCGCGACACGGATGCGTTCGGCAACCTCGATGGCGCCGTCTCGCTCAGTCCCGGGCAGCGCTGCCAAGTACTCGTCGCCGCCGAAGCGACAGCCGATGTTGCCTTGACCATGCGAGAGCAGCGTGCCGATCAGGCGCCCTGCCTCACCGATCACATACGCGCCGAACAGGTGCCCGTGGGTATCGTTGATGCGTTTGACGCCGTCGAGATCCATGACCAAGAGCGAGACCGGAGTCGACGCTTGACGCGCGGCTTCGATCAGCGCGGCCAGCTCGGCGTCGAAACGTCTGCGAACGTAGAGCCCCGAGAGATCATCCACGCTCAGCAGGCGTTCCACCACCGCGTTGAAGGCCTGGGCGGCGCCGTCCTGCAACTCGAAGCGCAACACCGTCGCGCCGATCACGAACGTGTCTCCGGGCTCCAGCGCCGACTGTTCGACGCGCTCGCCGTGGATCACCACTCCGTTGGTGCTCCCCTGGTCGACCACCGCCCAGCCGTCGCCCCGATCCTCGATGCGTGCGTGATGCCAGGAGACCCGGGCATCCGCCAGGCACAGCCGGGCGCTCGGGTCTCGACCAATGACGATGTACCCGTCCACGACCACGCGGCGCCCGACGTCGGCCTCGGCGCCGCTGAGCACCACCAGCGCGGGTCGGTGCGGGGCCTTGACTTGCTTCATCACCTCGCTCGAGACCGTGTCGTCGGCCTTCAGGGTGCGGGGGACTCTATCGGGACGCTGACCGGAGCTCGCCACGGCCGTCACGATAGCATGCGCCGGGGCCGGGCTCCGCGGCGCGGCTTGCCCTGGCCGAGCACCGCTCTGGGGCCGTGGGGCGGTGGCACCAGCGCTCCGGGGTGCCGTCCGATCAAGTCCTTCCGGCCGGCGAGCGCGAGCGCCTCGCGGGCCAGCGGCCACTTGGTCTCGTCCCACCAGTAGAGCAGGGCCTTCAGCCGCCGCTTGTCCCGCAGCTCGCGCACGACCACGAGGGGCTTCTCGCTGAAGGGATCGAGCCCCGTCACGAACATGGCCGTCGCCACCGCCATCGGCGTGGGGATGAACTCCTGGATCTGACGGGGTCGCATGTCCCGCTGCTTCAACCACAACGCCAGTGCGATCGTGTCGCTGAGGCCGGAGCCCGGATGACCGACGATGAAGTACGGCACCAGGTACTGCTCCTTGCCTGCGCGTTCGCTGGCGTCACAGAACAGTCCGGCAAAACGCTCGTAGCTCTCGACGCCCGGCTTCTTCATGGCAGCCAGGACCGCCGGATCCGTGTGCTCCGGCGCGACCGAGAGCTGACCACCGGTGTGATGCGCCGCCAGCTCGGCGATGAACTCGGGGGAACGCTCTGCCAAGTCGTAGCGCACCCCTGACGCGATCATCGCGCGCTTGATGCCCGGCTCTTCGCGCACGCGGCGGAGCAAGTCCACCAGCGGCCCGTGGTCCGTGTTCAGGTTCTCGCACACCTTGGGGTGAACGCAGGACAGCCGCCGGCAGGCGCTCTCGATCTCGGGGCTCTTGCAGCCCAGACGATACATGTTCGCCGTCGGTCCGCCCACGTCGCTGAGCACGCCCGAGAAGCTGTCCATGCGACGCAGGCGACGCACCTCGCGCAGCACGCTCTCGGCGGAGCGACTCTGGATGATGCGCCCTTCGTGCTCGGTGATGCTGCAGAAGGTGCAGCCACCGAAGCAGCCGCGCATGGTCACGATGGAGTCCTTCACCGTGTCGAACGCGGGGATCCGCTCGGCGCCGTAGCTCGGGTGAGGCAGGCGGGTGAAGGGTAGATCGTACAGCTCGTCCATGTCCGCCTCCGCCAGGGGGGGCGCGGGCGGGTTGAAGTAGACCGCCTGCGAGCCGAAGACTTGGAGCAGCGGCCGCGCGTTGTGCGGGTTGGTCTCGACCTGAAACGCGCGGGTCATCCTCGCGAAGGGCAGCCCACCGGCGGCCACCTCCTCGAAGGACGGCAGGACCACCACGCGTCCATCCGTCGTGTAGCGGCTCGGGTGCTCGGCCAGCGGCCGCCACTTGTCCGGGTGGCCGAGGACGTGCGCGGTCCCGCGGACGTCGGTCAGCTCATCGACGCGCTCACCCGCCGCGAGCCGGCGGGCGATCTCCCACGCTGCCCGCTCGCCCATGCCGAACACGAGCAGGTCCGCCTTGGAGTCGAGCAAAATGCTGCGCCGAATCGAATCGGACCAGTAGTCGTAATGGGCGATGCGCCGCAGGGAGGCCTCTATGCCTCCGATGACCACCGGCAAGCCGGGGAACGCTCGGCGGCAGAGGTTGGCGTACACCACCGTGGCGCGATTCGGACGCAGGCCAGGCCGCCCGCCCGGCGAGTATTGATCTTCGCTACGCACCTTCTTCTGCGCCGTCAGCTTGTTCAACATGCTGTCGAGGTTGCCGGCGGCCACACCCACGAAGAGCCGCGGCCGACCGAGCCGAACCAGGTCGTCGACCGTGTCCCAGCGCGGCTGCGCGATGATCCCGACACGATAGCCTCGCCCCTCCAGGAAACGCGCGATCAAGACCGGTCCGAACGCCGGGTGATCGACGTAGGCGTCGCCGGTCACGATCAGCACGTCGAGCTCGCCCTGCCCCCGCGCCTCGAGATCAGCCGGGAAGGTCGGGAGGAAGGCCTCGTTGCTCGAGCCGGGCTTGCGCCGCAGCTTCACGACCGACATGAGCTCGTCATCTGTGCAACCATGCTTCCTGGCTTCAATCGAAGCGACGAAATCCCCCGCCGGTCTTGGGCTCCGTCTTCGGTCGGGTGACCTGGACGCTGGACGTCGTCGTCTTCTTCTCGTCGGCCTTGTTCAGCCGGACCCGCAGCCGCTGGTTCATGTCCGGGACGAGCTTCTCGACCGCGGCCGCGTAGCCGTCCAGCTCGATCCGGAGATCGAGCTGTGCCTCCCCCTGCTCCAGGGCGAGCTCGAGGGGTGTCGTCCCGCGGTCCTCGCCGGCGAGCAACACGGTGGCTCCGGGAGGAAAGCTCACCAGATCGATCTTCACGTACGACTTTGGCGCGGGCGCGGCCAAGGCCACGAGCGGAGTGATGGGATTGCGGCCCAGGGCAGTCATGGTCCGGGGCGGCGGGGTCTCGGGTCGGGCCAGCATCGCCCCGAGCGCCACGAGCAGGACCGCCGCCGCGGCGCCCACCCCGAGGACCAGCATCCGCGCGCGCGCCCGCTTGGCGCGCTCCAGGCCGTAGGCGTCGCTGCTGCTCAGGGAGCCAAAGCTGAAGCCGCTCTCGAGACGTGAGCGGAACGACGCCGTGCCCACCTCGACCTCCGGAAGCTCGACGCTCTCGTCGGTCTCCGCGGCAGGCACGTTCACGAGCTGCCCCCCGGCCCGGAGCCGCGAGAGCATGTCCTGCTTGGCCTGGACCCGATCCGGAAAGACCTCGTGCATCAGCTGGGCGAGCGCCTCTTCGGGCGCCAGCGGAGCGTTCATCTCGCGCATCGCCTCCAGCAGCGCGCGGCGCATTTCGTTGGCCGTGGCGTAGCGTTGGTCGGGGTCGCGGGACAGGGCCTTGAGCACCACGCGTTCGAGGGGCACGGGGTAGTCAGCCAGCCCGCGGGACGGGGGCACGATCGGATCCTTCCAGACCGCCTCGAGCACCGCGAGCTTGTTCGCGCGTTTGAACAGGCGTCGGCGGGTGGTCAGCTCGTACAGCACGATGCCGAGCGCGAACACGTCGCTGCGGCGGTCCAGCGGCTTGCCCCGGCACTGCTCGGGGGACATGTACTCGAACTTGCCCTTGAGCTGGCCGGCCTCGGTCTGGGTGATACGGTCCGCCGCCTTGGCGATGCCGAAGTCGAGCACTTTGACGCCGCCCGCGTAGGTCACGAAGATGTTCTGTGGCGACACGTCGCGGTGAACCAACCCGATGAGCGTTCCTTTGGCGTCCTTCAGCTCATGCGCGGCGTGCAGCCCAGCACACGCCTCCGCGAGGATGAACGCGATCAACGCGTAGTCCGTCGGCCGCTGCTTGACCATGCAGCGCCGCACGACACCCGCGGCGTTCTCTCCCTCGAGGTACTCCATGACCAGGTACAGCTCAGTGCCGTCCTGGCTGAGTTCCTGCACTTGCACCACGTTGGGGTGCCGGATCTGCGCGGCGAGTCGGGCCTCGTCCAGGAACATGGAGACGAAGGACTGCTGCTCCGCGAGGTGCGGCAGGATGCGCTTGATCACCACGGGGCGCTCGAAGCCGCTCGGCCCGACCAGCCGACCCAGCACGATCTCTGCCATTCCCCCGGTAGCCAGGCGGCCCGCGATCTCGTACCGCCCCACCCTCTCGGCGGCCTGTGACTCCGCAGCGCCCATTCCTCGTTCCACCCCTAGGCTAGCTCCATGGCAAGCCCGCGAACAAGTTGACCGAACGCTTCGCTGAGGGGTCAGGGCGCTGACCGGGAGCGGCAGTACTGGTATAGTCACAAGACTCTCACCATGGGTCAGCGGAAGTTCCTCGCTTCGGCGGTATTTTTGCTTGGTTTCAGTACGGCTGGGCTGGCGGCGGCGGAGCCGCAGGCGGAGGCCTTGAAGCTGTTCGAGGAGAGCGCTGACCGCTATCGGGAGGGGAAGTTCGACGACGCGGCAGCCCTGCTCGAGCGGGCCTACGCCCTGCATCCCGAGCCCGTCCTGCTCTACAATCTCGGCCGCGCGTACGAGGGGCTCGGCGAGTCCGAGAAGGCCATCGACGCCTACAAGCGCTATCTGGAGGGGACCCCCGACGCCAAAGACCGGGGCGCTCTCGAGCGCCGGATCGAGACCCTCGAGCGGCAGGTGGCCGAGCGGCAGCGTCTCGCGGAAGAACGCCGTCGTCTCGAGGAAGAACGCAAGCGCAGGCCCGCAGAGCCAGTGCCGCAGCCCAAGCCGGTGGCCTCGAGCGGCGCCGGCCCCTGGCCCTGGGTGGTCGCCGGCGTGGGCGTGGCTTCCGTCGGCGTGGGCGCCATCTTTGGGCTCCAGGCCCAGGCCAAGCGGGACGACGCGGAGAACGAGCTGATCCAACGCCGCGCAGCAGAGACCTTTCGCAACGCGGAGACGTCCGCATCGACCGCCAATGTCTTCTTCATCGCGGGCACGGTCATCACCGGCGCCGGCGTCACCTGGATCATCCTGGACCAACGCGGCAAGAGAGAACAGGCTCGGCTCGAGCTGCGGCTCGCACCGGGCAGCATCGCCCTCGCGGGACGACTGTGAGGCGCGCGCTCGGCGCGCTGGTCCATGCTACCGCGACCGCGCCCGGACACGCGAGCTGTGCGAGGCGAGCTGAACGCGTCAGCCGCCAGGCACGAAGCGGATGTGCTGCACCAGCGGAGCCGCCTTGGCCGAGGCCTCGACCTCGTCGACCTCGAAGGGCACCGGGTGGTTCTCGTTCTTGCGCCAGAGCTCCGCTTGGTCGCGGAAATAGGGGCTGTCTTGCGCCAGCACGGCGCCGCCCGGCAGCGCGTTCCTGATCTTTGGACCCGACGGCGTCATCTCTGCCACGACGCGCTGCACCGGCCCCGAACCGTAGCCGAAGCTGAGCGGATCGCTCAGGGCACGGGTGATGGAGAAGTTGGAGGCGTCCACGTTCCACTGATCGCCATGTCGGGGGAACCCCTTGGGGAACACCGGATCGGTCACCGGTGGGACGCTCACCAGCCACACCGGGTTGAGGCTGTTGAACCGGACTCGATGCAGCTCTCCCCAGCGCCAGGTGCTGCGGTCCGCTCCGAAGATGCCGTGCAGGTCCGTCAACGCGTCGAGCAGCGCGGTGACCAGGCGATCGTCCCGTGACTCTACCGTGCTCTCCGTCGAGATGTCGTCCCACAGCGCGCTCTCGCCGGTCACCGCGTCGTAGGTGGCCAGCTGCGACTGCGGCTCGGCGAGCAAGCGCACGAACGCCCGCAGGGTGAACGTCGTGCCGACGTTCTTGAGGCCGACCTGATCGAGCTCGTCCTCGAAGGTGCGCGCGACCGCACGCACCAGCCAGGCGTTGAAGATCAGCGTCGCGCGCGCCGCGTCGGCCTCCGCCGCCGGCACGTCGAGGGAGTCGTCATCGAGGTTGATCCCGGCGGAGGCGAGGAAGCCGCCGGTCTGCCAAGCGGCGAGATCCGCCAGCACTGCGGTCACCGCCGAGGCGTCGTAGCGCGAGTCGGCGACCACCGCCGCCAGCTCCGGGTGCGTGCCCGGCGTCAGCCGCTCGGCCTCGGCTCGCTCCAGAGCCGCGACGAAGTACTGCGCCAGGCGCGAGCCGAGGGCGCTCTTGTGGTCCGCCTGGATGGCCGCCATGCCCGTCGCCGTGATGCCCTCCGCCTCCGCGCTGAGCCGCTCTTCGATGCGCGCCAGTCGATAGCCTTGCGCGAACTCGCACCCCGCGTAGAACGACTCGCCGTTTGGCAGCTTGTCGTTGCCCGGGTGGTTGTCCACGGTGAAGGCCACGTTGTCCGTATTGGCCGTCGCGATCCAACCCTTGGCGGGGGTCTTGAGCTTGGGCAGATAGCGCTCCTCGAGCACGCCCTTCCACTCGTGCTCGCCGCTCTCGCCGTCGAGCACGAAACAAGGGAGCGTCCCCGTGAACGTGTCCGGATCCCAGTCCGCGTAGGCCCTCTCGTCGCGATACGGCAACACCGCCGGCGCGGTCCACGCGATGTCTCCCGCCGAGTCCGCGAGCATCCAGTTCTGCGCACCGACGCCAAAGCGAGCGAGGGACTGGCGTGCCTCGTCCACGTTCTTGGCGCGCAGCAGGCCCATCACGGCTTCGACGTC
Organism: Polyangiaceae bacterium; assembly: GCA_019637295.1. GTDB lineage: Bacteria > Myxococcota_A > Polyangia > Polyangiales > Polyangiaceae > JACKEA01. The sequence goes on from JAHBVX010000005.1 coordinate 181,848, forward strand.
TTCGCTCGCGGCGTGCCCGGTCCAGCGCACCGACAGCGCCTCGCCCCCGGGCGTAGGGGGGACGACCTGTCGGTTCTGGATCGTCGGCACGATCGGACCATGATGGGGCACCACCAGCACGTCCCAACTGTAGTCGGGCGAGCCAGCGATCTTGATCGTCTCCTTCACCTTCTGCAGACCCACGGGCTGGCCTTTGAAGACCACACCCTGCCCATCGCCGGTGACCTTCTCACGCCAGACGTCCGACACGTCGTAGCCGGCCGTCGTCGCGCCCCAGGAGACGTGGCGATTGGAGCCGAGGATCACGCCAGGGATGCCCGGGAACGCCAGCCCGATGACCTCCATGTCGTCCTTGGGGTCATCCGGGTTGTCGACCACCAAGTGGGTCGGCCAGAACACCATCGGCGAGCTGAGACCCAGGTGCGGATCGTTGGCCATGATGGCGTTGCCGCTGGCGGTCTTGCTGCCGGCGACCGCCCAGTTGTTGGAGCCGGCGAACTCGTCCCCCCCCACGAAATCCTGCGCGCGGGTGACCGCGTCCGTGAACGGCCTCGTGCTCTCGAGCAGCGCCTGACTGAACTCGAGCCCGGTGCTGGGGGTCCGACGCCGCCGTGCGCGCGGGTTCGTCCCCTGAAAGGGCCCCAGGATGTAGGCGTTCGGGCTCGGCTCGTCCGAGAATCCGACGGCCGGCGTGTTCGGCTCGGGCGGCGCAAAGCGGAACAGGTCCCGCAGCAGCCCGGCGCGCTTCTGAATCAACGGATTCGAAGAGCTCGGATCGAAGTGCGCGCGGAGGGACGCGACGCGCCCCGTGAGGCTGATGTCGGCGTTGGCGTCGTAGCTGAGCGAGAAGGACTGGAGCCGCGCCATCGCCAGCGAGTCCGCGGGCGTCCAGTCGCCGAAGTGGCTGGCGTTCATGCCGTTCAGCGGCTGAGCGAGCTCGACCTTGCCATCCCGCAGCGCACGGTTGAACGCCGTAACGCCCGCGGCGAAGGCCTCCAGCATGCGGCGAACCTCGCCCTCCGCCGGCAGAGCGTCGACCATGGCCTTGGCGGCGCGGTGCAGCCCGATGGTGCGCATCGTGATGTCCCCGTTGATCTGACCTGGGTCCGCCAGGCCGAAGATCTCGGCGATCTGTCCAGTGGCCAGCCGCCTCGCGAGCTCGAGTTGTCCGCCGCGATCGACCGCCACCATGTAACCCTGCACCCGCAGCGCGTCCTCGGGCGTGCGCGCGTAGATGTGAACCATGCCGTATTGATCGCGAACGGCGCTCACCTCCCCGGCAAGCCCGTCGAGCGCCACCGTCTCGGTCACCGCCGTGCGCTCGCCCCAGGGGCTCGGACCCAGGCTGGCGTCCGGCACGACCACGTCCGTGCCGGCGTCCGGCCTCGGCGTGGCGGTGCCCTCTTCACCGTCACCGCAGGCCTTCACGGCGAGGAGCAGGGTCAAGGACAGTGGGGTCAGGACACGGGCGACGCGCATGCCGGGGAGCGTTCTCCGACTTCGCGCCGGGTGCAACTCAGCCACTCGCCCGGCGCTCTTCGAGGCCCTGGCGCGCGAGGGCGTCGGCCCGCTCGTTGTCCGGGTGGCCCGCGTGACCCTTGACCCAGTGCCACTCGACCTGGTGGCGGCTGATGGCTTGCTCGAGGGCCTGCCACAGGTCCACGTTCTTCACGGGCTTCCTCGCCGCCGTTCGCCAGCCCCGAGCCTTCCACTGCGGCAACCACGAGGTGATGCCGTCGCGGACGTAGACGCTGTCCGTGTACACGCGCACCCGCGTCGGTCCGTCGAGCGACTCGAGGGCGCGGATGGCCGCCATGAGTTCCATGCGGTTGTTGGTGGTGGCGAGCTCCCCACCGCGCAGGGTCCGCTCGTTGCCTTTGGAGCGCAGCAGCGCTCCCCAACCCCCGGGACCCGGGTTGCCCGAACACGCACCGTCGGTGAAAATGTCCACCTCAGCTAGAGCCTTGGTCACGACTCGCTCAATTACTCGCTCAGTGCACGATGGTAAAGCGCCGCGCGCTCCCCGGCTTCGGTAGCCTGCGCTCCAGCCCTGGTGCACACTGTCGGAGGCTGTAGGAGGCGCGGTGATGTCCCGAACTCTCAGTATGCTGCTATCGACGGTGCTGCTGGTTGCCTGCGGAGGCGACGATGACGGCAACTTGGTCGCCGGAGGCAACAGCCCGGGTGGCGGCTCGGGCAAGGGCGGCGGCTCCGGCGCCGCCATCGGCACAGGCGGTTCGTCCGCGGGCAGCGGGACTGGCGCGACGGGCGCGGGCGGCGGCGACGGAGGCGACGACCTGTGCGGCAGCACGCTCACCGGAACCGTGCGGGACTTCAAGGCCAGCCACCCGGACTTCGAGTACACCATCGGCGTCGATCCGGGCATCGTGCAGAAGGCACTCGGCGCAGACGGCAAGCCTGTCTACGCCAGCGCGACGACCACGCCCACCACCAACGGCAAGGCGTCGTTCGACCAGTGGTACAACGACGTGCCTGGCGTCAATCAGAAGAAGCACCACGCCATCACGCTGACGAACACGGGTGGCAACACCTGGACCTACTCGAGCAACGCCTTCTTCCCCATCGATGGCGAGCTCTTCGGCAACGAGGGCAACGCGCACAACTATCACTTCACCTACGAGCTCGCGACGAAGTTCCGCTACGAGGGAGGCGAGGTCTTCACCTTCACCGGTGACGACGACCTGTTCGTGTTCATCAACGGCAAGCTCGGGATCGACCTCGGCGGCGTCCACGGCGCAATGTCGGGCACCATCAACCTCGACGCGAGCGCCTCGGAGCTCGGCATTTCCGTCGGCAACGTCTACGCTCTGGACTTCTTCTTCGCCGAGCGACACACCTCCGAGTCGAATTTCCGGATCGACACCTCGATCGCCACCTTCGTCGATTGTGGCCCGCAGGTGCGCTGATGCCGGAAGGCGTGATACCGTCGACCCCATGACGGCGCGGCCCTGGGCGGCGGGTGTTGTTGCGGTGCTCTTGGCGTTGCCTGGGGCCTGCACCAACGACTACTCCGAGTTCACCTTCGCCGACATCCCGGGGACTGGCGGCAGCCCCCCGGACGGTTCGTCCGGGTCGGGTGGCCTGGGCTCGGGTGGCGTCCCAACGGGAGGCAGTGGCGGCGCGGGCACGGGCGGCGCGGGCGCCGCAGCGACCGGCGGCGCGGGTGGAGGTCCGGCTTGCTCCGGTGACCAGAAGTCCTGTGCTGGTCAGTGCGTGTCGACCAGCGATCCAGCTTTCGGTTGCGGGTCGGCGGGCTGCGATCCGTGCGTCATCGCCAACGCCGGCACGCAGTGCGCGTCGGGTCAGTGCGCGCTATCGACGTGCAACACCGACTTCGACGACTGCAACTCGACGCTCGCCGACGGCTGCGAGCAGTCGCTCCTTGCCGTGGGGCACTGCGGCGCCTGCAATCGACCCTGCAGTCCGTCCAACAGCGTGGCGGCGGTCTGCGAGGCGAGCGCGTGCAAGCACCGCTGCACCGCGGGCTTCGGCGACTGCACCCAGCCTACGTCCGGGCCGGACGACGGGTGCGAGACCGACGTCGCCAGCACGAAAGCAAGCTGCGGCAGCTGCGGGAACGACTGCGGCGCTCAGGGGGCCGCGGGCGGCTTCCAGTGCTCGGCGGGCGTGTGCGGCTGCAGCGCGACGAACCAGTGTAACGTCGGGGGCGGAGTCAGCGGCTCCTGTGACACGACGACCGGGCTGTGCAGCTGTGGCGGCTCCACCTGCCGACCTGGCGAGCACTGCGGTAAGGTCCAAGGCAACGACGTCTGCCGCTGCAACGCCCAAACGCCCTGCGGCAGCGGACAGACCTGCTGCCAGACGCCGAGCGGGTGTCGGGACTTGCAGTCAGACGATGGCAACTGCGGAGCCTGTGGTAAGGTCTGCCCGCAGGGTCTCTCATGCAAAGCTGGCAGCTGCGAAGCGTGAAGCATCGTGCCGACTGAGCGGCGAGAGCTGGTCTTCGGGCGCGGAGCGCTCGTGCTGCTCGCGCTGGCCGCCGTAGGGCTCCTGCTCTACGTCATGCGCGATGTCCTGACGCCAATCTTTCTGGCGTTCACCATCGCCTACGTGCTCGATCCGGTGGTCGATCGCCTCGAGCGATGGAAGCTCCCCCGAGCGCTGGCCATCGCGCTGGTCGTCACCACCTTCTTCGGCGCCGTGACGCTGTTCGCCCTGCTCGTCATCCCGGACGTCGTACGCGATCTGGTCGCCGTGGCCAAGGAGCTGCCGCGACACGCCAAGCACTGGCTCAGCCAGGCCGAGCCGCTGCTCGAGCGCTACGGCGTGACCGTGCCGAAGACCGCCGAGGAGTGGCTCGCGCGACTGCAAGCCAACACCGAGACGCTCTCCAAGGTGCCCCTCGAGCCCGTGGGTGACCTGCTGAAGAAGATCGTCGGCGGTACCGCGTCGGCGGTCGGAGCGGTGTTCGCCGCGCTGATCGTGCCCATCCTCGCGATCTATCTGCTGAACGACTTCGACCGCATCGTGCAGGGGGTGAAGGAGCTGATCCCGCCGCGGCATCGGGCCACCGTGAGCGAAATCGCCTCCGAAGTGGACGGCACCCTCAGCCAGTTCATGCGCGGGCAGCTCACGGTCATGGCCATCCTGGCCGTCCTGTACGGCGGGGCCTACTCCGCGCTGGGGATCCGGCTGGCCATCCCGATCGGCATCGCCGCCGGGATCTTGAACATCGTGCCGTACGTGGGCAGCGCCTTCGCGCTGCTGGCCGGGCTGTTGATGGCGCTGATCGGGGGCGGTGGATGGTTTCAGATCGGCGGCGTCGTCGTCGCCTACGTCGTGGTGCAGACCCTCGAAGGCTTCGTCATCACGCCTCGCATCGTGGGGGAGAGCGTGGGCCTGCGCGAGGTGTGGGTGTTGCTGGCTTTGTTCATCGCGGGAGAGGTCTTCGGCTTCTTGGGGGTGCTGCTGGCCGTGCCGGCTGCAGCGGTGCTGAAGATCTTCTTCCAGCGCGCCGTGGCGCAGTACAAGCGCTCCGGGTTGTTTGCAGAGCCAGCGGCCACGCCGGCTGGCGGCGTCCAGGCGCGCGGCTCTCCCCCACCCGAGGAGGAAGACGCCTACGAGGAACAAACCGTCGCGCACACGCCGCGCTCCAAGTCTGCTCCGCCCGCGGATGTAGCGCCCGACCCGGAGCAACCCAGCAGACCTGGGCCTGACGCTCCGGCAGCGGAGGAGGACACGAATCCTGGCGGGCCTGCCTCCAAGCGGGCGGCCCAGAGCCCGAGCGAGGCGCCCGAGCCGTCGCCGGTCCAGGACGACGGCTCTACCCCGACCGGGGGCACCGAGCAGGTCTGAGGCTGCGCCCTCAGGCTGAGGCCGAGGGGGGCGTCCGCCGGTCGTCTTCCTCCGGCATGAGCGCAAAGACCAGGGCGGCACCCAGCACCGGCAAGAGCCAGATGACCTTCGACTGCAGCAGCTTCTGGCTGCGGTCGAAGACGCGGCTCTGCCAGACGCGGCGGGTGAGCCAGACCTGGAAGCCAATGACGGCCAGGATCAAGAGGGAGAAGACGACGTCGCTCGGGTTCATGAAAGCTGCGGGGACTATGTGTCCGCCGCAGGGGATGCGCAAGTCCGCGCTGCGGCTCCTTTTCGCTGGCCTCGTCGCCCCAAGGGGACCAGAACCGAGTCTTGTCGCGATGAACCGCCCCGCCGAGTCGTCCCCCGTGGTTCGAGCCCTGCTCGGTCCCACCAACACGGGGAAGACACACCGCGCGGTCGAAGCCATGCTCGAGCACGAGAGCGGCATGATCGGCCTGCCGCTGCGCCTGCTGGCCAGGGAGGTGTACGACCGCCTCGTCAACCGGCTCGGGGAGGGCGACGTGTCGCTCGTGACGGGCGAGGAGAAGCGCATCGCCCCCGGCGGCCGATACTGGGTTTGCACCGTCGAAGCCATGCCCGCGGACCGTGAGGTCGATTTCCTCGCGGTCGACGAGATCCAACTGGCCGCGCATCGCGAGCGCGGGCACGTCTTCACCGACCGACTGCTGCACGCCCGCGGCCGCCGCCAGACGTGGTTCTTGGGTGCTGAGACCGTGCGCGCGCTGCTCGAGCACCTCGTCCCCGAGGCGACCATCGAGCGGCATCCGCGGCTCTCTCGGCTCACCCGCGCGACCCCGACCACGCTGGGTGGGCTGCCGCCGCGCAGCGCGGTGGTCGCGTTCAGCATGGAGCGCGTGTACGAGATCGCCGAGCGCCTACGCCGCAGGCGTGGGGGAGCGGCGGTGGTTCTGGGCGCGCTCAGCCCACGCGCCCGCAACGCGCAGGTCGCGCTATACCAAGCCGGCGAAGTCGACTACCTGGTCGCGACGGACGCCATCGGGATGGGGTTGAACCTGGACGTGACTCACGTCGCCTTCGCGGACACCCGCAAGTTCGATGGTCAGCAGCAGCGCGCCCTCGAGCCGTCGGAGCTCGCGCAAATCGCAGGGCGGGCGGGTCGCCACCTGCGCGATGGCACATTCGGCACGCTGGCCAGCGCCGCTGCGCTGCCCGAGCGGGTGCTGCGCGACATCGAACGACACCGCTTCTCGCCCGAGCAGCGGCTGGTGTGGCGCAACTCCGAGCTGGAGTTTTCCAGCGTGGACGCGCTGCTCCAGTCACTCTGTCGGCCCTCCCCCGACGCCTGTCTTCGCGTCGTCGAGCAGGCCGAGGATCACTCGACCTTGCTCGCGGTCGCGCGCAACGAGGACGTGCGGGCGCTGGCACGAGATCCCGAGCGCGTACGCCTGCTTTGGGAGGTCGTTCAGATCCCCGACTACCGGCAGCTCATGCTCAACCTACACGCCGGGCTCGTGACCGAAATCTATCTGGAGCTGTGCAAGGCGCCGGGCCGGCTCTCCGACGCCTTCGTCGATCGGCGCCTGCAGCGGCTCGACGACCCTGCCGGCGACATCGATACGCTGCTCGCCCGCATGGCGGCCGTGCGAACATGGACCTACGTCACCAACCACGCCACTTGGGTGCAGAGCGCCGCCCAGTGGCGCGCCCGCGCACGGTCGATCGAGGACCGCCTGAGCGATGCGTTGCACCTGCGGCTCGTGGAGCGTTTCGCGCCGGCGGATGGCCGCATCCGTCGGCACGCGTCGGCGCCGAACTCCGAGGCTCACCCCTTCGCGAAGCTGGAGGAGCTGAAGCGCGAGTTGTTCGGCTCCAGCCATGACCTGAAGTCCAATCCCCGGCTCGAGGAGGTCGTCGAGCTCGACCCGACGGGCGCGCTGCGGGACGCGTCGGGTCGCAGGATCGGCGAGCTCGCCCCCGGCCCGCGCCTGCTCCGCCCGGCGCTGCGACTGGCTGCGGACGCGAGCACGGACTCGGGGACGCGGGCGCGCATCACTCGCTCGGCGAGCGCCCAGGTGCTGGTCTGGGTCGGCGAGCTGCTCGGACCGAGCTTCGACGACCTCGAGCGCGCGTCGCCGACGGTTCGCGGACTGCTCTACGGCTTGGCCGAGAACCTCGGCTGCATCGAACGGAGCGAGGTCGCCGTCGCACTGCGAGCGCTCGCACCCGAGGACCGCCGCGATCTGCGCCGGCGAGGCGTCCGCGTCGGCAACCGCTGGCTGTTCGTGCCGGGTCGCGTCGGGCGGCGTTGGACCGACGCGCGCGCGGCCCTGCTGCGTGCCCATTACCCGCGCGAGCCCCTGTACGGGCCCGGAACGGACCGCCTCGTAGTCCGCGTCGAGGGCCGGGCCTCTCGGGTCCTGCAGCGCCGTCTCGGACACCCGCTGCTCGGCTCCCACGCCTTGCGGGTGGACGCAGCCGAACACCTGCTGCGGGCGAGCGGCCAGCCCGATGTCGTCGCCGAGTTGGCCCGCTGGCTCGCTCTGGAGCACAGCGAGGTAGCGACGCTTCTTCGCGCTGCGCGCAAGAAAAATCGCAAGCGGCGCGCTCGCGCTCGCGCGAGGCGCGCCTCGTAGCGACGCGGACGCCGAGTTTCGCGAAAATTCTTCACGCCAGGCCCGGCGCTCGCCAACGCCGGGTCCGGGTCCGTGACGTTGTCGGTTACGACGCTCGAGAAAGTGTCCTAGGATGCCGGCCACTCGGAGTACCCCCTTCCCGGGTCCTCCTCTACCCACCCACCCTCTCAACGAGATGGAGCCCATGACCGCCAAGCTCGTCTACGAAGGCAAAGAGTACGACCTCCCGGTGATCGAAGGCAGCGAGCAAGAACGCGCCATCGACATCCGAAACCTCCGCCGCGACACGGGGCTCATCACCTACGACCCGGGCTATGGCAACTCGGGCTCGTGTGAGAGCTCCATCACCTTCATCGACGGCGAGAAGGGGATCCTGCGCTATCGGGGCTACCCCATCGAGGAGGTCGCCGAGCACGCTCGCTTCACCGAGGTCTGCTACATGCTGATCTACGGAGAGCGTCCCGAGCTCGCGGAACTGCAGCGCTTCCGTCAGCTGATGACGATGCACACCCTCATCCACGAGGACATGAAGAAGTTCTACGAGGGGTATCCGCCCGGCGCGCACCCCATGGCCATCATGGCTGCCATGGTGGCGTCGCTGTCGTCGTTCTACCCGGACCACGACGACGAACTCGATCTGAACATCGTCCGTATCTTGGCCAAGAGCAAGACGCTCGCCGCGTTCGCCTACAAGAAGTCGGTAGGCCAGCCCTTCATCTACCCGCGCAACGACCTGTCTTGGCCGGCCAACTTCATGCGCATGATGTTCGCTGTACCCGCGGACGAGTACGACGTGCCCAAGGTCTACGAGGACGCGATGAACTTGCTCCTGATCCTGCACGCGGATCACGAGCAGAACTGCAGCACCTCGACCATGCGCATGGTCGGCTCGAGCGGGGCGAACCTCTTCGCCTCCATCTCGGCGGCCATCTGCGCGCTGTGGGGCCCGCTGCACGGCGGCGCCAACCAGGCCGTGATCGAGATGCTGCAGCAGATCTCCGATCAAGGCGGGGACTATCGCGACTTCCTGGACAAGGTGAAGCGCGGAGACGCCGGCGTGCGCCTCATGGGCTTCGGACACCGCGTCTACAAGAACTTCGATCCTCGCGCCAAGTTGCTGAAGACCGCGGCGGACCGCATCTTCGATCAGCTGGGAATCAATGATCCGCTGCTCGAGCTGGCCAAGAAGATCGAAGAAGCAGCCCTGAGCGAAGAGTACTTCGTGCAGCGCAAGCTGTATCCCAACGTAGACTTCTACAGCGGGATCATCTACCGAGCGATGGGCATCCCCACGGAGATGTTCACCGTGATGTTCGCCCTCGGACGCCTGCCCGGGTGGATCGCGCACTGGATGGAGCAGCAGCGGGACAAGACCAGCCGCATTCACCGTCCCCGGCAGGTGTACACGGGCTCGCAGAAGCGCGTGTTCGAGGACCGCGGCACCAAGAAGCTCTGAATCAGGCATGAACTCCGACGAGCTCGACGGTTTGTGGGATGCCCCCGAGGACACGCCGCCGCCCCCCGCGGCGGCGGCCCCGGCGGCGGCGGCGGTCGAGTCGCCGCTCGCTCCCCGCCGCCCGCCCGCCGAGCGCGAGCCGGAGCCGGCCCCGCGCTCGCTGGCGCCGCTCAGCATCCCGCCCAAGCTGGACGCCCTCGACGAAGACTGGGGCGCGCCCGCGCCCCCCGCACGCACGGCACCGGCTCCCGCAGCGGTCGTGCGCCCCCCGCCCGTTGCTTCGGTGCCAGCGAGAGCGAGCGTGTCGACGGCTGCACCGGCGAAGGCGAGCGGCCCGGCGCCGGCGCCGGCAGGTCGCGGCCTGGCGAAGGCCGCCGTGCTCGATCGCGCACCCGCCCCGTCGCCCTCGACGAGCCCAAAGCTCAAGCCGTCGAAGCGTGAGCTGCGCGCCTTCCAGCGCAAGCGTCAGAAGGAGGCGCGACGCTCGCGCTCCGAGTTGGCCGCCATCGAGAAGGCCGAACGCGAGGCCGTGCGTCGCCAGGAACAAGAGCGTCGCGCCGCCGACGAGCGCGCTCGCAGCGAGCAGCGCGCCGAAGCACGGGAACGAGCGCACCAGCGTAGAAGACAGCGACCGAGGCCGCGCGCGGAGCCGCTCGCACCGTCGAGCCCCCAGCGGCCCCCACGCCGCCAGAGCCCGCGTCCCCGGCCAGCGCCAACTGACCCCGACCGCGCAGAACCACGCGACTCGGCTCCGGGGCCATCGAGCGACACGCCCCGCGCGCGCGCCGGGGGTGCTGGCGAGCGCGCCAGCTGGAAATCGCTGCTGGTCCTGGTCGTGCTCGCGGCGCTCGCGGTGATCATTGCCGTCGCGATGGGCAAGAGCCGCTGACCGCTCGGGCATCGCGCGCCGGGCTGTCGCCGGCGGGCGGACCTTGGGATAGAGTGCGCGGCTCGGAGTGCCAGTGACGAGCGAGCCCCAGTCCCCTGCGCGGGACTTCATCCGCGAGATCATCGACGCCGATCTGCAGAGCGGCCGGGTTCGGCGCGTCATCACTCGGTTCCCCCCGGAGCCGAACGGGTATCTGCACATCGGCCACGCCAAGAGCATTTGCCTCAACTTCGGCATCGCCGAGCAGTACGGCGGCGAGTGTCACTTGCGCTTCGACGATAGCAACCCCACCACCGAGGACCAGGAGTACGTCGAGGCGATCCTGCGGGACGTGCGCTGGCTCGGCTTCGACGTCGGCGACCGGATCTTCTACGCCTCGGACTACTTCGAGCGGCTGTACGAGCTAGCCGAATCCTTGGTCGAGCGAGGCCACGCCTACGTCGACAGCAGCAGCGAGGAGGCGATCCGCGCTCACCGTGGCACCGTCACCGAGGCGGGGACCCCCACTCCCCATCGCCAGCGCTCGCCCGAGGAAAGCCTCGCGCTGCTGCGTCGAATGCGCGCGGGCGAGTTCCCGGACGGCGCGCACGTGCTGCGCGCGCGGATCGACCTCGCCTCGCCCAACATGAAGATGCGCGATCCGGTGCTCTACCGCATCCGACATGCTCACCACTATCGCACTGGCGACGCGTGGTGCATCTACCCGCTGTACGACTTCGTCCATCCCCTCTCCGACGCGCTCGAGTCCATCTCCCACTCCATCTGCACCCTCGAGTTCGAGAACAATCGGGAGCTGTACGACTGGGTGATCGAACACTGCGACCTCCCCGCGCGACCGCGCCAGTACGAGTTTGCGCGACTGAACTTGACGTACACCGTGATGAGCAAGCGCAAGCTGCTCGAGTTGGTCGCCGGCAAGCACGTCAGCGGCTGGGACGACCCGCGCATGCCAACCCTGGCAGGCCTGCGGCGCCGGGGCGTGACGCCCGAAGCCCTGCGCGCGTTCGCCGCCAGGATCGGCGTGTCCAAACACAACAGCGTGGTGGACGTGGCGCTCTTCGAGCACACCCTGCGCGAGGATCTCAACCTGCGCTCGCCGCGCGTGATGTGCGTCCTCGAGCCGCTCAAGATCACCCTCGAGGACTGGGAGCCCGGCCACGAGGAGACCCTGGACGCGCCCTATTGGCCAGCCGATGTGGGCAAGCCCGGCTCCCGCTCGCTGCCCATCGATCGCGAGCTGTACATCGAACGCAGCGATTTCTCACTCACTCCGCCCAAGGGCTGGCGCCGGCTCGCGCCCGGGGCAGCGGTTCGCTTGCGACACGCCTTCGTGATCCGCTGCGAGCGCGTCGTGACCGACGCGGACGGGAACGTCAGCGAGCTCGTGTGTCGCCGCGAGCCGGACGCCGACGCGGATGGCTCCAAGACCATGGGCACCATTCACTGGGTCAGCGCGCGGCGGGGGGTGCCCCTCGAGGTGCGCCTCTACGACCGACTGTTCGAGAGCGAAGCGCCCGGCGCGGACGACTCGGACGCGCTAGCCGACTTGAACCGTGAGTCACTGCGACGCCTCGACGCCATCGCCGAGCCGAGCTTGCTCGACGCCGAGGCGGGCAGCCACTGGCAGCTCGAGCGCCTCGGCTTCTTCTTCGTCGACCCGGTCGAGGCGGAGCAGGGACGCCGCGTGCTCGGTCGCGTCGTCCCGCTGAAGGACTCTTGGGCCAAGCAGACCGAGCCGGCGCGCCCACGCGAGCCCGGCCGGGTCAAGCCTGCGGCGGCCGGTCGCGCTCGCGAGCCGCTGTCCGAGGCGGCGCGAGCCCTCGCGGCACGCCACGACCTGTCCGAGGAGGACGCGCGGGTACTCGCCGAGCAGCCCGAGCTGCAGGCGCTGCTGCAGGAGGCACTCACCGTCTGCCAGAACGCGCGCTCGGTGGCGAGCTGGCTCGTCAACGAGTTGCCCGCGCGCCATCGCGGCGCTGGCGCCGCGAGCTTGCCGTTTCGCGGCGACGAGCTGGGACGACTGGTACAAATGCTCGACCAATCACGGATCACGGCCGCTGCAGCGAAGCGGGCGCTGGCCGCCATGCTCGCGGGTGAAGGCACCGCGGAAGAGGTAGTGCGCGCTCGTGATCTGGAGCAGACCTCGGACGAGGGAGCGCTGGGCGCCTGGGTGGACGCGACGCTGGCGGAGAACGCCGACGTCGTCGCTCGGTTCCGCGCCGGCAACGAGAACGTCCTGGGAGCGCTGCTCGGGATGGTGATGCGCAAGGCCGCTGGCAAGGCCGATCCACAGCGTGTCCGGGCGCTGCTGGGCGAGCGGCTGCGAAGTGGCTGAGCCCGCGCGCCGATGGTGTAGTCTCGGGGTCATGTTCAGTCTCCGCAGCCTGCTGCCTGCAGTTGGTCTCGTCGCCACGCTCGGATGCGACGACCCCCCCAAACCCGCGCCTCAGCCCATCGCGAGCGCGGCCGCTGCCCCGGCGCCCGAGCCCGAGCCCGCCGCCGAGGCCAAGCCCGCAGCCAAGAAGCCGCGCAAGTCGCGGGCGGACTGCCCCAAGAGCGGCGAGGTGACCCTCGAGCCCAGTGAGCTCCTGGCGCAGGTTCGGCTCAAGCTCCAGAAGCCCACCGGCACCATCACCCGCGCCGATCTCGGCAAGCTCCGATCCCTCAATCTCGCTAGCGTCAAGCTGGACGAGCTCGACCCGTGCCTGTTCGCGCTCACGCCCAACCTCAAGGAGCTGTTCCTCGGCCAGGGCGAGATCGACGATCTGTCGCCCATCGCGGAGCTCGAGAAGCTCGAGTCGCTGCGCGCTTCCCTCAACCCGATTCGGGATCTGGCGCCGCTCGCCAAGATGAAGAAGCTCGACCGGCTCGACCTCGGACGCACCCAAGTACAGAGCCTGACGCCGCTGGCCGAGCTGACGAGCCTCACGGAGCTGGCGCTCGACGACGCCCCCGTGAGCGATCTGTCTCCGCTGGCCAACCTGAAGAAGCTCGAGCGGCTGAGCTTGCAGCGCACCCGCGTGAAGGATCTCACGCCGCTCAAGGGACTCGAGTCGCTGCGGTTCCTCTACGTGCAGGAGACGCCCGCAGCCGACGACACCAGCGCGCTCGCGCCCCTGCGCGCGAAGGGCCTGAAGATCTTCGAGCTCTGACGCCCTGCCGCGCCGGCCGCGCGCTCAGCGCTGGAGCAGCACACGCAAGACGACGCGTCGCTGGTTCGGATCTTGCGGCGGAGGCGCCGAGCCCGTGCCGTACACGGCCTGCGTCACCGCGATCGTCAGCAGACGACTGCCGTCCACCCCCTGACTGACGAGCAGGTCCTTCACGACGCGCGCGCGGTCGTTGGCGACCTGCAGGGACTCGCCGACGGTGGTCTGTCCCACGACCGCGATGCACTCCACGTTGGGCGCTGCCTGCAGTTTGGCCACGAGGGACTGGACCGCGGCGCTGCTCTCGGCCCCGAGCTGGGAAGACCCCTGCTCGAATCGGAACTCCTCGGGGTAGGTGTGGGCGGCCTGCAGCTGGCCTTGCACCTGATCTTGGGTGGCCTGCGACTCGATCCTGGCGCACCCGCTCGGGCCTGTGGGCGTGCTGGTCGAGGCCTGGGCCGGATCGAACGGCGTGATGCGCAGGGTCATGCGACCGGGCGTGCAGCTGCCCGGCGCGGGCGGCTCGAGCCGACACTGTACCGCGCCGTGGCGCTCGAGGTGATCCCGCGCGAGTTGCTCGTGCGCCGCCAGGAGTTGGATTTCTTCGCGGTACTCGGGTGGGGTGAACGATGGATAGTTCGGGTTCTGCTGCGGCGCGTAGAGCACTTCGAGCACGACGTGCGGCGCCGGAAGCTCGGCCTCCCGGATCTTCGTCACCGCGCGCAGCGTACAGAAGCCCTCCCAGGCCTCGGCGGCGCAGGCCGTCTCACTCGGACCACCGCACGCGCCGAGCCACGCCAGCAGCGCGATGGGTAACGTCGACAGCACGCGACGAGGGATCATGCGCAGCGTCATACTACGAAACGGCCCCGTCGGCAGGACAGCTCAACGACCCGCGAGGCGGGCGTCCCCGGACAGCTCCAGCGCCACGACCCCGTCGATCACCGCCAGATCGCCGGCGTGCTTCACGAGGACCTCGCCGAGCAGGTGGTGATGACCCGTTGACGGGAAGGCCCCGTCCTCCGTCAACAAGAACCCGTCCGCCAGCGGAGCCATCTTCGCGACGTGACGCGCCGGCACATTCCCGGCCCAGGGCGCCGGGTCGTGAACCACGAGCACGCCGGGGGCGGCGTTGCCGGCCGCGTCCACGCCGTGCCCCACCGCCGTGAGCCAGTGGCCACCGCGACGCCGGAAGTAGGGCCCTCGGGCGCTCGGTTGATACCAGCCCACGTTGATGAACACGCTCTGACCGGCGTCCAGGGCGCTGGTGATGAACTCCAGGCGCGGGGCGCTGATCCCGGTCGAGAAGCGACGCGGATGACCCCGCCAGCCCTGGTAGCGCAGCGCGCCGACGCGATAGCCCCGATCGCGCACGAAGCGCTCCAGCCCCACCATCAGGCCGGCGGCGCCAGTGCCGCTATTGGCGCTGGTGCCCATGTATCGACTCGAGCCGAGCCGTCGCACCAGCGCGATCTGCTGCGAGCGCTCGCTGCCCTCGTCGCCCAGCAGACCCGCGAAACCACGCTCCGCCCACCACATCAGCGCGTTGGAGACCGCCACCGGGCCACAGTAGGAGTTGCCCCCGCCGGGCGCGCCGAGCTCGGGATCCGTCTGCGTCAGATCGGGCATGCGCGCGACCGCGCGCTCGAGCGCGAGCGCGCGGCTATCGCGCTCCACGTCCCTCGCCAGCTGCCGCTCGGTGCGCCGGGCCAGGTCGGCGAGCGGACCCAGCGGCGCGCGCTCGAGCGCCGGCTCCGCCGCCCCCCGCGCGGACGCCCGGGGGCCCACCGCCACCGCGACGGCGCCGACCGCCAGCGCCACGGGCATCAGGCCGCTGAGCGCGCGCCGGGCGCGACGTGGGGGGGGGCTGGTCACCCCTTGCTCATAGATCAGACCGCGCCAAATCGCGACCTTCCGTCATCCAGCGGCCCACCTCCGCCGCGATGGGCACGTCGAGCTCGGCCCAGGCGAGGGTTCGAAGCTCCTCCGCGGCGAGCCAGCGCAGCTCCGCGTGCTCGAGCGGCGCCGGCTCGCCCCGCTCCAGGGTGGCGGCGTACACGGTGAGCCTGAGGTGCCTCACGCCGGCGAGGCCCTCGGCGCAAGCGATGGCGGGACCGACGGTGATGTCGACGCCGAGCTCCTCGCGGATCTCACGGATGAGCGCCTGCGTCGGCTGCTCGCCCGGCTCGACCTTGCCGCCCGGGAACTCCCACGCGAGCGCCGCCCGCTGCGCTGGCCCGCGCCGGGCCGCCAGGCACTTGCCCGCTCGGAAGATCGCGGCGCCCACGACCTCGATCACAGCACGCAGAGCGAGCTGCCGGAGTCGAAGGTGCCGCCCGCGCTGGCGCAAACCTGAGCGGGGCTGCGCGCGCTGCTCCACAGTCGCACCTCGTCGAGTACCCCGCTGAACGCGGTGTCGGCGCTGTCGTTCTTACCCAAGACGAGCGGCGCGGAGCAGCTCCCGAGGTAGCCGCCCTGGGTCGACGTGCGCAGCGTCCCGCCCACGTAGAGCGAGAGCTTGAGCCCGTCGTTGACGATCGCCACGTGCTTCCAGCTCGAGCCGAGCAGGTCCGGATCCGTCGTCAGGATGGTCGAACCCTGTCCGGCCCGCGAGAACACGACCTGCAGATTGCCCTGGCTGGTGCGCACCCGCACGGAGTTGTCCCCCAACCCGAGCCCGCGGCTGAGGATGGTGCCCGCGCCGAAGCTGCTCAGCTGGATCCAGAACTCGACGGTGGCTGCGGTCGTGAAGTCGAGCTTGGCGCTCGAGGACACGTGGATGGAGCCGCCGCCGCCGGAGAACGCAGCGCCTTCGCCGACCCGGCCGCTGGCCTCGATCG
Source organism: Polyangiaceae bacterium (assembly GCA_019637295.1). Lineage (GTDB taxonomy): Bacteria > Myxococcota_A > Polyangia > Polyangiales > Polyangiaceae > JACKEA01. The sequence goes on from JAHBVX010000005.1 coordinate 198,137, forward strand.
AGACGCCGCTGCCTTGCACCGTGCCGTGGTTGGCGTTGCCCGACAGGTCGAAGGCGTAGCCGAGCGGCGCGTCGAAGTCGTAGAAGGCCAGGAGGCCCGTCTCGGGCTTCGGGGTTGGCGTGGGGCCGGGGCCCTCGCCGCCAGCGCCCGCGAGGCCACCGCTCGAGCCCTCCCCGCCCGCGCCGCCCTGGCCGGGCAGGTCCGTGGCCACGTTACCCTCGTAGCCGCCCTTCACCGGCGGCGGAGCGAGGCTGACCCCGTCTGCCTCTTCGGCTTGCCCTAGATCGTCGACGGGGGCCGCACACCCGACCGCCCAGCACAGGAACCCAAGACCGAACAGCTGCGCTCGCATGGGTAGGCTAGTAGCGCACTTAAGGCGCGGCGCACGCACAAAAACGCACAATGTAGGTGCGATGGCAACTTTTTGGCGCCGCTCATCAGAATGTTCCACCTGTGCTGAAAATTGACGCCTACTCCGATCTCCCCAGCCCTGCCTTCTCGAGCAGTCGATACAGGTGCTTGCGCTCCACGCCGCTCAGCCGTGAGGCTTGCGAGACGTTGTCGCCAGCGCGCTGCATCAGGTCCCGCAGGTAGTCGCGTTCGAAGCGCGCCACGAGCTCGGTCTTCGCTTCTTGAAACGGTCGATCGGCTCGCGCTGTCCACTCGGTGTCGCGCTTGCTGGTGGTGCCGCCGAGGAGGATGGGCATGTCGGAGAACGGGGTCGCCGGCGGGGAGAGCGCGGCGGCGCGCGCCACGATGTTGCGAAGCTCGCGCACGTTGCCGGGAAAGTGGTAGCGGCATAGACGCTCGAAGTTGGCCGAGCGAACGCCGGTGGTCGGCCGACCCTCGCGTGCGAGCAGCACCGTCACGAGCTCCTCTAGATCCTCGAGCCGCTGGCGCAGGGGCGGCAGATGCACCTCGACGACCGCCAAGCGGTAGTAGAGATCGCCGCGGAACGTCCCCCGCTCCACCTCGTGCTCCAGATCCCGGTGCGTAGCTGCGATGATGCGCACGTCGAAATGCTGAGGCTTGCGCGCGCCGAGTCGGGTCACCTCCCCCGCCTCGAGCATGCGCAGCAGTTTGGGCTGGAGCGCCAGGGGCAGATCCCCGATTTCGTCCAGGAACAACGTCCCACCGTGGGCCAACTCGAACGCGCCGGGGCGATCCGCGTGCGCGCCCGTGAACGCACCCTTGACGTGCCCGAACAGGTCGCTCTCGATGAGCGTCTCCGTGGACGCGCCGCAGTCGAACACGACGAAGGGCTGCTCTCGGCGGCGACTGTGCTCGTGTACTGCGCGAGCGGCGAGCTCCTTGCCGGTACCGCTCTCGCCCAGCAGCAGGATGGACGCGTCCGAGCCCGACGCGCGTTCGAGGACGGAGTACACGGTGCGCATCGCCAGACTGCTGCCCACCAGCGCTCCGAACGAACTGCGCTCGCTGGGCGGAATGGTCAGGTGCTCCTCGCCGGGCACGAGGCCGACCAGAGTGCCGCCGAGGCGCAGCACGGAACCCACCGGCACCGTCGCTCGCTGGATGGCGACCCCATCGATCAGCGTCCCGTTACGCGAGTCGAGATCCGTCACCTCGAAGCCCTCGACCCGCGGCACGACAGTGCAGTGGCGGCGCGAGACCGACGGGTCGTTGATCACGAAGTCGGCCGAGCCGTCGGCTCCGAGGGTCAGGCCCACCGCGGGCACGGCCACCTCGACGCCCGCGTCGGGGCCGTGCAGCACTCTCAGGCGCGCCCCGCGGGCCACGCTGCTCTCGACCTGGCGGTTGGTGGTCCGGGTCAGCCTCATCCGCCGGGGAGCTTAGCGCACTCCGCCCCGAGCGATTTCAACGAATGCCGCTCCAGCGCCCTCTCCGTTGCCCCGCTGCCCGAGTTCGATAATCCTTCGCCCATGCCGGGCGCAGCCCAACAGGACGGGCCGATCTCCATCGCGGGCTACGCGATCGAGGGCGTGCTCGGCGAAGGCGGCAGCGCCATCGTGTACGCCGCGACGAGGGACGGCCGAGCAGTCGCGCTCAAGGTGCCGCGGACCGCCGCCCTCACCGTCCGGGAGCAAGCTCGCTTCCTGTCCGAGGCCGAGATGCTCAGGCGGGTCGAGCACCCGTCCATCGCCCGCGTGCTCGACGCGGGCTGCTGCGATGACGGGACGCCCTACCTCGCGATGCAGCAGCTGTCGGGAGTGACTCTCGCCGGGCGCATCACGGACCGCCCGCTGCCCCTCGCGCAGGCGCTGGAGTTGTTCGAGCAGATCGTGGACGCCACGGCGGCGCTGCACGACGCTGGGCTCGTACATCGCGACCTCAAGCCCGAGAACGTGATGCTCGTGGATGACGAGCGCCGAGCCGTGCTGATCGACTTCGGCATCGCCAAGGACGCCGACGCGCCCGCGTCCACGACCACGCAGGCAGGGGTGGCGCGGGGCACGCCAGCCACCATGGCGCCGGAGCGCTTCTTCGGCGCCGCGGCGACCGTGTCGAGCGACGTCTACGAGCTCAGCGTGCTCTTGTACGCCATGCTCGTGGGACGACTGCCCTGGTCCGACGTGACGAACGTCGAGGCGCGGCTGAACCCCCAGCCCCCCGGCGACGGGGTCCCCGCCGCGCTCGCGACCGTGATCCTGCGTGCCCTCTCCACGCGCCCGGAGCGGCGTCCCCGCACCGCCCGCGAGCTGCTGGCGGCGGCGAAGCAGGCAGCCGCGGGCGCCGAGGACGGCACGCGCGTGACCGCCGAGACCCCTGTCGCTCCGTTGCCGCCCGAGCTCGAGGCGGCGCCGGCGTCGTCCCCCCTGGAGAGCGCGACGTCGGACGGCGCCCAGGTCCTCGACGGCCCTGCGGGCACGGCCCTGCCCGCGGTGCGCGCGCGGGGACCGCTGTTGGCCGCCGCGGCGCTCTTCGGCGGTCTGGTGATCGGTCTTGCCAGCACGCAGTTGATGGCGGGGCGCCCGGTCCCGCTCGAGCGCGCGCTCGGTGCCGTCAACCTGAAGCTCGGCGCCCCCGCGCCCAGGGAGGCCCCCGAGCTGCCGCCCGCAGCGCCGCCCGCCAAGGAACACGAGCTCGCGCCCACGGCACGCGCCACCTCCCCGCGCTCCGCGCCCCGCGCCAACGCCACCACCAGCGCCCCACCGCCGCCCCGGGGCAAACCGCGCGGCGCACCCTGTGTGCGCTCCAGCGAGTGCGCCAGCATGCTTTGCGCCGCCGAGATCTGTCAGTGATGCGCGTGCGCTGTCGGTTCGATGCGCTGCTGTTCGCCGCGGCGCTGCTGCTCACGCCAGCCCTCGGCTTGGCTGACGCGTATGACGCCGCGTTCGCCCGCGCCATCGCCGCCAAGGAACGAGCGCTGGACGAGAACGATCCGGCCGCCTGGGAAGAAGCGCTGGACCGCTTCGAGCAAGCCGACCGACTCCGCGCGACGCCCGAGTGCAAGTACGAGCTGGCGCAAGCCGCGCTTCGGCTGAGGCAAGACGACCTCGCCGTCGAAGCGCTACGAGCCGCCCTCGAGCTCGGGCTGGTGGGCGCTGCCCGAGACAAGGCCCAGGCGGCGGTCGACGAGCGTCTGCCGAAGCTCGCGCGGCTCGCGCTCCGCGGACCCGAGCGCACCGAGGTGCGCGTGCGCGGTCGCGTCCGTGGCGTACTGCCGCTAGCGCGACCCTTGCTGCTCTTCGCAGGGGACAGCCGCATCGAGCTGCGGCGCGACGGTCAGCGCGTCGAGCGTGTCGTGGCCCTCAGCGGCGGCGCCACGAGCGAGCTCGACGTCAGTGACGCCTTCGGCGCGGCTCCCCCGCCGCCCGCCCCGTGGGCTCCCGCCGCGCCGCCCTGGACGCCGCCGCCAGCCGAACCACGGCCTGCCGACCCGAGCGTCGATCGCACCGGCCACTGGCTGCTGGGGGTGGGTCTCGGGGTCGCCGTCTCGGGCGTGGTGACGGCCATCGCCGCCCAGTCGGCGGTCAGCTCCTCCCGCAGCTCCCTCGCCTCCCGCTGCGCGAAGCTCGACGGTACGGACGCGTGCGCGGTCGCCAACCCCGGCGAGCGGGACCGCGCTCAGTCCGACGTGGACGCGATCGCCACCTACAAGTCCGTTCGCCTCACCGGATACCTCGCGACCGGCGTCGGCACGGCGACGGCGATCATCGGCATTGCGCTGTGGCCTCGCTCCGGCGAGCGTGCGCGACCGAGTCCAGTGAGCATCAGCGTGACCTCCGCCGGCCCCGGAGTCTGGGCGAGCGGCAGCTTCTGAGCGCGAGCAGCAGGCGCCGGCGTCGCCGGAAGACTGCCCGAGTCGAAGGCTAGTCGTGGATCTGCTCGGCGAGGTAATGCTCCTTGCCGATCTCGCCAATGATGTGCAGCTGCGCTTCGAGCCAGTCGATTCCACTCTCTTCTTCGTTCAGGATCGACTCGAGTAGCTCGCGCGTGCCGTTGTCCCCCTTGTCGAGCGCGAGGCGAATGGAGCGGTTGAGCCGCTCGCGCGCGTCGAGCTCGAGCGCCAAGTCCAAGCGATGCTGTTCGACCGCGTCCTCGCCGACCTTCACGGGGTTGAGGCGCTGCATGTTCGGCGTCCCATCCAGGAACAAGATGCGTTCGATCACCGCGTCCGCGTGCTTCATCTCGCTGATCGACTCGGCGCGCTTCTGCTTGGCCAGCCGCCGGTAGCCCCAGTTGGCGCACATCTTGGAGTGAATGAAGTACTGGTTGATCGCGGTCAGCTCGGCCGTGAGCAGCTCGTTCAGCGCGTCGATCACCTCGGGGTCACCCTGCATCGCGGTCTCCTTGGGCCCAGCCTACCCCAGCGCGAGCCGGCGGCGGGCACGGACCGGGGTCAAAATTTATAACTATTGGTAAGAATTATGTTTTGTGCGACGCGACAACGATTATCGTTCGTCGATATTGAAAGTCACTTTCAATTGGCTAGGCTTCTCTCACCGCCCGGAGCCGCTGCCCATGATCGTCTGTCACTGCCGTCGCGTCAGCCATCATCGCATCCTCGAGGTCGTGCGCGAGGGCGCGCACACGGTACAGGACGTCTCCGCGGCGTGTGGAGCGGGTAGCGGCTGCGGCGGCTGCCTGCCACACGTCAGCGAGCTGATCGCAGAGGCGGAGCTCGCTCAGGAAGACGACGTCCCCGCGCTGCACTCCGAACGCGCAGCCGTCGCCACGATCTGAGCATCACCGGCGCGCTTCCCTCGCTAGTCACGTGCAGGGAGCGTGAAGATTCCGGGCAATTCGGCAGTTACTCCTTGCGTGTTCGGCCAAAGCGCGGCAAAGGCCGCACATGGCACGTTCCAAAGTCGCGATCGTCCGTACCTCCCCCGCCACCGTGCTCGAGGACTACCACCGAGTCATGAACCTCGGCGGCTATCAAGAGGTCGTCGACAAGTCTGCGGACACCGCCCTCAAGGTCAATATCTCTTGGCACTTCTTCTACCCGGGCTCGTCCACGACCCCGTGGCAACTCGAGGGAGTGATCGCGGGCATGCTCCGCGACGGTTACTCCAAGGACCTGATCCACGCCTGCCACAACCGCACGGTCGTCATCGACGCTCACCTCGGCGAGCGCGAGAACAAGCAGCTCGACGTGGTCGAGGCTCACGGCCTGCGCAACGTCCATCTGTACGAGGGTGAAGACTGGATCGACGTGCGCGACGCGGTCGGCGATCTGACCCAGAAGTTCCTGTGCTTGAACGATGTGTACCCGAAGGGCTTCAGCATCCCGAAGCGCTTCATCGGCGAGAACATCGTGCATCTGCCCACGGTCAAGACCCACATCTTCACCACCACGACCGGGGCCATGAAGAACGCCTTCGGTGGCCTGCTCAACGAGCACCGGCACTGGACGCACCCCGTCATCCACGAGACGCTGGTGGATCTGCTGATGATCCAGAAGAAGATCCATCGCGGCGTGTTCGCCGTGATGGACGGAACCTTCGTGGGGGACGGCCCTGGCCCGAGGTGCATGATCCCGCACGTCAAGAACGTGCTCTTGGCGTCCGCTGACCAGGTGGCGATCGACGCCGTCGCCGCCAAGCTGATGGGCTTCGACCCCATGGCCGACCTCAAGTTCGTACGGCTGGCGCACGAGCAGGGGCTGGGCGTCGGCGACCCGCGGGACATCGAGATCGTGGGTGACGTCGACGCGGCCAGCGAGAACTGGAACTTCGAGGGTCCGTTCAAGAACATGACCTTCGCGTCCAAGAACCAGCACCGCATCTACTGGGGCCCGTTGAAGAAGCCCATCGAGTGGTCGCTCAAGACCTGGCTCGCGCCCTGGGCCTACGTCGCCAGCGTGACCTACCACGACCTCTACTGGTACCCGGTGATCGGCAAGTCTCGCGTGGAGCAAGCGCTCGAGAGCGACTGGGGCCGCTTGTTCGCCAACTGGGGTCACGTGCAGCCGGACGCGGACGGCCGCGGCTACCCCGACGTGGGCGGCAAGAGCGCCGAGCTGGTCCGCACCGGCGTCAAGCACTTCCTGGAAGGCGCACGCCTCGCCAGCATGGCCATCATGGAGTCGCCGGAGCTGCAGGCCCGCAAACGTCGCCGGGATCTGGAAGCGCGCTGACCGACGGCGCCGCATGGCGCCAGGGCACCGTTCGTGAGACCGTCGGGGCGCGTGTCTCGCCCGCCGCCCTCGCGCAGTTGGTCCACCTCTCGCATGGCCGCGGTGGACTACGACGTGCTGTCGGCTGCGCGCCGAGTCATCGAGGGCTCGCTCGGGCTCGTGCGCGGGGAGCGCGTCGTCGTCGTGCTCGACAGTGAGCGCCAGGATCTGGCCGATGCCTTGGTCGAAGCTGCCCAGTGGGCGAACGCGACGGCGGTCTGCTTCAACCTCGACGACCTCGCCGCTCCGCTGCACGAGCTGCCCAGCGCCGTCGCCGACGCCCTGGCCAAGTCCCAGGCCAGCATCTACGTCGCGCGCAGCGACAGCGCCGAGGTGGGCTTCCGCCGGGCGCTGATCGAGACGGCCGCGAGACTGGGCCTGAGGCACGCCCACTTGCTGGGCATGACCCGGGCGACGATGGCGCTCGGGCTTGCCGCGGATCCCCAGCGCATGGCGGCGACGGCGCGCGCCCTGCGCGCGCGCTTGCGCGCGGACTCCACCGTCGCGCTGCGCAGCGCGGCAGGCTCCGAGCTGACCGTGAGCTTCGTGCCCAGCCACCGTTGGGTCGAGAACAGCGGCATCATTCGACCCGGGCGCTGGCTGAACGTCCCCGCCGGCGAGCTGCTCACGGCGCCGGGAAGCGTCGACGGAACCTTCGTCGCGGACGCATCCATGACCCGACTCGGCGGGGTAGCCGACGAACGCCTGGCCGAGGCGCCGCTCAGCCTGACGCTCGCGGCAGGTCGCGTGCGGCACTTCGACTCGCCGTCCTCCACCGTGAAGAGCGCCGTGGAGGCGTACCTGAGCGGCGGCAGGAACCACGACCGGGTGGGGCTGGTGAGCTTCGGGACCAACATCGGGCTCAGCGAGCCGAGCGGGACGTTGATCGTGGACCAGACCCTGCCCGGCCTGCACCTGTGCCTGGGCATGACCTTGCCGGATCTCACCGGGGCGGACTGGGACGCGGGTGGACAGATCGTGCTCACCGGCAGCCGCGCGGACATCGACATCGACGGGCACGCCGTGATGCGGCGCGGTCGCTATCTGATCTGAGCGCTCGCCGTCCGGGCCGCTGGCCGTCGGCGACGACGGGCTGACGACGCGGGCAGCACTCGACGCAGGTACCGCCCAGTGTGGGACGCCGCCACCTCGGCGACCTCCTCCGGCGTGCCCTGGGCGATGACCTGGCCACCGCCGGGCCCCCCCTCGGGACCGAGGTCGATCACGTGGTCGGCGCACTTGATCACATCCAGGTTGTGCTCGATCACCACCACGGTATTGCCCGCGTCCACCAGCCGCGACAGCACGCCGAGCAGCTTGCTCACGTCGTGAAAGTGCAGGCCCGTGGTGGGTTCATCGAGTACGTAGAGCGTGCGGTCCCTCGCTTGCCGACCGAGCTCCCGCGACAGCTTGATGCGCTGCGCTTCTCCACCGCTGAGCGTGGGCGAGGGTTGACCCAGGTGCAGATAGCCGACGCCCACCTCGGCGAGTAGGCTCAGGGGACCTCGGATCTTCGGGTGCGCCGCGAACAGCTCGAGCGCCTCGTCGACGGTCGACTCGAGCACGTCGGCGATCGAGCGCTCCCGGTACTTGATGGCCAGCGTCGCCTCGTTGAAGCGGCGCCCCTGACAGTCCTCGCAGCGCACGTAGACGTCCGCCAAGAAGTGCATCTCGACCTTGCGTACGCCATCCCCCTCGCAAGCCTCGCAGCGACCGCCGGCCACGTTGAAGGAGAAGCGGCCCGGCTTCATGCCGGCCAGGCGCGCCTCCGGCAGCTCGGCGAACAGCGTGCGGATCTCGTCGAAAGCCTTGACGTAGGTCGCCGGGTTGCTGCGGGGGGTACGGCCGATGGGGCGCTGGTCGACGGCGACGACGCGACTGACCGCGTGTCCACCGGTGATCCGGTCGTGCGCGCCGGCGGCTCGACCCTCGCTCTCGCCCAGCGCGGCGAGCAGAATGTCGCTGACCAGGGTGGACTTGCCGGCGCCGCTCACGCCGGTGACGGCGGTGAGGGTACCGAGCGGGAACGCTACGTCCAGGTGCTTCAGGTTGTTCTCCCGCGCGCCGTGGATGGTGACGTGACCCTGAGCGGGCCGACGTGCGCGAGGGACGTCGATGCCGAGGCGGCCAGCCAGGTAACCGCCCGTGAGGCTGGCCTCGCACTCGGCCAGCGCCCTCGGACTGCCCGCGAACACGACCTGACCACCCTTCACGCCGGCCCCGGGACCGAAGTCGACGACCCAGTCGGCTGCGCGAATGGTCTCCTCGTCGTGCTCCACCACCAGCACCGAGTTGCCGATGTCTCTGAGCTTCTCCAGGGTACGGATCAGGCGCTCGTTGTCGCGCTGGTGCAGGCCAATGCTCGGCTCATCGAGGATGTACAGCACGCCGGTCAACTCCGAACCCACCTGGCTGGCGAGCCGGATGCGCTGCGCCTCACCACCGGACAGGCTGGGGCCGCCCCGGTCCAGGGTCAGGTACCCAAGGCCCACCGCCTCCAGGAACGACAGGCGCGAGCGCACCTCCTTCAGCACCTCGCTCGCCACCTCTTGCTCCGCTCCGACGAGCGACAACGAAGCGAAGAAGCGCGCTGCTTCGTCGATCGTCATCGCCCCGACCTCGACCAGACTCTTGCCGGCCACGCGCACGGCCGCGCTCTCCTTGCGCAACCGAGCTCCTCCGCACTCGCGACACGAGGCGTCGCTCAGGTACTGGGCGTACCATCGCTTGGCTCGCTCGGACTGGGTCGAGGACAAGCGCCGCAACAGGCGCGGGATCAGCCCCTCCCAGGTCACGTTCAACTTGCCTGACCCGCCCGAGCCCGACTTCCAACGCACCGGGTAGCGCACGTCCCCGGTGCCGAAGAACAGCACCTCACGCTGTTTCGCCGTGAGCTTGCGGAACGGGCGGTCCGTCGGCAGCCGCAGGTGCTGCAGTAGCTGACCCCGAAAGTCGTGCGCCCAGCCGGTCTTCTTCGACGCCTCGGGGCCCCACACCACGACGGCGCCCTCGTCGATGGTCAGGCTCTCGTCCGGGACCAACCGACTCGGGTCGATGGTGGCGTGGGTGCCGAGCCCGCTGCAGGCGGGGCACATGCCCTGCGGGTTGTTGAACGAGAACGACTGCGGCGACAGGGCGCCGAAGGACACCTCGCAGCGCAAGCAGGCGTTGTTGCGACTGAAGAGTCGTTCGCTCGTTCCCCAGCTGACCCGCAGCGTACCGCCTCCCATCTGCAGCGCCTGCTCCACGCTCTCGCCCAGGCGGCGCTTGGCGGCGGCGTCCACGCGCACGCGATCGACGACGACGTCCACGACGTGCTTGCGCCGTTTGTCCAGGCTCGTCACCTCGCCGAGTCGCACGAGCTCGCCGTCGATCCGAGCGCGCACGTGGCCCTGCGCGGTCAACCGGGCGAGAAGCTCTCGATGCTCACCCTTGCGCCCTTCGAGCACGCGCGCCAAGAGGAGCACGTGCTCGCCGGCGGCTTGCGACAGCAGCGCCTTGGTTATCCGTTCTGGTGTTTGCGGCGCGACTTCGTCGCCGCAGCTCGGGCAGTGCTGCACGCCGATCCGCGCCCAGAGCACCCTCAGGTAGTCCGCGATCTCCGTGATGGTCGCCACCGTGGACCGGGGGTTCACGTTGCCGGCCTTCTGCTCGATCGACACGGCGGGGGCGAGGCCGCGGATGGTGTCGAACTTGGGTTTGTCGAGCCGACCCAAGAACTGGCGGGCGTAGGCGGAGAGGGACTCCACGTAGCGTCGCTGGCCTTCCGCGTACAGCGTATCGAAGGCGAGCGATGACTTGCCAGAGCCGCTGACGCCGGTGAAGATCACGAGCTTCTTCTTCGGGATCCGCGCGGTGACCCCCTTGAGGTTGTGCTCGCGCGCACCGGTCACGAGGATGTGGTCGAGCTCCATCGGGCCCGGCTATATCATCGGCCCAGAACCGGGTAAAACGCGGCGACCACGGCCCGCGGCTCCGCCTGCGCGCCGACGTGACGGCCCCGGCCACATCGTGTATGCGTCCTGTCGTCATGAGAAACGCTTTGCTGACTAGCCTCCTTCTGATTTCCACCGTCGGCTGCAACGCGGACAAGCCGCCCGAGCCCTCGAGTCGCCGCGCGCCGAGCCAGCCCGCGGTCACCCCGACCGCGGCCCCGACGGCCGAGCCTGGGCTGGCAGCCGCCAGCGGCATGCTCGGCCCGGACCAGGCCAAGGAGCAAGCACCCGACAAGTACAAGGCCAAGTTCGCCACCTCCGTCGGCGACTTCGTCGTGGAGGTGACCCGAGCCTCGGCCCCCGGCGGAGCCGACCGCTTCTACAACCTGGTCAAGATCGGCTTCTTCGACGAGACGCGCTTCTTCCGCGTCATGCCCGGCTTCGTCGTGCAGTGGGGCATCCACGGCGCTGGTGAGTCCGTCATGAGCAAGTGGCGCAACGCGAGCATCCCGGACGATCCGGTCAAGGAGTCGAACCTCGAGGGCACGATCACCTTCGCGACCAGCGGACCCAACTCCCGCAGTACGCAAGTCTTCATCAACTTCGCGGACAACAAGAACCTGGACGGCATGGGCTTCGCGCCCTTCGGCAAGGTGGTCGAGGGCATGGATGTGGTGAAGAAGATCCACTCCGGGTACGGCCAAACGGCCAACCAGGGGCGCATCCAGTCCGAAGGCAACGCCTACCTCGCGCGCGAGTACCCGAAGATGGACTACATCAAGAAGGCCGAAATCTTGGAGCCGTGACTCGTTGAGCGTCAAGCGGACCACCATCGTGCTGTTCGACGTGGACGGCACGCTCCTGTCGTGTGGCGGCGCGGGGCGCGCGGCCATGCGCTCCGCGGCGAACGCGCTGCTGGGCCGCGAGGACGTGTTCGACTTTCGCTTCGACGGCCTGACCGACTACGTCATCGCGCGCCGGGCTCTGGTGGCCGCCGGGCGGGAGCCGAGCCCCGCCGCCCTCGACGCGTTGATAGACCGCTATCTCGAGTCCCTCGACCCGGCTCTCGAACGCGCCCCAGCGTTCCGAGTATTGCCGGGCGTGACCAGCTTGCTCGACGCGCTGCAGGGCAGAGGCGCGCTGGTCGGCCTGGGCACGGGCAACGTGGAGCGCGGCGCGCGCGCCAAGCTGGCACGAGCGGGGCTCGCCGAGCGCTTCGCGTTCGGTGGCTTTGGCTGCGACCACGAGGAGCGCGCCAAGCTGCTCGAGGCTGGTGCGCGGCGTGGTCGTGCGCTGGCCGCGGGCGGCGCCTGCCAGGTGGTCGTGGTGGGCGACACGCCCCACGACGTCACCGCGGCGCGCGCGATCGGCGCGCGCGTCGTCGCCGTCGCCACGGGTCGCCACGACGAGTCGGCCCTGGAGGGCGCCGCGCCGGACGCCGTCCTGTCCAACTTGGAGCACACCCGCGCGCTGGACGCGATCCTGGCCGCATGACGGGGCACGTCCGCCAGCGAGTGGTCTTCGTGACCGGCAAGGGCGGCGTCGGCAAGACGACCGTCGCCGCCGCCTTGGCGCACCGAGCCGCGGCGCGAGACGGTCGCGCGATCCTGCTTGAAATCGAGGATGGTCGCGCGGCAGAGCGCGCCTTGACGGGCTCTCCCCGGGTCGAGCTCGTGACGTTGACGTTCGCGGACGCGCTCGTCGGCGCCATCGGTCGCCTGCTCGGTAGCCGCCTGCTGGGCCGGGCTTTGGTCAAGCAGCGGTCCATGGCGCGCCTGCTCGACACGGTTCCAGCGGTGAGGGAGCTCGTCGTGCTCGACGAGGTGCGGACCCTGGCCGCGAATGACCCCGAGGCGACGGTGGTCGTGGATCTCCCGGCCACCGGTCACGCGGTGGACTTCCTGCGGGTGCCCTTGGCCGGAGCGCGCTTCTTGCGAGTCGGTCCCGCCGCTCGCATGTGCGAGGCCATCCTGGACGAGCTCGTGCTCTCGCCGAGCACGGACATCGTCGTGGTGGGGACCGCCGAGCCGGTCGTGGCGCGGGAGACCCTGGAGCTGTGCCAGCGGCTACTCTCGGGGCTCGGCCGCTCACCCGCGCTGATCGTGCAGAACCGGGTCCCGCGGGTGCCCACCCAAGCGGAGCTCGACGCCGCCCACCTCCACGCTGCGGCGGATCCCGCCCTGCTACCGCTGCTCGAGCTGCTCGCGGAGCGCAAGCAGCTCGCGCTCCTGGCGGCTCGAGCGCGCGAAGAGCTACAGCTCGCCTCCGGCGCAACGTTGCGCGTAGTGGCAGATTTCATCGTGGATCCAAGCGCTGCACAGATTGCCGAGGCGCTCGCATGAGCGCGGGGCTCACCGTGGTCATCGGCGGTGGTGGCGTCGGCAAGACGACCACGAGCGCTGCGCTGGGGCTGGCCCTGGCGCGCAGCGGGCGGCGGGTGTTGGTCGTCACCGTGGACCCGGCCAGGCGCTTGGCCGACGCCCTGGGCGTCTCCCTGCACGAGGAGGCGTCGACGATCGACATCGACGGCGCGCCGCTGTGGGCACGCATGCCGGACAGCAGTCGCTCGCTCGATCGTTTCGTCGACTGGCTGTTGCCCGAGCCCGAGGCGCGAGCGCGCCTGCGGAGCAACGCCATGTATCGCGAGCTGGGCGACGCGCTCGCGGGGGTCCACGAGCTGGTCGCCGTCGGCCAGCTCGAGCAGGACGTCGCCAGCGGAGGGTTCGACGAGGTCGTGCTCGACACGGCACCGTCGCGCCACGCCCTCGAGCTGTTCGACTACCCGGGGAAGATCGGCCGTATGCTCGAGGCCAGGACCATGGCCTTCGCGGCGGGGCTCGGTCGCCTGGCGGAGAGCACCCTCGAGACGCGGCCCGACGAGCGGGGGCTGTTCGCCTGGGGCAAGCGTCGAGCGGGCGAGCTGGTCTCCGGGCTGCTGGGCAAGGAGGCCGTGCTCGCGACCGGAGCTCTGTTCTTGGAGCTGCAGGGTGCCCGCGAGCGCTGGCTCGAGCTGGTGCAGCAATCCGAGGCCCGGCTCGCGTCGGCGTCCACTCGCTACGTCGTCGTGTCGGCGACCTCGGGTGCTGCCCTCGACGACGCGTCGTATCTCGCGCGGCAGCTGCGGGAGCGCAAGCTCGCCACCACGGCGTTGGTGCTCAATCGCTGTCGTGATGGCTCCCGTGCGTTGCCCGTGCTCGACGCTGCTCACCCGCTCGCCGCCATGGTCGGCGAGTTGCGCGACGAGGATGCGCGCCTCGGCGCGCAGACCGCCGCGGCACGACGCCGCCTCGAGCGCGAGCGACGCTCACCCACCGTGCTGACGTGCTTGCCCTCCCTCGATGCCTCCGACCCGCGACGCATCTTGCTCGAGCTCGCCTCCGCCCTCGAGCGCGAGGCCTGGGTCCCCCGCGCCCGCTGAAGCTCGACCCAGGGCGCTGAGCGCTCAGGGTTCGGTTCCGCGTCGGGCCAACAGCAAGGCGCGGCCTTCGCGCTCCTCCAGGCGTTCGGTCGTGAGTCTAGGCAGGCTCCTGAGCTCGCCGCGGCGCAGGCGAAAGCGACGCGAGGGGTGGGGTCCCGGAAGATCGTCGGTGAAGGTGCACACGAGCGCTACGCCGCCGGGGGCCAGCAACGCGTGGAGCCGTCCGTGCAGCGCGGGGTCGAGGTAGTCGACGACCAGCACCAGGTCGCGCGGCGGCACCTCGGGCAGCTCCTGCGAGAGATCCAGCACCCGCGTGCCGACCTCGAGCCCCCGCGCGGCCGCGCGCTGCGCGAGCAGCCCGAGGCCGACAGGGCTGAGGTCCCAGGCCTCCACGCGCACGCCGCGCGCGGCGAGCCAGAGGCTGTGCCGCCCGCTGCCGGCCGCGAGATCGAAGGCGCTGCGTGGAGCCGGCACGAGGCGCGAGAGGGCCTCGGTCACGCGGGGCTCCGGCGCGCGCTCGGCGTCGGGCGCTTCGGAGGCGTAGCGGGCGTCCCAACGTTCGCGCTCCGTCGGCCGAGCCTCGGTCATGGGTTGCTCTCCCGCGCGAAGGCGCGGACCACGAGCACGAGCACCACCGCGACCACGCCGCCGAAGCTGGGCCCCAGCCAGCCCAGGGCAGGAGCCAGCATCATCGCCGCGGCGCCGCACACCGCCAGCCCGTAGCCTCGGAAGGCAGCCGTCGGCCGACCCAAGCGCACCACCCCCAGAGCCGAGAGCGCGACGGCCAGGGCTCCGCCGAGCGCGAGGCCGCGCGCCAGCGGGGCCTGCAGCCACGGCGCCGCCAGGGCAACGAGACAGAGCACCCCGCTCGATATCAGTCGCAGCCCGGCGCTCGCGCGCGGACCGAGCACGTGCGCCAAGGTTCGGTAGCCGGCTCGACCATCCCCGGTCATGTCCTTCTCGTAGTTCGCCTGCAGATAGGTGGCCGCGACGACGCCCGCGTAGGCCAGCGCACCCGCGCTGTGCTCCAGCGCCCCGCCGATCCCCGCGCCGCTCTGGGCGAGCGCGCCCAGCAGGGCGGCAACCGCGATCAGCGCGCCGTGCGCCACGTTGCCAACCAGCGGCCAGCCCTTGGCGACGTTGTAGCAGAGGAGCAGCCCGACCGCCGCCGGCACGAGCCACACGCCCCGCGGCGCGCTCAGCACGGTGACCGCGAGCACCACCAGGCCGAGACCCAAGGCCAGCAACAGCGTCGGGCCTTCGGGCAGCAGGCCGCGGGGAGCCGGGCGCCCAGGCGCGTCCACGCGGTCGGCGTCGACGTCGAGCAGATCGTTGACGAGCTGGCCGACGCCCCAGCCGAGCGCGGCGGCGACCGCGACGCCCCACACCTCGCGCCTGACTTCGCCGCCCACGGCTGCGGCGCCAACCAACGCCGCGCCGCCCGGGAGGAAGAAGAAGTGGGGCCGCAGGGCGCCGCACACGGTCCACAGGTACCGCCCGCGGCTCGTCGGCAGCGCGGGTGCAGCGCCGGTCATCGCGGCGCGCAGGTACTCGGCGGTAGCGCGGGTCACGGACCCCAGGTTGCGAGTGCGAGCGGCGGACACGGCCCGGAGGATCTCAATTGGATGGGCTGCCGACAATGCTCAGCGACCGCCGCCGAGCACCGTATCGAGCAGATCACCGAGCGAAGTGCCCCCCGAGTCGCCGCCAGCGCCGAGTCGCAGCAAGAGCTTCATCGCGAGCTCGAGCTCCGGACCCATCTGCGCGGCGGCTTCGGGGCCGACCCAGGCGCCGATCAGGGCTCTCAGATCCGGGGTCCCCAGATCCGCGTCCCCGTGACTCTCGTCCAGCCAGCGTCGGGCGAGGGCGCGCACCTCCGCTCGCTTCTGCCCCCGGGCGAGCTCGTCGACCAGCGCGCGGGGTGGCGCATCCGCGAAGCGGTGGCGATCCACCAACCGGCGCAGCGCCGCGAAGAAGGCCTCGTCCCCGACGAGCGCCCGCAGCTCCCGATAGAACAGCGGTCCCTTGCCGTAGACGATGCCGGCGTAGGCGATCTCCGAGCCAAACTCCGCTACCGGGCGGTCGACCGCACCGTCGGGTGTGCCGAGCAGCCGCATCAGGTGGTAGTTCGACGTGACCTGCTTGCCCGCTTCGCGCGCGGCGCGCTCGGGCCCGTAGCGATCTTCGAGGTACAGCAGGGCCGACCACTGGGCCAGGGACTCGTCCACGTACGGGTGGCGTCGCACGTCGCTGCCCACGAGCCCCGGGAACCACTGGTGCGCGACCTCGTGCGCGGTGACGAACTCGAGCATGTCGTGGGTCATGCTCGTCAGCTCGGTCTCCGCGGGTCCCCCCAACGCGCCGAGCAGAGTGCCGAGCACGCCATCGCCCAGGCGAGGTCGATACAGCATGCTCGCGACGGTGACCAGGCCGCTGAACTCGACGCCCCCAGCGCCGCCGACGAGGGGTGCTTCCACCACGTCGAGATCCCGGTACGGGTAGCGACCGAAGCGCTTCTCGAACACCGCCAGCGCGCTCGCGGCCGCGTCGAGCACCTTCTCGCCCCCGGCGCGATCGGCGCTCAGGAAGTGCGAGCGCACGGTGACGTCCCCCACCTTCCGCTCCTCCTGCTCGAAGCGCGGACTGACGAGGAACGAGAAGTCTCGCACCAGGCCCGCCTGGATCGTCAAGCGCAGGGCTCCGGGCGCCTCGGCGCTCCCGGTGGCCACAATCAACCCCGAGGTCGCTACCGACGCCGCACCGGCGACGCTCAGCTCGAGGGAGACGTGGCTGAGGCGCTCGGCGCTCAGATCGCCGAGCGTGCTCGCCTCGCTCCGCTCCCATGTTCCACCGCCGAAGCGCGCGAGCACCGGGTAGAAGCTGGCGAACGAGGCGATGCCATCGCCGTGAGCCAAGAGCCCGTAGTCACCGCCCCCCTGCCCGCTCTTCAAGCGGTCGAGGGACTCGAGCCCCTGCGCCAACATCGACGTGCGCGACTTGGCGATCTGCGACAGCCGGCCGTCCAGGGCCAAGTCGACCACGACGCGACCGCCGACAGGCAGGGGCTGACCCAAGGCGACCACGATGACGCTCGGCTCGGGCTGCGTCACGGTGCAGGCCACGTCGTCCGCGCAGCTGCCGGTCCGCAGCGTCACCAGCGGCTTGTCTGCCGTCGCGTTCACGTACACGCGCAGCACCAGCTCGTCGAGCGCTCGCCCCAGCTGGTTCTCGAAGTACACCCGCTGCGCGAGGTCGAAGCTCTCGAAGCTCTCGCCCAGCCGAACCGTGAGGGCATAGTGCGGGAGGGTGTCCAGAGCGCGGCCCACCCGCTGCTTGGCGCCCGCGACCTCCGCCGCGCGGACGGACTGCAGCAGCGGGGCGACGTCGTACCAGGTCTTGGCTGGGGGTGAGGCCCGCCGGCAGCCGACGAGGGTCGCGCACGACAAGCACAAGAACAAGACCCAGAGGCGCGACACGGTCAACCAGCTTAGCCGATGATCATGCCCTCGGACAGCAGGCGACCCTCACGGAAACGCCGTAGGTTCCACTGGTCGAACAACGGCTGCCGCTCGCCCGTCGCGACGTGGTGCGCCATCAACTTGCCCATCACCGGAGCCATCATGAAGCCGTGACCCATGAATCCGCACACCAGATGGAAGCCTCCCACGCCGTCCACGCTGCCGACGATTGGGTTGCGATCCGGAGTCAGATCGTAGAGCCCCGACCACTGGCGCAGGATCTTGGCGTCCGCCATGCGCGGTATGACCCGCACGAGGGCGCGCGCGTACAGCGACAGGAAGCGATTGGAGCTGTCCTGGTTGGCCCCCGGGGGCACGCGCTCGTT
The DNA here is from genome assembly GCA_019637295.1 of Polyangiaceae bacterium. Classification (GTDB taxonomy): domain Bacteria; phylum Myxococcota_A; class Polyangia; order Polyangiales; family Polyangiaceae; genus JACKEA01. The sequence continues at coordinate 215,935 of JAHBVX010000005.1, forward strand.
CGACACTCCGCCCACGATCTCTCCGCGCGTGGACTGGGAGAAGTACAGGCCGTTCGACAGATCCGCCACCAGGGGGCCCAGCCACGGCTTGAGCGGCTCGCTCGAGCAGATCTCGTGCCGATGCGGCTGATTGGGCAGCTCGATGCCGACCTTCGCGGCCAGCGCGGGGCTGTGCGCCCCGGTCGCGTTGATCACGCAGCTCGTCGCCACCCGACCCCGGGTGGTCTCGACCGCGCTGACGCGGCCCGCCGACAACTCGATGTCGAGCACCTCGGTGAAGGGTGCTACCTCGACACCGAGCGCACGAGCGCCCTCGGCATAGCCCCACACGAACGGCCAAGGAAAGACGACCGCGTCATCGGGGTTGTAGCTCGCCGCCACGACCCCGTCGAGCGACAGCTCTGGGACGATGCGCGTCACCTCGCGCAGCTCGAGCAGGCGCGTCGAGACGCCGCACTCGTTCTGCAGCTTCACGCTCTGCGCCAGCGTCTCGCAGGTGGCCGGATCTCGGGCCAGGAACAAGTAGCCACCTTGCCGAAACCAGGTGTTGATGCGGTGCTCTTGGGCGAACGCCTTGCACAGGCGCAGGGACTCCTGCATCAGCCGAATGTTCACCTCGCTCGACCACTGAGCACGGATCCCTCCCCCGTTGCGGCCACTGGCGCCGCTGCACAGGTAGCTGGCCTCGCACACCAGCACGTCCCTCAGCCCGTGATCTTTCGCGAGGTGGTAGGCGATGGCCAAGCCCTGGATCCCGCCGCCGACGATCACGACCTCGCTGCGGGTCCGCACGCCCAAGACCTTAGCTCAGCTTCGGACCCGACCGACCCCGCCGCGCCGGCGCTGGACATATTCTCAGTTTGTGTGACGATGAAGTGACGCTCCAGTGACGAATCAGCCCCTCTTCCACGAGTCCGTCCCCGACCCGAGCGCTCCGCTGAGCGTCCGCCCAGGTCCGGATCGACCCAGTGACTGGGGCTCCCTGGTCGCGGATCTGTCACGCCGTCCAGCCGACACCACGTTCCGCATCCACGACCGCACCCACGTGGAGTTTGCGGTCGACTATCGAGTCGGCCCCGGGGCGCGCACCACGTCCTACGTGTGGGAAGTGTTCTTCTTCGCCCCCGAGAGCTTGCGACTGCACAGTCGCACCTACGACAAGAGCGATCTGTACACGGACCTGCAGAGCTACGTGCGCTTCGAGGTGCCGGAGGTAGAGTTTCACGCGCTCGCAGGCGAGCCCATCAACACCCTGGCGGACGCGCTCGATGTGGGCGATGACGAGCGGGCGATGCGCGAGATGCGTCTGTTCGCGTGCCAGGTGCGCTCGGCGGGCGCCGAGCTCCGAGCGCGGATCTTCGCTGCGCTGTCGGCACCGGACGACGAGCCGCGTCGCGCGCTGCACCTCGCCGCCCGCCTCGCGGCCGACGCCCAACGCATCACCTCGCGCCTGCGCGAAGTGCTCGCCCGCGCGGACGGCAGGAGCGACTCGCTGCGCACGGCGGCCCGCTGGGTGGACGAGGACGTCTCGCGGCTGCTCGAGACGCTGCTCGCGTTCGTCGCGCGACGGCTCACCAAGCATGGCGCGCCACCCGGCCTGATCGAGACCCTCGAGCGCGCCGCGCTGGCCGAGGCGAGCTACCGGGTGCAGACGGGCATCGCTGGCGTCGGCACCGTGGGAATGAAGCGGCGGGAGGTCGAGGCCCTCGAGTTTCGTCGCCACGTGCTCAAGCGTTTCACCTCGAGCGTGCTGTGGCTCTCGCCGCAGGTCCGCCCGGCCTCGACCTGGGTGCTGCAGCTCCTGTATGCCATCGCTGCGGGCCTGGCGATGGCGTTCGCCATCGCGGCCGCCTTCTGGAACGGGTTCGAGGTGGGCGCCCAGGGCTGGGTCACCTGGGTGCTGATCGCCGTGGTCGCCTACGCCATCAAGGATCGCATGAAGGCGGTGCTGCAAACGGCGTTCTCCAACGTGGTCGACCGCCACTTCCCGGACCGACGCTGGCGCATCGACGACCGCGAGCGCGGGGTCACCCTCGGCACGATGAAGGAGCAGAGCGGGTTCACGCCGTTCGCAGCGCTGCCCCCTGCGGTGCTCGCCGCGCGTCGGGTCACGCGGCAGCACCCGCTCGAGGAGCAGGCGCGGCCCGAGACGGTCATCTACCACAAGAAGGAGGTCGACATTCGCCCCGAGCGTGTCGCCGAGGCCGACCCGCGCTTCTCCGCCTTGACCGAGATCTTCCGCCTGGACTTCAGCCGCTGGCTCGCCCACACCGACGATCCCAAGCGTGACATCCTGTTCGCGGATCCGATCGCGCAGACCCTCGGCTCCGCCGAAGCGCCACGGGTCTACAACATCGCGGCGGTCTACCGGCTGCGCCTGGCGGATGACGAGGATGCCGCCTGGCATCGGCTGCGCATCGTGGTCTCGCGTAAGGGCATCCGGCGCATCGAGCACATCAGCTAGGCTCGCGTCGTGCGGCCCCTGCAAAGACCGCCCAAGTCGAGGCTGCCCGCGGCGTCGCCATTCGCCGCTTTGCCGTAAGCTCGGTTCGCGGTAGGCCGTTGTGAGCTCATGACTCGCTTCACCTCGTCGCTCTTGCTGTCGTTGCCCCTGGCCTGCGCGGCGGCGCCCGGCGCTCCGCCGGCGGAGCCCGACGGCCCCCGGGCCTGCACCGAGATTGGCTGCAACGACGGCCTCGAGCTCGAGTTCGCGCGCCAGACGCCCTGGCCGGCCGGCAGCTATCGCGTCACGCTGCGCGTCGACGGCAAGTCGATGGCCTGCCAAGGCGAGCTGCCGCTGCGGGCGTGCGACGCCGGGCCCTCGTTCCAGTGTGACGACCCGTCACTCACCTTGGGGGAGAGCGGCTGCGCCCTGCCCGCCGAGCAACACGGGCTCAGTGGGCTGCACATCGCCGTCAGCGCGGCGACCGACGTCTCGCTGGTGATCGAGCATCAGGGTGCGCTGCAGGCGACGGCCAAGCTCAGCCCCACGTTCCAGACCTCCCAGCCGAACGGGCCGGGGTGCGAGCCGGTTTGCCGGAACGCGGCGATGCGGCTCAACCTACGCTGACGGTCACGGACAGGCGGGGACGTTCACCCCGAGGTACGGCTCGTCGTCCAAGTTGGGCAATGGCGCGTGCAGCTTCCAGATACTGATGTCGTCCTCGTACAGCACGACGTCGTCGTTGTCCTGATTCGCGTAGGCGCCCCAGTGCCACTGACAGATGGTCTTGGTCGGCCGGGTGAAGGTCGACTCGCTGACCTTGGCGCCATCTTGCCAGATGACCATCACTCCGCTGTGATAGTTGATGTACAGCGTCGTGCGCGCCCAGGTGTCCATCGGGAAGCTCGGTGCGTTCGGCGCGAAGGTCACCGTGCCGCCAGTGCTCTTGATGTGGGCGGGCGTCAGCCGGTTGCTGGCGTCCTCGAGCCCGAGGGTGATGACGTTCTCTTGCCACCCGCAGTGGCTGTTGACCGTCCAGAAGCTGAACCACTTGCCGTTGGCGAACGCATAGGGAGCCGACAGTCGGCTCCAGTAGGTGTTGACGACGCCGTGGGGCGCGTCGATGCCGCTGCCCTGGTTGGTGTAGGCCGGAACCAGCTGGTCACCGGAGAACTGAAGTCCCCCGTAGCCGCGGTGCGACTCGTCGCTGGCGCAGGTGATCTCCGAACGATGAGCGTGGGTCGGGCTGACCGCGTGAGCGCTGGAGAAGCCGTTGTCGTGGCAGTAGCCGTTCTTCCAGTCCTTGCCGTAGGTCTTGCTCGTCCAGCGGTCGTAGTTGCCTGTCTCGAAGTCCTCGAACCACAGCCGCGTCGCCGGCTGGCAGTTGGTGGTCCCGCCGCTGCCCGCGCTGCCACCCGCCGCGGTGCCGCCGCTGCCCGAGCCGCCACCCGCAGCGGTGCCACCGCCGCCCGAGCTCCCGCCAACCGCGCTGCCGCCGCTGCCTGAGCCGCCGCCGCTGCCCGCGCTGCCGCCGCCCCCGCCCGCGGGCCCGTCCTCTCCTCCGCAACCGGTGAGCACCATCGCCGACGCCAAGAGCCAGCAGCTACCTCGTCCGAGCACGCGCACCTCCAGCCTCACGCTATCACGACGGCTGGGCGGGCGCCGCCCGCCTTCCTCGTCGGCACGGCGGGGGCACTGCGAGTCCAGGGGCCGGAGCAGCCTGCAGGATCAGTGCTTGTGCGGGTCGCCCTTCTTCTTCTCTGCGGGCGTGCAGCTCGGATCGCCGAGGTTCTTGCAGAGAAGCCCCAGCATGGCCTTCTCGCGCTCGGACAGGGTCCCCCCGTCCTGCTTCTCGAGCAGCGCTTCCTTCAGCTCGAGCATGTTCTTGCGGCGCTCGGCGGCGTTGGCGCCGGCGCTCGCGCTTGGGCTCGCCGGCGCGTACCGCCAAACGGACGGCATCACGCGCGCCGTCGCGGACGGCTGCGCGGTCGCCCCCGCTGCCTCTTCGGCGGCCTGCTCCGGGGACTTCTTGGCGCAGCTCGGCGCGAACAGCAGCACCGCGACGAGCGTCGTGGTGCGAGCCCCGGCGCCAAGGTGCAAGCACCGCGCTGATCTCAATCTCACTGACCCACCACCGGGCAGTCCGTCGGGGGCGTACCCGAGGTGTTGTTGATGTCGACGAACCAGATGGCGACCGCCGTGTCCCGATTCGAGCTCGGCCGATTGGCTTCGTTCAGGTTCGAGCGGTGGGTCAACACCAGCGCGAGCTGACGGCAACCGCTCAGCTGCGGCGGCACCTGCCAGCGTAGGGCTACGCTCCGATCGTCGGTGAACTTGCCCGGCGAGATGAACGCGAGCGGCGCGAGCACTTCCTCCGTGTCCAGCGCGTAGTCGAGGTAAAGTCGCGCGATCAGCTCGTCCCCCGCGTCGTCCTGAGATCGAAAGGGCACGTTCAGGTCGATCCGATCGCCCGTGCTGACGCCCAGCAGCGTGGTCACCTGGGGCGCCGCATCGAGGAGGAACATCACCGGCGGCGTTTGTGCCGTACCCTCGTATACGGGCGGATCCGACACGAGGCAGCTGCCGACCCCAGCCGCGATCCCGAGCAGGGCCCAGCCCGCCGGCGACCGTGGCCGCGGCCGTGGCCCAGCGGTCTCGTGGGTCGGGGGGATCACCTGACGCATGGTCTACCCAGTCTACTGCGATGCCCTCTGGATGGCCCGAGCCAAGTCCGTCTCGTCGTGACGCCCGTCGCCCACCCAGACCACGTTGCCACGCCGGTCCGCGACGAAGGTCATCGGCAGCTCGTCCACACGGAAGCGGCCACGCAAGACATGGCCTCGGTCCAGCACGACGGGGAAACCGAGACCGTAGCGCCGCACCTGCGCGATGGCGGCCTCGAGGGTCTCGTCCTCCGAGATCCCGAGCCAGACCACGTCGGGGTGCTGCTGACGCAGCACTTCCGCGGCGGGCAGCGTCTGCTGACACGGCTTGCAGTACTCGGCGAAGAACTTCACGACCACGACCTTGCCGGAGCCGCCGCTCACCGCGACGCTGGCGCCCTGAACGGTTGGCCGGCGGACCTCCGGCAGCGGTCGGTCGAGCAGCGCGCTGGGCGCCGACGGGCTCGGCGCCTCCAGCTGCGCCGAGCCGCAGCCGAGGGTCATCACTGCGATGGCGAGGAGCCAGCCCTGGCGACGAGAGCACGAGGAAGCGAACACGCGGATCCGGCTATATCACGGGGCGGTTCTCGAGGGTCTCGCCGATGGCCCGGGGCCGACTCCCGTGGCAGTATTGGAGTGATGAGGGTTCCCGATTGGGTCGTAGCGGCAGGTAGCGTCGCGCTGCTCGGCGCCTGCACGAACGAGTACGATGACTTCCAGTTTCGCGACGACGCGGGCGGAAGCGGCACCGGGGGCGCTGTCAGCGCGGGCGGCGGGGGCAGCGGCGGGACGGGGGGCGGCGACCCGACCGGCGGGACGGGGGGCGGCAGTCCGACCGGCGGGACCGGGGGCAGCGGCGGTGGCGCTGCGGGCAACGCGCCCGGCGCCGTACACTGCGAAGGCAGCAACGACTGCTCGCTCAGCGGGAACTTCTGCTGCGTGCGAAGCTCGGGCTCGACCTGCCAGGCGAGCGGCTCGTCCTGCGTCCCGGGGCTCGACGTGATGTGCGACGGGCCCGAAGACTGCAGCGGCAATCAAGTCTGCTGCCACTCGTCCACGACCGGGGGCGCCATGGCGTGCCGCTCGGCGAGCCAGTGTAGCTCTTCGCTCGGCCGGAGCATCGTGTGCGGCTCGACGCCCGCGGCGTGCCCGGGGGGCACGACCTGCGCGCCGCTGAGCGCGGGCTCGCCCTACAACGTCTGCGGCTCCTGAGCTGCGCTGGGCGGCTTTTCACGGGCCGCGAGCTGTTCTACCGTGAGGGCATGTCGAAGCTCGCGCTCCTGGCTCTGGTGGCAGCCGTGACCGGTTGCGGTGGGGATGACGAGAAGGGCGACGCCAGCGCGGGCGGCAGCACCAGCTCCGGCGGCAGCACCAGCTCCGGCGGCAGCACCAGCTCCGGCGGCAGCACCAGCTCCGGCGGCAGCACCAGCTCCGGCGGCAGCACCAGCTCCGGCGGCAGCGGCGGGGGCGGCGCGACCCTGTCCGGCGAGTACCCGGGCGATCAGGGGATCGGCAGCGATCCCGACGTGGTCTGGTACGAGGACTTCGAAGCGGCCGACGTCGCTGCCGTCGTCAGCCGCTACAACGACGCCAAGAGCCAGGGGCTGAGCCTGGCGACGGACGTCGCGGCGGGGACCTCGGGGAGCAAGAGCGGTCGCTTCACCGCGAGCGGCGCGGGACCGAACGCGACGGATCTCTTCAAGCGTCTCGACCCCGGCTACGACGAGCTGTGGATCCGCTACTACGCCAAGTACCAAGGCGGCGTTGGTTGGCACCACACCGGCGTTTGGATCGGCGGCTACAACCCGCCCAGCAACTGGCCGAACCCGCAGGCCGGGACGAAGCCGAACGGCGACGACCGCTTCAGCGTGGCCATCGAGCCCATCTCGGCGGGGCCGAACCCGCGTCTCGACTTCTACAACTACTGGATGACGATGCACTCCTGGATGGACAACCCCTCCGGGAACACCGCTTACTATGGCAACTCGCTCATCCACGACGCGAACTTCCGTGTGGATGACGATGCTTGGATGTGTCTGGAGATCCACGTCAAGATCAACCCCAATCCATCGAGCAAGGCCGGAGCAGAGCTGTCCGTTTGGAAGAACGACCAGAGCGTCATTCACTACACGGACAGCGCGCCGCTCGGCCGCTGGCTGAAAGACAAGTTCTGCCACCAGAACGCCAGCGCCAACTCGTGCACGGACTACCCCGCGCCAAGCGGCACCGAGTACATTCCGCTCGACCTGCGACTGCGCTCCAGCGCGGACCTGAAGCTCAACGCCTTCTGGCCGCAGAACTACATCTCGAGCGGCGCGGAGGGCAGCGTCTACTACGATCACATGGTGATCGCGAAGCGCCGAATCGGCTGCATGGTGCCGTAGTCGGCGCGCGGGCGGCTCGTCGGCTCGAGGGCAACGCGCGAGCTTCACGCGCTGTTCCCCGCGCGTGTCCGAACGCCGATTTCAGCCGATTCCAGGGGTGATTTCCTTCCGACCCCGGTCAAGCTGCGCTAAGCGAAGCGAATGCGTCGCTTAGCCCTCCTGACCCTCCTCGCCGCCACCGTCGCCTGCGACAAGAAGAGCGACCCCGCCCCCGCTGGCGGCGATGTGCCGGCGGCCTCCGCCGCGGCGCCGACCGAGCCCCCGGCGAGCGCCGAGCCTCCGCCCCCGCCACCCCCCAAGGGGCCCGGCCGTCCGCTCAACGTGCTGATGATCACCATCGACAGCTTGCGCGCTGACATGCCCTGGCTCGGCTACGAGCGCGACATCGCGCCCCACCTCACCAAGCTGGCCAAAGAGAGCACGGTGTACGAGCGTTCTTACTCGCCGTCGTCCTACACGGCGCAGACCGTCGCCGCGTGGCTGAGTGGTCAATATGCGAGCACCTTGTACCGCGCGGGCTGGTTCTTCGCGGCGTACTCCAAGGCGAACACCTTCTTCCCCACCGTTCTGCAGGAGAAGGGTATCCGCACCATCGGCTGGCAGGGCCACATGTACTTCGCCCGAGGCAAGGGGCTCGACCAAGGTTTCGACGTCTGGCAGCTCGCCCCCGGCATCCGCTTCGACCCCAACACGGACAACGAGATCACCAGCGAGAAGATGACCAAGCTCGGCATCGAGCTCCTGGGCAACCCGGAGAACACGGGCAAGCAGTTCTTCGCGTGGGCCCACTACATGGACCCGCACGATCAGTACAACAAGCACGCGACTTCCCCGGACTTCGGCAACAAGAACCGCGATCGGTACGACAACGAGGTTCACCACACCGACTTCTGGATCAACGAGCTGTTCGAGTTCTGCCGAAAGCAACCTTGGTGGAAAGACACCGCCGTGATCATCACTGGCGACCATGGCGAAGCCTTCGGCGAGCACTCGATGTGGAAGCACGCCTTCGAGATCTGGGAGGTGCTCATCCGCGTCCCGCTGATCATCAAGGCGCCCGGCGCCGAGCCGCGACGCATCAGCGAGCGCCGCTCGACCATCGACCTCGCGCCGACCATCATGGAGCTGATGGGCCAGGAGCCACTCGAGCAGTTTCAAGGCAAGAGCCTGGTCAAGGAGGTCTATGGCGCGGAGCCTCCGGGCAACCGCGAGCCCATCGTCGCGGAGCTCGCGGAGGACAGCCACAATCCACCCCGGCGCGCCGTGGTTCAGGGCGACTACAAGCTGATCGTGTGGGGCAAGGGCTGGAAGTACCTGCTCTTCAACCTGAAGAACGATCCCGAGGAGAAGGAGGAGCTGTCCAAGAAGGAGCCCGAGAAGCTCGAGGAGATGAAGAAGGTGCTGGACGACGCCTTCGCCAAGCTGCCGTTTCGAGAGCCCTATGGCGGCATGAAGCTCAAGGGCGGCGGCACCGCCAAGGGCCTCGTGGGTCCGATCAAGAAGCCGGAGCCGAAACCGTGAGGCGCGGCCTCGCCCCGCTCGTCCTGCTGGCGATGGGCTGCGGCGGGCCAGGGGAGCCCGCGGTCGCGCCGGCCCAACCTGCCGCGTCCCCCCCGCTCGCGCCGGCCGCGCCACCGGTCGCCGCGCCGCCCGCCGAGGTCGCCTCGCCGGCGCCCGAGCCGAAGCCGCCCGCAGGCCCCTTCAACGTGCTCTTGATCCTGGTGGACAGCATGCGCGCGGACATGCCCTGGGCCGGCTACCCGCGCGCCATCGCCCCGAACTTGACCAAGCTCGAAGCCGAGAGCGTCAGCTACACGCGCGCCTACTCCACCTCCAGCTACACCGCCAAGAGCGTAGCGGCGCTGCTCGCCGCCCAGTACCCCTCGAGCCTCAAGCGCAGCGGCTTCTTCTTCACCAAGTACCCCGAGAGCAACCTGTTCATCGCCGAGCTGCTGCAACAGGCCGGGGTGTACACGGCCAGCGCACATGGCCACATGTACATGAAGCGCGGCAACGGCATGGACCAGGGCTTCGCCGAGTGGGACGTGGTCTCGGGCATCAGCTTCGACAACACCACCGATCGCCACGTGACGAGCGACAAGCTCACCGCGCTGGCCATCTCTCAGCTCCAGAAGAAGCCCGAGGGCCAGCGCTTCTTCATGTACTTGCACTACATGGATCCCCACGACCAGTACGTGAAGCACAAGGAGTCTCCGGATTTCGGCAATTCGCTCCGAGATCGCTATGACTCGGAGATGTTCTTCACGGATCTGTGGATCGGAAAGCTGCTCGAGTGGTGCGCGGGGCAGCCCTGGTGGAAGGACACCGCCATCATGGTCAGCGCCGACCACGGCGAGGCCTTCGGCGAGCACAAGATGTATCGCCACGCCTTCGAGCTCTGGAACGTGCTGACCCACGTGCCCATGTTCGTCCGGGTGCCTGGTGCCACGCCGCGACGGATCGACACCCCGCGAGGCAACATCGATCTGGGCAAGACCACGCTGGAGCTGCACGGCGTGCCCGTGGATCCGCGCTTCGTCGGCGAGAGCCTGGTACCGGAGATCCGCGGCGCCGATCCGAAGCCACGGCCGGTGCTGCTGGACCTGCCACCGGACAGCAACAACTCCGAGCGCCGCGCGCTGATCGACGGGGACTACAAGCTGCTGATCTTCGGCAATGACTGGAAGTTCTCCCTGTACGACTTGAAGCACGACCCGCAAGAGCGCACGGATCTGGCCAAGAAGGACCCGGCCAAGCTCGCCGAGCTGAAGGAGACCTACCGGCGCGTGTGGGACGCCATCCCGAAGGTCAAACCCTACGGCGGCAACAAACTGATGGGCGGCGGCGTCGCCAATGGCCCGATGAACTGACGCCAGGCTCGACTTGGGCAGCCTTGGCGCGGTCAGATGTCTCCAGAGCCGCCGCAGCTTCGGGTCGTGCCCGTGACAGCAGGCCGAAACGCGACGAATGCGGGGGCCATCGGGCGCTGGTAGGCTCGGGGTGATGCGAAGTCCGGTGACGCTCGGGACGCACGCCCTGACGGTCGCGATGATCGCTAGCGCGTGCGCACCGGCGACCTCGTCGCCGCCCGCGAGCCCTCACCCCGGCGTCGTGACGGTGCCGAGCGCTTCGCCGCGTGCCGAGGCGGAGCCGGGCGGGGGGAGCTTACCCGACGCCGTCCGCAGGCCCCCGCCTACGCCACCGGAGGATCCCTTCGAGTACTACGTCGGCCGCTGGGAGGGCACCGTCAACGAGACGCTCCAGACCCGCCTCTGGGTCAAGCCGAACGGCGCGTTCGTGGTGACCTCCGAGGCGCACCCGAACCAGCGTGCGTGTGAGCTGAACGGACGCCTACGGGCTGAGCCCGAGGTGATCTTCATGGAGGTGGCCGAGAGCACTTGCTCGGTGCAGAGCGTAGGGACCACCCTCGAACGCCGCGTGGTGACCAAGCGCCCACACGAGTTCGTCGTCGCGAGCCCCACGCACGATCTCACCGTGCACTATCGACGCCTACCCTGAGCCCTGACCGCGCTTCAGCCGCCGGGCGGCTTGGTCGAGTGTACCGGTCGCTCGGTGTCATGGCGACGCATCCAGATCAGGAACTGGTCCTTGCCATGCTGCTTGGCGAGATACATCGCCGTGTCCGCGCGGCGGATCAGCTCACGCGCGGAGGCTCGCTCGCTGCTCTTCGAGATCGCGACCCCCACGCTCACGGTGACCCGCAGCTCGAGATCGCCGACCGTGAGCGGCGCGCGCAGCGCGGTGACGACACGCTCGGCCACCCGGGTGACGTCCGCATGGGACTCCACGCTGTCGATCAAGAGCACGAACTCGTCGCCACCGAGCCGCGCGGCGGTGTCCCCGACCCGCGCGAGGGAGCTCAGGCGCTCCGCAACCTGGACCAGCACCGCGTCACCCACGTCGTGGCCCCAGTCGTCGTTGATGGTCTTGAAGCCATCCAGATCGACGAAGTAGACGGCGCTCATGCCGCCCATGCGCGAGCGCTGCGCTTGGGCGTGGTCCAAGCGCTCCATCAGGAGCACCCGGTTGGGCAGGCCCGTCAGCGCGTCGAAGAACGCCTGACGGGTGAGCATCTCCTCCAGCTCGTGGCGGTCCGTCACGTCGCGAGCGTTGACCACGATTCCGGCCACTGCGGGGTAGCCGACCAGGTTGTCGGCGATCACCTCCAGGCGACGCCACTCGCCGTTGGCATGGCGGACCCGAAACTCTGCCCGGGCGCTCACGCCGGGGGTGCGGCTCTCGGCCAGCGCGGCGCTCGCGTCCGGCAGATCGTCCGGGTGCACCAGTGCGCTCAGGGTATCTCCCCGGAGTTGGTGCGGCGCGAGCCCGAGCACGCGCTCGATCGCCGGAGACACGTAGCGGACTTTGCCGCGGTCATCGACGACTCCGATGATGTCGAGCGTATTGCGGACCAGCGCGCGATAGCGCGCCCGACTGCGCCGCAGCGCTTGATTGACCCCGTCACGGTGAGCGTTGCAGCGCGCTCGCTTCAGCGCCACCGCGAGAGCGAGCGCGAGCTGGTCCGACTCGAGCGGGCCACACCACAGATCCGGGGCGGAGTCCGCGAGCCAAGCGCGGCGCTCCTCAGCGCTCGGCAAATCGGCCAACCAGACGACCCAGCTGACCTGGCCCGACTCGGCGCTGCTCCCCCCCGCCCTAGCGCCCCGCGCGGCGCACCAGACGACCAAGGTCGGGCGACCCTCCGCGATCACCTGAGCTCTCGTGTCGACGGCGGTGATCTCCAAGCCTTCCCCCCTGGGCAGCGCGGCGATGACCTGCTCGGCTCTCGCGCGATCCTCGGCCACCACGATGACTCGCATGGCTCAGCGCTCTCTCCCAGGGACCGTTCGTCCGATGTCACGAGGCGAGCGAGACGACCACATGCGCGCGAGCTTCAGCCTACTTCAGCACGCTCGACAGGTCCTGCTCGATCTGCTCGCCCGCGCTGCTGAGCACCTCCGCGTACCAGCGGGTGTGGGACGTGCGGGCCAGGAAGCGGGCCTTGCCGTCGGGTCCTGGGGCCTTGAACAGCCCGAGCTCACCCAAGCGCCTCCCTCCTTTGGCGAAGTAAGTCACGTTCACCACGGCCACCGGCGACGACGTCTGCGCCTTGTCGTCGTAGTTCAGGATACGAAGTCGCGCGAGCTTGCTCATCCAGTTACCCGCGGTCTCGTCCTGGACGGTCGGCGTGGCCGCGTCGGCCCAGCCCTCCTTCTTCTCTTCGAGCCGCACCAACTCGCGGGCCTTGTCTCCGAGCGCGACGCGCACCTTGATGGCGTCCTCGGCCTCGAACTCGAACAGGTCCCGTTCGACCAGGCGGGACTCGGCGAACAGCAGGTTCTGGGCCAGACTACCGGGCACGGCGTACGCCTCGCCGCTCTCTAGCCGCGCGTAGCGATCCCCGCCGCCGGGGGTCGTGCCACCGAGGACTAGCGTCCGCGTGGTCGCGCCGAAGGAGACCTTGAGCGTGCCCTCCGACTTGTCGAAGCCGAACTCCTCGTCCCGAGCTCCCTCCACCTTGCCGAGCGCGCGCAACGCCAGCAGCGGCGCTACGCTCTCTGCCAGCTTCTGCGCCTGCTTGACGCCCACGAAGCGGATGGTCTCCTGCTTGGGCTCGGCCACGGGTGGCGGCGGCGGCACGACGGACGCCGCATCCGCGCCGCCGTCAGCGCTGCCGGCGTCTGCGGGTGCCGGCTTGGGCGGTGGCGCAGGCGGCCGGGTGGTCTTCTCGACGGTGCCCTCGAACCAGATCCCCGCGGCGTCCTTGTTGGCCACGAGCTTGACTTGCCGGTCGTCCGCCGAGAACTCGATGCTGGTGATGTCGCCCGGCCTGCCGCCCCAGACCTCGACCTCGGCGCCCTTGGCGACGCGGGGTGCGTCCTTCTGGGTCCAGACCACCAAGGCCACCGTGATCGCGACCGCGAGCGTGACCAGGTGCGCCGTCAGACCTCGATAGGCGATCATGTTCGCTCTCCCTTCTTGCCGGTCCGCCGCGCGCGTCGCACACCGAACAAGCCAAGACCCAGGATGAGCGCGGGGGCGCCGAAGATGGTGGCATAAAACCAGATCGCGTCCTTCTGCTTGGTGTGCTCCAGCCTCACGTCCTCTTCGGTGTTCACCTCGCCCGCGAAGCTCTCCTCGCCACCGAGCCAGCGCAGGGCATCGAGCAACAGCACCTGATTGCCGAGCACATTGCTGAGCACCACGTCGGTGAAGGCGTCAGCGTCCGCCAGCACGAAGGCGCGCAGCTCGTCCGTCGGCGGCTTCTTCTCGTCCTTCTTCGCGTCCGGGTCGGGCTTGGCGGCGGGCGGATTCTTGGCCTTGGCGCTCACCGCGGCGGCGAGGTTGAACGTCGAAGGCTTCTCGTCCGGGTCCGCTCGGTAGTTTCGGTTGGCGTCCTGGAACGTGCCTGCCATGGACCGCAACGCGAAATCGACGGTCTGGGTCGCGCCGCTGGCGCGCTCCAGGCTGCCAGCGCCGAAGGTGACCACCACGGCTCGCGCCGAGTTGCGGCTCAGAGTCGAGACCGAGGCGTGGGAGGAGAAGCGATTGGTCACGAGCAAGGTCCGATCCGAGTCATTGAAGCGACGGCGGACGTGGCTCTTCTCGTTCGCCAGGAGCACGGGCGAGTAGGCCAGGCCCACCAGCTCGGCGAGCTCGGCGTGGCCCGCCAGCGCCGGGGCCATAGCCGGGGGCGCCGGGTCGGGCAGCGCGCCGGCGTCCCCGCCGTTGGGCGCTGGAGTCGGTGCGAGCTCGGCCTCGGCTCCTTGGCGCACGACCTCGGGATCCAGCGCCATCAGCAGCTTGCCGCCCCGATCGAGGTAGCGGCGAAGGGCCCCGAGCTCTTCCGCGGCGAACGGCTCGCTGGGGCCGAGGATCATCACGACGTCGGCGTCTTCGGGCACATCGTTACCGAGACCCTGGCCGAGCCCGAGGTCCTTGATCAGGTAGTTCTGCTTCTGCAGCAACGTTCTCAGGATGCTGACCTTGCGATCCCCCTCGTCACCGAAGGTGCCCACGTCGTTCAGCTCTCCGTGGCCCACCGTCAGGTACACGGTGCGGCGGGAGCGGACGAGCTTCAGCAGCTTCTCCTGGAAGTCCCGATCCAACGTCTTGAGCTTGGGCCTGGCGTTGCGCTCCTCGGTGCCGATGTTGAGCGACTCGGTGACCGTGCCCCGCGCCAGCACGATCACGCCATCCTGAGTCGCTCGCAGCTCCCTGGCGCGCTTGGGGATCAGCAGCCGATCGGCCACCTCGAGCTTCAGGTTCGGCGTCGCGGCGGCAACGTCCCGGAGGTAGCGCTCCACCTCCGTTCGCACCTCGTTGACCTCGGGGAAGAACGCGACCACATCCACCGGCTCGCTCAGCGCCTTGGCGACGTTCTTCGTGCTGTCGCTGGCGGCGCTGGTCTTGAAGTAGCTGTAGTCCGCCTTGATGTCCGCGCCGTCAGCGGCGTACACGAAGAGCGCGCCGTACAGCGCGGCGATGACCAGTGAGAGGCCGCTCACCGTCGCCGCGCGCACCCGCCGCCCCTCCGGTCGCTCTGCGCGCCGCATGGGCCAGAGCGCACCCTCCGCGAACAACATCGGCACGACGCTGAGACCAAGCAGGGCGATCCAGGCGATGGTCAGGATCCCGAGCCAGCGCTCCCGCGCCTCGGTCTCGAGCGACGCGAGCCCCAGCCGCTCGGCGCCGCCGTCCGTGGTTGCCGCGTAGAGGCCCAGGGCGACCACGCCGACCACCGACAGCACCGCGAGCAGCCGCTCGATCCCCGCGCGCTCGCCCGCCGTGCGGTAGCGCGGCAGAAAGCGCATGGTGGTGGCGGCCACCACGAGCAGCCCGCCCAGCGCCGTGAAGGCCCAGCGCCCGCTGTCCAGGGTGGAGAGCACGCGTTCCCCGAGGAACACCAGCACCAGCCCCGCGAGATACGCCGGCGCCACCCACACGGGCATCAGCTCCTGCGTCGAAGTGGCCGGCGGCGAGGGTGACACCCCAGCCGTTGGCTTCTCGTCGGGCGGGGCAGCGTCGTCCTTCAGCGCCATCGGCGTGCCTCCAAGGTCTTGGTCGCCGCGAGCAGGAAGAAGTACGTGACGGCGAGGTAGAACGCGACCGCGCGAAGCTCCAGGATCCCGACCATGAACGGCCGGTAGTTCTCGTGGTGCAACGCGAGCGCGGACAGGAAGGTGTTCAGGGGTGGGTCCACGGCGCGTGCCACGACCCAGAGCAAGAGCAGCGGGACCAGGATGACCACGCCCACGATCGCTGCCACCACTTGGCTCTTGGCCAGCGCCGACGCGAACAGCCCGATCGCGATGCAGGCGGCTCCCAGGAGCAGCAGCCCGAGGTAGCCCACCGCGATGTGCGCGACGCTCACCTTGCCGTTCACGAAGATGAGCAGCGGCATGTACAGCGTGAGCAGCGTCATGACCGCCAGGATGCCGAACGCGGAGATGAACTTTCCGACGATGATCTCTCCGTCGCGCACGGGCGAGGTGTTGAGCAGCGTGAGCGTGCCGAGCTGACGCTCTTCCGCGAGGAGTCGCATGCTGAGCACGATGGCCGCGACCATGGTGGTGCCGCTCGCACCATAGAAGAACTCCTGGAGCACCTGCGCGCTGACGAGCTTCTCGGTCAGCCCCTTCCAGTAGAAGTAGATGCCGTCCACCAAGAGCGCCGCGGCGACCACGCTCGCTCCCAGCGGTGAGCGCACGTACGCCAAGAGCTCCCGACGAGCGATGAGCATGGCCGCGCTCATGGCGCCTCCTCGATGGGCTCGGGCGCGGGCTTCTTCTTGACCTTCTTCCGGGCTGCCGTGCCCGCGCTGCGGGACAGCTCGAGGAACACGCTCTCGAGCTCGCGCTCGCCGCGGCGAAGCTCGAGCAGTCCGTGACCCGCACCCACCAGCGCCCGGGAGAGCTCCTCGCGCACGTCGCCATCCGCCGTCACGGTCAGATCCACGGCCCGCGGCTCACGGCTGGGCACTGCGGCGTGCTCGACCGAGGTGACCCCGGACACCGCGCGCATCGCCTCGAGCGCAGCATCGAGACCGTCGCCGGCGCGCAGCGTGACCTCGAGCCGCATGCCCCGCAAGAAGCGCGAGCTGAGCTCCGCCTCGCTGCCCGAGGCGACGATTTCGCCGTCGCGAATGACGAAGATGCGATCACAGGTCTCGCTGATCTCGCTCAAGATGTGGCTGGAGACGACCACCGTGTGCTCACCGCCGAGCCCGCGCACCAGGTCGCGCATCTCGACGATCTGAACCGGATCGAGGCCGCTGATGGGCTCATCGAGCACCACGAACTCGGGACGATGGACGATGGCTTGCGCGATGCCGACGCGTTGTCTGAAGCCGTGGGACAGCGCGAAGATCGGCGTGCTGCGCTCCACGGCGGTCTGGGTGAGCTCGAGCGCTTCGCCCACGCGCTTTTGAACCTGCGCGGCGCCCACGCCCCGCAGCTTCGCGGCGAAGACCAGGTACTCTTCGACGGTCATCTCCGGGTACACCGGCGGCGTGTCCGGCAGGTACCCCACCTTCTTGCGCACCTCGTGAGGGGACTCCACCACGTCGATGCCGCCCACACGGACCGTGCCGCTGGTGGGCAGCAGGTCGCAGGCCAAGACGCGCAGGGTGGTCGTCTTGCCGGCGCCATTCAGCCCGAGCAGACCTACGATCTCCCCCTTGTCGATCGTGGCCGTCACGGGCCCGACCGCTCGCCGGTCCCCGTAGTACTTGTACAGTTCGCTGATTTCGATCACGGCTTTCGCCCAGTTCTGCCAGTTTGTTCGCGATCCTCGGGACGTCGGTCACGAGCGCGGCTAGCGCGATTACCATGAAATGGCCGGCACTTGGACCAAGAGTGACTGCAGCGGCTCTCCAGTGCATGGAACGGCGGCGGCGCGGGGTCGGCGTCCCCGCGCGGGGTGTGGGGCGGCAGCCCCACCGGGAATTTCCGGCGGGGCCGTCGCCGGCTGCGCGCCGGTCGCGTCAGTCGCAGGACACACGCACGTTACGACCCAATGAAAGCCGCTGTAAGGTCTATTCCCGAGCCCCGCATGGCCCGCCGAAAGCCGTCCCCCACCCCAGCCCCGGCCGAACACTCGAGCGGCATCACCCGCCACGAGCCCGCGGCGATGGATGGGTCCGCCCAGGACCTGCCCGGCGCCCTCGCCCGGCGAGCCCGAGAGCTCGGCTTCTGTCGGTTGGGGATCACGCCGCTCGAGCCGTGGCCCAGCGCGGAAGAGCGCCTCACGGCGTGGCTCGACGCGGGCCACGGGGCCGACCTGGCCTACATGCGCCAGGGTCGCCGCGCCGATCCCCGGGCGCTGCTGCCAGGCGGTCGCTCGCTGCTCTCGGTCGCGCTCGCCTACTCGGTTCGCGACGAGCCGGTGCCCCTGCGCCGCGCCGCGGGAGACGCCGCTCCGCTGACGGGAAGCGTCGCTCGCTACGCCCGCGGCGCGGACTACCATCGAGTGCTCAAGGACAAACTGCTCGCCCTCGGAGACGAGCTGGCCACCCTGGTCGGACGCGCCGTGCTCGCCCGCGCGTGCGTGGACACGGCGCCGCTGCTCGAGCGCGAGGCTGCCGCGCGCGCCGGCGTCGGCTTCCACGCCAAGAGCACGCTGCTGCTGGTGCCCGGCGTCGGCACCAACGTGCTGCTCGGCGAGCTCTTGGTCGACGTCGCGCTGCCCGCCTCGTCCGCCGTGGAGCCCGGCTGCGGGAGCTGTCGAGCGTGTCTCGACGCGTGCCCGACGGGAGCCTTCGTCTCGGCGCACCGGCTCGACGCACGACGCTGCATCTCGTACCTGACCATCGAGCACGAGGGCGCGATCCCGCACGATCTCAGGCCGGCCATCGGCACTCGGGTCTTCGGCTGTGACGTGTGCCAGGACGTGTGCCCCCACAACGCCTCGGCGACGCCTCGGCCCGCCGCGCTGGAGCTGCAGACGCGGCCCGAGCTCGGCTCGGTCGATCTGCTGACGCTGCTCGCGCACGGCGCGGGCGACCACCGTCGCTTCGTCCGTCGCTCGGCCCTGCGCCGCGCCAAGCGCGCTACCTTGGCGCGCAACGCGGCCGTCGCGCTGGGCAACCTGCGAGACGCTCGCGCCGTGCCGGCCCTCACCCGCGCTCTCGCGGGCGATCGCAGCGCCGTCGTGCGAGCGCACGCGGCCTGGGCGCTCGGTCGCATCGGCGGCGGCGCGGCCCGCGAGGCGCTCTGCCAGGCGGGCGCGGGCGATCCGAGCGCAGAGGTGCGCGCCGAGGCCGAGCGCGCGCTGGCGACGGCTGAGCTCGACCGCGCCGGCGGCCCTGAGGCCCCGGCCGGCCCCGCTTGACGCCTGGCCGGGCTCCACGCTGTACTGGCGAGTGATGAAGCGCGCGGCTGCCCTGGCCCTACTGACGCTCTGGCTCGGGTGGCCCGCGGTGGCGACCGCGGACGTCCCCTCCGACGAGCCGCCGGCGACCGCGCCTGCCGCGCCAGCGCCAGCGACAACCGAGACGGCGGCGAGTGGCGGGTTGCGTCGTCCGATCGTGTTCGGCCTGCTCGCGGCGGCGTTCTTGATCATCTGCGGAGCAGCCGGCGCCAACGATCGGCTCCACGGGGACAAGCCCAAGCCGTCACCCTGACGGCGTCCGGAACGACGTTCCGATGGCCACTCCTGCACCCCGCGCGCCAAGGGCTCCTGCAGCGAGCGAGCGCGCCCGCAACGAGTGGTTGCGACGGGTCGAGGCGGAGTATCGCTCTGCCGCCATCACCCAGGAGCTGACGCTGTGGTTGATCCGCATCGCCGCCAGCCCAGATCTGATCCTGGATGGACTGCGCATCGTGAAGGACGAGCTGAAGCACGCCGAGCTCAGCCACGCCGTCTATGTCGCGGGCGGCGGCAGCGAGCCACCCCGGATCCTGCGCGAGACCCTGGGCGCACCGCGCCGGGCCCGCGATGCCCTGGAGCACGACGTGCTGCGAACTGGGGTGGAGGTGTTCTGTCTGGGGGAGACCGTCGCGGTGCGGCTGTTCCGCGAGCTGCGCGCGCAGTGCGTGGTGCCGCCCGCGCGCCGCGCTCTCGACCGCATCCTGCGCGACGAGGTGCGCCATCGAGACTTCGGCTGGACCTTGCTGCAGTGGCTCAGCGAGACCGCGCTGGGGGACGAGCTCGTGGCGCTCGCTGGGCGGGAGCTGCCCTCGATGTTCAAGCGTCTGCGGGCGTCCTACGCGCCCCGCGGCGCGGAGCAGGAACGGGAGCTGCCGCCTGCGGAGCGCGCGTGGGGCCTGATGCCCACCGCGACCTACGGCTCGATCCTCGCCCAGGTCCTGGAGCGGGACTATGTCCCCCGCTTCGCGCGCTTCGGCATCGACGCGGCGGCCGCCTGGGACTCCGCTGCGCGCGGTTGAGCAGGCGGAGCCGGAGGACTCGTGACGGGCCGCCCGAGCCGTCCTATCCTCCGGTCATGCGCCTGACTCTCGCCTTACCGTTCGCGCTCTTTGCCTTCGCCTGTTCGTCCGACGATGACTCGCCGAAGGGCGGCACCGGGGGCGGCGCGGGCGCCGGCGGTAGCGCGGCCTCGGGGGGCCAAGCTGGCTACGGCGGCTCCAGCGGCGGAGCGGCCGGCAGCGGCGGAGCGGCCGGCAGCGGCGGAGCGGCCGGCAGCGGCGGAGCGGCCGGCAGCGGCGGCGGCTCGTCGGTCCCCACCTTGCTCAGCGAGACCGGCCTCTACTCCGACATCGCGAGCGAGACCCTCGCCCCGGGCGTCGAGTTCTATCAACCCGCCCACGTGCTGTGGACGGACGACGCGAGCAAGAAGCGTTGGGCGTTGGTGCCGACTGGAGCCCAGATCGACACGAGCGACATGGACTACTGGGTGTACCCGGTGGGCACCAAGTTCTTCAAGGAGTTCAGCCGCGACGGCACCCGGGTGGAGACGCGGATGCTGCACAAGACCGCCACGGACAAGTGGGTGATGATCGCCTACCAGTGGAACACCGACCAGAAAGACGCCGTCGCGGTGCCGAACGGCGTACAAAACGCCTCGGGCACGCCTCACGACATCCCGAGCACCGCCGACTGCGACACGTGTCACGGCAAGATGACCGACCGCGGGCTGTCCTTCACCGCGATCCAGCTGTCTCACGGCCTGACGGGTACGAAGCTCAGCGACCTCATCGCGCAGAACCGGCTGACCCACCCGCCGGCGGGCCACTTCACGCTGCCTGGCACGGCTGCCCAGCAGGCCGCCCTCGGCTACATGCACGCCAACTGCGGCACGTGTCACAACGACTACTCGTTCGTGTTCTCTCTGGTGGACATGCGCCTCTGGCTCGGGACGGCGAGCCTTTCTACCGTGGCGGACACCTTCACCACGAAGACGACCGTCAACAAGCCGCTGACGGCCGCGGGAGCGTCCGCGGGCGCGACGGCGCGCATCGTGCCCGGGGATAGCTCGACCAGCGACGTCTTTCTGCGCATGAACGAGCGCGGCACCGCCCGTCAGATGCCGCCGCTGGGCACCGAAGACGTGCACGCCGACGGCTCCGCGCTGATCAAAGCCTTCATCGAGTCGCTGTGATCCCCGCTCAGCGTTTGGGCTGCAGGCTGAGCTCTGCTTGTTCGCGCAGCTTCAGATCGTCTTTGGTCCGCGGAAACAATGGCGAGCGCACAAGCTCGGACAGCAACGACAACGTCTCCGCCGGCCGCTCGTCAGCCAGGTTCACCCAGTCCGGATCCGGATCGCGCACGTCGTAGAGCTCCGGCGCGCCCGTCTCGAGCGGAACGATCAGCTTGTACGGCAGCCCCGGGCGCAGCAGTCCGATGCGAAGCAGCGTCTCGTGGGACGAGCCAGCGAACAGCAGGGGCAGCCGTCGCGGCGGACGGCCGGGCACCAGATAGCCGAGCAGGTCCTCGCCCTGATACCCGCGGGTGTCGGGCGTGGGGGTGATGTAACGCGCCAAGGTGGGCGCCAGATCCACGAGCGACACCTCGTCGTACACCACCTTCGGCTCCACCCCCGGGATCCGCAGCAACAGCGGCACCCGCAGCAGCGACTCCCACAAGAAGATGGAGTGAACCCAGAACCCGTCACGCCCGAGAGCCTCGCCGTGGTCGCTGACGAATACGACGATCACGTCGTCGCGCATCCCGAGCGAGTCTATGCCCGCCAAGAACCGTCCGAATTCGGCGTCGACGGAGCGGGCGACGACCCGGTAGCGCCAGTTCAGCGATGCTTCGTCGGGTACGCCGTAGCGGTCCGCCGTCTCGTGCATCCAGGCCGAGTCGAGCTCTCGCCAGTTGTGCTGATCGAAGTTGAACATCCACAGCAAGAAGCGATCACCGCGGCGGACCTTCAGCCAGTCGAGCGCGTGGTCCACCATCTTGCCGGCGGTTGGCTGGTCCGCGCCGTAACCCCACACGTCGTCCCGATTCGGCTCGTAGTCCCGCACCGTCAGCGCCTCCTGGAACGAGAAGCTCGGGCGCATCTTGGCCATGAACTCCTGCGCGGACTGCGCTACGGCCACCGCCGTCGTCATGTCGTTCTTCTCGGCCACCCGCAGCAGGTCGTTCTCGCGCACGCCACCGATCTCGTAGTTTCCGCCGGTGATCGCCGGCAGCGAGCGCATCGTGTCCGAACCGGTGGCGTAGGCTCGGGTGAACGTCACGCTCTCGCGGGAGAGCCGACTGACGTTGGGCATGATGCTGGGATCCGAGGCCACGTCGTAGCGGAGCGTGTCGACGTAGTAGACGATGATCGACAGGTCCCGGCGCTCGCCGCGCAGCCGCTCGAGCTTCTGCCGGAAGGCCGGCGGCTCCGCTAGGGGCTCGTCCCAGGCCGGGGACAGGGACGTGGTCGCCAGATCGAAGCGCTCGCGAAGCTGAACCATGCGCGACATCTCCGCGCCCTGCCAGCCCTGCGGATCGGCCAGGTAGGCCCGCGCCGTCTGCAGCCGACCGAGCACGCGGCCTACGTAGGCGGGCTCGAGCCAGACGTGCCGAAGCGCCTTGTCCACGGCGCCGTGGGCGGACGGGAGCGTCAGGTAGGCAGCCGACCAGGCGACGGCCACCGCTGCGATCCCCCGGAGCCAGCGTCCGCGCTCCCGCCCGAACGCGTGGAGCAGGAGCGTCGCGCTGCTGGTCCACACCACGGCCACCGACACCTCGAGCAAGGTGTGCAGTCGTCCGTACAGCGCCACGTAGACGGTGAGATCGACGTAGGCGAGACCCGCGCCCAGGACCAGCCCCAGGAGCCCCACCGCGACGGCCACCTTGATGGCGCCGCGCTCGATGCGACGCCAGCTCCACACGAACAGCAGGTGCGTGACCAGCGCCCCGCATGCGATCACCGCCACCATCAACGTCGGCCCGTGCTCGGCGAATCGCTCGGCCTGAGCGCCAGAGAAGGTGAAGCGCGCCGTGGGCAGCGCCAGATGGGCGGCCAGCGCCGCGGACGACCCCGCCGCCAGCAGCAGCGCCCACTTCGGCGAGCGCCGCTCGACGCGTCGCAGGGCGACCTCCAGCGCCCAGGTCACGAGCACGACCGCGAGCGCGACGAGCGCGGCCGTCGCCGCGTACATGCCGAGCGCGGCGCTCAGGTGACGCCACATCGGGGGCCGGCGCCCCGTCGCACGGCGCACCACGTCAGCGACCAGGAATCCAAGTCCCGTCGCGACGGACGCGGTCACGATCAGCGCCGCACGGTCCGCGAGGCGAATTGAGGCCAATTTGCTGAGGGTGGGAGGACTTCTCGCGTGAGAAATCAGGTGTGGGCCCCTCAATAGCAGGAGGGACGAACTGGGAGCGGGTCGGGTTGATTCGTCGGCAAGATCGCCTGCAGATACAGATACTCGTCGTCGCAGAAGACCGCAGGCCCCTTGCCCTCGAGCTCGGCTCGTTCCGCGAAGGTACGTGCGGCCCCGCCGTCCATCAAGCGATTGGGCAAATCCCCTGGGTTGTGGAAGGCCTCACCCTCCGGATCAGCCAGGCCGAGCGAGTGCGCGACCTCGTGCGACGTGGTGGTTCCGACCAGTGAGCCGAGCACCCACACCGCACAAGCGATGCGATCCGCGCGGTTCTTGGCCGGGCAGCGGGAACTCTCGCTGAGCACGGGGATGTTGAGGTCCGCGAGGTCTTCCGCGCGCACCGGGCTGCCGCCGCGGTCGGGCCGAAACGGATCGAAGATTTGATCGAACAAGGGCGTGGCGACCTCCAGCTTGTCCGCCAGCTTGCCCGGGTGCTCGCTGAAACCGAACAAGCTCTCCACGAACACGCCCCCGTAGCCGGGCTGGCCTGTCTCTTGGATCGTCTTGGCGTTGACGCCACCGATGCGATCCGCGAGGCGCAGGTTTCCTTTGTCCTTGCCCGGAGTGTTGTCGTAGCCGAGCAGGCCGTAGCCGTTCGGATCGCCGCCGCCCACTTCCACCAGCGCGAAGAGCGCGAAGTCCGTCGGCTTCTCCAGCCGGAACTCGGCGTTGACGCCTTGATAGTCCCGGCGCAGCACCTCGAGCACGCGATCCCGAATCCGCTTGTCCACCGCTCGCAAGCCGAAGTGCCGCAAGCTCTCGACGAAGCTGGGCAGAAACGTGACCTCCACCACCTGCTTGACTGGGACGATCCCGAGCTTGACGTTGGTCGGCACGCCGGTGACCGTCGTTGTGCCGTAGGTGTGGATGGGCGTCGCGCTGCCGGTGAACTGCCCGGTGACCGCCCGTAGATCGACCAGCTGACCGAGGGCGTCCTGCTCGTTCAAGACGTAGCGCGCTCGCTGCCCCTCGACGTACTCCAGGATGAGGTCCAGGGACACGCTGCTGCCGGACGGCGCGCCGGTGGGGCTGAAGGTACCCTCGAGCCGTACGGTGGACACCTGGGTCGTGTCGTCCACCACCAATGGATCCGGGCCGACGAAGCCACCACCATCGATGTTCACGTATTGGCCCAGGCTCGCGCTCTCGGGAGAGAACGAGAAGATCACCGGCGTGAGCAGCTCCATGTCGACCGGGATCTGCTTGGTCTCGAGCGTCGGGCCGGACTGGGTGATGTCGTTACGCAGCCGGACGGTCCCTGTGAAGCTCCCCTTCTCGATGCCCGCGATCTTCGGGGCGAACGCGAACTCAGCCTGCTCCCGAGAGAACTCCGAGCGCTGCCGCATGGGGATCTCGACGTCGGGGATGGGCGTGCAGCCCGTCTGCCCCTGCTTCTGAAAGCATCCCTCGAGGATCGCGACGGTCCGGCCCTCCCCGCCGCCGAGCAGCAGGTTGTTCCCTTCGACGGTGATCCAATCGTTCACGAAGACGTTGCCCTCGTACACGCCGAACAGCTTCGGCTCGATGCTGGTGGCCACCGCGAAGGTCACGTCGCGAGGGAGCGACAGGTGGGTGCGGCCGTCGATGGGTCCGGTGGCCAGCACCCGCAGCGTGCCGGTGAACGCCCCGTCGTTGGCCGGTAGGCCCGCGCCAACTCCACCCTTCCAATCGAGCTCGACGCGGCCCTCGGGCGTGAGCTGGGCGGGCAACAGCAGCTTCACGGGCTGACCATCGAAGCTACCCAGGAGCTCTACGAACGGCACCGTCACGTCGCCGAAGGTGCCCGTGACCACGAGCCGCGAGCCGGGTAGGAGCGTGGACGGATAGGCCCCAGACACGCTCAGATCCGTGAGTGAGCTCGGCCCCCGATCCTCACGCGGATCGGCGCCGCAGGCATGCAGCAGCACGAGGCTCGCGAGCAGCACCAGGCGCGCGGCCCGGGTCATGGCGGCGGGCACCCGTTCGTCGTCTTGCTGCTGCTGGTGTAGTCGATGCAGAGGTCGTAGCCGTTCTGGGAGCCTTCCCAGCCGTGGACCACGACGTAGTAGTTGCCCGTGGTCGGGATCTGGAAGCTGAGCTTCTCGTTCGAGCTGCCGCTCTGGCCGTTGCTGGAGTCGCAGTCCCAGATCGTGTCGGGCGTGCAGCCGACGAGCAACGCTCCGGTTGGCCCTCGCAGGTAGAGATCGAGATCCTGGCTCGAGTTGGTCTGGGTGAACTTGGCCGTGGCGTGCAGGGTCTCGTCCTTGACCATGAACACCTCGAAGAAGTCGTCGTTACCCGAGCAGATCATCAGCGCGTTCCGCTTGTAGGCGGCGGCGCTCACGTCGGCGTCGGTGGCCTGCGACGTGCTGTTGTTGGGTTCCAGGTTGTCGTCGCTGCAGGAGGAGCATGCGCCCAAGTTCGACCAGCTCAGGGTGTAGCTCGAGTCCGCGTCCAAGAACTCCCACACGGCGATGTAGTAGCGGCCCGGATCGACGCACGCCTCGAAGGTCTCGTTGGACGTGGGCCCTGCGGAGCTGGCTACCAGCGCGTTGCTGGAGTCCCGCAGATACAGGTTGAGGTTGCTGCCTGGGGTGCTCGACGTGAGCGTGACCTTGACCTTGCTCTTGGTGTTGATCTGGATCGGATAGTAGTCGTCGTTCCAGTCTTTGGCCGAGCAGCTCTTCAAGCTGTAGGTGCCCGGCGGCAGCGCCGGCGCGGTGGCCACCTGGGCGATGGTGTCGTTCGGCTCGTATTGGTCGTCGACGCACTGACCGCCGCTGGAAGCCTCACAGCTCTGGGAGTTGGGAATGCACTGGCGGGAGCTGGCCCCGCTGACGCTGGCCACCGGGGTCGGGGAGCAGCTGTAGCCGCTGGGACAGTCGCTGGCGCCGCTGCACGCCTTCCCGCAGTGGTTCTTGCCTCCGAGGGTGATGCAGGTGTCGGCGCCGCCGCCGCACTGCACGTCGCTCGAGCACGCCTTGCAGGGCCCGAGGTTGCCGGCGCCGCCCGGGTTGGTGACCGTCATCTGGTGCATGCCGGTCGCGGGTGAGTAGGTGACGTGATCGCAGTCGCCTTGGTCGTCATCGTCGTCGTTGGCCACGATGCGGTAGTAGAGCGTCGCGCTCGAACCCGCGGCCTGGTTCGCGACGGGGTTCGGGATGTCCGCCGCCCAGGTTCCGCTGGTCAGATCCCCGTCGATCTGGAGCATCGTCACCTGCGTGAGCGTGGACGGATCCGGGGCCGCCCCAGGGTTCGTCAGCGCGTACTGCACCAGGGGCTTGAACTTGAGACCCTTGTCGTCACTGATGTGCGCGTCGATGGTCAGGTCCACGATCGTCGCCTCGTTCGACGGCTGATGCACGACCACCGGGGGGTCGCCCGGACAGTCGCCCTTGCTCTGCTTCTGCAGGACAATCAGGTAGTCCTTCAGGACCTTGGGGTTCTCGTAGTCATGCGCGGAGAGCACCACCTTGTAGATGTCCTTGGCCGCGATCTGCTCGGCCGTGGGGCACCACTCCCACACGCCCTCGTGGCCGCCGGTCTGCTGCACGCTGGAGCCCTCGATGAGGGGCGGCTCCTGCGCCAGACTCACGTCGGAGGTGTCCGAGTCCTGCACCTCGATCGGGATCTGGATGCACTTCTTCAGACTCAGGTCGAGGGTGGTGCCGGTACCGAGGGGCTGAATGAACAGCGGCGCCGTCGCCGACCCGACGGCCGAACGCACGTCGACGTTCACGGTGCGCTTGGCCTCGGCTTGCCCGTCCGAGACGACGAAATCCACGCTCTGCTGTCCGAGGTCCGCCGCGATGGGCGTCCAGCGGAAGACCGCGTTGCCCGCGGGTCCCTTCTGGAGCGTCGCGCGGTCGCTGATGTTGCCCCCACTATAGCGGTACTTGAACGTCAGCGGATCGCCGTCCGGATCCCTCGCGATGATGGCCACCGTCAGTTCCTGGCCGACCGCTACGGTCTGGTCGCTGATGGGTTCGATGATGGGCTTCTGGTTGTCGTCCGACGAGCACGCGCCCATCGTGGCCAAACCACCTGCAAGCCAGCACAAGCTCAGAAAGCGCCTCATGAAAGTTCCCTTTAGTCGGCAAGTCTAGGGCGAACGCCAGGTCGAAGCAGCCAACATCGGCAGAATCGACGCTCGGCCGGCGTATCAGCAGCCGGCCAATGGATTACTCTTGCACCTATCCGGATCTTCCGGTAGGTCACTGTAAGTTGCTGTAGGTAAAGAGGCTACCCCATGACCCGTCTAGCTATCCTGTCCCTCCCGGTCCTCGCGCTCTCCCTCGGCTGTTCGGGCACGGACGACGGCGGCGGGCCGGCGGGGAGCTTCGACAACGACTTCCCGCTCTCGGACGTCGACGCGCTGTTTCAGGACGCGCCCACCAACGCGAAGCTCGACGAGCTCGGCAAGGCCGACGCGGTGTACCCCAAGCAGTTCTTCGAACTGGTGCCCCAGCAGTCACCGGTGCGAAACCAGGCGAGCCGCGGCGTGTGCTCCATCTTCGCCGCTCTCGGTCTGGTCGAGCACCTCTACATCAAGGAAGGCACCGTCACCAGCCCGGACTTCTCCGAGCAGTACCTGCAGTGGTCGGTCAAGGCGCAGGTTGGCGCGTTCACCTACACGGAAGGGTCGAGCTCCCAGAAGAACCTCGAGGCCGTGAGCCGCTTCGGCGTCGTGGACGAGACCGAGTGGCCCTACCAGACGACCCGCTGGAACTCGAGCAACGACCCGGCCTGCGTCGGCGGCGAGTCCCAGCCGATCCAGTGCTACACCAACGGTAGCCCGCCCGAGAGCGCGCTCGCGGCGAAGAAGTGGTTCATCCCGGCCGGGCGCTACGTCAACTCGCGCACCTCCAGCGTCAAGGCGTTCATGACGTCGAAGAAGCAAGCCGTCACCGTCGGCTTGTCGTTCTTCTATCAGTCCTGGAACCACGGCGGCTCGACCCTGCCGGTCAGCGCGGACATGTCGCGCAAGGGCTTCGTGCCCTACCCCAACGCCAAAGATCGCGAAGAGAGCCAGAAGAAGCCGGCCGGTCACGCCATCCTGATCGTCGGCTGGGACGACGACGCCGAGATCGCGCCGCTCGACGCCGAAGGCAACCCGCTGCCCGAGAAGGAGAAGGGTTTCTGGATCATCAAGAACAGCTGGGGCAGCGCCAAGTTCGGCGTGGAGAACCCGCACGGGGCTGGCTACGGCTACCTGTCCTACAAGTACGTCGAACAGTACGGCACCGTGTACGGCAGCGATCTGCCCAAGCTCGAGCCGGCCGTCGAGCTGTGCAACGACGGCAAAGACAACGATGGCGACGGCAAGGTCGACTGCGAGGACAGCGACTGTTCCGCCGACGCGGCCTGCACCGGCACCGGCAACACCTACAGCGCCTCGCCGGGTGTCTCCATCCCGGACAACAACAGCACCGGCGTGTCGAGCAGCATCACGGTGCCCACCGGCGGCACGCTGTCCGCGGTCACCGTCGGCGTGGACATCACTCACCCCTTCCGCGGGGACTTGCACGTCAAGCTCGTGCGCGACGGTGGTGGCGAGGTCGTGCTGCACGATCGTGACGGCGGCAGCGCCAAGGATCTGAAGAAGACCTACTCGGTCACCGCGTTCGACGGCCAAGACGCCGCGGGCGTCTGGACGCTGGTGGTCAGCGACCGGGCTGCCGCGGACGTCGGCAAGCTCAACTCCTGGACGCTCGACGTGACCACCTGCGCGAGCTGCGGTGATGGCGCGCAGACCTACTCGAACAGCAGCAGCCAGGGCATCCCCGACAACAACTCCAGCGGCATCCAGAGCGACATCTCGGTGCCGGAAGCCGGCAAGATCAAGGCGCTGAACGTGACGGTGAACATCAACCACCCCGCGAAAGGCGACCTGACCATCGCGCTGCAGAAGCTTGGCCTGTCCGACGCTGTGCTCGTGGAAGCCGACGCGGCCGACGGCGCCTTCGGGACCCGCACCTTCAGCGTGCCCACCTTCATCGGCGAAGAAGGGGCGGGCACCTGGCGCCTCGTGGTCAAGGACGTGCTCGCCGGAGACGTCGGCACGCTGCAGAGCTGGAGCTTGGAGATCAAGCGCTGAGTCGGCCCGGGCACGACTGCGGGTTTCTGCCCCGCCGGGTGACGACCCTCGGAGGGTTGACCCTGAACGTGTTGGAGGCCGGCGCGGGGCGCGAACACACGCTGCTCTTGATCCACGGCTTCCTCGACTGCGCCTGGACCTGGGAGCCGCTGCTCGAGCACGGCCTCGGCGCTCGCTTCCACGTCCTGGCGCCGGATCTGCGAGGGCACGGCGACAGCGACCGCGTCGGGGCGGGCGGCTACTATCATTTCTTCGACTACCTGCCCGACCTCGCCGCGGTGGTGGAGCAGCTCGCGCCCGGACGGCTCAGCGTCGTGGGTCACTCCATGGGCGGCACACTGGCAGGATACTTCGCGGGTCTGTGGCCCGAGCGCGTGAGTCGGCTGGTGCTGCTCGAGGGGCTCGGCCCACCCGAGGACCCGACCGCGCTGCCGGACCGGGTGCGCGGGTGGGTCGACGGCTGGCAGCGCCGACTCGCCGCGCCGCCCAAGCGCTACCCGAGCGTGGCAGCGGCAGAGGAGCGTATGATGGCCTTCGATCCGCTGCTGGACGCGGCGCGCGCGCGCCGCTTGGCCGAGCTGTCCACCCGGCGACTGGCCGACGGCCAGTTCGAGTTCAAGCACGACCCGCTGCACCTCACTCGGGGTCCGCACGCGTTTCGCGTGGAGGCTGCCGCCGAGCTGTGGGCTCGCGTCACCTGCCCGGTGCTCTACGTCGAAGGCGCAGAGTCGAGCTATCGCGCCATGGGCGACGAGCTCGAGCGTCGTCTCGCGCACTTCTCTCACATCGAACGCCAGCTCCTGCCGGCTGCTGGACACATGATGCAGCGGCACGCTCCGGCGGAGCTGGCCGAGCTCATCACCCGTCACGTCGGCGAGTGACGCCTTGCACCGTGCCCTACGCTCTGCCATGACAGACGGCGCTTGCCGCCGCAGCCCTCTCCCCTCGCCGACCGCGAGACACGCGCCGCTCGCGCGCCCTCGTTCTCGGCCTCGAGCGCGCAGCTGCTGCTCATCGTCACCCTGGCTTCGCTCACGATGTTGTTTGGCGCCGCGCTGGTCGGGGTCGGGGTCACTCGCGCGCAGAACGACCTGTGGCGCACTGCCGCGACTCCCGGGCTGACGTTGTCGCTCGTGTCGAGCTCCATCTTGCTCGCTTTGCTCAGCGCGGCGCTCGAGGCTGCCAAGCGTGCGCTGGCGAGGAACGCGTCGTCGCGACTGGTGAGTTGGCTCACCGGCGCGGGCCTCCTCGCGCTCGCCTTTCTCGCCAGTCAGGGCGTCGGCTTCCGGATCATGCTGGACGCCCACGCGCTGGCCGAATCGAAGACGCTCCATCCGTTCAGCCACAACTTCTTGGTGGGACTCCACGCC
Source organism: Polyangiaceae bacterium (assembly GCA_019637295.1). GTDB lineage: Bacteria > Myxococcota_A > Polyangia > Polyangiales > Polyangiaceae > JACKEA01. Next base: position 246,677 of record JAHBVX010000005.1, read on the forward strand.
GCGCACGTGCTCGGCGGCCTCGTCCCGCTCGGCATCGTGCTCGTGCGCGCGCGTCGCGGTGAGTACTCGAGCTCCCGCAGGGAGGGCGTGCGGCTGCTCGCGCAGTACTGGCACTATCTGGGCGTCGTGTGGCTGGTGCTGCTGATCGCCCTGTGGCGCTTGAGCGGGTGACTCCTGCGCTTCGCAAGGCGACACGGACCGAGGTTACGCTAGCGCCTGCAGAGGCGCTGCACTAGGGTCGCGGCCGGAGAACTGGATGGCGTCCCTCTCGTCCCGAGCAACCTGCGCTGTGCTGCTGCTGACCGGTCTCGCTCACGTCGCGTGCGCGACAGGTGATTCACTGGAGACTGGGTCCGGCGCGTTCGGCGGCACGGGAGCGGACGACAGCGGGCTCGCCGGGAGCGGCGCGACCGGGCTCGGCGGCGCCGGCACCGGCGGCTTCGGCGCGCTCGGCGGAAGCGCCGGCCTGGCGGGCGCGAGCGGCGACGCCGGGATGAGCGGGATGGGCGCGACGGGCGGAGCGGGCGGTGCGACAGGCGGCTTTGGCGGCACTGGCGCCGCCGGCGGGACAGGCGGCGCCAGCGGCGGCACCGGCGCCGCCGGCGGGACAGGCGGCGCCAGCGGCGGCACCGGCGGCTCCACCGGCGGCTTCGGCGGCGCGACAGGCGGCTTCGGCGGCGCGACAGGCGGCTTCGGCGGCACCGGCGGGACAGGCGGCGGCACGGGCGGCTTCGGCGGCGGAGGCGGGTGCCCTGGCGCCGTGGTGAGCGGCACGTGCGTGTACATGGCGAACAAGTCCGCGATGCAGGTAGCCACCGCGCAAGCGACCTGTCAGGCGCTCGGTGCAGGCTGGGGTCTGTGCAGCAGCTCGATCCTGTGCACCCCGGCGACGCTGACCTACCTGGGCGCCGCGGGCTGCGACTGCAACGGCGGCGCCACCGCCTGCGCGTGCGGCACGTCGAAGAACCTCTACATCCACGTGCAGGGCTCGAGCGTGCCTCACTACATCCGGACCACGTTGGTACCCAACTGCGACTGGTCGGGCGACGCGTGTACCGGCTCGGTTTCAGAGACCTGCGGCGCCGCGCTGTGCTGCCTGTGACCGACGCGCGGGTGAATCAGCTCTGCACCTCGAAGGCCTGACGCGCCAACTCGGCTCCAGAGGCGTCGCGCACCACGGCCGTCCAGTTGCCGGACTTCTTCACGTTTGCCGAGCGCGCCCAGGTGCGCCACCGGGACGACTGCTTGGGGATGTCGAGCTTCACGAAGCCAACCCTCTCCCCGGTCGAGTGTTCGAAGGTGACGACGATCTGCCCCGAGTCGTCGCCCTCGTTCTTGGCCTCGATGAAGGCGAACACCTGTCCCGCGCCCGCGGAGATCGAGGCGGCGGGAACCGGCTCCCGGTCGGCGATCGCGTGGGTCACCACCAGGCGCTTGATCCCGAGCGCGGCGGAGGTCGCGGCGGCGGGCTCGCCGCCAGCGCTGCCGGCGACCGGGTCCGTGGCGGCGGTGGCGACCGGCGCGAGCTGCTGCACGGTCGGTGAGGTCGCCGGCCGCGCCTCGGGCGCCAGCGCGCGCTCGACGGTCGCGCCCGGACCGGCGTTGGCCTCTGCCTGCTCCGCAGCGGTGCGGGCTGGCTCGGCCTCCACCGAGCCGCGCTCCCGCTGGCACCCGGCTGCAGCGAGCAGGAGACCGAGCGCGAGAAGGGATGCAAAACGAGTGGACCGTGCTGATGTCATGGGACTCCTCACCCACCCTAGGAGCAAGCCCCTGGCCAGCCAACTTTCCGGCGTTTCCTTGACCGAACGGCGCTGAGCCGTGGCTCGGGGCCCACGGCGCCGCGGCCGGCTGGACGCGCGCAGTCGCTACCCGTCTCGGGCCTGGGCCCGGGCGAGGTGGCTGAGCGCGGCGGTGATCGCCGTCGCGAGCTCGGCCAGCGGGGGCCCGTCGGCCGAGACGAGCGCCAGGTAGGTCTTGGGCAGCACCTCGTAGCGTGGCATGAACTCGAATCGCACCAGCGCGGCGCCGTCCGGCAGGACAAGCCGCGCCCCCGCGGGGGGCACGTCGAGGGGCCGACCGTAGCGGCGGAAGACGGCGGGCAGGGCCCCCGGGGGCAGCGCGCGCCCGGGCTCGCCAGGCTCGAGCAGGCTCAGCCCGGAGCCGTCCAGCACGAGCCAGGTGGCCTGCACGGCGCCGTCCGGCGCCAAGCGCTCGAAGACGCGCAACCGATTCGCCATCAGTTCGTCACTGCCTTTGGAGTGCGAACGCATCCCAGTTGCATCTTACTGCCTGGGCGCGGCCTGCGCGACCTTGCGTACACCACCCGGCTGTGGGAGATTGCCGGCGTCGTGCACAAGCTGTGCTCCCGAGCTGCCTCCTTCCCGGCCCGCGCGCTCGCGGTGTGCGTGGTGGCGCTCGTGGCCCTCGGTCAGCTCAACGCGCTCGGCCACACCTGGCTGGTGCAGCACACGGTCTGCGCCGAGCACGGCGATGTCCATCACGAAGTGAGCGCAGGACCGCCCAGCTCGAGCGCAACGCCGGCCCCCGCCGTGCAGGTCACCGTCACCGCAGGCGGGGCTTCGGCCGGCGCGGACCATGAGCACTGCGATGGCTGGGTTCGCCTGCCACAGCCGCTCGCGCCGCCCGAGCCCCGCCTGAGCGCGGAGCTTGGCTCCCAGTCCCAGTCCATGCCGCGGGCCCCGGCACGCGCCGAGCACGCCCTCTCCATTCCGCTGCTCGCCGTCGCACCCAAGCTGCCGCCCCCGACCGCGCGCTCCTGGGCCTGACCCGAGACGCGTCGAGTCCCGACGCGGCCTGACCTGTACCCGCACGGCGAGCTGGCCGGGCGATGGCGCGGGTCCCTCGCTCCGACTTGGATCCCCCTCGCGTGCAAGGCGCGCTCATGCGACGGAATCGCTTCGCTACACCCATCCTCATCGCACTCGCTCTCTGCTCGCCGCTGCGCGCGGCCGGGGACGAGTTTGACCGGCTCGCTCGCGAGCTCGAGACGGGCGAAGCGTCGGCTCCCGCGGGCGAGGCCGTGGGCGCGGGCCCGACGACACCCAGCGCCATGAACCCCGAGATCAGTCTGGTGCTCGACGTCGCCGCGGCGTGGTTCTCGAGCGACGAGAATGGGCAGACCGGCGCGCACGATCCCACGACCACCGGCTTCAACTTCCAGCAACTCGAGCTCGCCGTGCGTGCGCCCGTGGACCCCTACTTCCGGTTCGACGCCTATCTGGTGTTCGGACTGTTCGGCGTGGAGCTCGAGGAAGCGTACGGCACCACCCTCGCGCTCCCCGCTGGACTTCAGGCGCGGTTCGGTCAGTTCCTGACGCGCTTCGGGCGCATCAACGCAATGCACCCTCACGCGTGGGACTTCGCCGATCAGCCGCTCGCCATCGGTCGGGTGTTCGGCGCCGAGGGTAGTCGCGGCCTGGGTGCGGAGCTCAGCTGGCTCTTGCCACTGCCCTGGTCCGTCGAGTGGGCCGTGTCCGCGTCGGGCGCTGCGGGAGAGGGCACCAACCGTAGCTTCTATGGCGGCGACGACCTGGGCGTACGAGGCCCCGCCGACTTGCTGTACATCACCGCGCTGAAGCAGTTCTTCGAGCTGAGCTCCGACTGGTCGGCCCTGTGGGGACTGTCGGGGGCTTTCGGACCGAACTCGAGTGGGCGCGCCAATCGCACCGAGGTGTACGGCACCGACTTCTTCCTGAAGTACCGCCCCATCCGCACCGCCAGCACCTCCGAGGTGCGCTGGCAGACGGAGCTCGTGCATCGCCGCCGTCAGGTACCGGACGCGGTGCTCACGGACGTGAACGCTTACTCGCAGCTCGCTTGGCGCTTCGCTCGCCGCTGGGTCAGCGCCGGACGCTACGAGTATGGCTCCCCGGTGTGGGATCTGGACGGGCGGCGCGCCGCCGACCCGCTCGATCCCGAGTGGGTCGACGCCCGCCATCGGGTCGCCATCGCGCTGACCCACTACCCAACCGAGTTCTCCCGCCTGCGGCTGCAGACCAGCTCGGATCTCCCGGGCGACGCGGACCCGATCTGGAGCGCCTTCCTCACCGCCGAGCTCGTGGTGGGTGCCCACGGCGCCCACGCCTTCTGAATCCCTGGAGACTGTCATGACCCGACTCACCGCCCTCATTCTCGCTGTGTTCGCCTCGCTGCTGCCGAGCGGCGCCTGGGCTCAGCTCAAGGTCGTGGCCACCACGGCGGATCTCGCGTCCTTGGCCCAGGACATCGGGAGGGAGCACGCCCGGGTCACCGCGCTGGCGCTGCACACCCAAGATCCCCACTTCGTGGACGCACGGCCTCACCTCGCCCTCGAGCTCGCCAAGGCAGATCTCTTGTTGGCAGTCGGGCTCGATCTCGAGATCGGCTGGCTAGGCACGCTGCAGACGGGCTCACGCAACGGGAAGATCCAGAGTGGCGCGCGCGGTTACCTGGAGTGCTCCGCCTTCGTCCGGGTGCTCGAGATACCCAAAGGCAAGGTCGACCGCTCCCGTGGCGACGTTCATCCAACGGGCAATCCCCACTACATGTTCGATCCGAGGCAGGCGGCGCGCGTGGCCAAGGGCATCGCCGAGCGCATGGCGGAGCTGGATCCCGAGAACGCCGCGGCCTACAAGAAGAACGCCATCGCGCTCATCAAGCAGCTCGGCGCTGCCAATCGGGCCTGGCAGAAGCAGCTCGCGCCGGCGCGCGGCGCCAAGGTCATCGCCTACCACAAGTCCTTCCCCTACCTGGCGGACTGGCTCGGGCTCACGGTGGTGGAGCACGTGGAGCCGAAGCCGGGCATTCCTCCCAACCCTCACCACGTCGCGCACGTGATGGCCACGGCACGACGGCACGACGTGCGCGTGATCCTGCAGGAGTCCTTCTACCCCAGTAAGGTCGCGCAGGTCATCGCGGAGAAGACCGGAACCCACCTCGTGCGCATCCCCGCCGCTCCGAACTTCCGCGGCGGACAGAGCTACATCGCCCACATGGGCGCGATCGTCAGCGAGATCTCCAAGGCATACGCCCGATGATGCGCACGGCCCTCGCCTCCAGCCTGCTGCTCGGGCTCGCCGGCTGCACCTTCAGCGACGGGACCGGCTTCGCGACCATCGAGGCGGCACACCTCGACGTCGCCTTCGAGCCCGGCGCTGCGCGGGACCTGGGGGGCGGCGCCTTCCTGACCAGCGAGGGCTTCGAGGTTCGCCTGCAGCGCTTCGACGTCGCACTGGGTCAGCTCACGCTCAGCGAGCTGCGCGGCGCGGGAGGCAGCGTCACGGCCTTCGATCCCGCGACTCCCCCCGAGGGCTACGGCAATTGCCACAACGGACACTGCCACGCCGACGACGGGCGGCTCGTGGACTACGCGGACATCGAGGCTGAGCTCGCCGGCGGGGGCGCGACGTTCTCCGCCATCGCCACCGGCTCCATTGGCCGTGAGGTCTCCGCGCTCAGCGCCGAGCGCGTACCGATCCCGAGCTTTCTTCCCTCGAACGAGCTGCCGCGCACGACGATCGAGCGCGCAGAGCTCGATGCCTCCGTCGTGCTCCGCGGCGACGTGCGTCGCCACGCTGCCCCCAGCGGCCCTGTCGCGACGCTCTCCATCACGCTGCCGACGACTCGCTTCGCGCGGGGCGCCCAGCTACGAGTCGGGCGGGATGGTCCTGCCCACGTCGCGATCGACGCTTCTTTTCGCGTCGACGGCGCCCTGCTGGACGGCGTGGACTTCGACGCGGCGCTCGACGCGGGCCAACTCGTCGTCGTGGACTCCGATGCCCCAGTCGCGATCGCCGTGCTCACACGACTCGTTGAGCGCGCGCTGCAGATTCGATTCACCGCTCACTGAACGCAAGCACCATGACCCAACACCGAGCACTGACGGCCCTGGCCATCGCCCTCGCGGCTTCGAGCTGTGGCGACGATCACGATCCCGACGAGCACTCGGACCCGTCGGCGCTCGCCTGCGAGACCATCGAGGAGACGGCGCCGTCGCTCACGGCGACGACCGAGCGGGCGGACGCGCCGACCTTGGCCGTGGGAGCCCACGCCAGGGTGACCCTCCCGGCGGGTGAGGCGAGCTTCGTCCGGCTGGAGAGCTCCGGCGAGCTGTTGCTGTTCGCCGACGTCGCCAACGTCGTGACCGCCCTGTTCGCGGGAGACGACCCGAGCAACCGGCTCCCCGCAGGCAGCCCCAACCCGGACTGCCCCGCGGCCATCGCCGACCACTTCGACCTGGACCTCTCGGGGGCCGGGCCGTGGTACCTACGGCTCGGCCCCGCAGCCGTGCCCGAGATCTGGCTGAGGTTGGTCTCCGCCGAGGGCCACGGCGCTCACTGAACGGACATGTCGGCCTCACCTGGCACGCTGCTCCACTGCCGTGGGCTTCGCATCGGCTACCACGGCGTCCCGCTGCTGCCCGCCATCGATCTCGAGATCGGACCGGGCGAGCTGTGGGCCGTCATCGGTCGCAACGGCTGCGGCAAGACGACGTGGCTTCGGACCGCGCTGGGGTTGATGCCGGCGGTGTCGGGGCGGATCGAGACGGGCCCGGACGTGAAGATGTCGTACCTGCCGCAGCGCAACGTGATCGACGAACTCTACCCCCTGCTCGCTCGAGACGTGGTGCGCATGGGGCTGCTCCGCGGCTGGTCGTTCCTACGCCCGAGCGTCCGGATCGAACCACCCTCGGTGCGCCAGGCCCTGAGCGACATGGGCGTCGGCGCGCTCGGCGACGTCCCCTATCGACGCCTCAGCGAGGGTCAGAAGCAGCGCGTGCTCTTCGCCCGTCTGGCGGTGAGCGGCGCGAACATCGCGCTCCTCGACGAGCCCACCTCGGCGATGGATCCGGTGGCCGAGGCCGAGGCGTTCGCTCTGCTCGACGGACTACGCCATCGCCAGGGGCTCGCGATCGTGGTCGTGAGCCACTACCTGGGTATGGTCCGGCGTTACGCGGACCGAGCGCTGCTCCTCGACCGCGACACCCAGGCCGTGGTGGTGGGTCCACCGGACGAGGTGTTCGAGCACGAGGCCTTTCACCGGCGCTTCTCCGAGCGGCCGCCCCCTGCGGCCGAGGTCGACGATGAGCGCTGACGGCGGGCTGTTCTCGGAGGGCGAGTTCGAGGAGGCCTTCGGTGACGACCACCCCGACACGAGCGCCCCACCGCCGGTGGCCGCGCCCTCGGCGCCGCAGGCCGCCACGCCGAGAGCCTCACCCATCGCCTTCGTGGCGCAGCCCGAGAAGGCGCCGACCTGGGCAGAGTTCAGCGAGGGCTGGGCGCTCGGGCTGTACCGGGATCCGGTGTTCGTCGGTGTCTTCTCGGGGCTGGTGCTCGGGCTGCTCGGCGTGTACGTCGTGCTGCGCCGGGCCGTGTTCGTCACGGCGGCGGTCACGCAGGCGGCGGGGCTCGGGGTCGCGCTCGCGTTCTTGCTCGGCATCCAGCTCGAGCTCGACATCCCGCCGGTCGTCGGGGCGCTCGTCACCAGTCTGCTCGCGACGGTCGTGCTCGGGGTGCGCACGGACCGCCTCCGCCTCCCCCGCGAGACACTGGTGGGACTGACCTACCTCGCCGCCTCCGCTCTGGCCGTGCTGGTGGGCGACCGCATCACCCAGGACTCCCACGACGTCTCCGCCATCCTGTTCGGCACGGCGGTGCTCGTGCGACCCGGCGATCTGACCCTCGTCGCGACGGTCGGCAGCTTGGTCGTGCTGCTGCTGCTGGTGATGCATCGCGGCTTCTTGTTCGCTGGGTTCGATCCCGAGAGCGCGCGTGTGCATCGCCTGCCCGTCTCGCTCCTCGATCTGGCGCTGTGGGTCCTGATCGCCGTCCAGGCCAGCGTGTCGACTCGTGCCATCGGCGCGCTGCCCGTGTTCGCCTTCGCCGTTCTCCCCGCCATGGCGGCGCTGGCGCTGGCTCAGCGCGTCCGGCTCGCGCTCGCGCTGGCGGCCGTGTTCGGCGCCACGGCGGGGGGGCTGGGCTACCTCTTCGCCTTCTTCCTGGAGTTCCCGGTGGGCGCCTCACAGGCCGTTGTGGCCACTTTGCTGCTGCTCATCGCGCTGCCGGTGGCCCGCGTGCGGGGGCGCTGAGCTGCGTTTGCCAGCGGCTTGCTGTACACTCCCGCGCCATGTCCAAGTGGCTATCGGGCGGGACGCCCCTGGTCGTGCTGCTCGCACTGCTGGGCTGCAACCAGAAGGACCAAGGCAAGTGCGACAACGGCAAGTCCGTCACCAAGCAAGCCGTCGCATCCGAGGACTTCGCGCTCGCGCGCCAGTGGCGTGACTACGCCTACAAGCACTGCGCCGACGCCGCCGCACTGAAGGCCCTCGACGACGAGATCGTCAGCAAGGAAGCCGAGGTGACCTCGCGCAAAGCCGAGCAGCAGCGGGTGGCCGGTGAGACGACCCAGCTCGTCAGCCTGTTCAGCGGCTGGATCGGCCAGCACCGGGCGGATCCGACGCGGGCGGCGGTCACGGTCTCGTGCAAGGGGCCGGAGGAGGGCAAGGATCGCTGGTGTTCTCGGGAGCGCTCGGTCGGCGGCAAGTACAACGTGCGCGTCACCTACTGGGAGGCCGAGCCAAAGGCCCACGAGTTTTTCACCATCGCCCCGGGCGAGGTGACCTGCGACGCCTTCGGCGCGGCCACGCAGATCAGCGAGAAGCACGGCGGGCTACAGCGTTTCTGCGATCTGACCGCTGGCGGTCTCAGCGGGATGCAGCTCTTGATTCGTCGGGCCAAGGACGGCACCCACCTCAACGTCGTCTCCAAGGAGTACGTGGCGAAGAACGCGGCGTTTGCCGCGCTCTCGGCCCCTTGAGTCGCGGCCCTGCTCAGCGGTTGTCGCGGTGGCCCTCGAGCACACTGCCGTCCGCCATCAGCGCGATGACTCGGCCCAGGTCGGCGAACAGACTCACGATCGGCGCCTGCAAGCTGTCGTCTTCCCACACCGGCTCGTGCGCACCCTCGACCGGCCGCATCCAGATGCGCCGCGCGGACGCGACCCACTCCCGGCCCAGGAAGTCCAGCGCCGCCGCGGACAGGTCGAACGAACCGGCGAGCTGCTCGCTGGTCACCACGCCATCCTCCAAGCGGACGACCAGCCCGTCGCTGCCGACAGCCAGGCCCAGGCCGCGATCCTGCCGCGCCGTGACGGCTACCAGCGCGCGCGCCGGCGGCACCTCGTGCTCGGTGACGGACCAGGCCAGCGGCGCCACCTCCGCGAAGTACGCGCCACCACCAGCGCGGCGCCCCGCCAAGAGCCAGCGATCGTCCGCCAAGCGGGCGAGCCCCGCGACGGTCTTGACGCCATCGAGCGCGAGGGGCTTGAGCCAGCGGCGCGAGGTGAGCGTGTAGAGCACCGGCGGGCCGTCGCCCCGCTCTCCAACGAAGACCGCTAGGTCGTCCACGTCTCCATCAGCGGCAACGAACGTCTCGCGTTCGCTGGGGCCTCTGACCACGTCCTGCACGCCGCGGCTGTCGAAGGAGGCGAGAAGCGCACCGTCCCCTCCAATCAGGAACTTGCCTGCGCTGCGGCGATGCACGAAGCGAATGCCGCGAGAGCTTGGCAGCTCGCCGCCCGCGACGTCGCGCCAGTCCGCGCCGTCCCAGAACGACAGACCCTCACTCGTCGCCGCCAGGCAGCGCCCGTCGCCGTCCCAGGCCACGCTGCGCACGACCCGAGCCCCGTCCGCACGGTGCCGAAGCGTCCAACGGTAGGTGGGCACGGCGCTGTCGTCGGGCGCGACGCTGCCCACCGGGACGTCCACCGTGCGCGAGCGCGCCGCGCCACGTAGCGCCGGCACCACCACGCTGGCCAACTGGGACGCGCTGCTCGGTCGCTCCTCTGGACGGCGCGCCGTGGCGCGAGCCAGGGCTTGGTCGATCACGCGGCACGCCTCCGGGTCCGCACGCAGGGCCGGGCTGAGCATCGGGGAGTCGAGGATGCTCTTGCGCTCGGTAGCGCGCACCGCCTGCAGCATGGCGCCCACCGACGTGCCGGGGAAGTACGCGTGGCCGGTGAGCAGGAAGTACTGATCGACCGCGAAGGTGAACACGTCGCTCCAGGGCCCGATCTGCCTGTCGTCGAGCGCGGCTTGTTCGGGCGGAGAGTAGCCGACGGTGCCCACGACCATGCCGCCGAACGTCCCCGTGATGCCCACCGGTCGGGCCAGCCCGAAGTCGGAGATCTTGAAGATCTCCTCGTCTCCCGAGCCGCAACACAGCACGTTGTTCGGCGTCAGATCGCGGTGGATGATGCCCTCCTGGTGGATGGCCTCGATGCCTTGGGCGATGCACTCCACGGCGTGGGCCGCGCGCTGACGATCGAAGGCGTGTCCGGTCTGCTCCACGCTGTGAACCAGCCGTTCGGACAGCGTCGTCCCCTGCGCGCCGCCGTGCACGTACTCGAGCGCCAGCCACGGCAGCGCGAAGCGCTGGCCGGCCTGGGTCACCTCCACTTCCCCGGAGTCCACCAGCTGGACGACGAAGGGAGTGGGGGGCACGCGCTTGTTGAGGCGAGAGAGCGCCTCGACTTCCTTCTTCACGATCAGCGCGCCGGCGCCGGTGGTCACGAAGTGCGGCCGGAGCATCTTGAGCACGACGGGCGTCCGGCTCTGGCTCGTCGCGCGCATGCCGAAATACGCAAACCCCATCGAGCCCGTGCCGAGCAGCTGACCGAACTGGTAGCGGACGAGCGGATCGCTCGGACTGGTCAGCTCATGGCGTGCGAGGCCCGACAGCGTCTCGTCGTCGTCCGCGAGCAGGATGGTCACAGCGCTGCAGTCTAGGCGCCTCCTGCGCCCGATGGTAGCCTCGATCCCCGGTCGTGAATCTCGTCCCTGGCGCGCTCCTGGCGGGCAAGTACCGCATCGTGCGTCACCTCGGCGACGGCGCCATGGGCTCGGTCTGGGAGGCGCTCAACGTGCGCACTCAGCGGCGGTTCGCCCTGAAGCTGTTGCGCAGTGAGGTGGCGACGGGTGAAGCGCGTGAGCGCATGCTGCGCGAAGCGCACGCCGCGGGCCGCCTGCAGCACAAGAACGTGATCGAGGTCTACGACGTGGGCGAGACTGCGAGCGGTGACCCCTTCCTCGTGATGGAGCTGCTGCAGGGCGAGACCCTGGAGGAGCTGGCGGCGCGCTCGGCGCCGCTGCCCATGGCGGCCACAGCGGTGGTGGGCGTGGAGGTGTGTCGCGCGCTCGCGGCGGCGCACGATGCGGGCATCATCCATCGCGATCTCAAGCCGGCCAATGTGTTCATCCATCGCGGGGACGGCGACGTGCCGATCGTGAAGGTGCTGGACTTCGGGGTCAGCAAGATCACCGGGGACGCCGCGTCGGCGACGACCACGGGCGCCGCCATCGGCTCGCCCGCCTACATGAGCCCAGAGCAAGCCAAGGGCACCGGTGGACTGACCGCCCGCGCGGATCTGTGGTCGCTCGGCGTCGTGCTGTACGAGCTCGGCACAGGGCGGCCCGCCTTCGACGGCGAGACCGCGTTCGCCGTGGTCGGTGAGGTCCTGCACGGGCCGCTACCAACCATGACCGACCCCGCCTTGGCGCCGCTCGCCACGGTGATCGCCCGCTGCCTCGTGCGCGACCCCGCCGCGCGCATCGGCTCGGCTCGCGAGCTCGGTCGCGAGCTCGAGGCGATCGCCGCCGGCGCGGGTCCGGCGCTGCTGCTCGAGCCGGCTGCCCGCCCTCCGGCCGAACCGGAGGCCCGCCCCGGGACCGAGTCGGCGGTCGCCACTCGCGCCTACGTCCGTCCCCTGTGGTCGTCCGCGGAGGCAGCGGCGAGGCGCCCGCCGCCGGCCGCGCACAGGGCGTCCCGGGTCGTCATCCTTGGCGTGGCCGCCGGAGGCGTGTTGTTCGCGATCGGGCTGCTCGCCGTGCTCCTCAGCCGCTCGGAGCCCGAGCCAAGCCCCCTCGCCGCGGAGGTGACGGTTCCGGACAGCGCCCCCGCGGCCGCCAACCCGCCGCGCGACTTCGACAAGGCTGCGGACGCCGCGGCCGCACCGACAGCCGACGCCGTGGCTGACGCAACGCCGCCCGCGCAGCCCAAGCTGCGACCCAAGCCCAAGCGTCCCGCCACGGCGCCCCAGTGCCCTCCGCATCGCCTGATCTTCAATCCGGACGGAACTCAGCGCTGCGGGCCTGGACCCTGAAACGCCGGCGCGCGGCGCGGCGCGGCGCCCGCCCTTGTCGCCACCGCGGGGTCTGACTAGAGCCACTCTCGTCCGGTCGTCATGGGTCGTCCCCTCACCTTCAAGAGCCGCGTTCGGCTCGCGCCGTCTGCGCTCGATCCCGAGCACCAGACCCGGCGACGCTCTCGCGCGAGCGCGGCCGGCGCAGCGGCGGCGTACGCGGCGTTGCTGGCCGCCTGCTGGGCGCTGGGCAGTGGGCGGATCCCGGTCGCCGCGTGGCTCGACGATGCGCTGAGCGTGCCATCGGTCGCTGCGGCGCCGCGCCCCGTGGCTCGACTCGCTCCGGTCGTTCCCGCGCCGGACCGACCACCAATCCCCACTCGGTCCATCACCGCTGAGCCGAGCTTCCCACAGGCGGCAGCCCCCGCGGTTGCCCACGGCTCTCCGTTCACCGAGGAGGAGCTCGACGCCGTTGAGCCGCCCGCGTCCCTCGAGGAGGCCCCGCCCACGCCGGCGCCGGAGCGCGCCTCGGCTGCGGCGCTCGCGGCGCCCTCCGTCCCGGACGCCGTCCCCCCGCCCGCGCCGACAGCCGCGCCGCCCTCCGCGGCCGCGAGCGCCGCCTCGGCCAGCGACGGCCTCAGCTGCGAGGCAGCCCGCGAGCGCCACAGCGAGGAGATCGTCGTCGGCAGCTCGAGCCGGCCGCCGGATCTCCCCCGGGAGGCGTTTCAGAGCGTGCTCGGCTCCGGTCACTACCTGAGCGGCTGCGGCGTCCCGTCCACCACGGCCGTCGACATCTGCGCGGCGATCCGCGACGGACGAGCGATCGGCGTCACGGTGACGACCCGCCCGGGGGACGAGGCGATGTCGCGCTGCATCTCGCGAGCGGTCCGGAAGCTGTCCTTCCCGCAGAGCCCCCACCTCGACGTCACGCGCACTCGCTTCGCGGCGTCGCGCTGATCACGGTTCGGGTGTGTTCACGTACGCGACGTGGGGGCGGCACTGCTGCGCCCGAAGCGACGGACACGGTGGCAGCGGCGTGGTCACGGCCACGTCCGGCACGACGGACAACGCGAGGCTGGACGGCCGCGCGAGGTCGTGAGCCACGGAGTGGCGCGCGACCGTCGAGAACTTCTTCAGATCGAAGAACCACTCGGCCCGGCTGTCTCCCGGCGTGTCGATCGCGATACGAATGCGTGAACCCGCTCGAAAGACGTGGCTCGCCGCCGTGAGCCCGACGCGCACGGCCACCCAGTCGCCAGGCACCAGCAGCGCCTCGTCCTCCAGGGTCTGGGTGTGCTCGGGCCACAGCTCCGTCGAGCTCGCCGCCAGCTTGCGCCGGCTGGCCCGGAGCCATCCGCTCTGCACGAAGACCTCTTGGCCGTCTGGGCGCACCTCGGACAGGTTCACCTCGAGATCCGCGTCGTCGACGTTGGAGCGCAGGAACAGATCGACGCTGCCCGAGCCCACCATCACCAGATCCTGCGGGAGCGGCGCGCCCTCGAACACCACCGCCTTGCCGGCCGCCGGTTGAGCCCACGCGTAGTTCGGCAATGGATCCCAAATCTGCCCGCCCGGCGCGAGGATGCCGCGCTGCCCGGCCTCTGGGTCCAGCTCGAACACGCTCGCCGCGGTGGCGACGGCTGGCGGCTCGTCGGCCAGGCTCCCATCCGGTTGAAAGTAGAAGCGCCGCGCGCTGGCCGACGGCGGCGGCCAACTCGCCCAGCTCTTCTCGAAGGTGCCCGCAGGCGCGCCGGCCTCGTCGCCCGCGCCATTCTCGAAGATGACTCGCAGGCTGGGCTCCGCCTCGAACAACGCTTTGGCGGCCTCGTAGCTGGGCACGTCCGCAAAGCGATCTTCCGGGAACGACAGCTCCGTCTTGAACACCTCCTTGAACAGCAGCGGTGCCAGGGTGGTGAGTGTCGCCTCCATGCTGGGCTTGGCGCGCTTGACGTAGATGTCGAGGAACGCCTTCCACTCGGCGAGCACCTGCGGCGCGAAGCCATCCGGGTGAACGCCGTTGTACACGGTGAAGCGCTTGACCGGCGCGTTGTCGAAGCGGCTCAGCAGGTTGAAGCAGTACGGTCCCGTCTGCTCGTCCTGCCAGGAGCAAGCCAAGAACACCGGCACCTCGATGTCACTGGCGAACAGTGAGGGATTGACGGGATCGGCGACCTCGGCGGAGTAGTACGGGTTGTCCCGCGCCTTCTGGATGACGTCCACGCGCTGGTCGTGCAAGAGCTGATTCTCTTCACAGATGGTGTCACCGGCGTCGACGCGAGCTTGCTCCCAGCCCTGGGCGTAAGGCGCGGCCTTGGACAGCACGTTGGTGACCCACTGGATCGCGAAGCCATCATTCAGGATCCCACCCGGCACCAGGGTGGTGTGTGCGCTGCCGATCACGGACAGCGGCGTGATCGCGGCCAAGCTGGGCGGCTGCATCTTGGCGACGAACAGCTGCGAGATGCCCGGGTACGACAGCCCCGTCATGCCCACGTGGTTGTGCAGCACCCAGTCTTGCGCAGCGACGATCTCGATCACGTCGTAGCCATCGAGCAACTGCAGCGGCTCGAAGAAGTCGTAGGCGCCGCCCGAGCAGCCGGTGCCGCGCATGTTCACCCCCACGGTCGCGTAGCCCATGAGCGCGCCGATGAGCGCGCTGGCGTCATCCGGCGCGTCGCAAAGCACCGGCAGCGCGCCGCAGAACGCCTCGTAGTCCCCGAGCTTGGCTCCCGGCTTGGCTGGGCTGTAGCCCGAGTAGTTGACGATCGTCGGGTACGGGCCCTGCTCCGGAGGTCCGGGCAACGTGATGTAGGCGGCCAGCGTCGTGCCGTCGCGCATCGTCAAGTAGTTGACGCCGGCGGTCAGCTGCTGCTGAGCGTAAAAGCTCTGATCGGGCTTGCTGGTCCCGAAGCCCAGGATCGTGACCGGCGCGGTCACGTTACTTGGATCGCTCTGCTCGCGCACGGCGTATCCGCCCCCTGGCGTTATCCCGCGCAGCACGAGGCTGCCGAGCGGGTCGGCCTTGCCGGACGCGACGACCTGTCCCGAGTCGTCGGCGACCTCGATGATGGTCCCGGGCACGGCGTGGGTCACGTACACCTGCTCGACCGTTCCGCGCACGGAGAAGCTCGCCTGCGAAGGCGCGCCCCCCGTACCGCCCGCGCCGCCCGCTGCGCGGCCGAAGTCTTCGTCCTGACCGCAGCCGAAGGTGGTGAATACCGCCGCGAGCGCCAGTAGTCGGATCGGGACGTCGTAGCGAGCGTGAGCGAGGAGGCGACGAGCAGGCATCAGGGACGACACTGTGCAGGCGGACGGCCCGGCTCGCAAGCCGGATTCACGGCCCCAGCAGCGTCATCAGCTCGTCGAGCCCTGCGTCGGCGCTCGACGGCTGGCTGCCGTCGTAGCTGCCGAAGCCCTTCCACACGATCTTCATCGTCTGCAGGTCCACCACGTACGTCCACTCCCGGCTCACCAGCGCGGCGAGGGTCTGGTCGTCTTTGGGCTTGACCACCGAGATGTGCAGATCCTCGCTCTTGATCCAGGCCACGAGATCGCCGCTGTACAGCACGTCGACGACGACCCCACCCGCCTCGACCGCTTGCTTTCCCTTCGCACCGAAGACCTCGGCTGCCTTCTTACAGCCGGGTCAAGCGCTCAGGCTGACGTGAATCAGCCCGTACTTCTTTCCGCTCTTGCGCATGCCGTCGGTGCCGTAGTCGACGTAGGGTTTGGTGTCGCTCGGCGCGTCCGCCGTCTCGTTCACGTACCCCTCCCAGGCGAGGTTCGCGATGGTGTCGCCCACGGCGTTGCCGTAGGGGCCCGCTGGGTAGTCGGCGCTGACGCCGCCGCTGCCGAGCCCGCCGCTGCCCGCGCCCGACGAACCACCGGAGGAGAGCCCGCCGCTGCCGCCCGCTGCGAGCCCGCCGCTGCCGCCCGACGCGAGGCCACCGCTGCCGGCGCTGCCTCCCGCGTCGTCCGAGCCGCAGGCGAGTAGAGCGAGGGACAGACTCGCGCCGAGCACGACGGCGATGGCAGACAGAGCGAGGGATCTCATGGTGCGACGCGAACCCCGACCCACGTAAGGTACTCGATCCCTTCGCCCGGATCCATCTCGATCCGAGCGCCGTCGGCGCTCACGGCGCCGGTCGCGACCACGTCGAAGGTGGCGGGCTCGACCCAGTCCGGGAACAAGTAGCTGCCGAGGGCGAGCCACTGCACCTTCGTACCTGCAGCGAGCTCGGAGCTCACGATGCTCAAGCGAACCTTGGCCGGCGCGCCGCCCTCGTCCTGGAACGCCGCTTCGAACGGGGCGAAGGCCACCAACAGCTCGAGGCCCAGGGCCGTGTCAGCGAACGCGCCCTGCGCAGACATGGGCACCCGCAGCGCCCGAAACTGCTTCCCGGGTTCGCCCAAAGTGATGTCCTCGACGTCGATCTTCACGAACACGCCTTCGGGCACCTCGAGGGTGACGCCCGAGCTCACGACGGTTTGCGCGGGCGTACCGAGCTTGTCACTCTTCACGACCAGCGCCGGGCCCGCGGCTGGCAGCTCCAGCAGAAGCAGCTCGCCCACGTCCACCGCACCCTCGGCGTCGAGCGGGAGGCGCCGATAGAAATTGGTGTGCGCGGGTCGGCCGTGAACGAACACCGAGTACAGCGCCGGCCTGAGCCGTACGCCGACCGGGACGTCGAAGGCCCCGGCGTCGCTCGTCTCGCCATAGAAGCACACCGGCCCGCACACGCTGACCAGCGCGGCCGCCGCCGGGCTGCCGTCCCCGAGCGCCGCCGTGCCGCTCACCGCCGCGATGCAGCGCGCGTCGGGCGATAAATCGCCCTCGCTGCAAGGCGCGCTGCCGGCGCTGCCGCCGGCGCCGCCGCCAGGCGCTGGCTCTCCGGCGCCGCACGCGAGCGTCACGAGCCAGCTGGCGACGAGCCAACGCGAGCGCCTCATTGGCGGCTAGCTTAGCGGCGCTGGGATGATTGACCAGCCCCCGCTCAGCGCGGACCGTACACCGGCAGCGGGGCGCCGAGCTCGTAAGCGCCGATGTCCGGCGCGCTGCCAGCGAAGCCGTCGTTCACGTTCGGCAGGACGGCGCCGGCGTCGATCACCGCGCCGGACGACGCGGGGCGGAGGTCCACGGGCGCCTTGGCGGGGAACGGGCTCGCGGGGAACGCCACCGGGGCAGCGAACACGCTCAGATCGACCTGGACCGCGTGCTTCTCCGTCGTCTTGCTCTTCAGCTCGCTCAGCCCGTTGAAGCTGTTGGCGCCGAGCCGACCGGTGAAGCTGCCGGTGGTGGAGCCAAAGGCGTCGTAGTCGTAGTCCCCGGACGGGTCAGCGGCGTTCAGGGAGATGACCTTACCGTCGCCGTTGGAGTACCCTCCGTAGCTGCCGCCGGGGCCGCCGATGAACAGGTTGTTCCGCGTGTACTGCTGCTTGAAGGGCGTGCCCGAATAGACGCCGAAGGCGTCGCCGCTCTTGACGATGGTGTTGTGCAAGAGCACGTCGCCCACGGTCCCGTTGTGCAGCTTGAAGGCCACATACGCCGAGTTGTAGACGACGTTGCGGATGAAGTAGTTCGGACCGCCGTAGGTCGGCTGCGCGCTCATGCCCACGAAGACGTTGGTCATTCGGTTGCCGATGCTGCGACAGTTGTGGTCGCAGTAGTCCATCTCGATGCCGTCGTCCGGACAGGTGTCGAGCTCGTTGCCGATGAAGTCGATGGAGTGCAGATCGACGCCACCGGCCCCGGGCTCGAGCGTCGACAGGCAGTCGCGGAAACCGATCACTCGGTTGTGCTCGACCACGTTGCCGGGGCCGTTGATCAGGATCCCCTCGCCCACGTTGTTGCCGCTGACGCCCAGGGAATCCGAGGCCCAGGTCGTCGCGCCAATGACGTCGTTGTCGGCGATGTAGTTGTCCTCGCCGCGGGTGCCGATGTCGATCCCGTTGGCCGTCGTGGTGACCGTGTTCCGCATGGCCGCCGCGCCGACCGTGCCGTTCATGCGCAGGCGGCCGTTCACCGTGAGACCGACCACGTGCACGTACTTGCGACCGATCAGCGACACGGTACCGTTTACCGTCACGGTGTCGCCGCTCTTGGCTCGGAAGACGATGGGCTTGTCCGCGGTGCCGTCCTTGGTCACGGTGATCGCCGGGTAGCTCCCTTGCGCGAGCTCGATGATGTCGCCCGGCTGCGCGCCGTTCATCACGCTGGAGAGCGTGGCCACGGTGGCCGGCTTCACGGGCGCGCCGGGCATGGGCGCCGGTAC
Organism: Polyangiaceae bacterium; assembly: GCA_019637295.1. GTDB lineage: Bacteria > Myxococcota_A > Polyangia > Polyangiales > Polyangiaceae > JACKEA01. Next base: position 265,084 of record JAHBVX010000005.1, read on the forward strand.
GGCGCGGGTACGGAAGGTCTCGCTGCGAAGCTCACAGCCGCCGTCGGGATCCAGCAAGAAGAGCTCGACTTCGTAGCTCGTCGCGGGCTCGAGGTCGAACAAGCTGCCGGCATGTCGCGCGGTCCAGCTGACGCTGTCGTTCGAGTCCGCGGGAACTCGCCGTAGCGGCATCCCCGTGCGCCAGCCCGTCTCGCCTTCCTTGCGGAAGCGCACGGTCACGACGCCGTTGGCGTTGGCGTCGCCGCTGATCGACCAGAGGATGGACGCGTTGCGCAGGGTTGGATTGGGGAACGAGAGCGCCCCGGGGGTCGTGCCGTTCGGCGCTGGCCCCGGACCGGTGTTGCCCGGAGGACAGGAGGGCGGCGGGCTCGTGCTTCCGCCCGTCCCCCCGGCCCCCGCGCCGGCGCCGCTGCCCGCACCTCCGCCGACGCTCGTCCCGCCGGCGCCGGCCTGCCCCGCCACGCCGCCGCCGGCGCCGCCGCTGCCAGCGCCCCCACTGGCGCCCGCGCCCGCGCTGCCCGACGCCGCGGCCGACCCCTCGCCCCCGGGGTCTTCTCCGGAGCAGCCAGTCAGCAGCAGCGCCAACCCCACGACCGACAACGAGCACCTGACACGGGACATTGGACTCGACTCCTTCACGCGGGACACTCGGACTGACGGCTGCGAGAGCACGAGGTGTGCCAACGCCCGTTCCCGCGATGAACCGGCATGGGCGCGATCCCCGTGCTCACACCGAGCCGCCCCGAGGTGCGATCAGCGGGATCACGGGTGACACGCGCGGACGCCCACCTCACTCGTTCACCTTGCTCTTGAGCTGCTGGAAGTAGCGGCGCGCGACGCCGGCTCGGGCCGCCGCCTGGGTCACGTTGCCCTGCTTGGCTCGCAGCATCTCGCACACGAAGCGCTTCTCGAACTCGAACACGATCCGCTCGCGGGCCTCCCGCAACGGCAGGCCCGCGTCGACGACCTCGCGCACGACGGCGTCGAAGCTCGGGCCCGACGGCAGACCCTCGGCCTCGGTCCGCGGGGGGTCCGTGGCGTCCAGCGGGTGGAGTTGCTCGAGCTCGCCGAGCACCAGATGGCGCGCGACCGCGTTGCGGAGCTCACGCACGTTGCCCGGCCAGCGCTCGTCCTCCCAGCGCATCAGCACCGCCGCCGGCAGCGACCGCGCTTCGCCGCCGAGCTCGGCCCAGAAGCGCTGGGCAAGCACGCGCACGTCTCCCTTGCGCTCCCGCAGCGGCGGCAGCTCGATGCGCGCGACGCTCAGCCGATGCAGCAGATCGTCGCGGAAGCGCCCGGCGTGGACCTCACGGTCGAGATCCCGTCGCGTCGCCGCGATGATGCGCACGTCCGTAGCGAGCGTTCGATCCGAGCCCACGGCGCGCACCTCGCCGCGGTCGATGGCGCGCAGCAGCTTGGCTTGCAGAGCGAGGTCGAGATCTCCGATTTCGTCGATCAACAGCGTGCCGCCCCGCGCGAGCTCGAACACGCCCTTGCGATCACGGTGGGCGCCGGTGAACGCGCCGCGCACGTGGCCGAACAGCTCCGACTCGATCAGGTTGGGCGGCACGGCCGTGCAGTCGAACACGATGAAGGGTCGACTGGAGCGCGGCCCCTCGGCGTGCAGGGACTCGGCGAGCACCTCCTTGCCCGTCCCGGTCTCCCCCTCGATGATGACGGGCACCGTCGCCTGTGCGAGTCGTTGGCACAGCGGATACAGTCGTCTCATCTCCGTCGAGGCACCCACGGTCTTCCCGAACTGCATCTCCGGCCAGAGCGGCGCCCGCCGCTGCTCCGGGTGGCGCTCGATGAGCAGCTTGGTCGAGCCTACGCGGAGCACCTCGCCACCCTGGGCCCAGGCCTCCGCGATCGCGATTTCGTTCAAGAACGTCCCGTTACGCGAGTCCAGATCGGTGATGCGCAGTCGCTCGCCGGCGATGTCGAGAGTGGCGTGGCGTCGCGACACGGTGCGGTCCGAGACGCGTATCGCGCAGGTCATGGACTGACCGATCAAGGTGCGACTGGGGCAGTCGTGCGCCACCAGGAAGTGCTCGTTCTGATTCGGCCCCTCGAGCACCAATAGCCCGAAGGAGACCTTGGCCGGCGCCGTAGGCGCGAACCTGACCTGCATCAGCGTCGACTGCTCGTCGTGACCCGACATCGGCTCTCTCTCGGTCACTTGACCGTGCGCGAGATGGTACCCAGTGTCCAGCTCGTCCAGAACAGGTGCGTGGCATTCACCGCGATCCCGTGGGCCCCGGGCTGCGCGGTCACCACCAGCTCCTTGCAGCCGCCCGCTACGGGGACTCGAGAGACGGACTGGGAGGTGTTGCCCGTCCAGTACAAGTAGGCGCCGTCCAGCGCCAAGAGCCGCGGGCCCGGCTCGAGCTCCGCGAGTACGGTGAGCGCCGCGCCGCTCTTGCGGGCCCGCATCACCCGACCCACCACGGCGTTGCCGTCGCGCCAGTAGACGAACCCGTCCGGAGCGTCGTCCACCACCAGGTCCCAGACCTCGCTGCCGGGCGGAGCCTCCGCCACAGGCTCGACCTCGCCACCCGCCTTCGCCTTGCGCCTCACCCCTCCCACCTTCGTGGTCCAGTACACGTGCGTCGCATCGAGGGTGATGAAGCGCGGATCGGCTTGACCCGTCGCCACGGTCTCGGGCGTGACGGGCGCGCTTGCGGACTTCGCCCCGCGCCGAATGGCGGAGGCGACGTCGTCCGGCCAGTAGACGTGCTCGGCGTCCAGCGCCAGCCCGATGGCGTACTGTCCGTCGACCCAAACGCTGGCCGCGGAGCCGCTGCGGGGGGCGCGCAGGATGGCGCCCGAGTAGTACGCGGACAGGTACAGGTGGTCGGCGTCCAGGCGCAGCCCCGTGATCCTGGAGATACCCTGGGGCAGCCCGATGGACGTGACGTCGTTGCCGTCAGCCGCCGCTCGCATCGCGCCACCGTCCTCGTTGCTCCACCAGATCTCGTCGCCCGCGGCGAGCACGGCGAAGGGTTGGGCCTGACCGGTGGCGATCACCGCGGCCGCCTTCAGCACCGGCTGCGGGCACCCGTCGCTCGCGTCGGGCTCCTCCGCAACGGGAGCCAGCTCGATGCAGGACCCTACCCCCAGCGCCGCGAGGGCACCGACCGCCCGGCGCCAACGCAGCCGGCGGCGCTCCGCATGCCGCTCAGAACTGCCCATGCAGCACGATGCTCCGAGGCTCGACCGCGAGCGCGACCCCCGCCTGAGGCCTCCGCTCGGTCCCGGGGCCGGCCAGCAGCAGCGTGACTCCGGTGACGGCGAGGGCAGCAGCGCCCACGAAGCTGCCGATGGCGACGCGGTTCTTCAGCTGGGCGCGCTCGCGTACGTGCTCGTGCTCCCGGCGGTGACCGAGCTCGTCCCAGCGGTCCCGATCCGCGAGGGCGCTCAGCTGGAAGTAGGTGCCCGCGCCCAGCGCGACCACGCCACCACCCACGAACACCCAGCCCCAGGGGACCGCGCCAGAGACCGGCTCGTCCGTGGCCCCTCGCTCACCAACCTGCGGGACCGCGACGGGCGCTTCGGGCTCGAGCGCTGGTATCGTGATGGAGAGGCTCGAGTCGGCCAGCGCGCGGATGACCTGTCGCTCGGTGCCGCCATCTCGACGGTGAACCACCAGGGCATGCGCCCCCGGCGGCAGGTGGATCCGCGTGGGCAATGCGACGCGATCCCGGTGGGCGACCGAGACGCGGGTCGTCTCGGGGCCACGGAGGCGCACCTCCGCCAGTCGGGTCCTGAGCTCGGCGTACGCGGCCGTCGCTTGGGACCGCTGCGCCGGGTCGAGATCACCGCGCTCGAGCGCCACACTCAGCGCGTCCGCGGCACGCGCGTCCTCGCTGGCGAGCTTCCAGGACATGCCCGCGTTGTAGCTCGCCGGCCCCAAGCCCGACTGGGCGAAGGCTCTCTCGAACAGCACGGCGGCGGCGCGGTAGTCGCGGCGCTCGAAGGCGTCCACGCCCGAGTGGAACAGCGCCTCCGAGTCGTCCCCCGCGCGGGCAGGGCCCGCCCAGAGCAGGCACGCCAGCCACCCCGCGAGCAGGACCCTCCACCAGCCCAACACCCACGTCGACCTCGGCCACGAGCGCATGAATCGGCCCACCGTAGCACGGCGTCGTCCGCCTCGCGCGCCTCGGCCGTGCTACGGTTCGCCGCCGATGTCCGCCGACGATCGCGCTGCCGGCAGCGGCTTCCCTCCCCGCATCGGCCGCTACCGCGTGCTGGCTCCGATCGGCAGAGGCGGGATGGCGACGGTGTACCTCGCGCAGGCCGAGGGCATCGGCGGATTCAGGCGCGACGTCGCGCTCAAGGTGCTGCACGAGCACCTCCAGGACGATCCGGAGTTGCTCGACCAGTTCGTGGAGGAGGCCAACCTGGCCGCGCGGATCCGCCACCCGAACGTGGTCGCGGTCAACGACGTCGCCCGGGACGCCGCGGGGGTCTATCTGGTCATGGAGTACGTGGAGGGCGATTCGCTCTCGGGGCTGCAGAAAGCCGCCCAGGCTCAGGGTCAGCGCCTTCCGCAGGAGCTGAGCCTGCGGGTGTTGAGCGACGCGCTCTCGGGGCTGCACGCGGCCCATGAGCTGACCGACGACGACGGCTCGAGCCTCGGCCTGGTGCACCGCGACTTCTCCCCCCAGAACATCCTCGTCGGACTCGACGGGGTCGCTCGCCTCACGGACTTCGGCATCGCGAAGCTGGGCGCGCGGCAGGGACTCACGCGCACCGGCGTGATCAAGGGCAAGGTCCGCTACATGTCACCGGAGCAGGTGCGGGGTGAGCCCCTCGACCGCCGTTCGGACCTGTGGGCCGCCGGCGTGATCGCCTGGGAGGCAGTCGCCGGTCAGCGCCTGTTCGAGTCACACGACGACATGGCGACGCTGTTCGAGATCGCGACGCGTCCGCCTCGCGCTCTGTCCAGCGTGACCCGCGACGTCTCCGGAGCGCTCGAGGCCGTGATCGCGCGCGCGCTGGCCCACGATCGTGGCGAGAGGTTCCAGACCGCCGCCGAGCTTCGCGCTGCGCTGCTCGCGGCGGCGCCGGCTGCCGAGCTGCAGGTCGTCGCGGCGCAGGTCCGTGAGCTCACCCGCGAGCGAACCGACACCCACCGACGACTGGCACGGGACCCGGCGCTGGAGGCGCGGGCCGCCCCGTCGGCGCCGACTGCGGGAGACTCGAGGGACGCGACGCTGACCACGTCGGCGTCACCCGCCCCGCTCCGGCGAGGGCGCCCAGGGCGCGCGCTCCCCGTAGTCGGCGCGGCGGCGGTGGTCGTGCTCGGGCTCGCGAGTCATGCCTGGTGGACCCGCACCAATCCCAGGCCCTCGGCCGCCCCCGTGGCGTCCCCGGGCGTTGCGGCCCCGACGCCCGTCGCCGGTAGCCTCGAGCCGCCGCCTGGCGCTCCGGTCGAGGCGAGCGCCTCGGCGGCGCCGGACGCCAGCGCGCCCAAGCAGCGCGCCGCGCCGAGAGCCACCGCAAGGAAGCCGCCGGCCCCCCGTCCGCCCGCGTCGGGGCCCTCCATCTTGGCGCCCTGGCCCAAGCGGTGAGCGTCCCCGTCAGAGCGCGACGCGAACACGCCGCACCTCGGCCCCGGTGCAGAAGTAGACGTGCTGCGCCGTCGCCGCCAACCCCACGGCGTCCACCGAGTCGTTGCTCCAGACCAGCCGGGGCGGCGTGGTGCGGTCGAGGCGACGCGCGTACAGCCGACCCGCAGTCCCAGGAATGCGCAGTGACCAGTAGGCCAGCTCGCCCGCGATCACCACGTCACCCCCACGCAGCGCCGTGCTCTGGAACGGAGGTACGGTGATCAGCTCGGCCTTCGACCAGCTGTCGTTCTGCCACTCGAGGAGATCCGCACCATTTCTGCGGCTGACGACCAGACGTGTCACGCCGCCGCTCGCGGCCGCGTCGATGCCATACGGCGCCTCGAGCAGCGCTGGGATCTCCACCGCGACCTTGGACGTCACGTCGATCGACCACACCTTCTCGTTGGCGTCATCCGTGACGTAGGCCACGCCCGCCGCCAGGGCGAGGTGCCGCGGCGCGAAGCCGGCCGCGCCGTGCACGACCTCGGCGGCGCCAACCCCGCTGAGCGCCCGGCGGTGCAACGCGCCCGAGCCCGTGCCCGTGAAGTACAGCCAGCCGCCGGCGACGGCGAGATCCCACGGCTGCAGGTTCGTGGTCGTGTAGAACGAGTCGGCCGAGGCGGTCGCGACGCGCCAGACCTGGTGAGTCTCGTGACTCGTGAAGAACGCGCTCGTCCCGCTCAGCGCGACGTACGCGGCCCCCCAGTAGGGCGCGCCAGTGACCACCGGGGCGCCTGCGACAGGGAGCGGCGTCGCCGGTCCGATGTTGGCGGCGAACAGTCCTGCGTTCGCGCCGTTGCCCGTGCCATACAGCGTGAAATAGAGCGCTTGGTCGTTCACGGCGATGCCGTGGCACTGGCGCGACACAGCGGACTCGGACGCGCAGTGTCCTTCGTTGCAGTTCGCAGCGCCGCAGTCGAGCCCACACACCCCGCAGTGCTTGGCGTCGGTCAGCGTGCTCACACACTGTCCGCTGCACTCGGTCAAGCCGCCGCTGCAGCCCGCCCCCCCGCCGCTGCCGCCGAGTCCGGCCCCACCCGCGCTGCCGGCGGAGCCCTCGGTCGCCGCGTCCGTCGCGCCAGCAACGCCCCCGCTCCCTCCGCTCCCTCCGCTGCTCGCGCCACCGCTCGCCGAAGCGTCGGGCTGGCCCTGCAGCGTTCCAAGGTCGTTCGACAACGAACACCCCACGAGCAGCGTCGACAGCACGGGCCACGTCCGGGCAAACACGCCGTGAATGTTAGACCGAGTCGACGCCACCGGGAACCAGGCGCGCACCAGTCGCCCGGCTCCGGCCAACACCAAGGCTGGCCGGAGCCGTCCTGCTCGGCGTCCCCAACGGGATTCGAACCCGTGTTACAGCCTTGAAAGGGCCGTGTCCTGGGCCTGGCTAGACGATGGGGACGGAAAGGGCGCGTACCCTAGCCAACAACGCCCCCACGAGCAACAGCGGTCGCCGCAGGCCGGCGCGCGGCGATGTGCGGCCCGCGGTCAGTCCGCGGGAGCGCCGCGCAGAAACGGCTCCACCGCCGCCGCGATGGCGCCGGCGACGCGCTCGGGGTCGGACGGGTTGAACCAGGCGAAGGGCTCGAGCAGCCGGGACAACCGTAGCGGACGCTCGAGGGCGTTCCCGCGGGAGCACTCCACCAGCAGCGACAGCGCGCCTCGGTCGTCGTGGAACCAATCGAGCTCCATGCCGGGCGCGGTGAAGCCCGGCACCCAGCGGGCGGACTGCACCGCGCGATAAGGTCGGCGAGCATCGACGCTCGCGGCCACGCGCGCGGCCCAGCGCCGCAGCTCGGGCGCGTCGAGGGGCGCCTTCCACTTGGCGCCGTAGGGGTAGAGTACCACGCCGCCAAAGCTGTGCAGCGAGACGGCGCGATCGACCTGCTCCCGTCGAAATCGAGTGACGAGCGCGCGCACCTCCGGCTCGCTCGCCGGCGCTCGACCCGGCGCGAACAACCGAGTCGGCAGCCACGTCTGCACCCCGCTGCCCCCCCAAAACGCCGGAAAGTTTCGGTTCAGATCGACGCGTCGCGCGTTGTGACGCACGAAGCGGCGCCGCCCGGCGAGCACGTGCTCTTGCACCGCCAGGATGCCGTCGGGGTTGCACAGCGGCGCGATGATCACGCGCCGGTCGCGCACATCGAGCAGCCGCTCCGCGAGGGTCAGACAGGTCTCGACGCCGATCCACTCGATGGGATGGAGCCCCGCGATCAGCGCGGAGCAGCGCCTCGCGCCCGGATCTCCGAGCACCAGCCCCAGCACGGGCTCGCCCCGGACGCTTTGGCCGAGCAGCTCCAGCGTCGCTCCGCGAGCGGCGAGCGCGTCGATGCGCGAGAGCCACCCGGCGTAACCGGCGTAGCCGCCGAGTCCGCGGCGCGCGAGCACCTCGCGGACCGCCGCCGTCTCGTGCCGCGCGCGGGCGGCAGCCACGGCAGCTTCCGGCGACGGGTCGGGCTTGGCCATGACCCATCCTCGCACGAGGACCGGCGCAGCCTGCCCACAAAGTCGAACCTATTGGCTCGAAGGGAGGACCACCACTATGGTCCGCGCCGTGGCCGAGCAAGCTCTGGCGCCTCCTCTCCCGACCGCTCGGACCGAGACCCCGACGCTCGAAGGTCGCTTTGTCTTGCTGCTGCTGCTCTTCGTGCTCAGCGGCGCCGCCGCGCTGGTCGATCAAATCTGCTTCTCGAAGTACCTGCGCACCATCGTCGGCTCCACCGCATACGCCGTCAGCGCCGTGCTCGCCGCGTTCATGGTGGGACTGGCCCTCGGCGCGCACCTCGGAGGCCGCTTCGCCGCGAGGACCAACCGCCCGCTGTTCGCCTATGGGGTGCTCGAGTTGCTCGTCGCCGGCTCGGTGCTCGCGAGCCCCGTGGCCTTCGCGGCGCTCACTCCCGTGTACGTTTCCCTGGCACAACGCGCACCCGACTCGATGCTGCTCGTCTCCACCGTGCGCTGGGCTCTCGCGCTGATCGTGGTGGTGGTGCCGACCACGGCCATGGGCGCCACCCTGCCGCTCGTCTCGCGCTTGCTTGGCGCCTCCGAGGCGCGCTCGCACGGTGAGCGGGCGCAGCGGGAGCGACAGCTCACGGGGCTCTACACCGCCAACACCGTCGGCGGCGCCCTCGGCGCCCTCGGCGCGGCGTACCTGGCCCTGCCGCTGCTCGGTCTGGACGGGACGTTGTTCGCCGCCGCGGCGGTCAGCGCGTTGGTCGGCGCTGTCGCCATCGCGGTCGGTGCTCGGCCAGAGGATGCCGCCGTGAGGTCGCTCCACGACGAAGTCGCGCCGCTGCCGACCCAATCCTTGGCACCGAGCGAGACCGAGCTGCGCGTGCTGCTGCTGCTCGCGTTCGGCTCGGGCGCGCTGGTGTTCGCCTGCGAGGTCGTGTTCACCCATCTGCTCGCGCTGATCATCGGCAACAGCGCCTACGCGTTCGGGCTCATTCTGGCCGTCTTCTTGGCGTGCCTCGCGCTCGGAGCTTCGCGCGCAGCGGGGGTGCTCGGGCGCTACGGTCCGCGAGCGCTGCCGGCGTCCCTCGTCGGGACGGGCGCCGCCCTCGCGCTCACCCTGCCGCTGTGGGACGTGCTGCCCACGTTCTTCGATGGCACCGGCAAGGTCGTCCAGAGCTTCGCTGGGCGGGAGGCCCTGCGCGCAGCGGCCACCGCCACGATCTTGTTCGTCCCGGTCACGCTCATGGGGTTGTCCTTCCCCATCCTGCTCGCTCGGGTCGCGGCCACCCGCAACATCGGGCGCTGGGTCGGGCGCCTGACGTCCATCAACACCATTGGCGCGGTGCTGGGCTCGCTAGCGACGGGCTACGTCGTGCTCGCGGCGCTCGGCTCGCAGCGAACCCTGAGCGTGATCGCGGCGTGCTTCGCGCTCATGGGGCTGGCCGCGTTGCGGGCGGTCTGGCCCGCCACCACGAGTCGTTCCCCCGTCCTCGTGGTGGCGGGGCTGACGCTGCTGGGGCTGGTCCTCGTGCCGCGCTGGGACATGGCGCGCCTCACCAGCGGCAGCAACGTGTACTTCGACGGCAAGAGCGAACCCGAAGCCATCTTGATGATGCAGGAGGACATCCACGGCGGCGTCACCTCGGTGACTCGGGCCCAGGGCGTTCACACCCTCTACACCAACGGGAAATTCCAGGGCAATGACGGCTGGGAGCTGCACGCCCAGCGCTTCTTCGCCCATTACCCGGGGCTCTTCGTGTCGAGCTTCGATCGCGCGCTGGTGATCGGTCTGGGAACGGGCACCACCCTCGGAACCCTCGCCCTGTACCCCTTCGAGCGCATCGACGTGGTCGAGATCAGCCCCGCGATAGTGCAGGCCGCGGGGCGCTACTTCGAGGGGCCGAACCGCGGCGCCCTGCGGGATCCGCGGGTGAGACTCCACCTCGGCGATGGCCGCAACTACCTGCTGGTCGAACGCGCCCGCTTCGATCTGATCGGCATCGAGCTCACGAGCGTCTGGTTCGCGGGGGCGGCGAACCTGTACAGCCGCGAGTTCTACGACCTGGTCCACGCTCGACTGGCGGAGCGCGGGATCTTCCAACAGTGGGTGCAGCTGCATCACATTCGGCGGCGCGACTTCGCCACCATCGTCTCGACCCTCCGCCAGCGCTTCGCCCACGTCGCGTTGTTCCTCGGCGGAGGCCAGGGGATCCTAGTCGCGTCGTCCGCACCGCTCATGGCGTCGCAGGCGCGGCTGGCGCGCCTGTCCGAGCGCGCCGGCTTTGCGGACGTGGTTCCGGGCAATCGTCCGCTCGAGACCTTGCTCGCCGACGTCTTGCTCGTGGACGAGGGCCTCGACCGCTTCCTCGCGGCGGTCGCCCGCGACTCGGGCATCGCGGTCCAGGCGATGATCTCCACCGACGACAATCTGTACCTCGAATACGCCACCCCCCGCGGTAACGTCCTGCCCTGGAGCACCCGAGACGAGCTCGTGACGGAGCTCCTGCGGTATCGCGATCCACGCGCCATCGCGGCCATGCTCGGGCCCTGAGATGACGGCCAAACGGGACCGTGATAGTCGAGCGAGCTGAAATGCGGTCGGTCGCCGTCGGTTTGTGCCTGGTTTCGCTCGGCTGCGCGACCACCGTCTCGCGCGCGCCGGGCGGCGAGGTCACGCTCGGGTCGGGCGCCGCCCAGGGCGAGTGCGAGTCGGAGCACTGGCTGGCGCTCGCGGGTGCGCGCTATCAGGTCCCGCAGGGGGAGCGTGGGCTTGGGCGGCGCAGCGACGGTGTCGGCGTGTATCGGGTGGGCGCTGCTCACCCGGAGAGCATCCCCGCTCTGGAGGAGAGCCTAGGCACCCGCCTGCTCCGCGACGAGGCGCGGGAGACCATCCGCGTTCACGATCGGGATCGTTTCGTCGCCATCGGCCTCGGCGCTGGCGCCGCCGCGGCCCTGGCCGTGGGCACCATCCTGCTCGTCAGCTCCTTCGAGACGAAGACCACCCGTCGAGCCGATGGCAGCCTGGACGAAGAGCAGGAGGTCGTCGGCGGTCGGCTCGCTGCCGGGGGCATCGTGCTCGGCGCGGGCTTCGGGCTCGGCATCGGCAGCGTCGCCGTGGCGCCCAGCGCCAAGCAGCGCGCCGAAGCGGACGCCGCGCGCTACGTCTTTCGTCCGGACGTGGACGATCTGAAGCGCGTCGAGACCAGCGTGGACGCCGCCAACGTGCGGACCCGCGGCCGGTGCGGGCAGCGCTGACTCAGACCGCGAGCGCGAGCTCGTCGTCGCTCTCGATGGGGATCGCGCGCGGCACCCGGCCCGACTGCTCGACCCGAGGCGCGGCCACGTGCAGCGTGGCTCGCGCCAGGATGGCCTCACACAGCTCGCCGAAGTCATAACCCGCAGCCGCCGCGATCTTGGGCAGCAGGCTCGTGGGCGTCATTCCGGGCAGCGTGTTGACCTCGAGGACGTACTCGTTCTGCCCTTCGGTCACGATCAGATCGACCCGCACTGCGCCAGTTGCGTCAACCGCGCGCGCGGCGCGCTCCGCCAGGTTGAGCACGCCTCGATAGCGCACCGCAGGCAGCCGAGCCGGCATGTGGTACTCCGTCATGCCCGGCGTGTACTTGGCCTCGTAGTCGTAGATCCCACTCTTGGGCTCGATTTCGATGGCACCGAGCACACGTCCGTCGAGGATGCCGACGGCGACCTCCCTTCCGGCGATGAAGCGCTCCACGACCACGCTGCCGTCGTGGGTCAGCGCATCGTCCACGGCGCGGGACAGCTCCTCCGCATCGTTGGCGCGTGCCACACCGACGCTCGAGCCTTCGCGGCGCGGCTTTACGATCACGGGGTAGCCGAAGGCGCCGTGCAGCTCCTCCAGGTCCGCTCGGGCTGCGGCCCCATCCACCACGTAGTAAGGCGGTGTGGGCACGTTGTGGAGCCTGAACAGCTCCTTGCTCTTGAGCTTGTCCATGGCCAGAGCGCTGCCGAGCACCCCGGAGCCGGTGTACGGGATTTGAAGCAGCTCACACAGACCCTGGACGCAGCCGTCCTCGCCGAGGCGACCATGCAGCGCCAGGAACGCCACGTCGATGGCGGCGGCTCGCAGCGCCGCGGCCGGATCGATCCCCGCGGCCAGGTCGATACACACGACCTCGTGCCCTCGGGCCTCGAGCGCCGCGGCCACGGACCGCCCGGTATTGAGGGAAATCTCCCGCTCCGCGGAGCTGCCACCCATCACGATACCAACGCACCGAGTCGCCATGTCTCTACTTCTCCTGAGCCTGATTGCGTCGGTACCCGAGGGCGGGCCCCCGGGCCAAGTATCGAGCGGGCTCAGTAGACTTCCACGAGAATGGCGGTGATGTTGTCGCGGCCGCCTCGGGCGTTGGCCAACTCGACGAAGCGCTGCACCGCCGCGTGGCCACCCTGGGCCGCCACCTCGGGGATCTCCTCGACGCGCAGGTAGCCGTGCAGACCATCACTGCACAGCAGGTACTGATCCCCGAGCTCCATGGGCGCGACCAGCGTGTCCACCTGGACGTAGTCGCGGTTGCCCACCGCGCGGGTGATCACGTTCTTGTGCTTGGCGTGCTTCGCCTCTTCTTCGGTCAAGAGGCCCTGCTTGATCTGCCAAGCGATCAACGTGTGATCCTCCGTGAGCTGCCGCACCTCCGTGCCGCGGACACGGTAGATTCGGCTATCCCCCACCTGCCCGAGGACCATGGCGTCGCCGATTCGCATCATGGCGCTGATGGTCGTGCCCATGCCGGCCTTGTTCGTGTCCAGCTCCGCCATGGCGAACACCATGTAGGTCGCGGCTTGCACGGCCCCCTCCACCAAGCGGCAGGCCGCGCGCTCCGACGCCTCCGTGTCGGCGGCGCTGCGATCGAACTTGGCGAGCCCGCGCTTGACCATCCCGTAGATCGTGTCGATGGCCTCCTGGCTCGCGACCTCCCCCGCGGCGTGACCACCCATGCCGTCGGCCACGACCCAGAGGCCGAGGTCGTCGTCGACCAGGAACGCGTCCTCGTTGACCTTGCGCCGCTTGCCCAAGTCGGTCGCGCCGTAGGACCGGGTCACTAGCTGCTGCTCGACGGACATCGCGCTCACGAGCAGCATCGCCGAAATTGCGCCGGGTCTCCACGAGAAAGAAGGGCCGCTCGAAGGCCGGCTTGCGCGCGACGCTGCGGGAAAATATCGTCTGGGGCGGGATGGCCGCAGGCGCACTCACGTTTCTCCTCGCCACGGACTCGCCTCAGCGGGTGGGCCGTGAGCTCGGCGCGACGCTCGGCCGCGTGACCTCACCCGGAGGGGCGATGCTGTTCGTCTCCGGCCGCCTCGCAGACCGCGGGGCCGAGCTGGCAGACCGGATCGCCTCCCTCCGCTCTGGCGTGCCCGTGCTGATCGCGGCGGGCACCGGCGTGCTCACCGAGGCCGGGGAGCTCGAGGGGCAGTCCGCCGTTGCCGGGCTGGTCTACTCCGGCAAGCCCGCCGAGGTCGTCAGCGTCGACGGCGAGGATCCCGAAGACGTCGGCGACGCGCTCGGCCGCACCTTGGCGGATCTGCTCGCCCGCTCGGGACACCCGGCGCTGATCATGGTCTCGGCCGATGTCAGCGCTGGCCTCGGCGCGCTCGCGGACGTGCGCGGTCTCGATGCCGTGTTCGGCGCGGGTACGGCGGGCAACTCTCGGCCAACGGTGATCGATCGCGCCGGACTGGTGCGCTCTGCCAAGGGGGCGGTGATGGTGCTGCACGGCGTCGGGCGGCCGCTCATCGCCGCCTCCCCCGCGTGCCGCTTGCTCACTCCCCTGCTCGAGGTGACCGAGAGCCACGGGCGCCTGCTGCTCGCCCTCGGCGGGCAGCAGGCCCTTGAGGTCTTGTCGCGCGCCGCGGAGTCGCTCGACGACCGCTCACTGGTCCTGGTCGCCCTCGGGGACCCCGCCGCCAGCGAGGGCGACCCTGCCGTCGTGCTCAGGCCCATCCAGGGTGTGGATCCGACGCGGGGCGCGGTGGTGCTCGGCTCGGCCATCGACCCGGTGCGCCCGGTGGCCTTCGCCGTTCGCGACGCGGACGCCTCACGCACCGACTTGACGCGAGTCGCCCACGCCGCCCGGCGCGGCCTGGCCGGCGCCCTACCCCGCTTCGGCGTCTACCTGAGCTGTTCCGGGCGCGGCAGCGGGCTGTACGGCGCCCCGGACGTCGAGACCACCGTGCTGAGGCGGGCGCTGCCCGAGCTGCCCTTCGCCGGCTTGCTGTCCGCCTTCGAGATCGCGCCCCACCGCGCCCGGCCGGAGCTTCACCTTTACACGGGCGTGTTGTCCGTATTCAGCTCGCCCAGCTGACTCGACGCGACTCATGGCTGCTCCCTCCTCCCTGACCACCCGCCCCGCAAAGAAGCGATTTCCCATCGCCGACGCCGCCCTAGCTCTGCTGGTCATCGCGGTCGTGGGGCTGATGATCGTGCCGCTGCCGACCTGGCTGCTCGATCTGCTCATCGCGAGCAACCTCGCCATCTCGGTCTCACTGTTGCTGGTCACGCTCTATGTCAGCGACGCCCTGCGCATCGCCGCGTTTCCCACCATCTTGTTGCTCACGACCCTGGTGCGCCTGGCGCTGAACGTCTCGAGCACCCGGCTGATACTGCTGCAGGCCGACGCCGGGGAAGTGATCAAGGCGTTCGGCCAGTTCGTCGTGCGCGGCAACTACGTCGTGGGCGGCGTCATCTTCCTGATCCTCACCATCATTCAGTTCGTGGTGATCGCCAAGGGTAGCGAGCGCGTCGCGGAGGTCGGAGCCCGCTTCACCCTCGACGCGATGCCCGGCAAGCAGATGGCCATCGATGCCGAGTTGCGCAGCGGCAGCATCGACGGCGCCGAGGCCAAACGGCGCCGTCGCGCGCTGTCACGCGAGAGCCAGTTCTATGGCGCCATGGACGGCGCGATGAAGTTCGTGAAGGGCGACGTGATCGCCTCGTTCTTGATCACGCTGATCAACATCCTGGGCGGGCTCGCCATCGGGGTCGGACAGCGGGACATGGAGCTCGGGGCCGCCCTCAAGCGCTACGGCCTGCTCACCATCGGTGACGGCCTGGTCTCCCAGATCCCCGCCTTGATCATCGCGACCGCAGCGGGGGTGCTCGTCACCCGCGTCGCGAGCGACGAACCCGACACGCCGCTCGGACAGGAGTTGTCCAATCAGATCTTCGGCGCGCCTCGCGCGCTGCGCGTGGCCAGCTTGTTCGTCGTGCTGTTGGCGGTGGTTCCGGGACTGCCGGCGCTGCCGTTCCTGCTCATTGGCGCGCTGCTGTTCGTCGCCTCTCGTGCCCCCGCCCAGCCCGCCCGCCCCCTCGAGCTGGGCGCCCCCCCGGGGCGCGCGACCAGCGACGGGCAACGCGAGCCCTTCCTACCCGTGGTCGTGCCGTGGTCCCTGGAGATCGCGCCGGACCTGCAGCGTCTACTCGACGACGACGTGCGCGGCGGTCAGGTACGCCGCCCCGGGCTGCGGGCCGCGGCCGGTGCGGTTCAGGAGCTATTGTTTCGCCAGCTGGGTGTGCCATTGCCCGCCGCGGAGGTGAGCGTTGGCTCGGATCTCCCGAGCGGAACCATCGTGCTCAGCATCCACGAGGTGCCTGCGAGGCTGCTCGAGCTCCCAACGGACACCCGCGACGACGAGATCGCTGGCGCGGTCGTGGAGCAAGCGCTCGACGTCCTGCGCCCCCGGGCCGCAGATTTCCTGGGGCTGGCCGAGACGCAGGGCTTGCTCGACCAGCTCGAGCAGGTCGCGCCCGCCTCGGTGCGTCAGGTGGTCCCCAAGCCCGTCTCCTTGACCGTGCTCACCGAGGTGCTCCGGCGGCTGGTCGAGGAGGGCATCTCCATCCGTGATCTCAAAGGCATACTCGAGGCCCTGGCGCAGGTCGCACAGGCGGATCGGGATCCCCTGACTCTGGCGGAGTTCGTGCGCTCGCAGCTGCGCCGCGCGCTCACCCACCAGCTGACGGAAGGCGCGCCCGAGCTCGAGGTCATCCTGCTCGATCCCATGATCGAGGACACGATCCGCGGAGCCATCTCACGCACCGCGTCGGGCAGCTTCCTCACCCTCGCCCCGGCTGCGGGGCGCGACATCGTCACCGCGATCCGACGCGCGCTGGGCGACGCACCCTTGGCCTTCGCACCCGTCGTGCTCACCCAACCCGACGTCCGCCGCTTCGTCAAGAAGCTGATCGAAGTGGATCTGCCCGCGGCCCGCGTCGTCTCCTACGCCGAGCTGCTGCCGGAGCTGCGCATCAAGCCCGCAGGCCGCGCGACGCTCGTTGGGCTATGACGATGAGCCTCGGCGCCACCCTCACTGCCGGCGCTGCACGACCATCTTGCGAGGCACTTGGCCGCTCTGCTCGAGCAGCCGCTTGGCCTCCTTCTGCAGCAGCGGATGGGTCCGCTTGACCAAGAAGGCGCCGAGCAAGCGGACGTCCTGCTCCAGCAGCTTCTTGAGCGCCCGCTTCATGCCCTTCAGATCGCTGCCATAGGCGCACGCGAACGCGTGGGCCCGCCACAGCTGGGGCCGAAGCTGCTCGTACTCGGCATCCTCCGGGTCGAAGAGCTGCAGGGTCTCCAGCCCCTTCTTGGCTTGACCGGTCCGCGCCCAGGCCTCGGCGATCACGGCGGCCATCATGGCTCGTGCCTTGGCCTCGTTGTGTCGCTTGAGATCGATCCCATCCGCGAGACGGCGGGCGGGCTCCGCTTCGCCGAGCATGAGGTGGATCATCGCGCGCTGCGAGCGGGCTTCGTCCGCGACCGGCGCCATCACCTTCCCGAGATCGATCTGCTCCAGGGTCGAGAGCGCCTTTCTGGGGTCCTCCTGCAGCTCGAGCTGCGCGCGGGCGAAGATGGCGGCTGGGTCCTTCTTCTTGAAACCCTTGTCCAGCTGCTCCAGCGCCGCCTTGCGATCGTCGGCGGTCTCCACCTGGCTGAGCACGCCGGCGACGCCACGCGCCTTCTGCGCCTGACGGATGGCCCAGAACACGATGCCGAGCAAGACGACGGTGACGACCCCCGGAACGCCGAGGGCGACGGTCTTGGCGGTGCTCGACTGGCTGACTCCGGCGATCAGGCCGCCGAGCAGCCAGACGCCGACCAGTGGGATCGCGAGCCTGAGCACCAGCTTCTTGAGGGCGTCCCGGCCGAGGGGATCGGCCAGCTCCTTGGGGCGCTGCACGAGCGGCTGTGCCAGCGCCTTCTTCCGGCTCTTGCCGTCGGCCGAGTCCTGACGCGTCGAGGCTCGGCGGAGCTTTCGGGCTTCTTTCGCCACGGCCGGGGGCTATAGCGCCGGCCGGGGTGAGGACGCAACCCGGTCAGGCCCGACGGCTCGACGTGATGGGAGGCGGCGGCAGGCTGTCCGGGCCCGAGTCCGGCAACAGTTCGAAGCGAAAGTGCTGGAACAGGCTCTGCGACAGGGACAGCGCCGGGACCGCGAGCAACGCCCCCCACAGCCCGAAGAAGTGTTCGCCGATGATCAGCGACAGCACGACCAACACCGGGTGCACCTTGGCCGCCACGCCGATGATCTTCGGATTGAGCAGGTTGGCCTCGATCTGGTGGATGCCGATGATCCAGGCCAACACCCAGAGCGCGGTCCACACGTCCTGGGTCAGCCCGATCAAGACCGCGGGGATGGTCGACAAGATCGAGCCGAAGATCGGGATCAGGCTGCCTACGCCGGCCACGATGGCCAGGATCGGCCAGTACTTCAGGCCAAACAGCCAGAACCCGATGGCGCTCAGGATGCCGTTGACCAAGCAGATCAGCAGCTGTCCCCGCACCACCCCCGACAGGCCACGCTCGATGCGAAAGAGTAGTCGATCGAAGCTGGCGCGAGCCTGCGGCGGCGGCAACGAGCGGAAGAAGCCGATGATCTCCTCGCGGGTGTGGATCAAATAGGCTGCGACCATCAGGGTCAGGAAGAAGAGGAATATCCCCCGCGCCGTGCGGCTGATGATCTGTTGGCCCACCCGGATGAGCTCGAGCACGTTGCGCTTCACGTAGCCAACGAAGGTCGCCATGCTCTCGTTGGCCAGCTCGGACACGCTGAACTGCTCGTCCGCGTCCCGCTGCTGAGGCGTGACCCGCCAGCGCTTCGGACCATCCTGGACGATGTCCACTCCCGAGCCGAGGTCCACGGCAAACGAGCCGTCGTCCTTCTTGGTGACGGAGAACGCTGGCTGGCGCTCCTCGGGCTCCTTCGGGTGGGGCTCGATGCGATCGATGAGGCCGCGCACCCAGGTCTCGGCCCGCGGAGCCCACTTCGAGTTGAGCTCCCGACCGATGCTCGGGGCGTCCCGCGCCAGCGTGGCGGCCTCCTCGTACAGCCGAGGGGCCATCGCCGCGACCGACAAGTAGATACCGCCGAGGGTGACGACGTACACCAGGATGATCGCTACCGCCCGAGGGACGCGAACCCGCTCGCACAGGGCAACCAAGGGCGTGAGCACGAAGGCGATGATGAGCGCCAGGATGAACGGCAGCAGCACCTCGCGCACGGACACGAGCAGGGTCACCACGGCCACCAGGCTCACGCCGAGAAAGGTGAGCCGCCGGCGGTTCCAGCCGCCGGCCAGCACTGGCTCGTCGATGATCCTGGGCTCGGTCATGGTGCTCCCACGTCAGCGCGCGGGTCCACCGCAGACCGGGCCACTTGCGTAGCCCCGCGCACGGACCTGGCTCACTCGTCGTCGTCGTCGTCGTCTTGCGCTGCGGCGGCGATGCTCGACAGCTTGTCGCCGAGCTTCTCCTTGATCAGATCGCCGAGGGTGGCGCCCTTACCCGAGGACTCGCGCTTGAGCACCTGCAGCTGCTCGGCGGCCGGGCTCTCGCCCGGGTTGCGCATGGTGAGGGTGATGCGGCGATCCATCGAGTCGATGTTGGAGACCTCCGCGCGGATGGTCCCGCCGCTCTCGAGCGGGACGGTGGGGTCGACCTCGTTGGTCGGGATGAGCGCCTCGACACCGGGACGCAGGCGCACGAACACGCCGTAGTCGGCCACGCTCAGGACGCTCACGTTCTCGACCACCGCGCCGGGCTTGTAGTCGTCGAGGATGGTGCCCCAGGGGTCATCCCACAGCTGCTTGACGCCCAGGCTGACCTTCTTCTCGTCGTGGTTGATGCTGAGGATGATGGCCTCGACCTCGTCGCCCTTCTTGTACAGGTCGCCGGGGTTGTTGACCTTGACGGTCCAGGACAGGTCCGTCTTGTGGACCATGCCGTCCACGCCCTCCTCGATACCGACGAACACACCGTAGTCTGTGATCGAGCGGACCTTGCCGCCGATCTTGTCGCCCGGCTTGTACTTGTCGGTGAACATGCTCCAGGGATCGGGCTCGAGCTGCTTCATGCCCAAGCTGATACGCTTGCTCTTGGCGTCGACCTCGAGCACCTGGCACTCCACGTCCTGACCGATCTCGAGCATCTTCGACGGGTGCTTGATCTTCTTGGTCCAGCTCATCTCGCTGACGTGAATCAAGCCCTCCACGCCGGGCTCGAGCTCCACGAACGCGCCGTAGTCCGTCAGGCTCATCACCTTGCCGCCCACGCGCTTGCCGATGATGTACACCTCTTCGGCGTGATTCCAGGGATCCTCCTGGGTCTGCTTGAGGCCCAGGCTGACGCGCTCGGTCTCCGGGTTGTACTTGAGCACCTTGACGGTGACCTCGTCGCCGACGTTGAACACCTCGCTCGGGTGGTTGACCCGACCCCAGGACATGTCCGTGATGTGCAGCAGGCCGTCGATGCCGCCGAGATCGACGAACGCGCCATACTCGGTCAGGTTCTTGATGGTTCCGGTCAAGACCATGCCCTCCTCGAGGTTCTGCAGGGTCTTGGCCTTCATGGCGTCCCGCTCGACCTCGAGCAACACCCGACGCGAGAGCACGATGTTACCGCGCTTCTTGTTGAACTTGATGACCTTGAACTCGTACGTCTGACCGATCAGCTTCTCGAGGTTGCGGATGGGGCGCAGGTCGACCTGGGAACCCGGGAGGAACGCCTTGACCCCGCCGCGAATGGTCACGCTCAGGCCGCCCTTGACCCGTTGGCTGATGGTGCCTTCGATGATCTCGTCGCGCTCGCACGCGGCGCTGATCTCGTCCCACACCTTCATCTTGTCGGCCTTCTCCTTGCTCAAGGAGATGAGGCCGTCGTCGCTCTCGCGACTCTCGATGAATACGTCCACCTTGTCCCCGGGCTTGACGTTGACCTGACCGGTGCCGTCGATGAACTCGTCGGCCTTGATCACGCCCTCGCTCTTGCCCCCGATGTCGACCACGACCGAGTCGCGGTGAATGGCCACGACGATGCCGGTGACGATCTGTCCTTCGCCTCCGAGCTCGACACCGGCGGTGCTCGCCTCGCTCGCCTCGAACATGGCGGCAAAGCCGTCCGCTGGATTCATCGTCTGGGTGGTCGTTTGGGTGTCGGTCATGTACTGTTTCTATGCCTCCGTGTCCGGGCGCGGCGTTCTCTGGCCTCGCGCACCCACCGAGTGGGGAGCGTGGGAGCGCGCGCAGCGACGCTACGCCCGGGGCCGCGTGAGGTACCGCACGGGCCTGGTCGAGTCAAACGGGAACTGCCCCGGATCGGCGCCCGACTCGCGCGCTAGCGCGGCGCCGCGCCGAGCTGGGGCGCGAGCCAGACGGCCAGGTGGCGGGCCGCGCGGTCGAGATCCTCACGGCTGAGCCGGCCCATCCGCGCGTCGCCATCGCCCTCGGCGGCCGCCTCGACGCGGCTCGCCCCAAGCTGGGTGAGCAGTTGGCCGAGCGCCGCGCCTTCACCGCCGCTGGCCCTCAGGGTCACTTCACCCGTCACTTGGGCCCGGAGCCGGCCGCTCGGCGGGGCCTCCCGGATGCCGAGGCGCGCCAGGGTGCCCTGGGCGCCCGGCCGCCACGCCGCCTCGATCACTCCGGGATCCCCGGTCAGCTCCAGCCCCCGCTCCGCCGAGAGCGCCCGCGAGAGTCGCTCACGGGACGACGCCGCGACCAGCGCGCCGTCCCTGGCTTGCCCAAACGCCACGCCCGACACCTCGAGCACATCGCCGTCGAGGTGGACCGTTCGTCCCTCGGCAGCCAGCACCCGGGACAGGCCCTCGAGCACGCCGGTCTTGGGGAACAGTCCACCGACGACCAGCACCCAGTCGCC
Organism: Polyangiaceae bacterium; assembly: GCA_019637295.1. Lineage (GTDB taxonomy): Bacteria > Myxococcota_A > Polyangia > Polyangiales > Polyangiaceae > JACKEA01. The sequence goes on from JAHBVX010000005.1 coordinate 286,334, forward strand.
CTCGCCGGGGCCCACCGCGACCAGGACCTCCCGCAGATCGACCGCGAGCTCCACCCGGGTGGAGCCCTGCAGGCGCTTGCTCCGCTTGGGTTCGAGCTTCGTGGCCGCCGCCTCGTCCACCAGCGGCAACAGATGTCGTCGCACGGGCTCGTAGGCGATGACCTTCTCGGCGTCCACGCGCAGCGCCAGCCAGGCGTCCTTTGGCACGTGGTCTGCGGCGACCCGCCGATAGTGCAGTTTGTGGAAGTACAGACCCGCTCCCGCCGTGAGCGCGGCCGCGATCAGCGCGAAGAAGACCGCGAACACCACGCGGTAGGAGGTTCCCGAGCGAGTCTTCATGGCATGGTCTCTGGCTCCGCGCGCTGCCGGTGCAGCGCGGCCGCGAGCATTTCAGTGGGCAGGACGAGGCGTAGCACGACTCGCTGTCCCACGGCCTCGACCGACAGCCGCCGCAGCGGCGCGGTCAGCTCGCCCCCGCCGCGCGTCACGGCCGTCGCCAGCTCGCCCAGCGCCCGCGCCAGCTCGATCGCCTCGGTCTCGTCCTGCACCGACAGCTCGAGCTCGGCCGTGAGTCTCTCCGAGTCGAGGTCCAGATAGCCGGACAGCTCACCCGCCGCGCGCAGCAGCCGCGTCAGGCGCACGCTGCGATCGTCGACCCAGCGCCCGAGCGCCGGCGCCCGGGCGGCCAGCGCCAGCACGCCCTTCGCCGGCGGCTCCAGGTGCGGATCGCCTTGTCGCTCCTCGATCTGCCGCTCGACGCTGTCGATGGCCGCCGACGAGACCAGCACCACCACATCGTCGCCGGAGCGGTACAAGCGCGCCGGCTCCGCGCGCTTGGTGGCGCCGGCCCGCTGCTGACGCCGAACGTCCGCCCCCAGGTCGTGGGGCGGGCCGAAGCGCGGCGTCAGCGCGTAGCTCTGCGGGTCGAACGTGGCGAAGCGTCCGCGGAAGACCAGGACGTTGTCGAGAACGGCCAGCGTCCCCTCGGGCCGCACCGCGGCGAGCACGACGTCACTGCTCTGGAGCAGGTCGCCGAGCATGCGCTCGAGCTCCGGCTCGAGACCGCCGCGGCGACTCTGGGCTCGCAGCTCGTCGAGCGCTGCCTGCCCGAGCGCCGCGCGAATCTTGCCGAGATCGAGGCGTACGACCAGGTCCAGGTCAGCGGGGATGGCGCTCGCCGGCGGCCCCAGCGCGGGCGCGGGCGGCGGCGGACCCACGCTGGCGCTAGCGCAGCCGAGCACGCCCAGTGCGCCCAGCTGGAGCGCGAGCCTGCGTTTCATGACGAGCTCTGTGCGAGACGCTCTGCCACGCCGAGCGCGTGGCCCACGATGCGCTCGACGACCTGCTCGATGTCGAGCTCCGAGCTATCCACGAGCACTGCGTCCTCGGCTTGCCTGAGCGGAGCGATGGGGCGCATCGTATCGCGCTCGTCCCGAGCCCGCACCTCTTCGGTCACTCGAGCCAGATCCGCCGGCGCTCCCTTGTCGCGCAGCTCCACGAAGCGCCGCTCGGCGCGCACCGCCGTGCTCGCGGTCAGAAAGAACTTCGCCTCCGCGTCCGGAAAGACGACCGTGCCGATGTCGCGGCCCTCGAGCACCACACCGCCGTCGCGACCCGCCTGACGCTGCAGCTCCAAGAGCGCCTCACGCACCGCCGGGATCGCGCTCACCTGGCTCGCGCCTTCGGCCACCTGCTGCGTACGTATGGCAGCGGAGACGTCCTCGCCATCGAGCAGCACGTGCCCGCCACCTCCGGGGCTCGCGTCGAAGCGGATCGCTCCCCGCCCCGCGAGCCCGAGCGCGAGCTCGCCGACGGCCGCTGTGTCCGCCCAGGACAGCCCCGCGCGTGTGGCCGCCAGTGCCACCGTGCGATAGAGCGCACCCGTGTCGACCAGTGTGTAGCCCAGGCGCTCGGCCACGCGGCGCGTGACCGTCGTCTTGCCGGCGCCCGCGGGACCGTCGATCGCCACCACCGGCCGTGTGCGCCTCATGACTCCACCTTGACCTCGGCGCCTAGCGCCCGGAGCGTGCCCGCGAAACGGGGAAAGCTGGTCGCGATGCAGTCCACGTCGTCCACGATCGTGGTTCCGTCCGCCAGCAGCCCGAGCACCGCCGCGGTCATCGCGACGCGATGGTCGCCGCGGCTATGGACCCGGGCGGCCAGCAGCGGCCCGTCCGGGCGCCCTTCCATCACCAGTCCGTCGGGCTGCTCGGAGGCGTCGACGCCGAAGGCTCGCAAGACCTCGACGATCGCCGCGATGCGATCGCTCTCCTTCACGCGCAGCTCCGCCACGTCGGCGATCCGCGTCACGCCCGAAGCGCGCGCGCCGAGCGCGCAGGCGATGGGGATCTCGTCGATCGCACGCACCGCCACCTCGCCGCCGATGTCGCTCGCCACGAGCCTGCTCGCTGCGACGGTGACCTCCCCTACGGGCTCGCCCAGGCGATCACCCTGGGGCGAGAAGCCGACCTGGGCGCCGAACGCTCGCAAGACGTCGAGGATCCCCGAGCGCGTCGGGTTGAGCCCCGTGCGCCGGCAGGTGACCCGGCTGCCCTCGATCAGCGCCGCCGCGACCAGCAGGAACGCCGCCGCCGACAGATCCCCCGGCAGCTCGAGCTCGAAACCGCTGATCGCGCCTGGGTCCGCCGGCGGATGGAGGCTCACCACGGCCCCGGCGCTGTACACCGGCAGCCCCAGGGCGCTGAGCAGGCGCTCGGTGTGATCCCGAGTGACGAGCCCCTCGGCGATCTCGGTGGGCCCGGACGCGTACAGCCCCGAGAGCAGCAGCGCGCTCTTGACCTGCGCGCTCGGCACCGGCATCGCGTACGCCAGCGGCTCGAGGCGCTCACGCTCGAGGGGCCCGATGTCGAGGGGCGCCGTGAGGTCCCCCGAGCGCGTGGGGTGAGCCCTGCCCTCCAGCCGACCGCCGCGTTGTCGCAGCGGTGCGACCACCCGGCCCATGGGACGCGACGACAGGGACTCGTCGCCGATCAGACGGGATGCGAAGTGCTGCCCCGCCAGGATCCCCGACAGCAGTCGCATCGTCGTCCCCGAGTTGCCGCAATCCAGCGCGCCCGCCGGAGCGGCGAGGCCATACAGGCCCTTGCCCGTGACGTGGACGGTGCCGTCGCCCGCGTCGTCGATGGCGATGCCCATGGCGCGAAAGGCCGCCAAGGTCGCGACGTTGTCCTCTCCGTAGGAGAACCCGCGTAGGGTCGAGCGTCCCCGCGCCAGCGACGCCAGCATCAGCGCCCGGTGACCGATGCTCTTGTCGCTCGGCACCGGAACGCTGCCCGTGAGGGGCCCCGGCTGGGGTTGTACGATCAGCCGCGCCATCGCTCGCTCAGGGAGCCTGGCCCGGGGTCATCGTCGCCGGGATGACCTTCGGTTGCACCGGGATGCCCATCATGCGCGCGCCGCGCTCGAGCAGTCCCGCCATCGCCTCGCCGTCGAGGGCCGCGACGAACTTCGTCTCGCGCTCCACGACCTGCGTCTCGAGCTTGCGGATCGGCTGCGGGATCCCGAGCAGATTGATCAGCCAACCGAAGGCCTGCGCGTTGTCCGCCAGTGCGCGCATCGTCTGCGAGCCTTGCTCGGCCTTCTCGTTGTCCGGGTAGGTGAGCGTCCCCGCCAGGTTCATGCCCGGCGGCTCGAAGTTGCCGAGCACCCGGGCCGTCTCGAGCTCGTTCATGAACGGCAGGTGGGACCGCGCCGCATCCGGCAGCGGCTGCGCGCGCAGATCGAAGGCGGCGACCAACGCGGCGCCTGGCGTCTTGGCCAACTCTTCGAACCCCTCCGGCAGCGCGCGGCGCACGCGCCCTTCCTTGATGCGGTCGAGCGCGCGGCGGATGCCCGTCTCGTTGCCCAGGATCACCGTGCGCGCGGTGAGCACCACGAACCCCACGTTGCGCGAGGTGTACAGCTCCCGTCCGGCGTAGCTCGACTTGACGAGCGGCGCGCCGAGCGGCGTCTGCTGAGTGCCGTCGGCAGCGCCTTCGATCCGCGCGCGATCGAAGGTGCCGGTGGCCACCGCCGCGAAATCCGCGCCTTGCATGGAGTAGAAGCCGAGCACCATGCGCTCCAGATCCCGGGTGGGTTCGAAGCCGGCTGCAGGCGGGATGGGCGCGCGCGCCATGGTCGCGAGCCGCTCGCCGAAGGACGAAGCGAACAGCGTCTTGGCGTCCCCGCTGACCACGCCCACGGCGCCCCCGGGCAGCAGCGCGAGCGGGTCCGCGTCGATCTCGGCGTCGGTCAGCGGACGCTCCGCCGTGTGCTCGATGATGACGTCCTCCTTCTTCGGACAGCCCGCGACCGCGAGCCCAACCCCCAGGGCCAGCCACAGCTCTCGCAGCCTCACGACAGCACCTCGGCCAGGGCCGTGAGCAACCGATCGTTCTGCGCGGCGCTGCCCACCGTGATGCGCAGGAACGTCGAGTCGCCCAGGGGACGCACGATCACGCCCTTGCGCAGCAGCGCCTCGTACAGCTCGCGCCCTGGCCGGCGCGCGTCCACGAACACGAAGTTGGCCTGACTGGGCACGACCGTCAGCGGTAGCCGCCCGAGCTCCACCTCCAGGCGACGGCGCTGCTCGGCGTTGAGCCTTCGACTGCGCTCCACGTGCTCGTGATCCTCCAGCGCCGCCAGCGCTGCCACCTGCCCGAGGGTGCCCACGTTGAAGGGCGCGCGCACCCGGTTGACGTAGTCTACGAGCTGAGCCGGCGCGACGGCGTACCCCACACGCAGCGCCGCCAGCCCGTACACCTTGGAGAACGTGCGCAGGACCACGAGCCGCTCACGCTCACCGCGCAGCTGCAGGCAGTCGGGATAGTCCGCCGCCTCCGCGTACTGCAAGTAGGCCTCGTCCATCACCACGATCACCTGCGGCGGCAGCTCTCGGAGCAGTCGGGACACGGCCGCCCGGCCCACGTGCGTGCCCGTGGGATTGTTCGGGTTGGCCACGAACACCAGTCGCGTCTTGTCGTTGACCTTGGCGGCCATGGCCTCGAGGTCGTGGGTGAAGTCCCGCAGCGGCACGGCCGAGAAGGGCACGCCGTGCGCCAGGCACGCGAGCTTGTACACGACGAAGGAGGGCTCGGCGAACACCACGTGGTCGGCGCTGGTAGTGAAGGTGCGGATGAACAGCTCGATCAACTCGTTCGAGCCGTTGCCCGGCAGGACCTCGTTCATGGCCACGCCGTGCACCGCCGCGAGCTTCTCCCGCAGCGCGTAGGTGGCGGCGTCCGGGTAGCGGTGGAGGTCGGGCAAGGCCTGGCGCACGGCGTCGAGCGCGCGGGGGCTCGGTCCCAGCGGGTTCTCGTTCGACGCGAGCTTGACGGCGTCGGCCACGCCCAGCTCGCGCGCCAGCTCCTCGACTGGCTTACCCGCCTCGTAAGGAACCAAGGACTCTATGGTCGGGGTGACGAGCGGCCTCATCTGACCCGAGCCTACGGTCTCGGCTCACGGATGTCGATTTGGTTTTCGGCCGGCGCGGTCACGGCGGGTTCGGAAAGGAGCCGAGCGGGCGGAGGTACTTGGTGGCGCGCTTGACGCTCTCGAGCGCGGTCACCACCGAGCGATCGCTGATGTGGCCGCTGACCTCCACGTAGAAGACGTAGTCCCAGCTGGCCGCGTTCACCGGACGCGACTGCAGCTTCTTCAGGTTGATCCCCCGCTCCGCGAAGTGCCTCAGCACCTCGTACAGCGCGCCGGGGGCGTCGTCCACGCTGAACAGGACGCAGGTCGTGTCGTCCCCCGAGCGGCTGGCGGGCCGTGCGCCGGCGATGCCGTAGCGAAAGTGCGTGTCCGCGGCGTCACCGACGTTGGCACGCACCACGCTGAGCTCGGCCGCCTGGCCGCAGCTCTCGGGTACCAGCGCCGCGCCGGACACGTCCGTGCGGGCAAGCTCCGCGGCCGCGACGGGCGAGCGAACGTCCACGATGGTCACCTGCCCGAGCTCGCGTGCCACGAAACGTTCGCAGGAGGCATGTGCCAGCGCCGTGGCGTACAGCTTGCGCACCTCCGAGAGCACGGTCGCGTGCCCCACCAGATCATAGGTCGCGGGCATGCTGCGCTCGGCGATCAGCGAGAGGCTGCTTTGTTCGAGCGCGTTGATCGAGGTCTGCACCAGACCATCCACCGAGGACTCGAAGGGGAACACGGCGAACAGCGCGCGACCGCGCTCGACCTCTTCGAGCGCCGCGCCGACGGTGGCGCACTCCACGAACACGGTCCCCGCGCCGAACTGGCGCTCGGCGACGGCGTGACAGAAGCCGCCCTCGGGGCCGAGATACGCGACGCGAGCCGGCTGCTCGATGCCCCGCGCCACCGCCAGCACCTCACGGAAGATCGAGCGCAGCCCCGCCGCGGGCAGCACGCCGGTCGACTCCGCTGCGATGGCGTCGAGGTGCGCCCGCTCGGCGGGGTCGAGGGAGACCGGCTCTCCCTCGAGCAGCCGGCAAATCTCACGGCTGGCACGGCCGCGCTCCTCGAGCACCCGCAGCAAGTCGCGGTCGAGCGCCTGCAGCCGCTTTCGCAGCTCGGCTAGCTCCAATTTTCGATCCGGCATCCGCTGCTCGGGCATCTTATCGCGCAGCCCCCCGGCTGCAACCGGACCGCTCAGGTCGTCGATGGCGCGGGCTTGTCGGCCTTGGGCTCGGCCTTGGCGGCGGGCGCCTCGGCAGCAGCGGTCTCGGTCGCGGCGGCCGGCGCTGCGGCGGGCTTGGCCGGGTCGGCCTTGGCGTCAGCGGTCTTCCCATCTTTCGCCGCCGGCGCTGGCGCCTCGGCCTTCTTGTTCCCGTAGCCGTCGGCGTACCAGCCGCCACCTTTGAGGATGAAGCCCTGGCCGCCGCTGACCATCCGCTTCGCGGCGCTCGCGTGGCAGTGAGGGCACTCGGTGAGCGGCGCTTCGCTGATGGGCTGCTCGGCCTCCCACTCGTGGCCACAGGCGGTACAGGCGTATTCGTAGGTCATGGGCGAGACTCGGTCGGTAGATGCGCCTCGATCACGGGGCTGTCAATTCTAAGCGTTCGACATTTCAGGCCTTGGACCGCAGCCGACCGAGCCAGCGGCTAGGGGCACGGATTTCCAGTTGTCAGACCCGGCCTCGCACTGTAGAAGTGTCCAGTGCCTGACGTGACCATACATCGCGTGCGGTTACGATAGGTGCAAGTGCCCGACGAGGGCCGCGAGACAATCGAAAACCCGGGCGCCCCCGGCCGGCGGCGGAGAGCACCCCGCTCCCCCCCCTGCTATACGTGGGAACGCGCTCGAAGAAGGACGGATCGATGCACATCAAGAAGCTGGAAATCGCGGGATTCAAGTCCTTCGTGGACCGCACCGTGATCCACTTCGACCACGACGTCATCGGCATCGTGGGACCGAATGGCTGCGGCAAGTCGAACATCGTCGACGCTATCCGCTGGTGCATGGGCGAGCAGAGCGCCAAGCACCTGCGCGGCAAGTCGATGGAGGACGTGATCTTCAACGGCAGCGAGTCTCGCGGTCCGCTGGGCATGGCCGAGGTCACCATCACCTTCGACAACAACGACCCATCCTACTCCGAGATGCTGCCGCCAGAGTACAAGGAGTACCCGGAGATCGCCGTCACCCGCCGGCTCTACCGCGACGGGACCAGCGAGTATTTGATCAACAAGCAGCTCATGCGGTTGCGAGACGTCACGGAGCTGTTCCTGGGTACCGGCGTCGGTACCAAGGCGTACTCCATCGTGGAGCAGGGGCGGATCGGCCAGATCGTCAGCGCCCGCCCGGAGGATCGTCGCCTGTTCATCGAAGAGGCCGCGGGTATCACGAAGTACAAGCAGCGCAAGCGGCAGGCCGAGCGCAAGATGGAGCTGACGCGACAGAACCTGCTGCGCGTCTCGGACATCGTGGGCGAGATCGATCGCACCCGCGCTTCGCTCAAGCGGCAGGTGGCCAAGGCCGAGCGCTACATCGCCTATCGCGCCGAGCTCGAAGACCTCTTCCTGCACGACGCCTCTCACAAGTTCCTCGAGCTGTTCGTCGTCGAGCGCGTGGAGCAGAGCGCCTTCGACGTCGGTCGGGCGGAGGTCGAGGGGGTGCGCGGTCAGCTGCGGGACGGCGAAGGGCAACTGGAGCTGGCCCGCCACGAGGCGCAGCGCATCGAGCACCGCGCCGAAGACGCTTCGAAGGCGGCGTTCGAGGCAGACAACGAGGTCTCCAGCCTGAGCGCCGAGATCGAGCGCTCCCGGGACCGCCTCCGCCACCTCGACGAACGCCTGGTCCAGGCCCGCGCGGAGCTCGCGGACGTCGAGCGACGGCGCACCGAGCAGGAAGCGGAGCGTCACGAGCTGCTCGGGCGCATCGAGTTCTTGTCGCAGGACGAGGAGGCCCGACACGCTGATGCCGCGCGCGAGGACGAGTCCCTCGCCACGCTGCGTACCGAGGAGGCCCAGGCCCTCGACGTGGTCCAGGGGCTGCGCCAGACGGCCTCGGACGCCGCCGCGCAGGTCGCCGCCATCGGCGCGAAGCTCGACGCGCAAGTGCAGCGGCTCGCCGACGCCCACGTGCGACGGGATCGCTTGACATCCGAGCGAGACACCCTCGACGGGGAGCTCGGCTCCTTCGAGGCGCGCCGTACCGCGCTCGAGCGCAGCGTCGCCGAGCTCGCGGAGGGCAAGCGCCTGAGCGTCGAGGAGCGCGAGGCTCTCGAGCACGAGATGACCGAGCTGTCCGGTCGACAGCTCGACAGCGAACGCGGAGTGGACGCCGCCAAGAACGAGCTTGGTCTCAAGCGCAACCGCTTGCGCGCGCTCGAGGAGCTGCACCGCCGACTCGAAGGCGTTGGCGCGGGCGCCCGGGCGCTGATCTCCAAGCACGACTCGACCGTCCTCGGGCTGGTCGCGGATCGCCTGGAGGCTCCCGAGGAGCTCACCGCCGCGCTCGCCGGCCTGCTCGGTGAGCGCCTGCAGTACGTGGTCGTATCCGACATGGATCGCGGTCTCGAGCTGCTCGAGGCCCTGCGTACGGAGGAGCGGGGTCGAGCGAACATCGTCGCGGCCAAGCCGCCACGCGTCTCGGGCAGCTCGCTCGGCCCGTGGGCTCGAGATGAGCGGGTCCTCGGTCCGTTGGTAGAGCGCCTGCGCTTCGCGGATGCGGACTCCGAGCTGGTCCGGGCGGTGGTCGGCGACGCGTGGCTGGTGCGCACGGCCGCCGACGCCCTCGGGGTGGCCCGGGAGCACGTCGGCGTCACCGTCGTGGCGCTCGATGGCACGGTGGTGCGACCGGACGGCGTGGTCAGCGGCGGCAGCGGTGACGACGTGGCCTCCTCCATGGTCGAGCAGAAGCGCGAGATGCGCTGCCTGGCCGAGGAAGTGGAGACCCTCGAGTCGAGCACCGCACAGCTGGTGGCCGCGCACAACCAGCTGCGGGCTCGGTTGAGCGAGCTGTCCACCTCCCTCGAGCGGGCGCGACAAGGCGCCCACGAGGGCGAGCTGCAGCACATGACCGCCGAGAAGGACCTCACGCGAGTGCACGAGCAGCTCGAGCGCACGCGGGCGCGCCGCGCCCAGCTCGAGCAGGAGGTCGCCGAGGTCACGCTGGGCATCGAGGATGCGACCCTGACCGAGACCGCGTGCCAGGAGCAGCTCGCGGCGCTTCAGGCGGAGCTCGAGCACACTCGCCACGGCCTGGTCCGAGCCGAGGCCGAGGCGGTGAGCTGGAACGACCGCGTCGCCGCTCAGGCGGCGCTGGTCACCGAGCGCAAGGTCCGCCTCGCGCAGGTCCGGGAGCAGATGGACGCGGCGCGCTCGGCCCTCGAGCGCGTCGAGGCGTCGCTGCTGGATCTGAGCACGCGCCGTGACCGCTTGGACGACGACATGACCGAGTCGGCGCGGGCCTCTGGAGAGACCGCGGGACGACTGCTGGTGCTGGCCGAGAATCGCAAGTTGGCGGTCGAGGTCGCGGCGCGTGCGCACGAGGAGCTCAGCGCCGCGCGCGGGTTGCTCGAGCAGGTTCGCTTCGCGCTAGGAACGCGGGAGGCCGAGCTCAAGGCCCTCAGGGACGAGCTGGGCGCACGGGAGGACGAGACCCGCCGAGCGGAGATGGCCCTGCAGCGCATCGCGCTCGAGCGTGAACACCTGCTGGCCAACGTGCGGGACCGCTTCCGGGGCCTCGATCTGCGCCGAGTGATCGGAGACTACCACGCCCGCCCCGTGCCCGACGAGGAGCAGCGGCGCCGCATCGACGAGCTCATCAACCTGATCGACCGCATGGGCCCGGTGAACCTGGACGCCGCCGCCGAGTGGGAGGACGCCGAGAAGCGCTTCCAGGACCTCAGCCAGCAGAAGCTCGACATCGAGAAGGCGCTCGACGATCTCGAGCGCGCGATCAAGCACATGAACCGGGAGTCGCGACGTCGCTTCAAGGAGACCTTCGACACGGTCAACGAGCTGTTCAAGTCCACCTTCCACCGCATGTTCCGCGGCGGTCGCGCCGAGCTGCTGCTGACGGATCCCGAGGATCTACTGGCGTCGGGCGTGGACATCGTGGCGCAGCCCCCGGGCAAGAAGCTCGGGAACATCGAGCTGATGAGCGGCGGCGAGAAGGCGCTCACGGCCGTCAGCTTGATCTTCGCCATCTTTCAGCATCGCCCGAGCCCCTTCTGCGTGCTGGACGAGGTCGACGCGCCGCTGGACGAGGCCAACGTCGCTCGCTACAACGACGCCATCCGCGGCATGACCGCCAACTCTCAGTTCATCTTGATCACTCACATCAAGAAGACCATGCAGCTGGTGGACGTGTTGTACGGCGTCACCATGGGCGAGCCGGGCGTGTCCCGTCTGGTCAGCGTCAAGGTGAACGAGAACGCCACGGCGCGGAGCGACGCGCGCGCGGCCAACGCGCTCGGCTCCACGCCGCCCCCCGCGGAGCACGGGTCGGCCACGCAGGTGGCCTGAGCCGCACCGGATTTCAGCGCCTGGCGCGCCGCTGCTTGCCCGCGCTGGTACCTGGCGCGCTCCGGCGCCGCGCCAGGTACGTGCGCCCCCTGGGGGAGAGCTCGTAACCCACCTCGAAGCTCTGGGTGAGCCCGAGGCGCTTGAGCTTCACCACGTCGGCCTTGAACGACGCGGTGTCGCGCCCAGCTCGCGCCGCCAGCTCCGCGGCGCGAACCCGAGGGTTGGCCGCGATCAGCGCGAGGGTCTGCTCGGTCCAGGTCCGCCGGGCGTCCAGCCGCGCCAGCGCCGCCTCGATCTGCGCTTCTGCTTCGTCGTCCACGCGGTCGTCCAGCGCCAGATCGATGCGATCGTTCTGTCCGTCGTAGGCCAGCTCGACCCGAAACACCGGTCCGTCGAGGGACTGGTCGCTCACGCCAGCGAGATACCGGAGCAGCTCCGCCCTCGACGTGAACCCCGCCGCTCGCGCATCCTGCTCGGAGATCCGCGCCGGGACGACCTGCGAGACGCCATCGACGCGCAGAACGCCGATGGGATGGCACCGGTAGCGTCCGCCCACCCGCACCCGCGGCCGCTCCCAGCGCCGAAACGTCAGCCGGATCGAGCCGTCGACGAGCCCCGCGTGAAACCGCTTCTGGAACAGCAACATCTCAGCACGAGAATACCAGCCACTCGAAGATGACAGGGTTGGGCGTGGACGGGGAGTAGATCCCGTACAGCCGCAGGCGCGTGGTCTGCACGGCGCTCGTCAGCGTGTACGACCAGTCGTTCGTGTTGCCCGAGACGGAGCCCACGTTGACGTAGCTGCTGCCGTTCCAGTACTGCACCGTCCCGCCTGCCAGCGAGCGCCCGTTGTTTGCGCCGCAGGCGTTCGATGACGAGAGGGTCGTGTCGATGGTGAAGCGCTTGACGGTCACGTTCGAGCTCCAGCGAAACTCGATGTACGCCGTGCCCGGAGAGGTGCCCGCGTTCACCCAGTGGAAGCCGTTCGACGAGCAGGTGGCCTCCAGGTGCCCGTCGTTCATCTTGTCCGGTCCGCGGCCGAAAGACGCCTCACCGCCACCGCTGCTGAAGGCCGTGGCGCCGAGGGCGATGTTGGTCGTCGGGCTGCAGGTCGTCACGCAGGAGCCGCTCTGGCAGGTCTGGCCGCTGCTGCAGGCGATGTTGCAGCCGCCGCAGTGGCTCGTGCTCGTCTGAGTGTTGGCGCACACGTTACCGCACTTCGTCTGTCCAGTGGGGCACACCAACGTGCAGGCGCCCGCCTGGCAGACCTGACCGGACGGGCACGTCGCGCTGCACCCGCCGCAGTGGCTGGCGTTGGTCTGGGTGTCGACGCAGACGTTGCCACACTTGGTCAGCCCCGTGCCGCACACCAGCGTGCAGCTGCCGCTCACACAGCTGAGGCCCGCGGAGCAGACGTTGTTGCACGTGCCGCAGTGGTTCGGATCGACCGACGTGGCTACGCAGCTGCCACCGCAGTTGGTCGTCCCGCCGGAGCAGACCAGCTGACAGCTGCCGGAGATGCAGCTCTGGCCCGAGGGGCAGCCGTTGCCGCAGCTGCCGCAGTTGGCCAGATCCGTCTGCAGGTTCACACACGAACTGCCGCATTTGGTCAGGCCGCCCCCGCACACGAGGGTACAAGCGCCGTTCACGCACGCCTCCCCGCCCGGGCAGGCTGCGCCGCAGCTGCCGCAGTTGGACGGATCGACCTGGGTGTCCACGCACTTGTTGCCGCAGTTCGTGGTGCCGCCGACGCACTGCACACCGCACTGCCCGGCGGAGCACACCTCCCCGCTGCCGCAGGCGTTGCCGCAGCTGCCACAGTTGGTGGGGTCGACGGTCAAGTCGACGCACTTGCCGCTGCCACCAGAGCTGGAACAGAGCGTCGTGCCCCCCAGGCACTGCAGACCGCACTGGCCCAGGCTGCACACCTGGCTGCCCGAGCACGGGGTGTTACAAGCACCGCAGTGGGCGGGATCCCCCGAGGTGTCCACGCAGGTGTTGCCGCAGTTGGTGGTGCCACCGCCGCACTGCGCCGAGCACTGCCCGAGCGAGCAGAACTCCCCCACGCCACAGATGTTGCCGCAGCTGCCGCAGTTGCCCGGGTCTTGCTGAAGATCCACGCACGAGCCGCCGCAGTTGGACTGCCCCACCTCGCACGCCGAACCGCACGCGCCGCCGGAGCACACCTGCCCGCTGGGGCACGCATTGCCACACGCGCCGCAGTGACTCGCTGACGAGCTCGGGTCCACGCACGCGCCATCGCAAGGGGTGGTGCCAGCGAAGCAGTCCGAGCCGCACGAGCCCAGACTGCACACCTGGCCGCTCGCGCAAGCGTTGCCGCACGCGCCGCAGTGGGCAGCGTTCGAGGCGGGCTCCACGCACACCCCGTCGCAGCGCTGCTGACCGGCTGCGCATCCGCCCGGGCCCGGGCCCGGATCGTCGCTGCTGGTGCCGGCGGCACACGCACAGAACAGGACCGTGAGCAGCGCCCCCCAGAGCCAGCCGAGCTTCATGGTCTCGCAGTCTAGCGCAGCCGCGGCCGCGGAGCGACGCAGGAAGTGATGCCGCTCATCGCTCCACATCGACGGCGAACGCTCAGAACGGCTTCCCGCAGTGCTTCTGGCAGCTCTCGAGCGCCTCGGCCGCCCGCTTCTTGCAGTCATCTGGACCGCTGGTGTCGTTCGCGCAGAACGAGGCGTTGGAGTCCGCGCAGCCCTTCTTGCACTGCTCGGTCAGCAGCTCCCGCTCCCGCGCCGCTCAATCGGTGCTCAGCCGCCGCGCGCGCCGTCGCCCGAGCCCGAGCGCCGCGAGCGCGAGCGCGAACAGCGAGGCCGAGCCGGGCGTTTCGGAGCGCGCAGGCACGCGACAGCCGCAGCCTCCGTCGTCATCCGAGCTGAGCGGGCCGCCGGACGAACCGCCGACCCCGGCGTCCTGCGGCGTACCGCCGAAACCGGGGAACCCGCCGCTCGACGCGCCGCCGCTCGACGCGCCGCCGCTCGACGCGCCGCCGCTCGACGTGCCGCCCGCGGCGCTGCCCGCGCTGCCTCCGGTCCCGGAGCCCGCGCTGCCCGCAGAGCCCGCTGCGCCGCCCGAGACGAGCCCGCACTCCCCACCAGCGCCGCCAGCGCCGCCGCTGCCGGCCGCCCCACCCGTGCCCGCGCCCGCCGCGCCCGCTGCGCCGCCGCCCGCGCCCGCCGCGCCCGCTGCGCCGCCCGAGGACGAGCCTGCACTCCCACCAGTGCCGCCCGCGCGCCGCCGCTGCCGCCCGCGCCCGCCGTGCCACCGTGCCGCGCCGCCGCTGCCGCCCGCGCCCGCCGCGCCACCCGCGCCCGCGCCGCCGCCCGCGCCGGCCGCGCCACCCGTCGCCCGCGCCGCCGCTGCCGCCCGCGCCCGCTGCGCCCGCTGCCGCGCGCCGCCGCCCGTTCCGCCGCTGCCGCCGGTGCCACCCGAACCCACCGAGCCCGCGGTGCCGCCGCCGCCCGCCGAGCCAGCGCTACCCGACGCACCCGCGCTGCCCGACGAACCCCCTTGGCCGCCTTGGCCGCCTGCGCCCGCGTCGGGGTTGCAGAGGTGTTTGGTGCTCGTCGAATTGCGCGGGCTCGGTGCGAGCACCGCGAAGTCCGCCGCGTTGTCGTCGGTCTCGGTGCAGCCGCCGTTCTTGCGCTGGGCAGACGTGGTGGGGGACAGCGCGGCCGTCGCGCCGCTGCCCTCGAACAGCGTCGCGCCCCCATAGCCCACCAGATCCACGATCTGAGCCAGCTCCGCAGCGCTACACGGGTTGGCGCTGCCGCCCGTGGCGCCACAGGTCAGCGCGTCGCCTTTGACCAAGGCGACCTTACCATTCGCGCCGGACATGTCGCTGAACGTCGTCGGCGTCGCCGGCACTTGGTCGGGCGTGATCGGCAGCGGCGGTGTCGTCTGGTTCGCTGCCTCACGCAACCCGACCAGATAGTACTGCCCGGGGTCGAGCGACACGTTCGCGAGCGCCAGACTCAGCGCCGCCGTGCCCGCGAAGTTCCCGGCTTGCGCAGCGTACTGCAGGCGCAACCCGTCCAGACTCACGGCGCTCGAGCCGCGGTTGAAGAGTACGACGTAGTCACGCGAGTACGTGCCGTTGCTCGCGTTCCCTCCCCCGTACACCTCCGCGATCACGATGTCCGCCGACAGCGCCTGCGTCGCGGTCTTGACCGTCTCGGCGTCCTTGGAGTCCGAGCAGCTCGCGATGGCGACGACCGACAGCAAGCTCGCGACGCCCGCCGAGCGCGAGAGCAGCCGACGAACGGAGGGATGAGTCGAGGGGATGCGGTGAGTCATGAGTCCGGGCTCCAGGAGAGAAGGAATGTCAGTGCGTGAGCCCTGTCGCTCACGCGCGCCGCGCGCGGCGGCGAGTGAATCCAAACGCGGCGAGCGCGAGCGCGACGAGCGCCCCGGAGCTCGACGGGCCCGAGCTCGCGGGCACCCGGCAGCCGCAGCCGCCGTCGTCGTCGCTCGAGCCGCCCGACGGCGAGCCGCCTAGCCCCGCGTCCAGCCCCGGGAACGCGCCGCCCGTCTGCCAGCTCGACGGCGCCGCCGCTCGACGCGCCGCCCGTGCCGCGCCCGCCGTGCCGCGCTGCCGCCGCGCCCGCGCTGCCCGCCGCGCCCGCGCTGCCCACGCCGCGCCCGCGCTGCCCGCCGCGCCCGCGCTGCCCGCCGCGCCCGCCGCGCCGCCCGTCGCGACGCCGCCGGTGCCGCCCGTCGCCACGCCACCGGCGGCTCCGCCCGTCGCGCTGCCCCCGGTGCCGATCGCTCCACCCGTGCCGCCCGTCGCCACACCGCCGGTGCCGCCCGTGGCGCTGCCACCGGTGCCGATCGCTCCACCCGTGCCGCCCGTCGCGACGCCGCCGGTGCCGCCCGTCGCGCTGCCGCCCGTGCCGAGCCCGCCACCCGTGCCGCCCGTCGCGCTGCCGCCGGTGCCGCCTGTCGCGCTGCCACCGGTACCGATCCCTCCACCCGTGCCGCCCGTGCCCGTGGACCCGCAGTCAGCCTTGTTCGACGACGAGTTGCGCGGGCTCGGCGCCAGCGCCTCGAAGTCCGCCGCGTTGTCGTCGGTCTCGGTGCAGCCACCGTTCTTGCGCTGGGCGGAGAGCGTAGCCGACAACGTCGGCGCGGCCGCGGCCCCTTCGAAGAGCGTCGCGTTGCCGTAGCCCACCAGATCCACGATCTGCGAGAGCTCCGTGTTCGAACAGGGATTGGCGGTCGCACCGCAGGTCAGCGGCGTCCCCTTCACGAGCGCGAACTTGCCGGCGCCCGCCGCCGCGGCGGTGGCGGCGCCCACGAGGTCCGGTGTCGGCAGCGCGGCGCCTACGTTTCCGCCCGTGCCGAGCTGGATCAGGTAGTAGCCGCCGGCAGCGACGCTCACGTTCGGCAGCGGGTTGTTCCCGTTGGTGGGAGCGCCAAAGTTTCCGGTATTGGAGGCGTACTGCAGCGTCAGCCCGTCGAGGCCCACGGGGTTCGTGCCGCGATTGAAGAGCACCACGTAGTCGTGCGTGTACGGAGCGCTGGCGTTCCCACCTCCGCCGTACACCTCCGCGATCACGATGTCCGCCGACAGCGCCTGCTGCGCGGTCTCGAGCGAGCCCGAGTCCACGGCGTCCGAGCAGCCGCCGAGCGCGACCACGGCGGCCAGGCTCCCCAGCCCCGCGCTCCGGGACAGCGGCCGCGCGACGGCTCGGGAGTTCATTCGGGCAGGCTGCGACAGGGCTCGGTTCATCGGTTCACTCCTCGGGGGCATGCCCCCGCTCCGAAGGTATCCGGCTCTCGCGGCGCGTGAACCCCCTATCGACCCTGGCTCAAGAGCTGCCGAAAAATCGACAGCTCTTTCATTCTGTCGCCGGGGAGGCACGCGCCTCCCCGCCCCAACGAAGTGAATTCGTTGGGGCCCCACCCCACGCGGGCCGGCTTCGCCGGCATGAACTGGGTCAATTCTTGACAGACCTTCAGTGAAAATCCCGTGACGCGACGAGCCGCCGGCCCGAGTCGACCCGCTCGAGCTGCTCGACGATCACGTGGATCACCGCCACCGTTTGCGTCGTGACTTCGCGCGGTTCCCGCTCCACTCTGCCGCGCGCGAGCAGCAGCGAGGCGTGACGCGCGATCAGACGCCACTGCTCGTACACGCGCCGCCAGAGCACCAGATTCACACACCCCGTCTCGTCCTCCAGCGTGATGAACACCACGCCGCTCGCGGTGGCCGGCTGCTGCCGGCAGGTCACGAGCCCCGCCACCGCCACCGGCGTGCGGTGCGCGACGTTCACGAGCTCGCTCGCCGTGACCACGCCGCGCTGCGCGAGCCGCGCGCGCAGATGACGCAGCGGATGATCGTGCACGCTCAGCCCCTTGTGGCCGTAGTCGAGCACCAGCTGCTCGGCGGCGCCGAGCGGCGGCAGCTCCACCGCTGTCTCGACGGGCTCGAGCTCTCGAAACAGGCCGCAGACCCGCGGCGCCCGCGCGCGCCACAGTGCGTTGCGGCGACCGGCCACCAGCGGCTCGAGGGCGCCCGCTTCGGCCAGTCGCTCGAGCTCATCGCGGCGCAGACCCGCGCGTCGCACCAGCGCTCCTAGCTCCGAGAACGCGCCCTCCCGGCGCGCCGCGACGATGCGCTCCGCCGTCGCCCGGCCGAACCCCTTGATCAGCCGTAGCCCGAGGCGGATGGCGCGGCGCGCGCCCGGCGCCGTGCTCTCGACGCGACAGTCCGGCCCCGCAGGCTCGAGCGTGCAGTCCCAGTCGCTCTCGGCGATCGACACGTCCCGCACCTCCACCCCGTGGCGTTGCACGTCCTGCAAGAGCGCGCTCGGCGAGTAGAACCCCATCGGCTGCGAGTTGACGAGGGCGCACGCGAAGTGCGCCGGGTAGTGCGCCTTCTGCCACGCCGAGGCGTACACGATCAGCGCGAAGCTCGCCGCGTGGGACTCGGGAAACCCATACTCACCAAAGCCCTTGATCTGCTCGAACAACGCCTCGCCGAAGCGTCGAGGGATCCCCTTGCTCGAGAAGCCCTCGAGCAACCGTTCGCGGTGTTGCAGCAGCTTTCCGTGCTTCTTCCAGGCGGCCATGTCACGCCGGAGCTGATCCGCCTGCCCGCCGCTGTAGCCCGCGCCCACGATGGCGATCTGCATCACCTGCTCTTGGAACAACGGCACGCCCAGCGTCCGCTCCAGGATGGGCCACAGCTCCGGGTGCGGACAGTCCACCGGCTCTCGCCCGCTGCGCCGGCGCAAGTACGGGTGCACCATGCCGCCCTGGATCGGCCCGGGCCGCACGATCGCTACCTCGACCACGAGGTCGTAGAATTTCCTCGGCAAGAGCCGGGGCAGCATCGCCATCTGCGCGCGGCTCTCGATCTGGAACACGCCCACCGTATCGGCGCGGCACATGAGCTCGTAGGTCGCGGGATCCTCCGCCGGGACGCGCGTCACCACCTCCAGTGGATCGAACGCCTCGTCAGCGCCGCCCTCCGCCGCACGCAAGCCCCCGTCGCGATGGATCGCTTCGAGCGCCTTGCGCACCGCCGTCAGCATGCCCAGCCCGAGCACGTCGATCTTGAAGAACCCGAGCGTCTCGATGTCATCCTTGTCCCAGGGCAAGACCGTGCGCTCGGCCATGCGCGCGGGCTCGACCGGCGCCACCGCCCACAGCGGCTCGGCGCTGAGCACGAAGCCGCCGACGTGGATCGACAGATGCCGCGGCAACCCCTCGAGCTGTCGCGCGAGCGCCACGACCCGCCCCAGCCGCTCGTCGTCGCTGTCGAAGCCCAGCTCCGCGAGGCGCCCCGCGCTCACCTCTGCCGAGTCCCAGTGCGTGATGGTCGCCGCCAGCTTCTCCACCTGATCGAGCGACAAGCCGAAGGCCTTGCCCACCTCGCGCAGGGCGCTCTTTCCCCGATAGCAGATGACCTCGCTGACCATCGCCGCGCGGTCGCGGCCGTGGCGCGCGTAGATCTCCTGGATCACCTCTTCGCGTCGTTCGTGCTCGAAATCGATGTCGATGTCCGGTGGCTCGCGCCGCTCTTGGCTCATGAAGCGCTCGAACAAGAGGTTCGAGCGCGCCGGATCGACCGCGGTGATGCCGAGCGCGTAGCACACCGCGCTGTTGGCGGCGCTGCCCCGCCCCTGACACAGGATGCGCCGAGCCCGCGCGATCTCGACCACCTCCCAGGTGCTCAGAAAGTAGGCCGCCACCTCGAGCTCGGCGATCAGACGCAGCTCCTTGGCGAGCTGCAGCGCGACCTTCTCGGGGACGCCCCCCGGGTAGCGCCGCGCCGCACCGGCCCAAGTCAGCGCTGCCAGACGCTCGTCCGCGCTCTGGCCCGGCTCGAGCGCGCATGGAAAGCGATACCGGACCTCCGCCAGCGAGAAGCGCAGCTCGCTCGCGAGCTCCGCGCTCCGGCCCACCCACGCGGGGCGCTGCTTGAACAGCCTGAGCATCTCGGCCTCCGAGCGCAGCCGCGCCTCGGCGTTGCCGAGCAGCAGCGTCCCGGCGCGATCCAGCGTCGTGCCCTCACGAATGCAGCACAAGACGTCGGCCAGCAGTCTGCGCGAGGCGTCGTGAACGAGCGGCGCTGCGCTGGCCACGATCTCGAAGCCGTAGCGCTCCGCCGCGCGCTCGACGGCCTCGATGCGCGCGCGATCGCCTGGCTCGAGGTGGCGATGCACTCCGAGCCAGGCGCGCTCGCCGAACGCGTCCCGAACCTGCCCGAGCAGCTTCGCTGGCGGCGCCTCGGGTCCCTCCGGATCTCGCGGCGCCGGCACGATGGCCACGAGCCCCGCCGCGTGCTCGCCGAGCCACTCGGGCTCGAGCGCGCCCTGCCCCTTCTCGACCCCCGCGTGACAGCGCGTGAGCAGCCGGCATAGATTCGAGTAGCCGCCCTGGTCCCGCACCAGCAGCACGACGGCGGGCGCCTCGCTCGGCAGCGGCCGTCCCCGCGGCGCCACGACCAGCTCGGCCCCCACGAGCAGCGGCTGCCCGAGCTCCGCCGCTCGCGCGTGCGCGCGCACGCTGCCGTACAGACCGAGTCGATCCGCGATCGCGATGGCCGACAGCCCCAGCTGCGCGGCGCGCTCCACGAGGTCCTCGGGCTGCGACGCCCCCCGCAGGAACGAGAAGCACGAGCGCCCGAGCAGTTCCGCGAAGGCCATGACTGTTCATATGTTCAGTTTTTGTGTCAGCTTCAATAATTGTCCATAACTACCTATAATACTTGACTATTATTGAAAGAATATCGGCCCGACGCGGAACCGGTGCGGCCCGCCCGCCGCTCCGTCCCGCGGCCCCGGCGAGGCCCGAGAAACTTGGCCGACTCGCGGTGCATCGGCCAATCCACGTGGCGTGCAGCTCGATCGCTCCCTGCTAGTCCTGCTTCCCGCCCTGAGCTTCGGCTGCGCCGAGGCCGCGCCCGAAGCGCCACCTTCGCCCACCCCACCCGAGTCGATGCCGGCCGCCCCGGCCGAAGGGCAGCCGACGACGACGGCGACGGCTCCGAAGCCCGCAGCGTCGAGCCAGCCGAGGGCCAAGGCGCTGCCGAGGGGCCCCTTGAACGTGATCTGGATCACCGTCGACGCGCTGCGCGCCGACATGCCCTGGACCGGCTACGGCCGGGACATCGCACCGAACCTCAGCAAGCTCGCCGCCGAGTCGGTGGTGTTCGAGAACCATCGGGCCACCACCAGTCTGACCGCCCAGAGCGTGCCCGCCATGCTCTCGGGGCGGCTGGCGTCCACCCTGTATCGCAGCGGCTACTTCTTCGCCGGCTACAACGACTCCAACGAGATGTTCCCGGAGCTCTTGCAGCGGCAGGGCATCCGCACCGTCGGTCTACATGCGCACCTGTACTTCGACCGCGGCAAGGGCCTCAATCAAGGCTTCGACGTGTGGGACATGGTCCCGGGCCTGACCTTCAACGAGAAGACCGACGAGCACGTCACCAGCCCCAAGACCACCGCTGCGCTGACCGAGCTGTTGAAGGCCGCCGAGAACACCTCCGCGCAGTTCTTCGCCTGGACCCACTACATGGATCCACACGACGGCTACGTGCGACACAAAGAGTCTCCGGACTTCGGCACTGGGCTGAGGGATCGCTACGACAACGAGGTCCACTTCACCGACCAGTGGATCGGCAAGTTCATCGCCTTCGCTCGACAGCAGCCCTGGTGGGAGCGCACCGCCCTGTTCGTCACCGCGGATCACGGCGAAGCGTTCGGCGAGCACGGTCGCAACTTCCACGCCCACGAGCTGTACGAGCCGGTGGTACGCGTCCCGCTCATCGTGCACGTGCCGGGCCTCGCGGCGCAGCGGGTCAAGAGCGCACACTCCCACGTCGATCTCGCGCCGACGGTGCTCGAGCTGATGGGGCAGCCGCCCTCGGACGCGCACCAGGGCAGGAGCCTGGTGCCCGCCCTGCGCGGTGAGGCGCTGCCGGAGCGCGACGTCGTGCTCGAGCTCGCCGCGGACAACGTCCAGCCCCCGCGCCGGGCGCTGGTGAGCGGGCGGCACAAGCTCATCCGCTTCGGCGAGCGCGCCGGCTCCCCGGAGAAGGTCTTCGATCTCGAGGCCGATCCGGGCGAGAAGACCGATCTGTCGCGCTCGGACCCGGAGCTCGCCGAGCGGCTCAGCGCCCGCCTCGACATCGCCTTCGGCGCGCTGCCCGTGGTGGAGCCCTACGGCGGCATGAAGCTCAAGAACGGCCGCACCGCCAGCGGCCCGATGCGCCCCGCCCTCGCGCAGCGCTGAGGGCTGCGATACCTCGGCGCGAATCGGCAACAGCCAGCTCACGCAGTACTACCAGTGCCTGGCCTCCTCGGGCTGCGGGGGCTAGAGCTGCGAGCTGCCGACGAGCGACCTCGGCAGCCGAGTCTGCAGCAAGCTCCATGCTTACGGCTGGAGCTGCTCCGAGCAAGCGCTGAACCTGGAGGGAGCGCTGCTGCAGGAGGACCTGTACTGGGCAGCCATCAGCTGCATCCAGAAGGACTGTGACGCCGCCGTCACCTGCTACGCCAACTGGAGGGACGCCCTGACCGGGTGACTACTGCCCGCCAAAGGGCGCGTCCGCCATGGTGCGGATCAAGAGCTGCTTGTACTTGGGGCTGGAGGACGTGGGCACGAACAGGCCGAACACACCGGTGACGCTCGTGAAGTTGTGGATCAGGTCCGTGGTCAGGCCGCTGAACTGGTAGCCGCTCAGGTAGAACGGGCTGACGCTCACCACGGCTTCGACGCCCGCGTCCGAGAACTGCCCCTGCTTCCACAGCGCGAAGGTCTCGTTCGGTTGACCAGGCTTGCCGCTGACCGCCTCCACTCGCACCAGCAGCGGGCCGTGGGTGGTCTCGTAGGCCTGCTGCGTGAGGTCCGTCAGCTGGACGGTGATGGGCGTCGGGCTGGCGCTGCCCACGACCTTCGCGCAGCCGGGGTGCGCGGCGCTGACCTCAATCAGGAGCTCGTTCAAGCCGTCGTTCGTGTGGCGCCAGGCCCAGCCGTACACGTCGACTCGGGAGCCCACGACGGCGGCCGCGAACAGCCCGGCGTAGGTGTCGGCAACGTCGACGCGAAGGGCGTTCTGCGCGCCCGCGGCGAAGCTCGCGTAGGTGACGTCCTGCTGCACCATCAGCTGACAGCGCGTGCCAAACACGCAGCCGCCGCCGCTGATGGCCGTCACGACCACGTTCGGGACCCACACCGCCGTCGCGGTGGTGGGATCGTCCGTCCAGAGCTGCTTGATGGTCTTGGTGACCGTGCCGCTGGGCTGGGTGTTGCAGTTCGGCGTGCCGCCGCCCGTGCCGCCGCTGCCGGCTGCGCCGCCCATGGCGCTGCCGCCGCTGCCGCGTGGCGCTGCCGCCTGCCCGCCGCGCCGCCCATGGCGCTGCCGCTGCCCGCCGCGCGCCGGTTCCACCGGCCGCGCTGCCGCCGTTGCCCGCCGCGCCGCCCGCGGCACCGGCCGCGCTGCCGCCGCTGCCGCCGGTGGTCATCCGCCGAAGGAGAGGACGCCGCCGGCCGCGCCGCCCGCGCCGCCGCCGCCCGCCGGCGGATCGTCGGAGCTGGAGCACGCGAGGGTGAGGGTCGAGCCGATGAGCAGCAAGGTTCGTAGGCGCATGGGCCGAGTATTCGGCAACGCGGCGCGAAGCTCAAGTCAATCCCACAGCGCCTGAAGGGAGCGCGCACCGCTGTGCGGATCGACACACACGCTGGCTTCGAGCACGCCGTCCGCGCTCGCGAGCACGACCCGCACCAAATCGCGTGCAATCGGACGACCCGTCCACCACTGCACGGAATCTAGTCGCTCTTCGAAGCAGATGCTCTCGATGGTGTACAGGCGTTGATCGAAGCACAGCGACGCGCCTCGACGCAGCGAGACCGAGAGCGGCACCGGCTCGGGGAGCACGCGCGTGGGTGGCGACCGCTCCGTACCGGCGCGACGCACTCGAGACAGCGGGAGCTGCGCGCCGCCCCGGCGCCGGCGAGAGCGCTTGCCCGCCGACTTCTGCGTCGCGAGGACAGGCACGAGCACGCTCTGCTCCTCGGACAGATGCGAGTCTACCTGTTCGAGCACACCGACCGAGCCAGCGCCGAGATCTGCCGACAGCTCCGCGATGAGCGAGGGCAACGCTTCACTGCCGGTGGTCTGACTGACGACACGCGATAGATCGAGCTGCTGCGCGAGCGCGCGCACCACCGCCGGTGCCGCGAGCGTGAGCGCGACGGTGGGCGCGGCGAGCTCGACACGTGCGAGCTTGGAGTTGAGCACACGCCACAGTTCCTCCTGCCGCCAGAGTGCAGCAGGCAGCTCGAGCGCGAACTTCAGCTCCGGCGACGCGCCGCGCAGCTCCGCGATGGCTCGGTCGTAGTGGAGCGTCAGCGCGAGCCTCTGCGCGGCCTCCCCTCGCCCGCCGAGTCGCGCCGACAAGCGCGCGCACACACCGCGCAGCACGAACCCCAGCGGTTCGATGCCGTCGATCGGCTCGTCCCACTCCACCCGCTCACTCGGAGTGACCGCCGGACGATAGGGCGTGAGCGGCGTGTCGTCCCGCCCCACGCACAGATCGAGCACACTCGCCGCATACTCACCGAGCCGCGCCACCGTCTGCGCGCGAGGCAGCCGCGACACCTCGGCGAGGGTGAGTACGCCGAGACGCGTGAAGTAGGTCAACAGCTCCGGCGGCAAGGGTAGCGCAGCGAGCGGCAGCTCGGTCGCGACCTCGGCGCTCTGCTCGGGAGACACCACGACAGCGCCGCGCTCCGCCGCTAGCTGACGCTCTGGCGCGAGCCAGCGGGCCAGCGCCGCCGCCAGCTCGGGACCAGCCGCCAGCGCGATGTTGGCCGAGTGGCCGAGCTGGCGCACGCGCCCGAGCAGCTCCAAGACCACCGTCGCCTCCCCACCCCACAGCTGAACCGAGCCGGTGACGTCCACCCACACCGTGTCGGGTGCGCGGAACGCCACCAGGGGGCCGAACCCGAGCGCGACGTCGGCGACCGCCGCGAGCGCCGTCTCTACCTCGCTCCGTCGCAGCGCTCGCACGACGAGCTTGCTGCACAGCGCCTGCGCCTCCACGAGCGTCTGTCCGGGCGCGACGCCCTGTCGCCGCGCGAGGCGATTGACCTGCGCGAGCACCGAGCTCGGCTGCAGCACGGGCTCGCTGCCGCCCGCGAGGTCCTCCGCGAGGACCACGCCGAGCGGGAGCTGTCGCGCACGCGGGGTTCGCGCCGTGGACAGACGCCGAACGGCGAGCTCGACCAAGAGCTCGGGCAGAACCAACGCGACCACGCGTCGTGGCGACAGGGCGCTCACGAGCCCACTCCTTCGTGCAGGGGCGCGCTGGGTACTTCACAGCCGCGCGCCTCCCGCGGCGAGACCGGGCGCAGGCTGACGGTGCGCGCGAGACCTACCCGACCGCGACGATCTTTGGCCACGCGCACCCGGAGCAGCTCCGGCGCTGGACGCGACAGCTCGAGCCGCTGCGCCACCGGCAAGGGGACGGTGACTGCTCCCGACTCGGTGATGAACAGCACGCTGAGCGCCGTGCCCTCCACCGCGAGGGCGAGCCGACGCACCAGCCGCGGCCACTGCTCGGTCCGCGCTTCGACGAAGCACCCCGGCACCCCGACGGCATCCACGACGAGCACGGCGAACGCCCGCGACTCCGCGAGGCGAACGGCGACCCGCTGTAGCTGCTCTGCCCCGGGGCGGACCACGAGCAAGCGCTCGAGCGCGACGCCAGCTCGAACCACACCGGGCGCGTGAAGCGTGCGCGATGGATCGACGAACGCGCACCAGGCCAGCTCCCCACCGTGACGCAGAGCCTCTTGCTGGGCCGCGCGGCAGGCAGCGAGTGCCAGTGTAGTCCCGAACGCGGCGCCGCCCTGGACAGCGAGCTGGACCACCCCACCCCGCAAGAGCCCCCCACCCGGCAGCGCCGAGCCTACCTCCCCGAGCTCGATGGGCAGCACGAGCTGCGGCTCTTCCCCGAGGATCCCCACGCCGGGAGGGAGTCGGTCGAGCAGCTGGGCCGGCAGCGCCATGACACTGAACATATCATCAGCTATGCTTCCCGCAAGCCCGCGACACCTCCCCCGGACATTGTTCGTCCCACCCGGCCTGCCCCGCGGCCGACGCGCGGATTTCACCGCCCTCGCCGCCGCCCGCGGCTATGCTCGCCGCTCGATGCGCCGCTTGCTCTTGCTCTGCGCCGCTGCCACCCTCGTGGCCTGCGGGGCGCGCACGTTCGAGAGTCGCGCCACCACGCCCCCGCCGGAGGACGGCGCCGACGACGTCTCCGCCGCGGGCGGTGGCACTTGGTCCGAGTGCTACGCGGGCTTCGCCCCGACCGGCAACGCGCGCTCGGATCTGGGACGCCTCACTCGCGCCTGCGGCCCGACCGGCGGGATGCGCGCCATCACGGCGGTGACCGAGGCCACCCAGCAAGAGAGCGATCCGGTCGACCGTTACACCTTCTTCGTGCCCAAGGCGGGCGCCTGCTATCGCGTGTACGCGGTGGGCGAGCGCACCGTCAGCGATCTCGATCTACTGGTGCGCGGCCCGACGGGCGAAGACGTAGCCGCCGATCTGACCAACGACCCCTTCCCCGTGTTGCCCCCGCGGGGTCCGTTGTGCTTCGAAGTGCCCGGCGTCTACATGCTCGAGGTCAGCGTGTTTCGTGGACAAGGCAAGTACGCCATCCAGGTCTGGGGCAACACGGACGGCCTCGGGCAAACCACGCCGTGACGCGCTCGCGCCGCCGCTTCCTCGGCGATCTCACCCTGTCCGCGGGCGCGCTGTGCTGGCCCGCGTGCGTCGAGGCGCCCCCCGAGCCCCGGGCGCCGAAGTTTCACTGGGGCGTCGCCGTCGAGAACACCTGGATGGCGCAGAGCGATCCCGCCTACGACGGGGACCGGCGTTTGCTCGACGAGTACGCGCTGACCGAGCACGACGAGCGCTTCGAAGACGATCTCGCGCTGGCGCGGGACCTGGGCGTGACCAGCGTGCGCACGAGCGTGCCCTGGTATCTGAGCGAGCCCAGCCCGGAGCAGTACGACTTCGACTGGTTCGATCGCGTGATCGATCACTGCCTGAAGCTCGACCTGGTGCCCATCGTCGATCTCATCCACTACGGCACGCCAGCCTGGATGGAGACCGGGATCGGAGACGCGCGCTTCGAGGCGTCATTTGCAGCGTACGCGCGCAAGCTCGGCGGGCACTTTCGCGGCCGCGTGTCACACTTCACGCCGCACAACGAGCCGCAGCTGGCCGCGCTCTACGGCGGCGCGCTGGGGCTGTTCCCTCCCTACGGCCAGACCGTGCAGCGCTGGGCAGAGCTCGGCGTACGCATCGCCCGGGCCATGGTGCTCGCGACCGAGACGCTACGCGACGAGGTCCCCAAAGCTCGCATCTTCTCCGCCGAGCTCATTCACTGGCCCGCGGCCGAGGCGCTGTTCGGCACGCTGCCCGAGGAGCCCGAAGCGCGGGACGCTCTCGTGCTCTCGACCGGCAGTTTCCCGGCGTCCCTCGCCTACGGACGCATCGTCGCCACCCACCCGCTCGTCGACCGTTTGGCGTCGCTCGGCGTCCCGTCGAGCGAGCTCGAGTGGTTCACGGAGCGAGCCGCTCCACCCGACGTGCTCGGCTACAATCACTATCCGGACCTCGTGGACTTCGCCGCCGATGGCGATTTCACCCGGGGCGGCAGCCTGCCCCTCCACGAAGCCGCGCGGCAGGCCGCGGACAAGGTGGAGCAGGCGCTGCGCCGAGTGGCGCGCTACTTCGGACAGCCCGTGTGGCTCAGCGAGACCAGCGCGGGGCTCGCGGGCGAGGCGCGCGCGGCCTACGCCCACGCGCTCGGGGAGATGACCGATCGCCTGCTCGCCGACGGCGTGCCCCTCGTCGGCCTGCACTGGTGGCCACTGCTCACTGCCGCGCAGTGGCGCTACCGAGATGAGCCGAGTACGCCCCTCGACGCGTTCCTCGTCCCGGGCGGCTGGAACAACGGCCTGTTCGACCTGGTTCGTGACGGCGGCGGGGGCCTCGAGCGCGTGGCCACCGCGGCGGCGGAGGCCTTCGCCACGATGGTCCGCGAGAGGACCAGAGCGTAGACCCGACTGGCCGCGTGGGCTCGGTCGCGCTATGTACCTCCACGATCATGAGCGAATCGGCACCGGACAAACTCGACCGCCTCGCCGCGCTGCTGCGCGACATGGGCTCGGTGCTCGTGTGCTACTCCGGGGGCATCGACAGCGCGCTGGTGCTCGCGGTGGCGACCCGGGAGCTCGGTCACCGGGCCATCGGCATGACCGCCGTGAGCCCGAGCCTGCCTGCCAGCGAGAAGGACGACGCGGCGCGCATAGCCCGCGCCATCGGCGCCGACCATCGCTTCGTGAACTCCAACGAGATCGCGCGTCCGGGCTACGTGGCCAACGCGCCGGATCGCTGCTTTCACTGCAAGACCGAGCTGTACGACATCGCCAAGGCCAAGCAGGCCGAGTGGGACTTGGCGTTCGTCCTCAACGGAACCAACGCCGATGACCTCGGGGACTACCGGCCCGGGCTCGACGCAGCGGACAACGCTCGGGTGCGCAGCCCGCTGCTCGAGGTCGGCATGTCGAAGCAGGACGTCCGCGACGCCGCCCGCATCCTCGGCATGGAAGTGTGGGACAAGCCCGCGAGCGCCTGCTTGTCCAGCCGCATCCCCTACGGTCAAAGCGTCACCCCCGAGCGTCTCGCACAGGTGGGCGGTCTCGAAGCCGAGCTGAAGTCGCTCGGCTTCCGCCAGATCCGCGCGCGCTGGCACGACACCATCGCGCGCATCGAGATCGATCTCGCGGAGTTGCCCCAGCTGCTCGCCCCCGGCGTACGCGATCAGGTCGTCGCCGCGGGCAAACGACATGGCTTTCGCTACGTGACGGTGGATCTCGGCGGCTATCGCACCGGCTCCCACAACGAAGTGCTGGTGGGCAGGGCGCTGCGCTTGGTGTGAGCTCGAGAGCCGCCGACCGCTCGAGCCCGTTAGCCGAACACGCGCTTGAGCCAGCCCGACAGGCCGGCGCTCGATAGCGCGCGCAGCTCACCCGCGTCCAGGAAGATCCCGCCGCAGCTCGAGCACTGCTCGTAATGGACGTCAGGTCGCTCCGCGTCCACGCGCTGCACCATGCGACTGTCGCAGCGCGGGCAGTCGATGGCACGCAAGGCATCGAGGCGTGCGCCGACCGCGGGATCCCCCGTGTCCGCTGCTTCAGCGCCGGGGAGCGCGCGGACGACGTCGAGCTCGTCGGCGTCGAACCACATGCCGCCACAACCCGTACAGCGGTCCACCACCCACTCGAGGATGCCCACCCGCTCGAGGGGCTCGATACACTTGGGGCAGCGCAGGGGCTCGATCACGTTCGCCAGCTCTCGCGGAAACGCCGCGAGCGTCACCTGGACAACTCGCGGCGTCACGCGACATTCCTCGAGACCGTCAGCGAGGCCGACGATCGCGATCGCGGCCGCCGCCGCCGCGGCCGCGATCCCGATCACCGCCGCGGCCGCCGCCGCCACGACCACCCGGTCCGCGAGAGGGGGGACCGGCCTCACGGGCCTTGGCGATGCGCTCCTTGGCTCGCTCGCCCTCCTCACCCTCCGGGAAGGGCAGGAGCTCGCGACGCGTCAAGCGCGTCTTGCCTTCGCGATCCACGCTGATGACCTTGACATCGATCTCGTCCCCCTCCTTCAGCACGTCCCCAGGGGTCTCCACCCGGTCATGGGAGATCTCCGAGACGTGCAGCAGGGCCTCGTTGTTGGGGAGGATCTCGACGAAGGCGCCGAAGTCGACGATGCGCCGCACGGTCCCCTTGTAGATCGCGCCGACCTCGGGCTCCGCGGTCAGCCCGCGGATGATGTCGAGGGCGCGCTGCACGGCGTCCGAGTCGGCGCTCGCGACGGCGACAGTGCCGTCGTCGCTCACGTCGATGCTGACGCCGGTCTGATCCACGATGCCCTTGATCGTCTTTCCGCCGGGTCCGATCACGATGCGGATCTGGTCGGGCTTGACCTTGATGGTGGTGATGCGCGGCGCCCAGCGGTTGATCTCCGGCCGCGGAGTGGACAGCGTGGCCAGCATCCGGTCCAGGATGTGAAGGCGACCTTCACGCGCCTGATCGAGCGCGCGAGAGAGCGTCGAACGCTCGAGGCCGCTGACCTTGATGTCCATCTGGATGGCCGTGATCCCTGCGTCCGTGCCGCACACCTTGAAGTCCATGTCCCCGAGGTGATCCTCGTCGCCCAGGATGTCGGACAGGATGGCGATCTTGTCACCCTCCGCGATCAGCCCCATCGCGATGCCGGCGACCGGCTTCTTGATGGGCACGCCCGCGTCCATCATCGCGAGGGCGCCGCCGCAGACGCTCGCCATGGAGCTCGAGCCGTTGGACTCGAGCACCTCGCTCACGATGCGGATGGTGTAGGGAAACTTCTCGTGATCCGGCACCATGCGCGCGAGCGCGCGCTCTGCCAGGGCGCCGTGACCCACCTCGCGGCGACCCGGTCCGCGCAGCGGCTTGGTCTCCCCGGTGCAGAAGGGCGGGAAGTTGTAGTGCAGCATGAACTGCCGCCAGCTCTCGCCGATGAGCGCGTCGATCTTCTGCTCGTCCCCGGCGGTGCCGAGGGTGGCCGTCGCGAGCGCCTGGGTCTCGCCGCGCTGAAAGAGCGCCGAGCCGTGGGTGCGAGGCAGGAGCCCCACCTCGCAGGTGATGGGGCGGATGGTCTTCTCGTCGCGGCCGTCGATGCGGACCCGCTCGTCGAGCACCATCTTGCGGACGACGTGGTACTTGCGCTCGCCGAACTCGTTCTTGATCAGCTTCTCGCTCTCGAGGAACTTCTCCGCGCCCAGCTCCGCCGTGAGGGTGGCGACCATCTCGGTCTTGATCGCGCTGTATGCGTCGTAACGGGCGTGCTTCGCCTTGATGACGCACGCCTCACGCAGCTTGCCGTCGCACAGCTCCGCGACGCGCTGGGCGACCGTCGGGTCCAGCGTCTTGACGGAGAACTCGCGCTTCGGCCGGCCCACGCCCTGGCGGATGCGGTCGATCAGCTCGATGACCTTCTGTCCTTCGGTGTGGGCAAACATGAGAGCGTCGATGATGTCGCTCTCGCTCGCTTCGTCCGCTCCGCCCTCGACCATCACGATGGCTTGCTTGGTCACGGCGACCACCAGGTCGATGTCTGCCCGGGCGCTCTGCTCGAACGTTGGGTACGCGACGAGCTGTCCATCCACCCGCGCCACTCGGATCCCGCACAAGGGGCCGTCCCAAGGGATGTCGGAGATGTGCACCGCGGCGCTGGCGCCGGTCAGCGCGAGGACGTCCGTGGGGTTGACCTTGTCGGTGCTGAGCACCGTCGCGATGACCTGCGTGTCCTTCTTGTAGCCCTCGGGGAACAGGGGCCGGAGCGGTCGGTCCATGAGCCGGCAGGTCAGGACCTCCGAGTCGCGCAGCCGCCCCTCGCGCTTGAAGAAGCCGCCGGGGATCTTGCCGGCGGCATAGGTCTTCTCTTGGTACTCGCAGGTGAGCGGGAAGAAGTCGAGGTGCGGTCGCTCCTCGGTGGATACTGCGGTAACGAGCACGACGCTCTCGCCGTAGGTGACGAGCACCGCGCCGTCGGCTTGCTTGGCCAGACGACCGGTCTCGAGGGTGAGCGGCTTGCCGCCGATGGTGACGGATTCTCTTACGTACATGATGTTTGGCGCCCCCTTCGGACGCTGGGCCGCTGCGTGCGGCTGGACGCCGCCGTCGAGCGCGCCTCACATCTTCAGCCTCGGGTCCTACCCATCAGCGGGCGCTGGTGGGCACGATGCGAAGTTGAAGCGACGAGACGCCTCGCGGTCGGGATGGTTGGGTACGAACCGACT
This sequence comes from Polyangiaceae bacterium, assembly GCA_019637295.1. Classification (GTDB taxonomy): domain Bacteria; phylum Myxococcota_A; class Polyangia; order Polyangiales; family Polyangiaceae; genus JACKEA01. The sequence goes on from JAHBVX010000005.1 coordinate 317,667, forward strand.
CGCTAGCCTGCGCTCACTTGCGCAGGCTCAGCGAAGCGACGATGCTGCGGTAGCGCTCCACGTCCTTGCGCTTGAGGTAGTCGAGCAACCGGCGGCGCTGGCCGACGAGCTTGAGCAGACCGCGACGCGAGTGGTGGTCCTTCTTGTGGGTCCGAAAGTGACCGGTGAGGTACTCGATCCGCTGGCTGAGCAGCGCGACCTGGACCTCCGGTGAGCCGGTGTCGGAGTCGTGGAGGCGATGATTGGTGATGACGCTCTGCTTGGCGCCCGGGAGAAGGGGCATGGTGTCTTACGCTTTCCTGGTTTCGAGGCGCGGGAGTATACCGACCCCGGCTGGCCGGTCAACCGCGGCCGACGCCCCGCTGTCGGTCTCGACGCCCCAGGCCTGCAGCGAGACCGCCGGAGGGTGCGACGCCACGAGTCGCGCCGGACCTGGCGCTTCCTTTCTCCCGTCGCTTCGGTCAACCTGCGGCCATGGCGGCGCACAGGGCAGCGAGCGGCGGGGTGGTGCTGGGTTTCATGCTTCTGGGTTGTGGCGGCGCGGGCACGCCGCCCGCTCGCCAGCCCCCGTCACCCACCGAGATCACCGCGCCGACGCCCGCCCCGGGCGAGAGCGAGGCAGCGGTCGGCGACGCCCCGGTCGCTGAGTCCACCGATCCCCCGGGCCCCCCGGGCGGGGAGCCGAGCGCGGCGGACTGCACGCGCCCGGAGTCCTTCGGGCCGGTGCTGATGAGCCCCGAGCGCCACGCCCACCGCAACGGCGTGCGCGCGCGACAGTTCGCGGATGCTCCGACGACCAAGGACAACCCCCTCGAGGAGTGCGGCCTGCAGCGGAGCCTGCAGCGGCTGCTCCAGATGACGTGCAGCGACGGCACCAACCCCTTCCCGTCGGCTCAGGCTGCGCACCGCTCGCGGGTCGGCAACCTCGGTCCCGGCGGGCGCTGCGGCAGCATCATCGATCTGTATCGCGTCCCCTGCCCCGAGCGCGAGTACGACATCCACATGGACATGTACGTCTGCGCGGCGGAGGGGGCGTAGGGGTCAGCTCAGAAGCGCGCTTGCATGGCCAGGCCGTAGCCCACGAAATTCGGCGAGATGAAGCGGCGCAAGAGCACGGTGCCGGACGGGTCGAGCTCCAGCCTCGTGGCGTTGTTGTCGCGCCGGTACTGCAGCCAGGTCACGGCGCTCATCATCGGCGACAGATCCCACTTCAGGCTCGCCCGCGCCTGAAGGATCGGCACCCGCTGCTCGCCCACGGGCAAGAACGCCAGGTTGCCCTGCTCACGCACCACGATGGTGCGAGAAGTGTCTTGGCCGAACAGGTCCACGGACTCGCTGCGGAACGTGGCGGGCATCTGCAGGCCGGCGCCGAAGCCGGGGGTGAGGCGCGCGCTGTCGATGAAGTAGTCCGTGCTCACGGCGAAGAACGTCTCGTCCTCCGTCTTGGCCTGATCCGGGATGGTCTGAAACGGTATGAAGCTCGGCTGGTTGCGCAGCACGTAGGGCAAGTCGCGATAGATCGCCGACACGCTCGTGCGCAAGAAGCCGTACTTCAGGTTGGCCTGCAGCGCTGCGGCGCGAGCCAACTGGATGTCCGTCGCGCCCGGACGATCGAAGTCCTTGAGGTTCTGGTGCAGCTGCGAGCCTTCCGCCGCGATGGCCCAGGCGAACTTGCCGGCCTCGTACTGCTCCGGCCGGAACAGCTCCGTCGGCGCGTTCGGATCGTTTCGGTACAGGGCGAAGTCTGCGGAGCGCGGCACCGGCATGCCATCGTGCAGCACGACTCGCCCGGAGAAGCCGAAGGTGTACACCCGTTCGCCGAGCACGTCCGGCTCCTCGAAGCGGCCCTGCTGAAAGTAGCCGGCTCCCCCGTCGAGGCGGAAGCCATCGGTCACGTCGAAGCCGAGCCCGCCCAGGAAGCCGTAGTTCGTCTCGGCGACGCGCACCGTGTCGGTGGTCGCACCCTCGCCGCTGCCGCTCTCCACGATGCGCCGCTGCACCTCCACGATGCTAGCGGTCTTGAAGCCGCCGAACGCATAGAACCCCTTGCCGTCGTACTGCAGCTTGGCGCCCGGCGCGCTGCCCTGCAGGCGCGGGAAGATCGATTGGTTGATGCGCGCGTTCGTACCACCCCAGGAGATGTCGTACAGGTAGCCGAGTCGGAAGCGATCCGTGTCGATCGGGTACAGCACGAGGGAAGCGCCTTCGGCCTTCTGCTCGTCGCCGCCAGTCTTGTAGAAGACCCGCAGGTAGCTGCCCGCGTCTTCGAGCACACTGTTGACGTTGTTCGACTGACTGGCCAGGCTCGTCATGTTGACGCGCATGACCAGGGCCGCGTCCGTCTCCAGGTTCTCGATGTAGCCCGGCATCTTGCCGTACAAGACCAGGTGCGACACGTTCTCGCGACCCGAGAAGCGTGAGTTGAGGTTATCGAAGAACAGCCGGTACTGCGGGCGATCGCCGATGCTGAAGTTGGGCGAGAGCGGGATGGCCTCGCCGGTGGGGTGCAGAAAGTCGTCGTCGCCCAGCGTCCAGGTCAAGCGCGTATCGACGAAATCCGAGTGAGCCCGGACCGCCCCCGGCTGGGTCGGGGTCGCTTGGCGCTTCTGGACGGACACGTCACCCTCGGGGCTGCGTGCCGCTAGGGAGTGCGACGCCTCCGGCCCCTTGACCTCGGCCTCCGGCGGCCTCGGCTTGGCCGGCTCCGGCGGGAGCTCCGGCGCTGCCTCGGGCGGCGAAGGCGCGTCTTCGTCCGCGTCCTGGGCGAACGCCGCCGTCGGTGCGCACAGCGCGCCGAGCGCGAGGACCTTGCCCAGCGCTCTAATTCGAACCTTCGTTCGGGTCATCCTGACTCCTGGGGAACACACATGCTGTCGTGGAACTGACGGGATCTTTGGGACCTTCGGCGCACGCCACCTGGCTCGGCTCGTCGCACACTAGATCCGAGGGGCACCGGGTCTCGATGGTCCAGTTGAGCGCCCCGCCGCTGAAGTTACGCAGCGTGCCCGACAGGACGCGGATGGGTTTGCCGCGCATGGCCACCGGGTCGAAGCGAGTGCGCGGCACGCTGCCCGTGTTGACCTGCAGGCTCTTCTGGTTGGGGAGGACGACGCGGTAGTTGCCCCGCGCGGAGAAGCCCGTCCACTCCACGCACTGTGGGTCGACGCCGCACGCGTTGGCGCACGCTCCTTCGGGGCTGCCGGTGCTGAAGTCGATGATGCCGTTGCCGTCGAGATCGCAGTTGGACTGATCCGCCGCGAAGCCGTTGCCTGCCGGCTTGGGACCGAAATAAGCGCCGACCATGACGTTCTCGACCCGCACCAGCGAGCTCTCGAGTCGCTCCATCACCGCGTCCGAGTCCACGTCGTCGGGAGCGATGACGGTGGGCTCGGGCACCAAGCACTCCCCATCCCCGGGATCCGTGGCCGTCGGGAACCGCCACGGATGATTGCTGAAGGACGGGAAGCTCAGCTCCGTGAAGCCGAAGAATTCGAGCGCCGTGCCGGACAGCGCCGTGATGCGATCGCACACCCTCAGCCCGCCCGGGCTGTTGAAGGTGAAGGCGAACATGTGATTGTACCCGCCCAGATCCGAGATGTCCGTGACGTAGAAGCCGTCGGACGAGATGCGGGTGACGATCAGGTCTGGGCACCTCTCCGGGGTCGCGTCGCAGTCCACCCCCACCGCGGGCTTGGTCGCGACCTCGACGCCCTCGAGCGGGTACGGGGTGCGCGCGCCTCGACCCTGGACGTCCCCGAGGCGCGGCAGCTCGAAGCTGATGGGCCGGCTCACCCCCGTTGCGTGGGTCCCGCCCGTCTCCGTGTCGTCGTTGGCGAAGGCGCAGCCGGGATCGTAGGGAAAGTCGATCAGGCCGTCCCCGTCGTTGTCGATGCCGTCGGAACAGGCCGGGTTCTCGTCCACGGACACGGGGACGTAGCCCACGTCCTCCGCCCACAGGCGGGTGGGCCCACGCGGATTGCGCAGTCGGACCCGCTGCGCGAGCGCCTCCCCCTGCAACAGCACGATGTTGCGACCGTTCGCGCGATCTCCGGCCACGCTCACCACCACCCCCGGCTCCACGCTGATGCGCACATAGCCGTTGAAGCCATCGTCCTTCGCGCCGTTCGGCAGCCGCGCGATCAGATCCACCAAGATCTCGACCTCCTCGTCGAGCGGCAGCGGCAGCGGCGGCTCGGTCACGCCCGGCAGCGCGCTGCCGTCGCTCGCTCGCAGGTTGACGTACAGCGCCTCGGTGCGCTCCTCGAGCGGCTTGTTCACCGTGCAGGACGCGAGTCCGCAGGCGACCATGGCGAGCCGGGCGCGCCTCATCGACCCACCATCAGCACGCGCCCATCCGAGCCGCTGCCCAGGTTACGATCCACGCACGCCAAGAACTTGCACTGCTCACCGCCGGCCTGACACACGCCCACGTTGCTCGCGCAGCTGGCCACGGCGACCGCGCTGTCGGCGTTCTTGCACAGCTGGCGGTAGTAGTCCGCCACCCCCTGGCGACAGGCGTTCAGCACGCAGCGCCCCTTGGCCCCGCACGCGCCGTTCGAGGTGCAGGCCCCGCCCGCGCTCTCGGCAGCGTTCTCGGGACAGGCGCACACGTACGCGCCTCCCAGCGGGCTGCAGTCCCCGTCCACCGCGCAGGCCAGGAGGCCATCATCCGTGGTGTGTTCGGTGCGGTAGCCACAGGGGTTGCCGCCCCGCACCCAGTCGATCAGCGCGTCGCGCTGCTGGATCTTGGTGTCCAGCTGGGTCGTGTTCTTCTTCAGCACCACGAAGCCCGAGCCACCTCCGGCCAGGTAGGTGCTGGTCGCCAGCTCGTAGGAGCCGGTGGGATCGATCTGCACCAGGCAGCGACCAAGCCCCTGGGCGTCTACCCGGCCGGTGTCGCAGCTGTTGAGCTGCCCACCACAGTCGACGTCGGACGCGCAGGGCTTCTCGTTCGAGCCGATGTAGATGCGGTCCGCACAGGCCGTCACGACGCAGGCGCCGCTGACGCAGTCGTTGGACGGGCAATCCTCGTCCTTGGTGCACGCCTTGACGACGGGGTTGTCACACCCCTTGCAGTTGAGTACGACCCGCGCTCCGGCGATCTGGACCTGAGTCGAGCAGCCGCGACCCGCCGAGCGGCGCGCGATGAAGTCGAACATCTCTTGCACCTCGCTGCCCGAGAGCTGCATCTTGGTGACGGAGTTGTCGAACGGAAAGATGTTGAACATCTGCTCGATGGAGACGGGCCCCGGCACCATGTCCGCGCGAATCCCGGTGGTGTTGGTGAGGGAGAAGTCCGTCTCGACGCCCAACCGGCGCCACATGGCCGTGGAGATGAGGTTGCCGAGCGCCGAGTCGCCGCCGCCGGAGCCGAACCGACGAGAGCCGTCCGGCGAGTAGCCTACCAACAGGTCGAGGTCGACGAGCAAGTCGAGCTCCGCCCGGTAGGGCTCGAGGAGCTCGGCGACGGTGCGGTCCATGGGCACGTCCGCTGTGACCGGCAACAGCTCGAACTGATTGCCCACGACCTCGAAGCCGTTGACGGGATCGTAGGGCCACGCAATGTCTTCCTGCTGATCGCTGACCACGACGTCGAGGCGGCCGACGAACTTGGCGAAGGCTCCCGAGTGCGCGAGCACCACCCTGCGGGGGTGACAATAGCGAGTCACGAACTTGCCGTCGGCGTCCCGCAGCTTGACGTGGTGACGCCCCTGACCGTCCACCAGGTCGCAATCCTCCACGACCTTGGGGGGCTGCAGCACGATGTGGTTGTGGCCGCCCAGGACGACGTCGATGCCGGTGGTCTTCCGGATCATCTCCTCGTCGCCGTTCAGTCCCAGGTGAGTCACGAAGACGACCACGTCCACCAGCGGCCGGAGCAGGTCGATGTAGGCCTGCGCGACGTCGATCGTCTCCAGCGGCGTGATCCCCAGGCGGTTGGGCCGCTCGTACAGCGAGCTGAGGCTCGACAGGTTGCCCATGCCGATGACGCCGACCTTCAGACCACGCAGGTTGAAGGTCTTGAACGGGAGGATCACGTTCTCGAGGTGCGGGCTCCCCTCCACGTCCACGTCGTCGAGCAGATAGTTCGCCGCGAGCACCGGGAAGGTGGCCCACTTCTGATACTGCTGGCGCGCGTTGAGGGCGCCGTTGTCGAACTCGTGATTGGCGATCGACTGGGCGTCCACGCCCATCGCGCTGAGGGCGCGGATCTCGGCTTCCCCGTTGAAGTAGTTGAACACGGGTGCGCCCTGGAAACAGTCCCCGCCGTCGATGTGCAGCACCCGATCCGACTGTGCCCGCTCCCGACCGACGAGGTAGGCGATACGGGCGGCTCCCCCGACAGTCGTGATCTGGCCGGCAGGCCCCAGGCCCAGGGCTGCGTCATTCTGCGCGATCTGCAGCGCGTAGGGGAAGAGCCGAGAGTGCATGTCCGCCGTGTGCAGGAAGGTCAGCTTCACCTGACCCTGCGCGCGGTAGGGCTCCGGGTTCTTCGGGCAGCCGGCAAGCGAGAAGGCACACGCGAAGGCGAGCGCCGAGAGCGCGACCGACCGAAAATTCATCGAACCGAAGCCTTACCAACATAAGTCAGCGGCGCCAAGCCGGATAACCGGCGTTCACGGCAAAGTCACCCCTCGAAGTCAGTCGTCGAGCACCAAGTCGCTGAGCCGCTCCAACAGAACCGCGTCCAAGAGCGCCCCGGCCTCTGCGGCCGTCCGTAGGGCCCGAACACGCTCGGCGAGCCGCTCCGCGTCCGCGAGCGTGATGCGGCCAAGCGCGGCCTTGACCCGGGGGATCGCGGCCGCCTCCATGCTCAGCTCGCGCAACCCGAGCCCGACGAGCAGGACCGCGTCCTGTGGGTCGCTGGCCATGGCGCCGCACACCGTCACGCTCCTGTGTTCGGCGCGCCCCGCCGCCACCACCCGGTCGATGAGGCGAATGATCGCGGGGTCGAGCGGTGAGGCCAGGTACGCGAGTTCACGATTGGTGCGATCCACCGCGAGCGCGTACTGCACCAGGTCGTTCGTGCCGATGCTCAAGAACTCCGCATCCCGCGCGAGCAGGTCCGCGACGATGGCCGCGGAGGGCACCTCCACCATGATGCCGAGCGGGATCTGCGGGGCGCGGGGCTGCCCCGCCGCGTCCACCGCGGCGATCGCGGTGTCGAGCAGACGGCGGACCGCCGCCAGCTCGCTCACCGTGGCGATCATGGGAACGAGTATCCGCAGCGTGCCGTGCGCGGAGGCGCGCACCATGGCGCGCAGCTGCGCGCCGAGCACCTCCGGACGCGCGAGACCCAGGCGCACCGCGCGCAGCCCGAGCGCCGGGTTCATGTCGGCCGGCGCTTGCAGCGCGCTGGTGAACTTGTCGCCGCCGATGTCGAAGGTCCGCAGCGTGACGGGCTTGGGGCTCATCGCGCCCACCACCCGCCGATAGGTCTCGTACTGCTCGTCCTCCGTGGGCGGGACGGTGCGGTCGACGTACAAGAACTCGGTGCGATACAGGCCGATCCCGGCGGCGCCTTGCGCCAGCGCCGCGTCCACTTCCACGGGCAGCTCGATGTTGGCGGACAGTTCGATGGTCACGCCGCAAGCCGTCGTCGCAGGCACGGCGCTGGCGCGACGCCGGTCGAGGGCGAGCGCACGCTGCCGCTCCACGCGCTCCGTGGAGCGCTCCACGAACTGCTGCGACGGGCTGACGGACACCTGGCCCCGAGTCCCGTCCACGACGAGCAAGTCCCCCTCCCCCACCAGCTGCAGCAGGTCTTTGACGCCAACCACCGCGGGGATCTCGAGCGCGCGCGCCAGGATGGAGGTGTGGCTGGTGCGGGTGCCGACCTCGGTGACCAGCCCGAGCACGCGGTTGCGGTCGAAGGTCGCCGTCTCCGCCGGCGACAAGTCGTGCGCAACGATGACACAGGGCTCGCCCGCGCCGACAGCGGCCACGGGCTTGTCCTGACCCGACAGCTCGATCAAGATCCGGTCCCCCACGAACTCGAAATCGTGGCTGCGCTCCGCGAGGTAGGGGTCCGCGGCCGCGCGCAACCCATCGGCCATCTCCCGCACCGCGCACTCGAGCGCCCACTCCGCGCACTGACGCTCCACTTCGATGCGCCGCGTCACGCTCTCGTGCAGGGTCTCGTCTTCCACCATGAGCACGTACGCTTCCAAGATCGAGGACTCAGCGCGCGCAGCGCCCTGCCGAACCCGCTCGGCCACCGCGCGCAGCGCGATCGCCGCAGCCGCCGCGGCGGCGCGGAATCGCGAGACTTCGCTGCTCACCTGCTCCACCCCGACGTGGTGACGCGCGCCGGCGACTCGAGTCCGCCGCACCACGCTGGCCCTGCCGATGGCGAGGCCGGGGGAGCCCGCGAAGCCCGCCAGGATGACGCCGGGGTCGGCGGTGTCGCTCGCTGCCGTGGTCCCCGCGCTCAACTCACTCCCCCTCACCGAACAGTCCGTCGATCAGCTCGCCGATCGAGCGCACGGCGTCGTCGGCGCCATCACCCCTGGCCTCCACGTCCAGCGCCGTTCCCTGGGCGCCGCACAGCAAGAGCACCCCCATCACGCTCTTGGCGTTGGCGACTTGCCCATCTCGCCCCAGCGTGACCTCGCACGGAAACCGGCAAGCGAGCTGCACGAGCTTGGTCGCTGCCCGAGCGTGCAGGCCCAAACGATTCTTGACTTCGAACGTACCCTTCGCGTGGCTCAAACTACTTCTTGGGCGCCTCGCGCCCACCCTCCTCGAATCGCTGCACATCGCCGACCACGTCGCTCGGCCGGTCGAGAGTAGCTCGATCCACGTCGCGGTGCACCACGTCGATGGGAAGGGTGACCTGCTGCCGGAGCGCGCCCGCGATTCGGTCGGCCAAAACCACCGAGCGATGGCGCCCTCCGGTGCACCCGATCCCGACGGTGAGGTAGCTCTTTCCCTCCCGTTCGAAGCGGGGCAGGCAGTACGCGAGCAGGTCGAGCAGCCGGTGCTCGAGCTCGTGAGCCTCCGGATCGCCGAGCACGTAGTCCCGCACCGGGGTCTCGAGACCCGTGTGCTCCCGCAGCGACTCGTCGAAGTACGGATTTTTCAGGAACCGAACGTCGAACACCAGATCCGCGTCCACCGGGATGCCGTACTTGAACCCGAAAGAGACCAGCCGCGCGCGCAGGCGAGGCCCGCTGCCGCCGCTGGCGCCGAACTGCTCGAGCACGCGTCGGCGAAGATCGTGAACGCTCAGACCGGTGGTGTCCACCACGTGGGTGGCGCGCGCCCGGAGCTGGGCGAGCTTCTCGCGCTCGACCGCGATCCCGTCGAGCACGGCGTTCGCGGCCCGCGCGAGGGTGGGCTCGACCACCTGCGACAAGGGATGCGGCCGGCGCGTCGCAGAGAACCGCCTGAGCAGGCTGCCGTCTGCCGCGTCGAGGAACAGCACGCTCACGTCCCGGTCTGCCCGCGCGACCGCCAGCGGCACGTCCCCGATGACGTCCACGAAGCCTTGCACCCGTACGTCGACCCCTAGCGCGATGCGTCGAACCCGCGCGGCCTCGAGCGCCTCCACCGTCGCGGACACCACGGGAGGGGGCGTGTTGTCGACGCAGAAGTAGCCGAGGTCCTCGAGCGCGTGGAGCGCGGTGCTCTTGCCGGCGCCGCTCATGCCGGTGACGACGACGAGCCGCGTCTGCTCGGTCACTTCGGTCTCCGCGGGGCGACCGGTGGGGGCGCCGAGCTCTCTGGCGGCGCCGCGCGAGGCAGGCTCTGCCGGGGAGGCTCGGCGCGCTGCATGCCCGTCCCCGTCGCGCGCTCGATCTGGGCGACGAAGTCCCGGGCCGGATGGTGTCCGGCCTGCCGAAGCAGCTCGTGGCGCGCGGCGATCTCGATGATCGCGCTCATGTTCCGCCCCGGGCGCACGGGCAACACCACCTCGCGGATGGGAACGCCGAGGATGGTGCGGTGACGTTCGTCGAGTCCGATGCGATCGTAGTGACCGTCCCCCTCCTTCAACTCGAGCTGAACGACCAAGTCGATGCGCTTGCGTGCACGGATGGCCGTGACGCCGTAGAGATCTTTGATGTTGAGGATCCCGAGACCACGAACTTCGATGTGATGGCGGAGGAGCTCCGCTGGCTCTCCGAACACCATTCCGGGAGGCTTGTAGTCGCACTCGACGACGTCGTCCGCCACGAGCCGGTGCCCATTCATGACGAGCTCGAGCGCACACTCGCTCTTGCCGATGCCGCTCGAGCCGAGCACCAGCACACCGACCTCGAACACATCCACCAAGACGCCGTGCACTCGCGATCGGGGCGCCAATCGCTCGTCGAGCAGCGTGTGTAGCGCCGTGATGGCTGCGGACGAGCGATCGCCACACGAGAGCAGCGGCGTACCGGTCTGCTCCGCCTCGTGCACCAGGGCGGTGGGGGGCGGCGCCCCACGCGTGACCACCACGCAGGACAGCCCCAGCGAGAAGAGACCTCGCGCCGCCTGCAGCTGCCCGTCGGGCGGCAAGCCCTCCACGTAAGAGATCTCGGTCTCACCCAGCACCTGCACGCGAGTGGGGACGATACCGTGCATGTGACCCACCAGCGCGAGGCCGGACTTCTGGATCCGCGGATGCGTGATCTCGCGATCGACGCCCGAGTGCCCCGCGACCACCTCGACCGCCAGCGCGAGCTCCGGGTCCTCCAGCAGAGCGCGCACGGTGATCCCACGGCGGTCATCCGGCGGCTCGTACACGGTCATGGTTCAGCCCTCGGCCCCATCCTGGGCGGTGATCAAGCGAAGCGCCGCGCCGGATGACGTGCAGGCGACCAGCGCGCGGCGCGTCTCGGGATTGCGGAGCAAGCGCGAGATGCGAGCGAGCAACCGCAGGTGCTCGCCCGCCGCGCGCTTGGGCCCGACCACTCCAAACACGATGGTGCAGTCCTTCCCGTCGATGGAGTCGAACGGGATGCCGCGCGGGAACAACAGCAGCGCCGCCGCCTGCTGGGTCGCCAGCTCGCTCGAGGTGTGGGGGATGGCCACGCCGTCACCGATGCCAGTGCTCTGCAGCGTCTCGCGCTCGGCGAACCAGCGGAGCAGGTCATCCTCGTCTCCGCCGACGGTAGGCGCCAGGAGCGAGGCGAGCACGCGCAGCACATCGCGCTTGTCGCGCGCGCGCTCGCCCCCGGCATCGACCAGGATGCGCTCCTCACGAAGAACGTCAGCGAGTCGCACACCGACCTCCAAGCTGAGCCCGGCTCGAGCTCACCGCGCCCTGGCCGTGCGCAGAGGGGCCTTCTTGGTCACCTTCTTCTTGGCCTTGGCTGCCGGACGTGCCGCGGTGGCGGCACGGGCCGGCACCGCGCCGTCACGCACTGACTCCCCACGCCGCTTCTTGGCTTGTGCCGTGCCCTTGTTGGCGCGGATCTGGCGCTCGAGCTTGCCGATCACGCGGTCGATCGACACGTACATGTCCTCGCTCGATTCCTTGGCCTCGAGGTGCGCGCCACCGCTCGAGACTCGCGTCTCGGCGACGTGCTTGAGCTTGTCGAGCGAGAGCGTGACCTTGGCGGTCATCGGCTGGCGCAAGAATTTCTGGAGCTTGGCGACCTTCTCCCGCGCGTAAGACTTGATGGCTTCGCTCGCGTCCATGTGACGGAAGGTGATGCTGATGTTCACTGTCTCCTCCTAATTGCTTGACGGGCAAGCGCCCACGACGATCCGGGGGCGCGTGATCTCGTTCGCGGCCTGGGCTGGCCACGCTCTCTCAGAACAGGCGCTTGCGCTTGGACGACGCCAATATCCCGAGCATCTCTCGGTACTTGGCGACGGTTCGGCGCGCAATCTTGATGCCCTCGGTCCGCTCGAGGATCTCGACGATGGCCTGGTCGCTCAGCGGGTTCTGTTTGTCTTCGTCTTCGATGATCTTCTTGATGGCCTGCTTGACGCTCTCGCTGGCGATGTCTTCCTCGCCGACCCGGCGGATGCTCGAATTGAAGAAGTACTTGAGTTCGAACAAGCCCTGGGGCGTGTGCATGTACTTGTTGGTGGTAACGCGGGAGATCGTCGATTCGTGCATCCCGACGGCCTCGGCGACGTCGCGCAGGATCATCGGCTTGAGGAACGCGACGCCGCGTTCGAAGAAATCCCGCTGTTTCTCCACGATGCACTCGGCCACTCGGATGATCGTCTTTCGTCGCTGCTCGATGGCACGGATCAGCCACTGAGCGTTGCGCAGCTTCTCGCCGATGAACTCCTTGGCGTTGGGATCCTGGAGCATCTTTCGAGTCAGGTCTTCGTTGATGTACAGGCGCTGTACCCCGCGATCGTTGTCGAGCACCACGAAGCGTTCGCCGTCCTTCAGCACGTACACGTCGGGCGTGATGCCGATCGTACGGTCGTCGGTGTCCGTAAAATTGCGCGCCGGGCGGCTCTCGAGCTTCTGGATCTCCTTGGCAGCCTCGTACACCTCCTCGAGCGGAATCTTCATTTCGCGCGAGATGGCCTGGTAGTTGTGCTTCTCGAGGTGGTGCATGTGGTGCTCGATGATGTCGATCTCCACGTCCTCGTAACCGTAGACCTTGGCCTGGATCAGCAGACACTCCCGCAGGTCACGGGCGGCGACCCCGATGGGATCGAAGTTCTGGATCAGCTCGAGGACCAGGGGGGTGTCCTCGGGGTGCAAGCCCGCCTCCGCCCCTAGGTCTAGGATGCTCAGGTCCGGGGTCCGGGTCCCATCCTCTCGCTCCACACCCTCGAGATCGAGATAGCCGTTCTCGTCCAGGTTACCGATCACGAGCTCGGCGAATCGCCGCTCTTCGTCGGTGAAGTCGCTGAGCTGCAGCTGCCACATCAGGTGGTCCTGCAAGCTGCGCGGTTTGGTCAGGTTCTGCTCGATGGGCGGCAGCTCATCGAAGCCACCGCGGCTGCCCGGCAGTGGCTGCTGCATCGAGCGGTTCTCGAGGAACTTCTCCCAGTCCACCTCCCGGGCGGCCTTCTCGGTCTCACGGGCGTCTTCCGTGCGCTCGGCCTTGGGAAAGTCGCGTTCTTCGGCGTTGTGAGCCGCCTTGCGCTCCCCCTCCCGGCTGCGCCCGTCCGCCTCTTCGTCGCTGAGCACCGGGTTGTTGTCGAGCTCCTTGCGGACTTCGTCGATCAGCTCGAGCCGCGAAAGTTGCAGCAACCGAATCGCCTGTTGCAGCTGAGGCGTCATCACGAGCTGCTGGGACAGGCGCAGTTGCTGCTTGATTTCCATGTTCTACGCGGCTTCCGGGGCGAGAGCGGCTGACCGCCCGCGGCCAGTGTACCATCCCCCGAGCAAGAAGTGAGCCCACTAAGCGGGGCCGGGGTCAGCCCAGGTAGCGGGCTTGGACCGCGGGATGGTCGAGGAACTCCGCCGGCGACGCCCATAGCTCAATCCGGCCGTCCAGCAACAGCGCAGCTCGGTCGGCGAAGCCGAGCGTCTCGACCACGCGGTGGTCGGCCACCAGCACGGCTGCGCCGCGGTCCGCCTCCTCGCGCAGCACGCGCCCGACCCGCTCGGCGAGCCCCGGATCGAGGCCTCCGAGGGGCTCGTCCAGCAGCATGACCTTGGGGCGTGGCAGCAGCACGCGCAACAGCTCCAGTCGGCGGCGCTCTCCCCCCGAGAGCTCGCGGGCGCGGAGGCCCAGCAGCTTGGGCTCGAGGCCCACCCGAGCGAGCCGCTCGCCCGGCTCCAGCTCCGCGGCGCCGCACAGGCGGGCGAAGGTCCGCAGGTTGTCCGCGACGGTCAGGTCGAACAGGACGCTCGGCGTCTGCGGCAGATAGCCCAGCCCCGCTCGGGCTCGACGCCACAGGGGCTGCGCGGTGACCTCGCTCGGGCCGAGCCGAACCACGCCACCGCTCGGCGCCAGCTCGCCGGCCAGCACCCGCAGCAGCGTGCTCTTTCCCGCACCGCTCGGGCCCAGCAGCGCGACGACCTCTCCCGGTCGGACCTCGACGTGCACGCCGGAGAGCACCGCGCTCTCGCCCAAGCGCACCGTGAGGTGCCGTCCGCTGAGCGCCGGCTCGGTGGAGGCGTCGAAGGTCAGCGTGGTCACCGCTTCGGTGGTTGCACTGGAATCGAGCCCTTGACCTCGTGCAGCGTCACCTTGCGCGTGTCCAGATCGATGCTGGCCTTGGCGGCCTCCACCCAGCCCTTGCCGCGTGCCAATCGGACGGCGCCCCGCAGCACCACGCTGCGACTGGCGACGTCGAGCTCGACCGTGGAAGCGGTGGCCTCGATGCCGCGCATGGTGGCCTTCACGCCGCCGCTGCCCTTGGCCCAGCGCACTCGGGGCGCTTGATCGTAGCTGAGCTCCAGCTTCGGGCTGCTGAGCGCGAGGTCCCCGAGGCCAATGCGCACATCGCCTTCGAGCAGCGCCGTTCCCTTCGCCACGTCCACGTCGAGCCGCTTGGCGGAGACGTCCAACGTCTCGCCCTCGACGACCAACAACGGCTCGGCGTGAGCGCTAGGCGTCCCGCCGCTGCCGAACCAGCCCACCGCCAGGGCCATCACGGCCAACCGGAGCCAGGAGCGAGTGCGCGGGGGAGACAACACCGATAGCCTAACACTTGGACGCAGGCGGCGCCGGTTCCATTCGTGCCGATTGCGCCCCCGCGAAGGCGTCGCTGATGGCGGTCAGTCGCAGCTCCCAGCTCGGGGCCTGTGCCCCCTCGGGAGCGCCCAGCGCCGCGCAGGACTCGGCCAACTCCTCCAGCACCAGCAGCAGCCGCTCGACGGCGCGCCCTCGGCCCTCGCCCACCAGCAGCGGCCCCAGCGCCGTGAGCGCGGCGATCACTGGCGCTTCGCCGAGCGATCGCGCGTGTTCCCGCGCCGGGCCTACCAGGTCCGCCACGAAGCTGTCGAGGACCCCAGCGCACAGCAGCCGTGCAGCCCGTCGAGACAGGAAGCGCTCCACGCTCGCGTCGTGCGCGAGGCCGGCCACCGGCCGCGCGGCGGCCTCGAGCTCCGGCAGCAGCGCCACCACCGCCTGCCGCCAGCCCTCGACCCGCCGGCTGTCGCGTCGGCCCTCGGCCCAGCGCGCGAGCGCACGGGCCATCTCGCGGCGCTCCTCGAGCCGGCGTTGCTGCTCCTGCCGCGCGAGCTGCGCGCGGGCCCCGAGCCTGCCGACCAGCCGTCCAACCCGCTGCCGCAGCGCGCGGCGACGCACCTCGTCGCCCCAGCGCCCAGCGAGCTCGTCCACCAAGCGGCACACGTCGTTCAGCCCGGACCCCGCACGCACTGCCGGATCCGGCGACAAGGCCTGACGGGCGGACAGCGACAGCAGCGGGCGCTCGAGCGTCAGCCCGGCTGCAGCCAGACCTCGCTCCACGTGAGCAACGGCCTCGTCGAGCGCCGGGCCGTCGAGCCGGTCTCGCTTGTTCACGAGCACGAGCAGCGGCAGCCCGAGCGCGCCGAGCTCAGTCAGACGGTCGCGCTCGCTGGCCTTCAAGGGTTGCGTCGCGTCGAGCAGCCAAACCGCGACATGAGCCTCCGCGATCGCCTGCTGAGCCGCGCGCGCATGGGCCGCCTCGGGCGCGTTGAAGCCCGGCGTATCCACCAACTCCACCCGCTTGAGCAGCTCCAGGGGCGCCGACAGCGTCACCCGCTCGACCTGCTCGGCGGTCACCTCGTCGAGGGTGCGCTCGAGCTCGGAGAAGGGTACCAGCCGGTCCGCTTGGCCATCGCGCCGCTCGATACGGGCAATGCGGTCGGGGGACCACACGAGGCGATGGAGCGTCGCCGTGGTCGGCAACACGCCCATGGGTGCGACGGCCTCGCCGAGCAGGGCGTTGATGAGGCTCGACTTGCCCGCGTTGAACTCGCCGACGATCGCTGCGCGCAAGGGGCGCTGGAGTTCGAGCGCGAGCCCACCGATCTCGGTCACGGTCTCCATGGCCCCTAGCGCGGAGGCCACCGCGAACAGCTCGTCGAGCAACGCCGCAAGCTCGGCGTCCGCGCCCGAGAGCCAGCTCGTCACGATAGCGACCCGGCGCTGGTGCGCGAAGGGGCTGGTGCAGCCGTCGAGCGTGGCCAGCTGCTCGTGCGGCGGGCTGGCCTCGAGCGAGCGCGCGATGGCGAGCGCTTCCGGATCGATGCTCACGCCGCGCTGCGCCGCGAGGCGAGCGGCTTGGGCGAGAGCCGCCGGATCCTGACGTTGCAGCGCGCGACGCACCAGGGCTGCGAGCAGCAGCGGGTCCTCGTGGGAGGCGGCAGCACGGCAGAGGGCCAGCATTCCGGCGTTGGGATCCGACGCCAAGGCGAGCGCGGTCGACCAGTGCGGATCGTCACCGCGTCCCAGATCGACCATCAGACGCGCGAGCTTCTCCACCTCCGGCACCGGCAGCGACTCGATGGAGTCCAGCAGCACGGCGTCCGCGCCCGGCGCGTCAAGCAGCAGCGCCCGTCGGAGCGCCTCGGCGTGACCTGGGTGTTCGGCCCCCAGCAAGCGCGCGCGCAGCAGCCAGCCCGGGCCATCTCCGGCCGCGGGCAACGACAGCTGGCTGGCCAGCCGCATCGCGCCCTCACGATCGCCGAGCTCGAGGCGTGTGCGCACGCGGATCGCTCGGGCGAACTCCTGCTGCGCCGCCGCCACGCCCAGCTGCGCCAGCCAGCGCTCGGCCCGCTCCGGATCACCGCGCTCCAGGTCGCGCTCGGCCAGCTGAAGGCGTGCTCGATCTGCTGCTTCTGTCGGCGCGAGCGCGTCGGCCGCTCGCTCGAGGGACTGCCCCACGTCCACGCCGAGCCGGCGCTCGACCTCCGCCCGTCGCAGCCAGACGTCCGCGCGGAATGGCAGCAGCACGGACAGGTGCTCGAGCGCGTCGAGGGCGTCGCGATCGAGCTGCATGGCGAGCGCTGCGTCGATGCACAACAAGAGCACTACCGGCGAATCCGGCAGCTCCGCGAGGAGGTCGAGCCCGATCGAGCGCGCTTCCGAGGCCCGGCCCTCGCCGAGCGCGCGACGACCGGCGCGCAGCCGCCCATCGGCGCCCCGGGCGACGACTTCGGCGCGGCTCAGCCAGTCGGAGAGCGCATCGGAGAGTCGGACCATTGGCGCCGCAGGCTATCGCGGCTCGCTCGCCGCGTCTCGGGCGCCGTACTCGGCCAGCACGACGTAGCGTTGGTCGGCGCCGAGCGGCAGCTCGGCGATCGGCTGGTAGCCCAGCGCATGCGCGTCACGCGCAACGACCTGCTCGACCCCCCGAGCGAACTGGCCGCCCTGAGGGGGCCAGACGAGCTTCCGCCCTGGGGCGAGCAACAGCACGACGTGATCGACGCGGCGCGTGCGCAGCAGGTCGGCCGGCACCCGCTTGGTCGTGTGCCCCCCCGCCAGCCGGGCGATGCTGGGGTCGGTGACTCCCGCGAGGTCGACAACCAGCCCGGGGTGAGCCACGCCGACCCAGCCCACGTCCAGCGCCGCGACGCGCCGAGCGCCGGTCAGCACGGGTCGCGCGCTCTCGATCAACGCCCGGCGCTCGCCCGCCACGCGCCGACTCGGCCCACCCAGCCCCACGTGCAGTAGCAGCGTCGCCGCCAGCGCGAGCGTGCCCCGCAGGAGCGTCCAGCGCAGCGCAGCCCGCTCGGCGATCTCGACGGCCACGAGCACCATCCACGGAAACACGGGCACCCACAGCCGGAACAGCGGCATCCAGTCGCCCCCCGCGGCCAGCAGCGACGCCGCGTGCGCGCCGAGGGCGACCAGCAGCAACTGGCTCTGCCGGGGCAGCCCGCGGACCACCCCCGGCGCGAGCAGCAGCCACGGTAGTCCCGTCAGCGCGAGCCCGCCGAGGACGTAGCGCAGACCATGGACGAGCTCCGCGGGCTTGGCGAGCGCAGCGAGTGGATAGGTCGCCCCGAACGCGAGCTGTCGGACCAGCACCACCAGCACGATCGGCGTGAGCCAAATCAGCGCTCGAGTCGCGACCCGGCCGCGGCGCTCCCGCTCGACCCAGGCCCCCCCGACGGCCACGATCGCCGTCGCCGGGATCAGCTCCGGGCGGAGCGCGCCCACGACGCCGGCGGCGAGCACGCCCGCTGGGCCTCGGCCCGCCGCCAGGGCACACCCGAGCGCCACCAAGCCGGTCTCCAGCCCCGCTGATGCCCAAGCCAACCACGGCAGACTGGCGCACCAGAGCAACACGGGCAGCCATCCACGCCAGCTGCCCCCTCGGCGAGCCACTCGCCCCGCAACCACCGCCGCGGTCGTCACGACGCTGGCAGCGCCGACGACGCGGGCGAGCTCGAAGGCGGCCTCCGTCGAGCGCCGCGCCGCCGGCAGCAGCAGCAGCGGGAAGCCGAGCGGCGTGACCGCGTCGACCGCTGCGCCCGCCGCGTTGAACCGATGACCGTCGCCAATCGCCCAGTGGTGAGCGACTCGGGCGATGATCCAGGCATCATCTACCGTGAAACCCCAGACCGCGCCCACACCCAGCACGGTGAGCACGGCGACCGCGACGGAGGCGACGAGGGCCCGAGCTGGCCTAGCGACGTTTTCCAGTACTGTCCACTCCTCGGCAATCGCGCCGCAAAAGTTAGGGGAGGTCCCGCGGAGTTCCTACGATGGCACGCATCGAATGTCAGCGATTCACGTCGTCGTTCGCCCCAGCGGCTCCCCCTCTCAGCGCGGTCAGAACACGCTCCTTGGCCTCATCGACCTCATCGTCGATGGCGTCAACCTGACCGCTCGCATCGGCGAGGCGCTGGCCGTCCCCCTGCTCACCGAGCTCTCCCACGCCGTTCTGGCCATCGAAACGGGCCGCAAGACCCGGGCCAGCGTCCAGGTGTACGCCACCGACGACGTGTGGGAAATCGGGCTCGAGAGCGACGGTCAGCACGTCCTGCTGACCCTGTTCCGCACCGCGCCAGCGGTCGAGGTCGTCGTGTTCGAGCGGCGGCTGAGGCGCGCTGCGCTGCGCGAAGCGTTGGCGGAGGCGATCAGCAGCGCCGCTGTGGACGCCCAAGGCGACACGGGTCCGCTCGCAGCGGCGGCGCGCCTGCTCGCCGCTCTGGCTCCCGCCTCGGACCCGCTGGCGGTGGCTCAGCGTTCGAGCCACGCGCTGTCCCGAACCATGGGCGGCGTGAAGCTCGCGGCGAACGTGTCGCTCCGCAAGGGGTCCCAGTCCCTCGGACGTGACGGCGTGGAGCGCGCCGACCTGCACGCGCTGCTGGCGCTCGGTCGCGTCGAGCTGACCGTGAGGCGCAAGGCTGTCAGCCTGGGGGAGTGCCATGTGTTCTTGCTCGCGGAGCGCCTGGTGGCCTTGGCCGAGGACGTGCTCGCCTCCTGGAACGACGGCCGCCCTTGCTTCCGCCGGGTGGAGCTCTCGGGGCTGACCATCGGCGCGCAGCGCGGTCCGGCCGCCGCGCCGTTGGCGCTCACGGTGAGCCGACGTGACGGCACGAAGGTGACCTTCCCCGAGCTCGAACCGCTCGCGCTGGTGCGCGCCGTGGCGCGCTTCTCCCGCGCGCTGTCCGATCTCGTCCGCGCCGAGGACCCGAGTCAGGCCCTCAACCTGCGGCTGGTCGCGCTGGCGGAGGGTGCCCGTCAGCTCGAGCGCGGCGCCGCCGACCAGACGTGCGAGGAAGCTCCGGTGACCAACTCCAGCCCCGAGAGCTACCGCTCCTTCGCGCCTGCCGCGCGGAGCGAGAGCCGGGGGCGCTGGGAACACGGCTCGAAGATGCGCTTCCTGCCGCGCTGGGTGGCCACCGTGCCCAGCATCGATCTGTCCGCGACCTTCCTGTGCGGTGACCGCATCATCGTCGGCTCCAAGCGGGAGACCGCCTGCATCCACCGCAACTCGGGCAGCCTGCTCTGGCGCGTGCCCATGGCGCGCGCGGCGAGCGTGGCGACGCCCGCGGGATTGGCGCGCATCCATCCGGATGGCTTGGTCACGCTCCATGACCTGGGCACCGGCGCCGCGAAGTTCGAGGCGCGACTGCAGCCCCGCACCGGCGGCGGCGCGAGCGGCGCCGTCGTACACAGCGCGGGCCTCCCCAAGCTGCTGGTGATCGCGGAAGGCGACCGGCGGGTCACCGCCCTCGATCTCGTCAGCGGCGACGTGCGCTGGCGCTTCACGGCCCGTCGACCCGGCACCTACCGCGTACGCCGCGCCGGCCGCTTGTTGCTGGTCACCGGCGGGGATCGCTCGCTGTCGGCGCTCGACGTGACCAGCGGAGAGTTGGTCTGGCGGCTACGCAGCGACGCCGCGCTCACCGGAGATGTCAGCGTCGACCACGACTCGGCCTTCGTACTCACCCAGGACGGAGCGGGCGCGGCCCTGCTCCACGTCGACCCGTGGTCGGGCCAAGTGCGCTGGAGAGCCGAGGTCGACGAGCGCGTCGCGCTCAGCAGCGGCTGCTTGGTCGCTCGAGACTCGGTGGTCGTTCCCCTCCGGGATCGTCGCGGCGCAGGGCTGATGGCCTTCGATCGCAGCACGGGAGCGCGGCTGTTCGCCCACGAGCCAGGCTTGTGTGCGCCGGTCGTCTCGTGGCTGTGCGTGGACGCGGACGTCGTGGGCAATACCGCCTCGGGTGCCCTGCTGTGTCTCGACGGGCGCACCGGCGCTCTCCGGTACAGCCATGTCTTTCCCCGACACGTGGACGCGGATCAGCCCCGTCGACTCGAGCCCGTGCTGCGCAGCGGAGCGCTGTTCGTCCCGCAACACCAGGTGCACGTGGTACGACCTCGCGACGGCGAGCTCCTCGGCACCGTCCCGACGGACTTGATCCCGGACCTCCTGCGCGTGGACGAGCGGTGCGACGTCTACGTGGCCGAAGAGAGCGGGCACGTGGCGGCCTTTGGCGCTGCCGCCCGCCTGACGCTGATCAAGGGCTGATCCGGACCCGGCACAGTCGCCACGGCGCTTCAGCCGCTGTGGCCTTCGCCACCGTCCACGTACAGCACGTTGCCGTTCAGCCAGTAGGTACAGGGCTGCGCCAGGGCGACCAAGGCACGGGCGACGTCGAGGGGCTCGGTCAGCCGGTGCGAGGGGTTCTTGCGGATCGCCACCTCGGTCATCGTGTCGTTGTCGGGGATCTTCTTGAGCGCGGGAGTATTCGTGACGCCGGCGCACACGGCGTTGGCCGTGATCCCGCGCGGGCCGAGCTCGAGGCAAAGCTGGCGCACGTGCGACTCGAGTGCGCTCTTGGCTGCACTCACGGCGCCGTAGCCTCGCCAAACGGACGTGGAGCCGGTGCTCGTCATCGCGAAGATACGACCTTCGTCGCTGAGCAGGCGGCGAGTCAGCAGGTCTTGGACCCAGTACACGAGACTGTGCGCCATCACATCCAGGGTCATGTCCATCTGCTTGGCGGTGACCTGATCCGCGGTGGACTCGGAAATGAAGGGGCGCAGGGTTCCAAACGCGAGGGAGTGAAGCAGCACGCGCACCTGCTCGCTCTGCCCGCGCTCGGCGAAGCGGCGCCGGATCTCGTCGAGCACCTCCGCGCGCTTCTCCGCGTCCGCCGCGTTGATGTTGAAGAACCACGCTTCGCGCCCGGTTTCGCGCACCGCTGCCGCGATGCGCTCGACGTTCGGCAGCGTCGCCCGTCGGTCCAAGTGGACCCCGATGATGTTGCAGCCCGCGCGGGCGAAGGTGAGCGCGGCGGCCTCGCCGAAGCCACTCGATGCGCCGAGGATGACGACCCAGCCGCTGAGCGCGGGGAGAGGAATGTCCTTGCCAGTGGTCATGATGCCGGTCCCGTGTCTACTACAAGTCGAGCCTGGTCGGACGGGCGCTTCTCCGAGACCGCGGGCGGCGGGACGGAGTAGCCGACTTCAGCCGCCTTTTCCCGTATGAAGCGAGTGATCTGGAGGATGGGCACGTCCGCGGGGCAGTCGACCTCTTTGCTGCGGATCACGGACTCGGGGACGAAACCCAGGCTCTTCGCTGCAGCGTGGAAGTCCGGCATGCTTCGGCCCCCGGCGAGCACGATGGCCATGACGCCGCGGTACGCGCCCGCGGATCGGGCGATGCGCTCCGCCTCGCCGCGATCGCACACGCCGCAGGCGATGCAACGCCCGAATCCGCTCATCGCCGCGCGCTCGGCCTCGCTCACCGGCGGCAGGCGGTCGGCGTCGTAGTTCTCCCGAAAGGCCGCGATACCGGCGCGCCCCACGCCAAGCAGGCGAATGAAGGCGGTCCTGAGCACCGCCCAGGTGAGCAGCAAGATGGCCTTGAGTCGACCCGGCACGGCGGCGCAACCTAGCCTCAGCCCGAGCCGGCTCGCAACCGACGGGGAAGGGCGGCTCGAAGTCAGGCGTAGGACGGCCGGGCGCTCGCGTAACGGGGTTACGCCCTGGAGGTTACGCTGTTACGGACTGTTACGCGCCGTAACCAGTTGAAATCATGAGCGGTATCTCTGGCACGGCGGGTGCAACCTGGTCCGGCATGCTCGCCGCCCTGAACGCCCCGTCACCCGTCGCCCGCAACCTACCCCTGGAAGCGGGCTGGAACGAAGAGGCCCTGCTCGAAGGACTGCTCGTCGATGACGAGCGAGCGTGGCGCGCCTTCAGTGACCAGTACGCTCGCCTGGTCTTTCGCTGCATCACCCGCGTGACCGCGCGCTTCTCGGCCGTGGTCGGCCCCGACGACGTTCGCGAGATCTACGCCATGCTGTGTCTCTCGCTGCTCGCCAACGACAAGAAGAAGCTGCGCAGCTTCGAGCGTGGACGGGGCAACAAGCTCGGCAGCTGGATCGGCATGCTCGCCATACACACCGCCTACGACTATCTGCGTGGCGTGCGCCGCGAGCCCAAGCGCACCAGCCTGACCGAGGCCGAGAGCGTCAGCTGTGAGCTGCCCGATCCCTTCGAGCAGTGCGCGTTGCGCCAACAGGCCGCGCTGGTCAGCGAGATGTTCGCCGAGTTCACGGACAAGGACCAGGAGTTCATCAAGCTGTACTTCGGCGAGAACCTCGAGCCAGAACAGATCGCCGAGCGCATGGGCATCAGCATCAAGACGGTCTATTCCAAGAAGCACAAGATCCGCGCGCGCCTCGAGACGTTGATGGCCGGGCGCCGGCTCGCGGCGTAGCGCCGGCGCGCCGAGGACGGGCAAAACAGCGGCGTGAACAGACCTGCCGGAGCCCGAGTTGCGAGGGGGGCCGAGCTGGTCTATCCCTCGGACCGGTGCACAGGTTCCTCGCTCCGGTCCTCACGGCGCTCGCGCTGGCCGCCTGTGGAGACGGCAAGCCCGGAGACTTGGCGCGCATCCCCCCCCCGACCTCGGAGGTGCGAGGGGACGGAGCCCGGCTCTCGGACCTGAATGATCCGGCCAAGCCGCGCCCACCTCAGAGCTCGGAGGTGTATGTCACCGGCGTCACCGTGCTCGAAGTCGATCGCTACGACGAGACGTCCAACGGCTCCAGCTCCGGTAACATCTACGCCCAGGACTTGCCGGTCGCGGGTGAGCACCTCCCCTACAGTGGCATCACGCTGTTCAACGTGTCGTTCAGTCCGCCCACCCTGAGGGTGGCGCCCGGAGACGTGGTCGACATTCGAGGCGCCTATGAGGAGTTCCCCGGCCCCGCGTCGAGCCCGTTCGAGGATGGCAAGACCTTGCCGGAGATCGTCGGCGGCACCATCAGCCTGCGCTTCGAGGGACAGTCGCCACCACCGCGCACCATCGCGCTCGAAGATCTCGCGAACTACCAGACGGGCCGCCAATGGATCGGCATGTTGGTCCGGCTGGAGAACGTGGTGGCGCAGTCCCCTGGTTTCAAGGCGACCTCGGGTCGCTTCTCCGTTCGTCTCGACGTGCCTGGCATGACCGGCAACGCGCTGCCGGCGATCAACAACGCCTTCTTCGATCTGGAAGGGTCGGGTCTGCCCTTCGCCCAGGGCACGACGTACAAAGAGATCATCGGCGTGGTGCAGTACTTCTACAGCTTCACCATCAGCCCGCGGTCGGCAGCGGATATCGTGTTGTGAGACCCACGGCGACCCGCAGCGCCGCGCCGCTCGCGGTCTGCGGCATCGTTGCACTCGCCGGCTGTGCGCTCGTGCGCTCGGCACCCCCGGCGGCGGGCAGCCAAGGCGTCGCCCCCCCGGTCAGCCACGCTCGACTCGAGGTGCGGCAGTCCCCCGCGCGGCCCGCGACAGCGTTGGTCCATCGCAGCGGCGATCCCCTCGGCGCCGTCGCGCTCGCGCTGGCGCATGATGGGGGTTCGGTCGCCTCGGTCGGGCTCGCGGCACTGCTCGAAGCACGCCTGGGGCGGCGCGCACTGTCGACTCGACCCCATGCCCTCGGCGCCCACCTCTCCGTCCTGGTCAGCGGCCCCGACGACGTCGCGCGCTTCGTTCGCGACGTCAGCGCGGCGCTGCGCACACCAGTGACCGACGGCGACGCCGCGCTCGAGCGAGTGCGGGAGAAGATCGCCGTGGCCTCCAGGCTGGCGCCGAGCCCCGAGAGCGCGCTCGAGCGCTGCAGCGGGGATCTCAGCGCCGCCGCGGCGACCATGCCGATTACGGCGGCTGTCGTGGAGGGCTGGCGAGCGCAGGTGAATCGAGCCCGGGGCGCGGCGTTCGGGGCCGTGGGTGAGCGCGCGCTGCTCGACGCGGCGGCCGCCGCGGTAGCGGCGACGGGCGAATGGCCCGACGGCGGACCCGATGATCCCTGGCCCGACGCGAGCACGGCCGAGTCCCTGGGCGGCGATCCGAGCGCGCGCCACGTGTCCGTCGCCCTGCGGCTACCCAGCGGAGCTCGCGCGGTGGCGGCAGCACGCTGGCTCGGCGCGGCCGGGGGCGAGCGTCTCAGCGCCCGTTTGTCATCGCTCTCCCTGCCCTGGACCGCTGATCGCATCAGCGCGACGCTGCGTCCCCGAGGCGCGTGTCTGCGCGTCGATCTGAGCGCTCCCGCAGCGGCGGAGGCCGCTGCGGACGAGCTGGCCTGGGCAGCCTGGGTGCTGGACACCGAGCTTCGCGACGCGCTGGAGCAAGGGGCCGAGGACTGGTGGGCCGTGGAGGACGGCATCCTTCGCGCCAGCGATCCACGCGAGGCCGCGGCCATCGCCGCATGGCGCGCGCTCAGCGCCCAGCTATCCGCCGGGCCGGTGCGGCGCTTCGTACGACACACCGGCGCCAAGCCCGAGCCGCTTCAGAGCTCGCTGGGGCGCGTCGAGCAGAACGCGCGAGCTGCGGCGTTGCCGGTGCGCTCGAAGGGCGAGCCGGGCCAGGGTGAGCTGTGGCTCTTGCTGGCCAGCCCGTGCTCGACCAGCAGCGAATCGGTGACCGACGCGGGAGTCACCGCGCTCACGCTGCGCGCGCTGGCCAAGCGCGCCGGTGCCGGAGTGACGCTCGCGCCGTGGCTCACGGCCGATGGCGCTGGGCTGCTCGCTCGCGGACCACGGCTCGGACCCACCGAGACGCCCGCCGCGCAGGCGCGGCGCATCGCCGACGCCCTCGGTCGAGCCCTGGCCGTGCCTCTGGACGACCGCGACGTTGCGCCCGAGCGAGACAGCCTGCTCGGCGAGCTCGACGCGCCGGCGCAGTACTGGACGGCCCTCGACGCGCTGAGCCCGAGCCAGCCGAGCTGGCTCGAACCCCGCGGGACGTTTCGCTCGGTCAGCCAACTCGCCGGCAGCGCCGCGGACGCCCGCCGCCGCTCGCTGGCGGAGGAGCCGCTGCGCCTCGCGGTGCTGGCGAACGGTGACCCGACGCAGAGCGAAATCGCGGCTCGTCAGCTCTCGACCTGGCTGGCCCCCGCCCGCCGGCGGGGTCAGCGCCCCTGCAGCAAGGCGTCGGGACCGAGGCCCAAGCGCGGCGAACTGGTTCTGGACGCCGCTGAGCGAGACCTCGGTCGCACCCTGGTGGCCGTCCCGCTCTCGTCGGGCGGCGGGCCCGAGCCGAGCTGGATCGCCTACGCGCTCGGACGCCCCGGTGGGCTGTTGGCTCGAACGCTGACCGACGCGGGGCTCGGCTCCGCGCGCGCCACGGTCCTGGGCGGCCGACGTCGAGCCGCCCTGCTGATCGAACTCGTGCACTATCCCGAAGACCAGCCGAAGGCCATCAGCGAGGTGCGCGCGCTGCTGACTCGCCTTGCGCAGCGCTCCCTCGGCGCACAGGACTTCGCGCTGACGCGGGAGCACTTCCTGGAGCAGGCGCGGCTGCGGGAGCTGGATCCACGAGAGCGCGCCGCGCGGCTGTGGACGGGCGGCGGCGTCGAGCCAGAGCCCACGCCGAGCTCCCTCGCCGCGTTCTGTCGAACCGCCCTCGACAGCGCCGCGCACCTGGTCGTCGCCGCCAAGAACTGACGTTTCCTCGACCTCGCGGTCGTGCTACGAGCGGCGGCATGTCGCGCCGCGATTTGGTGCTCATCCTCGACTACGGATCCCAGTACACCCAGCTGATCGCGCGTCGCGTCCGGGAGTGTCACGTCTACTGCGAAATCCACCCGGGCACGCTGCCCGTGGAAGCCATCGAGAAGCTCGCGCCCCGCGCCATCATCTTGTCGGGTGGCCCGGAGAGCGTCTACGAGGAGATCGCGCCCAAGAGCGACAAGCGCCTCTTCGACTTGGGCCTGCCGGTGCTGGGGATCTGCTACGGCGAGCAGCTGATGGCCCACCAGCTGGGGGGCAAGGTCGAGCCCTCGACTCATCGCGAGTACGGACCCGCCAAGCTCACGGTCCGAGAGCCGCTGGGGATCTTGGCGCCGTTCGCCGCCGGTGACTCGCTCAGCGTGTGGATGAGCCATGGCGACCGGCTGACCGAGCCGCCGCCCGGGTTCCGGGCCATCGCCGAGAGCCCCAACGCTCCGCTGGCGGCCATCGCGCACCCGGAACGTCGCCTGTTCGGCATTCAGTTCCACCCCGAGGTCGCGCACACCCCGCGGGGGATCGAGCTGCTGCGCGCGTTTCTGTTCGAGGTGTCGGGGCTCTCCCCGAGCTGGACCCCGGTGTCCTTCGTGGATGACGCCATCGCCGACGTTCAGCGCCGGGTCGGCGCGAAAGAGCGCGCCATCCTGGGTCTGTCTGGCGGGGTGGACTCGTCGGTCGCGGCCGTGCTCTGCCACCGCGCCCTGGGCGACCGCCTGGTCTGCATCTTCGTCGACAATGGGCTGCTCCGCGCCGGTGAGCGAGAGACAGTGGAGCACGCCATGCGCGAGAGCTTTCACTTGAATCTGATCGTGGTGGACGCCCGGGAGCGTTTCTTGTCGGCTCTCGCGGGGGTCGTCGACCCCGAGCAGAAGCGCAAGATCATCGGCCGCGTGTTCATCGAGGTGTTCGAGGAGCACGCGAGCCGGGTGGAGGGCGCGGAGTATCTGGTCCAGGGCACGCTCTACCCGGACGTGATCGAGAGCGTCAGCGTCAAGGGGCCGAGCGCCGTCATCAAGAGTCACCACAACGTCGGCGGCCTTCCAGAGCGCATGAAGCTGCGCTTGATCGAGCCGCTGCGCGAGCTGTTCAAGGACGAGGTCCGGCAGGTGGGCGACGCTCTCGGCATGCCGCACGACGTGCTCTGGCGACAGCCGTTCCCAGGGCCCGGATTGGCCGTGCGTTGCCTCGGGGATCTCAGCGCCGAGCGACTCGACGTCTTGCGGCAGGCGGACGCAATCGTCGACGAGGAGATCCGCAAGGCAGGGCTGTACGAGAGCGTCTGGCAGTCCTTCGCGGTGCTGCTACCCGTGCGCAGCGTCGGCGTGATGGGGGACGACCGCACCTACGAGGAGACCTGTGTGATCCGCGCCGTCACCTCCAGCGACGGTATGACCGCGGATTGGGCTCGGCTGCCCCACGAGCTTCTGGGCATCATGAGCGCTCGAATCATCAACGAGGTGCGCGGTGTCAACCGCGTCGCCTACGACATCAGCAGCAAGCCGCCGGCCACCATCGAGTGGGAATGAGCGTCATTCGCGTCCTCGCCATCGCCGTCGCGCTCGCGGCGACTTCAGCCGCCGCGTGTACCTCTGGCGTGGGCCGCGCCGCCGTCAGCCTGGGCTTCGACGCCCCGAGCCGCACCCCACGGGATGCGTCGGTGTACATCGACGAAGAGTACATCGGTCCCCTCGGATACGTCGCGGCCCATGGCGTGCGCTTGCCCGTGGGTGAGCACCGCATCACCGTGCAGCGCAGCGGGTATTTCCCGTGGGACCGGCTGGTCACCGCGGATCGCGAGCCCATCCGTCTGAACGTGGAGCTGGTGCCTATCCCCGACTGACCCGCGGTCCGCTGGGGTCGTTCTGCGCTTGCCCTGGTCGGGGCAAACCGTGCTGATATGCGGCCATCGGATGGCGGGCTCGACGAGGCGCGGATTTCTGGGCACGACCTTGGCCTTCGGGCTCGGGCTGGGCGTCGGCGGGCGCGTGGGCGCCCCGGCGGCCTTCGCGCCCGGCCCGCCCGCGCCGCTGGACGACGACGAGCGTGAGCTGGCCGACAAGATGCTCGGGTCGCTGGACCGCGCGAAAATCTGGGACGCCCACGTCCACATCGTCGGACTCGGCAGCGGGGGCACGGGCTGCTGGGTGAATCCGGCCGCGCGCAGTCACGCCCGACCGCTGCGACGCTTTCGCTACGAGGTCTACGTGCGGGCCGCCGGCGTGACCGACGAGAGCCGCGCGGATCAGCAGTACGTCGAGCGCTTGCTCAGTCTTCAGAGAGTCGCCAACCCCACGGGCAAGCTGCTCTGCCTTGCGTTCGACTACGCCGTGCGCCAGGACGGCAGCGAGGATCGGGGGCGAAGCGAGTTCTACACCCCCGACGAGTACGTGCTCGGGCTCGCCCGAGAGCACCCCGAGCTCGTGGCCTGCGCGTCCGTGCACCCCTATCGCAAGGATGCGCTCGACCGGCTCGACCGCGCCGTGCAGGCCGGCGCCGTCGCGGTGAAATGGCTGCCCAACGCCATGGGCATCGACCCGCTGTCGGAGCGCTGTGACGCCTTCTACGAGCGCCTCAGCGAGCTGGACGTGCCGCTGATCACCCACGCCGGTGACGAGCAGGCGGTTCACGTGGATGCGTGGCAGGAGCTCGGCAACCCGCTGCGCTTGCGCCGCGCCCTCGACGCGGGCGTGCGTGTCGTCGTCGCGCACTGCGCGGGCAAGGGGGACGTGCAGGACATCGACGCCGGCGACCTGCGCCGCATCCCTGCGTTCGACGCCTTCATGCGCCTGTTCAACGAAGAGCGGTACAAGAGCTCCCTGTTCGGTGACCTGTCCGCGCTCACCCAAGTGTCCCGCGCGGGCAAGCCCCTGCGCGAGCTTCTGATCTCGAAGCACCTGGGCGCGAGGCTGCTCTACGGCTCGGACTATCCCCTGCCCGCCATCGATCCCCTCGTGAGCACACGACTGCTCGCGCAGGACGGCTACATCGACGACGACCAGCGCGAGCAGCTCAATCGCATCTACCTCAAGAACCCGCTGCTGTTCGACCTGCTGCTCAAGCGCATGCTGCGGGTGTCGTACAAGAACGCCACCTACGGCTTCGCAGACGCGGCCTTCCAGACCGCAGACTTCTTCGAGCAGCGCCGGCCCCTGCCCACCTGAGCGGCTTCCTTGCATCGCCAAGCCATTGGCGCTAAGCAGCGCGCGATTGATTCGACCGGGGTGTACCTCAACCTGGTAGAGGGCCGGCTTTGGGTGCCGGCTGTTGCAGGTTCAAATCCTGCCACCCCGACCACTGCTCCACGAATGGACAGGCGCTAGCGCGGCCGTGATCCCCATCCTTCATCACTCCCGCGACTGGCTGATCGTCGACAAGCCTGCGGGACTGCTGACGCACCGCAGCGGTCTCGCGCCGGACTCGGACGTGGCGATGATCCGAGCCCGCGACGCGATCGGTGCCAAGGTCTGGCCGCTGCATCGACTCGACCGGGGAACGAGCGGCGCTTTGGCGTTCGGGCTGTCCGAGGACGCGGCGCGAGCCTGGCAGCGGCAGCTCGAACTCGGCAGGGTGTGCAAGGTCTACGTCGCGTTGGTGCGCGGGGTTTTCCCGGATGAGGTGCAGCTCGACTACCCGGTCCCGCGCGCCGAAGGGCGGGAGCGGGTGCCGGCGGTGACGTCCTTTCGGCGCCTGGCGGCGGGCGAGCATTGCTCACTGGTCGAAGCGCGACCTCACACCGGGCGCTACCATCAGATCCGGCGACACTTGGCCCACCTACGCCACCCGATCGCGTGCGACGCCAACTACGGCACCGGCTGGTTCAATCGACTGATCCGCAGCGAGACGCCGCTGAACCGGCTCGGGCTGCACGCGCTCTCGCTCGGCTTCGAGGAGACCACCGGCACGGTGTGCGTGCGGGCGCCGCTGGCGCCGGACTTCGCTGGCGCGCTGCGGACGCTGGGCATGTCGCTGCCGGGGTGCTGAGGCAGCGGGAACCTCAGGACCCCGGCGCGTGTCCCACCCGCCATGCGCCTCATCGCTGCCCTCGGCCTGGCTCTGGGTTGGATGACGCTGGCGCCCGGTGTCCCCGCCGCCAGCCTCGATCGCAAGCTGATGCTCGCGGTGCTCCGCCGCGCGACCCCCGAGCTGCGAAGCTGCGCCGGACAGCACGGTCTGCCCAGCGGGCGCTACGCGATGACCCTACAGGTGGACGCGCTGGGCCGGGTACAGTCCGCACGTCTCGGGGAGCGACCGGCGACCATCCGGCGCGCCGCGGTGGTGTGCATCACCGGCGCCTTCGCCCGGCTGCGCTTTCCCCGTGCCAACGAGGCGCTGGTGGCTTGGTCAGCAGCGAGTCCGCCGAGCCCCAGCTACTCGCTCACGTATCCTTTCGTCCTGGCTCTGCCCGCGGTCAGCACCAAGAGTGTCCCTGCTCCGGGGAGCGCAGCAGCTCCCGTACGTTCGCCTCGATCACGCGGTAACCCACGTTTCCGTTGAGGCGCTGTCGTCCTTCGTTGAAGACGAAGGAGGGGCTGACCTCCACGCCGTAGCTCAGCGCCAGATCGATGCCGCGCGACAGCTCGGCGTGCGCTCGCCCGGAGTACAAGAGCTCCTCGATGGCGGGTACCGACAGCCCGAGCCGATCCCCCACCTCGAGCTGCGCCTTGCGCTGAGAAATGTCGATCCCATCGCGGAAGAACGCGAGGCGCAGGGCCCACGCGGCGCGGCGGAACGCCTCCCGATCGTACAGCTTCACGGCTGCAAGAAAGATGTGGCAGCCCAGCGACGAGGTGGGCGCCGCGCGCGCCCAGGCGTCCGGATGGATGCTCACGTGATCGAACCGGCTCACGACCCCGCGCACGTGGTCGGCATACGCCGCGAGTCCGCCGCGCTCGGCCCAGCGTTGCTCGAGCTTGCTGCGCGCGTCACCGAAGACCGTCATGAAGTGACAGTCGACCGAGACCTCCGCGCCGAACTCCGCCTCGAGCTCGTCGAGTCGAGCCTGACCGACGTAGGCCCAGACGCACAGCACGTCGGAGAAGTACTGCACCGTCACCGGACTCGAAGCGGCTGCCGTCATGCCTCGCTCATACTCGCTCGGCGTGGGCGCGACACGGCGAAAGACTCACGGCTCCGCGCACACCGGATCGCCCGCTGCGCAACTCGACGCCCTGCGCGAACGCTCGGGCGGGCTCGGCAGCGAAAGCTGGGGCTGTGCCAGCGGGTTGCTCGCGTTCCACCGCTCCACGAAGCCCTCCGGGGCCGCGAGACCTCCGGGACGATAGGGCTTGGCCAGCGCGGTCGCCGCGCTCGCCCTTGGCGCGCCGAGCAGGACGGGATAGCTCACCGTGACGTACTGCCCAGGTAGGCTGGGGAAGCGCAGATCGAAGAAGGTCCGTAGCAAGCAGCGACGGGTCTCGAGATCGTCGAGGGTCTGGCTCTCTTCCCGGGCGCGATGGACCTGGCCGTCGGGGCCGATCACGAAGCGCGCGACGAAGGTGCCCGCGAGCTTGGGGCTCCGCAGCAGCCCCCGCTGGTAGCAGCCGCGGAAGCGGCCGACGTTGAGCTGCACCACCCGCTGCACGGCCTGCGCGGGCACTCGGTGGTGCCGACTGGGCTCGGCGTCGTCGGTGACCGGGTCCCGCTCGAGGGGCTCGAGCGGCGCGGCGTTCGCGGGCTCGTCCGTGGAGCCCGCGGCCCCGGTCGCTACCGCCACCTCCATCGCGCGGCGCAGCTCCGGGGGCGGAGCGAACACCGGGCGTTCGGCGGCTCCAGCGGCTCGGGTCGCCACGGCTAGCCGCGGCTGGGAGCTGGCCGCTGGCGACGAAGCGCAGCCCGCGGTGAAGAGCACAATCGAGAGCAACCCAGTCCGTCGCACGCCCGGGTCCGACAGCCGCACAGGGCGCGAAGTTCCCGAAAGGGCCTAGCGGTGGGGCGGCCCGGGTTCGAGCGTCGCCACGATCTCCGCCGTGAGCGACTCGAGCTCGCGCAGCCTACGGGTCACCACGCGGCGGTACAGCCCCCGGGTCAGCAGGTACACCAGCACCAGCCACAGCACCCCCGCGACCGTCATCAACCGCAGCGCCCCCGCCAGCCCCAGCAGCGGGATCACGACCCCCATGCCGCCGCCCCCGACTCCCCCCACGACCCCCCCGAACAGCGCCCCCGCCAGGCTGCCCAGGCCCTCGGTGGCGCGCACGCGAGTCTGGCCTCGCAGCGTCGCGACGGTGATCTCGACGGTGCGAGAGCTGCCGCGTGCGCTGCTGAAGGTGAGCGAGCGCCCGATGCGCTGGACCTCCCCCACGTGGCCGAGCCGCGAGCGGACCAGCTCGAGGATCTCCTCGGCGGCGGCGTCGTCGAGCTCGGCCACGACCCCGCGCTCGACGCGCAGCTCCCCCGGGCCTCCGCGCAGCAGGGAGGCAAAGTTTGCCGGCTCGAGCTGCTCCGCCCGGCCGGCGGCGAGCTGGGCGCGGGCGCTCGCGAGCTCGTCCTCCAGCTCGCGCAGCCGCGCTTTGAGATGCTCGAGCTCTTCCCGGTAGGCCACGATCGTCAGCCGAGCCTAGCAAACGGGAGATGAGCCTGCTCGTTCAGTGGACAGTGGAGCGCGGGGTCGGGCATGTTGTACGCATCATGGACTCCAGGCCGCGTGTTTTGGGCGTCGTGCTTGCGGGCGGCGAGGGCAGTCGGCTCGCTCCGCTGACGAGGGACCGCGCCAAACCAGCCGTACCGTTCGGCGGCGTGTACCGCTTGATCGACTTCGCTCTGTCCAACCTGGTCAACGGTGGCTACCTGCGCATCGCCGTCCTGACGCAGTACAAGAGCCACAGCCTGGACCGTCACATCGCCCAGTGCTGGCGCATGAGCCCCCTGTTCGGGAACTTCGTGATGAGCGTGCCGGCGCAGATGCGCGTCGGCAAGCGCTGGTTCGAGGGCTCCGCGGACGCCATCTACCAGAACCTGAACCTGATCCAGGACGAGTCCCCCAAGTACATTTGCGTCTTCGGCGCCGACCACATCTACCGCATGGACCCGTCCCAGATGGTCGCCGCACACATCGCCTCCGGCGCCGGCGTGACGGTGGCGGGCATCCGAGTCCCAGTCTCGGAGGCGTCCCGCTTCGGGATCATCGAGCCCGACGCCTCCGGCCGCATCGCTCGCTTCCGCGAGAAGCCCTCCGACGCCGTCGGCCTCGCGGACGCGCCGGACTTCGCGCTGGCGTCGATGGGCAACTACGTATTTTCCACGGATGTCCTCGTGGCCGCCGTAAAGGAGGACGCGGTGCGCGCCGGCAGCCGCCACGACATGGGAGGCGACATCATCACGACCCTCGTCGAGAAGGGGCAGGCCGCGGTCTACGACTTCTCGACGAACATCGTCCCCGGCTCGACGGAGCGGGATCGCGGCTACTGGCGGGACGTGGGCACGCTGGACAGCTACTTCGACGCGCAGATGGACCTCATCAGCGTGCACCCGGTGTTCAACCTCTACAACCTGGCCTGGCCCATCCACACCTGGTACGGCTCGCTGCCCCCGGCCAAGTTCGTCTTCGACGAGGATGGCCGGCGCGGCTACGCCGTGGACTCCATCGTGGCCCCCGGCGCCATCCTCTCGGGAGCGATCTTGCGCCGCTGCGTGGTCTCGCCTGGCGTTCACGTCGACAGTGGCGCGCTGGTCGAGGACTCGGTCTTGATGCACGACGTCCGCATCGGCCCCGGCGCCATCGTCAAGCGGGCCATCCTGGACAAGACCGTCACCATCCCGGCGGATGCCCGGATCGGCGTGGATCCGGAGCACGACCGTGCGCGCGGGTTCGTCGTGAGCGACGAGGGTGTGGTGGTGGTTGGCAAAGGCGCCGTGGTGACTCCGTGAGCACGGGTCCCGTCGCCCTGCTGACGCGCGAGTACCCTCCGGAGGTGTACGGCGGGGCGGGAGTCCACGTCGAGTACCTGGTGCGCGAGCTGCGCGAGCTGACCGAGGTTCAGGTGCACTGCTTCGGAGCACACCGCAGCGAGCCGGGCGTCACGTGCCACCCGTCGTGGTCGGAGCTGTCGGGCAGCGCCCCTCACCTCGCGGCCCTGCGCACCGTCTCGACGGATCTGTCCATGGCGCAGCGCGCCGAAGGCGCGCGTCTCGTCCACAGTCACACCTGGTACACGAACTTCGGCGGGCACCTGGCCAAGCTGCTCTACGGCGTGCCCCACGTGATGACCAGCCACAGCCTCGAGCCCCTGCGGCCCTGGAAGGAGGAGCAGCTCGGCGGTGGCTATCGCTTGTCCTCGTTCTGCGAGCGGACCGCGGTCGAGAACGCTGACGCCGTCATCGCCGTCTCGGGCGGGATGAAGGCGGACGTCCTGCGCACCTACCCCGCGGTGGATCCGACGCGGGTACACGTCATTCCCAACGGCATCGACTTGGACGAGTTTCGTCGCACC
Source organism: Polyangiaceae bacterium (assembly GCA_019637295.1). Classification (GTDB taxonomy): domain Bacteria; phylum Myxococcota_A; class Polyangia; order Polyangiales; family Polyangiaceae; genus JACKEA01. The sequence continues at coordinate 352,398 of JAHBVX010000005.1, forward strand.
GAGGCTCCCGAGCTGCTGCGCAAGCTGGGTGTCGATCCGGACGCCGCCTACGTCATCTTCGTGGGTCGCATCACGCGGCAGAAGGGCGTGGTCCACCTGCTCGACGCCGCGCGCCTGCTGCCCAAAGAGCTCGGGCTGGTGCTGTGCGCGGGCGAGCCCGACACGCCCGAGATCGCCGCAGAGATGAACAGCCGGGTGGCGGCGCTGCGGGCGGAGCGCGGCGGGGTGGTCTGGATCGAGCAGATGCTGCCTCGCCCGCAGCTCATCGCGCTGCTGTCGCACGCGCGGGCCTTCGTCTGCCCATCGGTCTACGAGCCCTTCGGGATCGTGAACCTCGAGGCCATGGCCTGCGGGGCTCCGGTGATCGCGTCGGCGGTGGGCGGGATCCCGGAGATCGTGGTGCCTCGGGTCACCGGCGAGCTGGTCCCCCTCGAGTTGACCCGCGGGGGCTTGCCAGGACCCGTCGATCCCGCGCGGTTCGCCCAGGACCTCGCGAGCGCCATCGCCTCCGTCGCCACCTCACCAGAGCGGGCCGCGGCGCTGGGGCGGGCGGGGCGGGCCCGGGCCGAGGCGGAGTTCTCCTGGCGCGCCGTGGCGAAGAAGACCTTCGACTTGTATCGAGCGCTGGCGCCCGCTTGACCTCTCGGCAAACGCCTGAATTTCGGGCACACTGCAGGGCATCGCGGTGGCGTCCGACAAGCCCTTCATCAGCGTCTTCCCCGACGACTCGGATCTCGAAGATCGAACGGCGGTCGTGCACTTGGCCGATCTGCGGCGGTCGAGCATGCCGACCCGACCCGACCGTCATGTCCTCGTGCGCATGGACGCCTCGCACGTGGGGCAGGTGCTGAGTCTGGAGGGAGACGAGTACCTCCTCGGCCGCCACCCCAGCTGCCAGGTGGTGCTCACGGACGACGGCGTCAGTCGCAAGCACGCTCGCATCCGGCGTGACGGCGACGGCTTCGTGCTCGAGGACCTGCAGAGCGCGAACGGGACGTTCGTGCATGGCAAGCGCATCGAGCATCAGTTGCTCGCCGACGGCGACGTGTTCCAGCTGGGCCCGACGGTGCTGTTCCGCTACACGTTCACGGACTCGAGCCAGGAGCGCATGCTGCAGCAGTTGTACGAGGCCAGCGTGAAGGACGCGCTGACCGGCGCGTACAACCGAGAGCACTTCGACGAGCGCCTCAAGATGGAGGTCGCCTATGCCCGCCGTCACGACACCATCGTCTCGCTCGTGATGTTCGACCTCGATCACTTCAAGCAGGTCAATGACGCCTACGGCCACCCGGCGGGGGACTTGGTGCTGATCGAGACCTCCCGCCGCGTGGCGAGCGGGCTGCGCACGGAGGACGTGTTCGCGCGCTACGGAGGCGAGGAGTTCGCCGTCATCCTGCGCGGCATCGACCTCGCGGGCGCCGCCGCCGTAGGCGACCGGCTGCGGCTGCACATCGCCGCAGGCCCCGTGCCCACGGACGCCGGCGCCGTAGCCGTCAGCGCCAGCGTCGGGGTCGCCAGCCTCAGCTGCTGTGACGAACCAGCGACGACGACGCTGGTCGCGATCGCCGATCGTCGCCTCTACTTGGCCAAGCGCGGCGGGCGCAATCGAGTGATCTCGACCGGTTGAGTCGAGCGCTTACTGGCTCCACACGTCCAGCTTCTGCAGGTCTTCCCACACCTGCGCGGGCGAGGTGTAGCGGTACTGCTCCGTCCGTCGGAGCATCACGCTGGCGATCTTTCCGAGCGGCGTACCGAGCGCTTCCGCCTTGGCGCGGGGCAGCCCCTGCCGGATCTGCTCGACGATCGCGTCGTAGCCCTGTGAGAAGTCGATGGCCGTCTCGCCAGTGTGCATCTGGTACAGCAGCAATCCCAGCTGGTACAGATCGCTCTGCTTCGTGGTGTAACCGCCCGCGGCCACTTCGGGCGCCATGATGCGGTGGTGCACGACCTGCGGGCGCACGGCGTACTGCCCGTACATCTCCTGCGAGATGCCCAGGTCGCTCAGCTTGCAGATGATGTTCGGTCCTTGCACGATCAGTACGTTGCCAGCGTGCAGGTCGTTGTGAACGATCTCGTTGTCCGCGAGGTACTGGATGGCGAACAGGAGCTGTCGCATCACCTCGACCACCAGGCGATCGGTGAAGGGGCGGCCGAGCATGCTCTCGAGGGAGTGGTCGCAGCGCTCCAGCACCAGGTAGAACAGGCCTTGGTGCTCGAAGTAGTCGAACACGTAGACGATGTTGGGGTGACGGACCCGATACAACCGCTCGGCCTCGCTGACCCACTCGCCGCGCACCTGCTCGTAGGGCCGATTCTGCGGCTGGAACACCTTCAGCGCGAAGGACTGGTCGAACGGGCCAACGCACTCGAACACGGCCCCGTAGGCGCCATCCCCCAGCAAATTGCCGAGCAAATAGCTGAAGCCCCGGGGAGAGCGGACCACCCCCCCGCTCATGGGGAAGGCCTGCGACATGGTCAAATACTGGGTCACGCTCGGGACAATCCTACTCGTCCGCCTTGTCTTGTGCCGGAAGGTTGGCTATTAGCTCGCGTCCCATGGCGAATCGAGCGATTTGGAACGTCCGCAAGCGGCACGAGTGGTTGAGCACACCGGTCAAGCCCAAGCGCCTGAAGCGGCGCAAGCGGCTGCGCATCGGCCTCGAGCAGGCCCTCGAGCGCAAGCGGCAGAGAGCCGCAGCGGCCGCCCAGCCCGCGGGCGCCTGAGCCGAGGCGCGCTAGTCCCCGGTCGCCGCCTCGGGCGCCGAGGCTGACAGCGCGCCCCAGGTCATGGTCGCGGTCGAGCGCGCGAGGCCCAGGCGACCCCGACGGTCGACCAGGATGATGCCGCCGCTCGAACCGACCCGGGCCTCGAGCTCCGCGATGACCGCCCGCGCGGCTGCCTCGGGCTCGTCGCCCTGCACCATCGCGGCGACCGCGCGGCCCGCCAGCACCAACCGCAGGATCCCCTCGCCGTGCCCCGTGGCCGACGCCGCGCCCCCCGCATCGTCGGCGTAGGTGCCCGCGCCGAGCAGCGGGCTGTCGCCCACGCGCCCGAGCCGCTTGCCGGCCGTCCCGCCGGTGCTCGTCGCCGCCGCGACGTGACCGGCCCGGTCCCGCGCCACCGCGCCCACGGTACCGCCGGCCCAGTTGCTGCCTTGCCCGGCCTGCACCGCGGCCAGCTTGCTGCGCGCCGCCTCGGTGATCATCGACTCGGGCTCTGCCGCTCGGAAGCCGCGGGAGCGGGCGAACGCCGCAGCCCCCGCTCCTGCGTACAAGACATGTCGTCCCTCGTCGAGCGCGCCCCGGGCGATGGCGATGGGATTGCGAAACGGCGGCAGCGCGCACACGCCGCCGGCGCGCAGGTCAGCTCCCGACATGAGCGCCGCGTCCAGCTCGAGGGTGCCGGCTTCGGTCAAGCACGCGCCGGTCCCCGCGTTGAAGCAAGGGTCGTCTTCAAGCACCATCACCGCCGCCTGCACGGCGTCCAGGGCGCCGCCGCCGCCGCGCAGTCGCTCGGCGCCGGCGCGGGCCGCGCGCGCGCACCCGTCACGATGCGCCGGCAGTCGGTCCGCCGGGACGTCGCCTGCGCCGCCGTGCACGAGGATGCTCCACTCGGCCTCGCCCTGGCCCTGACTGTAGCGCACCCGACCGCTCATGCCTCCACCCCGAGCTGCCGGCGCCAGCGCGCCAGCGCGTGCAGCGCGAGGGGTAGTGCCGCGGCAGGAAGCAGCACGACGCTGATCCGACCTGCGGCGGCGGCGTGCAGCAGCACGATGGTGCCCAGCAGCGTCGCTAGCGGCGCGAGCCAGCGCGAGCCGGCTCCTGACGACGCGATCGCCCACCAGGGCCCCACCAGCGCCAACGCACCGACAACCAGCTGCGCGCCGCGCCGCGCGTCGACTCCAACCGCGGCAGCCGCCGGCTCGAAGCGCTCGATGTCGCCCTGAGCGCCCACCGACAGTCCCGCGCCGGGCTCGACCAGCCGGCCATCGACCAGGAGCCAGTCCGCCGTGCCAGCCACGCTTGGGAAGAGCGAGCTCGGATCCGACCAAGGCGACGCGACCAGCCCGAGCGCGACCGCTCCCACGAGCCAGGCCGCGAGCAGCGCTCCCCGCAGCGCGCGCGGGGCGGTGACGCCGAGCGCGGCCAGGGTGGCAAGCTCACCGCGCAGCACCGCCTGCCGCTCCACCACGATGCACGCGACGACGCTGAGGGCTGGGGCAAACACGCTCAGCCGCGCGAGTCGCTCGGCTGCAGTGCTGCCGACCTCGTCGGTGGTGACCACTACCGCCGACGCAGCGGCCACCAGCGCGCACGCGAGCAACCCGGTCCGCACACAGAGAAGGCGATCGAAGGGGGTCAGCCGCACACCATAGACTTGCCCCAAAGCCACGAGCTTCGCTAGCGGTAGCGCATGAGACTCGCCGCCGCGCTAGCCCTGGTTGCCCTGACCTCCGGCTGTATGGACCCGTCCAAGGACGCGAAGATCCCGGGCGAGCCCTTGGGCACCTTCCATGTGGTGGGCAAGCTGCAGCACTCGAGCTGTGGACCCGGTGCGGTGGGCTCGACGGACGTGTGGGAGTTCGACATGCAGCTCTCGAGAGACGGCCCGGATCTCTACTGGCTCAACGGGCAAGAGCCGATCTGGGGCAAGGTCGCCTCGGACGGCGTGTCCTTCTCCTTCGACACGGCGACGCAGGTCACCCTGCGGGAGCCCAAGGGCGCGATGCCCGGCTGCGCCATCGTGCGCCGGGATGTGGCCAGCGGGACCCTGGACCACCCTGAAAACATAGGTGGTTTCGAAGGCTTGATGCGCTTCGGCTACGCCCAGACGCCGGACAGCGACTGCCTGGAGCTGGTGAGTGTGGACGGTGGGTTCGCTACCCTGCCGTGTGAGATCAGCTACCGCGTCTCAGCCACAAAGACCAAGGATCCCTGAGGCTTGAGCCTCCGGTGGGAGGCGCACTTTTGGCGCCAGGGCGCCGGCCATGCTATGTCTGAACCAACGTGCAGGCTGGACTCGTCCCGGATCTCGCCGGCGGGAGACTTCTCCCGCACCTGCACTGGACCCGGGGCCGCTTCGCTGCGGCCTCCGCTCATGGAAACGCCCCAGACGGCGGCGGCCGCGGTTGGAAGCGGCTCGCTGCTCTCGCGGCCCTGCCCGAAGGGCGACCGGCGTAGCGCCGGAGGAGGTAGGCACGACATGCAAATATGCAAACGCCCGAACCCTCGAACCTTTACCGGAGGGCACGCGCCCTGAGGTCCTGGAGCCGACCCCGGAGGTCGGCCCTTCCCGGACCCTAGCCGGGGGCTAGCGGTCAAGGTCGGGAGGACGGCACGAGCCGGGTGGCCCAGCGTCACCCGGCTCGTTTTTTTTGAGATTGCCGGTTGCCTGGCGCCTGGGCGCCAAGTCCTGTCGCCGAATCCCGGACGTTGGGGTAGCCTCCGCGGCCGATGATCGACCAGGCTTGGCAGCTCGCCGGATGGCTCGGGGCACCCATCCTCGCGGCAGCCGACTTCTTCTGGCAGAGCCCGCTGTTCGCCAACGACTCCTGGAGCCGTTTCATGAACGGCGTGCGCATCGCCCTGACGCTGGGTGGCGCGTTGCTGCTCGTCTACGAGGTCCGCGCGCGCAAGCTGCGCGCGCCCGTCCCCGAGCGCACCCGCAAGCGCATCGCCATCGCCATGAGCGCGATGGCCTTCGGCGCCTACTTCGACTTCTTCAACCCCAACGTCCGCTACCCCGAGTACTACCACCGGCACGAGTACTTCCACTACTACCTCGGCAGCAAATACCACGAAGAGCTCGGCTACCACCGGCTGTACGAGTGCGCCGCTGCCGCCGAGATCGACCTCGGTCGGGGAGCGGAGGTCAACCGGCGCGAGCTGCGGGATCTGCGCGTCAACCTGATCAAGAAGAACAGCAACCCGGAGGTGCAGGCCAACATCGCCGCCTGCAAGCCGCTGTTCACGCCGGAGAAGTGGGACGCCTTCAAGAAGGACGTGGACTGGTTCTATCAAGTGTCCCGGGGGGGGTACTGGGACAACATGCAGAAGGACCACGGGTACAACCCGCCGCCGGTCTGGACCATGACCGGCAAGTTCTTCTCGTCCTTCGGTCACGCGAGCGATCGCTTCTTCAAGGTGCTGTCGTCCATCGACATCCTCTTCCACCTCGGCTCGGTGGCGATGCTGTTCTGGGCCTTCGGCTGGCGGGTGGGCGCCGTGGCCACGGTGTTTTGGGGCTGCAATGCGCCCGCCAACTTCTACTGGACCGGCGGCGCGTTCATGCGCATGGACTGGTTCTTCTTGCTCGTGGCGTCGATCTGTCTGACGCGCAAGCGCATGTTCTTCCTGGCGGGGTTCGCGCTCACGTGGTCCGCGCTGCTCAGAGTCTTCCCTCTCATCTTCTTCGCGGGCTGGGGGATCATCATCGCCCTGTACATCGTGCGACGCTTCCGCGACTGGCGCCTCGGCAAGCTCAACGCCCCGCTCGAGACCACGAAGAAGCGCAAGGCTTCGGCGCCCGCCGCCCCGGGCAAGCTGCCCGGGGGGATTCTGGGGCTGTTGCACCGCGACCACCGCGCGCTGATCGGCGGCTGCATCGTCGCCATCGGCGTGCTCGTGCCGGCCAGCATCTTGGTCACCGGCGCCAAGTCCTACGAACACTTCGTGGGGCACACCCTGACGACGCACAACAACACGCCTCTGACCAACCACATGGGGCTGCAGACCATCCTGGTGCACGACTGGGAGGGCCGCATGCGCTTCACCCGGGACGACAACCTGGAGGACCCGTTCCAGGGCTGGAAGCAGGGGCGGCTCGACCGCCACAAGAAGCTCAAGCCCGTTCACTACGGGATCGTGCTGCTGCTCGGCGCGTGGATGGTGTGGGCGCTACGGCGAACCAAGCTGCTCTGGGTTGGCCAAGCGCTGAGCGCGCCGTTGGTGATGAGTCTGGCGAATCTGACCTGTTACTACTACTCGATGTTCATCTGCTGCGCGGCGCTGGCGATGGTGCGCTGGCAGCTCGGAACCGTGGTGCTCTTGTGTAGCGGCGCGAGTCAGATCCTGCTGCTCAACTACTACTGGGTGGACGACAAGTTCACGGCGCAGGCGTGGCTGTTCTTCGTGTTCGGGCTGGTGCTGCTGTGGGGCTACAGCCGACCCTTCAGCTTCACGCGCCTGGGCGCGTGGTGGCAAGGCAAGCCCGAGCCCAAGTCCCCGGGCGCTGGCGAGGCCCCGAAGGCCGCGCCAGCGGAGTGAGCTAGAGCAGCGAGCGCACGCCTTCGACCGCGCCGCCCACGCCATGAGGCAACGGGCGGACGAGGACATCGAGGTGATCCGTGTCGGTCTCGATGCCGCGCAGTGTGACGAAGGCGGTCAGCGCTGCCAGCAGGCGCTCGGCCTTGCGGTTGTCCGCGAGCTTGGGGTGCTTCTTGAGATCGAGCGTGATGCGGTCGTCCTTGGCGTCCACCAGCACCGCCGGGCGCTTGGGCATGAAGGCAGCCAGGTTGCCCGGCTTGCTCAGATCGAGCGCGCCCGACTTGAGCAGCGCGGCGACCGGCGACTCGGCGGCGTCGTCGACCAACTTCAGCTCCACGTCCGCGAGGCGCAGCTCGAAGCGCAGCTCGTCGGGCCCGATGCGCACCTCCTCCACGAAGACCGTCGCGCCCGCTCGCACGTCCGTGCCCGCGAGGTTGACGATGGCGCTGGCGCGGATCCCCGGCGGCACCGCGGTCAGCCTCAGCTCCTTGGGCGCCTTCTTGCCTTGCAGCTGCGCGGCCAGCCAGCGCAGGGCGTCGAGGGGCAAGCCGAAGCGCAGCCCGACAGCGTGCTTGGCCGCGCGCAGCAGCTCCTCCGGGTGGCTCACCAAATACGACCCCGCGGCAGAGAACATTGCCTTCTTGTCTGGCATCGCGCCGGAGTATAGAGGCTACCCTCCACGGTTCACCAGGGCTGTCTGCTCCCCGCCCCCGCGCGGGCGCCGATTCAGCCCCGAGCCCGCACCCGCTCGGCCGCGCCTCGGCCGACTTGCAGTTCCATCGCCCCCGGAGGCTCCATGTTCCGCCGCTCAGAGATCCCCGCCCACGAGGTCCACGCCACCCTGCGCAAGCACATGCTGGTGGACGGCTACCCCATCGTCGTGGACATGCAGAACAGTCGCCGCTCGCGGGTGCGCGATCTCGTCACCGGGCGAGAGTACCTCGACTTCTTCAGCTTCTTCGCGTCCAACCCCATCGGCTTCAACCACCCGAGCATGCTCGAGGAAGACTGCCTCTCGCGGCTCGCTCGCGTCGGCGTCACCAAGGTGAGCAACGCGGACTACTACACGACCTACATGGCGGAGTTCGTCGACACCTTGTCCCGCTCGGCAGCGCCGCCCGAGCTGCCACACTACTTCTTCATCGATGGCGGCGCGCTCGCCATCGAGAACGCCATGAAGGTGGCGTTCGACTGGAAGGTGCAGAAGAACCTCGCCCGTGGCCGCGGCGAGAAAGGCCAGCGCATCCTGCATCTCGAGCACGCATTTCACGGCCGAAGCGGCTATACGCTGAGCGTCACCAATACGGATCCGGTCAAGACCCGTCACTTCCCGCAGTTCGACTGGCCCCGCATCCCGAGCCCCGCCATCGCCTTCCCGCTCGCGGATCACCTCGCGCAGGTCCAGCAGGCCGAGGCCGAGTCCCTCGCCGCCGCCGAGCGGGCCTTCGATCAGTACCCCGACGACATCGCCGCCATCTTGCTCGAGCCCATCCAGGGCGAGGGCGGGGACAACCACTTTCGCCCCGAGTTCCTGCGCGGGCTTCGGCGCCTGGCGGACGAGCGAGAGGCGCTGCTCATCTTCGACGAGGTGCAGACCGGCCTCGGGCTCACCGGCAAGTGGTGGGCCTACCAGCACTGGGACGTCCTGCCCGACATCCTCTGCTTCGCCAAGAAGATGCAGGTGGGCGGTATCTTCGTGTCGCCGCGAGTGGACGAAGTCGAAGGCAACGTCTTCGTCAAGCCCAGCCGCATCAACAGCACCTGGGGCGGCTCACTGACGGACATGGTGCGCTGCACCCACATCCTCGAGATCATCGTGAACGAGCAGCTGCTCGACAACGCGACCGAGCGCGGGGCCGAGCTGGTGGCCGGCCTCCAGCGCATCCAGGCGGCCTACCCGGACGTGGTCAGCAACGCGCGCGGCCGCGGGCTGATGTGCGCCCTCGACTTGCCCTCGGCGGACATGCGCGGACGGGTCGTGAGGCAGTGCTTCGAAGACGGGATGATCGTCCTGGCCTGCGGCCCACGCTCGGTCCGCTTCCGACCCACCCTCACCGTCGACGCCGACGTGATCAGCGAGGGCGTCGCGCGCCTGCAGCAGGCCATCGGCGAGGTCGTGGCAGCGGGCTGAGCTGCCCCCTCCCTGTGCTACTTGGACTTGGCGTCGTCCGCAGCGGCGAGGCGCGGCGCCGTCTCGGCGTCAGCCGCGTCGGACAGCTCACCCTTCACGCCCCGGTGCTTCAGCTCGAAGTTCACGCGATCTCCGAGGGTGTGCGCGAGCTTGTTCACCAGGTCAGGCACCTCCGCGAGCAGCGCGCTCCAGGTGCTCGTCGCGTCCGCGTCCACCGTGAGCAGATGGGCGTGACCGTCCTTGCCCACCGCGATGGCCGCGACGGGCTCGAGCTCGATGGCACCGCCTGCGCCGTGCCCGCCGCTGTCGCCGCCGATCTTTCCGCGATGGGCACCCGCGGACGCGCTACCCGCACCGAAGGCGATCTTGACCCGGTGCACCGGGATGATGGTCGCGTCCCCGGCTGCGCGAGGCTCACCGATGATGGTCTCGCTGCGCGAGACGCCGTGGATGCCGTCCAGCAGGTTGCCCACGATCTTGGTGATCTTCTCGCTCATGATGCTGCCTTTCCACTCGCCGCCTTCGCGCCGCCCAGGCGCCCGAGCGGGCTGACCCTTCGTATCACGAACCAGGTGGTATCGACGAGCATCCAACCCGGCCACACGACGATAGACCCCTGAACACTTGCGCGCCCGCGGTCGACCCAGTCCCAGGAGGCGCCGTGCCGCAGGCGGACGGGCGGGGGTAGCATGCCGGACAGTACCGACAGGGCGGCGAGCAGCTTGCCCGTCAGCAGGATGTCGCGGAACGAGTAGGCCAGGTCCACGTCGAGCTGGCGGACGACAATACGCCGTCGCTCCTGCAGCAGGAAGACGAGCAGTTCGCCCGGATCCACATGGGCATTGAGCCGACCCCAGCCGCGCTCGGCCTGCTGCTGCCAGCGCTTCACCCGCTCCGAGGCGGGCTGCGTCGGCTCCTCGCGGGGCTCGGAGCCCCGCGTCAGCTCCCGGTCGGCGATCTTGCGTCCGAAGACGTGTACCTGCCCGCGCGGCGCGAGCCCGGCGGCCGCGACCCCGCTGGCCGCCACCGGTCCCACCTGCAGCCCACCCGCCAGCGCCCAGACTCCGCCCGGCTCACCGCGAGCCTCGGCGCTCACCTCGATGGTCAGGCGCCAGTAGAGCAGCGCGAGGGACAGATCGACGATGACGATGACAATCAGGCCGAGCCAGACCATGTGCCCCGCCTCGGGCACGAGCTATTTCTTCTTGCCGTCGCCGAGCGCGGGCGGCTGAGCGCCCGTCAGCGCCGGGGGCGCGTCCTGCGGGATCAACTCGAGACCGCGACGCAGCACCGCCTGACGACCGTTGCGCAGCGCGAGCATGTGCGGGACTCCGTCCTCGCCCACCACGACGAAGGCCTTGGGCTCGACCACCACCGCGCCGCCGGCGCCCCCGCCCTCGATGCCTGCGTCGGCCTCACGCCCCTCCTTCTCACTCTTGCCGCCAAAGTTCGCCACGCCCGTGCCAAAGGCGACGCTGATCTTGCTGAGCGGCAGCACCTTGGCCTTGCCCGCGTCGCGCACCTCGCCGACCACCGCGTCGCTCTTCGAGACTTTGCCGATCTCGCTGAGCAGCCCCTTCACCAGATCGTTCAGGTCCATGTCGGCGGAGCAGACCACGCCCCACCGGGCTCGTCAAATGCCGACAAATCTCGCCCCAGCACCCGGGATAGGCTGCCTGTCGGTCCGGCGCGGTCCCGGAGCGAGGCGCCCCCACCTCATCCAGCCAGCGCGGCCTCGAGCACGTGGCCGACGTCGTCGTCGATGCATAGTGTGGCGACGTGATCGTGCGGCGTGCTGCCCCGGTTGACGATCACGTAGGGCACCCGTCGCGCGACCGCGACGAGGGGCACGTCCGCCGCGGGGGTCACCACCAGCGACGAGCCGAGCGAGAGCACGAGATCGGCGCGCGCAGCCTCGCGTCGAGCGCGAGCGAGGAGGTCCATGTCGAGCGCCTGCCCGAACATCACGACCGCGGGCTTGAGCCAGGCCTCGCACGCGGGGCACGTCGGCGGCAGTCGCGTTCGCTCAAACAGCTCCAGAGCCCGCGTCGAAGGCTCGCGAAACTCGCAGCGGACGCACTCGACGAACGCGTTCGTGCCATGCAGCTCGATCAGCCGCCCCGCCGACGTCCCCGCAGCCTGATGCAGTCCGTCGATGTTCTGAGTGACCAGGGCGCCGAGCACGCCCCGGCGCTCGAGCTCCACCAACGCGCGGTGACCCGTGTTGGGCTGGGCGTCGCGGAACTCGGCGTGGCCTTCGAGCTTGTACTCCCAGTAGTCCACCCGCGCGTCCTCACTCGCCAGGAACTGCTGAAAGGTGACTGGGCTGCGGCGCGTCCACACGCCGCCCGGTCCGCGGAAGTCCGGGATGCCGCTCCCGGTCGAGATGCCGGCGCCGGTGAACGCCAGCACCCGGCGGCTCTGCTGCAGCAGCACCGCGAGCTCGAGGATCGGATCCACGGCCACGGGCGCAGCATAGCCCCGGCGCGGGCCGGCGGCGCAAGGCCCTAGTCAGCGCCGCGCGCGCGTCCTATGGCTCGCCTCGGGCATGTCTCCATCCAGCCGCCGGTCGCGCATTCTGGACCTAGCGCTTCCGATCATCGGCGGCATGGTGTCGCAGAACGTCCTGAACCTGGTGGACACGCTGATGGTCAGCCGGCTCGGGGATGCGGCCCTCGCCGGCGTCGGGCTCGGCAGCTTCGCCAACTTCATGTGCACCGCGTTCATCACCGGCCTGTCTGCCGGCGTGCAGGCCATGAGCGCGCGGAGACTCGGCGAGGGACGCGCGAGCGAGCAGGCCGTCCCGCTCAACGGCGGCCTGCTCCTCGCCCTGGTGCTCGGGGTGCCCATGTTCATCGCGCTCTTCGCGTCCGTGCCCGCGTGGTTCCCCCTGCTCGCCAGCGACGCGGCGGTCCGCGCCGAGGGCGAGCCGTACCTCCAGGCGCGCCTGGCAGGGCTCGTCGCCATCGGCATGAACTTCAGCTTTCGCGGCTACTTCAACGGCGTCAATCAGTCCCGCCTGTACATGCGCACGCTGGTCGTCATGCACGTGACCAACGTGGTCGTGAGCTACGTGCTCATCTTCGGCAGCTTGGGCGCCCCCGCGCTCGGTGCGACCGGCGCCGGCCTCGGCAGCGCCATCGCGACCTGGGTGGGCACCCTCACCTACGTGACGCTGAGCCTACGGCACGCCCGCGCGGCGGGGTTCTTGCGAGGGTTGCCCGACCTCTCCACCACCAAGACGATGCTGCGGCTGAGCGTACCGGCGGGACTGCAGCAGTTGTTCTTCGCCGCGGGCATGACCGCGCTGTTCGCGATCATCGGCCGGGTGGGCACCCGAGAGCTGGCCGCCTCCAACGTGCTCATCAACTTGCTGCTGGTTGCGCTCTTGCCCGCCATGGGATTTGGACTCGCCTCCGCGTCCCTGGTGGCCCAGGCGCTCGGCCGCGGCGACCAAGGCGACGCGCGACGCTGGGCGTGGGAGGTCGTGCGCATCGCGGTAGTGGCCATCTCCGCGCTCGCGCTCCCCGCGCTCCTCGTTCCCGACCTCGTGCTCGGGTTGTTCCTGACGGACACCGAGACCCTCGCTCTCGCCCGCTGGCCGCTGCGCATCATCGCGCTCGGCATGCCGCTCGAGGCGCTCGGCATCGTGCTGATGCTCAGCATGCAGGGCGCGGGCGACACGCGAACGGTGCTGCTGGTCAGCGTGGGTCTGCAGTGGATCGTGTTGCTGCCTGCGGTGTACCTGGTCGGCCCGGTGCTCGGCTACGGCTTGCTCGGGATCTGGCTGACGCAAGCGGTCTATCGCCTCGTACAGTCGGGCCTGTTCGCCGTGCTGTGGTCCCGCGGCCACTGGGCAGCGGTCCGCGTTTGACGCCCCCCGTCGCAGCGCTCACGGCAGCAGATCGCCGCTGATCTTGTAATAGAAGAAGCGCCTGAGCTGATCGTGACCCGTGCTGGTCGGGTGTGTGCAGTCGCTCGCGTACCAGCTCGGCGGGTGGTTGAAGCCGTGCAGGCGGAAGAGCGCGTGGATGCTGGCGTAGGTCTGCCCTGCCTGTTCCACCCGAGCCTTGATCTCGCCGTTCCAACTCGCGAAGTAGCCGTCCGTGGGCAGCGCGGGGAAGTTGCCGGCGAAATTGCAGCCGTGGGCGGCGTAGTTCCCTTGCCCGTCGCTCGCGTCGTAGATGTCCGCCTCGAACACGTGCACCGCGACCCCCGCTCCGAAGCGACCCGGGGCGAGCAGCTTGTTCAGAGCGCTCGTGATGTTGTTGCCCATTTGCGTGCGCGCGGGGCCATCCGTGCCCGTCGCGACCTGGACGAGCACGTCCTTCATGTCGTTGCCGCCGCTGGTGATGCACACTGCCACGGGACCCGGCAAGGTGGACGGCAGCGAGTCGATCTGACCGGAGAGCGCGCCGGTCTTGGAACCGCCTTGGGCCTTTCGCTGATACGCGAGCGCGCCGTACTTCGCCTCGAGGTCGGCGCGCAGCAGGTTGTAGTAGTACGGACCCTGACCGCCGCCGTCGCTGATCGAATCCCCGAGCACCACCAGCGCCCCCAGCGCCGGCAGCGCCTTCGAGGGTCCGTAGCCACCGGTCCCCGCCCCCCCCGTCCCCGAACCACCGGCGCCGGCGCCACCCGTGCCGGCGCCACCCGCCGCTCCGCTCGCCCCGCCCACGCCTGCGGACGCCCCGACCCCGCCGCTCCCCGCGCTCCCGCCACTCGCTGCGCCTGCCGCGCCGCCCGCCCCCGCGCTGGCTCCCGCGCCGGCTTGCGCACCGGAGCCGCCTGCCCCTGCCCCGCCCCCGTCACTGGCGCTGCAGCCAGCGGCTATCACCACCCACCCGATACCCAACACGGTCCTGACCATGCGCGCCACCTCGCCGCGAGTCTATCATGGTCCGGCCCGCGGGCCAGTCGCTACCCTGGGCGACGATCTTCTCGAGCCTGCCGCTGACGGGGGGCGCTATGGTCCCCCGGTCATGCGAACCGCACCGCTGGGCGAGCTCACCACGACCTTCGCCGGGGGCGAGGCTCGGGACGGCAGCGGGGATGGCCCGATCGTGGTGCTGCTGCACGGGTATGGCGCGCCGGGCACGGATCTGGTGCCCCTGGCCCGCCAGCTCGACGTGCCCCGCAGCGTGCGCTTCGCCTTCCCGATGGCGCCCCTCGAGCTGGCGGAGGTGCCCGGCGGTCGGGCCTGGTGGCCCATCGACCTGATGGCCCTGCAGCAGGCGCTGCTCGAAGGTCGGGAGCGCGACCTCTCCCTCAGCGAGCCCGACGGCCTCGCTCCGGCACGCGAGCAGATCGAGACCGCGCTCCACGCCCTCGGCGACGCGCCTGTGCTGCTCGGCGGCTTCTCCCAGGGCGCCATGCTGGCGCTCGACGTCGCGCTGCACACCCAGCGTCCCCTCGCTGGCGTCGTGCTGATGAGCGGGACTCTGCTGTGCGAGGACGCCTGGCGCTCGCTCGCGGCGGCGCAGAGCCCGCTCGAGGTGCTGCAGAGCCACGGCCGCGCCGACCCCATGCTGCCGTTCACCCAAGCCGAGCGCCTGCGAGACTTGCTCACGGCCGCGGGCCATCGCGTCGAGTTCGTGCCCTTCAACGGCGGCCACGAGATCCCCCTCGGCGTGCTCGACGCGCTCGCCCGGCGGGTTCGTGTGCTCGCCGGAGTCTGAGCGCCCGTGGCGCTCTGCGCGCGCGGTTCGAGGCCCCTCCCCAGACTCGCGCAAAGGTGCTAGGTCCGTCCGTCCCGCTGCGCCGCGTTCGACCCGCCATGCCCGTCGCCGAACCCACGACCACCGACGACCCCGAGCTGACTCGCATCGTAGACGAGGAGGAGCAGTGCCTCGCGCGTGTGCTCGCCCACGTCGAGGAGCGGCGCGGTCGAAAATCCGAGCGTCCCCCGGCCGACTACGACGAGCAGATGCTCGCCCTGCGGGACGAGATGGTCAGCGCGCGGCTCGAGGATCTGCCCCCGCTGCTCGAGCAGATGGAGAGACTGCAGAGCCTCGCCGCTCACCGCCGGGAGACCAGCGAAGGAGTGGTGGACGTGCGTTCGCCCTACTTCGGTCGGCTCGTGCTGCAGGAAGGGGAGCGCCGGCGTGAGGTGCTCATCGGACGCTCCACTTACTTGGACACTCGCTCGGGCGTCCGGATCGTGGACTGGCGCGACGCTCCGGTCAGCCGCCTGTACTACCGCTACGACGAGGGCGACGAGTACGACGAGGTGTTCGGGGAACGCGAGGTCAGCGGCGAGGTCATCACCCGCCGCAGCCTGTCCATCGTGGACGGAGAGCTGAGGCGCATCGGCTCCCCGCAGGGTGCGTTCTCGAAGCTCGCCGGAGGCTGGCGCCGCCTCGACGAGGGCACCTTGCGGCTGGCCGGCGGCCAGGGCAGCGCCCTGCGCCCCGAGCAACATCGCGCGCCTGGGTCCTTGGGGGTCGGCGCGGATGGCAGCGAGGACAAGCACCTGCGCGAGATCACCGCGCTGATCGATCCTCGTCAGTTCGAGCTGATCACCCACTCGGACGCAGGCTTGGTCGTGATCCAGGGCGGAGCGGGCAGCGGCAAGACGACCATCGGCCTGCACCGCCTGGCCTACCTCGCGTATCACGACCCGCGCCGGTTCCGCGCCGATCGCATGCTCGTGGTGGTCTTCAACACCGCGCTGGCGCGCTACATCTCGCAGGTGTTGCCGGCCCTGGGCGTCAGCGGACTGGCCATCCGCACCTACGAGGACTGGGCAGAGCGCACCCGCGTAGCTCAGTTGCCTCGGGTGCCCCGACGCTACAGCGACGCGACGCCCAACGTCGTGACTCGTCTGAAGAAGCACCCGGCGATGTTGAAGGTGATCGACGATCGCGTGCACCAACTCGGGGACCAGTTCGAGCGCGAGCTCGACTCGCTCGGCTCGAGCGCCGAGGGTGCCCGCGCCGCCTGGCGCACCACCGCCTCCCGCGCCCTATCGCACCGGCTCCACGCTCTGCGCAGCTTCGTCGCGCGGGGGGGCAACGTACCGCTCGACAGCAACGCACGACTCAAGCTCGAGGGCTTGATTGAGCGTCACCTGCGGGTCGCCCGGGACGTGGTCGGCGCCTGGGCAGATCTGGTCAGCGATCGCCAGTTCCTGGGCGCGAGCCTCGCGCGCCACGCGCCCGGAGTGTTCACGACGTCAGAGCTGGATCGGGCCTGTGCCTGGTCCGCTCAGCAGGCCTCCGAGCTCATCTCCGAGCTCGAGGACCGCGCCGAGGCGCGCGCCAGCGCGCGCGACGATGACGCTCTGGAGGACGACGTCGACGATCGACGTCACGGCATCGACGGCGCCCGAGTCGACGAGCAAGCGACGCTGGATCGGGAGGACGACGCGCTGCTGCTTCGCCTGTGCCAGCGCCTGCGCGGCCCGCTCCTGCGCGGCGCCAAGAACAAGGAGGCGCTGGTCTACGAGCACATTCTCGTGGACGAAGCGCAGGACCTCTCGCCGGTGGAGCTGGCGGTGGTCCTGGACACCGCCAGCGCAAAGAAGAGCGTCACGCTCTCCGGCGACGTGGCGCAGCGCCTGCACATGGACAACGGCTTCTCGGACTGGCAGACCGTGCTCGCCGAGCTCGACCTCACGCACGTGGCCGTCGATCCGCTGCAGCTGAGCTATCGCTCCACGCACGAGATCCTCGAGCTGTCCCGCGCGGTGCTCGGCCCGCTCGCCCCGGCCGAGCCGCCCAAGGCCACGCGCCACGGGGCGCCGGTGGAGCTGTTCACCTTTGGTCACGCCGGCGACGCCGTGGCGTTCTTGGCGGATGCGTTGCGGGAGCTGTCGCAGCGGGAGCCGCGCGCCAGCGTGGCGCTCATCACCCGCTACCCGGAGCAGGCCGACCTCTACTACGACGGCCTGTCGAAGGGTGAGATCCCGTACCTTCGGCGCATCGCGGATCAGGACTTCCCCTTCCGCCCGGGCATCGACGTCACCGACGTACGCCAGGTCAAGGGCCTCGAGTTCGATTACGTGATCTTGGTGGAGACCTCGCACGCGAGCTACCCGGAGCAGGACGAGGCCAGGCACCTCCTTCACATTGCAGCGACCCGCGCGGCGCACCAGCTCTGGGTGCTCGCCACCGGCGAGCCGTCGCGGCTGCTGCCAGCCGCGCTGCGGGAGCCCGCGCTGTAGCGCAGTGGGGCCCGAGCGACGGCTGTGGCATGCTCTCGCTGGCATGTGTCGTCTCTTCGGTTTTCGCAGCGTGATCCCGAGTCAGGTCCATCGCTCCCTGCTCGCCGCGGAGAACGCCTTGGGCGTGCAGAGCAACGCGCACCCGGACGGTTGGGGCGTAGCGTTCTACGTGGACGGCGCGCCTCACGTCACCCGCAGCCCCGAGTTCGCCCTCGGCGACCAGCTCTTTCACCGGCTGAGCGGCGTCGTGTCGTCCGAGACCGTGGTCGCCCACGTGCGCCGCGCGACCCAGGGCGACAAGACCGTGCTGAACTGCCACCCGTTCCAGTACGGCCGCTGGGTGTTCGCGCACAACGGTGACATCCCCGAGTTCGCGGGTCACCGAGAGCGGCTACTGTCGGAGATCGCGCCCCGACTGCGCCGCTACGTCCTGGGAGACACCGACAGCGAGGTGGTCTTCTACATCTTCCTCACCCAGCTGTCGGGCTTCGGACCGCTCTCCCGCCGGCACTCGGTCGAGGACGCGGCCAGCGCGCTCGAGTCGACGATCGCGCGGGTGCGCAACATCTGCGGTGGAACGTGTGACGAGAGCCGCCCCCTGCTGACGTTGATGGTGACCGACGGCGACACCATGGTCGCGACTCACGGCGGCAAGGAGCTGTTCTGGTCGAGCTACAAGCAGCGCTGCTCGGATCGCGACACCTGCCCGAGCCTCTCACCCGAGTGCGAGGCGCCCAGCCAGACCGGCTTCGTCAACCACCTGATCTTGTCGAGCGAGCCGCTGCAGGGCGAGAACGTGTGGTTGCCCCTGGAGGAGGGGGACGTCATCGGAGTCGACTATCGCATGCACGTCCACACCCGCAAGCAAGGGCGGGTCGCGTTGCCCGTCGTGGCGTGACGGACGCCCTCAGAGCTGCAGCGACTTGATCTCGAGGAACTCCTCGAGCCCGTGGCGTCCGAACTCGCGCCCGATGCCGGATTGCTTGTAGCCGCCGAAGGGCGCGAAGGGGTTGAACGGGGCGCCGTTGATGTCCACCTGTCCGGTACGCAGCCGCCGGGCGACACGCTGGGCCCGGGCGCCGTCCGCGGACCACACCGCGCCTGAGAGTCCGTAGGGTGAGTCGTTGGCGATGCGCACCGCGTCGTCTTCGTCGTCGTAGCCCATGAGGCAGATCACCGGACCGAAGATCTCCTCGCGCGCGACGGTCATCGTTGGGGTGACGTCGGAGAACACGGTCGGCTTCACGAAGAAGCCGCGCGGCAGCTCCGCTGGCGCGTCGGCCCCGCCGGTCACGAGGGTGGCGCCCTCGGCGACGCCCTGCTCGATGTAGCGGCGCACCCGCTCCCGCTGCGCTCCGCTCACGAGGGGTCCGAGGCGCCCCTTGCCCTCGAGGGCGGGGCCGAGGGTGAAGCGCTCTGCGCACGCGCGCGCGAGCGCTGCAGCTTCGGGCAGGCGCGCCCGCGGCACCAGCACCCGCGAGAGCGCCGAGCAGGTCTGACCGCTGTTGAGGAAGCACTGACTCATGCTGCCCTTGATCGCCCGCTCGAGATCGGCGTCGTCGAGCACCACGCTCGCGCTCTTGCCCCCGAGCTCGAGGGCGACGCGCTTGATGGTGCCCGCCGCGAGCTCGGCCACGCGCCGCCCGGCGCGGGTGGAGCCCGTGAAGCTCACCATGTCGACCTCGGGGTGGGTGGCGAGCGCTTCGCCCACCACCGGGCCCTCGCCGCTCACCAGGTTGAAGACGCCGGCTGGCAGTCCCAGGGCGTGCACGCACTCGGCCAACACGTAGGCTGACAGGGGGGCAACCTCGCTGGGCTTGAGCACCACCGTACAGCCCACGGCGAGCGCCGGGGCGACCTTGCCAATCACCTGGTTCAGCGGGTAGTTCCAAGGCGTGATGGCGGCCACGACGCCGACGGGTTCGCGAACCACCAGCGAGGTGCCGACGTTCTCCTCGAAGCGAAGCTCGCGGACCATCGAGGCGAAGGCGCGCACTTGCTGGATGGGCAGACCCGCTTGGATCCCGCTGGCCAGCTTGATGGGCATGCCGACCTCGGAGGCGATGAGCTCCCCGAGCTCGGTCTGGCGCGCCGCGAGCGCGTCGGCCAGCGCGTCCAGCGCATCCGCGCGGGTCGCGACGGACTCGGCCATCCAACCGTCGAACGCCGCCCGCGCGTGGGTAACGGCGCGCTCGGCGTCAGCCGTCGTGCCCGCGGGGACCCGACCCAGGACCGCCTCGGTCGACGCATCGACCACGTCGAAGTGCCCACTTCCGCTGGAAGGGACCCACGCTCCGCCCAGATAGTGCTCGGTGTACTCGCGCATGGGCTCGGTGATTGTCCGGCGCGGCCGGCGGGTCAAGCGGCGCCGAGCGGCTCGCTCAGAGCAACGCGCCGGCCACGCAGGCGGTCATGAAGGCCGCCAGACTTCCGCCGATCATGGTCCGAAGTCCGAGACCAGCGAACTCCCGCATGCGCTCCGGGGCGATGCCCCCGAGGCCGCCGAGCTGGATCCCGATGCTGGCGAAGTTGGCGAAGCCGCACAACGCGTAGCTGGTGATGATGGCCGAACGCTCGCTCAGCACGGGCGTGGCGGACGCCATCAGCTCGCCCAAGTGGATGTAGGCGATGAACTCGGTGAGCACGATCTTCTCGCCCAGCAGCCCGCCGACGATGGCAGCCTCGGACCAGGGGATGCCCATGGCGAAGGCCAGCGGCGAGAACAGCCAGCCGAGCACGCGGGACAGGCTGAGGGGAGCGCCGGCGAAGGGCACAAACCCGAGCGTAAAGTCCGCGAGCGCGACCAGTCCAACGAACGCAATCAACATCGCGGCCACGTTGATGGCGAGCTTGGCGCCGTCCGTCGCGCCGTTGGCGGCGGCTTCGAGCACGTTGCTGGCGGTGGGCTGTCGTACGAGTTCGACGCCGGCGGCGGTCTCGCTCTGTGCCGTCTCGGGCACCATCAGCTTGCTGATGGCGAGGGAGGCGGGCGCCGAGAGGATGGATGCGGTCACCAGATGGCCCGCGATCCCGGGGATGTCCTTGAGGAACCCGACGTACGCGGCCATCACGCCGCCCGCGACGGTGGCGAACCCGCCGGTCATCACGGCGCTGACCTCCGAGCGGGTCATGCGCGCGACGTAGGGGCGCACCACCAGCGGCGCCTCGGTCTGCCCGACGAAGATGTTGGCCGCCGCGCTCAGGCTCTCTGAACCACTGGTGCCCAAGGTGCGCTGCATCACCCAGGCGATGGCCCAGACGACGCGCTGCATGATGCCCAGGTGGTACAGGATGGACATCAAGCTCGAGAAGAACACGATCGTCGGCAGGATCCAGAAGGCGAACGTCTTGACTGGCGGCGAGATGCGTCCAACGAACGTCACGGGTTGCCCCTGTGTGTCGAGGATCTGATGGGCCTCCACGCTCTGGAACACGAAACCCGCCCCCGCCTCCGAGAACGACAAGAGTCGCCGCACACCCTGATCCACCACGTCGAAGAACACTCGCTGCAGCGTGGGGTTGAGGATCAACAGGCCAAGCCCGAGTTGGAGCGCGACGCCCCAAACCACGGGCCGCCACCGCACGAGGCGACGCTGTTCGCTCAGCAGCCAGGCGAGCAGCAGCATCACCAGCAGTCCGAGCGCGGACGAGCCGCGATCGGCCCAGGTCGCGCTAGCGGCGCCGGAGGCAGCGACGGTCGTAGCCAACATCATCACTCGGCTCCCCGCCTCGCGGTTCAGTCCGTCACGAGCACGACGCCATAGTCGAAGCCCGCGAGCTCGGGCAACGGATCGGCCTCGCGCGACGCGATCACCGCGCGGACGCCGATGGCGCGGGCGCCGCCTCGCCGCGCGATGCGCGTGGGGATGGCGCCGCTTCGGCAGTGGCCATTGCCCGCGATCACGACGATCTGACGCGCGGGCTCACGGACCGCGAGCCAGCTCGCCGCCGCCTGCGCCATGGTCTCGTCCCAGGTCACCTGAGCCGCGTACAGGTTGTCCGGATCGCCGTGACCCGGGTGATGCTTCATCGTGCCGCGGAACCACTCCTTGTGCTCCGCGTCGTCGAGGTCGAGCTCGGGCAGGCGCGCGCGTTCGCTCTCGCTCAGCCCATCGAGGCCACCGCGGGCGATCTTCCGAGTCAGCTCCCGCGGCGCGTTGAGCGCGATCAGCTCCGCGCCGCCCCGGCGCGAGCGTTCCAGCAACGGTCGGTAGAGATTGAATGGGTAGCCCCAGCGCTCGTGCCACTCGCTGCGCTCGATCAGCTCTTCATCGTCAATCTCGTCGTTCGACCAGGCACTGAGCACATGCTGATGGGGTCGACCGAACATCTCGAAGCCGACGGCTAGCTGCCGCCCGGTGCTGCGGGCCACCGTGAACAACCCGTCGAGCACGGCGAGCTGCGCGTAGTGATCGTGTGGGTTGTCGTGACGCTCCCCGAGACAGATGGCGTCCGCGTCGGAGAGTCGCTCGACGAGCTCGCGCGCTTCGAGCTGGACGCCGCCCTGCACCTCGACGCCGATGAACGGCATGGCCGCGCGCAACACCGTGTCGGGCGGGACCTCGCGGGGACGACGAGCCGGCTCCTCGGTCGGATCCGTCGGCCCGCTCCGGGTAGGCGCGCCCGCCGGCGACCGGGCGCCCCCGCACCCGACGGACGCCGCGGCCAGCCCGAGGGCGAGCCAGAGGCCTCGGGAGCCGAGCTCGGTACGCATCGTGCGAACTTCTACATCAGCGCCCGCCTCCCGGCGACAACACTTGCCCCGGATTCCGGTCCGTCCGCCCGGCACGCTCGTAACCCAGCCGCCCCCGGCCGCGTACGAGACCGAGGAGATCGAGCCATGAACGACCCCGACGACCCAACCCTCGAGCAGCTGATGGCCCGCCGCCGCTTCATCCGCACGGCGGCCGCCGGCACGGTGGTGAGCGCGCTGGGCGCGAGCTGGCTGCTCTCGGACGCGCTGACGGGTGAGGCCCGCGCCGCGACTCGCGCGGACGGCCGGCCGCGCCTACCCCCGGGCCAGCGTGCCCTGGCCCGGCTCAAGCCGATGGGTGGAGACGCGGGCGACCCGAGCCCCGGTGGCTTTCGCCTTCGGGTCCACGGAGCCGTCGAGCGCCCCTTCACCTTGACCTTCCAGCAGCTGCTCGCGGAGTCGAACGTCACCCTGCCCCTCGACGTCCACTGCGTCACCGGCTGGAGCGTGCTCGGAGCGAGCTTCACCGGCCTCCGCCTCCGCGCGCTGCTCGAGCGGGCGGGGCTACGTCGTGAGGGCCGCTACGTGGTGTTCGAGGCTGCCCACGGCTACACGGCCAACGTCCCCCTCTCCTCGGCGCTCGCGCCGAGCGTGCTCGTCGCCCACCGCCTCGATGGACGCCCCCTGTCGCGCGCCCACGGTGCGCCCGTACGCGCCATCGTCCCGGATCTGTACTTCTGGAAGAGCGCCAAGTGGCTCACGGGCGTCCGCGTCGTCACTCGCGACGAGCCCGGGTACTGGGAGCGCCGCGGCTACCACAACCGCGCCGATCCCTGGAGAGAGGAGCGGCACGCTTGAGCCGAGCGCGTTCGCTGCGACCGTGGGTTCGCGCCCTGCACCGGGATGCGGGCTACTTCGTGGTGGGGCTGACGGTCATCTACGCCGTGAGCGGCCTGGCGGTGAATCACATCGCCGACTTCGACCCGAGCTTCTCGCAGCTCGAGAGGACCCATCAGCTGCCGCTCCCGCTCCCGGTGGATGACGACGCCGTCGCCGCTCTCGCGCAGCGCCACGCGGGGATCGAGGGGGCGCCCGAGGAGGTCCATCGCGCCGACGACTCGCAGCTCGACGTCGTCTTCGCCGAGCGGACCCTGCACGTCGACACCCGCACCGGCGCGGTGCTCGAGCAGGGACAGTCCCCTCGCTTCTTCCTGCGCGTGGCCAACTGGCTGCACCTCAACCGCGGCAAGCGAGCCTGGACGTTCATCGCCGACGGCTACGCCATCTTGCTCCTGGGCCTGGCGCTGTCGGGACTGTTCATGCTCCCGGGGAGAAAAGGCCTGGGCGGCCGCGGCGCGGTGATCGCTGGACTCGGCGTCCTCGTTCCCGTCGTGTACGTGCTGTGGTCCGGCGGCCCCTGAGGCGTCACTCGAGCAGGCTGCGCGCGATCTGGGAGACCTGGATCTCGTCCGTGCCGCCGTAGATCTGCAGCACCTTGGCGTCGCGGGCGAGTTGCTCCACGCGATACTCCGCCATGTAGCCGTTGCCCCCGAAGAGCTGCACCGCCTCGAGCGCGACTTCGCTGGCGGCCCCCGCGCAGTACAGTTTGCAGGCGGAAGCCTCGGCGAGCGACATCTTCTTGCCCTTGCGCGCCAGCTCGATCAGCCGGAACGCCAGGTTCTGGATGTTCATGCGCGCGACCTCCATCTTGGCGATCTTCAGCTGGATGAGCTGGAACTCGCCGATGGGTTTACCGAACTGCACCCGCGTCTTGGCGTAGTTGACGCACAGCTCGAGGCACTCCTCGACGATCCCGAGCGCCATCGCTACGACGCCGGTGCGCTCGGTCTTGAACGTGTCCTTCGCGCCGGTGCGATACGAGATCTCCTCCGTCTCGCCCAAGAGCCGCTCCCGCCCGACGCGGACGTCTTCCAAGAACAGCTCGCCGGTAGGCGAGGCGTGCAGCCCCATCTTTCGCAGCGGCTTGGACTGGGTCAGACCCGGCATGCCGCGGTCGAGGACGAAGGAAAGCACCTTGCGGACCTTGGGATCGTTACCCTCGTCCAGCTTGCAGATGAACACGATGGTGTCCGCGTACGGACCGTTGGTGATGAAGGTCTTGTTGCCGTTCAAGAGGTACTCGTCGCCGTCGCGCCGCGCGGTGCTGGTCATCGCGCCGAAGGCGTCCGAGCCCGAGCCGGGCTCGGTGATGGCCCAAGCGCCAATGCGGTCCAAGGTGAGCAGCTCCCGCCCCCAGCGCTCCTTCTGCGCGCGCGTGCCGCGGCTCAGGATGGTCCCCGCGGTCAAGCCTGCGCTCACCCCCAGCGCGGTGACCATGCCTGGACTCACGCGGGACAGCTCGATGATGGGGATCATCTGCATGGCCACCATGTCGCCACCCACGCCGTCGTCTTGCTCCGAGTCCGACGCGGGGCGGTCGGCGGCGGCGTCCTGCTCGAGGGCCTTGGCGAAGCGCATCTCCGCCAGCTCCTTCAAGCCGAAGGTCGCGAACATCTTACGCAGGACGTCGTAGGGGGGCAGCGTACCGTGCTCGAGCTCGTCGCGAAGGGGCGCGATCTCCTGCTGCACGAAGCGACGAAACGCCGAGAAGATTGCCTGATGCTGCTCGCTCCACTCGATCACGGTGTCCTCCGGTTTCTGCTCTCGACGTGCCGACGGTCCGCAGGATCGCGGACGACGACTCAGGGGTCGAGCTTGATGGTCGTGACCGCGCGACACTTCACGTCCACGGTCAGGCCTTCTCCGATCCACGATGGCGGCTCGCCCCGCCCGAGCCGCACGTAGCGCAGCCCACACTTGGAGACGTTGCGCGCGTTCGTCGTGCCGACCTTGAAACCGGTCGCGTACACGTCCTCGCTGCGGCTCGACTCCACGATCAGATAGCCCAGGGTGGAGTTGAGGGAGGCGCCGTCGTCGCTGCCCTCCTGGCCCCCGTCCGCCGGGCCGACCGCCACCGCCGGGCCGGCCTCGGCAGCGGGGCTGGCGTCCGTCGCGGCGGCCGCGGAAGCCGCGTCGACGGGTGACGCCGCGGACGTGTCCGCGGGCGCGCTGGGCTCCCCCGCTGCGGAGGCTCGCGGGCCGACGGAGACGGGCAGCGGCGCGAGCGCGGGCCGCCCCGGCCCCATCCGCTCCCAGGCGAAGAGTCCCACCGCCAGCAGCGCGGCCAGACCGACGCCGATGGCTACCCACCGGCCCGCCGCTCCGGGCTCCTTCGCCCGGGGGATCGGCCGGGGGCTGGCGGCGGGCTCCGGCAGCGCGGGCTCGGCGCCGACGGTCACCGGTGCGGCCGGAGCGACCATCGCCTCGGGCGCCACCGGGCTGGGCGCGGGCGCCGCTGGCAAGGGCGGCGGCACGCTGCGGGGCCGGGTGCTGATGGGCGCAGCGAGGGCTTCGAGCTCGGGCTCCGGCTCGTCCGCCGGAGCTGTCACGATGTCCGCCTCATCGAGGCGCTCCAGTCCGATTGCCGGTTCGATGATCTGCACCGGCGCCGGGCTCAGCGGCGTGAGCACCGGCGCGGGCCCCGGGACGCTGATGCGGGGCTCGTCGATCAGCGTCGCGTAGCCGTCCAGCCACTGCTCATGGCCATCGCCGAGCCCTGCGCCGAGCTCCACACCGAACCCGGGTGGCGCGGCCGCAGCGCTCGCCAGATCGAAGCCACGACGCCAAGCGACGCGACCACTGAGGCGCACCCGCCGCATGTTCCGCGGCGGCCGCAGCTCGAGCCAGACTTCTTCGCGACTCGGCGGTAAGAGCGTGCGCACGAACAACCCGCCAGCGCTCACGTTGTAGCTGAAGCCGAGCTCGTCTTCGTCTTCGCCCGCGGCGCGAAACCACACCGTGGTGCCATACAGCACCCGTACGCTGCGGCGCGCGGCGCGATCGGCGCCGCTGCGCAGCTCGTTGGACGTGAACAGCACGCTCTCGGCAGGGAGCGCGGCCCCGAGCACCGCAACGCCAGAGACGTCAGCCAGCTCCGACCGAAGCTTCTCGATGTCCCGTCGCGGAGCCGTGATCACCCACACCGCCTCGCTGCCAAGCTTGCGCGCGTGCTCGATGGCCAGACGCGCCGAGGTCACCTCGGCGCTCAGCACGATCACCCCGACGTCCTTCTGCTGCGCGAAGTACTTGAGTGCTACGTCATCGAGGGCGTTCTTGACGTCATAGCCAGCGTTGGACAGCACCCGACCATAGACGTCGCAGCGGCTGCGGTCCTTGTCGCAGACGACCGCCTTCCCGCGCGACGCCACCGCTCCCACGGGGACGCCCGGCGGACGCGCCTTGAGTCGCGCCAGCAGCGCAGCGCCACGCTCGAGCGGGATCACGTCATCCGCGCCCATGGCGTACAGCTTCTCGACGAACACGTCGCCTGCATCTGCGGTGAGCGCGATGAGCGGCACGCCAGCGAGCGGCTTCTTGCCCCTGACCTTCTCGCACAGCTTCTCAGCGCGGGCGACCGTCGTGTCGAACGCCACCAGCGCGGGGTCGTTGCGCTCCAGCCACACGAGCGCACCGTCGGTCGTCTCTTCGTTGGCCAACTCGAGCTTCGAGGCCGTCGCCATGGCGCCGAGACTGCGCCGCCGATCCGAGTCCAGCTTGCCGAGCACGAGCAGATGCCGGAACCTCGCCACGGCGCCATGCTACCCACCATGCGTCGCGGCCTTCAACTCGAATGGCTGCGCGACGGCGTCGAAGACTCGCGCTTCGACGCCTGCACCGGAGCGGGAAAAGGGATTCGAACCCTCGACCCCAAGCTTGGGAAGCTTGTGCTCTACCAGCTGAGCTATTCCCGCGAGGCCTCGGCAGTGTACTGGCGGATACGTCCGCGTCAACGCCCTCGACCGGGACCACCCGCCACCGGCCAAGCTTGACCCGGCTCGGCGCTTTCGTTACACCCACGGGCAGGTTGATCGTGGCAAAGAGCGCGAGAGTCCATTCGGTCTGCGAGTGTCAGGCGTCGCTTGGCGCCGAGCTGGACGAACAGCAGCGTGTGCTGCGCGGCTGGGCCCGAGACCGGCGGCGGCGAACCCGGCTGTCGGCCCCCGCCCACAGCATCGGCTCGGAGCACCCGCGCTTCGACGTGGCCTGGTTCTGCCCCTACTGCGTGCGCAACACCCTGCGCTCGTTCGACGGCTCGGCGCTCGCGTATCGTGAGACCGAGGGGGACGAAGCCGTGGCCGTAGCCGCTGGCTGACGCCCGGCGTCAGGCGACGGCCAGTCGCACGCTGACGCAGCCCGAGGCCAAGCTCGCGAGCAGGGCTCGGGTGACCCTCGTCTTCTCGGGTGCACGCTCACGCTGCCGAAGCCACAGCGCCTGCTTGAGCGCGTCCTCCGCGTCCTGCCGTCGCCCCGCGCGCCAGGCTTGTACGGCGTAGAGCGTCCACAGCCGTGCGCTGCTGGACTCGCGACAGCAGGCCTCGTGCAACACCAGCATCGCCCGCCGGTGCTCGCCGCGCCGGCGGTGACGCCACGCGCGGCCGAGGAGGGTCTGTTCGGCTGGCGCGGGGTGGGAGGTGGGGCGGCGTCGCATGACCGTGGGCATTGTCACGAATGGGTGCGAATGGAAAAGTTTCTGCAACCCCTCGAAGCATGGGGCATGCCAGCGCGCCGCTACCGCGCCGAGTCGACAACATGCCCGGCGATCCACGCACATCTTCGGGCCGGGCCCGCCGGTCTGGGGCCGGAGGAGCGGAGCGAGGTGTGACAGCGTGATCCGGGCTCACCCGGTCACAGGGACGCGCGGTAGAGTTCGAGCAGGTCGGCCCTGGTGCACGGCCTCGGGTTGTCGCGGTGGCAGGCGTCGTCCAGCGCCTTGTCGGCCAAAGTTCCCAACGCGGACGCCGGGACGCCGGCGGCGCCCAGCCCACCCGGCAGCCCGACCCGGCTCCGCAGCGCGGCGGTCGCGCGCGCCGCGCCCCCGGGCACGGCGTCCGCGCCCAGCAGCAGCGCGACGTGCAGGACTCGCTCGAGGGCGCTGTGTTCGTTGAAATCGAGCACCGCCGGCAGGCACAGCGCATTGGCCAAGCCGTGATGCAGGCCGAAGTCGCTCGACAGCGGGTGCGCCAGCGAGTGACAGGCGCCGAGGCCCTTCTGAAACGCCACCGCTCCCATCATGGCGGCCTTCATCAATGCGCCGCGCGCCTCGAGATCGCTGCCCTGCTCCACCGCGCGCGGCAAATGGCCCACGACCCGGTCGATCCCCGCGACGGCGATGGCATCCGCCATCGGGTGATCGCCGAGCGCGAGGTAGGCCTCGATGCAGTGGGTGAGCGCGTCGAACCCCGTCGCGGCAGTGATCGCGGGCGGCATGCTCGCGGTGAGCGCCGGGTCCAGGATGGCTACCTTCGGCAGCATCACGGGGGCGAACACGACGGTCTTGCGTTGGGTGGACTTCACCGTGAGCACGGCTGCTCGCCCGACCTCGCTGCCGGTTCCGCTGGTCGTGGGCAGCGCGATCACCGGCGGCAGTTCGCGCGGCACGTACTGGCCTCCGCCCTGCGCGTCGTCGAGTTCTTCCCAGGATCTGGCGCTCCGCGTCCGAACGCCGACCAGCTTGGCCGCGTCGATGGGCGAGCCGCCGCCGACGGCGACCAGGCCGTCCGCACCGTGGGCCGCGTAGGCCTCGGCTCCAGCCTCGATCTCCGCTTCGGTGGGGTTGCTGCTGACGCCGTCGAACACGGCCGCCTCCACACCTGCCGCGGACAGCGCCGCGAGCACCGGCTCGAGCAGCCCCGCTCGACGCACCCCCGCGTCGGTCACCACCAGCGCCCGAGCAACGCCCAGCGCGCGCGCCTCGTCGCCGCTGCGGTCGACCTCGCCGACCCCGAACACGATCTTCGTTGGAAAGCTCCAGATTGCCATCACACCACCTCGAAATAGCGTTCGAGCTCCCAGTGGGTCACCGCGCGGTCGAACGCCCGGACCTCCCAGTCGCGCGTGCGCGTGTAGTGATCCACGAACGCCGCGCCGAACAGCGCGCGAGCGGCCTTGCTCCGCGAGAGCAACTCGTTGGCCTCCGCCAGAGTGCGAGGGAGGCGGAGCGGGCCATCCGCGCCGGCATCGCCCTGGGTCTCTGGGGGTGCAGTCAGGCCCTTCTCGATGCCGTACAGGCCTGACGCCAGACAGGCGGCGATGGCGAGGTACGGGTTGATGTCGGCGGCGGTCTGCCGGTACTCGATGCGCAGTCCGGTCGGGCTGCCCGGATCGATGACGCGAATCGCGCAGGTGCGATTGTCGACACCCCAGGAGGCGACCAGCGGCGCCCACACCCCCGGCACGTAGCGTTTGTAGCTGTTGATGGTGGGCGAGTAGATCGCCGTCAGCTCCCGCATCAGCGCCATCTGTCCGGCGATGTACTGGCGCAGCGTCTTGGACATCCCGCGCGCCCCCCGCGGGTCGAAGAACACGTTCTTGCCGCCCCGCCACAGCGACTGATGCAAGTGCCCGCTGGCGCCAGGCAGGTTCTCGTTCCACTTGGCCATGAACGTGACGGCGAGCCCGTGACGATGGGCGATCTGCTTGATCGCCACCTTGAACAGCGCCGCCTTGTCCGCGGCGGCGAGCGGGTCATCGTGATGCAGGGCGGCTTCGTACACGCCGGGCCCCGTCTCGGTGTGCAAACCCTCGACGGGGATCCGGAAGTCCGCCAGCCCCTCCATCAGGTCGCGCATCAACTCCGAGTCTTGACCGGCCCGCACCCAGCTGTAGCCGAACATGCCCGGGTCGAGCGCCTCGAGCGCGCGGAAGCCCTTCTGGTGCAGCGTCTGGCGGGTCTCGCGAAAGAAGTAGAACTCGAACTCGGTGCCGAACCGCGCCTCGTAGCCGAGGGTCCGAGCACGCTCGACGATCCGGCGCAGCAGCGAGCGCGGACAGGCCGGGTGCGGCTCACCATCCGCGGCCCGGAACTCGCACAGCATGGCGATCACGCCCGGCTCCCAGGGGATCGGGCGCAGGGTGGTGGGATCGAGCACGGCGTGGGCGTCCGGGTAGCCGGTGTGCCAACCGGTGACGCGGGCGTTGTCGTACAGCATGTCGGCGACGTCCCAGCCGAAGATCACGTCGCAGAAGCCGAACCCCTTCGCCAGGGCCGACTCCAGCTTGTCCAGCGACACGTACTTGCCGCGCAGCACACCGTCGACGTCGACGCCGCCGATCTTGGCCCGAGTGACGCCCTGCTCGCGCAAGCGCGCGACGAGGACTGCGCCGTCGCTGGCTGCGGTTCGTGGGCTCGTTCGACGTCGCTTGGCCGCCATGCGGCGTGAGTAGTCGAGCGCTTCGAGCGCCGCAACGCCCCCGGCGCTCAGCTCTTCAGCGCTTCGCCCAGCCGGCGCGCCATGACCTCGACCGAGTAGGGCTTGGCGACGTAGCCAATGACCGACGGGTGGCGTCGAATCTCGTCCGGCACGTCGTCTTCGCCGAGGCCGCTGGTCACGAGCACGCGCACGGATTGGTGGCGCTGAGCGATGAACTCGAGCAACTGCGAGGGCGACTCGCCCGCGAGGTGGACGTCGAGCACGACGGCGTGGGTGGAGGCGTCGGACAGTGCCTTT
Organism: Polyangiaceae bacterium; assembly: GCA_019637295.1. GTDB lineage: Bacteria > Myxococcota_A > Polyangia > Polyangiales > Polyangiaceae > JACKEA01. Next base: position 383,219 of record JAHBVX010000005.1, read on the forward strand.
CGTGCTCCAGCGAGGTTGGTCGTGGCGACCGCCTCGAAGCCGTGGCTCTCGAGCAGCTGCGCGGTGAGCGACGCGAGGCGAGCTTCGTCGTCGCACACGACGATGCGCCGTCGACCCTCTTCCGTTTGCTGTGTCTCGGCGGGCCGGTCACTCACCGCACCACGCACTCCTAGGCTTGCAAGGCTCCTCATGGCCCCTCCGATGAGTGCATCCTAGCGGACTGGGCCCCCGAGCGCCACTCGCCTCACCCCCGAAGCTGTCGAATGACGGCCCACGCTACCGCTCCCAGACCGGAAACCAGTAGAAGACCGGCGATCCAGGTGGCTCTCAAGGACGCGATGGTCAACACCTCCCCCGCAGATCCGGCGTAGATCTGGTCGGTCAGCGTCAGGATGATGCTGACCGTGATCAGCGCGATCCCGGGGATGAGGCGGCGGATGAGGCTGGACTCTGGAGGGGAGAGCGCGCGTAGCTCGGCGTGTTCCGGCGGGGGCGCGGGCATCGACCAGCGCGGTGCGCTCAGCGGCTCGGGCCGCCCGGAGCCGCCATCCGAGGCTGGGCGAGTCGAGGACTCCCCGTTCCCCGGGCCAGCCGCAGGGTCGGCTGCGAACACGGCGGGGAAGGACGTGCCGCTCGCGTGCGCACCCAGGCGCACCGCCGGCGTTGCGCCGCTCGGGGTCCGACCAGCCGCGATCAGGTTGGCTCCGCTCGGGGTGCGCCCCGGGTTGCCCACCGCGGCATAGGTGCCGCTAGTGCGAGCCGGTGCGCGCATGGAGGGCGCCTCTCCCGGCTGCAAGTCCAGCGCGAGATCCAGCGGCGGCGCGTCGTCCAGATCCAGCAGGGCCTGGTGGCTGGCCCCGGAGGCCGTGCGGGGGCGGGGCGCGGGGCTCGGCGCTGCGAGCTCGAGCTCGGGCACGATCGCCGCAGGAGTGCTCGCGACCGGCGCGGGGAGCGTAGGCGCCGAGGGCGTGGCCAGGGCGCGATCGGGACGCAAGGGCGGACGCGAGGCGAGCTTCGCGGCGGGACCCACGTGCTCCTCGAGAGGGATGTGTCCGCCCTCCGCCCGATTGTCTCGGACGCGATGCCCGCTCACCTCCGACACCTCCGCCCGCGCGCCCGCCGCAGCGACGAGCTCGTCCCAGAACTGACCCGCCTCGGCGTAGCGATTGCGTGGGTCGACGGCGAGTGCGCGCCGAAACACCTCCTCGACCGCGTCGGAGACGGCGATACCCTCGTTGCGTGGGGTTGGGCGGCGGTTCTCATCGAGCACCGTGCCCAACATCGCGGCTTGATCGCCGTCGATGACGGTGCGAGCCACCATCAGCTCCACCACCGTCAGCGCCAGGCCCCAGACGTCCGTCCACGGACCCGTCTGACCGTAGCGCTTCGGAACCCACTGTTCGGGCGCACCGTACGCGGGCGTGAACGATGAGAACGCGCTGCCCGTCTGGCTCGCCCGCCCCGCGACCTGACTGGCCACGCTCTTCGCCTTGCCGATACCGAAGTCGAGGATCTTGACCACTTCCTCGCCGGCCATGTTCGCCACGAAGATGTTCTCGGGCTTCAGATCACGGTGCACGACCGAGATGGGCCCCTCAGGACCCATGAAGTTGTGAGCCCGCTCCAGCGCACGCGCGACCGGGGTCAACATCCGGATCAGCTTCTTCAGCTGGAGCGGCGCTTGGCCCTGCGCTTTGCGGCGCTCCATGACGGAGTCGAGGGTCTCCCCCTCGAGCCACTCGAGGGCGATGAAGGGAACGAACGCGCCGGACTCGAGGGTGACGGCGTCCACATGCAGCGGCCTGACCACCGCCGGAATACTCGCGGACAACCTGAACAGTAGCTCGGCTTCGGCTCGAAACTGCTCGAGGAAGTCGTCCTTGTGCGCCGCGCTCAGTTGCTGCGGGATCTTGAGACACTTGAGCGCAACGGGCGCGCGAAACCCGCCATGATAGGCGCGATACACGACCCCGAAGCCGCCCTCCGCGACGACGCGCTCGATCTGGTAGCTGCCCGCGATGACGCTACCGACGATTCCGAAGACATCCTCGACCATGGCCCCAGCGCCCGGCGTGGGCGCGCTCCTTCAATGGGTTATCCCTCAGTTGTCCTTGGGGAGCAGGTGAAAAACGATCAGCCCCAGGCCGGCGACCAACAGGACGGCGGCGATCGGCGTGGCGGACACCGGCCCGAGCGCGAGCGCCTGGCCGGTCTGCCCATGATACACGCGACCCGCCGCCCCGACGGAGATTGCCGCGATGACTAGCCCGATCCCGGTCGGGAACAACGGCAGCGGCCGCCGGGCCTGCTCTGGCTCGGACGCCATCACGCGAGGCTTGAGCACGTGCTGCGCTCGCGGCGAGGATGACGACGTCCGCTCGAGCTCGAGGCCCCGCCGCGGCCCGGCCGCCGGGGCCGGCTCCGGGGCGTCGAGCTGAAGGTTCAGGGCCGGGGACGGCGCGGGAGCGGCCTCCCGCACGATGGGTTCCGGCAGCGGCGCGGGGAACTCCGGGGTCTCCGGCGCGAGCCGGCTCGCGGGCCGGGGTGGCGGCTCGGGCAAGGTGAAGTCGAACCCCACCTCCGGTGGCGAGTCGCCCTGACCCAGGTCCTGCGGAGGAATGCTCGGCAGCGATGCCTCTCGCCCGAACCCCGGAGCCTCGGGCGGGAGGCTCGGCAGGATGGCCTCGCCCCCCAGTCCGCCCGGCGGGATGCTCGGCAGCGCGGCCTCGAGGGGGCTCGGAGCATCGTCCAGGCCATCGTCCAGCGGTTCCGCGTCTCCGAAGGGATCGTCGATGCCCAGAGTCGCACGCGTCATACCCGCGGGTCGGATGACCCCCGGGGGTAGATGCGCGGGCGGAGCCTTGCCGGAGAGCCGCGGGGGCGGAGGTCGCGCGGCCTCGATGACCTCCTCTCGCGGTACGCTGCCGGCCTCGCGGCGAGCGTCCCGCGGGCGCGCGTCCCGCATGCCGAGGGCGGCGGTCAGCTCGTCCCAGAACTCGCCCGCGTCCCGCGGACGCTCGCGAGGATCGACCGCCAGAGCTCGCACGAAGACCTGCTCGACGGCGGAGTCGACGGCAATCCCCAGCGCCTTGGGGGTCGGACGGCGCGCCGGATCCAGCGCCAGGGCTCGGATCTCCATGGGCTCACCCTCCATCACGGCAGCGCCCTTGAGCGACTCCACCAAGGTCAGCGCCAGACCCCACACGTCCGTCCACGGTCCGACGTCCCCCAAGCGGTCCGGCGCCCACTGCTCCGGCGCGGCGAAGGCCGGCGTGAACCAGCTGGGCGCGCGCTGCCCCGCTTGGGGCTTGCCCACCACCTGGTTGGCGACGCTCTGCGCCTTGGAGACGCCAAAGTCCAAGATCTTCACGACCTCTTCGTCGCCGAGCCGGGCGATGAAGATGTTCTCCGGCTTGACGTCGCAGTGCACGATGGAGACGCTGCCCTGGTTGCCGTGAAAATCGTGAGCCTTGGCCAGCGCCTCCGCCACCGGCGTCAAGAGCCGCACGAGCTTCTTGATCGGCAGGGCGCCACCGCGGCGCTCGAGCATCACGTCGAGGGTCTCGCCCTCCAGCCACTCGAGGACCATGTAGGGAACGAAATTGCCGTCCGGCGTCGTGAGCGCGTCGATGTGCAGGGGACGCACTACCGTGGAGATGCTGGCCGAGAGCGCGAACAGCAGCTCGCCCTCCGCGCGGAACTGCGCCAAGAACCGCTTCTGCCGATCCGCCGAGAGCTTCTCCGGGAGCTTGAGGCACTTGAGCGCGACCGGCGCGTTGAACCCCTGGTGCTGGGCCCGGTACACCACCGAGAATCCCCCCTCGGCTACGACCGCTTCGACGTGAAACGCTCCCGCGATGGAGCTACCCACGATGCCGAACAGATCCTCGACCATGCTACGCCTTGTTAGCGCAGCTGCGCGCGCATCGGGTTTCTTTTTGATGGGCTCCGCGGTTTCCTCGGGCAAGCGATGACACGGCCGCGGCTACGGGACGGCTTTCTGGCCATCGGCTTCGGCTTCCGCTTCTTGCTGCGCTCCCCGCGCACCTGGCCCTTCGCCCTGGTGCCGGCGGTGGTGTTCCTCACCCTGGCGTTGTCGACCACGGCGCTGAGCGTGTACGTCATCCGCCCTTGGCTCTCCGGCGCGGTCGGTCCCGCCACCGGAGTGGAGTGGGCCGGGACCGTGGTCGGTTGGCTGGGGGCGGTGGCCGCGGGGCTCCTCGGCATGCTGCTGTCCCTCGCCATCACGCCCCCGTTGTCGGCGCCTGCTCTCGAGCACATCGTCGGCGAGGTGGAGCGGGAGCTGGGCGCGCCCGAGAGGCCGGCGCTGGGCTTCTGGACCGAGGTCTGGTTCGGCATCAAAGCGCAGGCCCTCGTCGCGTGTGTGGCTGGGCCGCTGCTCGCCCTGCTCTGGATCGTCAACTTCGCCTTCCCGCCGGCGCAGGTCGTCACCATTCCTCTGAAGCTGTTCGTCGCCGCGCTCGCGCTGTCCTGGAACCTGCTCGACTACCCGCTGACGCTGCACGGCTGGCCCATGCGGCGGCGACTGCGCTTGCTCTGGGACAACCTGCGTTCGGTGAGCGCGTTTGGGGCGCTGTTCGCGCTGCTGTTCTGGATCCCGTGTTTCCCCATACTGATGCTGCCGGTCGGCGTGGCCGCCGCTACCCGGCTGCTGTGTCAGCTCCGCGCCGCCGACGATCGCGCCAAGCAGCTCCCCGCGTCACGCGATGGCGATCCCAATTTGCTTTCGTAGCTTGGCGTATCGCTCGCTGCAGGCGAAGCCGACGAGGTCCTTGAACAGTGGTCCGCCCGACCCCTCTTGCTCCTCGAGCAGCGCCTGAGCCACCACCAGGTCGTTCGCGAGCAGCAGGCCCGCGCGGCACGCCGTCTTGTCTACGCTCTCGCTCCAGCGCATCAGGTTCGTTCGCCCACCCTCCTCGACGAAGCGCAGGAAGTAGCCCCGCAGCATGTCCTTCTGCTGAGGCTCGAGCAGCGGCTCCATGGCGCCCGCCATCGGGGAGACCCGACGCTTCATGTCCTCCGCGATGGGCAGCCCGGGGTTGCCGATCACGAGCGCCGCCAGGAACAGATCCTCCAAGTCTTGAACGGACGAGAACAGCGTCTTCAGGAAGTGATCGGCGCGATAGTAGGTCAGATGGCGCCCGACGAGGAAGGCGTGTTCGGGCTGGGTACGTCCGGACAACACGCGCCGGCCCACGACCGTGACGGGAGGCACCCCCGGGATGTGCTCGAAGCCCACGTCCCGATCCTTCTCCAGAAAGATCGGCGGTACCGGCAGACCAAACATGGCTGCGCCCCAGGGTATGGCTCGGACCGCCGTGACGGTGGCCTGCGCCGGATCCTGTCGCAGCGCCGCGGCCGGCTGATGCAGCTGGCCATCGCGGCGCAGGGCGGTCACCCGCCCGAGCAGCACCGCTGGCGCCACCACGGCGAAGATCTGCCCGGTCAGTAGTTCCTGCTCCGGATGCATCAGCAGGTCGTGCCAGGCGTTGGCGCTCACGCTCGTCTTGGCGGCGATCAGCCCGGCCGTTTGCTGTGCTTCGAACGCGGCCCGCTCCTCGGGGCTGGCGGCGCCGAGGGCGACGAGCGCGGCGGCGCAGCACCAGGCGGCGTCGCGATCCCCCCGCGCTTGGTGAATGCGGTGGAGCGCGCGGACCGCCTCGGGGTTGAGCGGATCCCGGCGCACGCGGCGCCAGGCCTGCTCAGGGTCTTCCTGCGCGAGCTCACTGGTGGCCTCGAGATCACTGAGGTCCACCTCGACGTTCACCTGCGCCTGGGCGCGACGCAGCTCCTCCTCGAGCTCCCGCACCCGGGCCTCGAGCCCCTCGATGCGCTTGAGCAGGAGTGTCCGCCCTGGATCGCCTGCGGCGTCCACCTGCAGCGGCGAGAGCGATTGCGGCGACTGCTCATAGTGCTCGACGATGCGAACCTTGTGATGGGCCTCGTAGGCGCTGACCATCGCCTGCTCGAGTCGAGCGAGGCGGCCGCGGTCCAGTCCCAGGTTGTCCGCCGCGCGCTCGAGGCGGGCGCGCTCGTCCTGAGTGATGACCCCGTCCTCCAGTGCTTCGGCGAAGATCGACTCGTACTGCTCCTCGAGCGGTCCGAGCCCGAAGCCCCCCGACACCTCGCCGGCCACGAAGCCGGCGTCCAGCTGAAAACCACCCTGTACTGAAACCGGCTGAGCCATCCTACATCATCCTCCACGGGGCGTCGGGACTGTCTCCCGGATGCGGCCCGCCATCAACCCCCGCGCTGCTCGAGGGAGTGCACGCGAGCGCCCCGAACGTGCTAGAACGTGGGTGTTCTCGCACTCGAAGGGAAACCGCGCATGTCTCGACGCCTTGTGGCTTGTGGTTTTGGAGGACTGGGCTTGCTGGTTGCGGTCGCCTGCGGCGACGACGCCTCCGTGGGCGGCACCGGCGGTGCCGGCGCGGCGTCGGGCACCGGCGCGGGCAGCGGCACGGGTGGCAGCGGCGCTGGCAGCGGCGCTGGCGCTGGCGTGGGCGGCGGCATCCAGTTCGACTCCGGCACCGGCGGGATAACCGGCGACAGCGGCTGCGCGTCCGTCACGGAGGTTGGGGAGCTCAAGCCCGCCAACCTGCTGTTCGTGATCGACCGCAGCGGCAGCATGAACTGCAATCTGCCCTCGGACGGGCAGTCCTCGGCGTCCTGCGAGGTCGCCCCCGTGCCGATCGACGTCAGCAAGCCCACCAAGTGGCAGCTCACCCGGGACGCGCTGAAGGCCGCGGTCGACGACCTTCAGCTCTCGGGCAACGTGAGCGCCGGCATGGTGGCGTTCCCGAAGTCCGACTCGGACTGCGCGGTGGAGCAGACCCCGAACGTGCTCGTCGGCGCGCTCGACGCGACGAAGAACGCGGAGCTCAAGGGCTTCCTCGATTTCGTGACGCCCAAGGGGTCCACGCCGCTCGCCGGTGCGACCATCCTGTCCTACGCGTACCTCTATCAGCAGCTGCAGCAGGCGAGCCTCCCGGGCAACACCTTCGTCGTCCTCCTGTCGGACGGCTTCGAGAGCTGCAAGCCCGCCGAGCTCGACAAGCTGCTGCAGCAGGACGTGCCCAACGCCTACAACCTGCTCGGCATCCGCACGTTCGTGATCGGCGTTCCGGGCAGCGAGAACGCGCGGGCGTTGCTGTCGTCCATCGCCACCGCCGGTGGGACGGCGCCAGCGACCTGCACCCTGCCCTCGCCTCCGTCGTCCTGGCAGAGCTGCTCTTCGGCGACTCCACCCGCGGCGTGCCCGCAGGGCGACTGTCACTTCGACATGACCACATCGTCCAACTTCAGTCAGGATCTGAAGGCCGCCCTCGAGACCATCAGCGGCGCGGTGCTCTCGTGTGAGGTGGACGTGCCCGCGGCGCCTCCCGGCAAGAAGATCGATTTCGATCAGGTGGGCGTGAACCTGAACAGCAGCCCGGTCACCAAGGACCAGAGCGTGCCCTGCGATCAGGGCGCCAACGGCTGGCAGTTCACCTCCGACAAGTCCAAGATCTTGCTCTGTGGCACCGCCTGCGATCAGGCCAAGCAGCCCAACGCGAAGCTCGAGGTCGTGCTCGGGTGTTTGCAGGACGTGCGCTGAACCCGAGCCGGCCGATCCTGCACGGAGCGCTCGCCGCCCTGGGCTGCGCTCCGTGCCCGCCGCCCACCACCCCGTCGACCCGCCCTGCGCCCGCGGTGGTGGCGGAGGCGTCGACCTCCTCGAGCGCGCCAGCGCCGCTCACGCCCCTGACGAGCCCGGCAGCGACGTCGGAACCCTCGCCCCAGGCTCCTGCTCCTGCGCTGGCCCCGGAGCGCGTGACGATGGAGCCACCCGCGTCGCCCTTCTCGCCCTCGCGACCGGCAGGGCCCGTTCACGCCTCCACGCACGACGAGCAGGTCGCGCGCTGGAACGTCGGCGGGTCGAGCGCAGCCGAGCACGTCTCGAATCGCTCGAGCTATCATCCCGCGCCGCGCATCCGCGTCGACGCGCGCATCTTGTCGGGCAAAGCCAGGGCGCGGGGACTCACCGACGCCTCCCTCCTCGGCCGGGCGCGTAGCCACGGCTACTGGCCTTATCGACTCTGTTTCGAGAGCGGCCTGCAGGACGACCAGCGCCTCTCGGGCAAGACCACGCTGCGGCTCGGGCTCGACGCGCGCGGGCGGGTGCGTCAGGCGCGGCTGACGAAGACGACCCTCGCGGATCGGAGCGTGGCGGAGTGCGTGGCCGACAAGGCGCGCGGGCTCCGGGTCCCGCCGCCGGCGCGGAGCATCGACGTCGAGCTCACCGTCGAGCTGTGGCCCGGGGACGCGCCCGTCGTCCTGACCCGAGCTCCACGGGGGCAGCTCGCGCCCTCACGCGAGGGCGTCGACTGGCAGCGGCTCGCGAGCAGCACCGAGCCCCTGCGCGAAGCGGTGCTCGCGTGCTTGGCGCCCGCGGTCGCTCGCGATCCGAAGCTGTGGGGACGCGTCGCGGTGCTCGTCGACTTCGACGCGAGCGGTCGCGTCACTACTGCCCGCGAGCACGAGACGCGGTTCCCCGACGCGGACGCCACGCGCTGCGTGGTGGAGACCTTCGCCCAGGCCGACTACCGAGAACACGTCTCTGTCGCCACGGCGGTGGTCCTCGCGCTGCGCTTGCACCCGGAGCCTGAGTGACCCAGCCGCCTCGCGCCGGCGGACGGGTGTTGTCGTGGGTGGTGCTGCTGTTCGTCACCGTCCCATTGCTCGAGCTGTATCTGCTCTTGCTGGTCGGCAGGCTGATCGGATTCTGGCCGACCGTCGCCGTCACGCTGCTCACGGGCGTCATCGGCGGTACCCTCGCCAAGCGCGAGGGGCTGCTGGTGTACCGCCAGTGGAGGCGCGCCCTCGACGAGCTCCGCCCACCCGAGACCGGCATCATCGAGGGGCTCTTGGTCCTCGTCGGCGGAGCGCTCTTGCTCACGCCCGGCGTGCTCACCGACATCGCTGGCCTACTGCTGATGTTTCGTCCGACGCGGCGACGGCTCGCTGCGCGACTGCGCGCCGCCATCACCGCGCGCTTCGACGTGGTCACGCTCACGGACGTGCAGCACAGCAGCGGTGACGGCGCCATCGACACGACGGGCACGAGCGTGTCCGACGTCGACGCCCAGCTCGGACCTCGCGACGAGCCGTGACTCGCCACAAAATGACGACGGCCCGCTCGACGCATCGAGCGGGCCTGTCGCGAACCGGTCGAGCCTGGGCTCAGTCGGTGCCGGCGTCGGACGGGGCGCCGCCGCTACCAGCGCTGCCGCCCGAACCAGCGGTGCCGCCGGTGCCACCGGTGCCACCCGTGCCACCCGTGCCGCCGGTGCCCGTGCAGGACGGGATACCCGGCTCCGTGCCGCCGTCCGGCAGCGTCGTGCCGGTCGGGACGCAGCTGCCCGCGCGCTGGAAGTTGGTCAGGATGGTGGTGTCCGCGGAGCAGATGAAGCCCGAGGCGCAGTCCTGGTTGCAGTCGCACAGGATGTTGCAGGCGCCCACATCACCAGCCGCCGCTTGGGGCAGGCCGGGGATGGAGAACGTCAGGATGCAGGCCGCGTCCGCCTTGGTGCCCGGGCCGCCCCAGTTGCACTGTCCGGGGATGCCGCCGAGCACGCAGGTCTGGCTGCAGAAGCGGTCGTCCGCGCTGGCGCCGCCGACGATGGCGATGCACAAGCCCGACGCACACTCGCTCGGCTGGCCCGTGGGCTGGGTCTGGCAGCTGTCACCCAGATCCTTGCCGGTGGGCTTGGTGCTGGCGCAGAAGCCCGACTCGGGGTTGCAGAACAGACCCGAGCCGCACTCACTGTCCACGCCGCAGCGCGGAACGCAGGCGTTGAACAGATCGCCACACTGGCCGTTGCTCTTGCAAAACTGGCCGGAGGGGCACGGCGCGGCCTCGCTGCAGGCGCCCTTGTCTTCGCTGCGGATGAGCACGCTACAGCCCACGTCCGTGCGACCCTGACACTTCGAGGGGCCGAAGGGGCTGCCGTAGGTGCAACCCTGGAAGCAGAAGCCGCTGAGGCACTCCGCGCCCGCCTGGATGGAGGTGCAGTCAGCCTGCGCCGTGCAGCTCTGGGAGCAGTAGCCCTTGGCCGGACCCTCGCCGTCCACCTGCCCGCCCGAAGCGGTCAGGCAGGTCAGCCCGCCGCACTCGGCGTCGCTGGCGCAAGCTCGCCCGAGGGTGCTCGTCGCCGGGCCGCCGCCGGTGCCGCCGCCGCCCGTGGCGCCGACGCCGCCCGTGGCGCCGAAGCCGCCACCGGTGCCGCCCGTCACCAGGCCACCACCCGAGCCGCCGCCGCCCTTACTGTCGTCGCTGCTGCAGGCAAACGTGGAACCGCCGAGCGAGAAGCCCAGCACACTCAAACCCAACCAAGGTAGTAGCTTTCTCATGATCGTCCTCAAGCCTCCTCAAACCGAATCGCGCCGCGGCACTTAGCACGGGCCAAGCCGTCCACCAAGACTTACTTGGAGATCCGCGGCGCGCAATGCAGGATCGCCACGTGGCGCGCGCGCTGCAGCCGCGACCTCGGCGAGCCGACGGGCAAGCAGCGGATACTACACGGTATTGCCCCGCGGCCGGCGCGCTCTGCTCAATCTCCGGGCGCGGGCTTCCAGCCCTCCGGCAGCGGGGTGTGGGGTTGCCCCGGCGCGGCAGGCTCGGTGTGGACGACGACGTCCTTGACCTCCCCGAGGTCGTGCTGGATGGCTTCGATCACCCAGTGGGTGACCTGGTGGGCCTGCACCACGTCGAGGTGCGGCGCGATCTGAATGTGCAGATCGACATGGATCGCGCCGGGCGTGCCGCGCGTGCGGATCTTGTGCGCGCCCGCGACGGCTGGCACGCGCAGCGCTGCCGCCTCGATCAACGCGGGATCAAGCCGCGCGCTGTCCGCGAGGTACCCCAGGTTCCGTTTGAGCACGCCGACACCGGCCCAGGCGATGAAGCCCGACACGCCGAGCGCCGCGACCCAGTCGAGCCACGCGGCGCCGAGCAGCACGCCGATGACGCTGGCGAGCACGCCGAGGGTGACCAGCGCATCCGAGCGCGTGTGCTCGGCGTCGCTCTCCAGCATCGAGCTCTTCAGGCGAACGGCCTCGCGCGCTTCGTAGCGCGCGACGGCCAAGTTCACCGCGAGCGTACCCAGCAAGACGACGAACGCCACCGGACTCAGCAGCGTGGGCTGCGCCTCCCCGAACATTCGTGACCACGCCCCGCGGCCCACGTCGACGGCCAGCGCGAGCAGACTCAAGCCAACCAAGCCGGCGGCCATGGCCTCGATCTTCTCGTGACCGTACGGATGGTCCGAGTCCGCGGGGCGACTCGCCAGCGCGACGCCCACCAAGCCGACGACGTTGTTGCTGGAGTCGGTCAGCGAGTGGAAACCGTCGGCGCGGATCGCGAGCGAGCCGGCGTACGCGCCATACGCGATCTTGGCCAAGGCCACCGCGAGGTTCAGGCCCAGGGTGAGCCACAGCACGCGGCGGACGCCGCGGGCGCGATCGACGGGGAGCGCTGTCATGACCTCGAACCGCTGGGCCGCGAGCTTGCGTGGACTCGACGCGGACGGCAACCGCCGTCGCTCGCCACGCAAAGGCTGCGGGTCAGCGCGGCGTGCAGCCGTAAATTGCGTGGCGGGACGCTGCGTGAACGCGGATTTCGGCTCGGCACACAACGTGCTGCTGAAGCAGCCATGTCTCGCCGACTGTCCTGGGTGCTCGCCCTACCATTGCTCTGGAGCTGCGGCCCGCCGATCCTGCCGCCCCCGTTGCCGGCCGAGTCGGCCGCGGGTGAGACGCGGACCGTGGACGGCGAGATCCTAGGCGTGGATCGGCAAGCGCCCTCCGCTCGGTTGAGCGAGCAGGTTCGCCTCGTCGTCACCCCGGGTAAGGAGTCCCCGGTCGAGATCTGGCTCGCGCCCGCCTGGTACCTCGAGGAGCGAGGCCTCACGGTCTCCCCCAAGCAACGCATCCGCGTGGAGGGGCGTCAGCAAGCAGGGCAGAGCGGCGGCATCGAAGCGCAGCGGGTTCGCTTGGGAGATCGGGTCTTCGAGCTGCGCGACGCCGCGGGGCGCCCGCTGTGGAACGAACGCTGAGCTCGACTCGAGAGCTGTCGAACAATCGACGGCTCTTTCATTCTTCCACCGGGGAGGCACGCGCCTCCCCCGCCCCGCCGAAGTTGATTCGTCGGGGCGGAGCCCCACGCGGGCCGGCTCCGCCAGCGCGAACTGGGTCAATTCCTGACAGCCCTTCAGGCGGGCTGCTCGGCGAAGGTCATCACCACATGGTAGACGCCCGCCTCGAGCTCCGCGCGGACCCGCAGGCCGCTGCGATGAAACACGCCGAGCATTGCCCCATTGGTCGCCAGCACGTCCGCTGAGAAACCGGCGAGCCCGCGCTGGCGCGCGATCTCGGCCATGCGACGCATGAGCAGCGTACCGAGCCCCTTGCGCTGCCAGTCGTCGCGTACGACGAACGCAATGTCCGCCAGGTGCGTGGCCGGATCCACGTCGTAGCGGGCGAGCGCGACGATCTCGGTCGGCTCCGAGCCGCCGAGGACGACGAGCGCCATGTTGTTCTCGTAGTCCAGATCCACGAGCAGCTGCATCTCCTCGCTGGGGTGCGAGCGCTTGTGCTGCAAGAATCGCGAGTAGGTGCTCTCGTCGCTCAGTCGATAGAACAGGTCCTGCAGCTCCTCTTGATCCGCAGCCCGTAGTGGTCGCACGAGCACGGCCACGTCCCCCACGGTCTCGGTGCGCTCTTCTTCCCAGGGATACACCGCACGGGTCATGCGCTGGTCCGGGAACACGTAGCGCCGCTGCTTCGCGGCCGCCAGCAGCTCCGCGCGGAACGACGGATGCGCGATCTCGATCAGCGCCGTGGCGCGTTGCCGGATGTTCTTGCCCCACAGATCGGCCACCCCGAACTCGGTCACCACGTAGCGCACGTCGCCCCGACTGGTGACCACTCCGGCGCCGGCCTCGAGCGTCGCCGCGACGCGACTGACCGTGCCCTGCTTGGCCGTCGAGGGCAGCGCGATGATCGACTTCCCACCCCGACTGCGCGCCGCGCCACGGATGAAATCGACCTGACCGCCGATGCCGGAGAAGAATCTCCCGCCCACCGTGTCGGCCGCCACCTGCCCGGTCAGGTCCACCGCCAGCGCGCTGTTGATGCTCATCATCAACTCGTGCCGGGCGATCACGAACGGATCGTTCGTGAAGTCGCTCGCGCGCATCTCGATCGCCGGGTTGTCGTCGATCCACTCGTACAGCCGCCGGGTACCCATCGCGAAGGACGTCACGATCTTGCCGGGCAAGAGCGACTTGCGCCGGCCCGTCACCACGCCCGCCTCCACCAGATCGATCACGCTGTCGGACAGCATCTCGGTGTGGACGCCGAGATCCCGACGCCCGAGCAAGGCCTCGGTCACCGCGTGGGGGATGCGCCCGATCCCCGTCTGCAGCGTGGCGCCGTCCGGGATGAGCGTGGCGACGTGCCGTCCGATCTCCCGACACACGTCGTCGAGCGGCTCGACGGACAGCTCCGGCAGGGCCCGCTCCACCGGCACGAGCGCCGCGATGCGATCGACGTGCAGGAAGGAGTCCCCGAGCGTACGCGGCATGGACGGGTTGACCTCCGCGATGACCAGCTCCGCCGAATCCACCGCGGCGCGGACGACGTCGACGCTGACGCCGAGGCTGACGAAGCCGTGCTCGTCCGGCGGGCTGACCTGCACCAGCACCGCGTCGATGCGCACGCGGCGCGACTGAATCAGCGCCGGGATCTCCGACAGAAACACCGGCATGAAGTCGGCGCGCCCGGCCTGCACCGCCTCGCGCACGTTCTCTCCAATGAAGAAGGCGGTGTGGCGAAAGCGGTGCTCGAGCCCGGGGGCCACGTAGGGAGCGGGGCCCAGCGTGAGCAAGTGGACGATCTCGTTGTCCGCCAGGTGGTCCCCGTGGGTGACCAGCGCGGCCACGAGCGAGCTCGGCTCGCCCGCGCCGGATCCAACCAAGATCCGGCGACCGCGCCCGATCAAGGCGATGGCTTCGCCCGCGCTGCGGATCTTGTCGGTGAAGCGGACGTCGAGCGCCGCTCTCAGAGTGCGACCGGAGCGCATCGCCTCACTTCGTCTGCGGCTGGTTCATGCTCGGAGCGGGCCTGCTGTTGCGATCCAGGTAGTGGTAGGTGTGCCGCCGGCCATGGCGCACCTGGTGCTCGGCGCACCACAGCTCCTGGCCGCCAGAGGTGCGACGCGCCTCGGCGCAGTCCGGACACGGTGGCTCGATCTCCGGCACGGCGCCCTGGTGCTTGGGGCGAACGACGAGCACCGGGCAGGGAGCCAGGCGCACGACGCCTTCGGCGACGGAGCCGAGCAGGAGCCGGCGAATGCCGCGACGACCGTGGGTCCCGACGACCACGAGCTCGGCGTCGAGGTCCGCGGCGAGCTGAGCGGTCTCCTCGGCGGGGGCGTCCAGACGCAGGTGTGTGACGGCGCGCTCGAACACCGGCAGCCCGGCCCCCTCGCGTGACTTCAGGAACGCCTCGAGCCGCTCCTCGACGTGCGCGCGCAGCTTCTGGGACGCCTCCTCCATGCTGAGGGTCTCGATCTCGCCGTCCGCCTCCAGATGGACCATCGGACCGTATCCGCGCGCCACGTGGATGACGTGCAGCTCGCCCTTGGGCTGATCGCTCGTGAGCGCGAAGGCGCGGTCGAGGGCGGCATTGCCGGTGGTCGAGAAGTCGACGCCGACGACGACGATGTATGGAGAGTGAGTTTCGGACATGGGGTGCTCCTTGCCGCGGGGGGCCGCGCGCAACTGCTGCACGCGGCATGCCAGCCGAGCTAACGCCGCTCTGCAAGAAATTGCGGAGTCAGCCCGGGGCTTCGCGCAATTCGTGCCGCCTCGGCCGGTTCGACGCAGACGCTGCGCCGGCCCGACCCAGGGCCGGCGCTTTCCCGACGCGGCCCGCTTCGTGCATGCTCGACCAGGCCGATGCACCCCGTCGACGTCCTTCAGCAAGAGCACGACTTCATCGAGCGGCTGTGCGCCGTCTTGTCCAAGCTCGTGGAGGCGGCCCGTCGTAAGGAGCCCGTCTCTCGCGAGGCGCTGGAGCGCATCATCGCTCTCTTTCGCGAACGCGTGGATCTCGTCCATCACGAGAAGGAGGAGACCGTACTCTTCGACGAGCTCGGGCGGGCCGGCGTCAACTGGACGTCGGACGCCATGACCCGCATTCGGACCGAGCACCAGCAGGAGCGCTATCTCATCCGCTCGCTACGTCACAGCGCGCTGCAGCAGGAGGAGTGGACGGAGAGCGATCGTCAGAGCTTCGTCAGCATCGGCGCCGAGCTGTTGGAGCTACAGCACCGTCACCTCGAACAAGAGCAGGCTCACCTGTTTCCCCTCGCCCGCGATCGCCTGCCCGCGGGACGGGTTGACGCAGTCCTGCTGGACTTCGAGAAGCTCGAGCGCCAAGGGATGGACTGCGCCGTGGCCGCGAGCACCCTCGAGGCGCTCGAGCGGCAGTACCTCAGCTGAGCGGGCGGTTCGGGGCGCGGGACCAGCGCGCGATCAGCTTGTGCAGCTCGCCCACGACCCACACGCTCGCAGAGATGCCCAGCAGTGCCGACGCCAGCCCCGCCGTCAGCGGCACGGTGCCGAACACGCCGCCAAGTCCGGGCATGTACACGGCGAGCGCCTGCAACCCGAGGGCGACCCCGAACGCGGCGAGCAAGCGGCCGTTGCCGAAGAACCCGAGCCGGAACACGGAGTCGTCGCGGCTGCGGGCGCTCAACGCGTGAAACAGTGGGGCGATCGCGAGCACGCTGAACGCTGCCGTGCGCGCGAGCGGCAAATGCGCTCCTGTCGCTGCGCCTCCAAAGTACACGAACGCTCCAATCCCGAGCAGTCCGATCACCGTTCCGTAGGCGAGTATGTATCCCACCTCCCCGCGCGATACGAGCGCAGCATCCCGCCGCCGTGGGGGGTTGCTCATGGGATCCGAAGCGCTCGGCTCCATGCCCAGAGCCAGCGCCGGGAGCCCGTTCGTGATCAGGTTGATCCACAGGATCTGCGTGGGCGTGAGCAGCGCCGGCCAGCCCAGCAGCGCGCCCACCAAGACCGCGAGTACGAGGCCCCAGTTTACCGCGAACAGGAACACGACGAACCGCTTGATGTTCGCGTACACCGCCCGCCCCTCGGCTATGGCGGCCACGATGGTCGCGTAGTTGTCGTCGAGCAAGACCATGTCGGCGGCCTCGCGGGTCACGTCCGTTCCCCCCCGCCCCATCGCCACCCCGATGTTGGACGCCTTGATGGCAGGTGCGTCGTTGACGCCGTCCCCCGTCATCGCCACCACGTGCCCGCGCGCCTGCAGCGCCTCGATCAGCGCCAGCTTGTGCTCCGCCGTGGCGCGCGCGACGACCACCACCTCGCTGGCCACCGCCTGCAGGCGCTCGCGCGAGCTCTGTTCGATGTCGGCGCCCGTGAGCAGGGCGCTCGGGTGGGCGCCCGCCGGGGCGGACACGATCCCGAGCTCGGCCGCGATGGCCGAGGCAGTGCGCGGGTGATCGCCCGTGATCATGATGGTCCGGACGCCCGCGCGTGCGGCGGTCGCGATCGCGTCGCGCACCTCGGGGCGCGGCGGGTCGGCCAGTCCGACCAGGCCCAGCAGCGTCATGTCGCGCTCGAACTCCTCGATCAGTCCCGCCCGGCTACGCGACGAGGGGGGCTCATCGTCGGACCGGGCGCGCACGCGCCGGGCCACGCTGAGCACACGAAGCCCCCGATCACCCCAGCTACCGATCAGGCGCTCGCACGAGGCGCGGTCGTCGTCGTTGATGGTCCGAACCCGACCCGACAGCTCGACCAACTCGGAGCAGTGCTCGAGCACGCGCTCGGCGGCCCCGTGAGTGAACGCGAACACCTGGCCATCTCGCTCGGCGATCACGCTGGCGCGCCCCCGCTCGCGCTCGAACGGCAGTGCTCTGAGCACCCGGAAGCGGTCGCTCGCGCGCTCGCCTTCGGGCCGGGCCCGCGCGTGCAGTCCGAGGAGCGCGGCGTCCGTCGGATCCCCGCTCACCACGCCATCCTGCAGGGTGGCCGCAGGCGCGAACCCCAGCCCTTCGATCAGCGCGGACAGGCCATCGCCTTCTGCGCCCTCGTGGCGCCCGCCAGCGTCGTCCAGGATCTCGAGCTCCTGCTGCTGTCGCACCGACAGCTCCGCGCCATCGAGGGCCAGGCGGCGCACCTCCATCGAGTTCTGCGTGAGCGTCCCGGTCTTGTCCGTGCACACCACGTCCGCGCTCCCCAGCGTCTCGACCGCCGAGAGGCGGCGGACCAGCGCGTTGCGACCCGCCATGCGCTGTACTCCCAGCGCCAAGACGATGGTCGTGATCGCCGGCAGCCCCTCGGGGATGGCCGCCACCGCCAGGCTCACCGCGGTGAGCAACCACTCGCCCAAGGGCGCGGTCTTGCGCCAGATACCGATGAGCAACACCAGACCCGCGAGCACCGACGCGCCGACCACCACCCAGGTGCTGAAGCGCCGCAGGCTGATCTGCAGGGGGGTGTCGGGAGAGTCCACCTGGCCGAGCAACGTCGCGATGCGTCCGAGCTCCGTCTCCCCGGCGGTGCCCACGACCAGCGCGCGCGCCTTGCCGCGCACCACGTGGGTTCCGAGGAAGACCATGTTGCGGCGGTCGGCGAGCGCCGTCTGATCCTCGAGCTCGACCACCTCCTTGTCGGTCGGCGCGCTCTCGCCAGTCAGCGCAGCCTCGGTCGTGACCAGATCGTGGCTCTCGACCAGGCGCGCATCCGCCGCGACTCGGTCTCCCTCCTCGAGCAGCAGCAGGTCCCCGGGCACCAGCGTGCGTGCCGCGACGCGAAGCGTGGTGCCCGCGCGCACCACGCGGGCCTCGGGCGCGCCCAGCGCCCGCAGGGCGGTCAGCGCCGCTTCGGCCTTCCTCTCCTGCACGAAGCCCACGGTCGCGTTGAGCACGACGATGATCCCGATGGCGATCGCGTCGCCGTAGCGCTCGAGCATGCTCGCCCCGTCGCCCTCGAGCTGAGCTAGCGCCACCGCGATCGCGGCGGCTACCATCAGCGCGATCACCGCCACGTCGTTGAACTGACTGAGCATCACGCGCCACACGGGCCGCGGCGGCGCGCGCTGCAGCTCGTTCGCGCCCACCTCCGCCAGCCGCTCAGCCGCCCGGGCCGCGTCCAGGCCGCGCTCGGCATCGGAGCCAAGGCGCTCCAAGAGCACCCCCAGCGCCTCCGCGTGCGGTCGCGCGGCTCGCACCCTGTGCGCGTCATTGGAGGATGAACGCATGGTTTTCGCTTTCACGCGCGCTCGGGAGCGACAACTTGGCCGATGACCTCAATCACTTGCAAGCGGCACGCACGATCCCACGGTGACTTCGGTCAAGAGCCATCAGGCATGCTTCTTGCCATGCGGCGATGCCGATGTCTGCCCGCGCAGAGAAGTTCACCTACGACGACGCCATCGTCCGCAAGTTCGCCTTCGCCACCATCATCTGGGGACTCGTCGCCACCCTCGCGGGGCTGTGGGTCGCGTTGATCATGGTGGTCCCCGCGCTGTCCTTCGGGCAGCCCTGGCTCACCTTCGGCCGCTTGCGGCCGCTGCACACCAACGCCGCCATCTTCGCCTTCGCCGGCAACGCCGTGTTCGCGGCGGTGTACTACTCGACCCAGCGCCTGCTCAAGACGCGCATGTTCAGCGATGGCCTGAGCAAGTTCCACTTCTGGGGCTGGCAGGCCATCATCGTGGCCGCCGCCATAACTCTGCCGCTCGGCATCACTCAGAGCAAGGAGTACGCGGAGCTCGAGTGGCCCATCGACATCGCCATCGCCGTCGTCTGGGTCGCCTTCGCGATCAACTTCTTCGGCGCCATCGCCAAGCGGCGCGAACGACACCTGTATGTGGCGATCTGGTTCTACATCGCGACCGTCATCACCGTCGCCATCCTGCACATCTTCAACAACCTGGTCGTGCCCGCGGGGCTGTTCAAGAGCTACCCCATCTACGCGGGGGTGCAGGATGCCTTCATGCAGTGGTGGTATGGCCACAACGCCGTCGCGTTCTTCCTCACCACGCCCTTCCTCGGCTTGATGTACTACTTCTTGCCGAAAGCCGCGGGGCGACCGGTGTTCTCCTACCGGCTGTCCATCCTGCACTTCTGGTCCCTGGTGTTCCTGTACATCTGGGCCGGGCCGCACCACCTGCACTACACCGCACTGCCCGAGTGGGCCTCCACCCTGGGCATGCTGTTCTCGGTGATGCTCTGGATGCCGTCCTGGGGCGGGATGATCAACGGCCTGCTCACCCTGCGCGGCGCCTGGAACCGCGTGAGCCAGGATCCGGTCCTCAAGTTCTTCGTCGTCGGCATCACGTTCTACGGCATGGCCACCTTCGAAGGGCCGCTGCTGAGCATCAAGAGCGTCAACGCCCTGAGCCACTACACGGACTGGACGATCGCCCACGTGCACTCCGGCGCGCTCGGCTGGAACGGGTTCATGACCTTCGGCATGCTCTACTGGCTCGCGCCGAAGCTGTTTCAGACCCAGCTGTGGTCCAAGAAGCTGGCCGAGATCCACTTCTGGATCGGCACCCTCGGGATCCTGTTCTACATCGTCGCCATCTACGCCGCGGGCGTGACCCAGGGGCTGATGTGGCGAGCCTTCGACGAGACGGGACGGCTGGCCTACCCGGACTTCGTCGAGACCGTCGTGCGCATCATCCCGATGTACTGGGTCCGGGTCTTCGGCGGCTCCCTGTTCGTCGCCGGCGTCGTCCTGTGCCTGGTCAATCTGCTCATGACCTGGAAGCACCGACCGAAGACCTACGAGGAGCCGGTCCACGAGGCGCCGCCGCTCGGCGCCTACGCCGGCACGGATCCGAAGCCGACCGTCCCGGCCCACCCGACGATGGTGAGCTTCGCCTACCAGCTGCGCTACTTCATCGACGCGGCCTGGCACCGGGTTTGGGAGCGTAGGCCGCTGAAGTTGTCCGTCTGGGTCGCGGTCTCGGTCGTCGTCGCGTCCCTGTTCGAGATCATTCCGACGTTCCTGATCCGCTCCAACGTGCCGACCATCTCCACGGTCGAGCCCTACACGCCCCTCGAGCTCGCAGGTCGGGACATCTACGTCGCCGAGGGTTGCTACAACTGCCACTCGCAGATGGTGCGCCCGATCCGCTCGGAGACGGAGCGCTACGGGGAGTACAGCAAGCCCGGCGAGTTCGTGTACGACCATCCCTTCCAGTGGGGCTCGCGCCGGATTGGGCCGGATCTGCACCGCGTGGGCGGCAAGTATCCCCACCTTTGGCACCTGCGCCACATGGACGACCCCGCCAGCACCACCCAGGGTTCGCTCATGCCCCCCTACCCCTGGCTCGCCCAGACCGAACTGGACTTCGCCAGCATCCAGCCCCGCGTCGACGCCATGGCGATGCTGGGCGTCCCCTACGGCAAGGACGTGCTCGCGGGCCAGGCGGAGCAGACCGCGCGCGCCCAGGCCAGCCAGATCGCCACGGAGCTCCAACAGCAGGGCGGACCCGCTGGTCTCGAGAGCAAGCAGATCATCGCGCTCATCGCCTACCTGCAGCGGCTCGGGACGGACATCAAGCGAGCGCCGCCCGCAGAGCGCAACCCCGAGCTCACGGCGCAGAGCCAGCCCGCGGGAGGACAGTGACATGAAGCTGTCGGACGTCATGAGCGCGATGCGCCTGGAGACCTACGCAGAGATCGCGATGGTGCTGTTCATGCTGGCCTTCGCCGGCGTCGTGTACCAACTGCTGCGCCGCCGGAATGTCGCCGAGTTCGAGCACGCGCGTCAGCTCCCGCTGAGCGAGGACCTCGCACCCACCCCGCTGTCCGAGGAGAAGTGAGCATGGCCCACACTGAAGAGCCCCAGTCCAGCGATCCCTCCGGCGAGCACGAAGCGCCCCTCGGCGACCACGTCTACGACGGCATCCAGGAGTACGACAACCCGCTGCCGCGCTGGTGGACGGCGATCTTCTGGGCCACCTTCGTGTTCTCCATTGGCTACTTCTTCCACTACCACTTGAGTGGCAATGGCCAGAGCGTGGCGCAGGGCTACGCCGTCGACCGCCGCGCCGCCGACGAGACGCGTGCAAGAGAGGCGCTTACCCAGAACGTCACGGAGGAGCTCTTGGCGTCGCTGCTGACCAACAGCGCCGCGGTGGACAAGGGCAAGGAGACCTTCATCGGCAAGTGCGCCGTGTGTCACGGCCAGAAGGGCGAGGGTCTCATCGGCCCCAACCTCACCGACGCCCACTTCATCCACGGCAGCGGCAAGATGATGGACCTGTACGACGTCACCTCGAACGGAGTGGACGCCAAGGGCATGCCGGCCTGGTCCAAGCAGCTCGGCCCCGAGGAGCTGCGCTCGGTGGTCGCGTTCGTAGGCACGCTGCGTCACACCAACCTGCCGGGCAAGGCCCCAGAAGGCGCGGAGCATCCTCCGAGTCAGTGAGTGATCGCCATGTCGTCTGGGCCATTGCTCCCCGCGCCCGAGCGGGTCCTTCCGACGCTGAACGCGGACGGGACCCGGCGCAGGATTCGGCCCAGGCTGTACCCGGGGCGCTACTACCGCGCGCGGCTGCTGACGGCTTGGGCGCTGATCGCGCTGTTCGTCGCCATCCCCTTCATCCACCTGAACGGCAAGCCGCTCATCTTGCTCGACGTGCCCGCGCGCGAGTTCACGCTCTTCGGTCGGACCTTCCTCGCCACGGATGGCGTGCTGCTCATGCTGCTCATGATCAGCATCTTCCTGGGCATCATCTGGCTGACGGCGCTCGTGGGGCGCGCCTGGTGTGGCTGGGGCTGCCCCCAGACCGTGTACATGGAGTACGTCTTTCGTCCCGTCGAGCGCCTGATTGAAGGAGACCGCAGCGAGCAGCTCAAGCTGGACGAGCGGGGCCCGAACCTCAGGCGACTGCTGAAGTATCCAGTATTCGCCGTGCTGTCGGTGCTCGTGGCGAACGTCTTCCTCGCGTACTTCGTGGGTGTCGCCGCCTTGTGGCAGTGGGTGAGGCAGTCGCCCTTCGAACACCCCACGCCGTTTCTGGTGATGGCGGTCACCGCGGGGCTGGTGATGTTCGACTTCGCCTACTTCCGCGAGCAGATGTGCACGGTCATCTGTCCCTATGCACGCCTCCAGTCCGTGCTGCTGGATCGTCGCTCCTTGGTGGTGGGCTACGACGCCCGGCGCGGCGAGCCTCGCAGCCACGGCAAGCCGACCGCGGAAAGCGGGGACTGCATCGACTGCAAAGCCTGCGTGGTGGCCTGCCCCACGGGCATCGACATCCGGGAGGGCCTTCAGCTCGAATGCATCGCCTGCACCCAGTGCGTGGACGCATGCGACTCGATCATGGACCGGATCGACAAGCCGCGCGGGCTCATCCGCTACGGGTCCCAGCAGTCGCTGGAAGAAGGTAAGCAGGTGGGGCTCTTGCGCGCCCGGGTGCTCTTGTACCCGGCATTGATCGCCGTGTTCGTCAGCGCGCTGGTCGTGGTCGGAGCCAGGCAAGCCAGCGCCGACGTGACCGTGCTGCGCGGCATTGGCGCGCCCTACGTCGAGCAGCCGGACGGCGTCCGCAACCAGCTACGCGTCAAGATCGAGAACAGGAGCGGCCAGGCGCGGGACTACCGCATCGAGCTGCTGAACGCGCCAGACCTCCAGCTGATCGCCCCCGAGATCCCGCTCCCGGTCGCGCACGGCACACACCGAACGACCACCGTCTTCGTGCTCGCACCGCGCACCAGCTTCGCGGGAGGGAAGCGCACCGTCAGGCTGCGCGTGTCCGACGGCTCGGGCCTCGAGCACGAGCAGGAATACCAATTGCTAGGACCGTACTGACCATGAACCCCACTCCCCCGCCCTCCGCCGGCATCTGGCCCTACGTTCCGGTCGCGCTGATCGCGACCATGTTGCTCGGTCTGGGGACGCTGGCCCGCATCGCCGTCGACGATCCCCATTTTGCGCTCGAGCGTGACTACTACCAGAAGGCCGTGAACTGGGACCGCACCCGCGCCGAGCAGCGCGCGAGCGAGAGTCTGGGCTGGACGGCCGAGCTCGAGGTGCGCGCCGAACACGGCCGCGTCGCCTTGACGCTGACCTTGCTGGACGCAGCCGGACTACCGCTTCGCGGCGCGAACGTCGAGGTCGAGGCGTTCCCCAACGCGTTCGCGACGGAGATCGCGTCCCTGCGCCTGGAGCAGAGCCCCGACGGGCGCTATCGCGCCTCGCTCCCGCGCTCGCACGCCGGGCTGTGGGAGTTCCGATTCAGCGCGCGTCGCGCCGGCGAGAGCTTCGTCAAGACGCTCCGGGCCGACGTGTCGGGTGGAGGCGCCACGTGAGCCTCACGCTGCTCGGCGCCGTGTTGGTCATGAGCTTGCTGGGCAGCGTGCACTGCGTGGGCATGTGCGGCGGCTTCGTCGCGTTCTACGCTGGCGAAGACACGAGCCAGAGCGCGTGGCGAGCGCACGCGGGTTACCACGCCGCGCGCCTGGTCAGCTACGTCAGCGTCGGCGCCGCCGCGGGCGCGCTCGGGAGCGCCGTCGACGCAGCGGGCAGCGCGTTTGGTCTCGCTCGCGGCGCGGCGCTGATCGCGGGGCTGACGATGGTCGGCTGGGCGCTGGTGCTGCTGGGCCGGGAGCTGGGGCTCCGCTTGCCTGCCGGCAACCTGGGCACGAAGCTGGGCGAACTGGCGACGGCCACGCTCACGCCCCTGGCTCGAAAGCCTCCGGTGCTGCGAGCGTCGCTCTTGGGGCTGGCCTCCACCCTGCTGCCCTGCGGCTTCTTGTATGCATTCTACGTCACCGCCGCCGGCACCGGCAGCGCGCTCGGAGGAGCCACGGTGATGGCCGTCTTCTGGCTGGGCACGGTGCCGCTGCTGCTCGGCCTGGGCGCGGGCACGGCCCGCCTCGCGCGCTCCGCTCGTCGCCACGTGCCGGTGCTCGGCGCGCTCTTGCTCTTGTCGGTGGGCCTCTTGCAGGTGCTCGGCCGACTGAGCGTCCCAGCCAGCGCCATGGGGACCATCGGCTCCGCGCTCGAGGCCAGCCCGACGACGGACGCCACCCCACCCTGCCATCGCACGGAGGCGCCACCGTGAGCGACGCCGCGCTCTCGCTGGCGGCGCTCGACGCTTCCCGGGCCGAGGTCTCCTGCGCGCATTGCGCGCTGCCGGTTCCGCCTGGACTGCGGGTCGCGGGCGCCGGAGAGCAATACTGCTGCGACGGCTGTCGCACCGTGCGCGCCATCCTGACCTCCGCCGGACTCGGGCGCTACTACCATCACCGCGAGCTGGCAGCGGTGGACCCACTGCCAGTCCGACCCGTCGCCAAGAGCTACGAGGAACTGGACCACGACACCTTCCTCCGCGCGCACTGCACGGCGGCTCCGGGCGGCGCGATGTCGGTCGAACTCCTGCTCGAGAACCTGCACTGCCCGGCGTGTGTCTGGCTGCTCGAGCGACTGCGCCGCATCGATCCGGGCGTGCTCGAGTCCACGGCCAACCTCACGTCTGGCAGCGTCCACTTGGTGTGGGACCCAGCTCGGACTCGGCTCTCGGCCATCGCCCGCACGCTGGCCTCGCTCGGTTATCCGCCCCACGCTCGGGTCCAGGCGGAGCGCGCACGGCTGAGGGCGCGCGAGGATCGCGCGCTGCTCTCGAAGATCGCGGTCGCTGGCGCTGCGACGGGCAACGTCATGTTGCTCGCTTTCGCGCTCTACAGCGGGGCCGATCAGCAGTGGGCCGAGTACTTCCGCTGGCTGTCGCTGCTGATCGCGACGCCAGCGGTGTTCTGGGCGGGCTCGTCGTTCTTCCGCGGCGCGCTGTCTGCCTGGCGCGTGCGTGCGCCGCACATGGACCTGCCGGTCAGCATCGGCATCTTCACGGGCTGGGCCTGGGGCGCCGTGAACACGGCGCGAGGCAGCGGCGAGATCTATTTCGACTCGATCACCGCCATCGTGTTCCTGCTGCTGGTCGGTCGCTACCTCGAGCGTAGGCAGACGCACCGAGCCGAGGGGGCGCGCGAGCTGATGGCGGCGCTCGTGCCGAGCGTCGCCAGGCTCGTGGAAGGCGACGCCGTGCGCGAGGTGCCGCAGGACACGGTCGAGGCGGGCGCGCTGCTCGAGGTCCGAGCCGGGGATCACCTCCCCGCCGACGCGATCGTGGAGCACGGCGAGTCGAGCATCGACGTCTCGTTGCTCACCGGGGAGGCCAAGCCCGTCGACGTGGGCCCCGGCAGCGTGGTTCATGCGGGCTGCATCAACGTCACGGGCCTGCTCCGGGTACGCGCGACCGAGACCGGCCGAGCGACGCGGCTCGGACAGCTGGTCAGTCGCCTGGAGGAGGCCTCCAAGAAGCGCGCGCACATCCAGCGCATCGCCGATCGCGTCGCGGGGCGCTTCGTCGTGGCAGTGCTGGGCCTCGCCGCGCTGACCGTGCTCGGGTATTCGTTCTTCGCTCCCAGCCGCGGACTGGAGAACGCGATCGCGCTGCTCGTGGTCACCTGCCCCTGCGCCCTGGGGCTCGCGACGCCCCTGGCGGTCAGCTCCGCGCTCGCGCAGGCGGCGCGGGCGGGCCTGCTGCTGAAGAGCGGCGAGACCCTCGAACGCCTGGCAACGCGGGGCTTGGTCGTATTCGACAAGACCGGTACCCTGACGACCGGCAAGCTGGAGGTCGCCGAGCTGGTCGGCGACCCGGAGGCCCTGCGCTTGGCCGCCTCGGTGGAGCGGCACAGCGCGCACGCCGTCGCCCGCGCGCTGCTCGCCGAGCAGGCGTCGCGCGGGGGCCCGCTCGCTGAGCTCGACGAGTTTCGTCACGTCCCGGGCCGCGGCGTCGAAGGGCGGGTGGATGGACACCGGGTTCGCGTCGGGTCCCAGGCCTGGCTCGAGCGCACCGGCGCGCCGTTTCCGGCTGAGCTCGCCGCCGCGCTCGAGCGCGCCGTGAGCCGCGGGGACTCGGCCGTCGCCGTCGAGGTCGACGCTGCGGTGACGGCCGTCGTCACGTTGACGGACCAGCTGCGCCTCGGCGCCAGCGAGGTGCTGCGAGAGCTCCGCGCTCGAGGCCACCAGCTCGCGCTGCTCTCCGGAGACCATCCCGAGACCGTGCGGCAGCTCGCCGCGCGCCTCGAAGTGGAGTTCGATGATGTCGTGGGCGGCGCGACGCCGGAGGCCAAGCTCGCTTACATCGAGGAGCACGCGAAGCGGGGCGCCGTCGTCATGGTTGGCGACGGAGTGAATGACGCCGCCGCGCTCGTGGCCGCTGGTGTCGGCGTCGCGATGCACGGCGGCGCGGAGGCCAGCCTGGGTGCAGCCGACGCCTACGTCGCTCGGCCCGAGCTCCACGCCCTTGGCGAGCTCTTCGCAGGGGCGCGCCGCACCCTCACGGTGATCCGACGCAACATGGCCCTGTCGTTGGTATACAACCTGGTGTGTGCGACGCTGGCGATTGCCGGCGCGATCTCACCGCTGCTCGCCGCCATCCTCATGCCGCTGTCCTCCCTCACCGTCGTCACCAGCTCGTACCGGTCGCGGACCTTTGGAGCCCGGCCATGAGCGCCCTGTACGTCGTGCTGCCTCTGGCCCTGCTGCTCGTCGGCGCTGCGGTCGGCGCGTTCGTGTGGGCCAACCGCCGCGGTCAGTTCGACGACCTCGAGACGCCCGCCGCGCGGATCCTTCACGAGGACGACTGATCCTGGCGCAGCATTTGCGACCCGTAAACACCGTTGCGCAATTTGCGCGTCTACGGTGACGACAGACCACCGATTTTCGGGTAAACCCAGGGTAAGGCACGGGGCCTGCATAGGGGCAATCGCGCACAGCATGCGCACGCCGAGGAGCTCACCGTGGGAAAAGGCAGCGTTCTGGTCATCGATGACGAACCCAATGCGCGGACCGCGTTGGCAGAAATCCTGAAGGAAGAGGGGTACACGGTCGAGACGGCAGCGGATGGCTTCAAGGGGCTGTCGCGCTTCGACGAGTTCGGTCCGGATCTCGTGCTGACGGATCTGAAGATGCCGGGGATGGACGGCGTCGAGCTGCTGCGCAAGCTGCGCGAGCGTGGCACCGCCACGCCGGTCGTGCTGATGACGGCGTTCGGCGCCGTCGAAACCGCAGTCTCGGCCATGCGCGAGGGAGCCGACGACTACCTCACCAAGCCGCTGAACACCGACGAGCTCGTGCTCGTGATCGATCGCTGCCTGGACCGCATGAAGCTGCGACGCGAAGCCCAGAGCCTGAAGGCGCAGCTCAACGAGCGCTACCGATTCGACAACATCGTCGGGACCTCCGCCGAAATGCAGGAGGTGTTCAAGTCGGTCGCGCAGGTCGCGCCGAGTCGAGCCACCGTGCTCTTGACCGGAGAGAGCGGGACCGGCAAGGAACTGGTGGCCGCCGCCATTCACCACCGCTCGACCCGGCGCGAGGGGCCCTTCGTGAAGCTGCACTGCGCAGCGCTGGCCGAGACGCTGCTCGAGAGCGAGCTGTTCGGCCACGAGCGTGGCGCCTTCACCGGCGCCGATCGGCGACGCGAGGGGCGCTTCGAGCAGGCCAACGGCGGGACGCTGTTCCTCGACGAGATCGGGGAGATCAGCCCATCCACCCAGGTCAAGCTGCTCCGGGTGCTGCAGGAGCGCGAGTTCGAGCGCGTGGGCGGCAACCAGACACTCTCGGTGGACGTGCGCGTGATTGCGGCGACGAATCGGGATCTCCGGCAACTGGCCAGCGAGGGCCGCTTCCGAGAGGACCTCTACTACCGCCTGAACGTGATCAACGTTCACCTGCCCGCGCTGCGCAAGCGCCCGAGCGACGTTCCCGCGCTGGCAATGCATTTCTTGCAGCGCTTCGCCAAGGAGAACGACAAGCGTGTCACCCGCTTCACGGACGCCGCCCTCGCGATCCTGGTCGCGCACACGTGGCCCGGGAACGTGCGCGAACTGGAGAACGTGATCGAGCGAGCCGTCGTCCTGGCGGAGGAGGAAGCGGTCGACGCCCACCACCTGCCCCGGGAGATCGCCCAAACGGACGCCCACGATGCAGCGCCGCGCATTCCCGGCGCGACCATGTCCGACATCGAGCGCTTCGCCATACTGCGTACCCTGGAGGCCCACGGGGGCTCCACCAGTCGCGCCGCGGAGACGCTGGGCATCAGCGTGCGCAAGATCCAGTACAAGCTGCACGAGTACGGAGAGGCACCCAAGAGTCAGGTGCCCGCCGTCCGGCGCGAGCGCTCGGACAAGGCTCAGGTCTGAGAGCGACCATGACCCCCTTCCGCAAGATCCTGGTCGCGGTGGACTTCTCCGACTGCTCGAGGCGAGCCCTCGCGCTGGCCGCCGAGTTGGCGCGCGCGCCCGAGACGGAGCTGTTCGTGCTTCACGTGTGGAAGCCACCGGAGTTCGCCGGAGCCGACCTCTTGGTGCTCGCCCACGCATCCGGCGTCAGCATCGGACAGCACGGGAAGCAGCAGGCCGAGGTGGAGCTCTCCCACTTTCTCGAGCGCGCCGGCCTCGAGCAGGCGGCGCGAGACGTGAAGATCGGAGACCCACGCCAGCTGATCGTGGAGCTGGCCGAGAGCGGCGGCTTCGACCTGGTGGTGCTGGGCACCCACGGTCGGGCCGGCCGAGAGCGGCTCTTCGCTGGAAGCGTCGCCGAGGCGGTCGTGCGTCGTTGCTCGGTCCCCGTGCTGACCGTGCGCACGCGAGAGTGATCAGCAGCCGCAGCTCGGGCAGGTCTGGCAAGGGAACCACTGGCAGCTCGAGCCGCAGAACTGCCACTTTCCGCTGCCGCAGCACTGCCAGCTGGTGCCGGCCTTGTACTCGCACGCGTTGCCGCTCTTGAGTTGACAGGCGCTCCAAGCGCAGCTGTTGGTGCAGACTCGATGCGAGCAGCCATCGCAGTTGCCCGGCTGCGTCGTCCCGGGCTGACACGCGCCCTGTCCGAGGCAGGTGCTCCAGGCTCCCCAACCGCACGTGCTGCTGCAGGTCCGAGTCTGAGTCCCGCAGTTGCCGCAGGGCTGCGACTGCTGCTGTCCCGGCGTGCAGCTGCCGGCCGCGCTGCAGGTTCCCCAAGTCCCCCAGGTGCAGCTGCTCGTGCATTGCCGGGTCTGAGTACCGCCGCAGGCTCCGCAGCCCTGGGACTGCTGTTGGCCCGCGCTGCAGACGCCCTCGTTCACGCATACCGGCGCACCCCACTGGCCGCTGGAGTCGCACAGCTGCTCGCTCTGCCCGCAGGCCCCGCACGGCCCAAGCGTTTGCGTCTGGCCCGGCGAACAGGCGGCCAGGGTGCCCCCCGCCCCGGGGCTGCCGCCGATTGCCACGCTTCCGCTCGAGCCGCCGGCGCCCGGGTCGCCACCGCTGCCCGGGGCCCAGCCCCCGGCGCCGGCCGTGATCACCGACGCCCCGTCCGCGTCGTCCCCCGCGTCGCGCGCCTCCTCGTCCTCGAGGCCGAAGGCGCAGCCGGTCGCGAGCCAGGCGACCACCCCCCACGCGACGAGCCAGACGCGCTTCACGCGCCTAGTGTAGCAGGTGCGACCCTCGGCGGGGGTCCCCGAGCACGAGCGCTGGACAAGCGGGCTCGCTCGGCCTACCTAGTCGCCGCTCGGGTCGATAGCTCAGCCTGGTTAGAGCTGCGGATTTTTAATCCGTCGGTCCTGGGTTCGAATCCCAGTCGACCCACTGCCGCCGCAGCGGTCACCGCGCCCGCGGCTCGGCCGGTGCGCGCTCCGTCTGGCTGCCGCCGGGGCCACCCCCGTAGGTGCCGCTGCTCTCGGCGGGGCCGTCCAGCGGCTGAACCTGCCCGTACTGCTCCTGGTCGAACTGGTCGTTGGCGTCCGGGCTGCGACTGCCACCTTGGCGCCCGCCGCAGGCGGCGAGGGAACACAAGACGCAGGTGAGGATCAGGATACGAGGGTGACTGGCCATCGCGCTCCCCTCTGCAACCTCGATGCCGGGCTCTGCCTGGCTCAGCGGTGGACGTTCTCGGGCTGCGCGTGAACCAACGGCCACGGCCGGCGTGCCCCCGAGTCACGCCTGGGGTCGGAGCTTGGCCAGCAGCGGCCCCACTTCCTTCTTGAGCTCGCCCTCCTTGCCGGAGCCGATCGCGGTGCCCGCCGAGAACAGAGCGAAGCTGACGTACTCGTGCAGCATCTGCTTCAGGATGTTCTCCGGATCCGACCCGCTCGCGACGATCACGACGTTGTCGGCGACCACCTTGGCGTCGAGCACACCCTCTTCGCTCGGCCCGGCTCCTCGGAACAGCATTTCATAGACCCCCGCCCCCACCGCGAAGGAGGCCAAGGACGAGCGCAGCGCTTGTCCCTTGTCCACCCGGTCGGCGTAGGTGTGGATGACGCGAAGCGCGCTGTTGGCCAGGGTGACGAGCCCCGCCGGCCCGCCCGTGGCGCGCGGCGGGTGGATCGTGACGTGCTTGGATTGGACCAGCGCGTACAGATCCTTGGTGGTTCCGAACTCGCCCTTGCCGTTGACGCGTCCGATGTCCTCCACGCTGGCCTTGCCGTCGATCGCGTCGTAGGTCTTGGCGAACTCCGCTGGCGGCGGCGCTGCACCCTCGTTCTTGACCGGCACGTAGTCGGGCGCCGGCACCTTCTGGCGAAAGTAGCGCATCTCGTCCATGCGCGTGACGCCGTCCATCAACAGCGCGTTGACGCTCACCGTGTGGCGCGAGACCAGCCGATCGTCGTCGAAGCCCTCCAGGAAGTAGAACGCACCGTCACTGACGCCGATGGTCGCAGCGAACACGTCTTCGACCTGCCGTCCGATGTACTGATAGAGCTTCTCGTGGGTGAGCGCGCCCACCTCCGCGGCCGCTTCGCCGAAGCGCATGCCCCAGTTCATCTTCTCGACGATCTCGTCGAGTTGCTCACGACTGATCGCACCATAGCGATAGAGCACCATGCCCAGCCGCTCTTCGTCACAGGTGGTGTGCACACCCACGACGTTGCCCTGGTCGAAATAGATCGCCCGCGTGTGCGCGGTGTCCGCCACGATCAACTCGCCCCGCCACCCGGCCTGGCCGAGCAGCGCCAGGACGTCACAGATGGCGCCCGGCGTCGTCAGCTCACCCGCCAGCCGAACCACCCGGCCATCCACCGCGTCTCGCGTACCGTCCTCGCCGGTCAGCCGCAGAAACACGACGTGCGGCGGCGAGGGCATCATGCGGAAGGCGCCTTCACGCGCGCGCATGCCTTGGCTAGCCCGGACACCAATGGGGTGCGCGACGCCTTTCGAGTCGATGCGAATCAGCTCGTCGCGGCTGCTCTTCATGGGCTACTCGGGGGACGGTAGGGATCATTGACGAGAACGGCTCGGTCTGCCAAGGACTCGGCAGACTTTCCTCGGCACCGAGCGTGATCTCGGCCCGGATCCGGCGGCACGATCGGGCCCCGGCTCGCTCACCGAAGCTCCGCGACCGTGTCCCCGAACACCCGCTCTAGGCCGCTCAAGACTTGGTCCGTCGGGGACACCCGCGTCCGATCGAGGGCCAGGATCGCCTCGGCGCCCCCAGGAAGCGCCAGGATCACCTCGACCGGGCACGGTCCCGGAGACGCCTGCAGGACCTGCATCAACCGCTCGAGCTGCGGCGCCACTGCCCGCTCCGCCGGCAGGCGGATGCTGAGCGAGCGGGTGGCCTTGAGCACGGCGTCACTGAGCAGCTCCACCGAGTCCACCAAGATCGTGGGCAGCCGCTCCTCGGCCTGCTCCTCGCTGGGCGGAAAATTGAGCTTGCCCGTGAGAAGCACTGGCTCGCCGCTGGCCAAGAGCGCGCCGTAGCTGTCGATGCGATCCCCACGCAGCTTGGCCTCGACTCGACCGGACATGTCTTCGAGCTCGAAGAACGCTGCCTTGCCGCCCGAACCTCCCTTGAACAGTCGCTCGCGGTAGCCCTCCACCATCCCCGCGACGCTGACCTGGCTCCAGGGCTGCTCTTGCGCCAGCCTGGCCGCTGGAACCGCCCCCAGCCGCGACAGCTTGTTGCCGTAGCGCGAGAGCGGGTGGCCGCTCACGTAGCAGCCCAGCGCCTGCTTCTCGCGGCGCAGCAGCTCGAGGCGATCCCACTCCTCCACCTCGGGGTACTCGTCGCCGCTCGAGCCGGCCTGGCCTGCACCGGCCGCGGCGTCGAACATGCCGAACAGCGTCGTCTGGCCGCGCTCGCGGTCGCGACTCGCGCTGCGTGAACGCTCGAGAACGCGATCGATCGCCGCGAACGCCCGCGCGCGAGAGATCCCGATCGGCGTCAGCACCGAGTCGAAAGCCCCGCACATGACCAGCGCCTCGAGCACCCCCTTGTTGAGCCGCTTCGAGTCCACGCGCGCCGCGAAGTCGAATAGGTCACGGAAGGGTCCGCCGCTCTTGCGGACCTCGAACACGGACTCGAGCGCGCTCTGCCCCACGCCGCGGATGGCGCCCAGCCCGAAGCGGACCTTGGGCCCCGTGCGGTCGCGCAGCTTGCCGGGCCCGCGCGCCGGGCCCTTACCGTCCGGGTGACCGTAGACCACCGTGAAGTCGAGGTCGCTGGCGTTGATGTCGGGCGGCAGCACGCTCGCTCCCCAGGCCCGGGCTTCCGCGATGGTGCGAACCACCTTGTCGATCTTGTCCTTGTCCGCCGTCATCAGCGCGGCGAAGAACTCGGTCGGGTAGTGCGCCTTGAGGTAGGCGGTGTGGTACGTCACGAGCGCGTAGGCAGCGGAGTGACTCTTGTTGAAGCCGTACGACGCAAAGCCCTCGATCTCGCGAAAGATGGTGATCGCCTGCTGCTCGCTCACGCCGTTGTCACGTGCGCCGTCCACGAACAGCTGCTGCTGCTTCTGCATCTCTTCGGCCTTCTTCTTGCCCATCACCCGTCGAAGCACGTCCGCTCCCCCCAGGGTGTAGCCGGCGAGGCGCTGCGCGATCTGCATCACCTGCTCTTGATAGACGGGTACGCCGTAGGTAGGCGCGAGCACATCGTCCACGAGCGGGTGCAGCTTGCGGATGGCTTGGCGCCCATGCTTGCCGCCAATGAACTCGTCGATCATCCCCGTCCCGAGCGGACCCGGTCGATACAGCGCCACCGCCGCGACGATGTCCTCGAAGCAATCCGGCTTGAGCGGCCGCAGGATCTGCCCCTGCATACCGCTCGACTCGAGTTGGAAGACGCCGGTGGTGTCGCCGCTCGCGATCAGCGCGTAGGTGTCCCGGTCGTCGAGGGCGACGTCCGCTAGCCGCAGCGGGTTCGACGCGCGATCCGGCCGGGTGTTGACCAGTCGCTCGGCGATGTCGATCACGGTCAGGGTCTTGAGCCCCAGGAAGTCGAACTTCACCAAGCCCGCGGCCTCGACGTCGTCCTTGTCGTACTGGGTGATCCGCGCCGAGTCGCTGGTGAAGATCGGGACGTGCTCGTCCAAGGGCCCGCTGCTGATCACGACGCCAGCGGCGTGCATGCCCGCGTGCCGGGTGAGGCCCTCGAGCTTCTTGGCTTGGGTGATGAGCTCGGCGATCTGCGGATCCGAATCGACCATCGCCTTGAGCTTGGGCTCCATCTCGAGCGCCTGTTCGATGGTCGCGGTCTTGCCTTGCCCGAGATCCGGCACCAGGGTCGCGATGCGTTGAGCGTCCGTCGCCGCGATGCCCATGGCCCTCGCCACGTCCTTGATCACGCTGCGCGCTTTCAGATTCTGGAAGGTCGCGATCTGCCCCACGGACTCTGCACCGTAGCGCTCGGCGACGTAGCTGATGACCTCGTCGCGACGGGACATGCAGAAGTCGACGTCGAAGTCCGGCATGCTCACGCGCTCGGGGTTGAGGAAGCGCTCGAACAGCAGGTTGTAGGGGATGGGGTCGATCTCGGTGATCCCCATCGAGTACGCCACCAGCGAGCCCGCGCCGGACCCACGCCCCGGACCCACGGGGATGCCGCGCTGCTTTGCCTCGCGAATGAAGTCCCACACGATCAGGAAGTAGCCGGGAAACTTCATGCTGCAGATGACGTCCAGCTCGATCTCGAGGCGACGGCGGTAGGCCGCCTCGTCGACGGCGCGACCCTTCGCGGCCGCGGCTGCGAGACGGCCGGCGAGCCCTTCGCGGGCCACGTGCCGGAAGAAGCCATCCGCGTCGTAGCCCGCGGGCACCGGAAAATCCGGGAGCATGGGGCGGTCGAGGGTGAGTTCGAGGCCAGAGCACATCTCGGCGATGCGCAGCGTGCTGCTCAGCGCCTCCGGCAGCGCGCGGAACGCGAGCGCCATCTCCTCGGGACTCTTGAGGTACATCTCGAACGAGCCGTGGTGATGAGCGCGCTCTTCGAGCACCTGACGCCCTTGCCGCACGCACTCCAGGTACAGCTGTGCCTCGCCATCCTCACGACTCATGAAGTGCACGTCGTTGGTGGCAACGAGCGGCAGGTTCGTGGAGCGAGCCGCGTCCACCAGGATCTCGTTCAGGACCGCCTGCTCCGGAAAACCGTGATCCTGCAGCTCCACGAACAGGTGTCCCGGCTCGAACACGTCCGCCAGCTCACCCAGGATACTGCCGGC
Source organism: Polyangiaceae bacterium (assembly GCA_019637295.1). Taxonomy (GTDB): domain Bacteria; phylum Myxococcota_A; class Polyangia; order Polyangiales; family Polyangiaceae; genus JACKEA01. The sequence continues at coordinate 417,824 of JAHBVX010000005.1, forward strand.
CCGCGCCGGCCCTTGCTCGAAGACGGCTTGGGCCACCACACCGCCCATGCAGCCGGTGAGGGCGACCAGGCCCTCGCGGCGGGACGCGATGTCCGCCAGCTGCACGCTGGGCCCGACGTCGCTCGCTGGCTGCTTGTGTCCGAGCGACACGATGCGAACGAGGTTCTTGTAGCCGGCAGCGCTGGACGCGAGCAGGACCAAGTGATCCGCCATCCCCCGCCCGTCCCCGCGAGCGACGCTGATCTCACAGCCGAGGATGGGCTGCATGCCGAGCGCCTTGCACCGCTTCCAATGCCGGATGGCCCCGAACATGTTGCCCCGGTCGGTGACGGCGACCCCCCGCATCCCGAGCGCCTGCGCGCGCTCCGGGAGCTCACCCAGCTTGACCGTGCTCACCAGGAACGAGAACTGAGTGTGCGTGTGCAGGTGCACGAACTCCGCGGTCATGGCCCAGCCTTACCACCGAGCGAACGCGACGGGTGCTGTCACACACTCACCTACATGGTTACCTCCACCAGATCGGAGCGATACACACGGTCTCGGTTGCCAAAGAGGAGTTTCCGGCTAGGATGCCGAGCGATTGCTGGCCGAGCTCGCTGGCGCCCGGGGCTCGTTCCCCAAGGAGGATTTCAATGCTTCGACGTCTTGCTCTTGTGAGTGTGTGTTTTGGATCCCTGGCCCTCGCGCCCGCCTGCGGCAGCGACGATGGCGGGGGCAAAGGCGGCGATGGCGGCGGCGGCAACACCGGCCCCGGCCTGCAGCCCCCCGCGCCGCCCGACACCGGCAACCCGGGCACCGGCACCACGCCCACGGTGCTCGCGGCGAGCAAGCTGTTCCTGGGCGAGACGGACCGCAGCGGAAACGCCAGCAGCTCGGCCTGGAAGAGCTTCGGCTTCGACCTCGATGGGCTGAAGAGCACCAAGACCAGCACCAACCACTGCAAGCTGCCCGCGAACACGCCTCCCTCCAACAAGGAAGACGGCGACAACGGCATCGACAACAGCTTCGGGCGCAACATCCTGCCCATCCTGAAGTCCTTCGTCACCGCGCCCAGCGAAGAGGTGAACGGCGCCATCGCCGAGGGCAGCTTCACCATCATGCTCAAGATGGACAACCTCGACTCGGAGGCCAACCAGACGCAGGTCTCGGCGTCGCTCTATGGCGGCGCGGATCTCGGCGCCGCGCCCAAGTGGGATGGAACCGACGCATGGCCGGTGTTCCCCGAGCTGCTCAACGGCGGGAACATCAACGACCCGAAGGTCAAGTTCCCGAACAGCTACGTCACCGGCGGCACCTGGGTCAGCGGCAGCAAGGGCGTCGTGGATCTGTCCGTCAGCATCGGCGGGCAGAGCATCTCGTTGATCATTCAGAACGCCTACGTCGTGCTCGACGTCACCGGCACGGGCAGCACGGCCAAGGGCAAGAACGGCATCATCGCGGGCGTGATCAAGACCACGCAGCTCGTGACCGAGATCGAGAAGGTCGCCGGCCAGCTCACGGACGGCCAGCTGTGTCCCGGCAACCCGACCCTCGACGGCGCGCTCGCGTCCATCAAGGCCGCCAGCGACATCATGGCTGACGGCACGAACGGCAGCTCGGGAGTCGAGTGCGACGCCATCAGCATCGGCATCGGGTTCGACTCGGAGGCGGTGGTGCTCGGTCCGGTCGCCGACCCCTCGGAGCCCGGCGTCGATCCCTGCGCGCCCTGACCGCAGGTCGGGGGGGTCGACTCGAGCCGGAGCCCGCTCCGGCTCGAGTTCATTTTGGGGTACGGGAGGAAGGCCCGGGCCCCCGGGCCCGTACCACTCGACCAGGCGGATCGGATTGATTACTTCGGACGGCTGGGCCGTCCATGTTGCTGGGCTGGCCAGCGGCCCTTGCCTTTCGCTGTGGAATTGGACTACCGCTTTCGGGCCGGATGGCGACTCGCGCTGAGCGCCCGCCCGCCGAGGAGGATCAGAACATGGTCAATAAGAGTGCTTGGTTCGTGGTTTTGAGTGTCGCCCTAGTCGGTCCGGCGCTCGCAGGTTGCACCGTTCACGCGGCCGCCGGAGGAGCCGCCCAGGGTGGCGCTGAACCCCCGCCGCCTGCGCCAGAGCCCACGCCCGCTCCCGCTCCCACCACGGAGCCCGCCCCCGCGCCGACCCAGACCAGCACGGCGGTCGTCGAGGGTGGCAACATCAAGATCCCGGGCAACATCGTGTTCGACCACAACAAGTCCACCCTCAAGGAGGGCGAGGGCAGCGAGAAGGTGCTCGAGCAGCTCAAGCTCTTCCTCGTGGAGAATCCCCGCGTCACCAAGCTGCGGGTGGAGGGACATACCGACAACGTCGGCAAGGCCGCCGACAACATCAAGCTCAGCGGCGAGCGCGCGCTGACCATCAAGAAGTGGCTCGTGGACAACGGCATCCCCAAGGAGCGCGTCATCGCGGTGGGCTTCGGCATGGATCGCCCGATTGCCGACAACGCCACGGATGCCGGCAAGGCGCAGAACCGCCGGACGGAGTTCAAGATCGCCGAGCTGAGCGGCAAGAAGTATCTGAACCAGCCCGTCGACGGCAACGGCAAGGTCTTCGACTACTGAGCGAAGGCAGGGCCGATCAAGAGCCGGGCCAGGGAGGCCCGGCTCTTGGCTTTTTGTGGCCGCGACTCCGGCGCATTACCTGCGGCCAGGGCTCGAAAATAGTATAGGGCACTGCGTGATACCACGGCTCTCCCTCGCTCTCGCCGCCGCAGCCCTGCTGTCGTGCAGCCGCGAAGCGCCCGATCTGCGGGCGTGGCAGCCCAGCGACCACGACCACACCGAGAACCCTGGACAGAATCAGGTCGCGCCCGGAAGCGACGCCGGCGCGCCGTCCATGGCGCGCATGCTCGGCGTCGACGAAGTGGTGCTCACGACCTGGCGCGCGCAGTGCGTCACCTGCCACGGGGTGATCGGCCAGGGGGATGGGCCGCAGGGCGGCGTCACCGGCGCGCGGAGCTTCGGCGACGGCGCGTGGCAGGCGTCGCTCAGCGACGAACAGCTGAGTCGCTCCATCCGCGAGGGCAAGGGCGCCATGCCGTCGTTCGCCGCGCTGCCGGAGAGCACCGTCGCCGGACTCGTCAAGCTCGTCCGCCGCATGGGGCCGGCGAACGCCGTGACGGCGCCAACGCCGAACGGCGACGCGGCACCCGCCAGCGACGCGACGCCGTGAGCGCCGCGCCGTCGCGGCGCCGCTTGCTGGGCAAGCTGCTGCTCGTCGCCGGGCTCGGGCTGGCCGCGGCCCTGGGCCTGCCCGAGCTTCCGCGCGAGCAGCCCCTGATCTTCGACCTGCGGGGCGACCACGAGCTGGTTTGGCTCCGCGTGGAGCTGAGCCGTGAGGGACACCCACAGCCCGCCCGCGGCTTCGAGCTGCCCCTGCGCGGCACCCGGCAGCGGCTGAGGCACGTGGTGGAGCTGCCGCACGGTCGCTACCGCGTGACGGCGCTCGTGCGCGACGAGCGAGGACGAGAGACGAGCGTGTCCCGGCTTGTTAGTCTACAAGGCGACGAAATCACCTTGCGCCTGAACGCAGAACCATGACCTCCGCACCGAACGAGCTGCATACGCGCGCCGCAACCGAGCCTGACGGCGCGGTCAGCGAGCTGGTGCTGGTCGTGGTCAGTGGCAAAGCTCGCGGGCAGCGTCACCGTCTCGGGCAGCGAGTGACCATCGGGAAGGCTCCCGACAACGACGTGGTGCTCCCGGACGACACGGTCTCGCGCCACCACTGCGTGCTGGAGCGAGGCGCGGGTGGCGTGGCCGTTCGAGATCTCGACTCGACCAACGCTACTCGCGTCGCCGGCACCAAGGTGCGCGAGGCGACCATCAGTCCCGGCGCCTCGCTGCGCGTCGGTGACGTCGAGCTGATCCTACGTACCGAACCCAACCGCGCGCAGATCCTGCCCAGCGAGCACGACACGTTCGGTGAGGCCATCGGGCCCAGCCTGGCCATGCGCACCGTGTTCGGCCTGCTCGAGCACATCGCGGGCACGGAAGCCCCGGTGCTGCTCGAGGGTGAGACGGGCACCGGCAAGGACGTGCTGGCCCGCTCGATCCACGTCCAGAGCCCGCGTTCGAGCCAGCCCTTCGTTGTGGTGGACTGCGGCGCCGTCAGCTACAACCTGCTCGAGAGCGAGCTGTTCGGCCACGAGCGAGGCGCGTTCACCGGAGCGGTATCGACTCGCATCGGCGCGTTCGAAGCCGCCCGGGGCGGCACGGTGTTCTTGGACGAGGTCGGCGAGCTCCCCCTCGACGTGCAGCCGAAGCTGCTGCGCGTGCTCGAGAGCGGCGAGTTTCGGCGGGTTGGCGGCAACCGGGTTCAGCGCGCCGAAGCGCGGATCATCGCCGCCACCAAGCGCAACCTGAGGGGCGAGGTGGAGCGCGGAAAGTTTCGGGAAGACCTGTACTTTCGCTTGGCCGTCGTCCCGGTCACGGTGCCACCCCTGAGGAGCCGGCGCGAGGAAGTGCCGGCGCTCGTCGCGCACTTCCTGACCGCCGCCGCCAAGCGGGATCCGCGAGCGGCCAGCGTGACGTTGAGCCGGGACACCCTCGCGGCGTTGTCCGCCCACGATTGGCCCGGCAACGTCCGCGAGCTCCGCAACGTGCTCGATCGCGCCTTGTACGTGGCCACGGCCAGCGGGCAAGCGGAGCTGAGGCTCGTGGATCTGCCCGTCACCGCGGCTGCCAGCCAGACCAACCTGGGCGACTTCGCGCCGGACAAGAGCTACCGCGAGACGCGCAGCGAGTTCGAGGCGGAGTTCGAGCGGGCGTACGTGACCTGGCTACTCGACCGCCACGACGGCAACGTGAGCGCCGCCGCGCGCGAGGCCCGGATGGACCGCAAGCATCTCTCGGATCTGGCGCGCAAGCACGGCCACAAGCGCGGCTGACGCCGTCAGAACGTACCGTTGAAGTTGAGCCCGAGGATCAGCGCGAAGGTGTCGTCTGGTTTCTCGCCCGCCAGCGTGAAGTCCTCGAGGAAGGTGTTGACCAGATCCACGCTCGCGCTGGCGCTGCTGCTGAGGAACATGCCGAGGTTGCGAGCTCCCTTCGCACCCTGCCAGTGACCCAACACTCGTCCGCCGATCATCGCGCTCTTGAGGGGGGACAGCTCGCGATCTCCGCTCCAGTACTGACCCCGCGGCCCGTAGAACGGCTCGCCGCCGGTGTAGTCGTCGCTCCAGAACAGCGCGCCGGTCTGCGAGTAGAGCCGCCCGCGGATCAGCACGCGGAGCCAAGACGACATGTGACGCTCGGCGTCGAGCTGATAGGTCTGCCCCAGGATGTCCCAGGTGTCCCGGTAGCCGCGACCGCTGAGCCCGAACGCAGTGCGCAGCTCGCGCACGTAGTACTTGAGGCGAATCGCGGCGGCGGTGCGCGCTCGATTCTCCGGGTGGTGCTCCTGCGCGATCTGTCCGGTGGGACCGATCACCACCCCGCGGTACGGGTTACCCTGGAAGCCGTTGATCAGCTGGAACGTCGTGGTCAGCTGCGTGGTGAACACGGGCGTCCACGCCTGCGTCCAGGATGCCTGAAAGTTGTTGATGTCGATGTCGAGGGCTTGGCGCGCAGCGCTGCTGGTGAAACATCCGTCCGAGGTGTCCAGAGACTGGCGCAGGGTGGGGTCCCGACTCTCGGGATACGCCACGTTACAGACCTGGTCGAAGCCGCGCGCATAGGCGAGATCGATCTGGGTGTTGCGCTGGAAGAAGTCCGTGCCGGTGGAGACGCTGAACCCGTGGGAGCGATAGTCCTCCTCGCGACCATAGGTGTAGCCGGCGGACAGGCGAGTGTTCCTGCGGGTCAACGTGAAGCCTCCGCCGGCGATGTGACGGAGGTCCTTCACGGACGCCTGCGAGATGATGTCTGGCGTGGACAGGGGCCCCGCCTTGACCGGCTCGCTGGCCCCGCTGACGATGTCCGCCTCGTAGCGCCCGGTAACCGTCAGCCAGTCGGAAGGCATCACCGACAGACTGAGCGCTGGGTTGATCACCGTCATTTGGCTGCCCTTGGACGACGGCTCGTGAAAGAGCGTGTTCCTGAGGTTCACCTCGGCGACCTGCGCACGAGCGGGGGCTGGCCAGAGCACGAGACCGGCCAGCAGCGGCTGCGCGAGGACGCGCGCCCAGCGGGGGGGAACGGACCGAACCATCAGTTGCAGCCGCAGCCTCCGCCTTCGACCGAGCCGCCGCCGAACGACCCCTCGCGATTCTCGAGCACGTGCTGCAGCGCCGCTTCGTCCGCCGGCTCGGAGTCGAACCGCATCGTCGGATCCGCGAGAAAGGAGCGCTGCTCCGGCCGGACCGTGACGCAGCCGGACGCCACGCCGAGCGCGAGCGCGAAGGTCAGGGCCAAGTGGGTCGCAAGTCGCATGGTGTCCTCGTGATCAGAAGTAGGCGCCGAGCCCACCGTAGTAGGTCTGGGCGTTGCGATAGGTGTCCTCGGTGAAGATGACGGTGTTGTTGGCCTCGAGCCGGAGCAAGATGCGGAGCCGAAGGGACACGAGCAGGCCGCCGCCGGCACGCGCGTGAAAGTAGTCTTGAGTCTGGCGCACGAACTCGTCGTTGGGTACGTCGCGAAGTCCACCGCCGCCGAGGTGGAAGAACGGCGCTATCGCCCAGTCGGGGGCGAAGTTGAGCGTCCCTCCGAGGCCGTACACGATGCGCCGCCCCTCGCGCTCGAGCGCGAGGCCAGCGTACGGCTCGAGCGCAATCGCCGGTGCGAGCACGAGCGCGGGGCGGATCTCGACGTAGCCGTCGCGGTCGATGACCCCGCCCATGAGCGCGAACCCACCGCGAGCCTCTTGCAGCGCCGGCGGCGCGAAGAACCCGGGCCGCGCCGCACCTTCGGGCGCGTCGGGACCGGCCCCGACGGGCTCGATGGTGTCGCCGAGCAGCCAACCCACCCGGCCGTCCGGGAGCACGACCTTGAGCCAGAATCCGCTGCCCTCCCGGCCTTGGATCAAGAGCGTCTCGCCGCGGCGAGCTCGATAGATGACCCGATGCGAGACGCCGGGGCCCGAACGCAGCGCGGTCTCCGCCACGATCACGCGAGCGTAGGCGTCGATTTCCTCCTCCTCCGGGGCCGCGAACGAGCCGTGGGCCCAACACAGCAGCGCGGCACAAACCAGCGAAGCGAGGACGGATTTCATTGGGTCGAGAATTGCGTGGCCCATTGACGGATCAGGTCGGCCTCGGGGCTGTTGGCGGCAAAGATCGCTCGCGGGTGCGCCTGCGTCCCGATGGGTCGATTGAGCAAGGCCGCCAGGGCCGGATCGATCTGCATGCGGGATTGCGCCGTCTGGTAGTTCGAGCGCGCGGCGGGCGGCGGCGAGACCCCCGGCACCAGCGAGCCACCGCAGCTATCGGCGACGAGCGGCGAGTAGTCTCGCATGCGAAAGCTCGTCACGTTGAAATGGCAGCCGTTCGCAGCGTCTCCTTTGCTGGGATCGCCCGGACCGCAACGTTGAGCGAACAGCATCGGCTCGACTCGACAGTAATAGAAGTTCTCGTCGTACACGGCCTCCGCGATGTTGAAATCGCTGCCCGGATCGACGGTCGTGCAGGCTAGACACACGACGAGACCGGCCGTGGGCAGGCCGCGCAACCAAGAAATCACGAAGCGCACGCTAACAAACTCGAGACGGAACCGTAAGCCGGCGTGAGTGGGGGTGTGACTCCTACCCACCTAAATTGCGCCAGCGCACCCGAGGACGCTTGTGTGCCTGGCTCGTGACGGCTAACAGTTGGCCCGCCGCAGGGGAGTATCTTACCTTCACCTACACCGACTTGCTTCACTCTTTTCACTTCCGACCGCCCCCTCCCCGAAGCCGGAGCCCCTCGATGAAGCTGAGCCCCTGGTACCTCACCCTGCTCCTGCCCCTGCCCTGGGTCGTCACCGGAAGCGCAGTGGGCGCACAAGTCGCCGTCATCGGCGTGACCCTAGGCATCTTCTTCGGCACGCTGTCGCTGCGCAAACCCCTCCCGGGCGACGCTGGCACCAGCCACTCGGGCAGCTGACCGAGCCGAGGCTGCGGCGCGGCGTCAAAGCGCTTCGACTCACGGCCGGGGTCGTGGATACTCGCTGTCGTGCCTCCGTCGATCCCGCGGCCCGACTCGCAGCCCCCCCGCTCGGGGCGTCGCTCGAGCGTGGCGCCCCACCCCCCGCTGAAGACCATCCACGAGCTGAGCCTTCACGACGTCGAGGCGCTGCGGCTGATCCTGCGCGGCAGCTCGGTGATCGACTGGCATCGCCTCAACTTCCCGGACGAGCGCCGCGCCGTCGAGTTCGTCAAGAACCACGAGCTCGATCTGGATCGGGACCGGGCGTACCTCGATCACGTCAAGCGGGAGGCCATCCTGTACCTGAGGCGAAACTTTGCCTTCGCCATCCCCAAGCCCGTGGAGCGAGCGAGCATGCTCGAGTTGCTCATGATGGCAGCCGGCAAGGGGCACCGGCAGCTGTGCGCTTGTACGATCTTGAAGACGATTCACATCATCAACCACATGGCAGGTCGGGAGCTGCTCTTCCGACTTCCGATCAGTGATCGCGACCTGTTCCACTTCGTCGAGGAGAAGGTGTATCGCGTGGTCGGCACCATGCTGAGCGAAGGCTTTCCGATCACGGAGTTCGTCGGCGGACGCAAGAACCTGGACTCGACCTACACCAAGCTGCTGTCCAAACCCGAGTCCACGGCCGCCGCGCTCTACGACAAGCTACGATTTCGCATCGTCACCCGCTCTCGCGAACACCTGTTGCCCGTCCTCGCCTACCTGACGGAGCAGCTGTTCCCGTTCAACTACGTGGTCCCCAAGCAGAGCACCAACACCATCTTCCACTTTCGAAGCTTCTGCGAGAGTCACCCGCACCTGCGCGCGCTGGTCGATCAGCTGCAGGGGGAGTTCGACGACGCGCTGACCCCGGGCGACAATCGCTTCAGCGCCCCGAGCTACCGGGTCATCCACTTCGTCACGGACGTCCCCCTGCGCGTTCCGCCCCATTTGATGGATCAGGCGCCCTCCGGGTCGGAGTCCCTCGGCCCCATCGTCTACATGCTCTGCGAGTTCCAGCTGCTCGACGCCGAGAGCGAAGCCGCCAACGAGGCAAGCGACGCCAGCCACGAGGCCTACAAGGAGCGCCAGCGAGCGGCGGTCGCCCGCCGCCTCCGGGTCGGGGCGAGGGGTCGGGAATCGCGGCGCAAGCCCTGACGCTTGCCGTGGCCGCAGCGAAACGGTAAGGCACCCGGCCATGCGGCTGTTCAGCGCCAAGGTCCCCGGGATCGCTTCGGAGATGGTCGAGTTGCTCACGACCGATGGGGCCATCGAGTGCGAAGACCGGTCGGAGGTGGTTCGCGACGTGGAGGCCGTGCTGCAACAGTACGTGCGGGACGAGCAAGAAGTGAGCGACAAGGCGCGAGATCTGCTCGCGGCGCGCGGCCTGCCGCACACGGATCTCGGCAAGATGCGCCGCCTGGTCGCGGACCAGCGAAAGCTGAAGATCGGCGACGACGCCATCGACTACCTGCTCGACCAACTGGTCGAAATGCTGATGCACTCGACCAACGTCGCGGAGGTGTTCGTCGAGGACTGGGAGCTGCGCAAGCGCATGCGCGACCCGCTGCGCAAGCAGGCCAGCGAGGAAGAGAGCCTGCAGGAGGAGGTGCGCGGTCGCCTCAAGCACGTCGAGGAGGGCTCCGCGCTGTGGGAGATCGAGTACCGGCGCATGATGGAGGACATCAAGCGCCGCAAGGGCCTGTGAGTTCGGCCGTGGCTCGCTACCTCGTGACTGGGGGCGCCGGGTTCATCGGCTCGAACCTAGTCTCTGCGCTCGTCGGTCGGGGTCAGCGCGTGCGCGTCGTGGACGACTGCTCCACCGGCACCTGGGACCACCTCGCGGGGCTCGACGCCGACCAACTCGAGCTTCAGGCCGGGGACATTCGTGACGCGGCGCTCATGCGGCGAGCCTGCGCCGGGGTGGAGGTCGTGTTCCACCACGCTGCGCTCGGCTCGGTCCCGCTCAGCATCGAGGACCCCGTGCGCGCCGACTCGGTGAACGTGGGCGGTACGGTGACCGTGCTCGACGCCGCCCGCGGCGCCGGGGTGCGACGGGTGGTCTTCGCGGCTTCCAGCGCCGCTTATGGGGATGAACCGTCGCTACCCAAGCACGAAGGGTCGCCCGTCGTACCCCTGTCCCCCTACGCCGTGAGCAAGGTCGCGGCCGAGGCGTACGCTCGAGTGTTCTCGACCCTGTACGGTCTGGACACGGTCTGCCTGCGCTACTTCAACGTGTTTGGCAAGCACCAGCGGCCCGACGGCGCGTACGCCGCGGCCATCCCCAAGTTCTTGTGGGCCGCGTTGACGGGGCGGGCGCTGACCGTGTTCGGCGACGGCAGCGCGACGCGCGACTTCTGCCACGTCGACAACGTGGTCGACGCCAACCTGCGTGCCGCGGAGTCCCCGGAGCGCTTCGAGGGCGAGGTCATCAACATCGCGACCGGCGAGCGCACGAGCCTGCTCGAGCTGATCGGCGCCATCTCGGAGTTGCTAGGGCGCCGGGTCGAGGTGGCGCACGCCCCGGAGCGCGCGGGAGACGTGCCCCACTCGGTGGCGGACGTGAGCCGCGCGCGCCAGCGTCTCGGCTATGACCCAAAGACCACCCTGCGCCAGGGTTTGCCCCAGACCCTGGACTACCTCAGAGCGCTGGCGGCCTCCCGCGAGGCCACATGAAGAGCATGACCGGCTTCGGGGCGGGTGACGCGGCCCTGGGCACGGGCCGCGTGGTCGTCGAGATCCGCTCCCTCAACCACCGTTACCTGGACGTGCGTGTCCGGGTGCCGCCCGAGCTGCTGGAGCACGCCGTGTTCGTCGAGCAGCTGGCCCGCGGCAGCCTGGACCGCGGGCGCTACGACCTGGGGGTCCGACTCGAGGGCAACGTCCTGCCTCCCCCCCGCCTCAGCCGGGAGCGGATCGCCGCCCTTTACGCCGACCTGGTCGCGCTGGCGAGCGAGCTGTCCCCGGGCGCAGCCGTGTCGATCGAGTCCCTCCTGGGCCTGCCCGAGATGTTCGAGAGTCGGGGTCTGGCGGAGCCCGAGGCGGTGCGCTCCAGCCTGGCAGCCGCGATCGCGGCTGCGCGCGCTGCGCTGGATGTGATGCGCTCGGACGAGGGGGCGGCGTTGGCCCGGGACCTGAGGTCGCGCGTCGCCCTGGCCCGCGCGACCATCTCGCGCATGGAGCAGAGCGCGCCCGCCCTAGTGGACGCCCAACGACGGCGCTTGCGCGCGCGCATCGAGCGCCTGCTCGACGGTCAGGGCATCGAGGCCGACCCGGGTCGCCTCGAGACGGAGATCGCGCTGCTCTCCGAGCGCAGCGACGTCAGCGAGGAGCTGGTCCGGCTCGCGAGCCACCTGGACCAGTTCGAGGCGCTGCTCGAGATGCCCGAGGCCGTGGGAAGACGGCTGGACTTCCTGCTCCAGGAGATTGGTCGTGAGATCAACACCCTGGGCAGCAAGAGCCAGGACGCCGAGGTCGCGCACATCGTCGTCGAGCTCAAGGCCGAGATCGAACGCATACGGGAGCAGGTGCAGAATGTCGAATGACGGGCCGCTTCTCATCATCATTTCCTCACCAAGCGGCGCCGGAAAGACGACGCTGACCACGCGGCTGCGCGAGCGCGTCGCCAACCTGCGCTTCTCGGTCAGCCACACCACGCGGCGGGCACGCCCGAGTGAGCAAGACGGCCGGGAGTATCACTTCGTCAGCCGCGAGACCTTCGAACGACTGATCCAGCTCGACGAGTTTCTGGAGTACGCCGAGGTACATGGCAACCTGTACGGGACGAGCCGGCGCGAAGTGGAGACGGCCAAGGACGCGCGCGGGCTCATCTTCGACATCGACCACCAGGGAGCCCGGCAGATCAAGAGCGTGTATCCAGAGGCGGTCAGCGTGTTCATCTTGCCCCCGAGCATGTCCGTGCTCGAACAGAGACTGCGCGGCCGGGCCAGCGAGGACGAAGCCACCGTGCAACGCCGCTTCGCGGCCGCCAAGCTCGAGATCGGGCACTACGGGCAGTTCGACTACCTGCTGGTGAACGACGACCTCGAGGACGCGACCGTGCGGCTCGTCAGCATCTTCCGCGCCGAGGAGTGCCGCCGCCAGCGGATGGCGCGTCCCGCCGAGGGGTTGCTCGCCGAGGGTCGCGCGCCCGGTCGCACGCCTTGATCTTCGCCGGCCGCCGGTCTACTGCCGCCTGCGCCATGGCGAACGTGCTCGGTGTGATGGGTGGCAGCGGGATCTACGATCTCCCACAGCTCGAGGACGTGCAGCGCCTCGACGTCGACACGCCCTTCGGTCGACCGAGCGGACCCATCGTCTCCGCGCGTCACGGAGAAACGAGGCTGCTGTTCCTGCCTCGGCACGGCGCCGGACACCGGCTGTCGCCTTCCAACATCGATTATCGCGCGAACGTCGCCGCCATGAAGCTGTGCGGAGCGACTCACCTGGTGAGTCTCTCCGCGGTGGGCAGCATGAGGGAGGACATCGCCCCAGGCGAGGTCGTGATCGTGGACCAGTACCTCGACTTCACGAAGCAACGGGCCTCCACCTTCTTCGATGACGGCATCGTCGCGCACGTCGGGTTCGGCGATCCGGTGTGTCCGCTGCTCGCCCGCGAGTTGGTCGCTGCGGCGAAGCGCGCCGGCGCCACCGTGCACGACGGCGGCACCTACGTCTGCATCGAGGGGCCGCAGTTCTCCACCCGCGCGGAGAGCCGGTTCTATCGCAGTCTCGGCGTGAGCGTGATCGGCATGACGGCCATGCCGGAGGCGAAGCTGGCGCGCGAGGCCGAGCTGCCCTACGCGACGGTCGCCCTGGTCACCGACTACGACTGCTGGCACGAGACCGCCGAGTCCGTGTCGGTGCACAACGTGCTCGCGGTGCTGCGCAGCAACGCCGACCAAGCGCAGCGCATCGTGCTCGAGCTCAGTCAATCCCTGCCGGACGCGACGCACAGCCCGGCCCACCGCGCCCTCGCCTCCGCGCTGATCACCGCGCCCGAGGCGCTCGGCGCCGAGGTCCGGTCGCGCCTGGGTTTCTTGATCTCCCCTCACCTATCCGAGCACTCATGACCAAATCGAATCCTTCCGTCCTGATCGTGGGCTCGATGGCCTTCGACGATCTGGAGCTACCCACCGAGAGCGCGCGCGACGTCATCGGCGGCTCCGCGACCTATGCCGCGCTCGCGACCTGCCTGTTCGCACCCGTCCGCGTCGTGGCGGTGGTCGGCACGGACTTCCCGGAGTCGGCGGTGACCGCGCTCTCGGATCGGGGCGTGGACACCAGCGGAATCGAGCGAGCAGAGGGCAAGACGTTTCGCTGGGCCGGACGCTACGCGAAGAACCTGGCGAGTCGCACCACCCTGGACACCCAACTGAACGTGTTCGCGGACTTCCGCCCCAAGCTGCCGGAGAGCTATCGCAGCTCCGACTTCTTGCTGCTCGGCAACATCCACCCGAGCCTTCAGCTCGAGGTGCTCGACAACGTGCCAAACCCACGTTTCGTCGCGGCGGACACCATGAACTTCTGGATCGAGCGCGAGCGTCCGCTGCTGGTCGAGCTGCTGCGTCGCATCGACTCACTGGTGATCAACGACGAGGAACTGCGTGAGCTGGGTGAGGACCACAACATCCGTCGCGCCGCTGCGCGGGTGCGTGCGCTGGGACCCAAGCGCTTGATCGTCAAGCGCGGCGAGTATGGCGCCATGCTGTTCGACGATCATGGCATCTTCTTCGCCCCCGCCTACCCCCTCGAGGAGGAGATCGATCCGACCGGCGCCGGGGACACCTTCGCCGGCGCGCTGGTGGGCTTTCTGGCGCAGCAGACCGAGATCGACGACTCCAGCGTCCGCCGGGGCCTGATGGTCGCAGCGACCGTCGCGTCCTTCTGCGTGGAAGGGGTCGGGACCCAGCGGGTGGCGACCCTGACCCGCGCGGACGTGGCGGCGCGCCTCGACACGCTGCGAACCTTGGTGCATTTTGGAGGCTGACGGCAGCGCGGCGAGGAGGAGTGCCATGACGATGAACCTGCGAGTGTCGGCTCTGTTGACGGCTATCGTCGTGGCGTCCGCCGGCTGCGGCGAAGACGACCCCGGTGGGGGTAAGGCGGGGAGCGGCGGGGGCAGCAGCGGCAGCTGCAAGCCAAGCGCGGAGAGTTGCTACGTGGCGGGGGCCGAGGGCCCCGGGAACGAGTGCATGGCGAAGGCCGATTTCAGCGGCAGCGCCGTGGCGCAGCTGCGCGTCGCGTCACACCAGGTCAAGAGCCCCACGACCCTGGCCGCGCCGTTCATGCAGAACGCCATCATCACCAAGAAGAGCGCGCTGTTCGAGCCGACCTGCAACCTGGACGGCACCGGGCAGTTCAACCTGCTGCTCACGGTGGACAGCGGTGCCTCCACGCTCACCCTCGCCGGGGGAGTGCCCCAAGCGCTGCTGGGACCGGCGACGGCAGGTACCTGCTACGCGCGCCTCGACGCCGGCGGGGGCATCGTCGTCGAGCCCGTGACGGCGCCGATGACTCTGGGCTCGGACGGTCAGTTCACGGCCACCTTCGGCTCGTTCGTGCTGCCGATCTACCTGGAAGACTCCGCTGACGCCGAGAAGGCGGTGCTCATGCCGCTGCACGAGATGACCGTCACCGGGAAGCTCAGCGCCGACCACAACTGCATCGGCCGCTACGCCCACGAGCGAGGCAACCCGAGCCAGTCCTGCCAACCCGGGGAGGGTCAGTTCGCCTGGGAGCCCGCCGGGCGCTACGAGGGCTACATCACCGTGACCGAGGCCGACGAGGTCTTCGTGCACTCGCTCGGGCAGACGCTGTGCGTGGTCCTCACGGGAGATCCGACGCTGTGGAAGGGCCCCAAGCCAGACCTGAACTGCAAGACCAGCCAGGGGTTCGTGGACAACGGCGGCCTGCCCAAAGGCGACTGGTGCTCGACCACCAACAGCGCCGGTGGCTGCCAGGACAGCTGGCGACTGGTCATCGACTACGCCGCCCAGGCCATCCAGATCGGTGGCGAGTACGGCAGCGGCTGCAGCTAGCTTCGCCCACCTGAACCTACAGAGTGGGACAACATGCCGCCCGCGTCGCAGGTCGCGCGCGCGTCGGGGCCGCTTTCGCGCTAGGCTTTGCGGGCCGTTGCGCGGGCTTCGCGTGCGGCGTCTTTGCCGCGGGAGAACCTCATGCCGGGTTGGCTCAAGCACCTCTGTTTCATTCTCTTCTTGGTCGTGTTCGCCGGATGTGCGGGCAGCTGTTCGAGTTGTTCGGGCTGCGGGATGACCCCGCTGCCGGGCGGGTTCCCATCCGAAGACCGGATCGAGAACATCGGAGCGGTGCGCCTCACCGACTCGGGTCTCAAGTTCATCGGCGACAACATCGGCAACCTCGCCCCGAGTCTGCTCGGCGACAGCGCCCAAGGTAACGCTGGCGTGGTCACCTTCGAGATCCCGAAGAGCACCAACAACATCGCCCTGGGCCTGAGCGCCACCATCTGCCCCAACAACCCCAACCCGAACGCCACGCCATACCCGGAGTGCATCGTCGAGGCCGATCTGGGCAAGGCCAACCTCACGGTAGGCACCAAGGCGCCCCACAACATCACCGTAACCGGGACCCTGGCGGTGCGGATCCGCAAGCTGCCGGTCCAGGTCACGCTGCTGGGCACGCAAGACGTGGTGCTCACCAACAATGCGTCCTGCTCCAACCGCGACTGGGCGAACATCCCCGTGAACGTGGACGTCTCCCTCGAAGCGGACGACGATCCGAACCACGCCTCGCGCATCGGCTACACTCGGGTGCGCATCCTCGCGGTCACGATCAACCAGAACGCGCTCGAGGACTCGATCGGGTTCTGCGGCAACTTCGGCGCCACGGTGCTCAACTTCCTCAAGGGCTTCGTGCTCGGCTCGGTCACCGGCGGCCTGACCGACACGCTCGTCGAGACGATCGAGGAGCAGCTGTGCACCTCCGAGGACCCCACCGCGGGCGTGACCTGCCCGACGGGCACCTACCCGGACACCTCCGGCGTGTGCCGCTACTGCAACCCGAACGGCAACGGCCAGTGCCCCTCGAGCGCGGAGTGCGTCTCGATGGCGCTCGGCGCGGACGGCAACATCAACCTGTCGAGCGCGCTGAGCGGGATCTCCCCTGGGGCCAAGGGTGGCTTCGACTTCCTGGCGGCCTTGGGCGGCGCGGGCCTGCGGGACGACAACTCCGGGCACTCCTGGGGCGATCTGAACCCGATCAACAGCGGGGCCACCATCGGCATGATGGGCGGCGCCGAGCCCAAGCCCATCTCGCAGTGCGTTCCCCTCGCCAACGTCGAGAAGCCCACGGGCCTGCTGATCCCGGACGAGCTGCTGGCCAACACGGTCCCTGGCTGGACGGGGGACGGTCCGCACATCGGCTTCGGGCTCGCCGAGCGTTATCTGAACTACACCCTGGCGGCGACGTACAACTCCGGCGCGCTATGCATCGGCGTCGGCTCGAGCGTGTTCGGCTCGCTCCTCAACAGCGACACGATCGGGCTGCTCGTCCCGTCGTTCAAGGATCTGGCGCGGCAGCGGACTGCCGCGCCCCTGGCGCTGATCCTCCGGCCCCAAGAGCCTCCGTCCGCGAAGGTCGGCAACGGCACGGACATCGCGACGGATCCGACGCTCGAGATCACGCTCAACAAGCTGGGCATCGACTTCTACGTCTGGAGCAACGATCGCTACATCCGCGGCTTCACGGCGACCTTCGACGTCGTCGCCCCAGTGAACCTGGACGTGACGAGCGAGGGGCTCGCGCCGGTCATCGACGCGGTTCAGATCAACAACCCGGTGCTGAGCAACGCGCCGCTCCTGCGCGAAGACGAAGCGGCGGCGGCCAAGTCGCTGGCAGGCATCCTCTCGAGCCAGATTGGCTCGGCGCTCGGCGGGGCCATCAGCCCCATCGACCTCAACTCCGCGCTCGGCGGTCTCGGCCTGACGTTGGACATCCCCCCGTCGGTGCAAGGCCAGGGCAGCCCCGGCATCCGCAAGCTGGAGAAGGGCGCGGACCGCTACCTGGGCATCTTCGCCGCGTTCGGCACCGCCGCGCCGCAGCCCAAGGTGATCGCCCCGGTCGAGGTCGAGACCTTGGCCGAGGTCTCGGACAAGCGCGTCTCGCTCGAGGGCCTCGTGCTCACCACGATCACGGACGAGAACCGCCCGGTGGTCGATCTCCGACTCTCGAGCCCGCAGGACAGCGGCGCCAAGCCCGTCGAGTACCAGTATCGAGTCAACGGCGGCCTGTGGCACCCGTGGACGTTCGACCGCAACGTGTCGGTGCGTACCCCGGATCTCTCACTGCAGGCCAAGCATCGCATCGAGGTGCGTGGACGCGTCGCCGGCCAGCCCGAGACCATGGACCGAAGCCCGGCCCAGCTCGAGGTGCGCATCGACAAGACAGCCCCATTCCTGGACGTCTCGAAGCGCGCCCGCGGCGGGAAGCTCGACCTCCACGTGCGTGACACGGTGTCCGACACGCACGCCGTCCGTGTTCGCGTCGCGCTCGACGACCAGCCCTTCGGGGAGTGGCGCCCGGCGACCGAGCTCGCCTCGCTGTCGGTCGGCGACGCCAAGACGGTGAAGGTCGAGGCCGTCGACGAGGAGGGCAACGTCGGCACCGTCACACAGGCCATCATACGCGGCAAAGAAGACGCCACCCTGGCGGGAGACTCGGGCTGCGACTGCGGCGTCGTGGGCACGGGCGGTCGCTCCACGCTCCGCTTCGGCTTCCCTGCCCTGCTCGCGCTCGGTCTGGCGCTGTGGCTGCGCCGCCGGCGAACGGACAAACCCGCGGCGCCGTCCCGCCGTGGGCGGTCGCCCGCTCGACGCGCGCGCGTGCTCGGCAGCTTCGCCATGATGGCGGTCGCGTCGTCCTGGTCGGGCTGCTCGTGCGGGAGCGACGACGAGGCCAAGAAGACCGGCAAGCCCGCGGGCGCCTGCCCGGACGGAGACGAGTGCGAGGTGCTGGAGCCCGGCCTCGTGGGCGCTTACGCCTCGGCCGCCGCCGCGGGGGACGGCACCCTCTGGGTAGCTGCGTACAACGACCATGGCTACGGCATCGCGCCGAGCTACGAAGAGACCTACTCCTTCGGCGACCTGGTGGTGGGCAAGTACGACGGCACCCGGGTCACCTGGGAGTCCGTCGATGGGCTGCCCGCAGTGGACACCTCCCTCGAGCCCGGCAGCCCAGGTGGCCCGCCGGATCCGATGCTCTATGACACGGACGGCTTCCGCCGAGGCCTCGTCGAGCCCGGAGACGACGTGGGGCTGTGGACCAGCATCGCGATCGTCGGCGCCCAACCCGCCGTCGCGTACTACGACGCGACGAACCGAGCGCTGCGCTACGCCCGCTATGACGGGAGCAAGTGGACGACGCACGAGGTCCAGAAGCTCGCGAACAGCGATGTGGGTCGCTACGCCAAGCTCGCGGTCGTGGGCGACAAGCCCGTCGTCGCGTTCCTCGCCGTTGGACCGGGAGACGGCGGCTACGCCAAGAGCGTGGTTCGAGTCGCGACCGCGTCGAGCACGTCACCCTCTGCGGGCAGCGACTGGAGCTTCGAGGACGCCGCGGTGCACGCGACGACGCCTTGTCGGGCATGGGCCTGCAGCTCCGGCACGGCCTGCGTCCAGAGCAACGGCCAGTGCGTCGCTACCGGCTCCTGCGACCCCAAGTGCTCGGCCGGCCAGGCCTGCGTGGATCTGGGCTCCGGGGCGAGCTGCCAGGACGTCTTCGACGCGAACTACACCGACACCTACCCCGAGGCCTCCGGCCTCTACATCTCCCTGGCAGCCACAGCGAGCGGGCTAGCCATCGCTTACTACGATCGGGTCCAGGGCAATGTGATGGCGGTGCGTCGCGAGGGCGGCACTTGGCAGCCTCCGGTGCTGGTCGACGGGCAAGGCACAGGCCCGAGTGGTCCCGTGGACACCGGCGACGTGGGCATCGGGCTGTCGTTGTTCGTCGACAGCTCGGGCGACTGGCACCTCGCCTACGTCAACGGATTCGACGAGAGCCTGACCTACGCGAAGGTCGTCGGAGGGACGACTCCGGGGCAGCCCGAGGTCGTGGACGACGGCACCACCGCGGACGGGCAGGCGCTGGTCGGCGACGACTCCAGCATCTTCGTGACCGCCGGTGGTGAGGTCCGCATCGCCTACCAGGACGCCACCAACGGGAAGCTGCGCTGGGCAGTTGGCACGCCGAGCGGCGACACGCACAGCTGGACGACCAAGGATCTAGTGACGCCCGGGTTCTCCGGCGGCTTCAACCAGATCCTGGACGGCACTCGGGTGATCTCGTTCTGGCGTCAGGGCAAGCCCAAGACCATCGGCGACGTCGCCGTGATCACACCCTGAGGTCAGGCCGCGGCGGTGGCGGCGTGCTCGGCAACGAGCACCGCCGTGGCCGGACCGTCGGCGCGACGTCGCTCCTCGGCGACGAGCGCGAGCAGCTCGTTCTTGTCGGCGATGTTCGCCTCGAGCATCAGCCGCATGTACCCGTCCACGTAGCCATGGGCTCGCGCGAGGCGAGCGTACGCGACTCCGTCGGAGCGCAGTCGAAACACGTCTCGCAACATCAGCCGCAGGTTGTCGAGCATCTGTACTTTGGTCGGGGTGTCCATGTCGGGGAAGCTCCTTCGGCCCGGCGCGGGGCACCCACCTGGCCTACCGAGGGAGGCCCCATCGGGCCAACTTTTCCCCTGCGATTGTGGGCGCCCCCCCGGCTCCGGCGACAATCACTGGCCTCGTGCGCGCCATTCGGATAATCCGAGGGCCCGATGTCGCCGCCGAGTCCGGACGAGATGGTGCTTGCGCTCGCCACGCACGAGAGGTCGGGCGAGTGGATCGCCGCGCTCCGCGCGGGACTGTTCGACGTCGAGTCCCCCGAGCGCGCCGCCGCAGTCGAGCGAGGCCTCGGCGAGAGCGCCGTGAGCGACGGCGACCACGACACCGCGTGGGGCAATATCCGCACGCTCCTCGTCGCCGGCGCGCGCACGGTGGAGGCGCGGCAGGTCCTGGCGGCGCTCGCGGCCATCGCGGCGCGCGGTGACATGCCGAGCGCACCGGAGACGGAGCGCGCGCGCGCGCGCGATCTCTTGGCGTTGACGGCGCATCATCGCGTGGACGCGCTCGCCATGGCCGACGCGGCGCTCGGCCCCGCGGCGGGCGCGCTGTGGGCGGCCTTGACGGAGCTGGTGCCCCAGCTCCCGCCGTCGGAGGCGCTGGTGGCGCTGGTGGCGCTGCGTCGCTCCACGCATTTGGAGGCCCGCGCCGCGCTGGCCAGCCTGCAGGCGAAGCTGGACGACCCGCTGGTCGTCGCGATGTTCGGGCCATCCTCAGCCACCGGCGCGCTGCAGGGCGAGCTGCTCTCCGCACCACCCGGACCCGTGGCACACGTGCTGCTCACCATCACCGGCATCTCGTTCTTGCTCGGTGTGGGACGTGCGTTCTGCCGATTTGCTCTCGCCTACCGCCGCCCGGCCGAGCTCAAGCTGTCCGAGCGCGGGCTCGAGGTCAGCTCGCACACCGAGCTGCTCGGCAAGGTGCTCCGACGCCACGCGCTCGTGGTGCCCCTCAGCAATCTGGCACAGATCTCCCGCGAGGTACGCTTCGCCCGCGCGGGGCTGTTCGCCGGCTTGTTCGCGCTGGCGCTCGGCACCTACGTGGGCATGGGGCTCGTCGTGGACGGTGCGCGAGTGCCCGGGACTTCTCCGTCGTTGCTCGGCATCGGGCTCTTGATCATCCTGCTCGGCATCGGGCTCGACTTCGGGCTCAGCTTCCTCGCCAACGGCGCCCGGGGGCGCTGCCAGATCGTGGTGCAGCCGCGCAAGGGGCGGCGGTTGTGCGTGGGCAGGCTCGAGCCATCCGCCGCCGACGCGATGCTCCTGGCGGTCGCCAAGGCGAGCTGAGGAGCGCTCAGGGCGACTCGTTCGCCCCGTCGGGGTCCGGTGGCGCCTGCTCGGCGGGCGCCTGCGACGGCTCCGCGGCCGTCGCATCCGGGGGGGCCGGCTTGGCCGCCGGGGCAGCGTCGACACCTGCGTCCCCCTGCCGCTCGCGCTGCTTGCGCGCCGTCTCCTGCGCGTGATGCTCGGCGTAGCTGCTGATGGCGTCGAGCAGACCGCCGAGTTGCTTCGGGGTCGCGACGACCCGCCCGTGGATCTGCTTTCCGGACGAGGTGAAGGCCACGGGCTCGACGAGCCTCACCTCGTCGCCGAACAAGAACCGCGCCGCCTTGCCCATCACTCCGCCCTGCTTCTTGAGATCGATGCGGCTGACCGCGTTGAGCCTGGCAGTGAGCGACTCTGCGTTGCTGCGCGCGAGCGCCTCGGACTCGTCCTCGGCGATGAGCTCGGCGACGGCGCCGCCGTCGGCAGTCGCGGTGATCTTCATACGCACCCAGCGAATGCTCTTGGGAACCTCGAACGGAATACCGATGAACACCCGCCAAGGCGTCACGACGTAGGCCGTGAGCGCCTCGCCGCCCTTTGGATTGGGGAAGCGCAGGCCCTTGGCCTGCTTGATCGCGTTGTCCGCAGCGCTGGGAGGCGCGACGATGACGATGTCCTTGCCCGAGAGCACGAAGACGCGCTCGGCTCGATCGGCGCTGGCGCGCGCCGCCGGGAGGCCCGCGTCGAGCCATCCGCCTTGCGCATCTCGCGCCACGAGGGCGTCCACGGCGCCACGCACCCGCGCCGGATCGGCGCTCACCTTGAGCACGGCCACGACCTGTGACGAGTCCCTGAGCTGCGGGCCTGCGATCAAGATACGATCGATGTCGCGCACCGGGTCGAGCCCGCCTGGACCGAAGAAGTCTCGCCACTGAGCCGCCGCGCCGAGGAGCGCGCCGACCTTCCTTCCGAGTTGATGGCTTCGGATGCGGTCCGCGAATACGAGCAAGCGTACGTTGGCGTTGGCGTCCGTGACCCGACCCGCACTTCCGCTGAGGGTGACCGGATCGCCGACGCTGGGTCCGCTAGCCGGGACGTCGGTCGGTCCCTCGGCGCCCGCCGGCTTGTCGCCGACTTCCCGTGAGGGCGCGGGCTTGGGGGGAGCAGGCAACTCCGCCACGAGCGGAGCGCTGGGCTCGCGCTCGGCCGTGGGCGGCGCCCCCGCAGGCTCGGGCGGGGCGCCCGACTCACGCGACTCGCCCATGCGCCCCACCGCGTCGTCCCCAACCTCGACTTCGATCAAGTCGAGGGGGATGGCGGTGATCGGCGCCACCGGGGGCAGCTCCGCCTCGTCCGTGCGGCTCCCGAGCAGACTCACGAGCCCGATGAGCGCGGCCAGGGGCGTGAGCGGCGCGTGCAACAGGAGCGAGAGAGCGAGCGCGCGCCCGACCCGGGACGTCGTGTCAGGCTGGCCACGCCACTCAGGTCTCGTCGACACGCTAGGCAAGATACTCTCGCTCGGTTTGACGAGCGAATCGCCCATCCGACTCCTTGGCACGAGCTTGGCTCTCCCGACGGGCTAGCCAGCGCGGTTCGGCCCGCTGGCCGACTCGGAAAGGGCAAAAAGTGGTTCGACGACCCCGGCTGTGGATAGTAAGCCCCCAAGGCCTCATGACCCTCCGTAGCCCTCCCGCAGCCCTGTGGGTCGCCGCGAGTCTGCTCGTGGGCCTCTCGGCGTGCGAAAAGACGCCGCCGCCCGGCGCCGCCGGAGCCCCCGCGGGAGGCACTGGCTTGCCCGTGGCCGCGGGGGAGCCCACCTTGCCGGACGAGCTGCGCCCGGCGCCCGTGGTCACCCAGCCCGTCGCCGCGGGGGACGACGCGGCGACCCCAGCTGTCGACGAACCGCCGGCCGGACCCGCCCCGCCCCCTGAACACGCCGGTCCCTGGCTCGTGGTGACCGCGCCAGCTGTTGGCGTCTACACCAGCCCAGGGTTCGAGAAGGACCACAAGTTCGGCTACGCCCGCAACGGCGCGCGGCTACCGGTCAAAGCGAAGCCCGTGTCGACCAAGAGCTGCAGCAGCGGCTGGTACGAGCTGGTGGACGGGGGCTTCGTGTGCGGCAATCAGGGCACGACCGACGTGACCCACCCGCAGGTGAAGTTCGCGATGCGGCAACCCGTGATCGACGACGTGCTGCCGTACGTCTACGCGCGCAACGCGAAGAACGGTACGCCGCTGTACAAGAGCGTCCCATCGCGCGACCAGATGCACCAGTATGAGCCCTACCTGCCCAGCGCGAAGAAGGCACGCCAGCAAGCAGAGCGAGCGCTTGGCGACGAACAACCCGGCAACGACGCCGGCGCAGAGACTCGCAAGGCGTCACTCACCGCCGACGCCGGCCCACCATCCCTGGAGCGGGTGCTCGAGGACGCTGGAGTCACCAGCGCGCCCGAGAGTCCCGAGGAACCCCCCTCTCCCTGGTGGCAGCAGGACGACAAGTCCAAGCTGCACGAAGTGACCTTGGAGCAACTGAGCTCGGAGGGAGACGACGTGCTGGCGCGCCGTATGGTCGCCGGCTTCTACGTCGCGGTGGACAAGACGTTCCGCTGGAACGACCGGCTCTGGTACAAGACCACCCGAGGCCTGGTCGCGCCGGCGGATCGCTTCTGGCAAACGGAGGGCTCCAAGTTCAAGGGAGTGGAGCTCGACGGCCAGGGCTGGTCACTTCCGGTGGCCTGGGTGTACGGCGGGCGCAAGACGGCGCCCACCTACCACATCGACGGTGACGACCCGCCGAAGCCCGCCAAGGCCGTCGAAGCATTCACCGCGATTCAGCTCACCGGCAAGTCGCGTGAGGTCGCCAAGACCAGCTACCTCGAGACCAAGTCCGGCGCCTGGATCAAGCGAGTTCACGTGCGCGTCACCGAGCCCGGACCTGCGCCGAAGGACCTCGCGCCGCAAGAGCGCTGGCTCGACGTGAACGTCAGCCAGCAGACCCTCGTCGCGTATGTCGGAGACAAGCCCGTCTACGCGACACTGGTCTCGACCGGAAAGCAGTCCCCCATCAAGGCCAAAGATCACCGCACTCCCCTGGGCCAGTGGCGCGTCCGAGAGAAGCACGTCACGACGACCATGGACGGCGACGGCACCGCAGCCGGGGACCTGCCCTACAGCATCGAGGACGTTCCCTACGTGCTCTACTACCACAACTCCTACGCGGTTCACGGGGCGTTCTGGCACCGCAACTACGGGATCCAGATGAGCCACGGCTGCGTGAACCTCGCTCCGCTCGACGCCAAGCACATCTTCCTCTTCACCGATCCGCCGCTACCCCGCGGTCTGCATGGCGTCTGGTCCTCCAAGGACCGCCCGGGAAGCCGCGTCGTCGTCCACGAGTGACCGCCGGTCGAATGCAGTCGCCGGCTCGCGAACTGTCAGGTAATGAGCCGCCATGGATCAGTTTTCGGCTCACCTCGATCGCGGCTGGGACTTGGTGCAGCGGGGGGACTCCCAGGGCGCCGAGGCCTCCGCCCGCCGCGCCCTCGAGCTCGACGGCCAGTCGCCGGAGGCCTACAATTTGCTCGGTTTCGTCGCGGCCATGCAGGGTGAGTTCGAGGACGCCGTGGAGCACTACCGAACCGCGATCTCGCTGGACGACACCTACTTCGAGGCCATGCTCAACGCAGCCGAGCTCCACATTCATCCCCTCGGCGAGCTGGACGAGGCTCTCGAGCTCTGCGACCAAGCCCTCGACTTGGCGGAGAATGACGACGAGGTCGTCGACGCGCTGCTGCTCAAGTTCGACGCCCTGCTCGCCGGTAACGACAGTGACGCAGCGACCGAGCTGTGTCGACACTTCCCGGCAGGTCCGTTCCAGAACCCGGGACATGGATTTCTCATCGCACGCGCGTTCTACGAGGTCGGCGATCTCGAGCGCGCTTCGCCGCTGATCGAAGAAGCCGTGAAGGCCGCCCCCGGCAATCCGGACGCCTGGTACTACCTTGGCCTCGTCCGCGACGAACGCGGCGACACGACCGGCGCGACCGCGGCGTTCCTTCGCTCCCGGGAGCTCGATCTCGGTGCGACGGTTCCGTCCTGGACGCTCACGGCGGACGCGTTCGCGCTCACCGTGCGGAGCGCACTCGACGGCTTGGAGCCGAACCTGCGGCGTTTCGTGCGCGAAGACGAGCTGTTCGTCTCCGACGTCCCGGGCGTGGAGGTCGTCGCGGACGGCGTGGATCCGCGCGCTCTCTTGCTGCTCGATGGTGTCTCTGCACCCTCGGCTGCAGCGCACCCGACGGCGCGCCTGATCGTCTACCAGCGCAATGTCGAGCGTCTAGCCGGCGCCGTGGACGCACTCGAACGGGAGATCGCCGCCGCTCTCGAGCGCGAGATAACCGCGTCCTTCGTCGAGCCGCCGCCGGCTTCCCGACGCGGGGATCTCAACTGAGCTCGGCTCAGCGCGACAGCTCTATGCGAGACAACGCCTCGGCGTCGACTTTGGCGGTGGAGACCAAGGCCTGCAGCAACTGCCCGCCGAGTCGCGCCAGTCCGAGCAGCGCGCTGATGCGCTGCCGCTGAAGCTCGGCGCGTTTGCGCTCCGCTGCATCCGATGAAGCCAGCTTGCCGGCGAGTGAGCGCAGCGCGGCCTCGCAGGACTCAATCGCAGCAGCAACCTCCTTCTGCTCACGCTCGGCGATCACGCGAGACACCATCTTCCAGAGCTGAACCTCCGCCGTGAAGTGATCACGTCGCTGCCCGGGCTCCCACACCTTCTTGATTACACCCCAGCGCAGCAGCTCGTTGAGCGTCATGCTCACCGCGCCGCTGGAGAGCTGAAGCGCGTCCTGCAGCTCGCGTGCACCCATCGGCTCCGGGGAGAGATACAGGACCGCCCAGGTCCGACCCATGTTGCGCTTGAAGCCCCAGAACTCGATCAGTCTGCCGATCAGATCGGTGACGATGACCTCGCTCTCCCACAAGACGCGCTTCGATTCGTCAGGCATCACCGCGGCTCATGCGGCGCGCAGCGCCAACTCGGACGCGACGCCCTCGAGCAGACGACGCGCCGGAGTGGCGCGAATCCCGCGCAGCGCGGCCAGGGCTTCGTCCGTCGCGGCGATGGCCCGCTCGCGCACGACGCGGCACACGCCCGTGCGACGCACGGCCGTAGCAATGTGGTCGACGGAGTCCGTCTCACCGGCGTGAACGCGTCGAAGCTCCGCCAACAGGCTGGGCTCCTCGGCGCAGGCGAGGACGAGCGGCAGCGTCAGCTTCCCCTCTCGTAGATCCGCCAGCGGCGACTTGCCGGTCTGCTCCCCCTCGTAGTCCAACAGGTCGTCCACCAGCTGAAAGGCGATGCCCAGGCGCTCGCCGAACTCCCCCAGACGCAGCTGCTCGGGGGGAGCGGCCCCGGCGAGCCGAGCGCCGGTCCGAGTGGCCCAACCGAAGAGGGAGGCCGTCTTGTCACTGAGGATCCGCTCGTAGGTGTGCTCCGAGGCGTCCACCTGCACGCGACCCCGCAATTGGAGGATCTCGCCCTCGACCAAGCGCCGCAGGGTCGCCAGCAAGTCCGCGAGCGCCTCGGGTGCGTGCTGTCGCGTGCGCTCGAGCGCGTGCACCAAGAGCAGATCTCCCGACAGCACGCTCACTGCGTTGCCCCACCGCCGACGCGACGTGGGGCGCCCTCGTCTCTCGTCTCCCTCGTCGATGACGTCGTCGTGCAGCAGCGTCGCCGAGTGGACGAGCTCGACGACCGCGGCCATCTGACGCGCCGGCTCGCCCACGGCGCCGAAGCAGGCCGAGCTGAGCAGCAGGGCGAGCGGGCGCACCCGCTTGCCGCCAGCCAAGACGAGGTGACTCGCGGCGTCCGTTCCGGGTGCGACTCCCTCGGCAACGGCCTGGGCGAGCAGGCTCTCCACGTGCCCGAGATCGCGAGCGAGCAGCGCCTGAACCTCTGCGAGTCGGGCAGCGGGGTCGGGCGCAGCGCTGTCGATGAGGAGGCCGACGGCTGAACTGAGCGACATGTTCGAACCTTTCAAAGTCATTTGAAATCTAGGGCAGCTGCCCGGCCTGGGTCAACGGGGGGGAGTTTGACGCCCCGGCGTTTCCGAGCCAAGCCGCCTTCTCGATGGCCGGCCCTGGCCCCACCCGTGCGGAACGACTCGGCCGTCGCGCCGCGATCGCGGTCTTTGGCGTGGTGGTCGGCGGGTTCACCCTGATCAACACCGCCAGCATCATTCGGCAGGTTTGGTTCCTGCCGCCGGCGGAGGCATCCACCGCCTGCCGGGCGGACCTGCTCGGACTCATCGCGGCGGTGCGGCGCGCCCGGGGAGCGGCTGCCGAGGAGGTCGACGGCGAGCGAGCGGCGCTGGCGAGCTTTCAGGCTGCCCTTCTGCCCGAGTGGTCCCGCCGCGCCGCCCTGGACGCCACCTGCCGAGACGACGCCGTCGCCCTGAGAGCGCTGCGGGAGGTCGACCGGCTGCGGTATGCCGAGGAACACTCGGTCCGCTCCGAGGCCGTCGAGGTGGCCCGGCTGCGTCGAGGCGTGCAGCGCCTCGAGCTCGAGCTGGGCCAGGGTCGCTGACCCGCCGGCTGCACTTGGTGCTAGGCTCCGCCGCGGCCCGGGCAGGCCCCCCCCGAACGGAGCAGCCCCGCCAGAGAGGATTCATGGATTCGAGTACTGCTGAGGCGGACGCCCCGCCCCCGACCTTCGACTGCCTTCCGCTGAGCGCCGACGTCCGGCGCGCGATAGACGAGCTCGGCTACGTCCACCCCACCCCGGTGCAGCGCGCCGTGTTCGAGTTGGCGGTTCGCGGCAAAGATCTCGTGGTGCAGGCCCGCACCGGGACCGGCAAGACCGCCGCCTTTGGCATGCCCATCGTCGACCAGCTCGTGCGCAGCTCCGAGGGCGTGGTCCAAGCCCTCGTGCTGTGCCCGACCCGGGAGCTCGCGCTGCAGGTCACTCGAGAGCTCGAGAGCCTCGGCAAGCACAAGGGCGTCGACGTGGTCGCCGTCTACGGCGGCGCGCCGATGGGCCGGCAGATCGACGCCCTGGAGCGGGGTGCCCAGGTCGTGGTGGGCACTCCTGGGCGTGTGCTCGACCACCTGCACCGCAAGACCCTCAACCCCGAGCGCATACGCTGCTTCGTGCTCGACGAGTCGGACGAGATGTTGAGCATGGGTTTTCTGCCTCAGATCACCGAGGTGTTGAGCTTCCTCCCCGCAAGCCGACAGACATTGCTCTTCAGCGCCACCCTGCCGCCGGACATCCAGCGCATGGCGGAGACCCGGCTCAAGGAGCCGGAGTTCGTGACGCTCAGCGGCGATCACATCGGCGCCCTGGAGATCGACCACTTCGTGTACCTCTCCTTCGGCGAGAAATGCAGCGAGATATTGCGCATCATCGAGGTGGAGAATCCCGAGAGCGCCATCGTGTTCTGCAACACCCGCGACGAAACGAAGCGCGTCGCGCAAGCCCTCAAGGACCAGGGCTACAGCGCCGAGTGGCTGAATGCCGATCTGCCCCAGAACGAGCGCGAGAACGTGATGCGCGCGACGCGCGAAGGCAAGCTACGTTTCCTGGTGGCGACCGACGTCGCCGCGCGGGGGATCGACATCTCGCTGCTGACCCACGTCATCAACTACGACTTCCCCGAGTCTGCCGAGGCGTACGTACACCGGACGGGTCGGACGGGACGCGCGGGTCGCACCGGCACGGCGATATCGCTGATCTCACCGTCCGATGTCGGACGACTGTACTACCTGAGGCTCACCTACAAGCTCCGCCCGATCGAGAAGCAGCTGCCCAGCAGCCGTGAGCTTCGCACCCGTGCCGAGGCCGATCTGGTCAACTCGTTCGCTGACGCGTTCGCCGCGAAGGGTACGCACCAGGACGATCTCGCGCTGGCGCGACGGGTCCTCACTCACGAGCGCGCCGAGCTGATCGTCGCGGGGCTGCTCCGCAATCACCTCGGCGAGCGCGAGGACGCCGCGGAGGTCGCCGCCGCCGAGCGGCGCGCGAGGAACCCCAAGCCCGTCCCGCCAAACGCGGCGGTCGCCCCCACGCCGCAGCTCTCCGGCCCGTCCGAGTCGGGTCCACCCGCCGCAGCCGCCCGCCCCCGGCCGCGAGAGGACCGCGAGCCCCGTCGCGGGCGGCGGAGGGAGCCGGAACCCGTGGGCTACTCCGTCGAGGACGCGGCCCCGCTGTCCAGCAGCCATCCCGAGGCGCTCCCGGAGGCGTTGCCGCGGGCAGATGACCCGACCCTGGCCGAGGTGTTCCTCAACGTGGGACGCCGGGACGGTATCAGCCCTGCCGAGATCCTGCGCGTGCTGGGCGGCAGCGAGCCCGAGGCTGCCATCAACATCCGGCAGCGTCACTCCTTCCTCAAGGTGCCACACTCCCGTGTCCAGGACGTCCTCGAGCGCCTCAATGGCGCCGTCATCGCGGGCAAGCAGGCCGTCGCCGAGATCGCGCGACCGCGCGCGTGAGTGTGCTAAAGTCGGCGCTCGTGCACGACGAGCACAGTCCCGTCCCGGCGCTCGCCCCGACCACTGCGCGGCTCCTCCGCAGCGTCTGTTGGGGGCTCGACAACGGCCTCGGCGCCCGGGACATCGTGCCCATGCTGCGCAAGCTCGCCGCCAGCGTGACGCCAGGCAGCGAGGTCTGGCTGTTCGCTACTCGTGCCTTGGCGGAGGAGCTGCTCGCCGTCGATCCCTGGCGCGCGGCCCTGACCGCTCGGGCGCTGCTCGCTCACGGGGAGACGGACGCAGCCCACGCCCTGCTGGGGCTCGCCCACGCGCGCCTGGGGCACATCCGGGCGGCCGTCCGCGCGTTCCGCAAGGCGCTGCTGCTCAATCCCGAGTGTGCCTCTTACGCCCACAATCTCGGACACTTGCTCGATGCGGGGCTGGGCCGGCCGCGCGACGCGCTCAGCTACCTCGCGCGCGCTCGACGCGCGCTGGACGACCCGGAAGTGGCAGCCAGCTACGCCCATGCCCTGCTGCGCTCGGGAGATACGGAGCGGGCGCGCTCGGTGCTCGAGGCTCACCACGACCAAGAACGGGTCCAGGAGTTGCTCGCGCGCTGGTCGGGACCATCGGGTTGATCGGCCCGAAGAGGCGGCGACTCGGCGCTTTGCACCGTGCTGGAAGAGCACTATTGCCCGTCCATGCGCAAGAGTTGGATCTCAGGCTTGCTGCTTCCGGTCGCCCTGGCCACCACCGCGGTCGCTCAGCCGGAGCGGCCGCCTGTGACGCCGCCGGCCGCTCCCACGGATACCCTCGAGCCGAAGCTGCCGGAGGTGAACGACCCACTGCTCGCCCCGCTCGGGACGCCGAGCCGGGTACTCGGCTCCTGGCAGGAGGCCATTCGAGTGGTGCGCGGCCGCTCGACCCAGCTGTCGCGAACGCTGGCGCAGGTCGAGCTGGCCAACGGGCAGGCGCGCCAAGCCCTGGCGCGCGCCCTGCCCACGCTGACCGCCACCGGACAGATCCAGCGGCACATGCTCACCGGCGAGGGCATCACCTTCGGCGCCACCGGACTGCGCTCCGGAACGATCCCCGACCCCCAGACGACCTACAGCGGCAGCCTCGGCCTGCGGGTACCGGTGATAGCCTTGCGCGCGTGGCACGATCACGGCACCGCGCGGCGCGGCGCTGGCGCCAGCGGGCTGAGCCGTGAAGATGTGGAGCGGCGGGTGCTCGGCGCCGTCGCCGAGGCCATCGTCAACGTCGTGACGGCGGAGCGGCTGGCCGAGATCAGCCGCATCTCCCTGAAGAGCACCCTCTCCACTCTGGAGCTCAACAAGCGGCGCGCCCAGCTCGGAGCGGCCAGCGCTCTGGACGTCCTGCGCGCCGAGCAGGAAGTGTCCATCACCCGCGCACAGGTCGTCGGCGCGGACGAGGGAGTGAGGCGGGCGCGCGAGGCGCTCGGCGTGACGCTGGGCTACTCCGATCCCTGGGGAGTCACGCCACAGATCAGCCTCGATCAGCTGGCGGTAGACGCCCAGTCCGTCTGCCGCGCGGTGGATGACCCGAACGCTCGCGCGGACGTGCGGGCGGCGCGCGCGCGACTCGAGATCGCCCGGCGCAACGTGGACGGCGTCAGCCTGGACTTCGTCCCCACCGTCGACTTCGTCTCGAACCTCAACTACCTCTCGCTCGAACGTCAGAGCCCCAATAACCGCCACGTCAACTGGACCATCGGTGGCGTGCTGACCTGGCCCCTGTACGACGGTGGGCTGCGCTACGGGACCAAGATGACGACCGAGGCCCAGCTGCGTCTGGCCCAGGAGGACGTCACCGACGCGCAGCGAGGAGCCCAGCTCGAGGCTGCCCAGGCACGCCGCGCGGTGGCCGTCGCACGCCAGAACCTGGCCGTCAGCCAGAGCACGCGCGAGATCGCCCGCAAGGCCGGGCGCCTGTCGCGCATCGCGTTCGCAGCGGGGCAGGGTTCCAGCTTCGACTTGATCGACTCCTCGCGACGGCTGCGCGAGGCCGAGATCGACACTGCCATCAAGGAGTTCGAGCTCGTTCGGGCCCAAATTGCCGCCCTTCTCGCCTCCGCCAACTGCAAGGTGTGATAGGTTCGCTGCCGCCATGCGCTCGGGCCACGGCTTCCTCGCCCTGTTCACCATCACCGTCGCGGTGGTCGCCACGCTGCTCGCCTTCGTCGCGTTCAAGGTCCCCGTCGCGCAGCCCGAAGCCGGCGGGCTGGCCCAGAAGATCTTCTACTTCCACGTCCCGTCCGCGTACGCGATGTACCTCTCGGGCGCAGTCTGTTTCGTCGCCAGCGCCGCCTACCTGTTGAAGCTCAGCGAGCGCTGGAACGCCTGGGCCCACGCCGCCGCCGAGTGCGCCGCCTTGTTCGGCATCATCGTGCTGACCAGCGGACCGCTGTGGGCAAAGAAGGCCTGGGGCGTGTACTGGACCTGGGACCCACGGCTGACCACCAGCCTACTCTCGTGCCTGATCTACATCGCGCTCGTGCTGCTGCGCACGTTCGGCGGGGCTGGAGAGGCGGAGCGCAAGTTCGCCGCCGCCCTGGGCGTGCTCGGCACCGTCAATCTACCCATCATCCACTATTCCGTCCGCAAGTGGGGCGGCAACCACCCCGTGGTCATCACCAAGGGCGGTGGAGGCCTGGGCAACGACGACATGAAGCTCACCCTGACCGTCGGGTTCGTCGCGTTCACTCTGCTGGCGGTGCTGCTGCTCTGGCAGCGGATGCGCGCGCACTGGCTGTCGTCCCGGGTTCGTTTGGTCGAGGAGCGCGCGCTCGATCTCGGTCTGGTCAAGGAGTCCTGACGTGCAGTCCACCCAAAGCTCCGCCTCAGTGCCCACGGATCGCGCCACCGAGTTCCGACCCGTCGAGGGCGGCCCCAACACCACCAGCGCCGAGGCGCTGCTCATCGCGGCGTATTTCGTGCTCTGGGCTCTGCTCTTTCGCTTCGTGCTGGTCAGCCACAGGCGCCAGCAGGTGCTCACCGTGCGCCTGGACGAGCTCGAACGCCGGCTCGAGACCAACGCACGCTCGGAGCCATGATTCTGGGACAGATGACCTTCGAGCACGCCCTGTACATCCCCGGGGTCCTGCTCATCGGCCTGACGCTCGGGTACGTCATGGGAGCGCGCGCAGTCCGCGCGGAGTACGAACGCCTGAAGAAGCGGGCAAAGGAGTGACAGATGCTGAACTTTGGACTCTCTGAGGAGCAAACGGCGCTGGTGGAGACCGCGCGGCGCTTCGCCCGCGAGCGCATCATCCCGGTGGCGGCACAGTGCGATCGGGACAGTCGATTTCCGCGGGACGTCTTCGAGGCTGCCCACGAGCTCGGCTTCGTGAACACCACCGTACCCGCGGAGTACGGCGGGCCTGGCATGGGCGAGCTCGAGAACGCGCTCATCACGGAGCAGCTGGCCTACGGCTGCACGGGGATCACGACCAGCATGCTGGCCAACACCCTGGCGCTCACCCCCATCAAGCTGGCCGGCACCGAGGCCCACAAGAAGAAGTACCTGGGCATGCTCACGGCGGAGCCCCACTTCGCCAGCTACGCCACCACCGAGCCCAGCGGCGGCAGCGACGTCGCCGGGATGCGCACTCGCTTCACCCAGCACGGGGACGACTACGTCATCTCCGGCGAGAAGAGCTGGATCACGAACGCGACCCTGGCCAGCTTCTACGTCGTGTTCGCCACCGGCGACACGGCCAAGCGCCACAAGGGCATCGCCGCCTTCATCGTGGACCGGGACACCCCGGGCCTCAAGGTGGGCAAACACGAGGACAAACTCGGGCAGCGCGCCAGCGACACCGCCGTCGTGCACTTCGAGGAGGTGCGGGTCGACAAGGCGAACCTGCTCGCGCCCGAGGGCGAAGGCTTCAAGCTCGCCATGGAGACCTTCAACCAGACTCGCCCGGACATCGGCGCGCTGGCCACCGGCCTCATGCAGCGCGCGCTCGACGAGTCCGTCGCCTACGCGAAGGAGCGCAAGGCCTTCGGCAGCGCGATCGCCGAGCACCAGATGGTGCAGGCCATGCTCGCGGAGATGGCCATCGGCTGCGAAGCCACGCGCCTCTTGTACCAGAAGGCCGCCTGGAACTTGGACACGGGGGTGCGCGATCCCATCGTCAGCGCCTATGCCAAGGCGTTCGGCGCCGACCGCGCGATGCAGACCGCCATCGACGCGGTGCAGGTCTTCGGGGGTAACGGCTACGTGCGGGACTATCCGGTCGAGAAGCTGATGCGCGACGCGAAGGTGTTGCAGATCTACGAGGGCACCAGCCAGATCCAGCGGCTGGTGATCGCGCGCAGTCTCACGCGTTGACCGGTCGGGTCGCTGCCTGCTGTCGGTCAGACGCGGTCACGGCGAGGCTGCCTGCGAGCCCGCTCAGTCCCGCTTGCCGATGAACACGCCACGTTGGTTGAGCGCGTCGATCTCGCCGCGCACCTTGGCGACGCGGCTGGCCAGCGACGGGCTGTCGTCCCCACGCCGCTGGCGGTGCTTGAGGAACGCCAGATCCGCGAGCAAGAGCTGCTTCTTGCGAGCGCTGAAGTAGCCGCCCGGGCTGCCCGAGAGCGACGTCATGCCCCACACGGGCATGAGCACCCAGGGGCTGGTCGTGCGCTGGAACTCCTTGGGGTGGCACAGCACACCCACCTCGTCCGCGAGCCCGCGCAGCACGATCGCTCGGTCCCGGAACGCTAGAACGTACAGCAGCACGAAGAACAGGATGGCGAAGGTGATGAACACGGCGAACTTCACGAGCACGCCGCCGCAGCCGAAGAAGCTGACCAGGAAGTTGTGCAGGAAGTGCAGGCCCACCGCCGCCGCCCAGCCGCCGAAGGGCGCCAGGACCTTGACGGCGTAGCTCCGGGTCTCGGCGGCTATCCCGACCCCGATGCCGGTCATCGCCGTGAAGGTCGCGTGTCCGAGCCCCCCCAAGATCGTGCGCATGAAGAACACCAGGCCGAACCCGGCCAAGCCGGCCTGGCTGCTGGCGCGCATGATGTAGAGCACGTCCTCGGTCAGGGTGAAGCCGAGTCCGATGACCCCGCCGTAGATGGCCCCGTCGAGCGGGCCGTCGAGCTCTCGGAGCCAGAAGGCCGAGGCCGCCCACACCACCAGCAAGAACACGCCCTTGAACGACTCCTCGACCAGCGGCGCGACGAAGGACGCGGTGATGCCTTGGGCGACCATCGCGTCCTGCGCCGTGGAGGTGCCCATGGCGCTGGCGATCACACCGCCCCCGATGGTGTTGATGATGCAGGAGAAGAACGTCGCGCCCAGCGCGCCCCAGAAGAAGCACAGCATGAGCAGCCACCACGGCTCCGGCTCGTAGCGGTCCACGCCCTTGATCACGAGGCCGTAGAAGAAGACGCAACACCCAACCAGGAAGATCGCGAGCAGCAGGAGGATCACGGTGCGCCGAGCTTACACGAAACCGGGCCCGCGGCGGCCATTCCCCGGACCGAGCGGCGTCGAATCGCCGCCCGTGGACCGGCCGATCGGGCCACTGAACCGACGAAATTCCGGCTAAGGTTCGGCGTCGTGAGGTCTGCTCTGACGCGCGCTGGGCTGCCGCTCCTGCTGCTGCTGCTCGCCCTACCCCACGGCGCGGATGGGGACGCTGCTGCGGCCTCGGGCGTCCGCGTGGTGCTCGCGGATCGGGCGCTGCTCGCGGATCGTCTCCGCATCGGCGGCAAGCCTGGGGACCTCGCGCTGCTGCGCGGGGATCTGGTGGCCGTGGTCCGCAAGTCGGACGGCGTGCTCGTCGACTTCTTTCGCCGCGAGCCGCAGCCGCCGTCGGCGCCTCAGCTCAAGCAGACGCCGAAGATCGATGGCCTGTGGATGCTGCAGCCCATCCTCGTGGGCGGGCAGATGCCTCACAACCTGAGCGCGCGCGAGGTGCGACCCGCGGGTGACGCCATCGAGGCGATCGCTGAGCTCGGCCTGGGCGCGGGTCGGGTGCGGGTGACCACGAGCTACCGGCTGCATGCCAGTGAACCCAAGCTCGTGATCGAGAGCGTGCTCGAGCACATCGGAGGCGGCAAGCTGGCGCACCTCGCGCTCGGAGATGTCGTCAAGTGGGGCAACGTCGACTACTTCGTCGAGGGTGTGGGCCGCACCAAACCCACGTTCTCGGGCAAGGGCCGCTGGGTGGGTCGCCGCGGTGCGGGCGGTGACCTGCTGCTGCGCACCCTCGAGTCGCGGCCCTTGTCGGTGTCCTACAAGTCCCGCCACCACGGCTTGGCGCCGGAGATCCGCGCCGACTACGGCGGCGCCAGCCTGCAGCCCGGCGCCACCCTGCGCGTCCGTCGCGAGCTGAGCCAGGAGCCGCTCGCGGTCGCGCCCCGCGCCGAGCGCCCGGGGGCGACGCTGATCGTGGATCTGACCGACGAGAACGGCCGGCCGCTCCCGGCCAAGCTCTCGTTCCGAGGCAAGGCTGGCACGACGGATCCCGACTTTGGCAACGATGGCGACGAGACCGGCGCCGGGCGTTTCGCGTGGAGCGGGACCGGGCGCTTCGTGCGCACCCTGCCGGCGGGTCGCTACGACGTGCTCGGCACCAGCGGCATCGAGCGCGACGCCGCCCGCTTCGACGTCGTCATCGAGCCGGGTCAGAACGTGTTCGTCAGCGGCACGCTACCTCGCGTGGTCACCACGCCGGGCTGGCTCTCCGCGGATCTCCACCTGCATCAGGCACCCAGCGTCGATGCGGACATCGGCTTGCCGACACGCCTGGTCTCCATCGCCGCGGAGGGTGTCGAGGTGGCAGTGGCCAGCGATCACTTCGCGGTGACGGACTTCGCCCCGGAGCTCTCGGGCTTGCTGACCCGCGGCGCCATCGCGCGCCGGCTGCTCACGATCGTGGGCAGCGAGGTGAGCACCGTGGGCAATCGCTTCGGCCACTTCAACCTCTTCCCCATGAGGCCAACCGACGCCGTGCGCTTCGAGAACACGACACCCAAGGAGTTGTTCGCGGAGATGCGCGCGGTGAGCCCGGACGGGATCATTCAGGTCAATCACCCGCGCTGGGACGACATCGGCTACTTCCACCGCTTCAAGCTCGACCCGACCACGGCGCGGCTGCCCCACGACGCCCGCGCCGCGTTCACCTGGGACTTCGACGCCATCGAGGTCTACAATGGCTACGACGCCGCTAGTGAAGCGAAGGTGCGCAAGGTCGTGATGGACTGGGTCCGCTTGCTCGGCCAGGGCTACCGCTTCACCGCCACCGGCAGCAGCGACTCCCACAAACTCTTCTTCGTCGATCCTGGCCTGCCGCGGACCCTGATCTACCATGGCCCCTCGAGCTCGGACGACGACGACCTGTCGGCCTCCGTCGCGTCCGTGGTCGCCGCGCTCAGGCGCGGTCAGGCCACGGTCACGTCTGGGCCCATCTTGGATGTGACCTGGGGCGGCAAGGGCCCGGGCGAAGTCGCCCCGGCCGGCACGCACCCCATGCGCGTGCGGGTGCGCGCGGCGCCCTGGGTGAGCGTCTCCGAGGTGGAGGTACTGGTCGGCGCCAAGGCCAACCGCGTGCGCTACTTCAGCATTCCCAAGACTCGACGGGACGTCGTGCGCCTCGACGAGACCTTCGAGCTACGCCTACCGGAGGGCGGCTTCGTGATCGTCCTGGCGCGAGGCAGCACCCCGCTGCCGAACGTCTTCTACGCCGGCGTCAAGCCGCTCGGGTTCTCCAATCCCATCTGGGCCGGCCCCTGACCGCGCCCAGCGCCGCCCAGCAGGGCCGATGTTTCCCGAGCGCGAAAGACGCGCTAGCGTTGCCCGGTGTTTGGCATTTCGCTGGTCGAAATCGCGCTGATCGCGGTCGTGGCGCTGGTGGTCGTCGGGCCCCAGAAGCTCCC
Organism: Polyangiaceae bacterium; assembly: GCA_019637295.1. GTDB lineage: Bacteria > Myxococcota_A > Polyangia > Polyangiales > Polyangiaceae > JACKEA01. The sequence continues at coordinate 455,180 of JAHBVX010000005.1, forward strand.
GGGCATGTTGCGCACCCTCGGCGAGTGGATGGGCAAGCTCCGGCGTCTCACCACCGAAGTGCGGGCCCAGACGGGCATCGACGACATCCTGCGCCAGGAGGGCATCGACGGCGGCCTGAGCGAGCTGCGCTCCATCATGCGCGGCGACCTCCGCGGCATCGTGCGCGGTCCCCGACCCGCCGCTGAGCACTCCAGCTTCGACGACCCCTATGAAGACAGCGCGACGATCGACGCGCTGCGAGAGTACCCACTCGAGGGCGCAGATGCCCACGGCGCACTACCCGACGATCTCGTCGACGACGAGGACGAGCCCGCCGCCGAAGGCCCCGCCGCCGAGGATGAACCCAGCCCCGCCCCGGAGCGCAACGACGAAGACGCATGAGCGACGATCCCGAAGCTGCCACGATGACGTTCTGGGAGCACCTGGCGGAGCTCCGCTCCAGGATCCTGCGCATGGCGCTGGCCTTCCTGATCGGGACGTCGATCGCCTGGGCGTTTCGCGAGCAGCTCTTGTACTGGCTCACGGCGCCCTTCATCCAAGCCTGGAACGATCAGAACATCCCGGGCCAGGCCGCGCTCCACTTCCCCGCCCCCGCCTCCTTGTTCGTGGCCTACATCAAGCTGAGCCTGCTCGGCGGGCTGGTGCTGTCGCTGCCGGTCATCCTGTATCAACTGTGGGCGTTCGTCGCGCCGGGGCTGTACTCGACCGAGAAGAAGCTCGCCATCCCCTTCGTCGTCTCCTCCTGCGCCCTGTTCGCAGCGGGCGGATACTTCGGCTGGAAGGTCGCCTTCCCGCTCGCCTTCCAGTACCTGCTCGGCTTCAGCGGCCCCGTGGGGATGCAGGGCTTCGAGGTCAAGCCCACGGTGATGATCGGGGACTACATCGAGTTCGTCACCCGCATGTTGATCGCCTTTGGCGCCGTGTTCGAGCTGCCCGTGCTGATCTTCTTCCTCAGCATCGCCGGCGTCGTCAACCACAAGCAACTGCTGCGCTTTGGGCGCTACTTCGTGGTGATAGCGTTCGTGCTCGGCGCGATCATCACGCCGCCGGACGTGACCAGCCAGTTCTTGCTCGCCATCCCGCTGTGCCTGCTCTACGCCCTGTCCATCGGCATCACCTGGATCGTGGACACTCGTCGCGCGCGGCGTCAGTCCTCACGCGCGTAGGGCTCGCCGCGCAGCAGCGTGTGACCGCGATACAGCTGCTCGAGCAACACTATCCGCGCCAACCGGTGAGGCAGGGTCAGGCGCGACAGACTGAGGCGCTCGTCCGCGCGCTCGGTAATCGCTGACCCGAGCCCTTCGGCGCCACCAAGCACGAAGGCCACGTCGCCCTTGCCGTGACGACCCCAGCGCTCGAGGCTGGTCGCCAGCTCGGTGCTCGACAGCTCCTTGCCGTCCACCTCGAGCGCCACGACGCGGGTGTCCCGGGGCAAGACCGCGAGCAGCTCGCGCTCGGACTTGACCTCGATCTCCTCGACGCGGCAGTAGCGCGCGAGGCGACCCAGGTAGTCGTCCGCCACTTCACGCAGCGCGCGCGAGCGAAGCTTGCCCACCGCGACGATGGTCAGCTTCACGAGACGCTTGCGGCGCGTTCGGACACGGGCACGCGCCGCGCATCCATCCACAAGCCATCCAGATCGTAGAGGCTCCGCGACTGCTCCTCGAACACGTGGACCACGACGTCGACGAAGTCGATCAGCACCCAGCTGGCCTGCGGCAGGCCCTCGAGGCTGATGGGGCGCAGCCCCTCCCGACTGAGCAGCTCGTCCACTGCCTGGGCGATGGCCGTCACGTGACGATCGCTGTGCCCGGTCATGAGCACGAGGTAGTCGGCGTAGTCGACCTTGCCCGTCACGTCGATGATCTCCACGCCCACGGCCTTCTTGTCGAGACCCGCGGTCGCGGCCAGGATGGCGATCTTCTGCGCTTCGATGCCGGGGCGCTCACGAGCCGGTGCGCTCCTCTCCTTCAGTCGCGCCGGCGCGCGGGTCCGCCCGTCGACCTTCTTCTTCTTGGGTTTGGCTCTCACGATGTCCGTATCTGCCCTTCTCCTAGGACGACCCACTTCTCGCTGGTCAAGCTCTCGAGCCCCATGGGGCCGTAGGCGTGCAGCTTGCTGGTCGAAATGCCGATCTCCGCGCCCAGCCCGAGCTGACCGCCGTCGTTGAAGCGAGTGGAGGCGTTGACGAGAACGCAGCTCGCGTCGACCTCGCGCAGGAAGCGCTGGGCCCTGTGGTGGCTATCGGTGCAGATGGCCTCGGTGTGGCCCGAGCCGAAGCGAGCGATGTGCTCGAGGGCGCCCTCGAGCCCGTCCACCACTCGCACGGCCAGGATCTTGGCCAGGAACTCGGCGCCGAAGTCCGACTCTTCGGCGCGGTGTGCCCCCGGCAGCAGCGCGTGCGACCGCTCGCAGGCGCGAAGCTCGACCCCCGCGTCGAGCAGCGCCGCGCCGAGGGGCGGCAGCAGCCGCTCGGCGTCCACGGCGTCCACGAGGAGACACTCGAGGGCGTTGCACACGCCGGGCCGGGACACCTTTCCGTTCAGCGTCAACGCCAGGGCCATCTCGGCATCGCAGCCGCGATCGAGGAACAGGTGGCAGACTCCCATGTAATGCTGGATGACCGGAACCCGCGCATGCTCCGTCACGAAGCGGATCAACCCGGTGCCGCCTCGGGGAATGACCAAGTCCAGCAGGCCCGTGAGCGACACGAGCTCGCGGATCTCGTCCCGCTCGCCGGGCGCGATGATCTGCACCGCGTCCGCCGCGAGTCCGACCTCCGAGATGGCACGCTGCAAGATGCGACCGAGGTGCTCGTTGGTGTGTCGTGCTTCTTTGCCACCGCGCAGCACGACGGCGTTGCCGCTCTTGAGGCAGAGGGCAGCCGCGTCCACCGTGACGCCTGGCCGCGCCTCGTAGATCATGGCGATCACACCCAGGGGCACCCGCTGCCGCGCGATGAGCAGCCCTGCCTCGGACCGTCGCGTCGCCCCACGGCTGCCCACTGGGTCTGGCAGCGTGCGGATCTTCTCGACAGCGCTGGCGAGCTCGAGCACCCGGGCCGCGTCCAGCCGCAAGCGGTCGAGCAGCGCCTCGGTCAGGCCAGCGGCGGCGCCAGCCTCCAGGTCCCGCCGATTCGTCTCGGCCACAGCGGCCGCCTCCACGCGCAGCGCCTGCGCGATGAGCTCGAGCGCGCCGTTCTTCTCGGCCGTCGTGGCGCGCGCCCAGCGCCGGGCCGCCGCGCGCGCGCTCTCACACTGGGTGCGAATGTTCAACCCGTGGAGACCTTAGCGTGCTCCGCCGTAGCGCGCCACCGGTTCGAGCGCCCCGACCTGCGCGTCCCCGCCGTCCCCACCATCGACGCCCGCGTCATCCCCGGGCTCATCGTCCGTGACGTCTTCACCCTCGATCTCGGCGAATGGATCCGTGCCCCCACCCGAGTCCCAGGGCATCACCCGGGGCGGCTCGTACTCCGGCGGCGGGCCTTGCGGCGTCCGACGCGGGCCCGGGCAAGCCGCGGCCAGCAACCCCAGAGCCACTGCCAGCCAGCCGCCCGGGCTCACAGCGGCACCCCAGCGGCGTCTTCGGAGGGCGGCAGGATGAGCGGCGCCGGCTCCTCCTCGTCATCCGCGGGTTCCTCGGGGTCCGACTCCACCGTGCCGGCCTCCGGCGCCGCCACGCGTCCAGCAGCCCGCGCACCGGTCGCGCCCGGCGCGATGGGCGCGAGCTGCCCGCTGGCCGCCGGCGGCGGGGTGTCCGCAGCGGACCTCGAGCACCCGGCCAGCAGGAGCAACATGCAGCCCAGTGCCCTCATACCCAACGCTCCTCGTCGATCGACGCGAGCGTCGCGCCCAGATCGAACCGGGGCGAGTAACCGAGTACTTCTCTCGCTCGGCGATCATCCACCATGCAGACGTAACGAATGAAGTCCAGCTCCGGCGCCGGGAAGCTGGTCATACGAAACTTCCACAGTCGCTCGAGCCCCGCGCGGGCGACCGTGTGAGGTAGAGGGAGGGTGGCGCGCCCGAGACGCTTGATGGCCTTGGAGAGCGCAATCGGCGCCGGACCCGCGACATTGAAGATCCCACGCACCCCCGGTGCCAGCGCCAACTCGATGGCTCTGACGACGTCGTCTTGGTGCACCACCTGCACCATCGGATCGAAGCCCATCAGAGTCGGCACCACCTTCAAGCGCAGGTAGTTGCTCGCCGCGTTCTGCACCGTACCCACGATGTTCGTCGGTCTGAGGATCACCGTCTCGGTGTCCGGGTGCTTCCAGAAGAACGACTGGGCGAGCATGTCGAGCTCTACCAGGTCCCGGATGTCGCTGAAGCGATCCGCTCCGAGCAGCGGCGCATCCTCACTGAGGAACTGGGGATTGTCCGGTCGCGGTCCGTACACATTGGCGCTCGAGAGCAGGACGAGCTTGGGAATGCGGTAGCTCCGCACCCAGTCCAAGAGCTTCTGAAAGGCGACGACGTTCCAGGCGTGGTGGACCTCGCTGCCACCGCGCGGATCGTGCATCACGCCCAGATGCACGACCGCGTCGATCGCAGACCGGCGAAAGATTTCCCGCGCTTTGCTGCGCCGGATGTCCACCGCGTGGTGCTCGACGTCGCTCGGTCGATCACGAAACTCGCGCCTGTCGAGCCCGATCACCAGACGCTCCCGGTGCAAGCGCCGGGCGAGCCTGCGGCCGAGGCGCCCGCAGATGCCTGTGATCACTACCGCGCCGGGGGTATCGCTCGGCTTGCGGCGCGGACCTGCACGCCGATCAGGGCGCTGTCGCTCCACTCGCAACCCGTCCCCCGGCGCCGGCTTGTCGCTCGCTGTTGCCATTGGGGTCCTCAGCGGAACAAGCCGCGCCGCTCCCTCAACCCGCGATTGATCATGCTCTGGATGGTCTGCCGAACGAGCCAGACGCGCTCCTCGGTCAGTCCGTCGTCTTCGTCTGCGTCGCCCTCGAACGACATCGGCTCCCCGAAGTACAGATGATACTTGGTTGGCAAGGGCAGCTGTCCGCCGGGGATGAACATCTGGGGAATGACGGGAAACACGGGCATACCGAGCGCTTTGGCCAACCAACGGACGTTGCCCACGTTGACGTACTGCTCCTCGGCGCCGATCACCGCGACCGGCACGATCGGCGTGCGCGTCTCCATGGCCAGGCGCATGAAGCCGTGCCCGAACTCTTGCAGCTGATAGCGATGCTGGAAGGGCTTGCTGATACCGCGTGTGCCCTCGGGGAACACGAGCAGCGCCTCGTCCATCTCGAGCAACCGACGCGCATTCTCCTGCACGCCCACGACCTGACCCACCCGCTGGAAGAAGGTCGAGACGAAGGGCAGCGTCTGCGACCACTTCTCCACCATGGCGCGGATCATGCGAGGAGGACGCGCGTCCAGGAACATCGCGGAGCCGATGATCGCACCGTCAATCGGCACTTGCCCCGAGTGGTTGGCGATGAGCAGCACCCGACCGTCCGGCACGTTCGACAGACCGCTGATCTGAGTACGGAAGTAGACGCGGTGAAAGAACGCGCACACCATCACCGCGTACTTGGCCACCTCCGGATCCAGCCCAAAGGGATCACCGCCGGCGGCCGCGTAGCGAGCAACCAGCTCCCGCGAGCGCTCCTCGAAGTCTTCCCCCAGGGTGTGGCGCCCAAGCTCGTCGAGGGAACGCCGGGTGAGCCAGCTGAGCTTGCCAACCCAGGGCAGCACGTCCGTGACGGCGGCGTCGGTCAGGCGAACGAGGGCGGTGCGCGCGCGGTCCATGGGCTCACTCCCCTTATCCCCCTCGGCGCGACGGCGGGCAATCCTTGACAACGGCCAGCCCTGACGGAAAGTGTGGCGGTCGTGCTCGTCCCCCCCGCGCTGCGACCCGGCGCGCGAATCCGGCTGGTAGCCCCCTCGGGTCCGTTCGATCGTACCCTCGTCCTGCGCGGGGTCGCCTGGCTGTCGCAGCGCTACCGAGTCGAGCTGGACTGGGCGGCGTTCGCGCGCTCGGGCTTCTTGGCCGGCTCGGATGCGCGCCGGTCCGGCGAGCTCCGTGACGCCCTGGCCGACCCGAACCTGGCGGCGATCGTGGCCGCCCGCGGGGGCTACGGCGCCTCGCGCATTGCTCACGCCCTCGACTTCTCGGTGCTGCGCTCCCATCCCAAGTGGATCGTGGGCTTCTCGGACGTCACCGTGCTTCACGTGGAGGCGGCGCGTCATGGCCTGGCCTCGCTGCACGCCCACAACGCCGCCGGGCTCGGCCGGGGTGACGAGCAGGCTCGCACCGCGTGGCTCGACGCGCTCGAGCGGCCGCTGCAGGTGCGCACGCATGACGCGCTCGAGACCTGGGTGAGCGGCGCGGCGACGGGCCCGCTGTTCGGCGGCAACTTGACGCTGCTCACCACCTGCGCCGCGGCCGGGCGGCTCCAGCCTCCCCCGAGCGCCGTGTGGTTCCTGGAGGACGTGGGAGAGAGTCCCTACCGCATCGACCGCATGCTGACCGCGCTGCGCATCGGCGGCCATTTCGACGGCGCCACGGCGATAGTCCTGGGCGAGTTCACGGATTGTCCCGCCGGGCCGTCGGGCGTGAGCGTCCAGAGCGTGTTGCGGGAGCGCCTATCGGACCTCGGCGTCCCCGTGCTGTATGGCGTCCGCGCCGGTCACGGCCGCCACAACGTGCCGCTACACCTCGGGCTCACCGCCCAGGTCGCGCGGGACCGCCTGACGCTCGGCGCGTGAGCTCAGGGCTCCTCTTCGAACAGCTCGTCGTCGTCCACGACCAACTCGTCTTCCTCCGAGTTCTCGCGATCGTGGTTGGTCGTGTCCTCGAACAAGTCCAGACTGGCCTGCAACGACGGCTGCACCGCCGTGGAGTCGAGTTCGTCCGGCCGGGCGACGGCGCCCGGATCGTCGCCGATGGTGTCAGCGAAATCCTGAAAGTGCGGCAGAGGCGCGCCGCGCGAGGGCGGCGGTGGCGGCCCGCTCGACGGCCTCGTGGGCGGCAGCGGGTGCCCATCCGTGGAAAGCTCGGTGATGGACGCGCTGACCGTCACGTCGTCCGAGGTCGGGAAGGTGATGTCGGGCCGCTGCGGCTTCAGGCCCTCCAGGGCGGCCTCCGCCATCTGCTCGGCCCGCGGATCACCGGCAGGCGGCGGAAGCGTCGGCCCGTCCTCCTCCTCGCGATGCCCGCCCTCGTCGTCCTCCGGGGGCAGCGGTCGCTCATGGGCGATCTCGGACACGTAGCCGTCGTAGCCGAGGGGCTGCGCGCCCTGCTCGGCGGCGACAGGTTCGTGCGCGCTGAACTCCTCGCCTACTCCGGCGTCGGCTGCGGCGTAGTCGCCAGCCGCGGTGTCACCCCCGGCGTAGTCGACATCAGCGGCGGCTTCGTAGTCGCTCGCAGCCGCTGACGCAGCGGGCTCGGCCTTCGGCTCGGGCGCAACTGCCGGACGCGCTGGCGGCGCGTCCGACTTCTTGGGCTCGCGCGCCTTGCCGATCATGGCGGCCTTGGCGCGCTCGAGCCCCGCGGTGCCCTCCGGATCGTTGCTCTTCATGCGCAGCACTCGACGCCAGGCGTCCGCCGCTTCGCGGGGATCGTCGAGCCGCTCCTCCCACAAGCGCGCCACCTTGCGCGCGAGCTCCGCCCGGGACCCGGGATCCTTGCCGCGCAAGATCTGGTCTTCGTACAGCTGGACCATGCCGCGCCAATCCTCGAGCTCGGTGTACAGCTTGGCCAGCTCGTCCGTGACAGCCATGTCTGCCGGCGAGAGGTCATGCAGGCGCTTGAGATCCGCCGCGGCGCCCTCCCGATCGGCCAGGCGCTCCCGCCGGAGCGTCGCGCGGCGAGCCAGCAACTGGCGCACGAGCGGTCCGTCGAAGACCTCCTCGAGCGCGCGAGTCAGCACGGTCTCGGCGCGTCGCATGTCTCCCACCTCGGTGGCGAGGGTCTCGAGCGCCGACAACGAGGCTTCGTCCACGTGGGTGACCAGCGCGTCCCCCAGCCAGACGAAGGCCTGCTCCAGGTCCGCCAAATCCCGGAAGGCCAGCTCCGCGGCGCGACGCAGGAGCGAGCTGCGCGTCCGGCCGCCATCCCGGGAGCCCTGCCCACCGGCGGACATCGCCTGCGCGAGGACCCGCAGCAGCTTGGGCTCATCGCTCATCGCGTCGGCGTTGCGGGCCGCCGTCTCCAGCACCTCGAGCGTGTCCTCTTGGGTGCCTCCCCCGGCGCCGAGTGCCAGATCGAAGAACCCCCGCGCGCGGTCGAGCGCGTCGTGTTCGGCAGCGACCGCCGCAGCCCGCGCCAGTGCGGTCAGGCGGTCGCTCGGCGCCTTGCAGCGGACGATCTGACGTTCGTACAGATCGATTCGCTGCGCCGGAGTCGGCGCCAGGTTGCTGAGCCGCTGCAGCAACGGCTCCACCTCGTCCGCCGGAACGCTGGTGAGCGCCTGCTCTCCGTGCTGCAGCGCCTCTTGGGCGTCCACGCCGGCGGCGACGAGCACCTCCGCCTGGCGCACCATCTCGTCGGCCCGGCTGGGCCCCGTGAGATCCTGCGCCAGCAGGTCGTGCGCCACGGCGAGCGCCTCCAGGTTCTGGAGCGAAGCCGCGATCTCTTCGAGCTGCTTGGCGATGCTCGGGTCCGCGCCGCGGGTGCGCACCAGCTCCTGAGCGACCTGCGCCGCCTCGGACTGCCGACCCACCTCGACGAAGCGTTCGAAGGCGCCGCGCAGGGCCTCGTGACGCGCCGGGCCGACCGGCGACTCGAGGTGCCACTCCACCAATTTGGTCGCCACGATCCCCTTCCAGCCGAGCTGGTCAGCGAGCTTGACGTACTCCTGCCGACAGGCGTCATCCCCTTGATCGGCCACCACCATCAGCGCGGCTAGCGCTTCGTCGCTGCGCTCGAGGTGCACGCTGAGCACCTCCGCCAAGCGACGGGTCATTCGGCTGAGCTCCGCGTCGTCCCCCTCCACCTCGACGAGCTGGGCGGTGTGCTCGGCGACCCGAGGCCAATCCTCCAAGCGCTCGGCCAGATCGCACGCCCGCTGGATGGCGTCGAAATCCTCCGGATCGAGCGCGCGCAGGACGTCGAGTGCACGAACCGCAGAGCGTGGATCGTCGAGCGGCCCTTCGTACAGCGTGGCCAGCGTCTCGGCGATGCTCCGTCGGTCGTCCGGGGTCTCGGTGAGCGCCAGGCGCCGCTCCAGGGCATCCGCCTGACCCTTGGCGTCCCCCGCGCGTTCGTGTAGCGCCGCGATGGCGTCGAGGGCGTCGACGTTCTTCGAGTCCACTCGTTCGAGGATGTTCTCGTAGCGCTCGACGGCGCCGACGGAGTCATCGAGCCCTTCGGCTACCAGACGCGCCTCGCGCATCAAGATCTCGAGCCGCCGCTCCGGAGCCAAATCGGGGAGCTTGGCGAGCCGATGCAGATACTCCACCGCGTCCCCGAACTCGCTGCGCACCTCGGCATCTTCGGCGAGCAACTCCAGCGCCTCCGCGTCATCCCCATCCCGGAGCAACTGGGCGAGGGTCTCGCGCGCGGCCTCGGGATCCGCCAGCAACTCTCGCTGGGTGGTGGCGGCGCGCTTGCGCAGCGCCACTCGCTGCTCCCGATCGGTGATCTTCTCGGCCCGGCGCAGCAGGAACGCGACCAGATCCGCGGTGCGATCCGCCGCGACATACCGCTCCTCGAGGGTGCTGGCGTGGCGCTCCTCGGTGGGGTCGAGGTCCGTCGCCTGCTCCAGCCGGAGCACCGCGCTCGATTCGTCCCCGCCCTTGGACAAGTACTCCGCCTCGGTGGCCAGCAGTACCGCCTGCTCCTTGGGCCGCGAGGTCAACTGCACGCGCTGCTGCACGGCGTTTGCCGCCAGATCCCACACCTGCGCGGCGACGAAGCAGCGCTCTGCAGCCTCCCACAGCGAGGCATCTTGCCCGAGGGTAGCGGCCTCGCTGAACGCTTCGCCGGCCGAGACCAAGTCCCCGGCCGCCTCGCGAAGGCCACCGAGCTTCTTGAACAGCTGCGCGCGACTGGCGTCGTCCTCGACCTCGGTGACGTTGTCGGCGATCGCCGCGGCTGCGAGATCCGGACGCTCGCCGCGCTCGAACAGCTTCACGGCCGTGGCCAGCGCGGACTCGTCGCCCGGGGCGAGGTTGGCGATGCGGCCCCAGGCCTCTCCTGCCGCCACCGGGTCCTTGCGCTTCTGCTCGTGGAGCTTCGCGAGTTGCTTCTCCATCGAGATGCGCGCTTCGATGTCGGTCTCCTGCTCGGCGTCCTGCTCGAGCACCGTGCACAGGTCGTCCCAACGCTGGGCCTTCTCGAGCAGCCGACGCAGCTGGGTCTTGGGACCATCTTCGCTCCGATCCGAGCTCGCGAGCTGCTTCCAGGCGTAGATGGCGCCGTCGAGATCGCGCAGCTGTGTCTCGCACAACCCCGCGATCTCCCGCAGCCAACCGCGGCGCGCCTCGGCGTCGACTCCCGGCGTCTTGGCCGCCGCGAGCAGCAGATCCCGCAGCTCGGCGTACTTGCGCGTCTGGCGCAAGTAGCCCTCCAGGAAGCCGATGGCGTCGGGGTTGATGGGATCGAGCTCGACCACCTCGCGATACTTCTCGGCCGCCTCGTGCTTCTTGGTCTTGCGCACGAGCGCGTCGGCTGCGTCCAGCAGCGATCGCACCCGCTCGGGATTGGCGGCCTGAACCGGAGCGGGTGGTGGCGAGTCGTCGTCGAAGCGCTCCGAGTCCGGCTCGGGATCGTGGGACCGCACGGCCGCGTGCTCGGGCCGAGGCGCGGGCTGCGGCGCCGGAGCCGAGCCGGCGACGCGGCGCGCGTCCTCCGCGATGGCGCCGTGGGGACTGGCGGCTAGGTAGGCCGCCGCCTTGGGAGCCACCTCTCCCATCCGCGCGAGCTGCTCGCCGTAGTAGATGGCGAGCTGGATCGCGCGATCGTTGGCAGGCTCGAGTTCGAGCGCGCAGAGCGAGTACGAGAAGGCGTGCTCTCCGGGGTACTGCTCGGCGAGCGAGACGAAGATCTGCGCGCCCTCTTGGGCCTCCTGAGCATGCAGGGCCTCGCCCCGCTGCACGCGATCATACAGCGCGGTGGCCAGCTCCTGCGCCAGGCTCGGATCCCGACCTTGGTCGATGGAGCCTGCGTGCCGCAGCGCCGCCGCAGCGCCCGCTAGGTCGCCGGCTTGGCGCCGCACGTCCGCTTCGTCCCGGTACAGCGCCACTTGGCGCTCCGGATCGTCCACCAGCCCGAGCTCGAGCGCGAAGTAGGGGATCGCGTCCGACCAGAGCGACTGGGACTTCAGCAGCTCCCGGGTCGAGTAGATGGCGTACTGGCTCGTTGGATCGTAGTCGAGCGCTCGCCGGAAGTTCTCGATCGCCTTGCGCGGCTGCTCGAGCGGCGCGTCGGCCCACAGCCGACCGAGCTCCTCGTGCAGGCCCGCCACGTGCGCCCGCATCTCGGGATCCTGCTGGGCCAGGGGTGACAACGCCTTGGCGCGGCGCTCGAGCAACGCGACCAACGCCTTGGTGTCGCCTTTGTCGCGGTAGAGCTCCGCCAGCCGCTCCGCCGGTGCAGGCTGGGTCGGATCGCGGTCGATCGCGATCATCAAGGCGCGCGCGGCGCGATGAAGATCGTTCAAGGTATCCGCCCACACCTTGGCCGACTCGGTTAGCCAGTGACTCGCGAAGGCCGCGTCGCTCGTAGCCGTGCCCACCTTCTCCAGAAGCATCGCGTAGGAACGCGGATCGGTCTGGCCTGCAGCGTGGGCGTACGTGAGCGCGTCGTGGTCGTGCGGGTTCTGGACCAGGCGCTGTACCAGAGCGTCCATCTCGCGTGGGTCCATCGCGGGACGGAAGCTAACACGCGGCCTCTCCGAGCCGCAACGCGCTCTTCGCCTGACGGACAACTTCGTGATGCGCCGCTGCGGACGGGAAATTCAGCGGCAATTTGCCGCTATTCGAAGCGACCGTAGCTACCGCTCGATGTCGGCTTGGGCGGGGTTGGCGGCGGGGCGGGCGGCGCGGGCAGGAAAACGGGTCGCCGGACGCTCTTGGGCTTGGCAGCAGCGGCGTCTGCGGTGGCCGTGCTCGCGCCCGCGTCGTCGGCGTCGAACAGCACCGTGGCGCTCGCCGAAGGAACGCTCGGTCGCTCGATCGCCGACGCGCTAGCGGGCGGGGCGCCCCCAGTCGCAGGTCGAGCGAGGGAGCGCACCAGGAAGAAGCCGAGCAGTCCCAGCGCCGCAACCGCGACGACCAACGCAGCGAGCAACAGCGGACCGCGACCTGGGCCGGCATGCACGAGCTCCGCGTCTGACGGCGGTCCCGCCCAGGTAGCGTGTAGCCCGGTTCCGAGCGCGGACTGGGTGAGCGCCTGATCCAGCTCTTGAGCGAACTGCTCTGCGTTCTGAGGCCGGGCGGTGGGGCTCTTGGCCAGCGCGCGGCGCACCACTGCCTCGATCACCGGCGGGATCCCTGCGTGCGGGGCGACTTCGGCGAGCCGGGGGGGGGCGTCCTTGATGTGGCGGGCCATGACCACCACCGCATCGTCATCCACGAACGGCGCGCGACCGCTGAGCATTTGATAGAGGATCACGCCGAGCGAATACAGGTCGCTGCGAGCATCGAGGGGCGCGCCCTGCGCTTGCTCCGGAGACATGTAGCGAGGCGTGCCGAACACCGTTCCCGCCTGAGTCTCGAGCTGATCCACCACGCCGCCGTCACCCCGCACCAGCTTGGCGATACCGAAGTCGAGCACCTTGCAGATCTCGCCCGGCGCGGCGGTGCCATCCGCGGGCGCTCGCGTCAAGAACAGGTTGTCCGGCTTGAGGTCGCGATGGACGATGCCCTTGCCGTGCGCCTCCGCCAGCGAGCGCAACGCCTCCTTGGCGATGCGCACGGCCTGCTCGACCGGCAGGCGACCGACCCGCTTGAGGCGCTCGCCGAGCGTCTCCCCTTCGAGCAGCTCCATGGCCAGATACCACGAGCCGTCCTCCGACTCGCCGAAGTCGAAGACGGTCACCGTGTAGGGACTGACGAGCACGCTGGTCGCCCGTGCTTCGCGCTCGAAGCGCGCCTGGGTCTCGGCATCGTAAGCCCGCTCCCGACGGACGATCTTGAGCGCGACGTCGCGACCCACGGCCTCCTGTCGAGCGCGATAGACCGCTCCCATCGAGCCCGCGCCGAGCCAGCCAATGATCACGAAGCGACCCGCCACCGAGGTGCCGAGCAAGGTGTCCCCACCGGAAGCCTCCACCTCGTGGGGCTCGACGAAGGCCAGCCCGTGCTCGGGACAGCGCGGCAGTCGCCCGCTGCTCAGGCTCGCGGTCGCGTCCGGCAGCAGCCGGCGACAGCGCGGACACATCCGCGCTCCGCCGCTCGGCGGCGAGTGCGGAGTCGCGCTGCTGTGCGGGGCCATGAGGGGCCCACTAAGTTAGGACACTTTGCGCCGACATTCACCGCGGGACGCAGAGCAGGACGGCGATCTGGCCCGAGACGACCGGGCGACACGCCAAAGCGTCGGGGTTTCCGCAGTCGGAGTCCTCGCAGCAGGAGTCGGTGCACAGCGAGCCGATGCCGGTGAAGGCCTGGCAAAGTGAGGATTGACACTCGGCGCCGTCCTGACAGGGGCTGCCCACGGCCAAGGGTCCGGCTTCCGTGCCCATGTCCTTGCAGCCGCGGAGCCCCCGGGCCAGATCGTAGACGCAGGCCAGATCGGCCTGGCAGTCACTCTTCTTGCAGCACGGCCCGCTGCAGTAGCTCACCGTCGGCGTGGTGATGCACATCAAGTTGGTGCACTCGCCACCGGAGACGCAGCCCTGGGAGCCGACCACTCCGCTGCCGGTCGACGTCCCGCACATGAACCCCTGCCCGCCACCCAAGCCGGGGATCGGCCGCAGCACGCAGGCCTGGCCGCTCGCGCACTCGGCGTTGCGGCAGCACACGTCTGCACACTTGCTGGCCTCGCACACGCCGGAGCGACAGTCGCTCGGGTCAGCGCACTGCGCGCCTCGCGGGCTCGAGCCGGGGGACCGCCCGAGCGCGACGGAGGGCAGACACAGGTTCACCCCGCCGGCCGTGGGCGCACACACGTTGACGGTCTCCGCGCACGCCTCCGAGCCGCAGCAGCTGCGGGTGCAGAAGCGAGGTCCAGAGAAGCCGAGGGTGGCCGGGTCCACGCAGAACAGCCCCGGCGCGCACGGCGCGTCCTGACACAGCTGACCGATACCCGAGCTGCCAGCGTCCGCCACGCAAATCCCGCCCGCGCAGGGCGCGCAGGCGCCGGCCGTGCAGCGCTCTCCCAGCGGGCAGGCCGGCGGCCCGATGGCACCTTCCTGCGAACACAGCACTTGCTCGAGCTCGCTGGGCACCAGCAGGCTGCAGGCTGCGATCAGCGCGCTCACCAGCACGGAGGCCGAGGCTCGAAGGCCAAGGGTCGCCGCGCCACGCTTCAAAAGGTCACCCCCGCGGTGAGCGACACGCGACCACGGCCGATCGCCGCGCTTGCCTGCGCTCCCCCGGGAGTCTGTGGCCGGCCGAAGTAGAGCCAGGCCGTCGCCCCCGCCGAGAGCGCGCTGACCAGCAGCGCCACGTCGGCCACGACGGCGTGGCTGTGGGCCCGGTCGGCCCGAGCCTGTAGCTCCCCCACGGAGCGGCTCGGTCCGGTGCGCTCCGACGCGGAGGGCGCCTCGGACAGCGCGCGTACCCCGAACACCACGCCCACCGCCGCCGCGACCACGGCTGCGCTCCCGGCAGCGATGGTCAGCCCGTCGAGGCGTCCGTGAGGCACGGCGCCGCGATCCTTGGGCTCGCCCGGCGCGGGCACGACGCGGTCCGCCGCGCCGGGAGGGTCGGCGGCGTCCGGGTCGCGGGTGAGATCGCCCTTGGCGCCTTCGAGCCGCTCGAGCATGCGGTCGACCCGCTCGAGCTCCGTCGGATCCGTCTCCATCTCGCGATAGCGCCTGAAGTGTTTGATCGCCGAGTCGATCTCGCCGAGCTTCTCGAACACCATGCCGAGGTTGTACTCGAGGTCCTTGCCGCTGGGGTCGTAGCGAATGGCGCGCTCGAGCTCGCTGACCGCGTCGCGGTAAGCACCGCGTTTGTACGCTTCCTGCGCGCGCTCGAAGTGTCGTTGCGCCCGCTCGACGTCCGCCGGATCCGTGGGCGCCGCCCACGCACCGCCGGTCAGTTGGAACAGACAGGCGAAGACCGAGACGAACAGCAGCCGGTGCATGAGCAGCCGCACGATAGCGTAAGTTCGGTCCGGCGCGTGCGTTGTCCGAGGGTCACCCGAGGAGACCACACATGCTTCGCCCCATTCCGATCCTGACTTTGGCCGCGCTTTGTCTGCTCTGGTCGGCGGCTGCCGGCGCACAGCCCTTCGCCGAGCCCATCGAGCCGCACCCGACCCCACGCGACGGAGGCTACGAGCCCTACGCTGCGCCGCCCGAGCCCGAGTTCCTGCCCCGCTCGGCGGTGCGCATCCACACGGGCCCGAGCCTGCGCGTGGACGAGCGCTCCCCGCAGGGTGGTCTGTTCGCAGCCATCGATGTCGGCGAGAAGGCCGCCGGGGTGCGCGCTAGCGGGACTTGGGTGCGGGTCGGGTCCGACGGGGGGCTGGCGCAGTACGCTGCCGAGCTCTGGATCGACTTCGGCCACGACCGCAGGCTGCACCCCATCCTCGGAGCGGGCGCGGGCGTCGCGCGGCTCGAGCGCGCCTCGGCGTCCGGGCTCGAGTCGCGCAGCGTCGGGGTGGGGGTGCTGCGAGGAGCCCTCGAGTACGTGCTCCCGGTGAGCGGCACGGACGCCCGCGCGGGGCTCGAGGTGCTCGGCGCCGTCCCCGCCATCGCGGCGGAGAACGCCGGCGACCCCAAGCCCTGGCTGCTGATCAGCGCAACCGTCGGCGTGGGATTCTGACCCCGGCTGCCGCCGGAGGCGCCGTGGACTATACTCAGGCGCGTGCCCCCCGAGCCGCCCCTGGTCGATCCCTACGCTGGAGGGGCGCCCGTCGAGGCGCGCGAGGCAGGCGGGGCCAGCGGGCTGGCGGTGGCCTCGCTGGTCAGCGCGGTGCTCGGTTTCGTCTGCGTGCCGCTGCTCGGCGGCGTGCTGGCGTTGATCCTGGGCGCGGCGGCGCGGGGCGAGAGCGTCCGCGAGAGTCGCGGCGGGGCGCGCATGGCCACCGCGGCGATGGTGCTCGGCGGGCTGAACGTGCTCGGCTCGATCGCGGCGGTGGTCGCGCTGATGCTGTGGACGATGCCCGGCTCGCTGGCGGCGCCGCCAGCGCCGCCGCCCCGCGCCTTCGGTCCCCCGCCCGGCCCGCCCTCTCCCCTGCTCGCTCCCCCCATGGCTCCGCCGGTCGCGCCCGACGCCGGGGCGACCGGGCCGATCGCCTCCGTCGACACCGGGACGGTCAGCACGGACATCGGCCGAATCACGTTGGTCGACGTGGACCGAGACTCGGGCACCCTGCGGCAGATCCTCGCCGAGGAGCAGGCCAACGCGGAGCGCCGCGGACAGCGCCTGGTGCTGTGGACCGTGGTGTCGGACTGCCAACCCTGCAGCGGCGTGGCCGCCTCTCTGCCGGACGAGCGCATGCAGCGCGCGCTCGGTGGGGTCCGGCTGGTACGCGTGAGCGTGCGTGACTTCCTGCTCGAGCTGAGCGCGGTCGGCGTGCCCACCGACAAGATCCCGGGCTTCGCGTTGATGAGCAAGAGCGGGCGCCCCCAGGACTACGTTCACGGGGGCGAGTGGGACGAGGACATCGCCAAGAACATCGCCCCGGTGCTCGGCCAGTTCATGACCGGTTCCCTCAGCAAGCGACGCGACCCCTGGCAGGGGGTGCGCCGGGACGACGAAACGACCCTCTGAGCGCGGTCTCACCGCAGCCCCAACCCGCAGGCCCGGAAAAATGGCCGGCCCGAGCCGCCAGCCGACAGCAGTCGCCGAACGCCGGGCGGTGAGGTAGACTCCTGCGCCTCTCATGTCCAGCGCGCAACGAATCGGCACACCGCTGCCGGTGGGAGCCACCATCCGCCCGGGCACGCTTCGAGCCCGCCTCGAAGAGTCCCGCGCCCAGGGCCGAGCCGCTACGCTCAAAGAGGCGATCGGGATCATCGTGCCGCTCGCCATCGGCGTGGCGGAGCGCCACGAGGCGGGACAGTCCCTCTACCTCCACCCCTCCTGCGTCGTCCTCGGTCCGGACGGCCAGGTTCACGTCGCCCCGGAGTTGGCCCTCGTTCCCCCGCTCCTGCCGCGGGACAAGGCGTGCATGGCGCCCGAAGAGCGCCAGGGGCGTCCTGGCAACGCCCGCGCCAGCGTGTACGCCCTCGGCGCCATGCTGTACGAGCTGGTCACCAGCGAGACCGTCGCTCCCGGCATGCGACGACCCACCGAGGTGAATCCGGCGCTGCCCGCCGAGCTCGAGGTCATCCTCAGCAAGGCGCTGGTCGCCGATCCCAGCCATCGCCCAGACGATCTCCGCGCACTGGCGCAGGCGTTCCACCACCTCGCGCCCACCGGCAGCATCGCGCCGCCCGCTGCGGACGAGAGCCACCTCGACAAGGACGGCGACTTCGCGGTGGATATCAGCCTCTCGATGTTGCCACCCGCACCGTCGAAGCCCTTCGCGACCGCGGCGCTGGGGAGTCCCTATGACATCTCCGTCACCAACGCGCAGGTTCCGGCGGCCAAGAGTGACTCGACCACGCAGCTCGCCGAGCTCAAGGCGCGGCTCGAGCGCGACAAGCGTCCTCGCTACGTAGTGATCAAGGACGGCATGGACCACGGCCCCTTCAGCGCGGTCGAGCTCTTGCAGCAGATCGCGAGCCACACCTTCGTCGACGCCGACGTCCTGCGCGACGCGTTCAGCAAGGACGAGCGGGCGATCAAGGACTGGGACGAGTTCGCACCCTTCGCCGAGCAGTCTCGGCTGCACCGCGACATCAAGGCCGAGAAGGCCGCGCTCGAACGCACGGTGGTGCAGGAGCGCAAGAGCACGACGAGCAAAGCGCTGTTCGGCACGGCCGCGGTGGGCGCACTGCTGGCCCTGGCCGCGGTCTGGTTCTTGACCCAGCGGGGCGAGAAGACCGACGAGATCGCCGTGCACGGCGAGACCGTCACCAACATCGAGACCGACGCCGGCCTGAAGGTACCGAAGACGGCCCGCAAGACCGGAGGAGGCCGCGGCGGGGTCGTGGGCGTGAGCAACGGCATCCCCATCCTGGCGGGTGGGACCAGCTGCGAGGGCGCGCTGGCGGCGTACAACGAAGAGATGACGATCGGTGGCGGCAAGGGGCAGGCGGATCTGACCGCCGGTCAGTACGGCTCCATCCTCAACCGCGGCAACTACTTCGCCCACTGCGGCGTGCCCGGCGACATGGAAGTGCACATCTGCGCCGCGGTGCAGAACGGTCGCGCGGTGGGCGTCACGGTGCGAACCGTCCCGAACAATCCGGGCATCTCGTCGTGCGTCTCGGGCGGCGTGCGCGGGCTGTCGTTCCCCAGCCATCCCAAGCTGGACGTGACTCGCACGGCGTTCAAGTGAAGAAGCGCCGGTGGGAGACGTCGTCGGGCGGGGTGCTCCCGCCGCTGCTGTGCGCCCTGGCCAGCTGGGGCTGCAGCGTGCCCATCTCGGCCGGTCTCGAAGACGGCGACGCCAACCGCGTGCTGGTGGCCCTGGAGACCGGAGGCGTCGCGGCGAGCAAAGAAGAAGACCCGGCAGCCGAGGGGCGCTTTCGCGTCAGCGTCGGACGCGACGACGCCTCCACCGCGGTGCTCATCCTGCAGCAGGAGAATCTGCCGCCCTCCCCCGCGCCCGGGGTCCTGGCGTCGCTCGGAGAGAGCTCGCTCGTCCCGAGCCGCACCGCCGAGCACGCGAAGCTGATCGTCGGTACGGCGGGTGACCTCGAGCAGAGCCTGCGCGGCGTCGAGGGCGTGCTGGCGGCCCGAGTCCACCTGGCCGTGCCCACCCGCGGGCCCCTGGGGGACGAGCCGAGCACGCCGCCCACGGCCAGCGTGCTCTTGCGTCATCGCGGCGCCACGCCACCGCTCTCCGCTCTGGACGTGCAGCGCCTGATCGCTGGCGCGGTGTTGGGCCTGGACGAGAAGAACGTGTCCGTCGTGATGACCCCGGTCTCGCACGCCGCCAAGCTGCCCGATCGCGAGCTCTCCCGCCTGGGCCCCATCACCGTGACCCGCGGAAGCCTCACACCGCTCCGACTCGTGGTTGCGGTGGGGCTGCTGTTCAACGTGGCGCTCGTCACGTTGCTCGCCTTGCTGTGGTCGCGCATGCGCAGGACCGCGCAAGCGCTGGAGACCGCACTCACGGCGGGCGACGGGGCGGCGAGAGACGGCCGGTGATCGAGCTCTCTGGCGTCACCAAGAGCTTCGGACGCCCGGTACTGCGCGGAATCGACCTACGAATACCCGAGGGGTGTCTGTACGGGCTCATCGGGCCGGGAGCCGCCGGCAAGAGCGTACTGCTCAAGATCATCACCGGGCTGGTGCGACCAGACACGGGCCGCGTGTCCATCGATGGACGCAACATCCTGACGATGACGGACCTCGAGCTTCAGGAGTTCCGCAAGCGAATCGGCATGCTGTTTCAGAACAACGCGCTGTTCGACTTCTTGAACGTGGCGGACAACATCGCGTTCCCCCTGCGCCGTCTGTTCGACCTGCCCGAGCACGAGATCCAGCAGCGCGTGGCGGAGCGCCTCGCCTGCGTGTCGTTGCCGGGCTTCGAGGACCGCTTGCCCGCCGGGCTCTCGGGTGGACAGAAGAAGCGCATTGGCGTCGCGCGCGCCACCGTGGCTCAGGCGCCGATCGTGCTGTACGACGAGCCGGCCGCGGGTCTCGATCCGGTCACCAGCCAGAAGATCTTCGACCTCTTGCGCGCGGAGCAGCGGGCGGCGAACGCGACGGTGGTGATGGTGTCGAGCGACCTGGACCGACTACTGACGGTCACCGATCGCGTCGGCATGATGCTCAAGGGGCGCCTCATCTTCGACGGCACCACCGCGGAGGCCTACGCGTCCGAGGATCCGTACGTCTATCAGTTCGTGCACGGCATCCCGGAGGGACCGCTGTGAGCCGCTTGCCGCCGACACCGGCCCCGGGCCATGCTGCGCGCGGTCCTCGATGAACGCGCCGGCATCTTTCATACTCACTCGCCCGCTGGCCGGCCTGGGCGCCTGGTTCCTCACCCTGGCGCAGCTGGTCGGGGCCATGGGGGTGCTGCTCGCTCGCATCCTGGCGCGCATGGCGCTCGGCCGCTTCGACTTCTCCGAGCTGCTGAAGAACCTCTACAAGATGGGCGTCAAGTCCCTGCCCATCGTGGTCGTGACGGCGCTCTTCACCGGCGGGATCATGGTCATCCAGGCCGCGCCGATCGTCGAACGGTACGGCGCGCAGGGCTTGCTCGGCTGGGGCGCTGGCTTCGGAACCCTGCGCGAGATCGGCCCGCTGCTGACCGCGCTGATGATCTCGGGTCGCGTTGGCGCCAACAACACGGCGGAGCTCGGCACCATGGTCGTGACCGAGCAGATCGACGCGCTCCGGGCGCTGGCGATCGATCCCGTCAGCTTCCTGCTCGTGCCGCGCTTCATCGGCATCGTCACCACCCTGTTCCTGTCCACTGTGTTCGCCGACGCCTTGGCGCTGCTCGGCGCGGCCTACGCCGGCTTCGGCATCCTGGGCGTGGAACCGGCGGTCTTCTACAACGGCCTGACCAGCGGTCTGCTCGGCCTCGGAGACGTGCTGCACGGCTTGTTCAAGAGCGTGGTGTTCGGCATCGTGATCGCGCTCGCCAGCTGCCAGTTCGGCATCAACACCACGGGCGGGGCGCCCGGCGTCGGGCGCTCGGTCAACGCCACCGTGGTGGTGAGCGCCGCGGGCATCTTCGTGCTGGACTACATCGTGTCGTTCGCGATTGGCTGAGGGATGACCGAGCGTGAAGCGAGCGAAGGGCACGGCGGCGTCGGTCAGATCGACGAGGACGCCATCATCCAGGAGCCGACGGGCATCGCGGCGCTCGGGCACGCGGCGCTGTCGCTGCTCGCGGCCGGCCGGGAGCTGTACTCGGTGTTCGTCAAGACGCTCTACTACACGGTCCGCGGCGTCCGTCAGCCCGGCGCCGTGCTCCGCCAGATGTACGAGATCGGCAATCGCTCGCTCGTCTTCCTGTGCGTGGTGATGGGCTTCATCGGCATGATCCTGGTGTACCAGGGCGGGGTCCAGACCTTGCGGGTGGTGCCGGATCTCTCCCTCTTGGGCGCCACGTTCCTGGAGATCTTGATCCGCGATCTGGCCGCCAGCATCGGCGCGCTGATGCTGGCCACGCGCGTGGGCGCCGGCACCGCCGCCGAGATCGGCTCCATGGTCGTGACCGAGCAGGTGGACGCGCTGCGCATGTGCGCGGCGGATCCGGTGGACTACCTGATCAAGCCTCGCTTCATCGCCAGCATCGTGATGACGACGGTGCTGGTCGCGATCGCCGCGGCCGTCGCCTTCTCCACCGGCATGTGGACTGGCTACATCTTCTTCGACATCAACCCGCGCACCTTCATGAACATGAGCATGGTGGACGTGGGGGACCTGACCGTGGGCCTGACCAAGTGCGTCGCATACGGCGCGGCGATCCCGGTGGTGAGCGGCTACTGCGGGCTGAGCACCTTCGGCGGCAGCGAGGGCGTTGGCTGGGCCACGACCCGAGCCGTGGTCAACTCGTCCCTCGCCGTGATCATCCTGAATTTCTTCATCAGCGGCGCGGGCTACCTGGTATTTGGCGGCTGAGGCGCCGGCTCAGCGCTTCGACGCGCTGGGTGGCGCCTTCGAGCACCACGCGTAGCAGCAGGCATCGAAGCCCGCTTGTCGCCGAGTCGCGGTCAGCTGCGCATCGAAGGGCGCCGCCGGCGGGACCGAGTACACCGCGGCGCTCGGGGGCACGAGGGCCTCGGGGCAGCGGTCGAAGGGCCGGGGTGCGGGGCGGCTGGTGCCCGCTTCCAGGGTGTCGACGCAGAACTCCTCGGGCATGGAGTGATCCGCGTCGCAGCGGGCGCCCGCGGGCACGTCTTGCCGAGACTTCACCACGACCGGCGCGCACCACGAGTAGCAGCAGCTGTGCCCCGGCGGCATGCGGCGGCGAGTGTGCGCCGTGTAGTCCGAGTCGAACAGCGCGATGGGTGGCACGGGACTGAACAGCCCTTGATGACCGTCCACGCTCGAGGGACACGCCTCGAAGGGCGGCGCCGCGGGCAACGCGTGGCTTCGCGGCAACAGCTCCTCGCAATGGTACTCCCGCGCATGATCCAGCGGACACACAGCAGGCGAGCTGGTCCACACCGCCTCCCGCGGCGACTCCGCGGGAACGTCGCTCGCGCGACAGCCAACGGCCGCCAACAGCAGGACGAGCCACGAGCCAGCGCGCGAGTCCATGACTACTGGCTCAACCTGCGCGGCTCGTGGCCGCCCCGTGCGGCTCGGCACCCGTGCACGGTCCGCGCACCACGTCGGCGTTTGCTGGAGGTCTCGGCACTGGGTCGTCTCCGAATCGGCTGTCGCAGCTAGGGGCCGCAGGCGTAGCTTCCCGAGCGGCCGCGGGCAAGCGCCGAGCCGAAGGTGGCCCCCGGTCGTGCTCGCGCCGGACCGACCCGGCGATCGCCCGGCAGCGCGCCGGGCCACCTGCTGTCGACTCGCCCCGGCGCGCTGGGTATACAGGTTCGCGCGGGGCCCCTCGGCCCGGCCCGGTCGCGATGATCTCCTTCCGCAACGTGAAGAAGGCCTTTGGCCCGAAGGAGGTGCTGAAGGACGTGAGCTTCGACGTCGAGGACGGCGAGGTGTTCTTCATCATCGGGGCGTCCGGCGTGGGCAAGAGCGTGCTCATCAAGCACCTCATCGGTCTGCTCTATCCGGACGCGGGCGAGATCTGGCTGGACGGCGAGGAGATCAGCCGCTTCGACGAGGTGCGGATGTACCCGGTGCGGATGAAGTGCGCGATGGTGTTCCAGCACTCCACGTTGTTCGATTCCATGACCTGCGCCGAGAACGTTGCCCTGCCCCTTCGCAAGCACAAGGGGATGAGCCAGCGGGACGCCGCGGGCGAAGCCAGACGTCGACTCGCTCAGGTTCACATGGCCGACTTCGCCGACCGCTACCCGGCCGAGCTCGGCGACGGCATGCGCAAGCGGGTGGCCATCGCGCGCGCCCTGACCCTCGATCCCCGCTACGTGCTGTTCGACGAGCCGACGACCAGCCTCGATCCGGTGAGCGCCCGGCGGGTCGATCGCCTCATCCGCGAGCTGTCCGACACCCTGGGCGTCACCAGCATCGTGGTCAGCCACGACTTGGCCAGCATCTTCACGATCGCCGACCGCATCGTCATGCTGTACAAGGGGCATGTGGCGTTGCTCGGCACCCCGACTGACTTTCGCAACTCGGACGACGGGGTGATTCAGCAGTTCATCAATGGGCGCGCGGAGGGGCCCATGGAGGCCTGAGCCAGGCAGCGCGCCCGCAGCGGAGGAAGGCATGAGCCAGCGATCCATCGAAGTCAAAGTCGGCGTCCTGATCATCGTCGCCCTCGCGCTGCTCGGCGGCTTCGTGGTGGTGATGGGCGGGCTGTCCTTCGAGCCGACCTACAAGGTCTATGTCGACTTCGAGAATCCAGGTGGCCTGCAGTCCGGCGCGCCGGTCAAGATCGCCGGCGTCAAGGTGGGGAAGATCGGGGTGATCGAGTTCCGCGGTGGCCAGACGGACCCGACCACCAAGGAGGCGGTCGCGCCCATTCGCGTCGAGGCGAACATCGAGAAGCGCTACCAACACGCGATCTACGCCAACGCGCGCTGGTACGTGACCACCCAGGGCGTGCTCGGCGAGCAGTTCCTGGCGGTGGAGACCGGCTCACCGGATCAGCCGACGCTACAGGACGGCGCCGTGGTGCGCGGCATCAGCCCACCACGACTGGATCTGCTGCTCAGCGAGACCTACGAACTGCTCCACGCCGCGTACACCGGCATCACCAAGAACGAGAAGAAGATCAGCGAGACCTTCGACGGGCTGCACTCCACCCTCAAGGGCACAGGGGACTTCTTCAAGAAGAACGACGAGAAGCTGGACAACATCGTAGGCAACGTCGAGACCTTCACGGTGGAGGCCAACGACACGCTGCGCTCCGCACGCACCCGCTACGTCGACAACCCCCAGATCAATCGCATCATCAACAACGTCGAGCGGACGACCGTGACGGTGAACAAGAACCTCGACCCGATGCTGAACGACGGCCGACAGGTGCTGGCGGATACCCGAAAGCTGACCGGTACCCTGACGGCACCCGGACAGCTGAAGAAGTACGAGAAGATCACCAGCGACGTGAGCGACACGACGGGCCGGGCCCGCCTAGCCGCCGCGGACGCGCAATCGATCGTCGCTCACGTCAAGCGAGGCAAGGGCACCGTGGGCGCCATGGTCATGGACGAAGCGCTGTACGACGATCTGCAAGAGATGCTGCGCGATCTCAAGCACAACCCCTGGAAGTTCTTCTGGCGGCAGTGACGCGGCCCCTGCGCTCAGTCGCTGCCCGCGTCGCTCGGCCCGCCCGACGCGCCGCCGGTGCTCTGGCCACCCGTACCGCCACCGGTTCCGCCGCTGCCGCCGCCGGTCCCGCCGCTGCCGCCGCCCGTGCCGCCGGTGCCGCCGCCGGTGCCCTGGCCGCCGCTGCCGCTCACGCCCCCGGCGCCGGCGCCGGCCTGCCCGCCGGCGCCCGCCTGGCCCGCCGCGCCGCCCGGCGGGGGACCCACGGGCCCGTCGATGGTCGAGACCAACCCGGAGAGGTCGCTGCTGCAGACTCCGCTGACGCACACGAGGCCCTCGCGGCAGTCGTCGGCACGAAAGCAGTCGGATCCGGGGCCGCCAGCCTCCTGGGGACCACCACACGCAGGGCTGGAGAGGACGGCGAGGGCGCTCGAGGCCAGCGCCAAAGTGATCACCAAGCGACGCATCGCCGGACAGGATACCACGAGGACCGCGATTGCACTTGCGGCGAAGCGCCTGCGCCCGGTTCTGCGCGGTTTACCCAAGTGACCGACGCTCGCCGGTGTCGGAGCGTTGTTCGTGACTGGGCCAATCGGCCAACCTGGGTTACATTTCCCCGCCGCCGGTTGACGTCCAGGCGCCTGGATTGGTAAGCGCCTAGCTCGTATTTCGGAGAACACGCTACATGGCCGAACAGAAGGAAAGCTCGGTTCTCTTCTCCCTCAAGGAGCTGATGAGCCTCGAGGAAGATCGCATCAAGCAGGAGGAGGCCGAGCGTGACGCCCAGGCGCGCGCCGAGTTCGAGGCCAAAGCGGCGGCAGAGCGCGCCGCCCGCGAGGCTGAAGACGCGCGGCTGCGCGCGGAGGAAGAAGCCCGCCGCTTCGAGGAGCAGCGCCGCCGCGAAGAAGAGGCCCGGGTCGCCGCCATCCAGCACGCCGAGGTGGAGAAGGCCCGGATGGACGCCGAGCATCGCGCGCGCATGGAGGCCATGGCCGCCCAGCAGGCGCACGAAGCGCAGCTGGCCTCACTGCACCAGGACAAAGGCAAGAAGCGGCTGCAGCTGATCGTCGGCATCGTCACCGCCGTGCTCCTGATCGGAGGCGCCACGACCGGGATCCTGTGGAAGCGATCCGCAGACGCGTCGGCCCGCCGCGAGCGCGTCCTCGAGGAGGAGCGCCAGCGCACCGAGGCGGAGCTGTCCGGCTTGAAGCGACAGTTCGAAGAGGCAGCCAAGAAGGAAGAAGAGCTGCGCAAGAACCTGGCCAGCGCCAAAGACGAGGCCGAGCGCGCGCGCATCGAGGCGCAGCTGGCCAAGGCGAAGAAGGACCGCGAGAGCGCCGGCCAAGCGCTCGGCGCCCGGGGCGGGCCCGCCGGACCCGCCAAGACCGGCGGCCCCAAGGCTCCGTGCAACTGCCCCCCGGGCGATCCGCTCTGCTCGTGCCTGTGAGCGAGTCGCGCGCACGCAGCCGGCTGGCCTTCGCCCTCGACTATCCCTCTCTCGCCAGCGCCCGCGAGGGTGTGCAGCGCGCGGGCGAGCACGTGGGTGTGCTGAAGGTAGGCCTCGAGCTGTTCCTGCGCGAGGGTCCCGCTGCGGTGGCGCTCGGGGCCGAGCACCAGCGCGAGGTGTTCCTGGATCTGAAGCTGCACGACATCCCGGAGACGGTGGCCCGGGCGGTCGGCTCGGCCGTCGAGCTCGGCGTTCGGTTCCTGACCGTCCACGCGGCTGGCGGGCCGCGCATGCTGCAGCAGGCCGCGCGCCAGGCCGAAGGCACGGGCCTGACGCTGCTCGCCGTGACCGTGCTCACCTCCCTCGACGCCAGCGATCTCGAGCGCACCGGGGTGGGCGGCGGCGTCGAGCAGCACGCTCGCCGGCTGGGCCGTCTGGCCTGGGACTGCGGGGTGCGCGGGCTCGTCTGCTCGGTCGCCGAGGTCGAGCAGCTCCGAGCCGCCCTCGGGCCCGAGGCCGTCCTCGTCACACCGGGAATTCGGCCGAGCGGCGGAGAGACGGACGATCAGAAGCGGACTGGGACCCCGGCCAGCGCCATCCGGAGCGGCGCGAGCCTGCTGGTCGTGGGCCGGCCGATCCGGGACGCGCTGGATCCCGCGGCCGCAGCCCGGGGCATCGTGCGCGAGATCGCCGAGGCGATGGGTGGCTGACGCCCCTCGGCTCGTGCTCGGCTTGCAGCCGGTGCGCGAGGCCATCGCGGCGCACGGCCGGCGCCTCGCCGCAGTCTGGGTGGATCGGCGCGGGGAGCCGCGGCTGGACGCGGTGGCGCGCTTCGCGACGGACCAGGGCGTCGCGGACGTGAAGCGGGTCGCCGGCGCGGAGCTCGACCGGGTGAGCCGGGGCACGGCGCATCAGGGCGTAGCCGCCTGGGCCCCCGAGCTGTTCCTGCAGCGCGAGGCCGCCCTGCTCGAGCGGGACGATCTCATCGCGGTGGCGCTCGACGGCATCCAGGATCCGCAGAACTTCGGCGCGGTCGTGCGCAGCGCGGTCGCGATGGCGGGGGCGGCCGTCGTCTGGCCCGAGCACGGCTCGGCCCCGCTCACCCCGGCGACCTTCCGCGCCTCGGCCGGCGCCATCGAGCACGCCACGCTGTGCCGCGTCCGTACCCTGGCGGGCTTTCTGCTGGAGGCCCGCGGCGCCGGCGCGCAGGTGGTCGGGCTCGACGCGCAGGCGCCCGTCGAGCTCGGGGACCTCGAGCTCACGCGACCGACCATCGTCGTGCTGGGCAGTGAGCACACGGGCATGGGTCGGGCGGTGCGCCGAGCTTGCACCAGCCTCGCCCGCCTCGTCGAGCCCGTGCACCTCGACTCCCTCAACGCCTCCGCCGCGGCGGCCATCGCGCTCTATGTCATCCGGAAAAAGCTTGGTATTTTCAAGCCTTAGCTTCCAGCTTTCGAGTGCCTGGCCGAACCCCTGAACAGGCGTCACGCGTCGAGCCTCGGCAATTCCATTGAATGGAATGCCCGCGTCCGCCTGGGCCTGGCCGAAACCCCGATCGATATCGCGTACTTCGGGTACCACGCCTCAGCGATGGAGTGAGGCTGGCCCCCATCCTTCAGCCGCTACGCGAGGCGCTCGAACTCCGGCGCGCAAGTACCTGACGCAGCGCTGAAATCGCGAGGCCGACCTCCTCGCGTCCGGTCACGTCACCGAGGCTGAAGCGAATGGCCGTGGCCGCGCGCTCTTCGCCCAACATCGCGCGCACGACCGCCGAGGTCTCCTGACTACCCACGCTGCACGCGCTGCCGCTGGACACCTCGACCCCAAGCAGATCGAGAGCGGCGATGGCTTCATCGCTCCGCAAGCCCGGGAAGGACAAGTTGCTGACGTGGGGCAGTCGGGGTGCGCTGCCGTTGAGTTGGCCTGGCGGAGTCAGCGCGGCCTCGAGCTCGTCGCGCAGGGCCGAGGTGGCCGCGTAGCGCGCGGGGCCCGTGATGGCGAGCTCCACGGCCTTACCGAGGCCCGCGATGGCGACGGCGTCGACGGTGCCTGGGCGCAGCCCCCGCTCCTGCGACCCGCCCACCACGAGGCGGGCGATGCCCGCCGGATCACCGCGCCAAATCAGCGCGCCGACCCCCTTCGGTCCCCGGAGCTTGTGGGCCGTCAGCGCGAGGCTGTCAGCGCCCAGCGCCGGGGCCAGCTCGACCTTGCCCGCCGCCTGGACCGCGTCCACGTGCAGCCGCGCGCCGTGGGCGCGCGTGATCTGCAGCGCCAGCGCGACGGGCTGCAGCACGCCGGTCTCGTGGTTGGCCGCCATGAGCGCCACCACGGTCCCGCGCGGCAGGCGAGCCAGACGGTCCGGCAGCTCGGCCAGCTCCACGGTCCCGTCGGGGCGCACCGGGAGCCACTCGACGGGTCGACCCTCCGCCGCCACCGCTTCGGCAGCGCGGACCACGGAGGGGTGCTCGAGGCGGCTGGTGACCAGGGCCGGCGCAGCGCGCAGCGCCAGGTTGTTGGCCTCGGTGCCGCCTGCGGTGAACAGCACGTCCCGCGGCGAAGCGCGCAGCCACTCGGCCAGTTGCTCGCGGACGCGCTCGACGCGCTGCCGCGCGCGCCGACCCGTCGCGTGGACGCTCGCTGGGTTGCCCCACGCCTCGCCGCTCGCCTGCAGCACCGCCTCGACCACCTCGGGGTGCAGCGGGGTCGTGGCGTTCCAGTCGAGGTAGGCGCGCGCCGTCATGGGCCGGCGGACGGTGCCCGATCCGGGATCACGATGTAGAACGCCGCGCCCGTCAGCCGCCGGCCGCCGATGGTCTCGTCCGACGGCGAGACGAGGTGCACGTCCCCGCCGTGCCCGCGCGCCACGCCGCGCACGATGGCCAGCCCGACGCCGGCGCCGCCGTGCTCACGGGTGGGCGAGCCGTCCGCCTGAAAGAACGGCTCGAACAAGCGCCCCGCCTTCTCGGCCAGGACCCCCGGCCCCCGATCCGCCACGCACACCTCGAGCTGGCCCGAGCCCAGGCGCTGGGCGCGGACGCCCACGGCGCCGCCGCGGGGCGTGAACTTGATGGCGTTGTCCAGCAGGCAAGCGAGCGCCTGCCGCAGCCGCGCCGCATCGCCAAAACCGGCGAGGGGCTCCGACGGCAGCTCCCGCACCAGCTCGATCTCCTCGCGCGCGAAGCGGGCGTCCACACCGCCGAGGGCCTCGGCCACGACCTCGCGCAGATCGTAGCCTCGCGGCGAGAACCGGAGCTTTCCGGTCTCCAGCCCCGTCACGTCGATGAGGTCGTCGATCAGCCCCCGCAGGCGCTGGACGCACTCGTCCATCGCCCCGAGCGCCTTGGCCTGGGCCGGCGAGACCGGCCCGAGCTCCTGGTCGAGCAGCAGGCGCAAATAGCCGACGATGGGCGTCATGGGCGTCGCCAGCTCGTGCGAGACGTTGCGGTAGAACTCCTTGCGAGCCAGATCGAGCTGCAGCAGGCGCTCGTTGGCCTGCGACAGCTCCGCGAGCTTCTCCTCGAGGTGCGCCGCGATGCGCTGGCTCTGCAGCCGGAGCTGCACCCCCGTACGCTCCGGCGCGGCGGTCTCACGGCGTCCGTCCAGGTAGGTGCGCACGGTCTTGGCGAAGGTGCGGGCGTCGATCGGCTTCTGCAAGAACCCGTCGCAGCCCACCGCGAGGCTGGTGTCGCGATTGCCCTCGGCGGTGATGGCGACGATGGGGACGCCACGCAGCTCGGGCTCGTTGCGCAGGCGCAAGGTGACCTCATAGCCGTCGAGCCCGGGGATGGCGATGTCCACCAGGATCAGATCCGGCCGCTCGGCGCGAGCCTTACGGATGCCGTCGAGACCATCGACGGCGTCGATCACCTCGAAACCCGCCGGGCCGAGCAGCTTCCGGACCAGCAGCCGGTTGGCGGCGTCGTCCTCGATGTGGAGGATTCTGAGCATGCGCAAAGCGAAGGGTTGCCCCGCTCGGCGGGCGGAGCAACCCTGTTGTCCCTTGAATCCTCCCCCGGATCTCTCGTACCAAGGAGCCACGATGACGCGCCCGAGCCTGCTGCTTGCCTTCCTCTGCCTCGCCGCCTGCTCCGATCTCACCGCCCCCGGCGCTGGCTCCGGCAAAGCCAGCCCCGCCGCGGCCTCGGCGGCGCCGGCGGCGGCGGCCGCCCAGCCCGGGCGCATTCGGGCGTCCCACATCTTGATCGGCTTCGCCGGGGCTCGCGGACCGGGAGCCACGCGGACGAAGGAGGAGGCCAAGCAGCTGGCCGAGGCGGTGCAGCGCCGGGCGACCGGCGGGCGGGACTTCGCGGAGCTGGCGCGGGCCCACTCGGACGACGCCTCCAACAAGGAGCGTGGTGGAGATCTGGGAGAGTTCGACCGGGCCCAGATGGTCCAGCCCTTCGCCGAGGCGGCCTTCGCGCTAGCCCCCGGGGAAGTGAGCGAGGTCGTCGAGACGCCCTTTGGGTTTCACGTGATCAAGCGAGCCGAATGACGACCGCGCGCAAGCGAATACTCGTCG
Source organism: Polyangiaceae bacterium (assembly GCA_019637295.1). GTDB lineage: Bacteria > Myxococcota_A > Polyangia > Polyangiales > Polyangiaceae > JACKEA01. The sequence continues at coordinate 485,662 of JAHBVX010000005.1, forward strand.
CAGACGACGATGCGGCGATTCGCCTCCTCGTCGCGCGCGCCCTCGAACGAACCTACGACGTGGTCACCGCCGAGGACGGTCCCGGCGCCCTCTCGCTGCTCACTCACCCTCCCTACCCGGATCTGGCGATCCTCGACGTGATGATGCCCGGCTTCGATGGCTTCGGCGTCACCGCGCGCCTGAAGCTCATCCCGAACCTGCCTCACATCCCCATCGTCTTCCTGACCGCGCGGGACGGGCCAGCGGATCTCGTGCGGGGGATCCAGTCCGGTGCTCGGCACTACATCACCAAACCCTTCGCGATCAAGGACCTGCTCGACAAGGTCGATCGCGTGCTGAGAGGCTGAATGGCAAGCTCGAGTCCGCCCGCCCAAGTCGCGCCCCTGCTGCCGCCGCGCGTCGCCCTCGCCGCGGCCGCGGGCTCGGGGCTGCTGTATTTTCTGGCCTTTCCGGGCATCGACGCGTGGCCGCTGGGCTTCGTCGCCCTGGCCCCGCTCATCGTCGCCCTGCGGGGACAGACGCCGCGCCGAGCGGCGTGGCTCGGCTGGGTCGCCGGCTTCGTGATGACCATGTGCGGCTTCTACTGGCTGCTCGAGATGCTCGAGACCTTCAGCGGCTTTCCGAAGGCGCTGTGCCTGGTGTTCATGGCCATTCTGTGCGCGTACCAGGCGGGGCGCATCGCGCTGCTCGGCTGGCTCACCGCGCGCGCCGAGCAGCGCGGGTGGCCCTTCGGTCTCGCCTTCGGCGTCGCCTTCGCGGGCAGCGAGGTCGCCTTCCCGCTGCTGTTCCCCTGGACCTACGCGGCCACGGTGCACCAGCTGCCGGCGCTCAACCAAGTCGCCGAGTTCGGTGGGCCGATCCTGGTCGCGCTCACGCTGGTAGCCGCCAATTTCGCCGTCGCGGAGCTCGTCGTCGCCCGCCTGCAGCGCCGCGCTGCCCGAGCGCGACTGATCCTCGCGCTGCTCGCCCTGCCGGCGGCCTCCGCGCTGTACGGCGCCATCCGCATCCCGATGATCGACGCGCGGGTGGCCGCCGCCGAGAAGATCCAGGTCGGGCTGGTGCAGGCCAACATGAGCCTGCTGGCCAAGCGCAAGGATCGCTCCGAGGGGCTGCGGCGGCACGTCGATCTGACGCGGGATCTGCTGCGCGAGGGCCCGCTGGATCTGGTCGTCTGGAGCGAGACGAGCGTGATGAGCCCTCAGCGCGAGGACCTGGCGCCGCTGGTCTATCGCCTCGAGTTCGCCAGCCGTCTGGGCGTGCCGGCCCTGTTCGGCGCGGTGCTCGTGCGCGAGGTCGAGGACGCGCGCAAGTACGTGCTCTTCAACTCGGCGCTGCTCACCGACCTGCAGGGCCAGACCGTGGGCCGCTACGACAAGCAGTACCTGCTCGCCTTCGGCGAGTACCTGCCCTTCGGCGAGACGTTCCCGAAGCTGTACGAGATCAGCGCCAACTCGGGTCGCTTCACCCCCGGCAAGACCTACGAGCCGCTGCGGCTCGGGGACAAGGGGCTGGCGACGTTCATCTGCTACGAAGACATCATCCCGAGCTTCGTCAACCGCATCGTCAACAGCGGCGAGACGGATCTGCTGGTGAACATCACCAACGACGCCTGGTTCGGAGACACGACCGAGCCGTGGATCCACCTGGCGCTGGCCAAGCTACGCGCGGTCGAGCACCGGCGCTTCTTCGTGCGCAGCACCAACAGCGGCGTCAGCGCGTTCATCGACCCGGTCGGTCGCGTGATCAAGCACACGGGTACCTTCCAGATGGAGTCGGCGCGGGCCGAGCTCGCCTGGCTGCGCACCAGCACGCCGTTTTCCCTCTGGGGCGAGCTGCCCTGGTGGCTCGTGTTCGCCGCCAGCGTGGGCCTGGCCTTCTGGCGCCGGCAGCCTCCGGCCCAGCGGCCGGAGGCCGCTCCCGGGTCAGCCGCGGCCGACCCCGGATCCGAGCCGGCGCTCGAGTCCGGCCCGGGTGACGAGCCCGCCCCGCCCGAGTCCACTCCGAGCGAATAGATCCGGGGACTGGACCGTCGAACGCGCATCGGTCATTCTTCCTCGCCGGGAATTTGAGCGCCCGCCCTGCAGTATGTTCTGGCTATCGGCCGGGCCTCGTGTCCGTCCGGGTGCGCGGCGGAATCTCGGTGAGCAAACACGGCTTGGATAGGCAAACAAGGGAGACGGAAACCATGAATACGGCTTGGTGGAAACTGCTGGCGGTTGGAATTTCGACGGCGGCCCTCGCGGTCGGCTGCGTGGTCTCGGACGGAGACGGCGACGAGGACGGCGGCACCGGGGGCACCGGTGGCTCGACCGGCGGCACGGGCGGGACGGGCGGAACGGGTGGCGGCACGGGCGGGACGGACGCCGGCACCGGCGGCACCGGCGGCACCGGCGGCACCGTCGCGGTCACCTGCGACGCGGACGACCCCACCAACTCCTGCCAGGTCTGCGTGGAGCAGAAGTGCTGCACGGAGTTCGAGGCGTGCTACGCCGGCAACGACGCGTGTGGCAACCCGGCTGGCAACGGCCAGATCGACTGCCTCATCGACTGCCTCGAGACCGGCGACATCACCAGCTGCAGCGGCACCTGCGGCGGCGCGAACATCACGGACGCGACGAACGACCTGTACGCGTGCCTCGACAACGAGTGCCAGGTCGAGTGCCTGCCCTGAGCTGAGCCTCGATGAGCGGCGCTCCCCGGGGGCGCCGCGCCCAACGGCCTGCGATCCGTCGCGGGCCGTTGGTTTTTTGTGCCGCGGCGGCGCGGAAACGGCCCGCCCCCCACCGCGGCCGCGCCGCACCGACCCAAGGCCGCCGCGGCTAGCGCACGTTGGTCTTGACCAGCTTCTTGAGCCGCTTGGCGTCGGAGAACATGTCCACGTTGGTGAACACGTAGATGGCCTCCTGCTCGGGCGCCGTGGCCACCAGGGCCGCGAGCTGCTCGATGGCGGGATCCTCGTAGCGAGACTTGTGCCCCGCCGGCCCCGGGAGCCGGTAGTAGGCGACCCCGCGCTTGGACATGCCCTGCGTGAGGGGGTCACGGGCGGCGACGGAGCCCGTCTCGGCCGCCAAGCCGTCGGACTCGTCCGGATCCCAGCCACCCGGCAGCTCGAACACGATGCGCTCGAAGCGGGGGCGAACCAGCGCCAGGAACTCCTTGAGCGCCGCCTTGTTGGCGCGCCCGGGCGTGAACTCGGGGGGCGCGGCGAAGACGGCGGTGGTCGCGTCCAGCTCGTCCCCCACCGAGCGGAGGGTGTCCAGGGCGGTCTCGATCACCTTGCCCGAGCGAAACCCCTCCTGGCCGATCTGCCGCGGCCCCAGCATGGCGAACTCGAACCCCGCCGGGGCCTCGCGCTTCCAGCGCCGGACGGTGCCCGGTCCCGGCACCGCCAGGTGCGTCTCCTGCACCTCCACGAACAGGTACTCTTTGAAGTACCGAGTCGCGGGGACCGCGAAGCCAGCGCACCCAACGGTGATCATCGCGGGCGGAACGTACCATAGGGCCGCCCTCGCAGCCGCACGCAAAGTGCTCCGGGCGCGCGCCGGTCAGTACAGCGGCTCGCCCCGGGGCTCGGGCTGACCCAGCGCCCGGCGAGCGAGCGCTCGCCCGGCCTCCCGCGCGGCCCGCCTCAGCGCGTCCTGGTGCCCGACCTCCTCCGCCCCGGAGCCGGCGCCCGGCGAGCGCCGGGCGGTGCGGCGGACGTCCCCGGTCTCCCACTCGCGCTGGCCCGGACTGGGCTCGACCCAGGCTCGGGCGACCACGGCGACGACGACGCCGCGCGCCACGGGGCGACGGCCGCCGGGGGCGTTCACGTCGGGCTCGGCGATCAGGCCCACGCCCTGGTCGTCGACCCGCAGGACCTCCACCACCAGTCGCGGGTAGCCGTCCGCGCTCCCCAGCGCCCCCTCTCGCCCGAGCTCGGCCCGTGCTCCCGAGACCAGCGCGGCCTGGACCGCCCCGTCTGCCGCTCGGCTCGGGGCGGCGTGCACCGAGAGGTTGTCCCCGCCCGGAGCCCCGGCCACGGCCGAGTAGCCGCAGCCGGTCGCCCACAGCGCTCCAGCGAGGGCCAAGCGCTGTTTCACATGAAACATCAACTTTTCAGCCTAAGTTACCGAAATCAAAAATGTTATACGCCTGCTCAGCGCTGCTACTGCGTTCAGCCGACTATTACGTTCAGGATCCGACCCGGCACGTAGACCACCTTGCGCACCGCCTTCCCCTCCGTGAACCGACGCACGCCCTCGTCGGCGAGAGCGGCGTCGCGCGCAGCGGATTCCGTTGCATCTTTGGCTAGTTGTACCTTCCCTCGCACCTTGCCGTTCACCTGCACGGGCACCTCCACCACCTCGTCCTCGCACAGGGCGGGGTCGAAGCCCGGCCAGGGGGCGTCGAGGATGGACGCTCGGCGACCGACGAGCGTCCACAGCTCCTCGGCCAGGTGAGGCGCGAAAGGCGACACGCACAACACCAGTCTTTCGACGGCATCTCGGGGAGTTACCCGTAGACCGTTCAAGTGGTTGGCCAGGATCATCATGGCGCTGATGGCCGTATTGAAGCGCAGCGCCTCGATGTCCTCGGTGACCTTCTTGACGGTGCGGTGGAGCAGCTTCGCGGTAGGCTCATCCGGCGGCGCGTCGTCGAGGGGGCGGGAGGCGATGGCGTGGAGGCGATCGAGGAAGCGGCGGGCACCCTGCAACCCGCTGGTCTGCCAGGGCTTCACCTGCTCGAGGGGGCCCATGAACATCTCGTACACGCGCAGCGTGTCGGCGCCGAAGTCCCGCACCACGTCGTCCGGGTTGACGACGTTGCCGCGGCTCTTGCTCATCTTCTCCGCCACGGCGACCACCCGAACGCCGTGCTCCGGGTGGACGGGCCTGCCGTCACGGGTCTCGATCTGCTGCTCGCTGAGCCAGCGCTCCTCGACTCGCTCGCCCGTGGCGAGCGCCAGGCCCCCCTCTGGCGCGGGAGCGGGCTCGGCGCTGTCGCCGTCGAGGGCCCGCAGCAACCCCCCTGCCCCATCGACCACGGCGTACCAGCGGTACGCGAGGCCCAGGATGAGCCCCTGGTGCACCAGCTTCAGGAAGGGCTCGGGGTGAGTGACCACGCCGATGTCGAACAGCACTTTGTGCCAGAAGCGGGCGTACAGCAGGTGCAGCACCGCGTGCTCGTTGCCCCCCATGTACAGATCCACCGGCATCCAGGCGTCATAGGCCTCGCGGCTGAACATTTCGCTCTCGTTGCGAGGATCCAGGTACCGTAGGTAGTACCAACAGGACCCCGCCCACTGGGGCATGGTGTTGGTCTCCCGGGCGAACCATCGCCCGTCCCGCTGGAAGAAGCGCCACTCGAGCGCTCGGGCCAGCGGCCCGTGGGGATCGTCCCCCGGCTGGAAGTCCTCCAGCTCCGGCAGGCGGAGGGGCAGCTCGCTCTCCTCCAGGGCGATCGGCGTCTGGTAGTCGATCTCGAAGTTCGCGCCCCGGCGCGGGTCCCCGTCGGTGCGTACCGGGAAGACGATGGGGATGGGCTCGCCCCAGTACCGCTGTCGCGAGAACACCCAGTCGCGCAGCTTGAAGTTGACCTTGCGGCGCCCGAGCCCGCGCTGCTCGAGGAAGGCGATCATGTTGCGCCGCATCTCGGCGCTGGGCTGCCCGTCGAAGGCTCCGGAGCGGACCGCGACGCCATCCTCCACGAAGGCCGCGTCGAGGCTCTCGCGCGTCGTGCCGTCGGGGCTGACGACCTCCACCACAGCCAGATCGAAGCGCTTGGCGAACTCGAAGTCCCGCTCGTCGTGGCCGGGAACGGCCATGATGGCGCCGGTGCCGTAGGCGCCCAGCACATAGTCCGCCGTGAAGATGGGGATCTGCTGCTCGGTCAGCGGGTTGAGCGCGTAGGCGCCCGTAAACACGCCGGTCTTCTCCTTGTTCAGCGCCGTGCGCTCCATGTCGCTCTTGCGCCGTGCGGCCTCGGCGTAGGCGCGCACCTCCTCGAGCCGATCCGCGCTGGCGATCTCGAGGGTCAAGGCGTGATCCGGAGCGATCACCATGTAGGTGGCGCCATACAGCGTGTCCGGTCGCGTGGTGTACACGGTGAGCGCGTCGTCTCGCTCGAGGATGGGGAAGTCCACCTCGGCACCCTCGCTGCGTCCGATCCAGTCCCGCTGCTTCTGCTTGGTCTCCGGCCAGTCGAGCGGCTCCAGGTCCGCGGCGAGCCGCTCGGCGTAGGCGGTGATGCGCAGCTGCCACTGGCGCAGCGGCAGACGCACGACGGGGTGATTGCCCCGCTCGCTCAGCCCGTCGATGACCTCCTCGTTGGCCAGGACGGTGCCCAGCGCCGGGCACCAATTGACCGGGATTTCCGCCTGAAATGCCAGTCCCTTGCGGAACAGCTGCAGGAAGATCCACTGCGTCCAGCGGAAGTAGCCCGGGTCGGTGGTGTCCACCTCCCGCGACCAGTCGTAGAAGAAGCCCAGGCTCTTGAGCTGGCGGCGGAAGGTCTCGATGTTCTGCTGGGTCGTCGCGGAGGGGTGTGTCCCCGTCTGGATGGCGTGCTGCTCGGCGGGCAGGCCGAACGCGTCCCAGCCCATGGGGTGCAGCACGTCGAAGCCGTTCATGCGCTTGAAGCGAGCGACGATGTCCGTCGCCGTGTAGCCCTCCGGGTGGCCCACGTGCAGCCCGCTACCTGACGGATAAGGAAACATGTCGAGGGCGTAGAACTTGGGCCGGCCCGGACGGCGCTCCACACGAAACGTCTGCTGCGCTTCCCAGTACTGCTGCCAGCGCGGTTCGACCTCTCGATGATCGTAAGCCATGCAGCGCGAGATAGCACCGATGCGGCGGGCGCAAAACCGGGGCTAGCGACCGCGCGGGCCGACCGCCTTGCGCGTCAGACGCGCGCGCCGCCGCGCCTCGGCAGCCTGTCCTTCTCCCGTGCCCCGTGCGAGCACGGCGAGCGCAGCCTCGGGCACCTTGACCCAGTGTTCGTACAGCTTCGCCAGCTCGAGTCTGACCGCGGGCTCGTCCACCTCCTGCGCCAGCGCCTCGAAGTCCCTCAGCGCCCAGGCGCGATCCCCGCGGGCCTTGGCCAGCTCCGCCCGCACGCGCAGCGCCTCCACCCCCGCGCCCAGCGCCACCGCGCGGTCCGCCACCTCGGCGGCGCGCTCGAGCGCCCTGCCGCGGCGCAGGGTGCGCGCCAGCTCCACCAGGTCCTCGGCCGCCAAGCCCGACAGCGGCTCCCCGTACAGTCCGACGAGCGCGACCATGCTCACGACGTCCCAGGCGTTGTGCTCCACCACCTGCTCGAGCGCGCGCTCGTCCCCGGTGCGCAGGAAGTGGGTGTAACGCGCCGCCACTTCGCTGCCCTCGATGTCGCCGCTGCGCTCGAACCCGATCACGTGGCTCTCGATCTGACCGAGCCGACAGCCGCCGAGCCGCCGCTTGTGCAGGCGTCGCGCGACGTGCAGCAAATCGAGGTGCGGCAGCGCGGGGAGCGCGCGCTGGTGATTCATGACCCGGCGCGACGCCAGCAGCGGCAGGTCGAAGGACTTGCCGTTGAAGCTGACGACCGCGCTGGCGTGCGAGAAGCGCTGCTCGAGGTGGTCGAGCATGGCTCGCTCCTCCGACGGGCTCTTCAGCAGCAGCTGCTCGAGCACCAGCGCGCCGTCCGCGTCGAACCAGCCGAGCCCCACCAAGAACGGGAGCACTCCAGCGCCGGTGCCGAGCCCCGTCGTCTCCGTGTCGACGAACAGGAAGCGCGCGGGCTCGGCCGATGCCAGCGTGGGATCGAGCGCGAGCAGCGCGAGCATCTCCGCGCGGGAGTCGCGCGCGGCCTCCGTGACCAGGCGCCCCACTCGGTGTGAGCGGGGCAGCCGCTCGAGTCGCTGGTGCAGCTGGCCCCCGCCCAGCTCGCGCAGGGCAAAGGGCAGCGTCGTGAGCCCCGGATCGGCCAGCGTCGGGGCGGGCGCCAGCGCCCCGGGCGCCAGGATCTCGGCCATCCTGCTGCGCAGCACCTCCAGGGTGTGGCTCTTGCTCGGCTCCATGCCGGCCCCCAGGGGCGCGCGCAAGCGACCGAGCTTGGCCTTGAGATCCACGGAACGCTTGTACAGCCGTCGAGGGCGCGCGTCGAGCGCCCCCGGGAGGCTCGCTCCCGCCCGGGCGCCTCCGCTACTCTGCTGCGGCGTGACCCACGTGTTCGGACTCACCGGCGGCATCGGCAGCGGCAAGAGCACCGTGGCCAGTCGCCTGCGTGAGCGCGGCGTGCCGGTCATCGACGCCGATCAGCTCGCGCGCGACGTGGTGGCGACGGGCAGCGAGGCGCTGGCCGAGATCGCCGAGGTGTTCGGCCGCGAGGTGCTGCTCCCAGGCGGCGCACTCGATCGAGCTGCCCTGGCCGCGCGGGTGTTCGGCGACGACGGGCTTCGCCGCCAGCTCGAGCGCATCACCCACCCCCGCGTGCGTGACCTGGCCCAGCGACGCTTCGCGGAGCTCGCGGAGCGTGGCGAGGCCCTCGGCTGCTACGAGGTGCCGCTGCTCGTGGAGTCGGGTCTGGCGGACGTGCTGCGCCCGCTGGTCGTGGTGAGCGTCAGCGAGGCGGTGCAGGTGGAGCGCACGATGGCGCGCGATGGCTGCGACGAAGCGCACGCCCGGGCGCGCATCGCGGCCCAGCTGCCACTGGCGGACAAGGTCCGTCTCGCCGACTTCGTGATCGACAACTCCGGCGCTCGCGAGTCCACCCGTGCGCAGACCGACGCGGTGCTCGACGCCATCTGCGCGCGCGTGGGGGTCGATCCGACGCGCTATCCGCGCTGAGCGTGGCTCAGCCCTTGCGCGCGTTGGCGGCCGAGAGCGTGTTCTCGAGCAGAAAAGCGATGGTCATGGGACCGACGCCGCCGGGGACCGGCGTGATGGCCCCGGCGATCGCGCTGACGGACGCGAAATCCACGTCACCGCACAGCTTGCCCGCGTCGTCGCGATTCATGCCGACGTCGATGACCACCGCGCCCGGCTTGACGAACTCAGCCGTGACGAGCTGGCTGCGACCCACGGCGGCGATGAGCACGTCGGCTTCGCGACACAGCGCGGGTAGCTCCCGGGTGCGCGAGTGCGCCAACGTCACGGTCGCGTGCTGAGCGAGGAGCAGCGCGGCCATGGGCTTGCCCACGATGTTGCTGCGACCGAGCACGACCGCCCGGGCGCCGGCGAGAGAGGCGCCCGTCTCCGCGAGCAAGCGCATGCAGCCCCGCGGCGTGCAGGGCACGAGCCCGGGCTTACCGGTCCACAGCGCGCCCACGTTCTCGGGGTGAAACCCGTCCACGTCCTTCCTCGGATCGATGGCGTCGAGCACCACCTCCGAGCGCAGGTCACCCGGCAGGGGGAGCTGCACCAAGATCCCGTCGACCGCGTCGTCGGCGTTGAGGTTGCGCACGGTGGCGAGCAGCTCGGCCTCGCTTACCTGGGCGGAGAGCCGGTGCACTCTGCCGTTGATGCCAACCTCGGCGGCGGCCTTCTCCTTGTTTCGCACGTACACCGCCGAGGCCTGATCGTCCCCCGCCAGCACCACGCTCAGCCCCGGGGCGCGCCCGTGACGCTGGACGAACTGCCGAACACCTTCGGCGACCTCGCTGCGAACCTTGGCCGCCACGGCCTTACCGTCGATGATCGTTGCCACGGCGCAGCCCTAGCGCAGATCTTCCCGCGCGCCCACGACGGAAATCGCGGCCCTCAGAGCTCGAGGACCACGTCCGCGAGGGTGACGGTGTCGGCGCGAACCGCGACCTCCACGCTGCCGAGGAGGCTCGAGCCGAGCTGAAACGTGACCTTCTGCTTGGCGACGAAGCTCTGCGCCGCCGCGTTGACCACGACGGCGTAGCCTCCGTCCCCGGTCACGCCCTGCAGATCGCTCCAGGTCCCCGCCACGTCGTACAGCACGACCTCGCCCTGATGCGCGACGGACACCCCCGCGAGGGGCTGGTTCGTGTCGCCATCCACGAAGCGGAGCACCAGCTGCGCGCGACCCAGCTCGCGCACCTCGGGCAGCGTGGCCAGAGCGTAGGTCTCGTCGAGCACGGAGCCACTGACGACCAGCAGGTTGGCTTGCGCGGTCGTCTCGGTGTTCACCGGCTGCAGCGTGGAGACGAACACGCCCGGCGCGTCCGGCGCCACGCGGAGCCACACCTCCGGCGCCTTGGGGATGCTCGGGAACGCGTAGACCTGACCGTCGTACGCCGTCGTGAGAGTCGCGCTCGCCGGTCCGTAGGCCTCCACCGTCGCGGTGCCGATGAACGCGACCGACGACACGAAGTCGTCCGCCACCACGCCGAGCACCGTGCCCGACAGTTCGGCGTTCGTCGCCGCTCCGCTGCCCCCGCCACCTCCCGTCCCCGCGGCCCCCCCTCCGCCATGCTTGGGCGGGATGGTCGCGCAGTTGGGCTGCTCGGGCGGGCAGTTGCCCACGTTTGCGGGCCGCTCGCGCTCCTCGGCGCAGCCGACGAGGGCGAGCAGGAGCGCGAGGATCCGAACCGACACGGGGACAACATAGCGCAGCTGCCGCGGCTCGACCAAAGAGTCGTGGGTGGCTGCCGGCTAGCGCGCTGCGGGTGCGACCCGACCGAGCCGCAGGCGGTGCACCGCCAGCACGGCGACGACGAGGCCGAGCCCGATCAGCTGCGACGTAGACAGCCCGAGCAGGCCGCCTCGATCGTCGCTGCGCCAGAACTCGAGCACGAAGCGCACCACCGCGTAGGCCGCGACGAAGGCCAAGAACACCTGGCCATCGTAGCGCTTGCGCCCGTGCAGCCAGAGCATCAGCGCGGCGGCGATCGCGAAGGAGGCGGCCGACTCGTAGATCTGCGTCGGGTGGACTGGCAGGCTCGGATCGAACTGCGAGTCGAGCAGCCCGGCCTTGAACTGCGACTCGCTCGCGGGGCTGCGCGGCGGAAAGGTCAGCGCCCAACGGGCGTCCGTCGGCGTGCCGAAGCAGCAGCCCGCGAGCAGGCAGCCGAGGCGCCCGAAGCCGAGCCCGATGGGCACCACGATGCCAGCCATGTCGGCGGCCTTCCAGAACGGGAAGCGATCCCGACGCAGCAGCCAATAGGCAGCCCCAGAAGCCCCGAGGAAGCCGCCATAGTAGGTCAGCCCGCCCGCCCAGAACTTCGCCCACGCGAAGCAGTCCTGCTCGGTGGGATGGCACACGCCCTTGGCGGCGTCCCACACCCCCAGGTAGCGGTCGCTCACGCACTCCGCCTGCGTGATGTGCCAATCCACCTTCGCGGGATCGGTGCACAGGTGAACGTAGTCCCAGAAGTAGCCATCCGCGATCACGTGCAGCAGCCGACCACCGACGACGCCGGCGAGCAGCATGGCCAGACCTAGGTCCACGACCACGTCGGGATCTTGCCCGACGCGTTTGGCCCACACCGCGCCCGCCGCGGTCGCGATCAGAAAGCCCGTGAGCAAGAGGACGAAGTAGCTCGGGAACGGGATGTCGAAGACGGTGAACAGCCGCCCCTGCATCGCTCAGGTCGTCCGTTCGGCCGAGGGTGCGGCTGCTTCCGCAGGCGGCGGCGCGGCGGGCAAACCCTCCGGCTCGGGCGCTGCCGCGTCCGGGGCGGGCTTGGCGCCAGGCTCGGCGTGTTTGCGGCGGCTCGTGATCATGTCCACCGCCATGAGTCCCACTCCGATGCAGATGAAGATGTCCGCCACGTTGAAGGTGGGCCAGTGGTCGGTGATGGTCCAGGTCTTGTAGAGCTTCGCGATGCCGCGATTCATCGCCTCGATCCAGTCTGCCCGGTAGTCGATGAAGTCCACCACGCTGGAGCGGATGATGCGATCCGAGAGGTTGCCCAGGGCGCCGCCGAGCACCAGCGGCAGGCCCCACTTCAGCGCGCGCTGACCAGGGGCCAGACGGCTGTATAGCGACACGATGAACGCGATCGCGAGCAGGCTGACGCCGAGGAAGAAGGGCCGGCGGATGGCCTCGCTCGCGTCGTGCAGCAAGCCCCAGGCGCCGCCTCGGTTGTAGGCGAGAGTGAACAGCAGGTGATCGTCGATGAGCACGATGGACGGATCGTCCAGCGTGCGCGCGGACAGCACCACCTCGGCCCAGGCCTTGGACGCGATGTCGAGCAGCAGCGCGACGCCCGCCAGCACACCAAAGAACACATACGTGGGGCGCGCGCGGAGCTGGGCCAGCCCCTCGCGGGTGAGCGGCGCAGGCTCGGACGTCGACTCGACGGGCGGCGCCTCGACCCCGAGGCTCTCGGCGCTCTCGTCCGCGAGCGCGAGCGTATCGGGCTCGTCGGGCTCCCCCAGCCCAGCATCGCTCGCGCCGGGCGCGTCGGGTTCAGCGGGCGGGTCCGGGGGGCCGGGCGCGTCGGGCGGCAGGGGCTCGTTCATGCTCGCCGCTGCGTGTACCGCGCCCGGCGCGCTTTCGCAAAGCCGGGTCGCGCCGGGGCTTTGCTGGCGCGCGGGCTACCGCGGTTTTCACTGGGTCGTAACCCGTGGCCGTCCTGCGACTGACGCGACCGGCGAGCAGCCGGCGCCGGCCCCGCCGGAAATTCCCGGTGGGGCTGACGCCCCACACCCCGCGCGGGGACCCCAACCCCGCGCCGCCGCTCTTCCATGCAGCGGACGCTGTAACCCCAGCGTTGACCAGGCTTTTCTCGGGCCGGATTGCCTCGGTACCGCACATCTGTTTAGTTGTGAGCATGGTCACCGACGCGCTGCCCTGGCACGCCCCGCGAGGGACCGAGGCGGTTATCGACGGCTGGCTCGCCGAGGGCGCCGTGCGTGAGTGCATCACCGGGGATCTCACCACCGCGGCGACCGATCCGAGCTGGGCACCGCTGCCCGACGATCTCGCGCCGAGCCTTCGCCGCGCCCTCAGCGAGCGCGGCATCGACCGGCTGTACTCCCACCAGGCCCTCGCGATCGACGAGGCGCGTCGCGGTCGTCACGTCGTGATCGCCACGCCCACCGCCAGCGGCAAGAGTCTGTGCTTTCACCTGCCGGTGCTGCACGCGCTGGCGAGCGACGAGACGGCGAGCGCGCTGTTCATCTATCCGACCAAGGCGCTGTCTCGGGATCAGGAGCACGCGCTGCGAGCCTTGATCACTTCCGCGGAGCTCGGCGTGGCCGCTACGGTCTACGACGGAGACACGCCCGGGGACGCGCGGCGGGTCGCGCGCGAGCGCTGTCGCATCGTGCTGACCAATCCGGACATGCTGCACTCGGGCATCTTGCCCAACCATCCCAAGTGGGTCTCCACCTTTCAAGGGCTGCGCTACGTCGTGCTCGACGAGCTGCACACCTACCGCGGCGTGTTCGGCTCGCACATGGCCCACGTCATCGCGCGGCTGCGCCGCATCGCGAGATTTCACGGCTCCGATCCGGTGTTCATCACGGCCACCGCCACCATCGGCAACCCCCTCGAGCACGCCGCGCGCCTCATCGGTGCCCCGCCCGAGCAGGTCGCCCTCGTGGATCAGACCGGCGCGCCCCGCGCTAGCCGGCGGCTGTTCGTGTACAACCCACCCGTCGTCAACGCCGAGCTCGGCATCCGCAAGAGCGCGCTGAAAGAGAGCGTGCGCCTCGCGGCGGATCTGGTGCGCGCCCGCGTTCCCACCATCGTGTTTGGTCCATCGCGGAACAGCGTCGAGGTGATGCTGAAGTACCTGCGTGCCCGGGTGGGGGACGTGGCCGGCGCGTCCGCCATCATGGCGTATCGCGGCGGCTACTTGCCCAAGGCTCGCCGCGAGATCGAGCGCGGCCTGCGCGACGGGGAGATCCTGTGTGTGGTGGCGACCAACGCCCTCGAGCTCGGCATCGACATCGGCGACCTCGACGCGGTGGTGTGTGCGGGCTACCCGGGCAGCGTCGCGGCCACCTGGCAGCGCTTCGGCCGCGCGGGCCGACGCGGCGCCCACAGCGTGTGCGTGATGGTGTGCGGCAGCTCCGCGCTGGATCAGTACTTCGCGCGGGATCCGGGCGCGCTCACCCGCACCTCCGCCGAGGAAGCCCGCATCGATCCGGGCAACGTGGAGATCCTGCTCCAGCACCTCAAGTGCGCCACCTTCGAGGCGCCGTTCCTGCACAGGCCTGCGGGCGCGCGTCCCGCCCACCCGGACGCGGCGGCGGGCGAGGCGTACCTGTCGCTGGACGCCAGCGCCACGCGCGACGCCCTCGACTACCTCGCGTCCCACGGGCTGGTTCACGAGACGGCAGGCAGCTACCACTTCACGGGCGAGGCATTCCCCGCCAACCACGTCTCGCTGCGCAACATCGGCTGGGACAACTTCGTGATCATCGACCTGGCCACGAACCAGAGCATCGCCGAGCTCGACTGGCGCGCCGCTCACACCATGCTGCACGAGCAGGCGATCTACCAGCACGACGCCGAGCAGTACCAGGTCGAGCGGCTCGACTACGACAACCACAAGGCCTTCGTGCGCAAGGTCGCGCCGGACTACTTCACCACCGCGCTCACCTATCGAACCGTGAGCGTGATCGAGCAAGCCACCGGCGGCGCCCTCGGTCAAGCGCGCATCGGCCTCGGTGACGTGCTGGTCGAAGAGAAGGTCACCGGCTACAAGAAGATCAAATTCTTCACGCACGAGAACGCCGGCTACGGGGACGTGCACTTGCCCGAGATGCAGATGCACACCCAGAGCTTCTGGCTCACGCTGCCCGAGAGCGTGGTCGGCGCCATCCCGGCGCCCCGCGCCGCCGTGATCGACGGGCTGCGCGGCCTCGGGCGCGCCCTCGAGACCGTGAGCACCCTGGCCTTGATGTGCGATCCACGCGACATCGGCCAGACCCTCGGCGACGGCGCCGGGCCGGCGGAGCTCGCCCCGGGTCGCAACCCCTTCGCCGGACGCACCGGCGGCTTCGACCCCACGGTGTTCTTGTTCGACGCCCAGCCTGGCGGTGTCGGGCTCGCGCCGCGCATCCATCAACGCGCCGCCGAGTTGCTCGAGCGCGCCCGGGTGCTGATGCGCGGCTGCGGCTGCGCAGACGGCTGTCCTGGGTGCGTGGGCCCCTCCGACGAGAGCACGGGTCGGCGCGCGATGGCGCTGACGGTGCTCGCCGCCATCGCGCCCCGCGGCTGAGATCCTGCCCCCGCGCTCAGGGGAAGCTGTAGGTCTTGTCGAACAGGGACGCGCCCTGCCCGTTGACGAAGGTGACCTTGATCGTGGGCGGGGTCGCGTTCGGGTTGGCCTCGAACACCGTCACGTTGCTGGTGCCCGTGCGGAACTCGAACTGGCTCGTGGGCAGGGTGGTCCACAGCGGGTTGGCGTTCTGATCCCCGGGCCCCATCAGCACCTCGCGTAGATCCGACCACGCGCCGCTCGGCTCCACGGTAGCCGAAGCGCCCAGGTGGAAGTCCCCGGAGACGAACAGGACGCCCTTGATCGCGCTGGTGGCGATGTACTCGAGCAGCTTCGTGCGCTGGGCGGCGTAGCCCTCCCAGCGATCCGCCTGGGCCAGATCGAAGAGGCCGGGGAAGTTGGTGATGGGCACCGAGTTGACGATCACCTTGAACGTCGCCGTACTCGCGGACAGACCGGCCTGCAGCCAGGCGAGCTGCTCGTTCGAGAGGTACTCCGCGTTCGGCGTGTTGCGCGTGGAGGGCTTGCGCTCGCCGCGCGAGTCGAGCACGAACACCTCGAGGGTGTCCCCCCAGCGGTAGCTGCGCCAGATCCGGTCCGGCGCGGAGACCGCGCGGCGAATGGGCAGGTACTCGAAGAAGGTCTGGCGCGCCGCGGCCAGGCGGGTGGGGCTGAAGGTCTCCGGGTTCCAGTCGTTGTCCACCTCGTGGTCGTCCCAGGTCGCGTAGTGCGCCGTGCTCTGCAAGAACTTCTGATAGGTGCCCTCGCCGATCTGCTCCTGCCACTTGGCGCGATACTGCGCGAGGGTCGTCGCCGAGTCGTTGTAGGTCGTGTCGCCAGCCAGGATGATGAAGTCGAGGTTCAGCTCGCCGCCCTTGTCCAGCGCGTCGAAGGGCGCGCGGCTGTTGCTGGTGCAAGACGTGCCACCGAAGCGGATCACGGCCTTGTGCCCGGGCAGCGGAGCGGTCACCACGCGCCCGATGTCGCTGCGCGCGACGAAGGTGCCGCCCTGCTGCTCGAGGAACACGTACGAGAGATCCGCTAGAGCGGGCAGTCCGTCGGCGTCCACGTGCACGAAGCCGTCGCTCGAGGGCGTGGCGACCGACTCGTGGAACAACAGCGACTTGCCCGCGCTGGTGGGGGTGAACACGCGCACGAGCAGCGTCCCCGTCCCCGCGTAGCGCGTCCACAGCACCGCCTTGTCCGACGTCGGATCGCCGGCTTGGATGCCGGCGGGGAACGACGCGGAGACGAGCGGTAGCAGGGTCGGATCGAAGTCGATTTCGACTCCGGGGTTGCCGCCGCTGCCTCCGGTGCCCCCACCGCTGCCGCCGGCGCCCGCTTGGCCCGCCTGGCCCGCCTGCCCCGCTTGGCCCGCCTGGCCCGCGCTGCCTGCGCTGCCGCCCGTCGCGCCGACGCCTCCGGTCGCCCCCGCGCCGCTGCCGCCGCTGCCACCGGTCGCGCCACCCGCGCCCCCGGTCGCCGACCCGCCGGTCGCGCCCGCGCCGCCGCTGCCGCCCGGGGATTTGCCACCCTCGTCGCTGTCCCCGCAGCCCGCGGCTGCGAGCAGCGCCCCGAGCAGCCAACCCCATCGCTGAGCACGCATCATGGCTCCTCCACTTGGCGCCCGCGGCCGAGCGGGCTTCGTCGAGAGTAGCGCGAGCCGGGCCAGATCGAAAGCGCGCCGGGCGCGATTGCGGCTCGGGGCAGGCCACACTAGCCTAGGCAGGTGTCGAGACGGCTCTTGATCTCGACCGGCCTCGGCGCGGTCGCGGCGGCCTGGTTGCTGCACGGCTGCCTGGCGCGGGACGAGGGCGTGTTCCAGAAGCAGTACCTCGACGATGCCGGCACCGGCGCACCGCCGCTGATCGACGCGACCACCGGACCCGGGGACGTGACCTCGGAGCTGCCCGAGCTCGCGCCGCACATCGTGCTGGGGGTCGACCCGCCCCACGGGCCCTGGAACGGCGGGCAGCTCGCGCTGGTGCGAGGCAACGGCTTCTCGAGCAAGGTGAGGGTGTGGTTCGGCGACCAAGAGATCGCGCCCGAAGACGTCGTGCCGGTCGATCCCAAGCGCGTGCAGGTGCTCGTGCCGCCGGGCGCGGCGGGCCCGGTCGACGTGACCACCCAGAACGGCAGCGACGCCTCCACCCGGAGCTCCCTCAGCGGCGGCTACAGCTACGACCGCTTCTACCTCGAGCCCGCTTCGGGTCCGAACTCTGGCGGCACCCGAGTCACGCTGCGCGGCAGCGGGACCCAGTGGAGCGCGGGCACCACGGTGCTCGTCGATCTCGTCCCCTGCGTCGACGTCACCGTCACCTCCAGCACCGAGCTGTCTTGCACCACGCCGGTGGGCTCGCCGGGCTCGAAGCCCGTGCGCGTCACCACGCCGGATCTGGTCAGCGTCGACGTGCTCGACGCCTTCACCTATGGCGACAGCGACAACGGCTACCGCGGGGGCCTCGACGGACAGCCCCTGACGTCGAAGCTACGCATCGTGGTCCTGGACGCCTACAGCGGGGACCCGCTGCCGGGAGCGACCGTCATCGCGGGGACCGACATCCAGAGCGCGTTCATCGACAAGACGGACACGGGCGGCGTGGTCGAGTTCGCGGACCCGAGCCTCGGGCCCAAGCGCAGCGTCACCGTGGCGAAGAACTGCTTCCAGCCGATCACGTTCGTGGACGTGCCGGTCGACACGGTCACCGCGTACCTCGACCCGGTGCTCAGCCCCAAGTGCGCGGACGAAGGAGACCCGCCGCCCACCGGCGGCAACCCGAGCTTGTCCGGCGCGGTGACCGGCGAGCTGCTCTGGCCCAGCCAGAAGGAGTTCGAGCGCGGCGTGTGGACCAACGTCCCCTACCCCAAGGGCCCGAACGAGAAGCTCGTCGCGTACGTCTTCCGCCTCGCGTCGGACCCCTCCCAGCAGTTCCAGCTGCCCGGCGAGTCCGCCGCCGTCACGCCGGACTCCCCCGGCACGGCGGGCTTTCAGTATTCGATGTCGGTCGGCGCCGGGAACGTGACGCTCTATGCCCTGGCGGGCATCGAGGACCGCAGCGTCTCGCCGCCCAAGTTCCTGGCCTATTCCATGGGTCTGTCGAAGGGCATCTCCAGCAAGCCCGGCTCGGCGACCACGAACGTGTTCATCAACGTCGACATCCCGCTCGATCACGCGCTCAGCGTCGACCTGCACGGTCCCACGCCGACCCTCAAAGGTCCCGACCGCGCGATCGTGCAGAGTTCGATCCGCGTGGGCGAGCTCGGCTACGTGATCCTGCCGAGCATGCGCAAGACCGAGCTGCTCCCAGCCAGCGGCCTGCTCTCCTTCGTGGGGTTGCCGCCCCTCGGCGCCTCGCTCCTCGGCGCGCAGTACGTCGTGGGCGGGCGCGCCGTGACGGGCTCGGGGGCGACGACCCCGCGCTCGGTGGCCATGTCCCTGGCCACCACGAGCAGCGCGCAGGTGGTGCCCCTCGACGGCTTCCTCGAGATCCCGCTGCTCACCACGCCCCAGAACAACACAGCCTGGGATGGCAAGCACCTCGAGTTCTCCGTGAAGCCGGGCGGACCGGGCGTGAGCCTCACCGTGCTCTCGCTGATCGCCGGCAGCGGCCTCGTCACGTGGACCGTCGCGGTCCCCGCGGGCGTGCACAGCGTGCTGCTGCCAGACCTGGCCGCGCTCGATCCGCTCCTGGCGCTGCCGAGCGGGTCGCTCACCCTCAGCGTCACGGTCGCGCACGTGACGGACTTCGACTACTCGACGCTGCGCTACCGCCACCTGTCGAGCCAGGGCTGGAACGCGCACGCGACGGACGTGTTCTACCCTCACCTCGCGCCATGAGGGCTCGCTGGCGCGCCGTCGCGAGCTCGAGCGTGGTGGCGCTGTGCGTCGTCCTGACCGGGAGCTGCGGCTTCGACCGCGCCGATCGCTGGCTGCTCGGCGACGGCCCGCCGCCCAGCTGCCAGGCCGGCGAGCGACGCTGCGGCAGCACCGGCATCGAGCGCTGCTCCGCGGGCAGCTTCGTCATCGAGACCGACTGCGCCAAGAGCGGGCTGGTGTGCGTCCCTGCCACGCTGGAGTGCCGCACCTGCGTGCCCCAGAGCGGCGCCTGCGACGGCCAGCTCACGCTGCGCTGCGACGACAGCGGCGACGGCTACTCGCCCACCGGCAGCTGCGATCCGAAGTCGGCCGAGGCCTGCCGCGCCGGGGCATGCGTCAATCTGTGCAAGGAAGCCCAGACCCTGCGCAGCAACGTCGGCTGTGAGTACTGGGCGGTGGATCTCGACAACGCCAACGTGGGCACGAGCCTGAACGCTGCCGCCCAGCAGTTCGCGGTGGTGGTCAGCAACCCACAGCCGGACGTCCCCGTCGAGGTGGTGATCGAGCGAGACGACACCGCCCCCGGAGACGACAACGAGCCGCTGCAGGTGGCCACCGCCACCATCTCACCGCTGAGCCTGCGGGTGTTCAAGCTCGGGCCGCGCGAGGTGGACGGCTCGCCCCCCGGTGAGTTCAACACCGGCACCCACACCGCGCTCACTCGCGCCGCCTACCGGCTGCGCTCGGACTTCCCGGTCGTGGCCTACCAGTTCAACCCGCTCGAGAACGTGAACGTGTTCTCCAACGACGCCTCGCTCCTCAAGCCGGTGGAGGCCCTCGGCACGCCCTCCGCGTCGGTGACTCCGGCCTACGTCGTGCTCGGCTGGCCTCAGACCATCGCCAGCACCGAGGATCCGAAGACGAACTTCAACGCCTCCGCCCCCATCGATCTGCGCGCGTTCCTCGCCATCGTGGGCACGCGACCGAACACGCGCGTCCGGATCGAGACCACCGCCCTGGTGATCGGCGGCGGCCCGGTGCCGACCACCCCTATCGGCGGAGTGATCGAGGTCGAGCTCGGGCCCTTCGACGTCTTGAACCTCGAGACGGACGACTTCGGCGGCGACTTCTCGGGCTCCCTCGTGTCCAGTGATCAACCCGTGGTGGTGTTCAGCGGCGGTGAGGCCAGCGACGCGCCCATGTTCCCCGAGCTCGCGTACCGGCGCTGCTGCGCCGATCACCTCGAAGAGCAGCTCGACCCCATCCGCACCGCGGGCCGCCGCTTCGTGGCGTCGGTGAGCGCCAACCGCAGCGAGGCGGTGGCCGCCGCCGGCGCGACCATCGGCGTCGTGCCTCAGCCCGAGTACTTCCGCGTCATCGCGGTCACCCCCGCCGGGGCGCGCCTGACCACCACCCTACCGCCACCCTACTCGGAGCTCGTGCTGCCGACGCGTGGCAGCTTCGCCACCCTCGAGAGCACCAGAGACTTCATGATCGACAGCGACGCACCGGTGATGCTCGCCAGCGTCTCGCCGAGTCAAGAAGCGGCGGGCATCCCCCGCGGGCTGCCCGGCGGCGATCCGAGCCTGCTCATCATCCCGCCGCTGGAGCAGTTTCGTTCATCCTACGTCTTTCTCACGCCGGACAAGTACAGCTTCGACTTCATCCGCATCGTCGCGCCGAGCGGCGCCGTGGTCGTGCTCGACGGCGAGCGCGTCGACCAGCTCGACGCCTGTCGCGCGGTCCCGGCGGACGGACTCAGCGACGAGCAGCGCGGCGGACCGCCGCCATTCATCGTGTACCGCTGCCAGCTCTCCTTTCCCATCATCGATCCGGACAAGGATACGAATCGACTCTCGCCCGGGCTACAGAACGACGGCGTGCACCGAGTCGACGCCACCAGCCCCGTCGGCGTGTTGGTCGAAGGCTTCGACGCGTTCGTCAGCTACGCCTACGCCGCCGGCACGGAGCTGGTCGAGATCGTGCCCCAGTAAGCATCGCCTTGTTGGCTCGACGCGGAAGCGGCGGGAGCTCTCCACTCTCTCGAGCGACCGCGTCGCTAGTCCGGAGCGCCATCCTCGGGATCCGCGGCGTCGCTCGCGCCATCCCCATCCCCCGCGTCGCTGGCGCCGTCGAAGGGAGCGACGGCGTCGCTCGTGCTCGCCCCATCGGGCTCCGCGGCGTCGGCGTCCGACAGGGCGGCGTCCGACGCGGTCGCGTCGAAGGGAAAGCCGCCGACGCCGGCATCCCAGGGTCCTCCATCCCAAGGCGATCCCGGAGCACCGTACACGCTGAAGCTGGAGGAGCACGCGATGAACACGTCGCTCCCCAACGTCGCGCCGAAGACGAACAACGCCGCGCGCCCGAGCCGCGCCCTCATGACGACAGTCGGCTTCGGCTCGCGCTCGAGCTCCCGGGCGCAGAACGGGCAACGCGCCTCGCACTCACGAACGTGACGCGCGCACCCGCCGCATGGCCTCAGCCGATGCTCAGCCCCAATTCGCTCCTCCACCCACCGATGATAGCAACCCCCGCCACGCGACGCCACCGCGCTACCGCCCGCGCCCACTCCCCGCTCTCCCCCGCTCCTCGCCATCGCGATCGCTCACGCCCCCGCGCCCGCCCACGCCCACGCCAACGCCCCCGCACACGCCCACGCAACCGCGACACGCCCACGCAACCGCGACACGCCCACGCAACCGCGACACGCCCACGCAACCGCGACACGCCCACGCCACCGCGCACGCCCCGCCCTCGCCACCGCCCCCGCGACACGCCCACGCGACACGCAAACGCCCCCGCCAACGCCACGCGATCGCAGCCGCCCCACCCGCTCAGCGCGCGTACAGCGGCCAGCTCGCGAGCAGCGCAACCGGCGCGCCCGGGCCGCTCTGCCGCAGCGCGCGCTCGCACTCCGCGAGCGACAAGCGCCGGGGTCCGAAGATGGTCGGATCCGCCGCGTCCGCGTCCATGAGCGAGCTCGGGCTGTCCACCCCGTAGTCGTCCGGGTGCCCCGGCATGTCGAGCAGGATGTGGCCGAGCTCGTGCGCGAGCACATAGCTGCGCGCGCCCGCGACGAGCCCCGCGCGATCGACGATCACCACGTTCTGGATGCTGCCGCCGTCGCCGAAGATGAACGACTCGCCGATGCGACCGCTGCGAGAGAAGCTCGGGATCACGAGCACCTCGATGGTGCGCGGATCGCCGTCGTCGAGCGCCTTGATCAGCGTGCGCTCCTCCAGCGTACCCGCGGCGGCGTCGAAGTCCGAGAAATGCGTCAGCCCGTCGCTCAGATCCACGGAGCCGATCTGGACGGCCAGCGCCGTGTCCGTGGACGGCGGGCCGTCGCTCGAGAGCGTGGACCAGCCACCCTGCGGCCGCGCGACCAGCACGTCCGCGGTTGGCAGCGCCCCTTGGGTCACGCGAGGGTTGGGGCTCACCCGCGCGACGAAGCCAAGCTTGCGGATCGCCGCGGCCAGGCGGCGCGCGACTCGCTCGGGCGTCTCGCCCGCAGCGGTGGCGAGGGTCACCGGCCGGCCATCCACCGCGAGCGCGATCGCTCCGCCCGTCGCGGGCAACCCCGCGGCCCCGCCGATGGCGATCAGGAACGGCGGCGGCGGATCCACCACCGCCACGTCGAGCTCGGCGGCGGGACCGAAATGGATCCCGCACTG
This sequence comes from Polyangiaceae bacterium, assembly GCA_019637295.1. Taxonomy (GTDB): domain Bacteria; phylum Myxococcota_A; class Polyangia; order Polyangiales; family Polyangiaceae; genus JACKEA01. The sequence continues at coordinate 508,253 of JAHBVX010000005.1, forward strand.
CCCCCAGAGCCCGGACGCCACGTGCACCTCGTCGCGAGCCAACGCGAGCGCGCGCGCCTCGGTGCCCCCGATGGGCGGTGACGCGCCGGGCGACTGTCGCACTAGCCGCACGCGCAGCCGGCCTCGCACCCGCTCGATGGGTCCGAGCGCGCTCTGTCGCGGTCCTCCCACGCGCAGCGACACCGCGCGCTGCCCGGCGTGCGTCAGGGCCAGCCGTCCGCCAACCTCGGCACGCAGCGAGCGCCACGATGAACCCGGGTGGCTGCGATCGATCAGGTCGCTCGTCGCGCGCACGGGCCCCGTCGCCTGGCAGCGCCGCCCCGCAGGCACGGACGGCGGACAGGCGATCGCCGTCAGGCGCAGCGGACCGAGTCGGTCGAGCTCTCGCCCCCCGGGATCGAGAGACGCCAGCTCCAAGCGCTCGAGCGCCACCTCGCCCTCGCTCGCCACCAGGAAGGACACCGCCTCGTCGTCGACGGCGTCGGCGCGGGTCAACGACGCCGGCAAGCTGCGCGTGATGGCGACGTGGGAGCGCGCGAGGTCCATGAGCCGGCCGCGGCTGTCCAGCGCGAAGGCCTCCACCACCGACACCTCGAGCGCCGGCTTGCCCGACACGAGCACTCGCGCCGACCCCACCGTCAGGCCCTGCAACCAGAGGCGCTTGACCTTCGCCGCGCCAGCCAACGGCGCCTCGCCGCGCAGCAGCCGCAGGGCGCTGCCGTCTGCAACCGCCGGCGCCGCGCGGGGCAGGCCGATCTCGAGCAGCGCGGCGAGGATGGGCTTGCTGCTCGGCGTCTGCTCGCGATCCGGCCGGCCGTCGTCGTCGTCGTCGTCCGAGTCGACGAAGATCAGCACGCTCTGCGGCGCGTCCTCAGGCGACAGGGTCAGGGGCGCGGCGCCCACCAGCGTCGCGGCTGCGAGCGACCCCGCGAGCGCGAGGGCCGCGCGCGGCCCTCTCACTCGGGCCACCCGAGCTGCACGCGTCGAAAGCGCGGCTCGTCGAGCAGCGGCGCGGTGTCTCCCCCGTGCGCGTGCACCAGCGCGCCCCAGGCGACGGTCGCGAGCTGCTTGCTGGCGAGCAGTCGCTCCCCCAGGGCCGCCGCCTCCCCTCGCTCCCCCACGTCGTACAGCGCCGCGGTGGCGAGACCGCGCAGCGCTTCGCGACGGGGGTTGCCGGCGATCTTGCGCAGGGCTTCGGTCATGTCGTCGCGTCCGTGGTCGCGGGCGAGATAGAGCGCTGCGCGCACCGCCGACTCGCTGGTCAAGGTCTGACTCTTGGCGAGCGTCTCGAGCATGGGGCGCGCGTTCGTCGCCCGCGCGGCCGCCAGCCGATACAAGAACGTGGGATCACGATCGGCGCTCGGTCGGTCGCTGAGTCTCGCGACGAGCTCGAGGGTGGGGCGTACGTCGGGTGGACGCTCCACGTCCTCGGTCAGCGCCCACGCGACCATCGCCCACGCGCTGCGCGCGCTCGAAGGGCCGGCGCTCGCGCGCTGCCGGGCGTCGTCCAGGGGAGCTCTGTCACCTCCCCGCGCCGCGATGGCGCCGAACACGAGCCACCGCCCCAGGTGTCGCTCCGCGTCACGCAGCACCCCGAGCGCCGGCCCGATGCCCGCGGGCATCGGCGGAGCCCACAGCAGCGGCACGAACAGCTCGGCGCATAAATCGATGCGATGGCTCTCTTTGATCTTCGGCGCGACGGAGGCGACCAAGTCACCGCTCGACTCGCCCCGCGCGACCCGCGCCACCTCGGCAGCGAACGCGAGGTGCGGGTGGCGATTCATCACGGCGCGCGCGAGGGGCTCGCTGAGCAGCTCACCCCGCGAGAGGCTCGCCGCGCTGAGGGTGCACAGACCACCCGCTTCTTCGGAGCCGAGCGCGTCGCGCAAGGCCGCCAGGGCGGAGCTCTCTCCGACCTCCGCCAGTCCGCGCCCCAGGGCCGCGTACAGCGGCCGCTTGAAGCTCCCGCGGCGCACCAACACGGTGAGCGCCTCGCTCGCCGCCGCGCGCAGTCGGGGCGAGTACGGCAGCAGCGCGCGAATCACGCCGCCGAGCCGTCCCTCGTGCGGCGGCTTGCGGCGCAGCGCCGCCTTGAGGTCCGCCTCGAGGCGGTCGGTGAGAGCAGCCTTCAGTCGATCCCCCCGATCCGCCCTCAATCCCATGTTGGGCCGACTTGGAAAGGTAGCACCGCTTGCCCGAAAACCCTCACCCCAAATTGTCCGCGGCAGTCCGGGCCGCACGAAATTGCCCAGCGCAGTCCTGCGGGAACAGGGAAATGCCAGCGTAAGCCCACGCGCCCCCCCGCGTTTGATGTGATGAGTTGACCGGCCCCGGCCGTCCAAGTACTAACTGAGTGCCCGGTCTGACGGTTTTCCGCCCAGGACCGAATTTCGAGGAGTCATCTCATGCGCCACGCGCTCTTCACTTCCCTCACGCTCGCCGTCACCGCGGCCCTCGTCGCTACCTCCTGCAAGAAGAAGGAGGATCCGCCGCCCCAGGATCAGTACTACGGCCAGCAGCCGGGGTACGGTCAGCAGCCCGGGTACGGCCAGCAGCCCGGGTACGGGCAGCAGCCCGGCTACCAGCAGCCGCCGGCGGAGCAGATGTCGACTCCTGCGCCCATGGCGTTCCCGTGTCAGTCGGACGCGCAGTGCCTCACGCATCGCTGCAACGTGCAGCACGGCAAGTGTGCCTGGCCCTGCGCCACGAACGTCGACTGCGCCGCAGGCAATCAGTGCGTGCCGCCGGCGTGCATGCCCTCCCTCGGCACGCCGGCCCCCACTCAGTGACGTGTCGACCGAGGACGAATACGAGCAGCGCGCCTACCCCGAGCTTCGCGCGCTGCTCGACGCGCTCGATGCGCTCGAGCTCGACGGCGCCGAGTCCGAGCTCGCGAGTGACATCCTGAGCATCGAGTTCGCTGACGGCGCAAGCTACGTGATCAACTCGCACCGCGCTGCCCGCCAGATCTGGATGGCGGCGGAGCGGAGCGCTTGGCACTTCGACTACTCGCCGGCCTCGAACAGCTGGACCGACGCCAAGACCGGGGCCGAACTGTGGGCCACCGTCGCAGAGGTGCTCTCGAAGAAGCTCGGTCGGCCCGTCGCGCTCGGGCGGGGCTGAGCCTCAGCGGTCGCGCAGCCGCTTGCCGATGAAGTACCCGAGCAGCGTGACGCCGACACCGACGGCGACGACCACGCCCAGGGTCGAAGCGCGCTTCTTGCGCCGTGCGTCGCGCGAGCGAACGGCGGCCCGAGGAGCCTCACCGAGCGCGCGCACTGGCGGCCCGGCACTCGATACGGACGCAGGCGCGCTCACCACCCCACCAGCATCGGCTCGGCTGCTCGAGGTCACGAGGCAGAGCGCGACGAGCAGCAGCGCGGGAGCGCTCACGGACACCGACGACCGCTCATGAGCCGAGCCGCCCGATGCTGAAGCGCAGCGTCTCCGCGCCCAGCTCGTGGGCGCGAGCCTCCGCCCCCGGCTGCTCGAAGCGCACGTCGCTGGCGAGGCACTCGCTCGTCAAGTGGGCCTGCCCCGCCCGCGCGACGCGCACGACCCGCTCGCTGCCGTCCACTCGCAGCAACACGCGCTCGGTGAAGCCCAGGTTCAGCTCCTTGCGCGCCGCTTGGACGCGGCTGACGATCTCGCGCAGGAGGCCCTCGTCCACGAGCGCTTCGCTCAGCGTGGTGTGGAGCACGACCACACCCACCGCGCCGGCGTTGGCCGCGTAGCCCTCAGCCGCCGCGACCGCGACCTCGAGCTCCTCGCTCGACAGCTCGAGGGGCGCCCCGTCGACCTCGACCACGGCGCGACCGTGCTGCGAGAGCTGCGCGAACAGCGCGCCGCCATCGGCCGCCTCGAGCGCCTTCTTCACGGCTTGCACTTGGCCGCCGAGGCGCGGACCGAGGGTGCGAAAGTTGGGCTTGAGCTTGAAGCTGACCGCGTCGAGCTCGTGGCCGGGGTCGTGCAGTACCACCTCGTGTACGTTCAGCTCCTCGGCGATCAGCGGGCTGTGCAGGGCCACCCGCGGCCGCAGCTCCCGATCGTTGAACACCACGTCCACCCGCGACAGCGGCTGGCGGACCCGCAGCCGGCTCTGGGTCCGCACGCCGAGCCCCAGGCTGACGATCTCGCGCACCGCCGCCATCTCACGAACCAGCCCGGCGTCGATGCGAGACTCGTCGCACTCGGGGAAGTCCTCCAGATGCACGCTGGGCTTCGCGCCGGCCGCGCCGGCTTCGACCACGAGGTTCTGATACACCTCTTCGCTGAAGAAGGGCACGAAGGGCGCGCTCAGCTTGGCGGCGACCACCAGCACCTCGTACAGCGTGGCGAGCGCGTCACGCTTGTCCTGCTCGAAGCCTGGCGCCCAGAAGCGCGCGCGACTGCGGCGCACGTACCAGTTCGACACGCCCTCCACGAGCGCGAGCAACCGCTGCGCGGCGTCGTACACCTGGTAGCCGTCGAGCGCGCGCCCCACGTCGCGCGCAGCCAGGTTGAGCTCCGAGAGCATCCAGCGGTCGAGCAACGCGCGCTCGCTCGGCGGCCGCGGCGCCTGCTCCGCGCTGCCCGGCCGGTAGCCGTCGATGTTCGCGTAGATGACGAAGAACGAGTACACGTTGCGCAGCTTGACCAGGAAGTCCTTCTGGAGCAGCCGCACGTTGCCCAGGCTGTGCCGGGTGTTGGACCAGGGCGGGCTCGCGGCGTAGAAGAACCACCGGAACGCGTCCGCGCCCGGCGCCGGCGTGCTCTCGTCCTCCAGGAACACTCGCTCCCGCGCGGGCGCCCGCGGCACCTCCACCGGCTGAGTGCCCAGCCCGGTCGTGATGGGCCGGGCGCCAAGCCGCTCGCGATCCCCCGCAGAGAGCAGCACCACCCGGCGAGGCAGCTTCTTCTCCGCGCGCACGGCGAGCTCGAGCCTCTGGCCGCCGCCGTCCCCGCGATACACGGCGACGCGCGCGCCCTCGGCCAGGTCCATGCCCTCCAGATCTTCGCGCGCGATCAGCGCCACGCCGTCGGTGCCGTGAGCGTCCTTCACGCCCTCGAGCACGCCGAACTCCATGCGCACGCGATCGAGGATGATCTCCGGCGGCGTGTAGTTGCCTCGACTCTTGCTCTCCTTCTTGCCTTCCTTGTCCCCGACGTGGCCGAGCACGATGCAGCTCTTGTAGGGGTGGGGGAACTCGCGCACCGACGCCAGACCGAGCCGCTCTTGCGTCTCCGCGTCGAACACCAGCGTGGAGATCATGAGCAGCGAGTAGAACCAGCCGCGGGTCTGATCGATGGCCTCGCTGATGAAGTCCGCTGGGAACGCGTCATCGAAGCGCTCCCGCGAGCCGGGCTCCTGGGGGAAGCCCCACTGTGCGAAGGGCATGCAACCCGAGTCGAACCAGCAGTCGATGACCTCGGGGACCCGGCGCATGACCGCGCCGCAGGTCGGGCACGGCAGCGTCACCTGGTCGATCCACGGTTTGTGGACGATCAGGTGCTCGTTCAGGCTCGGGTCCTTGGCCTGCGCGGCGCGGAAGTGGGCGAAGGCGTCGGGGTTCAGCGCGAGGATCTCGTCCACGCTGGTGGGGGCATGGCGGTGCTCGCCGTCCCGTGAGCAAATCCAGACGTTGAGGGGCGTCCCCCAGAAGCGCTCGCGGGAGAGCGCCCAGTCCACGTTGTTGCGCAAGAAGTCGCCGAAGCGCCCCTCACGGATGTGCTCCGGCAGCCACCCCACCCGAGCGTTGTTGGCCAGGGCTTGCTCCACCACCGCGGTGGTGCGGATGAACCACGCGGGCCGCGCCATCTGGATCAGCGGGTCTTGCTCCGCACGCCAGCAGAACGGGTAGTCGTGCCGGTACAGCTCCTGCAGCACCAAGAGCCCGCGCGCCGCCAGCTCCGCGATGATGTCGCGATCACAGTCCTTGACCCAGCGCCCGGCGTACGGGCCCGCTTCGGATCGGAAGCTGCCGTCGGGATCCACCGCGCAGATCAGCTCTACCGCCAGCGGGTCCGCGTAGCGAGCCAGCTCCGCCTTGTGGGCCTCGTGATCGTCCTCGCCGAACGCGGGGGCGATGTGGACGATGCCGGTGCCAGTGTCGAGCGTCACGAAGTCCGCGCCGAGCACGCGCCAGTAGGTCGCCACCTCCCCGCCCGCGCGGAGCTTCGTGCGCTGGCCGCCAAGGCGCTGGCTGAAGGTGTCGAAGGGCGGGCAATACTCGAGACCGACCAGCGCCTCACCCTTGACCGTGCTCTCGACGAGCAGCTCCCGGCCGAGCTTCTCCGACAGCGCGGCGCGCAGCTGGCTCGCGACGATCAGCGTCTGGGCGCCGAGCTCGGGCAGCGCCGCCGGCTTGCCCTTGCGCGCGAGGGGCTCGCCGATGCGCACCCGATCGTAGTCCACGCTGGGCTTCACCGCGGCGTAGCCGTTGGAGGGCAACGTCCAGGGCGTCGTGGTCCAGACCACCAACGCGGCGCTGGGCTCGTCCCGCAGCGGGAACGCGATGTAGACGCTCGGATCGTCGACGGTCTTGTAGCCGAGGCCCACCTCCGCGCTCGACAGCGCCGTGCCGCCCTGCGCCCACCACCACACGACCTTGTGCCCCTGGTACAGCAGCCCCTTTCGGAACAGCTCCCCGAGGGCCCACCACACGCTCTGCACGTAGCTCTTGTGGTAGGTCACGTAGGCGTCCGGCAGGCTCACCCAGAACCCGAGCCGCTCGGTGAGCCGCTCCCACTCGCTGGTGTAGCGGAACACGCTCTCGATGCAGCGGGCCACGAAGGGCTCCACGCCGTACGCCTCGATCGCGGCCTTGCCGTGGATGCGCAGCTCCTTCTCGACCTCCACCTCCACCGGCAGGCCGTGGGTGTCCCAGCCGCCCTTGCGCAGCACGCGCTTGCCGCGCATGGACTGGTAGCGCGGAAATAGGTCCTTGACGACGCGAGTCAGGACGTGGCCGTTGTGGGGCACGCCGTTGGCCGTCGGAGGACCTTCGTAGAACACGAAGTGTGGCGCGCTCGGTCCCCGGTGCTCGAGGGAGGCCTCGAAGATGCCGCGCTGCCGCCACAGCTCCAGAATGGCCCGCTCGTAGCGGGGAAAGTCGAGCTCCTGGGGCACGGGGCGGAAGGCAGGATCGGCGGTCATCGGTCGCGGCCGCAGCGTATACCACGCGTCGCGGCCGCCCGGCAGCGCGCGCCAGACGCGCCGGTGCCCGGGCGCGCCGGTGCCCGGGCGCTTCTGCGCCCGGGCCCTCGGCGGACGGCGACCGGCGTCGCTCAGCGGCAGGGCTGCTGCACGTTGGGCTGGCTCGCCTCGTACGCGCCGCCCTGCAGCAGCGCGCTGCAGGTCCACAGCGTGTTCGCGACGCCGCAGTTGACGTTGGTCTTGTACCCGCTCTTGGTGCAGGTGATGGGGCAGACCGGGGCGCCGCCGCAGGTCACGTTGGTGGTGTTGTACAGGTAGTTGGGCGTGATGGAGTTGCAGTTCTCCTGGCACGGTGAGCTGCCCAGGTTCAGGTACTGCCGGGTGGCCGTGGAGTCGCAGTTGTAGTCGAAGCTGCCGTCGCCGCGGTGTGAGGTGTAGTAGGTGGTCTGCCCCGGCTTGGCGTTGGCGTTGTTGTCGTAGCAGTCCTGGTTGTTGGACACGTATCCGCTCGCGTTCGGTCCCGTGGTCGAGCAGCCGAGGACGGTGTTGCTCGGGGTGCCGAAGCCGTCGCCGTCCTGGTCCCGGTACCAGTTCACGCACGTCTCGCTCGCGCCGCACGCCTTGCCCCCGCACAGGCAAGTACCGGTGCTGCAGCTGAAGTTGGCGCCGCCGCAGGCGGAGTTGCAGCACACGTTGCCGGCGCAGTGGCTGCTCTGGCACCAGTTGTTGCCGAGGCAGGCGGAGCCGTTGGTCTTCTTGAGCTCGCACTGGGCCGCGCCGTTGCAGAAGTAGCCGCTCACGCAGTCCGCGTCCGCGGAGCACGTGGTCTTGCAGGTGGACGGCCCGCACACGTAGGGCGCGCACGACTGAGTGGTCGCGCCGCAGCTGCCGGTCCCGTTGCAGCGGGGGTTGGTCTGCGTGGTGCCCGAGCAAGTGGACGCGCCGCAGGTCGTGGTGCTGGTCGGGAAGACGCAGGCGTTGCCGCCGTTGCACTTGCCGCTGCAGGTGCTGCCCGCGGTGCCGGTGCCGCCACACTCCAGCTCCGGGTCGTTGCCCGCCGGGTACGGCTGGCAGGAGCCGAGAGAGCCGGCCTGGGCGCAGCTCTCGCAGGGCGCGGTGCAGGTCGTGTTGCAGCACACGCCATCCACGCAGTTGCCGCTCAGGCAAAGGGTGCCGGTGGTGCAGGCGGTGCCGTTGGGGTGGTAGACGGGACCCGCCTCCACGGCGGCGTCTTCGCCGGCGTCCGCGCCCGCGTCCGTCTGGCCCCCCGAGCCGCCCTGTCCGGCCGAGCCGCTGCTGCCGCTGGCCCCGCTGCTACCGCTGGCCCCGCTGCTGCCGCTGCTGCCGCTGCTGCCGCCGCTGCCGCCGCTGCCGCTCGTGCCGCCGCTGCCGCTCGTGCCGCCGCTGCCGCTCGTGCCGCCGCTGCCGCCGCTGCCGCTGTCCGCCCCGGCGCTGCCACCGCTGGCCCCGCCCGGCTCGAACGACTCGCTCGAGCAGCCCGCGAGCACCAAGGCGCCCACGCCCATCACCAGACCCACCATCGTTGCCACTGACTTGTTCATCTCGTCCGCACTCCCGCGCGGGGCGTCTACGCGCGACGCGGCCCCGGCACCACTGACTTCCGCCCGTTCCCGCGATGCGAGAACCGGCGTCGACGCTAGCACGACTCGACCGCGAGCCGGCAAGCCCCGCCACAGCTGTAGAATTTGTAGTTATTCGAGCGTCCACGGCGCGACGTGAACTGGGGCTAGTCGGCGGGCGGGTCCCGGCAGTTGCGTGGAGACTTCACGCGCCCAGCGCCGCGAGCAGCGCCGCGGGCTCGTCCCGGGGGGCGGAGACCGCCGCCACGCCGTCGGCGCCCGCAGCCAAGCACGCCCGCGCCGTCGCCGAGCTCACGCCGCCGAGGGCGTACACCCGCCCGCCGGAGGTGGGCCGCGCTCGCGCCTGCCGCAGCGCGGACAGGGCCGAGATGCCGAGCGCGGGCGCGCCCTTGCGCGCTGCGACGATGGGCGAGAGCAGCACCGCGTCGACGCCGGCGTCGTCGAGGGTGCGTGCCGCCGCGGCGACCGAGTGGGCCGCGCGAGAGACGAACCCGCGGAACAGGCGCCGCGCATCGACGGTCGCGACGCTCTGCTCCCCGAGGTGCAGCGCGTCGGCCTCGAGCAGCAGCGCGACGTCGATGCGATCGGCCACCGACAGCCACTGCCGGGCCTGTCGCGTGCGACTGCGCAGCGCGCGTCCGGCCGCGAGCGCCTCGCGCACCGGCAGACCCGGGAACCGGAGCAAGACCAGCACGCTCTCGGGCGCCGCAGCGCTCGTGAGCGCCGTCATCGCGTCGACCACGACAGGCCAGCCACAGGCCGCGCTGTCCGTGATCGCGATCAGCCGGGGCGCGATCATCGCTTCGCGGCGTCGTCGCGCTCGAGGTCCTCGCGCGCCATCAGCGCGAAGCGACTGTTCGGATAGCGCGCGACGATGTGCTGCAGCGTGGAGCGCCACGCCTCCTTCTCACCGCGCGCCTTGAACTCTTCAGCCAAGCCGTACAGTGCTTCACCCGGCGGTTCGTAGCGACGCTGCGCGTGGTCCGGCTCGCCCGAGCACTGCAGGGGCGCCCGATACAGCGAGCCCAAGGCGACGAGCGTGGCGAGGGAGAGGCGCAAGACGTGAGCTCCGATCCAGCTGCTCTATAGCGCGGCCCCGACGCCCGGCGCCAGCCCAGCGGCTCAGCTCTTCTTGTTGCGCCAGCTGACCACCCACCAGCCGAGCGCCGCGCCCGCGACGTCCGCGACCCAGTCGAGCCACTCCGCCGAGCGATGCGGCAGCGCCATCTGGTACAGCTCGAGCAGCCCGCCGAGCGCGCTGGCGGTCGCGAACGCGAGCACCGCAACGCGCTCGTTCGTGAGCGTCGTCGACAGGTAGCGCAGAGCCCGGTACACCGTCAGCTGCATGCCGAAGAAAGCCAAGGCGTGCAGCGCTTTGTCGCCGAGCTGAAGGGCAGACGCGGGCACGGCCGAGCCGCGCAGCCCGCCGCCATAGAACACGGCCAGCACGTACAGCCCGGCTGGCACGACGTTCAGGAAGAACCCTCCGCGCGGCTCGTCCGGCGAGTGCGACGGCTCAGCGGGATGCTCGGTCTCCGTCACAGCGCGGCGGTCTCCTCGAGCTCTTTGTTCCGCGTCTCCGGGAGCAGCAAGAAGATCAGGACCACGGCGATGATCGGGAAGATCGCGGTGAGCCGCACGGCCGGGCCCCAGCCGAGCTGCCCGGCGAGGAGGCCGATGCCGAGGGGACTGAGGACGTAGCCCACGCGACCGATCAGGTTGTTCGCCCAGGAGAAGGCGTCCGCCCGCAGATCCGTGGGGAACAGCTCGGTGCTGTAGGCGTTGAGCACGGGCAAGACCGCGCTGGCGCCGAAGATGCCGAAGGCCAGCGCACCCGTCAGCGCCCACTGCCCCTCGAGGCTGTAGCTGAGGAACACGCCGAGGGAGGCCAGCCCGAAGATCACCGCGGCGCCGAGCTGACGACCGATCACGTCGATGAGCTTCCCGGAGAGGAACACCAGGGGCATGGCGGCGACGGCGGCGATGCTGATGGCGAGTCCGACTTGACCATCCGTGAAGGAACGCTCGGCCACGGCGAACTCCTTCCAAAAGGTGATGCCGTTCTGGGTGCAGACGTAGGTCAAGAGCCAGATCAGCCCGAGCTGCAGGACTCGCTTGCGATACGGCGTGCGCATCACGTGCATCAGGGGCCGAGCCCGCGCGGGTTCCTTCACTTGCTCGCTGAAGCGCTGGGTCTCTCGCAGGTTGCGGCGCGCGTACGCCAAGATCACCAGCGGGATGATCCCGACGAAGTACACCGTGCGCCAACCCCAGGGGGCCTTCAAGAGCAGCGGCACCACCCCGGCGCAGAACACCGAGCCCAGGCTGGCGAAGGCGTTGATGACGCCGAGCACCATGCCGCGACGCGCGGCGGGGAACTCCTCGGCCGCGATGACCATGCTGGTGGCCCACTCGCCGATCAGGAACACCCGCGCGATCATCTGGAAGATGGCGAACACCCAGATGTTCGGCGCGAACCCGGTGAGGAAGGTGAACACGGTGTAGCCGGCGATGGTGGCGGTGAGCACCCGACGCCGGCCCCACTTGTCCGCCTTGCGCACGAGCAGGTACGCCAGCACCGTGCCCACGTTGATGAAGGCCACGAGCGCGCCCGCTTGGCCCTCGCTGATGCCCATCTCCTGCCGCAGGTTGGGTAGGATCTGCGTGAGGGCCAGGAAGTCGTAGCCCTCGAAGAAGGTGGCCACGCTCAAGAACACGAACAGCCGCCGCTGATAGGGCGTAAAGGGCTCGCTCACGCTCGACTCCGGCGCTCCCCTGCCCGCGCCAGTCACTCGATCACGCCGTCGAGGGGGCTCGAGGCGCTGGCGTGCAGTCGGCGCGGCATGCGCCCGGCGAGGAAGGCCTTGCGACCCGCGCTGACCGCCTCCTTCATGGCCTCGGCCATCAAGACCGGCTCCCGCGCGCTCGCGATGGCGGTGTTCAGCAGCACGCCATGGCAACCGAGCTCGAGCGCGATGGCCGCGTCGCTCGCGGTGCCCACGCCAGCGTCCACGATCACCGGCACCTTCGCCTGCTCCAGGATGATGCGCAGGTTGTACGGGTTGCGAATACCGAGCCCCGAGCCGATGGGCGCCGCCAGCGGCATCACCGCGGCGCAGCCCACGTCCTCGAGCTTGCGGCACACGATCGGATCATCCAAGCAGTAGGGCAGCACCGTGAACCCCTCCTTCACCAGCAGCTTGGCCGCCTCCACGGTCTGCTCGTTGTCCGGGTAGAGCGTGCGTTCGTCGCCGATGACCTCGAGCTTCACCAGCTCCGCGATGCCGAGCTCCCGCGCGAGGCGCAGGGTGCGCACCGCGTCGTCGGCGGTGGTGCAACCGGCCGTGTTCGGCAGCAGCGTCCAGGGGCCGGTGGTGAGCAGCTTCATCAGCGAGCCGGCGCTCTTGTCCGACAGATCCACCCGGCGCAGCGCGACGGTGACCACCTCGGCGCCGGAGGCCTCGAGCGCGGCGCGGGTCTGCTCCACGTCGCGATACTTGCCCGTGCCCACGAACAGCCGCGAGCTGAACGTGTGTCGGCCGATGTGCAGCGGATCCGGGGACATGATGCGTCACGACTACCGCCTCGCGCTTGCGCCGGCAAGCGGCGCCGCAACGGGACCGGGTCAGCGCGCGCGAAACACCGTGACGCCGGGCGCCAGCTCCTCGCTCGCATGCCCGAGGGCGCGCACCCGGCTGACCTCGCTGCGCGCCACGAGCAGCACGCCGTCGTCCGCGAGCGCGCGCAGGAGGCCCGAGACCACCCGCTCGGCGGCGTCGTCCCCGAAGTAGATGAGCACGTTCTTGCACAGGACCAGCTCCCAGCGCCCGGGCGGCGGTCCGGCGAGGGCGTCGCGTACCTGAAACGTCACGAGCTGACGCAGCGGGTCCACCACGCGCACCCGCGCGCCGTCCTCCGAGCGCGCCAGGTACCGCTCGCGCAGGGGCGGCGGCAGGTGCTCTGCGGCGCTCGCTGGATACTCGCCCCGCGCCGCCGTCGCGATCGCTCGCTCGCTGCGATCCGTGCCCACCACGCGGGCGGCGCTCGTGTGCCCCGCGGCGCGCGCCAGGATCATGGCCAGCGTCCAGGTCTCTTCGCCGCTGGAGCAGCCCACCGAGAGCGCGCGCAGCCGACCCTGCGCGAGCCACGGCTCCGCGCGGCTCGCGAGGGCGTCCCAGTGCGCCGGATCCCGGAAGAACCGCGTCTCACCGACCCGCAGCACGTCAGCCAGCGCGCTCAGCCGTTCGGGACTGCTGCGCAGCAGCGCGAGCGCGTCATCGACGCCGCCGGCCTCGGCGCTCAGCTCGTCGAGGGCGCGCTCGAGGCGCGCCGTCACCCAGCTGCCGCCCCGCAAGCCCACGCCGTGGCTGCGCTCGAGCAGCCCGGACAGGACGGCCAGCGCGGCGGCGCGGTCCGTCACGTCTCGGCCTCTCCGCCCGAGAGCCGAGCGATGGGCTCCGAGTCGAACAGCGCCGAGACGTCGAGCACGCCGCAGGGCGGCGCCGTGGCGATCACCCCCACCACCAGCTGTCGCACCGCCTCGGACGCGGTCGAGGGCAGCGGCTCGAGGCCCGCGTCGGGCACGTCCCGCAGTCCGCCGAGCTCGTCCACGAGCAGGCCGGCTCGGCGCCGGGGCGCCCGCGACTCGCGCACCACGACGATGCGCGCGTCCGGGCTCGGCGACGACGCCTGCGCCGGGCCCGCGAGCAGCGCGCCCACGTCGAGCACGGGCAGGACCTCGCCGCGCAGGCTGATGACCCCGGCCAGCTCGTCGGGGGCGTGAAAGACCCGCGTCAGGGGACGGAGGCCGATGACCTCTTGCACCTCTTCGACCCGCACGCCGTACAGCGAGCCGCGCACCACGACGGCGATGCAGCGCGGCGCGCTCTTCGCTCGTGTCGGCTGAGCGGGCTCCACGAGCGGGACCGTAGAGCAACTGGGGCTACGATGGAACGGCGGAGGCAGAGCCCGAGACGACGGGCGCGTCGGCCGCGTCCTTCCAGCGGCGGTGCATCCACAGCCAGTCCGCCGGATGCTCGCGCACGAAGCCCTCGAGCGCCGCGGTCGCGCGCAGCATGGCGCTCTCGGCCCAGCGCCGGCTCGGCCGCGGGGGCGGCTCGAGGACCGCGGCCACCACGACGGCGTGCGAGCCGTCCGCGCGGCGATGCGCGAACGCGAGCACGAGCGGGACGCGTGCGCGCAGCGCGAGCAGCGCCGGCGCGAGATCGACCCGCGCCTCGGCCCCCAGGAACGGCGCGATGACCGTGCCTCGCGCTCGCTCCGGCGCCTGGTCGATGAGCATCGCCACGCGCGAGCCCCGGCGGATGGCCGCGAGCGCCTCACGCGCCGCCCGACCCGCCGACACCAGCTGCACCCCGCGCCGGGCGCGGGTGCGCTGCCACACGCGATCGAGCAGCCCCACGCTCAGGTGCTTGGTCACCACGCACAGGGGCGCGTCGGCGGCAGCCGCGCACGCGAGCCAGTCCCAGTTGCCCGTGTGCGCGGTGGCCACCACGCACGGGCGGCCGAGGGCGAGCACGTCCGTCGCGGCGCTCGGTCGCCGCAGGCGCGGCGCGATACGCCCACGTCCATCGAGGCCCAGCGCCAGCAGCTCGAGCGCGCCACGACCCAGCCGCCGGTACATCGCCGCTGCCACCCGCGCCGGCTCGGCGATCCCGGCGCGCCGCAGGCTGCCGAGCACGTGAGCGCGACGCACCCCGAGCAACGTACCCACGACGAACCCCAGCGCTGCCCCGAGCGCACGACACAGCCAATCCACCCCGCGGGGTGCGCGGCCCGCGTCCCAGGTCACCCGGGCGCCCCCGGCAGGGCTCACACGAACCCAGCCCGCCGCGTCGAGGTCTGGCCCGCGTCCACGGCGCCCGCGAACACGTCTTCGATGGCGAGCACGAACAGCTCGCCCTTGACGGTGCGAGCGTGCACCAAGCCGGCGTCGCGCTTCAGCGCCGAGATGCGCGACACGGTCAAGCTCACGCCGCTCGAGGCCGAGTACAAGGTCAGGTGGCGGCCCTCCGCCAGCGCCTGGAAGCCCTCTTTGTCCTTCTTGGCCGCCTCGGCAGCGCCGAGCAGGGCCTGCAGGTGCTCATCGGTCATGGGCCGCACACAGGCGCGATCTGCGCGCCCGCGTCAAGTCACTTCGCGCCCGCGGCGCCGCCGGTGAGGCGACGACCCGGTCCGGTTCCCGCTGGCTCCCCCCTCGACTATCGTCCGTCCCGCGCCCTCGAGACTCCGTGCCTCCCCCCGCCGAAACGCCCTACGACACCCCCGAGCCGCACCTGCTCGTCGAGCGGGTGTGCAAGCAGTACGGCGACTTCTTCGCCCTGCGGGACATCGACATGTCGGTGCAGCGCGGGAACGTCGTGGTCATCATCGGCGGCTCCGGCGCCGGCAAGACCACGCTGATGAAGATCCTGATCGGCCTCGACAAGCCGACCACGGGGCGCGTGGTGGTCGACGGCGTGGACATCGCGCCCCTCGGCGAGACCGCCATGAACACCGTGCGCCGGAAGATGGGCATGGTGTTTCAGTACTCCGCGCTGCTCGACTCCTTGAACGTGATGGACAACGTCGCGTTCCCGCTGCGCGAGCACACCAAGCTGCGCGAGAAAGAGATCCGGCAGCGCGTGCTCGAGAAGCTGTCCGTCCTCGGCCTCGAGGACATCGACAAACGCTTCCCGAGCCAGCTCTCGGGCGGCATGAAGAAGCGCGTGGGTCTGGCGCGAGCGCTGATGCTCGAGCCCGAGGTGCTGATGTACGACGAGCCCACCAGCGGGCTCGATCCCATCAGCTGCCGCATGGTCGACGATCTGATCCAGGAGACGCGGCACCGCTTCGGCGTGACCAGCATCGTCATCAGCCACGACATGGCCGGCGCGCTGCGCATCGCCGACTACATCTACCTCTTGTCCGCGGGGGAGGTGGCCGCCCACGGCACACCCGAGCAACTGGTGGACAGCAGCCACCCGCTGGTGCGCCAGTTCCTCGACTCCAGCGGCATCTCCACCGAGGCCATCCTGGCGGAGCGCTGAGCTCACTCTTCCGTCGGCTCGAGGCAGAGCGCGTCGGCCACCAGGCGGTAGCGCTCGCCCGTCGCGGGGCACAGCCCGAGGCCGTCGCGCAGGTGCAGCCGCTCGCCGTGGCGGCTGACCCACCCGCGATGGCGCGCCGGCGCGCCGACGACCAACTCGTGAGCGCGCACGTCCCGGGTGACGACGGCGCCAGCCGCCACGAACGAGTAGCGCCCCAGGGTCACGCCGGGCAGCACGGTGGCGTTGGCTCCGACGGTCGCGCCCTCCTTCACGCGCACGACCGTGCGCTCGAACTCGTGACGGCGCACCACGTGCGCCCGGGGCCGCAGCACGTTCGCGATGACCACGCTCGGGCCCAGGAACACCTCGTCCTCGAGCACGACGCCGTCGAACACGCTCACGTGGTTCTGCAGCCGGCAGCCGCGACCGATGCGCGCGCTCGGCGCGACGTAGCAGCCGAGCCCGAGGGAGGAGCCCTCGCCGATCACCGCACCGCTGCGGACATGGCAGAAGCACCAGACCCGGACCTGCGCGCCGATCTCCACGGGCTCTTCCACGATGGCGCTCGGGTGCACGGTGGCGCTGGGGTCGATCACGGCCGCCAGGATCGCACCGGCGAGCCACGACGTCGAGTGGGCCGCGTCGCCGGGACAGCCCGCACACGCCTGTTGACGCGGCGCTCCACAAGAGCGAGACCTACGGGCAGTTGCGACTCGTCGCCCTTGTCAGGAGCTTCACCATGTCCCCCACCCGTTGGTTCGCCTCGCTCTCGAGTCTCTCCGTCTTGCTGCTCGCCTCCCCGGTCCTCGCGGAGGAAGAAGAGGCGGAAGAGGCAGAGGCCAGCGCCTCGGCGGGTGGCAGCGCGCAGCTGGACGCGGCGCCCGCCGGCGTGCTCGCGGGCTTCGGCCGCGCGGGCGTGTTCGTGCTGGGCGCCGAGCGCCTGTTCGGCTTCTCCCAGAGCAACACCACGGTGAAGATCGACGACCCGGCCGTGTCGAGCGAGACCAAGATCAGCAACACCTCGCTCTTCTTCCTGGCCAGCAACCCGCGCAGGCCCTTCATCGCGCCGCGCATCGGCTTCGACTACTTCGTCGCGAACAACATCAGCGTGGGCGGCTCCGTCGGCTACACCAGCGACTCGGACGAGGGC
The DNA here is from genome assembly GCA_019637295.1 of Polyangiaceae bacterium. Lineage (GTDB taxonomy): Bacteria > Myxococcota_A > Polyangia > Polyangiales > Polyangiaceae > JACKEA01. Next base: position 525,188 of record JAHBVX010000005.1, read on the forward strand.
AAGGTCAACGGCCAAAACAACGACGCCTTGAAGGAGAAGAACACCGCGTTCCTGTTCGCGCCCCGGGCGGGCTACGCGCTGATGTTCAGCGAGACCTTCGGCCTCTGGCCGCGGCTCGGCGTCAGCTACGTCTCCCTCAAGCGCGAGACGGGCAACGACAACGAGACCTCGGCGTCCATGCTCGCGGTCTCGCTCGAGGGCAACCTCGTGATCACGCCGGTGCCGCACGCGGGCTTCATGATCGGTCCGATGGTGGACTTCCCGCTCACGGGCAGCGGCGAGCAGAAGGCGGGGCCGCAGACCACCGAGCTCGACACCGTGAAGACCACGACCTTCGGCCTGCAGGCGGGCCTGTTCATCTGGCTCTGACCCGGCTCAGCGCGAGCGGAAGAACTCGAGCACCGCGTCGAGCACCCGGCCACGCTCGGAGGCGGTCAAGGCCGGGTGCACCGGCAGGCTGAGGGCCTCCCCAGCGGCGCGCTCGGCGTTCGGGAACTCCCCCGCGCGGTGACCGAGCGCGGCGAACAGCGGCTGCAGCGGCAGCGGCGTCGGGTAGTACACCGCGGTCTCCACGCCGCGCTCGCTCAAGTGCCGCGCCAGCGCGTCGCGTCGCCCGTCGAGCACCCGCAGCGTGAAGCAGCCGAAGACGTGGCCCTCGGACGGCGGGGGCACGACCAGCCCCCCCAGCCCCGCGAGCGCCTGGGCATACTCGCGGGCGCTCTGCCGTCGCGCCGCGATGAAGCCGTCCACGTGCTCGAGCGCCACGTCGAGCAGCGCCGCCTGCAGCGCGTCGAGCCGGTAGTTGCCGCCGGCGGCCTCGTAGCGCTCCGGCCCCGTCCTGCCGTGCTGCCGCAGCGCGCGCACGCGGGTCGCGGTGGACAGGCTCGCGGTGGTCACCAGGCCGCCGTCGCCGAACCCACCGAGCACCTTGGCGGGGAAGAAGCTGAACGCGCCCGCCGCGCCCAGGGTGCCCACGGCCCGGGCGCCCAGCGTCGCGCCGAAGGCTTGCGCGCAGTCCTCGACTACCACGGCGCCGGCGCGCTCGGCCGCGTCGAGCAACGCCTGAAGGGCGCAGGGCTCACCGAACAAGTGGACGGGGAGCAGCGCGCGGGTCCTGGGGGTGAGCGCGGCGAGCGCCGCCGCGGCGTCGAGGTTGAAGCCGTCCGGCGGCAGGTCGACGAACACCGGCCGGGCTCCCACCCGCAGGATGGACTCGGCCGTCGCCACGAACGAGTACGCGCTGGTGAGCACCTCGTGCCCGGCGCCCACGTCGAGCGCGCTCAAGGCCACGACCAGCGCGTCGCTGCCGCTCGAGACGCCGAGCGCGTGGGGCACGCTCAGTCGCGCGGCTACGCGCTGCTCGAAGCGCGCGACCTCGGGCCCGCCGACGAAGCGCCCGTCGGCCAGCACCCGCTCGAAGGCGGCGCGCAGCGCGGGCGCGAGCGCCGCGAGCTGCCGCGGCAGATCGAGCATCGTGACGCGCATGCGCTCACTTCTTGGCGGCCAGGCGCTTCTGCAGCTCGCAGGCCCAGTAGTCCTTCATCTTGCAGCCGGCGCCCAGGTACATCTCGCCGCTCGAGCGCTTGCCGAGGGCCAGGTGCGACACCGCGAGGAAGGTGCACGCGCGCGGCACGTCCTGCTCGCACTGTGGGTGCATGATGGGCTGCACGCGCTCGAGCGCGTCCCGCGCGAGCCCTTCGCTCGCGCCATAGCTGAGGTTGAGCACCGCGCAGGAGAGCGCGGAGAAGCTCGGGCCGGGGCTCTTGCAGGAGCGCTCGAAATACTGGCGCGCCACCGCGTCGTCGCGCTTCACGCCGAAGCCCGCCTGGTGCGCGATGCCGATGCGCAGGCAGTCCGCCGGGTCCATGCGGCAGGCCCGCTCGAACAGCGCCACCGCTTGGGCCGGGTCCTGCTTCACCACCACGCCGAACTCGTACTTGAGCCCCAGGTTGCCGCACGCGGTGCTCACGCCGCCGTCGCAGGCGCGCTTGGTGAAGCCGATGCCCTTGAGCTCGTCTTTCGGGATGTCCGCCGCGGCGCCCGCGTAGAGCAGCCCCACGTTGGTGCACGCGGACTCGTCGCCGCCGTTGCACGCCTGGGTGTAGAGCCTGAGCGCGCGGCGCGTGTCTCTCGGCACGCCGGGACTCAGGTGCAGGAGCTCTCCCGCGATGCGACAACCAAAGGCGACGCCTTCGTCGCAGCCCTTCAGGGCCAGGGTCAGCGCCTCCGCGGGCCGCGCGTCGTAGCGGGCGAGGGCGGCGTTGACGCAGCCGTACGGGCTGCCCATCTCGCACGCCTTCAGGTACAGAGCGTCCGCGCGCGACGGGTCTCGGGTCACGCCGCGCCCCTGATGCAGCAAGATCGCGAAGCGGTTGCAGCTCTCGGGGTGTCCCGCGCTGCACTGTTTGTCACAGTCGGCGGCGTCCGTCGGGGCGCACAGCTTCGCGGTCACGTTCTCGGGGCTGGCGCACTTGCCCTCGGACATCACCAGCGGCGGCGGACACTCGGTCGCGGCCGCCGACCTCGCCGCACGCTCGGCCTCGCCGGCTGGCTTGACGCCGCGAGAGATGGGCTCGAGCTCGATGCGCACCAGCGCGCGGCACTGATCCGGCGGCACGTTCGCCTCGGAGCTCGCGATCTTGCAGGCGTCGAGGCTGCCGTCTTTGTTGTGCACCTCGCGGGAGCTGCCCTTGGCGTAGGACGCCCCCGCGCCGAGCACCTCCGCGGCGGCCCGCGCCGAGTTCTTCTGGCCGGTCTCGAGCACGAACGCGCCGATGGTGGCGCCCCGCACGTAGTGCGTCGCGCCCTTGCAGTCGCCGGCCAGATCCTCCGGTGTCACCACGTTCCAGGTCGTGGTCAGCTTGCCGATCAGGGCCATGGCCACGTCGAGGGTGCGGCTGCGGCCGAGCTCCGCGCCGAGCTTCGCGAGCAGCACCGGCCCGCCCAAGGGCAGGTTGGCGCGCACCTCGTCCGACGACTCGAGCCGCACCATCTGATATTTGGTGGTGACGCCGATGAAGCCGTAGCTGCCGTCGACCCGGCAGTGCTTGAGCAGGCGCAGGGCCTTGGAGTCGAAGGCCACCACCGCCACCCCCTGCTTCATGGCCGCCTCGAGATCCAGCCGATCGTCGCTCTGCCAGTCGACGATCAGCGGCGCCGTCGGACCATCCACCACCAGGACGCTCGCCCGACCGGTCTCCTTGGCGACGTTGGGATCGCCTTCGGCGCCCACCCCGCCGAGCTCCGGAGGCTTGGGCGTGCAGGTGGCGAGCAGCGAGAGGAGCGGACAGGCGAGCGCAGCAACGAGCGGTCTCATGGGATGACGCAGAGGCTACGCTCGAGCCCCCCCGCCGTCGAGCCACACCCCCCCGCGCCCGCGAGCGCCCCTGCAAACGCCCGCGCGCCTGCTCGCGCTCACGCTCGCGCGCTCGCGCGGGGGCGTGGGCGTGGGCGGATGGCGTTCGCGGGGGCGTGGAGCGTTGGCGGGGGCGTGTCGCGTGGGCGTGAGCGTGGAGCGGGGAGCGGGGGCGGGGGCGGGCGCGGGGGCGGGCGCGGGGGCGTGTTGCGGGGGCGGGGGCGTTCGCGGGGACGTAACCGCGGGGGCGTTCGCGGGGACGTAACCGCGGGGGCGTTCGCGGGGACGTAACCGCGGGGGCGGGGGCTGTGCTGC
>JAHBVX010000006.1 GCA_019637295.1 Polyangiaceae bacterium
GCCACGCGCTGGCGCATCCCGCCCGACAGCGTCGCCGGCATCGACCCCGCCTGCCGCTCCAGCCCCACCAGCGCCAGCAGCTCGCGCGCCCGCTCGCGCAACCGGCGCCGCTCGGCACCGCGCGCGCCGCGCAGGCGATGGCCGAGGATGACGTTCTCCTGCACCGGCAGCCAGGGCAGCAGGAGATCCTGCTGCGCCATGAAGGCGATGCGGCGCTCGATCGGCCGGTTGTCGTCGGCACTGACCAGGGCCCCCGGCACCAGGCCGGCGATCAGGCGCAGGAGGCTGGTCTTGCCGACGCCGGAAGGCCCGAGCAGGCAGGTCCAGCGGCCCCCTTCGAGCCGGAAGCTCAGCCGGTCGAACAGGAGCTCGCCGTCATGGGCGAGCCCGTGCACGCCGACGGCAAGGCCCGGCGCCGCCTCAGCCATCGGCCGGCCTCGGCTGCCGGGGCTCGGACCACCAGGCATGGAAATGATGCACCGGCCCGATGCCCTGGCCGATCGCCAGCCCGTCGGCCGCCGCGATCGCGGAGCCGAGCCAGCGCTTGGCCTCGAACACCGCCAGCGATGGCGGCAGGCCGCGCGCCAGCAGCGCTGCGATCGCCGCCGAGAGGGTGCAGCCGGTGCCATGGGTGTGCCGGGTCGCCAGGCGCGGTGCTTCCAGCCAGTGCAGCTCGCCGCCATGCAGCAGGAGATCCGGGCTCTCGGCACCTTCCAGATGCCCGCCCTTGAGCAGCACGTCGCGCGCACCCAGGCCCTGCAGGCGTGCCGCCACCTGCGGCATCTGCCGCCGCGTGGCCGGCGGGTCGATGCCGAGCAGGACGCCGGCCTCGGGCAGGTTGGGCGTGATCAGGCTCGCCAGCGGCAGGAGGCGCTCGCGCAGGGCGGCCACGGCCTCGTCGCGCAGGAGCTTGTCGCCACCCTTGGCGACCATGACCGGATCGAGCACGATCCAGCGCGGCCGCCAGGCCTCGAGACCGTCGGCGACCGCGGCGATGATCTCGGGCGTGCCCAGCATGCCGATCTTCACGGCACCGACGGCAAGATCGCCCATGACGGAATCGAGCTGGCGGCGCACGAAGGCCGGCTCGATCGGGTCGATGCCCTGCACGCCCAGCGTGTTCTGGGCGGTCAGCGCCGTGATCACCGAGCAGCCATAGACCCCGAGCGCGGAGAAGGTCTTGAGGTCGGCCTGGATGCCGGCACCGCCGCCGCTGTCCGAGCCGGCGATGGTGAGCGCGATCGCGGTCATGGACGTGGTGCCCCGGACCGGGGCGCGGCGGTGGACGGTCGCGACATGGCTTCCCTCTTGCCCACCCGGCAACAGGGAACTGGAATGGCGCCGCCCGCGCGTCATCTCAATTCCCTTCGCCGGTATGAGCCGGATCAGGTTCGACGGGTCACGCTCGCGCGCCTCTCAGCCCGGACCTGCGCCCGGACACCCCGTTGAGATGTGGGATATCTAGCCCTTCCCCCGCTCCATGACAATGCCGTGACGCCGCCCGTCGCAGCCACGGGCTCTCGCGGCTGCGGCGGGCCTTGACGGGTCCTGGCGAAAGGCGCAAGCGCGGCTGCATGCGCATGCCGATGGTGTTCCTGCAGGGGCCATGGAAGCTCTCCATGGGCCTGAATGCCCTGGACCCGGCCGACTGGCTCTGGGTCGACGACCGCTTCGCCGCCGAGACGGTCCAGCGCGCGGCGCTGATCGCCGAGCGGCCGAACGAGGTCCATGCCATGCTCCCCGGCGCCGAGGATGCCGCCCGGGAGCTGCTGGCGCTGGTCCGGGAGCATCTGGCGGGGCGCGCGCTGCCGCCGGTCCCGCCGCTGCCGGCAACGCCGGCTCCCCCGCCAGTCGAGCTGCCGCCGGCGGCGACTGCGCCCGTCCCCACCGCGCCATCGCCCTCGTCGAAGGTGATGTCATCGTAGCCAAGGACGCCGGTGCATGCCGGAGTCAGCGTGACCATCACCAAACCGATCAACCGCCGCATGCCCGCAAGTCTGCCGGGCTCAGAGGGCCGGATCAAGGCAGGCGCGGAGCAGCGTGTCGTAACTACATCGACCTACAGGGCGTCAGTCTCGGGGTTCGACGCGCAGCGTCGGCACGGTCACGAGCTCGCCCGCTCGGACCAGCACTCGAGTCCGGGCGATTTCGCGGTCGCCGATCTCGACGACCACGTCGTGACGGCCCTCCGCGATGCCCGCCAGGCGAAACTCGGACTGACCCGGGCGCAGGAGTACCCGCGCGGTGCAGAGCTCCCGCTCGAAATGGCTGTCGAAGGAGCACACACTGACGGTCGCCGCCTCGACGTTGGGCGCCCACTCGACGAGCCCGCTCAGGATCGCTTCCGGGTCCAGGCGTAGCGTGACGCCGCGTGCGCCAGGGCGAACTCCGCGCTCGTGGCGCGGCGCATAGCCGGGCTTCGACGCGAACAGCGTCAGTGGCTGCTCTCCGAGCCCCAACAGCTCGAACTCCCCGCCATCATCGCTGCTGACGGCGAACGCACTGTCGTCCGAGGTGCCTACGCTCGCTCCCGCGATGGGCCGACCAGCGCGATCGACCACTCGTCCCGCCAAGACGCGCCCCGTGCTCAGCACGATCTCCACGTCGAGCGGTTGTCCGGCCACCAGCTCGTACTCGCGACGATGTGGGCGGTGCCGACCTGTCACCGCCGAAAGGGTGACTCCACCCGCTGGGAGACCGGAGAACGAGAAGCGCCCGTTCGCGTCGCTACTTCCCGCCGCTCGCTCGCGCCCGGACACCTCGATCCTCAGCGCCGCACCCTCCACGACCCGCGCGCGCTCATCCACGACTCGGCCGCTCAGCTGTGCGGCGTGTTGGGTGACTGGGGGGGCGGACCGCTGCGGAGGGTGGTCGTGCTCGAGAGCACGCTCAGTCGCCGTGCCGGTCGCGCTGGCGGCTGCGACCGGCGGACGTGGCTCCGACTGGGGCGTGGAGGCCAACCGGTAGGCGACGAGCGCGCAGACCACGAGCACGAACACGGCCCCAACCGCGAGTCGGACCTTCTTCACGACACCCAGGGTATGCGATCGCTCAGCGACGCGCCCGCAGACCGAGCCGAACGGCACCCTCGAGCAGTCGCTCTCGCCGCGACGGCTGTCCGGCGCGAGCGCGCGCCACACACCACGCGATGAACGCGAACTCGAGCAACAGGATCACCCCGGTCGTCATCCACATTTCGCTCGGCCCCGTCATGGCGCAGCCCTCCTGGTCCGAACTCGACCGCTAGCCGAGCGGGCGCGGGTGGGCCAAGTTCTGCCCCGCGTGCGGCGCCCGCCAGCGGCCGCTTTCCCTTGGAATTGCGGCGAGCTTCGTTGGTTTTGGGGCGCGCGTTCTCGCACGCGGGCGGTTTTGGTATAGAGGCGCCGCGGGCCTGCCGGGGTGTGAGCGCCGGACTGCCCCAACCGCGCCATGTCAGTCCCACCCGCATCCATGACAGCGGAGGAGCCACCCGAAGCCGTAGCTCAGGCCGGAAGCTGGGCATGAAGCTGGCACCTTTGGCCTCGGCGGGCGCCGCAGCGCTCGATCATCCCGCGCTCGACCCCGTCGTGGGGCTCTTGTTGGGGTTGCTGTTCGTGGCGCTCAACGGGTTCTTCGTCGCCGCCGAGTTCGCCATCGTCAAGGTGCGGCCCACGCAGATCGAGCCGCACGCCACGGCGGGGAACCTGCGCGGCAGGACGGCGCGCCACCTAGTCCACCACCTCGACGCCTATCTGTCCGCGACCCAGCTCGGCATCACTCTGTCGAGTCTCGCGTTGGGGTGGATCGGCGAGCCGGCCTTCGCCTGGTTGTTGCGCCCGCTGGTCGACCAAATCCCCGGCATCACTCCCGCCCTCGCGCGCTCCGTCGGCATCACCTCCGCGTTCGTGCTCATCAGCGTGCTGCACATCGTGCTTGGCGAGCTGGCTCCCAAGTCCCTCGCCATCCGCAAGGCGGAGCCGACGACGCTGTGGGTCGCCCTGCCGCTGTACGCGTTCTACAAGCTGACGTTTCCCCTGATCTGGGTGCTCAATCACATGGCCAATTGGCTGCTCCGGCAGGTTGGCATCGAGCCCGTCGGGGAAGCACAGCTCGCCCACAGCGAGGACGAACTACGGCTGCTGCTGAGCGGCGAGTACGCGGGGAAGCTCTCCAAACAGAAGCGCGAGCTACTGGACAACGTGTTCGAGCTATCGCACCGCGTGGCGCGACAGATCATGGTGCCCAGAGCAGACGTCGTCTTCCTGTCCATGACGAGATCGTTGGAAGAGAACCTGCAAGCTGCCCGAGAGAGCGAGTTCACTCGCTTTCCGGTGTGCAAGGAGCACCTCGACGAAGTGGTCGGGTTGGTGCACATCAAGGATCTGTTCTACGCGGATCCTCCCATCGAGTCCTTGGACGTGGTGCGACGCGAGATCAAGTTCGTGCCCGAGACGCTGGCGCTCGACTCCCTACTTCGGCGCATGCGCGCGGAGCGGCTTCACTTGGTCGCCGTAGTGGACGAGTACGGCGGCGTCAGCGGCATCGTCACCCTCGAGGACGTCATCGAAGAAATCGTGGGGGAAATCCAGGATGAGTTCGACGAGGAGCGTCCGAACGTGGTCCAACTGCGCGACGGGGTCTATCGCGTGGTGGGGTCGACCCTGGTGATGGATCTGGAAGAGTCGATCGGCCTCGAGCTGTCGGATCGTGACGAGGACACCGTGGCTGGATTGGTCTTGTCCGAGCTCGGCCGGTCGCCTCGGGTGGGGGACTCGGTACGCGTCGCCCAGGCCGATTTCACCGTAATCGAGGCGAGCCGCCGCCGCATTCGGTTGCTCGAAGTGAGGATCCGTCCCGCGGAAGACAAGCCCACCGCGGGCTAGGCGGGGTCCTCGGGCCCCGGCTCGCTTGCCGCCTGTGCCAGTCGCACCTGACGCGCGGTCTCCAAACGGTCGTCGAGGGTGCGCCGCAGTGCGGTCAGATCGAAACGCTCGGGGCGGGAATCCTGAGCCGCGATCCCGCGCATGATCTCGTCGGCATGGTGGCGTGGAGACTCGGGTACGCCGAGCGCCGTGCCGAGCTTGTCGAGGGCTTCCTGTGCAGCTGCCGACGGCGGTCCGTCCAGCGCGGCGATCCACGACGCCACGGCATACACGTAGAGCCGATCCGACTTCGACATGTTCATGCGATCGACGACACCCACGTCCACGGGCGTCTTCACGGCGTCCTCGATGCGGGCTAGCTGATTCAGGTCGAGCCCCTCTTCGGATGCCGTGCGCAAGATCGCGTCTGCAGCCTCGCGGGTGAGCTGACCATCCGCCCAGCCGACGGCGGCCAGTGCAACGTACACGTCGAGCCCCAATATCGGGTTCGTTGCCATCTTGGGCGCTAGGCTACACCCGCTCGGCCCAGGCGAAAACCAGTGCCGTCGGGCCGTTGGAGCCGGCGCCAGCTGGAACGACCGGGGCTTCCCGCACCACTGATTGGTGATGCCCACCGGCCGGGCCTGGAATCCTGAGAGGGTTCGATCGCTTGTGGGTTCGACGCGGGCTCGGCAGTCGTGCGCGCAGATTCGCAAGGCGTGGTCGAGTGCAAGGGGCAGCGGTAGGGGTAGTGGGGCCGGGTCGGGGGTGGCGGGCGAGGGGTGAGGGTTGAGCTGGCTCGGCTGCGTTGAGTCTGCCCGGGTGCTCGCCCGCGTCGAAGGTCCTTCGCTCGCGTCGCGAGCTCGCCTTCGCTCGTCTCGACGCCAGCCGCCTCCGCTGAGCGGACCCCCTTCGGCTCCTCCGGCCGGTCACCCAAACTCGCCCCAGGGGACCACCGATCAAAGGCGGGGCTTCCCGGTCGGGCCTTGCCACCGAGCAGGCAAAGCGCGAGAACGGTGGTCCTCGGATGACCCTGCTGAGAACCGGCGCCCGACTGGACCGCTACGAGCTGGTCTGCCCCATCGCCCAGGGCGGGATGGCGCAGGTGTGGGTAGGGCGCATCCAGGGCAGGCACGGCTTCGAGAAGTTGGTCGCGATCAAGACCATCCTCGCCCAACACGCGGCGGATCCCCGCTTCCAGCGGATGTTCCTCGACGAGGCCCGCATCATCGCCAACATCCGCCACCCCAACGTCGCTCAGATCCTCGACCTGGGGCAGGAGGATGACCTGATGTACCTGGTGCTGGAGTGGATCGACGGCGACAGCGTCTCGTCACTCCGACGCGTCGCCCATGGTGCGGGTGAGCGGCTGCCGCTCGGTGTGGTCATGCGCATCGTCTCGGACACCCTCGCTGGCCTGCACGCGGCCCATCAGGTCAGGAGCCCGGACGGCAAGCTGCGCGGCGTCGTGCATCGGGATGTTTCGCCGGCCAACGTGCTCGTGAGTCGCAGCGGCGAGGTGAAGGTGATCGACTTCGGGGTGGCCAAGGCCATCGATCGCCTCAGCGAAGAGACCAGCGCCGGTGTGATCAAGGGCAAGGTGGCCTACATGGCGCCGGAGCAAGCGCTGGGCAAAGACATCGACTGCCGGGTAGACATTTGGGCCGCCGGCGTGATGCTCTACCAGCTGCTCAGCGGTCGGGCGCCCTACGAGGGCGACAACCAGCTGGCCACCCTCGCGCGACTGGTCAAGGGCATGCCTCCAGATCCACTGCGGGGCGTCCCCCCCGAGGTCGCGGAGGTCGTGTACACCGCGCTCGCGTACGAGCCGGATGGTCGCTACTCCACAGCGGACGAGATGCACCGCACGCTCGAGACGACGATCGTAGAGCTGTGCGGTCCAATCACCCAGGCGGATGTCGGGCAGTACGTGTGCGAGAAGCTCGCCGGGCGCCTGGAGAAGCGGCAGCGACAGATTGAGCGGGCCCTCGAGGCCGGGCCCGGCGACGGGGACGCCGCGCTCACCTTGGAGCCCGCGTCCGAGTCCGTGCGCGTCGAAGGGGAGCTGTTCACGCCCGCGTTCGATCACGACATGCTCGAGCGAGCGAGGGCCTCGGCGCGCTCGATGCCCGATCTGGAGCGACGGGTGGACGAGGTGATGGAGCAGCAGCGGGGTCCACTACCTCCGCCCTCTGCACCTCCGCCGCGCCCCGCGGCGGGGATGCCACCGCCCGAGCCCGTCTCGGTGCCTACGCTGCCTCGGCTGCGACCCGCGGCCCGAGCGGAGGAGCTGGAGTCCTCCGGCAGCGACTCGATTCCCCCGAACGTCGATTTCGGCAAGCGCCGCACGGGTCCGCTGATTCTGGCCGGCTTCGCGGTTGCCGTGGCGCTGCTCGGCTATGGCGCATACCTCGCTTATGACCGCGTCATGCTGGAGCGCGAGCTGAGCAGGCCACCATCCACCTCTCGCTGAGCGGACTGGCGGGTGACGCAGGGCCCGCGACTGGCGTATAGTCGTCGCATGATGGGTCACTCGCACGGGGCACGAGGGTTCTGGGTCGTTGCGGTCGTCGGAGGCGCCCTCGCGTTCTCGGGTGGTTGCAGCTCGGACGACGAGAAGGGCGGCGCAACCGGGGGCACCTCGGGCTCCGGCGGGATCGGAGGCTTCGGCGCGTCGAGCGGCACCGGCGGCACCGGCGGCGGCACCGGCGGCACCGGCGGCGCCTCGTGCCCCGCCGCGCCAAACGATTGCGAGACCTGCGAGACGCTCGAGTACATGGGCTGCACCTGCGAAGCAAGCGCAGAAGCCTGCTTCGACGACGACGACTGCGACGCCATCGTGAACTGCGTATTCTCGGGCGAGGGCAACACGGGCCCGTGCCTGGAGCTGTCCGAAGACGGCGCGGCCTGCGTGCACGAGTGCATCGCGCTGTATCCGGCGGGTAAGGCGCTCTACCTGGCCTACGAGAACTGCGGCTACTGCAACTACTGCAAGAGTTCGTGCGACGCAGACGAGTATTGCGCTGCGCTCGCGAACCCGCCGGACGCTGGCGCGGGCGGCGCGGGCGGCGCGGGCGGCGCGGGCGGCGCGGGCGACGCGGGCACGGACGCCAGCGACGCTAGCGCAGATTGAGATCTCCTCCGGAGCGTGCGCGAGTACACGCTCCGGACTTGGTCGCGCCCGGCTTACTCTTCGCCCATCGCCGAGAGCTCCGCCGGAATGGCGACGTGCCGCTCGTAGATCGGGTAGGTCTGGCCGGACTTGTCGTCCACGACGAGCTGAAGCCGCTTGTACGCCGGCAGCCCGGTTCCCGCCGGGATCAGCCGACCCATGATCACGTTCTCCTTGATGCCGCGGAGATCGTCGGTCTTGCCGCAAATCGCAGCCTCGGTCAGCACCTTCGTGGTCTCCTGGAAGGACGACGCGCTGATGAAGCTCTCGGTCGAGAGCGAGGCCTTGGTGATACCGAGCAACATGGGCTCTGCCACCGCCGGCTGTCCGCCACGTGCCATGACGCGAGAGTTCTCGCGCTCGAACACGTACTTCTCGACCTGTTCGTCGATCAAGAAGCTGGTGTCACCCACCTCCTTGATGCGAACACGGCGCAGCATCTGGCGCACGATCACCTCGATGTGCTTGTCGTTGATGCCCACTCCCTGGAGGCGATACACCTGCTGGATCTCGTTCACGAGCCAGGCAGCGAGCTCCTTCTCGCCCTTCACGCGCAAGATGTCGTGAGGGTTGGCCGGGCCGTCCTGGAGGGGATCGCCCGCGCGTACATGGTCACCCGGCTGCACCTGGATGTGCTTTCCCTTGGGGATCAGATACTCGCGAGCCTGATCCGACTGCTGCTGACCATCGAGGCCGTAGGGCGTGATGATCACCTTGCGCTTGCCCTTGGTGTCCTTGCCAAAGCTCACCATGCCGTCGATCTCGCTGATGATGGCGTGATCTTTGGGCTTGCGCGCCTCGAACAACTCGGCGACCCGCGGCAGACCTCCGGTGATGTCCTGCACCTTGGTGGTGTCCCGTGGCATCTTGGAGATGGCCTCTCCGGGGCTGATCATCTCGCCTTCTTGCGCGACGATGTTCGCACCCACCGGCAGGAGGTAGCGTGCGTCCAGCTCGGTGCCCGGGATCTTCATCGGCTCGCCCGTCTCGGCGTCGCAGATGGTAATCCGCGGCCTGAGGTCCGCGGCGCGACTCTCGATCACAATCTTGCGGCTGAGGCCGGTGACCTCGTCCACGCGTTCGATGACCGTGACGCCCTCGACCAAGTCGCCGAACTTCACCAGACCGCCGACCTCCGTGAGGATGGGCATGGCGAAGGGGTCCCATTCGGCCACGACTTCGGCCGCCTTGACGCGGTCTCCGTCCTTGACCTTGAGCACCGCGCCGTACACGAGGCGGTGATGCTCGCGCTCGCGCCCCGTGTCGTCCATGACCACGAGCTCACCATGGCGGTTCATGACCACCACGGTGCCATCGCGCTTGGACGCGACCTGCACGTTGCGAAGCTGCACGACACCCTCGGTGCGGGTCTCGAGCGCACTCTGTTCGATCTTTCCGCGCGCCGCGGCGCCACCGATGTGGAAGGTCCGCATCGTGAGCTGCGTGCCGGGCTCACCGATGGACTGGGCGGCGATGATGCCGATGGCCTCGCCAATGTTGACGCGGCAACCACGCGCCAGATCACGACCGTAGCACATGGCACACACCGCACGGCGCGTCTGGCAGGTGAGCACCGAGCGAATGACCACCTCTTCGATGCCGGCGTCTTCGATCTTGCGCACCAGCGCCTCGTCGAGCTCAGTGTTGCCGTCCACTAGGACTTCGCCGGTGAGCGGATCCACGACGTCCTCCAGCACTACACGACCGAGAATGCGGTCGCCTAGCGGCTGAATGACCTCGCCCGCTTCTTCCAGCTTGGTCACGCGGATGCCGTCCAGGGTTCCGCAATCGTACTGGGCGACCACGGCGTCCTGCGCCACGTCCACGAGCCGGCGCGTGAGGTAGCCGGAGTTGGCGGTCTTGAGCGCCGTGTCCGCCAGGCCCTTGCGTGCGCCGTGCGTGGAGACGAAGTACTGCAGCACGGTGAGCCCCTCGCGGAAGTTGGCCGTGATGGGCGTTTCGATGATCTCGCCCGATGGCTTGGCCATCAGGCCACGCATGGCGGCGAGCTGGCGCATCTGCTGGGTCGACCCTCGAGCGCCCGAGTCGCTCATGATGTAGACCGGGTTGAAACTCGACTCCTCGACCGTCTGCTTGGTCTCGGGGTCCGTGAGCGTCTCCTTGCCGATCACGTGCATCATTTCTTCGGTCACGCGGTCGGCGACCCCGGCCCAAATGTCGACCACCTTGTTGTACCGCTCACCATCCGTGATGAGACCTTCCTGATACTGGTCGACGACTCGCTCGAGCTCGGCCTGGGCCTCGTCCACGAGCACCTTCTTGCGCTCCGGGATGACCATGTCGTCCATGCAAATCGACACGCCCGACTTGGTCCCGTAGTGGAACCCGAGGTTGCGCAGGCGATCCGCCAGCAGCACCGTCTCCTTGTTCTTGTGCTTGCGATAGCAGACGTCGATCAGCTCGGACAACGCCTTCTTGTTGAGCACCTTGTTGACGTAGTCGAACGGGATACCCGGGGGCAGGATCTCGCTGATCAGCACCCGCCCGACGGTCGTCGTCAGGATGCGACTCCGGTCCGCGCCGTCGTCGTCCTTGTCGCGGATGCGAACGCGAATACCCGCGTGCAGGTCCACCACACCGTTGTCGTACGCCATGCGCACTTCGTCCGGAGACGAGAAGACGCCACGGAGGTAGCCGTCCATGCCTTGCTTCTCGTCGTAGCGCAGCGCTCCGTCCCGATAGCTGCCGGACGCGAAGCGGCGCATGCGCGTCGCGTAGTACAGCCCTAGCACGATGTCCTGGGTCGGGTTGATGATCGGACGACCGCTGGCGGGCGACAGGATGTTGTTCGTGCTCATCATAAGCACGCGCGCTTCCATCTGGGCTTCGATGCTGAGGGGCAAGTGAACCGCCATCTGGTCGCCGTCGAAGTCGGCGTTGAACGCGGCGCACACCAGCGGGTGGAGCTGGATCGCTTTGCCCTCGATCAGCACCGGCTCGAAAGCCTGGATACCGAGCCGGTGGAGCGTCGGGGCGCGGTTCAGGAGCACCGGGTGCTCGCTGATGACCTCGTCGAGGATGTCCCACACCTCGGGACGCTCCTTCTCCACCATCTTCTTCGCGCTCTTGATGGTGTTGACGTACCCGCGCTCCTCGAGCTTGTTGTAGATGAACGGCTTGAACAGCTCGAGCGCCATCTTCTTGGGCAGACCACACTGGTGCAGCTTGAGCGCCGGACCCACCACGATCACCGAACGCCCGGAGTAGTCGACCCGCTTGCCGAGCAGGTTCTGGCGGAATCGCCCCTGCTTGCCCTTGAGCATGTCCGAGAGGCTCTTCAGCGGGCGCTTGTTGGGTCCGGTGATGGTCTTGCCGCGACGACCGTTGTCGAAGAGCGCGTCCACTGCCTCTTGCAGCATGCGTCGCTCGTTGCGGATGATGATCTCGGGAGCGTTGAGCTCGAGCAGGCGCTTGAGGCGATTGTTCCGGTTGATCACCCGACGGTAGAGGTCGTTCAGGTCGCTGGTCGCGAACCGGCCGCCATCGAGCGGAACGAGCGGGCGCAGGTCCGGTGGGAGCACCGGTATGACGCTCAGCATCATCCACTCGGGTCGGTTGCCGGAGCCCCGGAAGGCTTCCACGACCTTGAGGCGCTTGCTGTACTTCTTGCGCTTGGCTTCGCTGGTGGACACCTTCATGTCCGCGCGCAGCTGTTCCGCCAGGCTGTGCACGTCCACGCGCTTGAGCATCTCGAGCACGGCTTCGCCGCCCATGCCGGCCATGAACTTATCATCGCCGTACTCGTCGAGCAGCTGCATGTAGCGGTCCTCGGTGAGCAGCTCGCCTGACACGAGACCGGTCTCCTTGGGATCGATGACGATGTACGCCTCGCAGTACAGGACCTTCTCCAGGTCCTTGAGCGTGATGTCCAGGATGTTGCCGATGCGGCTGGGCAAGCTCTTGAGGAACCAGATGTGAGCGACGGGCGTGGCCAGGTTGATGTGACCGAGGCGCTCGCGACGTACCTTGCTCTGGATCACCTCGACGCCGCACTTCTCGCACACGATGCCGCGGTGCTTCATGCGCTTGTACTTGCCGCAGATGCACTCGTAGTCCTTGACGGGCCCGAAGATCTTCGCGCAAAAGAGGCCGTCCCGCTCCGGCTTGAAGGTGCGGTAGTTGATGGTCTCGGGCTTCTTGACCTCCCCGTGGGACCACTCACGGATCTTCTCGGGGCTGGCCAGGCTGATCCGCATCGCGGAAAAGCTCAGTGGATCCTTGGGCTTCTCGAAGAAGGAAAAAATGTCGCGCATCTTGGTTGCCTCCGATATCCCTAATCAGTCTTCCGCGGCGGTCGCGGGGGTGCCCGCTGTCTCCACCAACTCCACGTTCAAGCACAGCGACTGCAGCTCCTTGATGAGCACGTTGAAGCTCTCCGGAAGCCCGGCCTCGAGGATGTACTCGCCCTTGACGATTGACTCGTACATGCGTGTGCGGCCTTGCACGTCGTCGCTCTTGACGGTGAGGAACTCCTGGAGTGCGTAGGCAGCGCCGTACGCCTCCATCGCCCACACCTCCATTTCACCCAGCCGCTGTCCACCGAACTGCGCCTTGCCGCCCAGGGGCTGCTGGGTGACGAGGGAGTACGGTCCGATCGACCGAGCGTGGATCTTGTCGTCGACCAGATGGTGCAGCTTGAGGACGTACATGATGCCTACGGTGACGTCCTGGTCGAAGGGCTCGCCGGTGCGTCCGTCGAACAAAATCGCCTGACCCGAGCGCGGCAGTCCCGCGAGCTCCAGCGCCTGCTTGATGGTGGTCTCGGGCGCACCGTCGAACACGGGCGAGCCGAAGAAGACGCCGTTCTTGAGCTTCTTGGCCAGCGCGTAGGCCTCGTCCGCCGTGAAGGTCTTGACCACCTTGGCGAACGCTTCGTCGCCTTCGTAGATCTCGACCAGCCGCTGCTTGATCTTCTCGCCGGGCTGCTTGGTGTCGACCATGGCTTGCAGCTGGCGGCCAAGCTCCCGCCCACCCCAACCGAGGTGGGTCTCGAGCACCTGACCCACGTTCATGCGGCTGGGGACGCCCAAGGGGTTCAGCACCACGTCGACGGGCGTGCCGTCCGCCAGATACGGCATGTCCTCCTCGGGTAGGATGCGGCTGACCACACCCTTGTTGCCGTGACGCCCGGCCATCTTGTCGCCCACCTGTAGCTTGCGCTTGATGGCGACGTAGACCTTCACCATCTTGATCACGCCGGGCGGCAGCTCGTCTCCGCGGGAGAGACGCTCGATCTTCTCGCGGAAGTGCTCCTCCCGAGCACGGACCAGCTCCTCGAGATCGAACAGTAGCTGCGCAATTTGGTCCGCGCCCTGCTCCACCGGGATCTCGCCCCAGTACTTGCGAGGGATCTCGTCGAGCGCCTCGGCGGTCAGGTCCACGCCCTTGGCCAAGAGGACCTTGCCCTTGTCATCCACGAGCTTTCCGCTGGTGGTCTTGCCCGTGAGCACGTTCCTCATCTTGCGGAAGAACGAGTCCCGGAAGATCTTCACTTCTTCGTCGCGGATGCGCTCGAGCTTGGCGCGCTCTTGATCTTCGATCGTACGGGCGCGCTCGTCCTTCTCGGTGCCCTTGCGGCTGAAGATGCGCGCGTTGATCACGATGCCCGAGACCCCGGGCGGGACCTTGAGCGAGCTGTCACGCACGTCCCCGGCCTTTTCGCCAAAGATGGCGCGCAAGAGCTTCTCTTCGGGCGACAGCTGACTCTCACCCTTGGGGGTGATCTTTCCGACCAAGATGTCCCCGGGCTTCACCTCGGCGCCGATGCGGACGATGCCTGCCTCGTCGAGATCCTTGAGCGCTTCTTCGCCGACGTTGGGGATGTCCTTGGTGATTTCTTCCTTGCCCAGCTTGGTGTCACGGGCGACGCACTCGAACTCCTCGATGTGAACCGAGGTGTAGACGTCCTCCTTGACGATCCGCTCGCTGACGAGGATCGAGTCCTCGAAGTTGTAGCCCTGCCAGGGCATGAACGCGACGAGCACGTTCTGACCCAAGGCCAGCTCGCCGTTGTCCGTGGCGGGACCGTCCGCCAGCACGTCCCCGGCCTTGACCACTTCACCGGGTCGCACGATCGGCTTCTGATTGTAGCAAGTGCTCTGGTTCGAGCGCTGGTACTTCATCAGAGCGTAGATGTCCGGCACCTGGTCACCTTCGCCCGCCGTGGCGCGCACCACGATGCGCTCGGCGTCCACGCTTTCGACGACTCCGTCGCGCTTGGCCACCACGCACACGCCGGAGTCCGCGGCCACCCGACGCTCCATGCCCGTACCCACGAGCGGCGCTTCGGTGCGAACGAGCGGCACCGCCTGGCGCTGCATGTTCGCGCCCATGAGCGCGCGATTCGCGTCGTCGTGCTCCAGGAAGGGCACCAGCGCGGCAGCCACGCTCACCATCTGGTTGGGCGCGATGTCCATCAGCTCGATCTGATCGGGCATCGCCATGCGGAAGTCTCCGTTGTAGCGCGCGCTGACGAGGTTGTTCTTGAAGCGGTGCTTGTCGTCCTGGTCGGCGCTCGCCTGGGCGATGTACTTGCCCTCCTCCTCGAGCGCGGAGAACCAACGCACGTTGGCCGACACCACGCCTTCGGATACCGACCGGTAGGGCGTCTCTACGAAGCCGTACTCGTTCACCCGGGCAAAGGTCGAGAGTGAGGAGATGAGGCCGATGTTCGGCCCCTCCGGCGTCTCGATTGGGCAGATGCGGCCGTAGTGGGTGGCGTGCACGTCACGGACCTCGAAGCCCGCCCGCTCGCGCGTCAGACCGCCGGGCCCGAGCGCGGAGAGGCGCCGCTTGTGCGTCACTTCACTGAGCGGGTTGGTCTGGTCCATGAACTGGGATAGCTGCGAGCTACCGAAGTACTCCTTGACGACCGCCCCGACAGGCTTGGCATTGATCAGGTCGTGCGGCATGAGCGTGTCGATCTCCTGCGAGACGCTCATGCGCTCTTTGATCGCGCGCGCCATACGCACCAGGCCGATGCGATACTGGTTCTCCATCAGCTCGCCCACCGCCCGGACGCGGCGGTTGCCGAGGTGGTCGATGTCGTCCACCGACCCACGGCCATTCTTCAGCTCGATGAGGTGACGAACGGTCTCGAGGATGTCCTGCGGGGTCAGGATGGTGGAGTCGAGCGCCGGGCGCTGCTCGTCCGTCAGGTCCCGGTAGAACTTGTAGTTCAGCTTCAGGCGGCCGACGGCCGACAGATCGTAGCGCTCGGGGTTGAAGAACAGGTTGTTGAACAGCTGCTTGGCCGTCTCGAGGGTTGGCGGATCCCCCGGCCGTAGGCGGCGGTAGATCTCCATGATCGCGTCCTCGGTCGTCTTGACCTTGTCCGCAATCAGCGTGTCTCGCAGGTAGGGCCCGACGTTGAGGCCGTCGATGAACAGGATCTTGAAGCTCGAGATGTCCGCCTCGCGCAGACGGTCCAGCGTGACCTCCGTGACCTCCTCGTTGCACTCGAGCAGGACCTCGCCGGTCTCCTTGTCAATCACGTCCGCAGCGCTGACCTTTCCGACCAGCTCCGCCAGCTCGAGCGGCAGCCGGTCGACCTTGCTCTCTCGCAGCTTCTTGATCGCGGCACGGGTGAACTTGGTGTTCTTCTTGACCACCACTTCGCCGTCCACCTTGATGTCACGGGTCGCGCGCTGGCCCGGGAGCAGATCGAACTCGATGCTCTTGGCGAACTTCCCGCCCTTGTCCACGTAGACCGTCTCGGTTGCGTAGAAGTAGTTGAGTAGCTCCTGCGTCGAGTAGCCGAGCGCGCGAAGCAGTACCGTGGAGTGCATCTTCCGGCGACGGTCGATGCGCACGTACATGATGTCCTTGTGGTCGAACTCGAAGTCGAGCCACGAGCCGCTGTAGGGAATGACCCGCGCCGAGTACAGCAGCTTGCCGCTGGAGTGGGTCTTGCCCTTGTCGTGATCGAAGAACACGCCCGGGCTGCGGTGAAGCTGGCTGACCACCACCCGCTCGGTGCCGTTGATGATGAAGGTGCCGGTCTCGGTCATCAGCGGGATCTCGCCGAAGTAGACCTCTTGCTCCTTGATGTCGCGCACGATGCGCTCGCCGCCCTCACGGGTGTCGTACACCATCAGCTGCGTCGTCACCTTGATGGGTGCGGCGAAGGTCATCCCTCGCTGACGACACTCGTCGACGTCGTACTTCGGCTTCTCGAGGTTGTAGGACACGTAGACGAGCTCGCTCGTCCCGTCGAAGTCCTTGATCGGGAAGACGCTGCGGAACACCGACTCGAGTCCGACCTCGCGACGCTCGCGGGGCGAGATCTCGGACTGCAGGAACTTGTCGTAGCTCGACTTCTGAATGTCGATGAGGTTCGGGATGCCCACGATGGGCTCGACCTGTCCGAGGTTCTTGCGATGACGGAAGTTCGACTGGACTTTGGACGCCATGAGTAGCTCCTAAAAATATCGACAAACGACGCCGAGGGCACACCTCACCCTGAGTGGGGCACCCTCGCCGTCACGCGCGCTAGAAACGAAGTTCTGTTCTGGTCGGTTCAAGCTCAGAAGTTCTCGAAAGCAGCCGGCGGCGGGAGCCATGAGCGACTCCCGTCCGCTGGGCTGCGATACCTCACTTGACTTCGACCTTGGCGCCCGCTTCCTCGAGCTTCTTGCGGAGGTCGCCGGCCTCTTCCTTGCTGATCCCTTCCTTGATCGGCTTCGGAGCGCTCTCCACCAGGTCCTTGGCTTCCTTGAGGCCGAGGCCGGTGATCTCGCGCACGGCCTTGATCACGTTGATCTTGCTGGCGCCGGCGTCCGCGAGGATGACGTCGAACTCCGTCTGCTCTTCGGCAGCGGGAGCCGCCGCGGGAGCGGCACCGCCGGCAACGGCAATCGGGGCCGCGCTGACGCCCCACTTCTCCTCGAGCTCCTTGACCAGTGCCGCGATCTGGATCACGGGCAGGTTGGAAAGGTAATCGACGACCTGTTCTTTACTAATGTCAGCCATTTTCGTCTCCGTATGCCCGTTCGTGGCCGGCACCCGCCAAAAATTGGTCGGCGCGTCGTTCGACGCGCCGAGCGTGAATCTGGTTTCAGTCCTAGAGTTTCAGCCCCCGTCCTTGCGCTGCTTTGCGGCGAGCACTCCGACGAAGTTCTGTGCAGGGGCGTTGAGCAAACGTACGAACGTTTGTGCCGGCGCCATCATGGTGGCCAGCAACATGGCTCGCGCTTCGTCCTTACTGGGCAGCGACGCGAGCTGACTCTCCACGGCCCTCGAGTCGAGGACCGTGCCGTCGAGGAGCCCAGCTTTGATCTTGAGCTTCTCGTTCTCCTTGCGGAAGTCCCTGACGACTCGGGCAGCCGCGCTTGGCTCTTCGAAGCTCCAAGCGATCCCGGTCATGCCGCGCAAGGCCTCGCTCAGCTGCGGTGCCCAGCTCGCGTCGCCGACGGCCTTCTTCACGAGGGTGTTCTTCACCACTCGGTAGAGGACGCCCTTGCTTCGGAACTGGTCGCGCAGCTTGCTCACCTCTTCCACGGTCATGCCGGAGAAGTCGACGAACACAGCGGACGTCATGCGCCCGAACTGGAGCTCGAGTTCCTTGACGGCTTCCGTCTTCTCGGTGCGCAACATCAGCGAGCCTCCTCGGTACCGGCCAAGGCGGCCGCATCGACACGAACTCCAGGGCCCATCGTGCTCGAGAGCGTCACACTCCGGAGGTAGATGCCCTTGGCCGTCGCCGGCTTCTTCGCGAGGAGCTCGCGAATCATCGCGTGGGCGTTCTCCACGAGCTTCTCGTTCTCGAAGGAGAGCTGGCCGATGCGGCAGTGCACGACCCCGGCCTTGTCGACCCGGTACTCCACCTTGCCGGCCTTCGCCTCCTTGACGGCGTTGGAGACGTCCAGGGTGACGGTGCCGACCTTGGGGTTGGGCATCAGACCCCGCGGACCGAGGACACGACCGAGCTTGCCGACCGCACCCATCATGTCCGGAGTCGCGATGACGCGGTCGAAGTCCATGAAACCTTCCTGGACCTTCTGCACCAGCTCATCCGAGCCCGCGAAGTCGGCGCCCGCCGCGAGCGCCTCCCTCTCCTTGTCGCCACGCGCGAAGACGAGAACGCGAACGCTCTTGCCCGTGCCGTTCGGCAGCATGAGAGCACCACGCACCATCTGGTCCGCGTGCTTGGGGTTGACGCCGAGGCGTACCGCGATGTCCACGCTTTCGTTGAACTTCGCGTAGGCGGCAGCCTTGACGGTGCCGACCGCTTCCTCGACGGTGTGACGCTTGTCGCGATTGATCTTCGCGAGCGCGTCTTTGCGTTTCTTGGGTATTTTCGCCATGTTTTAGGCTCCTGGAGAGCGCCGTTCCCCTCACGGGGACGCCGTTCCAGTGATCTTCGGACTCAGCCGACGTCCACTCCCATGCTGCGCGCGGTTCCCGCAATGTTGCGCGCGGCAGCCTCGAGGTCCGTCGTGTTCATGTCCTGCATCTTCTCTTTCGCGATCTCTCGCACCTGATCCCAGGTCAGCTTTCCGACCTTGGTCTTGTTCGGCTCCTTGGAGCCGGCTCCGGGCTTCTTCGAGGTGGGCAGCCCGCACGCCTTCTTCACCAGCACGCTCGCTGGTGGTTGCTTCATGATGAAGCTGTAGGAGCGGTCCGCGTAGACGGTGATCACGACCGGAAGGATCGTCTCCCCGAGCTTCGCGCTGCGTGCGTTGAAGTCCTTGCAGAACTGCATGATGTTGACGCCGTGCTGACCGAGCGCGGGCCCAACCGGCGGCGAGGGGTTCGCCTTGCCTGCCGGAAGTTGCAGTTTGATGTATCCGGTGATCTTCTTCTTTGCGGCTGCCATGACCTGAGTCCGTCGTTATCGGGGGCGCGCCCCGAGTCGAAAAAACGTCAACGCTTCTCCACGTGGGAGAAGTCGAGCTCCACGGGCGTGGGCCGCCCGAAGATGCTCACCATCACCTTGAGCTTCTGCTTGTCCGGCTTGACCTCTTGGACAGTGCCCGAGAAGTTGGCGAACGCGCCCACGACGACCCGCACTTCGTCCCCTTCTTGGAACAGATGGCGGGGCTTGGGCTTGACCGCACCTTCGACGATTCCCTTGCGGAGGTCCTCGATGTGCGGGGGCTTCACCTCCTGAGGCTTCTGATTGCCGATGAAGCCCGTCACCTTCGGCGTGTCCTTGACGAGGTGCCAGGCGTGCTCGCCCATCAGCATCTCGACGAAGAGGTAGCCAGGGAAGCTGGTCTTGCTCTTGACCCGCGTCTTACCGGCCTTGGTCTGCTCGGTGACGGTCTCGCTCGGGATCAGGATCTCCCCGAACTTGTCCTCCATCCGATGCTGGCGAATACGCTCGGAGAGCGCTTGCTTCACCTTGTTCTCGTAGCCGGAGTAGGTGGTCACCACGTACCACTTCATCTCGGCTGATGCACCGTCGGCGGCAGGAGCAACCTGCTCCGTTTCAGCGGTCTCCATCGCTTCCTCGCTGAGGGTCGGGCTGTCCGTGTCAGGTTCGGTCGTCATGCCCCATACACCAGGTTGGTCAGAAATCCCCAAAGTCGGTCGAGCAGACCGATGTAGGTGGTCGCGATGAGGCTGGCGATGATCACGACGATCGTGCCGTTGGTCACCGTCTCTCGCACTGGCCAGGTCACCTTGGCCAGCTCGCTCGCGACTTCGTCGGCCCACTGCCGAATTCGTTCCTTGCGGTAGGTCTGCACGACGGAGACGATCCCGATCGCCGCGCCCACCAGCATCATGATGCTGCCCCGATCGTCCTCGGCGTACCGAAGCAGCTGCGGAACCACCTGCACCGCGGCTGGCCACTCCGCCAGTTCGCTCCAGGCGGTGGCCAAGAGCTTGCTCGAGAGGTAGGCGACCAGGATGCCCGCGCCGAAGAACGCGGCGTGCACGTACTTCGTCGCGTCTCCGAGGTGCGCGGGGGCGACGCTGTCATCGCCCCCCTCAGCCTCGGGGCCAGCGGCGTCGGCGCTGCGGTTGGCAGGCCCCCCTGCGCTCGCCGCTTGCCACTTCTCGTCGGGCTCGTCCGACTCGGACTCGGATGCGTCCTCGGACTCGTCCGACTCGGACGCACCCTCGCCCTCGTCGCTCTCGCGATCCGACTCGACCTCGTCGGAAGAGGAGCGGTCTTCCGCGTCCTCGATCTCCGATTCGTCTTTTTCGTCGACGTCTTTGGCCATGCGTTCGTGAAGTCCTGGTGGGAGCTTTCGGCTCTCACCCAGCAGGGGCGGAGAGACTCGAACTCCCGGCCCGCGGATTTGGAATCCGCTGCTCTACCAACTGAGCTACGCCCCTGTATCGAATTGGTGCTTGTGTCGTCCTTGGTCTCACTTGCTCTCGCGGTGGAGCGTATGCGCGTTACATGTCTTGCAGAATTTGCTGAGGGTGAGGACTGGGGTGCCATCGCGCCGCGGCCGACTGGCTTTGTAGTTCCGCGCTCCGCAGACTGAACAGCTGAGCGCAACCGAAACCTTCGAACTCGTCTTCTTCTTCACCGCTCACTCGCCCGCGGGCGGCTCGCTGCGCCGAGGCAGGCCTTGGAGGCCACACCTCGACGCAGAGAGCGCTGCTGGCTCACTCCAGGATCTTGGTCACCACTCCGGCGCCGACCGTCTTGCCGCCCTCGCGGATGGCGAAACGCATCTGCTCCTCGAGCGCCACGGTGGTGATCAGCTCGATCTCCACCGTGATGTTGTCGCCCGGCATGACCATCTTCACGCCGTCGGGCAGCTTCACCGAGCCGGTCACGTCCGTGGTGCGGATGTAGAACTGCGGCCGATAGTTGGTGAAGAACGGCGTGTGACGGCCGCCCTCTTCCTTCTTCAGCACGTAAACCTCGCCGGTGAACTTCTTGTGTGGCTTGATGCTCCCCGGCGCTGCGATCACCTGACCGCGCTCGATGCCGTCCTTGTCGATGCCGCGCAGCAGGCAACCCACGTTGTCGCCGGCCTGGCCCGAGTCGAGCTGCTTGCGGAACATCTCCACGCCGGTCACCACCGTCTTCTTGTCGCGCTCGAAGCCGATGATCTCGACCTCGTCGTTGACGTGCACCTTGCCGCGCTCGATGCGCCCCGTGGCCACCGTGCCGCGACCCTTGATGCTGAACACGTCCTCCACCGCCATCAGGAACGGCTTGTCCACGTCGCGCTCCGGCTCCGGGATGTCCTTGTCCAGCGCGGCGAGCAGCTCGTCCACCGTCTTCTCCCACTTCTCGTCGCCCTGCAGCGCCGGCAGCGCCGCCCCGCGCACGATCGTCGCGTTGTCCCCGTCGAACTGGTACTTCGAGAGCAGCTCCCGGACTTCCATCTCGACCAGGTCGAGCATCTCTTCGTCCTCGACCGCGTCGCACTTGTTCAGGAACACCACGATGTGGTTCAGGCCCACCTGGCGCGCCAACAGGACGTGCTCGCGGGTCTGAGGCATGACGCTGTCCAGCGAGCTGACCACCAGAATCGCGCCGTCCATCTGCGCGGCGCCGGTGATCATGTTCTTGATGTAGTCCGCGTGGCCGGGGCAATCCACGTGCGCGTAGTGACGACCCTGCGTCTCGTACTCCACGTGGCTGACCGCGATCGTGACCGTCTTGCTGTCGTCGCGGACGATGCCGCCCTTGGCGATGTCCTTGTAGGTGATCTCCTTGGCGAGACCCTTCTTGCTCTGGACCTTCACCAGCGCCGCCGTCAGCGTTGTCTTGCCATGATCGATGTGACCGATGGTCCCGACGTTGACGTGGGGTTTGCTGCGAACGAATTTCTCCTTGGCCATGATTGCGATCTACCTCGTGCTAATGCCCATGAACGGTTGGTTGTCTCGAGCCCACGACCAGGGTTGAACTGGTGACCTCGTCCTTACCAAGGACGCGCTCTGCCAACTGAGCTACGTGGGCGACTTCGTGAAGTGTGGTGCGTGTCTCTCTCTTGGAGCGGGAGATGGGATTCGAACCCACGACATTCAGCTTGGAAGGCTGACGCTCTACCAACTGAGCTACTCCCGCGTTGTCGACTCGTTGATCCTCTGGGTTCGTGTCCTGGGGTCTGGTGGAGGGTGTTGGATTCGAACCAACGAAGGCAAAAGCCGGCGGGTTTACAGCCCGCTCCCATTGGCCACTCGGGCAACCCTCCGTGAAACCATTGTGGTGTCGTATTCGATACTGTGGATTCGACTCCGTGGAGCTGGCGAAGGGACTTGAACCCCCAACCGCCTGTTTACAAAACAGGTGCTCTACCGATTGAGCTACGCCAGCAAGCAGCCTACGCCCGACGGCGAGTCCGTCGTCTTTCGTGTTGTCGGTGCGTGGAGCATTGGGCTAGTTCGACTTTCGATTCTCGGGGATTTCAGCTAGACAATCGGCGAAGCGTCCCGGGCAGCGACACCTCGACTGGCGCAACCCGAAGCCCCGACGGTAGCGGGACCCCGAGTGGCGGACGGACGGGTGCCGGGCGGGAGCGGCGTGGTAGCGCCAGATCTAGGGGGTGTCAAGCAGGAAGCGGACCAGCTCGGGGAGGGCGCCGAGGGTGACCTAAATATCCTTTGAATATCAGCGAGTTGAACATCATTTCCAGAGGCAGCGCCTGATCTCCCGGGGCAGCGGCGGGGCGGAGCCAGCGCCGCCGCCGGTCAGGCGCCGCCGGCCTGCTTCTCGGTCCGCTTCTTTTGCTGCAGGTCGTCGAGGGCCTGCTGCAGCTGAGCCCGAGTGTAGGGCAGCTTGGCGATCGCTTCGTTCTCCTTCTTACGCGCCTGCTCGAGCTCCCGGCGGGCCTGCTCGGCCTTGACCACCCAGGCCGACGCCTCGCCGGTGCGCTTGGCCATCTGGAGCGTGTGCTCCATCATGGCCAGCGCCTTGTCGAGCAGCACCGAGTAGCGCAGCCGCATGGCCCCTTCGAACAACTGGGCGCGCGCGTCCGTGTCTGCGGCCTTGGGCTTGGGCATGCGCATCAGGTCGTCGTGTAGCCGCTTGTAGAGTTCCCCCACCCGGTACCCGGCCATCGCCGACCAGTGCGAGTCGTACGCGCGCATGGTGTCCGAGTAGGCACGCTGCGCGTCGAGCAGGTGCTGGCAGCGCTCCTCGAGCACGCGAGCGAAATCGGGCGGAACGGGGTCGAAGCGAATGGCGTCGGCGCGCACGCGACGCACCTCGCCGAGGGCGAAGTACGCCTGCGCCAGATCGCGGGGGATCTGTCCCGCTGAGTCGAGGCGATTGTCCTCGATCAGACCCCGCGCCTTCTCGACGTGCAGGCTCGCCGCCTCCACCTCACCGCGGGCGAGCAGCCCGAGCGCCTTGCTGCTGTGAACGACCGTCTGCTCGATCACCCCAAAGGTGAGCTTCTGCGAGAGCGCCCGGTCCGCCAACGACTCCGCGCGAGCGAAGCGCTCGAAGAACACCAGCAGCCGCATGGCCCGCACGATCGCTTCGCGGCCGAGGGGATGCTCTGGGTAGCGCCGGGCGAGCTGCTCGAAGCGCTCGAGGGCGGCCTGACGGTCGCCTGCCTCTTCATGGGCCAGGGCGGCGAGGTACAGCGCGTCGGGCGCGAGCTCGCCGTCCGGATCGAGCCGCACGATGCGGTCGAAGCGCTGAGCGGCTGTGCGTGCGTCCCCGGCTTCGAGCGTGCGCCGCGCTTCGGCGTACAGCTCCGGGACGTCGCTCACTCCGTCAGGTGTGACGATGGTGCGCGGCAGCTCTTCACCCGCCGCGGGGCCGCGGGCGGGATCCGTGCCAACCCGACTCGACCCACCCGGCGTCGCCGCGCCGCAGCCAGCAACGATCATGCCCAGCACGAGCGGGAGCCAGGATCCGCGTATGGCGAACGAGGGGTGAGGCGTCACAGGGGATGAGACTACGGAAAGCAAGATGAGTTCCCGACGCAGAGGTCCCGCTCCGGCGAAAATGGGTTGACCCGAAGGGCGGAGTCTCTACCTTGGATCCGTGGTCGTTCCGCTGCAACGCTGCCCAGTCCAACGACGCGAGCGGCGAGGGTCTCGGAAGCGACCGACAGGAGGAAGCAACTCATGAACGGATCGATGGTCGTGGACCGTCTGCACAACCTGGAGTCTGAACACCGAGCGCTGAAGGACGAAGTGCGTCGCCTCGAACGACGCGCGCACCTGACTCCGTCTGAACAACGCCACATGGCGGAGCTGAAGAAGCAGAAGCTGGTCGCGAAGGATCAGATCGCCGCGCTGCGCCGCTGAGCATCCGCCGCGGTCGCCGCGGCTACAGGACGACGCACTCTTGGGCCTGACAGGTGTTGCCCTGCGGACAGTCGTCGTTCGTCCGGCACTTGCCCGGAGCTAGCGGCTCCTCGACGAGATCTTTCTTGGTCTCGGTGCCCTGGGACTCGCTGCGCATCGCTTCTGCGCCGCCGAACACGTCTCGGTTGAGATCATCGAGCGCCTGCTCGAGGCGCTCCTTCCACTGGGGCTGCAGGCTGTTGGGCTGCTTCTCGTTGATCGCCTTGGCGATGGCCAGCCAGTGCCGAGCATCCGCGCGATACTGTGGGCCAAGACGATAGTCGGTCATGCCCCGCAAGTAGGCATAGCGCGCCTGATCCTCCCACGTCAGCGAGTCCATGTCCTCTTCGAGCACCCGCCAGATGGCCAGAGCTCGCGCGTACTCGTTGCTCTCGTAGAGCCGCTCCCCGCGGTTGAGGTCCTCCCGATAGGTGGCGCAGCCGCCGGCGACGGCAGCCGTTGACACGGCAAGGAGCAGAGCGAGGACGCCTCGGAACCGCATGAGGGGCAGCGTAGCGTCAGCCCCGAAGCGGGATCAAGCCGCTCGTCTGGTCGCCCGCGATCCTGGGGCCCGGGTGCCCCAACTCCGCCCGAGCCCCCGCCCCCGGCCGAAAGGCCCCGCCTCCGTTCCCCGCAGCCACCCCTGCGGGTATCCTCGCTGGCCATGGAGCGTCTCTTCGAAGAACTCGGCGCGGAGCATCGCCTGATCGCGGCGGTGCTTGGCTCGATGGAGCGGTACCTGGACGCCGTGGAGCGGGGCGAGGGCCACGACCGGCTGGATCTGTTTCGATTCATCGTGTTCTTGAGCGACTACGCCGACGACATCCACCACGAGAAGGAGGAGCGGGTGCTGATGAAGGGCATGGCAAAGCACGGGTTTTCCTTGCTCAGCGGCCCCCTCGCCCACGTCAAGGAGCAACACGAGCGCGAGCGCGGCCTGTTCGCGGCGCTGCACCGCATCGCGGTGGACGGGGGCGACCTGGCCGAGGCGGTCCCGGCCGCTCGGGAGCTGGTCGCCTTCGAACGCGCCCACATGGCCAAGGAGAACGAGCTGCTGTATCCCGCGGCCCGGCGAGAGCTCGGGCAGGACGACCCAGCCCCCCTGTTGGCGGCGCTCGATCGGTTCAACGCGGCTCGTGACCGCGACGGTCACGCGGCGTGGCTCGTGCGCCTGGCCGAGGACCTCACCGGCCGCTACCCGGTGGTGCAGACTTGAAAAGCATCGGCTGACGGCCTCATCATGGCGCGATGAGCTCAGCCCAGGGGAAGATGCGGAAGCTGCACGGAACGTTGCTCGGAGCGCTCGCGCTGTCGCTGATCGCGACCAGCTCGCCGGCGCAAGAGCAGACGATCACGGACAAGGCGCGCCAGTACTTCCAGGCCGGCGTGAACTACATGCGAGATCCGGACGGCGCGAAGTACGAGGAGGCGTACCGCTCCTTCAAGGCCGCGTACGCGGAGTCTCCCTCCTGGAAAATCCTGGGCAACCTCGGCATCACGGCGATGAAGCTCGAGCGGGACGGCGAAGCAGCGGAGGCGTTTCGGGGCTACCTCGCCGGTGGCAAGGACGAGCTCGACGAAGCGGAGAAGGCTCAGGTCGCCCGCGACCTGCAGACCCTGGAGGCGAGCATGGGCAAGCTCGTACTCGAGGTCTCTCCCGACGGCGCCGTCATCCTCGACGAGCGACTGCCGACCTCCGGGTCGCCGATCTCCAATCGCTACACGCTGCAGGCCGGGCGACTCGAGATCGGGCTGCGTGCCGGCCGGCACCGCATTACCGCGCGGCTTCCGGGTCACGACGAGGAGAAGCTCGAGATCGACGTGGCGCCGGGCAGCCAGCTCAGCCACAAGCTCACGCTGACGCCCACCAAGTCCGACTCGGGCGCCTCCGGCCCGGTGGGGCCCGTCGCCCCGGGCGTGGAGCCAGCCCAGCGACCCGTGCCAACGACGGTCTGGATCGGACTGGCCGCCACGGGCGCGTTCGCCGTCGGCGCCACCGTGACCGGGCTGATGGCGTCGGGAAAGCGCAGCGATTTCGACGCGAAGAACAACGGCACTGACCCGGCCGGGGCCGAGCGGCTGCGCGACGACGGCAAGCGGCTGAACCTGATCACCGACGTCTTGCTCGGCGGCGCCGTCGTCGCCGGGGCCGTCACGGCGGTGCTCTACCTGAACCGTCCCGAGGTCCCGGCAGAGCGGGAGACCGCCGGCCTACGCTTCCGTCCGGCCATCGTGCCCGGAGGTGGGTCGATGTGGGTGACGGGCGCCTTCTGAGGTGACCCGGCTCGACCGCGTTGTCATCGGTCAAGTGCACCGCTAACCTGGCCTAGGCTTGCCGACTGGGCCGGCGCCGCGGAAGGACCGTCCATGACGTCACGTCGCTTATGGCTTGTTGGGGCAATCTGCGCATTGTTTGCGTTGCGCTGCGGTGGCGATGACCCCACGGGGGGAAGTGGAGGCGGCGGCGGGGTCATCTCGGATGGGGCTGCGGGCATCGCGGGACAGGCGGGGAGCGGTCCAACTGACACGACCGCGCCGGTGTTCGGTGGTGTCACGGGGGCGACGTCCGTCGCCGAGCATCAGATCGCGCTGACGTGGTCGGCAGCGACGGACAACGTGACCCCGGCAGCGCAGATCACGTACCGCATCTACGCCGCGACGACGAGCAATGGGCACGACTTCACCCAGCCCTGGGCCACCGCCCCCGCCGGCTCCCTCGGCGCCGTCGTCAGCGGCCTCGCCCCCGCGACGCAGTACACGTTCGTCGTGCGCGCGGTGGACACCTCGAACAACGAGGACGACAACTCCATCAAGGCCACGGAGCGCACGAAGGACTTCACGGCGCCGACGTTCGCCGGCGTTCAGGACGTCGTGGGCCTATCGAAGGACAGCCTGGAGGTCTCGTGGAACCCGGCGACGGACGACGGCACGCCGTCGAGCGGGATCGTCTACCGCGTGTACGTCGCTGCGACGCAAGCGGGGCAGAACTTCTCCTCGTCGCCGACGGTGACCACCTCGCCCGGCGCGGCGAAAGCCACGATCACCGGGCTCACGGAGGCCACGCCCTATTTCGTCGTGGTCCGCGCGGTGGACAGCGACGGCAACGCGGACACGAACGTCAAGGAGGTGGGCGGGGAGACCCTCGACGGCACCGCGCCAGTCTTCGCCGGCGCGACCGGCGCCACGGCCCTCGGCACGGCCATCTCCATCGCCTGGGCGCCGGCGACGGACAACATCGATCCCGAGGCCTACATCGGCTATCGCATCTATCAGGCCACGACCCCGGGCGGGCAGAACTTCACGACGCCCACCTACACGAGCGCGCTCGGTGCCAGCGCGTTCACCGCGCTGAACCTGAACGTCTCGACGACGTACTACTACGTGGTGCGGGCGGTGGACTCGACGGGGAACGAAGACACCAACTCCGTCGAGGTCAGCGCCACTACTGCCGCCTCGCCCGACATCACTCCGCCGGTGTTCGCCGGTTTGGACGCTGCGACCCCGACCAGCGCCACGACGGTGGAGCTGACGTGGGCTCCGGCCAGTGACGACTACTCGCAGCCCGCGGACATCGTGTACGACATCTTCACGTCGTCGACCCCCGGCGGACAGGCCTTCTCGACCCCCACGCTCACCACCGCGCCCGGACAGACCCAGCACACGCTCACGGGCCTGCTGCCGCTCACGCCAGTCCACGTCGTGGTGCGGGCGCGCGATCAAGCGGGCAACAGCGACACCAACACGGTCCAGAAGAGCGCCACGCCCTTCCCGGACACCATCGCTCCCACCTTCGGCGGCCTGGTCAGCGTCACTGCGCAAGGCCCCACTGGCCTGTCCTTGAGCTGGAGCGCGGCGACGGACGACGTGTCGCCCCCCGGCTCCATCGTCTACAAGGTGTATCAGGGCTCGAGCGCCGGCGGCGTGGTCCTGACCACGCCCGTCGTCACGACGGCGCCGGGCGCCACCTCCGCCAACGTGAGCGGGCTCGCGGCCGACACCACGTACTACTTCATCGTGCGCGCGGTGGACGAGGCCAGCAACGAGGACTCGAACACCATCGAGAAGAGCGGCAAGACGGCCCCCGACACCACCGCGCCGACCTTCGGTGGAGCCACCGACGCGACGCCACAGAGCCCGACCAGCATACTGGTGAGCTGGTCACCCGCGACGGACGACGTCACGCCCTCCGGCAACATCGTCTACGACGTGTATCGGTCCACGACGTCGGGCGGCCAGAACTTCACCACCCCCACGGCCACGAGCGCGGCGGGCGCGACGAACCTCATGATGACGGGGTTGGCCGCGACGACGACTTACTACTTCGTCGTGCGCGCGCGTGACCAGGCCGGCAATCGCGACACGAACACCACGCAGGTCAGCGCCACGACCCCGGCAGACACGACCCCGCCGGTGTTCGCCGGGGCGACGAGCGTCTCGGGCGCGACCAACACCACGCTCACGGTCAACTGGGCCGCCGCCAACGACAACGTGACGCCTCCGGCCAGCATCAAGTACCGGGTGTGTTGGTCCACCTCCCCCACGGGCTGCACCACGTCGTTCAGCGCCATGGCGACGGTGACCGGCGGGACCTCGCACACCGTGACCGGGCTGCCGCCCAACACCAGCTACTACTTCGTGGTTCGAGCCGAGGATCTGGTGGGCAACGTCGACACGAACACCGTGGTTCGCTCGGGGGCCACGACCCCGGACGTCACCCCACCCACCTTCGCGGGAGCTGCGGCTGCAAACGCGCAGAACGCGACGACCATTCAGCTCACCTGGGCGGCCGCGACGGACAACGTGACCCCGGTGGGTAGCATCGTCTACGACGTGTACATGGCTCTGAGCAGCGGCGGGCAGAACTTCGCCGCGCCGAGCTTCACGACGGCTGCAGGGGCCACGTCGTTCAACGTGACGGCGCTCGCGCCCAACACCCCGTACTTCTTCGTCGTGCGGGCTCGGGATCAGGCGGGCAATCGCGACTCGAACACCGTGCAGCGCACCACGAGCACGCTGCCGGACACCACGCCGCCCACCTTCGCCGGCGCCACCAGCGTGACGAACCAGACGGAGACCAGCCTGCGGGTCAACTGGAACGCCGCCACGGACGACACCACGCCCCAGGCCGGCATCGTCTACCTCGTGTGCTGGTCCACCACCAACGGCGGGTGCAACACGACCTTCACCGCCATGGCCACCACGGCGGCAGGGGCCCTGAACCACACGGCAACCGGACTCAACCCGGCGACGACCTACTACTTCGTGGTCCGTGCCCGCGACGCCTTCAACAACACCAGCAGCACCACGACCCAGGTGCAGGGCACTACCGTCGCGGACACGGCGCCGCCCACCTTTGCGGGCGCCACCAGCGTGTCGGGCGCGTCGGCCACCACGCTGACGGTCAACTGGGCTCCCGCGACGGACAACGTCACGCCCCAGGCCAGCATCATCTACCGCATCTGCCTGACGCAGAGCCCCACGGGCTGCAGCGGGGCGAGCTTCAGCGTCACCCAGAGCCAGACCGGCGGCACCTCGCGCCAGTTCATCGGGCTGAACCCAACGCAGACCTACTACTTCGTCGTTCGCGCCGAAGACGCCGCGACCAACCGCGACAGCAACAGCGTCGTGGTCTCGGGCGCGACGGTCAACGACGTGACTCCGCCGACCTTCGCAGGCCTCACCAGCGCCACGGCGGCGGGCGCCACCAACATCAACCTGCTGTGGACCGCGGCGACCGACAACGTCAGCACGCCCGCGCAGATCGTGTACGACATCTGGCGCGCGACCTCGCCGGGCGGTCAGAACTTCGCTGGCGCGCCGCAGTACACGAGCGCGGCGGGCGCGACCAGCTTCGGCGCCGGGGGGCTGAGTCCGAACACCACGTATTACTTCGTGGCTCGCGCCCGAGACCAGGCAGGCAACCGCGACACGAACACGGTGGAGCGCTTCGCCACCACCACCGCGGACACCACGCCCCCGACCTTTGCCGGCGCTACCAGCATCAGCGCGCCGACGGCCACCACGCTGACGGTCAACTGGAGTCCCGCGACGGACAACGTCACGCCCCAGGGCAGCATCGTGTACGACGTGTGTCGCACGACGGTGAACGGCGGCTGCAGCGGCGGGAGCTTCGTCGTCCATCACACCAGCGCTGCCGGCGCGACCAGCTTCGTGATTCCGTCCCTCGCGCCCGCGACGCTGTACTACGTCGTCGTGCGCGCGCGGGACCAGGCGAACAACCGCGACGGCAACAGCGTCCAGGTCACGGGCACGACCACCACCGACACGACGCCGCCCACCTTCGCCGGCGCCACCAGCGTGACCAACAACGCGGTCACGAGCCTGCGGGTGAACTGGGCTGCGGCGACGGACAACGTCACACCGGCCGGCAGCATGGTCTACGACGTGTGCTGGAGCACCAACAGCACCGGCTGCTCGGGTGGCAGCTTCAGCACCATGGCCACCTCGGCCGCAGGCGCCGCCTTCTACACGGCGACGGGTCTCTTGCCCACCACGACGTACTACTTCGTGGTGCGCGCGCGGGATCAGGCGGGCAATTCGGACACCAACAGCGTGGTGCGCAGCGGCGCCACGCTGGCCGACACCACGCCGCCCACCTTCGCCGGCGCCACGAGCGTGAGCGGCGCCACCATCACCAGCCTCCAGGTCAACTGGAATCAAGCCACGGACGACACCACCTCCCACGCCAACATGAGCTACTTGGTGTGCTGGAGTACGAACAGCACCACGTGTGCGAACAGCTTCAGCGCCATGGCGACCGTGGTCGGCGGACTCAACTACACCGCCGTCAACCTGGTGCCGAACACCACGTACTACTTCGTGGTCCGTGCCCGTGACGCCTTCAACAACACCGAGACCAACACGGTGGTCCGCAATGGCCCCACGTCCCAGGACTTGACGGCCCCCACCGGGGGGCTCGCCAGCTCCGTGACCAACGCCACGGTCAGCTCGCTCCGCATCAATTTCACCCAGGCGACGGACAACTACACGCCGCAGGCCAACATCACCTATCGCATCTGCCGGTCCACCACCAACGGTGGCTGCAACAGCAGCTTCGTGGTGTGGGCCAGCGTGGTCGGCGCGCCGCTGTACCACACCTTCACGGGCCTCACGCTCAACACGACGTACTACTTCGTGGTGCGTGCCGAGGACCAGTTCGGCAATCGCAGCACGAACACCACGCAGGTGTCGGGCGCGACGTTGAACGACACGACGCCACCAGTGTGGGGGGGCGGCCCGACGGTGACCGCATCTCCCACCGCGGCCGGCGTGCTGAACGCTTCGTGGACGGCGGCCACCGACAACTACTACGCGGCCAGCAGCATCCGCTACCACCTGTGCTGGAACACGGACTGGACCCAGTGCTGGGACTCCGCCTTCACCTCGATGGCGATAACGGCCTACGGCGCGACCACACGCGCTGTCACCGGGCTTGCCAACAACACCTCCTATTACGTCATGGTCCGGGCGCAGGACTTCTCCGGCAACATGGAGACGGGGAACCACTGGGCGATGACCCGAACGCTGGTGTCCTACTCGCAGCAGATCTGGCCGAACATGTTCAAGAACACGGTCACCTACGGCAGCTGCGGCGCCTGCCACTCCTGGACTCGCGCGAACACGGTGAACGTGTCGAGCGGCTACAACGCCGGTGCGGGCTGTGGCGGCACGCTGCTTCTCGTCGAGCCCAACATGCCGCAAGAGAGCTACATCTACCGCAAGATGGTCAGCTACGGGAACACGAGCTCGCCCTTCAGCGGGGGCTGCCCCAACTACTACAGCGGCGTGCAGATGCCGCAGGGCGGCCCCTACAACGGCACCAACATCACCTTGATGCGCCAGTGGATCGTGGACGGCGCGCCCAACAACTGAGCCTCTCGAAAGACAGGAAACTTCAATGCGACTCGACAACTCCTTCCTTTGGCTCTCGTGCGCCGTGGCCGCGGCGCTGGCTTCGGCGAGCTGCGGCGGGGATGACCTGACCTGTGGCTCGGGCACCAAGCAGAGCGGCGACAAGTGCATCGCGTCGACCCCGGGCACCGGCGGGCAGGCCGGCGCTGCGGGCAGCGGTGGTACGGGCGGCGGCGGTACCGGTGGCACCGGCGGCGCGGTCAGCAGCGCGCCCACCTTCGATGGGGTCAAGGCGGTGGCTCCCGTCTCCACCGCGAGCTTGCTCGCCGTTTGGGACCCGGCCTCGGACGCGACCACGATCCCGGAAGAGATCGTGTACAACGTGTACGTCGCGTCGAGCTCGGGGCAGTTCAATTTCGCGACGCCGCACCAGGTGTCCCCCCCGGGAGCCACGAGCCTGGAGCTCACGACCTTGGCGCCAGGCAACGACTACTACGTCGTCGTGCGCGCCGTGAACAAGGCCGGCACGGAGGACGACAACTCCAAGGAGCTCAGCGCCAAGACTCAGGCCGACACGGCCGCGCCGACCTTCGGCGGGGTGAAGGACGCCAAGCCCGCGGGTGGCGGCGCGGTGGAGTTGTCGTGGGACGCCGCGAGCGACGACCTCACGCCGGCGGCAGCGATCGTCTACCAGGCCTACTGGGCCAGCGCCTCCGGCGGACAGAGCTTCGTGTTTCCAGCGGGGAGTAGCGCGCCCGGAGCCACCAGCATGGTCGTGAGCGGACTGCCCGCGCCCGACTCGACGTTCTTCTTCGTGGTGCGGGCGCGCGACGCCGCCGGGAACGTGGACGACAACGACAAGGAGGTCAGCGGCAAGACCGGCCTGGACACCTCGCCACCCTTGTTCAGCGGCTGCACCGCCGCGACGACCACGGGTGCGTCGACCGTCGACGTGACGTGGAATCCACCCAAGGACGACGTGACGCCAGTCGCGGACATCGAGGTCAATGTCTACGCCTTCAAGACCCCCAAGCCCAAGGAGAGCGACTTCGGTTTGCCCGCGGGCACGTTCACGGGCGCGACTCACGGCGAGGTTCAAGGACTCGAGGCGAGCACGACCTACTACTTCGTGTGCCGCGCGGAGGACGCCTCGGGCAACGAGGACAAGAACCTGGGCGAGCGCAGCGCCAAGACGCTGGACGACGGCACACCACCGGTGTTCGCGGGGGTGACGGGTATCAAGAACGTCACCGGCAGCAGCGTCGAGCTCGAGTGGGCAGCCGCCACGGACGACAAATCCCCCGCCAGCGCCATCGTGTACGACGTGTACCAAGCGACGAGCCCTGGCGGTCAGAACTACGCCAATGCGCCGGCAGCTAGCTCCGCGGCGGGAGCGACGAGCGTGGTGGTGACTGGGCTCTCGCCACGCACGCACTACTACTTCGTGGTGCGAGCGCGGGACCAGGCGGGCAATCGAGACTCGAACACCGTCGACGTCGACGCAACCACACTGGTCAGCTTCTTCCTCAACGTGGAGCAGCCCATCTTCCAGGCCAAGTGCGCCCTCAGCGGCTGCCACACGGGTGGCACCCCCGCCGGCGGGTTGAACCTGTCGGCCGGTTTCGGCTATTTCAACCTGGTCAACGTCCAGGCTGCGGGCTCCCAGCTCATGCGCGTCAAGCCCGGCGAGCCCAACAACAGCTACCTCAACCTCAAGGTCCTGGGCACCGGCATCGCTGGTGAGATGATGCCGCCCCCCTCGACCAACGATTTCCTGACTCAGGATCAGAAGGACACGATCAAGGAGTGGATCGAGCAGGGCGCTCCCAACAACTGACGCTTCGCAGAAGGAACCATGAGAGCACTTCACATCCTTGGCGCGCTTGCCTTTGGGGTCGTCGGCTGCAGCGTCATCAACGCCTTCGATGACGTGGCGCCGGGCAACGACGCGAGCGCGACCGGTGGCACGGGAGCCGCCAGCGGTGGCACGGGAGGTACAGGCGCGGCGGCAGGCAGCGCGGGCTCCGGCGGCGGCGCCGGGGGTTCCGACGCGGCGGCAGGCGGCGGCGCGGCGGGCGGGGGAGGCTCCGGCGGCACCACCGCTCAGCCGGGCGCCATCGTGCTCGGAGCCCGCGTCGCCAACACGGGGCCTCCGCAGAAGGAGGTTCTCGTCGCGCTCTCTCCGCACGACGGCAGCGAGCTGGTGCGCGAGGACGTGCCCCAGGCCGTCACCGGGCTCGCCCACGAGGGCGTTCCGGGTCGCGACTTCTGGTACGTGCTCCGGCGCACCGAGGCGCCGCCGTCCCAGAAGACGGAGCTGAGCATTCGTCGGCTCAATCGCAGCACCACTCCCGCGACCTGGGACGTACTCGACACCCTCGAGGTCCCGCCGGTGTTCGACGAGAAGGGCATCGCCGTGCTCAATCGTCGACTGGTGTACCTGGCGAACGTGCAGGGCGACGCCGGCGTGAGCACCGCGCTGGTGGCCATAGACACCTCGGACGAGACGAACCTCGTGCTGCTCCCGCCGCTGATCGTCTCGGACGAGTTCCGCGGGTTGATCGGGCATCCGAGCACCACCCAGGCGGGCGGCATCCTGAGCCTGATCCGCTTCCAGGGCGCCGGACAGGTGAGCATCGGCGTACAGAAGGCTGCCGTCCCGACCACGGGCGCGCCCCAGATGGTGGAGAACAACCCGACCAACGTGGGCGGCTTCCTGTTCCCGAGCACATCCCCCGCCTGGGGCGCGAACAACGTGGAGAACTTCGACGTGATCGTGCTGCCACCGGTGGTGACCGATGCGGGTGTCGGTTCGGCGCAACTTCGTCAGTTCAACTCTTCGAACCACGCGCCGACGAGCACCCAGCCCTTCGATGTAGGCGGAGGCAACTTCCGCCAGCTCGCTTTCGACAGCTGCCGCAAGCTGGCCATCACCGTGCTGCTCAACCAAGACAACAGCATCCGCGTGGTGCCCGTCAGCAGCGGGACGGAGGCGAAGCTCTCGCTCAACGAGTCGGCGCAGCGGGTCTTCTATGAGCCCTACACCCAGACGGCGCTGGCGCCGTTCCAGGGCACCAACTCGCAGATCCGAGCGTTTTCCGTGGGTGGCACCGGTCAAGCGCCGACCATCACCGCCAAGTCCCTCAACGCTCCGGCGGACCTCATCCCCTCCGGCCCGATGGCTGTCGAGGCTCCGCTCAACGCCCAATACAAGCCCGTATGCAACTGACGCTCCGGCGCGCGCT
Source organism: Polyangiaceae bacterium (assembly GCA_019637295.1). Classification (GTDB taxonomy): domain Bacteria; phylum Myxococcota_A; class Polyangia; order Polyangiales; family Polyangiaceae; genus JACKEA01. Next base: position 35,370 of record JAHBVX010000006.1, read on the forward strand.
GTGCTTTCTGTTGGTGTCGGCGCTGCCCTTCGGCGCGCACGCGTCCGATCCCTTCGGACTCCTGGGCACGGGTCCGGGGGAGCTCGACGACAACGTCGCGACCACGCCCGTGCAAGCCGCGACGTTCTGCGCGACCTGTCACGGCAGCGACGAGAACTTCGGACCGAAGACCGCGTCCGACCACCTGCCCTTCGACACCTGGGCCGGGACCATGATGGCCAACTCGGCGCGGGATCCGTTGTTCTTGGCGGCGCTCACCGTCGCCAATCAAGACGTGCCCGGCATTGGTACCTTCTGCCTGCGCTGTCACACGCCCGCCGCGTTCGTGCGCGGGCACGCCGCGCCGGACGGGTCCGGCTTGCTCGATGGCGTGGACAAGGAGGGCGTGAGCTGCGACGTGTGCCACCGCGCGGCGGATGACAAGGCCCTCGACCCGGGCGCACCCTACATCGGCAACGGACAGCTCGTGTGGGAGACCCAGAACATCAAGCGGGGCCCGTACTCGGACTCACAGAGCCCGCTGCACGGCACGGTGCAGAGCAGCTACACCGGGAGCTCCGAGCTGTGCGGCGCGTGTCACGAGGTGAGCAACCCCACGCGCAACATCGTCAGCGAGCTCGGTCAGGACCTCGGCGTGCCCTTCCCCCTCGATACCACCTACTCCGAGTGGAAGAACTCGAGCTTCTCGGGCGGAGGCAAGGGCTGCATCGACTGTCACCTGTCGCGACACGACAAAGACGAGCCCGTCTGCCGGCTCTCGGGTCAGCCCGCCCGCCCCAAGCCAAGAACCCACGTTTTTGCTGGCGGAAACCTGTGGGGGCTCGACGCGGTGATGGCGGCGGATCCGCCCTACGCCAGCGCTCACGCCGAGTCCTTCGCCCGCGTGAAGGCGGCGACGCAGAAGCTGCTCGAGCAGTCCGTCACCGTCGAGATCACCTCCCTCGCCGCGACCGCGACGGCCGGCGGAGTGGTCAACCTCGAGGCGCGCGTCACGAACAAGGCCGGTCACAAGTTCCCAACCGGGTACGCCGACAGCCGGCGGGCGTTCGTGACCGTCTCGTGGACGACGTCGAGCCCGGGTGGCCCGGAGACGGTCGTGGTGGGCGACTACGACACGACCACCGGCGACATCCAGGCGTCCCCCCCCACCCGGGTGTACGAAGCCATCCACGCTCAGCGAAAGACGGACGGAACACTGGTCCATGATCGCTTGGCGCTGCACAACTTCATCGAGCGGGATACGCGCATTCCACCCGAGGGCTTCGTCGCCACACTGGCCACCAAACCCCTCGGCTCGATCAACTACTCGAACGGGCAAGGTGGCTACAATCACTGGGACGACGCGTCGCTCAGCGTGCCGGTGCCCTCATCCCTGTCGGGCTTCAACAAGTTGGTCGTGCGCGTTCGCTATCAGAGCGTGACCAAGAGCCACGTCAGCGCGCTGGTCAGCGCGAACACGACCGACCAGCGCGGCACGAAGCTCGCGCAGGTCTACGAAGCTACCTCGGAAGGTCCCCCCATCACCGTCGCCGAGGCCAGCGCGCTGGTCGAGGTGCAGAACATCGTCGACGCGGGCGCCGACGGAAGCGACGGCAGCTCCCCCGACGCCGGCCCCACCGCGGACGCGGGTCCCAAGCCAAAGCCACCCGCCGACGACGGCGGGTGCGGCTGCCGCGCGGCGCGAGACGGCGGCAGCAGCTACGCCGCGCTCGGAGTGTGGCTCGGGTTGGCGCTCGGTCTGCGCCGTCGACGCAGGGGTAAGACCGCAAAAGAACACGTATTCTCGGAGAGGACCGGCGTCCGGTTGCCACCGGCTCGGCCGCGCTTCTCGGGGCGTGTTAGCCTTTCGCCTTCCGGAGAGCCGTCGTGAGCGAGGAGCAGCCACCGCAGTCGTCCATCAGCCCGCCACCTCCGGACGAGGTGATCGATGGCAAGTACCGCATCGTCCGGCTGATTGGCGAGGGCGGCATGGGGGCAGTCTTCGAGGGCGAGAACGTGCGCATCCGCCGCCGCGTGGCGATCAAGGTGCTGCACGCGGGGATCGCCTCCAATGACCAAGCAGTGATGCGCTTCGAGCGTGAAGCGCAGGCTGCGGGTCGCATCGGCTCGGAGCACATCGTGGAGGTGCTCGACCTCGGCAACCTGCCGAACGGCGAGCGCTTCATGGTGATGGAGTTCCTCGAGGGCGAGAGCCTGAGCGATCGCATCGCGAAGCGCGGCCGCTTGGCCGCGACGGAGGCCTACTACCTCGGGCGGCAGGTGCTCGAGGGGCTAGGCGCCGCGCACGCCGCCGAGATCATCCACCGGGATCTGAAGCCGGACAACGTCTTCTTGCTCAAGAGCCGGGCGGGCCAGCAAGACTTCGTCAAGCTCCTCGACTTCGGCATTTCCAAATTTTCCGCGCTGTCCGGGGACAGCAACTTCAGCATGACCAGTACGGGCGCTGTGATGGGCACGCCGTACTACATGTCGCCGGAGCAGGCCAAGGGCGGGAAGAACCTCGACAACCGCGCGGACCTGTACTCCGTCGGCGTGATCCTGTTCGAGTGCGTCACCGGCCGCGTGCCCTTCCAGGCCGAGACGTTCAACGAGCTGATGTTCAAGATCGTGCTCGAAGAAGCGCCCGCCGCGATCTCGCTCGCGCCGGACCTCGAGCCCGCGTTCAGCGCGCTGATCGCCAAGTCCATGGCGCGCAACCGCGAGGAGCGCTTCCAGTCGGCTCGGGAGTTCCAGGAAGCGCTCGACGAGTGGGCCGCGGCGAGCGGTGTCGCCGTCAACCAGCGGCCCACCTACGTGGGCGGGCCCGCGGATCCGCGGGTGGCCGGGCTCTCCCAGTCGGGCTCTGGAGTGCACAACCTGCCGCAACAGGCCGTTGCCGCAGCCGCCCCGGAGACCCGGCCCGGCACCCTGAACGGCAGCGCGTCCTGGGCGAACACCCAGGGCGACGCGCCGCGGTCGCGACCCATGGGTCTCATCATCGGCGCGGCCGTAGGCGGACTGGTGGTCTTCGGCGCGATCGCCGCCGTCGCCGTCAAGCTGAGCGGCGGGTCGGCGGCCGCAGCGCCGAGCCCCGACGTCAGCCAGACCGCAGCGCCCGTCCCCGAGCCGGCGGAGACGCCCGCGCCAACCGAGACCGCGGCGCCGCCGCCGAGCGCAACGCCCGCCGAGACCGCAGCGCCCACCGAGACCGCAGCGCCCACCGAGACCGCAGCGCCCACCGAGACCGCAGCGCCCACCGAGACCGCAGCCGCGCCCAAGCCCACCTCCGCGCCGAAGGTCGCGGGGGTCAAGGCCACCGCCAAGCCCACCGCCACCGCGGCGCCCACCGCGACGGCCAAACCCGACAAACCGCCGACCGCGCCGACCGGCACGTCGACCGGCGGACGCGTCATTCGCGACACGCTATAGGCGCCGATAGCGCAGCCGCTGGACGGGGAGCCCATCCGCGATCGCGCGCCGCTCGCGCGGGCTGCGCGCGACGTAGGGGTGATCGCCGACGCGCGCTCGAGTCTCCCACGGCACGAACGCGGGAGCACGAGCAACCGTGGCCTCGTAGGCGTCGGCGCGATGCTCCACGTCAGTCTGTATGAACAACTCGCCCCCGGGCGCGATCACTCGAGCGAGCTCTGCGACCAACGCGTCGGTGACGACCAAGCGCTTGGCATGGCGCTTCTTCCACCACGGGTCAGGAAAATGGACGAAGGCGAGCGCTATGGAGCTCGAGCGCAAGCGCGGCAGCGCCGAGCGGGCGTCTTCGGCGAAGCAGCGGGCTCGCTCTCCATACCCGCGCTTGCGCAGCCGTTCGTCGACGATCGTCGCCCACTTGCGGCGGACCTCCAGACCGATGATGCCCCGCTCCGGTAGGGCCTCCGCGCGCTCGACCAGGAACCAACCCCGTCCGGGACCGATCTCGAGATCGATCGGCCCCTCACCTACGCGAAGGAGGGAGCGCGGGTCGATCGCCTCCGACTCCGGCAAGCGCGGGGCATGTGCGTAGACGTCGTTTCTCATCGGGGTCGAGGCGGAGCGCGACGAGGCTACCCGAGCCGCGCGCATTGTTCCATGCTCGCGCACGTTGACTGAGACGACCTCCGCTCAGGACGTGCGACAGCGCATGCCCTCCCTCGAAGTGCTGGGCACCGGCGCGCTCGCGGCGGTCACCGTGGTGCTCGCGGTCGTCAGCACGCGCGCCATCTTGGCGGCGACGAACGGCGAGCCGGCGGTGCCGCTCGACGACACCTACATCCACTTCCAGTTCGCGCGCGGCATCGCGACCCTCACGCCGCTGGTCTACTCCCCCGGGGATCCGGCGGTGGCGGGCGCGACCAGCCTGCTGTGGCCGGCGCTGCTCGCACCCTTCTGGGCGCTCGGGCTCCGAGGCAGCCTCCTGGTTTGGCCCGCGTGGCTGTTCGGCTGGCTCGCGCTCTTCGGTCTGGCGCTCGAGACCTGGCGTCTCGGCCGGGGCTTGCTGTCCGGCGGGGTCGCCTACGGGGCGGGGCTCGGCGTGCTCTGCTTCGGGGGGCTCGTGTGGTGCGCGGGCAGCGGGATGGAGGTCGTGCCCTTCGCCTGGCTCTTGGTGCGCACCGCGCGCGCCGCGGCAGAGCACTACGACAGACGGCAGAGCAGCGCGACCGCGCGCGAGCTCTGGCTGCTGCTCACGCTCGGTCTCTTGTGTCCGCTGGGCCGGCCCGAGGGGGTGCTCGGCTCGCTGATGGTGATGCTGACGTTGTCGCTCGCACCGCGAGGTCGGCCGCGAGCGCTGTCGCTGATTCCGCTTGCCGGGCCGGTGCTGCTACCCCTCATCCAGTGGTCCCTCACCGGCGACGCAGCGAGCACGACCTCGATCGTGAAGTGGCTACCAGTGAACCCGTATCAGGCCGGAGGTCGGGTGTTGCAGTCGATCGGGCACAACCTGCACGTGCTCGTGCACACTCTACTCGACGGACGCGTGTGGAGCGCCGTCTTCATCCCCAGCGGAGGCAAGCTCGTCGCCTGGCTCGCGCCCATCGCGCTCGTCGCGCTCGCCTACCGGCGCCGACAGGTCCATCGCGGCGCGCTAGTGCTGCTCATCGCCGTGGGCATCTTGCTGCCCACGACCTACGACAGCTTCCTCTGGAACCGGCTGCGCTACTTGTGGCCCTTCGCCCCCGGCTGGCTGATCGCACTCGGCGCGCTCGCCGATGCCCTCGGCGAGGCCCTCGGTCGGCTGCGGCCCGAGCTCCGGCCCGCGCGCTTGCTGGCGTGCGGCGGCGTGCTCGGGGCGCTGGCCAGTCATTGGTCTTGGACCATCGACGATCTGGCCACGAGCGCGGGCGGCATTCACGCGCAGCAGGTTTCCCTCGGACGCTGGGCGAAGCAAGAGCTGCCAACAGCTGCGCGCATCGGCGTGAACGACACCGGCGCCATCGCCTACTTCTCGGAGCGACGCACCTTCGACGTGGTGGGGCTCACGACCGCCAGCGAAGCGCGCTACTGGGTGGCTGGCACCGGCTCGCGCTTCGAGCACTACGAACGGCTGCCTGAGAGCGCGCTGCCCTCTCACTTCATCGTCTATCCAGCCTGGATGGGGGCGCCCGTGCTGCTCGGCGAACACCTGACTGAGCGAACGGTAACCGGCGCCACCATCTTGGGCGGAACGACCATGGCCGCGCACCGCGCCCGCTGGGACGCGCTTCGTTCGGCCGAGCTTCCCGCGGAGTCGAGACCTGGAGCGCACCTCCTCGACTCGCTGGACGTGGCGGATCTCGAGAGCGAGGCTGCGCACGACTACCAACTGCTGGACGCTCGGCAGACGGACAATCAGCTGTTTGGCGATCCTTGGACCAAGCCGCTGCGCGCCGACGGCGGTCGCGCCCGCAGAGCCCGCGAGCAGTTCCGTCTGGACCTCACGCCCTCCGGCGAGCTCGTGCTGCGCGTCAGCTGCGAAGCGCGGGTCACGCTCGCCCTACGCGCAGGGGAGCACGAGCTCGGCCGGGTCACCTGTGAGCCCGTCCATCCCTGGACCGAACCTCGCCTGCGCCTGCCGCCGACCCTTCCCCGCGGTCCCCAGTCGGTGGCCGTGACGGCCGAGGGGGGCACGTTCGCGGCTCTTCACTACTGGGTGTTCGACGGCGCGCCGTAGCACGCTTCAGGAAATTGGTGGCACGAGCGTGTTCCCGGCATTAGCCTGTGCGGGTGCACCTGGCCGACGGAATCCTGCAGAGCCCGGCGCTGCTCGGCGGCGCGGCTGTCATCTCTGCCGCTGGCCTGGCGCTCGCGCTGCGCGACAGCTCAGCCGAGTCGGGTGCCAAGCATGGCCTCGCCTTCACCGGCACCCTCGCTGCGGTGGTCTTGGCGGTGCAGGCGCTGAACGTCCCGCTGTTCCCGGGCGTGAGCGCGCACGCCATCGGCGCGTCGCTATTGGTGTTCGTGCTCGGGCCGGCGCGCGCCATCATCGCGCTGACGGCGGTGCTGCTCGCTCAGGCGCTGCTGTTCGCCGACGGTGGCCTGACCGCGCTCGGCATCAACGTGCTGAACATCGCCCTGCTGCCGGTCGTGTGCGTCACGGCGGTGCGCCGGCTGGCTCCAGCACGACTCGGGCTGCAAGCGGTGCTCGGCACCACGCTCGGCAATCTGGCGGGGTCGCTCTGTTTGGCTGCGATGCTGGTCGTGGGAGCGGGGGCGGAGCCCCGAGTCACCTTCGGCGTGCTGGTGGGAGTACAGGCCATCTCGGGGCTGGTGGAGGGCGCGCTCACCGCGGCCGCCGTCTCGCGCATCGCGCGGCGCGCTCCCGCACTAGTGCGACCGTCGACGGATGCCCGGGTCACGCCGACCCTGACGCGGGCGGCGCTGGCGTGGACGGTGATCGCGCTCGGGGTCCTCGTGCTGCTCCTGCCCTTCGCCAGCGCTTCGCCCGACGCGCTCGAGGTCGTGCTGGACAAGACTCGACTCGAGCCGTGACCTCGCGTCTACGCGACTGGGCGTCACCTCCCGCTCGACTGCTCGCCAGCGTGGCGCTGGTGAGCTCCCTGGCGTTCGCGCCGCCGACCGGCGTCTCGCTCGCGACGGCGGGCGTTGCCTGCGTGCTCGTGCTGGCGCTGGAGCGACCGGCGCTGCGGCGCCTCGCCCTGCGCGCGCTGCTCGCGCTGCTCGCGCTGGGCGCGCTGGCACTACCCATCGGGCTGGGCCGGGGCGGCGGCGAGGGAGTAGAGGTTGCGCTGCGCTCGGGCAGCGCGACGCTCGTGGCCCTGGCGCTGTCCACGACTTGGCGCGCCCACGAGCTTGGCCCCGCGCTCGCGGCCTTGGGAGTGCCCCGCGCCCTCGGCGAGGTCGTCTCGCACATGACCCGCCAGTTCGCCGGTGTGGCGGACGAAGGTCGGCGGCTCGTGCTGGCGCGGAAGCTGCGCGGCGGGGACGGCGCCGTGAGCGTCGAGTTGGTCTCCACCCTGCTCATCCGCACCGCCCTGCGCGCCGAGCGCGTGGGCCTCGCCGCGGAGCTGCGTCGCGGCGGGTACAATCGGCACCGAGGCTTCACCAGCCGCGACGTCCCGCTGCTGCTCGGGGCAAGCGCGCTCGGGCTGCTCGCTCAGGCGGGGCGCTTGCCATGACGCCGGTCCTCGCGCGCAGCCTCACTGTGTCTCGCGAGGACGTCTTGACCGGCGAGCGTCACGTCGCGGTTCGCGACCTCGACCTGTGTATCGAGACCGACCAACGCGTCGCGCTAGTCGGCGCCAACGGCGCGGGGAAGACCTCTCTACTCTTGGCTTGTGTCGGCGCGGTGCCGTTCACCGGCACGCTGCGGGTGTGCGAGCTGAGCGTCGAGCCCCGCACTCTGGACCGCGTGCGTGCGCAGGTCGGCTTCGTGTTCGCGGAGCCCTCGGACCAGCTCTTCTGCGACACCGTCGCGGAGGAGGTCCGCTACGGTCCGCGCGCGCGTGGCGTGGACGAGCCGACGGTCGAGCGGCGCAGCCTCGAGGCGCTCGAGCGGGTCGGCCTGTCCGACAAGGCAGCTCGCTCGCCCCACTCCCTGAGCTTTGGGGAGCAACGTCGCCTCGCGCTGGCCGCGACTCTCGCCTGCGCGCCTGCCCTGCTGCTGCTCGACGAGCCCACCGCGAACCTGGACGGGCGCGCACGGCAGCAGGTCTTGACGGCGCTCGAGCGCTCGGGCGGAACGACGCTGATCGCGACCCACGACCTGGATTTCGCCCTGTCGCTCGCTGCGCGGGTCATCGTGCTCGCGGGCGGCGAGATCGTGGGCGACGGGCCCGCCAGCGTCGTGCTGCGCGACGCGGCGCTGCTCGACCGCGCGGGGCTTTTGCCACCCCTCGGCGGCGTGGAACCGCCGCCCTGATTTCTGCCGCCGGCTGCGCTAAGGATCCCCTCGATGCGCAAGCGTCCACTCGGAAGGACCGGTCTCACGGTCAGTGAACTCGGGCTCGGGACCTGGGGGCTGAGCGGGGACGGCTATGGCCCCGTGACCGAGGCCGAGCAGGATCGTGTGCTCGACCGCGCGCTCGCGCTGGGCATCACCTTGTTCGAGACGGCCGACAGCTACGGCCACGGCGCCATGGAGCGCAGGCTCGGCGCTCGCGTCCCGGATGACGGACGCTGCCGCATCGTCACCAAGCTGGGCACGGATCGCGATCACGCCGTCCCGCGCAAGTCCTTCACGGTCTCGCATCTGACCGAGGCGCTGGACAAGACACGGGAGCGCCTCGCGCGCCCGACGGTTGACGTGGTGCTGCTACACAACCCATCCCTCGTGGCCCTGCAACGAGGCGAGGCGACCGCGTGGCTAGCGGAGCAGAAGCAGTCAGGCGTCGTGCGTGCCTGGGGCGTCAGCGCCGGCAGCACCGCCATCGCCCGAGAGGCGATCGCTCGCGGCGCAGAGATCGTGTCCGTGGCGTTCAACGCGTTCACCACGGCTGCGTTTTCGGAGCTGAGCGAGGACATCACGCGGGACGACGTCGGCGTCCTGGCGCACTCGGTGCTCGCCTACGGGCTGCTCACCGGACACTGGGGGGCTGGCAAGCGTTTCCCCGATGGCGACCACCGCGCCGACCGCTGGACCTCGGACGAGCTGCGCCAGCGGGTGCGACAGCTCTCCGCGCTGCGCCCGCTGGTAGGAGGCGATGTGATGACGATGCGCGCGGGCGCCCTGCGCTACGTGCTGGCCAATGGCCTGGTCAGCAGCGCGCTGCTCGGTCCCCGCAGCAGCCTGCAGCTCGACCAACTGGTGCGCGAAGCGGGCAAGGGGCCACCCTACCTGACGGACGACGCGCTGACTGCCCTCGCGGCCCGACTCGAGGAAGTGGGTGTCCTGTGACGGTCGAGCTCGAGGCGATGCTCGAGATCGCGCGGCGCGCCGCGACCATCATCAGCGAGGTGTACGCGCAGCCGTTCGACGTGGACTACAAGGGACCGCGGGATCCGGTCACCGAGGCGGATCGTCGCGCCAACGACTTCATCTGCGCGCAGCTCGAGCAGCGCTTTGCTGGCGTTCCCATCGTGGCCGAAGAGAGCCCTCCCGAGTCGTACGCGGACTACCGCCAGGCCGAGCGCGTGTTCTTCGTCGACCCCCTGGACGGAACCCGGGAGTTCGTGAAGCGCAATGGCGAGTTCGTCGTGATGATCGGACTGCTCGACGGGGACCGCCCGCGCGCAGGCGTCTTGTTCGCGCCGGCGCGAGGCGAGGCCTGGGCCGGCGGGGACGGTGTCGCCGCCTTCTACGCAGCCCCGAGCGGCGAGCGGACCCCGCTGGGCGTCAGCTCCGTCGCCGAGCTCGGACAGGCCCGCGTCGTGTCCACCCGCTCGCATCGCAGCGACGCCCTGGTGCGCGCCCTCGCCGCGCTGGGCGCCCTGCAGGTCGACGCGCTGGGCAGCGCGGGTCTGAAGTGCGCCGAGGTGGCCGCGGGCCGCGCCGAGGCCTACGTCGCCCCGGGCTGGGCGGGCAGCCGCTGGGATCTGTGTGCCGGGGAGGCCATCATCGTCGCGGCCGGTGGGCGGGTGACGGACGCCTTCGGAGTCCCCATCGACTACCGCGGCCCGGACCTGGGCAACTCCACCGGCGTCGTGGCGAGCAACGGCCGAGTCCACGACCAAATCCTGGCCCAGCTGGCGCGAGCCAGAGAAACCGGATAACACGGCGCGTCATTTCGGACGGGCTTCGTTGACACTGGGCAGACGCCCGGCGTACGGTCTGCGGGTTCGGAAACCTGGCGAAGTACAGGGGATTTTCGGCCACGCACGGGCACCGGACGGATGGATTTCAGACTGGAGGACTCGAAATGCTCCGCACTTCGCGCGCAATGGCGACGCTGATTCGCTCTCTGACCATGACGACCGTCTGGACCGTCGGTACTGCCGCGGTGGCCGTATCCGCCACGGCCTGCAAAGACGAGAGCCAACCCGAGTACTGGGTCGGAAAGCTGGACGACCAAGCTTGGCGGGCCCGCTCCGTGAAGCGGCTCGAGCAGTTCTACGAGGACGCCATCACGAAGGCCGGCAAGGACGAGAGCGCCCCCGAGGTGCAAGCGCTGCTTGGCAAGATCGTCGATCCGCTCACCAAGACCTACGTGGACTCGTACGACCAGCTGGATGGCAAGACTCGGGTGAGCTTGATCAAGCTGCTCGCCTCGTTTCGCGACAAGCGCACCGAACCCGCGCTGAAGAAGGCCCTCGACGAGTTCGTGAAGCGCCCCGCCACCAGCAAGGACGACGCGGATCTCAAGTGGGCAGCCCGCGCCGCCGGTGAGCTCAAGCTCGACTCGCTGAATGATCCATTGGTGCAAGCCTTCCAGAAGATGAAGACCAGCACGATGCTGGGCGGCGTCACCTATCGGGATCTCAACGAAGCGATGGTCAAGATCTCGGCCAAGTCTTGGACCCAGCCGCTGATCTCGATGATCGAGGCCGAGATCGAGCCGCCGCAGGGGCCGAAAGACCGCGACAAGATCGACCCGTACCGCGATCAGCTGTTCTGGCAGACCACCGCCGCACAGGTGCTCGGCGAGATCGCCGCGCCGGAGGCCGTGGAGGCGCTGCTCAAGGTGATGCTCGATCCCGCCAAAGGGGACGTGCAAGCCACCGCCGTGCTGGCGCTCGTGAAGATCGGCAAGCCGGCGGTCGACGCTGCGGTCAAGGTCCTGGACGGTTCGGACGAGAAGCTCACGAGCTTCAACCTGCGCCGCATCAAGGAAGTGACGAAAGCCAAAGAGGCGCCCAAGGACCGCCCCTACGTCATGACCGCGGCGCTCATCCTCGGCACCGTGGGTCGCGGAGACGCGCTCGGCCCGATGATGGAAGCGCTCAAGAAGGAAGACAAGGACGTCAACAAGGCCGTCATCGCCCGCGAGCTGACCAAGCTCCCGGCGAGCCCCGAGGCCAAGGACGCATTCAAGGCCGCTTTCGAGAGTATCTCGCTCGACGCGGTCATCCCACCGGGCGCCCACGCCCTCTCCTCCCTCTCGGAGTTCGCAGGCCAGTACTACGACCCCGACATGATCGACTGGCTGCTGAGTCGCGCCGAGGCGACCAAGGGTGGCGGGGAAGACAAGAAGGCGCTTCAGACCGCGATCACCGTCACCGTCATCAAGCTCGCCAAGCCCGACCAAATGCCGAAGGTCAAGGCGGCCGTCGACAAGTACGGCACCAAGATGGAGAAGGACCTGTACGAGCAGGCGGACAAGCTGGTCAAGGAGTGCGGCGACAAGGTGGACTGCTATCTGCAGGCCATGGAAAAGAGCGCCAATCAGGACCAGAAGACGCAGTTCATCGCGATCAAGGCCGGGTACATGGCCGGCATCCTGGGCAACGAGTCGACCGCCGGCTCGATCGTGGACGCGATGACCTCCTTCGAGAACGCCGCCATCCGCTTCGTGGCCGCTCAGACCATCGATCGCTTGCTGCCCAAGGGCTCCAAGGAGCTGGCGGCCAAGCTGAAGAAGATCGTGGACAAGAACACCGAGTCCGGGGACCGCGACAAGATCGCGGGGGACGCGCCGGTCAAGCAGGTGATGTACCGCATCGAAGCTCGCGCGCAGTGACCGGCGCCTGATTCGCCGCCCATGCAGTCCCTACGCCTCACGGTGCTTTCGGGTGCGCTCGAGGGAAGCGCGCTCGCACCGGAGGGGGACGTGGTCCGCATCGGACGGGCACCCAACAACGATCTCGTGCTTCCCGAGGCGCATGTGTCCTCCGAGCACGCGCGCCTCATCCTGCTCGATAGCCAGGTCTACCTGGAGGATCTGAACAGCACGAACGGCAGCGCCATTCGGCGCGGCGCCGAGCTGCTCGCGGCGCCGGCCAATGACCGAATCCAAGCCCTCGATGGGGACGTACTCGAGCTTGGCGGGGAGGGCAGCGAAGCGACACGCATCCAGCTGAACCTGGTCGCGAGCTCGGAGCTGCACGTCGTGAGCCTGCGCCCCTTGTCCGAGCTGAGCGGCTCTACGGGCTCTGCCGAGCGCAACAGCGACGTGCTCAAGTCGCTCTATCGCGTCCAGAAAGAGATCGGTCGCGCGAAGGATCTGGACGAAGTCCTCGTGGCCGTCGCGGACGGCGCGCTCACGCTGGTGCCCGGCGCGACTCACGCCACCGTCGTGCTGCGGGACGAGGGCGCCTCCGAGGGGCTGGCCGAGGCCGCCTACGTCCCGGTGCTGACCCGCATGCGCGGGGACAGCGGCCTCGGGCGCGCTCCGAGCGGCGCGGTGCCCATCACCCGCAGCGTATTTCGCAAGGTCGTGTCCGAGCGCGCCGCGGTCCTCGCCGCGGACGCGCCGAGCGCGTCCTTCAGCTCGGAGAGCCTGCTGGGCGCCAGCATCAAGAGCACCATCGGTGTGCCCTTGTGGCGCGGTGACGACATCCTCGGCGTCTTACAGGTCGACAACCGCGACGCCCCCGGCATGTTCGACGCGGCCGACGTGGACGCCCTCGGCGTGTTGGCGGCCACGTCCTCACTGGCCGTGTCGAACGCGCGCTTGATCCGCCGCCTGGTGCTGGCCGAAGAGCAGCTCCAGAAGGAGAACACCTACCTGCGCGGACGCGAGCGTGCGCGGGGCGGTGGCGTACCGATCATCGGCGCGAGCCGCGTGATGGAAGAACTCTCTCGCCAGCTCGACAAGGTGGTGGACACCCGGGTCACGGTGCTGATCGAAGGCGAGACGGGCACGGGCAAGGAGCTGGTCGCGTCTCAGGTGCACTATCGCAGCAAGCGCAGGAGCAAGCTGTTCGTGGCCCAGAACTGCGCAGCGTTGCCGGAGAACCTGCTCGAGAGCGAGCTGTTCGGTCACAAGAAGGGCTCCTTCACCGGCGCCACGGAGGAGAAGCGCGGGCTGTTCGACGTCGCCGACGGCGGCACCTTGTTCCTCGACGAGGTCACCGAGATGCCGCTGCCCCTGCAGGCCAAGCTGCTGCGCGTGCTGCAAGAGGGGGAGATCCGTCCGGTCGGCGCCACGCACACCAAGGTCGTAGACGTGCGCATCGTGGCCGCCTGCAACCGCAACCTCGAGAAAGAGGTGGAGGCTGGCCGGTTCCGCGAAGACCTCTACTATCGGCTCAAGGTCTTCCCGCTCCGCGTCCCACCTCTGCGGGAGCGACGCGAGGACGTCCCGGCGCTCGCCGCGCACTTCCTCGAGCGCTACACGCGAGAGATGGGCAAGCCGGTCCAAGGCCTCGCCCAGGGCACCGTCGAGCTGCTCATGGGCTACGACTGGCCTGGCAACGTGCGCGAGCTCGAGAACGAGATCCAGCGCCTGGTGATCCAGGCCGAGCCCGACGGCTTCATCACGCCGGACTTGCTCAGCCCGCGGCTAAGGCACCTGGAGTCCGTGATCGAGCGCGCCGGCGCCGGCCGCGGCACACTGAAGGAGATGGTCGAGCAGGTCGAGAAGTTCATCCTGCTCGAGTCGCTGCGCGAGCACGGCGGCAACAAGACCAGCGCCGCCAAGACCCTGGGCATCACCCGTGAAGGGCTGCACAAGAAGCTGAAGCAGCTCGGGATCGGCTGACCTCGGTCGGCGGAGGCGCTGCCGTTCGCTGCGCTCGAGCGTGGAGCGCAGCACGAGCGCGAGGGCCGTATGCGCCGCGCTGCGCGCCAGTGGCGCGCGGAATCTCCGGGGGTGACCCACATGTCGTTCCGCTCGAGAATCTACTTGCCCCCCCCCGAACGAGACTACATCTGACTGGCGCGGCTTGGCGGGAAGCGTGGGCTGCGGGGAGCCGGAGGCGTGATGAGGCGACTTCTCTTGTTGACGGGGGCGATCTTGGCCACGCACCTGACGCTCTGGGCGGGAGGCGCGCGGGATGCTGCTGCGGCGGTGCTGCGGTGGCGCACGAATGGAACGAACTGCAACGTCGCACACAGCTTGGCTCCTGGCTATTCCTTCGGTCTGGCACAGCACGTCGGCAAGTCGTTCTTTGATGACAGCATCGGCAACTCCGTCGGCACCCAGGTGACCTGCTTCATTCCAACCGGCCGTGACCTGATGGAGCTGGTCCCCACGAACGGTCGCCGGTTGCACAGCGTGAACTTACGTCTCGAGCAGTTTGGCCCGCCGGGCGTGAGCGAGGCAACCGAGGCAAGACTCGTCACCAGTCACCACACCGCAGCGCAGTTTTGCATTTGTGACATGAAGGCGCGGTCCGGTGGACCGGGAGTCTTCCCGCTCTTTCTCAGCTACGCTTTGTGCGCCAACGACGCGAGTTGCGGCACGGATTGGGGCGTTGGGGTCGACTTGACCATGAGCGACCAGGGCGGCGGAAGTCCCCCAGCGGAGAAGGCGTTGAAGCTGCGGCTGCTCTCGGCCTACAGCGATTGACGAGGTCCCCATGCGACTCATCCTGTTCTCGATCGTCTTGACCTTGGCGGGCTGTCGGGCGCAGACCGCCGACGCGCAAGGGGCTGGGCCGGAGCTTCCAGCCCGGCCGGCGCCCGGGCCCGGCGCGCAGGAACCTGCCTTGCAACCGGACGAAGCTGTGGACGACGCTGGGAGCGCTGCGAGCCACGCGGCGGAGTTCGCGGAGAGCTCGCTCGCGAGGTATCGAGCAGAGCCCGTCGACTCCGCCTGGGCGACCCCCACGCAGAGCGCGATCCAAGCGGCGGTCGACAAAGCGACCAGCGGCTTCCCCGCGACGGTGACGGCTGCCCCGGTGACGTGCCGCCGGAGTACCTGCCTCCTCGAGCTCACTCATGGCGGGGAGAGCACCCGCGATGTCACGCGGGAGATCCTCATCAGCAAGGTGTATGGAGTCGTGAGGACGCAGCAGGGCCACGAGTGTTCGATGGCCGTGCACGCTTGGCCCAACCCCGATGGCTCACTGGTCGACCGAGTGTACTTCACATACCTGCGGTAACGATCGCCAGATGGTCGAGCAGCTCGAGAAGCCCATCCTGCTCGAGTCGCTGCGCGAGCACGGTGGAAACGAGACCAGCGCGCCAAGACCCTGGGCATCACCCGCGAAGGGCTGCACGAGAAGCTGAAGCAACTCGGGATCGGCTGACCCTGCGTCGACGTCAGCCGGACAGCCCGACCGCGTCGTTGAACGCTGCTGCTCGATGCGCTCCAGCGTGGAGCGCAGCACCGGGAGGGCAGCGAGGTCCTTGGCCCGGCCCGCGCGTTGCTTCACCTCGATCAAGCGTCTCAGTGAGAGTACCCGCACGTCCAGACCGTCGATGTCCAGCGTGATGGTGTCTCCGATCAAGTCGGCACCCTCGAGGTCATCGTCCACCCTGCCGTGCACGTCCGAATCTCCGAATGAGCGCGCGAAGCAGAGCTGCCGAGTCAGCCCCGTCGCGCATGGCCAATCAGCGCGCGAAGCGCTCGGCGCCCGTCGTCGAAGGCCATCAGTCGTCCTGCCGGCTGGGGCGACTGCAAGCGATGCGCCGAGCCTCCGGTCAGCCAGACAACGCGCGGACCGCGTCGAGCAGCTCCTTGGCGTGATCTTTGGGAGTCACATCCGGAAACACGCGCGCGATCTTGCCCGCCTTGTCGATCACGAAGGTGACACGCTTCGCGCGGCCGTTCTTGAGGGGCACACCGAAGGCCTTGGCGAGTTCCGCGTCGGGATCCGGGAGCAGCAGGAAGGGCAGCTGATACTTGCTGGCGAACGCGCGGTGCGAGTCCGCGTCGTCCGTCGACACGCCCATCACGATTGCGCCGGTCTTCGACAGCTCGGGCCACTCGTCCCGGATTCCTTCGGCCTCCACCGTGCAACCTGGCGTGTCGTCCTTCGGGTAGAAGTAGACGACGACTGGCTTGCCTCGGAGCTCGCTCAGGTTGACGGCCTGTCCATCGTGGGCCTTCGTGCGGATGGGCGGCGCGTCGCTCCCGACCGCGAGCAGCTCCGCGGGCGCGGCAGGCACCGCAGACGCGGCGGGCGCCTCGCCGCTAGTCGTGCTGGCGGGCTCCGTCGGGCTCGAGTTGGCCGCCGACTTGCTGCACCCGGCGAGACCCAGGAGCAGGAGCGGCACCGCAGCACGAACGAATGGGGACGTCGACATGAGTCGAAGCCTTGGGCGGCCGTCGGGAGGGCGCAAGGGTCAGGTGAACGACGGCGTCGGCTTACCGCTGTGTCCGTAGGCGCGCGAGCTCGGCCTCCAGCTGTGCGACTCGCGCCTCCGCGGAGTCGGCGCGCTTGGCCGCTTCTTCGGCGCGCTTGGCCGCTTCTTCGGCGCGCTTGGCCTCTTCTTCGGCGCGCTTGGCCTCTTCTTCGGCGCGCTTGGCCTCTCCTTCGGCGCGCTCTTCGGCTAGCGCTACGCGATCGATCGCCTCCGCCAACAGCGACTCGGCGCGCAGCGCGAGCTCGTGCGCGTCCGGGAGCGCCGCGGTGCCGCTGAACAATCGCAGGCGGTCGCTCTCCAGCGCAAGCTCGAGACCCAGCACGCCGGACGGCCAGTGACCGTGCTGCGGCATGATGCGTTCGTACGTCGACGCCGATGCTCCCCCGAGCGTGTAGCCCACCAGCCGACTCGCGCGCCGGTCGTAGATGAAGTACTCCTGAATACCGAGCCGGGCGTAGCGCTCGACGTTGAGCTCCAGATCCTTGCCGTCGTCTCCGCGGTAGAGGACCTCGAGCACGAAGTCGAGGCCCTTGCCTTCGGCGCTGACCACCCACCGGTCACGCTCGTGGGGCTCGACGTCCATCACCGCGATCAAGTCTGGCGCGAACACGCGCTCCGCCGGGTAGTACACGGGCAGGTTCGAGGACAAGTACACCTTGCGGCCGATGCGCTGGAAGTACGCCTCGAGCGCAGAGAGAGGTCCGTCCTTGGCCTTGCGGTGGGGGTCGCCCTCGGGAGGCAGCGCCGCTGGGAACTCCGACGGAAGTGCATCGACCCAGCGGGCACGCTCCGCTTCGGACAGTGCCGCCCACACCCGTTCGCTCGGCGCCCGCGGGTCGCTAGCATCGAAGTCCGGGTGCCGCGACGTCATCGCCCCGATCCTACCATGCACCTACCGCCCGAGCCCCCACGGCAACGCGCGTGAAACGCGAACCCCCTACTGGATCCCATACTCCTTCAGCCGCCGATAGAACGTCCGCCGGGGCATCCCTACCACCTCCGCCGCGCGCACCCGATTCCAGTTGCAGCTCTGCAGCGCCCGCATGATGCGCTCGCGTTCGTCCCGCCGATGCTGGGAGAGCGTCGCGCGCGACGGGATTCGCTCGGACACCGGGGCGCGGACCGCAGGCGCGGGCGGCGCGTCGCTGGCGCGCAGCTCGCGCAGCTGGGCCTGCATCGCGTCGGGCAGATCGAAATCCGCGACGTCGAGCTCGGGCTGTTCGGCCAGGACCCAGGCGTTGAGCAGGACGTGCTCGAGCTGCCTCACGTTCCCGGGCCAGTGGTAGTTGCTCAGCCGTCGCATGGCGGCGCGCGTGAGCGTCCCCCGCTCGCGCTTGTATCGTGCGGCAAAGATCTTCAAGAAGTGGTCCACCAGCTGCGGAATGTCCTCCGCGCGCTCGCGCAGCGCGGGCAGCTTCACCTCGACGACGTGAATGCGGTAGTACAGGTCTTCACGGAACTTCCCCTCGCTCACCAGCGCCTCCAAGTCGCGATTGGTGGCGAACATGAGCCGCACGTCCACGGGCTCCTCCGTTGTCCCACCGACCGGACGTACGCACTTGTCCTGCAGCACGCGCAGCAGGCCCGCCTGCATCTTGTGCGGCATCTCGCCGATCTCGTCGAGCAGCACGCTGCCTCCCTCGCCCTCTCGCAGTAGGCCCTTGCGATCTCGGTCCGCGCCGGTGAACGCTCCGCGCACGCTGCCAAACAGCTCGCTCTCGAGCAGGTGCTCGGGGATCGCCCCGCAGTTGATGCCCTGGAACTTGCTCTTGCTGCGCGCCGAAGCGGCGTGGATGGCCTTCGCGAGCACCTCTTTGCCAGTGCCGCTCTCCCCCGTGATCAGGATGGGGACGTCCGTGTCCTTGACCCGCTCGATCAACGCGTACACGCGACGCATGGCGTCGCTGGTGCCCACCAGGTTGTGGTAGCCGAAGTGACTGAACAGCGTCTCGCGTGCGTCGCGTAGCTGTCGGCGCGCGACGTTCAGCTTCTTGGTGCGCTCGCCGAGCAGTTCGCGAAGGCGCTCCTGGGTCTCCTCCAGCTCGGCGTTCGCGCGCTCCAGCTCCTCGGCGCGGTCGCGGTTCTCGGTCACCAGCCGCGCGGTCTCGATGGCGATGGCGACCTGATCGGCGTAGGCCCGCAGCATGGGCAGCTCGGCCTCGAACTGCGCCGTGACCTTGCCGCGGGTCTCCACGTACAACGCGCCGATGGCGCCGCCGCTCGGCGAGAGGATGGGTACGCAGGCCACCGACGAGAGCGAGAGTTGATGCACGGAGGCGTAGCCCGCGAGCCGGGAGTCGTCCTTGGCGCTGGAGCTGACGATGGGTTCGCCGCGCGTGATCACCGTGCGCGCGATGGAGCGCGAGAACTCCGCGCTCGGCTCGTCGCCGGCCAGCGAGCGCGACGTGTAGACCGAGAGGGTGCCGTCGTCCTCGAGCAGCAGCACGTGACCCCGCTCTGCACGCACGAGCTCGACTGCGTAGTCCGTGACCCGCGCCGTCAATCGCTCCACGTCCAGCTCGCCGGCCAGCTCGCCGTTGACCTCCAGGATGCGTGCGAGCCGCTGCTCCAGCGGCGTGACCGAGATGTGGGTGACGCTGGTGCGCCCCAGGCTCGCGCTGATGCGATCCGCCGCGCTCCGCTTGGGTAACGGCGCCAGGGCGGTCGCCGCTCCGGCCAGCTCCCACTGGACCAGCTCGCGCAGCTGCCGGCGGCGGGGATCGTTCCAGTACACCTCGCGCAGATCCCGCGGCAGGCGCGCTGCGATCTCTTCGAGCACCGCGAGCGCTTCTTCGCGATCCCGCCGCGCGCGCATGGGCTGCCCGCCCTCTTCTTCGAGGTCTGCGCGCGCTTCCAGGGCGCGCCAGGTCCACTCGCGCTGGTCCGCTTCGCGAGACGCCGAGAGGGCCTCGTCGAAGCAGCGCCGGGCCTCGGCTTCGTCCCCCGCGAGCGTGGCGATGCGCCCAGCCGCGAGGCGCGCGAGGGGTCGGTGGACGGGCCCGTCGCCGAGCGCTCGCCGAGCCAACTCGAAGCGCTCGCGCAAGAGGCTCAGGTCCGGCGCTTCGTCCCGCGACGCCGCGAGGATCCCCTCGAGCCGGGCTTCGGCTGCGTCATGGGGGCGCTCGAGGCGCTCGTAGGCCGCCGCTGACTGCTCGTAGTGCTCCACGGCAGCATCGAGCTCGTGGCTCTTGGCGTCCAGATCCGCGTGAAGACCGAGGTACTGCGCGACTTGCGTGGCGGGCAACTGGTCTCGCTCCGTGCCGAGGGCGTCGATGCTGGCACGCGCCCGCGCGAGCCGACCGAGGTATAGATCCGTATTGGCCAGGTTGAGCAGGGCTTGGCGCACCGTGGACCTGCGGCCGGAGCGCTTGCCCATGTCCACCGCCGCTTCGAAGCGCTCGATGGCCCCGGCGATATCGCCTCGCATCTTGAGCAAGCCTGCCAGGTTGAGCTGCAGCGTGGCCAGCATGCCCGCGTCGGAGGCGCGCTCCGCCGCGACGATGCCTTGCTCGTACGCGCCGCGGGCGTCCTCGGTGCGATCCGCGCGCTGCATCGCGACACCCAGACAGGCGAGCGCCACGGCCTCCGCGCGGGGCGCGTCGACGCTGCGCGCGCGCTCGACGGCGCGCTGCATGTCGGACATGGCGTCGTCGGTGCGACCCAGGAACGACAGCGCCGAGCCGCGGAAGGCGAGAGCCTCGGCGCCGAGCGCGCCGGCCTCGTCCACCAAGGGACCGGTGAGCGCGATGGCCTGATCGTAGTGGCCCAGCCCGAAGTGCGAGCGCGCCAGGACCAGGCGCCACAGCTTGGTCACCTCGGCGGGCTCCGCAGCGTGAGCGAGCGCCTCTACGCCGCGCAGCGCGTCGAGCGCGTCTGCCGGCTGACCCATGCCAATGAAGAAGCGCGCGCGACAGACGGCGGAGAGCAGCGGGTCGCCCTCTGCAGCGTCGAGCGCGCTCTTGGCTTCCACGTAGCGACCGCGATCCAGAAAGTGCTGCGCGCGCGCGAGGGGCTCGGCCGGCGCTGCGTCGCTCTGGGCCAACGTCGCGCCGCTGAGCCGCTCGATCTCGTCGGCCGTCACCACGGACTCGGCCGCCAGCGCGCGCACGATGCGCCGAAGCTCACCCGGCCGCCGTCCGCTCACCTCGAGCACGCGCTCGAACAACGACTCGGTGAGCGACGGGATCGCCCGGCGCACGAGCTCGAGGGCCGCGTGCGCGTCGAGGGGCGGCACCTGCAGTTCCTTGGCCGTCCCGAACGCCTCGCCACCGGCCAACACCAACCGCGCCCCCTGGCTGCGCGCTCGCTCGATGCGCTCCCGACTTGGGGCATCGAGTCGCTCCGCGTCGTCGACCAGCAACCACGCCCGGGAAGCGTCCACCGCGTCGAGCTCGGCCTCGAGCGCGGGCAGCGACATGGCGACGTGCTCGTCGATCCACACCGTGGGCGTGCCCGAGACCCCGAGCGACCACGCCAGCCGCCGGAGCAAGGCGCTGCGCCCCGAGCCGGGCGGCCCCACGAGCCGCAGCGCTGCCCTGGGCTCGAGCCCAGCCGCCTCGTCCGCGAGGGCGCCCGCGATGGACTCGATGCCCACCACGGGCCACAGCGCGCCGGGCTCCAGCTCACGCTCGGCGCGAGGCAGTCCCGCCGCGGTACGCAGCGCGGCGGCGAACTCGTCCGCGGAGGGGAAGCGGGAGCCGGGCTCGCCCGCGGTCGCGCGATTGACCACCGCCTGTAGCCGCGCGCGCTTCGAGTCCGCGAGCTTCGGCGTGGTCTCGAGGGCGTCGAGGAGCGCGACGCCCAGCGCGTAGATTTCCGCGCGAACCGTCAGCGGGCGGCCTTGGAACAGCTCCGGCGCAGCGTAGCGCGGCGTGAGTCCCTCGGGCTCGGTGCCGGCCTCGCGCCAGGGCGCGGCCAGGCCCAGGTCCACCAGCGTGGCGTCGCCGCTCGGCGTCACGATCACGTTGGCGGGCTTGAAGTCGCCGTGGAGCAGCCCCGAGCGGTGCACGACGGTGAGCTGGTCCGCCGCCGCCGCCAGCGCCGTCAAGATCCGATCGATGCTCCCTCGACCGGTGATCAGCTCGTCGAGGCTGCGCCCCTCGACGAGCTCGCGCACCAAATAGGGACGCCCGTCACCCAGGCGCCCGAAGGCGAGCACCCTCGGCACACCAAGCCCCTCGAGCCCGGACAGCGCGATGGCCTCGCGCACCAGGGCGGCCATCTCACGCTCGCTGGCGTCGCTGGCCAGGACCTTGAGCGCAGCCCGGCCGCCAGCGTGTCGATCGCGCACCGACCACACCTCCCCCCCACCGCCCCGACCGAGGCAGGCCACCGCCTCGTAGCGCGCGGGTAGGGACAGCTCGCTCACAGCCCGTAGTTGCCGGCCAGCCCGAAGAAGAACCCGCTCGTGCCGAAGCCACCGTCCAAGCGCAGCGCGAAGTTGCGGTGCGGCTTGTAGCGGACTCCAGTCTGAACCACGAGCCACGGGAAGATGATCGGCTTCGAGCCTCCGTTGGCCCAGCTCGGCTCCTTGTAGCCGTCGTAATGGTCGTTGTCGGTGCCGCAGTAGGTGGGATCGGGTACGCCTGGCGCGGTGCAGCGCTGGTACTGATAAGGATCCGTGGAGCCAGCGGGATGGGCTTGTTCGCGGATCAGATCACCGAACACGAAGCCGAAGCCCGCGCCCATGCCGTAGTTGATGGAGAACTCCGGCGACAGCTCGCTGCTCCAGTTGAAGTCCGTGGTCAGGTACAGGACCTTGAGCTTGCTCTCCACGATCTCCCAAGCCACCTCCGGATCCGAGCTGGCCTTGAACGGCGTGGGATCCATGGAGTACGCCGCGTACCACAGGCTGAAGACGTACTCGAAAGCGTCCTTGCGAACCGTGAACTCCGGACCGAACCCGTGGACGTAGACGCTGCTGCCGCCATCGCCGAACAGGTTCACCATGAACTTGGGGATGATGACGCCGCGGTATCGGAGGCCAACGAAGTGGTAGGCCTTGCCGGGCTCTTCCACGGGCGAGCCGCCCGCCTCCGCCTCGGCGATCGCGTCCGCTGCCTTGGGGTCGGCAGCCGCCGGCTCCGCCGGCTCCCCAGGCGCTGCCTCCGGCGCGCTCGCTTCCTCCGCCGGAGGATCCGTCTGTGCCTGCGCGTGCCACGCGCCGAGCAGGCCGATCGCAAGGCACGAAACCATTGATGTCGTCCGCATGTCCCTCGCTCCTGCCAGGATGGCGACAGTGCCGCCCTGTGCCAGGCGAGCATTGTGCCATGGCACAGGCTGACCTTGCAAACCCTCCCACCTCGGTCGATAGTCACGCTCCGCTGACCGATGATCCTGCACAGCCGCGTCGTCGAGCAGCCCGTGGACGTCACCGACCGCGGGGTCTTCGTGAAGGAGCTAGTCCTGGCGCGGGGAGCCGCGCCCATCGCGCTGGTCCGGAAGCGGGCAGCCCACGGCGTGCCCGGACGGCTCGGCGCCGACGTCGTGCCGGAGTCCCTCGCCCTGCCCACCCGCGCACCGGTGCTGCTCATCCACGGCTACGGGCAGAACCGCTACGCCTTTCACCTGCCTTCCCGCAGCTTCGTCAACCACCTGGCGCGAGCGGGCTTCGACGTGTTCAACGTCGACTTGCGGGGGCGGGGGCGCAGCGCGCACCTCGGCGCTCGTCGCCCCGCCGCGGTGGAGGACTTCATCCGTGAGGACGTCCCGGCCGCTCTGGACGTGATCGAGTCCCTCTCGGGTCGGCGGCCGGTGTTCCTGATCGGTCACTCCCTGGGCGGGATCGTCAGCTACTGCGTCAGCGTGGAGGAGCCCGCGCGGGTCGCCGGGGTGGTGACGCTGGGCTCCCCGTATCATTTCACCCGCGGCTCACCCTGGCTGACGGTCCTGGGCGCTGCGTTTCGTACCCTGGACGCGCGGGTGTCGCTGCCGAACCTCCCTGTCCCGACTCGAGCCTACGGGCGCTTCGTGCGGACCGCACAGCGGCTCGTCGAGAGCCGCTTGTACCCGGTGCCGCTGCGGGGCTTTCGGCCTGGCTCGGTGGAGACCGAGGTGCTCCGCGAGCACATGGCGATGGCGATGGATACCGGCAGCATCTCCACGATGCGCGGCATGTTCGACTGGGCGCGTCAGGCGCGTCAGGACCAGGACGACCAGCCCGGCATGTTCGGCTATGGTCGCCGGTTCGAGGCCCGCGACCTGCCGCTGCTGGTGATCGCGGGCCGCTACGACGACCTGGCTCCCCCCGACTCGGTCAAGCCTGCCTACGACCGCTCGCGCTCGACGGATCGCACCTACCGCGAGCTGCCCTTCGGCCACGTGGATCTACTGATCGGGCGAGAAGCGCCCCAGCTCACCTGGCCGATCGTGGAGCAATGGCTGAAGCAGCGCTCTGCTTGATCAGTCCGCCGTCTTCTCGGCGAGCTTGCGCTCGAGGCGCGCGACCTGCGCCTCCAAGTTCTTCACTTGGCGCTGCAGCGCCTTGAACTCTTCGTCCGTGGCCAGGCGCATCATCTTCGCGAAGCGCTCGGTCTGCTCGGTGGTGAAGGTCTCCACCTTCCCCGGGACCTGCACCACCGTCATCATGGCCTTCATGAACTGCTCGTTCTGCATCAGCTTGAGGAACCGGGGGTCGCCCATCAGCTGCAGGCCGCGCTTCTTGACCTCGTCTTTGATTCCCATGACCCCCGCCGAATACTGCGCGTCCTGCCAGGGAGCAAGGCGTCCACCTGAGCCCGCCCATCCGCCGTGCCCGCGCCGAACCGGCCACGGCGGAGAGGCAGTGGCGCGGCTGGGCGAGTCTCGCTATCCTCGGAGCGATGTCGCTCGCTCGCCCGAGGCCCGCCTGGCTCACCGCCGCACTGGCGGCAGCCTTGGCGCTGGGGTGCAACGGTCACTTCAAGCGCGGCAGCCTGCTGTACGCGGATGGGCGCTACATCGAGGCGGCAGAGGTGTTCGAGCGAACCGAGTATCGACTGGCTGAGCACACGCCGCGAGAGAAGGCCGAGTATGGCCTGTATCGCGGCATGACCCTGCTCGTGCTCGGGGACACGAAGAACGCGCAGCGTTGGCTAGCCTACTCGTACGAGATCGAGCGCAGCTCGCCGGGAAGCCTGCGAGCGGATCGGCGCGCGCAGCTCGATCGGAGTTGGTTCGAGCTGGGCCAGCGACTCAGGAGCGACGCGCGTGTGCCAAGTCCACCGAGCACGGCGGTCGCTGCGAGCGGAGAGCCCGCGCCGCGCCCGCTCCCGCGACGAGAGGGTCGTCCGGAAGCTCCGGCGAACGGGCGCACGCTAGTTCCGCGGTGAGGGCATGCGACTAGTTCCCGTCTGCGCTGCCCTCGGCTGGCTGCTGCTGTCCGCTCCGGCGCACGCCGGCGAGAGCTGCAACGACGGCAAGAAGAACGGCCCGGAGTCCGACGTCGACTGCGGCGGGGACTGCCCGAGTTGCGCCGTCGGTCAGTCGTGCGCCAGCGCCCGCGATTGCGCCAGCGGACTGTGCGGGGAGGGCGTGTGCCAGGAGCGCGTCATCGCCCGAGGCACCGACGCGCCACCCGGCTACGAGACCCGCGCGAGCAGCTCGGATGCGGGAGCCACGGCGCGGCACGCGGGGCTGTTGTTCTTCGGCGTCGGCTACGCCGGTGCGTACGTGTCGGCCCTGGCGTTGCCCGGCAAGCTGAGCTGGATGTACGCCCCCGTCTTCGGCCCCTGGCTCTCGCTCCGCAACGTGGAGGAGCCTGTGCTCAAGGCGCTGATCGTCGCCGACGGCGCGCTGCAAGCGGGTGGCGCCGCGCTCATCATCGGCGGCGTGGTCAGCAGCGGCTCGCAGATCGTGCGCACGGAGCAGTCCGCACGCATCGTGGTCACACCCTCCGTGCATCGCCACGGCGCCAGCGTCGGCCTGTTCGGTTCGTTCTGAACCCGCGAGTCAGTGATAGGTCACCGTGACCATCATCGTGGGCGCGAAGCTGCGATGAGTCCAGTCCACGCTCTCGGGATCGCTGCCGCTGGTCGCAGCGTACAGCACGCGCGCGGCCAGGCCCATGCTCCACTCGTCCGAGACGAACCACTCGTAGCCAACGCCGAGCATGAACCCGGGACCGATGCCCGTGTGGGCGCGCGCGTCGGGCCCGGGTCCGGTCGGGTACGCCTGCCCCATCACGAACGTGCCCAACCCGACGCCGCCCTGGAAGTGCAGCCCGCTCTGGGGGTCCAAGTAGAAGTCGACCATGGGCATGAACAGCGCCAGCTGAGAGACGTTGAACTCGTACTTCCCGGTCGCCGTGGCCACGCCGCTGGCGCTCGACTCGATCAAGGTCGCGGTGTACACGCCCGCGCCGATCACGAGCCCGCGCACGGGGGTGAAGCCGATGGCGATCTCGGTGGCTGCGGCGAACCCACTGGCCGTGCCGGAGAACGCCGTGGGCTGTCCGGTGACGACGTCGTCGAACGCGCTGGCGTCGGACTCCACGCTGTCCGAGCCATAGCCGACGCCCCCCGCCAGCCGCAGGTAGAAGCCGCCGTGGTGGCGGCGACCCGAGGCCTTGCCCTCGTACTCGGCTCGCTCCGCTTCGCCCTCCGCCTCCTCGTAGGGCGGGCGCACGTAGGGGCCGAGCATCGAGTCGGTCAGATCCCGCGGATCGGGCCCGCGCGGCTTGGACTGGGCGACAGCCACGTCTGCGAGCGCGAGCAGCGTCACGACGAGGGCCCAGTTGCTCCGCATCGGGCGCAGCCTAGCTCAACGGCCAAGGCCTTGCGACAGCTGCGTGCGCGCCCGCGCCGATGTCCCTCTACCCGCCGCTGCTGACCGCGCCGATCTTCGTGACATTGAAGTCGAAGCTATTGCTGCCGCCCGACACGGTCACCGTGATCGTGTCCTCGTCCAGACGCTCGAAGCTCATGCTCAAGTTCCGCCCTCGGGGGGTGGCCAGCGTGTAGCTACCCGCCTGCGGCACGGGATCTACCCAGCGCATCTGCACGCCGTCGATGGCCAAGTCCCAGTTGCCCTTGGGCGTCTCCCAGGAGCGCGCGCCGTCCACTTGGATGCCCTCGGCGAGCCCGCCTTCGAGCAGACTCTGGGTTCGATCGCCGCTGCCGGTGACCGCGTAGCCATCCGCCACGCGCTTCCAATCGGCGGTATGCACCACGCGGCGCGTCTTCGCCTGCAGGTCCCAGGTCACCGCGGCGGTGCCGTCGAGGGTGACGCGGCCGTTCGACAGTCCGGTCCAGGTGTGCTGCACCTCGAGCTGCCCGCCGCCAGCGGACGCGATGGTGATCGAGTGAGTGCCCGAGAAGGTGTGCCCGCGGTAGGTGCAGCTGCCCGCCTTGGCGCCGTACTGCACCGTGAGGGTGGCGCCGTCGAGCCCGACCTCGGCGCAGGGCAGCTGACTCTCGATGAACGCCCGGACCTCCGCCGCGGCGTTCTCCACCGCCTGGCCAATGGTGAAGCTGGTGCTGATCTCCACCGTGACGCTGGTCAGGTTCTCGGCCTGGGAGGCGAGCGCCGCCTCCTTCACCGCCTCCTGGGCTTCAGCCCAGGTGAGCCGCTTGGTGTCGTCCTTGGGCGGCGGGCAACCGCCGAGCACGATCGCCAAGAGCAGCCCAGAACCGATGGTGTTTCGCATGGCAGAGTCCTCCGACGCTACCCGTCATTGCACCAGGCGTGCCCGCCGGCCGTCAAGGCTCCCACCGGCTTTTCGCCGAGAAGACGCGCCGCGGCCGTGGACCCGGGTTCGCACCTGCCCCGTCTCCGGGGCTCTACACCCGCTCCGGCGGGCTCACTCCTTCTTGGTGTCACCCCGGGCGAAGATGCTCGCCACGTAGTTGAGCACGTCCGTCGCGCTCACTTCGTTGTAGCCGAAGTAGCGCATCAGCCGGCTCTTGATGATGTCGATCTTCTCCTGGGTCTCCTTGTCCACCACGCTGGATACCAGGGTCTTGAGCTTGATGCTGTCCTTCTGATCTTCGAACAGCTTCAGCTCGAGGGCGCGACGCAAGCGATCGTTGGTCTGCCAGTCGAACTTCTTGCCCTCCACCGCGCGAGCGCCGATGTAGTTCATGATCTCGCGCCGGAAGTCGTCCTTGCGGTTCTCCGGGATGTCGATCTTCTCTTCGATGGACCGCATCAAGCGCTCGTCCGGCTCTTCGTCTTGACCGGTGTACTTGTTCTTGACCTTCTCTTTGAGCGCGTAGGCCTTGATGTTGTCGATGTAGTTGGCCGCGAGCTTGTTCAGCGCCTCGTCATCCGCGCTGATCGCGCGCTGCACCTCGTTCTTGACGATCTCTTCGTATTCGCGCTTGACCACGCCGATCAGGTCCCGATAGCGCTTGCGCTGCTCCTCCACGGTGATGAGCGAGTGATGGGTGAGCCCCTTCTCGAGCTCGTTCAGCACCATGAAGGGGTTGATCGTGCCCTCGCCCGCGTCGCTGACCAGCGCGTTGGATATCTTGTCTTGTACATAGCGGGGACTGATGCCGTCCATGCCTTCACGCTTGGCCTCCTTGCGTAGCTCCTTGACGGTGTCCTGCGTGTAGCCCGGCAGTACCTTGCCGTCGTACAGCTTCATCTTCTGAATCAGCTGCAGGTTGTGCTTCTTGGGCTCCTCCAACCTCGAGAGCACCGCCCACATGGCGGCGACCTCGAGGGTGTGCGGTGCGATGTGGCGGCCGCGCACCTTCTCCTGGCTGAAGTCCTTCTCGTAGATCTTGATCTCGTCGCTGAGCTTGGTGATGTAGGGGATGTCGATCTTGATGGTTCGATCCCTCAGGGCCTCCATGAACTCGTTGTTCAAGAGGCGCTTGTACTCGGCCTCGTTGGTGTGCCCGATGATCAACTCGTCGATGTCCGTCTGGGCGAACTTCTTGGGCTTGATGCGGTGCTCCTGCGAGGCACCGAGCAAGTCGTACAGGAAGGCGACGTCCAGCTTGAGCACCTCGACGAACTCGATGATCCCGCGGTTGGCGACGTTGAACTCTCCGTCGAAGTTGAACGCGCGAGGATCCGAGTCCGAGCCATACTCGGCGATCTTGCGGTAGTTGATGTCGCCCGTCAGCTCGGTCGAGTCCTGGTTCTTCTCGTCCTTGGGCTGGAAGGTGCCGATCCCGACTCGGTCCTTCTCGCTGAGGATCAGGCGCCGCACCCGGACGTGCTTCTCGATCACCTTGCCCCAGTCCCCACCGTAGCGCTGCATCAGGTTCTTGAAGATGAAGCGACTGGCGGGATCCAGCTCCCCGTCCACCCGCACGCGGAACTTGTCGTTGGACAACCCCAGCTTCTCGATCGCCGCCGCGCGCCACTCGGCGGGGATGAGCTTGAGCGGATCCTCGTGCATGGGCGAGTCGAACTCGTCCGCGTCCCCGCTGGCGAGCCCCGTCTCCGCGAGGGCCACCCACTTGAACGTGTACAGCGCGCCGTCGGCCGTCCCGCAGTATTGCTCGAGCCCCTTCTTGAGCAGCCGCGCGATGGTGCTCTTGCTCGAACCCACCGGGCCATGCAGCAGGATGACGCGCTTCTCGGGGCCGTAGTTCTCGCTCGCGGCCTTGAGCACGTTCATCAGCCGCATCAAGGGGATGTCGAGCCCGAAGATGGCGTCCTTGCCCCCGTCGATTTCGTCCCGGAAGAAGTTGAAGCGTACCAGCTTCTTCTTGTTGTCGATGTACTCCTCGGTGCCGTACGAGATCACCATGTCGTACACACGCTGAAAGGCGTTGCGCGTCACCTGCGGGCGCTGTCGGACGACGGCCAAGTAGTCCTCGAAGCTGCCCTCCCAGGACAGGTCCCGATAGCGGTCGAAGTCCTGCATCGCCGCGATGGTGGCGACCATCTTCGGGCCGCCCGACCGCGCGCCCTGGTCGCTGGGAGTCGTAAACTTGGAGTCGCTCATGGTGGTCCTTGTCCGACGAGGTTGACGCGAGGATAGCAGAACCGGTGAGCCCAGTTCCTCAAGGCGCGGAGAAGCTCGCGAGCGCCGAAAAAACGCTGACCTGGACCGCACGGGGGGCCCCGTCCACTTGACGGATGCCGAGCGAGCAGAGCGCGCCGGCTGCGGCAGCCGTGCTGCCCGACCCGAGTCCGGCCGCACACTGTGGGCTTGGCCCGTCGTGCAGGGGCGCCGCTACGACGAACGGAAAGCGCTGCCGTCGACCGGCCAGTGCTGGAAAGAATGCGTCATAGAACGTCTTCTGCTTGCTCTCGCTGCCGCTCGCGCCGTCGTCCGTCGGGTAGCCGACCTCGTGCAGTACGATCGGGCGGTGCTCCGTGGCCGTGTTGGCGACGGCGATCAGCGCGTCCAGGGACTGCGCGGGCTCGGAGGCGGGGCTGGCCCGAAAGGACGCGTCGAAGGCGAGGTAGCTCGCCATGACCACGTCGCTCTTCGCGAGCAGCGCGGTCAGCTCGGGGCCCGGATTCTGTGTCAGCGCCCGCAGCGACGCGGTGACACCGAGCTGCAGCTCGGAGGGCAACGCGGGGTGCGCACGCGCGTGATCGAGCGCGTGCTGCAGGAGCGCCCGCGCGCCGCTCCGATCCGCGGAGCTCGCGCCAGCGAAGTAGCGATCCACCTCGAGCCCGAACGACAGGTAGCTCAGGTGCTGACCCGACTCCGCGAGCAGGCGATCGACGAGCAACTCCGCTGCCTGCAGCGCGGCCGGTGAGGTCCAGGACGTGAGCCCGCTCGGTCGGGTGTCCAGCCCACGGTCGAGGATCTTCGCGCCCAGGAGCACGCGCACGCCGCTCTTGGCGTACAGCTCGGCGCGCGCCCCGAGCCGCGCGAAGCTCGTCTCGTTCGGCTCCGAAGGTCCGTCGAACAACTCGTCCCAGCGCACGTCGAGCGCGACGGCGCGGACACCCGACGAGATCAGCTCCAGGTCGGTCTGCAGTTGGTCCGCCAGGCTCGGGGGGCCGAGGCTCGATCGCGGTACCGGACCGAGCCCGAGGAAGAGCGGCACCACCGGCGTGACCGGAGCGTCGGTGGCGGCGTCGCCGGGCAGCGCGCCGTCACTGGCGGGCGCGTCGCTGGCCGCGTCTTTGCTCGACGCGCCGCCGGTCGCGGTTCCCCCATCCCCCGGGATGACCACTTCGGGGCGGGAGGCCTCGGTACATCCGCCTGCGAGCCCAATGACCAGCCACAGCCACGACAGTCGCACGAGCCCGAGCCTACGACGGCTCGTGGCGCGCCGGGGCGGGTATCCCAGCTCGGCGCCAAAACGCCATGCTTATTCGCGGGTTCGCCCGGTACTTCGTGACAACTGCGTGACCTTCGGCGGACAGGAATGGGCGAACAGGTGCGGTTTGCTAGGCTGGCGGTCCCGTTCTTCTGACCATGACCACCGTCGCCCCGGATCGTCCACCCCCCAGCATCACCGGCGCGTCCAAGCCAGCCGCGCGCAGCCTGCTCGAGCCGTCGTTGTTCATCAACCGTGAGCTGTCGTGGCTCGAGTTCAACGCGCGGGTCCTCGCCGAAGCTGCGGATGAGCGGACCGCCCTGTACGAGCGCCTCAAGTTCCTGGGCATCTTCGCCGGCAACCTGGACGAGTTCTTCATGGTGCGCGTCGCGGGGCTGCAGGCCCAGCTGTCCAACGACGTGGCCGAGCTGGCCGCAGACGGCCTCGCGCCGGAGGAGCAGCTGATCGCCATCTCCGCGCGCGCCCACGAGCTGGTCGACGAGAGCTACCGGATTTGGAACGAGCGCGTCCGGCCGGAGCTGCGCGAAGCGGGCATCGCGTTGGTCAGCCCGGACGAGTTAGCGCCGGACGACCTGGCGGCGCTCGACGAGCACTTCCGCCGCGACATCTTCCCAGTGCTCACACCAATCGCCATCGATCCGGTTCATCCGTTCCCACACGTGCGCAACAAGAGCATCAACGTCGGGTTCCTGTTCGAGCGCACGGAGCACACCAACGACCCCTCCTTCGGCGTGGTGCAGGTGCCCACCACCCTGCCGCGACTGATCCGGGTTCCGTTCGAGAACCTGCGGCGCGCCCACGTCGCGCTCGAGGACCTGATCATCCGGCACAAGACCATGATCTTCCCGCAGATGCGGATCACCGGCAGCTACGCGTTTCGGGTGACCCGCAACTTCGACATCGAGGTGGACGAGGACGAGGCGGAGGACCTGCTCTTGACCCTTCAAGCCGAGCTGCGGCGGCGCGAGCGCGGCCACGCGGTGCGGCTGGGGGTGAGCGGGACGGCGCCCGACGACTCCATCGAGTGGCTGTGCCGCGAGTTCGACATCGACCCCGATCGCGACGTGTTCAAGGTGAACGGCCCGCTGTTCCTCGGCGACATGGCGGACCTGACCGCGGGCGACGACAAACGCAAGTACCGCGACGAGGCCTACTCACCCGTGTACGTGCCGCCGCTGCGCGACTCGGACGACTTCTTCGAGACCATCCGCGAGCGGGACATCCTGCTGCACCATCCCTACGAGTCCTTCGAGGCCGTGATCGACTTCTTGTCCCAGGCAGCGGCGGATCCAGACGTGCTCGCCATCAAGCAGACCTTGTACCGCACTGGAGGCGAGTCTCCGCTGGTGCGCGCGCTGCAACGCGCCGCCGAGCTCGGCAAGCAAGTGACCGCGGTGGTGGAGCTGAAGGCTCGCTTCGACGAGGCGAGCAACATCCAGTGGGCCCGCACCCTCGAGCGCTCCGGCGTGAACGTGATGTACGGCTTGCTCGGCCTCAAGACGCACGCCAAGGTGCTGCTCGTCGTACGCAAGGAGCGCGGCGGCCTGCGCCGCTACGTTCACCTGGCCACGGGCAACTACAACCAACAGACGGCGCGCCTGTACACGGACGTTTCGCTGTTCACGGCCCGTGAAGAGGTCGGCGAAGACGCGACGGCGCTGTTCAACCTGCTCACCGGCTACAGCGCGCCGAACAAGTGGAACCGGCTGATCGCGGCGCCGCTCGGGCTGCACGAGTCGATCCTCGGGTTGATCAAGCGCGAGACGGAGCACGCCCGCGAGGGCAGGCCAGCCCGCATCATCGCCAAGATGAACGCCATCGTGGACGCCGACGTGATCGCCGCACTATACGGCGCGTCGCAGGCGGGGGTGCGAATCCAGCTCCTGGTGCGCGGCATCTGTTGCCTGCGGCCCGGCGTCCCGGGGGTGAGCGACAACATCGAGGTGCTGGCCGTGGTGGATCGCTTCCTCGAGCACGCCCGCATCTTCTACTTCGAGAACGGCGGCGAGGACGAGGTCTTCTTCTCCAGCGCCGACTGGATGCCCCGTAACTTCCGGCGACGAGTGGAGGTCATGTTCCCGGTGCTGGACGACGGGCTCAAGCGCCGCGTTCGGGACGAAATCTTGGGCACCATGCTGGCGGACAACGTCAAGAGTTGGCGCCTGGACGAGCGCGCCCGCTACAAGCGCGTCCCCGCCGGCGAGCCCGAGCTGCGCAGCCAGGTGATCTTCATGGAGCTCGCGCGTGAGCGCGCCCGCGACGCCGATCGTGTGATCGCGCGTCCGCTCACCGCCGCTCCGAGCCCGATGGCCACGATGGAGAAGCTGCGCCGCAAGAGCCGTAAGAAGCGCAAGGGGCGGCGCAAGTCCGACGACGACTGACCCTCAGGGCGCCGAGGGAACGAGCTCGATGGGGTTCGTGGGCGAGCCCTGGTGCAGGCCGCCGTCCCCAACCCAGTAGATGTAGCGTGGCTCGGGGCGACCATCGAGATACACGTCCAAGAGCATGGGCGCGCCGGGCTGGGCCTCGACGAAGAAGCCATCGAAGTCCGTGGTGGTGCGTGTCACCATGCGCACGCTGCGGTCGTCTTCCCAGTCCAGGTAGTCCGATGACTCGAGGCGATCCGGCGCGAAGTCGAAGATCTCATCTGCCGACGCCGCCGAGAGGATGATGTCCCAGCGACAGGAGAGCTTGGAGATCGCCGTGTCGCACGTCGTGTAGATGTGCCAGGTCCCGCCTGCCTGGTACTCGGCGAACGCGCCGACGCCCTCGCCGGGCACCATGTCCGCCAGAGACGCGCCCGTATCGATGGTGGAGACGGCTGGGTCCGGCGCCGTCGACGAGCCGCCCCCGGAGCCCTGATGGTGGTGTCCGCGACCATCCTCGTAGGTGCAACCGAGCAGGGAGGAGGTGAGTGCGATCAGAACGAGGGTACGCATGACGAGACCTCCGGATTACTTTACATCAACGTCGGCGGCTGGGGGCCGCGCCGCGGCTGGGCGCCGGTGAGCGGACGGGCGGGGGAGCGGGAGCCGCCCGTGGCGGCGGCGAGCTGGCGCGAGGAGGGGACGAAGGCTGGGAGGGCTGCACGCGGCTGGGCGCCGCCTGACGCGGAGCAGGAGCCGGGCGGGAGTAGGACGGCGCCGGACGGCTCGGTGGCGGCGTGTAGCCGCGGCTGGGCTGGGGCGGCGCAGCGCGGGAGGGTGCCGGACCCACTGGACGCGCGACGGGCGCGGGCCTCGCGGAGGGCGTGGTCGTGGCGCCGAGGCTCTTGGACTGGCCTGGCGGCAGAGGCCGAGCACCCGCCGGCGGTCGAGTGAAGCCGCTGCGGCTCACCGGGGGCGAGCGCATCGCAGCGCTGCCTGGCGTGGGCCGCGACGCAGCTACGGCCTTCGGGTTGGCGGCCGTGCGCTTCACCGGCACGGCCTTGGCGGGGATGCGCGCGACCTTGGGGGACGGACCCGAATACGCCGCCTTGCCGTGAGGGGGCCGGTAGCGATGGGTGTGCGTGCCCAGATAGTGCACGTGGTGGTGGTCTCGCACGATGTAGTGGTGCATGTGGTGGGAGTACACGTAGGCGCTCGGGCAGAACACCCAGGTCGTGTACAGGCCGAACCCGACCCCGACGGCGTAGCCGTTCACCCAAATGTAGTCCGGAGGCATCGGCGCCCAGCCGACGTAGTACACACCGGGCCCCGGCGTGCGCCACACCACCCAGGCGTGCGCGTACTCCCGGCCCGGGATCCACGACCAACCCACGCCGCGGATCCAGACCCAGCGCCCGTAGTGAAACACCACCCAGCCGAACGGGTAGTTGCTGACCCACATCCACTCGCCGTCGTCCGCCAGCGCCCAGTGGCCGTTCGTGACATACGGCGCGAAATCCGGCCCCACCGCCTTGGGGTGCGGGACCCACACACGCCCATAGGTCGGGTCGTCGCGCCAGCGGCCGTAGGGCGCCAGCGTGGTGTTGAAGTCGCTGAGCGCTCGGGGATCCGTGTCCTCGTAGGACTGAGGGGCTGCGGGGGCGCTCTGGGGCGCGTAGGTCTGCAGCTCCGCAGGAGCGTCCGCTTCCGGTTCGGCTCCTCCCTCCAGGGGAGCGTCCTCCCAGGTCGCCTGCGCCGCCGCCGGGCTGGTGGCCAGACCGGCCACGAGCAGGGCGACGAGTGCGACGGTACGGGGGGCGGACATTGGGTAAAGCATGCGATCCAGATGGCTCAGAAGCAACCGCCGTGCCTCGACCCGCGGCCCGCGTTGCTCGGGAATATCGGGCGAGAATGGGGCCAAGTTGCGTGATTTTGTCGTGTACGGCCGAAACGGCACCCACGGCTGCGTGAACTTGCGGGCGTAGTCGGGCGCGCACAGCACGGGTCGGGGTACTCTCGCGGCGCGATGCTGAGCTTCGACGAGGCCCGAGACCGAGTGCTGGAGGCAGCGCGCCTCCTGGACAGCGAGGAGGTTCTTCTCGACGACGCCCTGGGGCGAGTGCTGCGCGAGGCGCTCGTCGCGCGCGAGCCGCTGCCACCGTTCGACACCAGCGCGATGGATGGCTATGCGGTGCGCACGGCGGATCTCGGTGCCGGCGCGTGGACCTTGCCCGTCGTGGGCGAGAGTCGCACCGGGCACGTGACCGGCCCGCTCGCGCCCGCCACCGCCATGCGCATCTTCACCGGCGCACAGCTCCCGAGCGGCGCGGACGCCGTCGTGATGCAAGAAGACGTGGAGCGGGACGGCGATCGCGCGCACGGCTCCACGGTCCCGGCGCCGGGCGCTCACGTGCGCCGCGCGGGTGGCGATCTGCTCGCGGGGGCCCAAGCTCTGCCGGCCGGCGCGCGCCTTGGACCCGGCGCTCTGGCGCTGTGCGCGTCGGTGGACGTGGCCCGCGTGCGGGTGAGCCGCCAGCCACGGGTGGCCATCGTGTGCACCGGCGACGAGCTGCGCCCCGCCGGCAGCGCCCCGCGCCCCGGCAGCATTCCCGAGTCCAACGGCGTGGCGCTGGCAGCGTTCGTGCGGCAGGTGGGCGGGCAACCCCGGCGACTACCCCTCGTGGGCGATGATCGCGAGCAGACGACCCGCGCGATCGCCGACGCGCTGCAGGGCTCGGACCTGCTGTTGACCGTGGGCGGAGTGAGCGTGGGCGATCACGATCTGGTGCGCCCCGCCCTCGATGCCGCCGGTGCGACCCTGGACTTCTACAAGGTGCGCATCAAGCCAGGCAAACCGCTGACCTTCGGACACGCGGGCAGCACGCTCGTGTTCGGACTGCCGGGCAACCCGGTCTCCGCCCTGGTCACCTTCGCCCTCTTCGCCGCGCCGCTGCTGCGCGCGATGCAAGGCGACTCGCAGCTGCTGCCGCGCGTTCGGCGACTACCGCTGCTCGGAAGCGTGGAGCGCAAGCCCGGGCGGCGCACGTTCATGCCCGCGCGCACCAGCGACGACGGCGTCACACCGCTGACCAACCAGTCTTCCGGCGCGCCCACCAGCATCGCTTGGGCGGATGCGTTGATCGACGTGGACGAAGACAGCGAGTCCCTCTCCGCCGGTGCGCTGGTGCGCGTGATCGATCTGAGCAGCGTGTGATGAAGCTCGTGGCGGGCATCTTCATCGGCGGCCGCGGCTCACGCATGGGCGGCAAGGCCAAGGGGCTGCTGCGAGAGCCCGACGGCGAGCGAACGCTGATCGAGCGCAGCACGGACCTGCTGCAACGAGCCTGCCCCGCCGCCGAGACGCTCCTGGTCGGACAGCACGAAGCGTACGCTCACCTCCCGCTCGAGGTGTTGCCCGACGCCACGAGCGGCGACGGTCCGCTGGCGGGCCTGGTGGCGCTCTTGCGACGTGCCCGCGCTGCACAGGCCCAGGCCTTGGCCATCGCCTGCGACCTGCCCTACCTCACCGCACCCACGTTGAAGCGCCTGTGCACCGTCGCACCCGACGCGGACGCCGTCGCGCCACGACCAGACGGCGTGTGGCAGCCGCTGCTTGCCCGCTATCGTCCAGCCGCATGTCTGTCCATCGCGGAAGCGCAGCTGCGCGCTGGGCAGCTCGCGGTGTGGCGCGTGCTCGAGGCGCTGGGCGAACGCGCCATCGCCATCGAGCTCGACGCGGGCGAGGTGCGGGATTGGGACACGCCGGAGGACATGGCGTGACGCGGCGTTGGTGGCCACTGCTCGTCGCCCTCGCCGCGTGCGCGCGACCGGCAGCGCGCCCTACCCCGCCGCCGCCGCCCACTGGAGTCGCCAGCGCCCCCGCCCCGCCCGACGCCGAGGCTCCCTCGCCCATCATCGTCGACGAGGGCGCAGCCGAGGCAGGCCCGGCGTTGGTCCCGGCCGACGGCAAGGGCGTCCGCTTGTCGCGCTACGCGGTCGCGGCGTCGAGCGCGCTCACGGCACCGAACGGCGCTGCCGTCGCGATCTTTCGGCGCGAGCAGGTCGAGCTGCGCGTGGGCACGACGCTACAGCTCGAAGCCCGGGCTACCTCCGCCGCCGAGTTCACCTCGGACTCGCGCTTCCTGCTGGTCCGGGACGAGTCCGCGACCTTGCGTGCCTTCTCGATCCCCGATGGCCAGCTGGCTGCTGAGGTCCGGAAGGTGGAGCGCCTGGCTTGGGCGCACACCGGCAGCTTGCTCTTGTACCGACGCCATGGCACCTGCGAGCTGTTCGTGTTCGATCTCGCTCGGCGCACCGAGCGTGCCGTCGGCGCGCGCGCGTGCGGGCATCTGCTGGGCATTCGGGCCGAGCCCGCCACGGTCCTGCGCGCTGAGCCCGGACAGTTCCTGGGACACTTCAGCGCGTTCTTCCGGCTACAGCTCGAGCCCGAACGCCAGACGGAGCTGCTTCGTATCGATGACGCCATGCGCACTGCGCATCACCCCACCGCGTCGCGCTCTCTCGACCGACTGTGCTTCCACGTCGAGCGCTCGACGCTGCGGTGCCTGGACACGAGGACCGGCAAGCAAGTGGAGCTCGCGTCGAGCGGCGCTGGCCAATGGCCAACCCTCGACGAGGCCGGACGGCGCATCCTGTTCCTGGTCCAAGAGCAGCGCGAAGGGCCCGAGGACCTGTACCTGGGCGACGCCGCCACCGGCAAGAGCCGCCGGCTGCTCGAGAGCAAGCACGAGTGGTGGGCCTTCTTGCCGGGCAATCAGCGCATCGTTGGGCACGGCGGCCAGCAGCGCTTCGTCGTCGCCGACCTAGCCGAGGGTTGGGTCATGGAGCTGGGTGAGCGCGGGCAGGAGTACGAAGGCGTGCGGATCGTGCCCGGAGATCCCTCGCGCTTCTACATCGGCCGCGAGCGCCACGCGACCCGCGACATCTACTTCGTGGAGCTGGGCAGGTGAGCTCGCGGTACGTCGCGCTCTTGCGGGGCATCAACGTGGGCGGCAAGAACGTCATCACGATGGCGGCGCTGCGGGCGTGCTTCGAGGATCATGGCTTCGAAGACGTGATGACGTTGATCCAGAGCGGCAACGTCGTGTTCTCGTCGCGTGGGTCCGCGCGAGGCGAGCTCACGCTTCGGCTCGAGGCCATGTTGAGTGAAGCCTTCGACTATCACGCGAGCGTGATGGTCCGCTCGAGCGCCCAAGTGCGCGACATCGTCGCGCGCGCCCCCGAGGGCTTCGGCTCCACGCCTACACGGTACCGCTACGACGTGCTCTTCCTGAAGGACTCGCTGACCTCGGCGACGGCGCTGGAGGACGTCACGACCAAGGCCGGAGTCGATCGGGTCTGGCCCGGCAAGACGGTGCTCTACTTCTCACGCCTGATCGCCAAGGCCACCCAGAGCCAGCTGAGCAAGCTGGTGTCCCGCCCGATTTACCAGAGCATCACCATCCGCAACTGGAACACGACGACGAAGCTGCTAGCCCTGATGAGTGCCGCCAAGGCCTAGCCTAGCCGTGGACAGCGCACGGAACGCCCGGACGACGAGACGACCATGGCCACCAGCGCAGCCTCGAAGACCGCGCACGCCCTTCGCGACGAGCTGACGCGGCAGCTGTTGTTGGAGAAGCGCTACGACTACCTGGCTGGCGTAGACGCCGAGGGCGTGCCCAAGATCGGCAAGGGGATGGCGCGCGCGCTAGCGGGTTTCGAGTTCCGCGTGATCGTCGAGGGGCGGCTCGAACCCCTGCGGCTCGAGGCGGACCGGGTGCTGGTTCGAGCAGACGGCATGTCCTTCAACGTGGCGCTCATCGACGTGGTCGACGAGGAGCCGCTGACCGCGCGCGTGCAACTCTCGGAGCTCGTCGCGATTGGCGAGCAGTTCCTGGACATGACTGGGACAGTGGCGGGCAACGTATTGCCAGTCACGTTCCAGGTGTTCGAGATCTTTGCCGACGGCATCCCTGAGGGGTACGCCCCACGCACCGGCGACTACAAGCGACGCGGGGTGCGGGCTCCGAAGGTCGGCGTCGGAGTCGTCGCCATCGACGCCACGAGCGGCGCCACCTGGAGCAACTATCCCGGACTGGTGCGCTGGGTCCATGTGTGGCTCGCCAAGCGCGCCCACCGGGAGCGCGACATGAGCCCCGCCGAGCGCGCGAGCTTGCTCGAAGACAGCGGCTTTCAGGCCGGCAAGGCGGCGCTGGCGACCGGGGTCGGCACGGGGGTCGGCGCCCTCGTGCTCGGGAGCATGATCGCGACCGGCGTGCACAGCGGCCAGCTGTACGGCGCAGCATTGGTCATCGTCTCCGTGGGCGCGGCGGTGGGCTCCCTGAAGCTCTGCCGCGTGGTGCACTCGACGACCGTGCAAGCCGGCGTCGCAGGCACCGCAACGGCGCTGCTGCTGGTGATCGCTCTGCACCACCTCGGCCTTGGCATCGGGTTGGGTACGCTCCTGACCGTCGCGACCGCCGCGCTGGTGTCCTTTGGGATCGGCGCCGTCGACAATCCGCAGGGACGAACTCGCTAGGGGAAGCCTCGTCGGTTGGCTGAGCCGACTGCTCGTACTACCTTCGACCAATGAGTCCCGAATGGCTGAGCGCCCTCGCGCGCTACAACCGCTGGATGAACGACAAGCTGTACGGCCGTGCAGCCACGTTGAGCGACGAAGCACGCAAGCGCGACGGCGGCGCGTTCTTCAAGTCGATCCACGGCACGTTCAACCACATCTTGCTAGCCGACAGGATCTGGCTCTCACGCTTCACGGGCGTGACCGTCCCCGACGGACTCATGGGCCCTGGCGGCATCCGCTCCCTCGACCAGGAGCTCTTCGTCGACTTCGAGGAGCTGCGCCGGGAGCGAGCGACCACCGACGACGAGCTCTCGGCCTGGGTGGCCGAGCTCACCCACGAGCGGCTCGCCGCACCGCTCGTGTTCGTACGGCGCGGCCAGCGGAGCGAGTCTCCGCTCTGGTGGGCGGTCGCCCATGTCTTCAACCATCAAACCCATCATCGTGGCCAGATCACGACCCTGCTCACGCAGCTGGGCTGCGATCCTGGCGTGACCGACCTGGTCGCGATGCTCCGCGAGGAGGCGACGCGGGCGCCCGTCGCATCGGGAGACCAGCAGCATGTGTGACGACACGACGGAAGCGGAGAACGAGAGGCACCTGACGAGCCTGCTGCTCGGGCGCCGCCAGTTCGGCATGGGCGCCGGGGCCGCGGCGGCCGTGCTCCTGACCGGTTGTGGTCCCTCGTCGCCGCCCGCTGCAGCTCCAGGGCAGGGGCCGCCCGTCCCGGTTCCCGAGGAGCCCGCGCCCGAGCGCCAGGGGACTGACGAGACCACGGGGCGGCGGGTGACGATCTCGACGCCGGACGGGGCGGCGGAGGCGTTCTTCGTCGCGCCCAAGAGCGGCCGACACCCGGGCGTGCTGATGTGGCCGGATGTAGCCGGCCTCCGCGACGCGTACGAGAAGATGGCCACGCGCCTCGCGGGCGACGGGCATGCCGTGGTCGTCGTCAATCAGTACTATCGCTCGACCAAGCTGCCGGTCCTCGAGAGCTTCGCCGAGTGGAGGACGGAGGCAGGCAAGCAGCGCGTCGCCCCCATGCGCGAAGCATTGACGCCCGAGAGCATCGCGCGGGACGGCGCGGCCTTCGTCGCTTGGCTCGACCAGCAGCCCGAGGTCGACACCGGCCGACGGCTCGCTGCAGTGGGCTACTGCATGGGCGGGCCCTTCGCCGTTCGGACGGCGGCGGCTGCGCCCAGCCGCGTGGGCGCCATCGCTTCGTTCCACGGCGGTGGCCTCGCCACCCAGGAGCCCACCAGCCCGCACCTGTTGTTCGCCAAGCTGCAGGCGGCGGCGCTGATCTGCATCGCCCAGAATGACGACGAGCGCGAGCCCGAGGCCAAGGCGACCCTGAGAGCGGCAGCAGACGCCGCCAAGATGTTCGCCGAGATCGAGGTG
This sequence comes from Polyangiaceae bacterium, assembly GCA_019637295.1. GTDB lineage: Bacteria > Myxococcota_A > Polyangia > Polyangiales > Polyangiaceae > JACKEA01. The sequence continues at coordinate 76,431 of JAHBVX010000006.1, forward strand.
TATCCCGCCCAGCACGGCTGGTGCACGCTCGACTCCCCCGTCTACGACGCGGCGCAGGCGGAGCGCGCGTGGGCGCGAATGCTCGCCCTCTTCCGCGCCCACCTCGCGGTCGCGCCCTCGGCGCCTCTGGCGCCATAGCACCCGCAGGAGGCTCGAATGGGCGCAGGCTACATCACACCGTACTTCGCCGAGCTGCCCGGCGGGCGCTACTTGGTTCGGCCCGCCGAGGGGGACGAAGCGGGGACGTGGACGCTAGTCTGCGGGACAGAACACTTTCCCATCGACACCCCGGCGGACCTGCTCGCGGCGGCGCCACCCGGCACGGCGGTCACCGCCGACTTCGGCTCCTTCAGGCTGACCCTGTGGAGCGCCGAGGATGGGAGTCCCCGCTACCGAGCCGGCGTGCGGGCGAGGGACGGAGCCGAGATCACCGGACCGGTGGAGACGGATGACGAGCGCGCGTGCTGGTCCTTGCTCGCGATCCTGGGGGATGAAAGCGCCCCGCGAGCCTGCTTCTTCTGCCGCTGGTCGGACGTGGAGCCGTCCACCGGCTGGGGTCACCTGGGCTGCGCCATCGAGCACGCCGAGGCTTACCACCGCGTCGCGACGGAAGCGGAACCACGGAAGCGCAAGTGGGGTACTCAGGGCCTGCTCGCCTGGGTGGACGAGTGGCACGCGTGCGAGCGCTTCGAGGTGCGTCCCCACGACTACGGCTACCGCGGCCGCCCCAGACGCTGAGCCTTCGATTCTGCGACAGATCTTGCCAAGCCAAGTCGAGGCTAGTCGAGAGCGCTCTCGCCGCCCGCCACGAAGACGCGGGAGATCTGCGAGTGGTGCACCTGATACGAGAGCTTGCCGTGCCAGCCGTCCAGCTGCACGTACCCGCCTGCGCTCTTCTTCTTCTGCGCGAGCTTCCCATTGAGCAGGTGGCCGTTCGCGAGCACGATTTGATCGAAGGACGTCAGGTTCGCCGGCTCCTTGCCAGCGCCCCACTTGATGCTCTCCACCGCGCTGATCTCGACGGCCTCCACCGTCTGCTTCGCGGTCATGGGCTCGAACACGTAGAACGCTTCGTTCTTGGCCACGACCCGGCCGGTCCGCTCCGGACCCGACGTCATGACCAGGGTGTCGACCAAACGCGTCGCAGCGCTGCCCGACGCAATCGTGCCCTGACTCTGCCCCTCCCCCGTCGCGCCCTCGCCGCCCGTGGCGACGTTGAGCGACGCGCTGCAGGCTGCCAGAGACAACACGAGTCCGCCGATGAACGCTCTGTGCACGATGACCTCCAGAAATACCCACGCAGCGTAGCGCGCGGGAAAGGCCAGGCACAAGGGGCGGGCCGCCGCGCCATCCCGAGGCGGCAGAACGGCGCCATGCGCGAGCCGCGCGACCGTCGCGTCGCTCAAGCGGCAGCGGACGGCACCTCCACCGGAACAGCGCCATGCCTGGCCAGCAGGGCACGCGCGCACGGGAGCACCACGCTGCGGACGGCTTCGCTCCGGAGCGCGAGGCGCTCGGCCTCACTGGGCACGCCGCTGGCAGCGAGCTCCCGCAGCTCCAGAGCACGAGATGCTTCGGCTCCTAGCGCGTCGAGCTCGACCGCGATCGCGTCGGCAGCCGCCCCACCGAAGCGAGTCAGCGCCCAGGCCACGAACTTCCAGGCCGTCAGCGCGTGGCGCTCCTCGTCCGCCGCTATGGTCTCGAGCACGCGGCGGACGACCGGGTCCGGGGAGAGCTCGGCCATGCGCCTCGCCTCGTGCGCGGCTGCCGTCTCGCCGACGCAGCCTTCGCGGAACGTCAAGCGCACCACGTCGCTCACGTCGGCGGTCACGAGCGCGTCCGTGAGCTCGAGCGGACCCGGGCCGACGCCGCGACCGGCATAGGCAGACGCGAGCGCGAAACAAGCCTGCGCGTGGCGCGTCTCGTCCGCCATCGCCGCGCTCGTCTCCAGCAGCAACTCCGGAGGCGCGCCCAGGCCCGAGAGCTGCAGCGCGAAGCGCGCGAACGCCGCGATGGACGCGTGCTCCATCTGGCCGGCGCGCTGCCAGTAGTCGGCGAGCGCGGCGCGCTGTTGGGGCGAGAGGTCGCAGAGACTAGGCTCGAGCGGCGCGCGCCAATCCATGCGCTCGACCACTGGCGCGACGCGCGCGGCCTCGGCCACCAAGAAGGGGCGCCCGGGTACCGGGCAGTCGTTCTGGAAGCAGCGGCGCCCCGCGTCCGTGAGCGCACACAGCTCGCCCGAGCCGCAGTCGGCGTCCACCGTGCACTGGTCGCTCGCCCTCTGACAGGCGAAGCCTCCGCCCCAGTCGCACTTCTCGAAGCGAGTCGCCACACAGAGCCCCGGCCCGCAGTCCGCGTTGGTGGCGCACGTCGCCTGGATACAGCGGCCCACCGGCGCGCCGCAGGAGCACACCTGACCCGCACCGCAGTCCGAGTCGGAGACGCAGCCGTACTGGCAGCGGCAGTCGACGATCTGGTCGTACACGCCGCAGTGCCCGTGGGGTGAGTCGGTACACTCGCTGTCGAGCGTGCACTGAGCTGCGGGCTCCGTGATCGTGGGCTGGCACGCCTCCGGTCGTGGCAGCGTGCTGCTGCACGACGCCGGAGCCACACGGTGCACGATGCCTTCGGCGCACTGCTCGAGCCCCGAGTCTCCGCTCACCGGCGTCGAGCCGGTGCAGGGACGGAACTTGGCATCTTCGGACGTGTCCGCCCCGCAGGCCGGGCCGACCAGACCGAGGGCCAACAAGATACTGACTCGAAAGGTTCCCAGGGAGCTTCGCATCGCGCGAATTTAGCACCGCCCGCGGCCCTCGTGGGTATTCTGACGAGATGGAGGCAGCGGGCAGACTACTGCGCCGTGCAACGAGGAGCCTCGTCGCCGGCGGCGCGCCCAATCCGCTGCTGGCGCTGCTCGGCCCAACGCGCAGGCGCGCCTGCCGCGAGGTACTCTTGGAGGTCGAGCCCCGCGCACGGGCGCTGCATCCCGACTTGGCGCGCGGGGATGCCGGCGCGAGAGCCTCGCTGGCGCAGCTCGCCGACGCCGCCTTGGCCGAGATGCGCCGACGCGTGACCCGTGACGCATCGATCAGCGGCCAGTCGGCCCGCTGGGCCGCCAGCGCAGACGACTGGTGGCGGCGCACGGACGAGCTCGAGCACCTCGACGACCCCACGCTCGACCCCGCGGTTCGCGTGCGCATCGTCACGCACCTGGACGCCATGAACGAGCTGCTGGGCAGCTACCGACACTTCTTCGAGCGACTGCGCCCGATGCTCGAACCGGGTCGACCCACACGGGTGCTCGATCTCGCGTCCGGGCACGGCGGCTTCGCCCTCGCCCTGGCGCGAGCGTCACGCGACCAGAGCATCCCCCTGGAGGTCGTGGCCAGCGACATCAAGCCCGAGTACCTCGCGCTCGGCGCCGCCCGGGCGCGCGAGGAGGGCCTCGCGCTGCGGACCTCCGTGCAAGACGCGCTGGATCTGTCGAACCTGAGGCGAGGGGACTTCGACGTGGTCACCTGCACCCAGGCGCTGCACCACTTCAATCCCGGGCGCATCGCGGTGATGTTCGCGGAGGCTTCGCGCATCGCGTCTCGGGGGGTGCTGTTCATCGATGGAACGCGCAACGCGCTCACCGCGGCGACCACTTGGATGATCGGCCGGCTCGGCTTTCGGGATCGGGAGTTCGCGCATGACTCACTGGTCTCCTTTCGTCGCTTCTTCGTGCCGGAGGAGCTCGAGCTGCTCGGACGACTGACCCCCAGCGGGGAACGAGCCCGTGCAGCTACGGTCGCGCCGGGACACTGCGTGCTGGAACTGCCCGCGGGCTGACTGAGCGAACCCACATCCCCGCCTCGGACGAACGCGCTCGTGACCCGGCTTCCCGGACGGGTTGCCCTCCCACGGCGGGCTCGCGCTTCGGTGGTCAAGCACTAGGCTGTGCCTGCCGTGCCCAACGCCGCCTCGCCGCTGTTGACCCGCGCGTTCGCGCTGGCCTGGCTCGCGAGCTTCGCGCAGGGGCTCGCGCTGCACAGCTACGTCCACCTGTCGGGCTTCCTGGACGCGCTCGGCGCCAACGCCGTGCTCATTGGTTGGACCTTCTCCACCCTGGCCATCGCCGCCCTGGTCACGCGCCCGTTCATCGGACGAGCGATGGATCGCCACGGCCGCCGAGGCGTCATCCTGACGGGCGCGGTGCTCCACATCGTGGCCTGCGCCGCGTACCTGACCATCGAGCGGCTCGGACCTTGGCTATTCGTAGTGCGCGCGCTGCACGGCATCGCGGAGGCGATGATCTTCTCGTCGCTGTTCACCTACGCGGCAGACATCATCCCCGAGTCTCGCCGCACGGAGGGCATGGCGCTGTTCGGAGTCTCGGGGCTGCTGCCCGTCGCGATCGCCGGAGTGCTCGGCGACCTGGTCATCGCCCCGCACGGCTATCGCGCGTTCTTCGCGTTGGCCGTCACCTTCTCCGTGTTCGGGCTGCTCGCATCGCTGCCCCTGCGTGACGCGCCACGCGAGTCGGGCGGCGCTCCAGCACGAGGTTACTGGGTGACCCTGCTCGAGCCTCGGCTACGGCCCATCTGGTGGATGGGTGCGGCGTTCGCCACCAGCGTCTCGACGCTGTTCATCTTTCTGAAGGCCTACGTGTTGCAGACGGGCAACGGTTCGGTCGGCTCGTTCTTCGCCGCGTACACCGCGGCGGCCATCGTCCTGCGCCTGGGCTTCGGCTGGATCCCGGATCGCGTCGGGCCGATTCGCGCGCTGTATCCATCCATCTTGCTGTTGTCTGCGGGTCTCGCTCTGCTCGGCGTCACCACCAGCGTGGCGGGGCTGGTGACCGCGGGCGTGCTCGCGGGCTTTGGGCACGGCTTCGGCTTTCCCATCCTCGCGGGTCTGGTCATCTCGCGCGCTCGCGCGTCGGAGCGCGGTGCTGCGGTGTCGCTGTTCACCGCGTTGTTTCACGCGGGCATGCTCGTGGGCGGCCCGCTGTTCGGGGTCATCGCGCGCGAGTTCGGCTACGCCACCACGTTCTGGTGCGCTGGCGCGGGCCTGCTGCTCTCTACTCTGGGCTTCATCGCGCTCGAGCGCAGCCCGCGCCTCGAACGCGAGCGCGCGCTGGAGAGCTGAGGCTTCAGTCTTCAGTGCCCGTGGGAGTGCCCCGGGCTGCAGCGGGCGTCCTCCCAGCCCACCCAGTAGGGCCCATCCGGGCCGTGCTCGCGCTTCCACACTGGGACGCGCTCTTTGATGCGGTCGATGAGCGCGCGGCACGCGCGAAACGCCTCGTCGCGGTGGGGAGCGCTGGCGGCGCACAGCACGGCGACGTCACCCACCTCGAGACTGCCCACCCGATGGATGGCCGCGAGGCGAGTGTCGGGGATCTCGCGCGCGATCTCGTCGGCGATGCGCTGCATCTCTTTGATGGCCATGCTGGCGTATGCCTCGTACTCGAGCCGTACCACCGCGCGGCCGTCGTTCTCGCATCTGACCTGCCCCACGAACAGCGCCAACCCGCCGGCCTCTGGCCGTGACACGGCGGCGAGGACTTCTTCTGCTTTCACGACGCGGTCACGAACATCGAACAGCGTCATCGCGAGTACTCTCCCGTGCGTCCCCCGCTCTTCTCCAGCAAGCGCGTGGGTCCGATCACCATACCGCGGTCCGAAGACTTCAGCATGTCGTAGACCGTCAGCGCGGCTACCGACGCGGCGACGAGCGCCTCCATCTCGACACCCGTGCGGTCGATGGCCTCCGCCGTCGCCCGAATCTCGACGGCGCTCCGCTCCGGCCTCACCTCGAGCTCGACGGCGACTCGGGTGAGCGCCACCAGGTGACAGAGCGGGATCAGCTCGGAGGTACGCTTGGCCGCCTGGATCCCGGCCAGGCGCGCCGCGGCCAGGACGTCGCCCTTCTTGGCGTCGAACTGCGTCAGCCGTTCGAGCGCGACGGGGCCGAGGGTGACCGAGGACTCGGCGACCGCGCGCCGCAACGCGATCGGCTTGTCACCGACGCCGACCATGCGTGCCTCACCCTTGGCGGACAGGTGCGTGGACAACCCCGTCGCCGCCACGAGCTCATCGTAGGCCATGGGCGTGCGCTCCGGGCGACGCGACGCCGCCACCTTGTGGAGCGCGTAGCGCGCCAGCGGGGAGAGCGCGAGCCACTGCGCGTGACCCAGGGGACGGGACCCATCGAGCGCCGCCGGGATCTCCTGCGGCACTCGCTCGAGGCTGGGTTCGGGGAGCTGGGGCTGAGGCTCCGGCGCCGGAGTGGCCACCGCGACGGCAGCCCTCACCGCGCTCGCGTCGAGCGAGTCTGCCGCCCCCAATTCCACGACCGTCCGGCGCGCGTCTAGGGGCAGGCTCTGCCACCCTGCCCGGGACAACCGCAGCCCCGCGTGGTCGAGCGCCCGGCGCGCCGCGAGGGGGATCAGCTCGAGATCGGCTCCGGCCTCGTCGAAATCGAACAGCACTCCCGAAAGCTCGGCGGCAGACACGGCCCGGGACTCTACGACGTGACCGGGGCGCCTCGCCAGTGCATGGTACTGGACACATGATCGCCCCGAGCGCCTCGGCGGGAGCCCGGCTCCGAGCTCTGCTGGCGACGAGCGGAGCCTGCGGGGTCGCCCTGGGTGCTGCGTGCGGGCCCGCGCCCTTGGGTCCCGAGCACGGCGCGGGCGGCGCGTGCGTGCTGACGCTCTCGCGACCACCTCTGCTGGCAGACACCCCCGAAGCGCTCGAGCCGCCGCTCTCCCGCGTCGTGGTCGACGCACGAGCGACGGTGCGTTCCTTGTCGCAGCAGCTCGAGAAGCAGGTACCGGTCCTGCTCGGCTCCGCGAGTCGGCAGGACATTGGCGCCGCCGGTGAGGTCAGCTACACGGTGACCCGGGGCAAGGTCACCATCGACTTGGAGGGCGAGCACTTGCGCGCGCGGGTGCCCGTCGACACCAAGGTCGAGATCTGCAAGTCCCTCGGGCCAGTCTGCATCCGCTACGGCTCGTGCAACCCGCAGCTGCTGGCGGTCACCCGCGTGCCGCTCGTCCTCGCCGAGGACTACGCCATACTGCCCAGTCGGGTCAGCGTGGCGCTGACGCGCGGCTGCGTCATCGCCGGCTACGACGCGGGCCCCGAGATCCGACGTCAGGCGGCGCGACAGATCGGCACGGTGGAGCAGCGCATCAACGCGAGTGTCCCGGATGTGCGCCCAGCCGTCGCGGCAGGCTGGCGGCAGCTGCACGTGCCCGTCGCGCTCAGCCGCGACTCGTGCATTCGCGTCGAGCCGACCCGACTGGCTCAGTCACCCCCCACCCTCGCCGAGGGCCAGCTGGGGTTGCGCCTAGCGGCGTTCGGTCGCGCTTCGCTCGAGGGGCCCTGTTCGGACCAGAGCACGCCGGGGCCGCTGCCTGCGCGGGCCCTCGATGCGAGCTTGCCAGAACACAGCGAGCTCGTCGTACCCGTTCGCACGAGTCGTGCCGCGCTCTCCGGCGCGCTCACCCTCTCCTTGTCCAAGCCCGAAGGAGCCACCCGCGTGCTCAAGGTCGACGCTCGCCCGGTGCGTCACGACGGACAGTCGCGTCTGGCCCTCGACCTCACGCTCAGCGGCCGACTCTGCGGCGAGACTACGGTGCTGGCGAGCCTGCGCTACGACCCGAAGCGTGCTCGCCTGGTCCTGCATCGGCTGACGGCCCTTGACCCGTCGCCGGAGCTGACCCCCGTCATACAGGAGCTGGAGCGCCGCGCCGACGTCCCGCTGCCGATCGACGTCGGCGTCGTGGCGGGCTCGCTGCGCGCGCTGATCCAGGCCTCGACCTCCGAGGTCGCCGAGCCCGTGCGCGTGACGGTGTCGGTGCCGCCCGCTCGCATCGACCGGGTGGAGGTCGATGCCGAGGGCAGCGTGGCCTTGCTGCTCGTCACCGGCACCGCTCGCGTCGAGCTGCCGTGAGCCCGCGGGCGATCCCTGCTATAGCAGAGCGCGTGAGTGCTCCCGGTCTCCCCACCGCCGATCGCCTCGGTCGCCCTCTGAGCGAGCTGCGTATCAGCGTGACGGACCGCTGCAACCTGCGCTGCCGCTACTGCATGCCCCGAGAACACTTCGACAGTACGTTTCGCTTCCTTCCGCGGGCAGAGCTGCTCAGCTTCGAGGAGCTCGGCACCATCACGCGAGTGCTCGCGTCCATGGGCGTGCAGAAGGCCCGACTCACGGGTGGGGAGCCGTTGTTGCGCCACGAGCTGCCCGTCCTGGTGGCCACCTTGGCTCGGGTTCCTGGCCTCGAGCTGGCGCTCACGACCAACGGTATCCTGCTGCCCAAGCTGGCAGCTCCGCTGAAGCGCGCCGGGCTCGGCCGCGTCACCGTCAGCCTGGACGCCCTGGACGACGAGACCTTCGGCCGAATGTCCGACTCGCGGCACACCCCGGCGGAGGTGCTGGCAGGCATCGCCGCCGCCACCGAGGCGGGGCTGGCGCCGGTCAAGATCAACTGCGTGGTCAAGCGCGGCGTCAACGAGCACGCGATCGTACCGCTGGTCGAGAGGTTTCGTCACTCGGGGCACGTCGTGCGCTTCATCGAGTACATGGACGTGGGCACTACGAACGCCTGGCGCATGCAGGACGTGGTGTCAGGCGACGAGATCGTCGCCCGTATCGCCGCGCGCTTTCCCCTGGAGCCCATAGACGAGCCGGGGCCGGCGCGGGTCGCGCGGCGCTTCACGCTCTCGGACGGCTCCGGGGAGATCGGCGTGATCACCAGCGTGACGCGCCCGTTCTGCAGCGGCTGCACTCGGCTACGGTTGTCGTCCGAGGGCAAGCTCTACACCTGCCTGTATGCGCAGCAGGGCCACGACCTGCGAGAAGTGCTGCGCGGTGGCGCTGGACCTGCACGGCTCGAGGCCTACCTGGCCGAGATCTGGCGCGCGCGCGGCGATCGCTACTCGGAGCTTCGCACCTCCGCCACGGCCGAGCTCCGCCGACCCGAGATGTCGTACATCGGCGGTTGACGCGCACGACGGGCAAAAAAATGCCCCCCGATGGCGGACCATCGAGGGGCATGGAGTGCTCGCTCAGCACGGGAAGCGCACGGCAGTGCTCAGTCACCTCTCGACCCCATCCCGGATATGCGGGGACTGGGATGAGATCATTGGGCGGCTCGGGAGGGAGGTGAAGAACACGCGGTATCGACGTGCGGACCCGATGAATCACGAGCTAGAGACGGTCTTTCTTGGGCGGGACCTCCTGTTGAGTTCACTCGGTACAACCCACCCCGCGCGGGGGGTATTCCGAGCACCCCCGACTTTTTTCTCCTCCAGCGTTGACCCGGCCGTCGGGCCTGGTCGACGCTCCGCGCCGAGGCTTCATGGAGGACGGCCGTCGTTCGCGAGTCACCCGCACGCTCTGCTTGACGTGGACGGCCGCCGCCTGCGCGGCGACGGTGACCTGCGCCGATCCGTTGGACCTCTGTACGCCCAAGCAGGCCCGCTTCGACTTCTTCTCGAAGGGCGACTGCATGCTCACCCGCGCCAGCTTCTTCCAGGGCCACGAGTGGCTCAGCTACTTCGCGAACGAAGATCTGCCGGCGGGTGAGCGCTTCGGCTCCAAGGAGACGCTGCTCATCGCCGAGGGCAACCGACGCGTGGACTGGCCCAAGGAGCTGCTCTACCACATGAACGGCAGCATCTTTGCGTACGCGGAGGCCGTGGAGGAGCACGCTGAACGTCCAGAGAACCAGAAGAGCCACTTCTTGCTGACAGACCGCAACACGAGCGCGGAAGCGGCCGCGGAGGCGCGAGCCGAGGTCCGTCGCCTGACCCGCCAGGCGACCGAGCTGTGGCTGGGCAATCGGGTCCGCGCCTTGACGCTGGTGGGTCAGGCGAGCCACATCGTGCAGGACGCCCACAGCACGGCCCACGCCGTACGCGACCCGCTGCACCCGGAGCACCCCTGGTGCGTGACCAAGGTGAAGGCGTACATCGAGCGAGCAGAGGGCTTCGACACGCCGGACATCGAGTATCACAGCGACCGAGACGACGACACGGTGGGGCACACGACGACCCAGGACTCCATCTACCGCGAGGGTCGGGACTGCCATCAGCCCGTGGGACGCGCCGCGGTCGAGGCGTGTCTGTCCGACTCGGCGCGCCAGGCGCGGCGCGCCACGGCGGACTATCTCCTCGCGGTGCGCGCCGTGGTTCGAGCCTGGGCAGCGGCTCCGGATGCTCTCGATACCGCGCTCGACGAGCACCTCGAGCCATTCATGAAGACCTACCTGGAGTTGTGTCCGTGAGGGTCCTCGTCGGGCTCTTTCTGCTCGCCACCGCGTGCGACGGTCGGGGAGACTGCGAGCGAGCGAGTCGCGACCTCGTGTTTCGCGGCGGCTCCCTGCTCGACGGAGCTCACTTGACCGCGGGCGAGCCGCTGACCTGCGACGATGGGCGTGTCCGTCGCGCCGCGCCGAGGCTGTCCGAAGCGCTCGCGCACGTCGACCCACGCTTCCTGCCGCGCCCCGTGGTGGTGCATCTCGATCCGCGCGCGACGGGTGGCGCACCGGTGCGCGAGATCGAGGCCCACGCGAGCGGACAGCTCCTGGTCTCGAGCAGCACGCCGGCGGTAGACGACCCCAGCGTCGTGCTGCACGAGCTATTCCACCTCGGGGCGCGGGGGCGTCGGCCCGAGGGTGCCCGCCAGCGGCGCGCCTTCGTGGCCTTGGAGGAGGGCGCGGCGGACTACTTCGCCGCCAGCGTCCTGCGAGTACCCGAGGTCGGTACACGGGATGGGCGCGAGCGACGCCGGCTCGACGGACCCGAGCGCCCGACGGTCGGGGAGTGGCTCGACGTGATCAGCGGCAGCGCTCCGCCGCACGCCCTGGGGCAGAAGCTGGGCTCGGCGCTGTGGTCCGTCTTTGGGGCGGACGGGTCGCGCGCCGTCGCCCTCGGCGGCTGCCTCGCTACGGTCAGCAGCGAACCCGTCACGCTCGCCGGCTTCGTGGACGAGTGCGCTCGCGTGACCCCCGACCTCCGCGAGCCCTTGACTCGCTGGATGGTCGGCGAGCCTGGGTACCAGCCACCGGCCTTTGCCCTCTCGAGCCCTCCATGATGCGTCTACTACTGCTCTCGGCCTGCGTCGCGATCCTGTCGGGGTGCACCGTTCCGCACAGCCGTCAGGCGCTGTGGACCTCCCACGCCGCGATGCCCTCGGACGAGGCGACCTTCGTCGCGGAAGAGGACAGCGGCCTGATGCTCCTCGGCCTGATTCAGCTCACCGAGCCGGACCACTACGCGGTGCTCACCGAGCGACTTCGGCGCCGACACCGCTGCGCCAAGGTGCACCACGCACAGCTGGACTACTTCACGGATCACTGGCTGATCGTCGCTTTCCCCGTGAGCCGCGTCACCGCCGTGTGCGAGCCGGCAGCGAGCGAGAAGCCCAAGCCGTGATGCCGCTGGCGCTCGCCGCGGCCGCGGCGCTGGCCGCCGCTCCCGCCCCGCCCGAGGACGCGGCTGAGGACGTGCTGACCTCGTCGGCCGAGGCGCCGCTCCTGCCGCGGCGCCTCTCGGCTCGACCGACGACCTACGGCGTGGTCGGCGTCGGCGTCGAGCGCTTCGGCAGCAACTTCACGGGCAGCGACCAGTTCGACAACCAGCTGGTCGGGCTGACCGGGATGTGGCGGATCTCGGCCTTCGGTCCGCACGCGTTGCTGATGACCAAGCCCGCGGTCGAGCACTTCCGGGACTCACGCTTCCTGGTCGGGCTGGGACTGCGCGGGTTCTATCGCGTTCGCGGGTTCACGGAGCTGTCCTACGGCGTGGGCTCACACTTCGAGGCGCGCCTCGAAGATCACTACTGGCTCGCCTACGTCACTCCCCTCGAGCTGGGCGCGACGATCTGGGACAAGGGCTCGTGGAACATCGAGCTGTTCGTGGGCGCCAGGCGCGCCGTCGGGGGGAGCCTCATCAATCACTACTTGATCGATCCCAACGGTTTCAACGACGCCGAGGCTCGCGAGGAGCTCGACCGCGCGCGGCACGAGCGGCCCTGGAAGGGCTTCGTGCGCGTCGTCTTCGCGCGGAGGATCGACTGATGCCCCGGCTCCTCGCCTGGGCCGCGGGAGCGCTCGTCGTGCTCTCCTCCGCGTGGAGCGCCGCGAAGAACCACGCCGTGGCGTCGCCGCGGGGCAAGCGCATCTACGAAGCCGACGAGCGCTTCGGCACCGTACTCGATCAGGACCAACGCGACTTCGTGATGGAGGCCGCGGTGGGCTTGGGGCCGGAGGGAAATCTGGGGCTGCTCCTCGGCTGGCTCAACAAGCCCATCCGGGGGCTCGAGTACTACGCGGGCATCGGCTTCGAGAGCAACCCGGCGCGTCACTACACGGGCGCGGTGCGTTACATGTTCAACATCGAGGGTTACCGCCCCTACATCGGCGTCGGCTATTTGTTCAAAGACCTCTACGTGCTTCAGACCTACTCGCACAACGCGTTCGCGGAGATCGGCTATAGCTTCAAGCTGCACCAGACGCATCGACTGACCGTGGGCGCCGGCGTCCGCTACGTTGCTCACGTGGGTATCCGCGACAGCTCGCCGCTGCGCGACGACGACGTCGATCCCGTGCTGCTCGCCGAACAGGACGACGACCTGGTCCGCTTCATCCCGACCATCGCGCTCCGCTTTAGCCGGGCATTCTGAGCCCGACCACGCAACCCACGAAGATCGCAAGGAGAGTTGCCGAGCCCTTGGGCGCGATTGAACTCTCGACGCTGCTGGGCATGACTCCGTACCTCCCGCGGAGGCCCCGCGGGGCGAGGAGAGTGACGACATGAGCGTGAGGCGAACACCGGGTCTGGCGGTATGGCGTGAGCTGTTGACCGCCGACGTGGAGAAGGCGAAGGGGTTCTACGGCGAGCTGTTCGGCTGGAGGTTCCAGGACATGCCGATGCCCGACGGTACCTACACCGTCATCAGCGGCGCCAAGCGTGAGATCGCCGGCGTCATGCAGCTCCCCATGCCGGAGCTCCCGACTCACTGGAACACGTACATCTCGGTCGAGGATGTGGCCGCGACGGCCAAGGCCGTGACGAGCGGTGGTGGCACGCTCTTCTATGGACCCGCCGAGATCCCCGAGGTCGGCACCTTGCTCACCTTCGCGGATGACTCGGGCGCGGTGATGAGCGCGATGTGCGCACTGAGCGGCGACCCCGAGGTCGCTGCCCAGCCGAGCCCCGGGGACTTCTGTTGGGAAACCCTCTCGACCCAGGACAAGGCTCGCGCGCTGGCGTTCTACGGCAAGGTCTTCGGCTGGAAGCCGCAGCCTGGGCCCGGCGGCGAGGGCAGCGTCTTCGCGACGGACTCCGGCACGATGGTCGCCGACCTCCAGGTGATGGAAGGCGTTGCGCCGCACTGGCTGACCTACGTGCTGGTGGAGAGCCTGGATGCCAGCCGCACCCGCGCCGAAAAGCTCGGCGGCAGCGTCACCGTCCCGCGCATCGAGGTCCCCACCGTAGGCAGCATCTCCGTCATCCAGGATCCGGCCGGGGCGTACCTCGGTCTGTTCCAGCCCTTGCCAGGCTGAGGCTCATCCGGCGCCTTCGTGCAGGCGAGCGTTCTCTCGCAGGATGGCGGCCGCCGTCCACAGCCAAACCGCCACCAGAGCGACGTTCGTCAGCGCGAAGGCGCGCACGCCCAAGCCCAGGGTCTGAGCAAGGGTGAAGACCAACAGCGCGGAGCTGACGTCGCCCATGCGCACGAAGAAGCTGTCCACTGCTTGCTTCGCCTTGTACTTCATCTCCTGGGTGGTGGGCAGCCACAGCACGTTGCGCACCGTGTTGTTGACCGAGTAGTCCACCGAGTTCTCGGCCACCTTGCCCACGAAGCAGATCGCGAGCAAGGGCAGCGCGGCGATCAGCGCAGCGTCGGCCAGCGCGATGGCCGGAAACACGAAGAACGCGACGCGCAGGCCCGCGTGCTTGATCACCCGGGAGACCACGAAGGTCTGTAGCAGCACCGTCCCTATCCCAACGTACAGGTACAGCCGGTTGTACGCGGCGCCCAGGTGCTCCTTCGCTGCTGACTCCGCCAGCACGCCCGCCGCGACGCGCAGCGCGACGTCCTCCTTGAGCAGCTTGCCCAGCATGTACTCGCCGTTGGAGTTCACGAAGGTGAACAGCAGGGAGAACACCGCCAGGAGCGTCAGGTAGCGGTGCCTGAGCACCAGCTCGAACGCGCCGCGGCGGCCGCTGCGCTCGGCGATGGGTCTCTGCAGGCTGACCGGCGGCTCGCTCGGGCGAGCTAGCCCGCGCTCACGCGCGTGGGCGATCCACGTCAGCGCCGCGGAGAGGCACAACAGCAAGGCGCCCACGATCAGGAGCTGGAACAGCCCCAGGCCCAGCGTCTCGAGTAGCAGGGCCGCCACGACGCTACCCGAGAGCGCGCCGACGGTCTGTCCCACGCCCAGGAGAGGAAACAGCCGCTTGCCCTGCTCCTCGGTGTAAACGTCGTTGGCGAAGGCCCAGAACTGCGCCACCACCATCATGTTGAACACGCCGATCCACAAGTAGAACACGAGCCCGAGCCGGGTGCGCACCGCCTCGACCTCGCTCGCCGCCAGAAAGACCACCAAGTTCGCGGCGAAGAACAGCGTCACCCCGACCACCAGTCGATGCTTCTGGGTGCGGTCCGCGAGGCGCGCGTAGAGCGGGACGGCGAAGAGCAGCGCCACCGCGATCGCGCCGCCCATGTACGCCTTGTACTCGGCGCCGGACTTCATCGCCAAGATCAAGCCCTCGCGCACGGGCTTGATGGTCAGGTACGCCGTCATGAGGATGAACACGTTGAGCACCAGCAAGAGCGCCGTGACACCCTCCCCCGGGCGCACGTCCGTCACCAGCGAGAGCGCTCGCTCGAGCCCGCTCCGATCGTCCTGCTCGTCCTCTCGCATGGCCCGCTCAGCCCGGTGGGCCGTGACCGTTCGGTCTCTCGAGCCCCACCACGCGGAGCCCGTCCTTCGGCAGACCGTAGTACAGGTGCACCCGCAGCGGACCCGGCGCGTGATCCGGCGACCGGGCGGCCACGTCGAGCACCATGTAGCGCGGCGTCGTCACGGAGCCGCGCGGGTCCGTCGGCAGGTCGAAGCAGGGCCGAGCATCCCCCCCGACGCGCACTTGCAGCGGCAGCCCGCGGGCGAGCTCGTCCCCCAGATACGCGGTGGCTCGATAGCTCCGCTCGCGCGCGAGCGCGACTCCGGCTGTGAGCGCGAGGTCCTCCAGACACAGGCGAGGCGCGGCCCCACCCGAGACGGTGGGCCACGCCAGCGGGGAGAGCCGCGTCAGGTAGCGGCGCAGGAGCTTGTCCCGACGCCCCACCAGGATGCGGGTCAGCTCGGCGCTCAGTCGCGGTCCCATCTCGGCCGCGTCCACAGCAGCCCGCACGTGCTCGTCCGACATGCGCGCGAGGATCCTGGCCATCCACGCCGCGTCGCTCTCCTGCTTGCGGACGAACGCGGGGTTCGGGTAGCCCGGCTTGTATTCGTCGGGCACGAAGGTCTCGACGTCGAAGTAGCCGAACACCGCGCCAGACGCCCCGAAGCGAACGCCGTCCCAGCGGCGCCGGATCAGACCAAAGCTGATGAAATCCTCCACCACGTCACCCACGTCGAGATAGTACGCGTGACCGATGCGGCGGCCGAGTTGCGGTGGCTCCCAGATGCTGCCGAAGGAGTCCCCGAAGTCGATCATGTAGTGTCGGACGTAGCCTCCCTTGCCCGCGGCGACGAAGCTGGCCAGCGTGTTCTGCTCGCGCGAGTCGAAGTGATTGATCCACGCCGCCAAGACCTCCATACCGCGTAGCTCTCGGCGGTCTTCGTGGGGGATGACGTCATTCGGATCGTCCTTGCGGGTGCCCTCGTAGGTCCATGGACCGATGGGCTTGCCCTCTACGAACAAGCTCAGGTTCGCCCGATAGCGACCGTCCGGCAGGTGCAACGCCTTGTCGAACACCGCGTCGAGATGCGCGTCCGAGAGCGGCTCCTTCTCGCCCTTGGCGTTCTCGCCCTTGGCTTTCGGATCGTAGACCAGGATGCTGCGCTCGAAGTTCACGATGGTGTTGCAGGGCACGTAGTAACCAGCGGCGTGGTAGAGGTTCGCTCCGATCACGTCCGCCGCGCTCGCGCGGGGCCCCTGCACCACCCCGTCGAACTTCACCAGGTAGCGCCGGCCTTCGCTGGACTTGATCAGGAACCCGGGGTTGGCGCCGTTGGGCTTGGCGCCCGTCACGGTCCACGGGCCAGCCGGGTCGGGTGGCGGCGTGCGGCACGCGCCGCGCGCGACCTGCGCCGCGGACAAGCGGAATCGGCCCATGCGATTTCGGAACCAGCTCGAGTCGGGCACCTCGTCGAAGGCGTTGACATTGACCGCGCGCCCCGCCGGATCCACCGCGAAGAAGCGACTGATCGGCCGGAACACGAGCTGATTGGCGCCGTCCCACGCGAAGGGCGAGTAGTACTCCTCGGGCTCGCCCGCGAACGGCCGCCGGTCCGGGTCGACCCACAGCGGATCTTGCAGCGGGAACTGGCGCAACCCGCCGCCGCAAGCGCCGAGCACGCTCAGCGAGAGCGCCGCGACCGCCCCCAGGAGCGCGCGCTCAGAAGCCACTGGTGGCTCCCACGGCGAAACGCACGTGCTCGATGCCGCCCCCGTCGTCGAACGTCCGCGTCCCGAAGGCGAGCAGGATCTCCAACACATGATCCCGCGACGCCGTGCTCCGGAGCGCGAGCCCGAAGGACTGACGCAGGAGTTTGGCCTCGAAGCCCTCGAGCCGCTCTGAGAACACGTTGCCCACCGCATAGTGAAAAGCGCCGTCGACGTACATCCACAAGGGCCATTGATAGTCGAGCTGCGCGACCGCAGAGCTTCTGCCCAGCAGGCGGCCTTGCAGGTAGCCGCGCAGAGGTCGCTCGCCGCCGAGACTCACCAGCTCCGTGAACGGGATGCCCGTATCCGACGCGATGGGGTCGGCGAAGTCGGCGAGCAGCGACACCCCCACGACTCGCTCGGCGTACAGATCGAGGTAGCCCCCGAGGCTCGCGCCGTATCGCAGCCAGTGACTCCGGCGGCTCGCGCTCCCGAAGGGTTGCTCCTTGTCGCTCAGCGCGCCGGCCTGCTCGCCTCGGAGCTGGACGCGCACTCCGCTGGCGTTCGGGGACACGTAGTCGCTGCCCTCGGGCAGCCAGCGTGGAAGCCTCAGACGCCGGGTGTCGAGGGTGGCCTGCGCTCCCTGAACGAAGATAGTGTAGCCGTCCGCACCGAAGGGCTCTGCGTATCGCCCCCGCGCGATCTCCTGGGCCACGGTCGGCTCGTCGCAGCAGCCTTCGTCGAGCTCGAAGCGCACGCTGCGCACGGTGGCGTAGGACGAGAAGCTGCTTGACCGCCAGAGGTCGCGCGCTTCGTAGAGCAGCCCCGTCTGCACCTGAGTCGACTGAAAGCGCGCGTCGTCCTCGCCGCTGTCGGGTCCGACGCCGTGAAACACCCAGTCCGAGCGGCGCAGGAACTCCGCCCGCGCCGTCAGCTCGTGACCACCCCCCAGCTGCACCCGATCTTTGACGGAGAAGCGCAGCCAGTCTGGACCCCAGGTCGCGGCGCGCGCTCGCAGATCATTGTCCTTCGCGAGGAAGTCGTTCCAGAAGAAGTAGATGCCCACGCTCGGACGAAACCCGAAGTCGACGTAGCCGGTGGGAGCGAACCCGATGTTGTTGTCCGGTCCGAAGGTGAAGAAGTCGAACACCTTCGGCAGCACCTTCCCCTTCTCGATGGCGGTGGTCAGCGCCCCAAGCGGTCGCCGCACCACGTACTCGCTGAGGAAATACAGCGGAGAGAGCAGCACCCGCGGCACCCAGAGTGCGACGTCTCCCGCCGTGGTCGGCTCCTCGCCGCGCCCGTCGTAGTCTGGGCGCTCACGCTGCTCGCCCGGGGCGAGGGGCTCGTCGGCGGGCAGCTCGCGCTCGCTCTCCTGATCGTCGGGCACCGGCGGCGACGGCTGCGCCAGCGCGGGACTCGCCGTCCCGAGCCCGAGCAGTGAAGCCAGCAGCAGGGCACGCCTCTTCAAGACCTCGGGCATGTAACTCCACGTCCGCTGCCGTCGCAAGGTGCACCAGCCACGTCAACGCGCTAGCGGGCTGCCATCCTCGGCGTTCAGCGTCGTCTTGCCGCCGGCATGCGCGATCACGACCCGGCCCTTGGTCTCGGCGGGGAGCGCGTCGCACTCGAAGCGCAGCGGCCCACTCTGGGCCGTGCCCACGGGCGCCGGCAGGGTGGCCGACCACAGCGGCTGTCCGTCTTCGATCGACCACGCGCTGACCCGCTGCTCGTACGCGAGCACCATGCGATCCGACAGACAGGCCATGAGCATCCGGACGTCGCCCCCTTCCACCTTCGCCGGCGGGACGGAGTGGGGGCCGACGCGCAACGGGATGTCCAGGGGCGCGGCCCGATCGCTCGCCAGACCCAGGACGCGCAAGGCCAGACTCGGCATGTGCGTCGCGTGACCACCCAGGCTCATCACCGCGCCTGCTCGATACGCCAGCGCAGCGGTCACCCCGGAGCCGCTCACGCAGCGGCAGGTCTCCGACACGGTGAGCTCGATCGGCTTGGTGCTCGGTGCGCGCTTGGGAGTGCTCGCCGGCTTCGGATCGGCGGTCGCTCGCGCTGTCACCTGCGGCGCCGGACCGCTGGCCTCCCTCGAACGGAACACCAGAGTCCAGCCGACGGCGAACACCACCGCGACGCCAGTCACGACGAAGGGCACCGGGAAGGTCCGGCGTCTCCCGTGTCGCAGCGCGCTCAACTGCGCCTGCAGCTCGTTCACTTGCCGCTCGAGCTCCTCCGCGCGCGCCGCGTCCCGCTCCGCGCTGGCAGCGCGCGCTCTGGCCTGCTCGAGCTCTCGAGCCAGCTCCTCGGCGCGCTGCCGCAGCACCTGACGGTCGTCACGGTAGTCGTTCATCGCCGGAGGGGATGGTGGCTCGACTCGGACGCGAGAACAACTCGCCCGCCGAGCGCGCTTTGCTCGGGCAGCGGGATTTTGTTGGTCCGGCGCGGTGACGCCACGATCTACTTGACGCCTCCGACCACCGTGATAAGAGCGGCGCTCCGTTTCGCCGTGTTTGTACGGCGAACCCGGGTCATTAGCTCAATTGGTAGAGCAGCGGACTCTTAATCCGTTGGCTGAAGGTTCAAGTCCTTCATGACCCACCCCGCACGACGCAGCTCGTTACGAGCATGTTGCCGGGCGACTCGTGCCCGCCCTCATCCTGGCACGACCATCGTCAGTCGAGTGAGGCGACGACAGATCGTGTCCCTGCGGCGCGTGCCGCCGCCGTATACCAGCCCCTCGCCAGCTGCCGGGGAACCCGTAGCCATTTTGGTGCTATGGTCCGACCGTGCGCAGGCGAGCCTGCATCGTGCTGTGTGCTCTCGTCGCGGGGGCGTGTCGTGGCGAGCGCGCCTCGCTGCCGCCCGGAGCGAGCGCCGGCGATGGCGCATCCGTCGCCGCGGGCCCGCCCCTCGACCGCGCGCCCCTCGGCCAGCTCGATCTGCGGGTCACCCTCGAGACCGCGGGCGTCGTCGTGCGTGCGAGGGGCCGAGTCTTGGATGCGAGCTGTACCCGCGCCGCACCGACAGCAGCGGAGGTCACGATCCCCGCGCGTCCGGACGGCGCCGTGGACGCGGCTCGGGTGGCTCACTGCGCCCGCGCGGTCGCACGGTCCTTGGCTGCTCCCGGCGAGACGCAGGTCACCGTGACGGCGCGTCACCAGACGCCCCATCGCGATCTGAGCAGCACACTCGAGGCCATCGTCGGTGACGATCGCGGCGGCCCCTTTCCGGATCTCAGCTTGCTTCCCCCGGTCGACCGTCAGCCTCCGAAGCTCGCGGCCGACGCCTCCTGGACCCCGGCGACTGGCAAGTTCGATCCCGACGACGCGCTGGTCGTGCTGGTGACGAAGGTGCAGATCGTGCTCGCCGGGGAGCGGGTGGTCGAGTTCGACGGCTTCGAGCGTGCCGAGCTCTCCGAGCTACCGGCGGCCTTTGCACGACAGAAGCGCTCGCCCGAGGTCGTGGTGGTCGCGGACGAGAGCGTGCCTTACGGCCTGATTTTTCAAGTCTTGTTGGCCTCGAGCCACGCCGGCGCCAGCAGGTTCCAGCTGCAGACGCTGCAGCGAGCACCGTGACCCGAGCGCGCGCGGCGTGTGGCTCCGCTCCCACGCCGCGCGGCCTGGCCACCACGCACCGCGCGGCGAAGTGCGGCGCTTTGGCCGGCCCACGCCTGGCACGAGTCTTGTTCTGTGCCGCTCCGGATGTGGAACGCTCCCTTCAGGATCGTGGGCTGGCGAGCTCGAGCGCTGCTCGCGCTCGCCCTGGGCCTGGCAGTGACCTTGCTGCAGCCTTATCCCGCCGCCCGTCTCGACCCGAAGGACGTCGTCTCCACGCGCATCGTCGACCGACACGGCAACCTGCTGTACGAAGCGCGCTCGGCTCGCGGAGGGTATACGCGCTGGGTCTCTCTGGAGGACGTCTCGCCCGCGCTGGTGGCGGCGACGCTCTCGGCCGAGGACGCACACTTCCGCTGGCACCCCGGCGTCGATCCCGCCGGCGTCACGCGCGCCTTGTGGCTGAACGCTCGCGAAGGTCGCTTCGCCTATGGCGGTTCGACCGTCACTCAGCAACTCGCGAAGCTCCTCGCTCCCGAGCCACGCACCCTGAGCGGCAAGCTGCGTGAAGCGCGCGACGCCTTTCGCTTGGAGCTGTCCCTGTCCAAGGACGAGATCCTCGAGCAGTACCTGAACCGCGCGTATTACGGACGGCAGGCGTACGGCGTGCAGGCCGCCGCGGAGCGCTTCTTCGGCAAGTCGGCGAACCAACTCGAGCTCGACGAGGCCGCGCTCCTAGCCATCCTGCCGCGTGGCCCCACGGCCTACGATCCAGCGCGGTTCCCCGAACGCGCCCAGCGCCGCCGCGCGCGAGTACTCACACGCTTGGCCGACCGAGGTTGGCTCGACGCGGAAGCGGCGCGACGCGCCGCCGCTCGACCCATTCAGCTCGTCGCTCCCAGGAGCGCTCCAAAGGCGCGACACGTGCTCGACACCATCACTCCGCAAGAGCGCTGGGGCGAACCGCAGCTCCGCACGACGGTGGATCTCGGGCTGCAACAGCAGCTCGAGGTCCGATTGCAGGAGCACCTGCGCGCGCTGGTCGGCAAGAACGCGGACCAAGCCGCTATCGTCGTGATCGAGAACGTGAGCGGCGAGGTGCTCGCGATGGTCGGCTCTCGCGACTATACGGAGAGCGAGGTTCTGGGAGCGAACAACGGCGCCCTGGCTCTGCGCCCACCGGGCTCCACGCTCAAGCCCTTCGTGTACGCGCTGGCGCTGGAGCAGGGCGCGCACCCCTCGAGCCCCGTGTTCGACGTGCCGACGTCGTGGCCGGACTTTCAGCCGCGCAACCTCGAGCAGCGGCACCTC
Source organism: Polyangiaceae bacterium (assembly GCA_019637295.1). GTDB lineage: Bacteria > Myxococcota_A > Polyangia > Polyangiales > Polyangiaceae > JACKEA01. The sequence continues at coordinate 97,924 of JAHBVX010000006.1, forward strand.
GGCCTGGTCACTCTGCGCGACGCGCTGGGCAGCTCGCTCAACATCCCCGCAGTGCGCAGCGCCGACGCCATCGGGATCCACCGCGTCGCTGCGCTCCTCGGTGAGCTCGGGCTGGGCGCAGCGGCGGCTGCCTCCGCGGACCTGTCGCTGGCGCTCGGGGGGGCGCCCGTACGGCTCGTCGATCTGAGCAACGCTTACGCGACGCTCGCCCGCGGCGGCGCTCACTTGCCCTGGCACGTCCTCGAGTCCGATCGCGCGCCCGCAGGCGCCAGGCGGGTCCTGGACCCTGCGGCCGCCTATCTCGTCACCAGCGTGCTCGCCGACGCTGGCGCGCGGCGTCGACAGTTCGGCGTCGAGACGCCCCTCGAGCTGCCCTTCCCCGCCGCCGTGAAGACCGGGACCTCGAAGAGCTTCTGTGACAACGTGGTCGTGGGTTACACGCCCGAGCTCACCGTCGGCGTCTGGGTCGGCAACTTCGACGGCCGCCCGATGCAGGGCGTCCTGGCGATGCACGGGGCCGCGCCGCTGTGGCGCGACGCGATGCTCCTGGCGATGGCGGGGCGCGAGCGGAGGGACTTCGCAGCGCCCGCGAGCGTCACGCGCACCGAGGTCTGCCCGCTGTCCGGGATGCGCCGCGGGCAGCACTGTCCGAGCGGGCAGCTGGAATCCGTAGCTCGAGCGCACGCGCCGAGCGCGGCCTGCGACTGGCACCAACCCGAGGGCGAGCTGGCGGTGCCGGCCGAACTGGCGCAGCTCGGCAGACCGGGGCTGAGCACGCTCGGCACACCGGGCCTGACCATCGAGATCAGAAGTCCGCTGCCCAACGCGGCCATGACCATCGACCCGCTGCTGCCGCGCTCGCGGCAAGCGCTCGAACTGCGTGCGTTGGTGCGCAGCTCCCACGCCACGCACGTGCGCTGGGCGCTCGACGGGCGCGCCTTGGGTGACGTGGCTCGGCCCTTCGCGACGCACTGGCCGATCGTTCCCGGAAGACACCGATTGCGGGCAACGGCGCTCGCTCACGGCCGTGAGCTCGGCAGCCACGAGGTTCAGTTCGACGTGAAGGGAGAGAGACATGACCTGTAGCAAGACGTCTTGGTCGTTGATTGTCGCGCTGGCGGTAGGCGCGTGCAGCGTGAGCGAGCCTCCCGCGCTCGAGGCCGAGCCCCGCGAGCCCTGGTCGAGCCCGCAAGCGACCGCTTCCGCCGGACCCGCACCCGAGCCGAGCCTCGCCATGCCCGCGGGGCACGTCGTGATCGGACCGGATCGCGAGGTCCCAGTCCGAGTCGAGCACACCCGGCTCGCACGCCTCAGGCTCGCTCCACTCACGGTCGCGGAGCTGAGGCACGCACAGCGCGTGGTTGGCACCCACCCGGGGGGCAGCGACGCGCTGAGGACCTTGCCCAAGGCGCTGCTCGCGAGGGTGAAGGCGTACCCGCAGAGAGCGACCGGCGCAGAGCCCGACGCGGTCGACGTGTTCTCGCGCACCAAGAGCGAGCTGGTGCTCGCGGTGCTCGAGGCTCCGGGCGCGAACACGCTGGTCGCCATCTTCCAGCGCGGCGAGCTCAACGTGCTGATGAAGACCGGCGGCCAGGCCGGCCTGGTCTGGGTCACTTCGACGCGCACGGGAAAGCCCGTCGTCGGCGCCGACGTCGTGCTCCAGCAGGGGCAGACCCCGCGCTTCCGAGCCAAGACGGACGGCCAGGGAGTCGCGCGGCTGCCGGCGGACGGACAGCTGCGCGCGCGCGTGCCGATGGTCGGTCGCGATGACCTGAACCAACCGTTGCTCGCCGTGGTTCGCTCGGGCAAGCACCTCGCCGTCACGAGCGAACACTGGACCACGGGCGTCGAGCCCTGGCAGTTTCAGCTCCCCGAGGTCTACTACACCGGGCAAGACGCGATTCGCGGCACGATCACGGCCGAGCGTGGCATGTACCGTCCCGGCGACGGCGTACACCTGCTCGGCGTGCTGCGGGAGCGGCGCGGGAGCGGCAAGCTCGTGCCTCCAACGGGAGCAGCCAAGGTGCGCGTCACCGATCCGGACGGCAACGAGGTCTTCTCGGATGACGTCGCGTTGAGTCAGTTCGGTACCTTCCGCTCACGCGTCGAGCTGCCGCGGACGACGAGGCTCGGCCGCTACTCCATCGTGGCCGTCAAGGGCGCGAGCGAGCTACGCGGTGGTTTCGAGGTCGGCGAGTATCGACCGGTGCGGTTCGAGGTGACGGTGCCCTCTGGGTCCCTCGAGCCCGCCGCGACCCTGCGGTTGCCCGTCAGCGCGCGCTACCTGTACGGCGCGCCCGTCGCCGCCGGAGAGCTCAGCTGGCAGGTCTCGGCGCGGGAGAAGCGCCGCTTTGGCAGCTGGTCGGACGGGTTCACGTTCGCGAGCAGCGCCGACGGCAGCGAGCTCGTCTCCCTCGCGACGGGCGACGCCAAGCTCGATGGCAACGGCGCGACCACGATCGAGCTCGGCAGCGCGAGCCTCCAGACCATCGACAGCGACCTCCAGGCCGTCGAGCTAGTCGTGGAAGCGACCGTCAAGGACGCCGGGGGCGACACCGTGTCGGGGCACGGAGTGCAGTCCCTCGTGCGCACGCCGGCGCTGCTCGGGCTGAGGAGCGACGCCTGGGTGGTCGACTCGAGCCAGGGGTGGAGCTTGAAGCTCGCCGTCGTGGGCGGCGATGGTGCACCCAAGCCGGGTCAGAAGGTGAAGCTGGACTTGGTTCGCAAGAAGTGGGTCGCCGTCGCGGGCCAGCACGGCACCGAGGCCCGCTACCAGGGGAGCTGGCAGGACGAGATCGTCGAGAGCAAGCGGCTGACGAGCACCGGCCGGGCGAGTGACGTGCACTTCGCGCTGCCTGCCGGCGGCGAGTATCGCGCCGTCGCCAGCATCGAGGGACACGATTCCGTAGTCAGCGAGTCGGTCTGGGCCTACGGCTCGGACGCTTACGGCGGCTGGGACCACCACGCACGGATGAAGGTGCACGCGGACAAGACCAGCTATCGGCCCGGGGAGCGTGCGAAGCTCTACGCCGAGGTGCCCTACGAGAAGGCGCATGCGCTGCTGACGCTGGAGCGCGACGGGGTGCTCGAGCACCGTACCCTGCAGCTCGAGGGCTCCAGCGCTCCGATCGAGATCGCAATCACGGACTCGATGGCGCCCAACGTGTTCGCGTCCATCGCCGTCGTGCCCGCCGGGCTCGGCAAAGAAGCGCCTCTCGCGGGGCCGCCCTTGAAGCTAGGCTACCGCGAGCTGGCCGTCAGCGCGGAGCAACGACGGTTGACCGTGAGCGTGCGCCCCGCGACGACCCGCGCGCGTCCGGGAGACACGACGGACGTCGAAGTGCAGGTCTCGGACGCGGCGGGGCGTCCGGCACGGGCGGAGGTGACGCTGTGGGCCGCCGACGAGGGCGTGCTGCAGCTCACCGGCTACGCCACGCCGGATCCGTTCATCGCTGCTTACGAGCGACACGCGCACCAGGTGCGCACGGCCGCCAACCTCCTGCGCTTCTCGAGCGACGTCGAGACCCGCTGGGACGAGTACGGAGGCGATGACGCCCCCGGGGACGACGCCGGCGCCGCGTTCCGCTCGCGATTCCTGGGTACCGCATTCTTCTCCAAGGGCGTGGTCACCGACCAGCGTGGTCAGGCGCGCGTCCAGGTACCGCTGCCGGACAACCTCACGCGATGGCGCGTGATGGCCGCCGTGGCCGACAGCGGCGATCGTTTCGGCTCTGGCCAGGCGAGCATCGAGACCGCCAAGCCGCTGCAGATCGAGCCCGCGCTACCGCGCTTCCTGACCCGCGGCGATAGACTCGACGCCACGGTCCTGGTGCACAATCAGACGAGCGCCAAGGGTAGCGCGAAGGTCCGGCTCGACGTGACCGGCGCCGTGATCGAGGGTAGCGCGACGCAGGCCCTCGAGCTCGCGGCCGGCGCGCAGGCGCCCGTTCGCTTCTCCTTGCGCGCACAGCAGCTCGGCACGGTGCGAGTGCGCGCGACCGCCGAGCTCGGCAGCGAGCGCGACGCGTTCCAGATCGAGCTGCCGGTGCACTCCCCCACCCTCTGGCAGACCAAGCTGCTTGCAGAGGGCCAACTCGACGAGACCCGCAAGGTGGCCCTGGATGTGCCGAAGACCGCCGAGCGCGGTCAGACCGAGCTGGTGGTGAACGTTGCGCCTGGGGTGCTCGCGTCTCTCGGCGGCAGCGTGGATGCGCTGATGGAGTATCCCCACGGCTGCGTGGAGCAGACGACCTCGCGCTTGATCCCCATGGTGCTCCTGGAAGAGGTGCTGCGCTCCAGCGGCGATCCGCGGCTCGCGGGCGGCCAGCACCGGAAGAAGATGGAGCACGCGGTGGCTCACGTGCTGAGGCACCAGAACCCGAACGGCGGCTTCGGTCTCTGGCCCGGCTCCGAGTCGGAGGGCTTCCTGACGGCCTACGCGCTGTGGGGCTTGCTCACTGCAAAGGACGGCGGCTACTCGGTTCCCGCCGGCTCGCTGCGACGGGGCCTCGCCTACCTCGAGCGCAACGCGCGCGACGGTGACGACATGCACGGTCAGTTCGCGGCCCAAGAGACGCCGCCCTTCTCGGCCTTCGTGCTGGCCGCCGCCAAGCACTCGGACGGTGGACTGAGCGAGCAGCTGACTCGAACCGGCAAGCTCACACCCTTCGGGACCGGTCTGCTCGGCGCCGCCTTGGCCGAGCGCGAGCAGAAGCCGGATGCGCTGCTCGCGCGGCTCGCGAGCTCCCGCAAGAAGAACGGCGGCGGAGCCCTGATTGCCGACGGAAGCGCCTCCACGTCGGATCTGTTCGACTATGGTCGCGACCTGCGCACCACGGCGGCCCTGGTGCGAGCTCTGACGCTGGCCGGCAGGGCTCGAGACGCGGATGACCTCGTCGCCGGGATCTTGGCGGAGCGACGCAGCGACGGAAGCTGGGGCACCACGTACAACAACCTGTGGGCGCTCCACGCCATCGTCGACCACGGCAAGCGCGGCGGCGCGGGCGCAGCGTCCGGTCGCGTCCGACTCGGCCTCGACGACAAGTCGCTCGCGACCCTGGAGCTCGACCGAAAGTCGCGCTTCAAGACCGCCGTCGTCGGCTCGGCTCAGCTCCCGGAGCCCGGGAAAGGCTCGAACCTCGTGCTCACCGGCCCGGCGGGCTCTTCCCTTCGTTACTCGGCGCGGCTTCGCTGGGCGAGCACCGTGGCGGCGCAGGCGCCCGTCGACCGCGGCTTCTCGGTCAAGCGCGAGCTGCTCGACGCCAAGAGCGGGGCTCCGGTCACCACGCCGGCGCAGGGTCAGCTCTTGCGCGTACGCCTGATCTTGACCGCCAGCGAGAGTCAGGAGCAGGTGGCCCTGATCGATCGCCTGCCAGCGGGCTTCGAGGCCGTGGACACCGCGCTGGCGACGAGCCAGAAGGACCCCCAGGCGAGCACCACCCCAGCTGGCGACTGGGTCTGGCGCGAGCTTCACGACGAACGGGTCACGCACTTCGCCGACTACCTGCCCGCGGGCACACACACGGCCGAGTATCTGGTGCGCGCCACGCGCACCGGCACCTTCCTCCGGCCCGCCCCGTCCGCCGAGGCCATGTACTCGCCGGACGTGTTCGGTCACGGCGCGATCGACACAATCTCCGTCAAGCCCTGAGCGGAGTCTGACCCTCGGGCCACCGATCCACACCCAGACACTGGCGCCCGTCGCGCCGACGAGGTGGAGTGCGTCGATGAGACCCTCTCGGGACGCAGACCCGTCGCACGAGCGCTACTTGTCCGCACGACCCGCCCGCTACGGCGGCTTCGAGCGCCGTTCGCAGTACCTGACCATGCGCGATGGCGTGCGCATCGCCATCGACGTGTGTCTGCCGCGCGGACACGGCAGCAAGCGCCTGCCCACCATCCTGCGTCAGACCCGATACTTCAGACGATTCCTGGTGCATCCAGCGCTGCGCTCGCTGCTCGGGGAGAGCACCCTCGACCCAATGAACGGACCCATGCGCACGTTGCTGACCAGCCGCGGCTACGCCTGGGTGGACGTGGACGCGCGCGGCTCCGGGGCGTCCTTCGGCGAGCGACCCTGCCCCTGGTACCTCGAGGGCGAGGTGGCCGATGGTCGGGAGATCGTCGAGTGGATCACGCGACAACCCTGGAGCAACGGGCGCGTGGGCTCCACCGGAGTCTCCTACGATGGCACCACGGCGGAGTTCTTGGCCACGACCGGGCACCCGGCGATCCGGGCCGTTGCACCGCGGTTCTCGCTCTTCGACGTGTACGCGGACGTCGCGTTTCCGGGCGGCCTGCACCACAGCTACTTCACCGCGGCCTGGGAGAAGGCCAACGCGGCGCTCGACCGCAATGTCCCAGGCGAGATGATCGCGCTCATCTACCTGCTAAGAGCGCACGGAGCAGTGCCCGGGTTGGCCCGCGCCATCGACAAACCCGCGACACACGCATTGCTCTCGCGGGTGCTCACCTTGGGCTTGGGCGGGGTGGCCCCGGTGGACTCGGACCGTCGCGGTCGCGAGCTCCGCGCTGCGCTGTCGTCTCATCACGAGAACTACAGCGTGCACGACGGCGCGGTCCACGTGACCTACCGCGACGACTCGCCACCCAACTCGCCAATCCCAGGTCAGACCTCGGACTACTTCAGCCCCCACCGCTACGTCGAGCGCATGAAGGGCGTGGCCGTGCTGAGCTATGGGGGTTGGTTCGACGCGGGCTACGCCGGCTCCGCCGTGAAGCGTCACTGCGCGCTCACGGAGCTCGGCGCGGACAGCAACCTGCTGGTCGGTCCCTGGGTGCACGGCGGGCAGCTCGACCTCGACCCGGACGCACCAGGCCGCCGCGCGTGCTTCGACCACGCGGTGGAGCTCTTGCGCTTCTTCGACCAGCACCTGCTGGACGAGCCCGCAGTTCCCATGGAAGCACCAGCCCGCGTGCGCTACTACCTGATGGGCGAAGGGCAGTGGTGTGAGACACACTCCTGGCCGCCGCCGGGCTGCGGCGAGGTGGAGCTGTACTTCTCCGAGGGCCGGCGCTTGGCGCCCGCGCCGGTGCGCGCAGGCGTCGACACGCTAGACGTGGCACTGGACGTCGGCTCGGGCAAGCGCTCGCGTTGGCGCACGCTGCTGTGCCCGTTCTTGCAGGCCGACGGCCAGGGGCGCTCGCACACCGGTACGGTCAGTTACCAGAGCGACGAGCTCGCCCGGGAGCTCGATCTCACGGGCCAGCCGGTGTTGGTGCTCGAGCTCGCCGCGTCCCTGTCGGACTTCGCGATCATCGCGTACCTCGAGGACGTGACCACGGCCGGCGAGACTCGGCTCTTGACCGAGGGTGAGCTGCGCAGCGTGCACCAGAGTCGGCTGTGCTCGGGGACGTCGACGCCATCGCACGCTCGCGTCTCCTTCCTTCGTGCGGACGCGCTGCGCCTCGCTCCCGGGCAGAAGGCAACCCACGTGCTCGAGATGCTGCCGCTCGCGATGCGCATCCGGCGGGGCCACCGCCTGCGCCTGACCCTCGCCGGGGCGGACGTCGATCACTTCACGACGCCGACCGGGGGGCCGCTGCGCTGGGAGATCGAGCTGGCCGGCTCACGCCTGCTCTTGCCGGTGGCTGGTCGAGCGTGAGGTCAGTCCGGATCGCACGCGCCGCTGCACGACATCTGCGCCTTGCCGGTACGCAGGAACCCGTCCAGCATCACCCCAGCGGCGGGGACCTCTCGGATACGCGAGTGGGGATCTTGCCCGACGCGCATGGGCTCGTTGGTGATGGGCTCGGGCGGCAGCCCGAAGTCGAACTCGATCAGGGCCGAGCCTTGATGCGGCGACGCCACCTCGTCGATGCCGTAGAGCGAGCGATTCACCGGCAACAGGTTCTTCGCGCCGACGGCACGCGCCATCACGTGTCCGCCCAGAGTGGAGACCTGGTGATCGCCGATGGAAACCAGCAGCAGCACCGCGTGCGACGGCGTGTTCGGCAGCGGGTCGTTCTCGATGGTGTGGGAGTACCCGCTGGGCTCCGCGCGGTCCCAGAGCATCTGCGCGAGCGAGAGTGCCATCTGGATGTCGAGCGCGCTGGGGTAGGTGATCTTCATCAGCGCGAAGAACTGATCGAAGTTCACGCTGCGCTGCAGCAAGAGGTTGTAGGGCTGCCCCGGCACCGCGAGCACGCCCCGGGTGACGTCCGTGCTCACGGCCATGTAGGTCGCGCCGAAGATCCCGCCCTGGCTGCCGCCGAAGTACACCTTCTCGGTGGTGCTGATCACGCCCTGACCGTTCACCTCGAGCGCGTCGTCTTTGGCGAGCCCGCCACCCGCCATCCGCGTTGCCAGGAGTGCGTTCAAGATGCCTTGCTGCAGTCGATCCGCCACGCTGCCGAACTTGCCGATGTCTCCGCCGGTGATGATGCCGACGATGTTCTGCACGTCGTCCGACGCCATGCCAGACCAGTCCGTGGCGATGATCGCGTAGTTGAAGAGATTGGCCAGGTCGTCGAAGGAGTCGGCCTCGTAGCGTTCCCCGAGCAGGCCGTGGCCGTACCACATGACCGTCGCGGGGTTCTGACTCGTCGCGCTCTTGGGCACGAGCATCACGAACGGGAACTCGGCGCTGCCGTTCTTCGCTGGCTTTCCCGCGGCGTCCAGCTGCAGCACGCCTCCCGTGCTCGCCTTGTCGAGGAACAAGGGGACCGTCATCCTGCCCTCGACGCGAACCGCGATGTTGGCGTTCACGTCCGTCTGCACGTCATCGAGCACGTAGCTCGGGCCGTCAGCCCCGACCTCGGCCAGCGCCTGATCCCGCATGTGGAGCAGTCGTCCCGTGTTGTTCTCCAGGCTCGCGGTGGTGAAGTCCCAAGCGAGCTGCAGCGAGCTCTGCTCCACGCCGGCGGCGGACAGCTTGCTGAAGATGTCGGCGTACAGTGCGCGCCGCAGTCCCACGCTGGCCTCGTCGCTCTCCGTACCGTCACGCAGGGCCGCGAACGCCGGGGAGACGGGCAGCGTCGTGCCCGCGCCGTCCACGACATTCCGGATCGCGATGAGGTACCGGTGCCCATCCTTCAGCCGCACCACCGGTCGGATCATGAAGGCGCGGTCATCGTCGCTGCTGGCCGTGACGTCGAGCTCCGAGAAGTGTGGCACCCGCTCGCCCGTCTCCGCGTCGACGATCAGCGTGGGGCTGTCGTCCGTGAGCGACCGAGCGATGTCGAGCGGAGTTGCAAGCCCCGTGACGCTCGCACCGGGCAGGTGCACGAGCAGCGCGGCGCTCGCCGAGAAGCCGTCGGCCTGGTTGAACGCTTCGACGCTGGTGGCCACGCCACCCAGACCCGTCGGCAGCGACGCCGCGCCGAGGGCGACGCGCTTGCCGGTGGGTGTGGTGGCGTCGGACGTCAGCCACACGTTGGACGGAAAGGGGAACCCGCAGTAGGTGGGCACCAGCGGATCGCAGTCTCCGTCCAGCAGCGGTCCACCTCCGCTCGCGCCGCCGGTGCTCGAGTCCGCGCCCGCGCTGCCGCCGGACGCCGGCGCCGCGACGCCGCCGTCGTCGCTGCACCCCGCCGCCGTCAGCCCCGCGCCGGTCGTGAACGACGAAACGATGACTGCTACCCAGAGTGCGCGCCGCATGGGCGAAACTATGGCATGAAGGGACGGCTGTCATGAGCGCCAATCTGACGATTGAGGTCTGGTCCGACGTCGCCTGCCCCTGGTGTTTCGTCGGCAAGCGACAGCTCGAGGCGGCGTTGGCAGAGTTCCCCCAGGCTGGGTCGGTTCAGGTGCGGTGGCGTGCTTTCGAGCTCGACCCTGGCGCCCCGGCCGAGCGGGAGGGTGACTACGCCGAGCACTTGGGGAAGAAGTACGGCGTGTCGACGGTCCAAGCCCGAGCCATGCTCGAGCGGATGACGAGGGTTGCTCGCGACGCCGGCCTCGATTTCCATTTCGAGCGCATTCGACCCGGGAGCACCTTCGACGCGCACCGACTGCTGCGCCTCGCACGAGAGCGCGGAGTGCAAGACGCAGTGAAGGAGAGGTTCTTGCGGGGCTACTTCGCCGAAGGCGAGGCCATCGGCACCGCAGAGTCGCTGACCCGCCTCGCCACCCAAGCCGGTCTCGCCGAGGACGAGGTCGCGTCGGTGCTCGCGAGCGATGCTTACGCCCGCGAGGTGCGCGAGGACGAGGCGCGAGCCCGCGAGCTCGGCATCTCTGGCGTCCCGTTCTTCGTGATCGGTCGCCACGGTGTGTCGGGCGCGCAGCCGCCCGCGGCGCTCCGCAGCGTGCTCGACAAGGCCTGGGACGAGGCCTCGACCGAGTGACGGGTCAGCGACTGACGTTGACGACAGGTAGGCAGATGGCGCATCCTATGAGTTGATGCCTGCCCAGCGCCCGACGCTGCCAGACGGAATAGCCGCGCAGCATGGTCACATCGCGGCGCAGATCCGGGTGCTACGGCTCGCGGTCGACGACCAGGCCGGCGACGTCCGGCTCCGTTCGCTCCTCGCCGACCTGTTCGAGGACGTGCGCAGCCATTTCGCCTACGAAGAAGCGGCGATGGAGATCGGGGGCTATCCGCGCCTGAAGGCCCACAGGTCCGAGCACGCGGCGTTCATGCACCGGCTCGAGACGCTCCGGGAGGAGAGCCTGATGAGCGACACGGAGCTGATGCCCGTGCTGGCGGCGCTGCTCGAGACGTGGTTCCGCAACCACGAGGGCTCCTGGGACAAGGAAGCAGCAGAATTCCTGCGAATTGCAGGATGAAGCCACGGATGGCCGTCGGCGGTGCGCCATGCTACGCCTCGACAAGGAGCGGCGAGTGGGACGGACGATGCGTTTCGCGGGAATTTTGCTCGTGGTCGCGGCGGCGATCAGCGCGGCGGCGGGCTGTGCGACGAGCGACGGCATTGGCGGCGAAGGTGGCGCCGGAAGCGGCGGCTTCGGCGCCCTGGGCACGGGCGGCCAAGGTGCGCTCGGCGGGTTCGGCGCCAGCGACTCGGGCACCGGCGGGCTGGGCGGCAGCGGAGCGACCGGGGGCTTCGGCGCGACCGGCGGCGGCGGCGGCAGCGGCGGCGTCCCGCCGGGCAACGGGCAGCTCGGCAGCTCCTGCGGCTCCTGTAGCTCGGGTCTGACTTGCATCGCTCCGAACTCGGGCGCCTGGAACGGGCAGGGCCCCGCGAACGGCTACTGTACGCTGGAGTGTGCGTCCTCCACGGACTGCGCCGGGGTCGACCCCACCGCGGAGTGCGTGAGTTTCGACGGAACCAAGGGCTACTGCCTCAAGGGCTGCACCGTGGGCAGCGCGTTCGGCCCAGGCAAGTGTCACGGTCGGACGGACGTGGGCTGCAACATCTTCTTGCGCAACGAGACCACGGGCGCGTGCGGCGCGAACAACACCTGTCCGAGCGGCCAGCTGTGCGGCAGCGACTCACAATGCCACCCCGTGTTCAACGCCTGTTCGCCGCTGTGCGCGATCAACGCCGACTGCCCCTCGGGCTTCACCTGCAATCCTGGCACTGGTCTGTGCAGCGCCGCGTCGCCAACCGGCAAAGACATGGGTCAGTCGTGTACGGCGCAAACCGGAGAGTGCAAGGGCCTGTGCATCTCGATTTCGGGCGGCACCAACCGCTTCTGCAGCCAGACCTGCGTGGTTGGCGTGCCGAACGCTTGCGGCTGGGCCGGCCCCGGCACCAAGGGTGACTTCTTGTGCTCGCTGATCTTCGACGCCGCGTCGGTCGCCGGCGACGTCGGGGCGTGCGGAATGCTCTGCGACTGCAACGCCCAGTGCCCGACGGGCTTCATCTGCCAGGCGGACGCCGCCATCGAGTCGAACGCGCTGCGCAAGGGCTCGTGCTCGCCCGGTACCTCGGGCGGGCTCACGAGCTGCTGAGACCGACTCGGCTCACCTCGTCTCCGTACCCGGGCAGGCTCGGTGTAAGCTCCGGCAATGTCCTCACTCACGCCCGGCCACCGGGTCGTCGTCCACGAGCTCGCGGAGTCACCGGACCAGGCCATCGACGCGCTGACGCTACAGCCAATGGCGGCGCCGGAGCCCGCGACCTTGCGCTCCGGCGACGTGATCGTCGCGGTCAAGAGCGCGGCAGTGGGCTGGGTAGATCTGCTCATGGCGAGCGGCCAGTACCAGCACATGGCCGAGCCTCCCTACACCCCGGGGCTCGAGTGCGCGGGCGAGGTGGTGTGGGCCGGGGACGACGCGAAGCAAACCGTCGCTCTGGGCGAGCGGGTGGTCGTCGACGGCTTCCTCGCGGGGCCCCGATCCCTCGGCGAGTACCGCGCCTATGGCGGCTTCGCATCCTACGTGGTCGCCCCCGCGGCTGCGGTGCACGCCATCACCCCAGCGCTGTCCTTCGATCAAGCCGCCGCGCTGCTCGGCAGCTACGAGACAGCCTACCACTGCTTGCTGGCGCGGGGTCACCTGGCAGCAGGTGAGACGGTGCTGATTCACGGCGCGTCGGGGGCCACGGGGCTCGCTGCGGTGCAGGTCGCCAAGCTCGTCGGCGCGACGGTCATCGCCACCGGGCGCCACGACGACAAGCTCGCGCTGGTCAAGCAGCATGGCGCCGACCACGTCATCAACGTACGCGCCGAAGACGGCAGCACGCGCAGGTTCCGTGACGACGTGAAGGCGCTCACGAAGGGCCACGGCGTCGACGTGGTCTACGACGGCGTCGGCGGTGACATCTCGCTGGAGAGCCTGCGGTGTGTGCGCTTCGGGGCCCGATTTCTGATCGTCGGCTGGGCTTCCACTCCGCTGGTCGCTCGAGGCAAGGGCCAGCGGGGGGCGCCGAACGCGAACGTGCTGCCCACCAACCTGATCATGATGAAGGGGCTGGATGTCTTGGGTTGCCCAGCCGTCATCTCCACGGTCAAAGACCCTTCGCTCCGGCCGCCGCGCTTGAGCGCCGTGCTCGACTGGGCCCGCTCAGGACGCATCCAGCCGTATGTGTCGCACACCTTCCCGTTGACGGAGTTCAAGGCGGCGATGCGCGCCAAGTGGAGCGGCGAGGTGACGGGCGGCTGCGTGCTGCACCCCTAGTCGGCTTCGACTCGATTCACGCCAAGACGGCACGCAGCCTCACTTCTTCTGCTCGTGCGCCTTGCGTCCGCGCAACGCCGCCAGGTCGGCGTCCTTGGCTTCAGGGCCGAGCAAGGTGCCGCACATGGTGTTGCAGCGAACGTCGCGCGGCGCGCAGGAACACTTCCCTTGCGCCTTGAGCTCGAGCTTCTCCTTCATTTCGGCGCGGGTAAAGCCCGCCAGGCGCTCGACTCGGTCCATGTTCCAACGGCTGTGCTGCTGCTTTGCGGTGCGCGGCTCGGTCTCGGCGTTGTCCGGCTCGGCGCAGCAACGGAAGCCGAGGAAGTAGTAGTAGAAGCCCTCGTCGTGGGTGTAGATCTTGGGGCGACACTGGTTGCGCACGCCCTCGTACCAGGGGCCACCGGTGTGGATGCTGTCGTACTTGCGGTGCTGCCCACCTGGGGCTGGCTCGCTGGCCACCACTTCGTCGTTGTTGCCCGGCAGATCGTGGACACCGAAGTCGCTCACACACTCGGGTTGGCTACCGCTGCGCACGCCCTTCCACAGACGAGCGAGCTCCTTGGGGTCACGACGCGCGACGAGGTTCATCTTGGGGTGATCCCAGGCGTGATCGCCGTTGCACTTGTTCGTATCGCGCTCGTAGCCGTAGGGGTAGGGCTTCATCTCGGGGCCCTCGCACGCGAAGGTCCACTCGGACTCGGTGCACATGCGCTTGCCGATCGTCGCGCACTTGACCTGAGCTTGGTAGAAGGTGTTCATCACCTCGGGTCGCTCGCCCTTGACGTTCGGCCACGAGTAGGTGTCGATGCAAAAGCGCTTCTTCACGCGCTCGCCGATGCACTTGCTGGGTTCCTCGAACAGCTCGCACACCGTCTTCTTGTTCCAGGGCGCGTACCAGCTTCGCTTGCAGTTCTGCTCCACCTTGGTGCAGTACTCGCCCTCCACCAGCTTCATGCCTGTGGGGCAGGCGCTCGGGCCCTCTTCCTTGACGCTGGCGGTGGCGGCCGGGTCGGCCTGACCGGGCTCGGTCGGCCCCGACGGGGAGGGACCGATCGTGCTCGTGGCCGCAGGTGTGGGCTCGCTCACCGGGGCTGGGGTCTCCGAGTCCGGGGGTGGCGCGGCCGCGCAGGCCACGATCACGAGCGCGGGGAAGGAACGAAGCAAACGCATGGTCTGCCCCTGTACTGCATCCTCGTCCGATGTCAGGTACTTTCGCTCAGAGTGAAACCCGACGTCGCCGCAAAGCCCCAGAAACGGCGGTCAGCGTCGCTTGGGGACCGTCCACTTCTTCAGCGTGGCTCGGCCGTGATCCAGCTCCACGTAGGTGCCGCCATGCATCCAATTGCCGGAGTTGAGGTACTGCTTCTCCGGTCCGAGCTCGATGCTCTCCGCGCGGTGCGTGTGACCGAACACGACCGCGTCGAAGCCGCGACGTAAGAGCATCTCCGCAGCCCCGTGGTACACGGATGGCTCGGCCTGCGTGCTCCTGCCCGCTCGGCGGTCCTTGTAACGCTCGTACGCCGACCAGAGCCGGTACACGTCCGGGTAGATGTGCAGGAGCGGTCCCGCGGCGCGGGTCAGCGCGTCGTACAGCCGTGGGTAGTTCACGAAGAACGGATCGTAGAGGTGGCCGTGCTCGACGCGGATACGTCGGTCCCCGGAGTGCACGTTCAAGAACGGCGATATGTGCAGCTCCGCCCAGCTCTCCAGGTAGTGCTCGAGCACGATGTCGTGGTTTCCGACGACGTAGTACACGTGCTGGCCACGGGCGAGCAGACGCTGAATGCGGTTGAGGATGCGGACCGTGTCGTTGGCGAGGTTCGCGAAGCTGGTTTGAAGGATCTCGAGACCATCCCCGTTGATGATCACGTGATAGCGCTCCCGCTCGGCGTACTCCAGGAAGCTGCCCAGAGACTCGCTGGCTTCGGAGAAGGGGTTGCCGATGTGCAGATCCGAGACCACGAGCGCTCGCTCCAGGCGAACGTCGACGATCACCTGTCGCCCTCGTCTACGCTGGCGGGAGCGTACATCATCGTCGCCGGCTCCGCGCTCCCGTCCCCGGCGCTCTCGATCAGCTGGACCACGCGCGCGTTGAGCTTGCGGACGCGGCCGCTCAAGCGCTGGAGCATCTCGAAGGCGAAGGTCGGATCGCGTCGCATGCGCACGAGCAGCGCACCGGCGCTGATCACGAGCAAGTGGGTCTCCCCGATAGCGTGGGCGCTGGCGTCCCGCGGCAGCGACTCGAGCAGGCTCATCTCCCCGAAGAAATCTCCGCGGCGGAGCGTCGCGAGCTCCACCACGCGCTCGGCGATGCGTTTGGTGATGCGCACGCTCCCGGACTGGATCACGAACATGTCCCGCGACCCGTCCCCCTCCTCGACGATCACCTCCCCGTCCTGGTAGCTGCGCTCGAGCTCCTCGGCGTGGGACTGCTTGCGGGCGGACATGACCTCCCTACGCTTATCGATTCCGAGCGCGGCGTCGAGCCCGACGGTCGGCCAATCGTACCCGATCCACCACATTGGGCACGCGGAGGAGGCGCTCACAGGCTACTGTCGAGCGCATGACCGCGGCCGTCATCCTGTGCACCGCGCCGGCCGAAGGCGACGCGGCCGAGCGCCTCGCCCGAGGTTTGATCGAGGCGCGGCTGGCGGCTTGCGTGAACCTGGTTCCGTCCGTGCGCTCGTTCTACGTGTGGCAGGGCGAGCTGCAGGATGATCGCGAAGTACAGCTGGTGATCAAGACGCGCAGCGCGCTCAGCGCCCGAGTCGAGCAGTGGCTCGCGGACAATCATCCCTACGAGGTGCCCGAGTTCGTAGTGCTGGACGCTTCCCGTGTGGCGCCCTCCTACCTCGCCTGGCTCCTGGCGCAGACGGAAGAGCCTTGAACCTCCAGTCCTTGCGGCTGCAGATCGAACAGGACGCCCCGCTGGCGGCGATCGCCCGCCGCGTCGCGGAGCTGGCGCAGCACGACCCCGCGCACGATCTCGCTCACAGCCTGCGCGTGGCGCTCTGGACCCTCAGACTCTGCGGCGCGGCGGCGGATCCTCGAGAGTGTATCGCCGCAGCGCTGCTGCACGACGTCGTCAACCTGCCCAAGAACGCTCCCGACCGCGCACGAGCGAGCGAGCGTTCGGCCGCCGTCGCGCGCGAGGCGCTGGCCGCTCTGGACTTTCGACCCGAGGCGATCGAGCGCATCTGCGACGCGATCGCCACCCACTCCTACTCCCGCGGGGCGACGCCGCGCTCCGCGCTGGGGCGCGCGCTGCAGGACGCCGACCGCCTCGAGGCGCTGGGCGCGCTGGGCGCTGCCCGCTGCTTCGCCACCGGTGCCCAGCTCGGCGCCAGGCTCGTGCATGAGGACGACCCCTGGGGCAGCTCGCGCCTGCTCGATGATCGCGCCTACAGCGTGGACCACTTCTTCACCAAGCTCCTCGAGCTACCCGAGACGCTGTGTACCGAGGCGGGGCGCGCCGAGGCCAGGCGCCGCGCCGACTTTCTCCGAGTCTATCTGGAGCAGCTGGCCAGCGAGTTGGACTGCCCCGCCCCTCCGGCACCCAAGTAGCGGCAGGTCCCTGGTTCCGGCGTGGCCGCTGCAGCTGGTATCCTCGCGCGCATGCAGACCGAGCTGGAGGCGAGCTTTCTCCGTCACTGCCCGGCTCCGAGCGTCGGGTTCTTCTCGCTGCGCTGGGTCCACGAGCGGAGCGAGCGACTCAGCCTGCAGAACGGCGTACTGCTCCCGGTCGAGCAGGGGGACGACGTGGGCATGATGGTGACGGCATACGTCGGCGGCGCCGTGGGCTACGCCGCCAGCCAGACGCTGACCGAGCAGGGAGTCGTGCGCGCCATCGAGCGCGCGCGCCAATGGGCGGAGCAGACCAGCCGCCTGAGCGTGCTGGCGGGCGCGTCCCTCGAGATGAGCCACCCACAGGGCGAGTATCGAGCGCCCGTGCGCCGGCGCTGGGACGACGAGCCCCTATCCGCGAAGCTCGAGCTGCTGCGCGAGGCCAGCGAGAGGCTGCACAGCCACGACGAGATCGTGAGCTGGGACGCCGAGCTCTGGTTCCTGCGCTGGCACTGCCGCTACGTCACCAACGGCGGGGGCAGGAGCGAGCAGCTCGTCGATCTGTTGTGCCCGAACCTGGTCGCCACCGCGCACAAGGACGGCGAGACGCAGACGCGCTCGCTACGCGACGGTTGGGCCCGACAAGGCGGGCTCGAGGTGCTCGATGACGTTGGCTTCCTCGCCAGTGCCCGCGAGCTCGCGGAGCAGTGTCGCGAGCTGGTCGCTGCCCCCAACTGCCCTTCGGATCGGATGGACTTGGTGCTCGCCTCGGACCAGATGGTGCTGCAGATCCACGAGTCCATCGGCCACCCCCTCGAGCTCGACCGCATCCTCGGCGATGAGCGAAACTACGCCGGCGGGAGCTTCGTGACCCTCGACATGTTCGGCACGTACCAGTACGGCAGCGAGCTGCTCGAGGTGAGCTTCGATCCGAGCGAACCAGGCGAGCTCGCGAGCCTCGGGTTCGACGACGACGGTCAGCCTGCCACGCGGGTGCGCCTGATCGAGCGAGGGCTGCTGGTGGCTCCGCTCGGCGGCACGGTCTCGCAGGCGCGCGCGGCCGCCTGCCACCCTCGGCCGCTGCCCTCGAACGCGTCCGCGCGTGCCTCGAGCTGGAACCGACCGCCGATCGATCGCATGGCGAACCTGAACCTGGAGCCCGGCGCGAGTTCGCTCCAGGAGCTCGTGGCCGGCATCGAGCGCGGTGTGTACATGGAGACCAACCGCAGCTGGTCCATCGACGACTCGCGTAACAAGTTCCAGTTCGGGTGCGAACGCGCTCGCTTGATCGAGCATGGCCGCTTGACCACCGTCGTCAAGAACCCGAGCTACCGGGGTGTCAGCGCGACGTTCTGGCGCTCGCTGGACGGTGTAGGCAACGCTGCCACTCGCGGCGTCCACGGTACGCCCTATTGCGGCAAGGGCGAACCCAATCAGGTCATCCGCGTCGGGCATGCGACCCCGGCGTGTCGCTTCCGTGACGTCGAAGTCTTCGGAGGCGAGTGAGATGCGTGAGGTGTTCTCCGCCCTGTCGCAGGCTGCTTTTTCGCAGCTGTCGAGCGCCGAGCAACTCTCGCTCTGGCTGAGCGGCGAGGAGTCGAACTTCGTGCGGCTGAACCGCGGACTGGTGCGACAGCCCAGCACGGTCAGCCAGGCCTTCCTGCAAGTCTCGCTGGTGACGCGCGGCCGGCAGGCGCGCGCCCGGCTGCCCATGACCGGCGAGCTTGCCGCGGACGCGAGCGCCGTCTCCGCCGCGCTGTACCGCCTACGGGAGGTCGTCGCGCAGGTGCCCGAGGATCCGTTCCTGCTGGTTCCCGCGCTGGCGGAGCAGAGCGAGGACCTGCGCACGGGTGAGCTGCCCGAGGCTGTGAGCACCTGCGAGCACATCACCGAGCTGGCCCAGGGTTGCGACCTCGTGGGGCTCTTCAGCCAGGGGAGGATGCTCCGCGGACTTCAGAGCTCACTCGGCCACCGCCACTGGCACCAGAGCGAGAGCTTTCACTTCGACTTCAGCGTGTATGCACGCGGGGACAAGGCCGCCAAGCAGTCCTACTCGGGCACGCACTTCGAGCCGAGCGAGCTCGCGCGCCGCATCGACCAGGCGCGCGCAGCATCCGAGTTGCTGCACGAGCCGGAGCATCGACCAGAGCCCGGCAAGTATCGCGCATACCTGGCGCCGGCCGCGCTGGCCGAGCTCGTGGGCTTGATCGCCTGGGACAGCCTGTCGTCTCGTGCGCTGCGCACCAAGCGGTCGGCGCTCGTTCGCATGCTTGACGGAGGCTCCCGCCTCGACCCACGCGTCTCGCTGGTGGAGCACGCCGCGGGCGGCGTCGCCGCGCGCTTTCTCCCATCCGGATTCAGCGTCCCGGACCGCGTCTCGCTCGTCGACCAGGGGAGGCTCGTCGGTGAGCTCGTCTCCCCGCGCTCCGCGCGCGAGTACGGCGTCGAGGTCAACAGCACGGACGCCGAGCGCCCCACCTCACTCGAGCTCGCAGGCGGTGAGCTCGCCGAGTCCGACGTCCTGGACGCGCTCGGCACGGGCCTCTACGTAACGAACCTCTGGTACACGAACTTCTCCGACCCGCTCTCGTGCCGTATCACGGGCATGACGCGCTTCGCCACGACTTGGGTGCGACGGGGCAAGCCAGTGGCGCCGCTGTCGGTGATGCGCTTCGACGACTCGCTGTATCGCATCCTCGGCGACCAGCTCGAGTCGCTCACCCGAGAGTGCGAGTGGCTGTTCGACGGTGGAACGTACGGCGAGCGCTCGACGGACAGCTACCGCTTGCCCGGCGCGCTGCTGCGGGAGCTGACGTTGACGCTCTAGGCTGGTATGATCCGCGGCTCCATGGCCGTGGACCCATTCAAGATCCTGGGCAGCACCCAGTCGGGCGCCTATCAGGTGGAGGAGGTCGTGGGGGAGGGTGGCTTCGCGGTGGTCTACCGCGCCCACCACATCGCGTTCCGCGCCAAGGTCGCGCTGAAGTGCCTCAAGGTTCCCGACGGCATGAGCGAAGAGCAGAAACAGCACTTCCTGGAGCGCTTTCGGGCCGAGGGCGAGCTCCTCTTCCGCCTGTCCTCCGCCGTCCCCGCGGTGGTGCGCCCACTGCACGTGGGCGTGCTCGAGACCTCGGACCAGCGCTTCGTCCCGTTCATCGCGCTCGAGTGGCTCGAGGGTGAGACCCTCGCCGAGTTGCTCGAGGCCAGGGTCGAGCAGGGCGCCCCGCCGCTCGGGCTCAAGGAGTGCCTGCGACTGCTCGCGCCCGTCGCGCTGGCCCTCGAGCGGGCACACCGGTTCCCTGACGCTGCGGGTGAGATCTGCATCCTGCACCGGGACATCAAGCCCGACAATGTGTTCGTCTGCCGCGTTCACGGCCAGACGACGTGCAAGATCCTCGACTTTGGCATCGGTACTGCCAAGAGCACCGCCACGAAGATGGTGGGGCAGCAGTCGGCGAGCGCGAGCGGTCTGCAGGCATTCACTCCCGCGTACGCCGCGCCGGAGCAGTGGCTCCCGAAGCGGTTTGGCCAGACCGGTCCCTGGACGGACGTGTTCGGGTTCGCGCTCACGCTGGTGGAGGTGCTGTGTGGGCACGCGCCCCTCGACGGCGATCCGGCAGCCTTGCTCGGCTCCGCCATCGATCCGGAGCGCCGGCCAACCCCGCGGAACGAAGGTGCGACCGTCTCCGACTCCGTCGAGAGAGTGTTCCAGAAGGCGCTGGCCGTGGACCCCCAGGATCGCTATCGCGACGTCGGTGCATTCTGGGCGGAGCTGGCGCGTGCCGCCGGGCTGGACACGACAGGTCTCTCGCTGCCCCCCCCGGCCCACGATCCTCGCCTCGAGGGCAACGTCAAAGTCCCGACGCTGCCGCCGGCTCCCGGCCCCGGGCTCGCCGTCAACCGCGGCTCGCCGACGGTCGCCAGTGTGCCCGACCTCGATCTTCCCGCTCCCGCGCCCCGGCGCGCCAGCCCCCGGGCAGCGACTCCGCGCTCACTGACACTGGACGCGGACGACGTGGCGCCGCTGCTGACGCCCATCGCCACGAACGAGCTGGACGGCGTGGGCCTGACACCACGCTCGGTGCCGTTGCGGCCGCGAGTTGCGCGAGCGGCGCCGCTGGATTCACACGTTGGGACGCAGGAGCTGGGCCGTCAACTCGGCGGTCCGGTCAAGCTGGTGCTCTTCGGCGTCGCGATCATGGCGGCGGATCTCGTGTACTCGAGTCAGATGGGGGGGCAGCTCGCGCTCGGCCCCATCCGGCCTTTCTTCATCGCGGGCCCGCTCGTACTCTTCGGCGTCGCCTTGGGCGTCACGCGACTCATCCGAGACTGAGGCGGGGCGTCTCGGTCAAGCGAGCTGAGGCCGCACACGGATCAGGCGATAACCCTCGCCGGCTCGCAACACCGTGTCCCACCACTCGGCGCCGCGGTGGACATAGCGCACCTGGAGCCCCAGGGCACCTCCCTCGAGCAGCACCCGCATCGCGTCCCGGAGCGAGAGCGTCTCATCGTCCGCTCGCTCGCTCGCCGCGCGCTTGAGCCGCACGTCGAGCACCTCGGCGCACAGCTCGATGTCCCGGATGACCTCGCCCAGGCGGTCGGCGCTCAGATCGTCTGCGAACACTTCGGGTAGCTCCATCACCGCTTCTTTCGCCGCACTCGCCCGCTACCGACGTCCACCGTCTCGGCCAAGCCAACCAGCTCGGGCCGCACCCGCACTTCGACCCGCTCCGTGCTGGGTGCTGGGCGCTTCGCGTAGAAGCGATCGAGGAAGCCTTCGCGCGGTGCGCGCAGGCCGAACAGGTTGCGTCGACTGAGCGGCTTCATGGCTTGTTGACCTCCCAAGGTGGCGGCGCCTCGTTCAAGGCGCGTTGATCCTTCGTGGCAGACGAGGCGTGGCATTGGTTGCAGCTCTGTCGATACGGGTGTGACGTACGAATGCCGTGGGCACCTCCCGGACCGTGACAGCTCGCGCAGTTCTCGCGCATGAACGTCGTGTGCGGGATCTGCGGTGGCGCGCCCGCCCACGCTCGCGGTCCGCTGCCCGAGGTCTCGAGGCCGACGAAGTCGTTCGGGGGCGGCGCGTCGAGCGCGAGCGGCTTCGGCGCCTCCGCGACGACGTGACATTGCACGCAGTTGTCCATGCGCTGGTGGCTCATCACCGGCGCGCGTCGCCCCGCGAGCAGCGCTCCGGACTCGTGGCAGGTGAGGCAAGACGGGAAGCGCTGTTGGTCAATGGCGTGCGGGATCTGCGGCGGAGCCCCGTCAAACGCCCGGCGCGCACGCCGCGCCTCGATGGTCGCGCGCCGCTCGTCCTCGGTCGCGGGCCGCTCCGGCGCAGGCAGAAGCCCCGGAGCGAGCTTGTCGAAGGCCGCGACGTACATTCCCTCGTTCGGCCCGCGGCGGCTGCCTGCCAGGTCCCCATAGCTCGGTACTGGTGCGTTGGCGGCAGACGCGCTGGCCACGGGCTCGATGCCTGGCGCCGGCGGGGGCCTGTAGGGGTGTGCGCCGCCCATGAAGCCCGCGGCCGCGACGGTGACCACCGCGGCTCCGATCACGAGCCACGCGCGCCGATCGATCCCGAAGGAGCGGTCGGGCTCGGTCATGCTCCTCCGCTGCCGAGCCGGCGCACGCGCGCGGCGCACTTCTTGTAGTCCGGCTCCTTCGAGATGGGGCAGTGGGCCTGCAGCGTCAGCTCGTTGATCAGGCGCTTCTCGTCGAAGAAGGGCACGAACAACGAGCCGGGGGGCGGGGACCCGCGGCCGTCGATCCAGACCGGCAGCTCCAACGTCCCTCGCCTAGTCTCCAGAGCCACTCGCTCACCGTTCTGGATACCCAGCCGGCGAGCGTCGTCGCGGTTCATCTCGACGTAGGCCTCGGGCATGGCGCTGCGCAGCTGCGGAATGCGCATGGTCATCGTTCCCGTGTGCCAGTGCTCGAGCACCCGCCCAGTACAGAGCCAGAACGGGAACTTGTCGTCCGGAACCTCCGGCGGCAGCACGTAGGGGCTGAACCAGATCTGAGCGCGGCCATCATTCGTGGGCGAGTGGTAGAACTCGACGTTCTCGCCCTTCTTCACGTACGGGTCGTCGAAGCCAGCGAAGCGCCAGCGCGTCTCCTTCCAAGAACCGTCCGGTTGCTTGACGACCGGCCAGCGCAGGCCACGAGCCTTGACGTACTCGCTGTAGGGCGCCAGGTCCTTGTGCTTGTAGGTGGAGAATTTGCGGTACTCCTCGAACAGGTGCTCGTCCACGTTGACGTCGTAGTAGCGAGCGAAGTCCCAGATCGGGACCTCCTTCCCTGCCTTCTCCGTGTGGAACAAGAAGCGACCGTCCTTGTCCTTCATGCCCTCGAACCCGCGCTCGAACAGGCGGCGGGCTGCGGCGATGATCTGCCAGCAATCGTCGCGCGCCTCGCCCGGGGGCTTCACCATCCGATACCACTGCTGCGTGCGGCGCTCGGAGTTGCCGAACATGCCGTTCTTCTCGACCCACAGAGCGCTGGGCAACACCAGGTCGGCGATCTCCGTCGTGGCCGTCGGATACACGTCACTGACGATCAAGAAACGCCCCGGGATCTTGCGGCTGGGGTCCACCAGCGCGTGGCGGTTGGGCAAGGAGTGCGCGGGGTTGGTGACTTGCACCCAGATGGTGTGAATGTCCCCGCCCTGTTCGGGTGGCGTGGAGAACTTCTCCCACATCAGCACCGTGTGGTGACCGGGCTTGGGGTTGATGCGCCCCTCGGGCACGTTCCAGATTTGCTCCGACTCGGCGCGATGCGCCGCGTTGGGCACGACCCGCCCGCCCGGCAACGCATGGGCAAGAGTGCCCACCTCGCGCGCGGTGCCACAGGCCGAGGGCTGCCCGGTCAGGCTCGTGGGTGCGTCGCCGGGGCGACCGAAGTGACCGCTCAGCAGGTGGACCGAGTGCACGAGCGCGTTGATGGCGGTGCCGCGCGTGTGCTGGTTCATCCCCATGCACCAGAGGCTGGTGATGCGCACGTCTCGCTTGCCGAACAGGTCGGCCATCATGCGGATGGCGTCGGCGCTGACGCCAGAAATCTCCTGCACCTTCTCGGGGGTGTACTCGGCGAGGCGCCGCTTGAACTCGGCGAAGTCGATGGGCTTGCCGGCCAGATCCATGGGCTCGTTGTCGCCACGGAAGGCACAGTGCCGCTGCACGAACTCGCGGTCGAAGGTGCCGCGCTCCACGAGCAGGTGCATGATGCCATTGGCGATCGCGAGATCCGTGTGTGGCTTGAACAGCAGGACGTGATCCGCGTGCTGGCTCGAGCGCGTGTGCCGAGTACAGAGGTCGATGATCGTGACCTTCTCTCCGCGCACCCGGCGGTCGATGATCCGAGAGAACAGCACAGGGTGCATCTCCGCCGGGTTGTTCCCCCACAGGATCACGACGTCTGCGCGGTCGAGGTCGTCGTACACCCCCGCCGGCTCGTCCACGCCGTAGACCGCCAAGAAGCCCGTGACCGCGCTCGCCATGCACAGCCGCGCGTTCGGATCGATGTGATTGCAGGACAGGCCACCCTTCATGAACTTCTGCGCGGCATAGCCCTCGGGAATCGTCCACTGGCCGCTGCCGTAGAAGGCGAAGCCCTTTGGGTCGAGCATCACGCGATCGGCGATCACGTCCAGCGCTTCGTTCCACGAGATCGGCACGAGCTTGCCGTTCTTGCGCAGGAGCGGCCGAGTGAGCCGATCCTTGCCGTAGAGCGCGAGCGCGACGTGGTAGCCCTTGACGCAGAGCAGCCCGCGATTGACCTCGGCTTGCTGGTCGCCCGCGATGGCGACGACCTTGCCCCCTTTGACGCCAACCTGCACGTGGCAGCCCGTACCGCAGAACCGACAGGGCGCCTTCTGCCAGCGCACGTCACCCGCGTGACGAGCGCTCACGCTCGGCTCGACCCCGTCCTGTGCGACCGCGAGGCGTGAGGCGGCTGCGGTCGCCGCCGTCATCGCGCTGGCCTTGATGAAGTCTCTTCGTTCCATGTTCCTCAGCTCCCGGGGGCAGGTTCGGGCGACAGCTCGCTAGCCTCGGAGAAGTCGACGCTCACCACGTCGACGAACGACACGCCGGGCAGATCCCAGATCTCGCGCAGCGCTCGCTCCGCCTCGACGGCGTCCCCGGTGTCGAGCACCGCGGGGATGCGCGCGCCGATGGTCTCGCCGAGCTCGAGATCCCCTCTGGCCCGGAGCACGGCGCGCAGCGCCTGGTCCTGGCTGGGGTCGATGGTCACGAGGATCGCTGCGATGGCCACGGGGCCCATCCGTCTGCAACAGCCGAGCCAACTTGCGATCGGCGCGAGTCTCGGGTTCGCCGGGGTTCTTCGCAGGCGAGATCGCGCAGCAATTGCGGCCACTGAACGCGTCTGCGGCGCGAGTCGAGGCTCGCGCCGCAGGATTCGCTGGACTTCAACCCTTCTTCACCGTCACCTGCTTGGGTACTGCACCGGGCTTCCGCGGGACGAGCAGCGTCAGGACGCCGTCCTTGAGCTCGGCCTGCACACCGTCGTCCGCTACCCCCTCGGGCAGGGTGAACGACCGCGTGAACGAGCCATGGGAGCGCTCGTAGGTGTAGTAGGTGTCGGTCTTGTGCTCCTTCTCGCCCTCGCGCTTTCCGCTGACGCTGAGACGATTCTGCGAGATCTTCACGTCCAGGTCCTCGGGCTTGACCCCGGGCATGTCCGCGCGGAAGAGGTAGCCCTCGGCGGTCTCCTTGACGTCGAACGCAGGCGTGAACTGCTGCGCCTGCAGCGGTGCGAAGCCAGCTTCGGTGAAGGGATCCCAGCGCATGAACTCCCGCATGACGCGGAAGGGATCCCAGGCTCGCACGGGCGCGGGCTGCTCGGACTTCTTGACTTCGATGTCGGCCATCTTGAATTTCCCCTTGTTCGGGCCAGCACCTCGCTGGCCTCGGGGAGGTCGCAGCAAGGCGCATTCCAGGTTGGTTCAACATAGATTCCAACTAGTTACGCGCCCGCGACCGGCAACAACTGCGCGCTGGCGGATGCGGGCACGATCGAGTTTCGTGCTCCATCGAGGCTCGCCACCCGGTGGTGACCGCCGTCCTTTCGCATGGGGTTCGCACCGACAGCCCTGCCACGCATATTTTTCGCGAATGTCGGGTTCCGCGGGATCCATCAGGACCGGAAACGCGGCCGCAGGTCCCGACGGCGGCGCTGGCACAAGGAGTGCAACTGCGCCCCGCCGTGCTCCGAGCGTGTACCGTCCTCCTGGTTGTCTTCGTCGGCGCGTGCTCGTCCGGATCAGCCGAGCCCGCGCCCTCCTCGTCAGGAGCGAAGCTCGAGGGCGATGCGGTGAGCTACCCGCCCGTCATCAATCGTCCCGAGAAGCTCACTAGCGTAGAGACGCCGAAGAAGGACGCCCTCGGACGCCCCATCCGCGTGGCCTGCGTCACCTGTCACTCGCTGAGGCCAGACGCGCCCTTGCCCCAGTCCGCCGGGGAGCTGCGCGAGTTCCATGAGGGCCTTCGCTTCACGCACGGCACCCTCACCTGCGCATCGTGCCACGTACCCGGGCGAGTGGATCAGCTGAGTATGGCCGACGGTCGCACCATCGAGATGCTCGATGTGATCGAGCTGTGCTCACAGTGTCACGGACAGAAGCGCAGAGCCTTCGACCGCGGCGCGCACGGCGGGATGATGGGCTACTGGGACTCCTCTCGCGGTCCCAAATTGCGACACAACTGCGTGGACTGCCACGACCCCCACACCCCCGCCTTCGCCGGCGGCCAGCCGGTCCTGAGACCCAACGACCGCGGCCTACGACAGGGAGGAGGGCACTGATGGACCCCAAGCGACGAGTCACCCTCAAGGTCCTCGGTGCGACGCTCGGCGCTGGCGCGTTCGCGCGCGCCTTGGCACCCATCTGGGACTGGGGCAAGGAGCAGTCCCTCGACGAGTTCCTGCAGAAGCACTACCAGGAGCTGTCCAAGGCGGACCTGGAGCAGATCCTGCGGCGTCTCGAGGCCAAAACCGAGAAGGAGTACGGCAAGAAGGTCTCCATCCGCGACGTGCGCCCACAGGAAGGGGTGGAGTTCGGGTACGCCCTCAACTTGAGCGTGTGCATCGGCTGCCGCCGCTGCGCCGAGGCCTGTCACATCGAGAACAACCACGACCGCAGCACCAACAACTCCTACATTCGGGTGCTCGAGATGAAGCAGGGCAGCCTGGACCTCGAGCACGGAAACGCGGACTACGATCACGCGGTGCCCGCCGAGGGCAAGTTCTACCTGCCGGTGCAGTGCCAACAGTGCGACAACGCCCCCTGCGTCGATGTCTGCCCCGTGCAAGCGACCTGGAAGGAGTCGGACGGCATCGTCGTCGTGGACTACAACTGGTGCATCGGCTGCCGCTACTGCGAAGCGGCTTGTCCCTACCACGCGCGCCGATTCAACTGGAAGAAGCCCGAGATCCCGGCCGACGAAGTCAACCCGGATCAGGCCTACCTGTCCAACCGCATCCGCCCCCAGGGCGTGGTGGAGAAGTGCACGTTCTGTCTGCACCGCACGCGCGAGGGCAAGCTCCCGGCGTGTCTCGAGGCGTGTCCGACCGGGGCGCGAGTGTTCGGCAACTTGCTCGATCCAGACAGCGACATCCGCTGGGTGCTGGAGAACAAGCGGGTGTTCATCTTGAAGGAGGAGCTCGGCACGAGGCCACGCTTCTTCTACTTCTTCGACGGCTGAGAGCACGACCATGAACCGCCACACGCAGAGCTATCCCCGGTTTCTCTGGACTGCCCTACGGCTCTCCACGGACGGCAGTGCGCGCTTCTACGTCTGGATGTTCCTGCTCACCGCCGTCGCGTTGGTCGGTGTCAACGCCTGGGCGCATCAGGTCGCCCAAGGCATGGAGTTGACCGGCATGACGGACCACGTCAGCTGGGGCCTGTACATCGCCAACTTCACCTTCATCGTGGGTCTGGCGGCGGGCGCCGTGATGATGGTCATCCCGGCCTATCTGTACGACGACCGCGAGATGCACGACGTGGTGATCGTGGGCGAACTGCTCGCGATTGCGTCCATCATCATGTGCCTCTTGTTCGTGACGGTGGACATGGGCCGTCCGGATCGCTTCTGGCACATCATGCCAGGCATCGGCCGCTTCAACTGGCCCATCTCCATGCTGACCTGGGACGTGCTGGTGCTCAACGGCTACCTGCTCATCAACCTGCACGTCGTTGGCTATCTGATCTACATGCGCTTCCTGGGCCGCACCCCGGACAAACGCTGGTACCTGCCGTTCGTGTTTCTCTCCATCGTGTGGGCCGTGTCGATCCACACCGTGACGGCATTCCTGTACAGCGGCTTGGGCGGGCGGCCGTTCTGGAACTCCGCGCTGCTCGCGCCGCGCTTCATCGTGTCGGCCTTCATCGCTGGCCCAGCCTTCGTGATCGTCCTCTTGCAGCTGGTGAGTCGGCTGATGCGCTTGCCCGCGACCCCCGGGGCCATCCGCACCCTGAGCCGAGTGCTCCGCATCACTGTGCTGGTCAACCTGTTCATGCTGGCGTCCGAGCTGTTCACGATCTTCTATGGCGGAGGCTCCCACGCGGCCTCGGGGACCTACCTGCTGTTCGGCTTGCACGGCAAGAACGGACTGGTCGGTTGGATCTGGGCGGCCATCGCGCTGAACGTCCTGAGCGCGGTGTTGCTACACTTGCCAGCGTCGCGCTCGAGCTACCGGCTGCTGAACCTGGGCTGCGCTCTGGCCTTCGTCGGCGTGTGGATCGAGAAGGGCATGGGGCTCATCGTCCCCGGCTTCATTCCGAGCACGCTGCACGAAGTGGTCGAGTATGTCCCCTCCCTGGCCGAGTGGAAGATCACCGCCGGCATCTGGGCCTTCGGGCTGATGGTGCTGACCGTGGGGCTCAAGCTCGCGCTTCCGGTGCTCAAAGGTGAGCTGTCCGCGTCCAAGACTGGCTCGCACGCCGACGCGGGCTCAGCGGCGGAGTGACGCCTCGCGGCGTCGATGCGCGCTTGACGGGCGTCTCCGTCCCCCGGATCCTGTTCTGACATGAGCCGCATGAGCTGGAGTGAGCCCGGTGGGATCCTGGCTGCCGCCTGCTGGCTCCTGGGGTGCAGCTCGACTGCCGTCCACAGCACTGACAAGTCGGACGACTGCGTCGACATGGACGGGCAATGGGTCATCGGTGAGTGCCTGATACAAGACTGCAAGATCAAGCAAGCCGGCTGCAGCGTCGTACTCACGTGCAACACCACGCTGCTCGGTAGCGGCACCGCGACGGGCGTCATCGAGAAAGACCAGTTCACCTTCGAGTCCGATGACTCCAAGTGTAGTGGGGTGATCAACGGCGACACGGCGTTCGGCAACTGCGTCGGCACCGAGGGCGGCGGTCAGTGCAGCTTCACCGCGGAGCGGCAGTGAGGCGCAGGCCGAAGCTCGGACTCCTCGGCTTCGTCTTGCTGCTGACCGCTCGCGCAGTCGCGGCCGACTGCGGCTGCGATCACAGCATCGCGCTGGCCCAGACCAGCGTGAACGGCAGCGACCTCGGTGTCGTGCCGGGGGACACGGTCTGCGTCGAGGCGGGCGAACGGCCGTTCCTGGTGCTCGAGCAGTTCGTCGGCAGCGCCAGCGCCCCGGTGACCATCAAGAACTGCGGCGGGCTCGTGAAGATCGCCAACTCCGACAAGGGCTACGGCATCGCCATCGGCGCCAGCAGCTACTTCCGGCTGACGGGCACCGGCGAGCCCAACCTGACCTACGGGTTCGACGTCAGCGCATCGCGGACGGGCCCTGGCTACGCAGGCATGGGCGTCGCCGTCGGGGACCTGAGCACGGACTACGAGATCGACCACGTCGAGGTCCATCACACCGGCTTCGCCGGCTTCATCCTCAAGACGGAGTCTCGCTGCGACGGGTCGGCGAACCTGGGTGCCTTCGTGCAGAAGAACACCCGCGTCCACCACACCTACGTCCACGACACCGGCGGCGAGGGGTTCTACGTCGGCAGCACGGGCTACGGTGGTCGCGAGTTCGACTGTAACGGCACACCCACCGTGCTCTACCCTCACGAACACGACGGCGTGTATCTGTACGCCAATCGCATCGAGAGCACCGGCTGGGACGGCCTCCAGGTCGGCGTCACCCCGAGGAACTGCGAGATCTACGACAACCTCATCCTCGGCGTGGGTAAGACGGCGAGCGATTCGGTACAGACCCGCGGGATCCAAATCGGCGGCGCCTCCGCATGCAAGGTGTATGGCAACACGCTGATCGGGGGACCGACCATCGGCATCTTCGTCCTCGGCGCGGCGGACACCTGGGTCGTCAACAATGTCGTCGCGGACTTCGACTCGGACGGCATCTACGGCAACGACCAGCAGCTCGACGCGGCTTCCGGAGCGAGCTACGTGTTTGCTCACAACACGGTGGTGCGCGCCGGCGGCGCGGGGCTGAGGCTGTTCGGAGACCGAATCGCAGGTAGCGCGGTGTTCAACAACCTGTTCGTCGCCTCGGTCAACCCGATGGGCATCGGCGGCAGCGTCGACGCCGCGACTGCCGCGAACCTGGAGCTGGCGAGCGTCCCGGAGGCCGGCTTCGAGGCACCCGCACAGCACGGTTATCGCCTGAGAGCAGACTCCGTCGCGCGGGACGCGGGCGAGAAGCTGGCGGGCTTCGCGGTGCCCCTCGATCACGATGGGGTCGCCCGGGATGATCCGCCGGACGTCGGCGCCTATGAGTACACGAGCGCGCCGCCGCCCTCGGGTGGAGCCCCGGGCAGCGGCGGGTTCCCTGGGTCCGGCGGCTTTGGCAACGCCGCTGCCGCCGACGCTGGAGACGAAGGAGGCTGCGGCTGCCGCAGCGTGGGCTCGTCGCGGGGTGGCGCCGCGTGGCTGCTGCTCGCCGTCGCCCTCGGCGCCGCGCGCCTCAGCCAGCGAAGGAGTCTTCGTCGTAGTAGTCGAGCTTGTGCAGCGGCATCACCACGCTGCTGAGCAGGTTGAGGAGGTGCCCCTCCACGCGCTTGAAGAACCGGGCGCCGACCGCCAGCTTCACCGCTGCTTCAGCGCCATACTCGCCACGGGCCACCAAGCGCACCAGCTCATCACACCGCTTCGCGATGGACCGCCCCTCCACCATCAGCTCACGAGCCCGGGCCACATCGGACCGCTGAAAGACGTCCGCCGCCTCGCGAGTGAGCGCGGTCACGGCACGCGTGATCTCGTGTAGCTCTTTCACGTTCTCGTCCGACTCGGGCAGCGCGGCGGGGCACCACTGGGCCAGCTCGGTCAGGTTCTTGGCGTAGTCCCCCAGGCGCTCGACGTCCTTCACGAGACTCATGAGCAACAGGCCGTAGGGGACATCGCTCGGCTCGGGACCGGACAACATGGCCACCACGAGCTTCCGCACGCTGCGCTGCAGCCGGTTGATCTGCACGTCCTTCTCGTACAGCACCGTGCGCTCCTCCGCGCTCATGGGTCGTCCCCAGAAGATCTCCGTGGCGTCGAGCACCATCTCTCGCGCCAAGTCGAGCATCTTCGTGAAGTCCTTGGATGCCGCCTGCAGCGGATGATCCCCGCGAAAGACACTGAGCAGTTCCTTGAGCATGCGGACCTCAAACCTATCGCGAAATCACGACCAGCGCCGCCGGGAGCCCGTAAAACAGCACGAGCACGTAGCCGAGCGCCACCTTGCGCGAGCGGACGGCTACCGCCGCGAGCCAGGTCGCGAGGCGTAGCGGGACCTCGCGAACCCGAGCCACGGGATAGACGAGGAGGATCCCGACGGCGTTGAACAGCAGGTGCACCAAGGCGATCTGCACACCGAAGTGCGCCGTCTGGGGCTCGGACGCCATGCTCGCGAGCAGAGCGGTGAACGTCGTGCCGATGTTGCTCCCCAGCGTGATGGGGAACGCTTGCCGAAGGGTCAGGATCCCGGCGCCCGCCAGCGGCACCAGGACGCTCGTGGTGATGCTGCTCGACTGCACCATGAACGTGACCGCTATGCCGGTCAGAAAACCGACCCAGGGGCTCGCGTCCAGGGATCGTGCGACGTAAATCTGCAGCTTGCCGGACGCCAAGCTGCGGAGCGCGCGCACCAAGAGCGACAGGGAGGCCAGGATCACCACGCCGGAGACGACGATCAGCCCGACCGCCGCCAATCGCGGCGTGGGTATCACCCAGCTGATCAGCTCGGTCACCGGCCGCAGGGCTGCCGAGGTGATGGTCTTGACCGGGTTCGGGAAGTCTCCTCCACCGCCGCGGATGCCGACGAACTCGGTCAAACCCAAGGCAGCTTTGCTCAACCCACCGGTGAGCAGCTCCACGGGGAGCAAGATCGCGACTGCGATGAAGTTGAAGAAGTCGTGACAGGTGGCGGTCGCGAACGCGCGACGGAACTCGTCCGGCCGAGAGACGTGCCCCAGCGCAACGATGGTGTTCGTCACCGTCGTCCCGATGTTGGCCCCCATGATGATGGGCACGGCGCTCTGGATGGGCAGCGGGTGCTCGGGTGCGGCGACCATCGCCACCACCATCGAGGTCGTGACGGAGGAGCTCTGGGCTAGAGTGGTGCCCAGGATCCCGATCACCAGACCGACGAACGGGTTGCTGGTCGCCTCGAAGAAGTGATCGAGCAGATCCCCGCCGAGCCCGTTGAAGCCCTTACCCAGCCCGTTGATTCCGGTCAGGAACAGGAGCAACAGGGCGAGCACGCGCAGCACCGTCAGCCACAAGGGCGGGCTGTGCGCAACGAGCGACGCAGGACGCGGCGGCGGAACGGTTCTCGGCTCGGACTTCACTCGCGACCCGCTTGTGCAAAGCGTCGAACGTGCTGGCCAGCGTGTACCACGGCCGCTCCGGGATAGAAGTGGTTTCGCGACTCGGAGCCGCGCAACCTTTGCCGGATCTACTTGGAGGCGCCCGTTCGAAGCAACTTGGCGATGGTCCCGAGCTGCATGTTGCTGGTCCCCTCGTAGATCTTGCCGATCTTGGCGTCGCGGAAGAACTTTTCGACGGGGTACTCGCGCGTGAAGCCCACGCCCCCGAGGAACTCCACGCATAGGGAAGCGGCCCGCTCGGCGACCTGCGAGGAGAACAGCTTGGCCATGGCCGCCTCTTTCACGAACGGCTGGCCCGCGTCCTTGAGGCGGGCCGCGTTGTAGACCATCAGCCGCGCCGCCTCGATCTCGGTCGCCACCTGCGCGTACTGAAACTCCATGCCCTGAAACTCGATGATGGGTTTCCCAAACTGCTTGCGCTCGGCCATGTACCCCATGGCGAAGTCGAAGGCGCCCTGCGCCAGGCCGAGCATCTGGGCGCCGATGCCGATGCGCCCCTCGTTCAGGGTCTCGATCGCGATCTTGTAGCCCCGACCGACCTCACCCAGTACGTTCGCCGCGGGGACACGGCAATCCTCGAGCACCAGCTCGCAGGTGCTCGACGCACGGATGCCGAGCTTGTCTTCCTTCTTGCCTACGCTGAAGCCGGGAGAGTCGCGCTCCACCAGGAAGGCGGTTATCCCCCGGTAGCCTTGCTCCGGGGCGACGTTCGCGAACACGATGAACAGGGAGCTCTCGGCCGCGTTCGTGATCCAGAGCTTGCGCCCGTTCAAGACCCACTCGTTGCCCTGTTGCTCACCTCGGGTGGCCAGCGCGAAGGCGTCCGAGCCGGAGCCCGCCTCGCTGAGCGCGTAGGAGCCCACCCACTCGCGGGTCATCTTGGGTAGGTAGCGCTGCTTCTGTTCGGCGCTGCCCCAACGCAAGATGCAGTTGTTCACCAGCGTGTTCTGTACGTCGATGAAGACACTGATACTGGGATCGACCTCGGCCATGGCCTCCACGGCCAGGATGGCGTTCATGAAGGAGCTCTCGGCGCCGCCGTACTCGGCGGGTACCTCCACGCCCATCACCCCCAGCTCGAAGAGCGGTGCCAATAGCGACGTATCGATGGCACCGGCGTGATCCATGGCGCCGACCTTGGGGGCCACCTGGCTCTTGGCGAACGCGAGCACGGAGTCACGGAACAGTCGTTCTTCTTCGGCGAGATGAGTGAGAGCGGGGTGAGTCATGGCGCGGGGCAGGTGTAGTATCCTCGGCCATGGCCGGCAACAGCTTCGGACAGGCGTTCGTGGTCACCACCGCGGGGGAGAGCCACGGGCCAGCAAACGTCGTGATCGTGGACGGCTGCCCGCCAGGTTTGCCGCTGTCGACCGACGATCTGCGGCGGGAGCTCGCGCGGCGCCGACCGGGCCAGAGTCGCCTGGTCAGCCAACGGCAGGAGGCCGACGAACCCGAGCTCCTCAGCGGCGTGTTCGAGGGGCGCACGACTGGGACCAGCATCGCCATTCTGGTCCGCAACGCGGACGCGAAGGGTCGGGACTACGAGGACATCAGGGACAAGTACCGCCCGGGGCACGCGGACTTCACCTACGACCGCAAGTACGGCTTTCGCGACTACCGCGGAGGCGGACGGGCCAGCGCCCGCGAGACCGTGGCCCGGGTGGCCGCAGGCGCCATCGCGAAGAAGCTGCTGTCCGAGGCGTTTGGCGGCCGCATCGTCGGTTACGTCACGCGGGTCGGCGACGTCATCGCCGAGGTGCCGAACCCGGCAGGGGTGACCCTCGACCACGTGGAACGACTCCCGGACGGTTCGCCGAACCTGGTTCGCTGCCCCGACCCGGAGGCAGCCCGGCGCATGGTCGAGCTGATCGAACGCGTCCGAAAGGAGCAGGACTCGGTCGGAGGCGCGGCGGAGATCGTGGCGACGTTCGTGCCCGCGGGGCTCGGCGAGCCCGTGTTCGACAAGCTCAAGGCCGATCTCGCCAAGGCTCTCTTCAGCTTACCGGCGGTCATGGGGGTCGAGTACGGCGCGGGCTTCGCGGTGGCCGGCCTGCGCGGCAGCGAGCACAACGATCCGTTCATCGCCGACACGGTGTCGCAGACGCCGCGCATCTCGACGACGAAGAACGAGCACGGCGGGATGCTCGGCGGGATCTCCAGCGGGATGCCGATCGTGCTGCGGGCGGCGGTGAAGCCGACCAGCAGTCTGCCGCGCGAGCAGCCGACGGTGACGCGGGACGGACGTTCCACCACCATCGCGACGCGGGGGCGACACGACCCCTGTCTGCTGCCTCGGTTCGTGCCCATCGCGGAAGCGATGGTGGCCATCGTGCTCGCCGATCACTGGCTCCGATGGCAGTCCACGCGTCGCGGCCTTTCGGAGTGAGGCCGGCTCACAGCACGAGGATCGGGATCGAGATCGCGTGCCCAGGCTCGCAGCTCTCGCCCAACGTACCGGCGTGCGCCGTCACGAACGCCTTGGTCCCGGGCGCGACGCCCTCTGCGACGGTGATGGTGAGCGGCATGTCGTAGTCCTCGCAGCCGAAGATGCCGTAGAGCCACCAAGCCTCCGTCACGCTGACGCCCGGCGCCGTGGAGGTGCCGAGCACCCCGGGGTAGTACATGTAGGACAGCCCCGAAGTCTCGCTCAGCGTGACCGTGATATCCACGCTCTGGCCAGCTGCGACCAGGATCGGCGCGGTGTCCTTCAGCGTCACCCGAAGCGCGGAGATGTCGTAGCACTCCTGCATCTCGAACGGGGGGTCGGGCAGCGGCGTGCAGGTCTCGCGCTCGCCGGGCGCGCCACCAGCCGACGGCCGAATACCCGCGCCCGCGCCCCCGCCGGCTCCCGCTGCCGGGGCACCCGCGGCGCCCGCACCAGGCTCCGAGAGATCATCGGTCGTCGCGTGCCCGCCGCAGGCGGCGAGAGTTCCAAGCAGCAGGGTCCACGAGAGGCTGGCGTGTCGCATGCCCTGAACATGGCAGTCCCCGACAATCGACGCCATCTGAATGATCTAAACGAATCATTGCGCCAAACGCAATGATTCCCGAGGTCAGGACGCAGCCGTCTCCAACACGCGATGGCGTTCCTCGCGGTAGAGCCGCAGCACGAACTGACCCGCG
This sequence comes from Polyangiaceae bacterium, assembly GCA_019637295.1. Classification (GTDB taxonomy): domain Bacteria; phylum Myxococcota_A; class Polyangia; order Polyangiales; family Polyangiaceae; genus JACKEA01. Next base: position 133,483 of record JAHBVX010000006.1, read on the forward strand.
GTCGTCTCTCGGTAGTGCAAGCACAGTTCACGCAGCGCGTCGGGCACTTCGTCAACACTGGGCAGCGGCGCTCCGTAGGTCAAGGGGAGCAGGATGGGCGCGGCCAAGGTGGCGAACGTGAGATCTGCCGCGGTGAGCTGCTCACCGACCAGGTACCGGCGACCGCCCTCGAGGCGCCTGCTGACATCCGCGAACACTCCCTCGATTCGCATCAGCGAGCGCTCGGTGGCGGCGTCGTTGATGCGCATGCTCCGTCGCATCAGCCCGCGGGTGAGGGGGAACAACGCGCGCGCGCTGAGCCGCTCGGGGAGCGAGACGCCCACGCCGAACACATCGAGCACCTTCGACCCGTCGTCCAGCACGTGGAAGTAGATGGCACGACGCGTGTCCGCGCCAAAGCGCTCGAAGCCCGCTTCGAGCTGCTTCGCCTCCTTGCGGGTGGCGCCAGTTCCGTACAGGCGCCCCCCGCAGTGCCGGTCCGCGAGCTCGAGGATCTCCGTGCTGTCCGTGAGCACACCGCTGTCGGTCACGAGCGCCGGCACCGAGCGCTTGGCGCGCACTCGATAGGTCGCCAGCATGTGAAACACCGGCATGTGGCGCTCTTCGACGAACGGAACCCGGGCTCGCTGCAGAGCCCAGCGCGCCTTCTCGCAGAAGTGGCTCGGCCCCATGGTGATCAAGCGGTAGGCCGTGGTCATTCTCTGGCTCCTTGCTGCCTTCGCGGTGTGGCCGCCCAGCCCGCTGCGCCTGCAGCGCGAGCCGCCCCGACTCTTAGCCGACAACGTCGGCTCCGGGCTAGGCGAAAAGCCAGGCGGCTCCCCGCGCGCGGGGGGCAAATATCGCGCTACTGGCCGGAAGCTCCGACTATGCTCCAGGGTCGGTGGCAAGAGTCACGCTGCGAGGCATCGAGAAGCGCTTTGGCGACACGGTCGTGCTCCAAGGCGTGGACATCGACGTGCCCGACGGCGGCTTCGCGGTGCTGGTGGGACCGAGCGGCTGCGGCAAGTCGACGCTGCTGCGCGTGATCGCCGGGCTGGAGCGGTGCGACTCGGGCGCGCTTCGCTTCGGCGACCGCGACGTCACCGATCTCGAGCCTCGGGATCGCGACATCGCGATGGTGTTCCAATCCTACGCCCTCTACCCGCACCTGACGGTGCGCAAGAACCTCGCCTTCGGCTTGGAGCTCAAGAAGACGCCTCGGAGCGAGATCGACTCGCGGATCGCGGAGGTGAGCCTGATGCTCGGGCTCGAGCCCCTGCTCGACCGCTTGCCACGACAGCTGTCCGGTGGGCAGCGGCAGCGCGTGGCCATGGGCCGGGCCATCGCTCGACGGCCTGCGCTGTTCCTGTTCGACGAGCCGCTATCCAACCTGGACGCGGCCCTGCGCGCGCAGGTCCGGGTGGATATTCGCAAGCTGCACGACCGCCTCGCAGCCACGAGCATCTACGTCACACACGACCAAGTCGAAGCCATGACTCTCGCCGACGTGCTGTTCGTGCTCAATCGCGGCCGCGTCGAGCAGGCCGGCCCACCCCTCGAGGTGTTCGCGCGACCCCGCACGCGCTTCGTGGCAGCCTTCCTGGGCAGCCCGGCCATGAACTTCTTGCCGGCTCGCCTGGAGCGCGCCGAGCGCGGAGCGCGGGTGGTGCGCGACGGACTGGCGCTGGACGTGGCACCAACGAACGTCGATGACGGCACCGGCGGCGAGGTCGTGGTCGGCATTCGGCCGCACGATGTGGTCCCCGCCGAATCCGGCGGCATCGCCGCTCGGATCGAGGTGCTCGAGGCGCTCGGAACCGAGTCCTTCGCCCACGCCAGGGTTGGCGCGGAACCATTCGTCGCCCGGCTCGACGGGCAGCTGCGCCCAGCGGCGGGCGACGTGCTGCGCCTCGACGTCGCTCCGGAGCACGTCCACGTATTCGATGTCGCGACGGGCCGAGCGCTGTGGGCGGGCGAGTGATTCCTCGCTTCGCGGCATCACTCACGGTGCTCGCGCTGGCGCTGTTCGCGTCCTGGGCGCAGGCCGAACCCATCTTCGTGTGGCACGCCTATCGAGGCGACGAGAAGCGCGCGCTCGACGAGGTGCTCGCGCGCTTCGCGCGGGAGCGCGGCATCCCGGTCGAGGCCCTGCAGGTGCCCCACGATGCGTATGCATCGAAGCTGACGGCGGCTGCCCCGCGAGGGCACGGACCCCACGTGTTCATCGACTCCCACGAGCGCCTGGGAGACCTCGCGCAGCGAGGGGTCGTCGCGCCGCTCGATCCGGGACCGCGAGCCGCGGAGTTTCCGGTGCGCGCGCTGCAGGCGCTCACGGCGGGGGACCAACTGCTCGGGCTGCCACTCTCGCTCAAGTGCCTGGCGCTGTACGTGAACGTCGAGCTCGCCCCCGAGCCGCCCTCGCGCTGGGAGGACTATGCGGCGCTGCGCCGGCGTCTGCCCTCGAACGTCTACCCGCTGGCCTACGAAGCGCAGAACTTCTACTTCCACGCCGCGCTGCTGCACGCCACCGGGGGAAGACAGCTCAGCCGCGAAGGCAAGCTGGGTTTCACCGGCCCCGAAGCGGTGCGGTCCATCGAGCTGGTTCGCACGGCCGTGGCCGAGCGCTGGATCCCCGAGGAGGCATCCGGAGCGCTCGTCAGCGAGCTGTTCCGCGCTGGCCGCGCTGCTACGGTGGTCAGCGGTCCGTGGTTCGCCAGCGACCTCGGAGCTTCGGTCCGCTTCCGCGTGACACGACTGCCGTCCGTCGGCGGCGAGGCGATGCGCCCGTATCTCACCGTCGAAGCGGCAGCGCTCACTCCACGCGGTCGCGACAGCAAGTCCGCACGCGAGCTGCTCGCCTACCTCGCGGGCGCCGAGAGCGCTGAGATCCGTGCGCGGGTCGGGCGCCAAGTCGTCGCGCGCAGCTCGCTCCCGCCATCGGCGGAGGCGGATCCGTTCCTGTCGGCGTTCGCCGCGCAGGCGGTGGACGCAGAGGTGATGCCATCCTCACCGCTGATGCGCTCGACCTGGGAGCCCGCCGAGCGCGCCTTGAAGAAGGCCCTGGGCGGCAGCGTGTCGCCCGACGCCGCCCTGGCGGAGGCCACGCGTCGCTTCGACGACGTGGTGCGCCCAGCCCCTCCCCGCGCCTCACCAACGCCCGCTCTCTTGCTGCTCGGTGCGCTGTGCCTGCTCGGTGCCTTCAGCCTCTTTCGACGCCGCGACGAGCTAGTCCCAGCGCTGCGAGGCTCGTTGCCCGCGTATCGCTGGGTTGCTCACGCCGTCCTTGCCGTGGGCGTGCTCGTGATTCTCCCGATCGTGGTCGGCGCGGGCGCTTCGCTGTTCGCCGGGCGCTTCGGCGAGATGCACTACGTCGGGTTCGCCAACTTCTGGGCCATCCTCACGGCACGCGGTGGACCCTTGCTCACCAGCGGCTCGTTCTATCTGGTGCTGCTCGTGACCCTGCTGTGGACGGTCGCCAACGTCGCGCTGCACGTCGGGATCGGCCTTGGGCTCGGGCTGTTGCTCTCGCGTCCCAAGCTACGTCTGAAGCCGCTGTATCGGGTGCTGCTCATCGTGCCTTGGGCCGTGCCGTCCTATGTCACGGCGCTCGCGTGGCGGGGCATGTTCAGCCGGCAGTTCGGCGCTGTGAGTGCGCTGCTCGAGGCCCTCGGGGTCGAGCCCTTCTCCTGGTGGGCGCGCTTCTCGACGGCGTTCACCGCCAACCTCGCGACGAATGTCTGGCTCGGCTTCCCCTTCATGATGGTGGTCACGCTGGGCGCGCTCACCGCCGTGCCAAGAGAGGTACTCGAGGCCGCCGAGGTCGATGGCGCGACGCGCTGGCAGCGATTGTGGCGCGTGACGCTGCCCATGGTGTTGCCCGCGATGCTGCCCGCCGTGCTGCTGGGCGCCATCTGGACGTTCAACATGTTCAACGTGGTGTTCCTGGTCTCCGGCGGAGAGCCCGACGGCACCACGGACATCTTGGTCAGCGAGGCGTACCGCTGGGCATTCACGAGGCAGGCCCAGTACGGCTACGCAGCGGCGTACTCCGTCCTCATCTTCTTGCTGCTCGCGCTCGGTTCGCGGCTGATGGCTCGCGCAGCCACTCGGGAGGCCACGTGACCAGACGCGGGCGCCCCTCGGACACGCTCGAAGCGGTGTTGGTGCACGCCTGCATCATCCTGGCGGTCTGCTTCTCTCTGTATCCGGTGCTGTGGGTGCTCTCCACGGCCTTCTCCGCAGGTACCGCGCCAGAGCGCAGCATCCTTCCGCTGCCGTCGACGCCCACCACCGCTCACCTCGTCGAGGTGGTAGGCGCACCGAGCTTCTGGCGTCAAGCGCTCAACTCCGTGTCTGTCGCGCTGGCGACGGCGCTGGTCGGGATCGCCATCGCGTTGCCCACCGCCTACGCGCTGTCGCGCTTCTCGTTCGTAGGCAGGCAGGCCGGAGTCCGCGTGCTGCTGGCGACGCAGATGTTCCCAATGGTCGCCTCGGCCGTGCCGCTCTACATCGTGCTCGAGACGCTGAATCTCCTCGATACGCGCACTGGTCTCGTCGTGTGCTACGCGACCACCAGCGTACCCTTCGCCATCTTCCAGCTCCGCGGTGCGTTCGACACCATCCCGAAGGACCTGGAGGAAGCCGCCATGGTCGATGGCGCGACGCGCCTTCAGGCCTTCGTTCGCGTGGTGCTCCCAGCCGCACGCCCCGCCATCGCGGTGACGGCGCTGTTCGCGTTCATGAGCGCCTACAACGAGTTTATCCTGGCCGCGACCATCCTCGGCAAGGAGGAGGCGCTCACGCTGCCCGTCGTGCTGCAGCGCTTCGTGGGTGAGCACGACGCCGCCTGGGGCAAGTTCGCAGCCGGGTCCATCGTCGTGTCCCTGCCGGTGATGGCGCTGTTCTACGTGGCCCAGCGGCACCTCGTCTCCGGGCTGACCGCGGGGGGCGTGAAGGGCTGAGGGCCCGGGCAGGTGTGAAGCGGGTGCCTCGGGGCGCGATCTCCGGATCAGGGGTGCCTGGGGCTCCGCTCGCCTAGCCTTCAATGAATTCCAGCACTTGACTGCTCGTGGGGATGTCTGGTGCGGCCCTTGCGTATAGCGTGTAAGGCTTCTCGGTTGGGAAAGGATCACCATGACTCGAATCTTCACTTCAATCGCACTGTTGGCTTCCCTGGGCGCGGTCGCGGGCTGCTCCTCGGAGACCATCGACTCAGCCGACATCAAGACCCGCGGCATCGCCGCGCTGATCGAGGTCAAGGCCGAGAACGAGAGCAGCTCACGAGTCTACGTGAAGCTCCTCGCCGGCGGGTCGAGCAGCAACACCAGCGTCATCCTGGGCAACGGTGACCAGCTGACCGCGACGGCCAATGGCGAAACGAAGAAGCTGAGCGCAGACGGCGAGGGCGAGTACCTCGCGAACTTCGCCACCGGCGCCGCGGACACCGAGTTCGTGGTCGCGTTCGAGCGCGACGACGGGGACAACGCGCCGAACAGCGTGGGCAAGTTGCCGCCGCCGTTCACGGTCGGAGCCATCGACCCGAAGTCTCGCGCGGCTGACGACGTGCTGATCACCTGGGACCCCTCGGGCAGCGACTCGATCACCATCAAGGTCGATGGGGACTGCATCAAGAGTGTCAGCGACATCAAGACCTCCGACACCGGCAGCTACAACCTGACCAAGGACAAGCTCGAGGCCTGGGAGAGCCAGAAGGAGGACACCTGCGACGTGCGCGTCCAGATCTGGCGCACCCGCAGCGGCGCCGCAGACACGGCGTGGGACAACGAGAGCCGCATGACCATGGTGCAGGTCCGCGCGGTCAAGTTCCAGTCGGCTCCCTGAGCCTGACCTAGCCCGAAGCCTTTCGAGGAGTCGTCGACGCGTCGCGCCCACCCCTGGGCCCGGCGCGTCGGCGCCTCTTCGCTTCGAGTCGCCCACGCTTGACGTCACCAGGCGTCGAGGTTTGATTGCACGCGTCGAATGCACCACCTTCCGCGCGACACGGGTTGGCTCGAGGTCATCACGGGCTGCATGTTCAGCGGTAAGACGGAAGAGCTCATCCGTCGCCTGAATCGCGCGCGGTATGCCCGGCAGAAGGTGCTGATCTTCAAGCCGCGCATCGACGCGCGGTACTCCGAGTCGAGCGTGGTCAGCCACTCGAAGCAAGAGCTAGTCGCGATCGCCATCGATGACGCCAGTGAGATGCTCTCGCATGCGCTCGACGCCGAGGTCATCGGCGTGGACGAAGCTCAGTTCTTCGGCGACAAGCTGGTGAGCGTGGTCGAGCGCCTCGCCAACGCCGGCAAGCGCGTGGTGATCGCAGGTCTCGATCAGGACTATCTGGGCCGCCCCTTCGCGCCGATCCCGCACCTGATGGCCGTGGCCGAGTACGTCACGAAGAACCTCGCCATCTGCGTACGCTGCGGCAATCCGGCGGATCGCTCACAGCGTCTGGTCGCGCGGGACGCCACCGTGGTGGTGGGCGGCACCGAGACCTACGAGGCCCGCTGCAGGCGGTGCTTCGATCCGTCGAGCGCCACCGCGGGGCAGCGCGATCTGTTCGCGCCCTCGGAGCCGCCCCCCGCGGCGATCGCCGATCAACGGATCTGACAGACCATCTGCCCGTCGGTGCAGCACGAGCCGCCGGGGTACTCGTGGCACAGGGGTGCCTGCCAAGGGCAATCGCCGCAGGTGACCCAGCCGCCACAACCGTCCGGCGCCCCGCCACACTGATAGCTGCCGTACAGGCACGGGTCGTCCGGTTGGCAGCAAGCACCCAGATGGCAGGTGGCGCCGCCGCCGCACCCGCAGTCCGCCGGGCAGCTCTGGCAGGATTCACTGCCGCTGCAGGTGCCGTCGCCGCAGCCGACGCACTGGCCACTGGCGTTGCAGGTCAGTCCCCCGGTGCAGCTGCCGCAGCTGCCTCCACACCCGTCCGGGCCGCATGCCTTGCCCGCGCATTGCTTGGTGCAGCACGCTCCGCTGTTGCAGGTCTGGCCCGAACCGCACGGGCAGTCTGCCGGACAGCTCGAGCAGTTCTCGCCGGACTGGCAGCTCGAGTTGCCGCACTCGACGTTCTGAACGCACTGTCCCGAGCTGCAGGAGTACCCTTGCTGGCAGCTGCCGCAGCTGCCGCCGCAGCCGTTGGGGCCGCACTGCTTGCCAGCGCAAGACGGCGCGCAGCACTGACCGGCGGACGTGCAGACCTGGCCGCTCGGGCAGCCGCAATCAGCCGCGCAGGTGCTGCAATCTTCACCGCTCTGGCACGACGCGTTGCCGCACACGATGTTCTGGACGCACTGGCCACCCTGGCAGCTGAAGCCCGACTGACACGTGCCGCAGCTACCGCCGCACCCGTTCGAGCCGCACTGCTTGCCGCCGCAGGAGGGGCTGCAGCACTGACCGTTGTAGCAGGTGGCGCTGCCGCTGCAGGCGCAGTCGACGCACGTCGCGCAGTTCTCGCCCAGGCCCGGCTCGCAGGTCGAGTTACCGCAGCTCGACGCGGCGATGCAGCTGCCCGCGCTGCAGAGCTGTCCGCTCGGACAGCTGCCACAGGTGCCGCCGCAGCCATTCGCGCCGCAGGCCTTGCCATCGCAAGCCGGCGTACAGCAGCTTCCCTGTTGGCACACGCCCGAACACGCGCAGTCCGACGGGCAGCTCTCGCAGTTTTCGTCGCTGTGGCAGGTTCCGTCGCCACAGCTCTGCTGCGCCATGCACGAGCCGTTGGCGCACACGCTACCGGCAAGGCAACCGCCGCAGTCCAGGGCGAAGCCGCAGCCGTCGTTGGCCACGCCGCACTCCACCCCGAGATCGACGCACGAGGAGGACACGCAGCCGGTGCCGCAACGGTTGGGTCCAGCGCCGCCGCACTCACCCGCCAAGCAGCTTCCGCACTCCAGCGTCTTGCCGCAGCCATCGAGGATCTTGCCGCACTCGGCGAGCGCGTCAGCGCAAGTGCGGGGGACACACGGTCCCGCTTCCTGCCCACCGTCCGAAGGCGCGGCCCCGACCCCCGAATCGCCGCCCCCCTTGAGCGTGTCGAGCGAGGAACCAAAGGTGCAGGAGGACGAGACCAACAGTGTAGTCAGCGCGACAGCGAAGCCGACGAGCACGAGCCTGCGCATCACCGAACATGCTGCCACGTCTACGCGCCAACGTCAGGTTCTAGCTGCACTCACCTACACCCTCCCACCCGCGCCTCTAGCTCGCCGAGCGCTCCGCTGTCGCGAGCTCGCTCAGCATCTTCTCGAGGGCGCCGAGGCCATCGGCGACCCCCTCTCCGGCCCCGGTGCGGCGAGAGAGGCGACCATCCGGGGCGATGCGGTACGCGGTCCCCTTGCGGCCCACCAGCGCGCCGACCCGCGCGGGATCGAGCGGAGTGTCGTCGCGGAGGTGGAGCGTCACGCTCTGGCGGCTTGCCTCACAGGCCAGCACCCGCAGCCGTCGCAGCTCGGTCTTCAGTCGCATCAGCTCGATGAAACGCCGCGCCTCCGCGGGTGGCGGACCGAAGCGATCCTCCATCTCGACGGCAAGGTCCTGAACGCCCGACTCGTCGTGGGCGCTAGCCAGGCGCTTGTACAAACTGAGTCGCACGCCGACGTCCTCTACATAGTCCGCCGGGAGCAGGGCCTCGACATCCACGGTCAGATCCGGATCGACCGCGTGCTCGACCGTCTCGCCTCGCAGCTCTTGCGCCGCCTCTTCCAGCATTTGGCAGAACATCTCGAAGCCAACGCTGGCGACGAACCCGCTCTGATCCGCGCCGAGCAAATCCCCGGCGCCGCGCAGCTCCATGTCCAGGGTCGCGACGTGGAAACCCGAGCCGAGCTCCGTGTGACGCTCGAGCGCCTCGATGCGGCTGCGCGACTCTTCGGACATCTGACTCGGCGCCGGTACGAGCAGGTAGCAGTAGGCTCGCTCGCTCGAGCGACCCACCCGGCCGCGGAGCTGGTAGAGCTGCGAGAGCCCGAACAGATCCGCACGATCGATGAGGATCGTGTTGGCCCGCGGAATGTCTATGCCGCTCTCGACGATGGCGGTGGACACCAGCACGTCGTAGCGACCCTCGACGAAGTCGAGCATCGTACGCTCGAGCGCGGCTTCGCTCAGCTGACCGTGCCCGATGGCAACCCGTGCGTTGGGACAGAGCTCCGCGAGCCGCGCGGCGCGCTCGTAGAGGCCCTCGACCCGATTGTAGACGTAGAAGACCTGTCCGCCGCGGGACAGCTCCCGGTCGATGGCCTCGCGCACGACTTGCTCGTCCCAGCGCGAGGTGATGGTCCGGATCGCGCGGCGGTCCTCGGGCGGCGTGGTGATGAGCGACATCTCCCGCAGTCCCCCGACGGCCAACTGCAAGGTGCGCGGAATGGGGGTGGCGGTGAGGGTGAGCACGTCCACCGAGGCACGCAGCTGCTTGATGCGCTCCTTGTGGGTCACACCAAAGCGCTGTTCTTCGTCGACCACCAAGAGCCCGAGGTTGGCAAAGTGAACGTCCTTGGACAGGAGCCGGTGAGTGCCGATCACGATGTCCACCGTGCCATCGCGAAGCCCCGCGGAGGTCTCCACCTGAATCTGCTTCGACGCGAAGCGCGACAGCACCCGCACCTCGATGGGATAGCCCGACAGGCGCGCGGTGAAGGTGGCGAAGTGCTGCTGGGCGAGGACCGTGGTGGGACACAAGAGCGCCACTTGCCGACCGGACATGGCCACTCGGAACGCTGCGCGCAGCGCGACCTCGGTCTTGCCGAAGCCGACGTCTCCGCACACGAGCCGGTCCATCACCCGGCTCGACTCCAGGTCCGCCAGCACCTCCTTGATTGCCGCGGCCTGGTCGCGGGTCTCTTCGTACGGGAAGGTGGCCTCGAAGGCGTGATACTCTTCATCCACCGGGTCGATCGGTACCTTCACGAGCGCGGCGCGCTCGGCGTAGAGTTCCAACAGCTGGTCCGCCATCTGCCGGACGCGACGCGCCACCTTGGACTTGGTCTTGGCGAAGCTCGCTCCGCCAAGCCGATCGAGCTTCGGCGCGCCCTCACCGCCGCTGTACTTCTGGATCTGATTCAGTCGGTACACGGGCAAGAACAGCTTGCCGCCGGCGTACTCGACCACCAGCAGTTCGACCGACGCTCCGGCGACCTCTTGGCGCTGCAGCCCAACGTAGCGGCCGATCCCATGCTCGACGTGAACGACGTAGTCACCGGGCTCGAGCGCGCGCAGATCCTCGAGCACCGAGCGCGCCGTCTTCTTGCGCTCCACGCGACGGTGCGCGCGCTGCCCAAACACCTCTTCCTCGGTGACGAGCGCGAAGCCGAGCGTGGGGGCGACGACGCCGCGCGCGAGGGCGCCAACCAGCAGACGGATGCCATCGGCGTCGCGCTCCGACACGCGAACACCGCGATGACGAAGCAGAGATGCCAGTCGCTCGGCCTGGGTCTGGGATCGCGCCGCGATGGCCGTCACCAGGCCGGCCTCGCGCCAGGCCTCGAGGCGGACGAGCAGCGGCTCGAGCGCGCCGGCTTTCCCACGGTTCGTGCGCGCCAGGTGTACCGCTCGCTGGAGCCCGGCGTGGTCACTGGTGACCAGCGAGGGTGCATCCGCAGGGACAGACTCCCACGCGTCGAGCGGGCCCTGCAGGCCATCGCTACCCAAGACGCCAGCACGCTGACAGAGCACCACGCTGCGCTCGGAGAACGCCTCGAACACTTCACGCTCCGTGGCGTACAGCGACGCGAAGGAGAAGTGGGGTTTGCCGCGCATGGACGTCTCGGCCTCCGCCGCTTCGCCGAGCTCGGCACGCAGGGCCTTCACGACACGCGCCGGCTCCTCCACCACGACCTTGGTGTGCTCCGGGAGCAAGGACCAGAGCGCCTCGAGCTCGTAGTAAGCGGGCAGGTAGCCCTCCATGCCGAAGAACACTCGCCCCTCCGCCACGTCTTCGACGAGACCACGCGCCTTGCTGCTCGGATGGTCCACGGCGTCGCACAGGGAACGAACGACGTCTCTCGCTCGCCGGACGTGCTCGGCGCCGAGAATGGCCTCCGAGACCGGCGGTATCCACAGGGACTCGGTGGTGCCCACGGTCTGCTGGTCGTCTGGATCGAAGACCTTGAGCGAGGCGACCAGGTCACCGTACAGCTCGATGCGCGTCGGCTGCTCGCTGCTCGGTGGCCACACGTCCAGCAGCCCACCGCGGACCGCGAAGGTTCCCGGGTCTTCCACGATGGGTACGCGCAGGTACCCCCCTCGAGTCAGCGTGGTCACGAGGCTCGTCAGATCGATCTCCCCCTCGGTGACCACTCGAGTGCAGTTCCCTGCGAGCACGCTCTTGGGAACGACCCGGCGAACGAGGCCGGCCGCGGTCGTGACGAGAAAACGCCAGGGTTGGCCATCGGCGAGGTGCGCCAGCGCAGCGACGCGCATCGCGGCGGCTCGACGATCGCTGTGAACCTCGGACCAGGGCGACGACTCGGACGGCACGACCAGCAGGGGCCGCTGCCCGTCGGGCACTGGCGGACCGAGCGGTGGGATTCCCGGAGCCCCCTGGGCGAAGAAGCTCAGATCCGCCACCATCCGACGCGCGTCGTCCAGGTCGGCAACGATGACCAGGAGGTGTTCGGCCCCGCTCAGCGCCATGAAGCGTGCGACCAGCGCCGCGCTCGACCCCTCCGCGCCCACGATGGGCTGCAGCCGAGCGGCTTGGCGCCCGAGCGCCGACAGCGCCGGCGCGCCGAGCAGCGCGCGGTCCTCGGGCAGAGACGGGACGAACGCCTCCGTGATGGGCAAGGCCGCCGACGCGCTCATGGGCGCGCGGCTATAGCATATCGGCGCTGGCTCGCTGCACCTCCAGCACGCAAGCTGCCAGGTGATTCTGCGCGCGCAGCCGCCAGGCCCCCGTCGGATGCTGCTCGAGGTGTGCGCGAAACGCATGCTCCGCGGCGGAATGGCGTCCGAGCCGATACAGCAGCACTCCCCGCGCAAACGCGCCGGGATAGCGGAGGTCCACCCGCTCGATGGGCTCGATCAGGGCCAGCTGCTTGGCCGCGACCTCCCCTCCAGGCTCTGGATGCTCGAGCAGGAAGCGGTAGTAGGTGCGCCACTCTTCGGCGCTGAGCGCGAAGGGGGAGGCCGTCTCGAGCTTCAGCACGCTCGAGTATCGGACGCGAAACAGCACGAAGCGCTCCGCCTCGGTGAGCAAGAAGCGACCATCGCGCAGCCACTGGGCCTCCTGCGCCTTGGCCACGAAGCGATCGCCGAGCTCCGTCAGCTCCGCGCTCGCTACGCCGGAGCCCTCGAACTCCCGCAGCGCTCCGAGAAACTTGTCCGTCTGTACGGCGCGCAGGGTGAGCAGCGCTTCGGTCCCGTTGGCATCGAGCTCGGCTTTGGTTCGGCCGAGCAGCTCGCGCAGACTCCGGTCCGCTCGATGCAAGTCGCGGTCGGCCATCGCCTTTCCGTAGCTACGGAAGGTCTCGCCGATCAGGCGCACCTCGTACGACAGTGGCTGGGCGTGTGCGCGGGCCACCCGCGCGGCGTCCTCGGACATGATGCGCGTCATGAGAGGGGCATCGAGGGTTGGCACGGGCAGCACGCTCGGCGGAACCGGACGAGGAACGCCGAATACCACCCCCACGAGCGCGATCCCGACGGACAAGGCTCCGAGCTGCCAGCCCTCGAGGTGGCGTCGCGCGCCTTGCCTACGCGAGCCCCCGGATGCGATTGCTTTGCTCTCGTGTTCCGGCACGCCGACAGTCGGGGTGTACCACAGGGGCAGACGTGCGATAATGCTCGGACGAGGAAGCGTGCACGAGAAGCGACAACATCCCCGCGTCGTGGTCGATCTCCCGGCCAGCATGGAGGTTGACGGGTCGGAGGCGTTCCCCGTCTTCCTGCGGGACGCCTCGGTGGGCGGGGCGTTCCTCGAGACACCCGAGGCGCTCGCCTTCGGCGCTCGCGTCACGGTCATCGTCAGTCTGCCAGGGCTGGCCGACGCGCGCCTACCTGGCATCGTGCGTTGGAACAAGCCGACTGGGCTCGGAGTGCAGTTCGATCTGCTCGGCGCCCGTGAGACGCACGCGCTCACCACGCTGATGCGCGGCAACCCCCGCTGAAGGTCTGTCAAGAATCGACCCAGTTCATGCCGGCGAAGCTGGCCCGCGTGGGGTGGGGCCCCAACGAATTCACTTCGTTGGGGCGGGGAGGCGCGTGCCTCCCCGGCGACAGAATGAAAGAGCTGTCGATCTTTCGACAGCTCTTGAGCGCCGCTCTAGCCGCGGAGCACCCAGACCCAACTCGCGATCCCGCCCAGCAAGAGCACCAGGATGGTCGAGACCGTCAGCACGGTGAAGAGGCGATAGCCGCGGTCCACCGCGCCTCGCCCGGCCTCGGGCCTCTTCACTTGGCGAGCCGCCGCCACCGACCAGGGGAGGGACCAGAGGTGGACCAGGCCGAGGGTGACCAGCGCGGCCATGAAGCTGACCTCGAGCACGAGCTCGACCTGAGCGGCCTCGAGCGGGCTGAGGGCGAGCTCCCGCGCGGCGTCCGCGATGAACCGGTTCTTCGCCCCGATGGCGCCCACGTCCATCAGTTGCTCGCGGCGAGACATCATCGCCAGCGGCATGGCCGCCACCGCGGTCAGAAACCCGACCGGGTATGCGATCAGGTGCGCCAGCATGAATCTCCCCAGGAACGCCTTCGTCGGGGTCGTCGGGCGGCGCGGTCGCGGGGGGGCGTCGGCCGGGGGCATCGGCCGCCGTGGTACACTGGCTGCGCTCGGACCGAAACGATCGAACCTCGTCCGGCCATCGGGCATCGGAGGACACCATGCTTGGCTCGCGTGCTTTGTCGTCGACGCTCCTGTCGGCGTCCTTGTTTGGGTTTGGGGTGTTCGCGGCGTGCAGCGGCACGAGCGGCGGCGCGGGGGGCGGCGGCGGCAGCGGCGCGACCGGCGGCAGCGGCGCAACCGGCGGCAACGGTGCCACCGCGGGCGACTCGGGCGTGGTCGACGCCACGTTGCCGGACGGCAACCTCACGCCCGACACCAGCTGCGCCGAGTTCACCGCGGAAGCGAAGCAAGCCCCAGGGGCAGTCCTGCTCGTCATCGACCGCTCGCTGAGTATGGGTCAGAACAATCTCTGGTCGGCGGCTCAGCTCGCCGCTGTCCAGGCCATCGACACGGACGCCTTCGACAATCTCGCGGTCGGGCTCTACTCGTTCCCGAGCTCCAACGTGGCGGGTCCGGCCTGTGTGTTCGGCTTTCAGGTCTCGTGCGGCGTGTCCGGCCTCCCCCAGGTGGCGCTGGCGAACTCCGGGACCGCCAAGAGCAATCAGCCCGGCGTGCGCAAGCAGGTCTACGACTGGCTCGCCAGCAACAACCCCATCGGCACGGCCACCCCGGGCTACGACGCGCTCGACGCGGCGATCAAGGCGCTGCAAGCCTACTCGCTGCAGGGCACGCGCGCGGTGATCCTGCTCAGCGACGGCGGCTTCGGCTGTACCTCGCTGTCCAATCCCTTGCGTCCGAACTACCCGGACGGGCTGGGCTGCCCGGACTGGGAGAACCCGAACAACGTCGTGAATCTGCTGGACGCGGCCTACAAGCACGGGACCGCGCCGGTACACACCTTCGTCATCGGCCTCCCGGGCACGGATACCAAGCCCACGGACACGGACGCACCGCCCTACTACATGCGGCGCGCCATGAGCGCCTTCGCGCAGGCCGGCTCGCCGGACACGGTCCCCGCCGGGTGCGACGGAACCTACTCGCAAGCGGGCGGTGACCCGGCGGTCTCCTGTCACTTCGACCTGACGCAGGGCAACTTCAACACCGCGGCGCTGGCCAAGGCGATCAGCGACGCCCGCGGCAAGGCGCTGGGGTGCGTCTACGAGCTGCCGGAGGCGAGCGGCGGTGGGCAGGTGGACAAGAACAAGGTCAACGTCATCATCACGGTGGGCGGCAACGCCGTGCAGTTGACCAAGCGCCTGGACCCGACCAACCCGTGTACCTCCGAGGGTTGCTGGGACTACGACGAGGACGGCAAGGTCGTCTTGGTCGGCAAAGCGTGCGCAGACGTCACCGCGGCGGAGAGCGCCAAGGTACAGATCCTCGTTGGCTGCGAGACGGTCGTGAAATGAGGGCGTTGACAGCCGCGAGCCATCGTGGAATCTGCCCGTCATGAGCGACGTACCGGAGACGCCCCAGGAGTTCTTCACTCAATACATCCCCCAGCGCTTCGACCTCGTGAAGTCGCCGCTGGCGGGTAAGTCGTCGAGCGGCTGCATGACCTTTCGCGTCTCCGGCGCGGGCGAGTGGAGCCTGCGTTTGATCGACGGCAACCTGGTGGTCGAGAACGGGATGGCGGACGACGTCGTGCTGCAGGTCACGACGTCGAGCGAGGACTTCGCGCCGATCTTCGTCCAGGGCGCAGTCGCCCAGGAGGGGGACCCGATAAAGCCCGAGCAACAGGTGTTGGCCTTCAAGGTGCTGACCGTCGACGCGGAGCGGCTCGCGCTGGTCAAGGGCATCGCCGGCAGCGTGGCCTTCGTGATCGCCGACGGTGACCGGACCTATCGGCTTGCGGTGACGCCAGGGGCGCAGATCCCAAAGCTCGACGCGCCGGAGTGCCGACTGGAGGTCAAGATGAGCGACTTCATGGACATGCAGACGGGCAAGCAGAACCCGATGCAGCTGGCGATGAGCGGCAAGATCAAGATCGTGGGCAACGCCCAGATCCCGATGGCTCTCTCCGGCGTGTTCGTCTGACCGCGAGCTCGTCGTTACGGCGCGGCGGACGGCGGCGGCGGCGGCAGCGCCTCCCAGCGAAGTGACTCTCCGAACTGGGAGTTGAGCTTGATGGTGCGCCAACGCTTCAGACTCAAGAAGTAGGTGCCCGGGCTCTTCTGGCGATCCGAGAAGAACGCGATCAGGCGACCGTCCGGGCTGCACGCCGGGTATCGATTCGTCCCCATGCTGTGGGTCAGCCGCACGTTGCCGCGCCCCTGCTCGTCGCTCATCACCAAGTCCTGGCGGTTGCCGCCGACCGCGACGGAGTAGACCAGCCGGATACCATCCTCCGTGTCGCAGAACGTGGGCGCTGCGGCCACGAACCCGCCCGGCGACACGGGCTTGCCGTCCACATACACACGCTGGCTGCCGTCCCTCTTGGGATCCCCACCGATCCAAGCCAGCTTGCCAGACGGGCTGAAGGACGGCGAGGTCGACAGGATGGTCTTGGAGACGCGAGCCATGCCGGACCCGTCGGCGTTGCCGACGTAGATGGAGCTGCCAGCGTTCTCGGCGACGGCCACCGCCATGCGCGTGCGGTCCTTGTTGAAGCTCACGCTGTAGATGCTGGTCTTGAAGGGCAGGTTCACCCGCGTGCTCTGCTTGCCATCCCAGGTCAGCACACGAAACGGCGAGTAGTTCTTGCTCTCCACGTAGAACACCGTCTGACGCGGACCCCAGGTGGGCGCGATGGACGTCGTGTTGGCATCGCTGAAGGGCCTGAGATCGTGTCCATCCGAGTCCATCGTGAAGATGCGCCGGTTCTTGCCCCACTTACCCGCGAAGGTGAAGTGGCTGGCGAATCCGCCCGGCCTGCCCGTGAGGGCGCCGAGCAGTGCGTCCGTGATGCGGTGCGCAGTGACGCGAATGTCCTTCTTGTCCACGAGCAGCGACTTCTCGTACACCGGCTCTTTGCCCACCTGCGGGAAGTAGGCGATGCCAAAGACTTGAATCTTGCCCGACGGGTGGCTGCGCGCGGCGACCTTGACGATCGCCTCGGCGCCGAGCTTCCTCCACTCGTCCACAGCCACCGGGTCCTCGAAGCCATAGGTGCCGGTGGGAGCCTTGGAGTCGGGGATGATGTCGTACATCCCGGACAGCTCGAAGTCGCGTCGCACGATGCCACGGAGCAAGACGTCTTCGAGGTCAGGGGCGAAGGACGGCAAGATCGCGAGCTTCGGGATGTGCTCCTGAACGGTGCCCGTGACGACGTACTCCCCGAGCAAGCTCTCGTCGGCGGAAGCAGCGGGCTGCTGCGCGAGTGCCGGCGCGGTGGCCACGAGGGCGGCGATGAGTGAAGCCACCGCCGCTGGGCCAAGAGAGAATCGGAAGCTCTTCATTTGCATTGATTGGTTCGCCCCGAGAAGGTCACGCTCACCGCCGCGGGGACGTTGCAGTCCGTGCACAGTGGCGGGGGCGGCGGGAGCTGCTGCCCCACCATGCCATCCATCGCGGAACGCACGCGCTGGTCGAACACGGCGTTGCCGCTGGCCTTACCCATGCTGTAGCCGGTCACGGTTCTGTCCGGTGAGACGTTCGCGGTGACCCCGGCAGTCAGATTTTTCAGTTCTTCGCAGGGTACCTCCGCCACCGGCGGGCGAAATCTCGCGTTGAACCAGCTCAGGATCCGCACATGGTAGGTCTTCTTCCAGTTCGCCTGCAGCGGGTCCGTCGTCGTCCCTTCCTTGACGCCGCTCGGATCACCCTCGCCTACGACCTCCGACTCGGCGGGCGCACCGGACGAGTCGGGCACGGCCGCCGCATCCGCGACCACCGCCTGCGCGTCGGTGACCTGCGCGTCCGGCGGCGGGGCTTGGGCGTCCCCGGTCGCGACCGCGCTGGTGGGGATGGCGGCGGGATCGTCCTTCGCCTTGGGCGTGGGCGCGCTCAGCTCGGCGGACTCGGGCACCAGCACCGGCGCCTGCTTCGTCCACATGTCGGGCAGCTTGGCGCGCACCTTCTTCTTGCCGCCGAGCTTCATCAGAGGCGCGTCGTCGAGCACGGGCTGGACGGCGATGGGTACCTCTCGCTCGGCCTTCTCCTGGACGGCGTCGATCTTCGTCCGACCAGCGCCGGCCACCACCAGCAAGGTCAAGAACCCCGCCTGGATCAGCGCCGCGCCCGTCAGCGCAGAGCCGATCTCGAACGGCGAGTAGGTGGCGATAGCGGACATGAGCGAAAGAGGTCAGGGTTTCTTGACGGGCTTGGTGCCCTTGGCGGGCGGCGGAGGCGGCTCCTCCACCTCTTCGAGCTCCGGCTGCACGAGCAGGTTGAGGCTCTCCACGCCGCTGTTGCGCGCGGCGGCGACGACGGACGCGACGATTCCGTAGCGCGCCTCCTTGTCGGCCCGAATGTAGAGCTCTCGTTCGGTCTGCACGCGCTGGCTCTCCTTCAGCGCCTGGTCGATGCGACCGGTCACGTCCTTCTCGCCGAAGAGGATGCGCCCGTCCCCGGTCACGGTAACCAGCAGACGCGCGTCCTTCACCGGCGTCTGCGCGGCCTTGACCTCCGGCAGATCGATGCGGAGCCCAGTCGTGAGCAACGGCGCGGTGACCATGAACACCACGAGCAGCACCAGCATCACGTCGACGAGGGGGGTGACGTTGATGTCCGTGAAGCCAGCGCGTCGCCCGCGCGCGGAGGTCAGCTTTGCGCCCACGCTACCTCGCGAAACCTGGCTGGGGGTGTGGAGGTGGCCGACCGGACTCCTTCACCAGAGGCACGGCCGACGTGGGGCCACCCGGGTCCGCCGCGAGGGTCTCGACCCACGACTCCGCCGAGGCTCCGAGCTCCTCGAGCAGGTCCCCGATGCGGCGATCCACGTAGTTGAAGCCGATGGTCGCGGGGATGGCCGCCACGAGCCCGAAGGCCGTCGCGATCAGCGCCTCGCCGATGGCAGGCGCGACGACCGGCAGCGAGGCGCTCTTCTCCACGCCAATGCGGAGGAACGCATCCATGATCCCCCACACGGTTCCGAACAGTCCGATGAACGGTGACGCCGACGCGATGCTCGACAGGGTGGGCATCAACGTGCTCGCGCGCTGCTGCTCGCTGGCCATGGCGCGCTTGGCAACCGCGAGCAGCATGTCGGAGGAGAGGTTGGCCTGATGGTGTCGCTTGGCGAGCTCGAGCACGACGCGCCCGCCCGGTGAAGCTCGATGCTTGAGCGCGATCGAAATCAACTCGGACGCCGAGGTCACGCTCTCGGCCTCCTTCTCGAACGCGTGGTGAGCCGCGCGAAGGCGGCGCAGCTGCAGCGACTTGAGCACCCAGATGATCCACACGGCGGTCGACGCGATGATCAAGATGATCAACACGACCGCCACGACCCCGGTGGCCCCGAGCATCAGGTGCACGGGGTCGAGCATTTCCGCCTTGGGCCGATCCGTCATTCGGGTCTCTTAACGCGGCCGGTCCGGGGCGACCAAGCCCCAAAAGGGGTCCAGGGCGCGCGCCAGCTCGGCTCAGTCGCCGAGGACGATGTCTACCCGGCGGTCGCGAGCCCAGCTGGCTTCATCCGTGCCGGTGGCATCCATCTCGCCGCGGGAGGTCGTCTCGGCGCGAGCGTCGTCGAGGCCCTTCTTGACGATGAAACCCTTGACGTTGTCCGCGCGGCGGCCGCCGAGCACCAGGTTGTAGTCTTCGTCGCCGCGAGGGTCGGCGTGGCCGACCAGGCGCATCTGCCGCCCGGCCAGGGGACCGCTCGTGAAGCAGGTCGCCAGCTGGCCCAGGACCTTGTGATCTTGAGCGCGGATGTTGGCGGAGTCGAACGCGAAAAAGGCATCTGCGTCAGAAATCCCGCAGGCCTTCTTAATCTCCTCGGAGATGTTGATCTGACTCTGGCTCGGGTCGTCCCCTGGCTTCTTGTTGTCGGTCTGGCCGACCAAGGCGGACGCGTTGGGGTCGTCCGTTCCGCCCGTGGGGCCCGTGGGCGGAGGCTTGGGATCCGATCCGCAGGCCAGCGCGAGCGAGGAAATCAGCAGCGGCAAGTACGTAGCTCGTTTCATGAGGCTTCTCCTGGTGGCGTCTCGGGAGAGCGAGCAACGGTGACAGTCGCTCAGCTATCCCCTGGGAAGTCGACCAATCCGAGCGAGAACACCCGCACGGCGCGGTCTGTTCCTACCTAACGACGTCGGGTTCCCGACGCAACTCGAGCGCGTGGCTCAGCCGCCGCGAGCGCCGAGATAGGCCAATACCGCCAGGATCCCCGAGACAAAGAGCAGAATCCAGAGCAGCCCCCGGCCCGACGTCCGCTGCGGCTCGCTCGAGCGGAGGGTCTCCAGCTGCGCGAGCGCCAGCGCGAGCACCGCCGACAGTCGCTTGTCCGCGGTCGGACCGCGCTCGCGGTCCCCCGCCATGCCTCGATAGCGGGCCGCCGCCTCGGCCAGCGCGCCCGTGGCGCGGCAGTGCTCGAGAAAGAGCGCGTGAGCCTTGTCGTTGTCCCAGTCGTCCACGACCTTCTTCCAGAGCTGCTCCAGAGTCGGATCGGTGCGCGCCATGGGCCGGTGACGGTCAGAGTCCGAGCTCGCCAGCCAGCCGCCGGGTAGTCGCGAAGTACTCCTGACGCGACAACGGCTGGTTGAGCACGTGAAAGTCCTTGTTGGAGAGCCCGACACAGCCGAAGCAGTACGTGCACCCAATGCAGCCAATCGAGCGCACCAGGTAGGAGCTGGACATGCAGTCCTCGCACTCGGCGCAGTGGTGACAAGCCGTCAGATTCTTGCCGTCCGTGCAGTGTGAACAGTCTGCCGAGTTCATCAGCCGTACGCAGTAGTGGCAGCGCAGGAGCCGCTCGGACTCGCGACAGAAGGTGCACGACGAACAGCTACTGCAGTCGCTGCAGTGCACCGAGCCGACGTTGTCCGTCTGACTCCGCTGGCGAGCGACGAGCTCGCGAAACTGCGCCTCGAACTCCCGAACGCTGAGCTCGCCGTTCATCAGGCCTCAGCGCAGCGAACGCCTGAGCTCTGCCGCCGCGTCGCGGGTGGGAGCCTCGTCGCCGTGCTCCTCCAGACGCCGAAGCCGCTGCAATAGCACCGGCAGCTTGTGGGCGTCCTGCTCGTCGAGCAGTCGCGCGAGCACCGTGATGGCCTCTCGGGCGCGCTCCTCGTCGAAGTGCTCGAGCAGCTGCAGCTGCACCGGTTGCTCCTCGGGAAAGAGAAAGCCCGCCTGCAGGTAGTCGTTGGCAGCGCGGCTGATCGAACCGCGCGTCTCGCTGAGCATGAGGCGCTCGAGGAGGCGCAGGCGACTTCGCTCACTGTCGTCGACCTCCGTGCGACCTGCAGTGACGATGCGCGCGACCCGTCGCGGCGGGCTCGGCGACTCGGCGGGGGCAGGGGCAGGCGCAACGGCGTCGCTCACCAAGGCCGCCTTGCCGTTCGACGGCGCCACCGAGGCGGCCAGCGCTCTACGGCCCGGGCGCGTCAGCAGGGGAGAATTCGGGCGGCGCGCCGCGATCATGACCGGCTCGGCGGCTGTCGGCTCGGCGCGGGACCGGCGGCGGCGTCTGCGCCCACCGCCGGACCTCTGGCGTTGTCCATCCATCGTGATTTCCTCTGTCGCGGAGCTCGCGGCCGGGCTTCCGGAGTCGGCTCATGGGCCGTCTATCCCCACTTCGGTGACGTCGCTCGCGGCACCCTCGGACCCCACGAGCTGTCTGTGGATGGCGCATAGCACAGGAATTTGGGCCTCGCCGTAGAAAAATCGACCCGGACATTCCTTTCGGGTCGGCGCGGCGCGGTGACGGGTGGACGTTGGCTCATGGATGCTATGGTCCCGCGGCGCGCCTCGGGGCGTGCGTGGCGAGAACCCGACGATCCGCGAGGGCAGCGCGATGACCGAACACGGGGACAAGATTTGGAAGAACGGCGAGATCGTCGACTGGAAGGTCGCCGGCTCGACCTCCTTGTTGACGCACACACTCCACTACGGCGTTGGCGCCTTCGAGGGGATCCGCGCCTACCGGCGCGGCGACGGCAACACCTCGATCTTCCGGCTGCAGGATCACATCGTGCGGCTCGCAGAGTCCTGCCACCTGGTGATGATGAAGCCCCGCGTGACGGTCGAGCAGATCGTCGACGGCTGCCTGCAAGTCCTGCGCGAAAACTCGATGTCCGAGGGTTACCTGAGGCCGCTGGTCACCATCGGTGCCGGCGCCATGGGCGTGTACGCGCCCAACAACCCGATCGAGACCTACATCATCGCGTGGAAGTGGGGCGCCTACCTGGGGGCCGAGGCGCTCGACCGGGGTATCCGCTGCAAGGTGTCCTCCTTCTCGCGTCACCACATCAATGTCGCGTTCGCGAAGGGCAAGCTGGTCGGTCAGTACATCAACAGCGTGATGGCCAAGCAGGAAGCCAAGCTCGACGGCTTCGACGAGGCCATCTTGACGGACGTGAACGGCTACGTCAGCGAAGGCTCCGGCGAGAACGTGTTCATCGTCAAGAAGGGTGTCCTGACCACACCCCCGCTGTCCGCCAGCATCCTCGCCGGGATCACCCGCGAGACGATCATCACGCTGGCGCGTGAGGAGGGGCTCACGGTGAAGGAGGAGTACATCACCCGAGACGAGCTGTATCTCGCGGACGAGGTGTTCCTCACCGGCACCGCGGCGGAGGTGACGCCGGTCGTCGAGGTCGACCATCGGGTGATCGGAACCGGCCAGCGCGGCGAGGTGACGCGGCGTCTCCAAGCTCGCTACTTCGACATCGTCAAGGGTAAGGACGACTCGCACCCCGAGTGGCTCACGCGCGTCTGACCTGGGCCCTCGCCGCGCTGTGGAGTGCGCTCGCGTGTGGAGCTCCACCGGCGACCCCACCGGCGACGCCGCCACCGCCGCCCGCAGCCGCGCAGCCGCTGTTGCCGGCTGGATCGGCGGAGCGGGTGGCGTCCGCGCGCACGGGTCTGTCGGTGACGCTCCCGAGCGCTGGCTCGTGGCGCATCGACGACGGCGCGCGCTGGCTGGTCGCTTCCCACGCCGAGTCGCGCTCGGAGCTGTCGCTTCGAGTCTGGCGCGCGCACCGCCGCGTCCGCATCGAGGAGTGCCGCGCGCAGGTCGCGCTCTGGCGCCCGGAGTTCCCAACCTGGAGTGAGACGGAGGTCTTGGACCAGCGGGACCTGCAGGCACCGAAGGACTTCGCCGGCACGGTCACCGTGCTCGTCCGACCCGTCGTGGGCTCGAGCGAGCTCGAGGGCTGGGTGGTCGCGTTCGGAGCGTCCATCGACAAGTGCTTCGCTGGCTTGTTCCGCACGCGGGCGAGCGGCTCCGGGGCTGAGGCTGCGCTCGGGGATCGCCTCGCCCAGGCCGTCGATCAGCTGCTGCCCAGCGCTGCCGAGCTGGGCGTGGACGCGCGCGTTCCCAGCCGTTGAGGCCACCAGCGTGGCGGCTGGGGGCCGGCTCGGCTATCCTCGTGGGATGCGGTGGAGCGATCTCGGGGCGTGCGTCTTTCTGCTGGTGGGCTGCGGCGGGGACGACTTCTCGTCGGCCGGCACGGGCGGCTCGTCGACCGGCGGCAGCGGCGCGTCCGACGCGTCCGCGGGCAGCGGCGGCACCCCGGGTGGCTCGGGTGGCGCCTTCGGTGGCAACGGGGGTTCCCCCGGCGGCGCCGGCGGCGCGACCGCCGGCGCTGGCGGTGCTACCGGCGGCAGCGGTGGTGCTACCGGCGGCAGCGGCGGCGGCTCCGGCGGCAGCGGCGGCGGCTCCGGCGGCAGCGGTGGTGCTACCGGCGGCAGCGGCGGCGGCTCCGGCGGCTCCGGAGGCAGCGGCGGCGGCTCCGGTGGAGCCGTGTCGACCGGCGGAACCGGCGGGGTGAGCACCGCCTGGGCGGACTGTGGGCTACCCATTGCCACGCTGCCGACGCTGTACACGAAGCTCGGCTCGAGCGCCGAGGTCACCTCCCCCTCGAACGGAAACGGCACCGACTCGGCCCACCACCCGAGCCCGACCTTCCAGGAAGGCAAGTGTGGCCACGCCATGCTGTTCACTCCGGCGAGCGCCTTCGTTCGCTACAAGCTCCCGTCGAACCTCATCATCGCGCAGGGCTCCCTCGACTTCTGGATCAGGCCAAACTTCAACCCAGGGGACAACCTGGAGCGCAACCTGTTCGCCACCGCCAGCAGCGCCGAAGGCAACCTCCGCCTCGTGAAGACGTCCGGCAACCTCGGCAACGCGCTCGAGGTCACCCTGATCGAGCAGAACGGCACGCCTCACGCCACTCGAGTCTCGCCTCCACACTTGCAGCAGGACACCTGGACGCGCGTGACCATCGCGTGGAAGTTCGACACGCCCGGACCCAACGTGAGCGTCTGGCTGAACACCGCGGCGGTGCCGCCAGGGGGCTATTCGCTGCGACCCGCCGGGGCGAAGGACCCGGGGACCGCAAACCTGGTCAACGGCGTGTTCTTCATCGGAGCGGCGAGCCAAGCTGATCAGAGCTCCGCCAACGCATGGCTGGACGACTTCAAGATCTATGGCTTCGTCCTGAACCCCCAGTAGCGCGCCCCTTAGCGCCCGAAACCAGCGACTCGCCGCTCGAGCGCGGCGCGCGCCTGCTTCTTTGCCGCCCCGACGGCCACCACCACCAGGTTCTCGGGCCGAAACACGGTCTCCGCGGCCCGGCGCGCGTCCTCCCGCTCGACCGCGAGGAGCGACTCGAGGCGCTCCTCGGGCGTGCGCAGCACACCCGTCAGGTAGCCGAGGCCGAAGAAGGACGCCGTCTCGGCGGGGTCGTCGCGCATCTCCGTGAGCTGCCAGCGCGCGCGTGCCTTGGCCTTGTCGAGCTCGGCGCTCGTGGGCCCATGCTCGGCGAGAGTCGCGAGCAGCGACAGTATTTCGCTCAACACCTCGGGCGCCCGCGCGTGCTCGCTGCTGGCCGCGACGTCGAACAGTCCGCTGTCGGCGTACGCCTCGTAGGCCGCCGAGACGTCGTAGCACAGGCCGAGCTCGTCGCAGATGCGATGGTAGAGCCGCGTGGACATGCCATCGTCGATGACACGCAGGAGCATGTCGGTGGCAGCTTCGAGCGCGTCGTGCTCCGACGGCGCGCGGAAGGTCACGCGCAGCTCGGTCTGACTCGCGCTGTGTCGGGTGAAACGGAACAGCGGGCCCGTCGCCGGCGGCGGAGGTGGGCTGGTCGGTATTTCACCAGGCACGAGCCGTCCGAGCACGCGCGCCACATCCGCGGCTACGGCGCTCGGGTCGACGGGCCCCGCGACCGTCACCACCATGTTGCGTGCCGTGTAGTGCCGGCGATGATGGTCGCGCAGTTGCTCGACCGTCATGCGCTCGAGATGGGCCAGGGTCCCGGTGATGGGGAAGCCGAGGGGATGGCCCGGGAACGACAGCTCACGCGCCAGGTTGTCCGGATCGACGTCGGTCCCGTCCTCTTCGAGCCCCTCCAAGATCTCCTCGCGCACGATGCCCTTCTCGACCTCGATGCCGGTGAAGATCGGCTCGCACACGACCTCCGCGAAGCGCTCCAGGGTCGCCGGGTAAGACTCCCCCGGCACGGAGATACCGAGCGTGCCGTGGTCCACGTAGGTGGCTGCGCCCAGGGTGCCGCCCAGGGTCTCGAAGGCGAGCGCCTGCTCGTGCGCCGACGGCAGCGACGGCGTGCCACGATACAGCATGTGCTCGAGGAAGTGGCTCACTCCGTTGTCGAGCTCGCGCTCGAAGCGCGGCCCGATTCGCACGTGCGCTTCGATCACCACGCGATGGACGGAGGGCAGAGGCACCACCACGACGGTGAGACCATTGGGCTGCACTTCGTGCGCGTACAGCAGCGGCGCTAGCGGAGGCCGAGCGGACGTCAGCTGTCGCCCTCGGTGTCCGTCGTCGATTCCTCAAGCAGCCTCGAGTCCATCTTGACCTGGTCCTTGGCGGCCTTGCGCAGCGCTTCCACGTAGCGCGCCACGGCGTCACGGCCCTTGTCGTCTTGGAGCGTGCGCAGGATCTCGTGACGGTCCTTCTCAAAATCTTCGCGCTTCGCCAGCGTCTTCTCCTTGAGCTGCAGCACGACGAGACCCTTGTTGGTAGCAACTGGCTTGCTGAGCACCGCGTCGGGCTCCAACGCAAAAAGCTCCGCGGCCGGGTGCTCACCGGGGCGCGCGTCGAGCGACGGGCCGACGATGCGGTTGAAGGACGAAGAGATCTCGACGCGAGGCTTGCTCGCGTGCGCCATCGCCGGCGGCTCCTCGCCACTCTTCGCGGGGCGCAGGGCGGGCACGCGGTCTGCCGCCCGAAGCGCGTAGCGCGCGCCGAGCTCACGGGCGACGTCCTCCAGCTTCTCGCCCTTCTGGGCGCGCTCGACGCTCTCGTTGGCGAACTCCCGCAACGACAGGTCCGCCTGCAGCGGCACGCTCAGCCGGCGCGCCACCAGCCGCTTGCCGTAGGCTTCGAGGTCCTTGGCCGCGAGCTTACCGTGCAGCAAGAGCACGTGGAATCCGCGGGGTGTCTCCAGGACCGGCGAGATCTCGCCAACCTTCATGGTGGCGGCGACCTTCACCAGATCGTCCGCGCCAACGCCGTAGCTCTCGGCCAAGCAGCCGATTTCGCCGCCCCAAGGGGCAGTGGCGGCCTCGCTCACCTGACGGGCGATCAGGGCGAAGGGCTCCTTCGCCTTCAACCGCTTGTGGGCCTCGTCGATCCGACTGCGGATGTCGACCTTCGCCTCGTCGCTCACGTCGGGACCCGCTGCGACGAACACCTCGCTCACGAGCGAACAGCCCGCCACCACCCGCGCGCTCTCCGCCTTCCAGGCCTCGTCGATCTGCTGGCTGTTGTCCTTGGCCCAAGCGTCCACCGCGGCGTCCGAGGAGTCGACGCCGAAGCGCTGAAACCAGTCCTGGTCCAGCCGCAGCACCCGCGCCACCGCCGAGGACTTCTCGCGCTCCCACTGCGCAAAGGCCTCCTCGACGCTCACGCGGACGCGGCTCCTGACCAGCTCGCGCATGCGATGCGCGACCAGCTCCCGCCGCTGCATCTCCTTGAACTCTTTGGGCGAGCGGTTGGTCGTGTTCTTGACGATCCGCTCGTAGATCTTGTAGTCGAACGCGCCACTCTGCACGCTCTTGACCGGCAGGGGGCGCACGCCATCCGCCGACAGACCGAGGTTGTAGGACAAGAAAGACGCTTGCGCCGCGGGCAGCGAGACTCGTGCGCGACCGGACGCCAGCTCCTCGTCGATCTCTTGCTCGCTGATGGAAATCCCCAGGCGCTTGGCCTCCGAGAGCAGCAGCTCGCGCTCGACGAGGCCCTCGAGCACCTGGCGGCGCAGCCCCATCTCGCGCACCCGCTTGGGCTGCAGCCCGCGGGGAACGATCAGGCCGTAGGCCGCGAAGTACTCTTTGCGGTCGATGCATCGACCGTGAAGTTCGACGGCACACTCCCGGGAGAGCCCGGCACCAGGCCCACGACCCGTGCGGAACTCCAGCACGAACACGACGATGATGGCGAAGACGATGGCGCCGACGACGATTTGCCCGGCACCACCGCGTCGAAATGCGCTCAGCATGACAACCTTGACTGACGTGGCGGGCCGAATCGGACCGGCCCAGAAGGGGCGGCCACATAGCACGGCGCACGGGTCGTAACAATCCGCAGGCTCAGCGCACGGCGACCTTCGGGTAGCGCAGGGCTTCGGTCAGCACGCCCTGCAACTCTGCCTGCGAAACGCTGCGAGAAAGCGTCACTTCGTGCCATGTGTCGATGGTCCGCTTCGGATCTCCAGGGTCTTTCACCGGGGTCTCGTGCACGGCCTCCTCGACGTACCCGGCGCCGCGGGCATCGTCCGCCGCGGCCCGCGCCCGGACGACCAGCTGTGCCGCTGATTCCCCTGGAAACTCCGTGGTTTGAGCGCGGAACACCGTCCTGATCACGAACTCCTCGCCCGAGGACTCCACGCTCACGCCGCTGTCCATGATGAGGTTGTCGCGCACGCGATCCGCCAGCACCACCCGTGGACCGAGCGTGCGATAGACCTCGAATCCCAGCTCGAAGAGGCGCTTCTTGAGGTCGGAGGGGGACAGCTCGGGCATTGCGGGGTGCGGCATCCGAGGAGGCCGACGCAAGGTGATAACGGCAGGGCTCTTCGAAAGTGAAGCGATTGGCCCCCGCCGAGACCCGGATCGCAGCGCGCAGGTTTGCAGAGCAGGTGTGGGCCGTCAAGGCCGGAGACGAACTCGCAGGACGGGGCATTTGTCTTTTGCTATCGTTTCGCGCGCGGTGAGTGAGAAGGACGAAGACAAGGCGGAGCCCCAGCGGGTCCACGACACTCGCCGGCAGGTGGGCGGCGCGAGGCGCGAAGCGTCCGAGCGAGTGCTCCTGCGCGCTCCGGGATTCGAAGCTACGGGCTGGACCCTGAACCTGAGCCGAGGCGGCGTTCGGATCGTCGTGGAGGACGCGATCGAGCAGGGCGCGGAGTACGACGTCCTGTTCGGCGACGAGGAGGCCCCCTCGCGACGTGGTCGCGTGGTCTGGCTGCAGCAGGAGGCCGACGGACAGATCGCCGGACTGCAGTTCCTGCTCGCGGACGGAACGCCCATGGGTGGGACGCCCCCGCCCGAGCGCCCGCCCGAGGGTTGAGTCGCCGTGTCGGAGCCCTGCGAGCGCGGCAGTGCGGCTCGACGACTGTTGGCCGAAGATGGCCCCCTGGCGCGCCACTTCGAGGGCTACGAGGCGCGCCCCGGACAGCTCGAGCTGACCTCCGCCGTCGAGCGGGCGCTGGCCGAGGACGGTATCCTTTTGTGCGAGGCGGGAACGGGTACCGGCAAGACGCTCGCGTACCTGGTCCCGGCCTTGCTCTCGGGACGCAAGGTGGTCGTCTCCACCGCGACCCGCGCGCTGCAGGAGCAGATCGCGACCCGAGACATCCCGCTGATCCGGCGCGCGCTGGGGCTACCCGCAGAGGTGGCGGTGATGAAGGGCCTGGGCAACTACCTCTGTCTTCGCCGCTTCGGTGAGGCGCGTCAGTCGCTGGAGGCCACCGCGCCTGGCCGACGGCGTTCACTCGAGTTGGTGGAGCGCTGGCGCCGGGGCACCGAGACCGGAGATGTGGCAGAGCTCGACGCGCTGTCGGAGGACGATCCGATCTGGCGCGAGGTTACGTCATCGAGCGAGACCCGCGTCGGCGGAGGCTGCAGCTACTTTCGTGATTGCTTCGTGACGCGCATGAAGCTCGAGGCGGAGGCCGCCCGGGTCGTGGTCGTCAATCACCACTTGTTCTTCGCCGACTTGGCGCTCCGGGGCGCCCACCCAGGTCGTGTGCTCCCCAACTATGACGCCGTGATCTTCGACGAAGCTCACCAGCTCGAGTCAATCGCCACGGACTTCTTCGGCTCGCGCGTCAGCACGCGGAGCCTACACGCGCTGGCGCGCGACGCCGAGCGGGCGTTGTTGCTCGGCGCGCGCGCGGGCGCCGGTGCCGTCGCGCTGCGCGCGAGGGGAGCAACCGACGACTACTTCCGGGAGCTCAGGCGCGCCGCAGGGGCTTCGAGCGAGGGGCGTGTGCTCCTGGACCGCGAGGTGTTCGCCGGCGGCGTCGCGGACCGCTGGCATCGGCTCGACGAGACGCTCGAAGAGATCGAGTCTTCGGCGCGCGGCGACTCGGCGAATGCGCCGGCAGCGAGCAGGGCGGGCGCCGACGATGCCTTGGAGGTAGTCGCCAGGCGCGCGGCCCAAGCCCGGGAGAGCCTGCGCGTCATCACTGCCGGGGAGCCAGGCTTCGTCACTTTCCTGGAGTCATCCGCGCGCAGCGTGGCGGTGGTCTGTAGCCCCGTGGATCTCGCGCCCATGCTCCGAGTCCGCGTGTTCGAGTCCGTCCCGTGCGTGGTGCTGACGAGCGCGACCCTGTCCACCTCGGACGCGCAGGACCAGGGCTTCCGCTACGTTCGGCGCAGGCTCGGCCTCGACGAGCGCTTCGCCGTCAGCGAGCTCACCGTCCCTTCCCCCTTCGATCTGCAGCGACAGGCGTTGCTGTACACGCCGCGGGATCTGCCGTCCCCGCGCGACGCGCAGTTCGTCGACGCGGCGGCCGCTCGCAGCGCGGAGTTGGTCGAGATCGTCGATGGCGGCGCGTTCGTGCTCACCACCTCTCTGCGGTCGATGCACGACCTGGCCACACGACTTCGCGACCTATTGCCCACGCGGGAGGTGCTGCTCCAGGGCGACATGCCCAAGACCGCGCTGCTCGAGCGCTTTCGCGCCAGCGGTCACGCGGTCCTCGTCGCCACCCTCGGGTTCTGGGAAGGTGTGGACGTGCCCGGTCGCGCGCTCAGGCTCGTGATCTTGGAGAAGGTCCCGTTCTCGGTGCCTACGGATCCCGTGTTGCGTGCTCGCGCCGTGGCGCTGGAGTCCGAGGGCGGCAACCCGTTCATGGACCTCGTGGTTCCGCAGGCCGCCATCACCCTCAAGCAAGGTTTCGGACGGCTGATCCGCAGCACCGCCGACACCGGGATCGTCGCGCTGCTCGACGAGCGCGTTCACCGCCACGGCTACGGCAAGAAGCTCTTGCGAGCTCTGCCACCGGTCGCTCGAACCGACTCGCTCGACGAGGTTCGGCGCTTCGCCGCGTCGCTGGCGCCGTAGGCGCCGCTACCGGCGACGGGCCTGCTTCTTGGCTCGCTTCTTGGCGGGCTTGGCGGGCTTGGCGGGCGCCTTCTTCTTGGCGGGCGCCTTCTTCTTGGCGGGCGCCTTCTTCTTGGCGGGCGCCTTCTTCTTGGCGGGCTTGGCGGGCGCCTTCTTCTTGGCGGGCGCCTTCTTCTTGGCGGGCGCCTTCTTCTTGGCGGGCGCCTTCTTCTTGGCGGGCGCCTTCTTCTTGGCGGGCGCCTTCTTCTTGGCGGGCGCCTTCTTCTTGGCGGGCTTCGGCTCGATCGGCACCGCGGCCTTGGCCTTCGTCGTGGCGAGCGCTTCCCTCTTCGCGGGTGCCGCCTTCACCGGCACGGGCGGGGCGCTCGTCACGACGGGCTCCGCTGGACGCCGGCGGGCGAGAGCTTCCTGGACGCGACGATCGAGCATCGCGAACTCGAAGGGCTTGTCGAGGTACGTGTCCGCGCCGTGCAGCGGAGAGGTCAGCTCGTTCAAGTTCTCGCCAATGCCCGTCAGCATGACCACGCCCGTGTGCGACAAAGAGACGGCTTCGCGGATCTTGCGGCAGACCTCCCATCCGCTCATGCCCGGCATCATGACGTCGAGCACGACGCAGTCCGGAAGGTGCTCGTGGGCCATGGCCCACGCCTCATCGCCGTCGGATGCTTCGATGACGCGATAGCCGCGTGTGCGCAGGTGACCTGCGACCAGGGCTCGTGTACTAGGTTCGTCGTCGGCGACGAGGACGACAGTCTTGGCAAGGCTCTTGGTCATGGCGTTCCCTGGGCATTCGAGTCTTTCGCCTTGGAGGGGTCAAGGTGGTCCCGCCCCTCGACCCGCCCTGCCCGAGGTCGGGCCGGCGGCCGGCCGGGCGCGTCCTGGCACTCGCCCGGCCGAAGGCGCGCAACGGACCGAGAGATGTGGGGAAGTTTCCGACACTTGGCGCGGTAGTGGCCTCGTGGAATCCGTCCCGCACGGACGCCCTGGTCGCGCTACGATCCCCAAGCCTCGCGCCCAAACCGAAAGCGAACGGAACTTTCCGGCGTTACAAACGTCAACCGACACTAGATCCCGACCGTGAGCCCCCCCCAACGCCAGTCGTCCCTCGAGCGCATCGCACGCGCTGCGCGCTTCACGGAGCTGCGCCTGCGCCTCGACGCGGCCGTGGCCCGCTTCGTCCTGCTGCTGTCCGTCCCGCTCGTGTTCGCGGTCGGCGCCCTCACCTACGTCAAGGTCGCTCGCCCGGGCTGGGAGGCAGAGGGCCGGCTGCTCGCGATCGCGGCCGCCCTGTTGTTGCTGCCCGTAGTCGCGGCAGCCGTCGCGTTCCTCCGCCGCCGACCGCCCCACCTCGGCGCCATCACGCTCGACCGCCACCACCAGTTGGCCGATCGGCTCGCCAGCGCGCTGCAGTTCCGCGAGCTGCCCGCATCCGACCGCACCCCCCTGATGGACGCCGCCATCGAGGACGCCCTCGACCGCGCCCGCAAGCTCGAACCGCGCCGCGCCGCTCCCCTGCACTTGCCGCGTGAAGTTCCGCTGGTGGTTTTGCTCGTCGCGGCGCTCGCCGGGCTCTCGCTGCTGGAGGTGCGAACCGTCCGCGAGCTGCCGCCCGAGCGCCTGTTTCAGCCCATGGTCATGACGGGGGACGACCTGGACTTGTTCCGCGACGTGGTCAAGGACTTGGACGAGAAGAGCCAAGACCCGGAAGTGCAGGCCGCGGTCCGTCGCTTCAACCAGTTGATCGAGGACATCGCAGCACAGCGCCTGGATCGCACCGAAGTGTTCAAGCGACTCGAGGCGCTCGAACGCGAGCTGCAGAAGAGCGCCGAGGCCGACAAGGACGCCCTGAACGAAGGGCTCAAGAACCTGGCGAAGGAGCTGGAGAAGAGCGACCTGACCAAGCCCATCGCCCAGGCGATGCAGCAGCAGAACCTGCCGGATGCCGAGAAGGCCATGCGAGAGCTGGCCGAGAAGCTCAAGAGCAAGAAGGACAAGCCGAGCGCGCAGCAGCTCGAGAAGCTACGCGAAGCCCTGAAGAAGGCGAGTGAGCAGACCAGCGAGCGCCTGAAGCGCATCGAAGAGCAGCGCAAGAAGCTGGAAGAAGAGAAGAAGCGGCTACTCGAGAAGAAGCGGGAGCAGGATGGTGGCCTGAACCAGAATGACAAGCGGCTACTCGACAAGAAGGAACGCCAGCTCGAGCGCTTGGATCGGGAGAAGGACCAAGCGCAGCGAGCACAGCGTCAGCTGTCTCGGTTGGATCGCGAACTGGCCCAAGCCGCCGAGGACCTGCTCAAGGAGCTCGGGATGTCCGCCAAGGATCTCGAGAACGCGGCCGAAGATCTCAACCGCATGGCGCAGGAAGAGATGACCGAGCAAGAGAAGGAAGAGCTACGCCGCCGGCTGCAGGAGATGCGCGAACTTCTCCGCCAGCAAGGCAAGGGTGGCAAGGAACGGATGCAGCGGCTCATGCGCTTCGGTCAGCGCGCGCGCGGCAAGCAAGGACAAGGGCAGGAGGGCCAAGAGGGGCAGGACGGCCAGCGCGGTCAGGGCAAGGGTCAGAAGCCAGGCAGCGGGCAAGGGGACGACATGCTGGTGATGGGCCCGGGGCAGGGAGGCAAGACCATGCCCATGCCGGGCAGCGGCAAGGGCCAGGGCGGCGGCGAGATGCCGGGCAGCGGCCAGGGACAGGGCAGCGGCGACAAACCCGGCGGCCAGGGCGCCGGCCAGGGCGGAGAGCAGTGGGGAACGGGCCACGACGGCAACCTGCGAGGGGAAGAGAGCAGCCTCAAGGGTCAGACCAAGAGCGTGACAGCCGCCGCAGCCGATACCGGCGAGGGTGGCGCGTCGAGCCAGGTCATCTACGGGGCAGCCGAGCGGGGCTTCACGGGCCGGCAGTACAAGCAGGTCTACACGGACTACAAGACGGTGGCCGAGCGGGTCATGAACGAGGAACAAATCCCTCCGGGGTATCGCTTCTACGTGCAGCGCTACTTTCAGCTCATTCGTCCGCGCGAGTAGCCTACCGCCCAACCAACCAGCCCGAGGACACATGAGCGACGACGCGCGACAACAGGTCGAGGAATTCCAGAAGAAGATCGGCGCGCTCCGCGAAGAGATCGGGCAGGTGATCGTGGGGCACCGGGAGGTGGTCGATGGCGTGCTCACGTGCATGCTCGCGGGCTCCCACGCGCTGCTCGAGGGCGTTCCGGGGCTCGGCAAGACGATGCTGGTTCGCACCCTCGCCGAAGCGGTAGGTCTCGACTTCTCCCGGATCCAGTTCACGCCCGACCTCATGCCAGCGGACATCCTCGGCACCACGGTGATCGAGGAGCGCCCGGGTGGCGGGCATGTCTTCGAGTTTCGCAAGGGGCCCGTGTTCGCCCACGTCTTGCTGGCCGACGAGATCAATCGGGCGACCCCGAAGACCCAGAGCGCGCTGCTCGAAGCGATGCAGGAGCATCGCGTGACCGTCGGCCGCAACACTTACACCATCGAGGAACCCTACTTCGTGCTGGCCACGCAGAACCCGCTCGAGATGGAGGGCACCTACCCGCTGCCCGAGGCGCAGCTCGATCGCTTCTTCTTCAAGTTGCAGGTCCCGTTCCCGTCCCGCCAAGAGCTTCACGACATCATCGACCGCACCACGACGGACCACCAAGCCGAGGTCAAGCCCGTGGTCACTCGGGACGACGTGCTGGAAATGCAGCGCCTGGTGCGCACCGTCCCGGTGGCCCGGCACGTGCAAGACTACGCCGTGCGACTGCTGCAAGCGTCGCATCCGGACGGCGACGCCGCGCCCGAGAAGGCGCGGCGCTTCGTACGAACGGGCGCCTCTCCCCGCGGCGCACAGGCCATGCTGCTGGCGTCCAAGATCCGCGCGCTGTTCGAGGGCCGCTTCGCGGCAAGCGTGGACGACGTCAAGGCGTCGGCCAAGCCCGCCCTGCGCCACCGCATCTTGCTCAACTTCGAGGGTGAGGCGGAGGGCGTCCGAACGGACGACGTGATCGACCAGATCTTGAGCGAGTTGGCAGAAGCCAAGGCCTGACCCTCATGGGAGTGCTCGACGTCTTCAAGAAGGCCACGGCTCCCGTGTCTCGGCGCTTCGGCCTGACACGACCCGAGCGCGCGGAGCTGTTCGACGAGGACTTCCAGAAGAAGCTCGAGACCCTCGCCATCGTCAGTCGCCGGGTGTTCGCCGGGCGCATGCGCGCAGAGCGTCGCACCAAGAAGAAGGGCAGCGGCATCGAGTTCGCGGATCACCGGGACTATGCACCTGGGGACGACTTTCGCTACGTGGACTGGAACGTGTATCAGCGGTTCGGCCGCCTGCTCGTGCGACTGTACGAGGAAGAGGAGGACCTGAGCGTCTACTTCATCGTGGACTGCTCGACGAGCATGGGCTTCGGGGACGGCCGCAAGTTCGACCAAGCCCGCAGGCTGTGCGCCGCGCTGGCCTACGTGGCGCTGGCCAACCTGGACCGCGTGACCATCGTATCTGCGACGGACTCCATCGTGGCGCGCATGCCGACCACCCGGGGCAAAGGACGCATCTTCAAGGTGTTCGACTTCTTGCGCCGCGCCGAGCCGAGCGGCGTCACGGACCTACAGGACAGTCTCAAGACCTTCGTCGCGCAGCACAAGCGGCGGGGGCTGGCCGTGCTCATCAGCGACTTGTACGACCCTGCCGGCTTCGAGCAGGGCATCAACGTGCTTCGGTACAACAAGTTCGAGCCCTATGTGCTGCACATCGTCGATCCGCAGGAGGCGAAGCCGGCGCTGCGGGGAGACGTTCGCATCTACGACTGCGAGACCGGTGATGAACGCGAAGTGACCGTGACGCCCAAGCTGCTCGAACGCATGGAGCGCGCCTGGAACGAGTACTTGCTCGACGTGGAGCGCTTCTGCACCAGCCGGCAGGTCCCCTACTTCGTCGCGGATGTCGACACGCCCTTCGACGAGCTGGTCCTGTCGGTCTTTCGCCGCGGAGGGTTCCTGCGCTGATGATCTTCGCGGGCTTGCCTCTGTCGACGCTGCTCGCCATCGCCGGAGCCGCGGGTGGGCTCACGGTGCTGTTCTACATCCTGAAGCTGCGCCGGCGGCCCGTACCGGTGCCGTTTTCCCGCATCTGGGAGCGCGTCTTGCGCGACAAGGAGGCCACCTCCTGGTGGTCCCGGCTCAAGCGGCTGTTGTCACTGCTGCTGCAGCTCGCGCTGCTCTCGCTGTTGCTGATTTCGCTTGGCGACCCCCGTCTCGCCGGCGCGCTCGTCGAGGGTCGCAACGTGGTCGTGCTGGTGGACGGCAGCGCTTCCATGAAGGCGACGGACGTGGACCCGAGCCGAATGGGGGTCGCCCAGCAGCAGGTCAAGAAGTTGGTCGAGGGGTTGTCCGGGTCGGATCGGATGCTCATCGCTCAAATGGACGCGTCCGTCACTCCTTTGTCCACGATGACCGGCGAGACCAGCGAGCTCAAGCCCGCCGTCGATGCCCTGCGCGCGACGGACACTCGCACGGACTTTCGGCGCGCGCTGGCCTTCGCCCTGGACAGCCTCAGCGGGCTGTCCAAGCCCGAGATCGTGGTGGTGAGCGACGGTGCGCTCGGCGACGTCGCCGACGCGGAGCGGGGTCTGGATCTGAGCGGTGTGAACCTGTCGTTCATTCCGGTGGGGCGCGGCAAGAAGAACGCCGCCATCACTGGGTTTTCCGTGCGTCGCTATCCGCTGGACAAGGCGCGCTACGAGGTGATGATCGAGGTCACCAACACGAACGAAGAACCCGTGGACGTGGAGCTCTCTCTGCTCGGCGACGGCGACGTGGTGGACATCACGCGACTCGCGCTCGGACCAAACGAGCGACTGGCTCGCTTCTACAAGGATCTGGCGGGCGCGAGCCGGACTCTCGAGGCGAAGCTGGCCCTGGCGGGCGGCGGACGCGACGATCTCCCGGCTGACGACCATGCCTTCGCGCTGATGCCGGAGCGGCGCCGGGCACGCGTGCTGGTCGTCACCGCGGGCAACACCTACCTCGAAGCGGCGCTGCTGCTGGACGAGTACCTCGAGGTCACCACCGTCGCGCCCAGCCAGTACCCGCCGTCGGGCAATTTCGACGTGACCATCTTCGACGGAGTGGCGCCGCCGCCGGCGCAGGGCAGCGGCGGACTCCTGTACTTCGACGTCCCCGAAGAGGGTGGTCCGGTCAAGCGCAAGCGCCGCATCGAGATGTTCGGCTTCGACACCTGGGACAAGAAGAGCCCCCTCTTGCGCTGGATGGCGCTGGGGGACGTCCAGGCGCTGTACGGCCACGCCTTGGAACCGGAGAAGGAGGACCGCATCGTCGGCGCGAGCGCCCTTGGCCCCATCTTGGTGGCGGGGCGGCGCGCGGGCAAACGCTTCGTGGCGCTCGGCTTCGACCCCCGCAACAGCGACATGGTGCTGCGCGTCGCGTGGCCACTCCTGGTGCTCAACGTGATCAACGATTTCGTCGAGGAAGACACGAGCTACGTGTCCTCCTTCGCTACCGGGGACGTGTGGATGATCCCGGCGCCGAGCGGCGCCGAGTCAGCGACGCTGAAGACTCCCGAGGCGCGCACGCTCACCGTTCCCGTGAAGGAGGGTCGGGCGGTGTACTTCGGTACGCAAGCGGGCTTCTACGAGCTGACGGTGGAGACGGATCAGCAGCCTGTCACCTCGGCGTTCGCCGCCAACCTGGTCAGCCTCGAAGAGAGCCGTATCGAGCCCGTGACCGAGCTGACTCTAGCGGGCAAGGCCCTGGGCCCACCCTCGGGCTTCAACCCAGGTGTACGGCGCGAGCTGTGGCTGTACCTGCTCCTCGCCGCGCTGCTGGTGAGCGGCATCGAGTGGTTCACCTATCACCGGAGGCTCACGGTGTGACGGACCGAGTGAAGACGGCCCTGTGGTACGCGCTCATCGCGCTCGTCGGCGTCGGCCTTGGCTGGCTCTACCTGAAGCACGTCATCGATGCGCCGGTGGACGGCTTCAAGTGGGTGCGGGACGATCAGACCTACGAGCTGCTGCAGCCGCGGACTCTGGGCGTACTGCTCGCCGTGCCGCTCTTGATGGTGATCCTGGGTTGGTCCCTGGCCGACCTTCCCTGGCAGCAGCGCGTCCTGTCCTTGTTGCTGCGCGCGACGTTCATCGCGCTGCTTGGCCTCGGCCTGGCTCGCCTGGCTCGCACCGCGGAGACTCAGAAGGTCGCGACCGTGTTCGTGATGGACGTCAGCGACTCCGTCGAGGACGAATCACTGGAGGAAGCGCGGGCGTGGCTCGAGAGCGCCGCCCGCGCGCGGGGCAGCGAGGGAGTGGTGAGGCTCGTCACCTTCGCCAAACGGCCCCGGTTGGTGGAGCTGGGGCCCGACGGCGAGGAGCCCAAGGTCCCGCCCGCGGCGGAGCTGCGCCACGGCGGAGGGTCGGCCCGGGATCTGGGCGTCGACAAGCCAGGAGCCGGAACGGACATCTCGTCGGCCATGCAGCTCGCGTACGGCGTGTTCCCTCCCGGGTATCTCAAGCGCCTGGTGCTGCTGACGGACGGCGTAGAGACGAGCGGGGACGTGCTGGCCGAGGCCAATCGGGCTCGCTCCTTCGACGTGCTGGTGTTCAGCGTGCCCTATCGCCGCCCTGCCCCCGGGGAGGTCGCCCTACGAGGCGTGCGAGTCCCGGACAAGGTCGACATCGGGCAGACCTTCGAGATCGTCGCGGACATCTATTCCAGCCGCAAGACCAAGGCGCGAGCGAGGCTGTACCAGGGCGAGACGTTGAACGGGATGGACGGCGTGCGCGAGCTCACGCTCGAGCCCGGCAGCAACGAGGTCGCGTTCAAGAGCGTGGTGCGAGTCGGCGGCGAGGTGACCTACGCGCTCAAGCTCGATCAGCTCGAGCACGACAAGTTCGCGGAGAACAACGCCTACTCGGTGACGATGGACGTGCCGGGTCGACCCACCGTGCTCTACGTCGAGGGCCAACCTCACCGGGCCAGCTATCTGACCTCGGCGCTCAGCGCGCAGCAGTTCGACGTGGACGTCCGGGCGCCCAACGCCTTCCCGGGTTCGGTCAAGGAGATCGAGCGGTTCGACTTCGTGGTCGTCTCGGACGTGCCGAAGGAGCGTCTCTCGATCGGGGCGCAAGATCTGATCGAGAAGTACGTGCGCGATCTCGGCGGCGGATTCCTGTTCGCCGGAGGCGAGTCCGGGTACGGCCTGGGGGGCTGGGCGCACACCACCATCGAGCGCATCCTGCCGGTACGGATGGACGCCGAAAGGCGCAAAGACATGCCCAGCGTGGCCATGAGCCTGGTGATCGACCGCTCCGGCTCGATGACCGGCCTGCCCATGGAGATGGCGAAGGCCGCGTGCAAGGCTACGGTGAGCACGCTGCAAGGCGACGACCTGATCGAGGTGATCGCGTTCGACTCGGTCCCGCTCCGCTACGTGAAGATGCAGCCAGCTCGCTACCGCGCTCGCATTCAGAACGAGATCTCACGCATCCAGCCCGGGGGCGGCACGGAGATCTTCCCGGCCCTGGACATGGCCTACCAGGACATGAGCGTGGTGCAGGCCCGCAAGAAGCACGTCATCCTGCTGTCGGACGGACAGGCGCCATCGCAGGGGATCCGGGATCTGGTGCAGGCCATGCTCGCGGAGAACATCACCGTCACCACGGTGGGGCTCGGCACCGGAGCCGACCAGGAGCTCTTGCGCTTGATCGCGGACAACGGCGGCGGGCGCTTTCACGCGGTGCCCGACCCCAACAGCCTGCCCAAGATCTTCACGCGGGAGACCGAGCTCATCGCGCGGCAGGCAGCGGTGGAGGAGTGGTTTCCGGTCCAAGTCGTCCAGAACGCGGACTTCCTCAAGGGCATCGCGATTCAGAGCGCTCCGCTGCTGCACGGCTACGTGGCCACCCAGATGAAGGCCGCGCCGGCGCAGCTCATCCTGGCCAGCGACCGCGGCGAGCCCATCCTCGCCCGCTGGCGGGTGGGGCTCGGGCACTCGCTGGCGTGGACCAGCGACGTGAAGAACCTGTGGGCGGTGGACTGGCTGCGTTGGTCCGGCTTCTCGAAATTCTGGGGGCAGCTGGTGCGGGAGCACATGCGCACCAAGCACCGCCGCGAGCTGGACATGAAGACCGAGGTCGTGGGCGGCAAGGTTCACGCGGTCGTCGATGCCTTCACGCTGGATGAGCGCTTCGACAACGACATGCAATCCAAGCTGCTGGTCACGGGGCCCGAGCCGGGCGGCAAGCGGCGCGAGGTGCCCATGCGCCAGACCGCACCTGGGCGCTACGAAGCGAGCTTCGAGCTCGACGACTACGGCTCGTTCCTCCTGCGCGCGGATCACTCGCGCGTCGGGGAGAAGGGTGAGTTGGCGAACGTGGGCGTGTCTTATGGCCACGTGACGAACCCCTATCCTCGCGAGTACGCGAGCTTCGAGCCCGACATCGAGCGACTCGAGCGCGCCGCCCTCGCGGGCGGCGGCAAGCTCGATCCACCCGCAGCCGAGGTGTGGGATCCCGGAGAGGAGAAGATCACGTACTACGAGCAGCTGTGGAACCGCTTCGTGCTCGCGGCCATCCTGGTGTTCCTGCTCGATCTGCTCGTGCGCCGGGTGCGCTTCTTCGACCGCAAGTTCTTGCCCAAGAAGCGGCGAGCGACCTGACTCAGCCGCCCGCGTCCCCGGTGGCGAGCAGGCACTGCTCGATGCACTGCTCGACGAGTTGCGGGGCAGCGCTGCACTGACAGAAGCTCTGGCAGTCGACGCAGCTCGCGCAGTTGCCCGGCTCGCAGGGCGTTGGCGCGGCCTCCTGCGCATCTCCGCCGGCGTCCCCCAGGGTCCGGTCGAGGTCGTGCGTCAACGAACACCCGCACTGTGCCCACAGCAGCGGCAACGAGAGCGCTCGCAGGAGGTACGCCAGCATGAGTGGCAATGGTCTAGCTTAGATCAAGACCCCTGAACTGGCGACCCATCCCCTGCCGTCACCAGAGGCCTGTCGGTCCAACGTCCGCCAGCGCGCGCTCACTGACGCGTGCCCACAGCTCGAGAGAGCCGTCCGGGTCGACGGTGAGCTTCCAGGGAACGCGCTCGCGTCCCCGCCCGGGCAGCGCGTCGAAGCGCTGCCGGCGCAGGCGCCACACATCCTCTTGCGTCACGTTGCGCAGCAGCGAGGCGACCCCTCGGGACGTGACGAAGCCACCGCTCACCGCGCGCGGGTCTCGTAACTCGGCGAGGGACGCGTCCTCGGCGAGCGTGCCCGGGGCCTTCTGCATGCGCGCCAGCAGTGACTTCTGGTCGGCGGAGACGCCGATCCACGCTCGCTGTCCGTCAGGCATGAGCAGTACGACCAGCTCGGCGCCTGCGGCGGCGCGCGCGGCCGGCGTGCGGTCGCCTCGACTCCAGCAGTCGTCGAACAACTTGCCCGACATCCTCATCGCGAACCGCTCGTGACCGTTCGCTAGTCCGGGGATGGGTGGCCCCATCGTGATCGGTGGCAGCCCGTCGCACAAGCGCGGCAGCTCGCGGTACACGAGTCGGCGCAGCTCTCCATCGTTGTACGCTCGCATTCCGTCGATCAGCTCGGGCAGGTAGCTCTCGGCGGGCTCGTCATAGACGAGGACATGCCAGCCCCACACGCTGTGCATCAGGTCCCGCAGTCGCTCGCCTCCGAGCAGTTTGTCGTTCGCGTCCCGGCCGAGGGTGTCTCCGTGGGCGTAGCTCATGGGCGCGTCGGGCCCGGCGACCTTCGCCATCAGCTCGGCCGACTTGCGAAATGGCGCGCCGAGTACCGCACGCAGCCACTGCTCGAGACCCGCCTGCAGCTCGCGCGCGCGCGCGTCGGGCACTCGCGCGCTGAACGTCGCGAGCTCGGCGTCTGCGGGAAGCGCGAAGAAGCTCGCCGGGGTGCCCGACGCGGTGGCAACGTCGCGGGACAGCTGGGCCACGAAGCCCCCATGCGACCGCAGCGTCACGCTGAGCTTGGGCTCCCAGTCGTCCGCGCGCTTGGCGAGCCGCAAGGTGATGCTTCTCACGTCATGCAACAGCGCCAAGCCCTCGTCGGACAGGGTGCTCGCCAGCGGGGTCAGCAGCCGCGCGACCACGCCGCCGCGTCGATCGAGCTCGGTCTTGAGCAGGACCGGGAGCAGCGGTCGCGCCCGGTCGAGCAGCGCACCGAATCGAGCGTCGAGCGCCTCGACGGGGACATGCGCCCAGAGCCTGAGCTCCGGGGTGGTGAGCATCGACGGACGCGACAGGAGGTAGCCGGCCGCCTTGGAGAACGACGGCTCCGCGCCGCAGGCCAGGCGACTGACGCCAGACGCAGGCGGCGGCGCGAGGATACAGCGCTGCCCATCGCTGCGGGCCAGCAGCACCTGCCCCCCGCTGAGCGCCGTCAGCTCGCCGCCGGTGCGCCGGGCGGCCTCCGCGAGCCACTGCTTGGTCGAGGCGAAGTCGCGCACTCCGACAGCGGCGACGACTTGCTCCCGGGGGAGCACCCGCAGACCGCTCACGTCGAGCACCAACGCAACGGCGACGCGCCCAGAGGTGTCCGCGAGTCCGGCAGCGAAGGCCTCCGCCAGTGGCGCGCGTCCCGCGACGACCGAGCGACCCAGCAGCCGACCGAGCAGCGCCGCGTCCTCGGCCTCGGCTTCGAGCAGCAGCTCGGCGGGAGGTCCGGACGCTTCTGACGTCGGCCGGGCGACGTCAGGGGCCGCTGGCAGAGCCGTGGGGGCAGGCGGCGGGGAAGACGCGCAGGCGAGTGCTGCAGCGCACGCGGCTAGCACGCGCCATCGCTTCGCGTGGCCGCTCATCGCGGCGGCGGAGCCGTCTTGGTCGCGCAGCCGAACTCGATGTCGATCTGGCCGTTCTCGTCGGCCTTCACCTTGTCGCAGGTCGCGCCGCAGAGCAGGATCTTGGTCTTGTCGGCGTTCCACTGCCAGCCGTTGGCGCCCTGCTCACAACCCGCGTTGTTGTCCTGCAGCACGTCCTCCGCCGAGCCGCCATCCGGCGTGAACACCACGTTGACCTTGGCCGGGTCGAACTCCTTACCGCTCGGCGGGGGCGGGGGTACGTACTCGCAAGACAGCTTGTTGACGATGCCCGAAGCGATGGTGGTGAAGATGTTGGACCAGTCGTCCTCGCAGATGCTGCGCACGATGCCTCCGGTGAGCGTCGCGAGCTTCTGATACTCGACCCCCGGAGCCACGGCGCTGTTGGTCGCGCTCGTGCAGGGCGCAGTCGGATTGGCTACGTCCATGCCAATGATGCCATGCAGGACGTACTTGCGGCTCTGCTTGGTGCCGAACATGCCCGCGGGCTGGGCGGTCTGCGTCGCCCAGTTGTCGAACTGATCGCCGTTCATGAACAGCGAGAACGGCGGCGGCATCCCCGCCTCGTCATCGGTCACGATCACGAACACCTTGGTCGCGTCGAAGCGTGCGAGGGTGTTCCACGCTTTGGTGCCGGCCTTGCACGCGATGCCCGGGGCGGCGTACGCGTTGGTCATGACGGTGAAGGCGTCGTTGCTGCCCACGGTGCAGTCCAGCTGATGAAAGCCTGGCGGGTTGTCGGCGCAGTTGCTGCCCGCCAGGGGTGGGTCCACGCACACGCCATAGCTGCTGGTCCCGCGCTGACTCAGCATCATCACCCGCCAGTCGATGATGCTCTGGGTGAGCGTGGGCACGAAGGAGGTGTTGATGTTGGTGCGCACCTTGGCGATCTCGTCCGCCATGGAGCACGAGTTGTCGATGACCCAGATGACGTCGACAGCGGGCTTGTTCGCCTTTTGGGTGAGGACCTCGCAGGCCGCGTCGCTCTCGTTGGCGTCAGGGATGCCGGCGTCGATGGTGCCCGACCCACCCGTGGCGATGCCGCCGCCCGTGCCGATGCCGCCGCCGCCGCCGGTGCCGCCTGCGGCGCTGCCGCCGCCCGCCCCACCGGGCGACCCTTTGTTGTCGGAGGAGGTAGCCGAACACGCGAAGGCCAACAGC
Source organism: Polyangiaceae bacterium (assembly GCA_019637295.1). Lineage (GTDB taxonomy): Bacteria > Myxococcota_A > Polyangia > Polyangiales > Polyangiaceae > JACKEA01. The sequence continues at coordinate 176,808 of JAHBVX010000006.1, forward strand.
GCGCCGGCAGCCGCAAAGAGTCCTTGCTTACACAAATGCCCAAGCATCGCGCCTCCGAGGCGTGAAGACTAACCCGGACCGGCCGTCCGTCCAAGGCCGCGCTGTCTTCCCTTCACGCTCTCGCGCCGCACAGGCATAGTCCGAAAGTGTGACGCGGTGCGACGACGCATCGCACCAACGACATGGACCCGACGCGTCTTGGCTTGGTCGTGGTCGCCGCGTTCCTGGCGGGGGGCATCAATGCGGTCGCGGGCGGCGGCTCGCTGCTCACCTTCCCCGCCTTGCTCGCCGCGGGGCTCCCGCCGGTCACCGCGAGCGCCACCAACACCGTCGCGCTGGCGCCTGGCTCCTTGGCAGCGGCCGCCGGCTACCGCGCGGAGCTCAGACCACACTGGACGTCTGCCGCCCTCTTGGCGGCGGCCGCCATCGTCGGCTCCCTCGCGGGAGCGTCGTTACTCCTCAGCCTCGATCCGCGCGTGTTCGCCCGGGCCGTGCCGGTGCTGGTGCTGGGAGCGACCGTGCTGCTCTTTGCACAGGAGCGCGTCGCCGCCTGGGCTCGTACGCCTGAGGGTGTGCCGACGCGGAATCGACTGCTGCTCGTCTCGAGCGCGGTCGCGGTGGTCTCGGTCTACGGAGGCTATTTCGGAGCGGGCATCGGCATCGTCACGTTGGGACTGCTGGCGCTGCTGAGCCGGATCGACATCCATGGCATGAACGCCATCAAGACCGTGGTCGTCGGCGCCATCAACGGCAGCGCAGCCCTGTTCTTCCTCGCCCGTTCGGCGGTCGATCTCCCCTACGCCTCGCTCATGGCGGCTTCGGCGCTCGGGGGCGGCTACTTGGGCGCGCGCCTCGCCCGCCGGCTGCCACCGCGAGTGGTGTCCCGGGGCGTCGTGGCCTTCGGCGCGCTGCTGAGCCTGGCGCTCGCGCTACGCTACTGGCGAAGCCTGTGACGGAGCTGGGCGATTGATCTCCCCCGCGAGCACGGTTACGCCGCGCCCATGAAGTGGTCGCTGCGGCGCCTGGGCGCCTTGTCGTGTCTCGCGCCGATCTGGGCGGCGGCCTGTGGCTCGCCGTCCGTCGTCGGCGGCCCGCCGCCCCCCGCGCCTGTTTCGCCCGGGGAGCCCGCGCTGGCGAGCGACCAAGGGGCCACCGCCGCGGAGGCCGACGCCTTCATCGAGCAAACGAACACCGAGCTGAAGGAGCTGTGGACCCACTCGGCGCGGGCGGCTTGGGTGAAGGCCAACTTCATCACTCACGACACCGAGCTGCTCGAGGCCCGCGAGAACGAGAAGCTGCTCGAGTACTCGGCACGCCGCATCAAGGAGGCTCAGCGGTTCGCGGGGCTGGAGGGCCTGCGCCCGGACACCGCGCGCATGCTCTACCTGCTCAAGTACTCGTCCGGAATGCCCGCGCCGACGGATGCAGCGAAGCGCCGGCGGTTGGCCGAGCTCGGCACCCAGCTCGAGAGCCTGTACGGCAAGGGGCGCGCCTGCTCGCCCAAGCTCAAAGGCCACGGCGACGACAAGAGCGCGGAGTGCTTGACGCTCGGCGAGCTCAGCAAGCTCCTGACCAAGAGCCGTGACTACGACGTGCTGCTCGAGGCCTGGAACCAGTGGCACGCCATCTCGCTGCCCATGCGACCCATGTACACGGAGATGGTGGGCCTAGCCAACGAGGGCGCTCGGGAGCTCGGCTTCCGGGACGTGTCGGACATCTGGAAGGGTGGGTACGACATGACCACGGACGAGTTCCATCGTGAGATGGACCGCCTGTGGACGGAGGTGAAGCCCCTGTACGATCGCTTGCATTGCTTCGCCCGCGCGCGGCTGCGCAAGAAGTACGGCAAGGACCGCATCCCCGAGCGCGCGCCCATCCCCGCGCACCTGCTCGGCAACATGTGGGCGCAGGAGTGGACGGGGCTGTACAAGGAGATGGAGCCCTTCCCCGGCAAGGGTGAGGCGGACATCACCAAGCTGCTCGTCGCCAAGAAGTACGACCCCATCAAGATGGTCAAGCTGGCGGAAGGCTTCTTCACTTCCTTGGGCATGGACCCGCTACCCCAGACCTTCTGGGAGCGGAGTCTCTTCACCAAGCCCAAAGACCGAGAGGTGGTCTGCCACGCCAGCGCATGGGACGTGACCTCGAGCGGCGACCTCCGCATCAAGATGTGCATCGAGGTCAACCACGAGGACCTGGTGACCATCCACCACGAGCTCGGCCACAACTACTACTTCCACTACTACAACAACCTGCCAGTGCTGTTCCAGGCGGGCGCCAACGACGGCTTTCACGAGGGCATCGGCGACACGCTGGCGCTGAGTGTCACGCCCGGGTACCTGGCGAAGATCGGGCTTTTGGCCAAGGCGCCCAGCGACGACAAGGCCGAGCTGAACGTGCTCATGCAGCGCGCGCTGGAGGGCATCGCCTTCTTGCCCTTCGGCAAGCTGATCGACGAGTGGCGCTGGGACGTGTTCAGCGGCAAGACAGCACCGTCGCGGTACAACGCGTCCTGGTGGCAGTTGCGGCGGAAGTACCAGGGCGTCGCGGCTCCGGTCGAGCGCGGCGAGGACCACTTCGACCCTGGCGCCAAGTACCACATCCCCGGGAACGTGCCGTACACACGCTATTTCATCGCGCGCATCCTGCAGTATCAATTCCAGCGCGCCTTGTGCCGTACGGCCGGGCACACGGGCCCCCTCCACACCTGCAGCATCTACGGCAACACGGAGGCTGGCGCGAAGATGATCGCGATGCTGAAGCTCGGCGCGAGCAAGCCCTGGCCGGAGGCGCTGCACGCCATGACCGGGGAGCGCCGCATGGATGCCACCGCCATAATCGACTACTACGAGCCACTCATCACCTGGCTGGATCAACAGAACAAGGCCGAACAGTGCGGCTGGGAATGAGCGCGCGAGCCTGACATGAGCTTCGACGCGCTGAAGCCTCGGCTCCATCAGGGTCGACCCATAGTGATCGACTCGGATACCTGCGCGTCGCTGCGCGGCCGTGGGCTGACCGTGGACTCGCCGGGTGCCATAGGCGAGCTCCTGCGCCAGGCGCCCAGCGTGATCCGCGCCCACTACGAGGCGGAGATCCAGAGCCTGGTCAATGTGCTCTGTGCGGTGACTGCCGACACCACGCCGCGCGCGCTGGCCGAGGTCGGCATGGAGCATCGCGCCGCGCTGCTCACCGGACTGGCGGTCGAGCTGGCGCAGGAGGTCGCGGCCGGCTGCGGTCGCCCGGTGGCGGTCGCCGGCGTGGTGGGTAGCGAGCGGGTCGCGCCGGTGGCGCTGGATCGCCTGAGCGCGGAGCTCCACGAGCACGCCGCACGCGTCGCCTCGGCGGGCTCGGAGCTGATCCTCGCGCGGGGTCAGGGATCGGGCATCGAGCTCATGGCGGCGGTGAACGCCGCCCTGGCAACGGAGCTGCCGGTGTGGGCTGCAGTGGAGTGCGAGCCCGGCGCGCTGTTGTCGTCGGGAACTCCGGTCGTCACGCTGCTGGAGTCGCTGTGCAGCGTGGGAGTGGCCGCGGTGCTGTTCGAGGTCAGTCGCATCGAGGACGGGGTCGCGCTCACCGAGCGCGCGCGAGAGTTCGTGGAGGGCGGCGACCTGGTGGTCGGGGTGCTGCTGGCGGGAGGCACGAGCAGCGTCCGCGGATTCCCGGACGAGTCGAGTGACCCGTCGCGTTGGGCGGCGGGCGCGATGGCGCTCGACCGCGCGGGCGCGCGCATCATCGGTGGCGGCTCGGGCACTTCCGACGTGCACACGCGGGCGCTGGTCGACGAGCTGCGCGCCATCCACCCGACCGTCCACCCCGTCCGGAGCTGAGTCGCCAGCCGGTCCGCCGTCAGTTTCCGACTGTACGAAGCCGCTCCTCCGCGCAATGCTGGGCCGCAGCCTGCGTTTCCGCGTGGGCCCAAACCCAACATGAAGCCCGACACCGATCTGCCGCTCACCGACTACGACCAGCTGCTCTCTCCCTTTCGGGACGTCGAGAAACCACGGGAAGACTGGCGCATCGGCCCGGAGGCGGAGAAGTTCGGGGTCCACGCCAGCACTGGCGAGGCCCTGGCCTACGACGGGCCCCACGGCGTCCTGCGCGTGCTCGAGGCTCTAGCGCGGGAGCACGACTGGGCGCGTGAGCGCGAGGTCGCCGACGGGCCGATCATCTCGCTCAAGCGTGGGTTCTCGTCCATCACCCTCGAGCCTGGGGCCCAGCTCGAGCTCTCGGGCGCGCCGGCGGACACGGTGCACGAGATCTGCGGGGCAGCGCGCGGCCACATGGCGGAGCTGCGCAACATCTCGGACGAGATGAGCCTGGTGTGGCTGGGCGTCGGCTTTCATCCCCTGGCCACCCAGGAGTCGCTGCCCTGGGTGCCCAAGCTCCGGTATGCGATCATGCGGGAGTACCTCCCGACTCGGGGCGGGCGCGCGCTCGACATGATGCGTCGCACCGCCACGGTGCAAGCGAACCTGGACTTCTCGGACGAGGAGGACGCCATGCGCAAGCTGCGCGTCGGCCTCGTGCTCGCTCCGCTGATCAACGCCATGACGGCGAACTCGCCCTTTCTCGAGGGTCGCATCAGCGGCAAGAAGAGCCTGCGCGGTGAGGTCTGGCTCGACATGGATCCGGATCGCTCCGGCCTCTTGCCGGAGCTGTGTCGACGCGAGCGGCTCGGCTATCGCGACTACGCGGACTGGGCGCTCGACGTCCCCATGTTCCTGGTCAAGCGCGAGGGCCGCGTCATCCCGAACACGCGCCAGACCTTCCGCGAGTTCTGGCAGCACGGCTGTGAAGGCCACCGCGCGACCGTGGCCGACTGGAAGCTGCACCTGAACACGCTGTTCCCGGAGGCTCGCCTGAAGAACACCCTGGAGTTTCGCGCCTGCGACTCGCTGCCCACGGACCTGGCCTGCTCCGTTCCGGCGCTCTTCGCCGGGCTCATGTACGACGAGACCGCGCTAGCCGAGGCCGAGCAACTCGCCCACGGCTTGGACCTCGACGCCATCTCTCGTGCGCGTCCGGCGCTCGTGACCCACGCGCTCTCCGCCGACATCGAAGGCCAGCCCGTGCGCGCACTCGCCGAGCGCATCCTGGAGATCGCGATCGGCGGACTGCGGCGTCGCAGTCGCCTCGACGGCAGAGGTCAGGACGAGAGCATCCACCTGGCCGAGCTCGGCAAGCTCGTCGAGCGGGGCCTGTGTCCGGCGGATCGCTTGCTCGAGGGCCTCGACCCGGGTGACCGGGATCTGCGCTCCGAGATCTTGGCGCGAACGCGCATCTGAGATCAGTTGCCGGTGCAGCGCTCGAGGTCGGCTGAGGTCTTCACCCGAGCGATGCAGCTCGCCTCCGCCGCCGTCGTCTCGCGACCGAGGCACTCCTCCGCACCGTGCTCCACGCGCTCGCGAAACGCGGCGCTCGAGCGCTCCGCGCGCGCTCTGGCTTCGAGCTTCTGCCGCTCCGCCGGATCCGCTTCTTCGGCGACCACCAGCTCGAGAGCCAGCTCCTCCACACGCTCGGCGGCGCGCCGACACGACGCTTGATCAGCGAGGGGCGCCCGAGCGGTGTCCGCCCCCTCGAAGTCGGAGAACTCGCCGAAGATGTCGCTCGGGTCCCGCGCCTCTCCGCCCCCGCCGCAGGCCAGCAGCAGCAGCGCGCCCAGGAGGCTAGTCGCTCGAAATTGAACGCTATTTTCCGCAGCCCGCGAGAACGATTCGCCCGACCGGATATTTCGTGTACGAATCATTGCGTTCCCGCCGAGGCCACCATGTTCAATCCGTATACCGAAGAGCACGAGCAGTTCCGCAAGACCGTCCGCCAGTTCGCGGAGAGAGACATCTCACCGTACGTCGAGGAGTGGGAGAAGGCGAAAGACTTTCCGAACGAGCTGTTCAAGAAGGCCGGTGACCTCGGCATCTTCGGCGCGCACTACCCGGAGGAGCACGGCGGCTCCGGCGGCGACTACTGGTTCAGCGTGGCCAAGGCACAGGAGCTGCCGCGCGGCCGCTGCGCCGGCGTCACCATGGCCCTGCTCGTGCAGAGCGACATGGCCACGCCGGTCATCAGCGATCTGGGAACCAAGGAGCAGATCGAGGAGTTCCTGAAGCCGACCCTGGCCGGCGACAAGATCGTGTCGATCGGCGTCAGCGAGCCCGGCGCGGGCAGCGACGTGGCGGGCATCCGTACCTACGCTCGGAAGGACGGCAGCGACTACGTGCTCAACGGCTCCAAGACGTTCATCACCAACGGCGCACGCGCAGACTACATCACCATGCTGGTCAAGACGCGTCCCGACTCCGGCTCCCACGGCTGCACGTTCTTCCTCGTTCCCACGAACACCAAGGGCTTCCGGGTCGGCAAGCGCCTCGAGAAGATCGGCAACCACGCGTCCGACACCGCGGAGCTGTTCCTGGAGGACGTCCGCATCCCCGAGCGCTACCGGCTCGGCGAAGAGGACATGGGCTTCATGTACCTGATGCAGAACTTCCAGAGCGAGCGGCTGATCGGCGCCGTCAGCGGCATCTCCGGCTCCAAGCTGATCGTGGCCGAGGCCCGCAAGTATGGCGAAGAGCGCGTGGCGTTCGGCAAGCCGATCATCAAGCGTGAGGTGTGGCAGCACCGCTTCGTCGACATGTACACCAAGCTCGAGATGGCTCAGGCCTTCATGGACCGGGTCACGGAGCAGTACAACGAGGAGCGCTACGTCAGGAAGGAGAACGTCTCCTTCGAGACCGTGAAGCTCATCAGCATGGCGAAGATCGTCGCGGGAGAGCTCGTGATGGAGATCGCGGACACGTGCCTGCAGTTCCACGGTGGCTGGGGCTACATCGAGGACTACAGCATCGCGCGCGCCTGGCGCGACGCACGCTTGCTGAAGATCGGCGGCGGCACCAGCGAGACCATGACGTACTACCTGGCCAAGCTGATGGGCCTATGACGCGCCGCGGGGTGGACTCCCGCCAAAGCCGACTTACCTTGCTCGGGTCATGGCTGGCGGAGACCTCAAGCGTACCCCTTGGCGATTCTTGCTCGACAATCGCGCGTCACCTTTCGCCAAGTTTTTCATGCTCTTCGCGGTGATCTACGTCATCAGCCCCGTGGATCTGGTGCCCGACATCGCCCTGGTCATCGGCTGGCTCGATGACCTGGCCGTCGCGGCTACGGCCTGTACCTCACTGCTGCTGGCCATGCGGCGATACACGCGTGGCAAGCCCGCGCCCCGCGCGATCGAGACCTCCGGAGTCGAGGTCGGCTAGTCGTTCCCCCAACGGAACGGTGAGTTTCACTCGTCGGGACTGATGCCGGGGGCGCCCCCGCACCATGTCCCCAGGCATGAAGACGATCTCGATCCGAGTGGGAATGATGGGGCTCGCGTTGGCCGTGGGAGCGGGCGCGGCAGGCTGCGACAAGAAGGAGACTCCGCGGCAGGAGACCCCGACCGTGAAGGCGGACACTCCGCAGGCGGACACACCGAAGCCCGCTGGCAACGCCAAGCTGGCCGAGGCGAAGGGAACGTACACGATCGACACGGTCCACTCGGCGGTCGTGTTCTCCGCCAAGCACGCCGGGCTCGGCTGGACCTACGGCAGCTTCAATCAGCTCTCCGGCAAGCTCGTGGTCGACGAAGACCCGTCCAAGAGCTCCATCGAGCTCGAGATTGACGCCAACAGCGTCTTTACCGCCAACAAGAAGCGTGACGACCACCTGAAGAGCCCCGACTTCTTCAACACCGCTCAGTTTCCGAAGATCACGTTCAAGAGTCGGTCCATCAAGGCGTCCGGCGAGAGCAAGTTCGACGTCGAGGGCGACCTCACGCTGCACGGCGTGACCAAGCCGCTGACGGTGTCGATGGAGCACGTGGGACAGGGTGTATTTCCCATGGACAAGTCCTACCGCGTCGGCTTCGAGGGCTCGACGACCATCAAGCGCTCGGACTTCGGCATGAAGAGCATGCTCGAAGCCGCCGGTGACGACGTGAGGTTCACGGTCGCCATCGAAGCCGTTCGGGAGTGAGCCATGGAGCCGAGCGCCCTCGGGTTCGTGGCGCTGCCCGGCGTGCTCGCGGGGCTCGGCTGGCTCGGCGTCGCCAGAGCGCTAAAGGACGCCGGTAGACGAGCGTCCGCCTTGCCTTGGCTCGTGGCGCTCGCGTACGTGGCTGGGCACGCGGGTCTGTCTGGGCTCTCGGCCTTGCCCCTCGGCGTGACCGACTACCTGCCGCACGTCGCGCTGCTCGCCGCCCTCGCGGCGACGCTGGAAGCGCGGCAGCGATCTCCGGTTCGCGGCGCGCTGGTGTGGGCACCGGTCGCGCTCGGTGCGGCCTGGCTGCTCGTCCGGCCAGTCGCCGCCCGGGAGCCCCTGGCGACGGGCGCTCTGATGGTCACGCTCCCAGCGCTCGCGCTCGGACTGTCCTTGTGGTCGGTCCGACGCGGAAACGCCGGTCGAGGGGCCTCGGCTCAGGGACTCGTCGGCTTTGCCGTCGCCTGCTCAGTGGTCGTCGCTTGCGCGCTGTCGGGCACGCTGGTCGTCGGCCAGCACGCGGGGATGGTGGCGGCCGGGGTGGCTGGCTTGGGCGTGGCGGCGGCGTTGTCCCGCTCGCCGCTCGACGCGGGCCCGGCGCTCACGGTGGCGACCACCCTGGGCTGGGCCTGCGTCACCCTGACCTGGTTCTACGCTGAAATGCACTGGCAAGTGCTGCTGCTGGTGGCGAGCGTGCCGCCCGTGGTCGCGCTGCTGGGCTGGCTCCTCCGCGCGAGAACCGCCCTGATGCAAGCGGCCGCCACCCTGGTGCTGACCGGGCTCACCGGGTGGCGTGCGCTGGCGGTCTCCCCCCTGCAGACCCCGAGCGACGATGCCGGGGGCTACGACTACGGGTACGGATACCCCTCCGACTGACGCCGCAGGTGTAAGCTCCGCCAGCAGATGGCGTTCAACCTCCAAGTCATGACGCGTCTTGCTTTGGGCCTGGCGGGCGTCGCCGGGCTGTTGGTCGGCTGCGCCGGGGCGCGAGCGCCGGGCCAGACACCCGCCACGGAGCCCATCACCTCCGTCGCTGAGCCCGCAGCTCCGGATGACCTGGACGCGCTCGAAACGGCGCTGGGCGAGTCCGAGGCGACGTTGCTGGCCGAGCTCGGCCCAGCCCGCGCGGAGAAGCAGCCGGAAGGCGCGGGAGCGGAGGCTGTGGCGCCCGCCGCGCAGCCGCCGCGGGATGGCCCAGGCACAGCCCGACCCACCGCCGCACCCAAGAGCGCGCCGCGGTCGAGCGCAGCGGGCGGCGCGCCCGAGGAGGCCCGCACAAGCTGCGAGAACGCGTGCAAGGCGCTGAGCTCGATGCGCCGCAGCGCCGAGCGGATCTGCTCGCTCACCTCGAGCGAGGCCGAGCGTTGCACCCGAGCGCGCGGACGCGTCGAAGCCGCAGAGAAGCGCCTCGCGCAGGCCGAGTGCAGCTGTAGCACCGAGGAGTGAGCGCGCGCCTGGGCGCGCTCACCCCCGAGCCTCACGGAGCGACGCCAGTGGCGTGCGTCCGCTTGCCGTAGAAGCGCATGTAGCTCGAGTAGGCGTCCTTGTTGCCCGCGGTCTGGCTGGTTGGCACCTTGTTGTTGGCGCCGAGGGTCAACGTCTGCACGCTGCTCCCTGCCGGCACGTCCGGCTGCGTCTTGTTGATGGCCGTGATGCACAGGATGCTCGCGCGACACCCGCCGACCAGCGCGTCCAGCAGCGAGTTGCAGCCGGGACCCACGGGCTGGTTCGCGCCGCAGTAGGTGTACGCCTCGCTGTTGCTGCACTGGGCCCGGCACGGGGTGCTGCCCGACGTGAGCGACTCCGGGATCGGGATCTGGGACAGCGACTCGACCGTGATGTTGCCGCACAGCCCTTGACCGGTGCCGTCGCCCTTGATGTCCGGGAACACGACCAGGCCAGCCGCCAGCTGGTTCGGCGGCGGCGCCGGCGTGTTCGGTGTGCCCACGGTCGTGGCCGTGATGCGCGCGCTGCGCATCTCCAGTACCGCTGGCGAGCCGGCGAGCAGCAGGGTCAAGAGCACGTTGGCGGGACCTGCCGTCACGGTCTTGGCGGTTAGCGAAGCGCTCAGCTTGCCAGTGGGTAGGCGGTTGGCGTCGATGGTCGACGGCGCGATCAAGAACCACCAGTCGATGGGGTTACCCGCCGGGTAGGTGCCCTTGGCGGGGTCGAGGACGCCGGTCATGATGCCCAGCTCGAGGCTCGGATCCGCGGTACCGGTCAGGTCGTCCAAGCCCAGGGCCTGCACGATCACGTTCGTCGTACCCTCGTTGATGCCGTCCTGCAGGCTCGGGTTGATCTGGTTGCGCGCCGTGCTGGTCAGCGCCGTGTTCCCCAGTCGATTGGTGGTGGGCGTGCAGAAGGCGGGCGCCGTCCCGCCCATGATCTCCACCTTGCTGAGGCGGTGCATGACCTCGTACTTGCACTGCGAGTCGCAGCCATCGAGGTTCGTGGTGTTGCCGTCGTCGCACTGCTCGGTGCCTTCGATGGTCCCATTGCCACATGCCGCGGCGGCGATGGTCTGGCACTGCGCGCTGCAGGTCGCCGTGTTCGGCGGCTCGCATTGCTCACCGCCGCCAGTGTCCAGGTAGCCGTCTCCGCACAGGCTGAGCTTGCACTGGCCCGTGTCGCAGATGCTGCGGGGCGACGCCTGGCAAACCGTACCTTGAGCAGGCGGCGTGCCTGCCTGACACGTCTTTCCACCGGTCACGTCGATGCAGGTCTCGCTGCCGTTGCAGAGGTTGTTGTCGCTGCAGTTGGCGTTGGTGTTGCACTGGAACTGACATGACGCGGTGCAGCCGCTGCCGGCGACGCCGTTCTGCGCGCCTTTGTCGCACTGCTCGCCGCTCTGGACCGTGCCGTTGCCGCAGTTGGCTGGGACGCAGGCGCCATTCTGGCAGGTGCCCGTGACGGAGCCCACGGTGCAGGCGTTGCCGTTCTGGCTGGTGTTGGCCGGGTAGGCGCACTTGTTCTGCGTGCAGTTGTTCTGGGTGCACGGGTTGTTGTCGTTGCACTGCGAGGCCGCGGTGCAGCTGAACTTGCACAGTGTGGTGCAGCCATCCGCGTCGTCCGTGTTGCCGTCGTCGCAGTCCTCCCCGGGCTCGGTCGTGGAGTTGCCGCACACGGCCGTCGTGCATACGCCCGCCTTGCAGTAGCCCGCGCCGCCATTGCAGGGGTCGTTCTCGCTCTTGGCCGTGCCACCGGTGCAGGTGTGCGCGGTGTCGTCGCACACGTTCGTCCCGGCGCACTCGTCGCCGGTCGAGCTGCAGTCGCGCGTCGCGTCGGTGCTCAAGCAGGTGAACTTGCACTGCGTCGTGCAGCCGTTGGTCTCGTCGACGTCACCGTCGTCGCACTCCTCACCCGTCTGCAGCTGGCCGTCGCCACAGCTAGCCGACACGCAGTTGCCGCCGACGCACACGTTGCCACCGCCGCAGTCGGCGTTCTCGGCCAGCGGGGTACCCGGCGCGCAGGCGTTGTCCGTGCCGCAGGTCTCGACGCCGTTGCACGGGTTGTCGTCGTCGCACTTGTCCCGCGCGGGGTTGCCGGCGACGCAGCTGAAGTAGCAGTCGTTCTCGCAGCCGTCTCCGCTGTCGAGGTTGCCGTCGTCGCACTCCTCACCCAGCTCCACCTCCGAGTTGCCGCACTCGGGGCCGGCGCCACCCTGGCCCGCCGCGCCGCTCGCGCCGCCCAGGCCCGCGTCCTTGCCGCTCCCGAAGTCGGTGTCGTCCGAGCCGCCACACGCGCCCAGCATCACCAGCGCGGTCGCCGAAGAGACCATCAGCCCGAGACCCACCGTGCGTAGCTTTGCCATGTCCGTCGCCTCCAACCTGTAGTTTACCATCGGCCTGGGTCGTCTGGCCGACCGGCCAACGCACTTTCGTAGGCGAATGTAGGTTGCGCAGCGCGTGATGGTGCGCGTCACGCCGCGCGGGACAGTCGGATCTTGTCGGTCTGACCGGCGCGATAGAAGCGCCTCAGGCGCCGGACACGCGCTTCGCGGGATGGGAGCTCGTGCAATCGGGTGACGAACTGCGCGGCCAGGTCGTTGGCCAGCCGATAGCGCTGGCCGGCCTCCGTTCCCGCGGGATGCAGGAACCGAACGCGCTCGAAGAGCTGCTCACGCACGTCGCGCGGGTTGCCCGACGGCGCCGCGTCACTGCCGATCCACAGCACGAACTTGTCCACTTCGGCCTGCAGCTCGAGCTCGAGCTGGGTCGCAGGCAGGCCGGTCCGGGCGCGCTCTGCCACGTACACGAAGTGGCTGACGCCTTCGGCGAGCTGAAGCCACAGATCGCAGGGTGCCTCTCCGGGCTGACGTGGCTCGCCCGGCGGAAGCACCAGCGCGATCTCGAGTCCATCCTCCGTCTGCCGCAGCAGCAGGGACTCGCGCTCCGTGGCCCCCGCCAAGCGCACGAACTCAGTGACGTCTGCGGTGGGATCGAGCCCGTACAAGCGCTCGAGTCGATGCTGCAAACCTCTCAACGTGCGGATGCGGTCGCTCAATGCACCGTCCCGGAGCCCCGCACCGGCACCAGTCCGCGCGAGGTCAGCGCGTCAGCCAGGGACGCCGAGCCCGTCTCGAGCCAGCGCTCGTACACCCTGAGCATCGCGCGATCGCTGCGCGCAGCGCGCGCCGCGAGCGCGTCGGCGACCTCCGCGAGGAGATCGGCGAACGCGCGGAACTTCTGCGCGAGCTCGGCGAAGACGTCCGGGCCCGAGGACTCGGCCCCGCTGGTGCGCAGCATGGCTGCCGCGCTCTCGTAAGCGCGGGCGCCAACGCTGCTCACGTAGTGGCGCTCGACGCCGCGGGTGTGCAGGTGCTCCGCGAAGAAGCCGCTGACGTAGAGGACTCCGTCGCCCAGGCTGCGCAGGCGCTCGAAGCGCTCGTGGCCGGAGGCGCGCATGGCCTCGTCGAGCAGCAGCGTGAGCGGTCGGGAGAGGGTCTCCTCGGACAGCTGGTCGGGCCGGGCGTAGTCCACCAGCAGCCCCACGACGTAGGTCTCGGCCGCGTCGGTGGTGTCGAGCCCGCGGGCACGGATGGCGTCGCCCACGACGTTGCCGAAGAAATCCGAGATGTTGCCAGCGAGCTCGATGGCTGGGGGCCCGTCGTTCAGTTCACGCATTCCAATCCTCCTGCAACGCACACGAGTGGCGGGATCCGGTTCCACGAGTGAGGCGTGCCGACGGTCCAGGTCTCGGTTCCCCCAACCGGGTGCTGCTGGACTCTGTAGAAGACGGCTTCGCTGGGACTCGCAGAACGACTCAACTCCAACGAATATGACGGATCGATGGGTGACTTCGCAAAGTTACGGCGAGGGCTTCGAGCACTTTCTTAGCCACCCCCCCGCCGCGCTGCCAAATCGGCGCCACGTTCCCTACCTAGACCTACCCAGGGTGCCGGAATCACATCGTGAACCCGAATGCCCTTGACGGGCGGGGGAGTCTGACTACATTGGCGCCACCTTGTTAGCACTCTCATTCGGTGAGTGCCAACTCGTGAAAGATATGTCACTTCAGCAGGTTACGGCTGCGCAGCAGTCCCGACCCGCAAGAGTGGCGATAGACCCTGAGGTTCCAGAGGGGCCGCCGGGCGCAACACCCAGAGGAGATCGACATGAAGATCCGACCATTGCAGGACCGCGTGATCGTCAAGCGCGTCAAGGAAGAGGAGAAGACCAAGGGCGGGATCATCATCCCCGACTCGGCCAAGGAGAAGCCGATCGAGGGAGAGGTCATCGCCGTGGGTAACGGCAAGGTTCAGGAGGACGGCAAGGTCCGCCCGCTGGACATCAAGGCCGGCGACCGCGTGCTGTTCGGCAAGTACGCCGGCACCGAGGTCAAGATCGAGGGCGAGGAACACCTGATTCTGCGCGAGGACGACATCCTCGGCGTCATCGAGAAGTGAGCGAAGGAGGAAGTCATGGCTGCCAAGGAAATCGTTTATCAAGAAGCTGCGCGTAACCTGATCCTGTCGGGCGTCAACGCTCTGGCGGACGCCGTCAAGGTCACCCTGGGCCCCAAGGGCCGCAACGTCGTGCTCGAGAAGAGCTTCGGCTCACCGACCGTCACCAAGGACGGCGTCACGGTGGCCAAGGAGATCGAGCTCGAGAACAAGTTCGAGAACATGGGCGCCCAGATGGTGCGCGAAGTGGCCAGTAAGACCAGCGACGTCGCCGGCGACGGCACCACCACCGCGACCGTGCTCGCTCAGGCCATCTTCCGCGAGGGCAGCAAGCTCGTCGCGGCGGGACACAACCCGATGGAGATCAAGCGCGGCATCGACAAGGCCGTGGAGACCATCGTGGGTGAGCTCAAGAAGCTGTCCAAGTCGACCAAGGATCCCAAGGAGATCGCTCAGATCGGCACCGTCAGCGCCAACGGCGACGAGACCATCGGCAAGCTGCTCAGCGAGGCCATGGAGAAGGTCGGCAAGGAAGGCGTGATCACCGTCGAAGAGGCGAAGAGCGCGGAGACCACGCTCGACGTCGTCGAGGGCATGCAGTTCGATCGCGGCTACCTGTCGCCGTACTTCGTGACGGACGCGGAGCGCATGGTCGCGCGGCTCGAGGACTGCTACCTGCTGCTCAGCGAGAAGAAGATCAGCAACATGAAGGACCTGCTCCCGGTCCTCGAAGCGATCGCTCGTCAGCAGAAGCCGCTGCTCATCATCGCCGAGGACATCGAGGGCGAGGCGCTGGCCACCCTGGTCGTCAACAAGCTGCGCGGCACGCTGCAGTGCGCGGCCGTCAAGGCGCCGGGCTTCGGTGATCGCCGCAAGGAGATGCTGAAGGACATCGCCACGCTGACCGGCGGACAGGTGATCGCGGAAGAGCTCGGGCTGAAGCTCGAGAACGTGACCATCTCGGACCTCGGTCGCGCCAAGACCGTCAACATCGACAAGGACAACACGACCATCGTCGATGGCGGCGGCCAGAAGGACAAGATCAAGGCCCGTCAGAGCGAGATCCGCAGCCAGATCGAGAACACCACCAGCGACTACGACCGCGAGAAGCTGCAAGAGCGGCTGGCCAAGCTGGTCGGCGGCGTGGCGGTGATCAAGGTCGGCGCGGCCACCGAGACCGAGATGAAGGAGAAGAAGGCTCGCGTCGAGGACGCCCTTCACGCGACCCGCGCGGCCGTGGAAGAGGGCATCGTCCCCGGCGGCGGCGTGGCGCTCATCCGCGCACAGAAGGCGCTCGACGGGCTGAAGGTCGACGACGAGCAGAAGTTCGGCGTGCAGATCATCCGTCGCTCCATCGAGGAGCCGCTGCGGCAGATCGTGGCCAACGCGGGCGAAGAGGGCTCCATCGTCGTCCAGAAGGTGAAGGAAGGAACCGGCACCTTCGGCTACAACGCGGCCACCAACACCTACGGCGACCTGGTCGCCGACGGCGTGATCGACCCGGCCAAGGTCGTTCGCTCGGCGCTGCAGAACGCGGCCAGCGTGGCGGGCCTGATGCTCACCACCGAGGCGCTCGTCGCTGAGCGGCCGAAGGAGGAGAAGCCCGCGGGCGGCGGCCACGGCCACGGCCACGGCCACGACTTCTGATTTCTCGCGAAATCACGAGTCTCGACGAGACGGCGGTTCCGAGAGGAGCCGCCGTTTCGCGTTTGTAGCGGCGAGCCGGCAGGATCCGCGCGCCCCCCGCGTATACTGCGGGCATGCGAGCCGTGATGCGAGCAGTGTTGGTGGGCAGCGTCGGAGTCCTGCTGGTGGGCGGCTGCGGTTCGGACGACGACAGCCCGGGGCTGATCTGGTTCCGCGAGTACGCCAAGGAGCTGTGCACCAACGCCGACGTGTGCTGCAAGGCGTCCGGGCAGGCGCACAGCATCTCGGCGTGCCGGCAGTTCTTCGGCTTCCTGGGCGGAATGTCCGCCGGTGATGCCAAGTACGACGCCGCGGCTGGCAAGGAGTGTTTGACGCTGCTGCGCGAGCAGCGCGGACAGTGTGGAGCAGCAGAGCCCGACGTCTGCGATCGCGTGCTGACCGGCACCAAGGGCAAGGGCGCGCCTTGCTCGACGAACTTCGACTGCGCCGCCCCACCCGACGGGCGCGCCTACTGTCTGTGGGGCAGCGGCGAAGCGCGATGCGAGCACGAGCTGCGGGGCCAGGTGGGTTCCCCCTGCACCTCGAGCGACGGAGGCGTGAGCTACGTCTGCAGCGCAGAGGACGGCCTGTACTGCTCTTACACGGACGACACCTGCCGCGAGCTGCTCGCCGTGGGCCAGCCGTGTACGAGCGCCGACCGCTGCGCGGGCGACGCGCATTGTCCGTTCGGCGCGACCGACGCCGTGTGCACCCCCCGGGCCGCCGTTGGCGCGCCGTGCGACGGCCCCGACGACGAGTGCGTGGAGGACGGATACTGCGACGGCGCCACGTGCCAGTCCAAGAAGAAGGCGGGGGAGGCGTGCGGTTCGTACCAGGAGTGCCTCGGCTACTGCGAGGCGGGCAAGTGCGAAGGTGGGGGCGGCGGGACCTTCTGCGTGACGGATGACTGAGCGGCTCGACGCTCCCCGCCCCCTGAGGCAAGCTGCGCAGGTGAACGCGAGGTGGCTGCTGATAACGATGGTGTGGGCGCTGTCCTGCGCCGAGCCGCAAGACATCGAGCCTGGGACCGGCAACTCGGGGGAGCCGTGCTACCCCAACGCCACCTGCAACGCGCCGTTCGTCTGCGCGGCCGGCGTGTGCGTCGAGGGCGCGGACGCAGGGCTCGACGCGCCCGCCGGCGGCGCGGGTGGGAGCGGTGGCGGTGGCGGCACGAGCGGCGGCAGCGGCGCGTCCTCGGGCGGCTCGGGTGGGTCCAGCGCGACCGGCGGGACCGGGGGTGGGGTGGGCGGCAGCTCCGGCGGAGTGGGCGGCAGCTCCGGCGGAGCGGGCGGTGGCTCCGGC
This sequence comes from Polyangiaceae bacterium, assembly GCA_019637295.1. GTDB lineage: Bacteria > Myxococcota_A > Polyangia > Polyangiales > Polyangiaceae > JACKEA01. The sequence goes on from JAHBVX010000006.1 coordinate 193,717, forward strand.
GGAGTGGGCGGCAGCTCGGGCGGGATGGGCGGCGCCGCGGGCGCGGGGGGCAGCGTGGGCGCGCCGCCAGCGCCGACGGGTGCGCAAGGGTGCACCACGTGCGACTGCTGCGACCCGTGGGTCATCAGCTGGAGCCCCGTCACCGAGGCCACCTACTACAACGTGCGCTGGAAGTGCTCCATCTTCCCCGAGAACGTGAAGAACGTCGGGCTGGTCACTCAAGTCGACCTGTGCAGCGCGACGGTGGGGATGTGCTCGACCGCGCAGTGCGCGAACAGCGTCGGGTTCGTGCAGGTTCAAGCCTGCAACGCCAGCGCGTGCTCGGCGCCGGTGGCGATTCCGGCGTCCGGCATGCCCCTCGCGTGCGGCGGAGGTTGCTGTTGTTGATGTGGCCCCGCGGCTACGGCGGCTGCGCGCTAGCGCTCGTTCTGAGCGCGTGTGGTTCGCGACAGGCCCCGAGCGAGCCGCCGGTGACCGTCGTCGCCCCGGCGCCCGCCGACGGCGAGGGTCACCCGGAGGCCGAGGCTCCAGCTCGCGCGACCGCGCCGGTTCAGACCGAGACCGAGCGTGCCGAGTCGTCCGTCTCGGGCTCCATCGACGTGCAGGTGGACTCGGATGGCGGCACCGTGCGCATCTCGACGTCTCCCGACGCCGGAGCTCGCGTGTGGGGCACGTTCCAACGCACCGACGGCGGCTTCACGTTTCAGGGCGGCTTCGCCGTGGGCGACGCGGGAACGCCGTGACCCGGCTCACGTCGGCTTCTTGAGCCCACCGGAGCCGGGCCCGAGATCCTTGCAGTTACCGCCCGGGCACGAGACGTTGCAGGTCGCGCCCGCCGCGCACTGGGTCTTGCAGCTGCCGCCCGTGCAGTGGATGGTGCAGGTGGAGCCGGGGACGCAGGTGGTCTGACAGTTCCCGCCGGGGCACGCGACGTTGCACGTGGAGCCCGACGCGCAGTGGCTGCGACAGTTACCGCCTTGACAGGTGAGCGCGCAGGTAGCGCCCTTGCTGCAGGTGAAGTCGCAGTTGCCACCGGCGCAGCCCTCGGCGCAGGAGGCGTTGTCGGCGCAGGACAGCTTGCAGTTGCCCTGGGGGCACCCGCCTCCGGTGCTCGTCCCGGTGGTGGGGTTCTGCGGGTCCGCGGCGCTGCCGCTGGTCGCGGTCGTGGACGCGGCCGGTGTATCGGCGGCCGTGACCGGGCTACCGGACGTGCCGGTCTGAGTACCGTCGGTCGCCTGCGCGGTGCCGGAAGCCTGTCCATCGGCCGCTCCAGTCGCCGAGCTACGCCCAGCGGTGTGGACGACGCAGGCAGGGACGAGTGTGGCGGCGAGCAAGAGGGCGAGGCTGGAGTGCTTCATGGCGATTGGACGGTGGGTTCGGATTTCGATTCACGTCGGGTTGGACCGCGCGATGATAGCCTGAAGCGTACCGGGGTCCAGCCCCGCGCGAGCTCGCCGCGGGATGACGGTCCCGCGCTGCACCGGCAAGCGGCTCACCCGTGATCAGCCATCGAACTTCCCGAGCAGAGCGCCGCTCAGCAACACCTCACCCGCCGCGTCGATGTCGAGCGGGTTGGGCATCCAACAGCCCTTGGGCGTGGGGGCGGCGCTCGAGATGTTCGCCGCGAAGATGGCCTTGAAGGAGGCGTTGGTAGGCCTGGCGTACGCCAGGCTCGCGGGCAGCTCCGGGAACCGATGCTCGGTCGTGCCGGCCTTGCCCGAGAAGTAGATGATCGTGACCGTGGAGCCCTCGACCGCGCCGGCCATCATCGTGACGCAGTCTGGGGCCGTCCCCACGCCGTGCTTCCAGTAGAAGCGCGGGCGACCGGGGCTGGAGTGATCCCAGGGGTTTACCTGCTCGAGGGGCGTCATGCTCGGGGGGAAGGTCCAGGTCGTGGCCGGAGGGATGGCGCCGGTAAAGGTGGTGAAGCGCGTCACGTGGCGGGTGAGAGCCCCCTCGGGCCAGCTCACGGACTCCGTGAGGCGGGCGCGATCCAGCGCGGAAGGCAGCTTGAACGTGGCGGGGTTGACGTTCGACTGCAGCTCGAGTCGGAGGTTGTGGTTCTGCTGACGAAAGGCCACCAAGTCCAGGCTCACCGCGCTGTTGCTCGGCAGGTTGTCGACGGCAGCGGTGGCGGTCACCATCGTCGTGCTGAAGGAAGAGAGGGACAAGCTGATGGGCTGAGCGTGCGTGTTGCCCAGGCTGGCAGCGCTGCCGAGCATCGCGCCTTGCCCGTTGCGGGCGATCACGACGACGTCGAGGGTCGTCTGCTGAGCCCCGCAGGTCGGGTAGTCGGTGATCTGGACCGAGGTGCTGACCGAGACCGTCTTGCGGTAGCACGGCAGCACGAGCTCGAGCGAGGTGGTGCCAGCGGGCGGCGGGCCCAGCGTCAGCGTGACCGCGTCCGTGCCGGGCTGGCTCGGCTCGTCTGCGCCCGGAAGATCGAGGATCACCTTTTGACCCTGCACCACGTCTTGCCGGGTCAGGAACGTGAGCAGGTCGTAGCTGCCGCCCTGCGCCGTGTGGGCCGTGACGGTGCCGCCGTCGGGCACGTCCAGGACCACGGTGCCGCCCAGGGCCGTGATCCCGTGGTCCGCGAGAGAGCCGTCGGCGTGGTTCGCCACCACGGGCACATCGGCGGTGGGCCGGCCTCCAACCCACACCTCGATCTCTTCGAGCACCGGCTGGACGCCGCCCGTGCCGCCAGCACCCCCGGTCGCTCCTGCCGCGCCCGTGCCACCGACTCCTCCCCCGACGCCGCCGCTACCTCCGGCTCCACCTTGACCACCGACGGACCAGACGCCGCCCGTGGCTCCCGAGCCAGCGGCGCCGCCCGCGTCCTCGGTGGCGTGAACGGCCTCACTGGTGCAGCCCGTCGACGAACTGAGCAGCACGGGCAATAGCAAGGAATAGCGAGCCATGTGCGCGCGAGCTTCGACCATCATCACGAGACCTCCAGAGTGCCGGCCCCCTCGGGTACATCCGGGTGGTGCGTGGCTATCGGCCGGGCTTGCATAGAGTTGCGCATCGAGGATGATCCCGACATGAAATTCGTACCTCCCCTGCTCGCGGTCGCCTTTCTCTGGGGCTGCGGCCAGGACGAGCCCTTCGAGCCGGGGACCGGACCCGAGCCGACCCTGCTCTCGGGCGTGGCGCGGGTCGAGCTGTACTCGGCCCAGCCCCAGGTCGCGGACGTGGTCGTCTCGCTCGAGGTGGGCGCCTCGGTCACGGTCGAGGTCGGCGGGGACGACGGGGTGCGGCCGGAGACCGTCGTGAAGGCGGCCGGCGGGGAGGCGCGGGTGCGGCTCCGAGGCCTGCTGCCCGAGACCACCTACGAGGCGACGCTGGTAGCCACGGGGGAAGGCGGCGCCGAGCAGCGCGTGCCGCTGAGCTTCCGAACGTTGGAGCCCCGCCCCGGGTTCATCGCGCAGTTTCAGACCGAACGGCTGGCCGAGGGCTCGAAGGACTACCGCTTGTTCGATCTGTGCAGGCTGCCGACGTTGAGCGAGTGTGGGCTCTTCGTGGTGGATCCGAACGGCACCACCCGCTTCTACTTGCCGGCCAACGGCGCGCTGCCGCCAAACCTCCCGTTCCGCCCGCCCGCCGCGGTCAAGCTGCTCGCCGACGGCACGCTGATGTACCTGCAAGATGGCGATCTGTTCGTCGTGGACGAGCTCGGTAGGTTGCGTCGCGTGGTGCGCGCCCAGGACGTGGGCGACGCGGGCTTTCATCACGACGTGATCACGCTGCCGAACGGCAACCTGCTGGTCATCGGCCTCGAGTTCGACACCTTCACGCTCGCAGCCGATGGGCAGGACTACTACTACGCGGGTGACACGCTCACGGAGATCGCGCCGGACGGGAAGAAGGTCTGGGGCTGGAGCAGCTTCGCTCACCTCGACGTGCAGCGCGTGGTGCCGGACTTCTTCACGGCCGTCTATCACAACCCGCTGAACGACGAGCTGGGCGCGGATTGGACCCACGGCAACGGCGTGGTCCATCGCGCAAGCGACGACACGTTGCTGCTCAGCTTGCGACATCAAGACTGGATGGTCGCCATCGACCGCAAGACGGGGAGCGTGCGCTGGAAGCTCGGTGAAGGTGGGGACTTCGCGCTCACGAGCGGCAGCTGGTTCTATCACCCGCACTCCCCCGAGTGGCAGCCCGATGGCAGCCTCGTGCTGTACGACAACGGCCTGGGCAACCCGCACCTCCCGCTCGCGGAGCAGTCCTCGCGCCCGGTCCGCTACCGCTTGGACGAGAAGGCCATGACCGTCCAGCAAGAGTGGGAAGAGACCCAAGAGACGTTTCTGTCACCGATCGCCAGCGACGTGGATCGAACGACGACCGACACCTACCTGATCCTCGACAGCACGCTCCCCGTCCCGGGCGCGCCGCCGGGAGCCTTCAGCTTCTACAGCAGGCTGCGCGAGGTGGATCCGGTGACCAACGAGTGGCTGTGGACGATGCGCACCCTCGACGACTACTTCGCGTATCGCGCCCAGCCCGTCACCCGTCTCCCGGGTGTGGCGCAGCCGTGAGCCCGGGCCGCGGGATCCGGCCGTTGGCCCAGGTTGCGCCAGTGGCACGTTAGCGGTCCGGCTTTCTTGGGGTTGCCGCGCGGTATGGCGTTTGCTGGGAGGCTCGTCCATGACGTCACGTTGGTCGACTCTAGGTCTGACACTGTTTCTTGCGGCAGGCTGTGGCAGCTCCACCAGCGATGGCCCGAGCGACGCGGGCACGGGGGGCGCGGCAGCGAGCGGGGGCTCCGGAGCGGGGGGCTCGGGTGGCGGCAGCTCGAAGCCTCACGTGCCGGTCGCCGGAGAGTGCACCCAAGACGCAGACTGTGAGCTCGGCAGCTCGTGCTGCGACTGCAGGGTCGCGCCGGTCGGGAAGCTCGAGATGCCCTACTGCGAGCCGACGCCGTGCTTCGCCGATCGCTGCTCGGCGGAGGGCATCCAGGAGGCGCGCTGCATCGCCGGGCAGTGCTCGCTCGCGCGCAAGTGCAACCCGCTCGAGGTGGCGTGCGACGGCGTGCCGCCCGAGTGCCCGCCAGGACAGGTGCCGAGCGTCGAAGGCGGCTGCTGGGGCGGCTGCGTCGAAGCGCTGCAGTGTGACTCCGTGGGCAGCTGCGCGGACTGTCCGAGCGACTCGACCTGCGTCACCCACCAGGCCTTCACGACCACGTTCCACTGCGTGAACGCGCCCGCGAGCTGCAGCCTGGACTGCACGTGCCTCGGAGCGAAGGTGTGCATCGGAGGCTTCTCCGCCTGCACGCCCGCGACGGGCACCTCCGCAGCCGCGGTCAACTGCGAATGTCCGGCCTGCTGAGGCTGGCCGTGCGCGCAGCCGCTCTAGGCCGACAAGACTACAATTCCTCGCGCGAGCGGGCGCGCTGCCCCATCCCCGCGTGAGTGTGCTATCCAGGGCGGCGACACGAGTCGCGGGGTTATTCATGCGAAGAATGGCATTGGGGCTGTGGACGGTCGGCGTAGCGCTCGCGGGGGCTTGCTCGAGCGACTCCTTCCATCCGAACACGACCGCGGACGCCGGTGACTCCGGCGCGAACGACGGCGGGGCTGACGCCGCCATCTCCTGCACCCTCGACCCGGACTGCGACGATGACGACCCGTGCACCGGCGAGGAGAAGTGCGTGCAGGGCTTCTGTCAGTCCGGTACCCCACCTTGCCCCAACCCCGATCCGGCCCACTGCGACGCCACCTGCGCGCCATCCGGCAGCGCGGTCACGTGCGGAGTCGCAGCGCGCGATGCCGATGGCGACGGACACGGCGACTCACTGTGCGCAGCTGCTCCGGGCGACGACTGCGACGACTCGTCTGCTTCGGTCTACCCGGGCGCCGAAGAGAAGTGCGACGGCATCGACTCGAACTGCAACGGCATCGAGGACATCGACGACGGTCACCTGCTCGGGGGAGCGCCCATCGATCTGGTAGTCGTCGCCGGGAAGCAACTGCGCCGGCCGCGCATCGCGTGGGCGTCGAACGCGAAGCAGTTCGCCGTGACATGGATCGAAGATGACGAGCGAGTGTACGTGCAGCGCCTGACGGCGACCGGCAGCAAGGTCGGCGGCGCCATCGAGGTGGGCGACGAGCCGTACTCGGACGCGCAGTTTCCGAACATCGCCTCCAATGGCGACGCCTTCGCGATCATCTGGTGGGGTGCGGCCCAGGCCTCCACCGCGGGCTGGACGCGGGTGCTGAAGTCGGACGGCACCTTCGCCGCGGGCGTGCAGCTCACCTACTTGGGGCCGAGCCTCACGCATCCGAGCATCGCCGCCCACGGCGCCGGCTACGTCGCCGCGTGGGCTGGCCTCGACGTGGAGTTTGCCGGACTGAACGCCTCGGGAGCGAGCGCCGGCAGCTACGCGTCCTCCGCGGTCAGCGGGTATCACCCGCGGGTGGTGAGCCTGGGCGCGGGCTTCCTCAGCGTGTACAGCGCGCAGTCGAGCGGTTCCGTTACGGTGACCGACCAGATCCGATATGCCCACGTCACGTCCGCGACAGCGACGAGCGAAGGGGTGCTCGACGCCACGGCACCCAGCGGGACGAGCTACGCGTTCCCCGTCCTCGCCAGGACCCCTGGCGGCGCGTTCGCTGCCTGGCGGGCCCAGTCCACCGGCGCGGCCTCGGTGCGCGTCGCCGAGTTCGACACCGCAGGCACCGTGGTGTGCGGGCCAGTGGACGTGACGCAAGAGGCGCCGTCGTATACGGGCGGCGCGGCGGTCAATGGCTCGACGCGCCTCGTGACCCACTACTCGCCGGCGGGCAACGCCGTGCACCTGACGCGCTGGGCGCCCGGATGCGCCTACGCGGGCCCGCTGTTGGTGTCGACGCCGCTCAGCGCCGCGCCCGATCCCGCCTCGGCCGGTGGCACCTACTCGGATGTCGCCGTGGGCGACGACACGATCGTCGTCGTGTGGCAGGACTACGGCACGAGCAACTTCATCCGCGCGCGCGTCTTCGGTCGAAACTATTGCGACTGACGGCGTTGCCCTGCTAGCGAGAACGGAGCATGCGGCGTCAACTCTTCGCCATCTTCGCGCTGACCGCCCTCGGGACGTGGTCGACGCCCTCCCTTGCCGGCGAACCAACGGCCGCCGAGATCGCTGTCGCCCGCAAGCTGTTCCGCGAGGCTACCGACCTGGAGAAGGACGGTAAGTGGGCCCCGGCGGAGCAGAAGCTCCGCGAAGCGATCTCCATCAAGGAGACGCCGGGCCTGCGTTACCACCTGGCCTTCTGTCTGGAGCAGCAGGGCAAGCTCGTGGAGGCGCTCGTCGAGTACGACCGTACGGACGAGATGCTTCAGAGCGGCGTCAAGGCGCCGGACGTCGCGTCCCTCGTGGGTCCGGCGCGGGATGCCCTCCGCGCGCGAGTACCCAGCGTGAAGATCTTGATCCCACGTGACTTGCCGGGTGCGACGCTGGAGATCGACGGTCGTCGCGTGTCGACCGCCGTCTCCGGAGAGGCGCTCCCCCTCGACCTGGGAAAGCACTCGATACGCGTCACCGCCGACGGGTACCAACCGTTCACCCGAGAGCTGGCGCTGGCCGAGGGAGAGCGCGTGGAGGTGGTCGTCACCCTCGAGCCGGCGTCGGCCAAGCCCACACCCGCGCCTGAGCCGGCCCCCGCGCAGCCCGATGTGAGCGTCTCCACCAGCGGCTGGTCCACGTTCACCTGGGTGCTGCTCGGCGAGGGCGTGTTCACCGGCGCGGCGCTCGGCCTCGGGCTCTACGCCACGGTGGATCGCGGCTCCGCGCAGGACGAGGTGGATCGGGCCCGAGCCGAGATCGACGCGAGCGGCAGCAAGAGCGGCCCCGGCGCCTGCAACGACCCGGAACCCGAGGACGTGAGCGCGTGTCGCCAACTCCCGAAGCTGAGTGACCAACTCGACCGCGCCAAGACGCTGCAGACCGTGGGCTTCATCGGCGCGGGCGTGGGCGTCGCCGCGACGGCGCTGACCATCGTGCTGTGGCCCGCCGAGTCGCCCGAGACGGCCGCGCGCCGACCACGCTTCGGCGTCGTGCCCACGCCCAGCGGCGCTTGGGCGGGGGTGAGCGGACGCTTCTAGTGCTTCCGAGGGCGTGCGCTCACTTGGCCTTCAGCGAGTACACGACCACCACCGGCGGGTTGGCGTACTGGCCCTGCGCCGTGTCGGCCCCCTGCAGGGTCAGGTAGAGCCGACCACTGCTCGGGTCGAAGCTCCCGCCGCCGATGGCGCTCGGCGCGAACGGTGTAGCGAACGCGCCATGGGCATACGGGCGCACCGCGAAGGGCTCGAGCTGCCCCTGCTTCACCTTCACCAGGTCATTGACGTCCCACAACCAGTAGTAGTTGGCGTAGTCGGTGACGTCGTTGGCGCAGAACCCGCCACACTCCTCGTTCGCCCCCACGGGGGTGCACTTGTAGCAAACCCCCGTGCCGTGCCCGCCGCTGCTGCCGAGCGTCACATAGGTTCGCGTGCCTGGAGCGATGAAGCCGTAGACCGCCCGGGACAGGTGCGTCCACAGATCGTTGGACTTGGAGGCGTTGTCCAGATCCGCGTGCAGTGGCTCGTCGAGGCTGAAGTCGAGCAGCGCCGTCGTGCTGATCGGGCCCGGGGGTGCGCTGCTGCCGACGAGCTCCGCTGGGTCGAACGCGAAGGCCGACGGACCCACGCTCAGGCGGCTGATGATGGGCACGCCGCTCGACGCGCCCGACAGCGCCGGCCCCCCGAGCAACGGCTGCCACTCCGCAGGAACGGGCGAGATCCACCCTGCCGCGTGCGCGGCGCCGCCGAAGGAGTAGAAGCCGTCCACCGTCGCGCTGGCCAGCTTGGAAGCATCACGCAACACGAGCGTGGTGTGCGTGTTGTCCGCGGGCGCGTCGTAGTACTCGTAGGCGTGGATCAGAAGCTCCTGCCCGCTCGGTCCGTCGAACAGCGCGAGCCCGGCGATCTGGTCGAGAGCTTGCGGGTTCTGGGCGACCCGGTCCAGCACGGTGACGAACCCCTGCTGGGGCGCCGCCGCCATGGGAAGATCCGCTAGCGACGTCCCTCCCTGGATCGCCGGGACGGCGAACTCGGCGATGGCCTGCTGGTGATCGTGGCCGACCACGACGATCGAGTCCGTGGCTGCGCGGTAGGCCAGCGGTCCCTCGGAGAAGTTCATGGACGACACACCGAAGTCGTCCGCCGGCAGGCGAAATGCGCCCTCGTACACCAGGTCCGTGGCGTCCAGCAGCGGCAGGTCCCCCGGCGCGACGCTGCCCCCGCTGCCGCCGCTGCTCCCGCCGGTTGCCCCGCTGCCTCCGCTGGCGCCCGCGCCTCCCGCTCCGCCGCCACCCGCCGCAGGGTGAGTATCGTCTCCGCCGCAGGCCGCCAAGACGCAGCCCAGAGTCACGACACACGCCCGGCGAATCATCAGGCTCGAGGGTCGCACCCACGCCTGCCCTCGGTCAACCGTCGGCAGCGGCGAACCGTTGGGCTCGGTCCCCTCCGTCTCCGCGTCTCACCGACCTCCACGGCGAGTGGGCACCCCTCTAGCGGTGCTTCGTCGGGCCGCGGCGCACGACGGAGAGCACGCCGCCGCGTCGCTCATAGGCGACCTCCCAGGAGTCGTAGCCCTTGGGCAGCGCGGAACCGTCGGGCTTCTCCCCCAAGGTGGTCTCCACGCGCGACAGCAGGACCAGCTCTCCGCGCTCCCAGGCGTACACGCGCGCGTGATAGAGCGGACCTCCGATGCGCAGGCTGCTCGCGACGCGCTTCTTTGGTACGTCAAGGGTGGCCCAGATCACCTCGTCCAGCTTGGGGTAGCGCCTGAACGCTCGCTGCTGCGGGTGGAACAGGTAGCAGACCTGACCGTAGTTGTAGGCGCCCATGGCCGAGCGCACACACAGATCCGCGAACCCGTCGAAGTTCAGGTCGCGCAGATCGATCTCGGAGAGCTCGTGGTTCCCGTCGGGGGATCGCGTGCTGAGCGCGCCCCCTTCCAGGCGGTCGTCGTCCCGCGAGCGCTGCGCCAGGCACGCGGCCGGGTCGGGCTCGAGCTCGCAAGGCGTGCCCTCGCCCGTGTCGAGGTCGAACAGCACCGCCGCGACGCATGCACCTTCGTCCAGCGTCGCGATGCGCGAGATCCCCGCGATGCGGTAGCCGTCGTTCACGGGCTCGAAGGTGGTGGCGTCCCACTCGAAGGTGCACGCTTCATCGGACTTGATCGGCACCCGCGTGCGATTCGGGCCCGGAGCCGCAGGCGCAACGACCGCTTCGACCGGCACGGACTTCATCGGCGCCGGCGCGACCGGGGTGCGCGCCGGCGGCGCGATCGGGCGCACCTCGCTGCGCGGCGGCGTGCTGCAGGCAAGCGCCAGCGGCGCGAACCCAAAGACCCAGCGAGCGCGAGCCATGGAGCTCAGGGTTCGCTGCGTGGGAACACCAACACGTAGCTCTTGGGTGCCACCCGAAACACGACAGCGTGCTTGCCATGGCGCTCGGGGTCGTAGTGCGCGAACCAGGGCAGCGCCCTCCAGGTCTCGGTGTCCTTGATGTACTCGGGCACGATCAGATCGAGCTCGACGTAGCGATCCTGGGTGAGCTTCTGCAGCGCCGGTCCGAAGGACCAGCTCTCGCGCCCGGCGCGCGGAGTGAGGTCGTTGTGGAGCGCCCCGCCGTAGGCGAGGATCATCGCGTCGCGCCCGTCCTTCTGGTTGAGCGCGAGCAGCGACTCGATCTTGGTCTCGGTCAGCCGCGCGATGGTGGCGAGCATCACGCTGATGTCCTCGGCTCCAGCCTCGGTGATGGCCGTGAGATCCGCGCAGCTGGGGCGCAGGATGTCGGGGGCGATCCCGAGCTTGCGGGCGCTGTGCCCAAGCGTCACGTATTCGTTCTGATTCGTCTGGGCTTGCGGCTCGGTGACCGGCTTCTGGCGCGCGGCGACCTCCTGCTTCTTCTGCTCGCAGTCCCCGCTGGGCAGCATGAGCTCGACGATGAGGTCCGTGGCGCGACCCTTCATGCGAGGCAGGATGTCTTCGGTGAACCGGCGGGTGGTGGAGCGCAGGTGCTCCGTACCGCGCTGCGCGTGCGCCTCGCCAATACCGAGCACCAGAGGTCGCTCGGCGAGCACCGACTCGATGGCCTCGTCCACGCTGCTGAACGCCTGGCACCCGAGGTCGCCGCAGGGAACGCCGGCGGCGCTCGTGGCTGGCGGCCGAGGGGAGGCCGACGGCGGCGCGCTGGGCGAGGGCGGCGACGGGACTGGCTCGGGGCTGCTCTGCGTCGTCGCGCTGCACGCGAGCGGCACGAGGACGAGGAGTACGGGGAGCAGGCGCATGGGTCGACCGACGGTAGCACCTTCAGACCCCCGAGCCTGCGCAGCGCTTGGCCCGGCGGAACGAAAATTGGACGATCTGCGCCCAAATGCTAGGGCTCGGACGCTCCGTGGGAACCTCGCTGACACGCTTCATGCCCTGGGTCGCCGTCGTCGCGGGGGCCTGGGTGCACGCCGCCCGCATGCCGCGCGCCGAGGCGCAGCGCGCGCCCTGCCCGGCCGGCATGGTGAGCATCCAGGGGCGCTACTGCATCGACGCCTACGAGGCCAGCGTGGACGTCGTCGACGCCCGCGGACGAACACAGCGCAGCCAGTCCCCCTACCACGTGCCCAAGGACGACGACCGGCTCCGCGCCCGCAGCCGACGCGGGGTCGTCCCGCAAGCGCACATCTCGCAAGAGCGTGCCGCTGATGCCTGTGCCGCCGCGGGAAAGAGACTGTGCACCGACGACGAGTGGCAACAGGCATGCAAGGGTAAGGAGCCCACGCTGTACCCCTACGGCGAAGAGCACCAGCCCGGGCGCTGTAACGACAAGGGCGTCTCGCCGCTGCGCAAGCTGCACGGCGCCGGTGACGGACTCGACGTGTTTGGCATCGAGGCGATGAACGATCCTCGGCTCAATCAAGTCCCCGGCTCCCTCGCGCGCACCGGACAGTTCTCACGCTGTCGCAACTCGTTTGGAGCCCACGACATGGTGGGCAACCTCCACGAGTGGACCGCCAACTCGGCGGGGGTGTTTCGCGGCGGCTACTACCTGGACAACGAGCAGAACGGTCGCGGCTGCGGCTACAAGACGACGGCCCACAGCACCAAGTATCGCGACTACTCGACTGGATTTCGCTGTTGCAGCGGTGGCCCCGGGGACGCCGCTGCCCGCGCCGAGCGCGCCGAACGCGCCAAGAAGGCGCGCAAGAAGGGCGCGCCCAAGACCCACGTCGTCGAGAAGGGGGACACCCTGTGGGCCATCGCCAAGAAGCACGACGTCACGGTGAGCGAGCTATGCGAAGCCAACGGCATCTCGCCGGACGACGCGATCGTCCCCGGGCAAGAGCTGAAGCTGCCGTGAGCGCTCAGAAGACGCCGTCCAGGCCCAGGGTCGCGCTCGTTCGCTCGACGTGGGCCCGCGGAACCCACCGCACGCCGTGAGCTGCGCGGCTGCCGGCGACGGGCGCGTCCTTGCGCGCGAGGACGGCGGAGTCGAGCGCGATGGCGCCGGCCATGCCGAGCAGGACACCGAGCACAGCGGTGCCTAGGTCGCTTCCGCTCGGCGCGGAGCCCAGGTAGCCACCGATGGCGGGACCCCCGAGTCGCAGCGCGATGCTGCCGAGCGCCGCGCCTGGCCTGCCGTGCCCGGTGTGCACGAGCGCGGGACCGACGGCGTAGGTGAGCCCGCTGACGACCACCAGCTCGCTCGAGTCCGCGGCCGCCGCCAGCAGCAAGGTGCCCAGCGCGGCTCCGTCCAGGGTGAGGGTCTGCCAGCCGTACCACTGTCGCTCGCGCTCGCGTGGTGCCCGTGGCCCTAGGTCGAGCGGAGGCGCTGAACCCCACGCGGCGCGGCCGTAGCCGGGGTCATCCTGAACAACAGGGTACTGAAGCGCGCCCGGTGGCGGCGGAGGCGGAGGCGGCAGCGCGAGCGGCCCCGGCGGTGGCGCGTCGTCGGGCGCCTCGGGCACTATGTCGTCGAAGCGCCGTGTCGAGTTCACCACAGGGCCCGGGTCTGGCGCGGGCCCGGCGGCTTCCGCGCGCGGTGTCTCGTGCTGGGCAAGGGCGGTCGGGGCGAGCGACAGCGCGAAGAGCGCGAGCAGCGGCCCCGGGCGGTACTGCGACATGCGACCCAGCTCAGCAAGCGTCGTGCCCGCGATGCGCAAGACATCGATCGATGCTCGGGCATGTTCAGGTAGGCTCTGGCCACCATGATGCACAGGCCGAGTCTGGTGAGCTGTTGCGTTCTCGTCGCCGCGCTGCTGGCGTGCAAGCGCGAGCCGAGCACCGAGACCGCACCGGCGAGCACGCCGACTCCAACCGCGACGACGCCCTCGCCGGCGGCGAACACGGCCGAGCCCACCGTGGCGGCCGAGCCAGAGGCGCCCACCGGACCGCGCAAGCTCACAGCGGACGAGGTGCGCTCGCGGCTGAAGCAGACCATGCACGGACACGTCGCGATCCCCGAGCAGTCCTTCGCCGTCACGGTCAAGGGGCTCGGCGAGATCAGCGTGCTGTCCAGCATGTCACCGAACGGCACCGAGCTCGTGTTTCATGTCTACGATGGGAACGGCAAGCGCACCCAGAGCCTGCTCAACAAGAACGTGAGCATGGACCGGGCTCAGCGGCTGCTCGCGGTGTCGTTCCCAGACGTGGATGGCGACGGGAACGAGGACTTCGTCGCCCTCGGCAGCTACTCGCCTGCGGCGGGCAAGCAGGTCCTGTACAACGTGGCGGCGGTGTTCACGCGGCCCGGAGGCGGTCGCTTCGTGTTCGACGCACAGCGCTCGGAGCGCGCCAGTCGCGGCAGGCCAAGCTCCATCGCCGCAGCTGCGCAGGCAGCGCGCTGAGGCGGTCGCGCCTGACGGACCTGGCCCTGCCCTCTCCTGGACGCTAGACTGCCTGCGCTTTGCGCCTCTCTTTGCTCTGGGTGCTCCTGTTGGTCACGCCGTCCTGCACTTCGAAGGACCATGACGTCGAGTGCCACCTCCGGCCTGCGTTCTCGCTGCGGCTGAGCGCGGTACAGGGTAGCCTGCCGGCGGACACGTTACTGCGAGTCAAGTACGGCGGAGGCGTCGAGGAGTATCGCGTCTCCGACTCGGTGCAGACTCAGAAGGTCGTGTTCTGTCAGCGGCGGAGCACGGACGGCGGACCGCTCGAGGCCGGCGTGAGCGCCGACGAGATTGCCTGCGAGCTGTGGACCCAGGGCGCCGCTACCGTCACGGTGGAATCGAGTCCCTATCCAACGCTCGAGGAGCCGCTCGAAGCCGAGGCCGACGGTCGCTGTATTCGCACGGTCGAGGTCGATCTGGTGCTCGGTGAGACCGACGCGGGAATGTGACGTGACCCTGGCGCGGCACGCGGCCGGGCCTCTCGACAGGGCAGAGAGCCGGCGCTAAGGGAACATCCAGGTCAGGGGATGCGTTAGCCAGTGAAACGCGAGGGAGGAACCATGCATCGCACCATCGTATCGCGACAGGGGTATTCAGACGCGCCAGAGCTCGAAGCGATAGAGTCGCTGCGGCCCGCGTGGCAGGAGTCTGGGCACGGGCCCAAGCTGCGCGCGGTGCGCCGCGCGGGCGAGGCGCTGCGGGAACGGTTCGCCTTCGGCGCCCGCGCCGTGAGCGTACGAACGCTACCCATCACCACCCTGGGGTATCCCGCGAAGTACGCGTTCTGGAGCGCTCCGTTGTCGCCGGCCCCGTACGTGCTCATGACGCATCGCGCGCTGCTCGTACAGTTCTTCCAGCGCGGGGAGCTCAAGACACTGCTCTTCAACCCCACGGACGACGTCGCGTCGCGGGAAACGCCCTTCTTCAAGCGCATGATCCGACAGGTGGGCGACTACGTCGCGTTCCAGCTGCTTGCCAAGCGGATGGACTCGCTGGAGCACCAACTAGCCAAGCTCGGCGTCATGCCCTCGAGCATCGACTACGTCGCGTTCGACCACTTCCACACTCAGGACCTGCGCTCGCTCTTGGGCACCACGGACGGACGCCTCGCGCCGCGGTTCCCGAACGCCAAGCTCCTGGCACCCGTCGCGGAGTGGGACGATTGGGACGACCTACACCCGATGCAGCGCGCTTGGTTCGTGGCGGACGGAAAGGAGGGCGTACGCACGAAGGACGTGGTGCTGACGGCCGGCGACCTGTGGCTGGGCGACGGCGTGATGCTGCTCGCTACTCCGGGTCACACGTCGGGCAACCAGACGCTGTTCATCAACACGAGCGATGGCGTCTGGGGCTGCAGCGAGAACGGCACCTGCGCGGACAACTGGACCCCGATGGAGAGTCGGATCCCCGGACTGGCGGCCTTTTGCCGCCGGCAGGAGCTCGACGTCGTGATGAACGCCAACACTCCAGAGCTCGGCGCCACCCAGTACACGTCCATGATCCTTGAGCGCACCTTGGTCGACCGCGTCAATCGCGCGCCTGGGTTCTGTCAGATGTTCCCATCCAGCGAGGTCACGCCCTCCCGCATCGCTCCCGGGCTTTCACCCACGGTGGTTCACGGCGAGCTGCGCTACGGCGAAGTCATGCACACGGAACGCCGCGCTACGCCGTCCGTCAACCGAGCACACGCCAGTCCTCCGGCCGAGTAGCCGAGGTTCAGTCCGGGTGTTTGGGCGGCGGCGGCGGCAAATCCGTGCCCAGATCCACCTTGGGCCCGTGCGACTTGAGCACGGCGCGCTCGCGCACGTACTCGGTCCCGACCTGGCCTTGTACGATCAGCTCGGCGATGCCCACGCCGCTGCAGAACGTGGTGGTGACCTCCTTCTGCGCCGTACGCTCGACGGTCTCGACGCAGTCGGTGAAGGTCCCCGCCGGCGTTTCGATGCGCTTGCCCACGGAGCTGACCAGCACGTCGCCGAAGTCACCCTTGAAGTGCTGACCCTGCACCAGGGGCGACTTGAGCACCCAACCACCGTTGGCTTGTCGGATGCCGGCCGCCGTGATCTCGAGGCGCTGAGCGCGGCCGGCCACGTACAGCTCCGCGAGGTCCGGGCGCTTGCGTTGTACGTGCATCATGAGTACGCCCCGCTCGCCGAGGTCGTTCTCCGTGTCGTACGCGAGCACCGTGTCGGCGACGAGGGGCAAGTAGCGCTCGACGTCGGTGATCTGTGGCGCGACGGGTTGCGAGGGAGCCGGACCGCCAGAGCTGCCGCCGCCACACGCGCTCGCGCACAAGAGGGCCGTCGCCAGGCACCCCGCAGCGTAGGAGGGCTCAGCGGCCATGGCCAAAGTACGAGTGAAGCGCCAGAAACCCGAGCAGCAGGACGGACGCGAGCAGGAGGTACTTCATCAGCGGGTCCGGCTCGATGCGACGCAACAGCTCCTGCGCGGCGCGCTGCACCTTCGCGTTCGGCGATTGCTCCCGCAGCGTGGGTGCATCTCGGCGCACGGTCAGGTAGTCGCCCGCCTCGAACGCGCTGATCAGTCGCTCGAGCTCTGGATCCCGCGGGAACCCGAGCAGGAAGCGCGGGCGCTCCACCCCCTCCGCCGTCAGCGGCTGCCGCGGCTTCTTCTTGCGCTTCTTGAGCGGCTTCGGCGGGGCACGAGGTTCGTCCCGCTCGTCGGGCTGGTCGTCGGTCATCGAACGCGGGGCAGCGTAGCGGATCCGGGCGGGCGCTGGGAGTTGCTTTCCGGACGGCGGTTCGATGCGCGGCTCGATGGGGCCGTTCAGAGCGCTCAGAACTGGAAGTAGACGAAGGGTACGGCCTCCGCGGTCGCCATGGCGCGCAGGATGAGGGCGACGAAGAACAGCGCCGCACCCTGCGCCATGGCCGGCATGCGGATGAACGCGCTCATCGCAGCCTGATACCAGCGCTCGGGCAGGTAGTGGCTGGCGATGCCGACGGCGAGCACCGCCACCACCGACGGCGCCAGGTTCGGATGATACGTCGTGAACGTGCCGAGCTGCGCGTACACGACCGCGGCCTTCTGGAAGGTCTCCGAGCGAAAGAAGATCCAGCTCGCGCACACCAGGTGAAAGGTAACCAAGACGCCGAGCGCGTGACGCAGCGGGCTGAACGGTCGCTTGCCGCGCTTCTCGCGCACGAAGCGCGTGACGGCGAGCGCTGCGCCGTGCATGCCACCCCACACCACGAAGGTCCAGTTCGCTCCGTGCCACAAGCCGCCCAGCAGCATCGTGATCATCAGGTTGATGTAGGTGCGCACCTCCGAGTGGCGGTTGCCCCCGAGCGGGATGTACAAGTAGTCACGGAGCCAGGTGGAGAGCGAGATGTGCCAGCGCCGCCAGAACTCCTGGATGTCGTGCGCCTTGTAGGGCGAGTCGAAGTTCAGCGGGAAGCGGACGCCGAGCAGCAGCGCCGAGCCGATGGCGATGTCCGTGTAGCCGGAGAAGTCACAGTAGATCTGCACCGCGTAGCCGAGCACCGCGCAGTAGTTCTCCAGCGCCGAGTAGTGAATGGGCGCGTCGAACACGCGGTCCACCAGGTTCACCGCCAGGTAGTCGCCGATGGCCACCTTCTTGAGCAGGCCAATCGCGATCAGAAACAGCCCTTCGCTGGCCTCCTTCACGCTGTAGCGCGCCGGTCCCGCCAGCTGGGGCAAGAGATCCCGCGGACGCACGATGGGGCCGGCGACCAAGTGGGGGAAGAAGGCGACGAAGGAGAGGTACTCGAAGTAGCTCTTCTGAGGTTCGATGTCCTTTCTATAGACGTCGATCACGTAGCTCATCGACTCGAACGTGAAGAAGCTGATGCCCACCGGCAGCGCGACCTCGAGAGTGCGGGTCGGCACGTCGACGCCCAGGGCGTGCAGCGCCGCGACCGCAGAGTCGACCCCAAAGTTGTAGTACTTGAAGATCCCGAGCACGCCGAGGTTCACGACCATGGTGCCGACTAGCCACAGCTTGCGGCTGCGCGGAGTGCGCGCGCGGTGGATGGCGTTGCCCAGCAGCCAGTCCGCCGTGGACGAGCCCCAGATCAGGGGCAAGAAGCGGTAGTCCCAGTGCGCATAGAAGACGTAGCTCGCGCCCAGGATGAACAGCAGGCGCACCTTGCGCGCGCGCACCAGAGCCGTGCCAGCCACGAGCGCGACCACGGCGCCCGCGATCGTCCATACGAGGCCGTCGGGCACGGGCACGTTCAGCGCTAGGAGCGCCAAGGAGAGTGGGTCCCGGCCTGCGCTGCGCCAGGTGAGGAAGCCGACGGCGACCAAGTTCACCGCGACGCTCGCGAAAGCCACGCTCGCCGAGGGGAGCCTGCGCGGACTGCACACCCGGCACAAGCCGACGGACACGAGCAGCGCAGCGACGGTCACCGCCAGCGACGACAGGGTGCGAGGCCCGAGGGCGGCGTACCCGGCGACCGCGTACCAGGGCAGCAGGGGCACCCAGCGACGGCTCACGAGGGTCCACGCGATCACGAACACGATCGCGAAGAACTGAGCGTAGGCCAGGGTGTTGAACAGCACGTCGTGTCTCCGGCGCGGCTCCCCCGCTTAGGAAAAGACGCGCTCGGTGTCGAGCGGCAGGCGGCTTTCCGTGGGGCCTGGGCATGCAAGTCGCGGGATGCACGGCACTTTCCGAGCCTCGGCCCTTGACCTTTCCGTCGCTCGGCAAAAGGCTAGGCCGCCAAATGGTCAGGCGCCTTCTCTTGGGACTGGGCAAGGGCCTCCTCGTGGGCGGCGCGCTCGCGCTGCTCCTGATCTACGGGGCGGGGCTCTCGGCGTTCGGCGCCGGGCTGGCGTACTTGATGGCCGCAGTCACCGGCGTCGTCACTGGGCTCATCGCCGGCAAGCCCATCTGGGCAGACGACGCGCGCATCGAGGCCGGGTTGAAGGCCGTGGTCGGCGCGCTCGTCGGCGCCGCTGTGATGTTCGGGTTGCGCAAGTGGGTGGGGGTGTCCGTCGACCTCGGCGCCTTCGGCCAAGGTGTGCTGGGCGAGCTGCCGCTGACCAGCCTGCCAGTGATCGCGACGCTGCTCGCGCTGTTCTACGAGCTGGACAACAGCGGTGGTGACAGCGGCGAGAAGAAGCAGGGCGCTCAGAAGCAGCGCATCGCCGCGGAGAGCAGCGGCTCGTCCGCTCTGGAGGAGGACGAGCTGGACGCGGATGACGCGTCTGCGCCTGCCGCACGAGAGAAGCGATAGGTCGTGCCGCTCGCGCGTATCGTCTTGTGGCTGGCCAGCCTAGGGGGATTGGCGTTGCTGGCCCGCTCGCTGTGGTTCGAGCCCGTGCCACTGACGTGGGCGGTGCTGGCGCTCGTTGCGTACGTCGCGCTGTGCGTCGCCGGCATGGTGATGCCGACCCTCGAGATGTACGGGGACGCCGTCACCAGCGCGTTGCCCGGCCGGCGGGAGATCGCCCTCACCTTCGACGACGGGCCGTTTCCGCCGACGACGCGCAGGGTGCTGGAAGCGTTGAACGCACGCGACCAGCGCGCGACCTTCTTCATGCTGGGCAAGAAGGCGCGCGCCTTCCCCGAGCTGGTCGCAGAGCTCCACGCCGCGGGTCACGAGATCGCCGTCCACGGCTGGGAGCACGACCGCCTGTACGCCTGGCGGCCGCCGAACCACGTCGCGACGGATCTGAAGCGCTCCGCCGACGCGATCGAAGCGATCACCGGCGCACGACCGCGCTGGTTTCGTCCCCCGATGGGCTTCGTGAGTCCACGGACCGTCGCGGGCGCCCGCAAGGCCAAGCTGGAGTTGGTCGCCTGGAGCGTGCGGGGGTACGACGGGCTCCCGCGTGCCACGCCGGACACGGTGCTCGACCGGGTGGAGCGGGGTCTGGTGGATGGTGCGGTCGTGCTGCTTCACGACGCTGCGGAGCGCGACGACTTCGTGCCCGCGAGCGTCACCGCCATGGAGCGCCTCCTGGATGCGGTCGCCGCCCGCGGCCTGCGCAGCGTGACCCTGAGCGAGCTGCTCGACCCCGACCGCGAACAGCCCGCGCCCGCCGAGCACCCGAGCTGACCCGGAAGGCGTGGTCCATTTGCGCCACCGGGTGAGAACCCCGGTCATCGCTGCCCGAGCGAATGAACCTGGCGAGCGCCGCGTCCAATCGGACAACCCTCGTGATTTCAGTAGCTTCAGGGCCTGGCATCGACCCGGCACGCCGCGTGCAACTGATCCAGACGAACGACTGAGAGGAATGATCATGAAAAGCCGCCGCTGGTCCCTGGTTCTGTCCGCGCTAGGTGTCGCCCTGCTCTCCACCGCGTCGGTGGCCGCCGCGTCCGACTCCGAGTCCGCGCGCCTGAAGAAGAAGCGTGACAGCGAGCGCTACGAGGTCCGTACGCCGCACAGCAGCATCAAAGCGGGTGCGGCGCGGGTTCACATCGCGGCGCCCACCGCGTCCGTGCAGAAGGTGGTGCTGGACTTCAAGAACTACGACTCGCTCAGCTCCCGCTTCGAGAAGTCCAAGGTGGTGGGTCGCGATGGGGACAAGACCGACGTCTATCTGCAGGTGCCAATCCTCAAGGGCGCCGCGAAGGTGTGGGCCATCGTGCGCTTCGAGCCGATGAAGAAGGTCGGCAACGAGCACGTGCTCGAGGGCAAGATGATCAAGGGAAACGTGCGACGCCTCGACGCGACCTGGCGCATCAAGAGCGTCGACGAGAACGACTCGCAGCTCAACCTGGAGCTGCTCATCGTGCCGAAGCTTCCGGTGCCGGGCTCCGTGGTGACGGGCGAGGTCGCGTATGCCGCTGACCTGGCCGTCATGGGCTCGCGCAACCGCGCGGAGAAGGACGCCAAGAAGAAGTAGTGCGGCGCTGGCAGGTGAGCTCGGCTCACCCGTCGCGCTCGACGGCGCTCCGCGCCAGGGCGCGGGTCATCACCTCGTGGGCGGCGTCGAGGCGACGCACGTCGCGCCGGACGCGATACGCTCAGAGCCCACCCATCAGCGCGCCTGCCGCGATGCCGAGCTGAAGCTCCCCTCCCGCGAGGCGGCTCGAGGCCGCCACAGCGAGAGCGAAGACGGCAGGGCCGAAGCTCGCGCGACGTGTGTGGCGCACGTTCGTCTCGGAGCGTTTGGGCTGGTGAGTTCGGTGACCCTACCGCTCGATCACCGTCACCGCGCCCGCCAGGACCACCGGAAGAGCCGTGACCGCGTCGCGCAAATCCACGACGGCAACGCTACTACCACGTGCTCGCCAGTCCGTTAGCCGCCGAAGTTCTGGGTCCAGTAGTGTCGGTACTTGTCGGATTGCTCGAAGACGTAACCGACGCCCAGGTACAGAAATCGCGGGTCCATCAGGTTCACGCAGTGGCCGGGGCTCTTTACCCAAGCCGCGACCACCTCGGATGGCGTGGTCTGCCCTGCGGCGATGTTCTCGCCCACGAAGGTGCCGGGATAGCCGGCAGCCTTCGCGCGCTGCATCGGCGAGGTACCCTCAGGCGAGGCGTGATCGAAGTAGTTGCGCTTTGCCATGTCCTGACTGTGGCCACGCGCCGCGCCGCGCAGCGCGGGGTGAGCCGAGACGGGACCTGCCGGACCGAAGGACTGACTGCCACACAGCGCGCCCTGGGCGCGACGCTGATTGGTCAGGGCTAGCACCTCGTCCTCGAACTGGGCCCACTGGGCAGGCCAGCTGCTGGATGATGGCGGCGCGGGAGCCGGAGTGGGTGCGGGCGCGGGCGCCGGAGCCGGAGTGGGCGCGGGCTGCGGGGGGGGCTGCGTCTGTCCGGGCAGGGGAAAGGGAAACGGCCACGGCTGGCTCGCATCCCACTGCGGCAGCGGCGGGAGCTGTGCGGGGATCTGCGGTAGCTGCCCGAGCAGCACCCCGAAACCCGTGAGTGCGGTGCCGAGCAGGGTGGGCTGGGGCGCGGGCTGCGGCGCTGGCTGCCCATAGGGCGGCGGCTGCTGAGGGTAAGGCTGGCCGTACGGGGGCTGCTGCGGGTGAGAGCCGTACGGGGGCTGCTGCGGGTAAGAGCCGTACGGGGGCTGCTGGGGGTAGGGCTGACCGTACGGGGGCTGCTGCTGCGGGTACGGGCCAGAGGTCGGGTAGCGCGGGGCCCGATCCCGTTCGCACGCAGCCGACACCAAGAGAGCGAGGGCGAAAACCGTCGGGCGTCCGTAGGGCATCGTCGACAATGCTGCTCCATGCCCGGCCGGCGCAGAAGCGTTAGAAGCTCCAGCCCGCGTCGCGTTGCGCGCCCGGTAGGATTCGAACCTACGACCCTCGGATCCGAAGTCCGATGCTCTATCCAGCTGAGCTACAGGCGCGTGCGGCGGGACGATGAAAGAATCCGGTCGGCTGGTCAAGGGTGACCGGCCGTCGCAGCGCGCAGCGCCGGGGGAGGGTGCGCCAGTCGTGGTGGCCTTGGGCCATGGCACACTCTGGCTCGCGATGATCTCAGCAATTGCGGCGCAAACTGCGCTGTGCCCTGGCACTGTCGTTGCACATGTGCCGGGTCGGAGGCACACGATGCGTACTCGATACTTCGCCCTGACTGCGCTGACCGCTCTGACCCTTGGCGCCTGCAGCCAGGAGACCCAGCCCGACACCGAGGCCGCCCGCTTCGACCTCACCCAGGCCGCGAGCTGCGACGATCTGCTCGGGATGCTGCGGGCCGACGCGAAGACCAAGGTCCACGCCACCGCGAGCTCGTACTTGTCGGCGGGACCCTACGGCTATCACGGCGGGGTGGACACCAACTTCGGCGCTGGCGGCGGCGCTACGGCGGGGGGCGGCGGCGCAGCCGGCGGCGCACCCGCGCCGCCCAATGGTCACTCCGAGACCAACAACCAGGTCGGCGGTGTGGACGAGGCAGACATCGTGAAGACGGACGGCGAGCACCTCTACGTCCTGCACGGCGAAGAACTGTACGTCATCGACTCCTGGCCGGCTCAGTCGCTCGCGATCGACAAGTCGATCGGCATCGAAGGTCAGCCCTACGAGATGTTCGTCGAGGACGGCAAAGCGATCGTGTTCTCGCGCGCGAACCTCGAGAAACCGACCGGGAGTTCGTCCTCGGGCTCGGCGGGTGCCTCGTCGGGCGCGTCATCGCCGTACCCGTACTACGGCGGCAACTTCACCAAGATCACGGTGATCGATGTGACCAGCGCGGAGCCCACGGTGCTGCGTGAGTCATACGTCGAGGGTGGGTACACCTCGTCGCGGCGACACGGCAAGACGGTGCGGGCCGTGATCAATGGCGGCCTGCAGTTGCCGCCCGAGGTGTACTCGATGGAGTTCCTGTATCAAGACTACGCGGGCAGCGGGTTCGACTTCGGCTGGCCCTCACCAGCGAACTACGACAAGAACCTGTGGAAGGCCGCGGTCGAAGGGTGGCGGCAGAAGGCCTTGGCGGCCATCGACGCAGCGCCGCTCTCGTCGTGGCTCCCTGCTGAGGCCGAGAAGAAGGACGGCGTCGTGAGCTGGACCGCGCCGAACTGCACCAAGTTCTACGCTCCCGCGCCGGGGATGAGCGACGACGGCGTGGTGCAGGTCGTCTCGCTCGAGCTCGGTGCGCTCTCCGCGCCCCTCGGCGGCGTGGCCATCCTCGGAGCCGCATCGGAGGTGTACGCGAACCACTCGGTGATGCTGCTGGCGCACCAGCGCTGGGGCGGCTCCTTCGCCGGCTGGTCCGCGTTCGCCTACAAGGAGGAGACGGTGCTGCATCGGTTCGCCCTCGGCGACACGAGCGTCGCGTACACCGCGAGCGGCAAGATCCCGGGACACATCCACGACCAGTTCTCGCTCGACGAGCAGGACGGCATCGTGCGGGTCTCGACCACCGAGCGCGTGCCGGACGAGGGTGACTGGAACTCGGCCACGGTCAACCGACTGCTGACCCTCTCGCGGACGGGGAGCAAGCTCGAGATCTTGGGTGACACGGGCCCGCTCGCCAAAGGCGAGACGATCTACTCGACGCGCTTCGTCGGCAACCGCGGCTACATCGTCACCTTCCGCCAGGTGGATCCGTTGTTCGTCGTCGATCTCGCGAACCCGGCCGCACCCACCGTGCTGGGCGAGCTGAAGATCCCGGGCTTCTCCGACTACATGCACCCGCTCGGCCCGGGTCACCTGCTCACCATCGGCCGCGACACCGAAGAGAACGAGTGGGGCGGCGTGACCGACAAGGGCCTGGCGCTGCAGATCTTCGACGTGCAAGACCCCAAGGCTCCCACGCTCTCGCACAAGAAGAGCTTCCAGGGCTACGGCTACTCCGAGGCCAACCACGAGCACAAGGCGTTCACGTTCTGGGCGGAGAAGGGCCTGCTCGGGTTCCCCTACGTTGGCTACGGCGACGACTACGGCTCGAGCTTCAAGAGCACGCTCGAGGTGTTCAAGGTCGACGCGACGAGCGGCTTCACGCAACTCGGTTCGATCGACCACACCGCGCTCACCAGCGAGCTGTGCGAAGCAAGTCCGTACGGCTGTGGCTACGGCTACGGCTACGGCGTCGAGGTGCGTCGCGGAGTGTTCATCGACGACTTCGTGTACTCGGTGAGCTACGGCGGCGTGCTCGTGCACCACGGCGCCGACCTCAGCACGCCGGTTGCGACGTTGCCGCTGCCCGCGCCCAAGGGCTACCCGGGCTACTACTACTGAACTGCGGACAGGTCCGCGACTTCACGACCGCGGGCACCTCGCTGCTCGCGGTCGTGACGCGTGTATCGCCCAGCATCAGCTCGAGCAGGTCGACGTGCAGCTCTGGGTCATGCAGTTGAAGAGCGCCAGCGCCTCGGCGCCGGCGAGGATGTACTGCTGGCACTGCTGAGTCACGCACGCCGTCACGTCGGCCGAGTTCTGACACTTCTCGTACACGCAGTAGATGAGCGCTGGGCACTGCGCCTTGGCGACGCAGGCGTCCACGAGGGGACAGCACGCGGCCTTGAGGCAGCTGTCACAGGCGGCGGGAAGCCCCGTGGTGGCGTTGCCGCAATCCCCCGCGTCGCCGCCCCCGAAGCCGCCGCTGCCACCGGCGCCTGCCGCCCCAACACCGCCGGCGCCGCCAACGCCACCCCCCCCGGCCCCGCCGCTGGCGCCACCGCTACCCACGCCGCCGCCGAAGCTGCCCCCTGCCACGCCGGGTCCTCCCCCGCTCGTGTCGGCGTCACCTTTCGTCTCGTCGAGAGCGTGGGTCGCGGTGCACCCGAGCGCGAGCAGGGCGCACGCGGCCATTGCGCTTCGACCGAGCTGAGCCACCGCTGGAGGATAGGCGACGCGCACGCCGAGTTCCACCCGCGCCGGGCAAGACGGGTGGCCGCTAGCCTGCCCGGAGTTCTCCACGAGATTCCCGCAGTTACCGCGGGATCGATGCCCAGCCGGGGTTGCCGGCGGGCGCGTGCGCCGCTCCACTCGGCCCAAAGGTGCTGCTAGCGTCGCCGGGTGCCGAGCGCTTCCGTGCCGCCGCCCGTGGACGCGTTACCGAGGGAGCGGCAGCTCGACCCCGACGCGTGGCTCTCGGTCACGGCATGGACCATCGTGGTCTGGTCGTGCACGCAGGTGCTGCTGTTCTCCCATGGGCGGGACCAAGCCATCTACGCCACCGTGGCGGACGCACTGCTCGGCGGGTCGATGCCGTACCAGGACGCGTGGGACTTCAAGCCACCTGGGATCTATCTCGTCTACGCGCTCGCGCAGGCGGTCTTCGGCAAGACGATGCTGGCGCCCCGCCTGCTCGAGGTCGCTGGCTTGCTCGGCATGGTCTTCGGCATGCGCCGACTCGCCCACACGTTCTTCGGAGCGCGACGCGTCGGGCTCGTCGGCGGCGCGCTCGCCGCGTTCATCCACGCCCAGTTCGATTTTTGGCACACCGGACAGCCGGAGACCTTCGGCGGCTTCTTGACCATCGCCGCACTCGTGCTCACGAGCGAGGACCTCGGCCGCAGACGCCGGGTGTTCGGCCACGCGGCGGTCGGTGTCCTCTTCGGGTTGGCGTTCCTGCTCAAGCCCCCGCTCGCGGGGGGCGCGCTGGTCGCGGCGATGTATCTGGCGCGAGGCGAGTACGACCGCACGGGCAAGGCGCTGGCCGCAGCCGGGCCCGTCGGCGTGATCGCTTTGGGTAGCGTGCTGCCCATCGCGCTGTGCGCGGGGTGGTTCGCGCTGCGTGGCGCGTGGCCCGCCCTGCACTGGACCTTCTTCGAGTTCACCCCTGGCTACACCAAGCTCAGCTGGACCCACGGCAGCGCCGGCCAGATGTTCTACTACGGGCTGGAGGAGGCCTTCTTTCGCTTCTCGGCGCTGGCCGCGTTCGGTGTCATCGCCGCCGCGGTGATGCGCCCGATCCATGGCCGCGAGCGGGAGGGCATCTTCTTGCTGCTCGGTGTGATCAGCATCCAGGTCGCTGGCATCGCGATGCAGGGCAAGTTCTTCCAGTATCACTACGGCGCGACGGTGCCCCTGGTCGCCTTCTTCGGCGGACTGGGACTGTACAAGCTCTATCGTCGTTGCGTGACGGGTGGAAGCGGCGCGCTCCTTGCGTTCGCGGCGTTCGTGGTGGTCGGCGCCACGATGCGGACCGCGGTCCGAGATCTCGGCTCGGTGTGGGAGCGGGCGCTGCACCGGACGTCCTTCTTGCTTCGCACCTCGCCGCTGAAGACCCGCGAACTGCTGGACAAGAAGCTCTACCGAGTGGCCGACTACGACCTGGACGCGAATCGTCGCGTGGCGATGGAGCTGAGGCAACGCACGGCGCCGGGCGAGGCGGTGTTCGTGTGGGGGTTCGAGCCCGGAATCTACTGGCTGGCGGAGCGGCGCGTACCCACGCGCTTCATCTACAACGTGCCCCAGCGCGCGCGCTGGGGCCGCGACGCGACTCGGCATGAACTGCTGAGCGCACTCGAGCGAGATCCCCCTCGCGTGATCGTCGTTCAGCATGGAGATCGGTTCTGGTGGGTGACCGGCGACGACTACGACTCCGCCGAAGCGCTGCGTGCGTTCGCGGAGCTCGACGCCATGCTGCGGGATCACTACAGCTTGGCCACGACGGTCAGCGACTTCGATGTGTACGAGCGCAAGGCAGACATGGAACGAGCAAGAGCGCCCTGACACCGCCGCTACTTGGCGTAGACTTCAATCTCTCGGAGTGCGAAGCCGCCGCGCCCCTTCACACGGCGGACTCGGACGTAGCGCGCCTCCACGCCGTCGAGCTCCAGCTTCCACTTGCGCCCTGCGAGGCGAGTCTCTTCGTCTCGCGCGACTTGCTCGAACGAGGAACCATCCCGGGATACCTCGATGGCGACCCCGCCCGAGGCCGCTGCGTGGTCGTCGTTGCGATTGACCACGACCACGCGGCGGAGGCGGTAGTCGTGACCCAAGTCGATCTCGAACCAGGGGTCTCTGGTCGCCGCCGTCGCGGCACCCCACGGGTTCTCGTAGCTGCCGTTGACCAACGCCGCGGGCGTGACGGTCGCGCTCCACAGGCTCTCCGCGGTGACGGGTTTGCCGAGCGCCACGTTCACCGGCGCCGTCCACCACACGACCGCGCCCGCGCAGCCGACGAGCGCCACACTCCCGAGCCCAACCCAGCGCAGCCAGCGCGCGCGTCGAACCTGCGCCACGCTGCGCGCGGGTACCCCGCGCAGCAGCTCGACGATGCCGCGGTCCACGACGTCCAAGCGCCGACTCGCCTCAGACGGGTCGAGCTCGTCGAACGCGTAGCCATGCGGCAGCTCGGTCAGCCCGAGCGCTGCCTGAGCCGGGCTACCCTCCGGCGCGAGGGGCGGGCCCAGCCCCGCGGCCTCTCGTGCACAGAGCCCCACCTGTGCCGCGTCCCGATACAGTGCCGCGGCCGGACCGGCGTCGCCAGATGCCGCCAGCGCTCGCGCGAGGGCGAGGCGGCTCTGGACTGCGCGGCACAGCTTGGTGAGCTGCGGGTCGAGCTGCGGCGCCGCCTCGGCCTCGGCGTTTCGGAGCGTGATGGCTTCGCCAACCCTCGAGAGTATCGCTGAGAACAGGCCTACCACCTCGCGCACGATCCACCGTCCGACTGGCGCTGGCAAGCTTCCGCGCTCGCTCGACGCTCTAGACTCGAGTTGGGCGGATCTCCGCCGGCCGAGCTCGGCCCAGCTCGTGTCTACAGCCGCCCGCGCAGCGCCTCGAGGCGCAGCTTCCAGACCATGGCCACGGCCTCGGCGAAGATGCGGCGGCTCATCTTGCTCTCGCCCACGCGCCTGTCCACGAACACGATGGGCACCTCGCGCACGGTCATGCCACGACGCAGCGCCCGGTAGGTGGTCTCGATCTGAAACGAGTAGCCGTTGGACTCGATGTCCCGAAGCTCGATGGCCTCGAGCGCGCGCCGGGAGTAGCCCTTGTACCCGCTGGTCAGATCCATGACGTCCACCCCCAGGATGGTCCTGGCGTACAGCGAGCCGCCCTTCGACAGCAGGTGACGCCCGGGGCCCCAACCCTCCACCCCTCCGCCGGGGACGTTGCGGGAGCCGATCACCACGTCCGCACCCTGCGCGAACGCTGCGAAGAACGCGGGCAGGTAGTTGGGGTCGTGGGACAGATCCGTGTCCATCTCGACGAAGTAGTCATAGCCCTGTGCGAGCCCGCTCACGAAGCCCTCGACGTACGCCGTGCCCAGGCCAAGCTTGCCCGCGCGGTGGAGCACCGACACCCGAGGGTCGCTCCGGGCGAGCTCGTCCGCCACTTCGCCGGTGCCGTCGGGGGAGGCGTCGTCCACCACGAGCAGGTGTGCCTCGGGAGCAACCTCGAGAGTCGCGCGTGCGAACAGCGGCAAGTTGTAGCGCTCGTTGTACGTGGGCGTCACGATCAGCGTGCTCGAGCCTGTGCCGGGTCGCGCGGAGGGCATGCTTCGAGGGCGACCATAGCCCAGGCTCCGGGCTCCGAGCCATGACTTCCCTCCGGGCGAACACCGCTCTATGAGCACCTCGTGGCAAAGCACGAAATCTCGGATGCGCGTGTCGTGGTCACCGGCGGCGCCGGCTTCATTGGCTCGCACCTCGTTCGGGCGCTGCTCGAGCGAGGCGCGCGCGAGGTGGTGGTGATCGACAGTCTACGCTACGGCGATCCTGCCAATCTGGGCGCGACGTCCGAGCGGGTGAAGCTGGTGAAGCACACCCTGGGTCAGGACGACACCAGCGTGCTCGAGCCTGCGTTGGCCAACGCCGACCTGCTCTTCCATCTCGCCGCCGAGAAGCACAATCAGTCCAAGGACTCGCCGGCTCGGGTCTACCGCGCCAACATCGAGGGCACCCACGAGCTCTATGCCGCAGCTTGCGCCGCGGGCGTCCGCAAGATCGTGTTCTCCTCCTCGCTCTACGCATACGGGCGCACGCACGGCGCGCCATTCGTCGAGACGGAGCTGCCGGCGCCGCGAACCGTGTACGGAGTCACCAAGCTGGCGGGGGAGCACATCCTCGCTCACTTCGGCCAGGAGCGGGGCATCGAGCACGTCTCGCTCCGCTACCTGTTCATCTACGGGCCTCGCCAGTTCGCGGGCATGGGCTACAAGTCGGTGGTCATGAAATCCTTCGAGCGCTTGCTGGCCGGTCAAGCGCCGATCGTCTTCGGTGATGGGGAGCAGACGTTGGACTACGTGTTCGTGGACGATTGCGTGGAGGCCACGCTGGCCGCGATGGAGCACGACGTCAGTGACGTCGTGTGCAACGTCGCTTCGGGTCGAGCCGTGAGCGTGCGCCACCTGATCGAGACCATGGTCGCGGTCAGCGGCCGAGCGGTCGAGCCCGAGCGCGGCCCGGCGGACTGGACCGCGGGGACCTGGCGCGTGGGCAGCCCCGAGCGAGCCGAACGAGTTCTGGGCTGGACGGCGCGCACATCTCTGGAGCAAGGCCTCCGGCGCACGTTCGACTGGCTCAGGGACGCGCCCTGAACGGTCGCGTCAGCGCTTCCCGCGGCCACAGCCCGGGCGCGCACGCAGCGCCGCCTCGGCAGCGATCCGAGCCGCAAGTGGCGCCTCGGCGGCCAGCAGACGCGCGAGGCGCTGCTTCAGATCCGCCGGTCCAATACGCGCCAGCGCGTTGAGTGCCGTCAGGCTCACCCCCCGCAGCTCCGCCGGGAGCATCGGATCCGTCAAGCGCAGCGCCGCTTTCGTGAGCGGCTCGATGGCCTCCCGATCGCACAGCTGGCCCAGCGCTTCCGCTGCGCTGGTGCGCACCTCGGGCGCCTCGTCGTCGTCGACCAGACGCGCACGGATCCGCGGAGACTGGCTCGTGGCGCGCCGGTTGCCGAGCGCGGCGACCGCGGGTGCGCGCACGAAGGCCGAGGCGTCCTCGGTTGCCTTGCCGAGCGCCTCGTCAATCTCGGCGGACGCTGCGTGGCGACCAAGCGCGATCGACGCCGAGGCGCGCACGATGGGCCAGCGGTCCTCCCTGAGCCGCTTCACGAGCGACTGGGACGCGAACCCAGCCGCAGGCGAGGCCAACGACGTGATGGCGGACTCCCGCACACGCATCTCGGAGTCCTCGAGCGCCGCCAGCAACTCGGTTCGAAACCGCGTCGGCTCCCGGACCAGCTCCGCGGCGCGAGCCCGCACGTGGGGATCCGCCTCCGCGGTGATCGCCTGGGAGAGCAGGCGCGCAGCCGTCGGGTCGCTCTGAGCCAGCACCGCGGCAGGCTCGAGCCGCAAATAGCGCTCGCGAAAGCTCGCCTTCGGGTCGGCGAGTCGTGACAGCGCCACGCTCGCTTCGGGGTTGAAGTCGTTCGCGCGCTCGCCCAGCGAGCGCAGCAAATCCAGCGCGCCGACCCGCGACAAGGACGAGCTCGAGAGCGCGGCGCGAACCGCGCCGCTGGCGCCC
Organism: Polyangiaceae bacterium; assembly: GCA_019637295.1. Classification (GTDB taxonomy): domain Bacteria; phylum Myxococcota_A; class Polyangia; order Polyangiales; family Polyangiaceae; genus JACKEA01. The sequence goes on from JAHBVX010000006.1 coordinate 224,444, forward strand.
GGATCCCGGCTGGCGCGCCCTAGCGCAACGCGAATGGCCAGCCGCTCGCTGGTCTTTGCCTTGCCCAGGCGGGGAACGAGCTTCTCGACCGCACCGGCGGGATCGAGCGCGGCCAGCTCCGCGGCCAGAGCACCCAGGCGTGCCGGGTCGCTCTCGATGCGCTTCTTGACGGCGAGAGCGCCTTCCGCCGAGCAACGCCGCAGGCGCTCGCGCGCGTGCTTGCGCTGCGCATCGAATGGACCGAGCACTGCATCGACGTAGGTCGGAGCAGCGAGGTCGCAGGGGCCGTGGTCCATCACCGTGAGCGCCACACGGCGTCCGCCTTCGTCCAGCCGTTCGAACGCCGCCGCGACAGCTCGCTGTGCCGTTTCACCGAGCAACGCCAGGGCGGCCGCCGCGCTCTGGGCGCGCTCACCCCCGCCCGCCAGCGCACCCACGAGTGCGTCGAGGCTGGTGTCGTCGAGCTCCGTATAGGCGGCTAGCTCCGCAATGGTGACCTGGGTCAGCTTCTTGTCTTCGTAGGCGGTATCGAGCACGAGGGCGACGCAGTCCGTCCTCACTCCCTTGGGCAAGTCGACGCGGTAGCGCGCGCCCGGGTGCTTCCAGGCGTCCTCCGGCAGGGTCACGTGGAACAGCTCCCCCTCGGTGGCCAGGAACACTTCGCGCGGCGCGGCCCCGGCTGCGATGTTGGCGGTGGGGGGACGCACCAGCAACTCGAAGCCGGTGATGGGAAGCTCGCGCGGAGCGCTCATCACCACCAGCTCGCCGCGCCCGTCTCCGCCGCGATTTTCGCTCCAATAGCTCTCCGGATCGCCGTCCGTCAGGGCGCTCGGATTGCCTACCGCGCTCGACGCACCCCGCGCCCGCAGCAACGGCAGCGGCTTGCTCGTGTCGTCCTCGGAGCGCCGAACCGCGCTGAGCCGCTGGGCAGCATCGCGTTCCTTGGGTGTCAGCCGCTGCACCTTGGCGGGCTTGAGCGTCAGATCTCTGGCCACCAACAGCTGCGGCGCGAGCACGGTGGGTCGTCCGCAGAGCGCGAGGTCTTCGCGCTGCTCCCCCACGACGATCGCGCGCGAACCGTCGTCGCGTGCATCGCTGAGCTGCACCATCGGGCCGTGGCGCTCACCCCACTCGCCGGACACGTAGCCCGTCTCTCCGCGGAACAAGACCTTGGGCGCGGTCCCAGCGAGGGGCGCCACCACCAGGGCCTTCCAGGAACGCTCGAGGATTGGCCCGGGCACTTCCACCAGCACGGCGCGGCGGCCCTCACCCACGGGGACGACCTGGAGCTTCGCGCCCTTGCGTCGGGTCTTGTAGTCCGCTGGCAGCTCGAGGTTCTCGCCACCGGCCAGGGCGCACGGACCGCGCGCACACACACGCGCGACCAGCTCGCCGCGAGCGTCGAATCCGACGGCCAGAGCCGCTTGCCCTCGCCCAGCCTCGGCCTGGGCAGCGACCTCGGCAGGCTGGGCTAGCGCCGTGGCGCCAAACAGAGCAGCGCCGACGGCGGTCGCCGTAGTCAGTCGAGGTCGCATCCGGGGCATCTTGGCCCGAGCGCCGCGGGAAGTCAGCCGTCCGCGGGCTGCGCCAGCTTCCGAGACCACAGAAAAGCGTCCGAGCGCTGCTTTCCGCGCAGCAGGTGCTGAGCCAGAACGCCCGTCTTTCGAAAGCCGTTGGCCGCGTACGCCGCGCCCAGCTCGATGTCCGCTACGGGGGAGAGCGCGAAGCACCCGACCACGCCGTGCTCGAAGAGCTCGTCGCACAGCTTGCGGATGGCAGCGGAGGTGAGCTGCGCTTCCTTGGGCGTGCGCGGCCCCGTGAGCAGTTCGAGGTAGGCGTTGTTGAAGCAGATCTGAGACTCGACTGACGCGATCAGAGAGAAGCCGCCGCGCGCGGTGCAGACGTAGTGACTGCGGTTGACGTCGCGCCCAAAGGGCTCGAATCCGGTCAGCGCCCGCCCCTGTCGCGCAGCCGTCGCCGCGGCTCGACGCGCTTCGACATCGACCAAGGGCGCCACCTTCACCGGCGGGATGGGGTCCCCCTCCCGCTCCTTGGCGACCTTGCGGGTTTGTTGGTAAACACGCTCGGTGTCCGCGCTCTCCGACGACTCGGCGAAGGCCGGGCGCAACCCCGACTGCTCCGAGTCGTCGTCTCGCTCGGTGGGCACCCGCGCGCCCAGCACGAAAGCGTCGCTCCGCTTGTAGAACCCCGGGATGGTGCCCTCGCGCTGAAACCCCAGCCGCGTCCAGGTCGAGGACTCGTCCCGCTCGACCAGCGTGAAGACGCGCTCGACGCCCTCGCGCCGCGCCAGCCCCATCACGAAGATGCGCTTGGCCGGGTGTGGGCCGGACCGGAAGTCAATCACCCGCAGGGAGCGGTTCTTGCGATTGACCAGCAGACAGAGGGAGACACCGTCGTTCTGGAACAGGATCTCGTCGGAACCATTAGCCTTCGCGGGTCGAGTAGCCATTCACCCCCCGTAGTGTCTTCGGGGACAGGTTTGGCTCCGTACTGGAGCATTTACATGTAGTTAGGCGCCGGCAGAGCCGGACAGCTTGCAAATATGCAATGTCATCTAGCACGAGTGAACGAGTCGGGCAACGCGGGATAAGCTCTAGGCCACCGCGTGGCCCTCCCACTGCTATTCATCGTGCTGGCGCTGGGATCGTGCGCGCCGGCTGCCGCGCCGGGACCCCTGAAGCTCCCGCTCGCTGTCGCTCCAGCTGCAGTTCCCGAGGCGCGCGCCACGCAGCCCGCCGCGGGCGAGCCTCCGACCCGACGCCGCATGCTGGCGACCTGTGTCGACGCGGTCCCGAGGGCCGAGGTCGCGCCCGTGACCTCGATCCGTGAGGTGGACTGGTGCAATCAGACCTTCGGGCTCATCACGCTCGCGCGGGGCGTGGGCGAGCTCCACGAGTATGCAGAGCTGGGCGGACTTCACGACACGAACGTCACGACGCTGGCCGACGTCGCCTATGGGGACCTGGATCGCGACGGCGCCGAAGACGCGGTCGTGCTGCTCCACACTGACTTCTACGGAACCTCCGGTGAGGTGTCCGAGTCGGCGAGCCTGTTCGTGTTCGTCCTGCGCGACGGGCGTCCGGTCAGGCTGGACTCGGAGCCCGCGGCGCGCGCCGCGGAGTTCACGCTGACGGTCGAGCCTGCCCGCGTGACCCTGCGCTACGTCGGCCGCGGCGAGCAGTGCGTGGAACGCTGGCACTTCCATGTGGACCGGCTGTCGCACGTCGCCGGAGGCTGTGTGCGCTGACGCGACTGGACGAGGGTTCGAGCCGGCATCCGTCACCCTCCTGGCCGGGACTCACTGGGCAAGAGCTGACGCAGGCGCCAGGCCTGGGCAAAGTTCTGGCGCTCCGCCCGCACGAGCTGCTCGATACCGTAGCCCATGAGCTTCATGGTGATGATGAACTGAGCGGCGACGACGAGCACCACGAACCAGAGGGTGAGCGTGGGTGGCAGCTCGGTCATCACGGGCAGCAAGACGATCTTGCCGTCCTGCACCGCGTAGCTGGGCGCGGTCACCCCGAAGTGTTGCAGGCCGAACGGGACGAACACGCTGAGCAGCGCGAGCGCCAGGATCAGGCCCCGGGTGTTGCGGTTGGCGCGGATGCCCACCGCGGTGACCGCCATGGTTCCGACCGCGAACGCCGGAGTGAGGACGAAGGGGCCGAGCAGGAACCCAGTCCCGGACACGACGAGGAACGAGAGCACGATGCCCCAGCGCATGTACTCGGGCCCGGCCTTGCCGGTGCGCCACATCCACAGCGCGTACAGCACGAACGCGGTGATCGCCAGCTCCGCCCAGAGCACGCACTTCCAATCGCGCACCCCCATCCACAACACCAGCGGCGTGATCAGGTACCAGGAGAGGAAGCCGAACGCCGCTCGACGCGCCCCTTGCGCTCGGTCTCTGCGCTCGACCTCCTTGATCTCTGCCTCGGCCTCCGGTGGGAGCTCGCTGGGCATGGCGACCACCCACTGCATGAGCAGACCGGCCGCTTCCTCGTTGCTCGGCTCGAGCGCGAGCGCACGGCTCAGCTCGCGCATCGCGCGAGCGCGCTCATCGTCCGCGATGCTGCCACTGGCACGCTCGAGGGCGCGGCGCGCGCGCTCGATGTGCTCTCTGGCGAGCGCGGCGCGATGCTCCGCGTCCCGCTCGCCAGAGAGGTAACTCTCGATGGCCTCGCCGAGCGCGCGAGCCGTCGGGAAGCGAGCCTCGGGCTCGAGCGCACAGGCCTTGATGCAGACCTCGTCGAGCTCCGGCGGGACGTCGGCGTCGGGTGCGCGCACCCGAGGGGAGGCGGGCTCGCCCCGGACCGTGTCGACCAAGAGCTCCGTCACGGTCCGGCCTCGGCGCAGGGGCACGAGCGCCAGCAGCTCGAACAAGATGGCGCCGAGCGCGTACACGTCGGCAGCGGGTCCGATCGCGTCGCTGGCGCCGCGAGCTTGCTCCGGAGCCATGTATCCCGGCGTCCCCACGAGCGCACCGACCTGCGTGCGATCGATCGTCGCGTCGCCGCCGTCCACCGCTTCGAGCGCCAAGTCGGCCGCGCCGACGATCTTGGCGACTCCCCAGTCGAGCACGTAGACCTCGCCAAAATCGCCGAGCATCACGTTGGCAGGCTTGAGGTCTCGATGGAGCACGCCCCGACGGTGCGAGAGCTCTACGGCAAGACAGGCCTGGCTGAGCGCGGCGAGCAGCTTGCGCCGGGGGTACGCGCGCTCCATCTCCTCGTCTTTCGCGGCGAGCCCCGCGACGATCTCTTCGAGAGTGTGACCTTTGACGCGCTTCATCGTGAAGAAGGCGCGTCCCTCCGTGTCCCGGCCGATGTCGTACACGGGCACGACGCTCGGATGCTCCAGCTGCCCCTGCACCCGGGCCTCCCGCAGGAAGCGCGCGTGGGCGCTGCCCTGGGAGCCCATCCCGGGGCGCAGGATCTTCATCGCCACGTCTCGGCCGACGAAGCGGTCTGCGCACAGGCGTACCTCGCCCATGCCACCTTCCCCGAGGAGCTTGCGGTCGGCGTAGCGCTGCCCGGGATCGAAGGACATGGGCTCCACGTCGGCGACCTGCGGCTCGCTCGAGCCGGAGTCCGCGCCAGGGTGCGCTAGGAGCGTGTCGCCCTCGGTCGGGGGGCGCTCCCGAACCAACGTGCGCGCCGCGTCCGCGTCCGGTTCGAGCGGCAGCGTGCCGGAGGGACTTCGCGAATCGGGGTCTTGCATTGCGGGTGCAGTTTTAGAGCAGTTTCGGCGGCGACGTAACAGTCCGCGCCCCTGGCCGGCCGACTCCGCTGCCTGCCGAGTTCCCACGCGCGCGACCACGCTTGCTCCTACGGCCGAGCGCCATCGTTCAGCGTGGGCCCGAAGCCGAGGAGGTTCCCCATGAGTCCGCAGCCGTTGTCGATTTCCAGCGACCGACGCCCAGCGCGCCGCCCCCCCAAGGTCCGGTTCATACCCCTGCGCCCCGAGCACCGAGCGGCGTACCTCGACGCCTTCGAGCGCCTATCCCCCGAGTCTCGCCTCCAGCGGTTCTTCTGCGCGAAGCCCAAGCTGAGCCAAAGTGAGCTCGACTACCTCCTCAGCCCCGACGGCCTGACCCACGTCGCGCTCGCCGTCCTGCGGCTGGGTCCGCGCGGCTACGAGCCCGTGGGCGTCGCCCGTTTCGTGGAGCTGCCGAACGAACCCGGCACCGTGGAGGTGGCCATCACCATCCTCGACGCGTTCCAGGGCATGGGGCTCGGCACCCTCGCCCTGAGACGACTGCTCCGCACGGCGCGCGAGCTCGGACACTCGCGCCTCGTCGCGCAGGTGATGCCCCACAACATCGCCATGTTGCGCCTCTTCCAGCGACTGCTGCCGGGCGCGGAGCTGCGGCGAAGTTCGGGCGAGATCGAGGTGCGCGCCGATTTGCCGCTGCTGGCCGACGAGCGGGTGCCGCCGAGGCTGGCCGCGTGAGCCGGGGGGCTTGGTGGCGCGCGCGCCCTTGACTATCGTAGCTCGCATGTCTGATTGCTACTTGGTCCTCGGCGCCGTGGGTCCCGATCGCAAGGGGCTCGTCCTCGACGTGACACGCTTCTTGTCGGAGCGCGGTGGCAACATCGAGGACGGCCAGATGAGCGTGCTCGGCGGTGAGTTCGGCGTGATGCTGCTGGTGCGCGCGAGCGCCGATGGTGCCACGCGGATCGAGCGAGACGCCGGAGAACTCGAGAAGCTCACCGGTACGACCGTGTTGCTTCGTCGCACGCACAGTCCCAAGCAGCACCGCCAGGGAGAGACCATGCCCTGCCGAGTCACGCTCGAGTCCTTCGATCGCGCGGGGCTGGTGAGCGCGTTCGCCGAGCCCGTGCGCGAGCTCGGGATCAACATCGTCTCGATCGAGACCGTGGCCTTCGAGGCGCCCTTCTCGGGGACGCAGCTATTTCGCCTCGAGGCGGAGCTCGACGTACCCCGGGGCGTCAGCCTGGCCCGACTGCGCGAGTCGCTCGCGTCCCTGACCCAAGAGGGAGGAGGCGACATCGAGGTCCGCGCCATCGGGCGCGAGTGATCTCCGTTCGTCACTCGATGACCGGGAACGGGAACACCTCCCACTGGCCCCGCTCGGGTCGAAAGTACGCCTCGAAGCCGCGGTACAAGAAGGTGTACCCGTCGCACACCAAGAGGCCATTGATCTCTTCGGACGACTCCGTGGGCGCCGGACCGAGCGGCTCGAAGTAGGCACCACGGTCGTAGTCGGCGATGTTGGAGGGCGCCTCGTACACGATGCGAATCCGCTCGGGAGGACACGGTGTGTCGCGGTCGTCGATGGTGACCCAGTCGTGGCGGACCGCGTGCTGCAGCACCGCCATGCGCAGCTGCTCGACTCGGGGTGGCGTGGGCGCGTGAGGTGTGAGCAAGCCTCCGTCTGCCATGACGCCTGCGCCGGTGTTCGCTAGCGAAGCGGCGCCTGCGTCTCGGCCCCACGCCCGCGGCTCGACCGCGGTCGCCCCATCGCCGGGGGGTGGGCGACGGGGCGTCGCCTTCGGACCGCGCGGCGTCGCGGGAGGCTGCGAGGGAACGCTGGCTGTGGGTGAGCGCTTGGGCACGAGCAGCCAGTAGCCGAGGGCAGCGCCCACGGCGGCGAGGGCGAGCAGCCCTTGGCGTCGACGCTCCGGGGTCACTCGGGCTCAGCGCGCCGGTCGTCGGCGCCGCACGAGGAGACACGCGCCGAGACCGACGAGACCCACCCACAGCGGCGAGCGCGGCGCGCGACCTGCCGCGCCGCAGGCGCATCCGCCGTTCTCCTCGGGCAACACCCGGGTGCTCTGGCCCGGGTTGCCGCCGGAGGACGACGCCCCGCCGGTTCCCCCGGAGCCCCAGCCGGTCGGTCCGCCGGGGCTCGGCATGCCCACGTCGTCGTCCATCAGGTACACCGCAGGGCCAGTGCCTCGCACGAGCACCGGCCGCTCCCGGAGCGGCGGGCCCACCGGGAACGCTGCCACGTCCGCGGCGCTCCAGGTGACGATCGACGACCACTCGAAGCCCCAGGTGTCGAACACCGCGGCGCTCGGCACGTGACGCTTCACCTCGGCATCAATCAGCCACACGGACGGGTTGTCGTCGTCCGCTCGGACCAGCAGCGGAGCCGGGGGCACGTCGCCACCCTGAGCGATGGAGCCAAGGGCTTGATCGCCGATGGGCATGACGTCCCAGAAGTGTGAGAAACCCCAGGCGTCGAAGCTGGTGGGATCCGTGACGTGGCGCTTCACACCCGTGGGTACGACGGGCGCGCACTGCATCGTAGCGGGGCTCTGTTGAAGTTGCGCGTTCGGGCCACCCGCGCTGTCGATGCCGTAGGCGTGAACCGCGTGCGGCTGTCCGTCGTGCAAGCTGAGGGGCGAGGCGACCTCGAAACCGTGGGGGCACGAGCCGAGCGCGCTGCACAGATCGTCGCGGCTCTGGTTGGCCTTCACCACGACACCCTCGGCGCTGGCGTTCCCGGCGGGACCACCGAAGTACAGGTGCACGTCGATCGAACTCTTCGGAGCGTCCGGATCTCGGGACCAGCCCCAGACCCGCGTGCAGTCCGCTCCGTCGAGGTAGCCCGCGGGCTTCTCGTTGGTGACCACGGGCAACGCCGAGGTCCACCAGGAGGTCTGTGCCTTCGCACCCGCCCACGCCCAGCTGAAATGCACGTGATCCGTGTGCGGGTTGCTGCCCGTGTAGGCCTTCCAGCCAGCGGTCGCGCAGGTGGAGTTGGGCGCGCGGTAGGACGCCCAAATCTGCTTGTTCCAGATGAAGTACATCATCCCCGTGCGTCGCGCGAGCGCACAGGCGTTGCCGTGATTGTCCGTCTCGAGCAGCCAGCCGATCACCGTGTCGGCGATGTCCCGTTGGGCCGCGTTGTAGTAGTTCACGCCCCAGTCCCAGGCGCGCCCCTCCTTGTGCTCGCTCGTACCGCCGCTGCTGCAGGCCCGAGTGATGCCCAGGTTCGACGTCGAGGGGTACGTCTTCAGAATGAAGTCGCGAAAGCTCACGGCGCCAGGCTTGGCGGTGGGATCACAGGTGGACTGAGCGGCGTAGCTCGCGAAGGGGTCGCACGCGGCCGGGAAGCTTGGAGTGGGTGGTTTGGGCGCCGCGGTGGCCAGAGAGGTGAGTCCCAGCAAGGCCAAACCCAGCAGCGCACCACGTCCGACCATGCCTCTCATTGTATGGAAACGTGGGTGCTGAACAACCGCTCTTCCGAGTCCGCCGGCGCGAATCTCGAGCCCTCCACTGCAAAAGTCCTTCGCCGCTGCAATCCTCAAGCGCAGACGCGGTTCCGTCCGCTGCGCTTGGCCTCGTAGAGCTTCTCGTCCGCCCGGCCCAGCAACTCTCGCGGCGTGGTGTCGGAGGCCTGAAGCTCGGCGACGCCGAAGCTGGCCGTGATCGGGATGTGCACGCCCTGGAACTCGAAGCGTTGGACGGCGATGCGCTCCCGGATGCTGTCCGCCAGCGCGACCGAACCCTCCAGCGCGGTCTCTGCCAGGAGCAGACTGAACTCTTCCCCGCCGTAGCGCGCGAAGATCTCGTCGCGACGGATACGTGCCTGCACCAGCTTCGAGAGCTCCTTGAGCACGTAGTCCCCCGCGAGGTGACCGTACTCGTCGTTGACACGCTTGAAGTGATCGATGTCGAGCATCGCCACGCTGAGCGGGCGCTGGTGGCGCCGCGCGCGCATCACCTCGCGATCGAGCGCCTCGTCGAAGTAACGCCGATTGAAGCTCTGCGTGGGCACGTCCAAGATCGTCAGCTTGTAGATCTCTTCGTGATAGCGTGCTTCGGCGTCGGCACCCGAGAGGTACTTCAAGATGTTGGGCCCGACCTTCAGCAGGTCGCCGTTGTTGAGCACCTGGGCGGAGATCACCTGCAGGTCGTTCACCAAGGTGCCGTTCTTGCTACCTTCGTCCACGAGCCACCAGCGCTCGTCTCGCAGCTCGAGGCGCGCATGACGACGGGAGACGGACTCTCCGGTGAGGATGACCTCCGCGTCCGTGTCCCGACCGAGCTTCACGGGGCTCTTCTCGAGCGGGACGCGGCGGGGCAGGAAGCCTTCGTCCCCCGTGTGCAGGAGCACCAAGCACGGGTTGCTCTCGGCAGGCGGCGGGGGCGCCGCCTCCACCTGCACGATGACGGTCTTGTCGTCCGCGCTACCCATGCCGAGTCGTGCTCACCCTCAGCAGCCGAGCGAACGGGGGCGGCCGAGCCCATGTGCCGCCCGGGTGGAAGTGAAGAGCAGAAGCCGCATAACGCCTCAGGGTAACATCGCCCCGCCGCGACCGCCAAGCCCGCCAATTCCCTTTCCGCGATGACCCCTTCAGAACAAAACCAATCGGGCGCGGTCGGCCGCTTGGCCCGGTTCGTCCGCCTGGCTCTGTCGACCCACGACCACGACTTCACGCGCGGAAGTCTGCGGAAGGCCGTGCTGTTGCTCGCGCTCCCCATGGTGCTCGAGCCGCTGATGGAAGCGCTCTTCACGGTGGCGGACGCGCTGTTCGTGGGGCGCCTGGGCGCGGACGCGCTGGCCGTGCTCGGCCTGACCGAAGGCGTCGTGACGTTGGTCTACACAGTGGGCTTTGGGCTGGGCATCCCGGTGACGGCGATGATCGCGCGGCGCATCGGCGAACACGACCACGAAGGGGCCGCCCGGGTCGCGGTACAGGCCAACATCGTCGCGTTGCTCGTCGGTTCGCTGCTGGGCGTCGTCGGAGCGCTGTATGGACGCGAGGCGCTCGCCCTGATGGGCGCTTCACCGGAGGTCATCGCGCTGGGTGGGCCTTATGCAGCGATCACGCTCGGCTCCACGCCCGTGATCGTGCTCCTGTTCGTCAACGCCGCCATCTTTCGCGGCGCCGGGGACGCCGTCGTCGCTCTAAGAGCGCTCTGGCTCGCCAACGGCATCAACCTGCTGCTCGATCCGTGTCTGATCTTCGGCCTGGGTCCGTTCCCCGAGTGGGGCGTCACGGGGGCAGCGGCGGCCACCGTGGTCGGTCGCGGCGTGGGCGCGGTGTACTTGATCTGGTGCCTGCTCCGCGGCACGTCGCGGCTATCCTTCTCGAGGCGCCACTTGCGCGTGGAAGTCCCGCTGATGCGTGAGCTGGGCCGTCTGTCCGTCGGCGGCATCGGACAGCTCCTGGTCGAGACGAGCAGCTGGGTGATCCTCGCGCGCATCGTGGCGCTGAGCGGCAGCGTCGCCATCGCGGGCTACACCGTGGCGCTGCGGGTGCTCGTGTTCGCGTTGATGCCCGCTTGGGGTCTGGCCGGCGCGGCCGCGACGCTGGTCGGGCAGAACCTCGGCGCGCAGCAACCCGAGCGAGCCACGCGAGCGCTGTGGCTGACGGGCATCGTGAACAGCGCGTTTCTCGGCGCGGTGACGATCGTCTGTCTGACGCTGGCAGGCCCCATCACCGCGGCGTTCACTCCGGACGCGGAGGTTCAGGCGGTCGCAGCCTTCGGTGTGCGCGTGGTGGCGCTAGGGTACGTCTTTTACGCCTGGGGCATGGTGTTGACGCAGGCGTTCAACGGCGCTGGGGACACGCGCACGCCGTTCATCCTGAACCTGGTCTGCTTCTGGGCGTTCAAGCTGCCGCTGGCGTACTTCTTGTCCAAGTCAGTTGGCGTCACCAGCGGACCCGCGGGCGTCTTCTGGGCGATCTGTGTCGCCTATTCCCTCAATGCCACGCTCGCGTTCGTGTGGTTCAGGAGCGGCCGCTGGAAGCGGGGCTTCGAGCGGGGCATGATGACCTCCAAGCCGGAGGCGTGACATGCAGAGCCCAGGACTGTTTTGCCCGCGTTGCCAGACGCTCCTCGTCGTGAAGACCACACCGAGCGGGGCACTGCACGGCTGCAATCGCTGCGGCGGAGTGTGGGTCGACCGTGAGACCGGGCAGCGCGTCGCTCGCTCCCTGTGCGAACACACGCTGAGCGCGACGGAAGCGCTGGGAGGCGGCCAGCTGGGCGCGGCATCGGCAGACCCGCACCAGCTCTCCGGCGTCCGCTGCCCGGTGTGCCTGGTGCCGCTCTCGATCGAGCGTGTCACCCGCGCGAACGTGGAGATCGACGTCTGCGCCAACCACGGCTCCTGGTTCGATCGCGACGAGCTGAGGCGCGTGGCGCGCGGGCTAGCTGCCGAGCGTGCCTACGGCGGTGCTGCCCTGGGCGGAGCGGGGGCTCTCGTCCTGGCCACGGAGGGCCCCGCGCTGGACGAGCGAGGCCACCGGATCGCAGAGGCCGGCGAGCTCGCGCTCGACACCGCCGCGGTCGCGGGCGAAGGGCTCGTCGGCGTTGGCGAGGTGCTGGAAGGAGCGAGCATCGCGGGGGACCTGGCGAGCGGCGCGTTCGAGCTGCTCGGCGAGTTGCTCGGCGGTCTCGGTTGAGCCCGTCGCGTCAATTGCAGGCGCTGTTCACCCACACGTCGGGCTCTGGCTGGTGGTCACACGCGAAACCGTTGCCGGAGTAGCAGCAGACTAGATCCCCCGGCGCCGCACAGGTCTGGCCAACCTCGGGCTGCAGCGGCGCGCAGCACACCCGGCTCATCAGGCGCACCCAACGCGTGCCCCCGTTGCCATCCGGCGCGCAACGCCACGGTGACGCAGGCTCGAGACCGTAGCAGCACAAGACCCCCGCCGTGGGACACACTGAGTTCTGGAGCGGCTCTTCTTCTGGACAGGCGTCGTGCTTCCAAGTGGGAGGCACGTTGCTCGAGCCGGCGGCTCCAGAGGAGCCGCCCGCGTCCAGCACTCCGGCGGTCCCGCCAACTGCGGACGCGTCGGCGCCGCTCGCGCCGCCGCTACCGGTCTGGCCACCCGTGGTCGCTCCCCCGGATCCCGAGGCGCCCGCGGCCCCTCCCGACGAGCTGCTGCTGAAGTCGTCGCCGCCGCACCCCTGCACGCAGCCGAGGGTGAGCCCGATAGTCGCTAGCCACGCGCTCTGGGATCTCATCAGCACGAGGCTACAGCGGCATTCCAATGCATGGAACAGCAGCGGCGCGGGGTTGGGGACCCCGCGCGGGGTGTGGGGCGACAGCCCCACCGGGAACTTCCGGCGGGGCAGGCGCCGGCTGCTCCCCGGTCGCGTCAGTCGCAGGGCACACACAGGTTACGACCCAATGAAAGCCGCTGTACTGAAGCGGCTTCGCTCCCGGGGCTTCCGCACCGGTCGAGGCGGCCCTATCTCCGTCGGCGCATGACGTTGATCGAGCGGACCATCGAGGTGAGGCGGCCCCTTGCGGAGTGCTTCGCCTTCGCCGCGGACTTCGCCCACATCGCTAGCTGGGACCCGGGCGTGGCTCGCTCGGATCGACTCGATGACGGCGGACCGGGAGTGGGTTCGCGCTATCGCGTACACGTTCGCTTTGCTGGGCGCTCGGTCCCGATGAGCTACGTCATCGAGGAGTGGCAGCCCCCGCGTCGGGTGGTGCTGCGGGGCACCAGCGAGAGCGTCCGCGCGTTGGACGAGATCCGCTTCGAGCCCTCTGCCACGGGCACCCGCATCGACTACCGCGCGAACATCGAGCTCACGGGCGCCGTCGGCCTGCTCAGCCCGTTGCTCGCCAGCACCCTGCAGCGCGTGGGAGACGACGCTCTCGCTGGTCTCTCGGCTGCGCTCGATGGCACCGGGTGCTCGGGGCGGAGACCCGCGTTGGTCCATCGCGTGTTCGATCGCCTGCTCTTGCCGGGACTGTTCGGCTTCACGCGTCTCGGCTACCTGCGCGCGGCCCGAAACTTCGCGCCCCTCGACGACGACCTCACGGGTCGCGTCGTCATCGTCACGGGCGCCACGTCTGGGCTCGGCAGGGCCGCGGCGGAACGTCTGGCCGCGCTGGGTGCGCGCGTCGTGCTCGTGGGACGCGACTCCACCAAGTGCGCCGCGGTAGAGCGAGAGCTTCGTGCCCAGGTGGACGGCGCACGCTTGGACATGGAGGTCGCCGATCTCGCGTCGATGCGTGAGGTGCGGGCGCTGGCGGGGCGCTTGCTCGAGAAGTTCCCCGCCATCCACGTGCTGGTGAACAACGCCGGCGTCCTGCTCGACGATCGCGAGGTCACCAGCGAGGGCCTGGAGCGCACCTTGGCCACGAACCTCCTCGGTCACTACCTGCTGACGAACGAGCTGCTCCCTCGGTTGAGCGAGAGCGCGCCCGCCCGGATCGTGAACGTCACCTCTGGCGGCATGTACACGCAGGGCGTGAAGGTGGCTGACCTGCAGATGGAGCGCGAGCCCTACGACGGCGTCGTGGCTTACGCGCGCAGCAAGCGAGGCCAGGTGCTGCTCACGGAGCACTGGGCGACCGCGCTCGTTGGTCGCGGCGTGATGGTCAACGCCATGCACCCGGGCTGGGCCGAGACGCCGGGGGTCGAGCGCTCGCTGCCGCGTTTTCGGCGCGCGATGGCTCGACTTCTGCGGACGCCGGAGCAGGGGGCGGACACCATCGTGTGGCTCGCGGCCGCCCGCCAGGCCGAGCGCGAGACGGGCAAGCTGTGGCTGGATCGCGCACCACACCCCGCGCACGTCCTGCCCTGGACCCGGCAGAGCGAGGCCGAGCGCCGTGCCTTCGTCGCCGCGCTCGACCAGCTGCTCCAGGCGCGTTGAGAGCTCACTGGCGGAGCACGCACATGGGAGGCGCACCTCCCCCGCAGCCGCAGGCGCCACCCGCCATGGCGCCGGGGGGCTCCGGAACTGCGGTGTCGCCATAGCCCGGGAAGGGACAGTAGCAGTTCGGCGACTTCCACTCGCACTGAGCTCGCTGCTCGCAGCCCGCCCGGTCGGCTTGGTGCAGACCGAGCTCGCAGGGTCCCTTGCGAGCGCGGCACGAGTACTTCGTGGGCGCTTGCCAGTCGAGGAAGCAATGGTCCGAGCGGAAGCACTGGGTGCGCGAGAGCGAATCACACGCCGCGCCCTTGGGGATCGGCTTCAGCGTCGGCGCCGGGGAGCCGGACGACTCCGGGGCGGACTGCTTGCGCGCTCGGTCACAGCCCAGCGCCAGCAGCACGACGACGAGGAGGACGAACCGGGCCTGGCAGGGCATCGCCGCTTCATCGCACTCCCGGGCGACCGACGGAAGAGCGCCACGGACTTGGCCCCCAGCGGGGCCCACCCGTTACGATCACGATCGCGAGGCATCCCATGCACATCCAGCACATCGAGAACCCGGTTCGAGTCATCCGACGCACGGCGCGAATCTCCTGTCAGGTGGTCCGATTGAGCGACTTTCGCCTGATCGCGGACGAGATCCTCGACCTGTCGGCGGACGGCCTGCGGGTCGGGCCGGCCGACCCTGTCTTCACCGGGGAGCCGGTGATCATCTCCTTTCGTGCCCCGGGCTTCCGCGACTACATCGACGCCGAGGCCATCGTGGCCCGCGTGGTCCATGGACGGCGCCCCGGGGAGACCCGACGGGACCTGGGTCTGCAGCTCGTCGACCTCGATCGCCACTCGCGGCGGTTGCTCGCGTCCTTCGCCAAGTGTTTGCCCCCCGCCCCGCCGGGCCATCGCCCCGGCGTCTTCCGCGGGATGCTGCGCGAAGCGTCTTGAGCCAGCCGGGATCAGACGAGCAGCTCGGTCAGACGCCCCTTCGGCAGGCTCGGATCGCCGAAATCGTCGAGGGGTCCGCCGGCGGAGTTCTTGAGCCCCATGGCCGCGCCGATGGTGTTGAGCATCTTGGCGTGGTTCTTGGTGTTGCTCGAGTCGGCCGCCGCCAGGTACTGGCCCTGCTTGAACTGGCCACCGGCGCTGCCACCGATCACGTACGGGATGTGGTTGGCGCTGTGGGGAGGCCCGTTACCGTTGTCGTTGTACCAGACCGCCAAGCCGTGAAAGAGCATCTTCTGACCCTCCGCCGAGTCGAAGGCGCTCAAGCGATCGAGCAGGTGCTTGAACATCTTGCCGAACTGCCGGTCGACCTTGTGATGCAGGTAGTCCGAGCCCGGGATCACGGTGCCGTTCGCATCGTGACTCTCGCGACGGTGTGAGATGTAGTGGAAGTTGTTGCTCATGAGCTGACCCGTCTCGTGGTCCGGGTAGCGGATGCTGCCGTCGTTGCCGTTGCCCACTTGAATGGCCACCGACCGCGTGTAACCACAGGCCACGGCGAGCGCCGCCAGGTCCATGTGCAGCTTGACCGTCTTGACGACCTGGAAGCCGTCGTTCGACGCGAACCCGGGCGCGTCTCCCTGCAGCTTGAGCTCGTCGTTCTCGTTCAGCTTGCAGGTGAGCGTGAGCTCGAGATCCCGCACCGCGTCCAGGTGCAGCTTCAGGCGCGTCTTGTCCGAGCCGCTCAGCGCCGGGTGCGTCATGACCGTGCTGAGCTGCTCGCGCACTAAATCGTTGACGCTCTGCTGCCGGCCGACCAAGCGCTGGCGCGCTTCCGGCGAGAGCCCGGCGGAGCCGCCGATGAGCTGCTGGTACACGGACCAGGGGTCGTGCAGCGCGGAGCGCCGCTGGGCGGCGCCTCGATAGGAGATGCAGGCGCCGCCGAGCCAGCCGCTGTTGGCGCCAGCGTAGAGGAAGAGCGAGTCGCGGCCCTCCGGGTTGAGCTGCGCGCCGATGCGGTGATCGATGGACTCGCCCGCCGCCTCGGAGCTGCCCGCCGCGTTCTCCACCGTGGGACCACGCGCGGTCAGGCCCTGCAGCGCCCCCCGGGCGTGGCCATCGCCGTAGTTGAAGTTCTGCATGTTGACGTTCTTGACGACCAACAGGCTGCCCAGGTGATCCGTCAGCTCGTCGAGGGCGCGACCGCTCACGTTGTCCGCGGTGAGCGCGCCGTAGTCCTTCGGCCAGAAGCGCTCGGGTTCGGCGCCGATCTCCCCGGTGTTGCCCGCGGCGGCCACGCCGCAGGCCTGGCGCAGGAAGATCACGAACGGCGGCGTCACGGGGTCGGCAGCCTGCGCCTTGCGCGGGCGGAACGACTCCAAGAGCGGCAGCGCCAGGGCCACGCCTCCGATACCCTTGAGCACGATGCGACGCGAGACCTTCATCACGGCATCTCCTCGGTGCTGCGGTGGCGGAACGCCCGAGTGGTGACGAGCTTCACGATCAAGTCCTCCAAGCTAGCTCCCTCGAGTGAGGATTGTCCGAGGTATCGGATCACCCCGTCGTCTTGCTTCACGCGGCTGCGTCCGAAGGCGTACTCGGTCCAGAACCGGGCGTAACAATCGTGCGCGGCTGGACTCTCCGCGATCTTGTCCAGCAGCTCTACCGCTCCGGACACCGGCGTCGCCTCGCCTTCGATCAGCGGGCTCGCGGTGGCGTCCACGGCGAAGCCGTTATCCGTGGTGCGCCAGGCGCCGATGGCGTCGTAGTTCTCGAAGGTGAACCCGTACGGGTTGATCTTCTGCTTGTGGCAGCCCGCGCACTCTTCTTCGGTCTCCGTGTGCGAGGCGACGACCTCCCGGTTCGTCTTGCCGCCCGCAGCAGGCAGCGGCGGGACCGCACCCGCCGGGAAGCTCAAGGGAATGCAGGTGACGCGACGAGCCAGGAAGGCGCCGCGATGGATGGGATCCGGATCGACGCCCGTGGAGTTCGCGGCCAGAAAACCGATCTGCGTGAAGATGCCCTTGCGCTGGGTCGGGTTGAGCGTGGCCTCGGTCCAGCCGCTGCCGAAGTTGCCGGTCAGCCCGTAGATCTTGGCGGTCTCCGCGGTCACCGGCGTGACGTTGCTGGTGAGCAGGTCCCGATAGCCTCCTCCACCACGGAAGATGAACTGGATGAAGCGCTCGGTCTCCTCCACCGCCAGGTGCTTGAGGTCCGCCGGGGCGTCGGGAAACACGCTGGAGACCACCGAGATGCTGTCGAGCTTCTCCAGCTCCCAGACGGCGTCGTGGAAGCGCTGGAGCACCTTGTCCGCGCGCGGATCGGCGAGCAGCCGGCGGGCTTGCGCCTCCACCTGTGGCTCGCTGCTCAGCTCGTTCGCCCCCGCGGCGCCGAACAACAGGTCGTCCGGCATGGTGTTCCACAACGTGTACGACAGCCGGCTCGCCATCTCCCAGGGCGTGACGGGTATCGCTCCACCGTCAGCCTTCGTGCTCTGTTCGATCCGATACAGGAAGTGCGGCGACTGCAAGATGGCGGTGAGCACGAGCTGAATGCCGGCCTCGAACGCGGGCTTCGAGGGGAACAAGCCCGCGGCGCCCTGGTAGATCAGCATGTGCCGATCGATCTCGGCGGTGGTGAGCGGGCGGCGGTACGCGCGCTTGCCCAGCTCTTCCACGAAGGCACGCGCGCGGGCGTTCGCGTCGCCCGTGTCCGGAGGCAGGATCTTGGCGAGCTGCGCCGCGTCGCCCACGACGGCCTCGGCGATCTCCTCGGCGGCGCGCTGGTACGTCCCCCACAGCGACTGGTCCACCGAGAGGTTGGAGGCGTCGTGGTCGAACAAGTAGCCGCCGGTGCTCGGGTCGGCCGGGAAGCCCGAGGACTTGCCGGTGGGGGCGCTCAGGTAGAGCAGGTCCGCGACGGTGTTCTCCCACTGCGCGTGGGTCAGGCGGGCCACCCGGGGCAGCGGGACGAGGGCGTCCTTCGTGGTCGAGCTTCCGGCGCCAGAGCCACCCGAGGCGCCCGAACCGCTCCCGCCCCCGCCGGGCTCCTGGCCTGGCTCGGAGATGAAGCCCTGGCAGGCGCTGAGGCCGACGATCAGTGATCCGACGAAGAGACGACGCATGGCAAGTCGAGCCAACATTGCAGAGTCCATGCCCAGTCTGAGGGACAAGGCCTACATTGCCCTACCTGCCGGTTGCCGGCAGATCACCCATGGTCATCCCCTACAGCTGCCCTCCGACGTCCCACTGCGACCTGGCGCGTCGCGCCTCGAGGTCGCGCCTGGCGCGAAAGGGGCGCCGGGACGGTCGGGCGTGCGATGATCTGAGGCCGATGGCAGAGCCCCCCGCGAAGCGCCCGACCCTTGGGCTCGACGTCGTCGTGGTGGACGACGATCCCCGCTGGCGCGAGGCCGCGGCAGAACCCTTCCGCATGCGCGGGGACCGGGTGCGCGCGTTCTCCGACGGCCTCGAGGCGCTGGCCGAGTGCATCGCACAGCCGCCGGATGTGATCTTGACCGACGTTCAGATGCCGCGAATGGACGGCTGGCAGTTGCTGCGCATGTTGCGTGCGCGCCCGGGCCTCGCCTCTACGCCGGTGGTGTTCTTGACCTCGCTCGACGGTGACGCTGAGCGGCTGCGCGGCTTTCAGCTCGGCGTGGATGCCTACCTTCCCAAGCCGTTCCGCAGCGAGGAGCTGTTGCTGCGAGTGCATCGGCTAGTGCGACAGGCACTCGATCACGCGCCGGAGCGGGAGGGCATCGCGCTGCGCGGCGATCTCGAGCACGTCACCGTCGCGTCGCTCTTGTCGTTTCTGGCGATGGAGAAGAAGACGGGGATTCTCCTCTTGGTGGGCCCGCAGGTCGTGCGGGTGTTCATCAACGACGGACGCCCGCTGCGCGCGGAGGTCGAGGGCGTACGCATACGGCCGTCGTCGCGGGAGGTACTGCACGAGGTCCTCGATTGGAACGCGGGCCAGTTCGAGGTGCTCGAGCAGACTGTCTCCGGACTCGACGAGCTACGCGGCGACGCGAACTCCCTGGTACTCGAGCACGCGCGCCTGAAGGACGAGGGCGCGCGGCGCGGGCGCTGAGCTCAGAGCCCGGAGATCAGATCGCCCTCGCGCACCAGGAGCTTGCCCGAGGTCGCCGGCACGGTGACGCGCAGCCCCCCGCCGGCCTCGACCGTGAGCGGCGGAGCCCCGGGCGCGAGTACGTCCACGAGACGCGTGCCGGGCGGTAGGGACGTGGCCATGGGCACCCCCCCGAACTCGGGACTGCTCGGACGCAAGGCGTGGGTGTTGATGACCGCGAGGGCGTAAGCGTCGCCTGCGTCACCGCCCGTGCGTTCGAAGGCGATGATGCCCACGTCGGGCTCGTCGCCCGTGCGGTCCGAGCTCCACACCACGCGCAGGTCGCCGCGGGTGAGCGCCGGGTATGCCCTCCGGATGCGCGTCAGCCGGCGGATCCACTGGTAGTGCCTGCTGCCTTGATCATAGCCGGACTGCCAGAGATCCTCACGGTTGGCTGGATCGTTGCCCCCCGAGAAGCCCTGCTCCGTGCCGTAGTAGACGCACGGGATGCCGTCTTCGGTGAACAGGAAGAGCAGCGCGTTGTCGAGGGCGGCGGGGTCCGGGCGACCGTACAAGAAGCGCGCGACGTCGTGGTTGTCCACGAAGTTGACGAGCGCCTTGTTGGGCGCCACGCCGATACCGCCGGGATGCGCGACGGTGCCATAGTTGCCGCCGGCACCTTGGCGTTGAGAGAACAAGGTCTCGATGCGCTTGGTGTCTTGTCCGTACTGAAAGACGTCGCGATAGACGGTGAAGTACTGGGAGAAGTAGAACACGCTGTCGACGCCTTGATTGAACGTGTACGAGCCGATCAGGTCGTCGCGCCCGTCGAACGCCTCCCCGAACATGAAGAAGTTCGTCTTACCCTTGGCGGCGAGCCGCTGCCGGACCGCCGGCGCGAACTCTTCCCAGAACTCCCGCTCCACGTGCTTGAGGGTGTCGATGCGAAAGCCGTCGAGGTCCGTGAGCTCCACCCAGCGCACGAAGATGTCGATGAGGGCCTGACGCACCTCCGGATCGCGCGTGTTCAAGTCCTTGAGCCCGCCCGGGAAGTCGCCCTCCTCCACCTGCAGGGCGTCGTCATAGCTCCAGATCCGCCCCTTGCGGTTGTAAGCCCGTGGCTCCTGGAAGATGGCGGGCTCGGGGGGCATGTGGTTCGACGCCGGATCGAACACGAACACGATGGGCGCAGGGCCCGCCTCGCCAAGGCTCGTCCAGGCCTGCACGCCTCGCGGATCGTAGTCCGGGTCGTACTCGTTGATGTGACTGACCGGGCTGGTCGGCGAGCCATCCGGCTGCTTCGGCGCGATGAGCGGCCCGGCGCCCTCCACCCGCTCGTCAGGCTGACCGTTGAGGTTGATGTCGTAGTAAAAGAGCTGGCCAACGTGGTTGACGACGATATCGAGGATGACCTTGATGCCGCGATCGTGAGCCTTGTCGATCATGCGACGTAGGCTGGCCATGTCCCCGAAGTGCGGATTGAGCTGCGTGAAGTCCTGCGTCCAGTAGCCGTGGTAGCCGTCCACGCCCGCGTCCGTCTCCACGTTCTTGACGATGGGCGAGATCCAGAGCGCGGTGACGCCGAGATTGGACAGGTAGTCCAGCTTGCTCTCCACGCCGCGCCAGTCCCCACCGTGATACCGGGCGGGGCCGTCGCGCTGGATCCGGTAGTCGTTGGCCAGGTCGCCGTTGGCGAAGCGATCCACCATCAGCTGGTAGATGACCTCGTCGCGCCAGTCCTGCACGTGGGTGCGCATGGGTCGCTCACCCTCGAGGCCTTCGAAGTCCATACAGGCCGTGCTGGCCAGCAGCGTGAGCGTCGTGACTCCGAGCGCGAGCGCCCGGCGGAAGCGGACTGGGTAGCTGGAGATCATCGCGTCAGCCTCCATAGCTCGTGGAGTTGAACCACCACTCGGCCCCGATGCCGAAGAACTGCTCGGTCTTGCGACGAGCGAAGGGATCGTCGAGCGGGTACAGGGACCGAGCGTGGTCGTTTCGCTGGGTCACCGCCCAAATCAGGCGCAGCTGCGGGCGGCGAAACACACCGCGTCCAGCGGGGGACAAGTAAGGCATCACACCGAAGCGCCAGAGCTTGGCGTGCAGCGGCTCGTTCGTCGCCACGTCCAAGATCTTGCGCTGCTGGGCTTGGTAGGAACCTTCGACCGCGAGCCCGGCGTGTTCGCCCAGGAATAGCTGCGGGCGCAGGACGAAGATGCCCTCGTCGAGGTTGCCGAAGCGAAAGGGCTCGGGAGTGGGCTCGCGGAAGCTGCGGAAGTAGCCCCCAGCCACGACGGCGAACCACTCCTGCTCGAAGTTGGCCGACAGCCCGATGCGCGTCTCGGTGGCGCCCTCGACGGTGCGCTCCGGCGACGTGCCCTCCGGCGTGGCCAGCTCACCGTAGGCGGCCAGACCGCGGGCATGCCGGAAGAACAGGTTCACGAAGGTGTCGCGCTTGCCCGTGAACAGCCCCATCTGCGCGCCGAACAGCGCCCCGCTGTCGCCCGGGACGTCCTCGATCTGACCGGGCGCCTGCTCTCGCTCGCCGCTGGGCAGGCGATGCACCTCGCCGTACAAGACGCCCTTGATTCCCCCCGCCTCGCCGAGCGGCTGGATGTGCTGCAGCTTGAGGCTGGAGACCACGCGCGGTCGATTCAACAGGTCGACGCCGGTGACTCCTGGCTGATTCTGCGGCGGCACCCGCTCGACCCGCTGGTACTGGAAGGGATCGGCCGCGCGATTGAGCCCGACGTGAAACGCGACGAACGTCTTGGTCTCGGGCAAGTCGAAGCGCGCGCCGCCACCGATCGTGTTCAAGTTGTCGAGCGGCCAGAAGTCGAGCAAGTAGATGTCATCCCCGCGGTACATTCGCGACCCGGCCCAGACGCTCAGACCCTTGTCGCCGATGCCGCGCTCTTCGACGTACAGGTTGCGGATCGCGACGCGCGCGTCGAAGCGACCGTCGTAGTGAAACACCGGGCCCCCGAGGGCGAGGGTGGTCACGACGCGTGACTCTATCTCCCGAGTCCACTCGTCGTCCCGGCGCAGCTCGAGCTCGGCATAGGTGCCCTCGTCCATGCGAGAGCCGAACGCGACCACGTCGGCGCTCCGTCCCTCACCCCCTCGGCCATCGGACGCGACCACGACGCGACCATAGGAGCCGAAGGAGAAGCGACTGCGGGGGTAGGGCTCCTCGGCGTGATGGGACGGCACCGCGGGAGTCCTGCGCCCGAGGTCGGTGACCTTGGCCGGAGCGCCGAGGGCCCGGGTGGACACGGGACGGCTCGCGCCGGCGGGGGCCGGCGTGACGGGCGGCGACGCCGCGGGCGGCTCCTCGTCGAGCACCACCGGCACGTCGACCTCGTCGGCCGGCTGCGCGGACGCGTGCGTTCCGTGCAGCAGAGTGAGTCCAAGAGTCGCCGTCAGGCCAAGCGCCGCCGCTCTGTTCATGCTTCCAAGCCCGCTCTACCCCGGGGTCCGCGACGGGGAAACGCTAGAACGACCTGGTGGGGCGCCCGTTCGGCTTGCCCCCCGACGACGGTTTGGGCCATGCTCGGCCCCGCCATGGAACCCGGACTCGTGACCCTAGCCAAGATCGTGGGGCTGCTGCTCGTCGTCATCTCGGCCATCCCGCTGCTGTTCCTGTTGGCCCCGGGGGACAAGAGCGAGCCGAAGGACACCTTCGACACCACGCACTGAGGCGCCCCCACACCGGCGTCGTCTTCCCTACACCATATCGTCGCTGCTGCGCGCCCGCGGTCGTGCGAGACTGGTGCGATGCGGTCAATCGTCCTCTTCGCGGGTTTGGTCGGTTCGACGGGTCTGGCGCTCGCGTGCTCGGGCAGCGACGGCGCTGGCGGCACCGCGGGGGGAGGAGGGAGCTCCGCGAGCAGCGGCGCCGGCGGCAGCGGCAATTCCGGGAACTCGGGTGGCAGCGGCAACGCCGGCGGCAGTGGCAACGCGGGCGGCAGCGGCAACGCCGGCGGCAGCGGCAATTCGAGTGGAGCGGGCGCGAGCACGGGAGACTCGGGCCTGCCTGACGTGGTGTTCACCTACGAGCCGCCCGACGCAGGATCGCCCGAGGCGTGCGCTGCGGTCACCGCGCAGGCCCTCGCCCCGCCGGTGGACATCATCTGGATCATCGATCAGTCCGGCAGCATGTCGAACGAAATCGCGCAGATCAAAGCCAACGTGAACGGCAACTTCGCGAACATCATCCAGGCCAGTGGCCTCGACTATCGCGTGCTCATGTTCGCCAACGGCACGACGGGCGTCTCGGCTACCTACCGGCTGTGCGTCGACCCGCCCCTGGGCGCGGCCGCCTGTGGCCAGAACAACCCGCCGAACTTCTTCCAGTTCAATCAGACGATCGCGAGCACGAACTCGCTGTCACTCTTCATGAACAACACTTGGTGGCCCCAAATCAAGGCGGCGCTGCGGCCCGAGGCCTTCAAGGCCTTCGTCGAGGTCACCGACGACCAGTCGTCCGTCACCGCGGCAGTGTTCGACACGTTCCTGCTCACCGGCAACGGCGTGGGCTACTTCGGGACCTCGGCCAAGCGCGAGTACGTGTTCCACTCCATCGTGGGCGTGAACGCACCGCTCGGTCCCACGGATCCCAAGACGGCCACGAAGTGCGGCAGCGCGGTCAACGCGGGCCCGCAGTACCAAGACTTGAGCATCTTGACCGGCGGGCTGCGGCACCCGGTGTGCGACACCAACTACTCGACGGTGTTCAACAACATCGCCGCCAGCATCGTCAAGGCGGTCGCCTGCGAGCTGAACACACCCACCGTGCAGCTCGAAGCGGGCGTGATCGACTGGAGCAAGGTCGACGTGCAGTACACGCCGGGAGGCGGAGGCAACCCGAGCGTGTTCCCGCAGGTGCCGAACCTCGCCGCCTGCACCGGCGACGGCTTCTTCTACGACAACCCGGCCAACCCGACCAAGGTCACCCTCTGCCCCCAGTCCTGCACCACGGTGCAGAACGACAGCGCCGCCAAGGTGGAGCTGTTGCTTGGTTGCCTGGGGAGCTGACGGACCACCGCCTTCGGTGGACCGGATCCACCCGGCGCCCTAAGCTGGTGCCGTGATCCACAGACTGCTCACGGCCACGCTCGCTTGCGCGTCGCTCAGCGGCGCCGCACAGGCTCAGGTCCAGCCGCACCGCTCAGCGCCCATGCTGGTCTCATCCAACGGACGCAGCGTGGTCGGGTATGACGTCGACGCCCGGCGGGTCAAGAGCTTCCTCGAACATCCCTACCAGGCCCGAAGCGACGGCAGCCACACGCGTAACCTGGCGTACGACCTGTACTCGGGGCTGCGCGTGGGTGGCGCCGGACAGCCCGGAACCTGGCTCACGGAGGTCGCCCCCGCTCGCATCGACTACGAGACGGGCACCGGCGTCATCGTCGTCGAGCGCGAGGTGCAGGGGCTGAAGGTGATCGAGTACCTGTACGCTCCCATCGAGCTCGCGGAGCACGCGATGTTCTCGATCCTGAGCGTCGAGCGGACCAGCGGCGCGCCTCAGCCGGTCGATGGCTACACGCTGTTCAACTTCAGGCTCGGCAGCGGCTCACCGTCACCCGGGGCCGAGGGCGAGACGATCGCTTGGGACGACGACCGTCAGTCCTGGCTGGAGTGGGGGCCGGGCGGGCTGACGCTGGCCTACGGCTCGTTCACCCCGGTCGCTCGGCGCTCCGCCAGCCCCGACAATCCGTTCCCCGCGCTCGACGCTGGCGCGGACCTCAGCAACAACGACGGCACCGGCGGTGGCTTCGACGACGCGGCGGCCGGCCTGCAATGGTCGCTGGGCTCGCTGGATGTGGGCCAGACGGGCTGGTTTGGCTCCTTCGTCGTGCTCGACGCGGCGAGCGACGTCGCGCCGCGCATCGACGCCGTCAAGGCGTTCGTCGCCGGACGCTCCCCGGAGCAACTGCTCAGCGACGAGAAGGCGGCGTGGGACGCCTGGCACGAGAGCGCGCCTTCCGGCCTGAGCTCGCTCGAGGCCGCGCTCTATCGCCACTCGATGGCGATCTTGCGCATGGGCCAGGTGAGCGAGCCCGGCAAGAGCGATGGTCAGATCCTCGCCAGCCTCCCGCCCGGCATGTGGAACATCTCCTGGGTGCGCGACATGGCCTACGCCGTCGTCGCGCTGGCGCGCTCGGGGCACCACGCCGAGGTCAAGCGGGCCCTCGCCTTCCAGCTCGGCGCCGAGAGCGGCAAGTACCAGGAGTACGTCGGCCACCCGTATCAGATCAGCATCACGCGCTACTACGGCGACGGCGTGGAGGAGACGGATTTCAACGAAGACGGCCCGAACATCGAGTTCGATGGCTTCGGCCTCTTCCTATGGACCCTGCACGAGTACGTGGAGGCGTCCAACGACAGCGCTTCGCTGTCGACGTGGTGGCCCGAGGTCAGCAGCAAGATTGGAGACGTGCTGGTGAAGTTGCAGGAGCCGAGCGGGCTCATTGCCCCGGACTCGAGCATTTGGGAGGTGCACTGGAACGGCAAGCAGAAGCGCTTCGCGTACACCACCATCACGGCGGCCAACGGCCTGTGTCGCGCGGCGAAGCTCGCCGAACGCGTGGGCGACGCGGAGCGTGCTCAGAGCTACCTCGCCGCAGGGCGCAAGGCACGGGACGCCGTGGTTAGTCAGCTCAGCGCACCCGATGGCACCATCGCTCAGAGCCTCGAGGAGCTGAACGCCGGGCACGGCTTCCTGGACGCGGCCGCGATCGAGGCCGTCGGACTCGGTCTGGTCAACCCCAAGGGCCGGGCCGCTCAGGCTACGCTGGCGTCCATGAAGGCCGCGCTGGTGCCTCCGAGCGGGCGCGGCTTCTTCCGCAACGACGACGGTGGCTGGTACGACAGCCAGGAGTGGGTGTTCGTGGACCTGCGCACCGCGCAGGCCATGCGCAAGTCCGATGACTCGGATCGCACGTCGCTGGTGCAGTGGATCACGGACCAAGGCGCGGAGAACTTCAACTTGATCAGCGAGCTGCACGACGCGGTGACCGCGGACTACCGCGGCGAGATGCCCATGGTGGGCTTTGGCGCGGGGGCCTACGCCATCGTGCTCTGGGACCGCGTGAATCCGGACGACCTCGTGCCCTGCGGCGACTTTGCGCCCGAGGCCCAAGCGCCCGGCAGCGGCGGCGCGGGCGGAGGAGCAGCGAAGCCGAAGGCCGCGGACGACGACGGCGGATGCGGTTGCCAGCTCGCTGGCAGCGGCGAGAGCCGGGCGCTGCTCGGCGCATGGCTCCTCGCGGCCCTGTGGCTGCGGCGATGGCTACGACCGCGGGACGGAGGTGCTCGATGATCGGGTTTCATCCGTTGGCGTCGCTTGGGGCAGAAGTGAGCGGCGTGGACCTCCGGGCGGCGCTGGACGACGCGACCTTCGCGCTGCTCCATCGCGGGTTGGTCGAGCACCAGGTGCTGTTCTTCCGCGACCAAGACGTCGGACCCGAGCATCACTTGGCGCTCGCGCGCCGCTTCGGTGAGCCGGTCTCGCACCCGGCCTACCCTACGGTCACGGGCCATCCCGAGATCAACGTGCTCGAGAACACGCCCGAGAAGCCGCCGAAGATCGACACCTGGCACACGGACATGACGTTCATGGAGCAGCCTCCGCTCGGCTCCATTCTGCGCGCGACGGTGGTACCCCCGAGCGGCGGGGACACGCTGTGGGCGAGTCTGTTCGGCGCGTGGGACGCGCTCTCGGACCGCCTGCAGCGTTACCTCGACGGCATGACCGCCACGCACTCCTTCGCCCACGGTTTTCGCCACAGCCTGGCGGAGGCCGGCGGGTGGGATCGCCTCGGTGACGCCGTGCGCGCCAACCCCCCGGTGCACCACCCCGTCGTGCGCAGGCACCCGGTCAGCGGACGCAAGGCGCTGTTCGTCAATCGCCTGTTCACGACGCACCTCGACGGCGTGAAGGAGTCCGAGAGCGACGCTTTGCTGCGTTTCCTGTTCGACCATCTCGAGACGCCGGAGATCAGCTGCCGCTTCCGCTGGCGCCCGCACTCCATCGCCTTCTGGGACAACCGCTCCACGCTGCACCGACCCGTGAACGACTTCTGGCCGGCGCACCGACGGATGGAGCGCATCACCATCGCTGGAGATCGCCCGCGGTGAGGCTGCGGCTCCTGGTGCTCGACGCCTACGACGACGCGGGGCGGCGCGCGCTGTCGAGCGTTGGCGCTACCCATGCGGGTGTGCTCTACGCGCGCCTGCTCGAGCGCCTCTGTCCGGGCGCGACCGTCGACGTGGCCTCGTTTCGCGAGCCCGGGTTCGCGTTGCCCAGCGGCAGCACCGTCGCCGACTACGACGGCGTGGTGTGGACCGGCTCGAACCTGACGATCCATCAGGATACGCCAGCGGTGCGCGATCAACTGGCCTTCGCGCGACAGTCGCTCGCCGCTGGCCTCTCGAGCTTCGGCAGCTGTTGGGCGGCGCAGGTCGCCGTCACCGCCACCGGCGGGCGCTGCGCGGCGAATCCCAAAGGTCGCGAGTTCGGCATCGGGCGACAGATCGTGCTCACGGCCGCCGGACGCGCGCACCCCATGTTCGAGGGCAAGGCATCGGTCTTCGACGCCCCCACCAGCCACGAGGACCACGTCGTGGAGCTCGGACCACACGCCACGCTGCTGGCCAGCAACGAGTTCTCTGTCGTGCAGGCCGTCAGTGTGGAGCACGGCCCGGGCAGCTTCTGGGCGGTGCAGTACCACCCGGAGTTCAGCCTGTTCGATGTCGCGCGACTTGGCGTGCTGCGCGCGCCGCAGCTCGTGGCGCAGGGCTTCCTGCGCAGTCGCGAAGAGGCGGAAGCCTATGCGGCCGAGCTCGAGGCGCTCGAGCGAGACCCTGCGCGCAAAGACATCGCCTTTCGCTTGGGGATCGGGCCGGACGTGCTCGACGTGGAGCGTCGTACGCGGGAGGTAGCGAACTGGATTCGGCGGAGGGTCGCCTCGGGGTCGCCGAGTCACGAGCGGTGAGGTAGAGTGCGGGCGTGCAGCGACTCATCGCCTCGGCCTTGCTCGTGCTCGTCTCAGCCTGCGGCGGGGACGATTTCTCCACGGCTGCCGCAGGGGGCAGCGCGGGAGCGGGCGGCGGCGCAGTATCCGGCGGCAGCGGCGGGCTGGCAGGTGCGGCGACGGGCGGGTCGGGAGGTTCGGGGCTCGGGGGCGCGGCGGCCGCAGCGGCCAGCGGAGGCACCGCCGGTGTAGCGCCAGAAGCCACGTGGTGTGAGGAGCAAGAGGGGTTCGTGTTCTGCGAGGACTTCGACGGCCCCACCAGCGAGATGACGGTGCTCGAGGCCGGTGGGGGAGCGACCAAGCTGTCGACCGACTCGCCACACTCGGCGCCCAACTCGTTCCTGGGCACCATCCCGTCGGCCACCACGCCAGGCAATGTCCGCGCGGAGGCCAGCCGCGTCGAGAACCTCGGCGGCCAGACGCTCTCGTTCTCGTTCGCGCTCGCGCCCAGCACCGAGTCAATCCCCACCGGCGGCTGGCTCCAGTTCGCGCGCCTTCAGTACGCCGGTACTCAGGAGCTCAGGCTGCTGTACGGGCTTGGCTGGAGGCTAGAGCATCGCAAGGATGCCACGCCCTCGTCGGCGCCGATCGTGACCAACGCGATCGCCACCGACGCGTGGAACGAGATCTCGATCGTCATCGACAAGACCGGCAAGATCGCGCTGTGGGTCAACTCGAATCTGGTGGGGTCCCAGCAGGGCGCGGCTGCGGCGGCAATGGGCGCCGTCACGCTCTGGGTTGGCGCCGCCTCGGCGGTGAGCCCAACCCTCGGCGCTTCTGGGCAGTTCGACAACGTGCTGCTCAGCACCGAGTGACCTCTCTCGGAGAGCCGACTTGACACGGCCGCGAGCGGGGGGAAGATTCGGGCACCGCGGGCGCCCCATGGCGGTAGGTGCCCAGCGGTATCGGCCCGCCGACCCGGGAGGCGCTCGTGCGCTTCCTTCTTCAGGAGACAGAACCATGTTGCGAGCAATCACTCCGGCGCTCATCGTCGCCTCTTCGTTCTTTTGGCTCTCGGCGTGCGCCAGCAGCGGCGGCGGTGGCGGCGGCGCGACCGGCGGCACGGGTGGTGGCGGCGGCTTCGGCGCGATGGGCACGGGCGGTAGCGGCACTGGTGGGTTCGGCGCGGGGACGTCCAGCGGAGACTGCCAGACGGCCTGCAACAAGGCGGCGGCCGCACAGTGCCCCAACGATGACGCAACGACCTGCGTGAGCGATTGCCAGCAGACGCCGTCGATGTGTCAAAGCGAGTATTCGGCGCTCATCAACTGCGCCGCGACCTCCGGAACCTTCCAGTGCGACACCGACGGCGAGGCCG
Organism: Polyangiaceae bacterium; assembly: GCA_019637295.1. Classification (GTDB taxonomy): domain Bacteria; phylum Myxococcota_A; class Polyangia; order Polyangiales; family Polyangiaceae; genus JACKEA01. The sequence goes on from JAHBVX010000006.1 coordinate 253,928, forward strand.
AGCTGCAAGGCTGCGACGCGCAGGGCAGCGCGTTCGTCGGCTGTCTGCAGAGCGGCACGGGCGGCTCCGGCGGTGGCACGGGCGGCGGCACCAGCACCCTGCCCGCGGGCTGCGTCACCGCGTCGATCACCATCGGCTGTAACCCCGTGACCAACGAAGGATGCAACACGGCGGCCGGCCAGGCGTGCGATCTGGGTCAGGACTCGCAGGGGCAGCCGGGCCTCGGCTGCTTCGATCCGCCGAACGACGCTCAGCCGGGCGCCGCCTGCAACAACGAGACGGGCCCGTTCTGCGTTCCTACCCACAACTGCTCGGAGAACGTCTGCAAGCGCTTCTGCTGCAGCGGCACCGACTGCAACGGCGGGACCTGCACGGCCCTGGACCCCAACCTCGGTACGCTCGGCGTCTGCAACTGAGCTCGACGGCCGGCGGGGTCCGCTCGCGGATCCCGCCGCCAGGCTCAGATGTACTGACCCGCGTCCACCCGCAGCACCTCTCCGGTGATGCGCCGGGCGGCCTCCGAGAGCAGGAACACGATCGCCTGCGCCACGTCCTCCGGCTCCGCGAGCACTCCGAGCACCGCCTCGGCGTGGGCGCGGTCGAGGACGTCCGCGGGCAGGTTCCTCGCCAGCTCCGTCAGCACCATGCCGGGCGCGACCGCGTTGACCGTGACTCCGTAGGGACCGAGCTCGCGCGCTGCGCTCTTGGTCAGGCCGATCAAGCCCGCCTTCGCTGCCGCGTAGTTCGCCTGACCGAGCTTGCCGCGAAGCCCGTTGATGCTGGTGACGTTCACGATTCGCCCCTGGCGCGCCTCGCGCATGCGGGGAGCGAGCGCGCGGAGCAGGTGAAACGCGCCCGTCAGATTCGTGTCCAGCACCACCTGCCACTCGTCGTCCGTCATTCGATGCAGCATGCGGTCCCGCGTGATCCCAGCATTGTTCACCAGTAGCGTGGCGTCATCCGGGACCCGAGCGCAGGCCGCGTCGACGGACGCGCGATCAGTGACGTCCGTCTCCAGGAAGGTCGCGCCGCTGGGTAGCCCCGTGGCGGGCTCGAGATCGAGCACCGTGACGGCCGCTCCGAGGGCGACCAGCGCCTCCGTCACGGCTCGGCCAATCCCGCGTGCTCCCCCGGTGACCACGGCGCGCCTTCCTTCGAAGCTACTCGCGGAGAACATGCGCATCGTGTAGCAGCCGCTCGGCGCCGTCGCAGCCCCATCCGACAGCCCAGCTTGATCACGATCAAGTTAGGCTGCCGCCGCGCGGACCACCATGGACTGGCAGGAGGCGATTCAGTGCACTTCCAGAAGCTGGCGATCAACGAGCGGGCCGCAGCCGTGAACAGAAACCTCGAACGAGCCGTGAACGCATGGGTCCGGGGGCGAGACCTCTTCCGCTCGCGGATTGGGCTGCGCGGGCGCGCCGCCGCCTACGACGATCTGCACTACGAGTTCCTGGGTGGCCCGAGCGACGAGCTCCGCCGCAAGCACTACGACAAGAGTCTGCGTCTGCTGTGGAAGGCCCAGGGCGCTCTGCCCTGGTCCACCTTTCGGGATCAGTCGGCGCAGGAGCGCCGCGCTGCGCTGGTGGAGCTGGACGCCCTGGCCGAACGCGCGCTCAACGAAGAGGAGCGCGAGCTCCGCGAGCGCATCACTAGCCGGGAGTTTCGTGACCTACTCGACCGCGAGTACACGGCGCGGCAAAAGGAAGCCGTCGTCGCCATCCTGACGGCGATCGGTCACGGCGAAGCGTACGCCTGGCTCGTGTCCGCGAGCTTACTGCCGCACGTGCAGAGCACCGGCGCCCGCGCCGCGCTCACGATGCAGGTGCTGGAGGAGGCCAAGCACTTCGTGGTGATGCGGGAGCTGGTGCTGGCCTTCGGGATTCAGCCGCCGCGCCAGAGCGCGTGGGAGTACCTGCTGCTGGAGGGCACGCTCAAGTCCAAGGGGCTCGACCGCTTCTTCGGCATGAACATACTGGTCGAGTCGATCGCGCTCAGCATCTTCGGGGGGCTGTCCACGCTGCCAGGCCTCGAGGTGTTGCGCCTCTTTCACCTGGACGAGTCTCGACACACGGCGCTGCCGGCCAACTACTTCAAGGAATTTCCCATGAGCGCGCGGCAGCGGAGCAGCGCGCGCTCACGGCTGCGGCGACTCGGGATGGCGCTGCCGACACTTCCGCTCATCATGCTGCTCGAGCCCGACCTCGCCGAGCTCGGCATCGACGCCTTCGACTTCGCGGGTTCGGTGATGCGCAAGGTGACGCACCTCTCGCTGCGCGCGGGGTTCTTGAACGAGCGCGAGGCGGCCAGGCAGAACCGGCTGTTCAACGAGGCCTTCAACGCCTACTGCCGGCTCACGCGGCCAGACCATGAGCGCCGCGACTTCATGAGTGCAGAGACGACCGCAGGGCGCGCCGAGCTCGCTGTCGAGCGCGAGGTGTTCGGAGCACACTGACCGGCTTCTGGCGGCCCGGAGCGCGGAGGAGCAAGCGGCGCGGCCTAGAGCCGCCGCGCCGCCACACGCCGCGTTCGTCAGTCGGTGCCGGCGTCGCCCGGTGCGCCGCTGCTGCCCGCGGAGCCTGCGCTGCCCGCGGAGCCTGCGCTGCCCGCAGAGCCTGCGCTGCCCGCAGAGCCCGCGCTGCCCGCGCTGCCCGCGCTGCCCGCGCTGCCACCGCCGCTGCCGCCGCTGCCGCCGCTGCCGCCGCTGCCGCCCGTGCCACCGGTTGCGCCGGTGCCACCACCACTACCGCCGCCTCCGCCTTTGTCCTCGTCGTCGCTGCACGCAGCAGCGCCGCCAAGGGCAAGACAGGAAGCAAGCACCAAGAGCCAAGTTTTGTTCATGACTACTTAATGACGCACGTCGCCGCGTCGGTCAAGCAAACGGAAGCGATCTTCGACTGCGCTGCGCGTGTACGAAATCCGCCCATGACATCGCTGTCACGCTGCGCGTCGGTGAGCTTGCAGATCGCAGAACTTCTCGACCACAGTCTGGGTCCCACGCACTCCGTGCGCGTCGACGACGACCATGCATGACATCGCTGTCACGCTGCGCGTCGGTGAGTCTGCAGATCGCAGAACTTCTCGACCGTGCGCACCGCCGCGCACCGCCGCGCACCGCCGCGCTTGCGTGCGCAGCGCGATCCTCGCGCCGGTGTCGGTACCGCGAGCGGAGCTCGTTACGTTGCGGCAGCTATGCCCCGGATCCAGGGGATTCTGCCCCGCGAGCGTCGCTGGGGACTCTGGCGTATACTCGGCCCGTGGCTCTTCCTTCGCTCGGGCGCTGGCTGCGCTGTCTCCCTCTTCTGGCGCTCGCCGTCGCGCTCGGCTGCGAGCTGAACCCTCAACCCGAGGTTCCCGGCGGGGGCCTGGGCGGGACCGGTGGAGTGGGCGGCTCGTACGCAGGCAGCGGCGGCAGCGGCGCGCTCGGCACTGGCGCTGGGGGCTCGGGCGGCGGCTCGGGTGGCGGCATCGCAGCAACGCCGTGCGGTGGTGAGTGCGAGTCGGGCGAGCTATGCGCGACCGGAAAGTGCGTCGATGATCCGTGCGAGCCGAACGCGTGCGACGCGAGTGAGGCGTGCAAGCCAACCGCGGACTTCGCTGCAGCTGGTTGTTTCTCGTCCTGCGCCAACGTCACTTGCGGAGACGGTGAGACGTGTGTCGACGGCGACTGCCAGCCCACCGGGTGTGCGACGGCGTGCGCCCCAGGCGAAGCGTGTTCCGCTTCCGGGGACGGTGGCTTCGCCTGCATGAACGATCCATGCAGCAGTCAGTCCACCAGCTGCGCGCCGGGCGACGTCTGCGATCCGGTCAGCGGCACCTGCATCGCCGATCCCTGCACCGGCGTGAAGTGCCCGACGGGCCAAGCCTGCGTGCTGGGGCAGTGTCTGGCCGCCACCGACGCGGGCACCGACTGAGCGGCACCTGATTCGCTGGACTCGACGCCCGCGCTGGCTACCCTTGCCGCTTCGCATGAAGAACGCCGTCTCCATCCTCTTGCTGGCGCTGGCCTGGCTCGCTCTGGGCTGCTCCGACGACGCGGATCCGAACAAGCCCAAGGGCTTCACGGGCACCGGGGGCACCGGCGGCGGCTCATCGCAGCGCTGCGCGACCGAGTTTCTGTTCCAGCCCCCCGCGGGGCTGGCTCCGCACAGCGTCGCGCTAGCGGGCGAGTGGAACGCCTTCGACAAGGCTGCCTTGATGGAGGGCCCGAACGCCAGCGGCGCCTTCACCGCGACGGTGGACCTCGCTCCCGGACTACACGGCTACAAGCTCGTGCTCAACGGCACGGACTGGATCCTCGACCCGGCGCAGGGCTACCGGAAGTACGTGGCCGGCTCCGAGAACTCCGCGCGCCGCGTGGAGGACTGCGCCAAGCCACGGCTCGCCGTCGTGTCGACGGACAACCAGCGCCCCTCCGCGGGCTCGGGCAACTACACGGTGGTCCTGTCGTTCTCTGCGGGCAGCAGCGGGGCGGCGCTCGGCACCGTGACGGCGACCCTCGACCATGCCGGCACGTCCACTCCGCTGCAGGACAGCCAAGTGTCGGTCACCGAGAGCGCGATCACGGCATCCGTCGATGGCCTGGCGGACGGCAAGTACACGCTGCGGGTCGTGGCCAAGGACAAGAACGGGCAGGAGAGCCGCGCGCAGCGCTTGGTGTTCTGGATCGAATCCGAGGCCTTCGACTGGAACGACGCGCTCGTGTACATGATCCTGACGGACCGCTACCGGAACGGGGATCCGCAGAACGACTCTCCGCCGACGCCGAACGTGCAAGACCCGCGAGGGGACTTCGGCAATGGCGATCTCGAGGGGGTTCGGCAGAAGATCGCAGACGGGACCCTCGACCAGCTGGGGGTGCGCGCCATCTGGCTCACCCCGTTCCAAACCAATCCCCCGGATGCCTACGTCGCCGCGGACGAGGTGCACCTCGTGACTGGCTACCACGGCTACTGGCCCGTCAAGGCGCGGGAGGTGGAGCCGCGCCTGGGCGGGGAAGCCGCGCTGCATGCGCTGGTGAAGGAGGCTCACGCTCACGGCATTCGCATCCTGATGGACTACGTGGTCAACCACGTGCACCAAGACCACGAGTACTTCAAGACGAACCCGGAGTGGTTTCGCACCGGCTGCGTGTGCGGGACCGCAGGCTGCGACTGGACCGCACAAGCTCTGGAGTGCCTGTTCACGCCCTACCTACCGGACGTCAATTGGTCGAACACTGCCGCGGCAGAGCAGTTCGTACAGGACGCCGTGTGGTGGCTCGACACGTTCGATTTGGACGGCATCCGCGTGGACGCCGTCAAGCACGTCGAGGACCTGGCCATCACCAACATGTCCACCCGCGTGCGGGAAGAGTTCGAGGCGGGCGGCACCAAGTACTTCCTCATGGGAGAGACGGCGATGGGCTGGGGCGACTGCGGCGTCGACTGCAACAAGGACCAATACGGCGTCATCAGCCGCTATATCGGACCGCACGCCCTGGATGGCCAGTTCGATTTCGTGCTCTACCACGCGGTCCCGTACCGCGTGTTCGCCTATGACGACTCCGGCATGTTGCACGCGGACTTCTGGTCGAAGACGAGCCTCGAGCAGTACCCCAAAGGCAGCATCATGACGCCGTTCATCGGCAGCCACGACTCCCAACGCTTCGTCTCTCTCGCTACGTACCGGGGACAACCGGGCTTCGACAAGAACATCCCCTACAACCAATGGGACAACGTGGCCGGACCGCCGCAGGACTCGGAGCCTTACGCACGACTCGGCTCGGCCCTCGCGTGGCTCTACGCCCAGCCGGGCGCCCCGCTCTTGTACTATGGCGACGAGTACGGCGAGTGGGGTGGCTCGGACCCGGGCAACCGCAACTTCTGGCGTGGTGACTCCGCCCTGTCGGCGGATGAGCAAGCCGTGCTCGCGCTCACGCGCAAGCTCGGCGCGGCCCGGCGCGATCTGAAGGCCTTGCGCCGCGGTGGCTACCGCTCGGTACACGCCACCGAGACGGTGTTGGTCGTCGGCAGGCAGACCGAGCAAGGCGATGTCGCGCTGGTCGCCGTATCGCGGGACGGTGGGCCGACCACGACCACGATCACCGTGCCTCCCTCCCTTGGCATCGCGGCCGGCACCACGTTGACGGATCGCTTGGGCGGGCCGTCCGTGACGGTGAGCGGCGGAACCTTCGAGCTCTTGCTTCCCGCGCGCGGGTCCGCCATCTACGCACCCTGACAGGTTGCATGGGCAAGCCAACCTTTGCTGTCATCGACGCCGACGTCGGTCTGTACGAACTCGAGAAGGTCGTCGCGAGCGGCTGGTGTTTTCGCGCGCTGGCTCAGAGGCTCGTGGGTGGCGGCTCGCTGCTCGTCAGCCCAGTGCGCGGCACGATGACGGGCAGCGCTGCGTCCCTCGAGGCCGTCGGCGCGCCGGCCTTCGCGCTCGCGCCGAACCACTTCCACTACATGGGCCTGGCGGAGACCATCAACCACTACCCCGAGGTGCGCGCGATCGCCTCCGGGGTCGCGCTCCGCAGGCTGCGCAGCAAGTGTCCCCACGACCTCGACGGGCTCGATGCGGTCCGTGAGCGCTTGCCGGCGGGTGTCTCTCTGCTCGAGCCCCCGGGACTGAAGACGGGTGAGGTCTGGCTGCGGTTCGAGAGCGAGCGTGGCGTCGGGTGGGTGGTGTCGGACGCGTTCTTCAACGTCAATCGTGCCTTGAGCGGGACGATGGGCCTCGTGCTGCGCGCGACGGCGACGGCGCCCGGCCTGCGCATCGGCAGTACGTTCTTGTGGCTCGCGCTCGCGGACCGGCAGGCCTACAAGCGCTGGCTCCTCGCTCGACTCGAGGCGGACGCTCCGCGCTTGTTGATTCCGAGCCACGGAGATGTCGTGGTTGACGACGACCTGCCGGCGCGGCTGCGCGAGCTCGCCCGGCGACGCCTGTGACGCTCGCGATCTCGTCTTGCGGCCTGCCGGCCGAGCGACTGCCTCGGAGGCTGACGTCCGGGGTGCAGCCGCGTCAGCGGCTCGCGGTGGTCCGCTTTCGCGCCGGACCCCCGGCCACTTTGGCTCCCGATGGGCCCGAGGCGACTATCTCGCTGAACTCGTAGCCCAGAGTCTGGGACTGTCCATCCTGAACCGTGACGCGGAGGACCCAAGGTCCGGCGCCTCGGCGAGGCTCGACCACCCCCCGCAGCCACTCGCCCCGACGAACGAAGGTCACAGCCAGGGTCTCGGTGTTGAGCACGACCTTGGGCTTGACCACAGCCGACTTGGGCACTGGCTCGCCGCTCGGATCCTCCAGTCGGACGCGGATCTCGATCGGGTCCCTGGGCCACTGCGCGTTGCGAGGCAGGATCTCGATACGTGAGCGCAGCGTGCGCAGCGCCATCTCGAGGGTCACGGCGTCCGCCGCGCCGGGCAGACGAAGGTGAACCGCGCGGCGTTCCTCTCGCGTCATGTGCAGACGACTCGCAGCGTCCACCCACCTACCCGCGCCGAAGCTCATCTCGAGGCCTTCTGCCCCACGAAGCCGGAGGCTCTGTCCGCGCGCCAGCCGGTAGGCGCCCGAGCCGTCGACGGTGCTCCCCGGGGGGCGATCCACGCCGATGATCCGGAGCGGGGAGTCGAGTGGACGCGGGTCCACCACTCCAGAGGGATCCTTGGCCCACACCCGGAGGTGATAGCGACCCACGGGCTGGGGACCAAAGGACGACCCGAGCGCAGGCTGCACACCTTCCGCGACGGCGACCACCTGGCGGGTCGCCTCGCTGACCAGCTCCGCGCGATAGCCGACCGCGCCCGGCACCGGGTCCCAGCCAAGCCCGTCGAGACGCGCCGGGCCCGCGTCGGCGAGCCGCAACCGCTGTCCGCGAACAGCACGCGGAGCGGACACGAGCCCGCGCACACCCTGCGACGTTGCCGTAGCCACGAACACCTGTCCCGCCGCGAGCGGACGGTAGGGGCGATCTTGGATCGAGATGGTGGACTCACCCTCGATGTTGGCCAGCGCCACGCTGCCCGCAAGCGCGGCGACGTGGAACGTGCCCGAGCGAACGATCGCGCCGCTCTTGCGCGGTGCAACCACGATGATCGCGCTCTTGGCCCCCGCGGGAACGCTCACCTCGACCTTGCCCGAACGAATCACGAGGGCATAGCCCGCCACCGAGGCGCCGGGCCCGAGCTGCAATGGCTGCGGAGTCTGGTTGAGGCGCAGCACCGCACCCGCCTCGGCGCGGACGCTTGGGCCTCCGGGTACGCGCCACTCGGCACCCTCGGACCCCACCTGCAGGCCGTGCACCCCGGTGCCGGCCACGCCTCTGGACAAGGTGGGACGGGTCGGCTCCGGGGCCTTGGCCGCGGCCAACTGCGTGAACGCGAGAGCGAAGAGCAACGAGGAGAGCCGCCTGTTTGCCACGAGAGTCTCAACGGCCACCGTGCGCCGACCTTGAGGGTAGCCGGCCGCTTTCTCAGCCAGCGGTGCTGGGCTCACCCGAACACACGCGCCGCACCTCGTCGTAGACCGCGGGGTGATTCTGCAGCTGATGGTGCAAGACCCCGCCGAAGCGCTTCGTCTCGATGGCGAAGGTTCGCCGGCTGAGCTTGGGCCCGGACGCGCTCGGCACCCGCACGAGCAGATCCCCCGCCAGACGCCCGAGGGGGTGCTCGGGGTCCTTGGTGAGGGTCGCCGACAGGAAGCAGAAGCTCGCCCGGCAGCGCGGTGGGAGCTCGGTCTCGAGGGCCTCGGGCTCCGACACGAGCCAGTCCTCGTCGACAATCGCTCCGTGACGCAGATCCCGGATACCCGCGCTGCGCCGGTCGAAGATGCGCGCTCCGATCCGAGCGGCGGGCACGTCGATCGCGCCGAGGACGCCGCCGAGCGCGTGCGCGACCTTGGCCAGCGGCGCACCCTGGTGCGGTGCTCCGAGACACACGATGCGTCGGGTAGCCTCGGCCCAGCGCAGGTTCTCCACGGCAGCGTAGTGGTAAGCGCTGCGCACCACCAGTCCGCCCATGCTGTGACCCAAGAGCACGATCTGCTCGATGCTCACCGGGTACGCGGAGACGAGTCGCTCGAGCTCGCCAGCGAGCAAGCGGCCATTCTCGGACACATGACGACCCGCGTTGTAACGGAGATATACCGGCGTGAAGTCGAGGTCCCGCGCGAGCAGCGTGCCGAAGCTCGTGCTCGGATCGCCATGGTAAGCTTCCGACTCGAGGCACCAGGACCACTCGGTGGTCCCGAGGCCGTGGACGAAGACCGCGAGCTTGGGCGTCGCGCTCGGCAGCGCGCGGCGCAGCGGCTCGGGTTCGGGCGCGACATAGTGGTCCCCGACTCGGAACCGCATCCCCAGATCGAGCCCGTTGCCCCGAGCATGCAGGTGATCCCCCACCGCAGCGTTCACCAGTGCGAGCGCCGCGTCGCCCAGCCACGGCGCCGTCGCGGCGACATCCGAACGCATCGGCAAGGCCGACTGCGCGCCGGGCTGGGCCCTGCGCCTACCCTCGGCCAGGTCCAGCCCGCGATCCGTCACGTTCTCGACGATGCGATTGACCAGCCCGATGGTCCCGAGCACTCCGCCCGTGGACAGTCGACGCACGCCGTCCACGGCTCGCGCGGGCTCCCTCAGCGGCTCGAACTCGTCCGTGACGCGGAGCACGGACCGGGCAGCCGAGTCGTGCCCCTCGCGCACCAACTCGAGCGTGGCGTCGACCGCGTCGTGTACGAGCCCCTTGAGACCACGCCAGCGCTGCATTCGAGCGCAGCGTAGCACGGCTGCGCACGACGCGGCGGCGACGCGCCCAGTCGAGTAATCAATTGGCATCGGGTCACGCGCTGGTGGTAGTAACCGAGGCGGCGTGGCTCGACCCTCCAGGCGGCAACTGACTTTGTGGCTGCGTTCACGCGCGGGCCACGCTGTCGTCGCCGCGCTCGCGCTCGGAGTCGTTGGCTACGTGATCGCGTATCCGCTTGCGGTGGTGCGTTATCCGCCGATGACGGACCTACCGTTCCACGCGGCGAGCACCAGCATCCTTCGCCACTACTTCGACCCGGCGTTCGGTTTCCGCGAGCAGTTCGGGATCCATCTGCTGGAGGTGCCCTACGTCTCCATGTACCTGCTCGGCGCGCTGTTCGCGCTGGTGCTGCCCATCTCCGTCGCCGTCAAGGTCTCCGCGGCGGTCATGCTCGCGCTGCTCCCAGCGGGGCTCGCGGTGCTGTTCGCGGGCATGAAGAAGACCCCGCTGTGGGGCCTGCTGGGTCTTGGGCTGGTGTGGACCAACCTCACCCACTGGGGCTTCCTCAACTTCATGGGTGCGATCGGGCTCTACGCCATGAGTCTGGGGCTGACCTTGATGGTGGTCGACCGACCCACGCGCCGCCGGCAGCTCGCCCTCGCGCTGTGTCTGCTCGCGGTGTTCTTCACGCACGTCTATCGCTATCCGTTCGCGCTCCTCTCCTGCGTTGGAGTCGGCGTCTTCATGTGGCCTGCCACCCGTCGCTTCCTGCCGCTGGTCTGGCCGCTAGTGCCGAGCCTTACGGTGTTTGGCGCCTGGCAGTGGGTGCGGAGCGACGCCATCGGTGGCCCGACGCCGAAGCTGGCCCTGCACCCGAATCGAATGGCAGAGCTCCCCGACCACGTCGTGTCCGGCTTCGTCGGCCCCGTGGGACAGCAAGAGCAGGCTCTGTTCGCTGCGGCCGTCGGCGCGCTGTGGGTGGTGGCGTTCACCGCGCTGGCGTGGTTCTTCTGGTTCGGTCGGCACCGCCGGCGCAGCGGTCGCGAGGTCTGGTGGGGCGCTAGCGTCACGCTCCTGCCGCTGATTCTCGCCGGAGCCTATCTGCTGACCTACCTCGTCCTGCCCATGGAGATCGGACTCTGGTGGTACGTGTACCCACGCGAGGCGACGACTGCGATCTACATCGCGCTAGCGGCGGTCCCCGACATGCCCCGACAGTGGTGGCTTCGCCTTCCACTCGTCGTCATCGTGGGCGTAGCGACAGGGCGTGTCGGCTTCCTGGTCGCCGAGCAGTACTTTGCGTTCGCGCAACAGACCAAGGACTTCGAGGCGGTGGTGGCACACATCCCGCAGAGACCCAAGCTCTCCTATCTGGTGTTCGATCACGATGGGAGCTTTCGCCGAACGACACCCTTCATTCACTTGCCTGCTTGGGTGCAGGCAGAGAAGGGCGGCACGCTGTCGTTTCACTTCGTCGCGTGGCATCACAGCCCCATCCGCTACCGCGAAGGCTCGCCACACGTCCCGCCACCCACACCGCTGCGCTGGGAGTGGACCCCGCAGCGCTTCCGAATGCAGCAGCACGGCGCGTTCTTCGACGAGTTCCTGGTGCGGAGACACAGCGACCCGTCGAACTTGTTCGCGAGCGATCCGAGCGTACGGCTAGTCGTCAACGAGGGCGCCTGGTGGCTGTTCCGACGGCAAGCACGTAGTGAGCCGCAGGACTGAGCCGGGGTCAGTCTTCGTCGGGAAAGAGGCGCCGGGTTTGCTCCGCGGTGATCGGTGGCGTGGTGGAGATCCGTGTCGTCTCGCCGTCGTCGATCCTCACGGCGACGAGGGTGCCCGAGGTGGGGCGATGCTCGCGCAAGTCTCGGGTGTGAAGCGCGTCCGTCTCGATCAAGGCCGAGAGTTCGGCCAGGAGCGCAGCCGCGCTCGGGTAGCGCGCGGCGGGTTCCAAGCGGGTACAGCGATCGATGACGCGCGCCACCTCCGGTGGGACGTGTGGCAGCGCGGCGCACAGCGACGGAAGCTGCTCGCTGCACAGCGCCTCGAGGAACGGCAAGAGACCCGCCCCAAGATCCCTTGGCGGACGTCCGAGCAAGCAGCGAACCAGCACGATGCCGAGCGAGAAGACGTCGCTGCGAGGATCGATGTCGCGATCACCACGAGCTTGCTCGGGCGAGAGATAGAGCGGCGTGCCCACCACTTCGCCCATGGCCGTCAGCACCGTGCGCTGCGCGCTGTCACGTGGTTTGGCCAGGCCAAAGTCGACCAGCTTCACCGTCACCACTCCCCCGCGGCCGAGGCTCAGGAACAGGTTGCCCGGCTTCAAGTCACGGTGCAGGTAGCCCGCGTCGTGCGCCGCGCGTAGCCCAAGGCACGCTTGAGCGCCGATCCTGAGCACGGTGTCGATGCCCAGACCGCTGATCGGCGCCAGCAGCCCGGCCAGGTCCATTCCACGGAGTCGCTCCATCACCAGGTACTGCGCCCCGAGGGCTTGGTCGTGACCACTCGAGATCACACGCACCACGTGGGGAGTGTCGAGCGCGCTCATCGCCTCTGCCTCGCGCTCGAGGCGGCGGGCCTGGTGCTCTTGCGCGTCCTGGCGGTGGAGCTTGAGCGCGACGACTTCGCCGGAGTCCTGATCGACGGCCTCGTGGATCACCCCCATCGCCCCGCTCGCGAGTTGCTGGACGATGCGGAACCGTCCGCCGATGACCCGGCCCACGAGCGTCGGCGCGCGGGAGCCCTCGACGGGGGCGCGCTCGGCGGCTCTGGGATGGAGGGGAGCCATGGGTGTCCGGTGATACGGGCGCACCTACTTGAACCTCCCTTTGCCTACCTTGGCACACATCTGATCGCCGCCACCGGCAGTGGCGGGGGGGGGGTGGCACGCGGATGAGGCATCCTGAGTCGCCATGCTCAGCCTCATCTTCGCTCATCCCTACCCGGACCGGTCCCGCGCGGGCCGCCGTCTGTTCGACGCCGCGACGGCGCTGCCGAACGTCGAGGCTCGGTCACTGTACGACCTCTATCCCGATTTCGGCATCGACGTGGCCGCGGAGCAAGACGCGCTGCGACGCGCCGACGCCGTGGTGTGGCAGCACCCCATGTACTGGTACTCCGTACCCGGGCTGCTCAAGCACTGGTTCGATAAGGTGCTGACTCGGGGCTTCGCCTACGGTGGCGCCACAGCCGCGCTGCGTGACAAGCGCTGCTTGTGGGTCGTGACCACCGGTGGCGACGAGAGCGCGTTTCGGCCCGACGGCATGCACGCTCACGAGCTCTCGGCGTTCGTGCCGCACGTGCGTCAGACGGCGGAGTTCTGCGGCATGCACTGGGAAGAGCCCATCGTCGTGCATGCCGCGCATCGGATCGACGACGCGGCCCTCGACCACGCCGCGAGCCGCTATCGCGACCGACTCACGGCGCTGCTCGACACGATGAACGAGACGGCCAAGGAGACTTCGTCGTGAGCGAAAAGTCGCTGTTGATCGACGCCATCGTCTACCTGGGCGCGGCCGTCGTGTGCGTACCGCTCGCCGCCCGGCTCAAGCTCGGCTCGGTGCTCGGCTACTTGGCTGCCGGTTGCCTGATCGGCCCGTTCGGTCTGCGTGTCGTCACCGACGCGAGCGCGACCCTGCACTTCGCCGAGATCGGCGTGGTGCTCATGCTCTTCGTGATCGGCCTCGAGCTCGATCCCTCACGCCTGTGGGCCATGCGCCGCGCGGTGTTTGGCGGCGGCGCGGTGCAGCTGCTCGTTTGCGGCCTCCCGCTGGCCGCGATCGCGCTCGTGCTCGGCTTTCCTTGGCAAGCCGCGGTCATCGTCGGCCTGAGCCTCGGCCTGTCGTCCACCGCGGTGGTGATGCAGACCATGACCGAGAGGAACATCGGCTCCACCCCCATGGGTCGCAGCGCGTTCTCCATCCTGCTCTTCCAGGACATCGCGGCGATCCCCATCGTCGCGGTGGTGCCGCTCTTGGCGGCAGCCGAGGCCAACGCTTCCGGATCGGGCTGGCTCGGCGCGGGAAAGGCGCTGGGCGCCATCGTCCTGGTCGTCGTCATCGGACGGTTCTTGACGCGTCCAATCCTGCGCGCCATCGCCAAGACACACTTGCGCGAGGTGTTCACTGCGTTCGCCCTCTTGCTCGTGCTCGGCATCGCCGAGCTGATGGCCGCGGCCGGCGTGTCCATGGCGCTCGGCGCGTTCTTGGCCGGGGTGTTGCTCGCGAGCAGCGAGTACCGGCACGCCCTCGAGACGGACATCGAGCCCTTCAAGGGTCTGCTCATGGGCTTGTTCTTCATCGCCGTGGGCATGAGCATCGACTTCGGGCTGCTCGCCTCGAGGCCGCTGGTCATTCTGAGCCTGGTGGGCGGGTTTCAGCTGGTGAAGGGGCTCGCGCTGCGCTGGCTGGCGGGCAAGCTCGAGATGGCGCCGGCCCAGCGCTGGCTCTTCGCGGCGTTGCTCGTGCAGGGCGGCGAGTTCGCGTTCGTGGTCTTCGGCGTGGCGCGAGCGGCCCGCCTGCTACCTGGCGACTGGGATGGACTGCTGACCTTGACCGTGGCGCTGTCGATGGCCCTCACGCCAGTGCTGCTCATCGTCCTCGAGCGTGTGGACATGAAACGCACCAAGGACGCTCAGGAGGCGGACGCGATCGACGACGAGCACCCGCCCGTCATCATCGCTGGGTTCGGGCGTTTCGGGCAGATCGTGGGACGGCTGCTGTTCGCCGGTGGCTTCAGAGCGACGGTGCTCGATCACGATCCGGACCAGATCGAGATGCTCCGAAAGTTCGATTTTCGAGTGTACTACGGTGACGCGACGCGCACCGACCTGCTCGAGGCCGCCGGCATCGCGCGCGCCCGGGTCTTGGTGAACGCCATCGACGACCCGCAGAAGAGCATCGCGCTGGTGGACGCCGTGCAGGAGCACTTCCCGAGCTGCCGCATCGTGGCCCGAGCCCGCGACGTGGGCCACTTCTTCGAGCTGCGCCGGCGCGGCGTTGAGATCGTCGAGCGGGAGACCTTCGAGTCTGCGCTGCTCCTCGGCCGTCGCGCCCTCGAGGCCCTCGGCGTGGGCGCCTACGAAGCCCGTGAGTCCGCCGACGCGTTCCGCCGTCACAACGTCGCCATGGTGGAGTCTGCCATCCCCCACGCGCAGAGCGAGGAGCTGCGGCGGGAGCTCGCTCGGGCCGCGCGAAGGCAGCTCGAGCAGCAATTCGAGCAGGACCGCGCCGCGCTGGCGCAGCACGGCAAGGCCGGATGGCACAAGGAGCTCGCTGACGCCGACGATGCTCGGGCCGCGAAGTAGGCGCCGCGACGAGGCCGCGACTCAGAAGCGCGTGGGGCGGCCGTCGGCGGCCCAGCGAAACAGCGCTGCGGTGGGACGATCGTCGACGAACTGGACGACCAGGTGCGTGCGGGTCGCGGGCAAGCGCGACGCCTCGCCCTCGTCCACCTCTTCCTCCGCCCACGCGCCCAGGTTCACATAGCAGGACTCGGCGCTGGTCTCGAAGCGCTCGGGCAAATGCGTGTGACCCATCACCACGAAGGCAGCCGGAAACACGGTCGCTACCTGCGCTGCTCGCTCCCGAAGCGATGCGCTGGCGTCGATGCTCCCACGCACGCGACGCCACGCCCAAGCAGCAATCGCGAGGGCGGCCATGATCACCGCCACGGTGACACCGAGCGCCGGAGTGAAGCTCGTGGCCAACAGGCCGAGCCCCGTGAGCACGAGCGCCACGCCGAAGGCGACTCGATCGATCATCACGCCGGCCAGGAGCCGAAGGACGCTCTTGGTGATGGGTGGCCGCTGTAGCGAAGCCAGCGCTTGCAGCTTCACCAAGCTCAGCTGTCGCGCCTCGGCCAGGAGCGCCATCTTCCGATCGTGCTCCCGGCGGACCCACTGGGCCGCTTCGCTCATGTGCTCCCGCCAGATGCCGAGCAGAGTGGCGACGGCGACCAGGAAGCGCCGGCCGAGCCCAAAGAGTCCGCCAAAGCCCAGCTGCATGGCGAAGCGCAGGTAGTCGAGCGCGCTCTTGGTGTCGTGCCCCGACTCCCGCATGCCGCGGGTGGGGCGCACGACCATGCGCAGCAGGATGTCCGACAGGGACCGCGCCGAGCGGCGAGGATCCGACGGCACCACGGGGTGCAGCACGTGCTCGTAGGAGCAGAAGTCGTCGTACTGATGCCCGTGCTCGATGTAGACGTTACCCTCTTCGTAGTAGAACCAGTCCGCGAACTCGATGGCTTCGCTCGTCGCTCCGTGCCCCGTGAGCACGTCACGGAACGCGTCCTGAACTGCCTCCCAGTGGAAATCCACGTCGTGGTTGCCACGCACTATCACCAACGTGTGCCCGGCGGCCATGAACCGTCCGAGCGCCGCGAACACCTCCCGGTGGTGCTCCGCCACGCGACGCAGCTTGGCCAGCGTGTGGTCGGCGGCGCTGCCCAAGCCGTAGGAGCACTCTTCGGGGCTGTGCTCGGTGACGAACTGCTCGGCTCCGGGGGAGACGCTCATACCGACGAAGTCGATCAGATCCCCCGCGATCACCAGGCGCCACGGGCGACCCTGGCTGGGTCGCTCCCGATACCAATCGAGCAAGGCCGTCAGGTCGCGGTCCCGCCGCTCGCTGGTCGCGCTCTTGAGGGGCGCGCCCGGCTGGCTGTGCTGTACCAACTCACTGCCGAGATGGACGTCGGATAGAACCAGCAGATTGTGAGCGTGACCGGGCAGAGGGAACCTCGAAGCTAGTATGGCCTCGAACGCGGCAGTGTCACGCCCGCGCCGGCCTGCCAGGGTCACGGTTTGGTCACGACGGCTCGCGCGAACACGAAGTCTCGTTGCAGGGGGAAGTTCCAGAACAGGAAGACCACGCCGCGGACCGCCACCCAAGCCAGGGGGTAGGGCACGTCTGCCAGCCACAGCACCGCGCCCACGCCGCCGGCGTTGAGCCACGCGCTACTACCCGAGACGAGGACGTAGCGGCCGAGCTCGGGCACCCGCGCGCCCCGACTCCGGAAGGCCCAGCTGCGGCTCAGGGTGAAGTTGACGGCACCGCCGGCGATTGCCCCAGCCAGCGTCGCAGTCGGTGCCGACAGGCCGGCCCCGGAGACCAACACGACCACGCACAGGAAGTCGATGGCGGTGGCCAGGGCTGCGGCGGTCGCGCTCCTCAGCACGGCGCCCCGAGGCGCGCTGCCGGGCGCGAGCTCCGGCTCCCGGCTCATGGCGTCGCCTCCAACCTGGTCTCGCCTGGCGCGACGCCACCGCGCCCCCGTAGCCAACCGAGCGCCGCCGGCAGCGCGATGACCGCGGTCGCGAGGCACGTTACCTCACCGACCGCGGCAAACAGTCCAAAGGAGTACAACGCCTGATTCTGCGCCGCGAGCAGGGAGCCGAAGCCGATGATGGTCGTGGCCGAGCACAGCGCGACAGCACCCCCAGTCGCAGCAACAGCCCCGAGATCGCCAGTGCTGGAGGTCGAAGCGCCGTCGCGCCAGCGGGCGAGCACGTTGATCACGTAGTCTGCCGAGATCCCAAAGGAGATGATCACGGCGATGAAGTTGGAGAAGTTCAGCTTCTGGCCGGACCACGCCAGGGCGCCGAGCATCAACACGACCCCCGAGAAGAGCGCAGCCATGGACAACAGCGACGCCTTCAAAGAGCGGAACGTGAGCAGGCAGATCAGGAGCACGAACCCGAGCGAGACGAGCAGCGCCCGTGGTCCATCCGACTTCATGGCGTCAGCGATGTCGTTCGAGAGCAAGAGGGAGCCGGCGACCGGCGCGGGCTCTCCGTCGACGGTGGCGGCCTGGCGTACGTCCCGGGTGAACTCCGCGATCACGCCGCTATCCCAGGTGTTTCCACCCAGCTTCGGAAATACCAGCACGTTGCGGTCCACCCGACCGTCGTGTTCCCGCAGCCCGGCGAGCAGCACCGGAGGCACGCGCTCCGCGCTGAGCGGTGTGAGCGCTTCCGACGAAAGCGCTCGGTCGATCAGTCGTCGGTCGTCTGCGCTCAGCTCTGCGAGCAGACGCGGGGTGACGGTCTCGGCGATGCGCCTTGCCTCCACGAGGGACTCGCTGCGATGGGCTGGCAGGACCAGCGTGGCGCTTCGCACGGACGCGATCAGATCGCCCGCGCCTCCGCGCTCGCGCAGCTTGCCCAGCTGGGCCTCCACCCGCGCCGCGTGGGTGGCGTTCGGCGACAGGACGATGGTCGGCGTCAAGTAGCGGCCGAGGGTCGCGTCCATGCGGGCACCCCAGTAGCGCTCGCCGTTCTCCCAGGAGTCCGCGCGGCGCAGCTTGGAGAAGTCGTGCTCCATCCAATCTCGACTGCGCGAGGCTACCCCCACGCCGCACAGCACCGTGAGCAGCGTCGTGGCGACGACGATGCTCCGGGGCCGCGCGAGGAGCGCCGCCGCGAACCGCCTGCCCACTCCCCGGTCGCCTTCTGTCGCGCGGGGCGTCAAGCGCCGCCCCCAGAGCGCCAAGAGCGTCGGGAGCAGCGTCATGGCCGAGGCCCAGCACGCGAGCATCCCGAACAGCCCGATCCAGCCGAACTGACTGAAGCCGCGAAAGTCGGTGACCACGAGCGAGCCATACGCCGTAGCCGCCGCGGTAGCGGCAGCCAGCGTCGGGCGCCAGGTCTTGTCCAGCGCCTCGGCGATGGCGGCCTCGAGCTTCAGGGTCCGCCGCGCTTCGACGAACCGCGCGAGCAGGATGATGCCCGAGTTGATGCCGTTGCCCACCACGATGGACCCGAGAAAGGCAGTGTTCGAGTTGAGGTGGCGGATGGAGAACGGCGGCAGCGCCGCGAGCCCGAACGCGTACACGGTACCGAATAGCAGCGGCACGCCTAGCAGGGGCAAGGCCAGAAAGCTCCGGAAGTAGCTGACGAGTGCAGCAGCCACGAGCACGACCACGATCAGCCCCGACAGCCCGAGGTCGGCGCCCAGGCCCTCCATCTCTTCGACCCGCGTGGCGACGTCTCCAGCGAATCCGACCGTCATCCCGGGCGCGAAGCGCTCCGGAAAGCCCAGCGAGGCGATGTCGATTCGAACCCTCTCGAGCAACGCCTTGTCTGCCGCGTAACCCGTCGCGTTGGAGCTCGCCTGGACGAGCAGAACCACCGTCCTGCCATCCTCCGACACGAAGCGATCGCCCGGCAGCGCGCGCTGCTTGCCGTAGCGAGCTTCGTACTTGGTACGCAGCTCGGCGAGCGGCAGCTCGGGCGGTGGATCCTCGTCGTCATCCAGCAGATCCGCGCCCGTGGCACGCGTGACCTGCCAGTCCCGCCGCTCTTGCACCGCCTTGCCGAGCAACGCCACGTCCCTCGGATCGAGCAGCTGCAGCGCGAACGTCTCGGCGAATTCTCGCTCGGCGAGCGCGTCCTTCCTCACGGCGCCGACGAGCTGCTCCGGGTACTCGCTCACCCGCTCGGCGAGCGCGTCGACGAAGCGGTTCGCGGCGCCTACGTTGTGCGCGCCTGCAGTGTCGACCACGACGCCAAGGTGGCGAATGCCGTGAACTCGACCCCTCACCTCGGCCAGCGCTCCCACGCTCGGAGCGTGCTCGGGAAGCAACTCCTCCAGGTCACTGCGAAGATCCGAGTACGTCAGCACCGTTCGCACGCCCGCCGCCAGCGCGAGGGCCGTCATCGCCACCAGCACGAGCGCGCGATGGCGCACCAACCAGTCGGCGAACCGCGCGCTCATTCGGCTGGCTCCGCCGCGAGAGCTGGCCCACGCGAAAGTTCGAAGTGCGCAAGCGCACGCTTCGCAGTCCAGGTTGCGACCCCAGCGACCGCGATGCCGGCCAGCGCGTCCCACACCCAGTGGTGATCGAGGTAGACCGCCGCGCTCACCATCAGCGCGCAGTAGGCCATGTGGATGGGGCGCGTCCGCCAGCTCGCCGCGCGCCAGGCGGTCAAGAGGCCGATCACCGGGTACGCGCAGTGCATGGAGGGCATGGCGCCGAACACGGACGCAGCGCGGGAGTAGAAGCGCGCGAAGTAGTCGATGCCGAGCAGCGCGTCCACGCGCGCGAGGGCTGCCGGGCTGGGGGCGGCGGACAGATCGATGGCGCAGCCAAACTCGCGAATGTACCAAGGTGGCGCTGCCGGGATCACGAGCCACATCGCGAACGAGATGAAGTTGGCGATGGCGAAGGCCCACAGATAGTGGCGCATGCGCGGGCGATCGACGAAGAAAAGGTACGCCGCGTAGGCGAGCGCGACGTAGACGAAGATCGCATAGGGGATCGCGAACAACAGATCGAAGAGCGCGCTATTGTGAGCGGCGAAGTAGTCCTGCAGCGTCACGCCGGGCGCGACCGCGAAGGTGCGCAGCTCCAGCTCCCGCAGGCCACAGCCCCACACTTGCTCTGGGGTCAGCACCCACGCCCGCGCGTAGCGCACCAGATCGTAGCCGATGCCCACCGCCAGGTAGGGGCTGGCGTCCGAGAAGAAGCGCTTGGTCCGAGGCGTCGCGTACGCCATCACACAGGCCAGGAGCGGGATCACGACGTGCTCGATCCTGAGATCGCCGATGGCGAACATCGCCGCCGCATAGGAGGCGAGGATGAGTCCGGGCAGCGGCCAGTACGCTCCCCAGAGCTTTCGCGGGTGCCCGAGTACTCTCACCGCTCACTCCGCTGCGCCTCGAGCCGCGCGCAGCGCGACGAGCAGTCCAACGAAGCTGACTGCACCGAGCAAGCCGACACCGATCAGCGTGAGGGGTGCGGGCGGTCCGTGTTCCAGCGCCACTTTGCCTAGCAGGAGGCTCACGAACAAGAGCACTACTCGCTCGGCGCGCCGCATGAAGAGCGGCGGCAGGTTGAAGCCGAGGCCCTCCGCCCGAGCGCGGACGTAGCTCACGGAGAAGCCGGCGATCATGGTCATGACGGGGACCACGGCTGCTTTGCCGTGGCCGAGGTAGAACAGGCACAGTCCGGTCAGCGGCAGCGCGTCCGCGAGTCGGTCCACGGTCGAGTCCAGAAGCGCGCCGTAGCGCGACGAGGTCCCGGTGGCGCGAGCGACGACGCCATCGAGCACGTCGAGCGCGCCGCTGAGCAGGAGCAGCAGCGCAGCGGACGGGAACCGACCCGACGCCGCCGCGGCGCCGGAGAGCAGCGCGAACCCCAACGAGCCCCAGGTGAGCGCTTGCGCGGACACCCCAGAGCGCCCCAGGATTGCGCCCAGGAGGAGCAGCGCGGAGTAGCCCCAGCGCGCGACGGGCACGCTCTGCCACACGGTGCCCCGAAGCCGGGCGCTGGCGTAGTCGAAGCGAGCCTTGGACTCTGCTTTGGCCAATGACCGAGCACTCATCGCAGCACCAGGACCGCTCGGCGGAGCTTAGGTCTGAAGAGTCGCAGCGCAAGGCCCCACGTCGATCCGGGACGAATGCACGGCAGAGCCGGACCCACGACGCAGTAGCTTGTCTCGCGGTCCACACTCTTTGGTCGCGCGTCCACGACCCTCGAGGATGCGCGCCGTCAGATTCGGTGAGTCACAGCCGAGCCTGGAGGGCTCGGGCTACGGCTCGTGCAGGCTGCACGACGCCCCAGCCCTGGCGATCCACCTCCACGCCGGGGATGCG
Organism: Polyangiaceae bacterium; assembly: GCA_019637295.1. Taxonomy (GTDB): domain Bacteria; phylum Myxococcota_A; class Polyangia; order Polyangiales; family Polyangiaceae; genus JACKEA01. The sequence continues at coordinate 275,250 of JAHBVX010000006.1, forward strand.
CAGCGCGGTGTCGATCAGGATCTTCTTCACCTGCGGGGGCGTGAGGGCGGGGTTGGCCTCGAGCATTTGCGCCACGACTGCGCTGACGATCGGCGCGGCGAAGGAGGTGCCGTCGACGTGCTTGTAGTGACCGGACACGATCTTCTGATCCCGATACTTCAGCTCCACCAGACTGCGAATCAGGTACGCCTCGCCACCGGCGATCGCGTCCAGCTCCGGATCGATGCCGGCACCGTCGCGCAACAGCTCGCGCACGGCGTCGTCGCCGTCGGCGTTGGCGAGCGCGTGAAGCAGCTCGACGTGGCGAGCCGTCGGCGTCTCGGGCAGGACCGGCGCGGCCACCCAGATGGCCTGGGCGATGAGCTCGGGCTTCTGCAGCCCGTCGACCGTGGGTCCGTGGGAGGAGTGGTACATGCTGTGGGAGTTCTGGTTCGACGTGTCGTCGAACCCCCCCACGCTGATCACGCTGGGCGCGCTGGCGGGCGGCAGCACTCGGCTCCCATGGCGTCCCGAGTTCCCGACGGCCGCCACCACCACGATGCCCGCACGTACGGCGTCCTCCGCGGCGCGGCTGAGCGAGTCGGTCAGGTAGCTCTCTTCGTAGTCTCCACCACAGGAGATGTTGAGCACGCGGATGCCGTACTGCTCGCGGTGAGCGATGGCCCAGCGGATGCCGTCGCGGATTGCGTGGTGCTGGATGCGCTGGATCGAGCCGACCTTCACCAGCACCACGAGCGCGTCCGGTGCGAGGCCCCGGTACTTCCCGCCCGACAGATGTCCGTTACCGGCGCAGACCACGCTCGTCATCATGCCGTGCCACGAGGAAGCGTTCGGTGGCGGCGTGCCGCGCAGCGTCGTCTCGTCCGTCAGCACGTCGTGGTGCGCGAGGATGCGACTCTCGGGCTCGACCAGATCCGCGTGGGCGAAGAAGCCCGAGTCGAGGAAGCCGATGGTGACGCCGCGCCCCGTGACGCGCTCGTCGATCTCGAGTCGAGCCGGGATCGGACGAATGCTGGGCGGCTTCGCCGAGGGTGGAGGAACGGAGTGCAGCGCGTGGGGCATGGGATTCGAGGTGCGGAGCTTGCCAGAGAATGAGCAGAAGGAAAGTACGGGCGCGCGTTACCCCGGGCAGCGAACCCCTGTCACTGAAATGAGGGCCCGACTTCGCACACGAACTGCCGCGTGGAACTCTGCGACGAGTCACGCCACTCGCCGTCGGACCGGAGGCGCGCGCCGTGCGGAGAACCACCGCTGCACTCCGGATAGCCGGCTTCCCACAGATCCACGGTACTGGGTTCGGCCGTGAGCCAGCTGAAGTTGGCCTTGGCGCACGGTCCATTGTTGCGCGCCAGGCCGATCCACACGTCGCTGGTGCCAGCCAGGGCGCGCACGAACGCGTTCTCCTCGCTCGACTGGATCGTGACCAGGTAGCCACCTTGCGCCTGGCACGCAGCCTCTGCTTGCTGGAAGGGCAGCTCGTCCGTACGGTGCCAGTAGCAGTGCACTTGACCCTGGACCTGCAAGCCCTGGGCGCCCGTTGGGTGCGCGGCGCAGTCGGGACCGCTGCCGGCCGAGCCGCCGCTGCCACCCGCGCCCGCCGCGCCGACCCCACCGGCTCCCGCGGCTCCCGCGCCGCCGCCCGCCCCAGCACCACCCCCCGCGCCGCCTCCGGCCGGCCCGGGCCGCACGCAGCGCTGAGTGCCCGCGTCGCAAACCCAACCGACGGCGCACGGACACTCGCGACCCGCGAGATCGACGGGCGTGACCGAGCACGCGGCCACGGCCGCGCTCAGGAGCACCGAGGGGAGGCGCCTGGTCGGCACGAGCGTCATCATACCCCAGTCGTCCGCCCCGCACGCGCGGTGAGTGCGTACACCGCGAAGCTCCCCTGCCAGTGGCTGCCTTCGTAGTGCGCGCCGTCGAGCTCGGCGAGAGCCGTGTCTCGGTGCTCGCGCGCGCAGCTCCGCAGCGCCTCGCCGCGGGGATCCGCCTGCGGGAGCGCGCCTGCGACGCCCTCGAGCATCCACGCCCGGCTGAGGTTCAACGCGCCGAGGTGTGCGAGGTGTCCGTCGGACGCGTCGGGACAACGAACCGGGCGCGGGCCGTCGCTCCGGCCGAGTCCCGGCAGCCAGCCGTCGAGGAAGACCTCGAACTCCCGCTGCGGCAGCACGCGCCGCATCAGATCCGCCTCGGCCAGGCAGGGTGAGAGGAAGTCGTGAGCAGACGGCTCGAGGTGAAGGGGGCCGTCGCGATCCGCGGAGTAGAGGCGCAGCGTCGCAGCGCGCAGGCGCGACAGTGCGTCCGAGTCAGGCGCCGAGGCAGCGAGATAGTCCAGCGTCAGCCCGAAGGCGAACGCGCTCTGATCGTGCACACCCGACCGGGTCGGACAGGGCAAGCGCTCCGCCCAGCTCACTAGCCGCGAGCTGGCGAGCTCGGCGAGCGGACCGAGCGCGCGTTGCCAGCTCAGGACCTGCGGTGGCGCTCCTGAGCTGCCCCACTCCTGCAGCTCGAGCGCCAGGGTCAGCAGCCAGGCGAGGCCGTAGGGCCGCTCGAAGCTCGCGCGCCCGGGCGCCTCGAGATACTCGCTCTCGCGGCGCAGGGGCTCGTCCCGCAGGCGCGCGTCGATGGCGTCCTGACACTGCCGTGCCCGCGTCGCGCCAACCAGACCGAGGCGCACCAGGCGGGTGAGGCTCCAGACCGAGTGCACCGCCGAGTGCCAGTCGTAGCAGCCCCAGAACGCCGGATTGAGCTGCGCCGGCGCGACCACGTCCGCGGGCCCCGACAGGTGATGTGCCAGCTTGCACGGGTACTCCCGCGAGAGGCCGTCGAGGGCCCAGCGAGCGTAACGCTCGTACAGCTCCGGGCGAGTCACTGTCGCTCCTGCCGGTGACACCGCTCGGACACTAGACTCGACTTGGCCACAGAATCCCGGGTGGATTCGGGTTCGCTGGAGCTCGACCAGCCGGGATGGGCAGAGAACGAGCCTCGATGAGCCTTCAGCTGTCCGACCGGGCGTGATACTGCGCGGGGCATGACTGAGAAGCTCCGTCTCTCCCGCTCGAGTTTGATCTCATGCGCCGTCATCGTAGCCGCGCTGCTCGCCTGCAAGAAGGACGACCAAGCCAAGGCCGAGCCTGCGGCAGCAGACCCGGTGGCGCAAGGGGCCGCTGATCTCGAGGCCTGGGTCAATGACGACAGCAAGTCGCTGACGCCGGAGATCTACGAGCAGCTGCTGCTGTCGCTGAAGAGCTGCGCACTCACCGAGCACGGCATCGACTCGAAGTGCGCCGAGTACACGCGCTTTCAGAAGGCTCGCAACCGCAACACGTCGATCAAGGACGTGGTGGGCATGAACTCGCAGGTGGGCGCCAAACACCTCGGCCACGAGAGCCCGACGGTGCGGTATCAGGCCGCGTCGCTCATGAGCTCGCTGTTCGGCGCCGGCGGCGGCACCCAGAAGCTCTTCCTCGAGGCCGCCGAGAAGGAGCAGAACGACGTGGTGCTCAGCAAGCTGGTCAACGTCGTCGGCTCCAGCCACGCCAAGAACGCAGAGGTCAAGACGCTGCTCATGAAGATGGCGGACCACTCGTCGGAGCGGGTGCGACGCGAGTCCATGAGCTGGTTCTTGACCAGCTTTGGCAAGGGCGTGGACGGCACCTTCGACAAGGTGCTGCTCAAGATCGAGCAGGATCCGTCGCTCGCGGTGCGCAAGTACCTGTGCAGCCGACTGTACGGCAGCACGGACCAGCGCGCGCTGCCGGTGTTCAAGAAGTACCTGATGGGCAAGGACAGCCCCAAGGAGATGGTCGAGGGCTGCTGGGAGGGCGTGATCAACGCCTGGACTGGCTTTCCCAAGCCCAGCGAGCCGAGCCGGGAGGCCTACGAGCTGACCCTCGCGTTCCTCAAGCGCACGCCGCGCTCGGATCACATCCCGCCGTGGCAGAGCATGAGCAGTCTGCGGGCCTCGCAGACCGAGTTCAAGGACAACGACAGCTTCGGCAAGGCCTGGCACGACAAGGTGAAGGGTTGGTACAAGAAGCCCGCCCTGCTCGCGGCGCTCGAGGAGGTCGTGCACGACAGGAACGCGCACTGGATGGCGCGCACCGGCGCGCTCAGCGTCATGAACGAGCTGAGCGTGGGCAAGGCAAAGCTGGAGGCCATCGCCAAGCAGTACGCCGGCGCCAAGGCCAGCGATGGCGGCGACTACCACGTCAAGTCTGCGGCGGAGCGTCACGCCAAAGAGCCAAAGTGAGCTGAGGCGCGGCGCGACGCTTGCAATGTCCGCCGCGTCGTCGCACCGTGCGCGCCGTGAGTCGCATTCGGTCGGTCACGGTGTTCTGTGGTTCGAGCAGCGGCAACAGGCCCGAGTACGGGTCCGCGGCCGACGCGCTCGCGCTCGCCATCGCGCGCCGCGGTCTGCGTTTGATCTACGGCGGCGCCGCGGTGGGGCTCATGGGGCGCCTCGCGAGCACGGCCCTCGCTCGGGGTGCCCACGTCGTCGGCGTCATCCCGGAGTCGCTGCGCTCCAAAGAGATCGCTCACGATGGACTCTCGGAGCTGCACGTCGTCGACTCGATGCACACCCGCAAGCGCATGATGTCGGAGCTGGCCGACGCCTTCATCGCGCTGCCCGGCGGCATCGGCACGCTGGAGGAGCTGTGCGAGATCTGGACCTGGGCGCAGCTCGGTCACCATGACAAGCCCTGCGGGCTGCTGGACGCCGCCGACTATTACGCGGGGCTGACCGCCTTCTTCGACCACTCTGTGGCCGAGGGCTTCGTGCGCGAGCAGCACCGCTCGATGCTGCTGTACGACACGGAGCCGGAGCGCCTGCTCGACGCCTTCGAGCGCTATGAAGCGCCCGTCGTGTCCAAGTGGCTGCGCACGCGCGAGCTGTGACGACTCACGGCGCGTCGGCGCTCGCGTCCATGGTGGCCGCGGCGTCGCCCGCGTCACTCGCATCCGCGTCGCTCGCGTCGTCCGCCGCGTCCGTTCCCGCGTCGCTCCCACACAAGGGCGGCAGAGGCGTACAGAGGCAGGTCGGGCTGCACACCACGTCCCCCGGCTTCTCGGCGTCGTTGGAGCACGCGAAGCACGCGAACGGGTTGCCGCAGAAGCCGATCTTGAAGATGCCGCCCTGAGAGTCGATTTCGGACTGGGTCACGCACGGCCCGAAGCCGGTGTTGGGGCCCGTGTCGGCGCCGACCTCGGCCACGGCGTCCGTGATCGCCGCGTCCGTGCTGGCGTCGGCTCCGCCGCCCGTACCACCGCTGCCACCGAGGCCGCCGGTACCTCCGAACGCGCCTCCACCACCGCTGCTACTCGCGCCGGTGCCACCAACGGCGGGGAACCCGCCGAAGGACGCGCCGCCGCTGCCCCCGCCGCCAGAACTGCCTCCCACATCGTCCTCCGGGGAGGCGCACCCGACCCCGGCGATGAGCAGGATGACCGCGGCGCTGCGCATGAGGCCAGTGTGCCAGAGGACGGCGCCGCTGTGCACCGTTACGCAACGCGTGCCTGACGGATCGTCCGATGGTGGGGCGTCGTGCGACAGTTCGTCACTCTCCCGGGAGGCCGCCGTCGCTTGCCCGCAGCATTTCGGGCTGGCACGACCCTCGCTAAGCAGGGAGGGGATGACCCGCTCGACTCGATGGCAGACCGTCGAGGTGTTGCTGTTTGCGACTGTCGTGAGCCTGTCGCAGCTCGTCCTGTCTGCGGGGCTGACCTGGCTCGAGCGCACCATCGACGCGGCGAGCAGCGCGACGCCCGTGACGCCGCTGGGCGTGACCTCGCGCGCTCCGCCGGTCGCACCGAGGCCCAGCCTGGTGGCGCCGAGAGGCAGCCAGGAGCCGCGCCCGGGCGCGCCTCGCCGCGTCACGCTCGAGCTCGAACCAGCCGCCGAAGCGCAGCCCCGATACCGGCGGGAGGCTCCACGCGTCGCACTCGATGACAGCGGCCGAGCCGTGCTGTCACGAGTCGACGGTACGCTCGCCGCGCTCGGCCTTCGCAGCGGAGACCGCCTGTTGGACATCAACGGGATCCCGCTCGTGGGCCCGAACGACGCGCTGCGCGCCTACTCCGAGGTTCGTCGAGCTCCGCGACTGAGCCTGGGCATCGAGCGCGGGGGCGCCCGAGTGGAGCTGCTCTACCACTTCCACTGAGCAGAGCGCGCTCGGCGTCGCCGCCGCTTGCCAAGCAAGAGCGCGACGCCGGCGAGGAGCGTCCACAGCAGCGAGGTGCCCGGCGCGTCGCCCCCCGCGGTGCGGCATCCGCAACCGTCGTCCTTTGGCTTCGTGGCGGACGGTGGCACCCCGGCGTCGGCGCCCCCGTCCGAGCCGGCGTCCGGATCCACGGCTTCGCCGCTCTGATCGAACTTCACCGCGCGATACCTGCCCGCGCTCTGACCCGAGTTCACGATCATCACGAACGCGCGGGTCGCGCCCAAGGGGACGTCGACGGTGGCGCTGCCTTGGTTGTTGGTCACCTCCGCGGGTACGGTCACGTCCGCCTTGGCCTCGAAGGGCTGATAGCCAAACTGGATCGGCTCTTCGCCGAAGCGCACCAGGACCTCGGGCTTGAAGGGCGTGCCGCCGCCGAAGATCGAGGAGGTGTCGCCCCCGGGGATGACTTGGAAGCCCACCGTGAGCTGCTCCGCAGAGCCAGTGAGGGGCACCTCGAACTGCAGCACGCCGGGCGCGTAGGGCGCGGGTCCGGCGTTCATGGACTGGGTCCCGGGCGCCTGAAACGTGCCGGCGAGCAGCGGATCGACGCTGCTGAGCGGCGTGCCGCTAAACTCCAGAATCCGCCGGCAGGTAGGCAGGACGCCGCGCGCAGTCAGCTCCGTCTCGAGCGCGTCCGCGACCGTCTGGCTGAGCGCGCTCTTCACGGACGCCACGAACAGCTCGCTCAAGCCTTCGTAGGACAGATCGCCGCCGGGGGCGGCGGCCATCACGTCGAACAGCGCCTTGTCGAAGGCGGGCCGATCCGTCTCGGGCAACGCTTGTCGAGTCTTCCACAGCGCGGCGGTCCAGAACTTCGAGTCCACGTGGACCTCGCCCGAGAGGTTCTTGGGGCAGGTCTCGTCGTTGTCGATGTCGCGGATCGCCGTCATCCCGGGCGCCAGGTCCGTGGAGGCGTACTCGCCCACCTTCGAGTCCCCGGTGATCGCGGAAGAGAAGTAGTCCGCGAGTCCTTCGTTCATCGCGCCGGGCGAGCCCACGAGACCCTGCTCGTCCGCGAAGTAGGTGCCCACCAACTTCAGCGTGTGGTCGACCACCGCGTGCCCGAACTCGTGATACACCACGTCACCGTCGTAGGCGAAGTCGGCCTTGGGGCCCTGCCCGAACCACATCGCGGCGCCGGGCAGACCGAAGACCGTCGAGAAGATGGGGTTGGCCGGCGCGAAGAAGGCGTTGGAGAACGGGACGAAGGGCAGGTTCGGATCGGCCATCTTCGCGAAGTCCTGGGTCTGAAACCCATCCGGCATCATCAGGTTGGCGACCGCCGGCAGCGGCTTGGTCGACAGATCCGTCATGCCCAGGGACTCGAAGAAGGAGTAGGCGCGGCTGGTGTGATGGAAGATCTGGACCTCGCTGAACTCGTCCTCGGGCGTGAGCGCCGCGGCCGGCGGATCGTAGAGGAAGTCCTCGCCGCTGGTGGGAGCAGCCACCTGCTGGAGCTCGCAGACGTGGACGGTGAGCGTCACGCCGAAGTTGATCTGCTTGGTCTGCTTCGTGTCTATGCAGTTGAGCGCCTTGACCCGCTCGCTCTCGAGCTTCGTCGCGCCGGGAGGCAGGTCGAGGGGTAGATCCACCAACGTCGGAGTGGAGACCGGGTTGGCCGGATAGACTCGCCCGGTCGCGAAGCGCACCGCGTTGTAGCGAATGAGCAGCTCGCCCGAGAGCGCGTCGAAGACGAGCACCGGCACATAGGGGACTCCCTGGAGGCGCTCGCTCGGTACCACGACCCAGGAGAGGCGCGCGCCCGACGCCAGCGGGTAGATGGCCAACGTCGCGTCGCTCTCCTTCACGGGCAAGCGCGCCGCGCTCTCACTCAGGGCGCGGACCGCGCGGCGGGACACACGGGGCGTCACCCCGGGCAGCTCCGGCTCGGTGCGATCGATGGTGAGGACCGGCCGACCTTGCGCATCGAGCAAGGCTCCCGCGCCTCGGAACACCACCGGCACGCCCTCGTGTAGCTGCTGGAAGCGCACCGCCCGACGCCCACCCACGTCCCGCGACGTCCCCGAGTGCGTGAGGGTAGCCGCCCGCGCCGGGGGCGCAGCCGCGCGGATCGCCTCGAGCGCCGCCGTCGTCCCGTCCGTGGCCGGGGACGCCGTGAACGGCCCGTGCGACACGAGCGCCCGTCCAGGCGGCGCGGCCCAAGCGACGCTCGCCGAGAGAAACACCCAACTCGCCCACTGCACTCGTCGCATGCGGTCACCTCGGGCGGCCTGGCCGCCGTTCAATCGCCGGCGGGGAGCTTAGGTGGACGGCCGGCATCGGGCAATGCGTCCGCGCCCCGCCGCCGCGTGTAGTCCGATGTGGGAGTCCCACAGGATCGTGGTCCAGCGGGCGGACTCGGGCTATAGAAGGCGCCTTTCCTAGAGCCATGCCCGCGTCCGCCCCCCTCCGCATCGTGTTCATCGACATGAACGCCGGCGTTCAGAACCAGGCGATGCGCTGCCTGGCGTCCGTGGTCTCACACTTCGAAGCGGCCGCCCGCCGAGACAATCCGGGGCTTCGCATCGAAGAGCGTCGCGTCTCCCCGCGCGACACGGGCGAGGCACCGCCGCGCGACGGCGATCTGTACATCGCGACCGGGGGGCCCGGCTCACCCTGGGAGGGACCGGGCACGCGTTGGTACGACGACTTTCGTCGCTTCGTGGACGTGGTCCTCGACGAGCAAGAGCGCGGGCTGGCCGTCGCGAAGTCACTGTTCCCCATCTGCTATTCCTACGAGCTCCTGACCATGCACCTCGAGCTCGCGCGCGTCGAGGAGCGGGACGATCGCAAGTTCGGCGTGATGCCGGTGTACACCACGACCGCGGGGCGGGTGCATCCGTTGCTGGCTCCCTTCGGCGACCGCCTGTTCGCGTTCGAGCATCGCCACTGGGAGGTCGTGGACTTCGACGAGGCCAAGCTCGCGCGCTTGCACGGCCAGGTGCTCGCGACGGAGAGCCGGGAGGGCCGGAGCGACAAGGGCTCGGCGGTGCTGGGGTTCCACATCGGCCGAGCGATCGAGACCGTGCAGTTTCACCCCGAGGCGGATCTGTCGGGCATCTTCCACTGGCTGGATCAGCCCGAGCACTCACAGGCGTTCCGCGATGCCTACGGCGAGGAGACCTACCAGCGCATGTTGCGCACGCTGCACAACCCCAGGCGGGTTCAGCGCGTGCATGCCGAGCTGATCCCCGGCTGGATGCGCCGCCGGTTCAACGCCATGGCGGAAGAGCGCGGCTACAATCGAATCGAGGAAGACCCCCCCATCGAGTCGAGCGTGCTGGCCTCGCCGATCCCCCTGGCATGAACCGCGAGCATCACGCCTGGTACAGTCCCTCCCTCGGGCGGCACATGGATCTGGTCGTCTTCGGACACGCGGGCGAGCCCGTGATCGTGTTCCCGTCATCCTGCGGGCGCTTCTTCGAGTGGGAGAACTTCGGGGTGATCGAGAGCGTCCGCCACAAGCTCGACGAGGGCCGACTGCAGCTCGTGTGTCTGGACTCGGTGGACGCGGAGAGTTGGTACAACACGGGGGTCCACCCCGCGGTGCGGATCGCGCGGGACGACCAGTACGACCGTTACCTGGTGCACGAGGTGGTCCCGTTCATCGCGGGCAAGAATCACCGGCCCATCACCCTGGCGGGCGCCAGCTTCGGCGGTTATCACGCCGTGGACAAAGGCCTGCGCCACCCGGACGTGTTCCGCAAGATCTTGAGCCTCAGCGGGGCCTACGACATGCGGAGCTTCCTCGACGGACACGAAGACCTCGGGACGTTCCTGCACCAGCCGTTCCAGTACCTCCCGGACCTGGCGGATCCGTGGTTCCTCGACCGCATGCGGCAGCAGACCGTGGTGCTCGCGGTAGGCGATCAGGACTTCTTGCTCGGCCAGAACCAGGGGCTCTGCGCCCTGCTTCGACACAAGGGCGTGGATTGTCACTTGGACGTGTGGGGCGGATACGTGCACGATTGGCCGGCCTGGAAGGGGATGCTCGGCAAACACGCCGGGTGGTGATGGAGTCTCAGGGATGACGGAAAAGATTGGTCTCTTGGTCGGGTGGGAGGACACGTTTCCGGCTGCGTTCATCGATCGGGTGAACCGCGAGCCCGGGGTGCGCGCCGAGCTCGCGAAGATCGGCGGGACGCCCGTCGGCTTCGACCCGCCCTATCGGGTCTTGATCGACCGCATCAGCCAGGAGATCCAGCACTATCGGCTGCACCTCAAGGCCGCGGCCCTCGCCGGTACCTACGTGATCAACGATCCCCTGTGGTGGCAGGCGGACGACAAGTTCTTCGGCTTCTCGCTGGCGGACCGCATCGGCGTCGCGACGCCGCGCACGGTGCTCTTGCCGCAGCGGGACTACCTGCCGTCGATCGACCGCGAGCGCTCGCTGCGGAACCTGGAGTACCCGCTCGACTGGGAGGCCATCACTCGCTACGTGGGCTTCCCCGCCATCCTCAAGCCCGCCGAAGGCGGCGGTTGGAAGAACGTCTCGCGCGTCAACGACATGAACGAGCTGCTCCGCGACTACGACGCGAGCGGCTCCCTCGTGATGACGCTGCAAGAGTTCATCGACTTCGAGGACTACGTGCGCTGCATTTGCATCGGACGCGAGTTCATCCTGCCCATTCGCTACGACCCCCGGCGGCGCTGCTACCTCGTCGAGCACGAGTTCATGTCCCCGGCCCTCGGCCAGCGCGTCGTGGACGACGCCTGGAAGCTCTGCAATGCCCTCGGCTACGACATGAACTCGGTGGAGTTCGCCATCCGGGACGGCGTTCCGTACGCGATCGACTTCACGAACCCCGCGCCTGACATGGACTACCACAGCATCACCCCGCACTACTTCGAGATCGTGGTCGAAGAGATGGCGCGCTTCGCCATCAGCTGCGTGAAGGAAGAGAAGCGCCCGAACCGACGCTACAACTTCGGCGATTTCTTGCCGGGCGGCTCCCGCGCCGACGAGCTCGGGCCCGTCGCTCGCGCCGCCGCCAGCGCCAAGCCGAAGAAGCGGAGTAGCAAGGCGTGACCGCGTCGGACAGGCCCCCGGCGGAGCTCGCCATCGACGAAGCCTGCGCCGACTACGACCGAGTGCTCGAGCGAGTCGAGTCCGAGACCCCGGGCTTCTGCCAGGCGCTGCTCGATCGCCTGGTCGCGGAGCGCGCGAGCTACGCGGCGCGGCCCATCTGCCCGTTCCTGCGTCCGAACTTCGTGACCCAAAGCCAAACGGAGTACGTCGAGCGCGTGCTCGGCCTGTTCCGCAGCGCGGTGGTCAAGGCGAAGGACGCGATGCTCGCGGACCCTGCGCTGTTCGCGCTGGCGGGTCTCACGGACGGCGAGCGCCGCTTGTTCGACATCGACCCCGGGTTTCGGCACATCGGCATCACGACGCGCATCGACACCTTCTTGATCGGCACTCAGATGCGCTTCGTAGAGCTCAACGCCGAGTGCCCGGCGGGCATGCACTACGGCGAGACGCTGGCGCGGGTGTTCCTGGACACCCCGGTGATGGCGGACTTCCAGACCCGCTTCCGCTTGAGCCGTCCCAACCCGGCGGATCTGCTGCTCCAGAGCCTGCTGGCGACTTGGGCCGAGTGGGGCGGCCAGGGCAGCCCGCGGGTGGCGGTCGTGGACTGGAAGGAGGTGAGCACGCGCACGGAGTTCGACCTGGTGTGCGAGCACTTCCAGAGCGCCGGCCTCGAGGCCGAGTTCGCGGATCCACGCGACCTGGAGTTCTCCGGCGGGCGACTGCGTTCAGGCGGCAAGCCCATCGACGTGGTCTACCGCCGCTTGCTCACCAACGAGCTCTTGGCACGAGAGAGCGAGTGCCGCGCGCTGGTCACCGCGCTCGAGCAGCGGGCCGTCTGTCTCTTCAACTCGTTCCGGGCCAAGCTCCTGCACAAGAAGACCCTGTTCGCCATTCTGCAGGATCCGCGCATCATGACGCTGTTGTCCCCGGATGAGGCCGCGGTGATCCGCGATTGCGTACCCTGGACGCGGCTGGTGCGCGAGGGCAAGACGGACGGCCCCACGGGCGAGACGATCGATCTGATCGAGTGGGCGCGAGACCACCGCGAAGACCTGGTGCTCAAGCCCAACGACGAGTACGGCGGGCGCGGCGTCGTCGTGGGACACAACGTCGAGCAAGACGTGTGGGAGCGCGCCCTCGCGGTGGGCCTGGCGGACCTATCCATCGTGCAACAGCGGGTCGCGGTGCCCACCCGAGACTTCCCGGTGCTCGACGATGGACGACTGGCCTGGTCACGTCGCTACGTGGACTTCGATCCGTACCTGTTCCGCGGCCGCGTGGGCGGGTATCTCACGCGCTTGAGCGCTTCGTCGCTGTGCAACGTCACCGCGGGGGGCGGCACCACGCCGACCTTCGTCCTCGACGGCTGCTGAGTGACGCCGGAGGGCCGACTCGACCGAGCGTGGCTTCTGACCTAAGCTCCGGCGCATGCGTCGTCTTGGGCTCTTCGTCGCCGCAGTGCTGTGCGCTGCCTGTTCGAAAAGTGCGAGCGCGCCGGGTGCGCCGTCGGGTTCGGACTCCGGAGCCGACTCGGGCCTCGAGTGCTCGGGCGGCAGCGCCGAGGTGCGTGAGTGTGTGAGCCGACCGCGGCTCGAAGCGGACCTACAATTCGTGGCCCAGCCGCGCTCTCCGGGCAGCCCGCACTGGCAGGCCGTCCAGGATCTTTGCAAGTCGCGCTTCGAGCAGTACGGCCTGACCGTGGAGCTTCACGCCTATTCGGGTGGCGTGAACGTGATCGGCACTCGCGCGGGGACGACCGACCCGAGCGAGCACGTTCTGGTGTCGGCGCACTACGATCACATCCCGGGCTGCGCGGGGGCGGACGACAACGCCACCGGCGTCGCCGCGCTGCTCGAGACGGCACGCGTCACACAGGGCAGGTCCTTCCCGCGAACCTTGGCGCTGGCGTGCTGGGATCAAGAAGAGGACGGCCTGCTCGGCGCCAAAGCCTACGCCCTGCGCGCGCGCCAGAACGACGAGAGCATCGTGGTCATGTACTCCCTGGAGATGCTCGGCTTCAAGACCACCGCACCGGACACTCAAGCCGTGCCCGCGGGCATCGACATCCTCTTTCCGGAGCAGTACGCGGAGCTAGAGGCCGCCGGCTTCGTGGGTGACTTCTTGACCATCATCGCGGACACACCCGCCATGAAGGCAGGCAGCCGCGTCGCTGCGCACGCCAAGGACATCGGCCTGCGCACCGTGTCCCTCGAGATCTCGGCGAACCTCAAGTCGAGCCCGCTGGCGGGGGATATCCGCCGCTCGGATCACGCCGCCTTCTGGGACCAAGACTTCCCCGCCATGATGCTCACGGACACCTCCGAGTTTCGCAACCCGAACTACCACTGCAGAAACGGCCTCTCGGACACGGTCGATACGCTGGATCTGCAGTTCTTGACGGACAACACCCGCGCGGTGGTCGGCTCGGTGGTCGACGTGCTCATGAAGACCGAGTGAGGCCGTCGTTCGTTCGGCATGTCCCGATCTGCTCCCGCTTCACGCTGGCTGTTCATCGCCGCGGCGTCGTCGATGACCGCGTTGCTCGTCTGGTCCGCCAATCGGCCGCGCACCGCACCGCAGCCGGCGCCGCAGATCGAGGCCGAGGCCGCGCCGCCGAGCCGTTACCCGAACCCCTGGCCCGACCCGCCACCCGCGGACGTCGCCGCGCTGCTCGATGGACTCGCGCCCGGCGCGCCGCTGCCGGCAGGTTTCGTGGTGCGCGGCATCAGCCCCGTGCACGAGCAACGAATCGTGATCGACGTCGAGCGCGGGGAGCTGGGGTTCCGGGTCTGGGTGGTGCAGCGCGGAACCGACGACCGGCGTCCACCCGGTAGCAGCGAGCACTACGCCGTGTACTTCGTCCAGCCGCGCCCCACCGTGGACGCCATCGACGACGACGCCCGGCGCGAGGTGCTGCGCGAGGTGCTGCGACGCGTCCGCAAGACGGAGGCCACGACGGCGATGCCCGCGGGGCTGTGAGCGCTAGGGCAGCAGTCGATAGCGACGCAGGTGGACGAGCTCCGAGCCGCCCGAGCCGGAGATCCACGCGACGAACACGCGATCCCCCACTACGAGTACCGCGGGGTAGTCGGCGGTGCTGCCCGCCGGCCCGGTGTCCGTCTTGACGATGACGGTCGGGTACGCGCCGGAGCTGGCGTCATCCGCCACGTCGGCGAAGCCCGTGTTCAAGTACAGGTTGGTGGTGTTGCCGGTCACCGCGGGGAACACGCTGGCCAGGCGCACGCGCACACCCTGCTTCGGCTTGGCGCTCGTCAGCACGCCGTGGATGGCCGGATTGCGCACGAACTCGGTCGAGATCGACGGGCAATCGCTGGCGGCCGTCGGGACCACCAGGCAGCCCGTCGTGTCGCAGAAGAACGCGCGCGCGTCGGTCCGATAGCTGCCGAAGGTGTTCGAGGAGTACACGCTGAAGGTGAGGCCGGGCACCGGGCTGGTCACGCTCAGCGGACTCCAGCTCGTGCCTTGCTGGTAGCACGCCGTGTGCTCCTGGGTCGTGCCGCCCACTCGCCAGGCGTAGGTGCTGCTGTTCGACTTCAGGTAGGCCAAGCCCGAACCGCCCGGGACCGAGACGGGCGCGACGTAGTCTGCGCCCACGTCGAAGGTGCCGTAGCCGCCGGTCGGCCCGCGCAGCTCCACGTTGCCGTTGTACCGGACGTAGGCCGCGGCGACTTGGTCGTTGTTCACGATCACCGGCAGCGGGACCTGACGCGACTGTGCCGTGAGCCCCACGTCGTAGGTGAGCGCGTTTGCCGGCGTGGTGACCAGGGTGGGCGAGCCAACGAGGCCGAGGCTCGAGTCGAGCAACACGTGCCATACCTTGGTGTGAACCACGGACTTGAAGGTGGTGAAGAAGGCGTGCAATTGGCCGGCGACCTCCAGCATCCCGACCGCGCTGCCTGGCGACTCGTCGCTCACGCCACCGTCCGGGAGCGAGACCAAGAGACTCAGCACGTCCGTGGTCGCGTCGAAGACGGGATTAGGGGCCTGTGCCGCGAAGGTGTGGAGCTTCGTCTCGCGCACGCCGACGCCGGCAGCGAAGGTGGAGACCACGACTTGATCGCCGAAGGACGCCAGCGTCACTCGCAGCGCACGGGGCGTCGGCTGGTCGAGCACGAACCCGTCCACCACGGCGGTCCCCACCGGAGCGTACACGCAGCGGCTGGCGTCGCAGGCGTCCGAGGTCAGCGGATCGTCGTCGTCGCAGTCGCTCGCCTGCTGGCACTCGGGCGGGCCGCCGTCGCTACCTCCTGCACCGCCGCTGCCGCCGGCGCCCGTGCCGCCGCTGCCCGCCGCGGCGTCTCCGGCGGAGCCCGCGCTCCCGCCGGCGCCGCCAGAAGACGTGCCCCCGAGGCTCGCGTCCTGACCGCCGCCCTGCAGCTCCTCGAAGTCCAAGAGCAAGGCGCAGGACGCGACCACGGCCGCGAGCGAGACGCCGACGAGAGCTCCGAGCCTCTTCATGACTTGCGTCGAACGAACCTAGCACGCGCCCCGCTGCGCCGACAGCCCGGCGGTTGATCCGCACCTTCGATGATCGGTGGTCCCCGGGGCGAGTCCGGACCCCCGCCGCGCGATGTGACTGATCATCAGGGCACGCCCCAACGTGCCGGTCACCGTGGACAGGGAGCCCGAGAGTTGACGGCGAGGCTCGTCGCCGTCTCACGCTTGACAGCGACTAGGCGGCAGTGTGCACGTATCGGCCGGCGATGGCGTCCCCGTACCGCAACCGCGCGACCGATCGCAACGCACCGCGGATGCTCACGTTCTTCCACCACCGCATCGCGCTCGTCGCGGCGCTGGCGCTCCTGGCCTGCGCGCTCTCGGTCTCGTGCACGACCTGGCCCCGCGACGTGACGTTGAGCTGTGCCCCCAGGGACGGGCCGGCGCTCGAGTGTGAGTCCGAGTCCCGCTCCGTTTGGGGGCGCTCCCGCCCGCTTCGCGTCCGAGTCGTCCCCGCGTCGGACCGACCTGCGGCTGCGGCGCTCACCTCGCCGAGCCCACGGCTCGATGTGGACGTCGAGTACAGCCGACGCGGACGCGAGTCCTGGTCTGCCGTCAGAGCGCGTTATGAGCACGGCCCACCCGTCCGACTCACGGACAGCCTGCCGACTCGGTTCGGCGACACGGTGTTGCGGGACCTGTTCGTCTTTCGCGAGGCGCTCGGGCGTGGCCAGTCCGCGACGCTGCAGTACCGGAGCGGCTGGGGCGGCGTGCTGTTCTTCTCGATGCCCGGGATCCTGCTCTTGGTGGTGTTCATGGTCTCGGGACGCACGCGGCTCTCGGTCGCACCGGACGAGGGCGAGCTCACCCTCGAGACCCGTCGCTACGCAGGCTCTGCTCCAGCTCGGCGGCGGCTGTCGCGCTCGGAGGTCGAGCAGGCGCTCGTCAACCCGGAGCCCCTCGGAGCGCGGGTGGCCCATCGGCCCGCGCTGCGCCTGCGTGATGGCCAGCTCGTGGCGCTGACCCCGTCGCCCTTCGCCGCGCCCCAACGCGCCCTGCACATCGCCGCGCGCGTCGCGGAGTTCTTGCAGCTGCCCGGCCCGAGCGTGAGCCCACCGGGCGTGCCCTCAGCGCCGGCCCCGAACCAGCCACGCGGCGGCAGCGCCGACCAGGGTGACGGCGACGGGAAGCCAGACCGCGTCCCGTGAGTGAGGCGTGAGAGCGCGCAGGGGTTCGAGACGCGGGGCCGCGGGAGCGCCCCAGAATCTTCCCGCGTCGTTGGCGCGCACGCGCTCGACGATGCCGTCGGCCGCGGCCGCGCCAGCTCCGCTTCGCAGCGACTCATCGCGCTGCACCACGAAGCTCGGTGTGCGCTCCGGCGAGCTGACGTCGTCCGGGTGTGACAGCCGGAGCTCGGCGCTGTTCGCCTCGGACCGAAGTTGGATCACGATCCCGCGTGGTTCGATGCGGACATCGCCCAGGCGCCAGCCCGGTGAGACCTCCTGGCTCGGCTTCAGCGGCGCCATCAGTCCGAGGATCTCCGCCTCGCGTCCGGGGCCGATCACCTCTGCGCGCCCCTGCGACCACCCGGTCGCCGGCGTGCTCGCCGCCAGGAGGGCCAGCACGCACATCGCTCGTCGACCCGATCGCTGCCCGGGTTCGCCTCGCGGGCTCACGTGGGCAGTCGCGGCGGCGCCGTCCGCGACAGGTGCGCCATCGCCTCCGACAAGCCGTCGAGAGTGAGTGGAAACATCGGAAACACCTCGGCGACGGCCTTGGACGTACCCCCACCCCAGTACTGCGGCGGGTCAGGGTTGAGCCACACGCTGCGCTCGAAGCGCTCTGCGACGACCCGCAGCCAGTCGAGTCCACTCATGACGCTCGCGCCTGACGGCGAGCCCCAGGGCCCAGTGCCCAAGAGCTCACCCGGCGCCATCGCGGCGTCCCCGACCAGCACCACCTTCCAGCGCGGACTCAGCTGGTCGAGCAGCGAGGTCACGTCGATGGGCTCCATCAGCGCGTCCGTGGAGTACACCCGGCCGTAGATGGTGTTGTGGAAGTAGTAGGTGCGTAGCTCCCGGAAGTTGGAGGCACGCTTGGAGGCGCTGAAGAGCTGCGAGCACGTCTGCGCGTAGGGATCCATCGAGCCTCCCACGTCCATGAGCAGCAGCACGCGCACGTTGCTGCGACGAGGGGGGCGCAGGACAATCTCGAGTTCTCCGCCGTTCTTCGCGGTGGCGTCGATGGTTGCGTCGATGTCGAGCTCGTCGATCACGCCCTCACGGGTGAACGCGCGGAGCTTGCGCAAGGCGACCTCGATCTGTCGTACGTCGAGCACGACGTCCGAGCGATAAGGTCGGTAGCGCCGCGCGTCGGCCATGCTCATTGCGCTCCTCCCGCCGCGGCCCTGGGATCCCGCCCGCATGCTGATGCCGCTCGGGTGGTGCCCTCCGGTGCCGAAGGGGCTCGTGCCTCCGGTGCCAATCCAGCGGTTACCGCCCTCGTGCCGCTCGGTCTGCTCGCGCAGCCGCTGCTCGAGGAGGTCTCGGAGCTCGTCCAGCGAGAGCTCCTGCAGCATGGCCTTCTGCTCGTCCGTGAGAGACTCGAGGATCTTCGGATCCCGGAGCCACTCTTCCAGCTCCGAGAGCGCACGCGTGGTCTCGAAGACCACGCCGCGAAAATGCGACAGGAAGGCCTCGTCGAACTTGTCCAGATCGCTCTCGCGATGCACGACCAGGGCGCGGGCCAGGTAGTAAAAGCCATCCATCGTGTGGCCGTGCAGCCCGAGCTCGAGGCCGCGGGCGAGCTGGACGGCCTCCTGCGTTCCCACGCTCAAGCGCCGCTCCCGCAGGGCAAACAGGAAAGGGACGACCAGCGAGCTCAACGGCTCTCGCCCTTACCGCAACGCGCGTTGCCGTGGGTGGAGACCACCAGCTCGTAGTCGCCCACGTCCACGCCGCTCCAGACCACGAGCGCGCCGCGATACGTGCCATCCGCGTTGGCCGGCAGCGACTGAATGGGGATGGTGCGACCGTCGCTGGCACGCAGCGCGAAGTCCACGCGCACGTTGGCGCAGCCTTGACCGTCGGCCTCGACCCGCCCGTGCACCGGCAGCGGCTCACCCCGGCGCGCGGTGCCCGTCTTCACGCTCACGGTCACCCGAGCGGGAGGCCGCTCGTCCGCCGGCTCTTCGGCGGGAGCCTCGGGCTGCTGCCCAGGTTCGATGGGCGCGGCAGGATCCGTCGCGCCCCCATCCGCAGTGGTCGCCGGTCCGGCGCTCGCCGCGGTCGGCGGCGCCGGCGGCTGCCCGGGGGCGCTGCTCGGCGCACCGCTGCCGGTTCCCGCTCCGCCGCCCGGCTGGCCCGCACCGAGGGCGCGAGTGACCATCTCTTGTCCGCTCTCGCTGCCCTCGGGCCACTGGTACGGATCCTCCGGCGGCTGGTGCAGGGGCTGGCTGGGATCGTGCTCGGTCTGCATGTTGCCGGCGGCTCCGCCCAAGTCGATGCGATGCCACAGCTTACCGTCGAACACCTCGACCCAAGCGTGCGCCTCGTTGCGCACCATGCGCGTGGGGATGCCGAGCGCGCGCGCGGTGATCACGAAGGCGTAGGCCCGGTGACGACAAACGCCCTTCTGTTCGAGCGCTAGCTCCTTGTACAGCTGTACACCCGTGGAGCGCGGCCGCGCCGTCGAGGGCGAGAACGCGCGGAAGTGCTGCACGAGCTGGCGCAGGGCGCTCCGAGGCCCCTGTGCGCGACTGATCCCCAGCCGCGCTAGCACCTCGGAGGCCGCAACCTGGGCCTCCGGGGGCAACGCGGGGACCGGGCCCAGCGCGCCGAAACCGACGTCGGGGTAGTCGCTGCCGAACACCGCGCGCGGGATCGCGAGCTGAACGACCAGTCGCACGCGTTGACGCGACGCTCCCCGAATGAACCAGTTGTCCGCGCCGTCGCGCAGCAGCTCGAACTTGACCGCCGGACGCGTCGTGGCTCCCAGCACCCGCGCGCCGGGCCCAACCGAGGGGATGCGCACCGGCGTGTCGTCCGCCAAGTCCACGACGATGTCACCGTAGAACTGGTCGTCGCCGCTAGCCACCTTGCCGCCGATCGGCAGCTGCTCCAGCCGCTTGTCGTGAACCACCAGCTCGAGCTGTGAGTCCACGGCGTCGTAGGCCACGAGCCGCTTGAAGGGCATGACCGCCGGGATGAACGGGTCGTCGTAGCTGACCAGGTCCGGACGGCTCGTGTCGCTGTCGATGCGGTAGGTGGAGTCTTGATCGCTCGCCGTAGACGGCCCGCCGTAGACCGTCTCGCTCTTGTCCGGGCTGCGCTCCACGTCCGGCGCCTGCACGGTGCCGCTCGGCGTGTCGAGGGCCGCCGGCATCTCGCCCCCGGCCACCTGCGCTCGGAACGCGAGATCTTCCTCGGGATGTGGCTCGAAGTAGCTGTGCGCCACAGGTCCACGCGCGACGGCGGGGCCGACGAGGATCAGGCTCGCCCCGAGCAAGCCGAGCAGTGAGCGGAGGGAGCGCATCGACGTCTATGCGAGCTGCGACTCTAACGCAGGGCCCGGGCCGAGGCCAGCCGGGCCACCCGCCGCTCCGAGGGTGGCCCGCCGGCAGCTCACTGAACGGGAATGCGCGCGCCCTGCTGCTGCAGCCAAGCCTCGAACGACTGCAGCTCCGGGTTGAGGGAGCGCGAGAACGCGACGTCGCGGGCGGCGCAGAACTTGGTCTCGAAGTCCCGCTTGTACTGGAACATGTTGCCCAGATCGTCCGCGCCGGGAAACCCGAGGGTGCGGTAGATCTCGGGGGGTACGTAGCGGTAGACGATCTCTTGCCCCAGGGCCTGAGACAGCCCCCGAGCCATCTCGTCTCCCGTCAGGTGCTCGCCCGCGATCCCGACGGTCTTGCCGACGAGCTCGGCGCCGCGATTGAAGATCCCGTAGGCACACTTGCCGATGTCCTCCGCCGCGATACCCGGCAGCTTCTTGTCCGCCATGGGCAGAGCGAAGCCGAGCTTGCCGTCTTCGCCCTTGGTTGGGCCCATGCCGAAGTGGATCAGGTTGTCCCAGTAGAACGAGGTGAGCAGGAAGGTGGTCGGCACGCCGGCCTCGGTGAAGTACTTGTCCGCCTCACCCTTGGCGTCGAAGTGCGGGACCTTGTACTTCTCGGCGAGGGTCGGCATGCGATCGTCGGACAGCGGCACATCGAGCCGAGTGTCTTCCAAGGTGGACCACACCGCGTGGGCCACGCCGGCGCTCTTCGCGGCGTTCGCCAAGGTCCGGGCCTGGGCCAGCTCCTTCTCGGGCGAGAAGTGCTCCCAGAAGTTGGTGACGCAGAACGCGCCGTGCGCGCCACGGAATGCGCTGACCAGGCTGGCGGCATCGTCCAGATCCGCGGCCACGACCTCAGCCCCTAGCCCGGCCAGCTCCCTCCCTTTGTCCGAGTCGGGCTTGCGGGTGATCGCCCGGACCGCGAAATCCCCCCGGGCAAGGATTGCCCGGACCAGCCCACCACCCTGGGCCCCGGTGGAGCCGACGACTGCAATCACTTTCCTGCTCATCTTCCCTCTTTGTTCCCGACGGTACGGGAGTGGGTGCCTAGGGCGGACCTGAGCCGAGCGACACCCCCGGACCGAGAAATGCCCCGGACCCGCACAAAAACTGGCCACGCCCGGGGCCGCGGGCGATGATCGTCCCGTGCGCCGCTCCCCGCTGCTCTGCCTGATCGCGACGGTGTCCTTCTCTGCAGCCGTCGCCCAGGCACAGGCCGGGGAGGTCATCGAGGTGCTGCCGCCCAAAGACGACGGGGAGGGGGAGTCGACACCTGCAGAAGAGGAGGGTCAGGACGCCGACAGCTCCTCGGAGTGGGACTACCAGGAGAGCTACGACGTGCAGGCCGGCGGCTCGGGGAGCCTGCAGCTGGGCTTGCGCCTCGGGTTCGGCCTCCCCGGCGGCGAGGCGATCGACGGCTCCAAGCTGAGTGACTCGCTGATCGGCCAGCTGCCGATCTGGCTCGACGTGGGCTTCAAGCTGAGCCCGCACTTCGTGCTCGGAGGCTACGCGCAACTCGGCTTCTTGCTGTTCAAGAGCGCCAACGCGCGCGGCGGATGTCCCGACGATGTGGACTGCTCGGGGACCGACCTGCGCTTCGGCGCGCAGCTCCAGTACACGTTTGCGCCCGCTGCGCCCACCCGGGTGTGGTTGGGCGCCGGCGCTGGCTACGAGATCTTGCGAACGTCCTTCGACGGCGACTCGTTCTCCTATCACGGCTGGGAGTTCTTCAATGGCCAGGTCGGCGTCGACTTCGCGACCGGGCCAGCGGCAGCGGTAGGACCGTTCTTCGCGTTCACCTCCGCGCGCTTCGACCGTTACAGCTCGGACTTCGGCGGCCAGACCGACTCCGGCAAGATCACCAGCGGCTCGCGCGCCTTCCACAACTGGGTCTTCCTCGGTATCCGCGGCACCACGGATCTGTGAGCGTCACCGCGCCCAGCTCGGTTGCCGGCGTTGCCAGCGTCCGGGCTGCCACACGTAGCGCACGCCGTCCCAGTGCCAGGAGCCGGGCACCCACTCGGCGTCCTCGCTGGGTTTGGGCGGCGCGACTTCGGCCTCTGGCGGGGGCGGCCCGGGCGCGAACAGCTCGCTGGCGGTGCGCTCGTCGCTCGGTCGAGGGGGGGTGCTCTGGCTCTCGGCGCGCGTGGGACGCGTCTGCCGTCCAATCACGCAGCCCTGGAGCAGCACGACCGCCACGACGATGAGCACACGGTTCACTCGCCCAGCTCTAGCACGGACTTGCGTCAGCCCGACAAGACTGCCCACGTCGAGCCAAGTGCCCGCCGATTCAGTTGTCGCTACCCCATGGAGCTGTGTAAGTTCGTCCCGATGCCCGCTCTCGATGCCATGCTCGACGCGCTGCCCGAGCCAACGAAGCGGCTGCTGGACGAGCATCATTTCGATCGCTCGCGCTTCTTGCGCTTGGCCGCCAGCGTGAGCGCGGGCGTGAGGAGCAATCAGGTCAGCGGCGCGCTCGCTCCGCCCGAGCCCGGGGACGTGCTGAGCCCGCCGGAGCCCGGCAGCGCCCGCTGGCAAGAGCTCGAAGCCCGAGGCCTCGACGCGTTGGCGCGGGGCAAGGTCGCCCTCGTCGTGCTCGCCGGCGGCATGGCTACCCGCATGGGCGGCGTGGTCAAGGCGCTCGTGGAGGCGTTGCCCGGAGAGACGTTCTTGGACTTGCGGCTCGGGGAGATGCGCGCGCTCGCCGAGCGTGTGGGCCGCCCGGTGCCTCTGTGGCTCATGACCAGCCTGGCCACACGCCAGCCCATCGAGCGTGCGCTCGCGGGCCGACTCGACGACGAGCTCCTGGCGGTGTTCCCCCAGCATGTATCGCTGCGGCTGACCCCAACCGGCGAGCTGTTCCTGGATGGGGACGGTCACCCGAGCCTGCAGGCGTCCGGTCACGGCGACCTGCCGGACGCGCTGCGCGACTCGGGGCTGCTGCCCCGCTTCGTCGACCGCGGCGGCACGACCCTACTGGTGACCAACCTCGACAACCTCGGAGCAACGCTCGATCCAGTGCTGGTAGGGCTGCACCTCGAGCACGGACTACCGGTGACCTGCGAGGTCGTCGACAAGGCCGACGGCGATCGCGGCGGCATCCCCGTGCGCCTCGACGGCAGGGCCGTGGTCCTCGAGGAGTTTCGCATCCCCCCCTCGTTCGATCCGAGCACGGTGCGCGTGTTCAACACCAACACGTTCCACTTCGACGCGCGCCGTTTGCTCGACTTACGCGCCGACTGGTCCTTCTTCACGGTTGAAAAGAAAGTGAATTCATCGATGGTGGTGCAGTTCGAGCGCTTGCTCGGGGAGATCACGAGCTTCTTGGAGACGCGTTTCGTGCGCGTGCCGCGTCAGGGCGCGCAGTCTCGCTTCCTCCCGGTCAAGGACGAAGCGGAGCTGCTCGCGCGGCGAAGCGAGATCGAGCTCGTGGCGCGCGGCCGGGGGATGTCATCATGAAGTGGCGCGCGTGCATCGCGAGGTCGGGTCTCTTCGCCGCGCTGCTGTCGAGCGCCGCCTCTGCGCAAGAGGTCGTGCAACGCCCCACGCGCTTGCCCGCCTTCGGTCGCAGCGTCGCGGGTACGGACGACACCACGGCCCTGGCCCACAACCCCGCCAACCTCGCCTTCATGCCTGGCGCGGAGTTCCGCTGGAGCGCGATCTTCCTCGACGACCACAACCAGGTTCCCTGGCAGGGGCACGCCATCGCGCTCGGGTTCCCGTTGCCCTTCATCCCCGTGGCCACGGGGGTGCGCCTCGACTTCGTCGACCCACCGGATGGCTCGGTGAGCGCTCCCTACGGACCGCACAACTACCAGTGGTTGACCTGGGGTCTCGCGATCGGCGGGGACACGAGCGCCGTCGGGTTGAGCCTGCAGCGCACCTACTCGGACGCGCATTTCCTCGATCAGCTCTCCTCGTTCTCGCTGGCGTACTCGAGTCGCCCGTGGGACGCGCTGGGCGTCTCGTTCGTGGCGCATGACGTCAATCGCCCCACCAACGGCGTGTACAGCCTCGATCGCAGCTACGACCTGGCAGCCGCGTTCCGGCCCCTCGGCACGCGCGGCCTCGAGCTCGGGCTCGAGGCCAAGTTCGTGGATCGAACCCGAGACACCTACTGGATCCCCCGCGCGGTGCTGGGCGTGGACATCCCCGTCGGCCGCCTGCGTGGCGACTTCGCTGCCAGTCGCTTCGACGACTCGGAGCGTCGTGCTTGGCTGGCGAGCGTCGGCATCGACCTCTACTTCAACGGCGCCTACGGCTCGGCGGCGGCCGGCGGCGGCGTCGTCACGGGCAACGGCCTCGGCAGCAAGGACTCGCTCGGCTACCACATGGACGTAGTCCCGGGGCGCGGCTTCCGCGAGACCGCGGGGCCGGAGGTGCCGCGCTACGCGCTGCGCCTGCGGATCGAGAACGGGGCGAGCCCGCGCGCCCACTTCGCGCGGCTGCAGCAGCTCTGGGAGATCGCCCGCGAGCCCGCGGTGGACGCCGTGGTGCTCGAGCTCCGGACCACGCCGGCCGAGTCGCTGGCCCACGTGCAGGAGCTTCGGGATGCCATCCATCACCTGCGCCAGAACGGCAAGCGCGTGCTGTGCTCCCTGGAGGACAACGGCGGCGCAGAGCTGTACTTGTGCTCGGCGGCCAACCGCATCGTCATCAACCCGGCGGGAGGCATTCGCTTCGCGGGTCTGAAGACGCAGCGGACTTACCTGAAGAACCTGCTGGGCAAGCTCGGCATCGGCGCGGACTTCGTGCGCATTGGCGCACACAAGAGCGCACCGGAGCGCCTGACCCGAGAGGGCGCTTCCGAGACCGCTCGCGCGGACGCCATCGATCTGCTGCAACAGTACGAGCGCCAGTTCGTGGAGGGCGTGGGCACCGGGCGCAACATCGCCTACGCGGAGCTGCGCAAGCGCATCGCGACGGGACCCTTCATCGCCAGCGAGGCGAAGTCTGCGGGCCTGGTGGACGGCTACGCCTTCGACGACGAGCTCGAGGCCGAGGTGCGGAGGCTCGTAGGCCGCGATTTGCCGCTGATCGAGGACAAGCGCGCGCCGCGGGCCAAGGAGCGATTCGGGCGACAGCGCAGCGTGGCCGTGGTGTACCTGGACGGCGACATGGTCGACGGCCGCAGCCAGACCATCCCGCTGCTCGGCCTGAAGCTCGCCGGCTCCTACACCATCGCCGAGTCACTCAAGCAGGTACGAGAAGATCCGAGCGTGGGCGCGGTGGTGCTGCGCGTCGAGACGGGCGGCGGTTCAGCCATGGCGGCGGACGTCATCTGGCGTGAGGTCCAGCTCACGGCCAAGGTCAAGCCGGTGATCGTGAGCATGGGCTCCGCAGCGGCGAGCGGCGGCTACTACGCGGCAGCGCCAGCCACGCGCATCTTCGCGAACGGCCTGAGCATCACCGGGAGCATCGGAGTGTTCTACGGCAAGGCGGACGTCGCCAAGCTGTTCGAGAAGATCGGCGTGAACGTGGAGACCTACAAGACAGCTCCGCGCGCGGACGCCGAGAGCATCTATCGTCCGTTCACGGACGACGAGCGCAAGGAGCTCCAGCGCAAGGTCGGGCAGTTCTACGACACGTTCCTCAGCCGCGTCGCGCAGGGGCGCAGCATGACGCGGGAGCAGGTCGACAAGGTGGCCCAAGGCCGGGTGTGGACCGGGGAGCAGGCGAAGGACCGAGGGCTGGTGGACGAGCTCGGAGGCATCCGTCAGGCGCTCGCCTTCGCACGCGCCTCCGCCGGGCTCCCGGATCACGCACCGATCCTGGAGCTCCCGCCTCCAGACACGTCGTTGATCGGGCGTCTCCTTGGCCTCGAGGGCGTCTCCGAGCGGGAGCTGTCCACCATCACGCTGCCGCCAGCGCTGCGGGAGCTCGCGCGGAGCCTGGCCCCCATGGTGATCTACCCACCGGACAAGCCGCTCGCGCTGCTCGAGCTGGTTTCTGTCACGCCCTGATGCACCTGCGACTCGACGACGCTCGCCTCGGTATCGACGGGGTCACCGCCTTGGACGGGCTGTCGTTCCAGGCCGAAGGCGCGCTCGTGGTGTGGCTGGGCGACTTCACACCGCTGTTCTCGCTGCTCGCCGGCAGAGCGGAGTTGCTGAGCGGCAGCGCGCTGCTGGACGGCGGGCCACTGTCGCATGCGGTCGGCCGCGGCCACGTCGGGCTGGCGCTGGCCAATCCCAACCTGCCCAAGGGGTGGACCGTAGAGACCGTCCTGGAGCACTCGGCTCGCTTGACCGGGATGACCCGGCGGCAGGCGCGCGTCGCGGCCGCGGATGCGCTCGCGCGCGTCGGTTTCTCCGCGCTGACGACCCGACGCTTCGAGACGCTCACGACCGGTGAACAGCGCGTGATGATGCTGGCCCACGCCCTGATCGGTGAGCCTTCGGTGATCGCGGCGGAGCGACCGTTCAGCGGACTGGACGGCCCGAACGAGGCGCTGGTCGACAGCGCACTCACCCGCGCCAGCGAGGGGCGCAGCCTCGTGCTGTCCTTCGACTCCATCGACGAGACGGGGATGGGACGCGGTTGGGTGGACCGCGCCGACTGTGTCGTGTGCGTGCAGGGCGGCGTGGTGGTCGCCTCGGGACCCCCGGCGGTGGTGCTGGGGGGCGCCAGCCACTTCGTGTTGACCGTCGCGCGCAACGCAGCTGCGCTCCTCAGCGCGCTCTCCGAGCGCGACCTGTCCGTCACCGATCGGGCGGTCGATCGCTCCCTGCTCTTGGAGCTCCACAGCGCCGACGTGCCAGCCTCCTTCGTGGTGGGGGGCGAAGGCGCAGACGTCGTCGAGCGCATCGTGAGCGCCGCCGTCGACACGGAGGCACCCCTGCTCGAGCTCAGACCCGCGCTCCGGGTCGCAGGGCCTCGGGCTTGACAGCTCAGGCTCGGCGGGTGCACACCGGCGCACCGCCATGACGAGTCGCGCTTCGCTGTCCAAGGCCCGCCGGCTGGTGATCAAGATCGGCTCGCGCGCCCTGGCGCAGCAGCCGGAGTTGCCGCGCGCGCTGGCCGCACAGATCGCAGGCTTGGGCAAGGATCACAGCGTCGTGCTGGTCACCAGCGGAGCGATCGCCCTGGGGCTGCGGCGGCTGGGCTACCGCGCCCGGCCCGGTGAGATGGCGCGGCTGCAAGCAGCTGCGGCAGCGGGCCAAGTCGAGCTGATGCAGAGCTGGAACGACGCGTTTGGCGCCGCGGGCCTGACCGCGGCGCAGGTGCTCTTGACGCACTCGGACCTGGCGGACCGCGAGCGTCTGAACAACGCGCGCGACGCGCTCGCCGCGCTGCTGGATGCCGGTGCGGTACCCGTCGTGAACGAGAATGACACCGTGGCCACCGACGAGATCCGATTCGGGGACAACGACCAGCTGGCCGCCATGGTCACTCCCCTGGTCGGCGCAGAGGTCCTGATCCTGCTCACGGACGTGGAGGGTGTGCTGGACCGCGACGGCATGCGCATCAGCGTGATGACCGCGTCCACCGTCGTGGGAGAGCTCGCGCCGCGTGGAGAGCGGCTCGGCAGCGGTGGGATGCAGAGCAAGCTCGACGCGGCGGAGAAGGCGCGGCGCTCGGGCGCGGCGGTCGTGGTCGCGTCAGCGTTCCACCCGGACGTCATCTCCACGCTGGTGGCCGGGCAGGACGTCGGCACGCTGTTCCCCCCAGCGGGGGAGGCGCTCCGGGCGCGCAAGCACTGGATCGCCTTCACCCTGCGCCCCCGTGGGACGTTGATCCTCGACGCCGGCGCCGCGCGGACCCTCGCGGCGGGTCGCAGCAGCCTGCTGCCGGTGGGCATCTTGGGGCTGCGAGGGCAGTTCAACCCGGGGGACTCGGTGCGACTCGTGGATCCAGCAGGCGACGAGGTAGGGCGAGGTCTCACCCGACTCGGTGCGCTGGACGTGGCGCGGGCTGCCGGGAAGAAGGGAGCCGAGCTGGAGCTGGCCTTCGGGCCGCAAGCGCGGGATCTGGTGGTCGTTCACAAGGATGATCTCGTCCTGGGGGGCAGCAGCGCGAAATTCTCGTAGAATGGAGCCAAGGGCGCAGGATTGTTGCGCGTCGAAGCACTCGCCTGGGAACTTCTCTCTGGCGGGAGTTGTCTCACGGGGTTTCGAGGCCGTATGCGAGATCTAGGTTGGGTGCTGGCGGCGGGGGCGGTGGTCGTGGGGGTCACGGTCTCCGCCACCGGCCCTACGCCGCCCCGCCCCGCGCTGACCATGGCGCACCCGAGCAGCACCGCCGAGCTGGTCGCACTCGAGGCCAAGGTCAGCAAGGACCCAGCAGACGCTGACGCGCTCGCCACCCTGGCCACGGAGTATCTCGGTCGCGGAGCGCCCGGCATCGCCGTGGCCGCCCTGGATCGCTCACCCGAGCCGGTCCGCCGGCGCGCGGCCGTGCTCGACCTCCGAGCCCGCGCCCTGACCGAGCTGGGGGCACCTCGCGCCGCCCTCGAGAGCCAGCGTCAAGCGCTGGAGGCATGCGCGTCCGAGCCGTGCGGCCGAGCGCTGTGGGGCCGGGGCGAGCGGCGCGCTCGATTTCTCGAGGAGATGGTCCGACTCGGGGTGGAGGACCCGGCGCGGGATCCGAACGGTGCGCTGGCCGCGTATCGGCTCGCCATTCGCGAAGTTGGACTGGAGATGAACGCGCGATGACGCGCACGGCCGCGTCGCTCGTACCGGTCGCGGCCGCGCTGGCCGCGCTGGCGAGCGTGTCGTGCGGCAGTCTCAAGCCCTTTCGCGTCGTCGATCGTCCGGAGCCCTCGCCGGCGTCGTTGCTCGATACACACAGCCGCGGCCTCCCGGACCTGCCCTTCGGTTTCGCACGGGAGGACGACTACGTCGTGCGAGTCGTTGCCGGCAGTGTCACCTGCTCGGGCACGTTGATCGACGACGACCAAGTGCTCACCGCGCACCACTGCGTGAGCGAGCGCGATCACAACGGTGACTTCGTGGCGCAGACGGTGAGCCCGTCCAAGGTGCAGGTCGAGCTCGGCGGAGACTACCTGCCATGGGGTGAGGTCAGCGTGCGTGCGATCGTCGCGCCGCCCTGCGGGCACGCTGCGGGCATCGGGGACATCGCCGTGCTCGTGTTGTCGCGGAAGTTGATCGGTGTCGCGACGATCACCCCGCGTCTCGACGCCTCGGCGGACGTCGGCGAAGCGGTGGAGCCCGTGGGCTTCGGGCGCTGCGCGCTCTCGGACGACGGCGTCCGACGCAAGGAGCGCATCGGCGGCAAGGTCACGGACCTGCTGGAGAGTCGATTCCGGCTCACCGCCGCCATCTGTCCGGGGGACTCCGGGGGTCCCGCGCGCTCGGCTCGCGGCGACGTGGTCGGCGTGATCTCGCGAGCCGTCATGGATGGCAGCGAGCACACCACCGCGCGCGCCGAGTTCACTCGACTCGATCGCTGGCGCAGCGTCTTCTCT
The DNA here is from genome assembly GCA_019637295.1 of Polyangiaceae bacterium. Classification (GTDB taxonomy): domain Bacteria; phylum Myxococcota_A; class Polyangia; order Polyangiales; family Polyangiaceae; genus JACKEA01. The sequence goes on from JAHBVX010000006.1 coordinate 304,939, forward strand.
ACGGCCAAGCTGATCGCCGCGGGCGCGAGCCCCTCGGAGCTGCCGCCGCTCGCGGGCTGCCCACGCTGAGGGCCGGAGCGAGTCCCGAGCGCCGCCCGCCGGAAAAGTGCTCCGCGCCGAGGGCTCGGCTACGATGGGTGTGACGGGTTCATGCGCAAGGTCCTGCGGTTTTCGTTGTGGACGGTGATCATCCTGGCAGCGGTGGTGGCGCTCGCGCGCGCCACCGCCCTGCGCTGGTGGCGGGTGCCCGAGGGAGATCCGTACTTGGAGGCGTCCGTCGCCCCGACCCTGCGGGGGGGTGATCTGGTGCTGCTCTGGCGGCTCACCAAGCCGAAGCCGGGCGATCTCGTGGTCTGCCCCGAGCCCGAGGCCCCGGAGCGCGTGGTGATTGCCCGGGTCGCCGCGGAGGGGGGAGACTCAATCGAGGTCACGGGCTCCGACATCACCCTGAACAATCGCCGGGCCGGCACGACGGAGGCGTGCAAACAGCAGAAGTTCACCGTCGCCCACCCGAGCACGGGAGCCGAGGTCGAGCAGACCTGCCAGATGGAAGTACTGCATGGGCGGGCGCACATGCGGGGGTCAGCCGCGGGCCACGGCGTGCAACCTGCGCAGGTGAACACCATCGTCGACCGCGGGAAGCTCTTCCTGGTGAGCGACAATCGGCTCCTCACCTACGACTCGCGCGAGTTTGGTCAGGTCGAGGCCGAGAGCTGCACGGAGTTCGTGTTCTTCCGGCTCGTGAGCCGCGCCGGCTTCTTCGACGTCGAGAGCCGCATGGTCTACGTTCGGTAGGCCAGGGGGGCCGCGATGTCGCCATTTCTCCCAAAGCGCGATAGGTTCGCCCGCGGAAGACACGATGCTCAGCGGGGACATCCAGCTTGGAATCGTTTGCGGCGGCTGCGACGGCTACGCCCCCATGGGCACGGCGGCTTGTCCGCGCTGCGGGCGCAATCTGGCGCTGGGGCCGGCTCGTCCCAGCCTGCGCGCCCCCGCCCCGGCGCTGGTCGCGCCCCGGGACTTGGACGAGGAAACCGTCGCGTACGAGGACCCGGAGGGGCTGCCCCCCGACGTCGTCGCGGCGGCCGGGACGATCGGACGTTCACAAGAGCTGGAAATTGATCGAGTCTCTCGGGGTCCCGGCCCCCGGCGTGCGGACCTGGGCCCTGCTGGGCTCAGCGAGGAGGAATTGATGGATCAAGCAAGAAACTACGTTTGCGAGTCGTGCATGACCCCGGTGCCCAGCGGGCACAAGTTCTGCGGTCGCTGCGGGACTCCGGTGCCCGAGTACATCCTCCACCTGCAAACGAGCTTCTTCAGCGATCTTCAGGACCCGACCAAGGCGCGGCTGGTCCTGGTGCGCGCTCAAGACATGGAAGGCGTCTCGTTCCACCTGAACGCCGAGCAACACATCATTGGCAAGGACGGCGACCTGGATGGATTCGCAGACGATCCGTTCATCTCGCCCAAGCACGCCAACTTCCTGTATCGGTCGAACAAGCTGGTGGTGCGCGACGAGGGCTCGCTCAACGGCGTGTACGTCCGCGTCCGGGGCAGCGTCGACTTGTCGCCCGGCGACTACTTCCTGACGGGCGAGCAGCTGTTCCGCCTCGACCCCACTCCTCGCGCGTCCGACGGTGCGGACTCGGAGGGCACGATGTTCTACTCTTCACCCAAGTATCCGAGCGCATTTCGGCTCAACCAGATCTTGGAGAGCGGTTCCCTCGGCATGACGGTGTGCGCGCGAGAGACTTCGCTCCACATTGGCCGGGAAGACGGTGACCTCAACTTCCCGGGCGACGTCTACATGTCCGCCAAACACTGCAGCGTGACCGAGCGAGACGGCAAGTTCACGCTCACGGACCACGACAGCCGCAACGGAACCTACGTCCGCATCAAGGCCGAGCGCGAGCTGTCCCATGGGGACTACCTGTTCCTCGGCAAGAAGCTGCTGCGCGTCGAGGTCAACGTCAACTGACGCTCACTTGCGCGATAGGCGCTCGCTGATGTCCATGGCACCCCGCGCGAGCTGCGCGAGGGTCTGAAGCAGCTGCTTCGGCACTCGCGTCAGCAAGCGCTCGAGATCCACCGGGCCCGCCTGACCCGGGAGCAGCGTGTCGAACACCTCCCCGAACAGCTCGTACTTCCGCCCGAGCTCGTCCAGGCGGGAGCGCAGCACGCTCGCGTCCGGCCCCTTGGCGTCGCCCAGCAGCGACAGCGCCTTGGAGACCAGCTGGCGCTTGTCCCCCACGACGTTGCGAAGCCGGGTGATGTACGCGCCGATGATGACGTCCGGGTAAGCGCCCTTGAGCGCGAAGCGGTCGTGTCGGGCACCGGGCTCGCGCGTACGCTCGACGATGTGCGCCGCCTCCAGGGCACGTAGGTTCGAGAAGATGTTGCTCTTGGAGCGACCCAGCTCCTCGGACAGCTCGTCCATCGAGCGCGGACCACCCGCGAGGTAGAGCGCCGCGACGATCTGGCCACCCAGCCGCGTGATGCCCGGGAAGGACGCCGCGACCTCGCGACCGACACCCTCGAGCAAGGTCACCCGCGCCAGCTCGACCGGACCAGGCTCCGTCTGGGCGCGCTTCGTCTTCATGCTTCCTCGGCCGTCCTCCGGCGCCGACGTCGGCGCCGCTTGGGACGAGCCGGCTCCGCTGCGCCCTGCGGGGGCGTGGTCTCCGGCTCCGGCGGCGCGGATTCGCGTTCGCCGCCCCGCGCGCGGCGCACCAAGCGCAGGAAGTCCGCCGAGACTGCGAACAGCGGCGTCTTGCCGAATCGTCCCACCCGACCGGACTCGAGACGTGGGAGCAAGGCGACCAAGCGCCGAACGGCGTCGGCGATCCGCCGAGGAACGTTGAGGCGATCGATCACGGGCTCCAAGAACTCGTGGGCTGCCGACACTCGATCACGCTCACCCGCACACGCTTCACGCATGGGCCCGTACAGCAGAGCCGTGAAGAGCACCACGTCATCCAAGGCCTCGTCACGCTCGGCGACCACGTCGTCCACCGCCGTGAGCAGTTGCCAGACCTCCTGAGCGCTGGCTTCGTCGTCCGAGAGGTAGGTGGCCAACTCGGGCAGGAGCACGTCGAGCACACCTGTCTCCCAGCACAACCACATGGAGCGATGCGCGGCACCGCCGCGCATCAGGCGCAACAGCTCCTCGAACAGCCGAGGACGCGCGGCCATCGCGAGCGAACCGCGACACTGGACGATGGCGTCGTACACCGGGGGCGCGATGCCGAAGTCGAGGCGTGCGCTGAACTTGATCGCCCGCAGGATCCGCACCGGGTCCTCCAGAAAGCGTACGGTAGGATCGCCGATGGTGTTGACGACACGCCCCTCGATGTCCGGCATGCCGCCGACCCAGTCGAGCACCCGACGCTTCTCCAGATCGTAGAACAGCGCGTTGATGGTGAAGTCCCGGCGCAGAGCGTCTTCGTCGGCACGACCGAACACGTTGTCGTTGCGGATCAGCAGGCTGTCGCCCTCGCGTTCGTCCTCCGGGCGGGGGCTCTGTCGGAAGGTGGCCGTCTCGATGACCTTGCCGGCGCCGAACAGGACATGCACCAGGCGGAAGCGGCGCCCGATGATACGGGAGTTGCGAAACAGCTGGCGCACGTCATCCGGGCGCGCGCTGGTGGCAACGTCGAAGTCCTTGGGGCGACGATCGACCAGTAGATCGCGCACGCAGCCACCGACGAGGTAGGCCTCGTACCCGTGACGCACCAGCCGGTGCACAACCTTCGCGGCGTCGGAGTCGATCCGCTCCTCGGAGAGCTCGACCTCGATCACCGCCGGCGCGGGCGCTGGCGCGAGCGAGACCGCAGGACCCGGCTCGTCGAGGGGGGCGTCGCTGACGGTGTAGCGGATGGTGTCGTCGGAGTCGCGCGGTTCCTCGGGCTCGAAGCGCCGGCGACGGCGACGAGGGCGGGGCTCTTTTGGCGCGGCGCGGCCGGCTGTCGAGCGAGGCGACGGCGGGGAAGCCATGGTTCAGGGGGAAAGCCGCGTGACGGAATGCCGCCACGTGGGAAAGCTGATCGTTCGTCTAGTCTACTCCCCGGCCCACCGCAACCGAGGGTGCAGCGCGGCGTGGCGCCGCGCCGGGCCGGACCGCGGCGCGAGGGCTCCGGGCCGGCTCCGCGCCCAGGCGGCGGAGGGCCGCGCAGAGCGTGGCGTCGCTGCAGGTGCCGAGGGCGCCGGCATGGGGCGGCCACGGGGGGCCGCCGATCGAGGTCGGGCGGCGCACGTCGGGGCCCGCCCAGGCCGCCAGGGCGCCGGGCAGGTTCAGCTCCCGTTCCCGCGGCGAACCGACCTGCAGGGGGAGCGTGGGGGTCAGGCCGTGCCCCTGCAGCGGGCTCCCATCCGGCAAGGAGAACACCATCGTGGTCAGGCGCAGCACACCCACTCCGGACAGATCGTCGAAGTACTCCTGAACGCACCCCTTGCCGAACGTCCGCGCGCCGATCACGCTGCCGCGTCGATAGGCCGAGAGACCGCCGGCGATCATCTCCGCCGCGCTCGCCGTGTAGCCATCCACCAGGGTCGCGACGGGCCCGGACCAGGTACCCTCCGGGGGTCTTGCGGCATGTTGGATCTCGATGCCGCCGCCCCGGCGGCGGAGCGGGAAGATGGGGACGCCAGGCAAGAACACCCCGATTACCCCAGCCGCGCCGTCGATGGATCCTCCCCCGTTGCCGCGCAGGTCGAGGAGCAGCGCGCTGGGCTGTTGCCCCGAGCTGCGCCGCTCCGCGATCCACGCCGCTAGCTCCTCGCCGGCGTCGTGCGGGACGTCGCGCAAGCCGACGACGACGACGGCCCCGGCAGCATACTTCACCGTCTCGATCTCGAAGGGAGCGCTCTTGGACTCGGTCGGCGCTGCCTCGTCGATGGGAACGCCCAGGGTGATGGACTCCGACTCGCCAGCTCGCAACACCACCACGTCGCGGACGGCCTCGCCTCCGACGGCCTCGAGGCGGGACAGTTGCTCGCCCTGCTCCACGCTCAGCCCCGCCGTCGCGATGCCCCCCACGGACAGGACGAGATCATTCACCGCCAGTGGCGGCGAAGCGTCGTCGAGCACGCGAATGCCAAGCGCCGTCCGCATCATGCGGCCCCAGAGGCGGGGCCCCACGTCCAGCGCCGCATCCACCGCGTACAGCGACCACTCCTCGTCGAGCGGCGCCCACTGGCCATGCGCATCCACCGCGGGCACGTAGGCGCGCACCGCCGCGGCCAGCACGACCTGCTGCCAGTCCGAGAGCGCCAGGCGAGGGAGCAGGCGCTCGTCCAAGGCGGCGCGAGCCGCTGCAGCCTTGGGGAAGTGCCGCGCAAAGGCCTTCGCGCGGCCACCCACGTCGCGCGCCAGAGCGCGTCCGGGGCGAGTCACCGGGTCATCCTGGAACACGCTCGCGGAGGCCAGCTCGAACGCGGCGGCTGCCCCCCCCGGGTGCTCCGGCGCCGCGTCGTACACGACGCGCAGCGTCTCGACCCACTTCTGGAGCGGTCTGGCCACGCGCAGGGACGCCGCACACTCGCTCGAATCCCGGGGCGACGCCTCCAGCTCCGCGATCAGCTCCCGTGCGTGCTTGGCCAGCACGCCGCGCATGGGTGCGTCCGGCGCCGCCGCCCACAGTCCATGGGGGTCGAGCCAGCCGGCGGTCGCAGTGGCGAAGCCGCGCGCATCGGGACGAACGGCTGGAGTCGCGAGGCGCGCACGTGCCTCGGTGATGATCCGGCGCGCGTCCCGGCACGTGAGCATGGCGGGGAGCCCCGTCGGCAGCTTCAGGGGGCGCACGGAGCAGTGCTCGCCGGCGCCGTAGTCGCTGACCGCGGGCGCGAGCTGCTCTCCGAGCTTGGCGAGCAGCGGCGGCCTCGAACGGCCGCTCTCGCTCGCGTTCGCGAGGAGCCCGAGGGCGAGGCCCAGGACCCGAGACACTTGCCGCATCGCCGCCGAGGCTAGCTCGAAAGCTCCGGGCGGGCGATGTTCGTGACGAGCGCGGGTCGCTCCGAATGGTCTTGGTTCAGACCTCGCTGCCTGCGCTATGGTTTGCCGCGTGTCCGCCGACGCCATCGTCCTGCTCGGGTGCCGCATCGAACCGCGGGGCGTCCCGTCGCCAGCGGCGCGGCGGCGCTCACGCACGGCGGCCCGCGCGTTTCACCGCGGGGTCGCGGCGCGGGTGATCACCAGCGGCGGGCGCCGCTGGTTCGGTGTGGCGGAGGCGACCGCCCTACGCCACGAGCTGGTGCGCTTGGGCGTGCCCGACTCAGCGATCGAGGAAGAGCTCTGCAGTCTGTCGACCTGCGAGAATGCCCGCTACGCCGCCGAGGTATTGAGGCGCGTCGACCACGCGCGAGTCGTGGTCGTCACCTGCGACTGGCACCTGCCTCGGGCGCTCTCTTGCTTTCGCCGCGCCGGGCTTCGAGCCCGCGGAGAGCCAGCCTGGTCACCGCCCGTCGGCCTCGGTCGCAGCATCCGTCGCGCGGTGCGCGAGCGGGTGAGCCTCGCGCTCGATCAGCTGGGCACCTTCGGCCTGCGCTCGCGGGAGGATGCCGCGTGGTGACGAGCAGGATCGCCCTCGGGCTGCTGGCGGTCGCCGTGGCATCGGGCTGCGACCGCGGTCAGGGCAGCCAGGCCACCCCCAGCGCGGCCCCCCCCACTGCGTCAGCCGCGGTGACGTCGGACGCGCTGCTCGACGAGCGCATCCTGAGCGCGGAGCAGCGGCGGGTCACCGCTGACGTGCCCCACGAGGCGCTGTTCAGTCGAAACGTCGCCGTGCGACGGCGCGCCGTGGCGGCTCTCGCACGGATCGCCGATGGGCCCGCCCACGAGTCGCTGCTGAGCGCGCTGGCGGACGAAGAGCCATCCATCATCAGCTGGGCGGCGTACGGCCTGGGCTTCGCGTGTCGGGGGCAGGAGGAAGCGACCGTCGCCGCGCTGGTCTCGCGCGCTGCGTCGCTCGTGGAGCGCGACACGACGACCGCCGCTCCGCTCTCGGATCCGGTGGCCGCCATCGCCGACGCTTTGGGCCGCTGCGCCACGCAGACGTCCGAGGCAACGCTGCGCGCGTGGCTGTCCAGCGACAAGGCGAGCGCAGAGGCCGCGGCGCTCGCGCTGGGCCGGCTCGCCGCGCGGACACGCCGCCTCGACGCCGCCTCGGTCGTCGCGCTACTGGACGCGGCCAGCGATCCCGAGCAGCCGCTGGAGGCTGCTCTGCTGGCGTTCTCGCGCGTTGGTGAGCTCCCGGAGGCCGCGCGCGCTCGGCTGCTCGAGATCGCCACGGAGTCGCTCGCGCAGCCCGGCGCGCGGCGCACCTTCGCCGCCCGAGCGCTGGGACGCGCGGGCGTTGCCGCCATCCCCGTGCTCGAAGGGTTGATCGCGGACGAGAAGCGCGCCGTGGGCGAGCGCGCGGACGCCGCGCGGGAACTGGCCAAGCTCGGTGCAGAGGCCCAGCCTGCGATCGCGCGTCGCCTCGCGGCCTGGGCAGAGCCGCGCGCGCTCGAGCCTACGGCGCTCGAGGCCGCGGAGTTTGCCATCTTGCTCACCTTGCTGGAAGGACTCGAGCCCCCAGCCAAGGAGGCGACCGCCGCCCTCGAGCGGCTCGAGTCGCTGGCGCTGCCCAAGGACGCCACGTCCGTCGCCTACCGACGCACGGTGCAGCTGCGCTGTCGCGCCGCAAGTCGCCGCGCCGGGACCGCGAGTCTGTACCCCAAGCTGAACGAGTGCGAGCCCGGCGAGCAGGCCATCGAGCGCGATTTGGCGCTGTTGACGGTGCTCGACCGCGGGCCCCTCACCCTCGCGCGCGGTCGCCGCTTCCGTGAGTTGGCCGAGTCCCCACACCCCCGCGTGCGTCAAGCAGCGCTGCAGATGCTGGCAGCTCACCCCGAGGCGGTGGAGGCCCACGTGGTCCTGGCCCGCGCACTGGCGGCAGCCGAGAGCGGGACCGTCGCTACCGCGGCGCAGATCCTGAGCGCCTATCCGGCTCGCGCGACCCCTGGCGCAGCCGAGGGAGACACTCCCGCGCCGCACAAGGACGTCGCTGCGGCGCTGATGAAGGCGCTCGAGCTCGAGCGCCCCGCAGACGCGCTCGAAACGCGGGCCGCTCTGATCAACGCTGCTGGGGCGCTGCAGCTGCTCCGAAGCAAGTCCATCGTCGATGGCTCGTGCAGCAGTGAACACCCGACCTTGCGCGCCGCTGCCGAACGCGCACTGCACTCGATGGGTGACCGAACTCGCCGCTGTAGCAGCGGAAAGTCCACCGCTGCACCCGAAGAACTCACACGTTTGGTGCACGGCCAACTCGTCCTGAAGCTCGAGACGGACGCGGGGACGCTGCGCCTCGAGCTGAACGCCGACGTGGCGCCGGTGTTCGTCACTCGGGTGCGCGATCTGGTTCAGGCTCGCTTCTACGACGGCATCGTCTTTCACCGAGTCGTGCCGGGCTTCGTGGTCCAGTTCGGCGACCGCATCGGTGACGGCTACGGTGGGGCTGGGAAGTCCGCGGTGCGCTGCGAGACCTCGCCCATCCCCTTCGCTGCGCTGAACGTCGGAGTAGCCCTGTCCGGGCGAGACACGGGCTCGAGTCAGCTCTTCGTGACTCTGTCGGCCCAACCCCACCTCGATGGGGAGTACGCCTGGCTCGGACGAGCCGAGGGTCCGTGGGAGAAGCTGGCCCGCGGCGATCGCCTGCGCGAAGTCCGCATCGAACCGTGACCGCGCGCCTTGCGCTTCAGGTCGCGGCGCGAACGTGTGTAGAGTCACGCCGTGCTGCTCGCGGTGGACATCGGCAATACGAACGCGGTGTTCGGGCTCTACGACGGGGCCCAGCTCGTGCGCACCTTTCGCATTTCCACGCAGCGCACCAAGACCGCGGACGAGCACGGCGTCCTGCTACACCAATTGCTGACTCTGCACGGACATCGCTCGGTCGATGTTCACGCGGCGATCTTGGCCAGCGTGGTGCCGCCGCTCACCGACGTGATGGCGGACGCCATCACGCATGCGGTGGGCAAGAGCCCGGTCATCGTCGGACCCGACTCGGATACGGGCATCACCGTCCGCTACGACAATCCGCGCGAAGTCGGCGCCGACCGCATCGTCAACGCCGTGGCTGCGTTCGATCGCTTCCACGGCGGCGTGATTGTGGTGGACTTCGGCACCGCCACGACCTTCGACTGCGTCTCTCCCGACGCGGAGTATCTCGGCGGCATCATCGTTCCGGGCATCCAGGTCAGCCTCGACGCGCTGCTCGGCCGCGCCGCGAAGCTGACGCGCATCGAGATCGCCGAGCCGCCCAACATCGTCGGGCGGAACACGACGCATGCCATTCAGTCCGGCGTCGTCAACGGTTACGCCTCCCTGGTGGACGGCCTGGTCGACAAGGTCATAGCCGAGCTTGGCTTCCCGTGCCGAGTGATCGCCACCGGCGGGCTGGCTGCGTTGATCGCACGCCACACTCGCACGCTCGAAATCGTGGACGAGCATCTCACGCTCGAGGGTCTGCGTATCTTGCACGAGCGCAGTTCGCGCTGAGGCGGGCTCGGATGTGGCGGCGCGCCCTCCCGTGGCTTCTGCTGGTCGGCCTGCTCGGGTCGTCGCTGCTCGGAGGCGTCCTGTTCGGAGCCGAGCGGCTCGACCTGACCCGCGCGCTATCCGATCCGGAGAGCCTGCAGGGGGTGATGTTCTGGAAGGCGCGACTGCCGCGGGTGCTGCTCGCGGCGCTGGCGGGTGGCGCGCTGTCGGTGGTGGGGGTCGCGTTGCAGGCGCTGCTCAGAAACCCACTGGCCGACCCCTACGTGCTCGGCGTCTCCGGCGGCGCTGCCGCGGGCGCTACCCTGGCGTTGGTGGCCGGCGCGAGCGCGTTCACCGTGGTGGGCGCGGCGTTGGTACCCGCGGCTGCGCTGGCGGGCGGGCTGGTCGCGACCTTCGTGGTGTACGCCATCGCGCGCGCGAGCGGCGATCTGAGCGGCACGACCATCGTGCTCGCGGGAGTGATCGTGAACGCCATTGCGGCGAGCGTGATCACGTTCGTCAAGACGCTCGTGTCTGCGGCCAAGGCTCAGGAGCTCCTGTTTTGGCTGATGGGCTTCCTCGACGTGCCCTCGGTGCCGCAGCTGATCGTGTGCGCCATCTGGGTGGCGGCCGGCACCGGTCTGCTGCTGTACGACTCCGGTCGCCTCAACCTGCTGGCACTCGGGAAGGAACCCGCCGCGCATCTCGGGGTCGAGGTGCGACGCGTCGAGCAGCGGATCTTCGTCGCCTCGTCGGCCATCACCGGAGCGGTGGTCAGCCTGACCGGGCTCATCGGCTTCGTGGGCCTGATCGTGCCCCACGCGACCCGCCGCCTGCTCGGGCCGGATCACCGCGTGACGCTCCCGGCAGCGTTCATCCTGGGGGCGTCGACGCTCGTCGCCTGCGATCTGGTCGCGCGGGCAGCGTTTCGGTACCTGGGCACGGAGCCGCCGGTGGGCGCCATCACCGCGCTGGTGGGCGGACCGCTGTTCTTGCTCATCCTGCAGCGGCGGCGGGCTGCATGACGGACGGGGGAGTGGCAGACCCCACGGCCTGCCACTCTCTCCCGCTGGGGCTCACTTCTCGTACACCTGCGTGGCCACGATGCCGGAGCCGCCAGCCGCCTCGATGATGAGGTTCACCGGCAGCGCGAAGGGCGCGGGGTTCTTGTAGCAGTTGGGCTTCTTGCCCAGCACCGCCTGCGGGCCCGTGCCCTGATCCTGGGCCAGCACCATGGCGGAGCCGGGGATGGGGGTGACGGCGGTGAAGCGAACGTTCACCTCCGAGACGGGAGGAAGCCCCGCAGCGACGACGGTGTAGCACTTGCCGGGCTGCAGCTGGATCTGGGACTCGAGGGTCTGGCCTTGCTGGAAGTTGCCGACGATCGAGCCGCCCATCGGCTTCGCGCCAGCCGGTGCTTCTGCCGCGGCGAGTTGGTTCAAGATTGGCTGAGCGGCGGCGCCGAGCGACGGGTCCATGGGCTGTGCCTGACCACCACCTTGTGCTGCCGGCGGCGGCTGACCCGCCGGCGGCTGACCCGTCGGCTGCTGGCCGTAACCGGGCTGCTGGCCGTAACCGGGCTGGCCGGGCTGGGGCTGCTGGCCGTAGCCGGGCTGCTGGCCGTAGCCGGGCTGCTGGCCGTAGCCGGGCTGCTGGCCGTAACCGGGCTGCTGGCCGTAGCCACCTTGTTGATAGCCCGCGGTTTGGGCGTCCTCGTCCTTCTTCTTGCAGCCCACGACGCTGGTCAGAACGACGCAGCCTACGACACCAAGGATGAAACTACGCATGAGGTCCTCGCTAGTCCGGTTTTCGAGCCTGTTCAGGCAAGCGCGCCGCCTGAGATGAGGCGCGCGGAAGGCTACCTTTAGACGGCAGACGGGGTCCAGGCCATCCAGAGGATTGTGAGCAAGCGCCGGCAAGCCATGGACATCTCGTGGTTTTTTGCCAGCGCGGGAGCGTCTGCGGCGGTGCCGGGCGCCCCGGACGCGGCTGGCTGAACCGCGGGGAGCTGTGTAGATCAGTCCTACCGTGCGCATCGCTCTGGTGACGGACATCCACTTTGGTCCTCGGGCCTACTTCGGGGGCAAGCTGCGCAAGCTGACGGACCAAGCGGGCCGGCTCACTCGCGAGGTCGTCCGCCGGTGGACGGACGAGCACGAGCCCGACGTCGTGGTGAACCTCGGGGACGTGATCGAAGACGAGAGCCGTGCGGTAGACGCCGACCGCTACCGCGAGTTCTTGCGTGAACTGCAGCCCCTCGTCGTTCCCGTCCTGCACGTCGCCGGCAACCACGACCAAGTGAACCTGACCGACGACGACCTGCGTGAGCTATGGGACCACAGCGGACCTTTGCACTACTCGCGCGACATCGGTGGATTCCACTTCGTCGTGTTGAACACACTGGAGACGAAGGACGTGTCCGTTCGCCTGCCCGCTGAACAGCTCGACTGGCTCCGCGAGGACCTGAGCCAAACTCGACTGCCCACGCTCGTCCTGATGCACCACCCCGCGAGCGAGATGGACCTGACGGGCAACCGTTGGTTCGAGAGAGCCCCGCACATCTGCCGAGTCGCAGAGCGGCGGGAGCTACGCCGCGCACTCGCCGCCAGCGGCCGCGTGATCGCGGTCTTCAACGGCCACGCGCACTGGAATCACGTGGACGTGCTCGATTCGATCCCCTACATCACGCTGCAGAGCCTGACGGAGAACTTGGACGACGACGCGCCCGGACGCCCGTCGGAGGCGTTTGCCATCGTCGATCTGGACCCCCACGGGGTGAAGGTCGACATTCGCGGCCAGGCGCCCTTCGTGGCTCAGTTCGAGCGCAAGTGAGCTCAGGAGCGCGGGAGCTTCTTCTTCCGCTTCTTCTTGCCGACCTGGCTAGGTCTGGACGGGTTGGCCTTCGCGGGCGGCGGGCTGGCGTCCGCGTCGGCGTCGCCTCCGTCGTCCGCCGCGGGCTCGGGCTCGCCGCGCTCGACGGCGCCCGCGTCGTCTCGGTCGCCGTCATCGGAGTCAGCCTCGTCGGGCTCGGCGTCGTCCGGCTCGACGGCGTCGCGCTCACTCTCCGGCGCGTCGTCCTCCACTAGCGCGCCCTCGCCCAGGCTCATGGCTGCTTCGGGGCTCCGCTTCGCCGACTCGAGCAGGGTGGCCCACGCCACGGCCGCCCCCACTCCCGTGAGCAGACCGATCCACTGCGACGTGGAGAGCTGAACCGCGATGGACTGGGCGAAGGTGTCGGGGCGCAGCGCGAAGAACACGACGATGCCGGGCAGCACGGCCGCGACTCGCGCCACGTTGCGCGCCGTGTCGTTCGCGATGGAACGCGCGGGACCGAACGCGAAGGCCGCCCCGAAGATCACCAGCGCGCCGGACCAGAGCACCTGCTCGGCGAAGTGCGGGCCGAACTCCCCGCGCTCGGCGTCGTCCCGCAGCACCTCGAGCAAGAAGCGGAGCAGGCCGTAGCCCAGCGTGAACGCCAAGAATACCTGGCCGCGGAAGCGCTGATTCTTGCGCACCGCGAGCACGAGCACGAGGAGCGCGAGCCCCACCAGCACTTCGTACAGCTGGGTCGGATGAACCGGCAGCGACTCGGTCGCATCCGCTGATAGACCCCGCTGGTTGACGTGCTGGATCCAGGCGGGTGAGCCGCTGCCTTCGATGAGCGTGCTGTCGGACCAGCGCGGAAACGTACCCAGCGAACGCAGCCACGCGGGCGCGCCATCGCCGAGCGGCTTACCGAAGTCACAGCCGTAGAGGTAGCAGCCGAGCCGCGTGACGACGAGACCCGTCGCCAAGCTGGGAACGGCGACGTCCGCCCAGGGCAACAGCCGGATGCGCTGCTTGCGCAAGAACAACCACGAACCGACGAACCCGCCCAGGAACCCTCCGTACGCGACGAGCCCCCCGCGCCGGAGCGCGAACAGGTCCTGAAAGCTCGGAAACTCTCCCAGGTTCGTGACCACGTACAGCAGACGCGCGCCGACCAGCGCCGAGACCGCGGTGACGAAGTAGCAGTTGGCCATCGTCTCGCGGGGCAGCCCGTCCTTCGACGCCAGGCCCAGCGTCAAGTACCAGCCGACGACGATCGACAGGCACAACATGGCGCCGTAGCTGTAGACCGGCAGCGGCGAGAGCGTGTAGACCTCGCCGCGATAGGCGAACCCGGCGATGGCCGCGGCCGCGGCCGCGACCGCGCCGATGATGAGCAGGTCCGCGGCCTTCTTGCGGTAGCCGAACAGCGCCAGGACGGCGCCGAGCGCGGCCACCACGAGCAGGGCCGGCATCAAGGGCACGGTGACCCCGGGCAGCGGGATGCGAAACAGTACGGGATGCATCGCTCCCGCGTCTTCTACCCCGGAACTCGCCGTGGCGAGAAGGTGATGTGCCGAGCTGCGTCGGGGATTGTTCGGATGCCCGAGGGTCGCCGATGGGTTAGCATGGCGCGGTGTCTCGCCGATTCCTGGTTCTTGGCCTGATCACCGCGGCTGGCTGCGTCCCGAACGACGAGAAGGCCAAGCAGCAGCGCGCCGGGGCGGCCCCGCCCGCCGCCGGGCAGGCCGCCGCCGATCCGCCGCTGACGGCCGTATTCTCGGACGCGTTCGATCGCAGCGAGCTGGGGGCGGACTGGAACGCCACCAGCAACGTGTGGAAGATCGAGAACGGCCGACTGTGCGGTCGCGGCGCGAGGAACCACGGCGTGTGGCTCAAGCGACGCCTGCCCGTCAACGCGCGCATCGAGTTCGAGGCCACCAGCGCGTCGCCGGATGGTGACCTGAAGGTGGAGGTGTGGGGGGACGGGCGCAGTCACGCGACCGGGGTCTCCTACACGAACGCGACGAGCTACGTCGTGATCTTCGGGGGCTGGAAGAATCAGTTCCACGTCCTGGCGCGCATCGACGAACACGCGCCGAACCGGCCCGAGGTGAAGCTCAGCCCGGAGGGGACCGACGTTCGAACCCGCCGGGTGCAAGCCAACCAGACTTATCGCTTCAAGATCGAGCGCACCGACGGCAAGACCGTGCGCTGGATGGTGGACGACATCGACATCCTCTCGTTCACCGATCCCCAGCCCCTCGCGGGCGAGGGACACGAGCACTTCGGGTTCAACGACTGGGAAGTACCCGTCTGCTTCGACAACCTGCGCGTCACTCCGCTGGATGGGAGGTAGCAGGCGGTGGAGGCGGAAGAGCTCGACATCGATCAAGAGCTCGAGGAGCTCGAGAGCCGGCTCGATCGGCTGAGGTCGCTCTACGAGCAGTACTTCCTGGGCATCGAGAAGATCGAGCCCGCGGTGGCGCGCAAAGACGTGGACCGCCGCATTTGGGTGCTGCGTCGCGCGAAGTTCCGCAACACGGCCAAGCGCTTCAAGCTGCAGACGCTCATCATGCGGTACAACACGTACCAGCAGTACTGGCAGCGGATCTGCCGCGAGATCGAGAACGGTACCTACCACCGTCACATGCTCAAGGCGGAGAAGCTGGGAGAGGCGCTCACCATCGCGGCCAAGAAGCGACGGGGCATGTTCGCCCGCGGCGAAGCGGCGAGCGAGGCCCGATCCCGAGCGGAGGACGCCAGCCAGCAGGCCGCGCAGGACCTCGCCGCGCTGCTCGAGAGCCCGAGCGACGGAGCCCTCGACACCAAGCAAGCCCTGGACGACGCCTTCCGCGCGGTAGCGCAGCGCGCGGCCGTGGCGCCAGCCACGCCGAGCCGGCCGCCGGCCGCTGCGCCCGTGAAGCGCGCCCTCGGGCGGCTCGACCTCGACTTGGACCTGGACCTCTCGGAGCCCTCGCCGGCGCGCCCAGCCCCTTCGGCGCGCCCAGCCCAGCGGCCGGTTTCGGCGGCCGCTTCGCCTCCGGCGCCTGCGCCCGCGCGAGCGGCGGCGCCACCGGCACGCCCTGCCCCGCCGGCGCGTCTGCCGCCCCCGGCTCGGCCTCCGGCCGCTCCCCCTCCCAGCCCCGCCCGCCCCGCGCCATCGGCGCCGGGGCCCGGAGGCGTGTCGGACCAGCGGGTCCGGGAGCTGCACGCCCGGCTGGTCGACGCCAAGCGTCAGACGAACGACAGCCAGGCCGTCAGTATGGACGGACTAGCCAAGACGCTGAAGGCGACCGAGAGTCGGCTGAAGCAGCAGCATGGCAACCGTCAGGTGGACTTCGACGTGGTCATCCGGGACGGCAAGGCCATCCTCAAGCCCATCATCAAATGACCCGTCAGGGCAGGGAGCGCCGGGCGCTCGCCGGGGCCGAGGAGGCTCGACGAGTCTCGACGTAGACGTCGTCCTCGCAGAACAGGATCGCGCACGAGCTATGGCCCATTTCTCGGAGACGCGAGCACAGCTCGACCAGCTCTTCGTCCCAGTCCACCACGTCCCCCTCCACGGGCTGGAGGGTGGCCTTGTCGTATCGGCAGTTGTCCAGCGCTACCCAGGCGCCCTTCAGGTCAGGGGACCGGCAGAGCTCTGGCCACGTCATCCGCGTCGTCGTTTTCGCCATCTGTGGGTGCGTTCTCCCGAAGGACTCTCCCCATCAACCAGCCAAAGACAAGGGACTCGAGCAGGAACTCCTCAAAGCCGGCCCGAAGGTAGACCCGCTTCTCGGATCCGGTCAAGGAACCTGCGCGCTACTCCGTAAACTACCGAAAGCATACGGCTACTTCGTGCGCCAGGCGCCCGGCGGGGGCCGCTCGCCCTACTTGCAGGTGGTGCCGGACAGCGCGTTGTTCAGCGCGCCCGAGCCCGCGCCCATACCGTTGGCGGCCGCCATGATGGCCTTGGCCTGGGCGCAGTTGCCGTTGCGCGCGGCGGAGGCGGCTGCACCGGGAGCGCTCGTTCGGGCGGCCCGGCTGCACAGGCTTTTCTTGCCTGCATCCGAGCAATTTCGGTAGTGGGACGCGGCGCCGGAGATGTTGCCGCCCTGCGCGGCCGCGATGCACTGATCGCAGGCCGCCGCGTTGCCCGCCGGCTGGGCCGTCTTGGCGGTGGTGGCCGTGGGAGTCCCGGTCGTGGTTGGCTTGGTGGTGGCGGTAGGCTTGGGGGGCGGCTCGCTGCCCTCACCACCGCCAGCGTCGTCGCCCCCCGCGGCCACGGCGCTGGGATCGAGCTCCGGCGCGATGGTGGTCTGGCCAGAAGCGCTGGTGAAGGGGTTGGTGAGCGGCTGGTCGTCGATGGTGGAGGGCTTGGCCCTGATGACCAACACGACCACGATGACGATACCGAGCAGCGTCATCAGGCCAACCAGGCCGATGATGATGCCCTTGCCCCCGCCGCCACCCGAGGAGGCCGCCGGGGGGGGAGCCATCACCATCGGCGGCGCGGCCATCATGGGTTGGTGGTGCTGGGCCATCGCCACCGGGGGTGGCGCTGCCGCGCCCGCACCCATGGCCGCGAAATCCGGCGCAGCGGCCATGGCTGCCGTCCCGGGACCCGTCGAGGCGGCTGCAGCGGCGCCGGTGCGCAGGGACTGCGCCGGCTCGTCCGCCGTCAGCCCGCCCCCGCTCGAAATGTCCGCGTAGAACTCCCGGGCGGTCGGGTGGCGCTCCTCGCGGTCCTTGGACAGCGCGCGCAAGATCGCCCGCCGGATGGGATCGGGGATGGAGGTCGCCGGGGCCGTCACCTCGAAGGGCAGCGGCTGAGCGGTCATGTGCTGCGTCGCCCACTGCCACGGCGTGTCCGCCTCGAACGGCAGCTTCCCGGTCAGCATCTCGTAGGCCATGACGCCGAGGGAGTAGATGTCGCTGCGCCGATCGAGGGCCTTGCCCGTGAATTGCTCCGGGCTCATGTAGGGCGGCGTTCCGAGCACCATCCCCTGTTGGGTGAGCTTCGCTTCTTTCTGTGCGTCCGCCGACTCGCTGCGCGCGGCGATGCCGAAGTCGAGCACCTTGGCGAAGTCCGAGACGCCGGCACGCTCGGTCAGAATGATGTTCTCGGGCTTCAAGTCGCGGTGGATGATGCCCTGCTCGTGGGCCTCTTCGAGGGCGCCGCAGACCTGCTTGAGGATCTTGAGCGTGCGCTCCGGGGTGATCGGACCGCGCTTCTCGATCACGTCGTTCAGGGGCTCGCCTTTGACGAACTCCATCGCGATGTACAGCGTCCCGTCCGCGGTGGAGCCGAAGTCGAAGAACTTGATGGTGTTGGGGTGCTCGAGCTGGGCAACCGTGCCGCACTCTCGGTGAAAGCGCGCCAGAACCGAGGGATCCTTCGACAGGTGCTGGTGCAGGGTCTTGATGGCGACCTTGCGCACGGTCGAGCCCATCTGCTGCTCGCCGATGTACACGATGCCCATCCCGCCCTCGCCGAGCACCCCGGTGACCCGGTAGCGGCCGCCGATGATCTGCCCGACCAGCGCGTTCTCGTTCTCCTGGTCCTCGATCGGTAGCAGTCCGCCGCAGCTCGCACAAAAGCGCGCGCCGTCGACGTTCGCGTGCCCACAGGCCTCGCAATTCATGGCGCGCTAGAGTCGCACGAAGCCGGCCCAGAGCGCCACCTCTGCTGCCTACGGCGCGGCAGGCGGCGGATCGGCTGGTTTCTTGGGTGGTGGCGCTGGGCTGGGCGCCCCGCCCGGCGGCCAGGGCAGCTCGAGCACCTCGCTCGTCGCGCGATCCACCAGGATCGCGCGCGTCGCCCGCGTGCTGTCCGGCACGAGCACGGTGCGCTCGACCGTCGCGCCAGCGGCCAGGGATGGAGGCTCCTTCAGGGGCCGGCGCGGACCGGCTGGCTCCTCGGCCCCGAGCAACGGGAAGTCGAAGCGTACTCGCTCGATGAGCTCGCGCCCGATCCACAGCTCGATCGCCCACCGCCCCATGCGCCGCGCGGTGGGAACTGGCCGCGGGAATACCTTCAGGGTGGTGCGCTCCACTCGCACCTTGCCCTGATCGTGGACCACCACCATCTCCCACTGGCGCCGCTCGGCCAGCGCGGGTGGATCGGGCAGGCTGTCGTAGGGCTCGGTCGCGGCGCGCTCGGCGGTCGGTTTCGGTGCGGGCTCGACGCCGCCCGCGTCCTGCTCGGAGCCTTCGCCCAGCCGCGCCGGCATCGCCAACGTGGGGCCGTCGGTGCGATCGTACCGCGCCGCCGAGCAGCCACACACCAGGACCACGAGGATGAGCGCACGCTTCATGGGACCTGGCGCACTACAGCACTTTTCCCGACCTCGCGACAGCGAGCCCGAGCTCGACGGCGCGGCCCCACGCCGACTCGTCCCCGCCGAGGGCAGACCAGCGTCCGAGCAGCTCCGGCGCGATGGGCGCGCGGGCGACGAAGCTCGAGCGATCCGGAGCGGTCAGCTCGAGCGCTGCGCAATGAAGCGCGATGCGCTCGAGCGACACGACGGCCCCGCTCGGCAGCACCTGGGTTCGAGCGCCGCCATGGGCACGGTCGCCGAGCAGCGGCGCCCCCGCGAGGGACGCGTGGACGCGCAGCTGGTGGTGGCGGCCGGTACGCGGCGTCAGCGCCAGCAGACACACCCCGGCTGCCCGGCTCACGACGCGATAGAGCGTCAGCGCCTCGCGCTCTTGCACCGACCAAGCCCAGGCGCCCTGCTCGGACAGTTCGCCCTTCGCGAGCGCGACGTAGCAGCGCGCGTAGCTCCCACGCGACCGCTCCGCCTCGACGTGCCGCCGCGCGGCGACGGTGGACGCGAACAGGACCACCCCGCTGACCCCCAGGTCCAGACGCGAGAGCGCGTGACAAGGTCGTCCGAGGGTCTGCTCCAAGTACTCGCGGACCGAGCGGGTCCCGCTGCGCTCCGGCTCGGTGGCGAGCCCCGCGGGCTTGTCGACCGCGAGCAGTCCGGCGCGCTCGAGGAGCACACTGGGCGGCGCGGTCATCGGTCGAGGGGCGCCAACCTCGATGTGCGCCCCTTCGCGTACGGGCGCGTCGCCTTGAAGTTGACGCTTGCCGTCGACGAACACGCGTCCCGACGCGAGCGCGTCGCTCGCGTCCGCGAGTACTCGCGAGAGCGCGCCGAGCAGCGACCCAGCGTCGTCGCGACCGACACGCCAGCTCTTGGGCGCCTGCTTGGCGCGGCTCATGGCAGCGGCTCGACGATGCCCGACTCTCCGTCCATCCGAACGGCGACCCCGCTCGCGAGGCGCGCGCGCGCGTTGGGCACGCCGACCACCGTGGGCACACCGAGCTCTCGCGCGACGACCGCGCCGTGCGCCAGCGTGCCACCGCACTCCGCGATCACACCGGCGATGCTGGGCAGCACCGGAGTGAGCCCCACGTCGAGCGAACGCACGACCAACACGTCCCCCGGCCCCAGCTGCTCGAGCTCGGACAAGTGCCGCACTCTCCCCTCCACCGCGCCGCCGCCGGCAGCTTCACCCCGCAGCGAACTGGATCGGCTCATCGCGGTCACGACGGGTGGTCGTCCCACGAAGATCTCGGGCGGATCCGGCAGCCCTGCCAGGTGAGCGAAGCCTGCTCGCCGCCAGCGCACGATCGGCCCCAGATCAGCGCGCATGGTGCCGATGGCGGAGGAGAGCTCGGATGGTGTGAGAAAGAAGGCGGCTCCTCGGGCGAGGGCCGGATCCAGCCGCAGCAGACGCCGGTCCACGTCCAGCACCACGGTCCGCAGCATGCCCACGGTCTGAGCGAGCCAAACCCGCATCTCTTCGCGGACCCGCAAGAGCCCTCGCAGTCGCTGCACCAGTGAGCGCAGGAGCACCGTCTCCAGGTACGAGAGGCTCGCTTCCAGGCTAGCGAGCGCTTCGTCGGCCTCGGCGCGAACACGAGACATTCTCTGCTCGACGGAGCCCTCCACCGAGAGGGCAGCCCGCACGAACGCCAGCACGGGCTCAAACCGCTCTCCGAAGCGCGGTTGCTCGATCTCCGGCTCGGACAGCCCGCGGTCCCCGAACGACTCTTGCCAGCCGAGCAGCGCGCGACGCAGAGGTCCTGGAGGCAGCTCGGGCAGGGTCATGACTCCGCTGCGTAGCACGCGAGCCGCGGCCTCGTCCTCGCGTGCAGTGGCGATGACCGGTGCGAGCGCGAGCGTCGGCGCGACGGTCGCCAGATCACCGACGCCCGCGCTGATGCGGTGCGTGAGCCGCGATGCATCAGCCGGACGGCCGCGCGCCACCACGGCGCGCACCGCGACGAAGGCGGACAAGAACGCCAGCGAGCTCGCCAGCAACAGGCGCGCGGTGTCGCGAAAGAAGTCGTAACTCTCGCTCAGGGTGGTCTTGAGCGCGTCATCCGGCAAGATCGCCAGATCCATCTCCGACAACCACCGCCTCTGCGCTTGCGCACGGCGACCGAACTCCTCGACGGACTCGCGCATCGCGCGCTCACGCGATGCCAGGCGAGCGGCCGCAAGCGAGAGCGCCGCGAGGGAGGGCGAGCGAGCCTTCAGGTCGAGCGCGTGCTGCACCTCTTCCTGGGTGGCCCCGCGGATCAGGTCCAACAGCGCCGTCGGATCCAGACCCGGCACCGTGCGCACGACGTCGAACAGCGCCGACAGGTTGAAGTACGCGCGACCTTGGACGTTCTGCACCAAAGGTGCCGACTTCGGCGCGCGCCCTCCTAGCTCATGCAGCGCGTTGCGCAGGCTCTCGCTGCTGGCTCGCTCGACCAAACCGGCGGTGAGTGGCGTAGCCACACGCGGCAAGAGCGCGTCGAGACCCGAGCGCGACCACACCGTCTCCGGCTCGCCACCCTCCGGATACCCCGCGCCGATGGCGCGCTCGAGCGAGCAGAGCAGCGGCTGCCGCGAGTCCGAGACACAGAACCAGGCGAGCTTCGGCTCGGAGCGAGCACCCAGCTCGGCGACCGAAGTCAACTCCGCGAGGGTCGACGCATCGAGCGGGGGCACGTCGCGCTCGCTCGCTTGGCTGTGCGGAATGTCGACGCGCCCGAGCTCGCGCCCGTCGCTCGACAGCTCGACTCGATCGGCGAGCAGTGCACCGTCCCGCACCGAGAACGACGGCCCCGCTCCGGTCATGAGCACCCACCGCTCATCGCTCGCGGAACGACCGGGCGTTTCCTCGCCGCGCTCACGGTGCCACAAGCGCTCCGGATCCGCGGTCAGCAGCGCGATGATGCGCGGATGCGGGGGCAAGCGTTGGATCACCGCGCCCAGCGCGAGCTCGCGAACGCCATGCTGCGTCAGCACTCGCAGCGTCTGCTCGTGGTGTGTGGCGGCCCAAGCTCGACCCAGAGCCTCCATGGGCGTGGGAGCCAGGTGCGGGCCGAACATGCCGGCCAACGACAGCACGGTCGAGTCACGCAGCGTCGTGCTGAGCCACACGGCGTAGCTGCCGCCGTCGTCGATCCGCGGCAGCCCGTCCAGAGCCTCGGCGAGCGCCTCGACGGGCTCGTGGAGCAGCCGCTCGTAGGCGCGCGCCGCGCGCTCCGAGGTGGAGCTGCGGCGACTGCCTCGCAGGAGCGAGGCCAGGTCGTGACCCGGTGGTAGCTTCGCTTCGACGTGGGCGCGAAACGCCCGCGTGGGGACGACCCAGGACTGGGCTACACGCGCGCCGGCGCGGTCGGCCTCGGCCAGGCGGACCGCGAGCACCCCAAAGTCCTCCACCCGGGCGCCATCGGCGACGACGTCGATGAGCGAGTAGAGCCGGAACCCCGCTGGGTCACGCGCCATGCGAGAGTGGACCTAGCGCGTTTGTCGTGCGCCGTCATGCCCCGACGCGCGTCACTCCGCGCGTGGCACTTGACCGGTGGCTCGTCGAACGAGCTCGATCAGCACCGGATCCGTCGCGAGCTGCTCGCGCAGCGCGCTCTGCACGAACTCGAGCTGCTCGGGCCCCAGGCTGGCGGCGAGCGGAGCGGAGGCACTGGCCACGCGCTCGTCCAGGTACTGGTCGAGCGTGATCTCGCCGCGACCGAGTCGCCCGAGGGAGTCCACCTCAGCGGTGGCCTCGGGCTTCTCGGCGCGACCTGCGTCGAAGGTGGCGCCCGTCTTGGCGGCGCCTCCGGCCTCCGCTGCCGTCGGGAGTGGCGCGCCGCCTGGGGGTTTTCCGATTCCGTCGATGCCCATGGTCGCACCACCATCCTACGTGAAATGTGGCCGCGAATCAGCGGATGTTGCCAATCGCGTTCTTCACCGTGTCGTGCCGAGCTTTGAGCACGTTGGAGAGCGCGGTGTACGACCGGCTCTCGGCGCTGATCCGCTCCTGCAGCTCGAGATAGTAGAGGTTCATGTCGGAGTTCTGAGCCATGACCTCCTCCACCCCCGGGCGAGGGGTGCCGCCGTCGGTGCCGGCCGTGCCGGGTGAGCCCTCCGGGCGGCTGCCCGCGGGAGCGACGAAGCCGCCGCCGCCCGGCCGCAGGGCCGCCGAGACGACGGGGCCGCCCGGGAGGCGGCGCAGCGCAGACTCCGCGCCGTCCACGACCGCCTGGGCGCCCGCGCCCATGAACTGCTTGAAGGGCCGTGCGGGGGGTGGAGTGACGCGGGATGCCGAGTTGGATGGGGCGACCTGGGGGGACGGGCCGCCGGACGAGACGCGGGTGGACATTCGAAATGGCTCCTTTCAACGAGACAGCACGATGTTCGGCTGCCCTGCGGAGCAGTTGCGCGAATTCTCTCGCGTACTGATGAGCAGGCTCAGATCCCGAACCACTCGGCCGGGTCGACCGTGTCGGCGCCGACCCGGAGCTCGAGGTAGAGCAAGGGCCCGTCCCCCGAGTCACCGATCGAGCCAAGGCGAGCTCCGACGGTCAGGTCCTCGCCGGTCTGGACCAGGATCTCCTCGAGGTTCGAGCTGATGGTGTAGTGCCGGCCGCCGTGGTCCACGATCACGGTCTTACCGTACGCCGCATAGTGGTCGGCGAACGCGACCCGACCGCCATAGACGGCCCGCACCGGCGAGCCGCGTGGTGCGCGCATCTCCAGGCCAGGGCCGTCCGTGCCCGGGCGCCGAGCGGAGCGGATCTCCGCGCGTCCGGGCAGAGGAAACGGAAGCCGCCCCTTCATGGCGGCGAACCCAGCCGCGATGTCCACGGGATCCGTCGGCCCGATGCCCGCGCCGTAGATGGCGGTGTGCGACGTCGAGCCCGTGGGCGTCTCGAAGGCGCGCTGAAAGGCGAGCGCACGGTCCTGGGCTGCCAGCAGCGCACCACGCGCTTGCGCGGTCGCACGCGCCTGCGCTTCGAGCGGACCCCGGCGAGCCTCGAGGTCGGCGAGCTTCTCGCCAAGCTCGGTTCGACGCTGGCTGATCTTGCGCTCGAGCGCGATGTCCCGGCCGAGCGCGCGCCGGAGGCGCTCGATCTTGGAGGCATGATCGACGGTGGCCTCGAAGCCGCCCCCAACCGGCAGGAGTCCAGCGCGAGCGAGTCGGACGTACGCGCGACCCCGGGTGAGGGTGCGGGCCTCCGCTTGCTTGGCCTCGACGGCGAGCTCCGCGAGCAGCTTCTTCAGCTGACGCCGCTCGCGGTCCACGTCATCGAGCAGCCGCTCGGCATCGAGCCCAGCGCTGGCGCGAGCAACCGGCGAGGCGACGGGGCTCGGTTGACCCGCCGACAGCGAGGTCACCAGAGCGGCGGGCAAGCCGACGAGCAGTGCAGCGAGACGTCGATTGAGCATCGCTCACACGATGAGCAGCTTGCGCAGGCTCGTGAAGGCGGCGAGAGCACCGAGCCCGCCGCCGAGGATGACCATGGACAGCACGACGGTCCACGGCAGAAAGGTGGGCGTCACGCCCAGCAGAATGGCGAGCTGCCCGTCGAAGTGGTTCTTCACGATGCCGTACAGCAGTCCCAGCAGCATCACGGCGAAGAACGCACCGATGGCACCCTGCGCCGCACCCTCCACGACGAAGGGTCGGCGCACGTAGGAGTCGGTCGCACCCACGAGCTTGAGCACCTCCACCTCGATGCGGCGGCGCTGAAGGCTCAGGCGGATCGTCGAGGAGACCACGCTGACCACCGCAGCCAGCACCACCAATGCCAGCACCAGCGCGGCGCTCACGCCGCCGGCGAGGAGGCCGCCGAGCCGCTTGCCCCAGTCCTGGTAGGTCTCCACCGCCTCCACCGCGGGCAGGGACCCGAGCAGGGCGCTCAGCTTGTTCAGTCGCGACCCCTCGGCATCGTCCTGGACCCGCACCTCGAGCGACGCGGGGAACGCCGCCGCGGGCAGCGCCGCGAGCACGTCGTTGTCGCCGTTGCCAGTGAGCTCCCGACGAGCATCCTCCGAGCTGACGTAGCGGACGTCGGTCACGCCCGCGCTGGCTCGCAGCGCAGCCTCGATGGCCCGGGTTTGGTCGGGGGTCGCCTCGGGCAGCAGGTAGACGCTCGCCCTGCCGCTCTCCACCCAGCGACTCTGGATCGCCTTGACGTTGACCACGACGAGCAGCGCCGCGGCAAGACACACGAAGGCCACTGCCACCGAGAAGATACTGAGCACGTGCAAGCGCCAGTCGTTCTTGGTTCCTCGCCAGGCGCGTTCGAGCGGTGTCATTTCAGGCTACCTCGCGGGTCATTGCTTCCCCGACGCGGTCCAGGCCGCCCGGGACGTCCGTCGCCCGCCCTTCGTCCAGCACCACTACGCGCCGCGGTCTCACGTCGAGCAGGGTGCGATCGTGAGTTGCGAAGAGCACCGTCACTCCGGTGTCGTGAATGTCCTCGAACAGTCCGAGGACGTCGATCGCGAGTTGCGGGTCCAGGTTTCCAGTCGGTTCGTCGGCGAGCACCAGCGCCGGCTCCCCCACGATCGCGCGGGCGATCGCGACGCGTTGCTGCTCACCACCCGAGAGATTTCCCGACGCCTCGCTGCCGCGGCCGCCGAGCCCCACGCGTTCGAGCGCCTCACCCACGCGTTTGCGGATCATGCGCGAAGAGAGCCCGAGCACCTCCAACGGCACGGCGACGTTCTCGTTCACGCTCCAGTTGGGAACCAGCTTGAAGTCTTGGAACACCACGCCCACGTTGCGACGCAAGAAGGGCACCGAGTCCGACGTGAGCCGACCCACCTCGCGACCCATGAACAGGATCCGCCCTGCGTCCACCACCTCCGCCGCGTACAGCAAGCGGAGCAGGGTGCTCTTGCCCGCTCCCGAGGGTCCGGTGATGAACACGAACTCTCCGCGCTGGATCTCCAAGGAAAGCCCGCGAAGAACGGGGGCATCGGCCCGGTACGCCTTGTGGACGTCCTCGAACACCAGGATGGGTTTGCGGGCGGCCACGGGGTCGAAGCGCTTGTCACCGGCTCGGAGGACCGGCCGAAAGGTGCGACTTCTGGCCCCAGCTTCCATAAGGCCCGAGTACCAGGGCACGCCGGACCCACACAACTTTTCGGCGACGCTGACCTATGCTGCAGGGCGCGAATGCGGCTCGGTTACTTTGGACTCCCCCTCGGGGCGCTGCTGCTCGCGGCCGACGGACACACGCTGGAGCTGGCCGTGCTCTCGCCGGTCGAGGCACCTGGCCGCAGACGCCTCGGGCGGCTGCTCGGGCCACGGCGCGTCTTGGATGCGGCGCGGCTGCCGGGGGACGCGGTCCTGCTCCAGGCAGCCGAGCTGCTGGAACGGGCGGCGCCGGAGCTGATCGTCAGCTGGTTTTGGACTCGACGCCTTCCGGCGCGACTCCTCGCTCTCGCCGGCGGCGGCGGGGTGGGCGTCCACCCGTCGTTGCTGCCCCGTCACCGCGGTCCGGACCCGTTCTACTGGGCCATCGACAGCGGGGACGAGCTGTCCGGCGTGACGGTGCACCGCCTGACGGAAGAGTACGACGCGGGCGCCATGCTCGTTCAGCGCTCGCTGCGGATCGGCGACCGCAACGCCTGGCAGCTCGCTCGCGCGCTGGATCGCCCATCCCTCGAGGCGCTGCGCGACGTGGTGGGGAGACTCGGCCGTGGGGAGGCCATCCCGGAGCAGCAGCAGGAGCCCGCGCTGGTGACCGCCGCGCCGATCCCGAGCGGCGCCGCGCTTCGGCTGCGCTACGACTGGACGGTAGAGCGCGCGCTCCGTCGCGTCCGAGCTCTGTGCCCGGTGCCCGGGCTGGCGTTGTCCGTCCGTGGACTGGATCTCTTCGCCACCCACCTGCGCGCCGCCGACGCGCACCCCGCCGGCCTGCGCCCGGGCGAGGCCGCCGTCCGGGCGGGTCCGGACCCGCGGCTGATGCTCCAGCTCTCGGACGGCTGTCTGGCCGTCGAACGCGCGATTCTGGCCACGGATGACACGGAGCTGACCGGCGCCGAGCTGGCCGCGAGGCTGGGCAGCGAATCAACCTCTCTCCATCCGTTGGGGCGCTCTGATATAGACTCGGAGCCAACCGGAGGAACCTGATGAGCGATCCGATGACCCAGGCGAAGACCGCGCGCGAGAGCCTCGCGCGTGGGCTCTCGGCGCTGCAGGCCCCCGGGCTGCCCGACGCGCTGAACGGAGTCGCCGAGCAGGTCGCGATGGCCATGAGCGCGCTGCACCACATCGAGGCCTCGCACGGAGCCGCGACCGCCGAGAACGCACCCAGCGCATTGAGCGCGGTTCGGCAAGCGTTGTCGCTGCTCCAAACGCAGGCCGGCGCGCACCCCGCCGTCGATCAAGCGACGGAGGCGGTCGCGGGCGCCCTAGGGCTGGTGCACTCCCTCAACCAGGCTCCCGCGGCGTACCCCAATCTCGGCGGCACTGCGGTGATGCAGCCTTCACCGGTACAAGCACCAGTGCCGCAGTACGCCGCGCCGCAACAGGCCGCGCCCGCGCCGCAGTACGCCGCGCCGCAGCAGGCCGCGCCCGCGCCGCAGTACGCCGCGCCGCAGCAGGCCGCGCCCGCGCCGCAGTACGCCGCGCCGCAACAGGCCGCACCCGCGCCGCAGTACGCCCAGGCCCAGGGCTACCCGCAACCCGCTCAGCCGTATGCTCAACCGCAAGCGCCTGCTCAGCCCTACGCGCCGCAGCCCGCGGAAGGTTACGGACAGCCCCCGGCCGCTGCACCCTGGGCCGCGCAACCGCAGCCGCAGGCGGCCCCGGTGCCCCAAGCGGGGTGGCAGCAGCCCCAGCAAGCCTGGCCGGCGCCGGAGCCGCAACCGGCACATGCGCCGTCCCACCCGCACGCGGCGGCCGCGCCGCTCGGCTCACAACCCATGGCCGCACCCGGGCCGGCGGTGCCGATCCAAGCACCACCCGGCGCGAAGCGTGCCGAAGCGAACCTCGGCGCCCACAGCCCCAGCAACTTCTACAAGGGCCTGTCCGGCAACGACGTGATCGACTCGGGCGGCATCTTCGTGTCCACCTATCAGATGCCGTCCCTCGGCGAGACCGTCGTAATTCACATCACCTTGCCGGGCGGCTACGAGTTCGAGGCGCTGGGCATCGTCGAGTGGATGCGTGAGGCGCCGCACTCCACGGCGGACGGCGTGGAGGCACCTCCCGGGTTCGGCGCGAAGTTCACGCAGATCTCTCCCGAAGGGCGCCAGCTCGTTTACCGCTACGTCCGCAACCGCGAGCCCCTCTTCCACGACGACCTCTGACCGTCAGTGCGAGCGCGATGACCTGGGCACGCCGCACCTTGGCTGCCGCTTGCACGGCGTTCGCGCTGCTCGTGTCCGGCCAGTCGCACGCGGGTGATCCCTACCTTCGCTGGTACACCCTGGAGACGCCGCGCTTTCGTGTGACCTATCACGGCGGGCTCGAGCGCCAGGCGCAGCGCGTGGCCAACCTCGCCGAGGCGATTCACGCGCGCCTCTCGCCGCAGCTCGGCTGGCAGCCGACGGAGGTCACCGAGATCATACTGTCGGACGACACGGACTCGGCCAATGGTTCGGCCACCGCACTGCCCTACAACGCCGTGCGCATGTACGCGACTGCACCCGACGACATGTCCGCGCTGGGCGAGTACGACGATTGGCTGAGCGAGCTGCTCACCCACGAGTACGTCCACATTCTGCATCTCGACAACATCAGCGGCATCCCCGCGCTGATCAACAAGGTGCTCGGCAAGACGAGCGCGCCCAATCAGGCACAGCCCCGCTGGATCCTCGAAGGTCTCGCCGTTGCGCTCGAGAGCGAGCACACCGGCGGCGGGCGCCTCCGCTCTTCGCAGTTCGACATGTACCTGCGCGCGGACGTGCTCGAAGGTCGGCTCGCGCGCCTCGATCAGATGAGCCACGCGCCGCGCCGCTGGCCCTCGGGCAACCTGTGGTACCTGTACGGAGGCAAGTTCATCGGCTGGATCTCCCATGTCTACGGGCCCGACACCTTCGGCGCAGTAGCCACGGACTACGGCTCGAACGTCATCCCTTGGGGCATCAACCGCTCGATCCGGCGCGCCACGGGCAAGACCTACGTCGAGTTGTTCGAGGGCTGGAAGGTCCACCTCGAGCACAAGTACGCCGTGCAGATGGCCGAGGTCGAGCGCCGAGGGCTGCGCGAGGGCACGCGCCTGACCCGCGGCGGCCGCGTGGCCGCGTCGCCGCGCTTCGTGCCGGAGTGCGCCCGTCGAGGCAGCGCCGAAGAAGTCCTCTACTACCGCGACGACGGCCACCAGCCCGGAGGTTTCTATCGCGTCGCCCTGGCGTCACGCGACCGCGCGGCGAACCCACGCGGCGAGCTGGTCACGCGCAGCTGGGGCCGCAGCGCGAGTTTCGATGGAGACTGTGGGTTCGTGTTCGACAACGTCGCCCCGTCGGCGCGGCGTTACTACTTTGGCGACCTGTTCCGACAACCCAAGGGCACCTCCTCACCGCGCGGGCTCAGCCGCAGCGTCGTGAGGCTAACCACCGGGCGCCGAGCGCGTGATCCGGACGTCAGCGCGGACGGGCGACTGGTCACGTATGTGACCAACCGCGCCGGGACCTCCACCCTGCGGATAGCCGAGTTGTCACCCCACGGCACTCTCGAGAGCGAGCGGGCGCTGGTACCGAGCGCGCGGGAAGAGCAGGCGTTCACCCCGCGTTTCTCCCATGACGGCGGTCACGTCGCGTATGGCGCTTGGACGCGGGGTGGGCGACGCAACATCCGCATCGCCCACGTGACCACTGGCGGCTTCGTGGCCGTGACCGACGACGTCGCGATGGATCAGCAGCCCGCCTGGTCGCCCGATGATCGCTTCGTGCTGTTCACCTCGGATCGCACGGGCATCGCCAACGTGTACGCCTACCAGGTCGCGAGCGGAGAGCTCTTCCAGGTCACCAACGTCAAGACTGGCGCGTACATGCCGGAGCTCTCGAGCGACGGTAAGACGCTGTTCTTCATTGGCTACACCGCCGACGGGTTCGACCTGTTCAGCATGCCATTCGACCCGAGCACCTTCCTCGAGGCGCTGCCCCCTCCGGAGCACCGCGACACTCCGCACCCGGACGCGCCCGATCGACGCTGGCCAGTGAAGGAGTACAATCCGCTCGCGACGCTGCGGCCCGCTGCCTACGAGGTGGAGTACGGGCCAGGGACGTTCGGTGACGCGCTGCGCGTCGCCACTCGGGGCTCGGACATCGCGGGGCACCACGCGTTCGCGTTGACTTTGATGGTGGAGCCCGCCGAGGGCGAAGTCAGCGGGTCGGCCAGCTACGTGTATCGCCGGCTGCCATTCGACTTCTTCACCACGTTCTTCCGTCGCGTGGCGCCGCGGGTCGGCTACCGCTACGGGGACGAGACGCCGGTGTTCCTCGAGCACCAGCTCGGCATCCGCACCGGACTGGGCTTCGGCATCCCCGGCATGTTCGAGGGGCAGTCGGTGTCGCTGTCGTACACGGCGCTGAGCTTCGACGGCACGCTACCGGTCGGCACCCGCGCCGATCCGTTCGCCACCGTCACCCGCGACCCCCACCGTGGCTTCTTGGGGCTCGTGTCCCTCGGGTACTCCTACTCCAACGCGGACTCCACCGTGTACGGCATCAGCGCCGAGCGCGGCTTCTCGCTGGGCGTTGGCGGGGACTTCGCCTCGGAGTACACGGGCAGCGACCACACCCTCACGAGCTTCACGGGCCGCGCCACGGGCTACGTGCCCATGCCTTGGGCGGATCACCACGTCCTGGCGCTCGCCGCATCGGGCGGCGCTGCGGTCGGCACCTACCCGCGACGGGGGCTGTTCTTCACCGGCGGCTTCGTCGACCTCCCGGTCCTCGACGCCTACACGGACCTGCTCGTTCAGAGCGCCTTCGTGCTGCGCGGCTACGCGCCGGCTCAGTTCATCGGCAGCCACTACAACCTGCTGAACGCCGAGTACCGCTTCCCCATCTGGTACGCCGACCGCGGGCTCTCCACCCTGCCAGTGTTCCTGCGGACGCTGAGCGGCGCCGTGTTTGCGGACTACGGCGGGGCGTTCGAGCGCATCGATCTCGACGACCCCTTCGCGGACTATCACCTCGGGGTGGGGGCGGAGCTGTGGATTGACCTGTTCCTGGGCTACTTCGGCCGCGCCAACCTGCGGCTCGGACACGCGCGCGGGCTCGACGACGAGGCGGCAAAGGGCGGACAGACCTACTTCGTTGCAGCTTCGGTGTTCTGAGCGCGAGCCCGGGCGTCGCTTTCTTTTCCAGACTGCGCCCGCTCTGCTACCCCAGCCGGGACAACCATGCCGGCCAAGCCCACTGCGTCTCGCTCGAGTCTCGTGTCCCTGACGCTCGCCCTGTGCATCACGAGCGCGTCCTGCCTGGCGCCGCCGTCCCAGTCGCAGCGCATCACCGACGCCGCACGCGAGCTCAACCTCGCGACGCGCTTTGGCCGCATGGACGTGGCCCTCGGGCATACCGCCAAGGGGGCCCGAGACGCGTTCTTGGAGCGCCGGGGCGCCTGGGGCCGAGATCTCCGAATCGTGGACGTGGAGCTGGCGGGTCTGCACGTCGAGAGCGAGACCGCAGCCACGATCCAGGTGGACGTGTCCTGGGTGCGGATGAACGAAGACAGGCTGCGCACGACGCGTCTAGCCCAGGTTTGGCGTGACGACCGCGGCGGCTGGCAGCTGGTTCGCGAGCAGCGGCTCGCCGGCGACATTGGCCTGTTCGGAGAGCCGGTGGTGCAAGCGAACACGGAGCCGCGGGACCGGCACTTTCCGACACGAGTGATCCGCTGAGCCCGTCGCAGGCCACCTGCGACGTCGCGCGCGCGTCTACTTCTTGCTGGTCTTCTTCTTCTTCTTCTGCGCCGTGTTCTCTTCGGCGCGACGCTGCTCGCGTTCCTTCTTCTTGGCCTGGCTCTTCTTGCGCCGCATCTTCATCGAGTTGCGGTTGTCGAAACGTCCCATGTCTGCTCCTTGCGATGGCGGGGGGTCTGCGCTGCGGCCAGGCCGCTAGCGGGGGGAGGCAATACCCAATCGTGCGACGGAATGCCAGTCGCGAATCTCAGCCGCTCGAAGCGTCTTCGAGGGTGCGCTCGCGATCACGCACTTCCAGGCGGTAACGGCTGTTGACCGTCTCGATGTAGAACACGTCGCTCGACGCCAAGCGCAGCACACGCTTGACCGGAGTCGTGACGTACTCGTGCATGCCGTCGGAGAACTCGATCACCACCACGCTGCCCTTGCGCGGGGCTCTCACGAGCCGTCCCGAAACGGCGCGTGATCCTCGACCGAGCTTGCGGAGCACGACCTGCACGAGACTAAATCTAGCAACCCTTGAGGCTTCGTCCAACCCCAGAGTTGTCCGGAGGGGTAGCCGGGCGAGGTCTGAAAGGGCGCTCAGCACCCTTCAAGGGGGAGTGACGCCCTTTTGGCCCTTTTTCGCGAAGTGGGCGCGTAGGACATTTCGCGCAAGCTCGGGCCCCTTGATGCGCCAGGTAGGAGTGTTGACCACAAGCGCCGAGATCGCCACCTCGGGCTTGTCCGCCGGCGCGAAGCCGACGAACCAGGTGTAGTGCCGGTTCTGCTTGTGGCGAGTGAGGGTGCCGGTCTTGCCGGCCACCGCGATGCCCGGCAGGAACGCGCGCCCTCGCCCGTCGTGGAAGCTCTTGTAGGCCGAGCCGTTGGCGGTGGTCTGGAGCATCATGTCCGTCACCTCCTTGGCCGTCTCCGGCTTGACCGCGCGACGCAGCACCACGGGCTCGCGAGTCTCCTGCCAGAGCGTCTCTTGCCCGCGATGAATGGACTTGATGATGCGAGGCTCGAGCGCCACTCCGCCGTTGGCGACGGTCTGCGCGATGACCACACCCGCGAGGGGTGACATCCCCGTATGCCAAAAGCCTGCGGAGGCGCGGGCGAACTCCAGGGGGTCACCCGGGATGTCGATGGCCGAAGGCTCGTTCGGCACCACGAACGGAACCGGCGCGCCGAACCCGAAGGCGCCGCCCATCGCGGTCACGTCCTCGGGCGTCAGGTGCTTCTGGGCCAAACGCCCGAACACCACGTTGAGGCTCCGCCCCATGGCCATGGCTAACGTCGCGCACCATTTGTCGCGAGCGGGATCTTCCTTCAGTTCGTCCGCCGAGATGGCGCTGCGCCCACCGTGATAACACTGCTCGGTCTTCGCGCTGAGCCCGGACTTCTCCACCAGCGCGGCGCCGGTGATCACCTTGAAGATGCTGGCCGCAGGGGGCTCGGCCCGGACGTTGACGTCGAACTTGTCGCCTTCGTTGACGTAGCTCGCGTACGCAAGGATCTCTCCAGTTCGGACGTCTTGCATCACGACCGCGCCCTCGGGGACCCGGTACTTCTTCAGCTCCGTGACCGCCGCGCGCTGGACGACCGGGTCGAGGGTCAGCTCGGCGTGGCGACCGTCGCTGAGGGGGGCCACCACCCGGCGAGGCCGCATGTCGAGGCGAAGCAGGTCGAGGCCGGTCAAATCCGGGCCCTTGGGCGCCTCCGCGCTCCGGGGGCTGAGCTTGCGCAGCGCGCCCTCGAAGCCGATGTCGCCACGAACCACGGGTACGAGCGCCGAGATGATTCCCACCGCGGTTCCGATGCCGATCCACCTCGTCCAGCTCGTCATGGCCTGACCGGGGTAACGAACTGCGTCCCAAACGGCCAAGTTATGGGCAAAAATCTGGCGCCCCGGAGCCCTCGGGCTCGAGGCTCCGTGACACGCCGTCCGAGTGCTATTCTGCGCGGCGAGGCCCAGGCTCCCTGACCTCGCCGACCCCATGACCGAACCCGAGCACAAGGGCAGCCTCGAAGTGGAGGACACTTCGGTGCTCCAGGCGTTGTCCGGGCCCCAGAGCACGTTACTGGAGGAGGTCTCGCGACAGAGCGGCGCCGACGTGAGCCTGCGCGGCAACGTGATCTACTTGTCCGGCGCACAGGTGGACGTCGAGGTCGCCCGACGCTTCCTGTCGGACGCCGCCACGCTCGTCGTCAAGGGCTACGAGATCGGACCCGCTGACGTCGCGCGCTCGCTGCGTGGCCTGCGCAGGGACCCGAACAGCTCGCTCGTGCAGTTGCTCGACGAGGCCGTCCTCATCACCTCGCGCAAGCGTCCCATTGCACCGAAGGGCGCAGCCCAGCGGCGCTACCTCGAGGCGGTCCGCTCCCACGATCTGACCTTCGGCATCGGCCCCGCGGGTACCGGCAAGACGTACCTGGCGATGGCCATGGCCGCGAGCGCGCTCATGCAGAAGCGGGTCAAGCGCATCATCCTGACTCGGCCAGCGGTCGAGGCCGGCGAGAAGCTTGGTTTCTTGCCGGGCGACCTGGCCGAGAAGGTCAACCCGTACTTGCGACCGCTGTACGACGCGCTGCACGACATGCTGGAGTTCGACAAGGTGGAGCAACTGCGTGAGCGCGGCCAAATCGAAGTCGCGCCGCTCGCGTTCATGCGCGGCCGCACCCTCAACGACTCGTTCGTGATCTTGGACGAAGCACAGAACGCCACCTCCGAGCAGATGCGCATGTTCCTCACCCGGCTCGGCTTCAACTCCAAAGCAGTCGTCACCGGGGACATCACTCAGACGGACCTCCCGGCGGGGGCGCGCAGCGGCCTGCGGGAGGCTCGCGAGCTGCTCGAGCACATCGAGGGCATTCGCTTCTGCTTCTTCTCGGACCAGGACGTCGTCCGTCACCCGCTGGTGCAGAAGATCGTGGTCGCCTACGAGCTACGGGACGAAGAGCTGCGCCAGCGCGAGGACGCCCGCCGAGGGACGGACCGCACTCCGCGCAGAGAAGGGGAGTAGTGATGACCGACACGCACGAACCTCAGGCGACGCTACGCAAGCTCAGCCCAAAGGCGGAGGCCACGGTGGCGGCGATGACGCAGCTCGCGGAGAGCATCGCGCGGGAGCTCACGCTGCCCGGGGTGACCATCGCGAGGCCGCACCCGCTCTTGGTGATGGTGCGCAAGGGTCCCCACGCCGCGCTGCTCGCCCCGATGGAGGTCTGGGATCGCGGACGGCACCTGTTCGAGGCCTACACGGAGCAGCTCGCCAGCGCCGAGATGCGCCTCGTCCTGCTGGGCCGCTCGACCGACGGCAAGAGCCTGGCGGAGGCCCACAACCTCGGGCTGCTCGCGGTGATCCCCGGCGCCCCCACGCCGGCGGAGGTCTCCGTCGCGCTCGCTCAGGCCTTCGAGTACATGGACGTGAAAGCGCGCAGCGAGAGCCGCGGGAAGTGGCTCAACCGCTACCGCTACGAGCTGGGTGAGCTGATCGAGATCGCCCGGGCGCTCACCACCGAGCGCGAGATCGACCGACTGCTGCACCTGATCCTCGAGAAGAGCCGGTTCGTCACGGCGGCAGACGCGGGCAGCCTGTACGTGGTGGAGGGCGACGACCCAGACCCGGCCCAGCGCCAGCTGCGCTTCAAGACCAGCCAGAACGACTCGGTGTCCTTCGACTCACGCGAGTTCACCATGCCCATCAGCCGCCGCAGCATGGCCGGCTACGTGGCGCTCGAGAAGTCGACGCTGCGCATCGACGACGCCTACGAGATGCCCGCTGGGTCGCCCTTCGGCTTCGATCGCTCCTTCGACGAGAAGGTGGGCTATCGCACCAAGAGCATGCTGTGCACCCCCCTGGTCTCCAGCAAGGGCGAGGTGATCGGCGTGCTGCAGCTGATCAACAAGAAGAAGGAACCCGCGCAGAAGCTGACCACCGCGGAGGACTGCGAGCGGTGGGTGGTGCCGTTCGACGACCGCAGCGAGCAGCTGCTCCAGACCCTGGCCGCACAGGCGGGTATCGCCCTCGAGAACGCCATCCTGTACGACGAGATCCGCACCATCTTCGAGGGCTTCGTGCGCGCCAGCGTGGACGCCATCGAGCAGCGGGATCCGACGACCAGCGGTCATAGTCGACGGGTCGCGGAGCTGACGGTGGGTCTGGCGCAAGCGGTCGAGCGCGTGGACACCGGACCCTACGCGGACGTGGTCTGGAAGCGGGAGGACTTGCGCGAGCTCGAGTACGCCTCGCTCCTGCACGACTTCGGCAAGATCGGCGTGCGCGAGCACGTCCTCGTCAAGGCGAAGAAGCTCTACCCCCACGAGCTCGACGCAGTTCAGCACCGCTTCGAGTTCGTCAGCCGTTCGCTGGAAGTGGACGTGCTGCGGCGCAAGATCGCGGCGCTCGAGCGCGGCGCCCCGCGGGACGACCTGGCAGCTCTGGACGAGGAGCTCGCGGCCAATCGCGCTCGTCTCGCGGACGCCTGGCAGACGGTCCTGCACGCCAACGAGCCCACCGTGCTGGCCGCGGGCGACTTTCAGAAGATCGCCGACCTCGGCCGGCAGACCTTCGCGCAGCTCGACGGCATCGTCGCTCCGCTGCTGTCGGAGCGCGAAGTCAAGAGCTTGAGCGTGATGCGCGGGTCACTCACGACGGAGGAGTTCGACGAGATCCGCAGTCACGTGACCCACACCTATCGCTTCCTGTCGAAGATCCCGTGGGGCAAGAGCTTCACGCGAGTCGCCGTGATCGCGGGCGCACACCACGAGAGGCTCAACGGCACGGGCTACCCCAACCGACTGCGCAGCGAGGAGATCCCGGTGCAGTCCAAGATGATGACCATCAGTGACATCTTCGACGCTCTGACCGCCAGCGACCGCCCCTACAAGCGGGCCGTACCCATCGAGAAGGCGATCGGGATCTTGGATCTCGAGGTGAAGGACGGCCACGTGGACGCCGAGCTGGTGCGCATCTTCAAGGAAGCTCGCTCCTGGGAGCCCATCATGGGCGCGCTGTACTGAGCAGTCGCGGACAGGGAGCCGGCGCGGCCCGGCCGCGATGGCGGCGAGGCCGCCTACTTCGCCACCGCGGTGAACTCGAGGTGCACGGGTGACTCCTTGTTCACCTTGGAGCCCATGGCCTCGAGGGTGCGCTGCGCCAGCTTGCCGAAGGCCTCGCGTGGGCGAACGTCGTGCGTGGCGAGATCGACCACGACGGGCTCGACCGTCTTGGCGCTGACGGAGACGAGCTTGTCCCCCTCGAACTTGAACGTCGCCTCGATCTTCGCGCGCTTGGGCGCCACGCGCTCGTGGAGGCGCAGCTCGCCCACCGCGGTGGCGGTGATCTTGCGCTCGGCGCCGGTGAGCTTGGTCAGGTCTTTCTCGGACGCGTCCTCGAGCCGCGTGATCTTGAACTCTACCCAGCGGTTCTTCTCGCGCACGTCCTTGGGAGCATCCTCACCGATCTCCAACCACGCCCGCGCGTGCTCGTTCTGCGTGTCGCTCTTGGCCCGCTCGCCGTACTCGCCCTGCTCGTTCTCGCGCTTCTCTTGGTAGAGCACCAGCTTGTCCAGATCCACCTTGACGAGCGCGCTGGACTTGCTCACGTCCTTCGGGTCGACGAAGAGCTCACCCGCGGTCGAGTCGGGCGCCTCGCCGTGGATCTTCTCGAGCGGGGCATGCATCAAGAAGGTGGCCTTGCCGCCCGGCTGGACGGTGAAGGCGATGGCCGACTCGCTCGGCCGCTCGGCGGCGCCGAGGGCGCTCGAGGTGGGCGCGGCGCCGCTGTCCGACTTCTTGTCGCAGCCCATGACGAGCGGCGTGACGACCAAGCAGGCCGCGATGATGTGATGGCGCATGAACGAATACTCTCCTGACTGGCCCCCCACGACACCTCGGGTCCGCTGCGTTACGCGGGAGCCCCGCGAGCGGTGTCCCGCATCCCGCCCGGGCCGTCAAGGCAGGCGAGGCCGGGCCGGGCCCGGCGGCCCGGGGGAGGCCTCGCGGCGAGGGTCCGCTCAGTACGCCACGCCCGAGTACGGGCACTTCTTCAGCATGTCGGCGTCACAGGGGGACGGCGGCATGCAGTTGAACCACTCCGGGCAAGCCGTGCTCTGCTCGCAGCCGCAGCCACAGCTGTTCGAGAAGGGGGTGGTGTGCTCTGGGCAGGTGTACTTGACGGCCGCGCACTGGGCCGGGCTGGTCGCGACGTAGTCCCGCCACCACTCCTTGTTGGGATCGCACATGCAGCCAATCTTGGTGCAGCCCACGCCTTGCTCCGTACACGTGCAGGTGTTGCAGCCGTCGAGCGCGGGGAAGGACTCACCCGGCTTGTAGGTCTTGCCGGCGTAGGTGCAGGTCTTCTCGCAGTACAGCAGCGTGCACGCGACGAACCCGTCACTCTGGCAGGTGCAGCTGTTGCAGCCGTCGCCGGCGGGGAAGCTGGCGCCCACCGGGTACGGCTTGCCCTCGTGCACGCAGCCCGTGCAGGCGAGCTCCGTGCAGCCCACGGCGCCCGAGTCCGTGCACTCGCAGGTGTTGCAGCCGTCCGTCGCGGGGAACTTGTCACCAGCCTGATACGTCTTTCCGTCGTAGAGGCACTCTGCAGGACCGCACCACATGGCGGTGCAAGCGACGAGGCCGTCCGAGCCACACGAGCACGTATTGCAGTCCAGACTGAACGACTCGCCAGCCTTGTAGGTCTTGCCATTGAACTCGCAGGTGACGCCTCCAGCGCCGCCGCTGCCCGCGGATCCGCCGCTTCCGTCCGTCTCGGTAGTGGAGCCGCCGCACGCGCCGAGCAGCGCGAAGAGCGCGAACAGCACCGTGCCCAAGAGCCACTTCCCCGTCGAGCCTGATCGTCGTGTCGCCATCTGCGCCGTCTCCTGTGCCAATGCCAGCCCTTGACTGCTGCAACTAACCCAATTCCAAGATCCGTGCCACTCGGCTCAGCGCCTGTACAGCCAGGCCACCGGCACGCCGTGGTGGGTGCCCACGTGTGCGGGGGAGCTCGT
Organism: Polyangiaceae bacterium; assembly: GCA_019637295.1. Classification (GTDB taxonomy): domain Bacteria; phylum Myxococcota_A; class Polyangia; order Polyangiales; family Polyangiaceae; genus JACKEA01. Next base: position 343,419 of record JAHBVX010000006.1, read on the forward strand.
CCCGTAGGCCATCCAGATCTGCTGCTCCACGCGCCTCATGTGAGGTTCGTGGTGGTACACGGCGAGGTCGCTCGACTCGATGGTCCAGGCCCCGCGCAGATCCGAGCGCAGCATGCCGTCAGCCACCATCTGGGTCCAGCTCTGCATCGCGGTGTCGTGTATGAACACCGGAGCCCCCGGGCGCGCGTGCTCGTTCAGGTACGGGGCGAGCGAGCCGGTGGTGTAGCCCCAGAAGGTGCGGTTGAGTCCGAGGGTGGCGGCGCCGGGCGCGCCGCCGACCAGCGGCGTGTAGGCGCTGAGGCCCCAGGGATGCGACTCGAGGGTGATGGCTACTGGCGCCGCGAGCACGGTCGCGGCCAGGCCGCCCCCGAGCGCGTGCCGCAGAATCCCCTGCCGCAACCGAGGCCACGAACGGCTGGCGTGCTCGCAGACCAACACGAACGCCCGCGCGGCGAACAGACACATGAACGGGTAGGCCGTGATCCAGTGCTTCGTGCCGCCGAAGATGGGCGTGTTCTTCGAGAACCACGGCGCGTAGCTGGTCAAGATGCAGAGCAGCCAGAGCACGTCGGTGCTGAAGCGCTGGCGCTCTTCGGCGCTGGCGGCCGCTCGCGGCGGCAGGCTGCGCCCGAGCCAGCCGAGCACGCGCTGACTCCACGAGCGATAGCGAGTCGAGAGCGCGTGCCGCGCCGAGTCCGAGAGCCCCACCACGAAGAGGAGCAGGGTCACCGCGGGCACCGTCGCGGCGGTCATCAGCCACGCGTAGCCGCGCGGCATGGGCGGCTTCCAGTAGGTGCGCCCGAGAAACTCCATGTTGTAGTAGTCGTGGTGCATGTGGAACGCGACGTAGGCGGCGAGGCGCCGCCCGGTGTCGTTCCAGATCCACGGCCACAGCAGGTAGAACACTACCGGCCCGATGGTGGCCATGGTGAGCAAGGAGGTCGGTATGGCCAAGCGGCCGACGCGGAAGTTGCGCCACAGGCCCTGGCCCCGCACGATGACGAACCACGCCACCAGCGCCGGCGGCAACAGCCACGAGTTGTGCTTCGTGTTCAGCAGCAGGCCGTACAGCACACCGGTCAAGATCGCCCAGCCCAGGCCACGATCGAGCGAGCGCCAGAACGCGTAGCTCGTGAGCAGCCACATCGCCGCGACGGGCAGGTCGAAGCAGTCGAGGTGCGCGTGGTAGAAGATGCGCGGCATCATCGCGAACAGCACCGCAGCCACGACGCCGGCGAGTCGTCCGATGGCGCGCGCGCCCCACGCGTACGTGACGGCTACCGCGACCCCACTGAGCACCATGCCGGGGAAGCGGAACGCGGTGCCGGCCGTCGAGAACCACTGCCACTTCTCGAACAGGTAGCGATGCGAGAGGGCGAACAGCGTCTTGATCAGCGCCGGGTGTTCGTTGTTCGCCGCCCAGTAGCGATCGACGACCGCGCGCGACAGCGCCTCCTGCGGATTGGTCAGCAGGATGTCGAGCCACGCGCCGTAGCTGCGGGCCGCCTGAAAGTAGAAACCCTCGTCGCGGGCGTAGCCGAGGTCCGAGCTGGTCCCGAGCAGCAGCGCGACGTACGCCACGCCGAGCCCCAGCGCGATGGCGGGATCGGCGGCGCGGGCGAGCAGGCGGCCGGGGACGCTCATTCGGGCGCGAGACTGCCACAAGGCGCCCCGGGAGAGGCCCTCGGACCGGCGTAGGCCCGCAAGCCGGGCGGGGTTCTTGCTCCATCGCTCGCGTGATCGTTCAGATCTGAAATTACCCCCAGAGAACTGCCTGTAAGTTACTGTAATTAAAAGGGCACTGCTGTGGCATGCCGGATGCAATGTAGGAGAGCGGCGGCGGCATAGGAGCCCCAGGCAACCGCCCCCGCCTGTTCAAACTACGCACGGCGCCCAAGCGCATCCCCCCTCCGCAAGGGCGCCGTGTTTTTCACTCCGCACTGCGGCCGAAGACGCATCCCCCCTCCGTCCCGGCCGTGGTGCCCTACTACCCCACGGCGGCCAACAGACGATCCCCCCTCCGTCCCGGCCGCCGTGGTTTTTTTCCCGCACGGCAAGCTCGACGATCCCCCCTCCGTCGAGCTTGCCGTGTTCTTTTTTTGTCCTGACGACGCGGTGACGACGGTGCTCTGCGACCGCGCGCCCGCTCACTCGCGAACGCTCGCGGCGAAACAGAACACCTGCGCCTTGGGCGGCTCGGCGGTGATCGAGAACTGGACGTCCCCTCGCGCGCCCGGTGCGACGCCGGTCGGGTACTCGAAGCGAGACCAGGGGGTGCCCTCGGGGTGCTCGGCGCGTCCGATGCTCTGGCCCGCGACGCTGACCTCGACGGTGAAGTGCGCCCCGATGCCGTCGCGTCCCAGCACCCACGGTACCCCCGTGAAGCCCACGACCTTGTTGCCGAGGGGCACGTCGCGGTAGCGCAGCACGAGCGGGTCCGATCCCGCGGGGCTCGCCCAGATGCAGCGGCGAGCGCGATACTCCTCGCCGTCGATCACCGTGGCCCCCGCGAACGTGCTCGCGCAGGCGAAGCGCACCGCGGGGGCGGCCGGCGGACCACCGAGCCCGCCGGTCGTGACCCGCGCGCGATCGGTGTACTTGCACAGCTCGGTGCCCGAGAGCACGTCGGCGTGGGTCGGAGCGAGGGACGACACGAAGTCGAACAGCACGCGCTCGGGGCTCGGGTTCTCCAGCACCCGCAGCACGAACCTCCCTTGCTTCTGCGACGAGGCCTCACGCCACCCGCTCAGCTCGGGAGCACGCTGCCCGATGAGGCTGACCTCGATGGCGCGCTCCACTCGCGCGTCGTCGCTGCGCGCGATCTGGTCGAGCGGCATCAGCTCGTCACCAAAGGCGTGGCGCGCGAGCGGCTCGGCCCAGGCCGGCGCGGTGACGATGACCTCGCCCCCGGTGCGCAGCGCCGCCACCGCGGGCCGAAGATCCAGCCAGTCTTCGACGCTGGGCGGCCGGCGCGAGAAGTAGAAGTGCGCGCCGAGCTCCGCCAGCCCGACGATGGGCAACGCCAACCACAGGAGGGCCAAGCCTCTGCGGCGCGGAGTGGGAGGCTCGTCGGTGGACATCGGCGAGAGGGCGGTAGCTCTATATCAGAACCCTCGGCCAGCGCTCACGGACGCCCCACCACCCAGATCCACTTCACTGGACCCGGTTCGGCGCCGGGTGCGCAGGAAGCGAGCCACAGCCTCAGACCCAGGGGTTGCTTGGGCTCGACCGAGCAGGTGGGCTTCGCCTCGAGGGACTCGGGCGAGCGCGTGATGGTGAAGCTGCCGATCAACGCCTCGAGCTCGCCGTGGCTGGTGCCCACCCCGAGGCCGCTCCGGGTCTTCAACTCCGGCTTGGAGATCAGGATCGTGCTCACCTTCGCGCCGCCCCGCGCGTGGGCGTGCGCGAGCGGCCCGTACTTCGCCCGCAGGCGCTCCTCGTCCTCCTCGCTCTCGGGGATGGGATCGTCCTGCTCCATGGGGTCGTCCTCGAGCCGTACGTAGAGCGGTGGCGACTCGAGCTCGAAGCCATGGAAGGGCTGCGCGTCGGCGATGAAGCGCATGCGATAGCGCGCCGCCAGATCGGACTTCAACAGCCGCTCCGGGAGCGGCTGACCGAGCCGCACGTCGCCGACGCCGTCCTCCGAGATCTCGTCGGGCCGCTCGCTGCGGGGCGGCGTCGGGCTCGGATCTCCCGTGGCGCTGGTGTTCTCCGTCGCGATCACGGTCGCCGGCGGCGCGCCGTTGGTTCCCGCACAGCCCACCGCCACGAGAAACGCCGTTGCCATCCACCCGAACCACGACCCACGGTCCATGATCGCCGACGTTGCTGCGACCGGCTCGGGGACGCAAGCGACGAAACCCGAAGCAACTGGGCGAGGTGAGGCCTGCTGGCGGAGGGCCCCCCGCGGCTTGCACCAGCCGAAGGTCGGACGTATCCTCGGCGTCGTGACGGAGTCGGTTTGGGGCCCGGTATTTCACGGCCTGGTTTCGGTGGCGTCGCTCGCCTTCGCCCTGTCCTGCTCGAGCGGCGGCAGCAGCGGTGGCGGCGGCGGCGATTGTGCCCGCGCCTGCGCGCACGCTGCAGCAGTGTGCCCCGATCAGTTCTCGAACCGCGACAAGTGCGAGAGCGGCTGCTCGCAGTTGAGTCCCGGCCAGGTTGCGTGCCTCGGCGTCGACACGACCTGCGCGCTGCTCGAGAGCTGCGTGGGTGACGGGCCGTTCGTGGACCAGGCTGGCGGTGCCACGACCGCACAGTGCCAGCAGGCCTGCAGCCATGCCGCGGCCCGGTGCCCGGAGCAGTTCTCGGACCAAACGAAGTGCCAGAGCGGTTGCGCCCAGATTTCCCCGGGACAGGCGGCGTGCCTGTCGGTCGAATCGAGCTGCGCGCTGCTCACGCGTTGCGTGGACGAATAGCGGCTCGGCTGCTGTGAGGACGCTGTCCCAGGCTGCGGGTCCAGGCGCTGGCTGGTGCCGCAGTTCCGGCTGCATCCCCGCCGGTGCGCGCCGCCGTGCCCGCGTCGGGCCGGCCTAAACCGGCCACCGCTGTCAGCGACTTGCTCGGCGTAGTGCGTGCAGTATGGTCCCGCCCTTGGGAGCGCCAGCATGAGCGAGCTTCAGCTTTCCGTCATTGCCCCTTGCTTCAACGAGGAGCTCAACATCCCCGAGCTCACGCGCCGCGTGCTCAGCGTGTTCGACCGGGGCCATCTGTCCGGCGAGCTCATCCTGGTGGACGACGGGTCATCGGATGGGACGCGGGCCGCCATCGAAGCGCAGGAGCGTGAACACCCGGGCCGCGTGGTTGGGCGCTTCCACCCGAAGAATCGCGGCATCGCCCACGGCTGGAAGACGGGCACCGCCGCCGCCCGCGCGCCCATCGTCGCGGTCATCGATGCGGATCTGCAGTACCAGCCCGAGGACCTCTTGCGGCTGTACGCGGAGCTGATGGAGCACAGCATCGACATCGTGCAGGGCTGGCGCAGCGCCGTCGGCCGTGAGCGCGGCACCCGCTACAACCTCAGCCGCGGCTTCAACGTCTTGCTCAACAAGACCTTCGGCATGGACCTGCAAGACAACAAGAGCGGGTTCGTGATGTGCGCCAAAGAGGTGATGGAGGACCTGCTCACCTACGACGGCAACTACTACTACTGGCAGTCCTTCATCATGGTGGCCGCCCACGCCAAGGGCTACGGCTACAAGCAGATCGAGACCCTGTTCGAGAACCGGCGCGCCGGGAAGAGCTTCCTGGACGGCGCTGCCTACCGCGCCGTGACGCGCTCCTTCGTGGATTTGGGCAAAGCCACCTGGGAGTACCGCATCAAGCCGCTGGTGCCGGACGTGAGCGAGCAGTTCCTGCGGCGCTACCCGGTGCTCGATCGCAGCACCCCGCTGAGCGCCACTCGGCAGCTGGAGTGGAAGGCTTACCTGGCCACCTTCAACCAGACCCACTGGATGATCACCCGGGACGTCGAGCGCTACTACGATGCGCTGCGCAAGACCCAGTGGCTCGCGCCGGCGCAGCTCCGGGAGCTGCAGGACGAGAAGCTCCGGCGACTGGTGCGTCACGCCTATCGCAACGTGCCCTACTACCGCAAGCGCATGCGCGAGGCGGGGCTGTCGCCGCACGACATCCGGGGTCAGGCAGATCTCCACAAACTGCCTTTCTTGACCAAGAGCGACGTGCGGGAGAACCTCTACTTCGACATCCTCAGCGAGAACCACGACAAGCGGCAGGTGCTGCGCATCGCCACTAGCGGCTCCACGGGTGAGCCCTTCGTGTGCTACGCGGATCGCGCGCAGCTGGAGTTTCGCTGGGCCGCGACGCTGCGCTCGCAGGAGTGGACGGGCTATCAGTTCGGGGACCCGAGCGTGCGGCTGTGGCACCAGACCCTGGGCATGTCCAAGAGCCAGGCCGCGCGGGAGATCCTCGACGCCAAGCTGACGCGCCGCAAGTTCATCCCCGTGTTCGAGATGAGCGACGACAAGCTGGACCGCATGGTGCGCGAGATCGCGGACTTCGAGCCCGTGTTGATGGACGGCTACGCCGAGGCGCTCGACTTCGTCGCTCACTATCTGAAGAACCACGGCAACGTGTCGGTCCGTCCCAGGGCCATCATGTCCAGCGCGCAGACGCTGCCCGAGCCCAGTCGCAGGCTGATCGAGGAGGCCTTCGGCTGCAGGGTCTTCGACAAGTACGGCTCCCGTGAGTTCTCTGGCATTGCCTACGAGTGCGAGGCGCACACCGGGCACCACGTGGTGGGCGAGGGCTACATCCTCGAGGTGTTGCGCGATGGTCGCCCGGCCGCGCCCGGCGAGGTCGGCGAGGTCGTGATCACGGACCTGAACAACTTCTGTCTACCCTTCATCCGCTATCGCATCGGCGACCTGGCGGTCGCCATGGACCCGAGCTTCGCGTGTCCGTGCGGTCGCGGCTTGCCCATGGTGGGGCGCATCGAGGGGCGCGTGCAGGCGGTCATCCAGGGCACCTCCGGGCGCTGGGTGCCGGGCACCTTCTTCGCTCACTACCTCAAGGAGTTCGACCACGCGGTGGCGCGCTTCCAGGTGGTGCAAGAAGAGATCGGCGCCATGAGCTTTCGGGTGGTCAAGGGCGGACGCTACTCGGACGACGTGCTCGAGGAGATCCTCGACACCTTCCGCAAGTACTTGGGCCACGACATGGTGATCGACGTCGAGTTCGTCGACAGCGTGGAGATGGTGCGCACGGGCAAGCGGCTGGCCAGCGTGTCGCGCGTCGAGGTCGACTTCCAGAAGCGCGCCCCGGGCGCGCCGAACTGAGCCGCGCCGGGCGGAAGCGTCTCACAGCGCGCCGAGCACGTCCGCGCTCAACGCGAGCATGCGATCGACGCTGGGCGGATCGAAGCGCGCCGGCTCGAAGGCGATGGCCATGCGACCCGGTCCGCACTCGAGGATCCCGCTGAACGACTGGTTCATGAGCAGCAGGCGGAGCGGCGCGGGCAGCGCTGCGTGGGCCTCGTGCGGTGAGGGAGCGGTGACCTCGAAGCGAGACTCGAACCACGGGTCCCCGAGGATCGCGCTGGCCACCGGCTTCGACGAGACGAGCCGATCGAGGGCGCGCAGCCCGCGCGCGATGCCGTCACCGATGCCGGTGACCTTCTTGGTGCGCAGCGCGACGTGATGCGTGACGCGCGGGGACTGCACCAGCGCGAGCAGCAACGCGCCTTCACCGATCGCGCGCCGCAGCTCGTCGCCCACGAGCACCTCACCCACGAGCACCTCCGCGTTGCCCACTCGCGCGCGCCCTTCGCGCACCACCGACTGGATGCGCGGTACGAACTGAAACTGCATGAAGCCGAAGTAGTGGTGCGGCATGCCCCCTTCGGCGAGCTGCACCTGACGCTGGGTCGCCCAGGCGTGCAGCGTGGCGTGCTGAGGCGCGGTCGGGGGTGCAGCGGTCGTCGTGAAGGGGCCCGTCGTGCCGAAGGCGGGCGGCGTGGTCGGGTAGTGGCCGGGCGGCGGCGCGGTGATGGCGGGCGCCGGCGGCGGCGGGAGCGACGCGAGCCCGGAGAAGCACGCCGACAGGGCGCGCACCGCTTCACCCGCCGACGCCCAGCGCTTGTGCGCGTCCAGGTCGAGGCAGCGCGCGAGCCAAGCGTCGAAGGTCGGCGGCAGACTCACGCCGCGAGCCTGCGCGCGCGCCGTCGCGCTCGGCAGCGGCTCGAGGAACACCTTCACGGGCAGCTCCGCCAGGGTCGCCGCCGACCAGAACTCGCCCGAGGGCGCGCCGGTGAGCAGCTCGAATGCCACCAAGCCCAGGGCCCACACGTCCGTGCCCGGGGAGACCTGCGCGGCCACCACGCGGCCGTTCTTGGCCGCGATGTGGCGCCACGACTCGCCGAGTTGCTCCGGCGCGGCGTAGGCCGGAGTGCCCACCTGCGTCGCCGAGTGCGCTGCGCTCTCGGCCAGCTTCGCGATACCGAAGTCGAGCACCTTGAGCGCGTGTTCCCCCTTGCGCGTGCGCACCAAGAACAGATTCTGGGGCTTCAGATCGCGATGCACCACGCCCGCGGCGTGGGCTTGGTCGAGCGCGTCCGCCACGTGCTCCAACAAGCGCAAGGCCTCGCCGGGCGGCGGCGCGCCGTAGCGCCGGAGCTGTTCGTCGAGGGGCTCGCCCTCGAGCAGCTCCATCACCATGTAGGGCACCCCGAGTTCGGGGGCGACGCCAGCGTCGAGCACGTCGATGATGTGATCGTTGCGGCCGATACGTGCCGCCACGCGGGCCTCGCGCACGAACATCTCGCGCGCCGCTTCGCTCTGGGCGAGCGCCGCGTGGACCAGCTTGACGGCGACCTTGCGTCCGGTCTCCGTGTGCTCTGCGCGCCACACCACCGCCATGCCGCCCTGGCCGAGCACCGCCTCGAGGCGGTAGCGAGCGGCCACGATCAGGCCAGGCGCGGGGGTGGGCAGACTCACGCGCGCCATTCTACACGGGGCCACTGGCGGCTGTGGCATACTACTCGGCATGTCGCATAGGCTCGCGCCCTGGCTCTTGGCTCTCGGCTGCGCGTGCAGCGACTCCGAAGCGCCGTCACGCTCCGAGACCGAGCTGCACCGATCCGCGTCGTCGAGCCAGTCCGCGGCGCTGTCGGCGTCGGCGCCGCGCGTGGCGATGCTGCTCACCCGGCCGGGGGCCAGCCACACCCGCTTGGTGCTGCAGCCCGTGGGCGGGCACGCGCTCGCCGCGCCGGTCGCCAGCGTCTCGCACTTGCCGGACGCAGAGAGTCGCGGCGTGTTGCTCCCGAACGGCGCCCGCGTGGCGCTCGTGACGGACGTGCGCGCCGGACGGGACGCGTCCTTCGGCGCCGCGCTCTTCCGTCTCGACGTCGGCGGCGCCGCGACCGAGCTCGTCGACTCGGTGGTGCACGCGACTCGACCTGCCGTGGTGGACGCCGAGCACGTCGCCGTCGAGCGCGGCACGGCAGGCCCGGAGCCGTCGGCGGCGCAGATCGCGCAAGGCGAGCTGCGCGCCGACGCGCTGTGGCTCGACCTGGTGAACGTGAGCACCGGCGCGACCCGGACCGTGCACCAGTTCGTCGGCTACACCACGCACCTGTGCGGCGTTCTGGAGCGCGAGCTCTTGGTGTACCGCGTGCGCTTCGGTCACGCGGACTTGGTCGCCATCGACGTCGATCACGGCTCGGTGCGCGCGCTGGTGGACTCCATCCCCGGCATGGCGCGGGATTTCTCGGTCGACGCGAGCACGCGCTCGCTCGTGTACGCCAACCACGACGACGGCGGCTGGTTCGTCGAGCGGCTGGGGCTCGACAGCGGGGTGCGCTCGCGCCTGGCCACGGGCGTCACCATGCAGGCGCTCCCCAGCGTGTGGCTGGACGGAGGGGTGCTGCTCAATGATGGCCGCGGCGCGGTCACGACGGGCGGCGGCCTGCCCCTGTCGCGTCCCCTCGGCGACGGGTTCGACCAAGTACGCGCCTGGTCGCCGGACGGCGCGCTGGCGGCGCTGCTGCACCACGTGCCGGGCGCGTTCTCCCGTCCCTTCGCGGTCGACGTGAACGAGAACCGGGTGCTGCCGGTCGCCGTCAGTCCGGGTCATCGCGTGGACGTCGTGGGGGTGCTGCCGTGACGCGCGTGGCGTCAATCGCCGCGCTCCTGGGCGCGCTCGCCGTGACCGGCAGCGCGAGCGCGTACTGTCCGAGCTACACCCTGTCGAGCTCGAACAACTCGTACAACTGCGGCGTGGAGGCCGTCCCGGGGACGAACCCGAGCGTCGCGGCCTGGCAGGCCCTGTTCACGACGGTCGCGCAGGGTCCGCCGGCCTGGGGCAACGACGGACCCGCCGTCGCCGACATCGGCCAGGGCTGCGGCAAGCCCGAGCCGAACACGAAGGTCCCGGCCAAGTTCGCCTGCGAGCTGCTCAAGGCCATCGCCATGGCCGAGAGCGGGTGGACGCAGTTCTGCGTGCCCACCACGCCCGCCGACCAAGTCGGCGGCGCGTCACGCACCATCATCTCGTTCGATTGCGGCTACGGCATCGCGCAGGTGACGAGCGGCATGCACATCGGAGAGAACCCGTCGTACAATCCGCAGCGCGTCGCGGCGGAGCCTTTGTACAACCTGGCCACCGGCGCGAGCATCCTGGCCGCCAAGTGGCGCGCGACCCAGTGCGTCGGTGACAACCAGCCCACCGTCGTGGAGCACTGGTACACCGCCGTGTGGGCGTACAACGGCCTGGCCTACTCGAACAACCCGAGCAACCCCAACTACAGCTCGACCCGCGGCGTGTGGAACCCGACCGTCGGCGGCGCAGCGCCCTATCAAGAGAAGGTCTTCGGTCGGGTGGAGCACCCGAGCGGCGATCCCCCGCGCTGGGAGAGCGTGGCGCTCGCGTATCCCAATCCGGCCGACGTCGGCGGCACGGGCGCTCCACCCGCGCTGCCGGAGCCAAGCTGCGCGTCGCCCACCAACTGCACCAGCAAGCGCTCGGTGCACACGTCGAACTGTTTCGGCGGACCCATCGAGCCGGGGACCGGCGGAGTCGCGGGGCACGCGGGCGCGGCGGGCTCCGCCGCCGGCGGCGGAGTGAACGCCGGCGGCGGAGGCGCCGCGGGCTGGACGAGCGCGGGCGGCACCGGCGGTGGCGCGACGGGCGCCGCGTCGGGCAAGAACCAGAGCAGCTCAACCCTCAGCGACGAGGGCGGCTGCCAGTGCGCAGCGGTGGGCCGCACGCCGAGCCGCGGCTCGGCCTGGCTGCTCGCTCTGCTGGGGCTTTCGCTGCTCGGTCGCCGTCGCGCCCGTGGATGACCCGAATTGAGGGGTGACCCTCGGCGGGCGCATGTAATATCCGCCGCCATGAAGGACTGGGTCATGGTCACCGGTGCGTCGGGGTTCGTGGGATCCCGACTGGTGCGTGCGCTCGTGGAGCGCGGACAGCACGTCAAGGCCTTCGTGCGAGCCGGCTCGAGCCTGAGGCACCTCGAGGGGCTACCCCAGGATCGGTTCCGACTCGCGTTCGGCGACGTGCGCGTCGAACACACCGTGTACCGCGCTATGGCCGACGTGAGCCACCTCTACCACGTCGCTTCGGCGTTCAAGATGTGGGATCCGGTGCCGGAGCGCATCCTGGAGCCAGCCGTCGAGGGCACCCGCGCGACGTTGTCCGCCGCCATGAAGCGGGGCGTGCAGAAGGTCGTCGTCACCAGCAGCGTCGCGGCGTTGGGGACCGGGTCGCGCGACGAGCCGATGGACGAGGGTCACGAGTTCAACCTGAGCGATCCCGAGACGTACATCTTGTCCAAGCTGGAGGCGCTGCGCGTCACGCTCGAGATGGTGGAGAAGGGCGCGCCGGCCGTCGCCGTCTTGCCGTCGGGCATCGTGGGGCCGGGCGACTGGAAGCCAACGCCGACGGGCGCGGGCATCCTCACGTACCTGAGGAGCCCGACCGCGTTCCGCATGCCGGTCAGCGACGGCGGGTTGAACTTGGTGGACGTGGACGACGTGGTCGAGGGTCACATCCTCGCCATGGAGAAGGGGCGCGTCGGCCAGAGCTACGTTCTGGGCGGCGAGAACGTCACCTTCCGGCAGATGTTCGAGACGCTGAGCGAGCTGACGGGTCTGCCGCCGCCCGGGGGCACCATCTCGAGCGGCCTGGTGCAGCTCACCGGACGCTTGCTGGAGCTGCACGCGCGCCTGCGCGGCGGCGAGCCCAAGCTCACCTACAGGCTGGCGCGGGACTACGCCTCCGCTTTCGCCTGGGTCACGAGCAAGAAGGCCGAGCGTGAGCTCGGCTACAAGCACCGCGAGGCCCGCGTCGCGCTGGCGCGCTCGGTGCAGTGGTACCTACAGAGCGGCTACGTTCCGGAGCGAGTGTCTCGCCGGATCCGCCTCGAGCTGCGAGCCTCGTGAGCACTGACGCCAACCCGAACCTGGCCGGCGCCCTCGCCGTCGGCGCCCTGGCCGCGCTCGTGGCCTCGCTGCCGGCCTCCCTGCGCGCGTCGGGCCAGGGAGCGAGCCTGCCGCTCGCGCTCATACTGCTCGCTGGCGCCGCCGCGATCACCGTCGGCGTCACGGCGGCGTGCTTGCGTGCCCTGTCGCCGTGGCCCCGCTCCTTGACCGCGCTGATCGTCGCCGTCCTCCTGGCGCTGCCCGTGCTCGCGATCTTCGCGCGCGTGCTCAAGACCGCCACGCATCATCGCCCCCTCGGCGGCGTCACCTTCGCCGTGCTGGGCGCGCTGGTGGTGCTCGGCTGTCTGGTGCTCGCGGGGCGCGCCGTGTCGTGGTCGAGCACGCGTCCTCGGCGCCTAGCGGTCATGGGGGTCGCCGCGCTCGCCGGCGCGTTCGGAGCCCGGCTGCTATTGCCGCTACTAACGGACGCTTCACTGCGCGGCATCGCGATCGACGCTGCCGTCTTGGTCGTGGCCATCGCGGTAGCGGCTGCGTGGACTCCGCCTCCGGCGCTGCGCTCCCGGCCGGTCGCGTTGGGCATGTTCGGCGCGCTCGCCGGCGCCGCCGTCGTGCTGGCGTTGGCGAGCCCCGCCACCGCCGAGATCGCGCGCGGCGTCGCGCCGGTGTTGCACGGCCCGCTCTGGGTCGTCTCCAACTGAAGCGCCGCTACTTGCAGGCCGCGCGGCAGGCGTTGAACGCGGTGTTGCAGGCGGCGGGGTTGGGCAGCACGAACCCTCCCTCGCTCTGCTTGGGCGTGAGACACGTCTGCAGGTCGGTCTGACACTTGCTCAAGCAGGCCGCGGACGGCGCGGTCGTGGTCGTGGCCGTCGGCGGGGCCGACGCGGTGGGCGCCGTCGACGCGGTAGGCGGGGCCGACGCAGTGGGTGGAGCCGACGCGGTGGGCGCCGAGGTCGTCGGCTTGGTGGTGGTCACCACCTTGGGCGCCTGGGGGTTTGGCTTGGCGGCCGTCGTGGCCGGAGTGTCCGTGTCGGTCGGCGTCTCGGCGCCCTCCGTGGGACTCACGGGCACGACGGGCGGTGGGGCGCTCTCGAGCGTTGGGACTGGCGCGCTCTCCTCGGTACTGCCGCGCTTGCAGGCCAACAACGCGACTCCCAACACCCCGAGGGTAGCGACGGCGGAAAGCTTCGGGCTCATTTCCATTCCTCTCGGGCGCCATGGGAGCAAGAGCCGACCCGGATGGCAAGGCGAAGGGTGGACGGAGCGCAAGAGCCCGAGGTTTGGGCGGCTGATTGACGAGCCACCTCGGCGCTCTTAACTTTGTGGTCCGATGACCCGTCCTGCCGGACGCGCGGCGCTGCTTCGTTGGCTGACGGGGCTCTTGCTGCTCCTTGTCGCCCTCATGCACCCGGGGCAGGTGAGCGCCCAGGCCGGCGCGGGGCCCGTGCGGACCGGGGTCACCGTGGAGGAGCCACCCCCGACCCCGCCGCCCATCCCGGACGCTCACGAGACTCCCCCGAGCGACGCGCCGCGCATCGCTCGGGGGTCGTCGATCTCGATCCCTGCGCCTCCGGCCAGCTTCAACACCCACGACGCGGGCTGGATCCGATTCTCGTATCAGCCTGCGGTGCGCGAGCGAGTCCAGCCGCTGATCACCGAGGCCGACGCCGTGCGCGCAGATCTGCGGCGACGCCTCGGGCAGAGCGTGCTCGACAAGGTAACGGTGTACATCGCGCGCACCCCTGGCGAGATGTCCACCCTCGCGCCGGAGGGCGCGCCCTTCCCCAAGTACGCCGCGGGCGTAGCCTACTCGGATCTGGGCTTCGTGCTGCTCACCTTGCAGCCCGTACACCCGAACTCGCGTCACGACTTGACGGAGGTGTTCCGGCACGAGCTCGCGCACGTGGCGCTGCACGACGCCGTGAGCGGCAGCCACGTCCCACGCTGGTTCAACGAGGGCTTCGCGGTGTTCGCCTCGGGCGAGAGCTCATTTCCACGCCTGCAGACGCTGTGGACCGCGACGGTGGCAAACGACCTGCTGCCCCTCGCGCGTCTCGAGCGTTCTTTCCCGGAGGACGCGGCGACCGCGTCGGTGGCGTACGCCCAGGCGGCAGACGTGCTCAGGTTCTTGATGCGCAAGCAGGACCAGCAGCGCTTTCACTCGCTGATCGAGCGGGTGCGCAGCGGTCAGCGCTTCGAGCTCGCCATGAAGGACGCCTACGGCGTGGACCTGGCCGGGCTCGAGTACGAGTGGCGCGAGGACGTGGCGCGGCGCTACACCTTCTGGCCCGTCCTGTTCAGCGGCAGCATCGTGTGGGCGTTGGCCATCGGACTGTTCGGCTGGGCCTGGCGCCGCCGCAAGCGCCGGGACCGAGAGACCCTCGCTCGCTGGGCCCGCGAGGAGGCTCGCGAGGACGCGCTGCGCCTACGCCTCGCGCAGCAGGAAGAGCGCATGCACATCGTGCTGGCGCGCACCCCGCGCGACGAGACGCCACGCCCCCTGCCGCCGGAGGTCGGGGTGCCCAAGGTAGAGCACGACGGAAGCTGGCACACGCTGCACTGAGCACGGGTATAGTGCGCGGGTGCAAGACCGCCTCGAAGAGCTGCGCCGGGAGATCGATCGGCTCGACGACGAGATCCTCCGGCTGATCGCGCAGCGGCTCGAGCGAGTGCTCGCCGTGGGAGACTACAAGCGCGAGCACGCCGTCGCCGTCTACGATCCCGAGCGCGAGCGCCGGATCCTCGAGCGCTTGGTCGCCCAAGCCCCGGCCCCACTCGAGCCCGACATCGTACGCCGCGTGTTCGAGCGCGTGATCGACGAGTCCCGTCGCGCCGAGCAAGCCCGCGTGCGCGCGCGTTGAGTCCGCCCCGCCGGTCACCCACGGCGCCCGCGTCAGCGCACCGTGGTGGGGCAGCCGCCGACGACTTGAACCGCGAGCACGTCGCCGCTCGACAGCTTGTCGCAGGCCGGACCAACGATCTCGATGCTCTGCGGCCCGCTCCAGTGCCACCCGTTCTCGTCGTCCGCGGGCAGCACCTGCTTGTCGAAGTACACGTTCACGAGCTTGGGGTCCTCGGGCTCGAAGTCCAGCTCGATGGTGCAGCTGATGGCTACCTTGGCGCCGATCTCTTTGAGCACGCTGGACAGCGCCGCCGAGTCGGTCGCCGCGTAGTACTTGGGCGTGCCCGGCCGCGCGGTGCCGCCGGCCACGGCGAGCTGATCGAGCACGTCCGCGTAGATCTCGCTGCCCGGGATGCCGACCACGTAGGTGGGCACGCCCTGGGCCGCCAGCGCGGTCACGGCCCCGAGGGAGCCGGGGCCGTCCAGGCAGTGCAGTTGGCCGCCGGTGATCTTCGTCGGATCGCAGCAGTTGAAGCCCGGCTGGCACATCACGCCGCCGACGCTGGCGCCCTCCAGGTTGAGCATGCACGCGCCTTCGCTGCAGGACGCGGCCTCGTTGCAGTTGGGGCCGCCGTCGGTCGCGAGCACGACGACGGTGTCTCCCGCCAGCGCCGCTACGGTGGGCGTGAGAGCCGTCAGCGTGGCAGCGATGGGCGTGCCGCCGCTCGGCGCGATCCCCGCGAGCGCGGTCAAGAGACTCTTGAGCACGGGGCCGTCCAGGCTTTGCTCCGCGTACGACACGGGATCGCCGAGCTGTGTCGGGAACACCTGCTTGCCCGCGGCGCACCCCTCGATGGCTCCACCCGTGCTGGGAAACACCGCGGCGCCGTAGCTGACGCGATGACCGATCACGCGCAGCACCTTGCCCATGGCGATGCGAGCGTGCTGGTAGCGCGTATACGCGCCCTCTTTCTCCTGCATGCTGCCCGAGCGGTCGATCACGAAGTAGAGGTTCGGTGGCTCGGCCACCACGGGGATGTACTGGTTGCCGCACAGCCCGGCGTCGATCGGCGGTGGACCATCGTGCAAACCCGCATCGATGACGCCGCCTCCGCCCGTTCCCGCGCCGGCCTCGACCAGCGGCTGGAAGTAGTCGGGCCTACGCTCGCTGTCACACGCGATCGCCGCGACGGCTACCCCAACCCAGAGCCAAGTCCGTCGCAGGATCACGGAGTTGAGCTTACGTCACGCCCACCTCACGAGCCAGCCACCGGAGCGGGAGGGGGTCGCGCGCGCCGATCTGGCATGCGCCTGCATGCCAGGAGCGGACTTGCGGCCCCACTTTGCGAGCGCGGCGCGTTATCGTGGCCTCCGTGTCCGCTTCGGCCAAGCGCCAGCTCCTGCTCGGATTCTTGGCGATCCTGTCGTGCCTCGCGCTCTTCGCGCGGATCGTGGACACGCCGGCGCGCCGGCTGCCGGAGCTGCGGATCGCGCCGCCACCGCCGGCGGAGACGACGCGCAACGCGCGGCTTGCGGTGCAGGTCGTCAGTGGTGACCCCGCGCGTGCCGTCCGGGGCGCGACAGTGCGGGTGCTGTGGGAGCAGGAGCGCACGTACTACGAGGCGGGGCGCGCCGTGACGGGTCGCGATGGTGTCGCGCGCTTCGACGCGCTTCCGCGAGGGGTGGCGTGGGTGATCGTGGATGCGCCTTCACTGGCGCGGGCCTCGACGCAGCTCACCCTGGACGAGACGCCCCGGGAGGCGACGGTCGCCCTCGCGCCGTCCGCCGAGCTCACGGTGACGGTGAGAGACGAGACCGACCGCGCCCTCGCGGGGGCCACGGTGCTGGTCACGACCGGCGATCCGCTGCCCTTTGGCGCGCTGGCGGACGGACAGGGGCGCGCGCTCTTCAATCGACTCGGCGCGGCGCCGTGGACGGTGAAGGCCTCGGCCCGAGGCTACGAGTCGCTCACTCAGTCCGGCGTGACCGGGGACGTCACCATCACGCTGCGCCGACTGGGCACGCTGCTCGTGAAGGTGGAGGAGCCGGGCGGGACGCCGGCGCGAGGCGCAGAGGTGTTGATCGCGGGCTCGAGTCTGTGGCCCGCGCGGCGCGCGACCACCGGCGACGACGGCGAGACGCGCATCTCGGGCCTGCTCGCGGGGACTTACGACCTCAAGGCCTATCGCGGCGAGTTGGTCAGCGACACGCTGCACGGTATCGAGCTCGAGCGCGGAGCGGACAAGGCCGTGACCCTGAGGCTGGCCGCCGGCCGGCGCGTGATCGCGTGGGTCACCGACGGTGAGGGCGACGACGCGACCGGCGTGTCGGGCGCAGACGTAGTGCTGGCCGAGGCAGGGCTGACCTCGTTCCCCTTGCGGGGGCGGACGGGTACGGACGGGACCGTGGAGCTGGGTCCGGTCTCGGGTCACGCCACCTTGTCCGCCATCGCCGATGGCTTCGTCGGGCGCGCGGCGGTCGTGGTGCCCGAGGGCGAGCGGGGACGCGTGCAGCTCGCGCTGCTCCGTGGCGGCACCATCGAGGGCGAGGTCGTCGACACGCGGGACCGCGCCATCGATGGTGCGTCCGTCGAGATCATCGGCACCGACGTGCACGGCTTTCCCATCGCGGAGACGCCCCTGATGACCGCCATGCGACGCTCGCACTTCAACTGGTCGCTGGCGGGACCGTCGCCGCTGATCCCGGCCGGTGAGCTGGGCGTGATGCCCGGGCCCATCCCGCCGATCCCGCCGCCCTCGGCGCTCGGGGACGCGTTCGTCGCGGATCCCGGCGTGTCCGCGGGCGCGGGGGCGTTCGCACCCACGGAGGGCGTAGGGTCCTGGGTCACGCGCATGGACGGGCGCTTCACCGCGACGCCCGTCACGCCCGGGCGCGTGCGCGCGCTGGTGCGGCACCCGGCGTTCGTCGAGGGCATCAGCGATCTGGTCGTCCTCGCTCCGGGCGGCACCGCCAAGGTGAAGGTGGTGATGCTCGCGGGCGGCGCCCTCGAAGGCAAGGTCGTGGACGCATCGGGCCGCGGGGTGTCGGGCGCGCGCGTGGACGTGGCCGCCGCGGCGGGCACGCTGGAGCGCACGACCATCACCGCGAGCGACGGCAGCTTCGCGTTCGCGGCGGTGCCGGCGGAGGTCCTGATCTCGGTGGCGCGACCCGACGATCTGTCGCGCATCGTCGTGCGTCGCAGCGTGGAGGTCGAGGAAGGGGGCAAGACCACGATCGAGATCAAGCTACCGAGCGAGCGGGAGGCCGTGCGCGTGCGCGTGCGGGACGGCGACGGCAAGCCCGTGGACACCGCGCAGGTCACGTTCCTATCGCTAGATCCGGAGGTGCCCCTGCGCCAGACGCTGTTCACCACCGCGGACGGCGTCGTCGAGCTGGCGGACGCGCGCGGCCTGCGCCTGCAGCTCGTGGTCGAGGCGAGCGGCTGGGCCAAGCTCGTCCGCTCGCTCGCGGAGGCGCCCGCGGAGGTCACTCTCACCCTGGACCACGGGGTGCTGGTCGAGGGCAAGGTGACGGCCGTGCGCGGCCGACGCGCCGTGGAGCGCGCGTCCGTCACGCTGCTGGCGGAGGGCCGGCGCTGGGTCACCTCCACCAACTCGGACGGCGTCTATCGCGTCCGCGACGTGAGCCCGGGTCACGTGCGCGTGACCGTGAACCACGGCGACTTCGCGTCGGCCGCGCTCGACGTGGAGGTGAAGCCCACCGGGCGCGCGGATCGCGCGTTCGAGCTTCCGACCGTGGACCTGAGCGAGGCCGGGCGCGTCGAGGGCACGGTGCTCGATGGGAAGGGGCAGCCCGTGGCGGGCGCGCGGGTGGGCGTCGGCATGGTGCCCGCGTACTTGCCGGCGGGCTCGCTGCCGGCAGGGCTCACCCAGACCGACAAGACGGGCCGCTTCGTGCTCGACGGCGTCGCGCCGGGCAGTCACGAGCTCGAGGCCTACGCGCCGGAGGTCGGTCGCGGACGCGCGAGCGTGCGGGTCGACTCGGGCCGGACGAGCCGCAACGTCACGCTGCGCCTCACGGCCCCGGCGGGAGATGACATGGCGACGGTCGGAGGCAGCGTCGCGGTAACGCTCGGTGAGCGAACCGTCGACGGCGAGGTCGAGGTGGTGATCGTCAACGTAGCGACCGCCAGCGAGGCGGAGCGCGCGGGTCTCGCGGTCGGTGACGTGCTCCTCAGCGTGGACGGCGTGGACGTGACCACCATGACGGCGGCGCGCGGCCGACTGAGCGGTCGCCCGGGCAGCGACGTGGTCCTCGAGGTGGACCGGGCGGGGCGCGAGCTGAGCCTGCGGGTCCCTCGCGAGGCAGTGCGGCGCTAGATTTACGGCACCCGCGGGCGCTGGCCCGCGAGCGTTCGATCCATCGCGCTGGCGTGGTATGGGCCCCCCATGTCCGAGATCCTGCACGTCTTCGCTCGCGAAATCCTCGACTCCCGCGGCAACCCGACGCTCGAAGCGGAGGTCATCACCGCCTCCGGTGACGGCCGCGCCGCCGTGCCGAGCGGCGCCTCCACCGGCGAGCACGAAGCGCTCGAGCTGCGCGACGGCGACGCGGCGCGCTTCGGGGGCAAGGGTGTGCTCAAGGCCATCGCCAACGTGACCGACGTGATCGCGCCAGCGATCGTGGGGCTCAGCTGCCTCGAGCAGGCCGCCATCGACGGTACGCTGCTCGAGCTGGACGGCACACCGAACAAGTCCAAGCTCGGAGCCAACGCGATGCTCGCGGTCAGCTTGGCCGCCGCGCGGGCGGGCGCGGAGACCCTCGGAGTGCCGCTCTGGCGCTACCTCGGCGGCGCGGGCGCGCGCGTGCTCCCGACCCCGCACATGAACATCCTCAACGGCGGCAGCCACGCGGACAACGGGCTCGAGGTGCAAGAGTTCATGATCGTTCCTCGGGGCATCGACTCCTTCGGCGAGGCGCTGCGCGCGGGCGCGGAGATCTTCCACGCGCTCAAGGCGGATCTGAAGAAAGATGGTCTGACCATCGCGGTGGGCGACGAGGGCGGCTTCGCTCCGCGCCTCCAGAACAACGAAGAGGCCATCTCCCGCATCGTGAAGGCCATCGAGGCGGCGGGCTACGCGCCGGGCAAGCAGGTGGCCATCGCCCTCGACGCCGCCGCGAGCGAGTTCCACAAGGACGGCAAGTACACCTTCGACAAGAAGCCGCTCACCGCGGCTCAGCTCGTGGACGTGTACGCCGATCTGTGCAAGCGCTACCCACTGGTGAGCATCGAAGACGGCCTGGCGGAGGACGACTGGGAGGGCTGGAAGCTGCTCACCGAGCGGCTGGGCAAGACCGTGCAGCTCGTGGGCGACGACCTGTTCGTCACCAACCCCATCCGCCTGAAGCGCGGCATCGAGGGCGGTATCGCCAACAGCATCCTGATCAAGGTCAACCAGATCGGCACCCTCAGCGAGACCCTCGACACCATGCGCATGGCCTCGGGCGCGGGCTACACCGCCGTCATCTCGCACCGCTCGGGCGAGACGGAGGACTCCTTCATCGCGGATCTCGCCGTGGCCACCAACGCCGGTCAGATCAAGACCGGGAGCCTCAGCCGCAGTGACCGCGTCGCCAAATACAACCAGCTGCTTCGCATCGCCGAAGAGCTGGGCGAGGCGCAGCTCTACAGCGGCAACGGCCCCTTCGCGCGCTTGGGCTGAGCGCGCCTCCGGCCGCCGCGCGGCTCACTCGAAGGTGCCGTGCAGGCCGAAGGTAATCCAGTGATGCAGCGCCTTGTCGTCGATGCTGCGGGATGAGCTGCTCTCACCCAGGGATCCTTCGAGCGAAGCCTTGGCCGAGCCATACTGCCCGAGCGCGAAGCCGACGTACGGGCCGGCGTAGGTGCGGGCGGTGAGGAAGTCCACGCCCGCGCGCGCGTCCACGAACTTGAAGCCATGGACGGACCGGGTGATGCTCGCGCCTCCCACGCTGACGGTCTGCGAGAAGTACTCGTAGCCGAAGCCGAGGCCCGCCCAGGGTACGACCTCCGCGAAGGGCAGGAAGCGCCACTGGGCCTGGGGCCCACCCTGCAGCGCGAGCCCGGAACAGGACGCGCCGTTCGGACAGTTGTTGGCGAACACATAGCCCGCGCCGACGTCGAGGGCGACGATCAAGTTGGGGGTGAAGCGATAGCCGACGTCGATCCCGCCGCCGAGCACGCCGGTCACGCCGTCGGAGATCACGCTGGTGTTCGAGTCTTGGTACTTGCCGCCTGGCAGCGCGAAGCTGATCTGAAACCCGAAGTGAAAGCCGGGCCGGAAACGCAGCGCGCGCGCTGTAGCCGCGTCGGGCGCGGTCGTCGCGTAGGTGGCGGCGTTGTCGAACTCTTCCTGCTCCGTCACGTCGTCCGAGCGATTGTCGAACACGACGTTGTCGTCGTCTTCCTCTACCGGCTTCTTGGGCTTCGTGTTGTCGAACACGACGTCGTCGTCCACCTTCTCGACCGGCTTCTTCACCTTCTGGCCGAAGGCGGGAGCGGCCAGGGCGGACGCGAGCAGCACGACGGGCAGGCAGAGTCTCTTGGCGGAGCCCATGCTCGGGACTCTACTCGGAGTCGCGCGGGAGGGCACCCCGACTTGCTGCGCCATCGTGCTTGGGGACCGATCAAACCACAGTCACGATCGGCCCGTAGGCCGCCAGCCGCGCATCGTGCGTCAGGAACCGATACGGCTCAGTGAGCGCGGTGGCCACCAGGAGCCGATCGAACGGATCGTCGTGATGCCGCGGCAGGCTCTCCAGCGTGAGCACGTGCGTGGTCTTCACCGGCGTGGTCGTGAAGCCGCTGGTCTGGAAGAAACCCAGCGCCTCCGCGGCGGACATGGGCATGGCCTCGGAGCCGCGACCCAGCGCGTGCTTGATCGCGATCTCCCAAAGGCTGACCACGCCCACGAACAAGTGCGCCGCGGGATCCAGGATCAGTTGCCGGGCCGCCTCGGAGAGGCGTGGATTGTCCTCCACCGCCCAGATCGCGATGTGAGTATCGAGCAACAGATTCAAGTCCCCTCACCCCGGAACAGGGAGGCGGCTTCGGCCTCCAGCGCCAGGTCCGGCTCCGGCGTCACGAACTTGCCCTTCGCGACGCCGATGCGTTGCCCTGCGGACGCCTTGCCGATCGGCACGAGCCGCGCGGCAGGTTTGCCGTTGCGCGCGATGATGAACTCGTCCTCCGTTCCGCTCTCCAGGGCCTCCACCAGGCGTGACAGGTTCGATTTGGCTTCCAGCATGTTCACCATGGTCATGGCGCGCCTTCCGAGTTAGCTTGGCCAAGCTTAGCTAACGTATCGAGTTGGTCAAGGCAGGGCAGCGCTCGCTGTTCAGTGGCGCCCTCCCGACGAGATGGATGACGCCGTTGTACGCCACGTCGGGCTCGGTCCGAAGACGTCCACGAGGCTGCGCTCGATCACCAGGACCGTGTCGCCTCCCGCGCCGTGCAGCACGATCCTGGAACGGTCGATGCGCAACACGCCGGTGATGCGATAGCGCCCTGCCGCGAGCCAGACCACTTCGGCGCTGGCGTCGATCGCAGCCTGCAGGGCGGCGGCAGCCAGCAGCGTGAGGATGGGTCCCCCCGAGCGTTGATGTTCGCGTCGTCGCCAGGTACGGTCGCGCGCATGCTCCGACCCATGACAGCCGGTTTCGTCATTGCCCTCCTTTCTGCCTCGCTCACCATCGCGTGCAACAAGGAGAAGGCCGACGACAAGGCGGGGGGCAAGCTGGCTGAGAAGGAGGCCGAGAGCGGCTGTGGCAAGGACTACGGCGACCCGGACAAACAACTCTGCATCACCCTTCCAAAGGGCTACGAAGTCAAAGGGAAGATCGAGAAGAGCGAGCTCTACTCGGAGCTGATCAACATCGACGGGCCGGACATGGGCGACGGAGTCACCCTCACCGTCGGTTTCAAGAACAGCAACTTCCAGACCTACGAGGAGCAGCTCGCGTCGGACGAAGAATTGGGAAGCGCCAAGCTCGAGGCGAGCGGCTCGACGCCGGGCAACAGCGGCAAGTGGTGGTTCACCAGCAACGACGGGACGAAGACAGTCTCCGCGACCGCCAGGGCGCCGAACGGCAAGGCGATCATGTGCGGCACGTCGAACACCACTCCGTCGGCCGCGGCGATGGAGGTGTGCAAGTCGCTGCGACCGTTCCCGAGCAAGTAGAGGCTCTTGCGCAGCGGTCTTCAGGCCGCCTCGCTCGACCCGAGGCATCGCCGGTCAGCGGCGGACCCCGCACGCGCAGCCAGCGCGGGAGCCCCACCTTGCCAGTCGCGGGACTCCATGACACATCCGGTCACCATGACGGAGCCGGACGTGTTCGAGGACCGCATCGGTCCAACGGGGGAAGGGTATGGGGAGGAGATGTTCTCCGAGGCGGAGTTCGAGCTGCGCGCAGACATGGAGCTGTCGCACTAGCTCGAACGCGGTGGCGTCTCGAGAGAATCGCGACTGATCGAGATCGGCTGCGGCATCGGCACGCAAGCCACGTACCTGAACGAACAGGCAAGGCATCCGAGCTGATTGCAAGCAGTTCTCGCGGAGTTTCAGGATGGTCGACGGCCCCAGGTGCCAACATCGGATGAGACGGCTGCCTCTCGAGGTCTCGCACACCCTCCCCAGACAACGCGGCTGCGTCCCAGGACCACATCACTGCGTCACGGCCCGCGGAGTTCAGAGCGGCGGTGGCGACGGGGATGACCGGGGGAGTCGACGGGTGGGGGGATTGCCATCTCGCATGTGACGAGCGCCACGCGCTGAGTTTCGAAGTCGATTCTCGCCAGGTTGTCGTGACCACAGCGTGATCCCTTGGCCGGGTTTCAGGTCAGGGCGCGCGCGAGGGCGGAGCACACCGCCCGCGCCAAATTTCCGCGGCTTCGTAGTCGGTGGCGCGTCTGGGCTGTCGCCCGCGTGAAGGATTGCACCGCTGCTCTCCGCCCCCACTCGCACGTCCCGCGAGATCCAATTTGGATCCCACCCTCGCCAACGCTTGACGGCGAACGACAGGCGGCTAGCGTCGCATCGGTGAGCACCGCGGGGCAGCAAGAGGGCCGGGCGTTTGCCTTGCTGTGTGTGGAGGATGAACCAGAGGCGGTTCGCGCGCTCACTCGTCAGGCCGCACTCAGGCGCTGGACTGTTCGGTCCGCCTGTACGCTTGCAGAGGCTCGGGCGCTTGCCACGGAAGGCTGGTGGGACGTGATGCTGCTTGACCTCGGCCTTCCGGACGGGGACGGCGCGCAGCTACTCGAACTCAAGCGCGCGCGAGGTGATCGACGTGGGGTCGTAGTGCTCACCGGGAACCGGTCGGAGGAAAAGCGCATCTTCGAGCTCGGCGCCGATGACTTCGTGTTGAAGGCGGACCACGCGGACAACGAGGTGCTATGGCTCAGGCTGGGGTGCGTCGCGCGGCGGACCGTTGGTCAGTCCCGGGGCGAGGTGGTGATCGGTGCGCTGCGGTGCAACGTGAATACCCAGGAATTGCACATCGACAGTGAGCCGCTCGAGCTCCGCCGATTGCTCCGTGACCTCCTCTTCCTCCTCGTCGCGCATCATCCGGCGCCGGTCAGCTTCGAGCAGATCCTGGCCTGCTGTCACCCCGGGTATTCGGACAGGCGCCTCGTGTACCGGGATGTGAACCAGCTCAACCTCGTCGTGCCAATGCGCTATCGCCCCCTGGTTACCGCCGTCTCGGGCTTCGGGTATCGCTTTGCGCTGGGCCCACTGGGCCCCCGAGCTACGGATCCCGTGTGTTCTGCGGGCCCCGGTGGACCTAGGGCTTGCCGTCGCTCCGTGAGATGATATCCGTCCTAGCCAGACTCCGCATGCCGATCCCGAACGCACCGCCGCTCACCTCGGAAGAAGTCGCCGCGCTGAACGACCGACTCGCGCGCGAGCATCCGATCAACGCCTACTATGACGATTCGCCCTGGGTGGTGCGCTGGATCGAGGGACGTCGGCTGGACATCATTCGCGACATGGTGAACGCCCGACCGGGCCTTCGAATCCTCGAGGTCGGCTCTGGGGGCGGTCACGTGTTGCGCATGTTTCGTGACGCCAAGCTCACCGCGGTGGACGTCTCGGAGGTGTTCCTCGATACGGCTCGCAAGAACCTCGCCGGCTACGAAGTCGAGTTCTTCAAGGGTGAGATCGAGAAGCTCGTCTTGCCGGAGAAGAGCTTCGATCGCATCATCTGCACGGAGGTGCTCGAGCACACCACGGATCCCAGACCGGTGCTCGCGGAGATCTGTCGCCTGCTCCGGCCCGATGGGCACGCGGTGATCACCGTTCCCGTCGATCCACTCATCGACGGGCTGAAGAAGGTCGTCCGCTACTCACCGGTCGGGTGGGCGCTGGGCAATCGCATCAACTGGGGCGGCGATCACTACCACTTCCACAAGTGGTGGCCGTGGCAGTTCGTGCGGCTGCTCGAGCGCGACTTCACCGTGGTCGAGAAGCGCGCATCGCCCTTCGATGCGTTGCCGCTGCGAGTCTGCTTCAAGTGTCGTCCCGCGCGACGCTAGCGTAGCGGGTAGGGCTTGTCGTGCCCTGCACCCGCTTCAGCCTCCTTCCAACACGTTCAGCCAGCGGAAGATGGCACCGGAAGGGCTGATAGCCCACTGCTGTGTAAATAATCTGATTGGATGAAACAGGTCGGGCGGTGGAAAGTGCGTATGCCAGGAGTTGTTCTCCCAGCGATACACAACGCCATCGTTGATGCCCTTCGCCATGTAGACAAAGGAGGCACCCGTCATCAACTGGTTGGTAGTTCCAGGGAGCCAAGCCCAGCCCGACCCATTCCACCGATACGAAACCCCAGCTGCCGAGACGACCCACGGCAGTCCGTCATTGGTCGTCGTAATCTGTGCGGCCGCACCAGGCAAGCTCAGCCAGGTCCCGTTCGAGAGTCGCTTCCAGATGCTCTTGTTGGCGCTCGATTCGCAGCCCAGCGTGTACACCGAACCGCTGTCTCCTGCCGCTATATAGCTAGCACAAGCATACCCACCACCAAAGGTGAGAGGTCCGCTCCAACCACCCTGCTCCGTCCGTCGGTACACGGTTCCATCTGAACGTCGGGCCCAGATCGAGCCTAGGTCAAACGCTGAGATTTGCACTGCGCTCAGTCCAGGCATGTGCTGCCAGAACTCATTGGGATCTGAGTGGTTGCACGAACCAAGACAGCTGTACAACTGCTGGTTCGGACCAGTCCCGCAACCTGCTACGTAGACATATGCTCCTGCACTGCCGTAGGCACTACCTTGGGTGACCCACGTGGCGCAGCCGGGTCGTGGCGCCCAACTCCCCAATGCGTATGCCTGCGTGTCGCCCGGGAAAGCTACCAGGCCCAGCAGCCCCATCGTGGTCGAAACAATGCTCTTTCGATTCATGCGTGCCTCCTAGCCAGATGCCACGATATCGTCCGCGCGGAGCCGCAAGGATCCTCTCTTGATCCCATCCTGGGTGGCTCAGCTGAGACGCTGCCTCCTCTCTAACGGCGGTCTTTGGCACTCGCGGCCCGCACCTTCCGCTGTGCCCCTTCCCCCACGAGGCGAGTGCTGGTACGGCTGCGAGCCTCCGGCGCGGTTGCGCGGCTCCCGTCCTCGCTCCTCGTCCCCGACGACCTCGCCCCGCTCGTGCCCACCGGTCGGCCATCCCCCCATTCCACATTCCACCGCCGTCGCGTCACGGCCCTAGGTGCGTGCACTCACAGCTTCCAGTCCTTGCGCAGCGCCGCGTTCCCGGACGTGTCGTGCCCTTTCTTGAGTAGCGCGAAATGTCCACGACGGGCGAGCACGCCGTACTCGCCGCGGTCCAACGCGGGCACCATCAGCTTGGCGTCGAAGTCCTTCTGGCTCACGAGGAGGTACTCCGCGTCTTGGGGACCCGCGCGCATCGACAGCGCGTTGACGCGATTCGCCGCGTGCGCGCCCACGATCTCCGTCATGCACACGGATGCGTCAGGGGGCAACATCTCCACGAGTTCACGCAGCTCAGCGTAGCGGGAGCGGTGTGCCGGCTCGAGCTTGAAGTCGAAGGTCTGGAACCCCACCTTGAAGTTCGGCGGGCGCGCGAACGCACCCAGGTTGTAGCTGAGGCCGGCGCTACAAACGAGCAGCGCGACGAACGCGGCGCGCATGCGGGCCTTCCCATCGAGTGAACCGTCGCGGATCACCGCCAGCGCGAGGGGGACGGTGACCCAGAGGTAGGGTGACCACAGGAGGGTGTAGTGAAAGCCCAAGCTGACGGTCGGCGCGTATCCGGTAGTCAGCAGTGTGGTGAGGGTGCCGGGCAGCAGAGCCGGCCAGAACCATGAACGACGGATGGGCAAGAACGCCAGGGGCACGAGCATGTGCAGCACGAACACCAGTTTCTCCTGAGTCGCGATCTTCCCCAGGGTGAACACGGGATTCGTGATCAGCGTTCGGATGACACTTCCGAACGTCTTGGGCGCGCCCGGGGCCAGCAGCTGGCCGTACATGCCCTCGGGGAAGCCCCAAAGTCCGTAGGCTGGCATGACGCCGAAGCGCACCACGACGAAGTACACGGTGGATACCAGCGCCACCAGGAACGCAGCTCGCACGTGGTGGCCGGCCATGGCGAACGCGGTCCCCGTGATGGCGAGTCCGATGGAGATGTCTTCCCGCATCGAGAGCGCCGCAGCGAGGAAGAAGACGAGCCAGCGGTACCGCCCTGCGTCGAGCGCCCAGACCGTTGCGAAGATGAACGGGCATGCCACGGGCAGGTACGTCATTTCGTACAGGTTCGCGCCGTGGTTCGGGTAGTACGCGAGGAACGCCAGGGCCAGGAGCGCGCTCATCCACGGGGACAGGCGCCGACGGCAGAACGCGTACAGCGGGATCGCGCAGAGGCCGAGCGCCGTGGACTGGATGACCAGCAACGTCTCCGCCCGGGGGTACAGCGCGTAGAAGGGTAAGAACAGATACTGGCCGAACTGGGCATGGCCAGCGAGGAAGTGGAGTCCACCCGCAGGCCCCGAGAAGATCGGGGACTCCATGAACTTGCCCGCGAGGGCGTTGTAGATGAGGTTGTCAGAGATCCCCAGATCCGAGATTGCCGACTGAAGCTTGTGGTGTCGCAGTATGCTCCAGTGGCTCATCGCGACGATGTACGCGACGACGGCGACCCAGACCGTGATGGTCGCCGCATGGATGCGAACCAGCGGCGGGAGTCCCTCACGGAGCCGTTCCACCCTCGCTGAGAGCCAGCTGGGAGCGCTCTCGAACGCCCGCCTGACGGTGCCTTGGACCAAGACGAGCACCACCATGACCACGACCAGCAGGTCGAGGGTTCGGTCCTTCCAGATCGCGTGCCTGAAGATCACCGGCAATGGAGCCAGCGCGAGGAGAGGCGAGAGCAACCACGCTGCTTTCTCCACCCGCGCCATGCTCCCGCCGCGGCGCGCCTCACGGACGGCAGCGACGACGGTGACGAGCGCCCCGATCGCAGCACCGGCCAGGATGGACGCGAGCAGGAGTTTGCGCTTTCCGGGCTCGAGCTGGTTGGCCAGGATGAAGTCCTTGACCCACTTGGCTTGAAAGGTGGTTTGTGCCCAGATGGCCAGGCTCACGCCGATGAGCGAGAACACGACCGCCGCGCGGCCGAACGCGGGCAACCAGGTCAGCCGCGCCGCGGCGCGCCACCCCGATGCCGGGGGCAGGGCCGCGGCAGCCTCTGGCGCAACAGACTCAGCGGAGGGCGCCAGCGCTGGCGACTCGCTCGACGGGTTCTCCATGGTCGGTCTCGAACGTCCGAGGCGGGACATACCACCTTCCGGTGCCACGCAGAACGCTCCGATCTGGGGGCCGGCGCTTCGTACCGAGAGCAGGGCGCTCCGCCAGCCCCACCCTTGCCCGCCGACGCGTCAGGGCCTCCGGCGCCCGACCCACCGACTCCCCCCGTCGACGTGCTTGCGCTCGACCCTCCCGAGCTAGCGTCCGTCGAATTGTCGTCCGTGTTGGAGGCGCAGGCGGCAGTACCGAGAAGCACCAAGTACGCTTTCGTTCCTCCTCCAAGTAAGCGCTCAAGACGAACAGAAGCAGCAGTTGGTTGGCAGGCAGAGCCCGACGTTTTGCCCGGTGAGCAGGCAGGCGGCGGTGCACACGAACTGGCTCGCCGCATCGGAAAAGTTGCAGGGCATGGCGCAGCCGCTGCTCCCGCCGGTGCCGGTGCTGCCGCCGGTGCCGGGAGAGCCGCCGCTGCCGCTCTGCGGAACGCAGCTGCTGCCGCTCTTGACGTAGCCCGACACACAGTCGAAGTCGCACTGATCGCCGGTACACTTCAGGTTCGCGTTGCTGATGGCGCCGCAGGGCGTGCAGGTCGTGGTCGAACAGCCGACGCCCGGACTGGGCGGGACACACAAGCCACCGCAGCTCTTCTCGCCGCCGCTGCAGCCGCCGCTGCCGCCGGTGGCCGCGCCGCCGCTGCCGGGCGCTCCGCCCGAGGGCTGGCCGCCGCTGCCGCTGCCCGCCGCGCCACCCGAGGCGCCCGCGCTGCCGCCGCCCGCGCCTTGCCCCGCGCCGCCGCCGGTGGGGTTGTCCGTCTTGCCGCCGACGGCGGCCGCGCCGGCGCTGCCCCCGCTGCTGCCGCCCCCCGAGCCTTCATCGTCGAGGGTCTCGCCCGTCGCGCAGCCCGCGACCAACCCGAACGACACCAAGAATGACCACCCACGCAGCACGGAGCGAGCATAGCAAAAAGCCGCTCGCGGTCCCGGCCGCCGGTGGATGGACCGGGTATCTTGTCGCACCTTATATGCGGATGTAGGTGTCAGCCGCTCGCGCGCCGGCCCGACAGCCCGAGCACCGTGAGGGGCTCGTCGCTGAGCGATACGGTGGTGACGTCGCCCAGCTCGACGTTGATCCGTTGGTAGGGGCCGTCCAGAAACAGGCACGACTCGGTCATCATGCTCTCGGCGACCACCGCCTCGTCCGGCTCGATGAGCACACGCAACAGGCGATAGCGGCGCCCAAACGGGGCGTAGGGCTCGCGCACGACGAGCTGTAGCCGGCGTGAGCGCAGCGGCAGCACGCGCCCGCCGGCGCTGCGCTGCGCCGCCGTGGAGCCCGCAGCCGGTCCCACCCAGAAGCCGCTCGAGCGCTGCTCTTCCCGGCGCCCCTGATGGGTCAACAAGTAGCGCGAGGTAGCGGCCGGCGAGGCGTGGCAGAACAGCGCTTCGTTGAGCACGCGTCGCGAGCGCACGCGACCGTTGACCGCCACGCTCATGCGCTCGAGGCGCATGCTCTGCAAGCTGCCATCCAGCGCGCCGCGGAGCATCTTGACGATGTTGCTGCGACGCGCAGCACAAAAGAACCCCACGCTGAAGCGCGGCGCGCTGTTGACCCCGAGCAAGGGTACTCGACTGACGTTGTGCGACGCCGCGAGCAGGGTGCCGTCGCCGCCCACGGCGACGACCAGCGCTGCATCTCCGGGATCGAACGCCGCGTGGGAGCCGCGCAGCATGATCGCGCGCGCGCCCAGCTTGTCGAGCGCCTCCGAGACCGCATCGACGGTCCTCAGGTGTTCGTCGTGCGCCGAGAGCCAGTTACGCACCGCGGGGGCACCGCGCCTCACCAACCGGCGCGCGTGCGGATCGCCCTCCTCTTCGACGTAGCGGCGATACGCCGAGCGCTTCGCGACGATGATCACGCGCGGCGGGCTCATGGCAGGATTTCCAGCAAGCGGCGCGCGGCCAGCTCGGTCTTGGCGTCTTCGACCTCACCGCGCCGGCACGCCTCGAGCAGCTCCGTCAGCGGCACGTCGATCACGGCGCCGGCGTGCTCCAGGGGAGAGCCGTCATTCTCGGGCTGTCTGCGCGACGCGGGAACGACGGGTACGTGAAAGAAGAAGTGACGCTCGCCCACGACCCCCGGCGCGGGGAACGTGCTCGGACCGAGCGGCGCGAGCGCCTCCGGGTCGAGCGCGAAGCCGAGCTCTTCTTCGACTTCGCGCGCGGCGGCCTGACGCACACCGGCCAGCGACTGCTCGGAGGCTTCCACCAGGCCCGCGGGCAGCTCCCAGGCAGAACCGAGCTCGGCGCTCTCGGTCAGCGGCGAGCGCGCGCGATCCCGCAGCGCGACGGGTGGCCGCACCACGCTGCGCAGGAACACTCGTCGCGTGCCGGCGGGGTCGACGAAGTGCGCGGCGACGACTACCGCGTCGAGGGCGGGCCGATCCACCTCGTCGTACAAGAACGGCTCGCTCACGGTCCCGTCCGGGTAGTGGGCGCGGCAGCGCCGCCGCAGCAGGCGCAGGAAGCCGCCTGGATCCGGCGGCGAGGAGTCTTCGACCACCTCGATCCGGATGTGCGGCGGTGGCGGCAGCAAGCGTCGGCTCATGTTCGGAGCGCCTTTCGGCCGGGCGCCATAGTGGACTTGCCCACGCCGGCACCCGAGGGTACATCGCACGCTGGTCTGGGGAGAATCATGAACATGCGTCACAGGCAGCAAATCGGGCTCGCGTTGGTGCTCGGCGCCCTCGCTTCTGGACTACCAGCGGCCGTCACCGCGCAGCCCAAACCCAAGGCCGGCGCGAAGGCGCTCGATCTGGCGCGGCTGCAGGCAGCGCTCGAGAGCGGGGACGAGAAGCGCGCGCTCGAAGCGCTCAGCACCATCGACGGCGCGGGCGCCGCCGGCAAGGCAGCGGCGCCTCTGGTGCAGGGGCTGCTCGCGCGGGGAGCCAACGCACCCCTGCTCGGCCGCGCCATCGAGGTGTGCGGCGGTCTCGGCGTGGAGAGCTGCAGCGCGCCCATCGCGCCGTATCTACGTCACCGAATGCCTCAGGTCCGCCGCGCCGCGGCCAAGGCGCTGATCGACACCAAGGGTCCGGTCGCCGTCCGCGCGCTCAGCGCCGCGCTGCGCAGCCCGGATCCGCAGGTGCGCGGCATCGCGGCGAGCGGCCTCGGCTCGCTGCGCGCGCACGACGCGCTGCCCGACTTGTTCAAGGCGCTCTCGCTCAAGGTGAGCGAGGCGGCCACATCCATCGGGCAGCTGTGCAAGCCGGAGGAGTGCGAGAAGTTCGCCACGCTGCTCGGCAAGCAGCCCTTCGACGTGATGACCAGCGGGTTCGATCAGATCTTGTTTCGACCGACCGCGGAGGTGCCGGACGATCAAAAGATCCGGATCGTGGGGCGGCTTCGTGAGCTGGGCACCAAGGACGCAGGAAACTATTTGGCGGAGGTCGCGTCGCGCTGGCCGGCGAACGGCAGCAAGCGCGTGAAGCAGGCGATCGATGGCGCTGTCAAAGCGCTCGGCGGCAGGGCGAGCTCGGAGGACGACGAATGAGAGCGCTAGCCGCCATCGGACTCTCGCTCGCTGCGACGAGCTGCAGCGGAGCGGCCTCCCAAGCCGGCCGTGTGTTCACCGCGAACTGGCAGAACGACGGCGGAAAGGGCATCGCGGCGGTACACACCGCCGTGGGCTCGGCGCCGCTCGCGCCAGGCCCCGGGCTCGCCGTCGGGGTGACGAAGAGCGGACTGAGCGCCGCGCTGCTCGACGGCAAAGGGAGCTGGAAGTACGCGGGCAAGGTCGACGCGCTGCCCACCATCAGCGGCGACGTCGTGGTGCTCACCACGGGCGGCGAGGTCGTCGCGCTCGACGCGCGCACCGGCGCCAAGCTCTGGAGCGTGTCGAGCCAAGGGCGCAGCCTACGCGGCGCGGGGGACGACGGCTCGACCACCGTCGTCAGCCTCGGCGCGCCTGGCGGCGGACGCAGCCTGCTGCTCGCCGTGGTGCGCGACGGCAAAGTGACGCTGAAGCTCGAGCCCGAGCCCGAGATCGGCACCCCCGCCATTCAAGGCGGCATCGCGTTCGTGCCTTGGTCCAATCAGTACGTGTCCGCCGTGGACGTCGCGGCCGGTAGCGAAGCCGGCCGACTGCTCTTGCGCGAGCAGGTCAGCCACGCCGTCAACGTCTCGGGCAAGCTCTACTTCGGTGAGCTGAGCTTGATCGCGTTCGACGAGCGTATCGGACAGGCGACCGCGGGCGGCGCGACCCGCGTCACGCTGCCGATGCGAGAGCTGCCCGGCAAGCCCGCTTGGTTCACGGACGGCGCCACCGTGCAGCCCAAGAGCGGGACGGCGCGCGAGCGCATCCGCCTGTACGCGCGACCCGACGGCGCGGCGATCGGCGGCGGTCGCTTCGCCGCCACGTACTTCCGCGTCGTCATGGGACTGGGCGCGACTGACGCGACGCTGAACTGGGTCGTCACGGCGGACTCGGACGTGCTCGGCGGCGCTGCCGCGAAGGGTGGCTTCGCCTTCTGTACCGCGAGCGGCCAGGTGCTGCTGCGCGACGAGACCGGCGGCGACGCAGGCAGCGTGTCGCTCGGCGGCGAGGTGAGCGGCTGCGTGGTGCAGGCCGGCAGCTTCGCGCTGTCGACGGGCAAACCCCCGCTGCCCCTGGCGCAGCAGATCGCCCGCGCGCTCGAGGCGCGGTCGGCGGACATGGTCGTCGCGCAGCGCTTCCTGCTGCGCGAGCTGGGCGCACTGCAAGACGCCTTCGTGACCAAGGTGCTGATCGATCTGGCAGAGAACCCGCGCACCTCGCCCCTGTTGCTGGAAGATGGGCGCCAGCTGCTCGCCGCTCGTCGGTCCGGCGCGGAACACATGCTCGAGGCCCTCAGCAAGCACTACGACTTCCTCACGGACACGGTGCGTCCACCGCCGGTGGGGCCGCTGGCGGATGCGCTGGCTGCCATGAACGAGAAGCGCGGCGCCACGCTGCTCGCCAAGCACCTGAACGACCCCGCGAACAGCGCGGACGACATCCAGCGCGCCGCCCGCGCCCTCGACAAGCTCGCGGACAGCTCAGAGGCCGACGAGCTCAAGACGTTCTTCGCCCTGTACCGCGCGACCGCGGATCAGAAGGAGCTGGTCAGCGCCGTCATCTCCGTGGCGCGCGCGATCGTGCGCGTCGGCGGCGACGAGGGCAAGCGCATCGTGCGCGACGCCGCGCGTGATCCGCTCACGCACCCCGACATCCAAGCCGGCCTCGCCCCATTGGTCGTGCCGGAGCCCGCGGACAAGGCAGCTCAGCAGAAGTAGCGGGCTCTGGGGCTCGTGCTCGCTAGGGCTCGAGCACTTTGAACCTTCCGAACACGTGGAAGTCCCGCGCGTTGGTGGTGAGTATGGAGGCGATGTCGTTCGACAGGTAGGTTGCCGCGAGCAACGTGTCGAGCAGGCGCTTGCGTCCGAGATCGTGCTCGCGCAGCCAACCAAGGAACAAGGGCGCGGTGCGTTCACCCGGTAACGCTGCGACGATCTCCTTGGCGGTCCACCAGCGCTCTGCGCGCTCACGTGCGTGGGTCATCGTCAGGGGCTTGCTGAAGCGCCGGGGATCGGTGACCACGTGGATGAACTCGGCGAGCACCTGCGGCGCGAGCGCGAGGCCGTCGCCGCCGTCGAGGAGCCGCGCGACGAGTGCACGGGCCGCTCCGTGTGAGGGATGGCCGCTGACCTCTCGTGCCACGAGCAGGCTCGTGTCTACCCCGTGAATCACCCGAGCATTTCCTCGAGCAGATCGTCCTCTGGCGAGAGCGGGCGCAAGACCTTGCCCACGTCGAGTGGATCGAGCTCCCGCACGCTCCCTCTGCGCTCCGTCCAGCGCTGCCGATAGGCCTCCATCGCCTCGCGGATCAGCTCCGCAGCGGTCCTATCCTGGCGCTTTGCGTAGTCTTGGAACTCCAGATAGGTGGGCTCTGATACATTTATTGTGATGGTCTTCATATGTATGACGAAATGTATCTTGCGCCACGGCGCTGTCAACCGAGGTCTCTGCTCAACGCGCCGCTCCGCACCCGCGCTGGGCCGACTGGCCCGTCTCGTCGGTGAGGTACTGCGCGGCGCCGCGCCGCTCCCGCGCCGGACCGACAACGAACGGGGGGTCGCTCGCCCCTTTGGCGTCCACCTGCATCCCCTGCGGCGCACGGGCCAGCGCGCACCGCGGGGAGCTTCAGCCGTCTTCGATCCGGATACGAGCGCGCGGCGGGGCGGGCTCGTCACCTGAGTCCGCTCCCTTCGCTGCGGGCTCGCTCTGCGCCGCTTCGGCGGGCTGCTCGGTCGTGCTCGCGGTGGGCTCGTCGTCGCGCATCGCCTTGCCCACGATCGTCTCGACGCGGTCGGCGATCCGCTCCACGACGCTGAGCAGCTCGCGGCCCGCGTCCTCTGCCACCTCCTCGATGTGTCGCGGGTCGAGGTTCTTTGCGGCCTTCTTGCCGAGGGCGCCCACCTTCTTGGCATCGAGCGACTCGAGGCTCTCGAGCGCCCGGCGACCGGCTTGTTCGATCCGCGTTGGGTCCACCTTGCGCACGGCCTTGCGCGCGGCACGCAGCATCAGCTCGAGGCCATCCGCGAGGTCCCGACTGGCGCTGCTGGCGGGGGGCGATGACGACGCGGGCGGCGGCGAGGCGGCGGGGGGCTCGGACTTCCGGGGGCCATCGGAGCTGGACATGGGCGCTAAGGTGCACACCCTGCGGCGGGGCCGCAATCGCTGGGCGGCTGAAATTCCGAGGACTTGGCGCAGATTTCTTGCTCCAGTGGTTGACGAAGGTCGCGAGGGACCTTAACTCCGTCCCCCCCAGCGAGCGCCCTGCGCGCGCGGGGGAAGGCTAAAGTGATGCGAGCTACCCTCCCCCGCCGTCCGCCCCAGAAGCCCTCGGGCGATCTGTTTCGCGCCCTCCCGTACATGACCCGCCCGCTCATCCGCATCGACGAACTCGAACGCACCATCGATGGGGTGGTGCAGAGCTACGACGGCGGGGAGGAGATCAACAACCTCGAGAGCGCGGCGCTCCCCAACAAACGCGCGGTGATCGACGCGTTCAACCACCTCAAGCCCGTCATCTTCATGGGCTTCTACGCCACGCGCTCACTCTCTCGCTCGAACCTGCGCCACTCGGTCAGCGAGCACTTGTACCCGGCATACGAGATCCTCGTCGAGCAGATCGCCCGCGCGGTCACCTACGAGGAGCGCATCGGCCGCGTCGACATCGCGCGCGCGGAGGGTTGGAACGAAGAGGTGGTGCTGGGATTGTTCGAGGCCCTCCCCGACCTCCGGCGGGCGTTGAACACGGACGTGCTCGCCGCCTACGACGGGGACCCGGCCGCCAAGAGCATCGAGGAGATCGTGTTCTCGTATCCGGCCATCGAGGCCATCACCGCGCACCGCTTGGCGAACGTGCTGTATCGCGCGCAGGTGCCGATGATTCCACGCATCATCAGCGAGTACGCCCACGGCAAGACGGGCATCGACATCCACGCTGGCGCCACCATCGGCGATCGCTTCTTCGTGGATCACGGCACCGGGGTGGTCATCGGGGAGACCAGCGTCATCGGCAACAACGTCAAGATCTACCAGGGCGTCACCTTGGGCGCGCTCAGCACGCGGCGCGGAGACCGGCCGATGGATGGCGTGGCCCGGCGTCACCCCACCCTCGAAGACGACGTGACCATCTACTCGGGCGCCACCATCCTCGGCGGAGAGACGGTCATCGGCCGGGGCGCGGTGATCGGCGGCAATCAGTGGATCACCGAGTCCGTCGCCCCCGGCGCCCGGATCTTCGGCAAGAGCCGCGGCGAAGTGTAGTCCGCGAGCCGTTCAGCGCCCGGGCAAGATCGCGGGCAGTATGGACTCGGCGACGCGATGCAGCTCGGGGCCGAGCTGCTCCGTCGTGAGCTGGCCGAGCACGGCCCAGCGCGTGACCTGCAGGCTGAGGGCACCCACCAGGCTCCACGCGAGCGCCTCCGGGTCCGCCGCGTCGATCTTGCCCTCCCGAGTCAGAGCCTCGAGCCTCGACGCGAGGAGCGCGGCGAGGGATGCGTACAGTTGCCCGAGGGTATGGGCGACCGGCGCGGTCGCGGAGCCGTCCGTGAGCGCGATGCGCACGAGCGCTCGGCGCGGCCCGAGCACCGTCACCAGCACGTCCACGCCGCGACGAAAGCCGTCCTCCACGCTACTCGACTCCGCCAGCTCCTCGCGCGCGCGACCGTTCAGCTCCTCGAGCAGCGCCGCGAGCAGCTGTCGTAGAACCTCTTCCTTGGTGGCGAAGCGCGCATAGAACGCGGTAGTGGAGACCCGCGCCGCCGCCATGAGCTGCCGGAGCGACGTGTCCGCGTAGCCCCGCTCGGCGAACTCACGCTCGGCCGCCGCCAGAATGTCGTCGCTGCTCGGGCGCTGACGCTTGCGTCGCGTGGGCACGCTCGCAGGCTGCGCGTGAGCCCGACTCGGGTCAACGCCGAGGGTCCCCTCCGCGGTCATGCCGAACCAGCACGCCTGCGTCGCGCGAGCAGCGTGAGAGCCGCCAGGCCGAGGAGCCAAGCGCGCGCTGGCGGCTCGCCGCGGTCGCCGACGCCACAGCCGCCTTCGCTGCCCTGCGCCGTGACGGAGGTCTGCGAGCTGTTGCCGTTGCTCGACGCGGCGCCGGCGCCGATCTCGGCGTCCTCCCACTCGTAGCCTTCGATGCCATCCTCCCCGCCCGCGGCGCCGCTCCCGGCTCCGCCGGCGATGCCACCCTGGCCGGCGCCACCGCTCATGCCCGCCCCACCCGCCGCGCCGCCGCCACTGCCGCCCGTCGCGTCGCCGCCGCTGCCACCCGTCGCGCTGCCACCCGTCCCGCCCGTCGCGCCGCCGGTGCCGGTGCCGCCGCTGCCCGTGCCGCCGCTGCCCGTGGTGCCCCCCGAGCCCGTCGTGGGCGGTGAGCCGTAGAGCAACGCGATGGCGTTCAGATCGCCGCTCGTGAGCACCCACTCGTGGTTGATGGTCGCACCCGCCTTGGTGAGCAGCACGGCCTTGTCGTTCACGCGGCAGCCGGCGAGATCGCGGTAGGTGCGATAGTGCATCACGGACTTGATGTTGTAGCTGCCGAGCAGCACGCAGTCCGAGCAGGCGCTGAACTGATACTTGCAGTTTGCCGTGTTCACGATGTTTCCCGAGAGGACCTGGACGTGAGTCCCTCGATCCTTGCGCTTGTGCTCGTGCTCGAGGCCCAGCACGTGCCCGAGCTCGTGGCGAATCACGGTCAAGTACTCCGGGTTGCGGAGGTAGAGATCGAGGACCTTCCCGGAGCGGTAGCCCACGAAGGAGACGCGTGGACTGCCCGCGCTCACCTGCACGTACGCCGTGTCGCTGCTGGTCGCCTTCTCGAAGCGAACCCGGTTCTGGGTCTTGGTCTGCCACTCGCTCATGGCCGACAACAGGCGGCTCTTCGTCGTCGCGTTGACCGCGGACCCAATCTTGTAAGGCACGCGCCCCTTCGGCCAGATGCGGTTCTTGCCCGCCGCGGTCGGCGGCGCGCCGAGCCCCTGGGGGTTCGAGCCCGGCCCGAGCAGCGCGGCCTCCCCGTCGCCTTCGTCCATCACGCACTCGTCGCCGATCGCGTCGCAGTCCGGCTCCTCGGGCGGGCAGACCGGCGCGTGGGTGTCCACCGCGCACTCCCCGGAAGCGCAGGGGTCATCCACCGCCGCCGACCGGCCGTCTTCCGCGCCGCTACAACCCAGGACGCCGGCAGCGCCTGCCGCCAGAGCCGAGCCAATCCATGGAAACCGCGTGAAAATCCCTGACATGTGCCCTCCAGAGCTCTGAGTCTGACAGAGCCGGGGCCGGCGTCAACCTAAAAAGCACACGAGTGTTTTTATTTTTAGACGGTGCTCAGCGGGTCCCGGTCCCGGCGGGCCACCCTGACCTCGAGCTCGCCCCGAGCCAGGTCTTCGAGGCGCCGCGCCAGGATGGGCAGGTATCCACGCTCGGTGTTGCTGTGACCACAGAGCACCACGCTCGCGCCCCGGGCGACCCTCTCGCGTACGTCGTGGTGGCGCATCTCGCCGGTCAGCAGCAGGTCCGCGGTGGCCGTCGCGAGCACCGAGCCGCCGGCTCCCGCGCAGACGGCGACGGAACGCACCGGCTCGCCGCTCGCGTGACGCTCGCTCTGCGCGAGCTGCACGTACGGCAGCTGTAGGTGCGCCTTGATCCGCTGCACGAGGGCGTCGACAGCGAGCGGCTCGGCGAGCTCCACGCGACGACCGAGGCCGACGTGTGGATCGTCCGGCGTGATCCGGCTCAACGGCTCCACTCTGCCGCTCCCCACTGCGCTCGCGAGCCAGTCGTTCACCCCGCCTGCTGCGGCGTCGAGCGCCGTGTGCGGCGAATAGAGCGCGAGGCCAGCGCGCACCGCCTGCAGGATCACGCGCTCCTCCGGGACGGACTGACGCAAGCGCTCGAGCGGCTTGAACAAGGGCGGATGGTAGGCCACCACGAGATCCACGCGTCGCTCGGACGCCTCGGCCAACACCGCGTCGGTCAGATCGATGGTGCACAGCACTCGGCCCACCCCGAGCGCGGGGTTGCCGTTGGGATCCACCAACAGTCCCACCTTGTCCCAGCTCTCCGCGTAGCGCAGCGGCGCGATGTTCTCGAGCAGCTCGAGCAGACGGGCCAGCACCAGTGCCATGCGCGGCGGAGCATACCCGCTTCGGGCCGGCTGAACAGGGAAGGAGCCGCCGCCGTGAGCGCTCACCGTGTGTGAATCCCGATAGATGCAGGCGCGATTTCGGCCTGCCGGGTGGATCCAGTAGACTTCCGTCATGGCCAGTCTGCGTAGCTTGTGCCTGGCCCTGGTCGCCTCTGGATGCGTCGGGCTGATCGCGGAGCCGGATGGCCAGTCCGTCGACGGCACGGATCCCGGCGATCCGCGCCTCGAGGCGCGGGTCTGGCGATTGACGCCGGAGCAGTACAACCGCGAGGTGCAGCGCTTCTTTCCGGGAGCACCCGCCGTCGCGCTGCCGGCGGGCGGGAGCGCGTATGGGCTCAGCAACATCGCGGCGACCGCGCGGATCGATCTGGGCAACGCTTCTCAGTTCAGCGAGGCCGCGCGCTCCATCGGCGAGTGGGTGGCCAAGCAGGGGGCGGGCGCCGCGCGCTGCGAGACGTTCGGGACCACCGCGTGCGTCGATACCGTCCTCGACTGGTTGCCCGCGGAGGCGTACCGACGGCCGCCGACCGCCGCCGAGAAGGCGGAGCTTCGCGCCGTCTACGACGACCTGGTTACGGAGTACGGCGCAGAGTGGGCGTTCTCCGCGCTGGTGCGCGTGGTCCTGCTGTCGCCACAGTTCCTGTATCGCTCCGAGGTCGGCCCCAGCGGCAAGGGAGTCGTGAAGCTGGACGACTTCGAGATCGCGTCGTTGATGTCGTTCTCGCTGACGGACGAAGGGCCCGACGCGGCGCTGCTCGATGACGCGAAGGCGGGCAAGCTGCGCGAGCCGGCGGAGCGAGAGAAGCACGCCCGCCGGCTGATGGATCGATCGACCCGGATCTGGCAGCGCTTCTTCTGGGAGTGGCTGAAGCTTGCCACTCTGGAGAGCCAAGGGGTGGAGACCGAGCTCGCGCCCTCCCTCGTGGCGGCGCTGGAGGACGAGTACCACGCGTTCGTCGACAACATCGTGGTGAAAAGCCGCGGCAAGCTGTCGGACCTCTTCACCTCGTCGGTGACCTGGGGCAGCCCCGAGGTCGCGGCGCACTACGGCGTGACGCACCCCGGGGGCGGCGTCGCTCCCCTGAACCTCGATCCCAACCAGCGCGGCGGGCTGCTCACCCTGGGAGCCTGGCTGGTGGCCCACGGCAAGAAGGGGCGCGACAACGTGGTGCGGCGCGGCATGGGCGTATACCGCGACGCGATGTGCCAGAACATCAAGGCGCTCCCCATCGATCTCGAGGAGGCGCTGAAGGAGCTCGTCGGCGCAGATGCCACGATCAAGGAGATCGCCCAGGCCCGGGCCGCCGATCCGGTGTGCGGCGGTTGCCACGAGACGTCGGATCCCGTTGGGCTCGCGTTCGAGAGCTTCGCCGGCGACGGCCGCTTCCAGACCGTGTACACGGATGGCAAGCCGGTGGAGGCAGCCGTGGTCCTGGACGGCGCTTCGTACGACAACGCGCCGCAGGTGGCCGCGGCGATCGCCGAGGACGAGCGCTTCCAGCACT
Source organism: Polyangiaceae bacterium (assembly GCA_019637295.1). Classification (GTDB taxonomy): domain Bacteria; phylum Myxococcota_A; class Polyangia; order Polyangiales; family Polyangiaceae; genus JACKEA01. Next base: position 384,148 of record JAHBVX010000006.1, read on the forward strand.
GCTTGGTCGAGCGCTTCGGTAACTTCGTCATGGGCGCCGAGTTCGGCGCGCCGATCGAGGTACGCGCGTCGGCCGCGGCGTACCAAGCTTTCAGAGACAGCGGCGGGTCCTTCGAGGAGCTGCTCGTCGCCATCGTGAAGGATCCGGCCTTCATCGAGAGGAGGAAGTAGCCATGCTCAGTCGACGACGACTCGTCCTCGGTGGGTCGGCCGCGCTCGCGGCGCTGAGCCTGGGCCTGGGCCGGAGGACGGCTCGAGCCGCCGTCCCCGCGGGCCCGGTGCGCTTCCTTGCGGTTCGCACGCCCCACGGCGTCGATCGCGACTACTGGATCCCGCGCAACTCCAACGGGAGCGAGCCGCTCACGCCGGACGAAGCGCTGTCGGGTCTCACCTTCGAGTACGAGAACTCGATCTTGAACCCCCTGATGCCGTGGCGGGACCAGATCACCATCCTGGACGGCCTCGACACGCAGTGCATCAAAGAGGGTACGCGCTCGGGCCTGAACACGAACCACGGCCACAACGAGCAGGGCACCCTGCTGACCGGGGCTCAGGCGCCGGCGGATCGTGAGGGCGACTTCGACAATCACCCGTCGCTCGACTTCTACCTGCACGGCCTCCTGGGCGCGCCCGTGCTCCCGACCGCCAGCGTCGCGGGCGCCGGCACGTGGAAATGCATGAGCTTCGACGCCACGGGTACGGGGCGCACCCCGGTCACCAGCCCGAGCGCGCTGTTCCAGCAGGCCTTCCCGGCGGACTTCAAGCCACCGGATCCGGGCGACCCGGTGGTCGACTACACCAACGGCGACAATCGCATCATCAACGCCGGTCAAGCGCAGCTGGCCGCGCTCGAGGCCCGGCTGCAAGGCGTCGAGAAGGACAAGCTCGCCGCGCATCGCGAGGCGATGAAGGCGCTGCTCAAGACCGGCAATCAACCGCCGCTCGCGCACTGCACCACCAGCGGCACCGACGTGCCGTCCGTCAACGGGAACATCGGCAACTACACCATGGTCGAGCCCATCGCGCGCGCCCACGCGGCGGTGATCGCGCAGGCGTTCGCCTGCGGCCGCTCGATGTGCGCCACGCTGCGGATCCTGGACGACTACCCGAATTTCTACACCGAGGTTCCCGAGGTGCAGGCCTCCGGGGCCGCCGCGCTCTACGGCGCCGACTTCCGCTATCACGAGAACCTCGTGCACGACTACTGGGGCGCGAGCGGGAGCACTCTGACCACCTTGCGCCAGGGCTACTGCGGAGGTCTGCGCTGGGCCGCGGGACACTTCGCCGCCGTGCTCGACGAGTTCTCCAAGGTGATCGATCCGCTCGATCCGAACGGCGGCACGATGCTGGATAACACCGTGATCTTCTGGCACAGCGAGTTCGGGCATGACGGGCACGACAACCAGCACACCCGCCACCCCGCGGTGATCGCCGGCGGCGGCAATCGCACGCTGCGCCTCGGTCGCTACCTGCGCCTGCGCAACATCAACAGCACCCAGCGCGTGCCGCACAACAAGCTCCTCACCAGCATCTGCCACGCCGTGGGTCAGACCCACGTGAACTTCTTCGGCGATCGCGATCTGAAGGACAATCCGGCGTACCAGGGGCCGCTCGAGATGTTGATGGTCTGAGCCGGGTCCCCATGGCAGCTCGACGGTTCAGTGCGGGACTCGCCCTGACCATGGCGTGCGCGCCCTCGGCTCCGCTGGGAGGCCCAGCCCGCGGCTCGCAGAGCGAGCCCAGCCCGGAGGGGCGACCACCTGCGCAACAGGCGCCGAGCTTCGCGCTCGAGATCCACGCCGAGCCCGTAGGCGTGATCTACGAGTACTCCGCGCTCGCGGCGCGGCTCGACGCGGGGGGCGGCGGCCCGGTGGCGCTGCGCCTGGAGGGCGCGGACATGGCTCGCGCCGCGGTGGGGCCGGCGCCCAGCGCGATGATCCAGCTCGAGCTCACGGCGGCCGCCTCGGCCCGGTTTCGCTCCGCGTTTCCCCAGTTCTCCGAGACGCTGCCCTTCCGTGTGCTGCTCGGTGGCGAAGAGGCGTTCATCGGCGTGCTCTACACGGCGATCGGCGCGGCTGCGATCCAGACACCGGTGCTGCACGTGGTGGCGCCGGGGCAAGCGGGGCCGGTCAGCCTCGTGCTCGGCGCGCAGCAGGGCGTCGCGTACGGCGTGAGCTCCCCCGAGGCCGCCGCCCGACTGGACACGCCCCAGCTGCGAGAGGCCCTGCGCGCCCGCGCCCTGCTGCAAGAGCGGCGCGAGCCGCTGCGATTCGTCTTCGCGCCCTGAATCCAGGCTCCGCACCTTGGCGCTGCCGCGCGGGAGGTTATGCTGCGCGGCCGTGACAGAGACCCTATCCTTCGCGGGCCGGCTTGCGCTGGCCTGGGTGTGCTTCTTCCGAGTGCTGTTCGACGGTGCGCTGGCCGCCCGGGTGCGCAGGGTGCTCACCTCCGAGCCCGCCGCGCTCCCGGAGCCGCCAGCTCCAGCCTCCCCGCCGGAGGTGGTGCGCTCCGAGCCGACCGCCGCGCTTCAGCTGCTCGCGGTGCTGCAGCGGGAAGGGCGTCTGGTGGACTTCTTACAGCAGGACGTGGCCTCGTTCTCGGATGAGGACATCGGCGCCGCAGCTCGGGTGGTACACGAGGGCTGTCGGCGCGCGCTCGGCTCTCATGCCACTGTCGTGCGGGTGATGACCGAGCCCGAGGGCGCGAGCGTCACGGTCGAGGAGGGCTACGACGCGGCTCGGCTCAAGCTCGTGGGCAACGTCGGCGGAAAGGGCGCGCTGCGGGGTCTCTTGCGTCATGCCGGTTGGCGCGTGGAGAGTCTTCGGCTCCCGGAGCTCGTGGGTGACCACGACGCCTCCATCGTTGCCCCCGCCGAAGTGGAGATCGAGTGATGCGCGCGGTCGTAGGCATCGACCTGGGCACCACGCACACGGCCGTCGCAACGCTGGATCTCGACGCGCCCGGCGCGCTGCCGCTGGTGAGCTCTACGCCGCAGCTCGTCGCGCGAGGCCAGCTGGAAGAGCGAGCCTTGTTGCCCTCGTTCGTGTACTTCGCTCACGAGGGCGAGGGCGCGCTCGCGCTGCCCTGGGACGAGTCGCGGCGCTACTGCGTGGGGGAGCTGGCGCGCGCGCGCGCCGTCGAGGCGCCCGCACGCGTCATTTCCAGCGCCAAGAGCTGGCTCTGCCATCCCGGGGTGGATCGACGCGGGCCGCTGCTGCCCAGCGCCGCAGCGGATGACGTGGAGAAGATCTCGCCAGTCGAGGCCTCCTTTCGACTGCTCGATCACATCGTCGAGGCTTGGCAGACGACTCACCCCGAGGCGCTGTCCAGTCACCCGGTGATCCTCACCGTGCCTGCGTCCTTCGACGCGGCGGCCCGGGATCTGACCGTCGAGGCTGCGTACGCGGCGGGGCTCGAGGACGTGACGCTGCTGGAGGAGCCCCAAGCCGCGCTGTACGCCTGGATCGCGACGCAGGGAGAGCGCTTCCGCAAACATCTGTCGCCGGGGGACGTGGTGCTGGTCGTCGACATCGGCGGGGGCACGACGGACTTCTCTGCCATCGCTTGTCGGGAGCAGGGCGGCGCGCTGACACTGGAGCGCATCGCCGTGGGCGATCACATCTTGCTCGGCGGGGACAACATGGATCTCGCGCTCGCGCACCTGCTGGCGGGCAAGCTGTCCGCGCAGGGCAAGACGCTCGATCGCTTCCAGCTCGCCTCGCTGGCGCACGCCTGCCGAGCCGCCAAGGAGCAGGTGCTGTCGCCGGCGGCTCCCGAGCGGGTGGCGATCGCGATCGCGGGTCGAGGCTCGGCGCTGCTGGGCAACACCCTGCGGACCGAGCTGACCCGCGCGGAGGTGGAGGCGTCGCTGCTCGACGGCTTCTTCCCTGCGGTCGCGCGCGACGCGCGGCCCGCTGCTCGCGCGCGGGTGGGCTTGACGCAGCTCGGCCTGCCCTACGCCGCCGATCCGGCGATCACCAAGCACCTCGCCGCCTTTCTGACTCGGCAATCCGACGCGCTCGCGGACGGCCGGCCGCTGCTCAGGCCCACGGCGGTGCTCTTCAACGGGGGCGTGGTGAAGTCGACGGTGGTGCGGGAGCGGCTGCTGTCGGCGCTGAATGGCTGGCTGGTGGCCGACGGCGCGCCCCCCGTGCGCGTGTTGCCCGGCGAGGATCCGGAGCTGGCCGTCGCTCGCGGCGCGGCATTCTACGGCCGCGTGCAGGGCGGTCACGCGCTCAAGATCGTGAGCGCCACGGCGCGCGCCTACTACGTGGGCATCGAGAGTCCCGCGCCCGCGGTTCCGGGCGTGGAGCCGCCCATCGCGGCGTTCTGCGTCGCGCCGTTCGGGATGGATGAGGGCACCGCCGCCGAGCTCCCGCCCCACGAGCTCGGGGTCATCGTGGGAGAGCCGGTTCAGTTTCGCTTCTTCGGCAGCAGCGTGCGCCGGAGCGATGCCGCTGGGGCGCTGCTCGAGCAGTGGCCGGAGGGCGAGCTCGAGGAGCTCTGCCCCATCGAGGTGACCCTCCCGGCGGAAGGTCGCGCGGAGGGGGACGTGGTCCCGGTGCGCCTGCACGCCGCGATCACCCCGGTCGGCACCCTGCTGCTCGAGGCGTTGCCGCTCGAACCCCTGAGCGATGCCGAGCGCTGGAAGCTCGAGCTCGGCGTGCGCAGCGCGTCTTAGTGTTGACAGTACACTATTAGGGACGTACTCTGTGGCGTCGAAGGCGTTCGCTATGCGTCGGCCGAGCACTTCATGATGGCGTCCAAGGCGCGTGTCTTCGGCGAGGACGCGCTCGCGCGGGTGCTCCGCTCGCCGGATCCCGCTGCGGCGAAGCGCATCGGGCGCGAGGTGCGAGGCTTCGACTCCGCGCTGTGGCAAGCCCGCTCGTTCGAGCTGGTCGTGGAGGGCAATCTCCACAAGTTCCGCGCGAACCGCGAGCTCGGCGACTATCTGCTGTCCACGGCGCCGGCCCTGCTCGTCGAAGCAAGCCCTCGGGAACGCATCTGGGGCATAGGCTTGGGCCCGAGCAACCCCGACGCCCGGGACCCGACCCGGTGGCGTGGCCGCAACCTGCTCGGCTTCGCCTTGACCGAGGTCAGGAGACAGCTCGCACCAGCGGGCTGAAGCGCTGCGCAGCCCTTGCCTCCGCGGCGCCGACAGCACGCAGCGAGTGCGCGGTGAGGGCTCCAGCATTGGGGTTTTCAGCTCCGGATCCGAGTCGGCACGCAGGTTGCTGGAGGTTCAGCCGTGGTGCTCGCCGATCCCTCCGTGCTGACCTCCACGGTCCCCTCTGCGCCGGTGCTGACGGTCGGCGCGGTGCTGTCGGACACCTACCGGGTCGTGCGCTCACTCGCGGAGGGCGGCATGGGCGCGGTGTACGAGGCGGAGCACCTTCGCCTCGGCCGGCGCGTCGCGATCAAGGTGTTGCGCGACGAGTTCAGGCGTCATCCGGACGCGCTCGCGCGCTTCCGGCGCGAAGCGGAGACCGTCGGCCAGCTCAACAACCCCCACATCGTCCAGGTCTTCGACGTTCACGAGACGGCCGCGGGCGACCCGTACTTCGTGATGGAGTTCTTGGAGGGTGAGTCCCTCGCGAGCCGCTTGCACCGTGACGGGCGCCTCGCCATGGCAGACGCGCTGTTGATCACGTCGCAGCTCGCGTCGGGTCTGGCCTCCGCGCACCAGCAAGGCGTCGTCCATCGTGATCTGAAGCCAGAGAACGTGTTCCTGGTCACGGTCCCGGATCGCCCGGTGTTCGCCAAGATCCTCGACTTCGGCATCGCGTCGGCGCGCCACGACAGGCCGCGGGTCACGCGCGACAACGAGCTGCTCGGTACGCCCGAGTACATGGCGCCCGAGCAGGTCCACGGGACTCACGCCGCGGATCATCGCGTCGATCAGTTCTCGCTGGCGGTGGTGTTCTACGAGATGGTGACTGGCAGCGTTCCGTTCAAGGGCGAAGACGCGATGGCGATCCTGTATCGTGTCGTGCACGAGGAGCCAGTGCCGCTCACGAAGGCCTCGCCCTGGGTGCCCGCGGTGTTCGACGCCGTGCTCGCGCGCGCGCTGGCCAAAGACCCCACCCAGCGCTTTCCGAGCGTCTCGCAGTTCTCTTGGGCGCTCGAGAACGCCGCCCGTCACGTGGGCGTCTCTCGCACCAAGCGCGCGCTGCCCAGCGACGTGCCTCACGCGACCGAGCACGTCACGCCGCCCTCGAGCCCCACCAGCCTGCGACCTACCCCGGCGCGAGATCCACACCAAGAGCAAGTGCGCATCCTGGAGCGAGCGGGGCGCTTGTACGACAACGCCGTAGCCTCGCTGAAGGGAGACCAGCTCGACGATGCGGTGTATGCCGCAGAGAAGCTGTTCGACCTGGCCGTTCACCACCGCGACGCGGGCCTCTACGAGTTGATGGGTCGCGCCATGCCCACCCTCGACCTCATCTTCGAGCAACGCTTGGGGCCGCCCACGACCCGCCTCAGCTGCGTGGACTGCGATCCCAGACGGCTGAACCTCACGCCCAACGCCGCGCGCCTGCTCGCCATCGTTGACGGCGGTGCATCCGTGGCCGACGTGCTCGCCGGCTCGGGGATGCCTCGCCGCGACACGGTGAGGATGCTCGCGGGCCTGCTGCGACGCGGCGCGCTCCGGGCGTCGCCGGGCACGGGCCGAGCCTAGCGCTCTCGCTTTCGATTGCCCGCGACGTCGCGTCCGCGTAGTACCCGTCCGCGCGGATGAAATCGCCGTTCATCGTCGGGATCGACCTGGGCACGACCCACTCGGTCGTCGCGTGCGCGCGTGGCGAGGAACCTGCGTCGATCTTCGACGTGCCGCAGCTCGTCGGGCTGCACGAGGTCGAGGCGCGCCCGCTCTTGCCCTCGTTCCTGTACGCCGCGACGGACGCCGAGTCACCTCGGGACCTCTGGGGTGACGCGCCCTGGGTCGTCGGGGAGCTGGCGCGCCGGCGGGGCCGGGAGGTCCCCGGGCGCCTCGTCAGCAGCGCCAAGAGCTGGCTCTGCCACGAGCGCGTGGACCGGACCGCGGCCATCTTGCCGTGGGGCACGGACGACGAGTCGCAGCCACGCCTCTCACCGGTTGACGCGAGCGCGCGTCTGCTGGCTCACATTCGCGCCGCGTGGGACGCGGCGCACCCGGAGGCCGGGCTTCGGGCTCAGCTCGTGGTGCTCACCGTGCCTGCGAGCTTCGATCAAGTGGCGCGCGAGCTGACGCTCCAGGCCGCCGAGCGTGTTGGCCTCACGGTGCGCCTGCTCGAGGAGCCGCAGGCGGCGTTCTACGACTACTTCGCCAACGCCGGTCGTGATGCGCTGGAGTTGCTGGTGGCGACACGCAGCGAGGCGAGCGTCCTGGTAGTCGATGTCGGCGGCGGCACTACGGATCTGACGCTCATCCGCGTGGCTCGCTCGCCCGACGCTGCCCTCGGGGTGACTCGCACCGCCGTAGGCCGTCACTTGTTGCTCGGTGGGGACAACTTCGATCTGGCCCTGGCGCATCAGCTCGAGGCGCGCCTCGCCGGAGCCGCGTCGCGCCTACCACCAGCTCGTTTCGTCGAGCTGACTCTGGCGTGCCGCGGCGCCAAGGAGCGACTGCTTGGACCGGACGCCCCCGAGTCGGTGGCCATCGCGCTCGCCGACCGGGGCTCCCTGTTGGTTGGCAGCACGCTGCGCGCAGAGCTCGGTCGCGAGGAGACCGAGCGCGCCGTACTCGACGGCTTCTTTCCGCTGGTGGGGCGGGACGCCGAGCTCGCTCGCCCCCGCGGCGGGCTGGTGGCGTTCGGGTTGCCGTACGAGACCGACCCGGCGATCACTCGCCACGTCGCGGCGTTCTTGGCGCGACACCTCGCGCCGTCCGACTCCATCGACGCGGTGCTGCTCAACGGCGGAGTGTTCAACTCGCCGGGCATCACGGCGCGGATGCTCGAGGCCATCGCGCAGCTGCAGTACGGGTCCCCGGCTCGCTTGCCCGAGTCGAACCCGGATCTCGCCGTCGCGCTGGGGGCGGTGGCTCACGGCCGCGCGCTGCTTGGACGGGGAACGCTGATCGGCGGCGGCAGCGCCCGGGGCTATTTCGTGGGCGTCGAGGCCGAGGGACCGGTGAAGCGCGCCGTCTGCGTAGTGCCGCGAGGGGCCGCTGAGGGCGAGCGGCATCGAGTCGAGCAACAGCGGTTCGTCCTGCGCGTGGGCAAGCCCGTGCGCTTCGACGTCTACTCGCGCGACAGCGGCAACGTCGCTCGCGCGGGCGAGGTCGTGGAGGTGTCGGATGCCGCGTTCGAGCGCTTGGCGCCCGTGGCGCTGACGTTCCACACGGAGGACGCGGCTGGGGAGCTGCCCGTGGTCCTCGAGGGCGAGGTCACGTCGGTGGGTACGCTGGATCTGTCCTGCGTCGAGTCGAGCTCCGAGCAGTCGCCGCAGCCACGGCGCTTTCGGCTGGCGTTCGACCTGCGCGCGGACGCGGAGCAGACCGACCCCGAGGAGCGAGCGCGCCAGTCGCTGAGGCCAGGTCGCACCAGCCTCAGGCCCGAAGGGGCGCGCTTCGAACGAGCCTGCGAGGCGCTCGAGCAAGTGTTCGGCAAGGGACGCGGCGACGTGAAGCAGCGCGCCGTCAAGGATCTCTGGCGAGAACTCGAGCGACTCCTCGGCGAGCGCGGCTCCTGGAGCGGCGAGCTCGCGCGCGCGTTGTTCGACACGCTCTCGCCGCACGAGAAGAGTCGGCGGCGGTCGGCCGATCACGAGCGCGTGTTCTGGATGCTGGCGGGCTTTCTGCTACGTCCCGGCTACGGCCATCCGCTCGACGGCCGTCGGATCGAGACGATCGCGCCGCTGTTCGAGCCTGGCTTGACCTTCGCGGGCGAAGCGCGGGGCTGGCAACAGCTCTGGATCGCGTGGCGGCGGCTGGCCGGAGGGCTCGACGAAGCGCGACAGACGCGCATTCGCGATCGCATCGATCCGTTCCTTGCCGTCGAGGGACAGGGCGGCAAGAAGCCCAAGGGGTTCAAGCCCCAGGCCTGGGACGAGATGCTCGAGCTCGGCGCGGCCCTCGAGCGCATGCCCTGGCAGCGACGCGCGCAGCTCGGCGAGTGGCTCATCGAGCGAAGCTTCTCGGATCGCAATCCGCGCTTGTGGTCCGCGATCGGGCGGCTGGGAGCTCGCATCCCCACCTACGCCAGCGCGCATCACGTCGTCCCTCCGCGGGTCGCAGAGCAGTGGGTGGATCACGTGCTGCGCGAGAAGTGGGCCGAGCAGCCCCTGGCCCCGCGGGCAGCGCGGGATCTCGCGCGCGTCAGCGGCGATCGGGCGCGGGATCTCGCGGAGTCCGTGCGCGCCAAGGTCGAGCGAGCGCTGCGCGACCACGGCGCGGACGAAGAGTGGCTGAGGTCCGTGCGTGAGCACGTGCCGCTCGACGATCGGGACCGCGCCGAGTTCTTCGGTGCGGACGTGCCGGCAGGGCTGCGGCTGGTGGAGTGACGACCCAAGGGGGAGGGCTCCGCGCCGGCCCTGAAATATCGCGAGCCCCCGCGGCGAATGGGAGGGAGGATGCTTCCGCTCGGGATGGCGCTACCACCCCCTGTCTTCATGGCCCCACCGCCCGACGAACCCGCCGAGGGGCTCGCCAGCCTGCGCCCGGTGATCCGGGCGGTGGTCACGCGCGTGCTCGGCGCGGGAGCGAGCCGCGCGGACGTGGAGGACTGCACCAGCGAGACCTTCCGCCGGGCGCTCGAGGGTCAGAGCCGCCTGCAACCGGGCGCGCCCCTCGGGCCCTGGGTCGTCGGCATCGCGCGCCATGTCGCGCTCGACGCGGGCCGCGCCCGGTCGCGGTCTTTGGCACGGACGGGCCGCAGCCGTGACGCAGAGGGCGACGGACTCGATGCGGTGCCGGACTCAGGGCCAGCGCCGGACCTGCTCGTGCAACGAGCCGAGGTTCAGTCGAAGGTGCGCGCCGCCCTGGCGGAGCTGAGCGATGACCAGCGCCGGGCGCTGGAGCTGTTTCACCTCGAGGGCCTGGCGTATCGCGAGATCGCGGCGCGGCTGGAGGTCCCGCTCGGCACCGTGTGCACCTGGGTGGCCCGCGGTCGACGCGCCCTCGCTCGAGCATTCCCCGAAGGAAGAGACGCATGACTCGACTCGAACTCGAACTGGTCTTTGCTCCGGATGGCCACCTGCGCGACGAGGCTCTGGTCGCGTTGGGGGACGGCCAGACGGAGATCGTGCCCAGCGAAGCCCTCTCGCACCTCGAGGGCTGCAGCACGTGCGAAGCGCGCCTCGGCGAGCAGGCGCTGTGGTCGCTCGAGGCCCGCGCCGCGCTCGAGCTGGTGGCAGCGGAGCGCGCCGGCGCACGCTTCCCTTGGCTCGTCGTCACGCTCGCGGCCGCTGTCGCGCTCGCGGGGCTCGTCCCCGCGCTGCCGGAGGTCATGGCGCTTCCGGCCCTGCTCACTCACGGACTGCCCGTGCTGCTCAAGGCGCTGGGCGCGGCGCTCCGTCACGCACCCTCCGACACGTCACTGCTCGGCGTGTGGGTAGCCGTCACCGTCATGGCCACGCTGTTGGCCGTCGTGCTCAGCCGCATCGCGCCTCGGCACATCGCCTGGAGAGGAACCGACCGATGAAGCTCGCGCTGGTCGTCATCATCATCACTCTCACCTGGCTCGCGCCGTTCGCGGCGAGCGCCGAGATCCGTCGGGAGGGCGAATGGCCCAGCGACGATCCTTCAGTGTCGCTCGAGCTGGAGCAAACGCCGCGCTCCGAGGCTCTCAAGCAGCTCGCCAAGGCAGCAGGCTGGAGCATCGTCGTGGACTCACCGAGCCGGGACTTGATCGATGTGCGGGTGCAGGACCAACCCGCCAGCCGGGTGCTCGAGATCCTGCTCTCGGATCGCGCGTACCGCGTCTCTCGTGAGGGCTCGCTGCTGCACGTGCGGCTCGAGCCCGCGCCCGCGGTCGCCCCCCCCGAGCCGGCCGAGCCGCCCGCGGCGGCGGCGGCGACGGCTGCTGCTCCCACACCGCCGGCTCCGATCCTGTCCGCCGCACCTCCGCCCGCGGCGCCGACGGGCAAGCGCGGCGACGATCGCATCGTGACGGGCGGCCGGACGCGCGTGGAAGCCGGCGAGGTCGTCCGCGATCTGGTGATCATGGGTGGACGCGCCGAGGTGCTCGGGCACGTCACCGGAGATCTGTCGATCATGGGCGGCAGCGCGACGCTTCGCCCCGGCGCCCGAGTGGACGGCGACGCCACCGTGCTGGGCGGCACCCTGTCCATCGAGGACGACGCGAGCATCGCGGGCAACGTCGCCGTGCTCGGCGGGAAGGTCGACCGCAAGGATGGCAGCGATGTCGGCAAGATCTCCACCAGCGCGCTCACTCGCGCCAGCAGCGAGGGCAAGGGCTTGCTCGCAGGCATCAGCCGTGCGCTCTCTCGAACCGCGCTGTTGTTCGTGTTCGGCGCGGTGCTCCTCGCGCTGGCCACACGGCGCATGGAGGACATGGAGAAGGAGGTGGCGGCTCGACCGATGCGCACCTTCGCGCTCGGCGTCGTGGGCCTGCTGCTGGCGGCGATCGCCGTGCTCGTGCTCACGGTCTCGATCGTTGGCATCCCGCTCGCCGCCGTGGGCGCCATCGCCGCCGTCGTCGCGACCTACGTCGGGATCGCCGCCGTGCTCGGTACGCTGGGCGGCGCGTTGATCCACCACAAGACGGACAACGCCTACGCTCACCTGGCGGTGGGGTGCGCCGCGTATCTCCTGCTGTCGTCGCTGCCGTGGATCGGCGGGCTCGTCACGCTGCTCGTCGTCGTCTCCGGCTTCGGCGCCATCATCGCGACGCGCGGAGCGGGCTTCTACCGCAAGCGGGTGGAGCGCGGGCCCTACCGCACCGCGGGGACGTGACCGCGGCGGCGCCTCGGTCAGCTGGCGCCGCAGTAGCTCTGGGGCAGCCCGCACTGTGCCACCGCGCAGGGCGCGAGGCTGCCGCAAGACGTGTCGTTGAAGCAGCCGACGCATGCCGGGGAAGGCGTCGTCGAGTTGCAGCCCGTGAGGCACTCGGACATGGGCAAGCCGGGGCAGCACGCCGTGAGCTGCGCGCAGGTCGTGTTGCAGTTGGTGCTCGGGGCTCCGCCGGAGCCGGTTGAGCCACCGCTGCCCGTCGACGAACACGCGCCCGACATGCACGTCGCGGTAAACTGGCAGGTCCCCGCCGACGACGTGCACGAGCCGCTCGCGCTGGTGCCGCTCAAGCTAGCCGTGCAGCTCGTGTCGCTGGACGAGAAGTTGAGCGAGCCGCCGCTGACCGTGCCCTGGTAGGCATCGCCGCTCGGCGAGCACACCACCGTCACGCTACAGCCGTTCTGGCTGACGCTGCAGGACGAGTCGATGCACGAGCCGCTCAGCGCCCAGGAGCCCGCGACCTGCGGGCAGCTCCCGGTCCCTCCGCTTCCGCCACCCGAGCTACAGCCCCAAACCGCTCCGACGCTCGCCAGGCCCACGACCACCACGCTGATCCAACGCATGGCGGGGCAGTACCACTGACCTGAGGTATCCGCCAGCGGGCGAGCTGAACACCGCTGGCGACGGGACACGCCGACATAGCCGAGGTTGCCGCGCGCACCGCGGCCCGCGTCGAGCGCATTCTGCGCACGCACGGCCGTCCACGCCGCCCAGGTCGGCTGGCGGAGGGGTCTCGACCTGGGGCGCTTCGTATCCCCGCGTACCGCTCACTGCGATTGACCCGAGGAACCGTTCGAAGTCAGGTTGCCCCCGCTCGAACACCTCGGGCCGTGAGTGGTACACGGCCATCAAGAGCACAGGGTACTCGTATCGGGCTCGAAACTGGCGGTGCTCCATCGTGAAGCCAGGACGGCTGAACACCACCCGCAAGCGTGCTTCAGGGGTGGGCTGATCAACGTGCCAAGGTGATGGTGGCCTCATGACGGTGCGTGCAGCCCACCGGCGAAGGTCCCTGCGCTCGGATGCCTTGCCCTTCGCCGTGGTCTCGCTCGATGGCAAGTCAACGGGGATTTCGTCCTGCAACGACGGTCGCGCAGCGCCAAACCGGTGAGTCCGAGCGCGTTGGTCGGTGCGGTGCGCACCATCACAAGCACCCTGATCAGCAACTCCGCCAAGCCCTGCATCGACGTCTTTCCCGTCCCGGCTCGCACCAACGAGATGGGGGCATTCTCTGCAGCGCTCGCCCAACTGATGACGACCCATCCCGCGCTCGATATTCGTCTCGTCTCCTACGACGCCGGCGCCGCTTCGCTCGCTATGTACCGTCACCCGGTTGCTCTTCATCGGATCAATGGTGGGCCGGGTGGGGCCGGGTGGGGCCGGGTGGGCCACGCCTTGACACACTTGCGTTGACCGGTCACCCTTCAACGCTCAGCGCCAGTTCCGTGACTGAAAGGGGGTGGCCGTGATCAAGCCAAGCCAAGCCAAGCCAAGCCAAGCCAAGCCAAGCCCTGCTGTCGATGATCGTGCTTGGATGTAGCCCCGCAGGGTTCGAGCATGAGCGCCAGGCGCGCGCCGTGATGGCGCCGATTCCGCAGGTGGAGGCGAACGCGCTCGGCGGGGAGTGCGTCGGGGTAGTGGCGTCGGTCGGCAACGTCGAGTACCGCTACGCCCAGATCAAGGCGAAGCTGTATCTGTGCGACATCGATGGGGACAGCCCGGGCAAGCTCTGGGGCGTCGATTCGGTCACGGGCGCGCCCGTCGACCTCGCGCAGGTCCGAGCGGACGACGACGCTGGGTACATGCAGCAGGGTCGGCTGCAGAGTGACTTGCGCGCGCTGCTGGAGTCGAGCAGCGCCGACGCGCGGCACACGGTCGATCTGTGGCTGCGCGCCGATCTCGATGACGCGGCAGACGACAAGGATGACGCCACCGCCCAAGCCGCTGCCACGCAGGCGCTGTCGTCGAGCCTGCGGCCGGCGGCCGACGCGGTGCTGGCTCAAGTCGCCAAGCTTCCAAGCGTGAGCGTGAAGTCGGACAAGAGCACGTTCGAACACCTGCCCATCCCTATCATCACCATCGAGGGCAGCGCGCAGGACATCCTCGCCATTGCGGACGGCCCGCTGATCTCGCACGTGTCACCGGCGCTCGACCAACTCCGTGACGACGAGTTGTTCTCGGAGAACTACATCCAGTCCACGTACATCAACAGCATCTCCGGGTTGCTTGGCCTGGACGGCACAGGCATCACCATCGGCAATCTGGAGGGCGCCTCGCCGGACTCGTGGGCCAATCTGGTGCCCTCGGGCCCCTGTACCAGCACCAAGTGCGCGTGCGTTCACGGCAAGACGGGTCCGCACTCGCGGACCACACAGGGCGTCGTATCTCCGTGACCGTGTGGCAAGGGAGCGCGCGCGACGCGAGCGTGCTGGCGGCAAACTTCGACGCGGACGCCTCCCCACCCTGCTCCTTCACGGACGCGGTGAACTGGGCGGAACAGCGCGGGGTCAACGTTCTCAGTCGCTCGGCGCCCTGCGACTGCGCAGAGAGTCCGTGCGCGTTCCCGGGCCGGCTGCTCGATTACGTCGCGACCGTCTCGCCCTACCCGTTCGTCGCCTGCGCGTCGGGCAACGCGCGCTCCGTACAGGACGGCGGCGATGGGGAGGGTAGCGACGAGATCTCGCGGGCCGCCATCTACAACGGCGTGGGCGTCACGGGAGCCGAACCGGACACCCCCTCGCGTGCCCTGCTCACGCGGTACGTGCCCGGGCAGACCCAGAACCGGGTGGGAGGAGCGAACGGCTGGGAGCTGCCCAGCATCGCGGCGCCTTCCCGATCCCTCGACACCGCGGGCCCCAACCCTGGACAGATCGAAGTGGTCAGCGCCACGAGCGCCTCCACGCCGGTGGTGGCCGGTATCGCCGCGTCCATGATGGAACTGAACCCAGCGATGAAGACTCGCCCGGAGGGGCTCATCCCGGGGCTCATGGTCTCGGCGGACGAGAACGTGGACGACGACCTCGGCGGCGTGTGGCCAATGAACCTCCACGACGGCCGCGACGACCACGACGGCGCCGGCGCGGTGAACGCAGTGGGCGCTTACTGGGTGCTGCGGCCGCAAGCCAAGATGAACGGCGGCAACACGGCGGTGAAGTACGGTCATGACTTCGGCGGCATCTCCAGCGCGGGCCTGCCTCAAGGCCAGTGGTACGGGGAGATCTACAACGCCAGCGTGCCCGCGGGCGCCACCTTGCGCGCCGGGCTCATGCTGATGGCCAAAGTCACCTGCGGCTCGACCGCGACCCAGACGAACTGTAGCCCGCAGACGCACCCGTTCGCCTGGCTCGCGTTCACCCGAAACGGCTCCGCCGTCAGCGGCTCCGCCAACTCGTTCAACAACATTCAATTCGCGGGCTACAAGAACACCAGCGGCTCGACCGAGACCATCCAGCTCAAGTTCATGGTGCTGGACTGGAACGGCATCAGCTCCACCACCTACTGGGGAATCGCATGGACCTCCGAAGGCACCAGCAATTGACGCGAGCGGCTCGGGTGCTGCTCGTCGGGGCGCTCTTGGCGCTGCCCTTCGGCGCGTGCAGCTCGCCCATCGAGAGCACAGAGGGTGACGCCTCCACCGGCGGCGGGGGGAGTGGGGGAGCGCCCGCCGGCGGCACCGGCGGCGCCGATGCCAGCTCCGGTGGCGTGGGCGGCGGGGCCACGGGCGGCTGGGGCGGGTACGCGTTCGGACACTGCGACGTGCCCACGCCGAGCAGTTGTTCGCTGGAGCAGACATGCAAGCAGCTCGGGTGCGGCCAGGGCTGGGCGCGGCTCGATACCAGCGGCTGCTTGCGCGCGAACTGCAAGGCCGACGAGGACTGTGCGCCGGGGGAGCGATGCATCTCGCCGCACCTGGTGGCGCTGGGGTGCTTCGGGTCCCGCCTGGAAGGCGGATGCTTTGTCCACGAGCCGACCGGTGACTGCCTTTGCACGCTCACCGCCGACTGCCGCGGACCGCTGCTCTGCGTACCGCTCACGGTGGCGCCGCCCGAGAGCGACTGCAGCTACCCGGCCGAGCACATGACCTGCCTAGCTCTGATGGACGCGACAGAGGCGCTCCTCGGCGCGTCATCGATCACAACCGGCGCAGCGAAGGACGCCATGCAAGCCTGCTACGACAAGCTGAAGCCGGAGCTAGCGAAGCTGGGCTGCGAGTAGCCACTCCGGACGAGCGCCCACCCCGTTGAGGCCAGTTGCTCGAACATCGGGCCGACGCCGAGGTCGAGGCGACGCTCCGGCGGCTGAAGAAGTAACCTGACGTCGTGCTCGCCGCACTCGAAGACGCCAGAGAACTCGCCCGCGAGGCGTACCGCATCTTCTCCGACCGGGGCGCGCGGCTGCTCGCGGCGTCCATCGCCTTCTACGCGCTGCTCAGCGTCGTGCCCATACTCGTCATCGCGCTTGCGGCGGCGGCGGCGGCGCGTAGGAAGATCGAACTGCCAAAACCTGTCCAGTTCTCGGGCGCGGGACCGTGGGGCGGGAGTGGGCTGGGGTCGAGAACCGGGTACGACCTCACGGATGGGGTGGTGCTGGGGTGGTGCGCGCGCGGGCCGGTGCGGAGGCGAGGTCGAATGGGAGTGGGTAGGCGCACCTTCGCCTCTGGGGAGGTCGCTCGGGCGCTGACCTCACCTGCTCGCCACTCCGAACGGCAACTGCATCTGTTCGGACGGGCTCGGCTCAACAGATGACCAGCTCGAGTTCTGCATCGATGCGCTCGAGGTCCGCCGGGTCGCTGGTCACGACCTTCGCCGAGTGTCGCCGCGCAAGCAGAGCGACGCTCGCGTCGATCACGTCGCGCGTCCTGCTCTTGCCACACAACACGCCGGACGCCTGCGCTTCCTCGGTGTCGAGTGGCTGAACCTGTATTACGCCCGAGGCCAGCAGGCGGGCGAGACGGGCCTGTCGTTTGCCATCGCGCCATACCTGCCCAACGACGCCCGCGGGTGTATGCAGCGCAATGTTTCGTGCAGCGGCCAGCTCCACGAGCGTCCGAACCTTCCTGTCATTTCGCTCGAACGCTATCAGGGCTCCGGCATCGAGCACTACATGCCCAGGACGCGCCGTGCCCACTCTTGTTCCTTCTTCGTTGCAGGACCATTCTCGGCCTTCATCTCCGCCAACAGCGCGGCGAGGTCCTCCCGTCGAGCCTTTTCCTCCATGGCGGCATCCACCCAGGCGCTGACCGACTTGGCCCGCCCGCGCTTCACTTGCTTCTCGGCCTTCTCCAACACCTGGCGTCCGACCGTCACCGTTACTCGCGCCTTCTGCATACGAAATGCATACTCCACTCGCGGCCTCACGGCAAGCGTCGCAAGCGCTGAAGCACAGCCTTTCTACGGCTTGCGGCCTGCGCGAGCCGCTGTGGAATCCCCGAAGAGCCGAAGAGGGATGGCGTGAGGGTCCCGGCGTTGGGGGCTCGCGGCAACGAACCGCGTTGCTGTGTGAGTCGCGATACGGGCGGGCTGAACCGTCGTCGCGGGCTAGGGCATCTGCTCGAAGTTTCCCAACGAGTGATTTCACGCGGCGAGGCCTGAGGGTATGTGGGTTTTGTTGCTCCCCCGCGTTGTGCGTCGTGTAGCGGCTCGCCGGTCGAGTAGAGGCCCCCGATCTCTCGGGGGCCCCTCTCACAGAACCGGACTCGTGGGCCTCACATCCGGCTCTTCGGGATGTCGACGTCCTCGACGGCCTCTACGTTGCGGAGCCTCATGTGTGGTCTCTCGCGCTAATCCACCGCCCGCCCGTCACGCTCTGTCGTGACGCGCCCGGGGAGATCCCTCGCGCTGCCTCGACGGTGGGGGCTCGAAGAGTGGCACCTCGGTTCCTGCGAGGCGCAGCCGATGGGCGAGGTAGGGCCCCATCTCGTCACGAGCGAGACCGCGGACGTGGGCACGCACGACGCTGCGCTGCGCGAGCGCGTCGAGGGCGGCCATGCTCATGCGGCGGCGCAACTCCGGGTGGCCGACGAGGACCACGGTGAGGCGGTTCTCGGAGTCCATCGCGTAGTTGGTGAGCAGCCGCAGATCCTCGAGCAACTCGGTTCGCAGGTGATGAGCCTCATCGACGATCAGCACGGGGCGGAGGCGGTTCTCCGCGCAGAGCCTGGATAGGGGCATTCTCTGCTGCGCTCGACCAACTGATGACGACCTATCCCGCGCTCGATGTTCGTCTCGTCGCCTACGACGCCGGCGCTTCGCTCGCCAACGCCAGCGCCGTGGTCGAGCGGCACTTGCACTACCTCTTCTGTCTGCGTCCTGCGCCGCATCGTCTTCACCCTGCTCGCGATCTATCGCGCCATCACGCAACGCTCGGATGAGCGACGCCAGATGCCGTGGAAGCTCCTGCTCGAGGAGATATGGACCGTGCTCATCACTGCGTCACCCGAAGCGTTGCTTGGGCTTCGACATCGCCCGCTCGCGCCTTCGGGATGAGCGCCATGGCTGACTCCAAACAGGGCTGACGCCCACACCATGATCCAGATACCGGCGTCCTGGCCGACCGTCCCCGTCTCCCGCACGCCAAGTAGCGGGAGACGCCTTCGCTCGCCCTGATGCCAGCCGCCTCCGTTGAGCGGCCCCCGATTCGGCTCCAACGACCGACCACGCGAACTCGCCCCAGGGGACCACCGATCAAAGGTGCAGGCTACACCCGACGCCCTTCCCTCCGGGCCCTGCCTTTGGCACGCTAGGCGGATGGGCCGGCGCGACGAGGGCGGGGGGGCAGCCGTGAGCGAAGTGCGCGCGTGGCTCGTCGATCTGGACGGCACGCTGTATCGCCCCGGACCGGTCAAGCTTCGGATGGCGCTAGCCCTCGTCCTGGGAGGCGCGCGGGTCGTGCCTACGCTGCGCAGGTTTCGCCGAGAGCACGAGCTGCTGCGGAGCGAGCTCGATCACGACGTGGACAGTCCGTTCCTGGAGCAGGTCGAGCGCACCGCGCGCGCCTTGGGCAGCAGCCCGGCGGAGGTGGAGGTGATCGTGCGCGAGTGGATGGTCGCCCGCCCCTGCGGTCACCTGCGCCGTCACGCGCGACACGAGCTGCTCGGAGAGATCGAGCGCTTCCGGCAGAGCGGCGGGCAGACCGCGCTCGTGAGCGACTATCCCGCGCGCGACAAACTGCGCGCGCTCGAGGCAGATCGTCTGTTCGACGTGGTGGTCGCCAGCGGCGAGCCCGACGGGCCACCTCGACTCAAGCCGCACCCCGCCGGCTACTTGCGCGCCGCAGAGCGGCTCGGCGTTCCCCCGTCCGCGTGCCTGGTCATCGGCGACCGAGACGACGCCGACGGTGTCGCCGCGCGGCGCGCGGGCATGCAGTTCCGGCTCGTGTAGCGTCGATCGCCATGTTAGGTTGCTCGGGCGCGAGATTGAGAATGGAGTCCGTGTGACGAACGACACTGGCGGCAAGATCGCCACCGAGTTCTTGGGTCGCTGCATGCACCACGCGATGGCCTCCGGCGTCCACACGCCCCAGTCCTTCGCCAAGCACTTCCCTGCGCTCGCCCGTGCGCGGGTGCCGCAGTACGCCAAAGTGGCCGAGTTCGAGGACGCGGTCCGGGTGTGGTCGTTCCTCACGTCCATCCCCTTCTGGCGCGTCTCGAAGCAGCGCGATCGCGGCACTTTTTCGCGGGCGCACGCCCTGGTCAAGGGCGCCGTCGAGGCCGCGCTCGCGCTCGAGTTGGTCAGCCCTCGCTCGCTGGTGCTGGACGTGGGCGTGGAGGTCATCCTCGAGCACTTCCCCCGCGCGCTCCTGGCCAAGAACATCCACAACGCGCTCACGCGCGGCGAGCGCGGGGCAGCCATGACCCACGCCATGCTGCTGGGGCCCGAGCCCGTCGAGACGCTGACCCTGTCGGTTCCGCTCGCCATCGTGTGGGAGCAAGTCATCGAGCCGCTGGCGCAGCGCTTGGGGTTCACCGGCAACGCGCCCGGCGGCGGCGTGGGCACGACGAACCGCCGCGCGCTCGACGCGCTGCTGCGCACCAAGACGGGCACGACGATGGAGCTCGACGTGTCCGAGCTCGAGCTCGACGAACCGGACAGACCTCGCACGGGCGCGACCATGCAGCTGCGCACCTCGGACATCCTGCAGGGCTCGATCCCACCGCCGAAGCGGCCTGGGAGGCCGTCGGCTGCGCCGAAGCGAGCGTCGCTACGTCCGCGAGATCCGCGCGCCGAGGTGAGCGAGCCGCCGCGCCGCGGCCCGCCACCGCTACCGCGCTCCGAGAAGCGCTGAGCTCAGCAGGGGCAGTGCCAGACCGTCGAGGTCACATCCACGGTCAGCCACTCGTCGCCGCGCTTCGAGCGCACGGCGCCGTCGCTCACGAACGAGAGAGCTGCCCCGTGCTCCACGATGTCGCTCGCAGACTCCTCCGACTCTTCCACGTTGCGCGTCACGAGGCCGCTCGAGGTCAGCTCCCAGAGGACCGTCAGCGCGCCGTGAAAGTCGCCGCAGCCGTCGCCAGCGCGGGTGGCGACCCGCAGCAAGGTACGCCCGGACGCGGCGTGACGAAAGAGCGCGAAGGTCGTGCTCGCCGAGTAGTCGCGCCAGGCGCTGGGTAGGGGCGCCTCCTCGGAGCGCCAGAAGTCGCCCTCCTCGTAGCGCGCCTGGATCGCGTGGTACGCGGGCAGCGCCGTCATGGCCTCGAGCGCGCGAGCCTCGAGGTCGAGGGACAGCGTCAGGTCATCGCGCAGCGAGAAGTGCAGGCCCGCGCGCTCGTCGAGCTGCGCGAAGGTGGCGCCGAAGCAGGAGCCGCGCTCAACGTACAGCGAGGCGGCCACCACCGCCCGCGGAAGACCCTCGGACCAGTCCTCGGCTTGGTCACCATAGCGCTCGACCGCCGTGCGCTCGACGAGCCACGGGTCGGAAAGCGTCGCGACGCACACCTCTCCGCGAGGTCCGTGGACCCGCACGCGCTGGCCGAGCAACGCCAGGGCGGCCTCGCCCAGCTCCGTATCGGCGATGGGCCGACGACCGACGCGCTCGGCGGACATGGGCAGCGTCACGTCCGCCAGTCCCGTCACGCCATCCCTCAGCTCCGGATCGGCGTCGATGACCACCATGGGCTCCCCCGCGTGAACCATGAGCAGCACCGGGCTCGGCGCCGGCTCGCTGGCGACGCCGGCGGGCTCGACCAGCGGCTCGGTCGGCGCCTCGGCCGCGCTCGGAGCGAGCGCGGGGAGCTCGAAGCCGACGGTCTCGGTCTCCGACGCGTCGCCCACGTCGGCTCCGCAGCTACACAGCACGAGGGCGAGCGAGAGGATGGGGAGGGTCTTCATGCCGGCGGTCCTTTCACGCTCCGTGCCGTCCGGGGACGGGCGGATCTCCTGTGGTTTCTCGCCGCGGCGCGCCGCCGTCGTGTGTCCCCGAGGACGCGACGTGTCCGCGGGGCCACGACAGGAAGCTCCCTCCTCGGCGCGCAGCGACGATGACCACGCCGACGACGATGGTCGCGCCCGCGACCAGAGAGCGGCCGGTCGGCAGGTCGTCGAGCAGAAAGTATGCGGCGACGCTGGCGACGACGGGCTGCAAGTAGACGTAGGTGGCGACCACCGAGCTCTCGATGCGGCCGAGCGCGTAGGCGTTGAGCAGGTACGTGGTCAGGGTCGCGCCGAACAGCACGAAGGCAAGCGCGCCATAGGTCCAGCTCGGCAGCGAGAGCCAGCTGACGGCCCACACGGCCGTCCAGGTGAAGGGCAGGGCCTCGAGCATGCCGAAAAGGAAGATCCACGCCACCGTCGCCACGGAGCCAACTCGCGCGATAACCGGTCGCGCGAGCACCAGGTAGCTCGCGTATACGCTAGCGTTGACCACGAGCATCAGGTTTCCGATCATGCGACGGCTCGACGGATCGAAGCGCTCGACCTCCAGCAGTATGGCCGCTCCAATCAGCGCGATCACGACACCGAAGACGCGACGCGCGTCGAGGCGCTCCAGGCGCAGCGCGCGCGCCACCAGGACGCTGACCGCCGGGACCAACAGGATCGACAGCGACGCGTTCACCGGGCCCGCGCGATGCAGGCCCTCGGCGAACAGGAGTTGGTTGATGCTGATGCCCAGGGCCGCCAGCAGCGCGAGCCGCAGCAGGTCCCCGCCAGAGGGCAGCGGTCGAAACAGCACGCCCGTCGCCAGCACGAGCAGAGGCGCTCCGAGCAGCAGCCGGAACCCGATCAGCGCCGCCGGCGGCATGACCCCGAGCACCATGGCGCCGGCGACCGGCCACAGGCCGAACAGGAGCTGTACGGTCAGCAGCGCGAGGTGGACGCGAATCAAGCTGCGTGACCGTGCATCCTCGGGGACCAGACCGAGACGCGGTTGCGACCGCCGCGCTTGGACGCGTACAGAGCCTCGTCCGTCGCCTTGAACAGCGCATCCCAGTCCTTGCCCGCGGCGGGGAACGTGGCCACACCCACCGAGCACTTCACTTGTAGTGGGCCCTGGTCCGTCTGGAACACGGTGGCCGCGAGCTCGGTGCGGATCCGCTCGGCCAGCAGGGTCGCGCCCTCCGAGTCGGTCTGCTCGCACACCACCACGAACTCCTCACCGCCGAAGCGACCGACCACGTCCGTATCGCGCTTCACGCGCCGCAGGATGTCACCCAGGCCCTTGATGACCACGTCGCCGACGTCGTGGCCGTAGGTGTCGTTCACGGACTTGAAGTTGTCGATGTCCGTCACCAGCACGCTCAGCGGCTTGCCGAAGCGATTGGCGCTCTTGAGCTTGAGGTGGGCCATCTCGATCAGCGCCCGCTTGTTGCAGAGCCCCGTGAGCCCGTCCGTCGTGGCGAGCTCCTCCAGTCGCTTGACCATGCGGGCGTTCGCCAGCGACACGGCCACGTGGCTGGCGAGCACCTCGAGGATCGGGCGCACGCTGTCGCCGAAGGCGCCGCGCCGGCGCGAGCCGAGCACGAGGGTTCCGAGCGCGCGCTCGTGGACTACGAGCGGAAGCACGAGCAACGACGGCATGGCCGGCGGACAGACGCGACGGGTAAACACCACCTGGCGCGCGGGATCGTAGTCACCGCGGTAGGGCAGCGGGTGACGGTTCTTGACCACCATCGAGACCAGCCCCGCGTTGTGCCGGAAGCGCTGACCGACCAGCTCCTCCGCCTCGCCGCTGACCGCCACGATTTCGTGCTCGCCGCAGCTGCGATCGAGCAACGTGACGGCCGCGAAGTCGAAGGAGGTGAACTCGCGCGCGCTGGCGACGCACGCCTCCACCACGTCGAGCTCCGTCGTCGCGCTCGCGAGCAGATCGACCGCGCGATAGAGCTTGCCCTGCTCGATCTTCGCCCGCTCGAGCTGCGCGAAGATGCGTTCATTCTCGATCGCCCGCAGCACGAAGTGAGTCGCGCCGTTCACCAGTTCCTCTTCTTCGCTGGTGAAGGGCTCGCTTCCCGGGCGGTCCACGACCAGGAGCCCGCGCGGGTGGACGCCCTCCAGCACCGGCGCGGCGCAGACCGCGCCTACCTCGGGCAGCGCGGCGTAGTACGGGGTGTGCTGCCCCGACCGCTCGCCGTGAACGCTGACGGTCTGCCCCTGGGACAGTGCGGCCGCGAAGATCCCGTCCTTGGCGCTGAAGGGGCCCGGGGCGATGCCGTCCTCGCTGCTGGACAGCTCCTGAATGGTGAGCTTGGTCCGACTCCCGTCCAGCCACAGGAGCGCGGCCGTGCGCAGCGACAGCGAACGCCTGAGCAGATCGAGGGCGTAGGTGACCGCCTGATGGATCTCGTCGACGCCCGAGCGCATCAGGCGCTCCTCGTCGCTGGGCGGCGCCACCGAAGCTCGGTCGACGGCGGCGCTCGGCGCCCCAAGCAGCCGATAGGAGCGCGCGGCCTGCTTCATGCGCTCGATCTCGCCGGCGATCCGGCGCTTGCTCAGCTCGCGCACGCGGGCGATCTCGGCGCGAAACACGAGCAAGTTGAGCAGCGCGAACACCCCCATGAGCGAAGCGTGGGGCCACAGCTCGTCCACCGACTTGCCGAGGGCGACGACCGAGAGACCAGCCTCCGTGAGCACGGTGAACGCGACCGTACCCAGCGCCGCGGACGGACGCGCGAAGGCGGCGGCGATCATCACCAACGCGTACAGCATCGGATAGAAGGGACCATCGAGCCGACCCGGCAAGTGCAGGATGACGGCGAACAGCACCACCACCAGGTGCGAGAACAGCTCGAAGTCGAGGCGCGCCGTGGCCTGCGGAGAGAGACGGCCCAGGCGCCTCACGATCCGAAACCCGAGCGAGACGACCACGCCGGCCGCCACCGCGAGCGCGTGCCAGGCGACCTGCCGGTGCTCGGCGTAGTGGACGAGGTAGGCCGCCGCCGCGACGCTGATCCCCGTACCCGCCGCGCGCGCGCCGAGTTGCTGCAGCAGGAGCGCCGGGCGGACGAGTGGATCCATTCGACGCTGGCGCTATCAGGTTTGGCGGCGAGGGGCCCAGTTTCCGGACAGCGAAGCCGAAGGTGCCCGGGGCCGCGGCGGCGGATAGACTGGGCGGCGGATGAAGCCAGGTCTGCGCCTCCAGATCCTGTTGCTCCTGGGCGGCCTGCTCGCCCTCGCGTTCATTCCGCTATTCCTGGCGGTGGCCACCTACACCAGCGTCACGCTGCGAGACATTCGGGTTCAGAGTGCTCGCTCATTGGGTCGCGCGGTGGCGGGTCATGTCGCGGAGGCGCGGGCACGTCGCCCGCCCGGAGAGCTACGCAGCCTGCTCGATGCGGAGATCGGCACCGAGGGCGTGGAGGCGAT
Source organism: Polyangiaceae bacterium (assembly GCA_019637295.1). Classification (GTDB taxonomy): domain Bacteria; phylum Myxococcota_A; class Polyangia; order Polyangiales; family Polyangiaceae; genus JACKEA01. Next base: position 408,897 of record JAHBVX010000006.1, read on the forward strand.
CGCGCTGTACGACACGAGCGGCGAGCCGCAGGTGCGCCTGGGGGATCCCGTGATCGTCGATGCGCTCGGCCGGCGCTTCGAGGCGCACAAGGAAGATCTGTTCGAGCTCACCGGCACCCACGGTCGCGCGATCGCCGTCGCGCTGCCCGACGCGCGCGGACTGGTGATCGCGGTCGTGCGAGCCGACGACACCTCGACGCGCGCAGCTCCCCTCGTGCGCCTGGTCGGTCTGTACACCGGCGTGGGCGCGCTGGCCCTGCTGGTCGCGGCCTACTTCGCGTTGACGCGCTTGATCGTCCGACCCCTCGACCACCTGTCACGGGCTGCGGAGCGCGTCGCGGGGGGCTCGCGTCGCTTCGAGATCCCGATCAGCGGCGCTCGTGAGCTGGGGGAGCTGGGGCAGAGCCTCAAGACCATGACCGACAAACTGGTCTCCGAGGAGCTCGCCCTCCGGCGCAAGGTCGACGAGGTCGAGGCCGCCACGGCGCGGCTGGCAGAAGCCCAAGATCGCCTCGTGCGCTCCGAGCGCCTGGCGTCGGTGGGCCGCTTGGCCGCGGGCCTGGCCCACGAGATCGGCAACCCCATCGCGGCGCTGATCGGGATGCAGGATCTCTTGATCGAAGGCGGACTGGACGAGGCCGAGCAGCGCGACTTTCTACGCCGCATGCAGCGCGAGACGGAGCGGATTCATCGCATCCTCAAGGACCTGCTGCAGTTCGCGCGGCCCGGAGCTCGCCTTGACGATGAGTCGGGCTCGCCGGGCGACCTCGAGTCGGCCATCTATGACACCGTCGCGCTCGTGAGTCCGCAGCAGTCGCTCGAGGACGTGGCGCTCGCGGTCGACGTGGCTCCCGAGCTGGCTCAGGTCACCCTCAGCCGCGAACACCTCGTGCAGGTGATCTTGAACCTGGTGCTGAACGCGGCGGACGCCGTGGGCAAAGGCGGCTCCATCACCGTGCGGGCAAGGGCGGGCGAGTCCTGCGTGCGACTCGAGGTCGAGGACGATGGTCCGGGGGTCGCGACCGAGGTGAAGGATCGTCTATTCGAGCCGTTCGTGACGACCAAGGAGGTCGGCAAGGGCACGGGGCTGGGGCTCGCGGTGTGCCGCGGTTTGGTGGAGGCCTCGGGAGGCAGCATCACCTGGGACGAGAGCTTCGCCGGCGGAGCGCGCTTCGTAGTCGACCTGCCGATCGCCTGAGGCGTAGGGGGGTTCACTTCCGTTCGACGAACGGGTCGAGGATGTCCGAGCCGCCTTTGGGCGCGGCAGGCTTCGGCTTGGGCGCAGCAGGCTTCGGCTCGGGCTTGGGCGCGGCAGGCGGCGTTGCGGCACTGGGCGGCGGCTCCGGGTCAGCCGCCGGAGCCGCTGCACCCGCCGCCGGGGCATCGAAGAAGCGCTCCACCTTGTCCGCCAGTGCGCGGTCGTTGAGGAGCCGGCTGATCGTCCCGTCTCCCGTCGTGGCGGCGTTCAGGAGCTTCTCGAGCGACTCCATCGCGCGCTGGGTGCTCGCTCCAGTCACGTTCTCGCGCACGCAGCTGACCTCGCTGCCGGCCCGCAGCTCGTCCCGGCCGTCGCCCGCGCCCACCTCGATCACCAGGTGTGCTTCGCTGCCCATGCCAAAGAACCCGATCCGGACACAGTCGGCGCTCGCGAGGCGGAAGCTCTGCTCACCGCCGACAGCGAACGCGACCTTGGCGCGACTCCCGTCGAGGCTGACCCCGTTCACGCGGCCCACCCGCACGCCGGCCACGTACACCGCGGCTCCCGTCTGCAGGCCCGAGGCGGTCTCGAAGTGCGCCGTGTAGTCGGCGCGAGAGGGTTGGGCGTCGCAGGCGACGAGGGCCGCGCAGGCGAGCAGGCGTGCGAGTCGGTTCATGGCCCCATCTTTACCCCCGAACTCGAGGAAAGACAGCGGCGGAGCGCCTCCCCGCACCAGTCGCCCTGCGGCGAGGCGCTGGCCCGACCGGGCCGCGGGAACTTGCGCGGCTTGTCGGCGTCTGTGTTCCGCGTTACCGGCCTTCGATCGATCCCTTGGCACCGGAGAACCCCATGTCCCTTCCCAAAGCCTCCCTCCTGCGTGTTTCCGCGTCTTCGTGCACCCGTCTCGCGCTGTTCTCCGCGCTACTCGGCACGGCGGGCTGCGCAGGCAGCTCGGCACAGCCGGCGACTCCCGAGTCGGTGCTGCCGCTTCGAACCCTGCGACTGTACGAGACCGGCGTGGGCTACTTCGAGCGCTCCGGCGCCCTGGCTGGAGACTCCAGCATGGTGCTGCCGGTCCCAACCGGACACCTCGACGACGCCCTCAAGACCCTGGTGGTGATCGGCGGCGGCACCGTCCACGGCGTCGAGTTCACCAGCAGCCTGAGCAAGGGGCTCGCCCGCAAGCTCGCGGGGCTGCCCGCCGGGGACGATCCGATCACCTATCGCGCGCTGCTCGCGAGTCTGAAGGGGGCACGGGTCGAGCTGCGGCTGAGCGAAGCTGCGCCCGGCGGTCGCGCGACGATCGAGGGACGCCTCGTCGAGGTGCTCGAGCCCACCGCCGAGGAGCTCGAGGCCTCCAAGCCGCACGTGATCAAGGGGGATGGCTCGACCGAGGACGGCAAGCCGGAGAAGCTCGACTTGACCCTGCTCGTGGTCGGGACCGACGGCGAGCTCCGCCGCATCGGCGCGGGCCACGTCGTCGGCGTGCGACCCCTCGACTCGCACTTCGTCGAGCGCATGGGCTCGGCGCTCGACGCGCTCGGCGGCAGAGGCGCACAGACGTTGCGAACGCTCAGGCTGCTCGCGGCCAGCAGCAAGCCGGTGACGCTCGGCTACCTCGCCGAGGCGCCCCTGTGGCGCACGAGCTACCGCCTGGTGCTCGACTCCAAGGAGCCCCGTGGGGTGCTCCAGGGCTGGGCCCTGCTGCACAACGACACGGAGGAGCACTGGAAGGGTGTGCGCGTGGAGCTGGTCAATGGCCGTCCTGACTCGTTCTTGTATCCGCTCGCTGCGCCCCGCTACGGCCGCCGCCCGCTCGCGGAGCCCGAAGAGAAGCTGTCCACCGTTCCGCAGCTGCTCGACACGACGGTGGATCAGCTCTGGGGCGACCACGACGAGGACGGGTCGACGAGCGGCGGCGGAACCGGGACTGGCTACGGCTACGGCTCGGGGCACGGACGCCTCGGTGGCAGCCACGCCAGTCGCGCCCCGCAGGTTCGGATGGGGGCGACGACGGTCGGCTCGAGCGACGCACTGCGCATCGGCAACCTGGCCGAGATCGCGTCCGCGGAGGGCGTCGAGGCGGGCGCGCTGTTCAGCTACAAGCTCGCGCAGCCCATCGAGCTGCGCGCTCACGGCTCCACGCTGGTGCCGTTCCTGAGTTCGGAGGTCGGGGCCACGCGGATCACCTGGTTTACGCGTCCAGGGGAGACGGGTCGCAGCGCGCTGCGCTTCCTCAACTCGACCCGGCAGACGCTGCCGGCTGGCCCCATCGCCATCTTCGAGGCAGGCGGCTTCGGCGGCGAAGCGGGGCTCGATCGATTGAAGCCGAACGAGCGCGCCTTCGTGCAGTTTGGCTCGGACATGGACGTGGAGCTCGAGACCCTCGAGGCCAAGAGCGAGGATGAGCCGCGCCGTTTGTCCTTCGAGAAGCAGCTCTTGGTGGAGGACTTCGTGCGCAACCACCAGCGCCGATACACGCTCAAGAACCGCAGCGGGTTGGCGCGCACGGTGTACCTCGAGCTCGATGTGGTCCTGAACTCGAAGGTAGACGGCGCCGACGAGCTGGACTTCGACCGGGAGCGCGGCCGCGCCCTGGCGACCTTCCGTGCGGCGCCGAGCAGCAGCGTCGAGCGCAAGCTCACGATCGTAGAGGGTCTCAGGCGATCGACGCGGGTCTCGTCCATCACCGCCAAGCAACTCGAGGACCTCGCGAGCTGGGACAAAGTGCCCGCGACCGATCGAGCGCTGGCCTCTGCGGCCGCCAAGCACCTCCGCACCGCGGAGGCGCGGGTCAAGGAGAGGGGCGAGGCCAGCGAGCAACTCAAGGAGGTGGAGCAAGACCTGGAGCGCTTGCGCAAACACCTGGAGGCCCTCGGGGAAAAGACCGCGGGCGCCGGCGCCAACCCCATCGTGACGCGCATCCTCACCGCCGAGGATCGGCTCGCCGCGCTGCGAAAGAAGATCAAGGACCTCGAGCTCGCCGAACAAGACGCGCGCAAGCTCGCCGAGGGGGTGCTCGAGAAGCTAGAGAAGCCGCCGGAGCCACCGAAGGTGACCCCGTGATCGGTCGCGTCGCTGGCGACCCGCCGCCGGCGGCCAGCGGCCGCCACCCGGACGACTGCTGCTTTCTGGGGTGAATTGAGCTGCGCTGCGCTGGCACGGCGCTGGCTAAGCGTCGGCGCATGAACAAGACGCTCATTGCCACCTTCACCACCACCACTGCGCTGCTGCTTGGCTGCCTGGCCCTGCTGGCCCGCACCAGTGAGCCGACACCCGCGCCCGGCCCGAGCGCTCCTGCTTCGCCGCTCCCAGCAACACCCGAGTCGCGGCCACCTGCCCTGCCCGAGGTGATCGAGCTCGAGGAGCTTCGCGTGGTGGCTCGACCCCGGTCCCGCCCGCGAGCGACCCCGAGCTCCGCGCCCCCGACGCCGCCGGCCCGTGAGCTCGTGGCGTGCTCCGAGTGGCGTGAGCTCGGCCCGGTGTACAGCGTTCGCGAGGGAGAGCAGCCACGGCAGCGGCGAGTGCAGACGCTGTGCATGGCGCCGTGACGACGCTCGAGCTCGACCGAGTGCCAAGTGGGCTGTGCGCCATGCCACTTGTTGGGTATCGTGCCGCGCTCATGGGGGACACCCGGCCAGCTCACCGCCACCCGGCCACGCTTCCGCGCGAGTTCCTCGCGGAGATCGTCGACTGCATCGCCCACCCGATCTTCGTGAAGGACCGAGCGTTTCGCTTCGTGCTCCTCAACCGGGCGTTCGCAGAGATGGCCGGCTACCCGCGGGAACGGATGCTCGGCAAGACCGACTTCGACTTCTTCCCGGAGAGCGAGGCGCGCTTCTTCCGCGAGAAGGATGTGGAGATGTTCGGCGGAGGGCAGACCGTGAAGATCGACGCCGAGCCGATCACCGACGCGGCGGGTCAGCGTCACATCTTGTCCACCACGAAGGTCCCGCTCCGCGACGAGCACGGCGAGATCACCCACCTGGTCGGCATCATCCACGACATCACGCACCTCAAGGACGTGGAGGACCGGCTCCGGATCGCGAACGAGGAGCTCGAGTCCCGCATCGAGACCCGGACCCAAGAGCTGGCGCGGACCCAGGAGCTCTTGCTCACGCAGGAGCGCATGGCGGTGCTGGGGCAGCTCGCGGGCGGTCTGGCTCACCAGATCCGAAACCCACTCGGGGCCATCAGCAACGTGGCGTTCGTGCTGCGCCGACGCCTTCACGGCGCGCAGTCACCCGACGTCGAACGCGCAATCGAGATCCTGCTCGAGGAGATCCAGCGCGCCAATCGCATCGTCACGGATTTGGTCGAGTATGCTCGCCTGCGCTCGCCGAGGCTACAGCGTGTCGGTATCCCGGAGCTGCTGGCCGACCTGGAGCTGTCGCGCCTTCTGCCGCCGGGTGTGCGACTCGTCGAGCGCGTCGGCACGGTACCCTGCGTCGAGGCGGATCCGGTGCAAGTGCTGGAGGCTCTGGGCAACATCGTGCGCAACGCGGTGGAGGCCATGTCGGGTCACGGTCAGCTCACGATAGAGGCGCGGCGCGAGGGCGAGTTCGTGGTGCTCGCGCTGACCGACACTGGACCCGGCGTGCTCGAGTCGATGGAGCACCGGCTGTTCGAGCCGCTGGTCACGACCAAGGCGGACGGGTTCGGGCTTGGGCTCACCACTGCGCGCAACTTGATCGAGAACCAGGGCGGCAGCCTCGCCTACCAGCGGGCTCACCCGCCGGGGGCCCGCTTCGAGGTCCGCCTGCCGATCCTGCGATCCGCCTAGCGCCCCCATCGAGAGATTCTGGGGTGCGCACCCGAGGCCTCCGGGATCTGTGGCCCCTGCCCGGGCCCTCCGGTATCGTGGGGTCGATGCCCACGGGGAGATCGTGGCTGGCGTGGGACAAGGCCCACCTGGCCTTGTCGCGCATGGAGGTCGACGCAGCCGAGCCGTCGCTGTCCGGGGCCCTCGAGCGCACCGCGCGCCTGGCGGTGCGAATGCTGCAGGTCGATCGGGTTGGCGTGTGGCTCGTCGATCACGCGGCGCGACAGCTGTCGTGCATCTATCAGTTCGACCGCGAGCCCGGGGCCCCAAAGATCCGAGTCCTCGGCGAGGTCGACCTGGCGGCCTACCTGGCGGCGATGGACGAGCACCGCTTCATCGTCGCCGACGACGCGCGTGTGCACCCCTTCACCCGCGAGCTGCGCGAGCACTACCTCGAGCCGCTGGGCATCACGTCCATGCTCGACGCGCCCATCTTCCGGGGACAAGAGCTCGTGGGCGTGGTTTGTCACGAGAGTCGCGGGGCTAGGCGGAGCTGGTCGACGGACGAGCGGTATTTCGCTGGCTCCGTGGGCGACGTCGTCGCGCTGTTCATGGAGCAGCACGCGCGCCTCGCTCTGGAGACAGACCTTCGCGTCAAGGAGGCAGCGCTGCAGCGTGCGGAGCGACTGAACGGCGTGGCGCGCCTCGCTGCCGGCGTGGCTCATGACTTCAACAACCTGCTCACGGTGGTGAGCTCCCTGGCAGAGCGCGGCGCGTCGACGTCGCCGACGGCGGACTGTCGCGCGGCGTTCCAGGAGATCCACGACACGAGCGCGCGCGCCGCGCAGCTCGCCGAGCGGCTGCTGCGTTTCGGACGCGGCGTCCCGCTGTCCACTCGACCCTCGAGCCCCAACGCCGTGGTGCAGGGTGTTCTCCGCTTGCTGCGCAGCGTGGCGCGCGGGACGACCCTACGACTGGACCTCCAAGCCGAGGACTCCGCGGTGCTCGTGGACGCGGTGCAGCTCGAACAGGTTCTCGTCAACCTGGTGACGAACGCGGTGGAGGCCGGGAGCAAGAACGTCACCGTGCGGACTCGGCGCGAGAATGGCTCGGTCGTGCTCGAGGTCGAGGACGACGGCGAGGGGATGAGCGCGGAGGTGCAGCACCAGATCTTCGAGCCGCTGTTCACCACCAAAGAGAGCGGCACGGGTCTGGGTCTGCCCACCGTCGTCAGCCTGGCCGAGAGCACGGGCGGTCGGGTGACGGTGCAGAGCGCCGAGGGTCAGGGCACGACGGTGAGGGTGTATCTGCGCGCCACCGCCTGAGCGTCAGGGTCGCGGGCAACGCCACAGGGTCGCGTCACCCTCGTCGCCCAGCACCACGCAGCGCTCGGGTAGCGCCGGTCGAGTGTGCCGTCGCGCGAGCACGTAGCTGTGCGGCGCGCGCTCGAAGACGGCCTCCAGATCCTCGCCCGCGTCCGCCCCATAGATCGGGCGGCTTCGCTTGCGCAGGATGCACAGCCGTACGGGACAGTTGCCGGCATCCTGTCCCGGGAACGCGCGTGCCAAGCGCCAGGAGGGCTCCGCGATGGCGTAGTAGGGCAGCACGATCACCGGCGCCGCTGGATCGTCCGCGACGATCCCGAGCAGACCAGGCAGTGGCAGCCCGGTGTTCACCTCCGCCAGCGTGGTGGAGCGGTCGTAGTAGCCCGGCAGCGCGGCCACGTTGAGCGCCACCAGGCCGCCCCCAAGCAAGAGCCGAAGTCGCGTCGCCACGGCAAAAATCCCCAGCGCGATGAGCAAGAACGGAACCGCGTGCAGGACGTAGCGGGCCCGCACGGACGTGACCACCGCACCGAGCAACGCCACCGCGAGCGTCACCAGCACGACGGCGACCACCCGCGCCGTGAGCGCCGTCCGGAAGCGAAGCGACAACAGCGCGGCACAGAGCAACAGGGCTCCGCCTGGGCCACCCGCGACTCCGCCGAGCATCCGCAGAGATTGAACCAACGCGTCTGCAGCGCCGCTCGGCGAGTGAGGACCGCCGCCGATGCCCAGGCTCAACGACGACGCCGCGATGGGCACGTAGAAGGCGAGCACACCTAGCGCGCCAACAAACGCCGTGACCACGCCCACGCGTCGCGCCGGATCCCTCCGCACGAGCCACAGCGAGACGGCGGCGTCCGCCACCAGCGGTGCGATGGCGAGGTACTCCGCGCTCGCGGCCAGCACGCAAGCGAGCGTGTACGCCCAGTAGTCCAGGCTGCGTGCGCGCTGAAGCGCGCGCGAGAGCGCGAGATGGGCCGCGAGCAGACCACACGCGAGCAGCGCATAGCCCCGCGCGAGCTGCGACGAGTGCAGCATCGCCGGCGCGGTGGCGACCAAGAGTCCCACGAGCGCTGCGGCGCGCGGCTCGACGCGACGAGCGATGGCGAACGCGAGCGCAACGGAGACCACGCCGGCCAGCACGCTGACCTGCCGCGCCGCCACGACGTCGACCTCTCCTCCGGCGAACCAGGTCATCGCCAGCAGGGGCAGCGGCGGGTGCAGCCGCGCGTCGCGCTCCGAGATCCACTCGCCCAGCGTCCGCATACCCAGCCCCACGGGCTCGTCGTTGTCGATCACCCGCGCCTCGAGGCCCACGAGCCGCAGGCCGAGCGCGAGCAGCACCAGCAGCACCAGCGCGAGCACGTCCCGCTCGGTGTACCGCGGCCCGCCGGCCGCGGGCAGCGGGCTCGACGCCCAGCGGGTGCGCAACCACCCGAGCAGCGCGGCTCCGACGCACCCCACGAGCAACGTCAGCCAGGGAAACGCGACGCTCAAGCGGTCACCGCCCCTGCCGCCACGACGTCAGCTCACCGCTTTGCGGAGCTTCTCGGCGTTCGTGATCAAGTCCCGCAAGACGGCGTCCTGGCGACGCGCCGCGTCTTCGATGCGCTGCGCCGCCGAGAGCGCTTGCTCGATGCTGCGGGTCTGCTGGCGGTGCGCCGCGTTGAGCTGGTTGACCATGTGGCTGATGCTCTCGATGGCCTGGGTGATCTGCCGGCCGCCACGCGTCTGCTCCTGACTCGAGCGCTCCACCTGCTGGCTGATGGCGCGCATCTTCTCGCTGCTCTTCATGATCAGCTCGGAGCCCCGCGCCTGCTGCGCGGTCGCGGCAGCGATCTGCTGCACCGTCTCGGCGATACGGCCGATCGCGTCGGTGACCTGCTTGCTCCCCTTGGCTTGCTCCACGGTGGCGCGCGCGATGGCCCGCACCATGTTGGTGCTCTTCTGGCTGCTCTCCAAGATCTTCTTGAGCGCGCGCTCTGCTTCGTTCGACACTTCGACGCCGCGATCCACGTTCTGAGCGCCACGCTCCACCGCCTGGATCGCGTTCTTGCTCTCGGACTGGATGGTCTTGATCAGATCCGCGATCTCTTTGGTGCTGGCGCCCGCGCGCTCGGCGAGATCCTTGATCTCGTCGGCCACCACGGCGAAGCCCTTGCCGTGCTCGCCCGCTTGAGCCGCGATGATGGCGGCGTTGAGCGCGAGCAGGTTGGTCTGTTCCGCGACTTCGTCGATGACGTTCAGGATCTGGCCAATGGCCTCGATGCGAAAGCCAAGGTTGCTGATCACGGACACAGCCTCTTGGCTGCTCTCTTTGATGCGATAAATCTCGCCGATGGTCTTGAGGATGGCCTCGGCACCACGCTCGGCGTCGTGCGCCACTTCTTCCGACAGGCGTGCGGTCTCGTTGGCGTTGGACTGTACCTGGTCGATGGACACGTCCATCTGGTTCATGCTGCTGCTCGTCTCCTCGGCGGTGAGCGACAGCGCGTCGACGTTCTTGGCGACTTCTTTGATCGAGAACGCCATCTCCTCGATGGAGGCGACGCTCTCCCGCACACTGGCGGCGAGCTCGACGATGTTCTCCGCGACTTCGTCGTTGGTCGCGGTCATCTCCAGGATGGATGAACTCGACTCCTCCGCGCTGGCCGCGAGCACCTCCACGTGCTGAGCGATCTCGCGCAGCGACGAGGTCATCTCCTTCACGGTGCGCGAGGCCTGCTCGCTGGCGTCGATCTGCGAGGCGATGCCGTCCGTCAGACCGCGCAGGCTCTCGTTCAACGAGCGGTTGGCGTCGTCCACCGCGCCGGCTCGTTGCTCGTCCCGCTCGGAGAGCTCGCCCAGCGCGGACTGCACGGCGTCGAGTTGGGCGTACACGCGCTGCACGGCGGGGCTCGCCTCGGGGGGCGCCTCCACGCTCTTGCCGTCCAGCACACGGCCCAGCGCCTGAGCGACGCGCTCGAGCTCGTCCGTACCCCCGGAGCCGCCGCTGAACACCACCGCGAGGAGGCCGGCCGCAGCCACGAGGCCGACGGCGACCACGTCCCCCTTGAGCGCGACGATAGCGACGACCGCGAGCGCGGCGATGCCGACGAGACCGAGAACTTGCGTCTGGCTGAGGCGATTCATGACCCGATGGGGCCGTGCGGCGAGAGCCGGCTGCCCGAAGGTCGGCAGGTTACTGGCCGGATGTGCTCGCCAACAAGCCTTTAGCGCCGGGCGGGCGATCGAGCGCGCCCTAGCGCCCGAGCTGGGCGTAGGGCAGGTGGCGATCCGACGCCACGGGCTTGCACTTGGGTGCCGCGCACAGCGTCCACGCCGGGGGTAGGAGCCGGTCTCGATGCGCGGCCGGAGCGGCGTCTGGGCCGGGCTTCGCTGGAGGCCGGGCGGCGGGCTGCCAGGGCCGAGCCAGGGAGGGGGCAGCGGGCGGAGCGCTCGCCGCGGGCTGGGCCGGCGGAGTGCTCGGCCGGGCAACCGCGTCACGACGCGGGGCAGCTCGGGGCGGTGCCGCTGGCGGCGCGCTTGCGGAGGGCTGCCAAGGCTGGGCGTGGGGGCCAGCAGGGGCAGGTGACGCCGGCTGGGCCGGCTGCCGCGGCTGGGTAAACGGCGCGGACGGGGCCGCGTGGCCCCGAGGGCTGCCTGCGACGTTCACCGGCTGGACGGGGGGCGCGTGCGCCATGCGCCCAGGAGTTGGCGGGGCGGGGGCCAGCCCAGGCTGCTGCGGGGCTGCGGGGCCGTAGGCGTGTGGACCCGCGTGAACGACGTTGCGAGTCGACTGGTAGTGCGCCGAGTCCCCGACCGAGTGGAGGGTGAGCGAGCACCCGGGGGCGAAAGCAAGGAGGGCAAGCAAGCTCAGGGGACGCATCTAGTTCATTAGACGCTGGCTGCTGCGCAAACCTTCCCCCGGCTGGCCCCCCCAGCGGGGATCGTCCCGCACCAGCCAGCGCAAGTGAGCCGCGGCGCGCTCGCCCATCGCCCCGACGTAGGTGTGGCCGCCACCTCGGACGTGCTCGAAGCGCACTGCGACGCCAGCGCGCTCGAGCATACCTCGGGCCCGCGCCGCTCGATCGGCGCAGTGTGCGATACCGCACAAGAGCACGACGCCCGCGCCCGACTGCGCCGCGTAGCGCCGGGCCGCGCGGGCGTTCCAGTCGTCGAACCCACCCTCGACCAGCAACAGGCGCGGGAAGCGCGAGGGGTGCTCCTGGGTGAACAAGAGCCCCATCGTCGCGCCCTGCGAGTAGCCCATGTACACCAGGCCCTCGGGATCGACGCGTGGGTGAGCGCCGCCCAGGGCATCGAGCGCCGCGACGAGCTCCGCACCGAGCGCGTAGTGGTGACGATAGAACCAGCCCGTGTCGGGCGATCGGTTCATGGGCACGCCGCGCGGACACAGCACGAACGCGTGCCGTCCGATGTGTGCTTGCCAGAAGGCGCACAGCTCCTCCGCGCGATCGCCGGCGCCGTGGGCGGCGACGAGCAGCGGTCGCCGGTCGCTGCCGGGCGGGGCCGAGACGATCGCCGGACGGTGCCCGGGGACTGTGAGCTCCTCGAACTCGGGCTCCTGCTCCGGCGCGAGCGGCTTCGCGCCTTGCGCCGGAGGGACCGGCGCGACGCGCGGGTCCGAGGCGGTCGGTCGCTCGGGGCCCTGCGCCGGGCTCTCACCGGGACTGACGACAGGAGGTGGCGCAGCGGCACATGCCCAGAGGAGCAGGCCGACGAGCGCGCGAGCGGTCACTTCCACTCCACGCGAATCCGCCGAACACGCCCGACGCCTTCCGATGCGTCCAGCACGAGGAGCTCGTCCCCCGCCAGCGCGACCCGCGAAGAGCGCACCGCGGCTCGACCGAACGTCAACAAGGGGCGCGCGTCCCCCGGACTTCGCCCCAGGGTCCAGAGCCCCGCGACGACGCTGGCGCGACCGGCGATGTCGCCGAGCGCCACGAGGCGACAGCGGTCGCCGTCGCACTCCACGCCGGCGGCGGTGGCGTCGAAGCCCGGCGCGCGCCAGGTGGTGACGTTGCCCTTCACTTTGCCGTCGGCGGTGAGCACCGCGAGCTTGACCGCCGAGAGCCCGTCCGGTGTCGACGCGACCCACGCCAACAGCGGCCCCTGGGTCGTCTGCGCGAAGGTGGGACCGAAGGAGTGCTCTGCGTCCAACACCGTGGGCGTGCCGATCGCCGAAGCATCCGCCGCGGCGAGCTTGATCAGGTGTAGGGACTCCTGACCGGCGCCAGGGCTGGGAGCCGCGTCACTCCAGGCTGCCCACACATCGCTGCCCGCGGCATGCAGCGCCACTCCACTGGCTGATCCCTTGCTCTTGGTGATGCGCTTATCCGGCCCGACTCGCTGCAGCTGGCGATTGACGCGCGCGGCGTAGACCTCCGGATCGCCGTCGCGCTCGTCGATCCAGGCCAGGATGAAGCCGTCACCCGCTCCGACGACGGCTACGTCGCTCTTCTCGCCGCGGCTGCGCGTCAACATCTGTTGCCGCAGCTTCTTCCCCGCGTCGTCCACCATGGTCACGAAGAGCTGGGGGAGCTGGTTGTCGAGCGCCGTCCAGGCCACGAGCGTCTCGCCGTGCTGCGGGTCGGACGCGAGGGCAACGCCGCCCAAGGATCGCGCGCGGAACGACAACAGCGTGGGCTCGGCCCCCGGGCGCGCCACGTGGAGCTCCGCGCGGGGCGGATCGAAGCGACCGTCCGGGGCCGGCCGGGGCAAGCGCTTGTAGGGAGTGCTGGGGTCGAAGTAGGTGAGCCACGCGCCGAGCTTCGCGCTCTTGGTCCGGCTGAGCGCTACCTGCGAGAGCGGCGCGGCGGTTCGAGCGATGGTCTCCACCGAGCCCAGCGCAGGGGGCTCCCGCTCCACCAGCGCAGACGCGGGCTGCCAAGAGCTCTCGGCGCGCTCGAACCTGACCGCGAACACGTCGGCGGGGGCGCCATCGGTCGCTGCGAGCGCGAGACAACCCTTGGTCGAGCACGACAGGCCCCAGGCCAGGGGCGCCTCCGCACCCATCAGCGGCGCGAGCAGCAGCGGCGTACTCGTCTTGACAGCGAGTTTGTCATTCAGCTCGACGAACGTCGTGACGGCCGGCTCGCTGCAGGCCACGCCCCGCTTGCAGGGGCGAGCCAGCGTGAGCGCGGCCAGTCCGGAAGCAGTCGCGACCAGCTCCGGGACGCCGCCGTCGCCGCTCTCGAAGGACAACGTGGCTTGCGCCGCGCTCAGACGATCCGTGAGCGCCGCCGCGCGGAAGGTGCGGCTTCCGGCGCGCTGCTCCAACGCCTCCTCCCAGACCAAGTAGGTGCGCGAGCCGCCGTCTGCGGGCGAGACCAGACGAATGAGGGACTGCTCGCCCCTTGGCGGCGTGATCGGCGCGGGCTTGGAGGTGAGCTTGCCCGCCGCGTCGACGCGCGCGGTGACGACCCGAGGTTCACCGTCGGTTCGATCGGACCACGCCAGGACGAACTGGTCTCCGGCGGCGACCATGTCGAGATCCGGCTCCGCCGAGGCCGCCGCTGTGACCGAGGTGGTCGTCGCGACCTGCGAGTCGCCGAGACGGATGACGTCCACCGGACCCAGGGCGGTGCCCGTCGCGCGCACGACCGAGACCGCGACCGTCCCGCCCAACGTCGCCGTCTGCCAGGCGCGCACGTCGCTGGCGACGACGAACGCCCCCTCGCGTCCTCGCTTGCGAGCCATGACGTCCGCGCGATCGCCGCGCTCGCCTTCGGCGCGCACCGCCCACAGGGCGTAGTCCAGGGTCCAATCCAGCCACAGCAGCCGTCCCTCCACCTCGGCCATCTGCTCGGGCCCGCTCTGCCGGCGACCTTCGGCGTCGAGCTGCCACACGTCCACTCGGTGGCCCTCGCTCAGCGGCGTAGAGGCGATCAACGCGTAGCCCGTGGGGGTGGGATTGAGCGCGACGAGACCGATGTCGTTCGCCGCGACCCCGAGCGTGACGATGTCACCCATGGGCTCCCCCTGCGCGTTGATGCGCAACGTCTTCCACCGGCGCTTGCCGTCGGAGAGCTCCGCGAAGCACAAGAGCCGCGCGTCCCCGCGACGCGCGACGTAGGGGCCATAGGTGCCCGACGGAACGCTCGCCAGCAGCGTGGCGCCAAGACCGCGGCCAACTCGCTGCTTGTCGGCGGCGCGGGCACCGGCGCGGGCGCCGTGCGGGTCGAGTGGCTCGCCGCTCCCGCCGCCGCCCGCGCAGGCGCACAGGCCGAAGACCAGGCCGAGCGCGCTCGGGAGCATGCGAGAAATCATGGCGCCCGAAGCTAAACAGCTCGGGTCCACCGGAGGCAAGCCAGAGCGGACTGACGGCGGGTGAGTCGCTCGGATTTCGTCTACGATGCCCGCGTGACCTTGGCGCAGAGGCTCAGCCTGGCGATCGGGATCGTGACGGTGCTGTGCATCGTGGCCCTCAGCCTTGGGGTTCGACAGGCGTGGAGTCAGGCGGAGGAGGAGCGCTTTCGTGAGCAAGGGCTGGCCGCCTTCGAACGCGCGCAGGCGGAGATTCAGTCCCAGGTCCGACAACTGCCCGACTTGATCGGGCCGCTGTGCGCGCACGATCCCGTGGTGGACAGCGCGCTAGTGGGCCTACAGTCCGGGGATTTGGACTCGCGTCGGCTGTCCCTCAGCGTGCGCACGCCCGAGCTCATGAAGGCCCTTCGGCTCGACGAGCTGGTGCTGCTCACCAGCGCTGGCGAGATCCTGGGCTCGGGCCACGACGAGGGGACGGTCGGCAGTCGGGCTCCGGAGCGAGCGCGGTCCATGGCTGGGGAGGTCGGGTCTCGACTGCGACTGACGGAGCCGCTCGCAGTCGAGAGCTGGTGCGTTCGACCGAGCCCGCGCGACGCCAAGCTCTGGGTCGGGCTGTACGCGGCGCGTCACGTCGGTCCCACCATCGAGTCGGTCGCCCGCGCTCACGGGCTGTCGCTGTCGCTGAGCCCGCCCCTGGGAGCCGACTCGAGCCTGGTCATCGAGCGTCGTATCAGTGATCTGGACGCGACCCTGTACGCCACCGCGTCGCGGGTTCCGCTCGCCAACGCCCTGGCGCGACTCGACTCCACGTTGATCGCCGTGGGAGCGGGCACGTTGCTGCTGGCGCTGCTGGCTGGCTTGGTGCTGTCGCGCGGGCTCGCTCAGCCCATCGTCTCGCTCGCGCGCGAGGCGCGGGAGGTCGTCCGCGGTGAACCCAAACCCGTCACGACGCGCGGCGGGCGCGAGCTGCGTGCGCTGGCAGAGGCATTCAATCAAGCGATCGCAGACCTGACGGGCCTCCGCAAACGCTTGGCCGCGACCGAGCGCATCGCCGCACGCCGCGAGATCGCCCGCCGAGTCGCGCACGAGATCAAGAACCCCCTCGCCCCCATTCGGGCAGCTGTAGAGACCTTGCGCCGGCTGCGCGCGCGCAACGACCCGGCCTTCGACGAGTACTTCGACGAGGCCACGCACACGGTGCTGGAGGAGGTCACTCGCATCAACAACATCGTCACGGAGTTCACCCGCTTCGCGCGGCTGCCACCACCCAATCCCGAGCTGATGGACGCCGAGGAGGTCGTGAGGCGGGTAGTCGGTCTACACGCGAACAGCGGCGCGAAGCTCGAGCTCGAGGTCCGCCCGGTGCCGAAGATCCACGCCGATCGCGACCAGCTGGTGCAAGTGCTCACGAACTTGATCCAGAACGCGATCGACGCCGCGAGCAGTCGACCCGGGCCCACGGTCTGGGTCTCCCTGGGGCCGTTCGGTGACGCGCGAGTGCGGTTCGTCGTCTCGGACAACGGGCCAGGCGTCGCCCCAGAGATGCGCGACCGGCTGTTCGAGCCCTACGCCACGACCAAAGACACGGGCACCGGGCTCGGCCTGGCCATCGTGCAGCGGATCGTGGTCGAGCACGGTGGCGAGATCCACTATGCGGACCGCCCCGCCGGCGGGGCGAAGTTCTCCGTGGTGCTGCCCGTGAGCGGACCCACCCTGCTCCCCGAGGCGCCGCCGGTGACCAAGACCGGGACTTGACCGAACCTCAGGCCTTGGACAACCGCTGCAGGATGCCCTTCGAGGCAACCTTGAGCGTCTCGAACACGCCCGCGCCGGTGCGCGCGCTGGCTTCGACCTCCGGGGCGCGACTGGGGTTCAGAGCGCGACTCAGCTCTTCCACGGGCATCGCGTTCGGCAGGTCCCGCTTGTTGTACTGCACCACGTAGGGCATGTCGCTGAAGTCGAGCCCGTGCTCGCGCAGGTTGAAATGCAGGTTGTCGAGGCTCTCCTGGTTGGCCTCGAAGCGCTCTTCCTGCGAGTCCGCGACGAAGACCACGCCATCGGCCCCCTTCAGGATGAGCTTGCGGCTCGCATCGTAGAAGACCTGTCCGGGCACCGTGTACAGGTGGAACCGCAGCTTGAACCCGCGCACCTGCCCGAGCTCGAGCGGCATGAAGTCGAAGAACAGCGTGCGCTCGCTCTCGGTGGCCAAGGAGATGAGCTTGCCCTTGGCCTGCTCGGAGCTGCGCTCGAAGACGTACTGCAGGTTGGTCGTCTTCCCGCACAAACCGGGCCCGTAGTAGACCAACTTGCAGTTGATCTCCTTGCTCATGTGATTGATGAAGCTCATGGGTGGGTCTCGAGATCAGGAGCTGAGGGCGGCTCGCAGGCGCCCGACGACCTCGGTCACTGCGGCGGCGGCGACGCCCTCAGCCATGCCCAGGTCACTGCACAGCTCGGATAGCACATCCGCCTCGGGTTCGGCGAGCTTGCCGTCCGCGAGCGCAACCAGAACCGCGAAGCCGAGCGCGTCCTTGCGGCTCGCGTCATCGGTGAAGTCGGCGGCGGCACGGCGCAGGCGCTCCCGTCGTCCGAGCACACTGCACGCAGCTTCCAGATCGCGAAAATGCGTCTCGAGCACGTCGGCTGTCGCCTCTCGCCCGGTGGCCTGCTCGAGCAAGTCGGCCAGGGCAGCGCACTCCTCGTCCGCGAAGCCGTCAGCGGACGCCACGAGGTAGGCTACCTCGAGCAGCGAGACGAAGCGCGCGGCCTCCGTCGTCGCCTCGTCGTGTTTGACGGCGTGTGCGCCGTGCTTCAACGCCTCCGCGGCCTCCGCGACGTCGAGCGCGGTACAGACCGCCGCCCGCAACGCAGCTTGTTCGAACTCGCTCAAATCGACCTGTGCAATCCCCATCCGCCGGACTTGCCACGGGGCGGAGCGCCCCGCAATGCGGCGCGACGGGCGATCGCGACCCGCTCGGGATTGAGCTAGACTCGCTCGCTGGCGATGCGGCTCGTCCTTCCCTCGTTCATGCTCCTGGCGATGGCGGGGTGCTCCTTGCTCGCGCCGGGGGACGAGGAGCTCTCGGGTGGGACGCCCGAGGGCGGCGCAGGTGGCGGGTCCGGCGGCGCGCCCAGCGGTGGCGCCGGGGGGAGCGGTGGGACCGGAGGAACCGGCGGCGGGCCCAGCGGCGGCGCTGGAGGCAGCGGCGCCGGAGCTAGCGGCGGCGGCGCTCCCGCCGGCGGTGGCGGAACGGGAGGCTCCGCGTGCACGCCGACGTCGGGTACGGCCGCAGCGCGTCCGGTGGAACTGTATGTGCTGCTCCATCGCAGCGGAGGCCCGGGACCTTTCTCTACGATCAAGAACCAGGTCAGCCAGTTCGTGAACGCGAGCGCTTCGAGCGGGGTCTCGGTGGGGCTGCAGTACGTGCCCGCCACGTCCGCCGCGCAGGACTGCCTGGGCGCCGGGTACTCGACTCCGGCTGTACCGTTCGGTCTGCTCCCTCAACACGCGGCCGCGATCGACGCTTCGTTGTCGGCCACGAGCATCAACACGGGCGGCTTGTTCGAGGGGGCCGCGCACGGGTTGGCGTCCGTCGGCGCAACCCGGGTCGCGGCCAGCCCCGACGCGCAGTTCAGCGCGGTGCTGGTCCCCACGAGCGAACAGTACGGCTGCTCCTCGAGCGCTCCTGCCGTGGCCACGATCCTGGCCTCCGCGTGGCCCACGGTCTCCACCTACGTCGTTCCGCTCTCGGGCGCATTGGGCGCAGCCGCGGATCAGTGGGCCGCCGCCGGGGGCACGGTGGACCGACTCGGCACCGGCTCGCTCAGCGACCTGCAGTCCGCGCTTGCGCAGGCCAAGCGCCCCTGCCAGTTCGCGCTCCCCGCCGGGGTGCCGGCCACGAACGTCCAGCTGACACTGAACGCGAGCTCGTCCCTGGCGCTGCCGTACCGCAGCACCGCCGGGCAGTGCGGCGGCAGCGACGGCTGGTTCGTCGCCCCAGCCAGCGCCCAGACCGCGGTGCTGTGCCCCGTGTCGTGCCGCAAGGCGATCGCGAGCTCGGGCACCAGCGTGGACTTCGCGACGACCTGCGACTGACCCATAGCCAGGCGGGCGGACTTGACGGACACTGCCGAGCGCGGAGGTGATCATGATCGCGGCGGTGCTTCTCGAGTCGAAGAGTTGGGCGGGAGTGATGGTCGCGAGTCTCGCCCTGCTCGGCTGTGGGTCGGACGACCCTGCCGGCGGCGGGGGCAACGGCGGCTCCGGCGCAACCGGAGGCAGCGGAGCCAGCGGCGGCACCGGCGGCGGCGCCAGCGGCGGCAGCGGGCCGACCATCAGCTACTCCGGCGTGATGAATCAGCTCGGCATCACCGGGCAGACGCCGCTCCCCGGCGCGAAGGTGTGCATCGAAGGCCACGCCGACGTGTGCGCCACGACGGCGACGGACGGTGCGTTCACCCTCGCCGGCGTACCGGCCAACGCCGAGCTCGCCGTGCGAGCGTCACTCGAGAGCTACCACGACTCGCTCACGTTCCTGCTCACGGGCGACGAGGATCAGTCCGGGCTCACCGCGATCATGGTCAGCCGAGCGACGGTCGGCCTCCTGTATCCAGCGGCGGGGTTCGGCTCCTACGACGAGACCAAGGGCAGCTTCGGCGTGAGCGTGCTCACCCCGGACGCCGAAGCCACCAGCGGCTTCGCCTCGCTCGAGGGGGCGAGCGTGACGCTGGTCACCGGCGCGGGAACCGGACCCGTGTACGCGAGCGACTCGGGCATCCCGGACTCCGCGCTCACCGCGACGTCGAAGAATGGTGTTGGCTTGTTCGGCGCGGTGACGCCTGGCGAGGTCGCCGTCAACGCCGCCAAGGACGCGACGACCTGCAAGCTCGGCCCCGTCGGGTGGCCCACGGCGAGCGCCCACGCACGCGGTTTGGTCGAGGCGGACGTGATCAGCTTCGTGACGGTGCTCTGCGAGTAGTCGGCGCCGAATTGACTGGGCACGCGCGGCGTCGTGATCGATGCTCCGCGGGGCCGTGTATCAGATCGTCCAGCACGAGGTCTTCTCCGAGGCGACCTTCTCGTGGGAGGTGTTCGCGCCCGACATAGCGCAGGCCGCACAGCCAGGTCAGTTCGTCATGCTTCGTCTGCACGAGCAGGGCGAGCGCATCCCGCTGACCATCGCGGACTTCGATCGACGACGAGGTACGGTCACGTTGGTCATCCAGGCGCTCGGTCGGTCCACGCGCGAGATGCTCTCCAACTACGGCCAGGGGGATTGGTTCCTGGACCTGGTGGGCCCCCTCGGCGTCCCCAGCGAGATCGACGAGCCCGGCCACGTCGTGCTGGTGGGCGGCGGCCTGGGCGTCGCGCCCATCTACCCCCAGGCCCGCGCGTTCAAGGCAGCCGGCCACCGCGTGACCAGCATCATCGGCTTTCGCAGCAAGGACCTGGTGTTCTGGGAGGACCGCTTCCGCGCCATCAGCGACGAGGTCATCGTGTGCACGGACGACGGCAGCTACGGGCGAGCCGGGCGGGTCACGGACGCCCTCGCCGAGGTGATCGCCGCCGTACCACCCCCGGCGCGGGTCATCGCCATCGGGCCGCTGCCCATGATGCGCGCCGTATCCGACGTGACGCGACCGAGCGGCATCCTCACCGTCGTCAGCTTGAACGCCATCATGGTGGACGGCACGGGCATGTGCGGCTCCTGCCGGGTGACCATCGGCGGCGAGGTTCGTTTCGCGTGCGTGGATGGCCCCGACTTCGACGCTCACGCCGTGGATTTCGACGAGCTGGCGGTGCGCCAGCGACGGTTCCGCGGGTCGGAAGCACGAGCCGAGCGAGACTATGCGCACGTCTGCAACCTGGAGACGCAGCTCTTCGAGCAGGGCAAGCGCAACTACAAGAAGCTCGCGGCGGTCTCCCCCACCGCCACGCCCATGGCCGAGCGGCCCGCGCTCGCGCGTGCGCAGAGCTTCGACGAGGTCGGGCTGGGCTACACCGAGGCACAAGCCTTGCTCGAGGCAGAGCGTTGTATCCAGTGCGTGCGACCCACCTGCGTCGCCGGCTGCCCTGTCAGCATCGACATCCCACGCTTCATTCGGCACGTGTTGGTGCGCGACCTGCCGGGTGCGCTCTCGGTGATCCACGAGAGCAACCTGTTCCCCGCCGTCTGCGGGCGCGTCTGTCCCCAGGAGAGCCAGTGCGAGGCACAGTGCATCCTGCACAAGAAGATGGAGCCCGTGGCCATCGGGCGGCTCGAGCGCTTCGTCGGTGATCACGCGCCAACGCCCCTGGGCGAGCCCGTCGCCAAGCGCCCCGACAGGGGCCGCGTCGCCATCGTGGGCTCGGGTCCGGCGGGGCTCGCGTGCGCGGGTGACCTGGCCCGAGAGGGAGTGGAGGTCGTGGTCTACGAAGCGCTGCACGTCGTCGGCGGCGTGCTGCGCTATGGCATCCCGAGCTTTCGGCTGCCGCGCGAGTCGATCGAGAAGGAGATCCGCGCGCTCGAGCAGCTCGGCGTACGCTTCGAGGTCAACAAGGTCGTCGGTCGCACCTTCACGCTGCAGCAATTGCTCGGCGAGATGGACTTCTCGGCCGTGTTCGTCGCCACCGGGGCGGGTTATCCGGTGTTCCTCGGTCTGCCGGGTGAGGGGGCGGGCCAGGTGCTCAGCGCCAACGAGTTTCTCACTCGCGTCAACTTGATGGGCGGGGATCGCTTCCCGTACCGCGACACCCCCGTCGAGCTTGGCGAATCCGTGGTCGTGATCGGCGCCGGCAACACCGCCATGGATTGCCTGCGCGTCGCGAAGCGACTGGGCGTGGGCGAGGTGCGCTGCGTCTACCGACGCACCGAAGCGGAAGCGCCGGCGCGCGCCGAAGAGCTGCGGCATGCACGCGAGGAGGGCATCGAGTTTCACTTTCTCCGTGCGCCAACGGAGGTGCTGCTGGACGAGCAGCAGAACGTCAGAGCCGTTCGCTGCCAGCACATGGAGCTCGGCGAGCCCGACGCCACCGGACGCCGCCGCCCGGTTCCCGTGGAGAGCCAGTTCACCGACTTTGCTGCCACGACCGTCATCTACGCCCTCGGCACGCGCGCCAACCCCATCGTCCCGCGCTCTAGTCAGGACCTGAAGCTGACCCAGTGGGGCTACATCGAGGCGGATCCGGCGACGCAAGCCACCAGCATCCCGGGGGTATTTGCGGGCGGCGACATCGTCACCGGCGGCGCCACGGTGATCTTGGCTCTAGGCGCGGGGCGGCGCGCGGCTCGGCACATCAGCGCGTACCTGGCAGCGCGAGCGTGGCCGCCGCCGGTCGTCGACGATGGCCACGACGAGTTCCCGGCCGGCGAGGGCAAGTGCCCGCGCTGCCACGGTCGGATCGAAGCCGGGGAACCCTACGTCTGCTGCGCGGGAGCCACCATCCGCTGGCAGTGCCTCTCGTGCCACAAGGTCCACGAGGGCTTCGCCTTTCCCTTCGGTCGCTGCTCCGCGTGCGGAGGCAAGCTCGCCCGCGAGCACGAGACCCACGCCCCGGACGATCTAGCCCGCGAAGCCGTACAGCAGGCGATGGAGATCGAGCTCGGCGGCTACGCGTTCTACGACCAGGGCGCCAAGACTACGGCGGATCCGGAGCTTGGGGACATGTTCCGGCGCCTCGCGGCCATGGAGCGCGAGCACCTCGAGTTGCTCGCCGCGCGCTACCACATCGCTACCCCCGAGCTCACGGGCGCTCCCAGCACTCCTGCGCTGTACATGGCTGCGGACGCCCCGCCCTCGAGTCCGCTGGAGTTACTCGCGCTCGCGCTGGCGATGGAGGAGCGCGCCAAGGCCTTCTTCGCCGAGCGCACCGCGGGGCTCACGCGCGGCAGCGCCGTGTGGCGCATGTACCGCGAGCTCGAGGCCGAAGAACACGAGCACGTCGCCTTGATCGAGACGGAGATCCAGCGCCGACAGGGCGGCAAGCGGGGGCTGTTGTGATGCGCGCCCTCGGCGCTCACAGCGGCAGGTAGCCGCGGGCGCGGATCTGCTGCATCGAGCGCAGCATCCGGCTGCCCGGAGACTCGAGCTTGGCGGAGAGCGCTTCGAGACGCGGCACCTCACCCTGGTCGAGCCACACGCCACCGCAGCCGGTACAGCGATCGACGACCAGGGAGTCGAGAGCGCTGTAGCAGAGCTCCTCGAAGGGCCCGGCGCACTTGGGGCATTTCATGTCCGTCGCACGAGCGGTCGCGCGGGACTGCTCGAGGTCTGGAACATCGCGCGCGAGCTCGAAGTAGTACGCCACCTCGCCCGGGTCGAAGAACAGTCCCTTGCAGCCAGCGCAGAAGTCGAGCGTCACGCGCTCGGCCGAGTCGATCTCCCGGAGTTCGGCGGCGCACCGCGGACAAGTCAGGCTGGCCATGGCGCCCAGCTTACGACCACGTCCCTCAGTTGTCACTGATGTACAGCTTGAGCGCGCCCGCAGCCGCGCGCCGATCGAAGGGTACGTCCGCCAGGGCGTCGCGTCGGGAGATGTCCTCGAACAGCTGCATCAAGAAGCTGTGGAACGCGACGCATTCGTCGATGGCCTCCTCCAACCGATTCGGGTCGACCAGGTCCGTGTCTTGAAGTCGCGTCATGGCCCGGATGAACGCGTCGAAGCGCGGGTAGTCCGTGGCGCGCAGCAGCGGGTAGCCCATGGCGCGGAAGTAGGACAGGAACTCGCGCACGTACTGGAAGTTGTAGACGGGCGCCCAGCGGTCCTCCGCCGGTGAGTACTGCGCCTTGGTCGCGAAGGCGCGCACGATCTGGGCGAACATCCACACGTCTCGGCGCAAGCGCTCGCTGGTCTCTCGCGCCGCTGCGTGGTCGTCGAATACACCGTCCTCTTCGAGGGCGACGCCGAGCGCCTTGCCCAAGAACAAGATCGCGTTGCGCAGCGCGGGCCGCAGGCTGGATGACGCCGTGAGCAGCGCGGCGTGCAGCTCCGCGTCGCCCAGCATCCCCTCCGGGGACGGCAGATCGTGCTGAAAGACACGCCGCACCTCGAGCCGGAGGCTGCCCGCGATGCCCTCGAGCGCGCTCTTGATGCCGAGCAGTCGGTGCCCCGAGGCGCGCAGGTGCGAGCTCTGCTCCAGCAAGCGACTGGCCGGCGTGCGCAGCAGATCCTGCTCGTAGCCCTGAGCGAGCAAGAGGCCCGAGCGGCGCCGCAGGTAGTCCGAGAGCGCGCGCGCGTCCGAGCGCAGCACGCTGAGCACCAGGTACGCACGCCCAGCCGCGCGGCGGCGACGCCCTCCCACGTCCACCGCGATGCGCCCGAGGAGACGCACGTAGCGCAGCATGCGAAACAGCGCCAAGAACGTGAGGGCCACCAAGCGATGGGCGTGCTGCCCCGGCACGCTCCGGATCAGATCGAGCACCTGGCCCGAGCGAATGCGATCGAACTCGGGCCGAAACTCCAGCGCCGTGAGGGGGTTGAAGAACGTGTTGTGGTTCACCTCGCGCTGAACCGTGCCGAGTACGGCGTAGAACAGGCGGAATGGCACCCGCTGCCCGCGGAGCACGCCTTCCACCACCTCCACGGTGCTCGTGAGCGATTGACGGAGCGCGACCAAGCTGTCTTCGGGGGTCTGCTGCGCGGTGCCTTCTTGCGCCAACCGGGTGCGGAGGTTGTCTTCCGGGAGCACCGTCTCGAGATAGCGATGGAACACCAGCCGGCGATCCCGCGTGCCGAGCAGCTGCCGCGACAGCCCGAGCGCCCGGTGCAAGCCGTCTCGAAACAGCACGGTGGGTTGGCGGAAGTCGAGGGCGACGGTCGGCGTCCGGCGCAACTGACCGGGCTGATTGCGAGGGTTCGAGAAGCAAGCGCTGGCCTTGAGCAGCACCTCGAGCTCGAACAATGCTTCCTCCTTGCCGTCGAGCGCGAGCCCTTGAAACCACTGGTCGCGCAGCGTGCGCTGCTCGTGCGCGAGCGAACGCGTGCGGTCGAGCAGATCGCTGTAGGCATCGCCCTCGGGCAGCGTGCTCGGGCGAAGCGCGAGCTGAGCCATCGAACGCCGTCAGGGCTTGAAGTTGAACGGATAGTTGACCGTCGTGTCCATGCCGCGGACGGACGGGGGGAACTTCAGTTTCTTCAGCTCGGCGACCGCGCACTTGACCACGTCCGGCGCCTTCAGGTCACTGCGCTCCGGGTTCATCTCTGCGCTCTTGACGGTGCCCTCGCCGTCGAGCGTGAAGGTGAGCGTCAGGGTGCCCGCGAGGGTCGGGATCTCCTTGCGCAGCTTGTCGTAGCAGTCACGAAAGGGCTTGCGGTTGTCCACGATCACCTTCTGGATCGACTCGGTGTCGCGGTCCTTGGGCTCGCCGCTGGCCGAGTCCCCGCTCCCTTCACCCTCCGCGCCGCCGGCGGCCCCTTCGCCCGGCTCCGGGGCGATGTCCTCGCCCCCGGCCGCGGCGCCACCCACCGGATCGTCTCCGCCGGTCTTCGCCGGCGGCTGCGAGCTGCAGCCCCAGAACCCGAGCACCCCGAGGAGCACCGCACCCGCTACGCCGTGGGCCACACTACATCCGTGCATGGCCGCCATCCTACTGCGGATCGGGTCCTCGTGCACAGGCGCGCTCTCGGAAGCGTCAGCGTAAGCAGCGGTAATCATTGAACTCGAGCTTGCGGTCCAGGCACGTGCGGGTTGCTCCAGCCAGCCCATGCGGCGTTGGTAGCCAGACGGGACTGCGGAGTTCGAGTGGTGAGCGGGCGAGCTCGCCGTAGCCAGTCGAAGCCGCGCGTCGAGTTCAACGAACGGTGCTGCCCGCCGGACGGGCCTAGGATCCCGTGAGGGTTCGATCGCGCGCCGATCCGCGCTACACGCGTGGTCGTCGAGCTTCCGCTCCCGGGCGGAGTGCGTTCGAAGCAGGAGAGACACCATGACCCACCACGTGAATGAAGTCTTCATCGTCAGCGCGACGCGTACCCCGATTGGCTCGTACCTCGGGGCGCTGTCCACGGTCTCTGCGCCGCGACTCGGTGCCGCTGCGGTACGCGCCGCGGTCGAGCGCGCCGGCCTGAAGCCCGAGCAGATCGAGGAGGTGTTCCTCGGCAACGTGCTGTCAGCGGGCATCGGCCAGGCTCCCGCGCGGCAGGCGTCCCTGTACGCGGGCATCCCCGACTCGGTCCCCTGCACCACCGTGAGCAAGGTGTGCGGCTCGGGGCTGCAGTCGGTGATCCTGGCGGCGCGCGCGCTGATGCTCGGTGACGTGTCCGTGGCCGTCGCCGGCGGCATGGAGTCGATGTCGAACGTTCCCTACTACCTCGACAAGGCACGCGTCGGTTACCGCATGGGGGACGGCAAGCTCGTGGACGGAATGATCTTCGATGGTCTGTGGGATCCGTACAAGGACTTCCACATGGGCAACGCCGGCGAGCTGTGCGCCAAGGAGTACGGACTCTCGCGCGAGGCGCAGGACGAGTTCGCGCGCGAGAGTTACCGGCGCGCGATGGCGGCGATCAACGAGGGCTCCTTCAAGTCCGAGATCGCTGCCGTGGAGGTCCCGCAGCGCAAGGGCGATCCGCTCG
Organism: Polyangiaceae bacterium; assembly: GCA_019637295.1. Lineage (GTDB taxonomy): Bacteria > Myxococcota_A > Polyangia > Polyangiales > Polyangiaceae > JACKEA01. The sequence goes on from JAHBVX010000006.1 coordinate 435,002, forward strand.
TCGTGAGCCAGGACGAAGAGCCGGGCCGGAGCGATCCGAGCAAGTTCGACAAGCTGCGGCCTGCGTTCACCAAAGACGGCACCATCACCGCCGCGAACGCTTCCACCATCAACGACGGCGCGTCGGCCCTGGTGCTGGCCACCGGCGAAGCGGTCAAGCAGCACGGGCTCACGCCGCTGGCTCGCGTGGTGGGCTACGGCGGCGCAGCCCAGGCGCCCGAGTGGTTCACGACCGCGCCGGCCAAGGCCATCGACGTGACCTTGAAGAAGCTCGGGCTTGGCGCGGGTGACGTGGACCTGTACGAGATCAACGAAGCCTTTGCGTGCGTGACCATGGCCTGCAACAAGCTCGCGGGCCTCGATCCGGAGCGCGTCAACGTGCGCGGCGGCGCCGTGGCCCTCGGTCACCCCATCGGCGCGTCGGGAGCGCGCATCTTGACCACGCTGATCTTCGCGCTGCGCGATCAGAAGAAGAAGCGCGGCCTGGCCACGCTGTGCATCGGCGGCGGAGAGGCCGTGGCGGTCGTCGTCGAGAGCGTGTGAGCGCCCTCACGGAGCCATGCGCCCCGTCGAGTCGTTCGCAATCCCCCGTCACGCGGCACGCACTCCGACCCTGCCGCCGGCGACCCATACGAACAGCTACGCCCTCGGCGAACGGGAGGTCCTGCTCGTCGAGCCGGCGACACCGTACGAGGACGAGCGGCGGCTGTGGGTCGAGTGGGCACGAGGCTTCACCAGTCGCGGGCAGCGCCTGGTGGCGTTGCTGCTGACCCACCACCACGCCGACCACGTGGGTGGCGCCGAGTTCTTCGCGGACGCCCTCGGGCTACCCATTTGGGCGCACGCCGAGACCGCGGCGCGGCTGCCGCAGCTGGCGATCGCGCGCCTGCTCGCCGACGGGGACGTGCTCGAGCTCGCCGGACCCACGCCGCAGCGCTGGGACGTGCTGCACACACCCGGCCACGCGCCGGGCCACGTGTGCCTGTTCGAGGCCGCGCTCGGCGCGGTGATCGCGGGCGACATGGTGGCCAGCGAGGGCACCATCCTGATCGCCCCCGGGGATGGCGACATGGCCCGCTACCTCGTGGAGCTACGGCGCCTCGAGGCGCTCGGCGCGCGCGTGGCCCTGCCCGCGCATGGCGCGCCCATCGAGCAGCCGTCGGCCTCGTTCGCTCACTACGTGCGCCACCGACTGATGCGCGAGGCCAAGATTCTCGGGGCGATTCGCGCTCTGGGCGCCGCAGGGGTCGACGAGCTGCTCGCGCTGTCTTACGACGACGTGCCTCGGGAGATCTGGCCGCTCGCGCGGCTGTCGCAGCAAGCTCACCTCGACAAGCTGCTTGCGGAAGGCCAAGTCGAGCGTGATGATGATCGCTACCGTGAGTACCCGTCGCGATGAGTTCGAGTGCGCCGTCGTCTCCGCGCTTTATTTGATGGACCGACGCGGTGACGAGCTGCTCGCCTGCTTGCGCGAGCCCGGGGTGGCGGCGCGACGCTTCGTCCGCGAGCTCGAGCACGAGGAGCGACGCGAGCGCGCGCGCAGCTTGGCCTCACGCGTCACCGTCATCGTCCGGGCGTTGGAGGCGCGCGCGCTCACATGACGCTCACCCGAGGACGGGTGCTGCGCGGCGCCGAAGGGCTGGAGCCGATCCCAGCGCCTTCACGCTCTGCGGCGCCCCGCGGGCGCATCGCGCCGCGAGAGCTCGTGGACGCGGAGCTGCGCGCCAAGGCGATCGTCGCCGCCGCCGAGGCCCACGCCAGCGAGATCGTCGCGCGCGCCGAGGCCAGCGTCGCGGACGTCCGCCTGCGGGCGGAGACCGAAGGACGCGCGCAGGGTCTGGCCGAGGTGGCGGCGCACGCCCTTCGCTTGTCCACCCTCGAGGCACGCGCCGACGAGCGCGCGCTCGACCGCATCGTCCAGATCGCGACGGTGCTCGCGGAGCGACTCCTCGGCGAAGCACTCGCGCTCGATCCAGCCCGGGTGCGAGCGCTAGCACGGCAGGCCATCAGCGAGGCCCGGGGTGCTCGCGCCGTCACGGTCCTGGCACACCCCGAGGACGCGGCCTTGCTGGCGGTGGACGTGGCGCTGCTCGGCGATCCGAGCGCGATCGCGATCCAGCCCGACGCGACGCTGGCGCGTGGACACTTGGTGCTGCACACGGAGATCGGCGTGCTCGATGCGGACCTCGGCCCGCAGCTCGGCCGTCTCTCGCTCCGCCTGCGCGAGTCGCTGACCCCATGAAGAGCGATCCGGCTCCGTCGTTCCCACCCGTGCAGGGCCCGCCGCGAGAGCCCGCCTCCAGCCGCTCGGGGGCGAGTGTCGCGCTGCCGCGCGAGGGCGACGACCCACTGCCGAACTTCAACTGGCGCACCAACCTGTGGCTGTTCGTCGCCACGGTGGCGAGCGTGTTCTTCGTCGGGCAGAGCTGGACCGCGCGAGAGGGCCTGTCCGGGCTCGCACAGCTCGTGAGCGCCTGGACGTTCGCGGTGCCGCTGCTGGCGATCTTGGTGTGTCACGAGTTCGGTCACTACATCGCGGCGCGCATCCACCGCGTACCGGCGTCGCTGCCCTACTTCTTGCCGCTGCCCATCCTCAACCCGTTCGGGACCCTCGGCGCGGTGATCGTGATGCCGCGTCGCATTCGCTCTGCCAACGCGCTGCTCGACATCGGCGCGGCCGGGCCGCTGGCGGGCATGGCGCTCGCCGTGCCCATCATGCTCTGGGGCCTCTCGCTGTCGGAGCTCGGGCCCCGCAGCACCAGCGGCTACATCCAAGAGGGCCAGAGCATCCTGTACTTTGCGCTCAAGGCCGCCGTCTTCGGCCACATCCCAGCGGACCAGGATGTGCACCTGCACCCCACGGCCCTCGCCGCATGGGCCGGCTTTCTCGTCACCTTCTTGAACCTCTTGCCCTTCGGCCAGCTCGATGGAGGTCACGTCGCGTTCGCTTTGTTCGGGCGCAAGCAGAACCAGCTCGCGAAGTGGTTCCTCTTCACGCCCGTGGTGTTGATGCTCTACAACGCTTGGCTCTTCGTGGTGCCGCTGCTCCGCCGTGGCTTCACCGCCGGGTTCGACAGCATCGCGTCGACCGAGTGGCTACCCGTCAGCTCCGTGACGGTTTGGGTCACGATCTTCATCCTGCTGCTCGTGATGCGGCGCTCCGCCGGCTCCGACCACCCGCCGGTCGACGACCCGGTGCTGTCGCCCGGGCGCAAGCTGACCGCCGCCTTCACGCTCGGCTTGTTCGTGCTGTTGTTCATGCCCTCGCCCTGGGTCGTGTTCTGACCGGAGCGCGGGCTCGGCGAGTCAGGGTTTGGTCCCGAACTTCTTGCGCAGCGCCGCGCACACATTGGGCGGAGCGTAGCGGGTGATGTCGCCGCCGTGCATCGCGATCTCGCGCACCAACGACGCGGAGATGAACCCGTAGTTGGTCCGCGTCGGCAAGAACACGGTATCGAGCTCCGGTCGCAGGTCGGCGTTGGCGTGAGCGATCTGTAGCTCGTACTCGAAGTCAGTACCGGCGCGCAGCCCTCGCACGATGACGCGAGCCCCCATGCGCACGCCGTACTCGATCAAGAGGCCATCGAAGGAGTCTACCGTGACGTTCGGGAACGGCTCGCACATCACCGTCAACAGCTCGGTGCGCTCCTCGCTGCTGAACAGGGGCTGCTTGGTGGGGTGACGACCGAGAGCCACGATCACCTTCGGGAACAGCTTCGACGCGCGTTCCACCAAGTCCAGATGACCGTAGGTGGGCGGGTCGAAGCTGCCGGCGTAGATGGCGAGGTTCATGGTTGGTCTCACGGGGCCTTGGGCTTGGCGGGGGGCTTCGCCGGGGGCTTGGTGCCGGGCTTCTTGGGCGGCTCGTCGTCTTCGTCCTCGTCGTCGTCCAAGGTGCCGTTCGGCTCCGGCGGAGGCAGCGGCCGGCGCTGCTGCATCATGGCCTCGTGCGGGATGTCCTCGAGCCACATGGTTCGTCCGCCGTCCACCAGCGTGACGCGGAACGGCGCGAGCAGGCCCGAGCCGACCAGCCCGTCGAGATCGATGTCGAGGCCTTGCTCCAGCTCCGCGATGGGCGCGCCGTACACGCCGGGTACGTCCGGCAACTCGAAGGCGCCGAGGCGCATCGCGGGCAGCATCCCGGCGCGCAGCCCGCCCAGGTTCGGCACGTCGCGCAGGGACGAGAGGGGTACGCCGGCCTTCTTCCAGCCGCCGTCGTCGAGCGCGAGCGGGAACGTCATCGACGTATCCACCAAGAAGGACGCCCAGCGTACGTTCGGCTCGGTGCCGAAGGAGCCGCGCATGAGCATGCCACCGCCGCGCACGTAGCTGAGCCTCACGGTCGTAGCTTCCGGAGGCGGCGGCGGATCCGACGAGCGCACCACGAACTGCCCGCCGCTGAAGTCGAACGTCGGGTGCAGACGCCGCAGCAGGTTCACGCCGATCAGCATCTTGATGGGCGCGTTGAGCTGTCGGGACAGGCCGGAGAGGTCCTTGGCCAGCGCGGGGACGTCCTTCACCTCGATGCGCTCTCCGAAGCGCAAGCTCAGCCACGAGGGCTCGCCGCCGCGACTCGAGTCCACGACCGCTTCCGCGGTACCCGTCGCGATCATCGCGAGCGCCTGCTCGCCGTTCACCTCGAGCGGGACGACGAGCGCGGTGGAGGCGACCTGCGGCATCTCGGAGACCGCCACGAGCCCGCCGGAGATGCGGAACGGCGTACGCCCCGCGCCACGCCGCGCGAGCTTGGCGACCTCGGTGGCCCAGGTGTCGCGCACCTCGGGGTTGCTCACCAAGCGCTCGAGCTCGTCCGCCGCCTTCTCGATCTGACCCGAGTACCAGTAGGCGCGCCCGCGGATGGACGCGGACTCCTCGTCGGTCAGCCCGGACAGGAGCTGCAGCGTGCGGTCATAGTCCAGCCTTGCCAGCGCAATGCGAGCCGCGACCAAGCGCACGGCGGGTTCGTCGGGCAACATGCGCAGCGCGCTCTCGACCGCGGCCTCCGCGTCTTCCATGTCCCCAGTGCGGTAGGACTGCTCGGCGCGGTCGAACCACTTCTTCGCCGTGGGGGGCCAGCTGGCTTCGGGAGGGAGGGCCTCCGTACAGCTCAGCGCTCCGAGACAGAACAGGCTCGAGAGCGTCCGGGCGAGTTTCGACATGGGCTGTGTTCCTCGTCTCCCGGCAACGGGAGCGTCCTTCGGGGCCGGGGGATAGCCCATCGGTCCGGCGGGGTCGAGGGTGGACCGCAGGACCGCCGGGGCTCGCGACACGGGCCCGTGCTACAGTCCGCCTCGTGCACGGGAGCGCGCCAAGGCCCAGACTTCGCGACGTTCTGTCGCTGCCAGTGCTCGTGCTCAACGCCTATTTCAGTCCCGTCAGCGTGACGACGGCACGTCGCGCGATCGTGCTCCTGTTCGGGGGCGCCGCCCGAGCCCTCGATGAGACCGGCGAGACCCACGACTTCTCCCGCTGGTGTCACCTGCCGGTGGACAGCGCCCACGACGTGATCCCGACGGTCAGCGGCGCGTTCCGCATCCCGCGGGTGCTGCACCTGACCCGCTACGACCGTGTGCCACACGCCATCGTGCGCCTCACCCGCAAGAACGTGATGCTGCGCGACGAGCACACTTGTCAGTACTGCGTGCGGACCTTGCCCGCGCGCGAGCTGAACCTGGACCACGTGCTGCCACGGTCTCGCGGCGGCGCGGACAGCTGGGACAACCTCGTGACCTCCTGCCGCCGCTGCAACCTGGAGAAGGGGCGTCGCACCCCCGAGGAAGCGGGCATGCGCCTGCTGCGCCGGCCACAGAAGCCCCGCTGGACCACCACCGCCCAGATCCTGCTCGCCGAGCGCGAACCCTTCAGCGAGTGGGCGCCGTTCCTGAAGGCGGGGTGAGGCTACTCTCGGTGAGCGCCCACCACGCAGCGCGTCAAACTGTCGTCCGGTCGGACGGCCTGTCGCGTGTCTCTCAGGAAGTACCATGCTATGAGGCAGACCGGCAGGGCAGCAGCAGCGAGGTGCGAGTCATGAAGGGCGTGATCGGTCTGGCAAGTGCGGTGGTGGCGTCGGCATCGTTGATCGGCGCGTGCGGGGACGCCTCGGGCGGCGGCAATACGGGTGGCAATGGTGGCGGCGCAGCGACCGGAGGCGGAATCGGTGTGGGCGGCGGAGGCGGGGGCATCACTGATTCAGGCTCGGGTGGCGGCTTTCAGGGCTGCGCGGCCGACGAGTACACCGGCGAGCTGCTTCCGCTCGACATGTACGTGATGCTCGACGTCAGCGCGTCCATGACGACGGACAATCGTTGGGGCCAGGTCACCACGGCGTTCAAGAACTTCGTCGCGCTGCCCAACCTCACCCAGCTCGGGATGGGCATCGCCTTCTTCCCGACGAAGCCTGCGGTGCCGCCTCCCACGGGGGGCTGCGGGAGCGATTTGGATTGCGGCGCCTACGGACCGTGCATGCCGGTGTTCAACCAGTGCAACGGCTCCTTCGCGCCAAACGACTCGTGTGTCGCGGGCGACTACGAGACGCCGGTCGTGCCGATCGCCGATTTCCCCGGCGTCTCGGCGGCGATCACCGCCGCCATCAACAACGCGAAGCCAACGGGGGACTCTACCCCGATGGCCCCGGCCCTCGAAGGCGCGATCAAGTACGCCAAGGGCTGGAAGGCGGCTCACCCTGAGCGCTTGGTCGCCGTGGTGCTGGCCACGGACGGCGAGCCAACGAACTGCAATCCCAACCGCGTCGAGACCGTGGCGGCATGGGCTGCGGAGGGACAGAAGAGCGGCATCTTGACGTTCGTGATCGGCGTGGGGCAGCTCTCGACCCTCGACTTGATCGCCAGCAACGGCGGAACCAACAAGGCCATCATCGTCAGCTCCACCAACGCGACGAAGGAGTTCATGGATGCCCTCGACGCCATCCGCGGAGCGGTGGGCTGCGTGTACAAGATCCCGGTACCGCAGGGCGAAGACAAGGCGGACTTCGGCAAGGTGAACGTGACCTTCACCCCGAGCGGCGGCGCGGAGGAGATCTACCCCCAGGTCGCCGGAGCGGCAGCCTGCCTGGGTCAGAAGGGCTGGTACTACGACAACCCGAGCAGCCCCACGCAGATCATCCTGTGCCCCGGAGCGTGCGACCAGGTCGAGAACACGCCGAACGGCGGGAGCACGAAGGTCGTGCTCGGTTGCACCACCATCGTGCGCTGACCGGTCGGTTCAGTCCCCGACCACCCGCTCGACGTCGTCTCTGTCCACGCCCAGGGTGATCAGCGCCTCGCGCGCGCGCTTGCGCGGCAGCGAGACCCGCGTCGGCATGCCGCCGGACATGCCGAAGGCCGCGAGGAAGTCGACGCCGCTGTCGAAGGCCGCCGCGAGGGCGATGTTGTCGCGATCGAGCACCGCCGAGATGCGCGCCCGCTCCTGTCCGATCAAGAGCAGCAGCGTCTTGTCCAGCGTGCCAAAGCCCTGGGTCACATCCACGAACGCCACCTCGTCGCTGAGGCGCTGATACTTTTCGGAGGCGCGGCGTGTCTCGCGCTCCACCGGGATCAGCTCCCGCGCCGCATCGTCGATGGGCTGCCACAGCGTCGGGTCCGAGAGTCCTTGCGTCAGGTGCCTGACCACGAGCCCGAACAACCCCGCGTCGCGCGGGCGTCCACGCAGCGCGCGGTCGATCCGATCCGCCGTCCCACTCGGCGTACCGATGCGCGTGTCGATGGCGCGAGCGTCGTCGTCGCAGCCGGGGTAGGGCTCGACCCCGCCGCGCAGCCACTTCGCCGCGCTGGCGAGCCCGTCGAAGTCGTTGTGGCACACGATGGTGTCCACGGGGCCGACGCGCGCTACCAGCTCGGGTGAGATCATCTCGGGGCACGCGCCGTGCTCCGACTTCTTCGCCAGCACGAAGCGCGGGTCGTGGGCGAAGCGGGGGTGCTCGTCGTGGTCGTGGTGGTCCACCCAGGCGGCGAGCCGCTCGCCGAGACCCTCGATGAAGGGGCGCGTCACCTTGTCGAAGCCCGAGCCGAGCCCCGCAAACGCCAGGTCCAGCACCGCGACCCGCCCGGATAAATCCCGTGGTTTCGGCAACTTGCGCGGGGAGGCAAAAGAGAGTGCCGTCTGTGGCATCACGTTCGGCGGGTTTTCGTCCAATGTTTCAGTCCTGTTCCGAGCGGAGGCGCGCGCCGCCGCCGATCGAACCCACGAGGAGATAGCATGCCCCAGGCCAAGCTGCTTTCACTGACGACGCTGATGCTCGCGTGCTTTGCGCCCGCGCTCGGTCAGGCCCAGAGCGAGCAAGCCCCCTGCACGCTGAGCGGCGTCGCATCCATGCCGGTGAACCTGTCGATCTACGACAGGGCCGACGGTGGGTCGCCCATCGCGCGCTTCACCGGTGGCGATACTGCGCTGGCAGTGAGCGATCCCTTCACCCAGGGCGGCAAGCGCGCGCAGGTGCGCACCGGCACCGGCAGCGGGTCGTTTCGCATCGCGGGCTGGACGGACGCCTCGCAAGTCCCCGTGTACACGGCGGTGAACGTGCCGATCGTCTCGGGCAGCCTCTGGATCGCGCCGCATCAGCTGGTCGAGATCACCGCCAGCTCGGGCTCTCGCTTCAAGGTCAAGAAGCGCCTGACCACGCCCATCAGCCAGACCTTCAACACCTGGGCGGAGTGCTCGGCGCTCACCCTCTCGACCGGGACCACGCCGGGCTACGACGTACCCGGCAACGCTCGCGGTTACGTGCTCAGGAAGGACAGCGCTGAACTCTACGACGGCTGGCAGAAGGACAAGACCCTGGTCACGGTGCTGGCCAAGGCCCCCGAGGCCCTCGGGGTGCTGCTGTGGAGCGAGGAGCAACGCGGGGGCTTCGTGCGCGTCACCTATCGCGGCGAGATCGGCATCGACGCCTGGGCGCGCGCGTCGGATCTGCGCGCCTTACCGCGCGGCGAGACCATGGACGTGCAGCGCCCATCCGTCGTGAAGCGCTCGCCGCCCCAGCTCAAGCTGGCGGACAACCCGAGGGTGGCCAAGACCAGCAAGGAGCTCGTGCTGCGTACGGCCGCCCGGGACGACGGACCGTCCATCGGCGTGGTCGAGGCCAACACGGAGCTCTACGTCTTGGACGTCGTGGCGGGCTGGGCCAACGTATTGCCCAAGTCGCTGCACGTGGCGCCCCACGGGGACGGGCAGTTCTGGGTGAAGAACGCCGATTTGTAGCCGCTCACTTCGCCTCGCGACAGGCCCAGCCCACGCCGTCGATACGCCAGCTCTGCTTGCACGACTCGGCGCTGCCGACGAAGGTCATGTCCGCGTCCGCGTCCAGGGTGAAGCGCTTGCTCTCCTTGGCGCGGCTGGTGACCTTGCCGTCGGTGTCTTCACAGACGACGTTCCAGCTGAGGCTGCAGCTCATCTTGCGGTCGCAGCTGCTGGCGACGGAGAACTCGAGTCCCTTCTCCAGGTCGGCCTTCGCGAAGCGAACGCAGTCGCCCGCGCTGGGGTCTGCGGCAGCAGCGCTGATGGCGAGAGCTCCGCTCTCGGTCGCCGTGGTGCCAAAGGCCATGAGGCCGAACGTGAGCGCAAGGGTGCCAGCAAGGATGCGTCGCATGTCTCGTCTCCTGGGCGGTCCCCCGGACCACCGTGATGTCGTCACCCCGGCGAGCGGTGCCGCGCTGGGGAACGGGAGGACTGACAGCGGCCGGGCGGCGGAGGTTCCGAAAAAAGTCTCCGGGGTTCATCCGGCCGTTCTAAGGCCCTGCGATCGGCGCTACCGTCCGGCCGTGCCCCTGGACGACGCCGCGCTCGAGGATGCTCTGACCCACCCGCTGCTCGGGACGGACTTCGGCCCGCTCGGGCGGCGCTACGAGGGCAAGGTTCGGGACAACTACAGCCGCGACGACGGCACCCGCGTGATCGTGGTCACGGATCGCATCAGCGCGTTCGATCGCATCCTCGGGACGTTGCCGCTGAAGGGGCAGCTGCTCAACACGATCGCGGCCTGGTGGTTCGAGCAGACCGCCCAGGTGGCGCCCAACCACCTGCTCTCGGTGCCGGACCCGAACGCCATGATCGTGCGCGAGTGCACGCCGCTGCCGGTGGAGATGGTGGTTCGCGCGTACCTGACGGGCACCACCTCCACGAGCATCTGGGTTCACTACGACAAAGGCGCGCGCTCGTTCTGCGGGCACGCGCTGCCCGAAGGGTTGCGCAAACACGAGCGCTTGCCCCAGCCCATCCTCACCCCGAGCACCAAGGCGGCGCATGGCGCGCACGACGTCTCGGCGAGCCGCGCGGAGATCCTGGAGCTCACGGGCCTGGGCCCGGCGGTGTTCGACCATGCCGCGGAGATCGCCCACGCGCTGTTTGCTTTCGGCCAGCGCGTGTGCGCCGAGCGCGGCCTCATCCTCGTGGACACGAAGTATGAGTTGGGGACGACGCCAGAGGGAGAACTCGTCGTCATCGACGAGATCCACACACCCGACTCGTCGCGCTACTGGTTCGCGGACAGCTACGATGCCCGCTTCGCAGCCGGGGAGGATCCCGAGAGCTTCGACAAGGAGTACGTGCGCCGCTTCCTCTCCGCGCAGGGCTTCACGGGGGACGGCCCCATCCCGCAGATCCCCGACGACATCCGCAAAGAGGCCTCGCGGCGCTACGCCATCGCCGTCGAGCGGATCATGGGCCGTCCCTTCGAGCCCGTGCCGGGCGACCCACTGCCCAGGCTTCGCTCCAACCTGGGCCTGGGCTGAACGGCGCGGCGAGTCAGTAGCAGGCACACGCGCCATCGGTGTGCTTGGCCGACATGCCTGCGTAGCAGTAATGGACGCCCCGGCTACGACCACCGCAGTAGCTGCGGCACTCGGACTGCCAGGCTCGGATCTCGCTCATGCTGCACCCGCCCTGCAGCGCGAGCTCTTCGGGTTCCGGGGGTTGGGTGTCCTCTGCGTCAACGGTCGCGCTGCACCCGAGCACCAGGAACGAGAACGCTGCCGCGGCTGTGTACTTCCTCATCCCCACACCCTCAGCAACAGGCGTACCACCACGACGTCGCGCTGGAACTGCGTCGGACTCGGTGGTGGCTGGTACCCGAAGGACGCGTTTGGTATCTCGGGTCGACGGGGGCCGCGCTGCCGACTCGAGGCTCATGTCTCTGGACGCCGCGGCGGGTGCGTCCGGACGCTCTCGCGCGCCGTCGCGCGTTTCTTCGTGGAACTGGCGGGATCGCGCGCGCCTCGGGTGTGGCACGTCCCTCGCAGTACGCCCGCTCATGGTAGCGCGCACCGTCCCGCTCTCGGCTCTCGCACTCTCCACGCTGCTGCTGCTGGCGGCTTGCGCGGAGCCTGACGAGGGCGTCGGCAAACCCAGTTCGAGCGCGGCCAGCGGAGGCTCGGCGAATCACGCCAGCCCCGAGCCCGCCAGCAGCACCGGCGGCGCGCCCGCGAGCGGCAGCGGTGGTTCGACAGCCGCCGGCGGAGCGAGTGGGGCCGGGGGAAGTCCCGCAGCGGGCGGCGGCGGGAGCCCGCCGGCTCCGGGCGGCGGAGGCGCGAGCTCCGGTGCCAGCTGCGCGGGGCAGTGCGGGGACTCGTCGGCGGACGAGTCGTGTTGGTGCGACGAGACTTGTGAGCAGGCTGGCGACTGCTGCGCCGACTTCGCGCAGGTCTGCGGCGGTGCCGCAGCGGGAGGCGCTCCGGGAGCCGGTGGCGCGCCGAGCGGCGGCAGCGGCTGCACCCCCAGCCTGTGCAACACGGCGACGCCCGCCGCCGACCCTCAAGGCCTGTGCTTCTGCGACGCCGAGTGCAGCGACTACGGCGACTGCTGCGCGAACAAGCTCCAGGTCTGTGGACCGTGATGGCCGCGGATCTCGAAGCCCGACGCTAGAAGGTCTGACCTGGGTTCGGCTGCCCCGGGCTGGCGGCGACGCCGCTCTGCCAGGTGAACGCCGCGTAGTCCTTGCCGCTACCGACGAGCGAGAGGGACTGGCCGAGCGGCGAGTTGGTGGACTGCAGCACGCCAATGTTCATGGAGGCCATGCCCGCGGCGGGTCCGTTCGTCGGCGTGAACGCGCCCTCGTACGAGAGGAACTGCACCACCTCGCCGCGCGAGTTGACCAGGGCGACGCCGTCAGGCTCACCCGCGGTGTCCGAGCCGCCGTTCTGGATTCCGGCGACCGCGAACCAGCGAGTGCCGAAGCCTCCAGCCTGGTTCGGCAGCGTACCCGAGTCGATGCTCACCGACTTGTACACGCGGCGCTGGGCAGGGGCGCCGTTGTAGAAGACCAGGCTGTAGCCGCTCAGGTCGGCGCCCGCGGTGCCGGCCAGCTCCACCCCTTCGTTCACGTCCGTCCCGATGTTGTCGTAGTGAAGCTCGTTGATCCAGACCTTCGGCTCGACGGGCGCGGCCTCGCAGGAGAGGGAGGCCGGAGCGCACGCCTTGCCCGTGATGGTGTTGCCGCTCCGGATCTCGAAGCAGGTGTACCCGCCCGGGCAGTCGTTGTTCGTCTCGCACTTGGTGCCGCAGTTCTTCTTGCCGCCGCCGTAGTCCACGCATGACGAGTCGAAGCCCCCGCACTGGGCATGGCTGCTGCAGGGCTCGCACAGGCGCGAGAAGTCCGCGTACGGGTTGAAGCGCGGGTTGTCGTCGATGCCGTGCACGCCGTAGAGCGGCGTCATCCAGTACTCTTGGTTGAGCTTGCGGATGATCTCGCCGTACATGTGCGGCTTCAGCTCGCCCGCGTGGCTCTGATTCGTGACCGCGTCGATCAAGACCTTGGCCGTGCGGCCATTGCCGGCGGCGTTCGAGAAGCTCGTCGTGGTGATCACGTCCAGGTCCACACGACCCTGCTTGACCGGGTTCAGGTACAGCGAGTCGGCGACCATGTACGTGTCGCACCCGCTCGCGAGCACGACCTGATAGAAGGACTCGGGGATGGCGAGGCCGGGCAGCTCCGTGTCGTCCAGCTCGCCGGCCTCGGTGGCGTTCCAGTTGGCCAGCGCGAAGCCGTACTGCGGGCCCGCGTGGCCCTCGAAGATGATGAGCTGGCGCTCGGCGAAGGCCTGGACCAACGCAGACTTCATCTGGCCAGCGAAGGCGGGGCTCGCCGGGTCGCCCTGCCCGGGGTGGACCAGCTGCAGCGACACCGGGATCTCGCGGCCGTTCACCTTGATGGTGCGCGTCAGCTCGCCCGAGTCGAGCTTCAGGTCGTCGTAGCTGCCCACCGGGCTCTTGAAGCCTCGCTCCTGCACCAGCCAGCGGTACATCTCCTTGGCGGTCTGCAGGTCGTAGCGCGCGTCGTAGTAGTCCCAGCCGACGAACATGCCGATCTTCAGCTTGCCGCCCGCCTTGGCGAGCTGCGCGTCCGAGAACAGCTTGTGGTACTCGAGGTAGGCGTCGTTCGAGCGCGGATAGGCCTTGATGCGAAGCTCGAGGGTCTCCTTCTGACCGGTGTACGTCTCGGGCTTGTACTGGTTGAACGGCGCCTTGCGGTACCACTCGGGCTGGCTCAGCGTGGAGTTCGGCAACACCGGCACCTCCAGCGTGAAGCAGCGCTCACCCTCACCGCAGGGCGTGGACGGGATCCGCTGGAGCAGATCGAAGGGTCCGCTGAGCTCGCTGGTGAAGGTGTAGTCGAACTTCCCGCTGGCGTCCGGGTCCGTCACCTCGAGCGCTTCGTAGCTCTCCGGTCGCGTCATCGCGGTGAACCCGCCCCAGTCTTCGTTGGGCGCGTCGTGCTTGTCGATCACGTACTGATTGAGGAACCACGCGATGGCGAAATTCTTCAGCGTGATGGACTCCAGGGAGCAGCGCTTCTGTGCGTCCGGTGAGTCCGTGTGAGCTGCGAGGCAGCTCTGCTCCAGCGTGGCGAAGGTCGCGCCAGTGACGGTGTACTCCTGCGCGTGGGTGCTGAAGTAGTCATCCGCCTTGCCGGGCGGCACCAGGATGGAGCTGCCTCCACCGTCGCCAGCCGGGGGTTGGTCCGACGCGGAACAGGCGACGGTCAGACTCAGAACGGTCAGGGGCCACAGCGCTCGTCGGAACATGCTCACCTCGATGTAGGTGACTGTACGCTGATCAGCGTGGATGTGTTCCTCAATCGTCGCGGCGGGCGAGAAATCCAGGGGAATCGTTCAAAATTCCAGGCGCACGGGCACCGACAAAAAAACAAGCACGCGAACGGGGCGCCCGATGTTGCCATCTCGCGCCCCGCCCGCGTGCTGGTTTCCAAGGTTCGCTGGCTCCACGCGCCATGTGGCGCTTGGCCTCGGGCTCGGCGGCCGACCGCCTTTCCCGAGGAGCTCACCTCGGCGGAAAGGACCCTCGGGCGAGCCCGAGATCCATTCCCCTCTGGAGCTGGTTCCGGATAGCCGAAGCGGGCAGCGCGTCGGGTTTCGACAGGCTGCCCGCCCTGGCTCTTCGCGGGATCAACCAGCCCCGCTCGGCATCACGCCTTCTTGGCGCGGGCCTTGCGCTTGGCGGCCTTCTTGGCGCGCTTCGCGGGGGCCTTCTTCGCTGCTGCCTTCTTGGTGGCGCGGCGCTTGGTGGTGCGCTTCTTTGCCACCTTGGGGGCCTTCTTCGCAGCGGTCTTACGAGCGGTCTTGGTACGGGTCTTCTTTGCGGCCATTTGATGCCTCCTACGAGCGTTTGGGAGTTTGGACAATCAAGCCCATCCCGCGGTATGTTGCACGACGTATATTGCCACCTATTGTGTTGTGTCAACGAAAATTGTCATGGGGGTATCTGCTTTTCCTTGACACCTCGGGAACGGGAGAACGGCTGCAGGAGACGCGCGCGGGCCCCCGATCGCGCCCGAATTTGGCGGGGTTCATGGCGAATTCCCGTTGGGCGACGCGCACTTGACGCCGGGCCCCCAGGAACGCTAGGCGTCTCTCTTCGTCGCGAAAATGCGACCTCGAAACGGTGACGCTCATGGCCTACCTCGCTCGAAAAATTCTTCTGCTGTCCTTCACCTTCCCCGCGCTGGTCGGCTGCGGGTACTCGCAAGAGGAGTGGGATCAGAAGGTCCGCGAGAACGAGAGCCTGCGCAACCAGCTCGCGGCGCAACGCCAAGCTCACACCAAGTGCGAGCAGGACTTCGCGACGGCGCTCCAGGAAGTGGACGACCTGAAGACGAAGCTCCGCGAGCGAGGCATCAGCCTGGACAATCTCAGCGCGAGCCTCGAACAGCAGAACAAGGCACTCGAAGAGTACCGCCGGCGCGCGGAGCAGCTCGATCAGATCCGCAAGCGCTTCGACCTGCTGCGCAGCAAACTGCAGAAGCTCACCCAGCTTGGTCTGAAGGTCGAAGTTCGCGACAATCGCATGCTGATCCAGCTGCCGGGCGACGTGCTCTTCGACTCTGGCCGCGACAAGCTCAAGAAGGACGGCGAGGACATCCTGCGTCAAGTCGCCGAGGTCGTGCGCAACGACGCCGACCTCGCGAGCCGCGTGTTTCAGGTCGCCGGGCACACCGACAGCAAGCCCCTGGTCGGCGGCGCCTTCCGAGACAACTGGGGTCTGTCCGCGATGCGCGCGCGCTCGGTGCTCGTCTTCCTGACCGGATCGACGGAGTCCGGCGGCGGTGGGCTCAACACGAAGAACTGGAGTGCGGCGGGTTACGCCGAGACCCACCCGGTGGAGTCCAACGACACGGACGAGGGGCGCCAGCGCAACCGCCGCGTCGAGCTGGTCGTCCTGCCGAACGTCGAAGAGATGCTCAACCTGAACAGCCTCGCGCAGCCCTGAGGCTGCCGAGCGCGGGTGGGCGTCGCGGCGCTCACGGGCTATGCTCGGGGGTGCGCAACGCCGTTTTGTCCGCGGCTTGCGTCGGGTTGGGGATGTGCAACAATTAGTTGACAGAGTCACTCCGGCTGACTAGAGTGCCGCGCCTGGCGACCCCTAACCTGAAGTTGGGAAGGCGCCGAGAGGCACGAGGCCGTCGCGGGCCTTAGACCCGTCTAGGTGGAATGAAACGTTTTCCCGGTCCGTTCTAGTCGCGCTACGGCGCGCTCCCAATCTCGGGAGCCCACACCGGGTCTTGACTTAGATGCGAGAAAATTCGCGCCCGCGGGCGCGTGGCATTGGCGCGTGTGCTCTTTGCCGAATTCGAAGGGAGTCACCATGCAGCAGGAAATAGAGTTCAAGGTCGGCGACAAGGCGGTTTACCCCGCGCAGGGCGTTGCTGAGGTCATCAGCATCGACGAGAAGGACATCGCCGGTTCGCGGCAGCGCTTCTACGTGCTCCGCATCTTGGACACGGACCGCAAGATCATGGTCCCGGTTTCCAACGCCAACGCCGTCGGTCTGCGGCAGGTGATCAGCGAGCAAGAGATCCGCGAGATCTTCGATATTCTCAAGGAGCGCACGATCGGCTTCGACACCCAGACCTGGAACCGCCGCTATCGCGGCTTCATGGACAAGATCAAGACGGGATCGATCTACGACGTCGCCGAGGTGCTGCGTGACTTGTACCGGCTCAAGGCCAACAAGCAGCTGTCCTTCGGAGAGCGTCGCATGCTCGACACGGCTCGTTCGCTCATCGTGAAGGAAATCGCGATCGCGCGCAGCCAGACGGAAGAGCAAGTGAAGGACGAGATCGAAGCCATCTTCTTCAGCAACTGACCGAAGCACTGCTTCGGATTCGCGGCGCGCGCTTCGGCACGCGCCGCGAGTCGTTTTGTGGCTCAGCTGCCGCCGTCCGGCCGCGTTTGGATGGGGGAGAGGGGTGGCAGCTCGAGCACCACGCGCCAACGTTCGTCCTCAAAGACGCAGCGGATGTCGTGCCGCTGCGTGGCTGGGTCTTCGCCCAGAACCGTGACGACCGCAAACTGTCCCACGATCTGCGACCGGAAGCTCTTGGGCTTGAAGCGCAGCGTGAAGCGGGACGGCGCGATCATCTCCTCCGGCGCGAGCTTGCGCCCCGACAGCGCGCTCGCCCGCTTGGCGCGCTCGGCCAGATTGCGCTGCGCGTCCGACCAGAGCAGCTCGTACGCGGCGCGCGCCGCCTGGGGATCCCCATGGTGGCGCTGCATGCGGTCGAGGAACTCTTGCACGACTCCCTCGGGCGTCGCGTCCACGGGCTCGCGCGCGCAGCCGAGCGCGCCGAGGGCGAGCGGCAAGAGCACGACGGCGCGACGGGGGCAGCGCCTCAACGCGGTGGCGCCTCCGCGCGCATGCCCATCGCGTCGCGAACCTCGACCAGGGTGGCCTGCGCGATCTCGCGGGCGCGCGCGGCGCCATCGCGCAGGACGTCGAGCACCCGCGCGGGCTCGGCGCGAAGCGCGGCCGCGCGCTCGCGCATGGGGTCGAGCGCCGTGTTCAGCGACTGCACCAGGCGCTTCTTGCAGTCACCGCAGCCCAGGGCTCCCGAGCGGCAGTCGCGATCGATGTCGGCCACCAGGGCGGCGTCCGTCAGCGCCGTGTGCATGGTGAATACGTTGCAGATCTCGGGATGCCCAGCATCGCCGAGCCGCAGCTTGGCCGGGTCGGTGAACGCGCCCTTGAGCTTCTTCTCGACGGTCTTGGCGTCGTCGAACAGGTCGATGGAGTTGCCGCGCGACTTGCTCATCTTGGCCTTGCCGTCGATCCCCATGATGCGCGGTGTCTTGGTCAACAGCGGCTTGGGCTCCGGGAACACCTGGCCATAGCGCGCATTGAAGCGCCGCGCGATCTCGCGTGACAGCTCGAGGTGCTGCACCTGATCGTCCCCGACCGGCACGACCGTGGCCTTGTACACCAGGATGTCCGCAGCCATCAGCACCGGGTAAGTGAAGAGCCCGGAGTTGACGTTCTGCTTGTACTGGTCGCTCTTCTCCTTGAACTGGGTCATCCGCTGCAGATCGCCCATCGCGGTGACGGTTCCGAGGTACCACGCGAGCTCCATGTGCTCTGGCACGTCGCTCTGGATGAACACCGAACAGCGCTCGGGGTCGAGCCCTGCCGCCAGGTAGCTGAGCGCGGTGCCGAAGATGCGGTGGGGCATCTGTTTCGGATCGTACTCGACGGTGGTGGCGTGCGAGTCCACCACCGCGAACAGCGCCTCGTACTTCTGCTGGTCGACCAGCTCTACCCAGTTGCGCAGCGCACCGAGATAGTTGCCCAGGTGGAGCTCGCCGCTGCCAGTCGGCTGCATGCCCGAGAAGATTCGAGGGCGGTTCGACATCGGAGGCTCGGCGTATACCGGAGGGCACGCTTGGAGCAAGCTTCAGTGCTTTACTTGGCCCGAACCAGGACCGGGTCGCTACGATTTGCGCCACATGAGCCGCGATGCCCCCGCCGTGCGCCTGCACTGGGACGGCAAGTCCAGTCCTTCGACGCCCCCCGCGGCCGAGCTCCGCGTCTCGAGGCCGGGGCATCCTGCCCGAATGCTGATTTCCGGGGACAACCTGGCGGCCTTGTCGGCGCTGACGCGACGCACCCGGGGCAGCGTGATGCTCGCCTACCTCGATCCCCCGTTCTTCACCGGGCGGCAGCATGACCGGGTGGAGCGCTCTCGGGACCCCGAGTCGGGCCGCGTCGTGCGGACGTCCACGCCGGCCTTCGACGATCGCTGGGACGGGCTCGACGACTACCTCACCGAGCTGCGCGATCGTGTTGCGCTGGTCCGCGAGCTGCTCGCTCCGGAGGGCTGCGTGGTCATCCACGTCGACCCGAAGACCAGTCACTACATCAAGGTGCTATGCGACGAGGTGTTCGGACCGCGCGCCTTCGCGAGCGAGATTGTGTGGCGTTATCGGCGTTGGCCCGCCAAGACGCCGAACTTCCAGCGGGTTCACGACGTGCTCTTGCGCTACGTCCGCGACCCGGACGTACGGCCCAAGTTCCGGCAGCTGTATGAGCCGCTCGCGGCCTCGACGCTGGCTACCTGGGGCAGCCGCAAGCAGCGCGCCGTGCTGGACGAGACCGGGCGCCGGCTGCGCTCGAGCACCACCGAAGAGGACACCCCGGGAGCGCCGCTCGGCGACGTCTGGGAAATAGGCATCGTGGCGCCCATCTCTCGGGAGCGCACGGGCTATCCCACGCAGAAGCCCGAGGCCTTGATCGAGCGTCTGGTGCAGGTGTGCACCGACCCGGACGACTTGGTGCTCGACCCGTACGCGGGCAGCGGTACCACCCTGGCCGTCTGCCACCGGCTCGAGCGTCGCGCCATTGGCATCGACGAGAGCCCCGAGGCAATTCGGGTGGCGCGCCAGCGGCTAGAGCAGCTCGGTCAGGCGCCCCTCGAAGAGCGCGTCGAGCTCGCCGCGCCGCGGGCTGGTCGGGCACGGACCCTGCCGCTCGCGCCTGGCCCTCGCACGCGACTCGCGGGCTGACGTGAGCGAGCGCTTTCACCTGCCCAGCGGCGCCCGAGTGGAGCTAGCCGGGGACGCACCAGTGCTCGAGGCCAAGGGGTTGTTCGCCTCGGATTTTGGCGCGACGCGGGCACGACTGTGGAGCGCCGCCGGCGCGGTCACCACCTTGGCCGAGCTGCCCCTGGCGGACGCCAACTCCCTGCGCGTGCTGCTCCGCCAGCGGGGCCTCGCCGCCGACCGAGTCGTGCCCCTGCGCTGCCGCAACTGCTACGCGGCGCTGCGCGTGGCTCCCTGCAGCACCTTCGAGATCGGCCCGTACCGCGACGACGAGCTCGACGACCCGGATCTGGACGCGCCCTTTCGCTTCGACGAGCCCATCGACATCGAGCGGGCGGCGGGCCCCGAGCCAGCGCGCGTGCGCCTGCGCCTCGAGGCGCTGCGCTTCGGGCAGCTCGAACCCCTGCACGAACGGGTGCTTGCCCGCTCCGCTTGGTCCTTCGACGCCAAGGTCGTCGGAGCGCTCGGCATCGCCGAGCTCGACGGCGAGACAGCGCCGGAGGCCATCGCGGGGCGCTTGAACGAAATGGACGACGAGCTGCTCGACGCGATCGTCGGCGTCTGGGAGGACGCCCACTATCCCCCTCGGCTCGAGGCGCCGCACGCCTGCGCGGAGTGCGAGGCGGTGACGTGGATGCCGCTGCCGCCCGAGCGGGAGCTGAGCGAGCCGCTCGACGAGCTCGCGCCGGTGATTGACCCACCACCAGGGATGCTCGACTTCGACGAGTTCGAGCAGGTGCTGCGCGAGGTCGCCGCGTCCACCTACGCAAAGCTCCGCGTGCGCGCGGTGTCGCTGGAGGTGGTGGACGGCCCGGCGGAGTGTGACGACGGAGGTGAGCCGCTGCTCGGCTGCTACCGCCCACCCGACCCCGACGCGCTGCCGCCGCACGGCCCCGAGGTGCGCGTGTTCTATCGAACCTTCGCCGCCATGTGGCGCGACGATGGCGCCTACGACGTACGCGAAGAGGCGCGCGTGACCGTTGAGCACGAGCTGGAGCATCACCTGGCGTTCCTGGCCGGCGTGGACCCGGTCGACGACGACGAACGCGCAGCGATCGGCGAAGAGCACGCGCGGCGGGTCGGTCGGCGGGAGGTCACGCGGCGCGCGGCGCGCGAGGTACGTCGCGAGGCCACCGGGTTCTTCGCGCGGACTTGGTACGTCTGGGTGCTCGCAGCGCTAGCTACCGCGCTGACGCTCTTGGCAGAGCGTTGAGCGCGGCGTAGCGTCCCAGTCGTGACCAAGGCGAAGCGGAAGACGGCAGGCGCCGCGCGCGTAAAGAACCGGCGCGGAAGCCCGGAGGCCATCGCCAAGCGGCGCGCGGGCCGAGCGTTCAACGAGCTCTTGGGCGAGGGCAGCGAGCGTCTGGACGGGCGACGCGAGAAGCGACGCCAGCGATTGCTCGCCGAGCTCGAGAGTGGCACCACGCGCAGCGGCCGTTCGCTCAAGCCACTCGAGCTCGTGGCGCACGCGAGCGAGCTGATCGGCATGGGGGAGGACGGCAAGAGCCTGCGCAAGCTGGCGAAGAAGCGACGTCAGGCAGAGCCAGATCCGCAGCTCCTGGCGCTGCTCGGCGAGCTGCAGCGCGCGTACGGTTTTCATCCGGAGGCGTTCGTGGTCGTGGGCATCGAGCCGGACCTGCTCGAGACGCGAGACGCGCGGGGCCGCAGCAAGGCCGCCGGGGCGAAGCCCGTTGAGCGTCCGGACCCGCCGTCGGGGCTGGCAAGGACCGGCCGGCCGCGTTAGAACGCCGGTCATGCTGACTCGCGCGAGGTTCGCGCTCCTGCTCGCTGGGCTGGCCGCAGCGCCGCTGGCCCGAGCGGACGGCGACGCCGTGGTCGTGCGCGTCGGTAGTCGCTCCATGTCCGCCGGCGAGGTCGAGCGACGCGTCCGTGCCATGGCGCCCTTTCAACTTGCGGAGCTGGGGAAGAGCGCCAGCGAGGTCAAGCGTGCGTTCGTGGATCGCGTCGTCGCCCCCGAGCTGCTCTACGCGGAAGAAGCCGAGAGTCGAAAGCTGTCGGAGCTGCCGCACGTCGCGGACCGCATCCGTGAGGTGCTGCGCCAGGCCTTGGAGAATGAAGTCCGCGAGAGCCTGGCCAAAGATGGCGGCGTCACCGCGCTCGACGTGAAGCGCTATTACGACGAGAACCTGCACCGCTTCAACACGCCCCGGCGCATCAAGATCTGGCGCATCCTGACCGCCGACGAAGAGAGCGCGAAGAAGGTCATCCAAGAGGTGCGCAAGGTTGTCGCGGAGCCGACGGTGGTGTGGACATCGCTGGCCAGGGAGCGCTCGGTGGACAAGGCGACGCACATGCGAGACGGTAACCTCGGCTTCGTGCACCCGGACGGCAAGACCGAGACACCCGAGGTGCGGGTGGACCCGGCGCTGTTCGTAGCCGCGGATCAGGTGAAGGACGGCGAGCTGGTGCAGACGCCGGTGAAGGAGGGCGAGAAGTGGGCGGTGGTGTGGCGGCGGGGCAGCATGCCCGCGGTCGAGCGCACCTTGGCCCAGGAAGAGCGCACGATTCGCCAGATCTTGATGCGCAAGAAGCTTCAAGACGCGACCGCGGAGCTGCTCGCCTCGCTGGAGAAGAGCCACGTCAAGGGCAAGAGCGCGGACCTGTTGGCGCTCGTGGAGATCGATCCGATGGGGGACATCGTGGAGCGCGCTCGGCCCGGCGTCGTGCCCCGTCACAAGCCCAGAGCCACGGGCTCGCCACGCGCGAGCGAGCGCGGGTTGCGCTGAGCCCCCGTTCACTTCAGCTCGGGCAACGGCCAGCCGAGCTGCTTCAGCACTCCACGCAGGATACGGGTCTCGTCCCGCGCGCGCTGTTGGTAGATCAGAAACCGCTGCGTCTGCCCCTTCTCGGCTGCCTCGGCCGCGCGCTCGTAGTTCTCGAGCATCAAGAGCAAATGGGGGTGCGCCTGCGCCACTTCCTTGGGCACGATCATCGCGCTCGCCGCCTCGACCCGGGCCTTGGCCAAGGTGTGGATCACCCGGGCCAGCTCGCGGTCGCTCAGGCGCGCCCGCAGGTAGTCCGCGTCACGAGTCGCTTGGTGGACGAGCAGCGCGGCGCGATCCAAGTAGCTGCCGGCCCACGCCGGCACCGCGATGGAGACAACAGCCAGCGAAAGGCCCGCGATGAAGCTTCGTCGTCGGATGGTCATGACTCTTCTCCCTGCCCGCGCCAGGTCTCGCTGAGCAGCGCCTCCTCGGCCGCAGCAAACTCCGCGGCCTGCTTCGAGCGGCCGCGACCGCGACCCGCGAGGGCCGCTTGGATCCAGACGCTGACCTCGAACCAGCGCGCGTGATCCGGCCCGCCGCCGTCGACGACCTCGTAGCGTGGCGTCCCGAGACCAGCGGCCTGCGAACGCTCCTGCAGCGTGCTCTTGGGGTCACGCCCGCCGGTGGCGTCCGCGCTGGCGAGGTCTCGCTCGACGATGACCTCGCACAAGCGTCGCGCGGACTCGAGACCCGCGTCCAGGAACGCCGCCGCGATGAGCGCCTCCACCGCGTCCGCGAGCACGTTGCTGTTCTCGCGCAGTCCGCTCGAGTCGGCGCCGCGCCCGAGGCGCAGCTCCGGGGCCAGCCCGCTGTCCCGGGCCCACTTGGCCAGCGCCTCGGTGTTCACCAGGCGCGCCCGCAGGCGGGTCAAGGTGCCCTCGTCGGCGCTCGGGAAGCGACGGTAGAGCAGCTCACTGGTGCAGAACTCCAGGACGGCGTCGCCCAGGAACTCGAGGCGTTGGTTGTGCTGGCTGTCGCCTCGCTCGTGGGCGAAGGAGGGGTGGGTCAGGGCCAGCTCCAAATGCGGAGCATTCGTGGGCAGTTCGGTGAGCTCCGCGACCCGAGACATCGGCGGCAGGCATAGATCAGAAGGTGGGGCGAGACCACCCGAGGTGAAACTCGGCCCGCGGCGCGGTGTCAGGGCTGGCTGTGCTCGGATATGCTCGACCCATGGCGCTCCTGGCCTGCCCCTTCTGCCGAGAGCTCTTCCCCAAGGGGGAGCACGAGCGCTGCCCCGAGTGCGGCTTGGATCTGCGCAGCATGGCCTCACTTCCGCCCTCGCTGGAAGCGTTGGATGAGGAGGCGGCCGCGGGGAACCTCACGCCGCCCGAGCACCGGGAGCTGCCCTGGAGCTACTTTGGGCGGGGCCGCGGCGTGCTGCTGGCCGTGGCTGTGGTCGGGCTGTTGGCGTTCTTCATGCCCTGGGTCGAGATGCGACGGCCCGAGCTGGTCACCATCAGCGGCTTCGATCTCGCGCGGGGTCGCGCGGGCTGGCTGTGGGGGGGCGCGGTGGGCTGGTTCATGCTCATCCCGCTCGTCTGGACGCGCAGGACTCTGGCGCGCATGCGCGGGGTGCGCATCGTCTGTGCCCTGTTCTGTGCGCTGACGCTGGGTGAAGTCGCGATGATGTGGGCGCTGCCGCCTCAGGGCAGCCGCTACTTTTCCGTCGACTTCTCGTGGGCTTGGGGGATGTACCTCAGCGCCGTCACCAGTGCGGTGGGCGTGGTCGCCGCCGCGCGCTTCGGCGGCAGCCTGAAGAACATCCCGGCGCTGCCCTGGTTTGGTCACGTGGAGCGCAAGGGGAGCGCCACGCTGCACTGAGCGCCGGCCTCTCCGCCACGCGCTGCAAGGCGTGCTAGGCTTCGCGCTCGAAGGGGTTCGATTGGCCGCAGCACGTCACTCCCAGATCTCGGTGGACGCCGAGCGCGACGAGGCGCCGTCATCGGAGCTATTCGAGGTTCCCGCTGCGGTGGTGTGTGCCTCTTGCGGGGCGCCGGACTGCGCCGGCTGCATCGGGGCCGACGAGCCGACCCAAGGCTCGGGCGTCGTCGCCATCATTCCGTGGGAGCGTCCGGTCGGCGGCTTGGGCAGCCGCTTCTGGCAGACCGCCAAGCTGGCCACCCTGGAGAGCCAGGCTTTCTTCATGGCGCTCCCGGATGGCTCCGTCGGCGCCGCGCTGGTGTTCGCCCTGCTGGCAGAGCTCTTGGCGGTCTCGAGCGTGGTGCTGACCATCGGTGCCGTCGCGCTGGCGGTGGTGCCTGGGCTGCCGCTGGCGCTTGTCGAGGACCACGCCCTGCGCCAGTGGGTCGTGCGGGCGCTGGCGTGGGGCGTCCCAGCGCTGTCGCTGGGCATGGTGGGCCTGCACGCGCTGCACGGCGTCGCGCTCGACCGAGCCGCGCTGCGCGCCGGGTCCACCCGCACCGCGCGTCGAGGGCTCAGGCTCGGCTTGTACGCCTGCGCGTGGGACTTCATCACGCTGCCCCTCGGCTGGTTTTCGCTGCTGGTGGAGTCGGGAATAGGCGCGGCGGTGCGTGCGCTGCCGCTGGCGCTCAACGTGCCGGGCCGCGCGTCGGGCGCCTACTTGCGGGGTTTTCACCGCCTCGACGACGCCGCCGCGCGCCGGGCCAGCCGCTCGGCGGTGGCGCGCAGCGCGCTCATCGGCTTGCTCGTGGCACTCGCGGCAGGCGCCGCGTTCGTCGCGTGGATGCTCTGAACAGCGGCGTCAGAACATCGCGCCGAGCTCGAGCACGATGGTCCATTGGCGACCGGTGCCCTGGAGATCTTTCTTGTCCGCGTCGGAGTTCTGCGCGTCCGCGGGGTCCACGATGTCGGTGATGAACTGTCCACCAATCATCACCATCTCGTAGCGGTAGTTCACGCCGAACATCAGGCGCTGGCGCTCGAGGCGGGCCTTGTTGAACACGACGTTGTTGTTGAAATCGCGCGGGTCCCCGCCGTTGCACACGGGCTGACCGTCGTAGGTGTCCGCCGGCTTGTTCGGATCCGGGTTGCCCGGCACGTTCGGCCCGGCGAAGTTGCAGTATCCGATGGCGTCCGTGCCGGGCGTCAGATCGACGAGGCCCGAGTCCGCGAAGATCCAGGCGTACTGGTAGCCAACCCAGGGGGTGATGATGGAGGAGTCCGCGATGGGTAGCGGCTTGGAGATCTGCGCGTCGAGCCCCACCACGGTCATCTGGAACTGAGGCGTACCGGTGACGGTGCGCACGCCACCGCCCACGGCAATGTCCGGCAGCACGCCGGCCGCGCCGGTTCGAAAGCCCTCCAGCAAGGACAAGCGCACGTCCGCGCCCCCGGAGAGGATGCTGGTCTTGGGCATGAAGCCAACGGCGCCGGTGATCTCCAGGCCAAAGCCGAAGCTCTTGCGGATCTTCGCGGAGTAGAGGGACAGGATGGGCGACGGATTGGTGTTGCGGATCGAGGCGCGCTTGGAGGATGGATCCACGCTGCCCTGGGTGCCTTGCTCCCAGTAGCTCGCGTCGTCGTCGATCGAGGTGTACGCCGCCTCCAACGAGAGATGGAAGCCACCGAAGCCGGTGGTGCGCGCCGAGTGCATCGCGGTTGGCGCGAACGCGAAGCCGTACTGGCTCATCAAGCGCTTGAACTGAGCATGGTCGGGCGTGCAGGTCGGGCGACCCGTCGCCGCCACCAGCGCGTCGAGGGTCGCCTGATCGTCGACGATCGCGCCCGCAGGCGTACGGCAGCGGCTATCCACGACCAACCGCTCGAGAGCGGGATCCATGGGCTCCGCCAGGGCCGAACCGGCCCCGGTAAGCATCAGTGTTCCGGCAGCAATGGCTGCGAGGCGAACGGCTATTCCCACGTATCGAACTCCGCCCGGGCGAGGCTACTTGCGGCCTGGGATTTCCGTCAAGCGCGGGTGCGAGAAACCGGCGAAATTCCACGGGACCTGGGGTTTTCGTGCGGAAAGGAGCCCCGCCCCTCCGCGGCACTCAGGCTAGGCTAGCCCGGTGCGACCCCAGCCCGATCGCCTGCGAGGGCAAGCCGTGTCCAGCCCGCCCTTGCACGTGGTGTTGGTGGAACCGGAGATACCGCCCAACACCGGGAACATCGCGCGACTGTGTGGGGCGACCCAGAGCCACCTGCACCTGGTGGGCAAGCTCGGCTTCCGCATCGACGAGCACTCCGTCCGTCGCGCGGGGCTCGACTACTGGCACCTGGTGCAGGTCGAGACCCATGACTCGCTCACCGCAGCCGAGAGCTCGATCGCTCGCAAGTCCACCGAACCGCCGACGACGTGGCTCTTCAGCGGCAAGGCACGACGAAGCTATCTGGACGTCGACTTGCGCTTGGGCGACTTGCTCGTGTTCGGCAAGGAGAGCGTTGGGCTCCCGCAGGAGCTGCTGGCAGAGCGCAGCGCAGAGGTCGTCGGCATTCCGACGCTGGGCGCCGTTCGCTCGCTGAACCTCGCCAACAGCGTGGCCATCGCGGTGTACGAGGTGTTGCGCCGTCACGGACTGTTGGCCATTGGCCGCGGGCCGACTGGCTGAGCCGTCAGCGAACGAAGATCCGGGGACTGGCCGCGCTGAAGTCCGCGTGCACACTGCGCGTCTTGCCCGCCGCCAGCGTGACGCTCGCCGACACTCGCTCGTCGAGCACCGGGTTGGTGAACACCACCGTGACCGACCCCGCGGGCAACTCGAGCCCCAGCACCGGCGTGCCGCCCCGCGGCCGTCCCGCCACGGACACGGTGGCCGGGTGGGAAGCGGTGAGGTTCAGCCGTGCCTTCGCGGCAGGCTCCACGCTCGCAGCTGGCGGCGCCACGCGCACGACCGCGGAGGCGGGCGGGGTCGGAGCAGGCGCAGGCGGGCTGGGCGCGCTCGACGCGAGGGGCGGCGGGGGCGAGGGCAGAGGCGCGACCGGCGAGGGGCTCGTGGCAGGCGCGGCGGGTGCAGGCTCTGGCCCACGCCGCACCGTGAGCACGCCGGCGATGACCACGCCGGCCAGCCCCACGGCAGCGAAGCGCCAGAGCTGCGTCGCCCGAGCCGAGTCCCTGCGTTCTCGCTGGCTGGCGGTCGTGGGCGAGGTCTCGTCCGACTCGACGCTGGGCGGCGGGGGCGTGCTCGGCAAGCGGCGGGTCCACTCCACCAGCTCGTCCCGCGCGGCGAAGGTTCGCGTGGCGTCCACCCCAGGCGCGTCGCTCGAGGCCGCGCTGGGCGTGTGCTGGCCGACTGGGGTGCGCGCCCCGCCGTCCCGAGCGGGAGTGCTCGCGAGGAGGGGCTGTGAGATCCGCCCGCGCCGGCGGACTTCACGCACTCGGGCGCCGAGCTTGCGCGCCAGATCCCCGAGATCGCTGGAGCGGACGAAATCGCGCAGCGGACGCGAGAGCGCCTCGGCGCTGTCCGGTCGCTGGGACGCATCGAGCGCCAGGGCGTCTCGGATCAGCTCGACGAGCGGCGCGAGCGCCGGGTCGCTCGCGGTCAGGTCCGGTAGCGGCTCCTTCATGGCCTGGACACACGCCTCGGGGGTCGCGCGCCGGAAGGGAGGTTTGCCCGTCCAGGCTTCGACCAGCAGCGCTCCCACGGCGAAGACGTCGCTGGCTGCGGTGAGGGCGCCGCCGTCGATCTGCTCGGGGGGCATGTGTCCGGGGGAGCCGAAGGACTCCTGTCGTGCTCCGGCGAGCATCGCCGGGGCTGCGATGCCGAAGTCGATGAGGCGCACGGCGCCTTCGTCGTCGACCATCACGTTCCTGGGCGTGACGTCACGGTGAACGATCGCGGCGCGGCGATGGGCGTAGTCGAGCGCCCTGCAGATCTCGATGCCGACGTACGCCCCCTCGTCGGGACCGAGGGGGCCGGTATCCTTCAGGATCTCCGCCAGCGTGACGCCCTCGCACAGCTCCATCGCGATGTAGTACACACCCTGCTCGACCCCGAGCTCGTACACCGGCACGATGTTCGGGTGGCTCAGATCGACGGTCATCTTGGCTTCGTCGACGAAACGACGGACGAAGGCGTCGTCCGAGGCGAGCTCCG
This sequence comes from Polyangiaceae bacterium, assembly GCA_019637295.1. Taxonomy (GTDB): domain Bacteria; phylum Myxococcota_A; class Polyangia; order Polyangiales; family Polyangiaceae; genus JACKEA01. The sequence goes on from JAHBVX010000006.1 coordinate 463,138, forward strand.
GCCGGATCTGTTTGACGACGAGTCGCTTCTCGAAACCCACGGCTCCGCGTAGGGTAGCGAGCAGCACCTTGGCCATACCGCCACTCGCGATTTCTCGCTCGAGCACGTACTTGCCGAAGATCTGCGGATACATGAGCCGCCCTCATGGTAGCGCCCTTGGGCTCTTGCTGCTCGTTTCCGGCTGCGGAGCGGAGCGAGAGCCCGACGTCGTGACACCAGTGCGAGTTCATCTCGCCCCCGGTTGCGGCGCGGGCGTGCCCATCGACGTGCAGCTGGAGGCGCTGGGGGACTTCGATCCCACGCCCTCCACCAGCGACAGCGTCCCGGGGGATGGGCGCAACGTGGCCCTTGGGTTCCCGGAGTCCACCCGCGCCATCGAGGCGCGTGGGCAGGGCGCTCAGGAGCGCTTCGCGGGCGTGGGCCTCGAGACGCAGCAGGGCGAGTTCGACATCCTGCTGTGGCCCGAGCGTGAGGCCTGCACCCTCTACGAGCCCCCCGCGGCGGGCTCGCCGTACCCGAGTCGAACTGGCGGCGAGGCGCTCGGCGTGTCCCGGGATCGACGCACCCTGCTGGTCGCCGGTGGCTTCGTGGGGACGAACGACGCTGCGCGCGCAGCAGTCGTGAAGCTCGACACGGGTCTGGCCGAGGAGGTGATTGACGGCATGCTCCCGGCGCGGGCCTTCGCGACGATCACCGAGTTCGGCGACGGCGCCCTGCTGGTGGCGGGCGGGGTGGACCCGAGCTCGAGCGCGGGCGCGCTGGAGTTGGCGCCGCCGCTCGCGAGCGCGTCGGTGTTCGAGCTGGAGTCCGGGCGCTTCGACCGTAGCACGCTGATCCTCCTCGCCCAACCACGCGCTCGCCACGCGGCCACGGCGCTCGTCACTGGCGAGACGCTGCTGGTGGGTGGTCGCAGCGCGACCGGCTTGCCTCTAGCGACCCTCGAGCTCGTGAGCCCGGACGATCGCAGCTCCAAGGTCGCCGGGCTCGCCACCCTGCGCAGACCGCGGATCGCGCCCGTCGCGTTCACGCTCGACGACGGGCGCGTGTTCATCGCGGGCGGCACCGACTCGGTGGGCGCGTCGGTGGACACCCTCGAGTGGCTCGCCCCCGATGGCAGCGCCGTCGTGCTCGAGCGAAGCGGCTTCGCGACGACGGGCGAGAGCACCTTCGCGCCGCTCCCCGGTGGCGGGGTTCTGGCCGTTGGCGTGTGCCCACCGGCTTCGAGTGAGTGCAAGGAGCCGGCGCGGCGGGTGCTGCGCCTGCGCGCCGACGGCACGGCGGACACCCTGCCGGATCTGCCGCTCGACGCGGCAGCCCCCGTGCTGCTCGCCGCCGCGGACGGCTCGCCCTGGCTGTTCACCGGCTCGTCCGACGCACGCAGCGGGCGCCGCTTCGATCCCTGGAGTGGAGCCTTCGTGACGCCCGCCTTTCGTCCAACGTCGGGGCCGTCAGTCAGCCTCCCGGCCGCGGCCATGGACGGCGGCAGCTTCGCGTGGCTCGAGGACGCCACCACCCACGCTCGGGTGCGCGGATTCCGGCACGACGTCCGGGGCGAGCTGTCGCGACAGGTCGCGCCACTGCTGCTCGGCAGCGCAGCGCACGTCGTGCCCACGCGCGCTCCCGACGCAGAGCTCACCTACGACGGTCTGGGGCTGCTGCTCGACGGCTCCGGGGCCAAAGTCGTCGTCACGGATCTCACCTTCGCCGACGTGACCCTGACCCTCACCCTCGCCTCCGGGACCCCGCCACGGCTCGCGCTCGGTAGCGCGGTGGTGGGCAGCAGCGAGTGTCCCTGGCCAGAAGGTGACGACCCGACGCTCGTCGTCGCGCGCAAGGCGAGCGAGCTCAGGGTGTCGCGCGGCAGCCGGACCGCATCCTGCCCAGGACCGAGCGGACGGGTTGGTCTCGCGCTCTCCGCTCCCGGCGCGCTGAGCCGCGTACGCGCGATCGAGCTCAGCCGGCGCGGCAAGTGAGGTCGAGCCTCAGCGCTTGAACAGCTTGCCGAACAACCCAGCGGACTTCTCCACGGGTTTGTCGGTGGAGTGGGGCGGGCGCGAATCCGGGGCGGATGCCGACCCGCCGCGGCGCATGTTGTACAGCCGCACCTCGCGCACCGCGTCGAGGTTCTTCGGGTTCTGCTCCGCAACCCAGCGAAAATCCCGCACCGCCAGGTCCATCCGGTTCAGACGCTTGTAGATCTGCGCGCGGGTGAAGCGCGCGCGCTCGTTCTGTGGCTCACGCGCGATGGCTCTATCGAGCAGCCCGAGCAAGTCGTCCATCTTGCCGTCCGCGCGACGTTCGGCAGCGATCATCGTGTACATGGCCACGTAGTCCGCCTGCTCGGGATCGTCTTCCATCGCGCGACGGGCGCACAGCTCGGCTGCGTCCAGCTTGCGCTTCTTGTACAGCACCTCGGCCTTCTGAAATTCGTTGATGGCGTTGACGACGCGGTGGACGGCCTCCTGCTCCTGTGCCGACCCGCCACCCGACTCGAGCACCTGCTCGTACTCCGCGCGACTCGTCTCGTCCGAGAGCACCTGGTGGGCTTCGTTCATCCGCGAGAACATGCTGAGCACTTGCTCGCGCACGGGCGCAAACTCGGGGCCGAGCTTGTCCGGATGCCAGCGCTTGGCGAGCTGGAAGAACGCCGCGCTGATCTGGGCCGCCGGAGCGTCCCGCTCCACCCCGAGGATTTCGTAGTAGTTCTGCTTGGCGGCCTGCTCGCTCCGCCGTCGGATCTCGTCGAAGGCCGCGGCATCCGCGACCGGCAAGGACGGACGGTTCCCGCTCACCGCCGGCGCCGGGGTGTCCGAGACGGCGGTCGGCGGAGCCGGGGGCGACGCCGGCTGCGGGATGGGCTCGGGCGATGCGCCCGGGCTGCTGGCCAGCTTCACCTGCACCGGGGGCAGAGGCCGCTGACGGGGGGTCGGCTGCACGGCGGACGGAAGGGTTCGCGATTGGCTGGCAGCGCTGGGCGGCGAGGAGTCTTGCTGGGGTCGGACGCTGGACGTATCCGCGGACGCGAGGGGCGGCAGCGGGTTCGGGCGCGCGTCCGCCGCCGGAGCGTCGATGCGACGCGACGCGGGCGGGGTCGGCACCCGGTCCAAGCGCGAGACGGTCTTGCGCCGCGAACCCGCGCGCGCTTCGGCCGAGGTGCCGACCGGCAGCGTGCGCCCACCGAGATCCAAGGAGCGCGTGAGCGCGAGCGCGTACACCAGGCGCTTGATGGTGAGCGCGTCTTCCACGCCCGCGCCAAGGAGGGAGTCGAGCGGCTGCGGGCGCGCGCGCAGCAGGTCGAGCACCGCCCACTCTCGGCTGGAAAAGCAGAAGCGCGAGAGCTGCGCCTGAGGGTGGAGCCGCAGCTCGTTGCGCGAAACCCGCGCGATGGTCTGCTCCATGCGCGTCACGTCGTCTTGACCGCGGATACCCCTCCACACGAGCGCCAGCGGCTCGACTGGGATCGACTCCGGCGCGCCATAGCGCTCCAGCAGGTTGGCCTTGTCGTAGAATCCGTACACGCTCTGCTGCGGCAGCGTGAACAGCCAGAGCACGCGGCGCATCGTCTGCTCCCGCAGCGCGTCCTCGAGCACCGCCGGTTCGATGGCCCCCTCGTCGAGCAGGATCCGTCCGTGCAGCACGCGCTCGGTCGCGCAGCGCTTGAGCGTTCGGTTGTAGGTGTCATCGTCGATGGCCCCGAGCTCGAGCAGCAGCCGGCCGAGATGGATCACGGGCTCGTGGGTCTTGGCCTTCGCGGGCGCGCCGTCCACGAAGTGGACCGCGCTGCGCCCCCCAGCGGACGACTCGAACACCATCGTGCCGTTCATGTGCTTGTCCAGCGCATACACCAGCAGACTGGCCATGGGCGTCGCGGACAGTGTGCCGTTGGCGGTGGGCTTGAGCGCGGCCATTCGGGGGATCGGAGGCTAGAGCGGGTTGGGCCGGGATGGAACCGCGGCGGACCGCAGTTCGGCGGGGCGAACCCCGAACCGTGGCACGCTGGGCGTGGCCTGCAGCTCCCTTGCCGCTCTTGCCCCAGTTTTCGCGTGGGCGGGTGCACGGCCGGGGGGCCCGGGCGCCGCCTCGCCGCAGCCGACGCCCGCAGTGACGCCTGGAGCCTGCCGGGATAGGTTGCATCGCCATGGGCCGTGGACGCGTCCTCATCGTCGATGACGAGCCGAGCATCCTGACCACCCTGAAGAAGGCGTTGTCGCTGGAGGGCTACGAGGTGGACGTGGCCGGCGGGGTCGGCGTCGCGCAGGAACGCTTCGCGAAGAAGAGCTACGACGTCGCGTTGCTCGACGTCGCGCTGCCCGACGGCAACGGCATCGAGCTGCTCGAGCAGCTGCGCGCAGCAGGGGAAGAGCTGCAGGTCATCATGATGAGTGGGCACGCGACGGTGGACGTAGCCGTCCGCGCGACCCGGCTGGGCGCGCTCGATTTCCTGGAGAAGCCGATCTCCACGGATCGGCTGTTGGTCGTACTCGAGAACACCCTGAGGCTGATCCGCGCCGAACACGCGGCGGAAGAGCTGCGCCGGGAGGCGGGGCACTTCGAGGAGTTGATCGGCGGGGGGCGTGCGATGCGCGAGCTGTCGGATCAGATCCTGCGCGCCGCCCGCGCCGCCGCGTCCGTGCTGCTCACTGGCGAGCGCGGCACGGGCAAGGAGCTGGTCGCCCGCGCAATACACCGTGCGTCCCCGCGCGCGAAGGGTCCGCTCGAGAAGCTCAACTGCGCAGCAGTTCCCTCGGACCTGATCGAGAGCGAGCTGTTCGGTCACGAGGCCGGTGCGTTCACGGGCGCCACCCGGCAGCGCCGCGGCAAGTTCGAGCGCGCGCACGGCGGCACCCTGTTCCTGGACGAGGTGGGTGACATGCCGCTCGGCATGCAGGCCAAGCTGCTGCGTGTGCTGCAGGAGCAGGAGGTGGAGCGCGTGGGCGGCAGCGAGACGCTCAAGGTGGACGTGCGGGTGGTCGCGGCCACGAACAAGGACCTCGTCGCGGCGTGCCAGTCCGGTGAGTTCCGAGCGGATCTGTTCGATCGCCTGAACGTGCTGCCGCTGGAGCTGCCGCCGCTGCGCGCGCGCCGGGAGGACATCCCGACGCTGGCGCATCACTTCTTGGAGCTGGCTGCCAAGAGCAACGCGCGACCGGGGGTGTCCCTGAGCGACGACGCCGTCGAAGCTCTCTGCCGCCACTCGTTCCCCGGGAACGTACGGGAGCTTCGGAACCTGATCGAGCGCTTGGTGATCCTCGCTCCGGACGACCGCATCACGGGCGGCGACGTCGCCCGCTCCCTCGGCACCTCCCCTTCTCCCACCACGACGGGCCTGTTCCGTCCGGGAGTCCCATTCCGCGTGCTGGTGGACGACGCGGAGCGCACGATCCTCGAGGAAGCGATGGCGCACCACGGCGGCCAAATGGCCGCCACCGCCCGCACCCTGGGGCTGGAGCGCAGCCATTTGTACAAGAAGGCCAAGGCCCTCGGCCTGCGCGGCGCCACGCCGGAGGAGGAGTCTTAGGCGCCTTTTGCGGCTCCGAGGCGGCGCTTGTTGTAGACTTCGCGACGTGAAACAGCGCGGCTTGTGGCTCTTCGTGTGCGTGATGGCGAGCTTGGTCTGGCTAGCGCCCGGCTGCGGCTCACGGATCGGCCTGCACGGGGAAGACGACTTCGAGGGCGTGGGCGGCGGCGACGGCGGCGTCCCGCCGGCCTGCGGCAACGGCAAGTGTGGTCCCGGCGAGAGCTGCACGAACTGCCCGCAGGACTGCGGCCTGTGCAGCACGTGCAGGGACGGGACCTGTCAGGCGACCGAGAGCTGTACGTCTTGCCCCGAGGACTGCGGGCTGTGCTCGACCTGCGGCAACGGTGGGTGCGGGGATGGCGAGACCTGCCTGTCGTGTCCTCAGGACTGCGGCCCCTGCGCGACCTGCGGTGACGGCTTCTGCAACGGAGCCGAGACCTGCCTGTCCTGCGCACCGGACTGCGGCAAGTGCGAGACCTGCGGCAACGGCACCTGCAGCGCTGGGGACAACGAGAATTGCTTCACCTGCCCCGACGACTGCGGCATCTGCCCCGGCTGTGGCGATGGCAAGTGCGAGGGCAGCGAGACCTGCGCGTCGTGCGCCAAAGACTGCGGCGTGTGCTCGGTATGCGGCAACAAGAAGTGCGAGGCCGAGCAGTTCGAGACGTGCACCAACTGCCCCGAGGACTGTGGGCAGTGCGAGCTCCTCACCTGCTTTCAGATCGTGACCTGCGCTCTGGGTTGCATCAACCTGAACAGCAGCCCACCGGAGTTCAGCATCACCTGCGTGGCCAACTGCGTGTCCAAGGGCTGCGCCGACGTGCAGTTCTTCGTCGATCAGACCCTGAACTGCGCCTTCACGAACCTCGAGGACATCGTGGGCTGCAGCGGCAGCCCGCTGAACTGTCTGCAGAACGCGTGCGGCCCGGAGATCGGCGCCTGCCTGGGCGCTAGCTGCTGAGAGTCTGTCGAGAATTGACCCAGTCCCTGCCGGCGTGGGGCGGGGAGCACTAGATCTTCAGCTTCCTGACCCGAGGGTTGTCCTTGTCGAGCTTGCGCGCCTTGTCGGCGTTCTCTTTGGCCTTGGCCGCGTTGGGCACGAGCAGGTAGGTCTCGGCCAGCTGAGCGTGGGCTTCGGCCAGCTCCTTCGGACGCCCCGGGCAAAGCACCGCCGTCTCCAGCTCGAAGATGGCGCGAGGCACCATCTTCAGCGCCGCCAGCGCCTCCGCGAACAAGGCGTGGGTGTGCAATCCTTCGATGTCGACCCAGAGCGCCTGCTCGCCGACGTCCTTCGCTTCCTGGTAGAGCTTCTTGTCCAGCAGCGCGCGCATCAAGCGTCGGAAGATGCGACCGTCGTGCTCCTCGAGCAACACCAGCTTGCGCAGACCCGCCAGCTCGCCGTCCGCATCGTTCTGCTTCTTGGCCAGGTCCACCAGCGCTTGAAGCGGCTCGCTCTGCGTGGGATCGAAGCGATGAGCGGCCTCCAGCGCCAGCTTCATGGCCGCCAGGTCCCGCTTGGCCTCCGCGACGTCCGCGAGCGCGAGGCGAACGGCGTACCCGTCCGCCTTCTTGGCGATGCGCTCGAGCAGGACGCCGGCAGTAACCGGGTCGCGCTTGCCGAGCGCCACCCGCGCTTGGATGTACAGCGCGTCGGGGTAGTCCGGGGACGCTGCCAGGGCGGCTGACAACGCGGCCTCGGCCTCGTCGTGCTTACCCGCCCGCAGCGCGGCCAGCGCGAAGGAGCTCTGTTTGGCCGGGTCCTTCGGCGCCTTGTCGGCCTGTTGCTTGGCCGCCTCGTAGCCGCCGGTGCGCTGGATGGGCATGAACTGGGACTGGTAGCGCTCGAGCCGCTCCGCCGCCCAGGCACGGAACTGCGCGTCCAGCTGGTCCGCGCTCACCCCCAGCACCGTCTGCACCACGTCCGGTGTGCGCTTGCCCTCACCCCAGGCGCGCAGCATCTGACTCTGCTTGGCCATGCCGTGCTTCTGCACCAGCATGGTCATGATCTGGCTGGACGCGTAGTACGCGGTGGCGATGTCGCTCATCTCCTCGGCGCGCGTGAAGGCACGCGTCATCGAGCCAACCTGGGGCAGGCGTGACGTGCGCAGCGCCTCGTACAGCGCCGGATCGTGCTCGCGGCTCCACTCGGGTCGCTCCGACAAGGTCTCGTACTCGGCTAGCCCCTCGGTGAACCAACGCGGCACGTGGCTCTTGGACAGCTGGATGTGGAAGACGTGTGCGAGCTCGTGCCACAGCGTCATGCCGAGATTGAACTTCTCCTCCTTGGGACTCATGCTGGCCAGGGTCTTGCCAAAACACACGCCCTGGATGGCGGTGTTGGGCAGGCCGCTGGTGCGGATCGCGAAGTTCTGCCGCTCCGCGTACAGCTCCACCCCCACGGGCACCGACGGCGTGAAGCCGTAGGCCGCCGTCATCTTGCGCCAGGCGTTGTCCATCAGCCCCGGGACGTAGCGCTCCAGGATGACCTTCTCGTCCTTGTGGTAGCGAAAGGTGAACACCTTGTGCTTCACCGTCACGTAGTCACGAGGGATCACCTTCTCGTACAGATTGAGCGTGTTGAACACGCGTACGTTGAACGGATCCTTGTCGAACGCGGTGACCAGCGCGCGCACACCGTCGTCGTCGCGTCCGGCGCGGATCAGGTTCAGGCCCAGCTGTGCGTACGCCTTGGCGTCGTCCGAGTCGATCTGCACCGCCTTCTTCATCATCTCGACGATCTCGTCGTAGCGATGCTCCCAGTCCGCGAACTCGCCCACGATCTGATACAGCTTGGAGTAGCGCGGGTTGAGCTTCAGCACCTGCGCCACGGTCTGGTCGAAGGCGCGCTGCTCGTCCGAGAGGAACTTCGTCGCCGCGCGCATGCTGAGCAGCTCCAGATCCCGCGGGTTGAACTTCAGCCCAGCGTCCACGCGCTGGTCGGCCAGGTCGAGCTCCATGTCGCGTAGCGCGATGCCGGCGAGCACGAAGTGCGCCTGCGAGAGCCGCGGGTTGATGGCCAGCGCCTTGCGAGCCAGGCGCTCTGCCTCGTCGAAGTCCAGCGCCTGGGCCAGCTTGACGTGCGCCATCCACACCAGCGCCTCGGGGTGGTTCGGGGCCTTGGCCAGCACTTCCTTGGTGACCTCTTCCGCGTGCCCGGGATCGTATTTGTCGAGGAACAGCTCGGCCCGCCAGAGCAGCGTGGGCAGGTGGCCCTTCTGGGCACGCTCGGACTGGTTGAACGCGTCGTTCGCGTCGCGCGGTGCGCGAAGCAGGTGGGCAGCGCGTCCCACCATCGCGAGTGACGCGCCGTCCGTGTCCTTGATGCGGTCCGCGTTGTAGTCCTGTACCAGCGTCATCAGCACGGGCTCGGCTTCGCGCTCCCTTCCCTGCTCGAGCAGCACCTCCCCGAGCACGAGCCGGGCGCGACGCGCGTCGGGCATCGACTCCACCTCGCGCGCGTGCTTCTCGGCTTCCGCCAGCTTGCCCTGCCGCCGGAGCGCCTCTGCACCCAGATGACCCGCCTCCGCGCGGGCGTCCTTCACGCCCAGCGCCTGAACCGCGGTCTTGTGGGCGTCGTCGTAGCGCCCGGTCATCAGCTGCACCTCCGCCAGACCCAGCAGCGCCCGGCCACGGGTTGCACCGCCGAGGGCCGCGCGAAAGTGCGCCTCCGCGTCCGCATACTCGCTCGCGGCGAGCGCAGCGACGCCCTGATCGAGGCGTGCGGCTGGAGGCTGAGCGGGCTTCGCTGGGGCTTTCGGCTTGGCCGCGGGCTGCGCAACCGCGGGTGAGCACCCGAGCAGCGAGAGGCCGAGGGCGACAGGCCCGAGGGTCGATGCGAGGCGGCGGTGCGAGGTCATGGCCCCTCGGTTCTAGCGCAACCCCACGCGCGAGGTAACCCGCACCGGAGCGCCGCGGCTCGTCGCGGTGACTTGGTCCGCGCGCCCTTCACGACACGCGATCTCCACCGTGTCGAAGGAGCTGACGACGGCCACGAGTTCTCCGGGCTCGACATCCGAGTACGTGCCGCGGAGCGGCACGCGTCGGGAACCGAGCTCGACCTCCAGGGTGTCCTTCGCACCGAGCCGAGCGAGCGCCGCAGCATCGATGTTCGTGACCAAGTTGCCGAAGTGGTCCGCGAAGATCACGGCGCCCAGCAGCGCTTCCCCGCGCAGGATCGCGCGCTGGATGTCCAGCCGCACGGCTCGGTGGCGGCCGCCGACGGCGTCGGGCATGACGCGGCCGAGCGCGAGCTCCGCGGCGACGGGAGCGAATAGATCGCGTCCATGGAACGTGCGGCTCAGGGTGACGATTCCCAAGCGCCCCGGGTCGACGCACCACACCTCCGCCTCGTCGCCGAGCACGCCGCTCAGCAGCCCGTTGTCCGGCGCCACGAACAGGTGACCCTCGGCCCGCGCGACGATCGCGCGCCGCTCGCTGCCCACGCCAGGATCGACGACCGCGACGTGCACGCTGCCCGCGGGGAAGTAGCGGTAGCTGCGCTCGAGCCAGAACGCCCCGAGGGCGACGTCGTGCGGCGGCACGCCGTGGGTCAGATCGATGATCTGCAGCTGAGGACCCCGCGTGAGGATCACTCCCCGCAGCTGACCCACGAAGGGCTCGGACAGTCCGAAGTCCGTCAGCAGCGTGATCACGCCTGCTGGCTTCACCCCGAGCCTCGCTCACGACGCCAACGCGTGATGCGCCGCGGCCAGGGGGGCGCCGGCGAGAGCTGGCGGGAGCGCCACTCGGTGCGCAGCAGCGAGTTGATCCACGCCCGCGCGGTGTTGGGCAGCTGCTCGAGACCGGTGACCGCGCCGTCGCCGAGCTGAAGCTCCAGCGAGGCCGTCACGCTGTCGTCCGGGGTGGTCAGCTCGAGCAGATACTCCACATGGGCGTCGGCAACTCGCGTCAGGCGCAGAGTGCAGCGCATTCCGTGCGATAGCTTCGCGTCCACCCCGCGACCGTAACAGCAACGCGCAGACGACGTCACCGGGACGGTTGGGCGGGCGTGGCGTCGGGGTCGAGGGACCCAGCCACGTCGATGACCCCGGGCGCCGCGCCGCTCTGCGCGTGGGCTGCGTCGACCAGCGGGTACAGCTCGCTGTTCTCCCGGATCATGCGCGCGCCCAGACGACGGAGCAGTTCCTGCGTCTCGTCCTGGAAGCGCTGCGGGTCGGCGCGGAGGGTGCTCGGGGATGCCCAGCGCTCCGAGAACCGGAAGACCTCCTCGTACAGCTCACCCACCTCCGCGAGCAGCTGCCGCGCCTTGTCGCGAATGGGCGCCTCGGGGTCCGCCAGCAGCCGAGGATAGAGGGCGTCCTGCTCCATGGCCGCGTGGACCCGGAGCTTGCCGACGAAGCGGCTCAGATCGCGCCGTAGGGACTCAGCGTGCTGCCCGATGCGGGCCGGCTCGAGCTTGGACAGCAAATCCATGGCATCTCGGCTGAGCTCGCGGTGCTGACGTCTGAAGTTCTCGGTAGCGCGCATCGTCGTCCCGGTCCTGCTGTACGACGCAGCCGGCCGAACGGATCGCCGCGCCACGGCGGCCTCTGCCAGCTTCGGCTACGCTCCGCGGGTGAGCTATCGCGTCTTCAGTCAGCGCAGCGAGCCCCGGCTGCCCTTCGCGGACCTGTTGAACCAGGCGCGCCGGTTCTTCGAGGCGCGGCTGGAGGTCGAGGGCGAGTCTGGGTTCGCGCCGGGCCAGGCTCCCCTCGCGACGCACGCGACGCTTCGCATCGCGAGCGCGCGCCTCGGGTTCGACGAGCGGGTTCGAGTCCATGCCCGGCCGCGAAGCGCGATGGATCTCGCCGACGCTCAGCGCGCCGAGGTGCGCGGCCGCGCGGCGGGCATGGCCACACTGGCCGCGCGTTGTCCCACGGTGTGGGAGCTGGCGGAGGACGGCCCCACCGAGGTAGTGCTCCTGTGCACGTCGGGCCTGCTCGCGTCGGTCGCGCTGGGCCCGGTGCTGCCTCCCGACGGCAGCACGCTGTTCGGTGTCCGCGGCGCGATGGAGCGCGTGGACCTGCTGAGCGGCGGGCGCACGCTGCTGCGCTAGAACGCGTAGCCCAGCGTGGTGCCGAAGCTCGGTCCGCCGCTGGCCGCGTCCCTCGCCTGGTAGCCACCGCGCACGGCCACCAGGAAGCCGTCGCCGACGTTGGCCGCGACCTCGCCGAGCAGGCGCACGCCGTAACGATCCGCGCTCGGCATGTTCGTCACCTCGACCACCGGCGCGAAGGAGACGTCGTTGGTGGCCATCAGATCCACGCGACTGTAGAAGCGGGTGCCGAAGGTCTCTATCGACTCGAAGCCCAGGGTGAGCTTGGAGCCATAGGGGTCGCCGAGCAGCGCCGCCCCGCCGCCGCCCCAGGAGAACCCGACCTCGGTCACGCTGGTGAGCAGCTCGCCCTCGAAGTGCACGATGTCGTGTGCGCGAAGCCGGACGCGCGGCGCGCCGTAGTTGAGCCCAACGTCGAAGCGCTCGTCCTCGGACTGACCTGGCAGCGGGTCACGCTGCGACACCGGCGCCTTGCCGCGCACGACGCCGGCTCGCACGGAGAACTCCGTCACGAAGCGCAGGGGTCGATAGGTGTACATCGCCTCCACGCGGAAGTAGCCGTCTCGCACCTCTTCCTGGCGCACCGCGTTGGTGGTCGGATCGCGCACCTCGGCGAGGCTCTTGCCGAAGGAGACGTTGTCCGCGGACGCCGAGAACACGCTGCGACGTCCGCCGAGTCGCTCGAGCAGCGCCCGCTCGCGCAGGTCCATCAGGTCCTCGGGCACCTGCACGACATGAGGCCGCGCGCGGGAGGCGAAGACCGCGTGCTTGCTGCCATCGGTCAGCTCGAGCTCAATGGCGTAGGCCAGCGTCGGCGCCCTCACCTCCGAAGCGGGGATGGTGGCGGCGTAGGGCTCGTCCGAGGAACGCAGGAACTGAACCTCGCGAAACCCGTCGGCGCCGCGAACCACCACGACGGCGCGGCGCACCCGCTCCGGGTAGGTGATGTCGGCGCGGATCACGAGCTCTTCGCCGTGAGCCGCGCGGGCCACGGGCGCGTGGCTCAAGTGCGGCACGCCCTCGACCACCCGGGCGGCAGCTGGGGTCTCGGGCAGAGCCTGGCCTTTGGATTCGGCGCGAGCCGAGCCGAGCCCAGCCCACGAGACGAGGAGGACCGCGGGAAGCACGAGGCGCGCCGCCCTGCACGCTGAGTTTCGAGTCACCATGTGTAGCTCACTGCTCCGCCGAAGCCGGGTCCGGCATGCTTGATGGTTCGTCCTTGATACGAGCCGCGTGCGGCGAGCACGAAGCCGGGGATCAGCTCGTACCCGACCTGCGCGATCGCGCGCGCGCCGATCTCACCGCGCTGAAGCGAGGTGTCCTGAGGCAGCGCGCCGGGGCGCTCCGGTCTGACGTCGCTCGCGCTGGCCGTCGAGCCCGCGGGTTGGTTGGTCACTTCCGTTCGGAACAAGATCGGGATGCGCTCGAAGGTCGCGAGCTCGAGCTGCGTGATGCCGCGCAGGCCGATGCCGCCGAGCACCTCGCCGCCGAGCTGTAGGTTCGTGCCTTGGTCGCTGCCGATGCGGACCAGCGCTTGCGCACCACCGCCCACGCCGTCGTCCTTGAGGCCGACGGTCAGTCGCGCGATCAGCGACGCTGTCTCGCTGAAGCCGAACTCGCCTTCGAGGTAGCCGTAGGTCAGCCCGACGCGGCGACCGCTCTTGTCGCCTTCGTCGAGCTCCTCCAGCGAGCCCCCGACGCCGCGAAACACGCCAAATCCGCTGCCGAGGGAGCGGATCCCCGTGTCGCCGAAGCGCATCCCTGCGCGGCCCTCGGTCTGCCACACCACGTCGTTACCGCGCATCCGGTTGTAGTCGGCGTAGTCGGTCCAGGCGCCGACGCTGATCTTCGGCGAGAGCGGCGGCGTAGGCTTGGGCACCGCGTCGACTCGCACCGTCTTCGGCTCGTCCGCGCTCGCGACCATGGCCTGCGCCACTCCCGCGACGTCCGTCGCCTCGATGAACAGCTCGAGCTGCTCGCCGGCGACCCGGCTGCCGGGTAGGCGCGCGACGAAGTAGCCTGGGCCGGCGGGCTCGAACGCCTGAGTGACGTAGGCCACCTCGCCCGCGTTGCGCGTGTGCAGCACGACTCCCTTGACGGGACCGGCGAGCTCCACGCCGAGCTCCAGCGGCTGCCCGGCGAGGGCTCGCGCCGGCGCTTCGAAGCGTCGCACCTCGATGCGCACGCTGGTGTCGAGGGCCAGCAGCTTTCGCAGATACTGGGCCTCCTCCCAGAGAACCACGGCGAAGCGGCCGCGCGGCGAGTCCCGCACGTACTGCTCGTAGCTGGCGATGCGACTCGCTACGCTGCCGTGCCTGAGGCGATCGAACATCTGCGCCACCTCCAGCTCCTCTGGGTCCGAGGACTCGGGGAGCGTCACGGTCTCGCCGGGCGGCGGCGTGGGCTTCGGGATCTCGGTCGGCGCGGTGGCGATCGGGGCCGGCGCGGCTCGCCGGAGCACGATGACGTCGCCGGGCGCGACCGGTCGCGCCAGGCTGCCCTCGGCTCGCGCGAGGCTGAGGGACGAGCGCACCTGCGTGAGCCGTAGGGAGCCGATGCGGAATCGGTCCCGGACCCGCTTGCCGGTCACGGGGTGCTTGAGGTCGAGCGGGCGCCACAACTCGACCACGTCGCCGGGCTTGGCTCCGCGAGCCTCGGCCAGGTCGACGATCAACTCGCCGTCCTCGAGGGCGACGACGTAGCCCTCCTCGATGCGCTCGACGGGTGGGTTTGCGCTGGCCGTACCCGCGAGGGACAAGACCAGCAAGGGGATCAGGAGACGCTTGCGTGCCACGCCGAGCGCTACAGCAACTCGCGCGCCAAACGGGAATGCTGCGATTCTTGCGGCTGATTCGTGGGGCGCTGTGACAGCGAGCGTAGTGGTTCAACCACTATGTGATGCTGGCGCCCAGGTGCGGGTAGGCCGCTACTCGGCGGCGCTGACCGCGGCCTCGCGCTCGAGGCGCTCGGCCTCGAACTCCCCCTCCGCCCGGGCCAGCTCCGCGAACGGATCCTCCCAGTCCTCGTAGTGCAGGATGCCAAGGTCGTGGAAGCGCTCGCGCTGCCGGCTCGAGAGCAGGCCGATGCGCTTGATGGCCGGCACTATCTTGGCGAACAAGAGCTGGCGGAACTGCTTTTGCCCCTCGTTGTCGAGCGTGATCTGCATGCACTCGTTCACGGGCAAGCCGGTCTTCTCCCAGACCTCCTGGAACAGGAAGCGATCGCGCATCATGACCGCGGCCTCGTACACGAAGTCCTCGCGCTCGCGTACGTCCGACTCCTTGGCGTCGGCGTAGTAGTCCCGGAGCGAGAGCACGCCGTACGCGACATGGCGCGCTTCGTCCTGCAGCACGTAGGTGGTCAGATCCTTGATCAGCGGCTCGAGGGCGTTGTTGCGCGTGACGCCGAAGGCGGCGAGCGCCAGCCCTTCGACCATGATCTGCATGCCCAGGAGCTTCATGTCCCAGCGGCTGTCCTTCAGGATCAAGTCCAGCAGCTTCCGCAGGTGCGGGCTGATGGGATACGAGCTGCCCAGCTTCTCGTTCAGGTAGCGATCGAACACCTCCACGTGACGCGCTTCATCCATCACCTGGGTGCTCGCGTACAGCTTGCTCTCGATGTCCGGAACCGAGTTGAGGAGCTGCGCCGCGGCAAGCAGCGCACCCTGCTCGCCGTGTAGGAACTGCGACTGAGTCCAGACGGGCAGCTCGATGGCCAGCTCGTTCTTCTTCTTCTCGTCGAGTTTGTCGTAGATCTCCGACCCGAACAGCGGGTGCATGAACTCGGGGATGTAGCTCTTCTCCAGATCCACATCGATGGACCAGTCGAGCCGCTCGTCCGAGTCCCACTGGGAGCGCTTGGCCTTGCGATAGAGCTCGGTCAGATCCTCACGGGTCTTCTCGTAGCCCCAGTTGAACGAGATGCTCAGCGACGCTTCGATTTGCTCGATGTCCAGGGGCCGGCGGGCTTCGGTCATGGGCGGTCCTCCACTAAACCTGAATTCGGGTTCATCTTTGATCCGCGCCTGACATCGGTCAAGCAGGAAGTGAAATTTGATTCACTTTTGTGCCGAACCTGCTAGATTGCTGGGGAATGACGCCCCGAGCCCGAGACACCGCCGCGGCGCTGGCGGACCCCCGAGGGGCGGGGCCACGACCCTCCGCGCCACCCCCCGCCACCCGAGACACGCGGACCTTCAGCCAGGCGCGCGCCAAGGAGACCTATCAGGCCCTGATCGCCGCGGCGGCGGAGGTGTTCGCCGAGAAGGGCTTCGACGCGGCGCAGTCCCCCGACATCGCGCAGCGCGCGGGCGTGAGCGTGGGCACCTTCTATCGCTACTTCGCCGACAAGCGGCAGGCCTTCATCGAGCTGATACGGGCTCATCTCAGCGAGTCCTACGACAGCGTGATGGCCAACCTGACCCTCGAGCACTTCGGGGACGCGCGCACCGCGGCGGATCGCCGCGCCGCCGTGGACCAGGTGGTCGACGTCCTGTTCAGCAACGTCGAGCAGAACCCTGACCTTCACCACGTGTTCCTCTCGCTCTCGCTGCGCGACCCAGACGTGTCCGCCATCCAGCACGAGTTCGACGAGCTCGCGCGCCAGGCGCTCGCGCTCTTGATCGAGCAGGTCACACCGCGGGAGCGGATCCCCGATCCGCTCGCCGCCGCCGAGGTGATCCAGGTCGCCGCCCAGCAGATCGCCTTCTCGCTCATCGGCAACCGTGCCCCGAAGCGCAAGCGGGCCGAGGCGAAGGCCCTGCGCGCGGCCCTCAGCGACATGCTGTACGCGTACGTGTTCGGCGCTCGCTGACCTCTTACTGGGGCCGGGCGATCACCAGCCGCTTGCGGCGGCTGCCCCACACCGCGTCCGGCAGCCCTCCCTGCCAGAAGCGCCCCGCGATGCGGGTGCCGCACGCGACGCAAGCGCCGCTCTGCAGCCCGTAGTGCCGAGTGTCGTACCCGTCCCGCTCGATGACGAGCGCGGAGCAACCCGGGCAGCGGGTGGACTGGCCCTCCGGATCGTGGATGTTGCCGGTGTAGACGTAGCGCAGCCCGGCCGCGAGGGCCTGCTGGCGCGCCCGGCGGCAGGTGGACGGCGGCGTGGCAGGGACGTCGAGCATGCGGAAGTCCGGATGGAAGGCGGAGAAGTGCAGCGGCACGTCCACGCCGAGTTCGCGGGCGACGAAGTCGCACAGGCGCGACACCTCGTCCTCGCTGTCGTTGTGCCCGGGGATGAGCAGCGTCGTGACCTCGAGCCACACGTCCGTCTCGCGCGCGAGGTAGCGCAGGGTGTCGAGCACCGGAGCCAGCTCGGCGTAGCAGAGCTTGCGATAGAACGACTCGGTGAAGCCCTTCAGATCGACGTTCACCGCGTCCATCGTCTCGAAGAAATCCTTGCGCGCTGCTTCTGTGATGTAGCCCGCGGTCACTGCCACTGTCTTGACGCCGCGGGCACGACACTCGCGCGCCGCGTCGATGGCGTACTCGGCGAAGATCACCGGGTCGTTGTAGGTGAACGCCACCGCATGAGCGCCAGCATCGAGCGCGCTCTGGGCCAGCTGCTCAGGCGTCGCGGCGTCGCTCAAGGCCTCGATCTCGCGCGCCTTCGAGATGTCCCAGTTCTGGCAGAACTTGCAGCCCAGGTTGCAGCCCGCGGTGCCGAAGGACAGCACCGCGCTGCCCGGATAGAAGTGGCTGAGGGGTTTCTTCTCGATGGGGTCGAGACAAAACCCCGTCGCTCGCCCGTAGCTGGTCGAGTAGATGACGCCCCCCACGTTCTGGCGCACGAAGCAGAAGGCTCGCTGCCCCTCGTGCAGGCGGCAGTAGCGCGGACACAGATCGCACTGCACCTGGCCGCCGTCGACCGGGTGCTGCCAGCGCCCAAGGGCGTAGTGGGCTGGGAGGTTCGTCGTCATGGTGGCCGCGCGAAGCTTGCCACGTCGGCCACCGCACTGCCCGCCCAGCTCAGTCCGCGCCGGCCGCGGCGCGATAGACCCCCTTGGCCATCAGGCTCGTCTCGGCCTCCGCGCGGGCTTCGTAGAGCTCACGGCACGCGGCCCGCACGTCGGCGTCGGCAGGCGCCGCGCCCCGTGCGAGCTCGACGAGGTGGCAGGCCAGGCGATGCTCGCCGGCGGCGCCGAGCTCGCGCGCGCGCTCGACGAGGGCGTGCGCTCCCCCGGCCAAGCTGGCGATCTCCTGCGACAAGGCGGCGTGAGGCGCAGGCTTGAGGTGGGCCGGGTTGCCGTCGTACCAGCCGCCGTACAGGCGCCACAGGTTCTGCACGATGAACTCGGGCTCGTCGTACACGGGCCTGAGGTAGGGGCGGGTCAGCAGGTGCGCGGGCGCGCGGACTTCGTGCAGCACCCGGTCCCGCGTCGCACCGACATTCATCAGCGCGAGGGTCTGCTGCACGAGGGACTCGAGCAGCTCCGCGGTCTCGGTCAGCGCTTGTTCGACGCGACCCTTGCCGAGGATGGGCATGCCGTGTCCGGGCAGCAGCATCTCGGCGCCGAGGGACGCCATCCGGCGCAGCGCGCGGGCCCACTCCCGCGGAAAGCGCTGCGCCTTCTGCGGATTGCCGCAGTTCGGCGATGCCCAGATGAACAGGTCCCCCGTGCACAGCACCTTGCGCTCGGGCAGCCAAGCCCAGGTGTGATCGTCCGTCTCGCCGCGATCGTGCACCAGCTCGATGCGCTCCCCGCCGAGGCTGAGCTCGAGTCGATCCCGATACACCCGATCCGGGTAGCGGTACTCGGTCGGCCAGCGCACCGGCATGCCGAACTGACGCTGGTTGATGGTCTCGTTGTAGCCCCGGGTCAGCTCGTAGCGCTCGAAGCGCGCCGCCAGCGCCTCGTGCGCGATCACCTCGGCCCGCACGCCCTCGGCCTCGAAGGGTCCGAGTCCGAAGGCGTGGTCGACGTGGCCGTGGGTGTACACCGCGAGGCGCACCGGGCTCGAGGTCCACTCGCGCACCTGCGCGTGATTCTGCCCCGCCAAGAAGAAGGAGCCCGTGTCGATCAAGCACGCGCCCTCGGTGGTATCGAGCACGACCACGTTGCCGAAGCTGGACAGGAACGCGAGCCCGTCGGCCAGGGGCTCGAGACCGAGCAGCGTGCTCACGGGCTGAAGCTCGTGGGTGGACGTCCCCGCCGACCACAACCGCTCCGCGAGATCGAGGACCTGTCCCATGGCTCACCTCTTCATCAACAACGTGTCGAGCTCCACGCCCGCTTCGGCGAGGGCAGCGCGCTGCACGCGGCAGAGTTGGCCGATGCCCTCGAGCGCGAGATCCACCATGCGATCGAAGTCCGTGCGCGGCACCGCCTCCCCCTCCGCCGTGCCCTGGATCTCGATGATGTCCCCGCGCTCCGTGGCGACCACGTTCAGATCCACGCGCGCGGTGCTGTCTTCGGCGTAGCAGAGGTCGAGCGCGAGCTGACCGTCCACGTGACCGGCGCTGACCGCGGCCACCTGATCCCGCAGCACGGGCTCGACGAGCTTGCGGGTCTGCTTCAGGCGGTAGAGGGCGAGCGCCACCGCCACGAAGCCGCCCGTGATGGACGCGGTTCGCGTGCCACCGTCGGCCTCGAGCACATCGCAGTCGATCACGATGCTGCGCTCGCCGAGGCGCTCGAGATCCAGCGCAGAGCGCAGCGCCCGCCCGATCAAGCGCTCGATCTCGCGGGTGCGACCGCCGAGCGGCCGCTCACGCCCGTCGCGCTTCTCGCGACGCACGGGGTTGGCGCGCGGGTGCATCTGATACTCGGCGGTGACCCAGCCTCGACCCTTGCCCTCCATCCACGCGGGGACCTTCTCGTCGATGGACGCGGTGCACAGCACGTGCGTACCGCCGGCCCGGTACAGCACCGAACCCTCGCTCAGCTGGTGAAACCCTGGCCGGATCTCGACGGGGCGGACCGTGTCCAGGGGTCGGCCACCGCGCTTGTCTTTGCTCATCCCCGCTACTTACCACGGGACCGCCGCGGCCTCAGCGACAGGGTCCCGGGCTGCAGTTGCAGAAGTTCCCCTGGCAAGAACCGCCAGCGCAGGGACACGCGCCACCCAACCCGCAGTTCGCGCTGCATGCCACGGTGCCGCCGCAGCCGTTGGGAGCTGTACCGGCACACTGGTTTGCCGGGCAGGGGTCGGGGTTGGGCGTGCAGCTGCACACGTTCGCCGTGCAGGTGTTCGGCGGCGTACACGTGCCACAGCTGTGATTCCCGCCGCAGCCGTTCGGCACCGTCCCGCAGTTCTTGCCGGCGCACGCGGCGCTCTGGGACGTGGGCGTACATCCACACACGTTCGGCGTCCCGCCGCCGCCGCAGGTGTTTGGCGCGCCGCAGGCGCCGCCGCAGCTGTGCGTCCCGCCACAGCCGTTCGACACCGTCCCGCAGTTCTTCCCCGAGCACGCGCTGGCCTGCGTCGTCGGCGTGCACCCGCACACGTTCGGCGTCCCGCCGCCCCCGCAGCTGTTCGGCGCCGTACAGCCGCCACAGCTGTGATTCCCGCCGCAGCCGTTCGGCACCGTCCCGCACTTGCCCGAGCACGCGCTGGCTTGCGTCGTCGGCGTGCACCCGCACACGTTCGCCGTCCCGCCGCCCCCGCAGCTGTTCGGCGCCGTGCAGCCGCCACAGCTGTGATTCCCGCCGCAGCCGTTCGACACCGTCCCGCACTTGCCCGAGCACGCGCTGGCCTGCGTCGTCGGCGTGCACCCGCACACGTTCGCCGTCCCGCCGCCCCCGCAGCTGTTCGGCGCCGTGCAGCTGCCGCAGCTCATGGTGCCGCCGCAGCCGTCGTTCACGGCGCCGCAGTTCTTGCCCAGCGCGGCGCACGTGTTGGGCGTGCACCCGCACACGTTCGCCGTCCCGCCGCCCCCGCAGCTGTTCGAGCCGCTGCAGCTGCCGCAGTTCAAGTTGCCGCCACAGCCGTTCGAGATCGTCCCGCAGTTCTTGCCCTGCGCCGCGCAGGTGGTCGGCGTGCAGCCGCACTGGTTCGGCGTGCCTCCACCGCCGCAGGTGTTCGAGCCGCTGCACGCGCCGCAGTTCAGCTGGTTACCGCAGTTGTCTTGAATGGTGCCGCAGTTGGCCCCCGCCGACGCGCACGTCACGGTCGGTACGCACGCCCCGGTGCCGCACTTGTTGGGTTGAGTCGCGCCACACGTCTGGCCGCTCGGGCACGACCCGCAGCCCAGCGTCCCGCCGCAACCGTCGGACACCTGGCCGCAGTCCGCGCCCGCCGAGGCGCACGTCTTGGGCACACAGCCGCACTTGTTGGTCTGCAGCGCGCCGCAGGTCTGCGGCGACGTGCAGCTGCCGCAGTTGAGCGTCCCGCCGCAGCCGTCGGGCAGGCTGCCGCAGTTGGCGCCCTGGGCCGCGCAGGTCGTGGGCACGCAGCCGCACTGGTTCTGCGCCGCCGCGCCGCAGGTCTGCGGCGACGTGCAGCTGCCGCAGTTGAGCGTGTTGCCGCAGCCGTCGGAGATCGTGCCGCAGTTGGCGCCCTCGCTGGCGCACGTCTTGGCCGTGCAGGAGCCGACCCCGCAGGCGTTCGGGCCGGCAGCGCCGCAGGTCTGACCGCTCGGGCACGTGCCGCACTCGAGCACGCCGCCGCAGTTGTCCGGCACCTGACCGCAGGTCGCGCCCGCGGTGGCGCAGGTGAGCGGCTCGCAGCCGCACTGGTTCGTGGCGCCGCACACCGCGGGGGCCGCGCAGGAGCCGCAGTTGAGCGTCCCGCCGCAGCCGTCGTCGAGCAGCCCGCACTCCGCAGCCGCCTCGGCGCAGGTCTTCGGGGTGCACACGCACTGGTTCGGCTGCCCGGGGCCGCCGCAATCTTCACCGCCGGCGCACTCGCCGCAGAACAAGACATCCTCGCACCCGTTCGAGATCAAGCCGCAGTTCGCGTTGAGCTTGGCGCAGGTGAGCGGAGTGCAGCTGCCTTCGCCGCAGCGATTCGGACCCGCGGCGCCGCAGGTGAAGCCGGCCGTGCAGCCGCCGCAGTCCAGCGTTCCGCCGCAGCCATCCGGCGCCTTGCCGCAGTCGTAGGCGAGGGACTCACAGCTCGTGGGGATGCAGCCGCTGCTGGCGTCACCGCCCGCGTCTTGACCCGTCAGCGAATCCAAGTCGTGAGTGACGGTGCAACCCGGACCCACCGTCAACAAGGCGATGGTGGCGACCACCAGCGCGCTGAGTGCCCTCCCCCAGAGCGAACGAGGACGAGTTGGCCGCATGGGACACCAAGCCTACGCTGTTGCGCGTCCAGTTTCAAAAGCGCGATTGGCGTGCAAGTCGAGCTTGGACGACGAGCGAGTCCACCCCAGCGTCCGGTGCGCTCGCGGCGAAGTCCGCCGTGTAGCGCACGTCCGCGAAGCCAGCTCCCCGAAGCCATCCCCGCATTTCCTGCGGGAAGAACTGGCGATGCGTGAGTGGAACGGTCCAGGGCGGACCGCCCTCGGGTGCGAACTCCATCCATACTGTAAGGAGTTGTCGCAGGGGGTCGTACTCGAACCGCTCGGCGTAGCGAACGAGCTGGCCCGTGCTCGGGTGACGAAACCGGGGCGCGCGGTAGCGACGCTTCGGATCCCGCGCGAGATCCTCGGGCTGCGGGAGCGAGAAGTCGAACGCGAAGGTGCCCTTCGGAGCGAGGTGTGCGCGCACGCGCGCCAGAAATCCGCTGATCTCGTCGGGGGTGTAGAGGTGAAGCACCACGTTGAAGGGCGCGATCACCAGCGGGAATCGCCGGCGCAGCGCGTGGCTGACCATGTCCCCGTACACCGCGCGCACGCGGCGGCGAACGGCAGGTGCCTCGCAGCGCAGCCGCTCGACGAGGGACGCGAGCATGGGCTTGGACAGATCGAGCGCCACGACGTCGATGCCCGCGCGCGCGAGGGCCAAGCTCACGCGTCCGTTGCCTGCGCCATACTCGAGCACCGGCCCGCCCAGACTCTGCGCGAGCGCCAGATACCAGGCGACGTCATGGGCGCGGTCGCGATACGCGTGGTCGTAGTAGCGCGGATCCGCGTAGTGCTCGAGGGCGCCCGAGTCCCCCGCGAACCCGAGATCGTCGGCTGTCCACGCTGCCGGACGCTGCGCCTTCGAGGCGCGGCCCTGCGGCTCAGAGCGGGTTGTCGACCGAGTCGACTTCCGTGATGTACTCGCGGACGACTTCCTCGCTGTCACGGTGGAAGTGCACCTTACCGATGGCGATCTCGCGCAGGCTGACGACCGCCGCCTTGTTCTTCGCGTTCACCAGCGCGGGAGAGCCCTTCATGAGCTGGCGCGTGCGGTGGGCTGCCAGCACCACCAGGGCGAAACGGTTCTCTTCGTGCTCGAGACAATCTTCTACGGTGACGCGCGCCAATGGGGGTCTCCTCGGTGGGGGGCGGACCCTAGCCGATGGCCGACAGCCACGCAACTCGCGCGCTTGGAGCCGGAGCTGCGCAGGCGTGCAGTGACACTTTGTGCGCTCGGGACCATGCTGGACCGATGTTGGCGCGGATTTGGGGGTCGACGGAGAGGACGACGAGCGTGGGGCTCCTGGCGCTTCGGGTGGGCGCCGGGCTCATGTTCGCCCTCGCGCACGGCCTCCCCAAGGTCAGCGACCTGCCGGGGTTCGTGGAGAAGGTGGGCAAGCTCATGCCCTGGCCGGCGCTGTTCGGTCCCGCTGCTGCGCTGAGCGAGCTCGTCGGTGGTGTGCTCGTCGCCTTGGGGCTCTTCACGCGCCCAGCGGCGTTCTTCGCCCTCGTCACCATGCTGGTCGCTGCGCTGCACGTACACGCCGCCGACCCCTTCGCGCGTAAGGAGCTCGCGTTCGTGTACGCGGTGGTGTTCCTCACGCTGCTCGTGTCCGGTAGCGGCCGCTATGGCGTGGACGCCTGGCTCGCGCGGCGCAAGAGGTGACGCTCAGCGCGCGGAGGGCTTCGGGTCTTGCTGCGCGTCCTCTCCCGAAACGTTGATGGTCATGTGCGGGAGGTAGCTGGGAAACTCGGGATTCCAAAAGCCATCGAAGGACGCCCCCACGAGCTTCATCTTCAGGATACGCTCGCTGATGGCCTGGCGCGTGGTCGCGCGTACGGCGGGCTCGCCGGCTCGTTCCACCACGATGTCGAGGTCGTACTGGGCGCCGGCGGGGCGCAGCGCGAGGATCCGGCCCATGACGGGCCCACACCCGCGCGCAATGCGCAGCGCGCGACGACGACTGAGGATCAACAGGCCGACACCCACCGCGATCCCCGCCCCGCCCACCGCGAACAAGTGCAGCTGCGAGGCCTCACCCCAGCGCTGAGCCGCGAAGATCAGCGGGGCGCTGGACAACGCGATGAGGAGCAGGCCCAGAGTACGTAGCCCGGAGGGGATGCGCCCCGCGAGTGCGCCCAGCTGCCGCTCGACCGCGAGGGGCATGCTCTGCTCGCAGGTCGCCCACGCGGGAGGCAGCTTGCTCGCGATGCCGGTCATCATCGGCAGCGCATTGTGTCGAGCCTTCATGCGCGCGTGCAGGAGATCGACTGCTCTCGGCAGCTCGCCGAGCTTCTCGAGCGCGTTGGCCTGCAAGACCGTGGCGAAGGCGCGCGACGACCGGTGAGTCGGGACGCTGTCCAAGCTGTCGCCGAGCAGCGACACGACGCGCTGAAACCGGCGCTCGGCGGTCGCGATGGCGGCGGAGGAGAGGCGATAGGCGCTGTCTGCGTCGAGTTCGCGACTGTTGGGGTCGAAGCGCTCGAGCCAGTGGTGTGCGTGCTCCAGCTCCCCGATGCGCGTCGCGCCAATGACCAGGTTGGTGAGCATCTTGTGTCGGAACGACGCACCGCGGAGCACCTCGGCGGAGGCCTCGGCGAGGGCGCGTCGCGCGAGCTGCTGCTCGGCGGTCTCGCCGGGCAGCGCCGCGTGTATCTCGCCTGCAACGCACAAGAGCGCCAGCGCCGTCTGCTCGTCGTAGGCCTCACGCAGCTGGTCTCGCAGCTGCACCCACATCGCCCGCGCCTCCGGGATCTCGGACGGCAGCACGTTGCCAAAGCGCGCCACGGACGCGGGCAACAGCCACTCGTGGTCCAGCTGGGTCCGCAAGTGCGCCAGGCGCTCCTCGTCGTCGCCGCGCTGGCTGCGATCGATGACCAGCGCCTCCACCTCCGGCACGCGCTCCTCCGCGCCGCATGCTTCACAGCTGACATTGGCTGCGGAGTCCCCGAGCAGCAGCGTCGCGCCGCACGCCGCGCACGGCTGCGCGCGCACGTTCGGATCGTAGGGTCTGGGACGCGCGCCCCTCGCACGGTAGCCTGTCGCCGCCATGGCCGAGCAGCACTCTAACCCACGCGGTGCGTTCGTCCATCCCATTGCGGTCCTGGCGGAGCACATCGACGCGCTCGGCCACGTCGGCAACGTGACGTGGGTGCGCTTCATCAACGACGCGGCCATCGCTCACTCCGACTCCATCGGCCTCGACTTCGGGGCCTACCGCGCGCTCGGGCTCATGTGGGTCGTGCGCCGCCACGAGATCGACTACATCGGCGCGGCCCTCGTCGGCGACCGACTCGAGGCGAGCACCTGGATCGGCTCGCTGCGCGGCGCCACCTCCGTGCGCCACACGCGGTTCGAGCGCGGCGGTGAGCTCTTGGTGCGCGCCCAGACCACCTGGGTGCTGCTCAGCGCCGCCGGCCGACCCACCCGCGTGCCCGCCGAGCTCGCGGCGCGCTACGGGTTCGCGCCTGGCGGCGCGCGGAGCGCTTGACCGCTTCCGAGCGCAGGGGCAATAGGGCGAGCCGATACTCTGGAGGAGTGGCCGAGTGGTCTAAGGCAGCGGTTTTGAAAACCGCCGTACTCGCAAGGGTACCGGGAGTTCGAATCTCTCCTCCTCCGCCGAGCTTTTCCGGGGTCGTCCGTCGTGTCACACTGACCGGATGCGGCTCTGGCTCCTGGGTGCGGTGGCGGTGGCGGTCGGGCTCATGGGTTGTGGAGGCGACGAGTTCGCCAACAGCAACGGCGGGGGAGCGGGGGGGAGCGGGGGAAGCAGCGGCGGGACTGGGGGCGGCGGCACCGGCGGCAGCGCCGGCAGCGCGGGCGCGTCGGGAGGCGGCGGCGCGGCGGGCGTGGACTCGGGCGCCGGAGGCACCGGGGGCACGGCGGCGCTGGCGGTCGTGCAAGCGTCGCCGATCAAGCTGAGCATGCAGGACGACGCAGCCAACGTGTCGTTCCCGTCGCCACCGAGCGCGGGCAACGCGATCGTCGTCGGGATCACTTGCCTCGGGAGCCACCAGGTGCAGGGGCAGGGTGATTGCATCATCGCCCCAGGCGGCGTCACCGACAACCAGGGCAACACGTACACGCGCATCGTACAGGGCGAGGTCATCCCGTCCAGTTACCAGGGTGCCCGCGGCTACATCTTCATCGCGGAGAACATCGGCGCGCCGGCTGGCGCGCTCGTGGTCAGCGTGGATCCCGAGGTCGTCGTCGTGCCCAGCGTGACTCACCTGCACATGGCGTTCGGCGCCATCGAGGTGTCTGGTCTGGCTACGCCGCCGAGCCTCGATGCTTGGGACAGCACGCCGTCCGGGGCGGCGAGCTCGACCACCATCAGCACGAGCGCGTCCGTCCCGAACGCGCTGGCGGTGGGGGTCTTGTCGGTGCGCAGCGACGACACGAACCTCCAGATCTCCGCGGAGAGCACCTGGGTCTCCCACCATGTCCACCAGAACAACAGCAGCGGTCCGCCAGGCCACTCCCTGGTGTCGCGGGTCATCACGAGCGCCGGTCAGGTGAGCCACACCTGGAGCCATGACGAGCCCACCCGCGGCTCGACGGGGATCATCGCGACGTTCAAGGGCGCGGCGCAGAACTGAGGGCCGTCAACTCGGCTTGCCGAGTTCGCTCCCCGCCTGCACCTTCGCCCAGGCAGCGCCGGCTCGAGCTATCAGCTGATCCGCGGTCGTCGCGCGATAGCCGAGGCGCTGGGCCTGAGCTACGCAGCGCTCGAGCTCGGCGCGGTCATCGACCTGGTACGACACGCCCGCCAGGTTGATCCACGGTAAGGGGTACTTCGGATCGAGCTCGAGGGCGCGACGCGCGGCGGACCGCGCCCGCTCGGGCTCGCCGCGATCGAGGTGCAGCGCGGCGATGTTGTTCCACACCATCGCGTCGGCGCGAGTGGTGTAGAACATCCAGCCGAGCCATACGCTACGGTTCTTCCAAGGCCTCTGCTCGAGCGCCTCGAGTTGCTCGCGGTACAGCGCGAGGGCGTCGTCGAACTTCCGCTCCAGATGCGCGCGCCGACCTTGGAAGTGCTTGCGCAGCACGGCGGCCTGCACCCGTGACGGCAAGAGCAGCAGCACGCCGAGCGCGAGTAGCGCCCACAGGCGATCCACCTCGACGCGGTACACCAGCCACCACGCCGCCGTGGCGAGGGTCGCGAGCGCGACGGCATAGCCGAGCTTGGCTGCGTCCGGCCGGGTCATCCCGTCCGCGTCGACGGCCCCGGCTCGGGCGCAGCGCCCGGGGAGGTCGGCTGCGGACCGCCGCGGACATGGCTCGTGGGCGCGGGTGCGGCCGCCGTCTCTCCGTCGCAACACTCCGCCTGGTTCACGCCGAACATGGGGCAGCGACTCTGGACGCACGCGGCGTGACCGTGGACGTAGGCCATCGGTTGCCAGCAGAACGCGCAGGTGATTGAAGCCATGGCGGCGGAACCTATACCGCATGGACGGGGAACGGCAACCCTGGTCGACGCGGCGAGTTTGGCTCGTTACTCTCCGGCCATGGAAGGAACGCAGAGCCAGCTGGGCGTGCTACGCGTGCTGTGGGGCGCCCTGGTCAGCTCGATGCTGATCATCGTCGGGGTCACGGTCCTGGTGATCGAGCCCACCTCGCCGCCGGATCCGATCCTGCTCGTGGGCCTTGGGCTGACCGGAGCGACGGTGGCGGTCGTGAGCCTGATGTGGCCGCGGCTGTTCTTCCTGCGGTTGCTGGCGACCATGAACCCGAAGCTGACCGACGTGACTGACTCGACGGGTTCCGACGTGCTGCCGTACCGGGACACGAAGCGCCGCCGGGTGTTCGCGAGCCCCGACGCGGCGGCGCGGGGCGCCCTGACCCGGTACCAGACCGTCTTCATCCTGAAGATGGCGCTGGCCGAGTCGGTGGGCATTTTTGGCCTGGTGTTGCGCGTGCTCGGGCACGAGCTGACGAGCGTGGCGCCGTTCTTCGTGGTCGCGCTGGCGCTGCAGCTGGCACGCTTCCCGCGGCCGGCCAGCTGGGAGCGGCCCCTCGAGGCGCAGTTCGGGGCGAGCTTGCGCTGAGCCGGCCCGCAGCCCGGGGGAGTGGCCGGCGACGACGCGAGCTACTCGCTAGGTGCGGGCGAGCGGGCCAAGGCACGCGCGAACACGCCGCGCCATCGCTCGGTGCGTGAGCCCAAGGGCACGTGCATCGCCTTGTTGTGCACGAGGATGTCCGCGGCGAAGAAGTTGTGCGGGTGCTCCACGCTGAGATCGACCACGGCCCGGCGCTCCGAGAACGCCGCGACCGCGCCGAGGCGCAGCGGTCCGGCCGTGGTGAGCAGCGAGGAGCCCGACGGGAGATCCCGCGCGCGCGTCCAAGCCCCGTTCGCGTAGACGGGATGCTCGGCGGTGACCCGTAGGCCGGCCACGTCCACGAGCGAATCCGTGCGACCATGGACGACGCCCCGAACCCGCGTCGCGACGCGCCTACCGCGCTCGAGGTCCAGACTCCACACCGAGTCCCCCAGCGCCAGCTCCTCGATGGGGACCGCACCCCCGGGCGTGGACACCAGCGTGCCGGCGGCGACGCAGGTGAAGTGCGAGAAGGTATCCGAGTCGACGACCTTGCCTGCGGGCGACACCAGTATGTCGGCGACGTCCATGTCGTAGCCTGGACCGGAGCGGGTGAAGCGAAACCAACGATTGTCGTCGAGATCGTCGATGACTTCGCGCTCCAGGGCTCGGCTCGGCGACCACTTCAGCGACTTGCCGGCGATCGCCTGGAGTGCAGCCGCGGTCCTGAAGGTCTCGCTGGGCTCGACCACCTCGAAGGCGAGAGGCGGGGTCTCGAGCTCTACTTGCTGGCCCCCGACGTGAAAGGTCGCCGTGAGCTGCAGGCTCCTCGGGCCGACCCGCTTCAGCAACTCGGGCTGGGGCTCGCTCCAGGCCCAGCGCGCTCTCTCTTCGGAGAGGGCTGCGCCGTCGAGCCAGAGCACGTGGAGGTCTCCGGCGCCATCCAGCGACGTCGGCAGCGCGCGGGGCTCCTCCGCCACCCGCAGCGTCCGTACGTCCCCGCCGTGGGTCACCCGAACGCGCAGCGTGTGCAGCGTCTTCGGCCAGTCGTGAGCCCGCGCCGCGCCGGAGGGCAGCGCCGAGGCCGACGCGACGGAGAGCGCGACCCGAACGCCATCCTCGGGCGCGAGCTTCGACAGCAGCAGGCGAGCGTGCACGACCAGGCCGCCGCCGGCGATCTGGACCGACGTGTCACGGATCGGCGGGGTGCGCTTGACGGAAGGGCGGTCTGCCTTGCTGGTCGGCTTGCGGGTCGGGACCGCGCCGCTCGAGCTGCCGCGTGGCGACTCCTTCGAGCGGCACGCGAGCAGGGCCGCCAGCAGCAGGGCGACGAAGGCGAGGCGCCGGAGCATGGCCGATGGTACAGGATCGGAGCGCGCTGGTTGCGAAGGATCACGGCGTGGTGCCGGCGTGTGCACCGCAGCTCGGGCAGCGCGAGCCGGGCTGCATCACGTACAGCGCGGCGCAGAACGGGCAGCGGGTGCCCTGGACTTGGTTCGACAGACCGAGGGCGGCGTCGCTCGACCGCAGGCGCAGCGTCGCCGCGACGATCAGCTCGCGCAGGGTGCGCCCGGACGTCGCCGCGCCGGGCAAGTCCAAAGCCCGCGAGTGGGTGCGACCCACCAGCCTGAGGGTGGCGGCGTGGCGAGTGACGTCGCGATCGTAGCCGAGGGACGGCGAGAACGTGATCCCGAGGATGTCCCTGCCGTCCACCACGTCCTCGTCCCAGCTCTCGCCCTCGCGCTCGCGGTGGGTCTTGATCAGCTCGGGCCGAATCGTGACGACGCGGCGCTCCGGTGATGCGCCGCGCAGGTTCAGCCAGAAGTGACGGATGCCGCGGCGACCCGAGTCGGAGAGCAGCAAGAGCGGCAGCAAAGGGATCGCCAGCAGGCCGAGGGACGCGCCCAAGACGCGCTGGCCGAGCGAGTAGCGCACGCCCGGGTCCACCAGCACGACCTCATCGGCGCTGGTGTGGATCTCCAGTCCAGCAGCCTGCAGCACGCTCGCGGCGTGGCGCTCGTCGTGCTCCTCGGGGTGCGCGAGCAGCGGGCGGCCACCGTACCAGACCTCCGCGACCTCGCTGACGCCACCCGCGAGCGTCTCCACCACCACCAAGCCGTGGCGATCGGCCGCGGCGAGGACGGCGGCGACCGCGGCGCGTCCGGCTTCGGCGTCGGTGGGTACGTGCGCCGCGTACGCGAGCGGCCGCGCCCACGGATCGAGCAAGGTTACCCGCAGCTCGTGCCAGCGGTGATACAGGCGGCCACCGATGCTCGGGATCTCGAGATCCGCTTCGGAGAAGAGCGCGATCAGGATGATGAGGGGTAGCAGGCAGATGAGGCAGGCCACGCCGAGGGTCAGCTCGACGATGGCCATCCACCGGAAGCGCTCCATCCGGTGGTGCTCCAGGATCACCCGGGCGACCCCGTCCATGGGCCGCGCCAGGACGACGTCGAGGGAGGCCGCCTGCACTGCGGACGGGATGCTAGCGGAGCGAGCCTGCTCGTTGAATCACGGAATGAAGTCCGTGGCGGCGACCGTGCGCGCCTTGGGCGGCGCCTTGCTGGCGGGCTTGGGCTCGGGCTTCGGAGCGCTCTGCGTCGGGGCGGAGGAGGGCGCCTGCTTGACCGCCGACGGGCTCGGAGCGGCTCCCGACGCGGCGACCGCAGCCGGCGGAGCATCGCTGCTCGGGGGCTCGGCCTTGGTCACCTCGGCGAGCTTGCCCACCAGCTCGTCGGCCTTGGAGCCGACCTCCGCCGCGCGCTTCTTCATGACCTGGATCAAGCGGCGCGCGTCCGCGAGGTTCTTGCGCACATCGGCCTTCTGGCCGACGCTGCGCTGAAAGGTCACGTCCACGTTGCCGTCGAGGGCGACCGCGAGCTTGTCCAAGTGCTCGAGCTTCTTCTGAGCGCGGGCCATTCTGGAGACGAGCTCGAGCTCGGCCGCTATCGCGGTCTCCACCTGCCGGCCCAGCTTCCGTCCCCCGTAGCCCGAGTCCTCGCCGTACACGTGCAGCTTGACCTTCGCGTCCTCGCCGTCGAGCGCTGCGTCGCGATCCGCTTCCAGACGCAGACCGACCTCGAGCTTCTGCGCCTGGTCCCGCACCGTGCGCGCCAGGAGGCTCGCTGCCGGAGCGATGGTGCGCTTCTTCGGCGTCGGGGCCTGCGCAGCAGCCGGCTCGGTGGAGAGCGAGGCCCCGTCGGACAGGTTCTTCACGCCTTCCAGCTGCTGTTGGACCCCGTTGATCTGCGCCTTGGTCGCGTCGTACTGCTGCTTCACTCCCATCGCCGCGCCAGCCCCCGGGATCAACCCGAGCGCGGACTGGGTGAGGACGTCCCCGTACCCCGGTGCCTGGGGTTGCTCAGTCGCCGCCGGCGCCGCGGGAGTCGCCGCAGCGGTGGGCGCGGGTTGCGGGATTTCTTCCTCTTCCACCTCGACCCCGAGCTGGCGGGCCAGGGCGATACGCAGGCTCTTCTCTTTCTCGGGCGCTTCGTTCAGCTCCACGCTCAGGTCGAAGACCTGGGAGAAGAACTGGTCGTACATGGGATCGCCAGTCACGAACTTGCGACCTTCCGCGACCTCCGAGGGGCCGCGGGAGCCGAACACACCGCAGGCGGGCTGGGCCGCGGCGACGAGCAGGAGCAGGGGCAGAGCGGTGCGATGCAGGAGTTTCTTTGCGACGTTGGACAGCTTCATGACGACCCTCATTTCGGCGCAGGGCGCCGTTGGCCGCCCTAGTACGCGGCTGGCGCGCAGATCTTCCCCGTGCGTGCACAGGGCGCGGGTCGTGAGCTATCCTCACCCGATGCGGGCCTCACGACTCGGGACGCTGGTGGTGATCGCTGCGGGGATGAGCGCCTGCGGCGGGGATGACTTCTCCTCGGCAGGGAGCGGGGGCGCTGCGGGGTTGGGT
>JAHBVX010000007.1 GCA_019637295.1 Polyangiaceae bacterium
GCGCGAGAAGTACGGCAAGGACCAGTGCGCCGGAAGGCCGCTGCCTGCCGCCGCGCTCGAGGAGTTCGTCGTCGCCCGCATCTCGAACGCGACCGCCGACGGCTCGCTGGCCGAGCGCGTCGCGAAGCACCTCGAGACGCTCACCGCCGGCAAGGGTGAGGACTTCGGCAAGCTGCGCGCGGAGCTGGCGACGAAGATCGCCGAGTCTTCGGCGACCGCCTCGAGGCTCACCGAGGAGTTGGTGCGCCTCGATGGGCGTGCGCGCGAGCTCGTCGAGCAGAAGCTCGGCGTCGAGGCTGACCGTCTCGCCGCGAGCGAACAGCAGCTCCGCGATCTCGAGCGCGACGCCGCTGAGCTGGAGATCGCCAGGAGGGACCACACCTGGTTCGTCGCCGCGCTCCGCGACTTCGCCAAGGTCTGGGTGAACATGTCGCCCGACAA
Organism: Polyangiaceae bacterium; assembly: GCA_019637295.1. Taxonomy (GTDB): domain Bacteria; phylum Myxococcota_A; class Polyangia; order Polyangiales; family Polyangiaceae; genus JACKEA01. Next base: position 442 of record JAHBVX010000007.1, read on the forward strand.
CCAGGGGCGCTTCCTGCGCGCGCTCATCGACAAGGTCGTGGTCGACGAGGACAAGGGCACGTGCCGGGTCGAGCTGATCGACTTCGGCGCTGCCTCGGGCACGAAGGAGGCAGCGTGAGCGACCGGCAGACCAGCGACGAGGGCGCGAGGAAGAGCACGCCGAACGACTACCGGGTCATCGAGGAGCCGATCTTCTGGCGCCGAAGCCGCAGTGTGGAGCTCACCCCGACGCCGCCGCCCGACAAGCCCGAGCCCGTGCGCCGCCCCGCCAAGGTCGCCCGGCAGCTCGCCCTCGCGCACCACCTCCAGGCCGCCATCGAGCGCGGGCTCGTGGCCGACCAGGCCGCCCTGGCGCGCAAGCTGGGGCTCACGCGCGCCCGGGTTACGCAGCTCTTCGACCTGCTCATGTTGGCCGCCGACCTCCAGGAGCAGGTGCTGGCCCTCGAAGCCGTCGATGGCGCCGAGCCGATGGCCGAGCGTACGCTCCGGGCGGTGGCCCACGCGGGCACGTGGGCCGAGCAGCGGGCGGCCTGGACGACGATCATCTCGAGCGCCAGGCCCGTCGTCCACCGGCCTTGAATCCCCTTGGAAAGCGGAGTTGCCTGAAGTGGACGAGATACGCGACGCGCGTTGACATGCTAGTCCACCTGTGACACAAACGATGTAGTTACTAGGCACTGGAAGTGGACGACGATGAGCGACTTCGACAAGGATACCGTCCACCTCGTTCGCCTCGCCCTCGAAGGCAAGGTGGACGACGTGGCCGCCCTCTCGCGGCGGATGCTGCGCGCAGTGGCCGCGCGCAGGCCGGATCTCGCGCCGGTTGCGAAAGCCGTGATGGAGGCCGCCGGTGCTGGCCCCACCCGAGGCGTTCAGCAGGCGCTACCTGTTGACCTCGACAGCCGCCTTGAGCTGCTTCGACGCGAGCAGGTGGCCCAGCTCACCACTGAGCCGACCTGGCCCGAGCCGGTACTCGAGCAGTTGTCGGCCGTGGTTCACGAGCGTGAGCAGGAGGAGAAGCTGGTCGACGCAGGCATCGCACCGACGCGCTCACTCCTCTTCGTGGGTCCGCCCGGCGTGGGAAAGACGCTGGCCGCCCGATGGCTCGCGGCGCACACGAATCGCCCATTGTTGACCCTCGATCTCGCGGCCGTGATGAGTAGCTTCCTCGGTCGCACGGGCAACAACATCCGCGTGGTACTCGACTTCGCGCGGCGCGCGCCATCGGTGCTCCTGCTCGACGAGTTCGACGCGATTGCGAAGCGACGAGATGACGCCACCGAAGTGGGCGAGCTGAAGAGGCTCGTGACGGTGCTCCTTCAGGCAGTCGACGACTGGCCGACGGACGGCATCCTCGTCGCCGCGACGAACCACCCGGAGCTCCTTGACCCAGCCGTGTGGCGCCGCTTCGACCGGGTCGTCGAGTTCCCGCACCCGAAGGCAAACGAGATCTCCGCCGTAATCCGCGAACTTGTTGGGCCCGACGACTCGCTCAAAGACAGCATCGGGCTCCTCTCGGCGCTGCTCGAAGGGCGCTCGTTCGCCGATGTCGTTCGCATCGTCACTGCCGCACGCAGGTCGGCCGTGGTGAGTGGAACGTCGACGACAGCCGCTATCGAGCGCGTTGTCGCGAATCTCTCGGAGAAGGCCGACCTCGAGACCAAGCTGCGCGTGGCCGCGTGGCTCAGCTCCACGGGCAAGTCCCAGCGCGAGGTCGCGAACCTCACCGGGCTCTCGCGGGACACACTGCGCAAGCACCTCGGAGGCACGTCGGCTTCTACCTCGAAGTCCACGAAGCGCCCGAAGGCTGGAACTCGTGGAGAGGAGCGGAACTGATGGCACGCGAGCACAATTTCCTGCTGGGCCAAGGCGAGCGACTCGTCTCGAAAGTTCAGGTGCCCAAGGCGAGCGGACCAAAGAACCTTCCCTACGACCTCGCCACGGCCAAGACGAGGATTGCCCAGCGTCTTGCGAACGTGACCGCGCAGATCACCCAGCTACCGGACGACGCCTGTCCGCGTGGCGAAGCCGTCGCCGTCGTTACCCTCCACCCGCGCTTCCTCTCGAAGAGCGACTACCCGAGCGATCTGTTTGCGGCGGTTGGTCTCCGGGCTGTTGGCAGCCGCTCGCGGACCATCACACCCGAGAAGTGGGGCATCGAACGGCACGGCGAGGATGCCGTCACTGAGGAGATCTTCGTCGCGGGCGCGAAGACGGCATTCGACCGTTGGGCCACGTCGGTGAAGCGCTGGACCGACAGCACCAAGGGCGCGGAGTCGCTCAGCCACATCGAGGACCTCAACGCCTTCGACGCGAAGTCGAAATTGCGTGGCATCCCCGAGGGGAAAGGCGTTCTCCTCGAGGTCGTCCTGCACAACTCGGGCGTCGACTCCATCGTCCTCGACTTCATCAAGTACGCGAAGGCCCACAACGCAGAGCCGCTCATTGCGCGCCGTCGAGATGTGCAGGGACTCACGTTCCTTCCGGTGCGGGTCGACCCGAAGAACGCAGAGGACATCGCGCGCTTCTCGTTCGTGCGTGTCGCGCGCGGGATGCCGTCGCTGCGTCCTTTTCGACCGTCGATCCTGCGCGGCGCTCAGGGCTTTGACGTGCGGCTGCCGAAGGACGCTCCAGTTGATGGCGCCTCGCGAGCTGTCATCTTCGACGGCGGTATCCCGACGGCGGCCCAGAAGGCGCTCTCGCCGTGGGCAACGCTGGTGGAGCCCGCGGGGCTCGGTTCGTCGGTGGCGGCGTTCGAGGAGCACGGCCTGGGCGTCACGACCGCGTTCCTCTTCGGGCCGCTGGCCTCGGGGCAGGCTACCGCCCCGCCGCTGTGCGCGGTCGATCACGTGCGCGTGCTCGACAACAAGACCGGCACAGCCACCGACCCTGACTACTTCGACGTCCTCGACCGCATCGTCGGGCACCTCGACAAGAACCCGGGGCTCTACTCCTACGTGAACATCAGCCTCGGGCCGTCGCTCGCCGTCGACGACGACGAGGTCACGCTGTGGACCGCCGCGCTCGACAAGCGCTTCGCCCACGGGAAATGCGTCGCGACCGTCGCAGCCGGCAACGATGGTGCACTGGATGAAGCCACCGGCCTCAACCGCATTCAGCCGCCTGCTGATGGTGTGAACGTGCTGTCCGTCGGTGCAGCGGACCGGCGCGGGAACGACTGGGGGCGCGCGGGATACTCCTGCGTGGGTCCGGGGCGCAGCCCTGGCATCGTGAAGCCTGACGGCTTGGCCTTCGGCGGGTCCGACGACGAACCGTTCGGTATCCTCACGCCGCAGCTTCGCGGCGGACACACGCATGGCACCAGCTTCGCCGCGCCGTTCGCGCTCCGCTCTGCCGCGTCGATCGGTGCGCAGTTGGGAACGCGGCTCGGCCCCCTCGCGATCCGTGCGCTCCTGATCCACCGAGCCCACACCGGCGAGCATCACGAGCTGAAGCACGTCGGGTGGGGCCGGTTCGAAGCGGACCCGCTCCAGCTTGTGACCTGTGATGATGACGAGACCTTGGTCGTCTTCCAGGGCGAGCTGCCGGTCGGCGAGCACCTTCGCGCGCCGGTCCCGATCAGCAACGTCACGCTGGAGGGCGACGTCCACCTTGCTGCGAGCCTCGTGATAGCTCCCGAGGTCGATCCCGAGCATCCGGGCACGTACACTCGCTCCGGGCTCGAGGTCGCGTTCCGCCCCCACAGCGCCAAGTTCACGAAGCCGAAGGAAGGCGCCAAGCCGGCGAAGCACGCCAAGACGCGGTCGTTCTTTTCGCCTGCGAACCTCTACGGACAGTCCGAGACCGTGCTGCGCGACGACGGCCATAAGTGGGAGCCGTGCCTGCACCACGAAGAGCGGCTCCGGGCTTCGTCGCTGGCCGATCCGTGCTTCGACATCTACTATCACCACCGCGAGAGCGGCATGAAGGTCGCGGACCCGCAGCCGATTCCGTACGCGTTCGTCGTGAGCCTCAAGGCGCCGAAGGTGAAGGACCTCTACAATCGCGTGGTCCGGGCCTACGCGCAGCAGCTCGTCCCGCTCCGGCCGCAGACCCGCATCCAGGTCCGCACGTAGCGAGCGCTGCGCCCCCTTCGAACGGGTCCGAGGTTCAGCTTCCGCAGGGCTTCTGCAGGCTTGGAAGCACCGAGCGTTGCGGTCTGACCGGCCTTTGGTGTACGCTGGCGCCGGTTGGCAACCTCTGCCAATCGCTAACCCAGGTGGAGCCTGGTCCAACATGACGGACGAGATTCTCACGCTGCCCGAGGTCGCCCAGTTGCTCAAAGTCGCGGAGAAGACCGTCTACACGATGGCCCAGAAGGGCGAGCTCCCGGCGTTCAAGGTGCGCGGCCAGTGGCGCTTCAAGCGCGTCGATCTCGACCAGTGGATCGAGCAGCAGAAGGCTGCCTCCGCGCGCGACGACGAGGGAGGCGAGCCATGAAGCTCGACGATCTCAAGCCGGGCATCATCGTGCGCGGGCCGATGCTCCCGGAGCCCGTCGAGGTGCTGGTGGTCACGCCGCTCGGCGACGCCGTAAAGGTCGTGGGCTCGGGTCAGAAGACCGGCCAGACCCACAACCGAGTACTCCACGCCCAGCAGCTCGCGCTGCTCGAAGCCTCGCCCCAGAGCGAACCATTCGACGGCGAGCCGCTCCACTTCAAGCTTGGCGTCGAGGCCGCGCGCCTCGGGCTCGCGTACGAGTACGACCCGTACTTCTCCCTCTCGATCGCACGCGTCGACCCGCTGCCCCACCAGCTCGAAGCCGTCTACGACTACTTCCTGAAGCTGCCCCGCATCCGCTTCCTGCTCGCCGACGACCCCGGCGCGGGCAAGACGATCATGGCGGGCCTGCTCCTCAAGGAGCTGAAGATCCGTGGCCTCGCGAAGCGCACGCTCATCGTCGCTCCCGCGAACCTCACCTTCCAGTGGCAGCGCGAGCTGAAAGACAAATTCCGCGAGCAGTTCGACGTGATGCGCGGCGAGGTGCTGCGCACGCAGTACGGCCAGAACCCCTGGCAGGAGCACAACCAGGTCGTCACCTCCGTCTCCTGGATCTCGCGCGTCGAGGACGCGAAGGAGAGCCTGCTGCGCTCGCAGTGGGACCTCGTCATCGTCGACGAAGCCCACAAGATGAGCGCGTATAGCGCCGACAAGAAGACGCTCGCCTTCCAGATCGGCGAGGCGCTCTCGCAACGCACCGACCACTTCCTCCTAATGACGGCAACGCCCCACAAAGGCGACCCGGAGAATTTCCGCCTCTTCCTCAGCCTGCTCGACCCCGACGTCTACGGCGACGTGAAGAGCCTCGAGGAGGCGATGCGCCGGCACGAGGCGCCGTTCTACCTACGGCGCCTGAAGGAGGCGCTCGTCGCGTTCCCCGATCCCGAGACCGGAGAAGTGAAGAAGCTCTTCACCAACCGCGACGTGCGCACGACCAAGTTCGAGCTCGACGGCGAGGAGTTCGACTTCTACGACGCCCTCACACGCTACGTCGAAGACCAGTCGATCAAGGCCGCAGCCGCCGAGAACGTGCAGGCCAACATCCTCGGCTTCCAGATGGCGATGCTGCAGCGTCGCTTCGCGTCGAGCATGTATGCCGTGCGCCGCAGCCTCGAGCGCATGCGCGACAAGCGCCGCAAGATCCTCGACGACCCGGAGAGCTACCGGCAGCAGCAAATCGACCGCAAGCTGCCCGAGGACTTCGACGACCTGCCCGAAGACGAGCAGGCGAAGATCATGCAGAGCGCGGAGGAGACGGTCCTCATCGTCGATCCCATCGCGCTCCGCGAGGAGATTCAGCGCCTCGACAAGCTCGTCGAGCTGGCGCGCGCGCTCGAGCAGCGCGAGGTCGAGTCGAAGCTGGTGAAGCTCAAGCAGGTACTGAGCGAGCAGCAGATCTTCAGCGATCCGAGGATGAAGCTCCTCGTGTTCACCGAGCACAAGGACACGCTCGACTACCTCGCCGGCGACGGAAAGGACGGGCGTCCGCTCGGCAAGCTGCGCGAGTGGGGCCTTACCTGCACGCAGATCCACGGCGGCATGCCCATCGGCGACCGCGACACGCCGAACACGCGCATCTACGCTGAGCGCGAGTTTCGCGAGGACGCCCAGGTGCTCGTCGCCACCGAAGCGGCGGGCGAAGGCATCAACCTTCAGTTTTGCTGGTTGATGATCAACTACGACATCCCGTGGAACCCCGTGCGCCTCGAACAGCGCATGGGCCGCATCCACCGCTACGGCCAGCAGAAGGACTGCCTCATCTTCAACTTCGCGGCCGTCAACACGCGCGAAGGGCGCGTCCTCGAGAAGCTCCTGATGCGGCTCGCTGAGATCAAGGACGAGCTCGGCACCGACAAGGTGTTCGACGTCGTCGGCGAGATGCTGCCGTCGAACGCGCTCGAGAAGATGTTCCGCGAGATGTACGCGAAGCGCCTCGACGTAACCGACATCTCGGACCGCATCGTGAAGGACATCGACCCGGAGCGCTTCAAGCGCATCACGGGCTCGACGCTCGAGGGCCTCGCGAAGAAGGAGCTGAACCTCTCGGCACTCGTGGGCAAGTCGGTGGAAGCCAAGGAACGCCGTCTCGTGCCTGAGGTGATCGAGGACTTCTTCAAGACGGCGGGCCCCATCGCGGGCGTCCACCCTTCGCCCGTGCGCGGTAAGGACCACGTCTACAAGGTCGGCAAAGTGCCGAAGACGCTCACGACGATCGGTGAGCGGCTCGAGCCCCGCTTCGGCAAGCTCGGACGCGAATACCAACGCGTCGTGTTTGACAAGCGACTGCTCGGCGACGACGCGACCCTCGAGTGGGTCACGCCCGGCCACCCGCTCTTCGAGGTGGTGCGCAGCGACGTGACCGATCGCGTGGACGACGATCTGCGCCGTGGCGCGGTGCTCTGGGACCTGCACGCCAGGACGCCGTACCGGCTCGACGTCTACGCCGCGTCGATCAAGGACGGTCGCGGGAACACGCTGCACAAGAAGCTATTCGTCGTGCGCGCCGACGTCGACGGAACCCTCTCGCTGCGCCAGCCGACGCTCTTTCTCGACCTCATCCCCTCGACGAAGGGCACCAAGGCGCCCGACGTACCGGGGCTGCCCGAGCGCAATCTCGTCGAAGTCCACCTCGTTGAGAACGCGCTCAACCCATTCCTTGCCGAGGTGCAGGGCGCGCGCACGAAAGAGAACTCCGTCGTGCGCGAGCACATCGAGATCTCGCTCAACACGCTCATCGACAAGCAGCAAATCAAGCTCGGCGAGCAGCTCGAACGGCGTGTCGAGGGCCAGGTCATTCCGGCCATCGAAGGCAACATCAAGCAGGCCGAAGACCACCTCGACGAACTGAACGCGCGCCTCGAGCGCCGTCGCCACGAGCTCGAGATGGAGCGGCACTGCATGATCGGCGATGTGCAGCACCTCGGTCGCGCGTGGGTGCTCCCGCATCCCGATCGCGAGGCGCCGAACATCGCGCCGATGGTGAGCGATCCAGAGATTGAGAAGATCGCCGTGCAAGTCGCTATCGCGCACGAGCACGCGCTCGGCTGGGTGGTCGAGAGCGTCGAGAACGAGAACCGGGGATACGACTTGCTCTCGAAGCGGCCGCACCCGACCGAGCCCGGCGTGTTCGTGCAGGCGCGCTTCATCGAAGTGAAGGGCCGCTCGGGAACGGGCGAGGTGGCGCTCACCGCGAACGAGTACCGGACCGCGCAGCGGCTCGGCGACGACTACCACCTCTACGTGGTCTTCGACTGCGCGACGACGCCGAAGCTCAACGCGATTCAGAACCCGGCGAAGCTCGGATGGGAGCCCGTCGTGAAGGTCGAGCACTACCACGTGCCAGCGAAGGCGATCCTGGAGGCCGCACGTGAGTGAAGTGCAGAAGTATCCGAAGCGACTGATCGAGGTCGACCTTCCGATCCGCAAGATCTCGGAGCACGCGCGGAAGGAGAAGGCGATCCGTCAGGGACATCTGTCGTCGCTGCACCTCTGGTGGGCCCGTCGCCCACTTGGAGCGTGCAGAGCCGTGACACTGGCTGCACTCCTTCCTGATCCGGCCGACGCCCTTTGCCCGACATCCTTCAAAGTGGAGGCAGCCAAGGCACTCGACGTGTTTCGAGATCGACGTGGCGGACCGAAGCGTGACCTCAGCAATGAACTCGAACTCCGCGCCGCGCTCCTTAATTTCATCGCAGAGTTCGCAAACTGGGACGTTGCAAGCGAGCCGGACCACCTCGCGTTGAGCCGCCGTCTCGTCACAGCCGCGCGCGAGGTAGCCTTCCCGGATGCCGACCGCCCTCTCGTTTTCGATCCCTTTGCGGGAGGAGGGGCGATTCCGGTCGAGGCCCTACGCGTTGGGGCAGACGCGTATGCCTCCGATCTCAATCCCGTTGCCGTTCTGCTTAACAAGGTCGTCGAGGAGTACGTCCCGAAGTTTCAGGAGCGCCTTCCCGACGAGTTGGAGCGGTGGGGGGCTCGCGTTCGCGAGAAAGTGGAAGCGAAGGTCGGCCGCTTCTATCCGCGTGACAGCGACGGTGCGCAGCCGATCGCCTATCTCTGGGCGCGCACGATCCGATGCGAGGGCCCGGGTTGCGGAGCTGAACTGCCCTTGGTGCGTTCGCTCGCCCTCGCGAAGAAGTCCGACCGCGCATGTGCGCTGCGAATCAAACCGAACCGCAAGGACACGCGGCTCGAGTTCGAGCTTCTCCACGGGGATGCCGCGAAATCGGGTGGCGGTGAGGGCACGATCAAGAAGGGCTCCGCGCTCTGCCCTTTGTGTGGCTACACCACCCCGAACGCGCGGGTCCGCGCGCAGCTCGCCGAGCGCCGAGGTGGAGCGGCCGACGCGCGTCTCCTTGCGGTGGTGACGGTGCGCCCCACCACCCAGGGTCGCTTCTACCGGCTGCCAACCCCCCACGACGAGAAGCTGGCGACCGATGCGCGCACACACCTTCGGGACTTGGAGAAGGTCGGCGGCGCCTCAGTAATCCCGGACGAACCGATTCCCCCGGAGCGTCCCTCGCCCAACGCTCGTGGCCTCTCGGCGGTCACCCGGATGGGCGTGTCGACGTTCGGAGATCTATTCGCACCGAGGCAGGCCTTGGCGTTGGTCGCCTTCTCAGAGGCCATCCGCGAGGTCCACGCTGAGTTGTTGCGAGACAATGGCGAGCTCGCGGATGCGATCGCGACGTTGCTGGCGTTCGCATTGGACAAGCAGGCCGACTTGGGGAACTCGTTTTGCCGGTGGGAGCCGGTCGCGCAATGCCCGCGGCAGCTCTTCGGTCGCCAAGCGATCCCCATCGTATGGGACTTCGCCGAAAGCAACCCGCTCGGAGACTCGAGTGGGTCGTGGACCGTTTTCGTGGACGGCATCGCCCGAGCGCTCCGAAGCATCGGCCATGCATGGCGTGCGGGCCATGTGGAACAGGCCAACGCTGCCCAGCATCCGCTTCCTGACGACAGCGCGGCGGCCGTGATCACCGACCCGCCGTACTACGACGCCATTCCATACGCGGATCTCTCGGACTTCTTCTATGTCTGGCAGCGGCGCACGCTCGCCGGCATCCATCCGTCGCTCTTTCAGGATCGCCTCACGCCGAAAGACGAGGAGGCGATCTGGAATCCTGGTCGCGTCTACAGCCGCACAGGTAAGAAGAAGGACGAGGCGTTCTACGAGCGCCAGATGGGCCGGGCACTCGCAGAGGCTCGCCGCATCGTGCGCCCTGATGGCATTGGTGTGGTCGTCTTCGCGCACAAGAGCACCGCAGGATGGGAGGCGATCCTCGGTGCACTCATTGACGCAGGCTGGGTCGTGACGGCTTCTTGGCCGATCGACACCGAGAACACGTCGCGCATGAACGCAATGGGGACCGCCTCGTTGGCCTCCTCTGTTCACATCGTCTGTCGCCCACGCGAAAACCCGGACGGCACTGTTCGAGATGGCCAAGTCGGCGACTGGAGTGGAGTGTTGTCAGTACTCCAGCATCGAATTCACGAGTGGATGCCGCGTCTTTCTGCGGAAGGCGTCGTCGGTGCCGACGCGATCTTCGCCTGCCTCGGTCCCGCGCTGGAAGTGTTCTCTCGCTTCTCACGCGTCGAGCGCGCGTCGGGCGAGCGCGTGCTCCTGCGCGAGTATCTCGAACAGGTGTGGGCGGTGGTCTCGCATGAAGCGCTCTCATCGCTGTTCCGAGACGCTGACGTCTCGGGGCTTGAGCCGGACGCCCGTATCACGTCGATGTGGCTTTGGACGCTAAAACCGGCCGTGTCGACAGACGCTGGTACGGACGTCGCTGCCGACGAGGACGAGCCAGACGATGACGACGACGATTCGACCGACGGAGCCAAGGGCAAGGCCGGCTTCCATCTTGAGTTCGATGCGGCCCGGAAGATTGCGCAAGGGCTCGGCGCCCGACTCGATGAACTTGCCCATGTCGTCGAGGTGAAGGGCGAAAAGGCAAGGCTCCTCGCGGTTGTGGAACGCACGAAGCACCTGTTTGGCAAAGCCGAGCCGGGCCCCATAACGGCGAAAAAGGCCGCCAAGAAGAAGCAGATGACCCTCTTCGGTGATCTCGAAGAGGTCGCCGAGAAGCAGGGCTGGGGCGAGGTCGGCGCGCCCAAGGCGGCCACCACGACGCTCGATCGCGTTCACCAAGCGATGCTGCTGTTCGGCTCGGGACGCGGCGAGGCCCTCAAGCGCTTTCTGGTCGAGGAGGGCGTCGGCAGGCAGGCGCAGTTCTGGAAGCTCGCGCAGTCGCTCTCGGCGCTCTACCCCGGTGGCACGGACGAGAAGCGCTGGGTGGACGGCGTCCTCGCGCGAAAGAAGGGGCTCGGCTTCTGACGATGGCGACCAAGCGCTTCGATCCCAGAAAGCTCATGGAGCTGGCCGTCGACGTGATGGTCCGATCGACGCAGGAGCCGCGCGGCGACGGCAAGGCGAGCCCGCTTGTCGGCGCCGTGCTCTGGAACGACGGCGTGACCGACACCGCGAGCCGCAGCGAGCTTCGCGACGGCGACCACGCGGAGTTCACGCTCCTCGAGCGGAAGCACCGGAGCGACAAGCTCGACAACGCCGTCCTCTTCAGCACCCTCGAACCCTGCGCCCCCGGCGCGCGCAAGCACCCGAAGCTCTCCTGCGCCGAGCGCATCGTACTCGCCCGCATCAAGGAGATCTGGGTCGGCGTCGAAGATCCCGATCCGACCGTCGACCGCAAGGGCATCAAGTACCTCCAGGACAGCGGCGTGAAGGTGCACATGTTCGATCGCGATCTGCAGGAGCGCATCCGCGATACGAACCGCGAATTCATCGCGCAGGCCGAGGTGCGCGCGGCAGCAGTACGCGAAGGCGGCGGCAAGCAGCCCGCATCGCTGTCCGAGTTCGAGGGCCCCCAGCGCGGCGCGACCCTCGACGATCTCGATCCCACTGCGCTGAAGGAGTACCGCGCGACGTTCGACAAGGGCACGCGCACGGTCCCCGAGTTCCACAAGCGCCTCGCGCAGCAGGGGATCCTCGTCGAGCAAAAGGGCAAGTTCGTTCCGAGCGGCTTTGGCACGCTGCTCTTCGGCAAACAGCCGCGCGAGCTGCTCCTGCAGGCGGGGCTGCTCGGCACGATCACCTACGAAGACGGCCGCGAGGAGCCGCGCGACTTCGTCGGCCCCGCCATCGAGGCTCCCGACCAGGCCATCGCCTGGTTGAAGGACAAGCTGCCGAACCCGATCTCGCGCACGTCGGCCAAGCGCAAGGAGGTCCGCGAGACCTTCTACGAGCTGCTGCGCGAGGGCATCGTCAACGCGCTCGTGCATCGCGACTACGCGATCAAGGGCGCTAAGTGCCAGCTCATCGCCAGCCAGCACAAGGTCGTCGTAATGAGCCCGGGCGCGCCCGTCGAGCCGATCACGATGAAACAGCTCGAGGCATTCGACGCGCCGATGCTGAGCCGCAACCCGGTGATGCACTTCGTCTTCGGTAAGATGAAGCTCGCCGAGGAGCGTGGGCTCGGCCTGCGGTCGATGCGCGAGCGGGCGTCCGCTGCGGGGCTGCCGTTGCCCTCGTACACGTACAAGGCGCCGTACGTCGTGCTCACGATGTACCCGGACGCTGCCTCGGTCACGGCTGACGTCAGCGACAACAAGGCACTCGCCGAGCTGAGCGACGCGGAGCGCGTGGGCTGGGCGTGGCTCGTCACCCGCGAGCGCGCCACGTCGCCGGAGTACCAAGAGGCGCTGGAGCTCCCCAACCGCACGGCGCTCAACCACCTCAAGCGGATGACCGAGCTTGGACTGCTTCGTCGGGTCGGCGCGGGCCGGGCGACCTACTACGAGGTGGTGCGCCCATGAAATCCCGCCATGAATCTCGCCACGATGGCGAGATAACTGAGAAGCAGGCGCGGCCGCGGAAGTATCCCGCCATGAATCCCGCCACGATGGCGGGATTCCGGCTCGCAGCAGTCCCGCTCGTGGAGGCGCCCCGGTGATGCTCGCGACCGAGACCTACCCGCGCCGGCTCATCGAGGTCGATCTCCCGATCGCCCAGGTGTCCGAACACGCGCGCAACGGGCGTTCGGTCCATCACGGCCACATCACCGCGATCCACATCTGGTGGGCGCGCAAGCCCCTGCCGTCGTGCCGCGCAGCCGCCCTGGCTGCCTCGCTCATCGATCCGCTCGATCCCGCGTGCCCCGACGCGTTCAAGGCGCAGGCCCGCGACGTCCTCGGGCAGCTCTACGGCACGCCGTTCAGCGGCGACGGCGAGGCGCTCAGGCGCGGGCTGCTCCGGCTCGTCTCTGACTTCGCGTCGTGGCAGCGCGCTACCGACCCGGCCTTCCGCGACGCCGCGCGCTCGCTCGCATCGTCCGCGCACGCCTCGTTGTTCGACAGCGGTCCCTCGTTCCTGGCCGATCCGTTCTGCGGTGGCGGCTCGATTCCGCTCGAGGGCCTGCGCCTCGGCACGACGTCCTACGCTTCCGACCTGAACCCGGTCGCGACGCTCATCAGCAAGGTCACTCTCGAGTACGTCCAGCAGTTCGGGGAGCAGCTCTTCACCGAGGTAACGCGCTGCGGCACGCAGATCACGAAGCAATCGCGTGAGGAGCTGCAGCAGTTCTACCCCGTCGCGACGGGCGCAGGCGCGCAGATGCCCGTGGCGTACATCTCGTTCCGCCGCATTCAGTGCGAGGGTCCGAGGTGTGGCGCCGACGTGGTGCTCACCAGCAAGTTCCACCTGTCGCGCCGTGGCGAACGGACCATCGGCCTCAAGCTTGCGGGCTGGGATGGAGCGACGCCGAGGTTCGAGATCGCCGAAGGCAGCCTGCGGTCGTTTCCCGAGCCGACGGTTCGGCGTGGCGCCGCGACCTGCCTGAAGTGCGGCTACACGATCCCGGTCGAGCATGTGCGCGAACAGCTCACCGCACGCTCGGGTGGTGCGCCCTCCGCGCTACTTGTTGCCGTAGCCATCGGCGGGGCCTCTGGGGAGCGCTCCTTCCGCGCGCCGACCGACGAGGACCACGTCGCGCTGGCAGCGGCCTCGAAGGCCCTGGCCGAGCTCGAGCGGACCCAAGGTGACGAGCTTCCGAGCGAGCCGCTCCCGCCCATCGGTACGCTCGGCTTCCGCGTGCAGCGCTACGGCATGGTCCGCTGGCGCGATCTCTTCACGCCGCGCCAGCTCCTGACGCTCACGACGCTCGCGCGTCTCGTGCGCGAGGCGATGCCCGAGGACCGCACACCAAACGGCCTCGGCGTCGCCGTACGCTCGTGCCTCGCGCTCGCGGTCGATCGCCTCTGCGACTACCAGAACACCGGCTGCTCCTGGAACCCGAGCGGCTCGGCGCTACCGCATCTGTTCACGCGGCAGGCGCTGCCGATCATCTGGGACTACGGCGAGGCGAACCCGCTCGCGTCCTCGTCGGGCTCGTGGTCGGGCGCGGTCGAGCACGTCGTTCGTGGTCTGCGCAACGCGCACGTCACAGCGGGCGGCCACGGCGCCGACGTCGGCATGGCCTCGGCGAGCCACCACCCGCTGCCGACAGACTGCGCGCATATCCTCATCACCGATCCGCCCTACTACGACGCCATCCCCTACGCGGACCTCTCGGACTTCTTCTACGTGTGGCTGCGGCGCATGCTCGGCAGCGACCACCCGGAGCTGTTCAGGACCGCGCTCGTGCCGCGCGAGAACGAAGCGATCGTCAACCCGGTCGCCGGCAAGGACCGCGACTACTACCGGCGCATCATGACCGCTGCGCTCGCCGAGGCGCGGCGTGTGACGCGTCCCGATGGCATCGGCGTCATCATCTTCGCGCACAAGTCGACGAGCGGTTGGGAGGACCTCCTCGCCGCGATGATCGACGCAGGTTGGATTATCACAGCCTCGTGGCCCATCGACACGGAGAACGCCTCGCGTCTGCGCGCGAGGAACTCGGCGGTTCTCGGATCGTCGATCCACCTCGTGTGCCGCCCACGCGAGCATCGCGACGGACGCCTCATCGTGGACACGGTGGGTGACTGGCGCGACATCCTCTCAGCCCTCCCGAAGCGCATCGCTGAGTGGATGCCCCGGCTCGCCCGCGAGGGCATCGTCGGCGCCGACGCGATCTTCGCGTGCCTCGGCCCCGCGCTGGAGCTGTTCTCGCGCTACGCCCGCGTCGAAAAAGTCTCCGGCGCGGTCGTTCCCCTGGAGGAGTATCTGGAGCAGGTCTGGGCGACGGTCTCGCGTGAAGCCCTCGCGATGATCTTCGACGAGGCCGAAACCACAGGTCTCGAAGAGGACGCGCGCATCACTGCGATGTGGCTCTGGACGCTCGCGGGTCCGGGCTCCTCGAGGGGCTCGGAAGCCGAAGACGACGAGCCGGCTGGCGATGACCAGAGCGCCGATGGCGAAGGAACGCTGGCCGGTTTCAGCCTCGAGTACGACGCCGCCCGCAAGATTGCCCAAGGGCTCGGCGCGCGTCTCGAAGCCCTCGACCACGTCGTTGAGGTGAAGGGCGAGACCGCGCGCCTTCTCGCCGTTGCCGAGCGCACGAAGTACCTCTTCGGCGCTGCCGAAGAGGTTCCCGCGCCGAAGCGGTCGTCGAAGAAGAAGCAGATGTCGCTCTTCGCGGAGCTGGAACATGCTGCCGAGGAGCAGGGCTGGGGTGACGTCGGCTCGCCCAAGGCAGGCGCCACGTCGCTCGACCGCGTCCATCAGGCGATGTTGCTCTTCGCCTCCGGGCGCGGTGAGGCGCTGAAGCGCTTCCTGGTGCAGGAGGGCGTCGGCCAAGGCCCGCTGTTCTGGAAGCTCGCCCAATCGTTCTCGGCCCTCTACCCAAGCGGCTCCGATGAGAAGCGCTGGGTCGATGGCGTGCTCGCGCGCAAGAAGGGGCTGGGCTTCGGATGAGTGCGCTGGCCACCAAATGGGCGTCGCACTTCTTCGAGACTCTCGGAGACGACCGGCTCGCCACCGACGAGCTTCGGGATGCCTCAGTGCGCTCCGACCTCGCGAGGTGGACGTCGGCGCTCACGAGCCTGGTCGTGCGCTCGTTCGAGACGATGGGCTGGGCGGCCGCTGGCAAGGGCCACCGCTGCGCGGTCCTACCCGTGAAGCGCAACGAGTACCTCTCGCAAGACGTGATGGCGTTCTCGACGCCGGGCGAGGGCTGGCGCTTCCCGCTCGCGGTGTGCGAGCTCGAGAACTCGGCGGACGCGGACCTCGTCGCCTACTCGCTGTGGAAGGTGCTCTGCGTTCGGTGCGGTCTGCGCGTTGTCTTCTGCTACCGGCCCGACGCCGCAGACGGCCCTGCGTTCGTCGCGTCGCTCGCGGGCGCAGTGGTCGAGGCAATGCCCATCGCCGAGCGCGCGTCGCTCGACGGCGAGACGCTGGTGATCGTCGGCTCGCGCAACGACGCGGGGACCTTCCCCTACGGATTCTTTCAGGCGTGGAAGCTCAACTCCAACACGGGGCGTTTCGAGCGCTTCGCGCGGCAGTGAAAGTGAGAAGAACATGGCAATGAAGCCCTGGTACAAAATCGTGACTCCGCGCGAGGATCTGCGCGAAGGCAAGCCGCTCGACGCGTCTGAATTCGCGGTCCACCTCGACCACGTTCGCGATGGGCGCGCCCCGGCTGTGTACCAGAACCCGGCCGAGTTCTTCGAGCGCACCTTCCTCACGAAGAACCTTGGCGAGCTCACCGCGCAGGTCGTGCGGCGCCTATCGGGCGTGAAGGTCGAGACCTCGGCCATCTTCAACCTTTCGACGCAGTTCGGCGGCGGTAAGACCCACTCGCTGACCTTGCTCTTCCACCTCGCCCAGAACGGCGACGCGTCGAAGTCGTGGAAGGGCGTGAGCGGCATCCTGCAGAACGCGGGCGTGACCACCGTGCCGAAGGCCGCGACGGCCATCTTCGTCGGAACCGAGTTCGACTCCATCACCGGTCGTGGTGGCCACGACGGCACGCCGCTGCGCAAGACGCCGTGGGGCGAGATCGCCTTCCAGCTTGGTGGCGAGGAGGGCTTCAAGCTCGTCGAGCAGCACGAGAAGGAGCTGACCGCGCCCGGAGGCGACGTCATCGAGCGCATGCTCCCGAAGGGCAAGCCGACGCTCATCCTGTTCGACGAGCTGATGAACTATGTGAGCCGCAGCCGCAAGAGCGGGCTCGCCAGCCAGCTCTACACGTTCCTGCACAACCTCTCCGAGGTCGCGCGCGGCCGCGACAACGTCGTGTTGGCCGTGTCGATCCCGGCGTCCGAGCTGGAAATGACTGCCGAGGACCAGTCCGACTTCGAGCGCTTCAAGAAGCTGCTCGACCGTCTCGGCAAGGCTGTGATCATGTCGGCCGAGGCCGAGACCTCGGAGATCATTCGCCGGCGCCTCTTCGAGTGGCAGGGGCTGCCGAAGGACGCCATCGCAACCATCGAGGAGTACGAGGCGTGGCTGCAGGCCAACAAGCAGCAGCTCCCGAGCTGGTTCCCGGTCGAGAACGCACGCGAGGCGATGAAGGCCTCGTACCCGTTTCATCCGTCGCTGCTCTCCGTGTTCGAGCGCAAGTGGCAGGGCCTCCCTCGCTTCCAGCAGACGCGCGGCGTGCTGCGGCTCCTCGCGCTGTGGGTCTCGAAGGCCTACGCCGAGGGCTACAAGGGGGCGCACAAGGACCCGCTCATCTCGCTCGGGACGGCGCCCCTCGAAGACCCGCTGTTCCGCGCGGCGCTCTTCGAGCAGCTCGGGGAGGCACGCCTCGAGCCCGCCGTAACCACGGACATCGCCGGCAAGGACCACGCGCACGCGCTGCGGCTCGACACGGAGGCGACGCCCGAGCTGAAGAAGGCGCGCCTTCATCGCAAGGTCGCGACGACGATCTTGTTCGAGTCGAACGGAGGTCAGCAACGCGGGGAGGCGACATTGCCCGAGGTGCGCCTCGCGGTGGCCGAGCCTGCGCTCGACATCGGCAACGTCGAGCAGTGCCTCGAAGCACTGACCGACAGTTGTTACTTCCTCGCGGCCGAGAAGAACCGCTACCGCTTCAGCTTCCAGCCGAACCTCAACAAGCTCCTCGCGGATCGCCGCGCGAGCGTCAGCACTTCGTCGATCGACGAAGTGGTGCGTAAGGAAATCCAGAAGGTCTTCGGAGCAGGCACGGGCCTCGAACGCGTCTACTTCCCGAAGAAGAGCAACGACGTGCCCGACCGCGCTTTGCTCACGCTCGTCGTGCTGGCTCCCGAAAACACGGCAGCGGAGCCTGCGACGAAGAACCTGATCTCTACAATGACGACCGAGAGCGGCGCATCCTCGCGCACGTTCAAGAGCGCGCTCATCTGGATCGTGCCGGAGGACGCAACGACGCTCCTCGAGGAGGCCCGCAAGCTGCTGGCGTGGAAGGACATCGAGGCGGACTCTGGCGAGCTGAAGCTCGATGAGACGCAGCAGCGGCAACTCACCGAAAACACCAAGCGCGCCGAGCGCGATCTGCGCGAGGCTGTGTGGCGGGCGTACAAGAACGTCTTCCTGCTCGCCGACGACAACTCGCTGAGGAAGATCGACCTCGGGCTCGTTCACTCGAGTGCGGCGGGCTCGCTGGTGGAGTTGATCCTCGCGCGCCTCCGGCAGGAGGACATCGTCGTCGAGGGCGTAAGCCCCAACTTCCTCACGCGCTACTGGCCGCCCGCGCTGCCCGAGTGGAGCACGAAGTCGGTGCGGGACGCCTTCTATGCCTCGCCCAAGTTCCCGAGGCTGCTGAAGCCGGATGCCGTCAAGGACACGATCTCGCGCGGCCTTGACGCGGGCACCGTCGCGTACGTCGGCAAGGCGAGCGACGGCGCCTACGAGCCGTTCGTCTACAAGCGCTCCCTCGGCTCTGGCGACATCGAGATCGCAGACGACGTGTACCTGATCGTCCGCGAGCGTGCGGAGGAGTACGTGGCCAAGATGGCTGCGCCCCCTTCGCCCACGGGCGCGACACCGCCCGTATCGGGAGGCGAGGCGCAGCCCACCCCTGGAACGCCCACGGGCGCGCCCCAGGGCGCCACGACGGGCATCCTGCGGGGCGGCTCGCCCACGCCCACGACCTCGGGGTCTTCGGAGCCGCCGCCCGGCACCGAGATCGCGGGCTTTCATTGGAGCGGGGAGATCTCGCCGCAGAAATGGATGAACTTCTACACGAAGGTCCTCTCGCGCTTCGCGACCAGCGGAGGCTTGAAGCTCACAGTCTCGGTCGACGTGGAGCCGCCTGGTGGCACCACGGTGTCGAAGGTGGAGGAGACCAAGGTGGCGCTCCGCGAGCTCGGGCTCTCGGAGGACGTCGATCTCAAGCGGCGATGATGCGCCCCGGCCGACACCAAGTCCGCACGTTCAGCCTCAAGCCCGGCGTCTCCAGTCTCGCTTGGCCGTTGCTGTCGCCGACTGCCCGGTGGCGATCGTCTCGCTCCCCGAGCGCAGCACGCTCCTGCGAGCGACGCGGCGCCCGCTCATGGTCGGCGTCAGCTCGAACACGAACGCGTTGCGAGGCGCGTCGATGATGCCGGGGAGACACCGCGCGTCCTCGGGGCTCCTCAGCCCACCGGGGAAGTCGCCGGGGAAGTCGCCGAGGAGGTCACCGGGGAGGTCACCGGGGAGGTCACCGGGGAAGTCGCCGAGGAAGTCACCGGGGAAGTCGCCGTCTCTGGCGAAGCCTCGGGCGCTCGCGGCCCCTGAAGTCGTGCCCGTCACCGCCGAAGTCACCCCTGAAGTCGGTAGGACGCCCAGCTTCGCCGCGGGCGCGCCCGCTCGGTTCGCCGCGCCCCACGCTCGGGGCCTGCGTCGGGGCGCGCCCTGGGCCAACGTGGGCGCCCTGGTGGCGCTCGTCGGCGAGTCCGAGATCGCTCGGCTTCAGCGCGCTGCCTTCAGTTCGGACCGGGTCAACAGGGCCTCGACCGCCGAGCGCGGCACGCTCCGTCGCGGCACGCGACGCCCGTTCTGGGTCGGCCTCAGCTCGAAGACGAAGGCGTTGCTGGGCGCGTCGATGATGCCCGGGAGGCGACGCGCGTCCTCGGGCAACATCGTGCGCTTGCGAAGCTCGAAGCCGACTGCCTCGACGAACCACTGCATCGCGCTGACGGCGTACATGCGGCCGACGCCGACCTCGTACGCGTGGCGCACGATGTACTCGACGAGCGCGCGGCCGTGCTTCTGCCGCCGACAGGTCGCGCGGACCGCGAGCGCCCTCAGCACGGCGGCGTCGCCGTACTCGTCGAGTACCGCGACGCCGGTGACGACGCGGCCGTACTCGATGACGACGCGCGTCCGCTTTCCGCCCACGGGCTCGAGCCAGAGCTCCGACGTGGGGAACCAGGTCATCTCCAGCAGCATGTTCGCGACCAGCTCATCCCGGGCCTCGAGCTCGCGGAACACTCGGCGCGGCGGCCCCTTCGGCTTTTCGATCAGCCCCGAGGTGCGGGGTGGCTCCGGCTTCGGGGGCTCCGGCGGCGGCCAGGGCTCCCCACGTCGCTCGGCGCGGTGCTTCGCGCGCCACATGCCGAGCAGGGTCTCGGCGAGCACGCCGGCCACCTCGTCGATGCGGCGCTGCACGTCGGCGCGTCGCTCCTCGCGCTCGGTGTTCGCGGCGACGTCTTCGGGCTGCGGGGCCTGGTCCATGCAGCCACCACTCAGGCTCGCTTCCCCGCTACAGTCCAGCGGGAGCCGGGACGCCTCGCTTTCGCTCAACCTGTCCCGAGGGCACCCGCTCCCGAGGCGACGGACTCACGGCGGGACAGAGCGAACCGGCGAATCTGTCCCAGCGCCCTCGGCGCAAGTTCTCGGAGTCGCAGCGCGAGCGCCGTCGTGGGTCAGTACGAACATCCGAATCTGTCCCAAACCGTTTACCGAGAGCGTTCGCGGGCGGCGCCGCACACGGAGCCATTCAAGCGGGGTCGCGGAAACGCGACCCCGCACTTTTTAACAGCGGCCTCGGAGATCGATCTCCGGGGCCGTTGCGTTTCTCCCCCACGTTTCCGCGACCTTCGACGCTCCGCGTGCTCGGCGAGCGCGTGGACAGCGTTCGCGCAGAGAGCGCCGCGGGCGTGAAGGAGCGCGTGACGAGGCCGCTCTGGACGGCGTTCGCGCTCTCTCTTCTGGCCCGCGGGGAGAGAGGAACCGAGAGCGTTTAACAGCGGAGCCCGTTTTCGCGGGACGGAGCCGCTGACGCTTAACTGGCCAGCGCATCGGCGCCCCCCATCGACGTCGCGAAGGGGCAAAGCGCGGGCGCGCAGCCCGCGCACGGGGCGGCGCGTCCCGAGCAAGCGTCCCCTCGCGCCACGCGGTTGGACTTCGAGCAGAACGCGTAGAGCGCCTGCTGGACGAGCCTCGGCGAGTAGCTCGGAAGGTCGGGCCGGAACTCGCGCAGGTCGAGCTGGGCGGCCTGCTCGCGCACCCACCGCTCGCGCGCGTCGTAGGTCTTGGCTGCACCCGGCTCGCGAAGGGCGTCCACCGCACGCGCGACGTTCGTGTCGACGACGACCAGGTCGTTGCCGTCGATGTCCGGGAACCACGGCGTGAGCCCCGGGGCGAGCGCCGGCGTGGAGAGCGCGCTGACGAACATGGTCGCGAGCTTGCGTCCGACCCGGTGGACGCGCGCGAAGCGCTCCACGAGTAGCGCGGCTCGCTTCGTTGGCGAGGCCTCGTTGCGGCAGACCTCGGCGAGCACCTCGCGCACGCCACCGTCCTTCCAGAGCCGAAGCCACGCGGAGGTGGGCAGCTTGCCCATGTCCCCCATGCGGTTGAAGACGCCCGTTCCGTCCTTCACGTGGCAGGCGGTGCCGGGGCACCTGCCGCAGTCGACGGCCTCGCCGACCTTCGCGACGTCGCAGCCCTCCTCGAACGCGTCGGCCGTGCGCAGCACCGAGCACTCGTGCCGAGCGATCGACCGCTTCACGGAGGCGGCGTCCGCGACCACGCGCATCGCCGCGCGCGACAGCGATTGCTGCTGCCGCATGATGACCACGTCGCGCAGCGCCTGGTACATCGAGAGCGTGACGAAGAGGCGGAAGACAGCAGCGTCGACTCCGGCGGCGAGTTCGTCAGGGGAGACTGCGAAGGCGCCGACGCGGTCGGGGTCGCAGTAGAACGGCACGCGGCCGCTTGACTGCTCGGCGTCGTAGAACCAGCGGACGACGGTCGCGAGCTGCTCACGCGGCGGGCGCTTGGACACGCCTACGCTCGCGCGCTCAGTGACACCACGTCGATGTCGAGCCCCTGCCGACTGATCTCGAAGCACTGGGCCCGGCGCAGGTCGTACGCTGTGACCTCGAGCTGGAACGGGAACGCGGCTGGGTGCCGAAGGAGCTGCGGAAGCGGCACAGCGGACTGCTCGCCGCCGAAGATCAACGCCTCCGAGAGGAGCGAGGCCAGCTCGCCGCGAACCGCCAACTGTGGCGTGCGCCTACGGAAGACGCCCTTGCTAGAGGACTCGGTCAAGCACCCCCAGTCGGCCATGGAACGGACGATCTTCTGCGAACCGGCTCGCACCTTGTCGCGGTCTCCCCACTGTTCCACCACCCGGCGTGTAACGTGCGTGATCGGCGCCTCGTCCTGAAGCTCGAGCAGACGCCCGACGATCGACGCCACATCTGCGAAGAATGGGTACGCTGCGATAGACATCGCCCAGTGCAAGACGACGCGTTCCGAAGCGTCGACGCGGGAAAGGGCACTGATGGCTCGCGTCCGGAGCCCTTCTGTTCCGGGAACCACGCCGCCCCACACACGACAAAGGACCGTGACGGTCTTCGATCGCGCGCTCGCATATCGCCGCCCGCCGACCACTCCGTCGAGGAGATCCAGCAGGGACTCACGCATCTCGTCGTAGCTCTTGCCACTCGCAGCGTGACCCGCGGCAGCCTCCAGCCACTCCAGCCGGACCCGCGTGTCGAAGCCGAGGACCTTGCGTCGTTCGCCGCTCATCTAGGCGCTCCCGACGGTGATGAATGGAACAAGCAGTTCTTCAAGCGCAATGCCTCCGTGGCCCACGTTCCGCGAGCCCTCGGTGATGAAGGCTCGTCGTTCGGAGGCGATCAAGGCTCGATAGTCGTCGGGCAGCGCAATCTGCGGCCAGGCGATCGTGGTGGGGTACTGCGCTTGGACCTTCGCGCGCATGAGGTCGTCGGCGAATACGTGAACGCGCTCGCCGCGCGCGTCCGCAACTGCTCCGACGTTCGGCTTTCCAAACCCGATGGCCTCGACGTTGCCGTGATCGGCGGTGATGACCACCTCGTACCCGAGCCCGAGCAGCGTCTCGACGAGCCCTTGGAACGCACCGGTTTCGCCCCAGTGACGAACTTGCGCGTGGAACCCTTCAGCGCCAGTGACTGCCCCGTGCATCATCTGGTCGACCATCCCGACGACGATGCCCAGCACGCGACACCGCGGGTGCGAGGCCGCCTCCTTCACCCGCTCGAGAAGCCGCTCGTCGGGCTCCTGGCTCTTCTGGCAGATGTACGCCACCTCCGCGCGGCTTGCGTCGCGGTCTTCCCAGAAGCGTCGCCAATGAGCTTCCTCTTTGTGCGTCGTCGCGAGGCTTCCCGAGAAGTAGAACGGCGGCTCACCTGCGAAGATGGACTGGCGCGAGACCGAGGTCAGCGTCGGGACCCACGCGAAGATGGCGTGCTCGCTGAGGCGATGGTTGCGACCCGCGAGCTGCGTTCGCAGGAGCGTCCACTGGCTGAGCGCGAGCCCGTCCATGACCAGCAACGCGATTCGCTTTGCGGTCGTTCCTCCTCGAGAGGCCGGCGTCCAGCCATGCGCAAGGTAGCGCGGGACGTGATGCACCATGACCGCCAGCGGCAGGTACGACACGTTGTGTAGGGATGCGTAGTGCGCGAGCATCCAGCGCGTGAAGGTGTCGTCGACACGCCTCTCGAGCGCGGTGATGGCGCCAGACCGGGGCTCGAGCACTCGGCTGCCCAGCGTCCATCGAAGTGCGCTCCACTCTGCCCAACGCCAAGCCGTCTCCGTCCACGCACGGTAGCCGTCCGCCTCGCCGGGGAGACTGTGCTCAAGGGCCTCCGTGAGCCGCGCGAAGCGAAGTTGGGCATCCTCGACCTCGTCCCCCCGCACACCGACTGCAAGCCAGGTCCCTTCAACAGAGGCCTTCGGCAGCACCGCCGTCGGAGCGAGAATCCCCTCGAGAAACAAGCTGTCGATGTAGACCCGGACGTCTTCGTGTTCGAAGGGCAGGTCAGTCGGACCAGCGACGCGCAAGCCGTACGGCTCGACAGGTTCCGCAACGCCCCTGCCGCTGGTCTTCTGGCGCTCGACGAACAGCGGCCATCGTTCCTGCAGAAATGCGAAAAACTGCTCTCGATGGGGAACGAGCGTCTGCAACGGCCAGCTGGCGAAACGCTTGGTTTCCTCGAGCAACGCGATCAACCGAGCATCGAGGCACGCCGGAAGCTGTTGAGCGCGGTAGTGACGCCGCAAGAGGACGCGCAGGAGATCGGCGGCGGTGCGGATCTGCTCGGGCGAAATCTCGAAGACATGACGAAGGAGGAAGTCCTTCGTCGCGTTGTCGCCCAGCACACCCGGTTCGTTCAGCGCAAGCGCTCGGTGAAGCGCGTCAAAGGTGCTGCTATCGAGCTCGTCCAAGACGGCCGGGGAGAGGTTCGGGAAAAGCTCTGCCCGACTGAATCGCAGGAGCCTCCGCTCCCTCTGGGCACACTCGAGCAGGTCGAACGGGAGCTTGGTCGCGTCCTCGTGAATCGTATGAAGTAGGACCACCAGGTTGGTCTGGTCTCCCCGATCCCACGCCTGGCGATACCGCGTCTCGTACGCGTATCGGAACGCAACGTGATCCTCGAAGGGAATCAGGTCGAAGCCTCGCGCACGAATGCCGTCGAGAATCGCCTCCTCGCTCAGGAGCCGATCAGGATCGGCCACGATGGTGAGCCGAGCGACCGTCGCAATCTCCTTGGTGAAGTGCGCCAGGATCGGATCGCGCCAGCTGCTCAGGCTGCCGCCGGTTGTCATGACAGCTCCCCGGGTGCCGCCACGCGAACAACCAGAATGGCACTGAGTTCCGGAAGAGCCGACGAGCGCACGGCCAGCTCCGCAGCGAGCGCTTTCTCCTCCTCGGCGAGTTGCGCGAGACGGTGATCGCGAACCTGCGGAAGTCCGATGCGCTCGATTGCGCGGCGTCGCGAGGAGATGGCCTGGGCCGACTTCTGCTTCTCCTGCTCGAGGTAGCGGCGATGGTTGCCGAGGAGCTCGTCGTAGAGGGGACGCCCGGCCTCTTCCGCGCGACGCCGCGTGTCTTCGTACGCAGCTCGAGCCGGCTCGCCGACCAGCGCAGCCGGCCGAAGGAGGACGCGCTCCGGGTCGAGTTCCAGAACTCGTTCCCACACGACCCGCGCAGTAGGACCCAACACTCGTCCGTCGTCGCTCACGAAAAGCGGCAGAATCCTCCGTGCCCGGCTGCCGCCGCCATCGAGCGCGATCCGCCAGAGCGACCAGAGGCCACACACCTTGTCGGAGATCTCTGGGATCACGATGGAGGTGATCGGATTGCCGGGCGCGAAGAATCCCAGCTGCGCGGCGATCCCCCGAACGTGTGGTTCCTCGAGAGTCACGTGTCGCGCGCCAGGCGCCTGGCTCGGGGCGAAGGTCGCCCGCGCCAACTCCGTGCCATCCGGCCAGCGCAGCGTGTAGCCGACGTCGTCCGCCTCGACGCGCGCACCCACGTCGCGTCGGCTTCGAAGGTAGGCGAGCGTCATTCTCTCGGTCCAGAACGGCACTTGGTGTCCCGCCAGTCGCTGGGCAGCCTCGGGGCTCAGCGCCTCACTGGGGCCGAGCACCTTGGTCCCGTCCCTGGCTGCAAGGGCACGGCTCCTCAGCTCGGCTGCCAGGGCCTCCGCCCGTTCAACTGCCTTGTCGGGCTGGCGCATCGCCGCGACGTACAGATCCTCGAAGTCGGGGCCGCCCTCCTCTGAGTCCAGGACGTCCGCAAGCTTGTCGACCCCGAACTCCTCCAGGATCTTCGCGAGCTTCGCCTCCAGCACCTCGCGGACTCGCAGCTCGACGGTGTCCTGCAGCGCAAAGTTGAGCGCTTGGACGACGTGCTTCTGCCCGATGCGGTCGACGCGTCCGATGCGCTGCTCGATCTTCATCGGGTTCCACGGAAGGTCGTAGTTCACGATGACGTGACAGAACTGCAGGTTGAGACCTTCGCCGCCCGCGTCCGTCGAGATGAGCACCTGGGCGTCGTCGGCGAACGCGCGTTGCACCGAGCGTCGCTCGTCGAGCCCCATGGAACCGTTTAAGCAGGTCACTCGGAACCCGCGCTCCTGGAGATACGTTGCGAGCATCTCTTGAGTCGGCACGAACTCGGTGAAGACGAGGACCTTCACGAGCGGGTCCGCCTCTTCCCTTTGGAGGCGGTGAATGTGCTCGAGCAGCGCCTGCGCCTTGGCGTCCGGGCCCTTCGCTTCGCACCGACGTGCGGCGGAAAGGAGTAGCTCGACCTCAGCCCGTTCGTTCTTGAGGCCTTTCAAGCGAGACTTCAAGACGCTCTCGAGCTGCTCCTGACCATCGAGGGCTCCCCAGGCATCGCCGATGTCCTCGCCGAAGAGGGAGAGCTGCCCCTCCGGCAACTCGAGCACTTCGAGACGGCGTTCCAGCGACTGCCGAATGGCGCGCGTGCTCGAGGTGACGAGGCGCTGCATGAGGATCATGAGGAAGCCGATCGCGCGCCGCTGCTCCTGGATGGCCTGGTTGTAGCCATCCCGCACGTAGTCCGTGACGGCCGCATAGAGCGCTTGCTGCTCTGAACCGCTTGCTCCCCAGGTCACCGCCACCAGCTGCGTGCGACGTGGCTTGAACAGCGGACTGCCCTCGGCGTCGATCGCTCGTCGCTTCTCCGTCCTGATCACGTAGGGCGCGACCCGCGACTGACTCACGGAGTCGTCGTCCGGAAATGCCTGCGGGTCGAGGAACGAGATCAGCCGCCGGAAGCCGTCGGTCTTACCCTGGTGAGGGGTCGCGCTGAGCAGCAGGAGATACGGAGCCGCCTGCCCGAGTGCTTCACCCAGTCGATAGCGCGCGACCTGATCCGTCGACCCACCAAGCCGGTGGGCCTCGTCGATGATGATGAGGTCCCATCCAGCAGAGACAAGGTCGTCGAAGCGCTCGCGGTTGAAGCGGGCCACCTGCTCTCGGGTCCAGCCGCGACGGGCATCGAGCGGCTTCACGGAGTCGAGGGGACAGACCACCTGGTCGTGCAGGCGCCAGGCGTTCGCCTCTTCGTCCAGCCCGACCAGCTCGCGCACTGCAGACAGGTCGCTCGGGATGACGAGTCGGAAGGTCTCGTCGAAGTGGGTCTTCAACTCTTGCACCCACTGCGTCACGAGGCCCGCGGGCGCGACCACGAGCACCCGGCGAACGAGCCCGCGGATCTTCAACTCGCGGAAGATGAGCCCCGCCTCGACGGTCTTTCCGAGTCCAACCTCGTCAGCGAGGAGGTACCGAACGCGATCACTCGACATCGCGCGCGCCAGCGCATGAACCTGGTGCGGCAGCGGGATGACGGTTCCTTCGAGCGGCGCCACAAGGGCGTCGCGCGCCATCGCGTCGGCGATCCGCGCAGCAGCGCTGACGAACGCAAGCTCGTTACAGACAACGTCTGCGGGGCGCGTCCCGTAGGGCACGAGGCGCGGCTCCGCAACGCGAAGCACGGTCGACTGGGTCGGGAGCCAGACGCGATAGGCGCGCGAGCCCCAAACCTCCTCCACGTCCACGACCTGGCAAGGTGCCTGGCTCGCGGTCTCGATGGCCCAGTCTCCGCGCTTCAGCATGCCGCTACTCTCCCACTCGCATGCTGGCGACGTCGTAGTACATCAGCAGCTTCTCGTCCTCCTGCAGGACGCTCTCCGGAAGCTTCTGAGCGACGCTGACGATGGTGGCGTAGTCCTTCGCGTCGTACGCAGCCTTGAACCCGACGCGAACAGACTCGGTGCGGAACAACTTGAGCTTCTTCGCCTTCGAGGTCTTGTAGTCCTCGAACTCGCGAAGCAACGCCTTCTCCCGCAGCTTCTCGAGGTCGAGCGCCTTGTTGGGATCGGGCACATACCAGCGGCCCTTCGCCTTGGCGACGAGCTCGGCATCCTCCTTCGAGAGGTTCCGCAGCTCTTTGAAGTTGGTGCTCAGATACCGATGGATCTGACTCGGCACCGGGGCGACGCCGTCGTACTCGAGGAAGTTGTCCCGGAGCAGATTACGCAACTCGATGGTCTGTTCGTGCTTGGCCCACGACTGCAGCTCCCGCATGAAGACCGGCGTGAGTTCCTGAGCGGAGCGAGGCCGAGACGTCAGCTCCCTTCGCAGCCACTGGATGGCGCTCGCCTCGTCGACGACGAAGAGGCTCAGCTGTTTCACCTCGGAGACGCTCGCCCGGCGCCGGTCGTAGTCGGCCACCTGCTCGGGGAGAAAGTACATCCCGTCGCGTTCAGCGAAGCGCTGCGCCAGACCAGCGAAGAAGAGCGGCCCGCCGATCGGAACGCCGACTCCGTGCTGCACGTGATAGGCGACCATGCGATCGTGCAGCATCTGCGGCGTCCGCTCGGAGATGACCTCGCCCTCCGTCGCGGGGCCGACGAACTTCGGCACGTTGCTCAGATGCTCGCGCACGAAGGCCCACGCGGTCTCCTCGGTTGTCGTGCCGAGGACGAACTTCTTCTCCAGTGCCTCGCTGGGCTTGTACGCCGAGATGACGAGGTCCTGCTTCACAGCGCTGCTCGTGACCTGGCGGTAGGACCCTTGCTGCTTGTCGAGCGTGCGTACGTCCGCGACCACGAACCCGGCGACGCCCATCGCCTCCTGGATTGCGCGCCAAACGCCGTTGCTGGAGTTGCTGAAGACGACCGTCATCCAGCGCCCAGGCTTGAGCACGCGGAAGTACTCCGCAAAGCACCGCCGCATGAGTTCCTGATACTCGTAGAGGCCCTTCTTTTTCGGCTGATCGATGATGGCTTCGGGCTGCGAATCTGAGAGGACGCGATGCCAAGACTCAACGAGATAGTTCAGGTCCGCGTAGAAGATGTTCTCGCCGAAAGGTGGGTCGGTGAACACGTAGTCGACAGATGCATCAGCCACTCCGATGTTCGTGCACGAGCCTGTGGCGACCGCAGCAACGCGGCGCGAAGCGCTCGCCCCCTGCAGCACGGCGAACACCTTCGCGAGCCGCGCGAGCTTCCCGTCGAGGATGTACCAGGGGCTGAGCTCGGCGTGCTGCGAGGGAATGTAGTAGACACCGGTCAAGTACTGGCTGACCTGCGAGAATCCCGTCGGTCGAAACCGATTCATCACCGAGGACGTCCAGATCGCTTGCTCGACGAACCAGAGCAACATCCGTCGGACGGATGGATCCGCAACCGCACTCGACTTTTCCCACAACAAACCAAGGGCAGCGGCAGCGCGAGGCAGAAAGAAGTGATGGGCGTGCGTGAAACCTTTGGGCGCGATTCGGGAGCCGTGAGCCATCTTCTCGATGGGGAATCTGTTGACCGGGACTGACGCTCGCAGAGGCAGTCGCGCAATGCGCGCGAGGAGGTCCTCGTCGCGGCTGTCGGGCTTCTTCGTGTGGTTCTTCTCGCCGTGCGAGTAATTGATCAGGACCGGGCGCATTCGAATGCGCTTCCACGGCTCACCAGTTGCTGGA
Organism: Polyangiaceae bacterium; assembly: GCA_019637295.1. GTDB lineage: Bacteria > Myxococcota_A > Polyangia > Polyangiales > Polyangiaceae > JACKEA01. The sequence goes on from JAHBVX010000007.1 coordinate 29,576, forward strand.
TCGATGAGGGTCTCGAAGTTGCGTTCGAGATTGTCCTTGTTGAGAACGGCCGAACACTTCGGACAGGGAAACTCGCCCCTCGTCTGGTTCGAGTCAGCGTCCAGGGCCTCGTCTACGAACACGATCTCGCCAGCGCACTCCGGGCAGTGAAAGACCTCGCTCCACACCGTGAAGTTGATTCGGCCGACCGTCTTGCCGTCGGCGTGAACGGTCTCGTACATCCATCCGAGTTCGGCCTCGACCTCGTCTAGGATTCGCTGGCCATGGGCAGCGAAGGCGCTGGGATCGAATGCGAGATTGTAGCCGGCCGCGATCATCGTAGCGGCGGGCGAAAGGTCATTCAGGACCGCAAGCCGCGGTCCCCAGGCAGGAGGAGGCAACCCTTCTCGCTTCCACTCGCTCTCGACCTCCTTGCGGTACGACTCGGGTGCTGCGCTGCACCACAGCGCAGCGACGCCAGTCATTCCCGAACCACAGAAGCCATCCAACACAACGTCGCCCGGCTTCGTGTAGTGCAGGATCGAGGGGACAATCGCGAGATGCGGAACCTTGGTGTGATAGCTGTGCGCCTTGTAGAGCGAGTCGCTCTTGCCGACGCTTACGTCGATCGCGAAGGGGTCGCGATGGTACGCATCGCTGGCTCGGTAAGCCTTGCCGTAGTGCGCGACGAGTTCGGTGAGAAACGGGTTGGGGCACGCGGTGTAGAAAGGCGGGTCGGACAGCCGAAGGATGTCCTCGTCGCTCGCGACCGGAAATCCCTCGATGCGGCGAAACGCCGGGTCCTTCAGCCTCTCTCGCAACAGATTGGTGAAGTGCTCACGCCGAGCAGCATCACTTTCGAACTTGTGGCCGAGGCACTCCACCGGTCCTGACGTGGACGTGTGAGCGGCGAGGCCGAGGTTTTTCTGTTTCTGCTTGGTCACGGGGCCCCCTCGGCTACTCGAGCACAATGCGAATCTTCGAGCTGTCTTTGCCCTTGTTCAGCTCGGCCAGGTAGGCGTCGAACCGCTCGCGAAGTTCTGCGACGGTGCAGGGAGCGCCACCGCGCAACAGGGCCGCGTGAAGGTCGTCCTTCTTGAGCACGACCTTCTGCAAGCCCGAGAGGACCTCCTGCAGCGCCTTCACGAAGACGGTGTCGACTGGTGTCGGCAGAGCGCGGCTCTTGAGGAACGCACGCAGTGCGGTCTTGCCCTTCGCATCCGTCAGCAAGTCCACGTTGCCCGTCACGGTGGGATCCTCGAGGTTGCCCAGCAAGGTCCGAGTCCACTCCTCGAGCAAGCGGTCCAGCTGGTCGTCGACGTCGTCCAGCACCTTCGCGGCGGCGCCAGCAGTGGTCGCCGGTTCCTCGACAGGGCGGTAGCCACAGTGCGGGCAGAGCGGTCGGGCATCCAGGTCCTGCTTCGTCAGGCTCCAGCACGACCGCAGCGCCAGCAGTCGGTTCTCGAAGTCGGTGAGCTGCTGCGTAGGCATCATCTCGACGCCCGCGAGCTTGCGTAGCTGCGCGAGGCGGGCGTCCTTCTGCAGCTCGCCCTTCTGCTTGTCCGCGGTGGCGCCGAGGCGGGCGCGGCCATGCAGCTCGAGATACGCGTCCTGGTACTGGGCCTTCAGCTCCGCGAGTCGCTGCCCGAGCCCGCGCTGGAAGCTCGGATCGGCTCGGTGTTTGGGGCTCGCGACCTTGGCCAGCACCTCACCTTGCGCCGTCTTCACGCCGCCGAGCCAGACATGGTCAGCCGGCAAGACCGCCTCGGCCGTGCTGAGGTACGCGGTCACCGGGTCGATCTGTCGCACCAGCTCAACGAGATCCTCGACGGCCTTCACCAGGTCGAGGCGTTCCTGCTGAGTCGCGATGGTGGCGGTGTCGTGCGGGAAGTTCTTGAGCTTGCCGACCGTGTTGAACGGAGCCAGTCCCTCGAGGAACGCCTTCAGCTCGGTCAGCTGCTTTCGCCACGACTCGCGTTCCTGTTCGGAAAGCAGCGGCTTGCCCCAAAAGGCGATGCCGCTTTGCAGGCTCTGCAGGGCAATGGCGATGCGCTCGGCGCGCTTGGCGACCTCGGTCTGGAGGCGCTGGATGCCCTCGTCGCGGTTGGCCGGGTTGACGATCAGCCCCTTCGGCAGGCCGAGCAGTTCGAAGAGATCCTGGATGGGACCGAGGGGCAGATCTCGCGGGCGCTCGATGTGCTTGAAGCCGGCAAGGTCCGCGATGCTCAGCTTGGCGAACTGGTCGACCGCGCTGGCGTCCAACTTCTTCCCGGTGATGCTGACGATGAGATCGCCGCTGTGAACCAGCGACCCGAGGACGACCGCGAGAAACTCGGGCTCGAGTCGGAAACGCGTCCAGTACTCGATCCCGGCGTCATCACCGACGAACTCCGAGCGGTTCGCGACCTGGCCGTTGCCCTTTTGCGAGAGCACCTCCAACACGTGCTTCGCGTAGCGGGACTTCCTCGGCTTCAGCTGCTCGCCGTCGAGCAGCTCGAGCGCGTCCAGGACCGCGGTGCCCTGCTTGCTCTTGACGCCACCGGCGAGCCACCGCAGCCCATCCTGGGCGGCCAGGGCGCGGTTCTCCTTCGTGACGAGGACGTTGAACACCGGGTGGTCGGGGCTCTGGTTCTCGAAGTGCGGGCCGAGGCAGATCGACGCGGCCGCGTTGACGAGGTCGCGCACTGAGTTGCGCCCTGCGGCGACGGAGGCCTTCCCGTGGAGCACCTCCGCGAGCGGCTTCGAGCGCCCCTGGTAGGTCACCTCGAGCGCCGTGACGATGTGCTCGCGAAGCCAGGTGGTGAGCGTGCGGAGATGATCCGCAGCCTTGTCCTCGTAGATCTTCTTGTTCGCTCCAGAAGCGTTCGTCGCCTGCTCGCGCGCCCCGGCATACAGCTTGAGCGCAGTGTCGAACGCGGCGTCACGGTGCTTCAGCTTGAGGAACACCTCGTCGCTGCGCTTCTCGTCCTTGAAGTACGGGGGCTCGAAGAGCTGCAGCGCGAAGAGGTAGAAGTCCCTCTGCGGCGTAACCGTCGACCGCTCATTGGGCGCGCCGAAGAACAGGTAGCCGCTGCGCCCGACCTTGCGCTCCCTCCATTCCACCTCGTGTTCCCAGACGCGATAGCCGGTGACGTAGGTCTGGTCCGCGCACTCCATGACGCGCGTGAGCGCATCGAAGTAGTAACGGTCGAGCAGGTCGCCGCTGAGGCCCTCAGCCTTCTTCTCGATGAGCGAGTCGAAGTCGACGTCCTTCTTGACGTCGAGGTAGTACTGCCCGTTCTCCTTGTTGAAGTTGATGAACTGGCCGCTGACGGTCTTCAGGATCTCCTTGAGGATCGTCTCGACCATCGTCTTCAGGAAGTCGGCATCCCGCTCCGGCATCGGGAGGATGAGACACAGGTCGTCTCTCAGTTCGTCGGCGGTGGCCCCGATGGGCGCGTAGATGTCGCCGGTCGTGAGGCGGTGCACCGAGAGCGCGTGCACGATGCGAAGCGCCGCGGGCCGATACTGCGGGCGGGTGAATGCCTGCTGGATGCGCCCCTCGAGCACCTCGCTCTTCTGCACCACCTCGCGGATCTCGGGGACGGCGCGGAAGGACGGGTTGTCCTTCAGGAAGGTCCAGTAGGAGTCGTAGGCGATAAGGCCGGGCTGATCAGTCGGCACGTCCTGCTCGACGAGGCGGCGAATCGCCGAACTGAGGGTCTTGAGGACCTCGCGCTTCTCAGCGACGAACACGCGCTCGAACGTCTCGAGGTACGCCGGATGGACCGGGAACAGGCGCACGAACTCATCGAGCCGTTCGTTCATCGAGCCGTAGAGCGGTGCGAACCCTTGGAGATGCTCACGCACCAGCGCCTGCTGCTTCGCGTCCTTCTTGAGCAAGCGCTCCGAGACGACGTAGGCGACGTCTTCGCGCGCGATGCGGACCTGCTCGAAGCGATCCTTCACGCGCCTCAACGTCTCGGCGACGAACTGAAAGCGCGTGCTGTCGAAGAGGCTCTCCTGGACGCCCGACAAGAACCGGAAGCGCGTGCTGCGACAGATCTCGCCGACCTCTCGGAGAAAGTTCAGGTCGAGAATGAGCGCCTGTTCTTTGCGGGTCCGGAGATAGTCGAGCAGCTCGTCGATGACGAAGAGCAGTCCCTGCGTTGGGTAGACCTGCTGGAACGCCGCCATCATCTCGTGGAAGGCGTCCTTGTTGTTCGACACCTCGGACGAACTCGGGAAGCGGTAGGAGACGCCCAAGTTCGCGAGGTGCTCCTCGAGCTCGCCACACACGATGTCGCGAAGGGACATCTCGGTGGAGCCGATCTCGGCGCGCACGACCTTGAACCGACCGGCGACTGCCGAGGCCTTGTCGGCGACGGTCGGATTAGTCAGCGACTTGGCGAGGTCGGCGTGTTCTGCCACCGCAGAGATCGTCGCCATGAGGTGCGACTTACCGGTGCCGTAGTTGCCGACGACCAGGAGCCCCTTGTTGTCGCTCGGCTTGTCGAACTGGAGCTGAGCGAAGACCAGGTCGACGAGCTGCTCGACCATCCGGTCCGAGATGACGAAGGTCGTCACCAGTCGACGTGCTTCCGCGGCGGCATCAGCCTCCCGCAGCTGAACGACTGACTCGATCGGTTCGAAGTGAATGAGGTCGGCGTATCGCATGGGGTTCCTTGGTCAGCCCTGGGCTTGGGCGCGCGGGTCTTGGGAGGCGGCGTCGCCCGGCAGCGAGAGCCAGAGCGTGTCGAGTTCCGGGTAGCGTCGGTACTCCGGGTGGCTGGGCTCGGCGTAGGTCAGCTGCTTGCCGACCATGACGCCCGGCCACGACGCGACGACGGTGCGGTTGCGTGCAAGTCCTTGCAGGAGGCGCAGCGGGTCCTGGGCAAGGTCAGGGCTGAAGAGCAGCTCAAGGTTGTCGACGAGCACGACCTCTGCACCCGTGGCCCCGAGTACGTCCCCTACGAGGCGCGGGACCCGAAGCGCGCGTTGTCGCTGCGTGAGTTCCAGCAACAGCTCGCTGACGCGCTGGTTCAGGTTGATGAGCGGCCACCCGTTCGCCGCGGCCGCAGCCTGCAGCAGTCGGGTCTTTCCACTGCGCGCCGGACCGACGACCAGCACGAGGCGATGATAGAGCGCCGCCGCGGTCTCGCAGAGCGCGCCCAGGTCTTTCGACGTGGGCGCGGTCATTTCGTACCCTTCGCTTCCAGCTTCTGCCGTTCGATCCACGCGTCGATGTCGTCGCGCTTGAACCGCCACTGCCCGCCAACCTTGAACGCCGGGAGCGCGCCCTTCTGGGCCATCGTGTAGACGGTTTTCTCCGCGACCTTCAGCAACTGTGCGACCTCGGGCAGTGTGAGTATCTCGTCCGGCATGGGGACCAGGCTCCACCTGGGCAGTGGTTGGCAGAGTTTGCCAGCCGGCGCCAAAGTACACCAGTTCGGCCGGCGGCCGCAACGGATCACGGGGCTCCGACGACGATCACCGCGGGAACTGGGCCCGCTGCTCGACCCAGCTCCCGGCGTGCGCCACGGCGCGCAGGGCCCGCTCGCTCATGGGCTCAGCGCCGTCGACCGCTTCGAGGGCCAGCACGGCTTGCTGGAGGTCGGGCGCCAGGAGCAGCAGGTCCAGCAGCTGGGTCACCCGCGCCCGCGTGAGCCCGAGCTTGCGGGCCACGGCGGCCCGGTCGGCCACGAGGCCGCGGTCGATGGCGCTCTGCAGGTGGTGCGCAAGGGCGAGCATCCGGGCCACCTTGGCGGGCCGGCGCACGGGCTCGGGCTTCGGGGGCGGCGGCGTCTCGCTCAGCGTCACGCGCGAGCTGCGCCTGCGGAACAGCGTGCCCGTCAGGATGTGGCGGTCCTTGGGCGCGTCCTCGGTCGGAGCTGCCTGCTGCTGGTCGAGGGTCATGCGGCCTCCTTCGAGCCGGCGGCGGCGGCGAAGTTCACCAGCTCGACCTCGACGACGCCCGTCTCCTCCTCCACGCGGACAGCGGCGACGAGCGCGCGCAGGAGGCGCCCCTGGTTCTCCGGCGTCATCAGCTTCCAGACGCGCGCGAAGTCGCGGAGCGCGGCGCCGATCCACTCGGCCTCCCTGTCGGCGACCTCGAGGTCGAGGCGGTCGCGCTCCGTCTCCGCGAGCTGGCGCTCGGCGGCCACGAGCCGGTCGGTCTCGGCGCGGAGCTTCGCCTCGACGAGCTCGCGCGCGCGGCCCTCGAACTTCCCGAGGTCCTCGGTGTACTTCGACGCGGCGACCGAAGCGCTCGCTACCCTGCCCGGGAGGTCGGCGCGGATCTTCTCGATCGCCTCGCGCTTGCCCGCGATGCGCGCCTTGAGCGAGGCGTCGACGTGCGCCGCGAGCGAGCCGTCCGCCGTCGCCGCGGTGATGCGCTGCGCGACGAAGTCCTCGAGCGCGCCCGCGGGCAGCGGCCTCGCGCGGCACGCCTCCTTGCCGTGCTTGTCGCGCTTCGAGCATCTGTAGAACCTGTACGTCTTCCTGTTCTTCTTCGTCGTCGAGCCCGGGCACATCGCCTCGCCGCAGAGCCCGCAGCGCAGGAGCCCGCGCAGCACGTAGTCGGGGTTCGTGCCGGTGAGGCGCAGCTCGCGGCTCGTGCCCGCGAGGATGCGCTCGGCGTGGCGGAACGTGGACTCGTCGATGAGGCGTGGGTGCTCGCCGGGGTGCAGCTCGTCGCCGTACATCATGAAGCCCGCGTAGAGCGGGTTCCGAAGCACGCGCGCGATGGCGTCCTTCGTCCAGCGCAGCCCGTCCTTCGGCGGGCGGCTCGAGCCTCGCGGCAGCAGCCCGCGCTCGGTGAGCGTGCGCGCGACCATCGCCATCTGCCGGTGCTGGAGGAACAGCGTGAAGGCCTCGCGGACGACCTGCGCCTCGACCTCGTTCACGAGGAGCTTCTTGTCCTTCACCGAGTAGCCGAAGGGCACCGGGCCGCCCGTCCACTTCCCCTTTCGGCGCGAGGCGGCGATCTTGTCGCGCGTGCGCTCGGCGATCATGCTGCGTTCGAACTCGGCGAACGACATCAACATGTTGAGCGTGAGCCGCCCCATCGCATCGGCCGTCGAGAAGTTCTGCGTGACGGACACGAACGACACGCCCGCCGCCGTGAAGCGCTCCATCATCTTGACGAAGTCGAGCAGCGAGCGGCTCAGGCGGTCGACCTTGTAGACGACGATGACGTCGATCTTCCCGGCCTCGACGTCGGCGAGCAGCCGCGTGAACGCGGGCCGGTCGATGTTCGCGCCGGTGAAGCCGCCGTCGTCGTAGCGCTCGTCGACGAGCTTCCAGCCGGGCTGCCGCTGGATGTACGCGAGGGCGGATTCGCGCTGGGCGTCGAGCGAGTTGAACTCCTGCTCGAGCCCCATCGTCGTCGACTTGCGCGTGTAGACGGCGCACCGCTTCGTGTCGGTCGTCGGCGCGGGGGTTGGCGTGCGCTTCGTCATCGCGGCTCCTCCGGCTTCGCGTCGGTCGGCGGCGGCTCGTCTGCCTTCGCGTCGCGCTCGATGACGGCGAGGAGCCGCTCGAGGTTGTCGTTGAGGCGAGCCAGCTCGCGCGCGATGGAAGGCGCCGTCGCCTCGTAGAAGCGGTGACCCATCTGCGTCCGGTAGAACGGGATGTCGCTCATGCCGCGCTCTCCTCGCTCGTCGTCTCGACGCGCTTCTTCAGGCCGAAGAAGAGGAAGCCGTTCCAGGGCGTGCCGGTGATGTGCTTCGCCACCGCCGAGAGCGTCTTGAAGCGCTCGCCGCCGTGCTCGAAGCCCTCGCTGCAGACCGTGACCTCGTGCGCGACGCCGTTGAAGACGCGCCGCAGGACGGTGCCGACCGGAGGCACGCGCGGATCGCGCGGCTCGATGGGCTGCACGGTGCCGAGGTCCTGCACCTGCGCGGCCTGCCGCATGCGCCAGCGCTCGGGCACGTCGTCGCCGAGCTGGGCGATGCGCTCGAGGGCGCTGGCCGGGAGCCCGCCCTCAGCCAGCTCCTGGATGCGCCAGGCGAGGCGCTTGCGCAGGTACCGGCGGTTATGGGGTGCTCTCCATAACCGCCGGTATGTAGAGCTGACGGATATGGGGAGTCGCGGGCTCGCAGCTGCGTGTTCTCCTAGGGAATCGGCGAAGTTCGCTCTCCATATTCATGAGCCCGCGGACGGTCGAATGACCTTGAGCTCTCCGCGCCCGGACGCCTGTATGGCCACGAGCGCCAGTTCATGGCGCTCGGAAGGAGAGCGAGCATGACCGAGTTGAACGAAGCGGACCTCGGAGCGATGCGCCTGCCCGAGCTGCAGCGGAGGTACGTCGAGATTGTCGGCGAGCCGACGCGCTGCCCGAACAAGGCGTGGCTGGTGCGCAAGATCCTGGAAGCAGCGACGACGCGCGCGGCGTCGACGCCATCGAAGCCGAGCGCGTCGTCCAAGACAGCGTCGGTCGATCAGCTCCAGGCGCAGCACCTCGAACTGATCGGGAGGCCCACGAACTCTCGTCATGTCGGCTACTTGCGATGGCGGCTGCGCCAGGCCGAGCGCGGACTGATCCGCATCGGTGCCGAGCCGCGCGCTGCCCATGGCGCCGACGATGTCCTCGTGCTTCCGTTGCGCATGCCCGCGCCGGTCGTCGAGCGGCTCGACGAGGTTCGGCGACGGCTTGGCCTGAGAAGCCGCGCCGAGCTCTTTCGCCGCGCGCCCCACCGCTACCTCGTCGACTTTGACGAGCGCGAGGCGGCCGCCCTTCTGCTCCGTGGAGACGGATCCGATGCCGACGCGCCGCCGGTCAGCAAGGCCAGGAGCTGATCGGGCGGGTTGAACGCCCCCTTGCGCAGCGAGGGCAGCTTCACGGCGTCGAGCGCCGCGAGCTTCTCGGTCGGATCGGCCTGCAGGTACATCTCCGTGGTCTGCTGGTTCGCGTGCCCGAGCCAGAGAGCCACCTTGCGGATGTCGCCCGTCGCCTGGAGGATGCTCATCGCGCAGGTGTGCCGCAGGACGTGCGGCGAGACCCGGCGGTTCGCAATAGACGGGCACGTCGCCGTCGCTGCCTCCGCGTACTTCTCCAAGATGTGCGCGCAGCCCCACCGCGAGATGCAACCTCCACGCGCGTTGAGGAACACCTCCGGTACGAGGGCATCGCCACGCACGGCGAGCCAGGCACGCACGGCGTTGGCGACCTCCTTCCAGAGGACGAGACCGCGCTGCCTGCGACCCTTGCCTCGGATTCGCAGCTCCAGGTACGCACCATCGAACGAGAGATCGTCCAGGCGCAGGCCAACTATCTCCGAGACGCGCAGGCCGCCGGCGAAGCCCATGAGCAAGAGCGCGCGGTCGCGGATGCCCAAGCGCGTCGTTGGATCGGGCGCGTCGAGCAGTGCCTTCGCCTCGGCCGCGTCGACGTGGCGCACGAGCATGACGTCAGCGCGCTGCCTCGGGATAGCGAGCACGCGGCGCACCTGCTCGACGGCAGAGGGAACACGGTACTCGATGAAGCGCATGAACGACTTGAGCGCGACGAGTCTCGCGTTGCGGGTCCTCGCGCTGTTGCCGCGCTCTGCCTGCAGGTGAGCAAGGAACTCGACCAGAAGCGGCGCATCGAGCTGCTCGAGCGTCAGTGCCGACGGTGGTACACCAAGGCGCTTCGTCGTGAAGGCGAAGAGCAGCTTGAACGTGTACGTGTAGGTATCGACGGTGTGCTTGCTGGCCTGACGCTCCTGCGGTAAGCGCTCGCGGAGGTAGGCAGTGAGGTGTGGGGCGAGTGGCGTCATGACCAACCTTCCGTCGTGAACGCCGCCTGCACGCGATCCGCGATGTCGCGCATCAGCCGGGGCGTCGCCTGCAGGTACCAGTAGGTGTCTGCGACGTGCGTGTGTCCAAGGTAGGTCGCGAGCGCGAGCATGTGCTGGGCGACGCGATCGCGGCCGTCGGGACATGCCTCGAGGGCACGCACCGCGAACGTGTGTCGGATGTCGTGGATGCGGGGCTGCAACTGGCCAGGAGGCTTCTCGAGACCGGCGACCTCGCGCATCTGGACGAACATCTTGCGAGCGCTATTGTGGGCGAGACGCTGACCGCGAGAGCCAAGGAACAGGCTCGACGGCGGGGTGCCAATGGCGCGACGGCGTTGCAGGTAGCGGTCGAGTCCCTCTCGTGCGGTCTCATGCAATGGGACCAGGCGCGTCTTCTGGAACTTCGTCTTGCGGATGAGCAGCCCCTGCGGCGTGACGTCATCCAGATCGAGCGCCATCGCCTCCGAGACACGCAGCCCCGTCGCGAACAGCAGCGCGAAAAAGGTCTGCGCGGTCAGGACCCGCATAGACGAGGGTGCTCCGAGCGTGCGCGCGGCCTCGATGAGCCGCCGCGCCTCGTCAGGGCTGTAGATGTGCGGCACGATCTGGCGCGGCACGCGCGGGAACACGTGGTGGCTCGGGACCTCATGGCGAGGGTCTTCGGCGCGTACGTGGCGGGCGAAGAGCACGAGTCTCTGCAGGCGATGATGACGCACGCTCGCGGTGCGCCCCTCGGCGGCCCAGTCGATCGCCGTCGCCGCGAGCACATGCGTCTCACCGCGCTCCTTCGCGAACGCGGCGAAGTCGTAGAGCATCCGCTCCGGCGCCTCCAGCTCGAAGCCGAGCGCGCGACGGGTCCTCAGGTAGTCGGTAACGAGCTGCTTCAGCATGACGGAACCTCCACGAGCCAGTGCTGCGCGATCACCCCGACGTCCGCGGTCGGCATCGGTGGCGCCTTCATCGCCCGGGTATTCGCGTCGGTCGTCATCCACGGCTGTGCGACCTGCCCGAGCAAACGCTGGTCGACGCGGGCGTAGACGGTCGTTGTCTCGACCGAGCGATGCCGGAGAATGGCCGCTATGCCCTCGAGCGAGGCCCCTTCGCGCAGCATCGCGGTCGCCGCCGAGTGCCGAAGAAGATGGGCGCCAAAGGATGGCGCGTCGACGCCGGCGCGGTGAATCGCTCGCCCGACCAGCTGAGCGATCGACGAGTTGTTGGTGATGCTGCGCCATGGCGCGCGTGCAGTCAGGAACACGTGCTCGTGGTCGATGGGTGGGCGGCCCCGCTCCAGATAAGCGAGGATGGCGTCGCCGACGTCCTGGGGGATCGGCAGCCAAGTCTCTCGCCGGCCCTTGCCGACGAGACGGAGTCGGGCGCGCTCCCAGTCCAGGTCGGTGAGGCGCAGCGTGAGGACGTCACCCGCACGGAGGCCCAGTCGCGCAAGCAGAAGCATGATGGCTCGATCGCGAAGCCCGGTCGCAGACGAGGCGTCGCAGCTCGCAAGCAGCTTCTCGACATCGTCTGGCGGAAGGTGTTTCGGCAGCGCCGTCTGCGACCAGCGTGCGGGCCGGGGGATACCATCGGCGAGGTCCGCGCTGCACAGGCCGTGCACAGCGAGCTGCCGGAGAAACATTCGCGTCGCCGTGACGACCTGCTCGCCCTTGCTAGCGCCGTGGCCCTCCGACAGCGCGAGCACCGCTCGCCGGAGCGCCGCGACCGTGTACGCGCTCGGCTCTCGGCCGACGTGCTCAAGCAGCTTCCGCACGACGCGCGAGTAGGCCTTCACTGTCCACTCGCTCACACCGCACTGCTGCCGCATCCACGTGATGAAGCCCTCGAGCAGTGGCTCATCGACGGCCGTTGTGGTCGCGCGAGGAACAGCGCCGACGGCCTGCAGATAGCGACGGAACACGCGAGCTCGTGCCAGGGCGCGATCGTGCTCGCCAACGCGCTGTCCTTCGCAGTCGCACACCGGAACGTGAGCCACGAAGGACGCAATGACGTCGTCGTCGAGCGCGGCAAGCGGGACCCCGCTCGCAGCCAGCCATCGCCCGAGGTGAACGGCGTGGCGCAGGCACGACCCTCCGGTCTGAAAGCTATAGCCCTGCGCGGCCAGCCACATCGCAAACCCGTCCATATGCGGGCCCGCGGGGCTCGCGCGGAACCCGTCCAGCACGAACCGTCTCTCGAAGTATTTCTCCAGCATGTCGTCTCCTTGATGATCGACCGGGATCAGCCCGGCCGCCGGAGACGACGCCGCGAATATGTGGAGTTGTCGAGGCTCGCTGCGACCACAACCCGCGGAGCTTCCTGAATTCTCACGCGGTAGCGCGGCAGCAAGTCCCCATATCCGTCAGCTCTACATACCGGCGATTATGGGGTGCTCTCCATAATCGCCGCTACCTCATCTGGAAGATCCGCGAGGCCGAGAAGGGCCGCATCAACGTCGGGCCGCGCAAGACCCGCGCGCGCGAGGGCGAGCCGCTCGATGTGAAGATCCTCCCGCTGCGGCTCGAGGCCGACGTCGCCGACAAGATGGACGAGGCCTGGCGCGCGAAGGGCATCAAGAACCGCATGGTGTTCTTCCGGGGAGCCATCGGCCACTACCTCGCGCATCTCGGCGCGCGCGACGCGGCCGCGCACTTCACGAACGCGGGCACCACGGGCGCGTGAACGCGGCGGAATCGGAGGGGCGTCGGCAGGCCTACAACCGCCTCCGACGCCCCATCTCCGCGGAACCTCGCGGCTATTCCGGGCGCCAGAAAACACCTGCGAAATCAACGTGTTCGGCCTTGCTGGGGGCGCGAACGGAAGCCTGTATGTCCTCACGCGACGGGCACTGGGCCCCGCGCAGAACGCGAGGACGACGACGATGAAGACGCTGCGATTCGGGATCGAGATTGAGACGGTGGGCCTGAGCCGCGAGAAGCTCGCCCGCGCCATCCACAGCGTGGTCGGGGGCACGGTCGCCGACGAGTACCGCAGCTGGCGCATCACCGACGCGCGCGGGCGCCGCTGGCAGGTGGTCCCGGACGGCTCGCTGAGCGGCGGCGAGAACAGCGGCGAGATCGTCTCGCCGGTCCTGGGCTACGACGACATCGACGAGCTGCAGAACGTCGTCCGGGCGGTGCGCACCGCGGGCTCGAAGGCCGACCCCTCGACGGGCATCCACATTCACATCGACGGCAGCCGCTTCGACGCCAAGAGCGTCACGAACCTGGTGAAGCTGGTGCACAAGCAGGAGCGCCTCCTCGAGCACGCGCTCGGGGTCAGCGAGACGCGCCTGAGCCGCTACTGCCGCCCGATCGACGCGAGCTTCATCCAGCGCCTCGAAGCGCGCCGCCCGAAGACGATGCAGGAGGTGAGTGACGCCTGGTACGGGTACCGGAACACGAGCCCGCAGCGCTACGACCAGACGCGCTACAACGGGCTCAACCTCAACAGCCTCTTCTTCCGGGGCACGATCGAGCTGCGCTACTTCAACGGGACGCTGCACGCGGGCGAGGTGAAGGCCTACGTGCAGCTGGCGCTCGCGATGGCGGCCAAGGCCCTCGGCTCGAAGGCCGCGTCGAGCAAGCGCCGCGAGTTCAACCCCGCGACCGCCAAGTACGACTTCCGGGTGGTGCTCCTGCACCTCGGGCTCATCGGCGACGAGTTCAAGACCGCGCGCCTGCACCTCACCAAGAAGCTCGCGGGCTCGGCGGCCTGGAAGGGCGAGCGCCGCGACCGCCGCCCGGCCGCGAGCGCCCCGGCGAGCGAGGAGGTGGGCGATGCCCGAGCAGCAGCGTGAGGGCCGCGGGGCCGGCCACGACGCCGGCCCTGGACTCGGCCGCCGACGGAAGCGATGGATGACTACGGCGGGCCTCGGCCCGCGGCGAGATGAGAAGATGGGACACGTGCTCTACTTCGCGTACGGCTCGAACCTCGACGACGAGCAGATGCGCTCGCGGTGCGCGAGCGCGCAGCCCGTGGCGCGCGCGGTGCTGCCCAACTACGCGCTCGCGTTCGGCGGCTTCAGCCACCGCTGGGACGGAGCGGTCGCGAGCGTCGTGCGGGCCCGCGGCGCCCGCGTCGAGGGGCTCCTCTACCGCCTCGACGACGCGGACCTTCGCGCGCTCGATCGCTTCGAGGGCCACCCGTTCGCCTACGAGAGCGTCGTGAAGCTGGTGCTCGACGAGCACGGGCAACGCCGCCGCGCGACGACGTACCTTCAGCCCGAGGACGGGTTCGAACCCTGGGCGCCGCAGCCCGGCTACTTCCGCGTCCTGTGGCGCGCGTACGCCCGCCTGGGCTTCGACGTCGCGCCCCTGGCCACCGCAGCGGGGGTGGAGCCATGAACGCGCCCAAGGGCCGGCATGGCGCGCCCACGCGCGTCTTCGTCTACGGGACGCTCCTCGCCGGCGAGCCGAACCACCGGCTCCTCACGGGCGCCCGGCTCGTCGCGGAGGCGAGGACCAAGCCCGCGTTCGAGCTGCGCGACCTCGGCGCGTTCCCGGGGCTCGTGCGCGGCGGCGAGCACGCGGTGGCCGGCGAGGTGTATGAGGTCGACGAGGCCACGCTCGGCGCGCTCGACCGGCTCGAAGGGCACCCGCGCTTCTACCGGCGCACGAGCATCGCCCTCGAGGACGGCGCCGCCGTCGAGACCTACCTCCTCGCGCCCGAGCAGGTCGAAGGTCGCCCCGTCATCGACTCGGGCAGCTGGCGAGCGCGCCGGAAGGAGACCGCAGCATGAAGATCGTGATGAGAGACGGGCGCGTGTTCCAAGGCACCGCCCTGCAGATCGTGAAGGCGATGCAGGACATCGCGTTCGGCGTCGAGGACTTCACGGTGCCGAAGTACATCGAGTGGGTAGTCGCCAACGCGCGCAAGTTCGAGGAGGTCGAGCTCGCCGTGAAGGGCGAGAACGACGACGAGCTGGCCGCGTCGCTCGTGGCCGAGATGCTCCGCACCGGGCTCACGCGGCGGATGTAGGCCATGGGCCTCCGTCGGCTCGGCGGCCCGAAGGGCGCGGAACCTTGCGGCCATTCCAACCGCTCGAAAAGACAACGGAAACCGACGTTCTTGGCCTTGCTAGGGCCGCGAACCGGAGCCTGTAGGTCCCTCGCAACGGGCGACGAGCCGCCCTGCAGAACGCGAGGACGACGATGCGGACCACGAGCCAGAACACGCAGACGACGAAGACGGTGAGCCAGGGCGAGAGCCGCTACGGGACGGCCGAGCCGCAGATCGAGATCCGGCTCCCGAAGGGCACGAGCCACCGCCTGGTGAGCGCCGCGCTCCACAAGCTCGCCGCCGACGTCGAGCTGGCCACGCCCGAGCGGGAGCGGTGGGTGGTCCAGACCGAGAGCTTCTACGACGCCCGCGGCCGTGTGTACCTCGAGCTGGCCGACGCGACGCCGGCCTAGGCCGAGCGGGGGATGGCGCTGCTCAAGAAGCTGGTGGGCTGAGCGGCTCTACGCAGCCGTGAGCGCATCCCTGGGGCAATTGCCGCAGGACGGGCAGACGAACCCGATCTCCGTGCCGACTACCCAGGGGACCGCGAGCACGTCAGCCCCCAGCATCCGGTCGACCCACCCCGGTTCGCCAGCCAGCGTCGTCCAAGCCGTCCCGTGGAGCCGCAGCACAGGGATCGACTTCGAGCAGCGACCGCAAGCGATCGTGCCCCATGTCGTCGAGCAGTCCGAGCATGTGCAGAAGAAGTGCTGGCCCATCGACTTGAAGTCGCGCCGCGCATCCGCGCGCGTGTTGCAGGTCGGACAGCCCAGAAGATCGTCGACCACTTCGACCGCCCTCGACAGCTCGCGCTCGAAGCGCCGGAGCGCTTCGAGCCTCTTCTCTGCGTCGGTGATCTCCGCGTTCAGTTCCTTCTTGCGCGCATTGACGACGCCGGTCGCTCCACGGTCTCGAACCGCCTCGCGAAGTTTGAGAGAGACGCTCTCCCGCTCCTCCTCGAGCCGCTTGAGCTGCGCGGCGGCGTCATCGACAAGCCGCTTGGCAGGCACCGCATCGTTCTCCAGCGGTGCGCGCACGATGCGGAGCTGATTGCCCGCGACCTCGAACCACATGTGCCCGCGGCTCAGCTCCGGCGAATCCGGCCTTGCGATCATCGGTGGATACGCGAGGAACGTCGGGGCCGTCGTGACCCAGCGAAGCTGGCGTGCCATTCGCTCCACGCTGCCGATGTCCCACGGGGACACAGGCAGGAAGCCGACGGCTCGCTGACCGGCCTTGCTGACCTCGTGGGCCAGAGAGCGAAGCCGCCCACCCAGCTCCGGGTCGAGGTGATCGAACGCAGCGGCATCGGAAGGCGACGGGTAGAGGATGACCGTCGTCGCGCCGTTGCCCGCGTGCGCATCAGCGTCGGCGAGCACGCCGCGGAGCTGCTCGTCATCGAGTGCCGCGAGGGAGCTGCACAGCGGGACGATGCGCAGCGGCTCGACGCCCTCTCCGTGAAGCGAGATCGCGCCGTCGGCCGTTGCCCACGACAAGCGCACGACGCGCGAGCCATGACGCACCTCCGCCTCGCAGTCCGAGAGCGACCGCTCGAGGTTGGTCGGTTCGAACCCGAGCTGGTCGAGGGCTCGAAGCGTCAGCAGCAGCGCGAAGCTGTCGAACGCGCGACAGAGATCCTGCATCTCTTCGAAGTAGGCTCGCGGCCGGACAGCCCGCTCGTGTCCGAGGCGGGCCCACTCGAGCCAGAGCTCGGCGACCCGCTGATAGTGGGCGTCATCGCTCAGGATGTTCGTCATCGTGAGCGTGGTGCCCACCGTCGCCCTTCGTGGCACCTCTCGGTAGAGCACCGAGTCCTTCATCCCGGAGATCGTGAACAGGAGGTGCTTCAATTGCGCGAGGGTGCGCTCGGCCTTCCGCTTCGCCTCACTCGCGTCGAGAGTCTCGCCCCACAGCTTGTAGATGCGCCCCTGGCGCCAGTGCGAGCCGGCGGCTGCCGCGCCGTGGTTCCCGGTCGCCTCCTCGAACACACGCAGGAGCCGCGTCACCTCGTGAACGCGCCGGCGCAGGTACACCACGAGGTGGTCGACAAGCCGCGCTGCGACGCGGTTCTCGTAGATGTCGAACTGATCCTCGCGGACGGTGGCGAGGATCCGCTTGGGCACCACGGAGCGCAGAGTTGGCCGCTCCCAGTCCTCCGTGTGCGCGGCGAGGTAGTTCGCGGCCTGCGCCGGGAACCGGCGGGCGCGCGAGACGGCCATCCGCTCGACCTCGACGCGCAGGTGCGTCCTGGGCTTCCTGCACACCTCCGCGAGATGCCCGACGTTCTCCTTGAGCAGTTGCTCGAAGGGCTGAAACTCAGCCCGGTTCGACATGCCCGGAACCAACGGCGAGACGTCGAGCACATCGAGCCATGTGCCGGCTTGCTCGATCAACTCGCCCAAGCTGCGTCCGACCGTACGAATGCTCGCGACGTCCAGCGGGTCGAGCATTTGAGCACGCGGAAACGTGCCCTCGACACGCTCGGCGCCGCGCAGCAGGTGCCAGCGTCCAGCCGACTCGGGCACCAAGAACATGCCGTCGTGGGCCGGGAGCGAGTTCATGAACAGCTCGCCCGGGGCACCCTCGCGTACGACAAGGCGGCCCATCAGCGCGGCGCCGCCGCGGGCTTCTCCGATGGCGCCGAGGCGGTCGCGGACTCGGATGCTCACGCCTCTTCCTCAGCTCCGAGTCGACGCAGCTCGTCACGAACGATGGCCATGGAGCGCACCGCGCCGGTGGTCTTGTCCAGCTTCGGCCACGCCTCTGCGATCCGTTCACTGAGGGCCGTGAGGTCCTCGGGCCGCGTGTCGTGCCGATCGCGGACCTTGCGCAGGAGCTTGGTTGCGAGGATGTGGTCGACAGCCTCGCCCACCGTGCCACCCGCCGCTACGACGACCGGAACGAAGTCGAGCATCTGCCGCTCGAGGCGATTGCCCCAGCCCACCCCGAAGCGACGCCCGAGGAGGTCTGCGAACGAGCCGTCGACGAATGCGTAGGCCTCCTTCGCCTTGGCTTCGTGAGCCTGCTGCGCCTTAGCGAACGCCGCGCGAACGGCGTCGAACGAGACCGGCGCGCGCGCGGGCAGGCGCTGCGGTTGGAACTGCGCGCGGTTGCGAGGCAGCTCCATCACGTGCGCGCGGTCGTAGGTCTTGTCTGCGAAGTCCTTGGTCGTCTCGTCGTGGTTCGCGGTGCCAACGAACCAAACGTTCTGCGGGATCG
Organism: Polyangiaceae bacterium; assembly: GCA_019637295.1. GTDB lineage: Bacteria > Myxococcota_A > Polyangia > Polyangiales > Polyangiaceae > JACKEA01. The sequence goes on from JAHBVX010000007.1 coordinate 47,527, forward strand.
TGAGCGTGCGGCCGTTGCGGAGGTTCGCCGGGGCAGGCTCGACCGGCGCGGTCATGAGATCGAGCTTCTGGAGATGCGGATCCTGCTCGAGCGCCGAGAGCAGGTCCGCGAAGTACTGCTCGGGGTGTGAGAGGTTCATCTCGTCGAGAACGACGATGTTGACGAGCCCTGAATAGCGAGGGCATTGCGCGCGGTAGAGAGCCTGCAGGAACTCGGACTCGTAGAATCGCCGCTCGAAGGCGTTGAAGTGCCCGACGAGGTCCTGGCGGTCTCGCCAGCCGGCCTGCACCTCGACGAGGGTCGAGCCTGCACCGAGCGCCCGCGCGACCGCGAGGGGCAGACTCGTCTTGCCGGTTCCGCTGATGCCTTGCAGCAGGTGGAGTCGGCTCATCGCGAGGCCGCCCAAGAAGCAGCGGATGTCACGCAGCTCGTAGAACAGCACCTTGTCCGGGTTGGCCGGATCGATGGCGATGCGGTGCTGGAGATCCTGGCAGAACGCCTTCAGGTCGGAGATCTCGTCGGTCACGGGCGTCTGGGTCTGGAGCCCGCTGTCGCCGTCCATCTGGCTGCATGCCGGGAATGGGCTCACGCCGTCGGCGCGTCGAATGCGCTCGTTGACATCCTTGCGTAGCTCCTCGAGCGCCGTATGCAGGAGGTCGCGGGCGCTCTCCAGCGCAGCCTTCTGGTCGCGGAGCGTCTCGAGCTCGGTGACTGCGATCGACGCCTTCGCGAGCGCGGTTCTGGCGGCGACGCTCTCCTGCGTGAGCCGGGCGCGCTCCGACTCCCACTCCTCCTGCGCTCGCTCCAGGCTAGCGAGCCGCTCGGTAACATCGTGGTTCGGACGCTTGGCGAGCAGCGCCTTCAGCGAGTCGCGCTCCCGGATGAGGCTGTCGAGCTCCTTCTTCACCTCGTCGAGAGGTCGATTGCCCAACGCGCGCTCTGCTTCGTCGCGAAGACGCAGCTTCTCGTAGAGCTCATCCCTGCTCGCTTGCGCGCTCGCGAGGCGCGCCTCGACGTCCTTCTGCTTGGCCTTCGCCGTCTCTAGTTCGTGGGCTGCACGGCGCGCCACTCGCTCGTCGAACGCCTCGCGGTCCTCACGCAGGACATCCCGCTCGAGCTCGACCTGCGCCGCGCGCTTCTTCAGTTCCGCGCGTTCCTTCGAGAGCAGCTCGCGCTCGACGCGGAGCTGCTCGGCGCTCGAACGCTCCGTCTCCGCGATGGCACTCTCGTGCATGGCTGCGGCTCGCTTCTGCTCGTCACGCCAGCGCTCGTCCTCAGCGCGGCGCTGGGCCTCCCAGTCCGCGCGCTCCTTGGCGATTTGCGCCCGCGCCTTGGAGAGCTCGTCGCGGAGCGTCACCGCCTCGTCGTCGAGCTGCTTCAGCGATGCCCTACGCTCGGCCGCGAAGCCCGCCTCTGCGTTCAGCTCGCGTTCGCGAATCGCAACCTCGCGTCCCTGGAGGTCGAGCTCGCGCGTCCGCAGATCCTCCTCGGCCTGCTTCGCCCTGGCGTGTGCCTCCTTGGCTCCTCGTTCCGCATCCTCGAGCGTAGTCGCGCGCGCGTTCAGCTCTTCGTCACGCGCGAGCACTGTCCCTTCGAGCGCGCCGAGTTCCTCTTCACGCTTCGCGAGCCGGTCGCTCCGGGCCTTCAACAGCGCGAGGGTTTCGTCGATCCGCTTCGCCGCGGCGATGAGATCGAGGTTCGACGCCTCCGAGGATGGAGGGGTAGCGAGCGCGACGTTCAGCTCTTCCTCCGTCGCCTCGGCGACGACAGCGTCGTTTGCTTCGGTGATCGCCGCGAGCGCAGCGGCTGGCGTCTCGGGGGCCGCAGGGGCTACGACGAGCGGCGTCGCCTGTGCCATCGGCGAGGAACTGGGGGCCTTGGCCTGCTGTTGCTGCTGCTGATGGCGGTGCTTGTTCTTCTTGCTCATGGTCTGTCAGATCCTCGCGGAGTCGAGCGGCTGGCCGAGGCCCGAGAGCAGACCTACGGCGCGGTGGACGTCGGCGACGACAGGCAGCACCGACTGAAGGGATGGACGCTCGGCGCCGGCGTGAACCGCACCGCCAGCCCTCGCTACGCCGTCGAGTAGTTCGAGGAGCTTCGGCTCTTGAGCTGCGGCGCGACGAAGTGGATGCGCGCGGTCGTCGCGCGCTGCGAGCACGGCGGCGATGATCGCGCCGCGAAGACGCCAGTTGCCGTCGGGGTAGCACGCGGCCTTCACGTGGTTGGGCTTCACGCGAGCGAGCGCCTCGGGCAGCGGCACGTGGAAGCCAACGGCCTTCGCCGACGCCTCGTAGACACCCTGGCAGTAGACGTCGTCCTCGACAGGCCGACGATCCGTGTAGACGCGTCGCCAGACTTGGCGCGGCGGATGGCGCTGGAAGATCGCGCCGAATGTGGCCTCGAGCGCGCGCCGGGCATCGCCGACGAGCGCGCGGAGCTTGTGGTCCGGGCACGAATCGCCGAGCAGCTCAGCCTCGACGTGGGCGTACTCGAGCGCGACGAGGTCTTCGTACTGGGGCAGATCGCGCGCACTGATCGACAGCGCCTTCTCGACGTTGTTGATCGCCATCGCGCGAATCTCGCTTGCCCAGCGCTGCTGGTCCTGGATCTGCTCGTCGAGCGAGCGGCCGATCATGCCCTCGAGGACCGAGCGGAGACCCGATGACGACCGCATCTCGCGTTCGAGCGCTCGTCGCAGCGTCGGGCTAACGCCAAGCCCGAAGGGGTCGCACGCGTGCCACTCGCCCGCGAGGTCACCGGCCTCGGGCAGGTACATGAAGCTCGTGACGAACACCGGCGTGGGCCGATCGTCCACGAGCGTCACGCGCTCGAGAACGACGCTGCCCGCATGCGCGAACGTGTCGTCCTCGTCGGCGCTCTCATAGGACTCCGAGCGTCGAAGCGCCGAGCGATGCCGACGGGTGACGCGAACGATGTCGGAAGCACCGGGCGCCGGCGGGATGGCGAGGTCGCCGGGGAGCACCATGAATGCTCGCTCCCGGCGGGGCTTGCCCTTGGAGCCGAGCACGAGGTCGGGGAACCCGTTGGGGTTCTGCTGCAACTCGACGTAGTCGAGCTTCTCGACGAAGCGCGGCCAGAGGTCCCCGGACCACGGGTCCTGGAACACGTGGCCTGTGACCATCCGGCGCGCATCGAGGGTCTCCTCCTCGAAGAGCTCGCGTCCCTTCTCTGTCGGTAGCCCGTTGCTGCCGAGCAGCCCGCGCTCCTGCAGCTCCAGGTAGATGAGCGCCGCGAGGTCGGGGTGAATGTGGAGCCGATCGCCGATGCGTTGCACGTTGGTCGTACCCGCACGGCACATCCCGAGCGCCGCCTTCTGGAGGACGTTGAGCTCGCGGTCGCGCACCTCGGGGGCCACCACGCGGTACATCAGCGCGGGCCAGAGGACGAAGCGGCGCTCGCTCCACCGCATCCGTTGGTTCGTGCTGGGGTCCTTTGGCAGACGCGGCCCGAAGTGGAGGACCGGCGCCTCACGCTTGAACAGCAAGGCCATGTTTCCCTCCACAGAGTTCACGGAAAGCGACGAGGCCGCGCAGCGCCTTCGCCGACGCTTCGCCCCTCAGCATCGCCGAGTCCCCGACGACGACGAGAAGCCGCTGCTGCCGGCTCATCGCGACGCACAGACGGTTCTCGAGCATCAGGTGGCCGAACTTCCGCCGGAGGGAGCGCTCATCCGACACGGGCAGGTCGTTCGCTCTCGTCATCGACAGGAACACGACGTCGAACTCCTTGCCCTGGAAGGCGTCGACGGTACCGACGCGCAGTCGCTCGATGAGCCGCCCGTCCTCGCTGCGCGTCTCGCGCCAAGCGTCCTTGACGCGGTAGGAGCCGTCGTCGAGCCGCTCGGACATTCCACGCTTCTCCATCGCGAGCAGGACCTCGTCGGCCTGTGCTGAGTAGAACGAGATGACGCCGAAGCTGAGATCTCGCCGCGCGGTCGCGAGGCGCTCGACCTCCTTCGCGATCCACTCGGCCTCGACAGCGCGCCGTTTGCTTTGCCCACCGTGCTCGCGGCCGCGCGAGAGAGGCATGTCCACCCACGCGGCAACGCGCCCGGCGTATCCCGGCAGGTCGTGAACGAACTCCTCCGGGCGGCGGGGCGACTCGAAGCCCTCGCCATAGGGAGCGTAGAACGTGTCGCTGACGAACGACCCGAGCACGGGGTGCATCCGGTACTGCTTGTCGAGCGTGACCGTGCGCTTGATGCCGTCCTTCGCCTCTCGCTCCTTCATCGCTTGGAACAGGCGCTCGAAGAGGCTGCGACGCAGCGCGGCCGTCGTCGCGTCGGAGACCGATTGCTCAAGCTGGCTCTCGATGTCGGGCTCGAGGATGTGTGGAAGCTGGCGGTGGTCGCCGACCAGGATGATGCGCCGCTCCGCGCGTGACATCGGGATGAACAGGTCGAGCGGGTTGGCGCGCGCCGCCTCGTCGACGATCACGTTCGCGAAGACGGTGTCTTCGCCCTTCGCCTGGCTCATCTGGAAGCCGACCGACTGCTGACAGGTGGCTGCGAGCACGACGGTGTAGCTCCGCACCGCGTCGCGGACCGCGTCGATGTCGTTCTCCAGGTCGTTGAGGTACTCGTAGAGGACCGCGTCCTCGCCGCCCGCTGACTCGCGAGCCTTGGCGTAGAGCGCGTCGACGATCTCCGGGAGAAGGCTCTCGAGGTCGCTGTGAACCATCGGAGCGCCGACCGGCTTCTCGGCCGAAAGAAGATCGATCAGACCATCCTGCAGCGTCTTCAGCTCGGAGAGGAACGCCGGCGCGTCCTCGCTGGTCCACTCGGCCGCTTCGCTCAGGACTCGGTGCTTGCCCTCGTCGTAGAGACCCATGCGCTGAAGCCGCAGGCGTGCGCGGCCGGCGTTCCGAGGACCATCATCGCCGAACGCGATGGGGTCGGTGCGCACCGCGCGAACTGCCTTGAGGGCAAGAGCGCGGTCGTCGTCCTCGGCATCGTCGATCTGCGGGGAGCGCGCGAGCTCCTGACGAAGCACGTCGAGCCGGTCGTTCAGGGTGGGCGGGACGTAGCTGCTGCAGAGGTCCTGCAACTCGCGAACGACGCGCAGCGACTCGTCGGCCGTGAGCGGCGACGCGACGTAGGCGGCGGCGAGCGTTCTGACCTTGCGAAGGACCTCTGTTACGGGGCGTTCGGGGAGGGTCGACAGGTCTGCGCGCACAGCGTCAGCTCTCTCCCGACGCCAACGATCGAAGCCGTCGCTCTGATCGGTGGTCCCTCGCTTGCGGCCGACCTTGATCGCCGGGAGGCCGAAAACGAGGGTCCGTGACGCCGCGTTTTCGACGGCGTCGTGTTGGTAGCTCGTGAGCAAGGTCTGACCAGCGAGCTCGTCTTCCGAGAGCTCGGCGAGGCGAGCCTCAAGGGCCGCGATCGTCTTCGTCTTGCCGGTGCCTGGCGGGCCCTGGATCAAGGCGATGTCGGGCGTGTTGAGCGCCACGCGCAGCGCCTCCACCTGGCGCGCTGTGGGCTCACGACCGAACACCGCGCGCGCGGCGACAGAGAGTGCGTCCTCCGTTTTCCTGCGGCGCTCGGGGACGGCGCTGCCCTCAAGCAAGAGGCCAAGCTGGGGCATCGGGCACTCGGCAGACGCGATGAGCGACTGCGCGTGCTCGCGCCGTTCGAGGCGCTTGCGATCGCCACTCACGCTCAGGAACAACACGCCGCTCTCGGGCGGCTCACGGTCATCGCTGTCGATCGGGGGCTGCAAGTCGATCGTCCGGCGCTGGGGCTCGGCTCCCGAGAAAGAGCCGACGAAGATCCGCGACCGCTGGGAGCGAGCAGGGCCGTCGTCGGTCATCGTGGCGGCGTCGTCAGTCGCCTGCTGCAGCTCGGGCGGCGGGTTCTGCGCGGCCTCGAGATCAACGTCCTCCGCGTTTCGCAGCACCTGGAGGGCGGTCTCGAGCTGCTTCGCGTCCTCGACGAAGAAGCGCCACCGCCCGTCTCCCTGCAGCAGCCGCTTGCTGTACCGAAGCCAGCCGAGGGTTCGCGCGCGACGCAGCACGCTTTCGCGCTCGAGCTTGTTGTACTCCTTCCAAACGTTGAGATAGCTGCCGGCCTGCTCGACGAGCTGATCGAGCTGAGTCCGCGCAGCGCCACGAAACGCACCCGCGATGGTCGCATCGCAGAACCGGATGCGCCCGAGCACGAGGACCACGGGGCGGCGCTCGTCGGGAGAGCTGCCGCGCTTCGCCTCCACGACTCGAGTTGCGAGCAGCTTGTCGTCGCGCCCCTTTGCCACGTCGACCGCGTACCCCCGGCCGTGAAGCCGAAAGGCGCCGCTCTGGTCGGTCTCCGGCGTCGGGCTCCCCGAGAGGAACACTCTCGCAATGCCATCGTCGGCGTGAAGGAGGAACCGATCGTTCAGCCACTGGGTGGCCTCGGCAGCCGTGACGCTTCGGGCGAGCTTCTGCCTCACCTGCTCGACGAGCTTGTCGTCGACGCCGATGTCGACCGGGTCGGGCCAGTCGTAGCGCGCGGGGAACTCGTGCACCTGCACGAGCACCGCTTCGCTCTTCTTCCCCTTCGGCCGGACGGAGGCGACCCAGGCGACGCGCGGGAGGTTGCGGTCTCGGAGTCGCTGGAGCGCGTCGATTGCCCGCTTGTCAGCGCCGACGACGCTCCAGGCACTCGCACCGATCCGCAGCAGCGAGTCGCCGGTGACATCGGAGAACTGCAGTGCCGCCTCCGCGCGAGCTTCGATCACGAGGTCAAAGTCGGCTGCCGCACTCGGCATGACCTCGAAGGTCGAGACCTCACCCGAGGCCAGGTCGTTGATGTTCATCGGGCGCCTCCCGGCCGAAGTTCGAAGTTCACGACGCGGTGCAGGCTGTCGGGTGAGCCGAGATGGAGCCGCCACGAGGCCACGCCGGGCTCGAGCCGGATCTCCTTCACGCGGTCGGTCACCTCCGCACCTCGGCCGCCGCTGGGGGACGAGAGCCGGTAACGACCACCGTCGACGCTTCGCAGCGAGAGCCGCGTGCCCGAGAGCTGGAGTTCAATGACAGGCCGAGCACCAGCGGCACCGTCGCGTCCATGCGCGAGGCGTTGCGTGACCGACACGGTCTCGCCGTCGGTCAGTCCGAGGACCGCAGCGACCACCGCACGACGGCGGTCACCTACTGGCTTCTGCAATAGCTCCCCGCCCGCACCGACAGAGGGGTCCCACAGGTTGAAGGCGGCGGTGGCGAACGCAGGCCGAGGCTCGTCACACCACGGGCAGAGCTTCTCCGTGAAGTAGTAGGTCCCCTTGCACGACGCGCACGACAACGTGGCGTCGGCGGCACCGTGCAGGCACTCGGCCCACTCAGAGACGCCAGGCCGCTTCGCCGCGTCTCGGAGGCCGGCGCCGAAAGCGCGCTCGGCGAGCTCGAGGAGCTTTCGCGACAGCACATTGGGCCGGGAGATGCCGTAGGACGCGCGATTGGTCTCGTCGGTCGGGTGGTCGATCCACGGCAGGCGTCCGCCGAGAGCCTCCTCCTCTCGCTCGGGAGGGCCGTCGTTGACTGCGTCGCCGATGAGCGGATGGGCGAGGGACAGCGTCTGGAACGCGAGCACGCTGAAGGCGTGAGCGTCCGTGAGCGAGTTGACGCCGCTCGTGCACCGCACGAGCTCGGGCGCGCCGTACCCGGGGGTGTAGACGGCGGGCACGCCCGCGACCGACGCGTAGTGGATGTTGTCCGCGTCGATGAAGCGGACCTCCGTCGCCGCGGGGCTCTCTGAGACGAAGATGTTGTGGGGCGACGGGTCGGAGTAGACGAGACCTTTGCCGTGCAGAGCCGCGAGCGCGTCGGCACTGCGAGCGAGGAGCTGGAGTCGCCGCCGCAGACCACCGCCCGCGAGGTACCACGCGGCGGGAGAGCTCTCCTCCTTGGGCACAGCCCCAAGCGCCTTCAGCGGCTGCATCCCGGTGAGCAACTCCATCACGTAGCCGAGCACCGGCTCGCGAAGCATCTCGATGGGCCGGGCGATCTCGAGATCGGCGAGGGAGAGCCGCTTGACCTGCGTGAGCTGGTTGCGCAGGCGCTCACGCCGAGCTGCTGAAGAGTCGAAGACGATCTTCGCAGCGAGCCTGCCGCCGTCGACCTCGTAGACGGCCCCCTGGCCTCCGCGCCCCAACTGCCGGAGCAGCGAGTAGCGCACACCGTTGATGTCCGTGACCTGGCGCGGAGCAGACGTCATGCGAGCACCGCCTCTCGCTGCGTGAGGACGACGAGGGTCTTGTCATCGGTGTGGTGGGGCGTGGGCCAGTCCTTCAACTCTCGCTGGAGCGCTCGCCAACGCTGGCTGGGCGCCATGCCGGCGAAGTCGTCCATGAGCCACTGCACGAAGCCGTCGATGCGCTCGGGCAGCAGGTCGTCAGCGACCCCGTCAGTCGCGAGCACGACGACCTCCCCGCCCGCGCGCGGGAAGCTACGGCTTGTCCACGACGCCGAGTGGCCGAGTGCGGCGGTCTCGTTGGCGAAGCCGCCCGAGCGCGGGCCCACGATCCACTCCAGCCCACGTCTCGTTCGCAGGAGCGCGAGGCCGTCGCCGATCGCCGCCACGTGAACCTGCCCGTGAGCGTGAGCGAGGGCGAACAAACACGTCGCCGCACAGTCCCGAGCGGTCGACGGAGCGATGAGCGAACACCAGACTGGCTCGATGCGGACGAGGAGCTCATCCAGGTCACGTGCGCCTGCCTTGTGCCACGAGCGCACTGCATCGAGCACCGCCCGGCAGGCCAGCTGAGCGCCACGACGGGCCTCGCGTCGAGAGCCCATCCCATCACTGACGACGACCAGCGTTCCGAACGCTCCGCGCGCTCCGAGCCAACTGTCCTCGTTGAGCTTGCCTTCGGCGCGATGGCGCGGTCCGACCACGCTGGCGCCGAAGTAGTCGTCGGGTAGGCGGTTCGACACGAAGGCCTCGGCGCGCTCAGAAGTTGAAGTCATCGAGATCGGTCGGCTCCGCGGCGATCACGCTGTCAGGGTTCGCACTCCGTGAGCGCTGCGTGACGCTCATGGTGACCCAGCGGAAGAACTGCTTGATCTGCCTCGCCTCGTGAGCTCGGTAGACGCGTGCCTCGGGCGTCGCGAGGAACGCGGAGAGCATCGCCTCGTCGGCGTCGTCGCCGATGCCCATCGCGAAGCGAGCCGCCTTTGACGCGCGCTCCGCGCCGAGGAGCCGCTTCAAAGGGGCCTGCCACTCGTCGGTGGGCTGGCCATCCGAGACGAGGATGATCGTCGGTCGATACGCGCGGCTCGGGATCTGCGCGCGATCCTCGATCATGCCCGTCGCCGCATCGAAGGCGGCGCCCATCGGCGTCCCACCGGCCGCCGTCATACGGGTCCACTGGACCTTCGCGGCAGGCGCGAGCGGCTGGTGAACCTTCGCGCCGTCCTTGCCGAACGTGACCACGGAGACGTGGATCTCCGCGCGGCTGTCGTCCTCACCGCCGAAGCTCTCCAGCATCTCCTGCACGGCGTCGTTGAGCGCGTCGATCTTCCCGTTCGTGCTCATGCTGCCGCTGACATCGGCGAGCAGCAGCACCGGCAGCGGCCTCGCGCTCGACGCGGTGAACTCCTTCAGTTTGCTCATGGCTTTGTCTCCAGTCTTCTTCGGTGCGGCCTTCGATGGCGCTCGGCGCTCTGCCACCTGCTTGATCTCTGCTTGAACTCGTGAGGTCCCGTTGCGGCGGCTGACGATGTCCTCGAGGTACTTGGCCCATCCCATCGCTCACCTCACCGCCGAAAGCTGCGACGATGGCGCGTGCGCAGGCTCCTGAAGTCGTTGTTCCGGTACACCGTCATCACCGCGCCGCTGGCCGTGACGACTACCTGCGTCCCCTCGAACTCGCGCAGGTCGACGCCGTCGCGCCGGTACTTCTCGACCTCCTTGCGACCGATCGCGAAGATCTGAGCGCCGCGGATCTCCACGCAGCGCCCGAACTCCAGCGCGGCCTCGATCGCGGTGCGAGAGATCGAGCGCGTGGTCATGCGTTCGTAGGCGTGCTTGGTGAGAGAGAAGCTGCCGAGCGTCGAGGGCAGTGCAGCGAGGGCAGGCGACATCGAACGGCTCCTTTCGGTTCTCGCCGCGTGATGCGGCGACCGAGGGCCGTAGAGCGAAGGACGTGCCAAGCGGATGAGCCGCCATCACCAGGCGCGCGCTCATCGCTTCACCTCGTAGCGTTGGAGCCAGTTCGTGAGGGTCTGGTAGCTCGGGAGGCCAACCAGGCCCGCTGCCTTCGTCTTGTTCCCGCCCGCTTCATCCAGGGCGCGCTCGAGGTAGTGACGCGCGACTTCCGCCAGCAATTCCGGGAGGTTGAGATCCTCGCCCAGGGGGCGACCGAGGACGTCGGTGCGCTGTGTCGTGGGGACTGCAAGGAGAGCCTCGCGCAGGTCTTCGGTGGTGATCGTCTCGCCCTCGTTCCAGATGGCGGCGCGCTTGAGCGTCAGCAGCAGCTCGCGCACGTTGCCCGGCCACGGATGCGCGAGCAGAAGACTTCTTGCGCCTGCGGAAAGTTTCTTGTCCCGATATCCAGGCTCGCCGATGGCCTCGTGGTTTACCTGCTTCAGGAGCTCGTCGACGAGCAGGCCGACGTCCCCCGAGCGCTCTCGGAGGGGCGGCAACTTCAGGACGGCAACCGCGAGCCGATAGAAGAGATCCTCACGGAAACGGCCGGCTGCGACCTCGTCGACGACGGAGCGGTTCGTTGCGGCCACGATCCGAACGTCCATCCGCTTCGGTTTCCTGGCGCCGACGCGCGTGACCTCGTTCTCCTGCAGGACTCGGAGGAGCTTCACCTGAACCGGCAACGGGAGCTCGCCCAGCTCGTCGAGGAACAGCGTTCCCCCGTCCGCCGCCTCGAAGTACCCCTCGCGAGCGTCTACGCCAGTCGCCGCTCCCTTCTCGACGCCGAAGAGCTCGGACTCGACCAGGCTCGCGGGGATCGCTCCGCAGTTCACAGGGATGAAGGGCTTGCTCTTACGCGGGCTTGCCTGGTGGATCGCCTTCGCGAGCAGCTCCTTGCCGGTACCGGACTCGCCCTCGATCAGCACCGGGACGTTGCGCAGCGCCACGCGGCGCGCGCGTTGGATGAGCCGCGCCATCACCCGGCTCCGGTGGATGATGGTCTTGAACTCCGGGGCGGGCGGCGAGTCCGCCGTGCTCTGCGCGCGGAGGCGTTCGTCCGGCTCGCGCAGAAGATCGGGTAGGAACTCCGCCGCGATGTCGAACGGCACCTCGGCGGTCTTCACACCCTGCTCGCGCGACGACTCGATGAGCTGCGCCGGGAAGATCGTCTTGCCGAGCAGCATCCACACGGCCGCCATCGGCGGCGATCCGGGACTCAGGTGGAACGTGAGCGTCGCGTCCCTGTGCTGCGCCAGCACCTCTTGGCAGGCTCGGCGCGCAGCCTCGTAGATGCCGCCGAAGTCGGTCGGCCCGCGCAGCGTCTCGCGCCGTTCGACGATCTCTGCCGGGGTGCGCTCGCGCAGCCAGGCGATGAAGCCGGGCAGGAGCTTCTGATGGTCGGCCTTGTCGAAGAACTCGAGCAGGACCACCTGGTCGAACGAGCGTGCGGCGAGCGCCTGGGCGATGGGCCCAAGGTCGCCCGTACCTGCCTTCTCAGGTCCCTTCAGGTCGGAGACGCCGACCCACGCGATGAGGACAGCCCTCACGGTACGACGGTACAAGAAATCTTCGGTCGCCACAACGAACCTTGTGGACGTCAGAGGGCTCTCGGCGGCGGGCTCTTGCAGCTCTTGCGTGGCACCGCCGTCGTTCGCCCGCCTCGGGCCGAATAGCCGCTTTGACGGGGAAGCGGCTATTCGCTCCGGCACCCTCGCGCCCCGCGGCCGATGTCGTCTCGGGGCCCGCGCCCCGAGTCCGGGACCGACTTTCGTCGACTCTGGCCGGCCCTCCTCCGCGCTCCTTGTGGGATGTCCGGCGAGCGGCGTACCATCAGGGATCCGCGAGGAACCGTCCGATGGCAGAGCCCTGGGTATCCGTTGAAGACGTCGCTGCCCATCTTGGGGTCGCGAAGGACTCCGTGTACCGGTGAATCGACGCGAAGGGTCTGCCCGCCCACAAGATCGGCAAGCTCTGGAAGTTCAAGCTCTCCGAGGTCGACGCGTGGGTGCGTGGGGGCGGCGCGCTCGAGGGCCACGAGACGCCCACGACGCCGAGGAAGTCATGACGGCCGCAGCATCGACTACGCCGTGGAGGATGTGCCAAGCATGCGGGCACTGGCAGCGGGCACCGGAAGACACCGCGTGCTCCGTGTGTCAGTGGTCGCGCCTCGCGCTGGGCGCCCCCGGCAGAGATCTCGCCGAGCTTCGCGTGCTGGTCGACGCCGAGCTGCGCTCCGATCGCACGTGGCACATCACAGGGATCACCACACCGCGGGTCGGCGCCGCCATCAACCAGGCCATCGTTCTTCAGCGACTCAACGACGACGGCCTTCGATCTCTGCTGGGCGGGTCGGCGACGAGTGGGGCCTCGTTCCCGTCCGGGCGTTCCTGGGAGGTGTTTCGCGAGCTCGCCCGGTCGCTGCTCACCGACGAGTTGAACTCCCTCATCCGTCGAAGTTGGGAAGGCCTCCGGCAGCCTTCTGCGGCGCGGGTGCTCGTCTCGATTCGTGCGATGCTCCTCGACCCCGACATTGCGCTCGCCGAAGGGGAACCGGCGCCTGCCTGGTTGGAGGTGGTGCCGTTCGACGCGGCTGCGGCCTCGGCAGCAGCAAAGCTTCGCGACGGCGATGTCACGTTCGATGTGACACGAACGCAGGTGAGCTTCGCCCCCGGAGGAGACCGCATCGAGGTTGCGGTGCGGACTCCCCGCGAGATGCTCATCCACGAGTGCAAGGTGGTCTCAGGCGACAAGCCACTCCTCGTCGCTCCGCTCACTCGGGTCGTCCGTCGAGACGCACTCACCGCGTTGCCGCCGATCGTTCTCTCGGCCGAAGCCGTGCGCGGCTTCGCGGCGAATGGTGCCTCCGGCGGCGAGTTGCTGCTCTCCGTGCGCGGCACCGAGAAGAGGTTCGCCACGCGCATTCCTGTCGCAGCGCTGCCCGCCTTCTCAGCCGTCGCGGATATCTTCCTCGACCTCGGCTCGACGAACACGAAGTGGGCGCTTCGCCTCGAGGGGAAAGAGCCCGTCGAACACGATCAAGACACTGCGACGCTGACCGAGGTGTGGGGGATCGACGCGTATCGAAAAGCGGAGCTCCTCTCCGATTCTGCCGGGGACCGGTGGAGCGAGTGGGTTGCGCGCGCTCTGCCCGCGCTGCGGCACTGGGTCGGCCGCGAGCACAACGCGTACCTGCGCAACGTCCACCTCTCGCTTCCTTCCACCGAGCAGTTCGACGTCATCGCGCTGGGGAAGACCTTGCGGGACACGGCGCGCTCCGGAGATGGCGCCTCGCGTTCGCCGCAGGATGCGCTGAGGAGGGCGACCACCGAAAACCTGGTGTCGCAGGGAGCGGTGGTCGTCGTGCCCGAGCATGAACTCGTCGCTGCACACTACCTCGGCGTTCTGCGTATCCTCCAGAAGGCCGCCCTGGCGTACGCGGGGCGGTTCAAGAGCCACGAGGCTCGGCGCGCTGATCAAGCCCAGCGCCAGCGGACCTGGGATTCCCGCCAGGCAGCCGTCAGCGACTACGAGTCTCGGTGGTTCGGGTACCGCTGGTTCAATGACCGCCCTGCAGGACCAAGCGGCTCAAGACCGTCCGTCGACACCAAGATCACGAATCCCGCTGAGTGGATGAACGATCTCGTCGAGCATCCCGAGCAGTTCGACCATGTCGTCTTGCTCGACGCAGGTGGCCTCAGCCTCGATATCTCGGTCCTCGAGAAGCACGAGCTCGTTCGCGCGCTGAGTCGCAGCGACACGGGGTGCGGTGGAGAAGCGATCTCGTCGCGAATCGGGCGGCACGAGATCGGACCGCGCGGCACCAGATACAAGGCCCAGCTCGGACTTCGGTGGCTGCCCGCGCGAGACCTCAGCGATCCGGCGCAACGCGAGTACCGAGACGCCACGCGTGAACTCTATGGCCCGGTGCTGACGCGCGTCATTCGAACTCTCGGCGAGACGCGCTGGAAGAAATCCCCCCACTGCTGCGTGCTCCTGACAGGTGGCGGGTCGCGCAACCCTCATCTCGCCGAGTACATCAGCGAGCTCGCGTCGGACGCGGGGCTACGCGCCAACGTCGTGGACGCTCCAACCGTCCAAGACCTCATTCGTCAAGCTCGCGAGTTCCCTGAGCCACTCCAAGAACTCGGCTCCGAGGAGGTTCGACGCTTCGAAGCCACGCAGGTCTGGTCCGAGCGCCGCGAGCGCCAGCCACTCGCGCGCTACGACAAGTTCGCCGTCGTTGGCGGGATGTGCGCACTGGGAGGCGGGCGACTGTGACGAAGCCGAGCTGCGATCAGCTCCTCGACGACGCCGTCCGCTGGCTCGCCAGCAGGATCGATAGCGCTCGCGAGCGCGCACGAGAGGCCGCGCACCCGCCGCCCCCCCCGCAGCGAGAGAAGGGGCTGATCAGAAAGGTCGCCGGGACGCTGCTCGGGGCTTCTCCACAGGAAGAGCGAGCCCGCCCACCGAGGATCGATCAGTGGGCGGCGAGAGATGAGGGGAAGCGGAGGTTGAAGTCTGGCGCTGCGGCCCCAGGCGATGCGGACGCCGTCGCGGACCTCGCCGCAGAGCTCTGCCTCCGATGGAAACACCCGAAGTCCGCGCCGCTGGCGCGCGCGTGGCTCGCCGAATCGAAGCTCGATGTGGAGACGCTGATGGACATGGACGGTCGAACTCTGGCGCTCATCGTCGGTGTCGCGGCAGCCGCTGCTGTGCTTGCGTTGGTAATTGTCGTGCGGCGCGGCCGCAGCGTATCCATCGCTCGCCACGAACTCGCCCCTTCGCCCGACTTTCGCGCGCTGGTGATCGTCGCCGAGGGGGAAGGCGAAGCGGCCGCGATCGCGACCCGCATCCAGTCGGAGGTCGCAGAGCCGTGGTCCTGGCGGCTGACGGACGGCCTTCGTGGGCTCTCGCCCGGCGCCAAGCGCAGCCTGCTCAGCGCGCTCGCAGAGCGCGACCTCTGCGAGGTGTCGGCCTTCGCGCCCAAGGCAGGCGAGGACTTCGATGCGAGCCGGATGTCTCCCGCGGTTCCCCTCAACACGGACGACCTCTGGGTCGTGGCAAGCAACACGCCGGACGACAGACGAGGATACCGCATCGCCGATCGCGTCGAGGTTCTTGCTGAAGTCGAGGTCTGCACTGCGGACTGGTGGGTCCTTTCACGCGCGGGCTGCACGGTCGGCGAGGCGATCATCGAGCGGGCCGACAATCTCATCGCTGGAGGTCGTGCCAAGGCGGCGTCATGGCGGGCGCCCTGGGGGTTCACCTTCCCCGAGGACCTCCGTGGCATTCCCGAGACAGTCCTGGATGGGTGGCGGCAGCGACTGATCGCCGAGCTCAACCCCCGCTATCGCGATCGGCCGGAGCGGCAGCTCGTACTCGTGGGAAGTCCGGGCGAGCCCTTCGAGTCCTCGATGGAGACCGAAGACGGACGCAGCCCGGTTGGGGATGCGGTCGTCTCCGAGGTGGTTCTGCGCGACGGAGTTCCGCAGTACGGCCTCGCATGCCCTGGGGGCAGTCCGCTCCTGCTCGCGGTCGTGCGCACCAGGCCTGCGAGGAGCGGCGCATGACGAACCGAAAGGCGAAGAGCAGAAGGACCGTCGACATCGATGATGCATCGGCGGTCGAACTCGAGTTGATTCTCGGCCTCGGCTCCGAAGACGCAGAGCTGGTTCTTGCCCCGGAGACGCGCAGCCTGGATCTGCAGCCCTGGCTGCTCGACTGCGTCGCGGTCCAAGTGAACTGCCTTGGACACCAGGACGAGTTCCCGCGCGCGTGGGACTGGGAGAACGTCCTGACGCTCCTCGAGCCTGGGGAGGAGCTGCTCTACGTGCTCGACCACGTCCGCGGCGACGGCAACCAGACGGGGCGCGCATTCACGCTCTGGCTCGCCGTTCGCTTTCCGCAGCGTCAGGCCCTCTCGGCTGGTGATCTCGACCGCCGCCGGAAACGCGCGAGGATGATCGTCTCGCAGTTCCAACGCCAAGCATTTCCGGGCTCCGACGTGCGCTGGGTGGATCCCAGCGAGCTCCAGACGCTGCTCGGATTCTCGACGGGAGGAGAGCAGCGATGCGTGTGCGTCAGCGGTCTTCCATCGCCACGTGATCTCGAAGACGATCGACGAGAGACCGAGCGCGCCAACGCCACGCGAAACTACCAGTCTCTCAACGATGTCGCGGAGTCGCTTGTCGACCTCAGGTGTGACTACCGCATCGCGTTCGTCATCGAGCGCGTGGAGGCGGACTCGCTGAAGGTGCGACTTGGCCAGGCCACGCAACTGCGCGACGCGATCCATCCCCATGTGCGCGGGACGGTTCAGGCAGGAGGCAGCAGGGGGACGAACACCTCGACGTCGAGGTCCCAGGCCGATGGCACGAGCCGCTCGAAGCAGACAACGGACAGCAGCGGCAGCAGCGATTCTGAGCAGAGCGAGGACGGATGGGCCAAGCGGGCATGGGATGGCGTCAAGAACGTGTTCCACCCGATTCGACGACACAGCACCGGGCCCCGCACCGAAGGTCGAACGTGGACGCGCAGCACCAGCGAGACGGATGGCGAGTCCAAGACGGTCACTGTGGGTACGTCTACGGGGACCTCTGAGGATGCCAACTGGAGCGAGAGCCAAGAGCGTCTTCGGTCGATGCTTGAACTCGCCGATCGCTCCCTGGAGCGTACCGTCGCGGCGCTCCATGAGGCCCACGGCACGGGCGGCTACCGCTGGTCCGCGTTCATACTTGCCGATGGCAAGAACGCTGATTTGATCAGCGGCGCGCTCGTTGGTGTCCTCGCCGGTTCGCGCACAAAGGACTATCCGTTCAACCGCTTCGCCGTGCACGGCGCGGGCGCCGAGCTGCTCCTCGGGAATGAGTCGCTGCTGGACCTCGTCGAGGAAGCGGCACCGATCCTGCCGCTCTCGCGAGCGTGTGAGGCCTTGCTGCTGCCAGAGGCGGAACTCCCCGGGGTGCGGCTTCGTAGAAACGTGTTCCTCGGCAGGACGTTTAGCCCGCCGGAGGATGGGCAGCCGCGTGTGGGGCTGGGCCCCGATGCCTTCTCTGCCCTCACTGGCGAGGAACATCCCGAGTTCATCGAGATTCCTCGACGGGACCTGTTCCGTCACATCCTCGTGGCCGGTACGACGGGGTCCGGCAAGACGACGCGGGTTGTCGAGATCCTCAACAACCTCGAGGACGATCACCTCAGCGTGATCGTCTTCGAGACGGCAAAGCGGACCTACCGTAAGCGACTCCAGCGGGCCGGCCGCCCTGCGCCACTCGTGTACTCGCTCGGGAGCAGTCGTGACGTTCCTGGGGACCGGTACCGACCGCTTCGGCTGAACCCGTTCTTCTTTGAAGTCGGCACGTCGCTGAAACGCCACATCGCCGTGCTCTCGGACGCGCTCGCGGAGTTGATGCCCACGGAGGCGATGATCGCGCCGCTCATGAGGAAGGCGGTCGAGGCATCCTACGTCGAACGTGGCTGGGACATCGAGAGAGGCCTTCCGACCCGAGACCGGTCCGCGTCGTGGCCCTCTGTCTTGGACTTCGCCGCCCATGTCCGGCAGGTGGCGCAGACGTTGAACTACGGGCCGGAGGTGACGGCGAACTACCGAGGTGCCCTCGAGAGCCGGGCGGCGCTTTTCGTGGACGCGACCTTCCAAGACATCTTCGCTCACGGCGGCAACGTTCCCGTCGACGAGCTCTTCCCGGTCGGACACGACGCCATCGTCGAGGTGGAGGATCTTCCGCCGAGCGAAGTCGACATCCGCGCCTTTGTGATGACGCTGCTGCTGAGTCGACTGCGAGCTGTGCAAGCTGCTCGAGGCTCGCAGCCGCTGGCCTCGGAGTCGCCCCCCCGACTGCTCGAGGCGCCGGCCACGCCTTCCGAACCGGATGGTGAGCACGCCACAACGCTGCGGCGGGCGGTCGATGAGCACCTTCGTTCGCTCGGCCGGTACGCGAAGGCGGATCGGAAGCGGCTGTTCAAGAGTGGCGACGTCTCGGTGAACGGGGTCGTCGCCACCGACGGTGAACGCCGTCTGTCCCATCGCGACCGGGTCGTCGTTGGCGGCGTGCAGATCTGGCCGCGAATCGACGGGCTCGCGTCGTCGACCCCGATCCGACACCCGGTGCCATCCGAGGCTACGCTTCGAGAACACCCGGTGCAGGTCGCGGCCGGCCCGCGTCGCTGGCTCGTTGTCGTCGAAGAAGCGCACAACGTCCTGGACCGGTCCTTCGAGGTCCGACGCCCCGCCGACGAGAGCAACGCCGGACGCACCCTTCTTCGGTGCATCGACCGGCTCCTCCAGGAAGGGCGCGAGATGGAGCTGGGCGTGATGGTCATCGACCAGTCGCCCGCGAGCCTGGCGCGGAGCGTCATCTCGAACACGGGCACCAAGATCGTCATGCGCCTGGAGGACGGCGCCGAGATGGAGGAGATCGGGAGAGCGCTCGGGCTCGAGGAAGACGCTTGGAAGAAGCTCGGGTACCTCCAGGAGGGCGAGGCGATCATCAAGGCGTCGTTCATGGATGCCCCTGTAAAGACCGCACGCTTCAACAACACGACGTCGGGACCCAGTGAACGCGACCGGACGGAAGCAGGCACGGTTCCCCGCTATGCGGAGCTGGGCGGACTCTGGAGCGGCGTGCTCACCGGCGCGCGCAGGCCGGATGATGCGTGGCTGCAGGACATGCTCACTGCCGCCGACGGGAGGGTGGACCTTGCTGCCTTCGTCGGGGTGAAGGGCCTCCTTGAGCAGCACCGCAACGACGCTGAGATCCTCGCCAAGACCCGAGAACTGCGAACAGTGCTCGCAGCGGATGAGGCTCGCGGAAGCCACCTGCTCGATGCCGCACGGGAGACGTTCAAGCGAAGCGTCGTCGTGGCGAACTACCGGCCGCTCCTCGACGTCGCGCGCCTCATGTTCCGCGCTCTCGTGAAGCCTGCAGCAGCCGACCCGGCGATCCCTGTGACGGGAGTCGGCATTCAACGCGCGGCGGACCTGATGGCGCTCGCTGGCCTCGGCAACCCCGAGACATGGCGTGCGCTCCTCCTCGGCCTGTCGGGCCGGCCTGGGCTTCGCTGGCAAGATGCCTGCGGGAGGTTCGCCGGATACTGCAACGAGGTGGGGCGGTCGGACGCGACGACGCCGGTTCGAGTGCTCCTCCTGTCTGCAGAGACCGCGCGCAGCACGATCGCGAACGGGCACGACGCAGACCCGGTCGAGTTGGTGCTTCACGCCCAGGCCTTGCTCCAGCCGTTGATCGAGCTCGGCCCTCAGATCGAGGAGCCGGCCGTCACCCAGCGGTGGCAGGTCCTCGCCGATCACGCCGCGCGGGAATTGGCGCTCGACATGGCGTCGCGCCATGGGGAGGGAGTCCGATCGGCTGTTGCGGTACTCTTGAACGTGGAGGCCACCAGCGATGCCTGAACCGATCACGATGGCGACCGTGGCGGCGGTGACGGAAGCCGGAGTCGCCGCCGGTGAGGGGGTTGCAGCTACGTCTACTGCCGTGAGCGCAGCGGAGGTCGGCCGCCAACTTGTGGCGGTCGAGAGCGTGGGCCTGGGCACGGCCGGGGCGTCCACCGAAGCGTTCGTCGGCTCGCTTGAGCTTGATGCAGCCGGGCTCGGAGACGTGGTGCTGAGCCGCGCCGAAACGTCGGGGGCAGCGCTGTCCGAGGCGCTGCGCAAGGCAGGTACGGAGCTGCCGCAGATCGCCAAGTCCTCGGTGGACGCCGGGGGAGGTACGACAGCTTTCGACGCTGCTCGTTGGTCCGAGTGGAGCCCTCAAGCCGGCGAGCGCGTAACCCCGCCGAGCATCGCAGAGAGGTTCCGTCCGCTTCGCGATCCGTCGAACCTCGAGTCGTACGCGCGTAACCTCGAGCAGCGGGACGCCGGCTTCGCGAAGGAGCTGGCCCGCCGCCAAGAGCAACTCCAGGCGGCTAGGTCGCCGGCCGAGCTCGATGCAGCGCTCCAGCAGTTGCGCAAGACCACCGCCGGGAAGCTGGGCGAGTCGATCGCGACCGACGGACTGAAGCCCTACTTCAACGGGTTGGAGTTGCAGCGGCGCGTTGAAACCGCGAACGGCATGACGTTCATCGACGGTCGCTTCACCGAGGCACGTTGCTCGATCATCTTCGCGCGGGGCCACAGTGTCGCGGAGGGAGGCACGCTCTCAGTCGAGGTCAAGACCGGCCAACCGGTGTACCTCGAGCGCGAGGTGAGCCACATCGCTGGTCGCCAGGTGCAGGGGCACCTGGCGGGTGGAGACAAGTCGCTCGTGCTGGTCTCGCGGGATGTGTACGCGATGACCGGCGAGCGCGCTGCGCGAGACACTGTGGCCGAAGCCGGCTCGCGCGTCATGGCGCTGCTCCCCGAGAAGCGGACGATGGATGAGGCTCTCCTGCGACTCGTGCGAGACAGGGTGGAGAGGGCATGACCATGAAGTGCATCTACGCGATCCCACCCGACGATTCCGAGGCGGCGAAGAAGCTCGCCAAGCGGTACACGCAAGCGCTCTCCAATCTCTCCGACGACGTCATCGCGCTGGGCGACGACCTGCGCGCGTTCGCCGAGATGCACGGCGCTGCGGTCCTCAAGCTGGACGACGACGACTGGGCCAGCGCCACCGAGGGGCTTTCTCTGCCCGGTGACCGAGACCTGGCGGGCGAGCTGTTCTGGTCGCCGGCGGATGCTCAGCGCTTCCTGCATGCGCTCGATGGGAGTGCTGACCTCGCAGCGAGGCGCACCGTGTCAGCGTGGCTGGGCACCCAGGTGGGCCGTGAGCGTTCCGTTCTTCTCGTGGCCACATGAGCGCGCGCCGAGAGCTGCGTGATCTGGAGTGCCGAGCATGAAGCTCAGCGTCTACACCGGCTCGCTTGTCGACCCAGCCATCGGCGCGCACGCCGTCGTCAACGCATCCAACCCGAGCGTCGCCCTCGGAAGCGGCGTCTCGGGTGCGCTTCGCGAGGCCTGCGGCGGTACCGCCTTCCAGCAGGAGCTTCGCGATCGGCTCGAGGAGGACTTCGACGCGGAGCTCGAGCCGGATGAGTGCCTCGTCACTTCAGCGGGCACCAGCACCGCCTTCCGCTGGGTGCTGCACGTACCGGCGGTCGACTACCGTAAGCGAGACCCGGAGACCGGAGGTCCCTCGGGCCCGCGCCGCGTTCGTGCGTGCGTGCGCGCGTTCCTCGACGCTGCCGCATCGCTCGCCACGGAGAACGACCTCACCGGGCAGTTTATCCGTACGTCCTCGCCGTGCCCCGATCGTGACAGTCCCGGCAGCGACCGCGACACTGCTGGTCATGGACCGAGCAATGCAGGCGACGAGCGACGGACTTCGGCGAGCGGTTGAAGCACTTGGCGAGCGCGGGCGAGGACGTCCTTATCCAAAGGGGTTGCGCGACGAGCTCATGCAGTACCTGCGCGCACGACGCGCCGCCGGCGCAAAGCTCGAAACGATCGGCGCAGAGATCGGCGTTCCCTGGAAGACACTGTCGCGTTGGTCTGGCCCACAGCGGCGACGAAAGGCATTCCGACGCGTCGAGGTCGTCGCGCCATCTGCTGTCGTGACGGTGCATGGTCCGCACGGTGTGCGGATTGAGGGTCTGGATCTTGACGGTCTAGCCGAGCTTCTACGGAGACTCGGGTGATCGTTTCAGCGCGACAGGTAGCGGTGTTCGCGTACGCCGAGCCCGTAGACATGCGCAAGAGCTTCGACACGCTCGCCGCGCTCGTGAAGCATGCGCTCGACAAGGATCTGTTGAGCGGGAGTTTGTTCCTGTTCGTCTCGAAAGATCGAAAGCGAGCGAAGGTGCTGTACTTCGACGGCACCGGGCTATGTCTATTCGCAAAGCGGTTGGAGAAGGGGCGCTTCGCACCGGTCTGTGATCGCGTCCGGAGTAGCTCGGTTACGATGACGCTGAGCGAGCTCACGCAATACATCGAGGGCAGCGAGCGGCTCGGACAGAGCCCGGCTCTGTTGACGTGGGCAGACTTGACACCTCGCTGGCCAGAAAAGAATCGACGCGCCGGTTGAATGGTTGAATCCATTCGCCGCCGACGCGTCCTACGGGCATGCTGCGTCTTGGCGTGGAGAAGGACATCGAAGTCGTCCGCCAGGCCGCGCTGCTGCTCGAGGCGGAGAATCAGAAGCTGGTCCAGAAGATCCTGGTGCTGCAGCGCGAGCTGCTTCAGCTGAAGGGAGGCGACCCGACGCAGCTTGCGCTCAAGCTCGCCGAGCTCGAGCAACAGCTTGCTCAGCGCAATCAGACGCTGTTCGGCGACTCGTCGGAGCGCCGAGCTAAGACGAAGCGCTCGGGTGCAAAGCCGCCACAACGCGGGCACGGTCCGAAGAAACAGAATCTGCGCGAGGTCGAGCAGGTCATCGACCTTGGCCCCGTTGCAGCCACGGTCTGCGAGCACTGTAAAAAGGCCGTCGAGGAGTGGCCGGGCCAGTTTGAGGCAAGCGATGAGATTGATGTCATCACGCGCGAGTTCGTGTGCAAGAAGATCAAGCGCAAGAAGGCGCGCTGCAAGTGCCACCGCACCATCGTGACGGCGCCAGCGCCTCCGAAGCTGTTTCCCAGCGCCCGCTACTCGATCGACTTCGCGATCCTCGTGGTGATCGCAAAGTACCTCGATCACCTTCCGCTGGAGCGGCAAGCGCGCATCATGAAGCGCGAAGGCTTGGACGTCGATTCACAGACGCTGTGGGACTACGTCTATGCAGTCGCGCGGATCCTTCGGCCCGCCCACGATCAGTTGCGCGACTACCTGTTGGACAAGGCAGTGGTCGGAGTCGACGAGACGTGGTGGCGCCTGATGGGCGCTGAGGGCAAACGCGCCGGCGGTGACGGCAAGCGCTGGCAAGTCTGGTCGCTGTGCGGCAATGACGCTGTCTACTACCAGCTCGAGGACACGCGCGGGCTCAGCGCAGCAGAGAAGCTTCTGAAGAACTATCGCGGCGTCGTGATGGCCGACGGCTACGGTGTCTACAGCGCGCTCGCCAAGAAAGGCGGGGGCTTCGAGCTGGCTCATTGTTGGAGCCACGTTCGACGCAAGTTCCTCGAAGCAGAAGAAGCATTTCCAGAAGAAGCTGCGTTTGCCACCGAAAGAATCGACGCGCTCTTCCACATCGATGGGCTGTGTCCCACGGGTCCACCCGGTGATGCGATGCGCGCAAAGCTGCGCGCCGAAAGATCGCGACCGGTTGTCGACGAGATCAATCGCTGGGTGTTCACCGTCACGGCGCTCCCGCGCAGCAGTCTGCGCAAAGCCATCGACTACATGCTCGGCTTGTGGAAGGGGCTCACACGCTTCTTAGATGACGCACGCATACCGCTGAGCAACAACCACACAGAGCGTTCGCTACGCGGGCCGGTCGTCGGAAGAAAGAACCACTACGGCTCACGCTCACGGCGCGGCACGGAGGCTGCGGCAATTCTCTACTCATTCGTCGAGAGCGCGAAGCTGGCTGATGTCGACCCGCACGCCTACCTGCGCGTCGCCATCCTTGCCGCGCTCGCCGGAGAGCGGATCCCCCTCCCGCACGAACTCGTCACGACGACGGCCATGCCGTCTCCGTGACCCGGCCCCCTTGGCGGCTCACGCTGCCGCCGTAATTCGTGCTGGACCGGCGACCGGGGCACGGCGAGGACGTACCGATGAGCGCCGCGTGGGACAGCCCTCCCGCTCTCTCTCCTGTCCCGTGGGGAGAGAGAAGCCGAGAGGCGTTTAACTGCGTACCCGGCGATCAACAGTCGACCCCGTTGGTCAACAGCTTCGCCGGGCGCGACGAGGCCGAGCCTGTTCATCATCGGGGCGACGGCTCGCGAGGAGCGACGAACGGTTGCCCGCTTGGCACGGGGCGAACCTCTCGTGCGAGGCCCGTGGTCGCGGGCGTCGCCGGGCCTGTTGATCGCTGGGGCGCTGTCCCAGCCGCGCGGCGGCCCGACACCGTTGCCGGGCGGAACGCCCTGGACCACGTCGGCGGCAACGGCGACAACTGGAGCGTCATGGTCCCGTTCATTCCCTTCGCCGCGCACCCGAGGTTGAGGTGATCGTCGGCGTCGACTTCGGTGCGCCGCAGCGGGCGCGCGACCAGCAACGGAAGATCATCGCCGTCGCCGCGCACTCGACGGGCTGGCACTCCTACCGCATCGACGCGACCGGGATGAACACACGGCTCCTCGCGAACGAGCCTCCGGGCTGGACCGCGAAGGAACTCGTCGACGAGCTCGTGGCCCGACCGGCGCGCGTCGTCGGGTGCGACTTCCCATTCTGCGTCCCGCACGCGCTCCTACGCGACCCGAAGTTCGCCGCCGACGTCGGCCACACGGACGGCGCGTTCCTCGGCTGGCGCTCGTTCAACTGGTGGATCGCGCAGCGCCTCCCGCTCACCGACCCGCTCGACTTCACGTCCTTCGCCCCGTGGCGAGCCCGCGCCGAGCGCGCGCGGCTCTGGACGAAGCGCGCGACGGACATCGCCGCCGGCGGGCAGCCGCCGCTCAAGGACAAGTTCCAGGCAACGTTCCAGATGACGCTCCTCGGGAACGTGTTGCTCTCGAAGCTGTGGGAGTCACACAAGTACCGCGTGCTGCCGTTCCCTGGCGGACGCGGCGCTGGCGAAATCATCGAGGTCTACCCAGGCGCGACGCTCCGCGCGATGGGGCTCGCGAGCTACAAGTCGAGGCCCGACGAAGCGGTGCGTCTCGGCATCGCTGCGTGTGCCGCCGCCGGCATCAAGCTCGACGTCGATCTACGGCTCGTCGCCCTCGCGTGCCGCTACAGCTCGGGTACCACGAAGCCGCCCGACTACGACGTCGCCGACGCCTTCGTCGCGCTCTGCACGGCCATCCTCCACGCGGAGAACGGCTGTCGCCCGGTGCTCGCGCCCGACCCGACGTGGCAAGAGCGGCTCGTGAAGGAGTGGGAGGGCGCGATCTGGGTCCCGACCATCACGACGAGCGCACCGGCGTAGGCGGTCGTAACACCGGCGCGGTGCTGGACGCGCGTGGCACGTGACGAGCGGGGTTTCGGCGCGACTCCCGTCCGGGTAGAATTGCCCGTCTCCGGGTCGTATCGCCCGGCGGAAGGATCGCCCCTGTACGCGCAAAACCCCAAGTCGACGACGAAGCCACCTCTGAAGGTGAGTGGCACGAGGCTCGCTCTATCGGGCGCGCGGCGACATCCCGTCGCGCACACGGAGAGCTGACGCATGGCCCTACTGCACTACGAAAATCTCGACGTCCGACGGCCCGACATCCTGCTGAAGAGCGCCTTCCACGGGCTCGGCACCTTCTTCAGGTTCCTCGACCAGACCAAGAAGCACATGGAGAGCGACGCCGCCGTGCAGCGGCTCGCGGTCAAGCCCGGTGTCGCGCCGGAGGAGGACGAGGTCCGCACGACGCGCGGCGTGTGGGTCCAGCTCGAAGAACCGTCGGATCGTCCCAACGAGCCTGAGTCGACGTTCCGCGCCTTCATGGACGAGAACGTCCGCGAGGTGTTCGAGGTGCTGCCGCTCGACGGTAAAGAGACGGCCGACCGTCGGCGGGCGACGCAACGGAAGTTCGCGCCCGAGAGGAAGATCGCTGTGCTCGACCGTGACCCGGAGACGTCGCAGCTCCTGCTCGAGCGCAAGCCCGACGGGGAGCAGCTCCTCCTCCGGCCCAACACGCTCACGCTGCAGCGCCAGATCAAAGCGCTTCAGTTCCTTCAGAACGAGCCGTCGCCCGCGCACCTCCCGCTGCTTCGGCTGATGGAGGCGACCGAGCACGCGCGGTGGCCGGCGTTTACGCCTGTCCTAATCGGCGGCGATGACTGGCTGGTGTTGAAGGACTCCGAACGCCCAGGGACCGTCGAGCAGCGGACCTTCGTGAGCCTCGCTCTCGGGACGCCGGACTTCGTCTTCCTGGAGGGGCCGCCTGGCTCCGGGAAGACCACGGCAATCTGCGAGCTCATCCTTCAACTCGCGCACCAGGGGAAGCGCGCGCTGCTCTGCGCCTCGACCCATGTCGCTGTCGACAACGTGCTCGAGCGGCTCATGGATGACCGCAACCCGAACCGCGACCTCGTCATCCCAATCCGCATCGGCGAGCGGCGCAACGTCTCGGACAAGGCGCGCCCGTGGCAGATGGAGAACTTCGTCAAGTCCGAGCGCGAGCGGCTCCTTCGCAAGCTCGAAGGACAGCGAGCGCTGAGCGACTCCCAGCGGGCTCTGCTCGAAGCGCTGCGCCACGGCACGACGGCCATCGAGCGCATGGTGCTCGACGCGGCGAACCTCGTCTGCGGCACGACGATCGGCATCCTGCAGCACCCCGACATCAAGGCGGGTGGCGCGGCCGCAACCTTCGACGTGCTCATCGTCGACGAGGCGTCCAAGACCACGTTCCAGGAGTTCCTCGTCCCCGCGCTGTACGCGAAGCGCTGGGTGATTGTCGGCGACCCGAAGCAGCTCTCGCCCTACGTCGACGACGAGGCGATGGCCGTGAACATCGAGTCCTGCCTCCCGAGCGCGGAGGTACGGGACGCGTGCATCGACGTCTTCAACGCTGGTACCGCCGATCACCGGCGCCGACGCGTGGCGGCCGTCGTCACGGACACGCCGAAGGCGCGGCAGGCGTACCTTGCCCAGGCTGCAGCGCGCGATGTCGCGGCGGCCGATGCCGCCGTTGATGATGCCAGCGTCGCGGTCGCTTCGGTCGTCGTCGGCGACCTTGAGACCATGCGGCGCCGCGAGCGCGACCTCCCGCTCGACGTAGCGACCGTGCGTGCGCCAAGCGACGAACTCGACCACCTCCGACGGCGCGCCGATGCGTGGCTGCACATGGAGAAGCGAGGCCGCGAGGAACAGCCCGAGTGGGCCGACGAGATCGCCTGGCGTCTAGCCCGTCTGTACGAGCAGCGCTTCTCGAAAGAGGAAGCCATCGTCGTCCGCAACCGCCCCTGGCGCTCCACCGGCGAGCGGCTACGCGAGCAGGTCAACGACCTTCTGCCCGCCGCCGACACCGGCGTCGACACCGACAAGGTGTGGAACGAGATCGATCGCGTTCGCCGCGTGGCGCTGCCGTCCGTCCTCGAGTCGCTCCGGTACGGCTTCGAGCGAGACCCGAACGCCCGCAAGGGCACGGCGCTCTCCGATGGCTTGCCCGAGACCGCGCTCAGGATGCGCCACGTTCTGTTGAGCACCCAGCACCGCATGCACCCCGACATCGCGCGCTTCTCCCACGAACGGATTTACGACGGGCAGGCGCTCATCACGCCGCCGCGCATGACGACCGAGCGCGCGTGGGGGTTCCCGCGACACGCACACCGCGCGGTCTGGGCCGACGTGCGAGGCGGATTCAACGGGCGCTTCAATTCGAACAAGCGCGAAGCAGAGGCCGTCGTCGAAGAACTGAACACCGCCATCGTCTGCACCTCGACGATGGAGCTCGGCATCGACGTTGGCGATCTCGACCAGGTCATCCAGGTCGACGCGCCCACCTCGGTGGCGTCGTTCCTCCAGCGCCTCGGGCGCACGGGGCGCCGCGCAAACACCCGCGCCAACTGCACTTTCTTCTGCCTCAGCTCCGAGTCGCTGCTCCAGTCGGTGGCGCTGCTGCGGCTCGCCGAAGCGGGCTGGGTCGAGGACGTCACGCCCGCCGCTCACGCGATGCACGTGCTCGCGCACCAGGTGATGGCGCTCATTCTTCAGGAGGGCGGCATCTCGCGGCACAAGCTGATGCCGTGGATGGAGGCCGCCTACCCGTTCTCGTCAATCCGCCCCGAGCGCGTGCAGGAGCTGGTCGACACGATGGTGGCGCGCGAGATCCTCTACGAGGCCGATGGACTGCTCTCGCTCGGTACGCGCGGCGAGAAGCTCTACGGCAAGAAGAACTTCTTCGAGCTCTACGCTGTGTTCACCGCGCCGCCGGTGATGAAGGTGCAGCACGGCAAGGAGGACGTCGGCTACGTGCAGGCGCTCTTCGTGACCATGCACGACGCCAGCAAGGGCCCGCTGTGCTTCCGTCTCTCGGGCCGCGCGTGGGAGGTCGGGCAGATCGACTTCGGCAAGGGCGTGCTCCACGTCAGGCCGGCCGACTACGGGCGGGTGCCGAGCTGGCTCGGACTCCCCGGCGTGCTCTCGAACCCGCTCTGCATGGCGATGCTCGACGTGCTCCTTCACGAGCGCCAGGAGGGCGGGTGGCTCAGCAAGGCCGCCGCCGCCGAGCTCGCGGCCATGCGTGACAGCTACGACGGCCTCCTCGAAGAAGGCACCGCGCCCCTCGAGGAGCATCCCGACGGCGTCCAGTGGCACACGTTCGCGGGCGGTGCGGTGAACCGGTTGCTGGCCGCAGGCCTCGGACAGAAGTCCGGCAAGAAGTGGGTGGCCGGAAACCTCTCGCTGAAGTGCAAGGACATCGCGTTCACGGCAGCGAGCGAAGCCGTGCGCAGCCTCGCCGACTTGAACTGGGAGAGCGTCGCCGGAGGCGCGGCTCGCGAGATGGCACGCGGCATGCTCAGCAAGTTCCAGCCGTGCCTCCCAGAGGAGGCCGAGGACCGGCTCCTCTCCGAGCGGCTCCTCGACCAGCCCGGCACCCTTCGCTTCCTCGCCACCGTGAAGGTGAACGGCACGCGCATCGCGGCGCGCCCCAGCGGCATGCGCCTCGCGGACATCGAGGCCACCGGCCCGCTGCCCTTGGAGTTCACGGTGCGCGCCGCGCCGGGCCCTACGGCCTCGCCCAAGAACGACGTCCAGTGGGTGGACACGCCGGCGGCCCTCCGCGCGGTGAGCGAAGAGCTGCGGAGCGCCGACGTCGTCGGCCTCGACGTCGAGACCGCGCTCGACTTCGGCACGCTCTGCCTCCTGCAGATCGCCACCCGCACGCGCACCTTCCTCATCGACCCGCTCGCCGTCGGCGATCTCAAGCCCATCATCGACGTGCTCGGCGGATCGGTGCCCGTGAAGGTCATCCACAACGCCCGCTTCGAGCGTCGGGTCCTCGCGGCGATCGGCGTCGCCCTCGACGGCGTCTACGACACGCTCGAAGCGTCGCGCCGCGCGCGCGGCAAGGACGCCCTCGGCGGCCACAGCCTCGCGATGGTCTGCGAGCGCGAGCTCGGCGTGGCCCTCGACAAGGGCGAACAGACGTCGAACTGGAGCCGCCGCCCCCTCGACGCTGACCAGTTGAAGTACGCCGCCCTCGACGCCAAGATCCTCCTCGCCCTGCACGAGCGGTTCAACGAGCTGGGCATTGTGTCCGATGAGGGCGCTTCGCGGTGAAGTTGCCTCTCAACCAGAAGGCGGCGGGTTTCGACCGCAGCATCAAGGGTGGCTTCGCAACGAACCACGACGACGCACTCGGAGCGGTGGTCGAGATCCTCCACCTCGGCTGCTCGGTGCGGAAGCCATGAGGGACGACGTCGTGGTGCCGTCGGAGTTGCGCGCCCTCTGGCGTCAGCGCGCCGAGGTGCTGGCGACGAACGTCGCGAGCGGCGGTCGCGAGCACCGCGAGATCGCCCACGCCGCCGCGCTGATTCGGCAGGACTACCACGACCGCTTCCTCGTCGAGCTGCTCCAGAACGCGAACGATCAGGCGCTGGTCGGCGGCGTCCACGACTCCACGGTCGTCATCGTTCGCACGACGCAGTTCCTCGCCGTGTCCAACGGCGGGCAGGCCGTCACCGCACGCAACCTCGAACGCCTCAGCTCCTTGGCGGACAGCGACAAGACCGGCGTGCTCGTCGGCAACAAGGGCGTCGGTTTCAAGGCCGTCTACCAGGTCACCGATGCGCCCGAGGTCTACAGCGCTTCGTCGGAGCCAGCTTCGGGCAGCATCTTCACGAACTTCGGCGTCGGCATCGCGCTCGAGCAGCACCCGTTCGAGCAACGCGTTCTGCGCGCTGCCGTCGAGGACGACGTGCGCACGTTCTTCCGCGAGAACGCTGGGCTCGCGCAGACGCTCACGAGTCGTGGCATCGAAGACCCGCTCGCGGCTGTTCGCCCCGAGTTCGAGCGCGTCGCGGGGTTCAAGTTTCCGCTCGCCCGCGACGCTCGTGACCTTGATGCCCGACTCGACGATCTGCGCATCCCGGAGGGCGAGCGCGACGCGATTCGCACGCTCGTCGTGGTCCCTCTACGCGACCACAAGGCGAGCGACGACGTCGAGGGCGCCATCGACCGGCTCGTGGGAGACGAGGACGAGAGCGAAGCGGGGCAAGCCGAGCTGGCGCTGCTCTTCCTCATGGGCGTGTCGAGGATCGTCGTCATCGACCGGGTGCGCGATGCGCAGTGGACGTTTGCTCGCGCGACTGACGATGGAACGCCAACCATTGCCACGATCACGGCGACCACGCCGAACGCTGCCGAGCGCGTCGCGCGATTCTGGACTCTGCGGCGGGATGCCCTCTCATGCGACGCGTCCGTCAGCACCGAGCGCCGACGAGTCGTTCAGGACGCGCTGCGTGAGTTCTGCCTCGAAGCGTGGAAGGACGATGATCCGCTGCCGGTGACGATCGCGCTCCCGATGCCCACCGCCGATCAGATTGGCCCACTCGGACCTCCCGGCCGCTTCTGCCTCGGACTTCCAACCCAGCAGCCCACGGGCCTGCCGGTGCATGTCGATGCCCGGTTCTTCGCGACCATCTCACGCACGGGCCTCGACTTCGCGCTGCCCTACAACGCCATGCTCCTCGACGTGACCACGGAGCTGGTCGGCGACTTGCTCGGCACCCTCCGCGACTCGCCTCGTATCGAAGAACGTCGAGCGGTCACGCTGGCGCTGCATCGAACGGCGGGTGCCCTCGCGGACCGCGTCTTTGCTGCCGAGGGCGTTGCCGACGGCGAGGTTGTGCTCGCGTGGGCCGGCACGAGCTTTCTGCCGAGAACGGAATGTCGCCTGCCGTCAGACGCCGAACGAGCTCTGCTCGGCTTCGTGCGCGACGCGCTCGCTCAGCTCGGCGAGGTTGGGGCCCTTCCCGAGGAGGGCCTGCTGGTGCATGCGGCCTCGGTGCTCGACTCCATCGGATTGCCGCCGCTGGCGGCGTCGCCGCATCCGTGGCTGGAACGCGCCGACGAGACGAGCGTGGTCGAGCGGGCCGCACGCCACCACCGTGCTGACGGTCCGAGCTACTGGGAGGGTTTCGCGAACACGCTACTCGACTGCTTCGAGGTCGTAGAACTGCAGGAACAGGCGTGGTTGCCCGTTGGGACGAAAGAGCTGGCCGCACCATCGCAGCGTGTCTTCCTCCCGACGTCGGGTGACATGCAGGGCGATGACGAGGAGGTGGCAAACGTGCCGCCACGCGTTGCGGCGATGATTCGGCTTCTCGACGGTTCCGCGCTGCACATCCGCGAAGACGGCCGTGTCCTCACCAAGCTCGCATCCCGCCTCGACCAAGAGAAGCTGGTGCGGAGACCGCGCAAGACCGAGCTGCTCGAGGAGGCGCTGTTCCCAGCGTTGTCCAGCGCTGCCGAACAGGACGATGACATCGCCTTCGAGCTGTTCGTTCAGGCCGTCATCTGGATCGCCTCGATGCGTGACCTCTCGCGCAAGAAGCTGGATTGCAGCGAGGCGTACGTGCCCATCGTCGACGAGCAGGGCGACCTGGTCTGGTCCCTGGCCGGCGTGAGCTACCTGGGGGAAGGTTGGGGCCTGCCGCAAGAGCACGAGCGATTGCTCGCTGCTGCCTACCCAGGAGGACGGCTCGTTCCGTTCGGGCAGCTCCGCGAGCGTTTCGGCCTCGCGGAGGACGCGGTCACGAGTTGGCGAACCGCTGTCGAGGTGATGGGCGTCCACCGGCTCCCACGCGTTGTTTCGTACTCGGAGCGTCAAGCCCCGCTCGTGAGCTACAACGGCAACCTTCAGGTGGTCGGCACGCCGACACTCACCGGCGGTGAGAACTCGGCGCTCGACAAGATCTACCAAAAGTACGTCCAACATCTCGCGGCGACCAACTCGACGAGGTGGACGCACCGACTCCCTCACGATGTGAGCGACGTCTTCTGGATCGACGACCTCGAACTCGCGACACGACGTGAGGCAATCGTCGACCTGGTGCTGGGTCACCACGAGCAGTACGTGCAGCGCCTCAGCGTGTCCCTGGGACGAGCTGGGCAGGGGCCGTGGTCCACGGTCAGCGTCATGTGGGTCTTCGCGCTATCGGCTCTCGGTTGGCCAGTACTCCCTGGCGAGCAGGGCGTCGGAATGAAGCCAGTCCGAGTTAGCGCCAAGCAGCTCTGGCGCCTGCCGGACGGTGCGCGCCGCGCCCTCTATGCACAGATGCTCAACGTCGTGCCTCACGGGCTGGCCGGAGCTTCGCGGCTCCTCGGGGCCATTGGCGTGCCTTCGGTAGAGGAGGCGCCGCTCAGTCGGCTCATCGGTGCGCTCGGAGAGCTTTCTCGGCGGCTCGACGATGAGCGTCTGAACACGCGTCGCGAGGCCCACTCCCTCGCGATCGAGCTGTACACGCAGGTCAACTCACGACTCGAGAGGGAGCAGCTTTCAGGAGTGCCGTCTGGGCTCAAGCTCCCGCTGCTTCGCGACCGCAGGATCGAGAGCGTCGACCCGGGTGAGGCAGGCGTGGTCGTACTCTTCGACGACGAGCCCGCGCGCGCGCGACACATCGCTGGTCTGGAGCGGGCGTACCGAGTTCCTGTCGCCCGCGATGCCGCCGTCGACAGGTTGCACGCCCTCTTCTCCCAGTGGTGGGGCGCAGACCGCGTGCTTCGGTCGTCGACGGCCGCTGTCCGCGTGGCGTTCTCTCCTTCTGCGCCCAATGAGAGCTTCCTGCGGTGGCTTCAGCGCGAGCATCCCCACGTCGAGGTGGCCGCTCACTTGGCGACGCTCCTCACGTTCGGCGGTGAGCGCCTGGTCCGCACGGAGCCCGTCAGCCGACAGTGGAAGGCGTACGAGAAGCTCTCGCTGGTGTTCGGGACGTTCGACGACCCGACGGTGACGGCGTTCTACGACCGCGCCAATGACCGGCTGTCGGTGTCGGTGTCGCTCGACAAGTTCGATGTTCTCGCAGCGACCTGGGAACTTGCCGGTGCGCGGTCTCGAGATCTCTGGGCCGGATATGCCAACGCCCTTCGAACCGGGACCACCCACGCCTTCCTGCTCGAGCGCGAGATCCGAGAGGATGTCGAGGTCATCGACGTCGCCGACGCTGCTGGCCTCAATCGGGCGATGAGCGTGAAGGCGCTGGCTCCCGCGCTGCTCGCGGCGCGGTGCCACTTCGTTCCCGGCACGACGCTCGACGATGCCGCCGACTGGCTTTCAACCATCGGCGATCGTCCAGACGACGTGGCCCTGGCTCTCGGTAGGGACGACCTCGCAGCGATCCTGACGAACGCACTTGGTCAACGCTCGCCCGAAGGGGAGATTCAAGTCGTCCGACACCTCGGCGTTCCGTGGCCCCTGTGGCAAGAGGCCCTGGTCCGGCGCGACGGGGAGCGGTACGTCTTTCGAGAATCCGCGCAGCGCTTCCGACGTGTTCGCGAACACCTCGTCGCCATGGCGCGGGAGATCGGTGCGCGTGAAGCCAACGTCGACTTGGACGCACTCTCGATGGCGCTCGCCTCGATCGCTGCCACTCCGGCCCCGGACACCGTGCAATTCGTGCCTCTCGATGAGGCGAAGGCGGATGAGACCGCGCTGGAGGTCGTGCGAGACGCGGTCGTGACGGTCGATCTGGTGAGTCGCGGATTCGCGGAACTGCCCGCGCTTCCTTGGCGACTGGACGATGAACTGCCCGTTCCCGAGAAGAGCGCTACCCAACGCGGCGTTCGCCTGTTCCGAGACGCTTCAGCTTCCGCACGCGAGTCCGACGCGACCACCTCGGTGAACGCTGTCGTCAACGTGGCCGTGCGCGTGGCAGCGACTGTCGACGAGACGGTGGACGCGTCTGCGATCTTGGGTGACACCAAGCTCGCGGCGCGCATGCGCGGCGAGTGGGCCCACGTGTACTCGGCGCTCTTGCTGCTGCGTCCGATGATCGAGAAGGCGGCCCCGGAGACGACCAAGAAGCTGTCGGCGGCTCATGCGTTTCGCGACCCGACTACATACGCGCGGCTCGTCCAGAGCATCCCTGACCTCCCGCGCGCGGAGCGCGACGTTCCGCAGCCGAAGCAGTCGGTGCTGGGGCAGGAGTTCACTGCGAGCGAACTGCGCGCTGACCTTGCCGCTGGAGCGACGGGAGCTCTCGGGGCGAAGCTCGCCGCTGCAGCGGCACGCGGCCTTGATCCGGCACTCCTGTCCGCCTCGCGAAGTGCTCTGCCGCCTCCCGGCACGCGCGCAAAGGGCGGCGGAGGTCGCGGCGGTGGCGGCGGCACCTCCACCGGACAGCAACGCCGGGAGCCTGAACTCATCGGCGACCTCGGCGAGGCGTTGGTTCATGAGTGGCTTGGCTCCGTGCTCGGTGCGGAGTACGGGCCCGACTGCTGGGTGTCGAAGTCACGCGAGCGCTATGGCCTGCCTCCTGGCAACGATGGGCTAGGGTTCGACTTCAAGGTTCCCGATCCGAAGGGGGCGCTCTTCGGCACGTCAGCCGCGTCGGTGCAGATCGAGGTCAAAGCGACCAGCACGGACGGGAGCGGCCCGTTTCCCATGTCGCGCGCGGAGTGGGAGGAGGCGCGCCGATGCCACGTCGAGGGCACCGAGGGCACCGAGCTCTTCGTGATCGTCCGGGTGTTCGACGTCGATACCGATCCGAGGATCGGCGATGTCATCGTCGATCCGTTCGCAGCCCACGGGCGTGGTGAGATTCGGCTCGCCGATCGCGACCTCTGGGTGACCGTTGCGCCGCCGCAGATCGCTGTGGAAGAGGAAGAAGCAGACGATGAGCGCGACGACGACGAGCTGTGAGAAGCAAGGACCTTCAACGCGGGCGCCTCACGGTCTCAGCATCTGCGATCGCGTCTCGCGCTTCGTGTCGCTGGCCGGCCGCGCGCTGGAATTCGCCGCGTACCACGCGCTGCTCTCCACGGTGGACCGTGTCTCGCGCCTCCCGCGCAACACGACCGTGCCCGAGGCGATGCGCCTGTACCGCGAGAACATCGCGCTGAAGGCGCAGCTCGACGCGCTCGAGGCCGAGCTGGCCCAGCGCACCAAGCCCGCGCCGGTGCCGATGGCGACACGCGCGTCGCAGGTCTTCGCGTACTTCCTCACGCGCGGTGACGAGCCCTTCCAACGCTACTTCCTTTCCGCGTCGATGAGCACCGTGAAGCGCTGGGCGACGCGGTTCCGCTCGCTCTTCCGACGTCGGAACGTCGGCGGGCGCCCGCCGCTCGACGAGAAGGTCGTCGAGCTCATCGTGACGTTGAAGCGCGAGAGCCCGGCGTGGGGCTGCCGTCGCATCCGCGAGGAGCTGCGGCGCATGGGCATCCGCGTGAGCGAGCCGACCGTCTCGCGCATCCTTAAGGAGAACGGGTTCTCCCCGCGGCCAGGGCGGAAGCTCGACTTCGAGCGCGTGAGGTCATCCGCGAAGGACGCGCTCTGGGCGCTCGACTACTTCGCGGTGCAGACGGCCAAGGGCGTCTGGCTGCAGGCGCTCCTCATCATCGACGTTCACACGCGCGAGCTGATCGACCTGCGCGTCCACGACGGCTGGGACGTCGACTCGGTGTAGACCATTCGCATGTTCAACGAGGCCTGCGCTCGCGAGAAGCGCACGCCGAAGGCGGTGGTTCATGACCACGGCGCGCACTTCTTGGGGCAGTTCGAGCGCCAGATGCGCGTGCTGGAGATCGAGAACGAGCTCACGCCGGTCGGGCTGCCCTCGATGAACTGCTACGCGGAGCGCGCCATCGGCTCCATCCGCCGCGAGCTGCTCCGGCACATCCGCGTGGCCGATGCGAAGGAGCTGCAGTTCTTCCTCGACGAGTACCGGCGCTACGCGAACACGGAGCGCCCGCACCAGGGCATCGGCGGGCGCACGCCGGAGGAGCGCTCGCAGGACGCGCCGCTCGCCGACGTCATCGACCTCGACACGGTCCAGCGGCGGAAGCTCGAGCGCCGCGAGTACGCGCACGGCCTGCTTCGAGGCTACGCGCTCGCCGAAGACGCCCCGCCGGCCAAGGCAGCCTGACCATGAACGCCGCCCACATCACCATCGCGCCCCAGCTCCCCGGACCGCGCGAACGGGCGCCCTTTGTCCCGAGCCTGCGGTGGACGCCCGGGGCGTCGCGCTCGGCGCGCCACGCGCCAACGTGGGCGCCGTGGTGGCGCTCGTCCACGCTCGCGCTGCTCGTCCGTGACGCGCTCGCGGAGCCCTTCGACGCGGCCGGCGGGGTTTCTTGGGATCTGGCTGAGGGCGCCCAGGTCGGTCCAGGGGGCCGCTCGGGACTCGAACCGGGGCACGCTACGCTTGGCCCCCGCGGTCGTCGCGGGACGCTGCGATTTTGCGAACGCGTCCCAGCGCCCCGCGTGCAAGCCGCTGGATTCGCAATGCGAACGGTTTTCTGGGACGCTGCGAATCGGCGAATCCGTCCCGGCTGACCCTCTGGAGAACGTTCGCGAAGGGCTCGGCTAACGGAGCCATTCATGCGGCCCCACCCACTCGTGGGGCCGCGCCAGTTTACAGCAGCCCCGGTCGGCAACGGCCGGGGCTTTTCTTCGAAACGGCCAGTGTTCGCGGGGTTCTGGGCGAGCGGTGATCGCGACGGCGGGCCTGCGTGCGAGCGGGCAGACGCAAAACAGCGTGCTGGAAGAGGCCCTCGCGCGCCAGGTGGGCGAGACCAGTCCTTTGTTCAAGAAGCTGAGCCCAACCGATAGCGAGGGTCTCGTGAAGACGCTCGAAGAGCAGCTCCGCAAGGTGATGGACGACGGGCATGCCGAGCTCGTGCGTGCGCTCGATCCCGTGTCGGAGGATGGCGCGGTCTCCCGGTTCCTCACAGTGCTCGCCGTATTGAGGCGTGCCGATGCGGAGCGCGCGCGCTCAGTCGTCGTCATGTTCGTCTCCGTCATCGTGCTCCTCGCGATGGTCCCGGCTTCGACCGCGATGCTCCTCGCGCTCGTGCGCCTCGTAGCGCGCGAGCAGGAGCTCGGGCTCCGCTTGCACGGGGTTGACCGCCGGGAGGTCGGAAGCCACCGGGACCAGGACGACGTTGGCTCCGCTCGATGGCGCGGCCGGCTGGGGCTCGGTCGTATTGGGGCTCTCCTCGTTCCCGGGGGCCGCCGCGGTGAGCGACGCCTGGTCGCGGGCGGGCACGATGTACCCTCCGAGCGCCGCGGCGGTGACACCCACGGCGACACTGAGTCCAGCGTGGTCAGCCGGTGCTCGAGGGGCCATCTGCTGTTCGTGATAACGAAGGAGTTTCAAGAGCTTGGGCGGCCAGAACCTCACATCCGAAGGACGGCTCCTGACGGGCGCCGCGTTCATGGCGCGACGTTTGCGCGACCTCGTTCAGCGGTCGCTCTCGCCCTCGTCGTCGATCGCCTGCGCGACCAGCGCCTCGATGTCGGCGTGTTCTTCAGCGTCGACCGGGGACCTGTGCGCCACCGAGCTCGGTGCCGACGCGGAGTCGATCGAGATAGCTCCGGTACACGAAGGAGCGATCCCGCTTCTTGCCGGTCGTCTCGACGAGAACGCCCGTGGCCACGAGCAGCTCGACCGCCCGTCCCGCGGTGGGCTTGGTGGTCTCCACCAGCTTCATCACCGATGCGACGGTCACGACGGGGTGGCGCGGCAACAGCTCGAAGAGCCGCAGCGTAACCACCGACATCCCCTCGTGCGCGAGCACGCGCGTGCGGTCCACCGCCACGAGCGCGAACAGCTCCCGTGCGGAGTCTACGGCCTCGTCGGCGATCGTCGCGATGCCGTCGAGGAAGAAGTCGAGCCAGCCCTCCCAGTCGCCGTCGATCCGGACAGCGTTGAGCCGACGGTAGTAGTCGTCTCGATGCTGCTTGAAGAAGAGGCTCAGGTAGAGGAGCGGCTTGGTCAGCAGCTTCCAGTGCTCGAGGAGCAGCGTGACCAGCAGGCGTCCGATGCGGCCGTTGCCGTCGAGGTATGGGTGGATGGTCTCGAACTGCACGTGCAGCAGCCCCGCGCGCACCAGCGGCGGCAGCGCGTCGTCTGCGTGCAGGTACTTCTCGAGCGCGCCGAGCACCTCGCCGAGCGCCTGCGGAGGTGGCGGTACGTACGCGGCGTTGCCGGGGCGGCTTCCGCCGATCCAGTTCTGGCTGCGACGCACCTCGCCGGGCAGCTTTTCGGTGCCGCGGACGCCGCGCATGAGGCGCGAGTGCGTCTCGCTCAACAGGCGCATCGAGAGCGGCAGGCCCTTCGGGTCGCCGAGCTGCGCGCGCGCGTAGGCGAGCGCGTCGAGGTAGTTGCACACCTCCTCGACGTCGGCGTTTGGCGCGGCGCTCTGCTCGGCGCCGCCCTGGGCCTCGAACGTGAGCAGGTCGACGAGGGTCGCCTGTGTTCCCTCGATCTGGGAGGACAGCACGGCCTCCTTGCGGACGAACGCGTAGATGAACCAGTCGAGCGAGGGGACCATCTCCCCAGCCAGCTCGAGGCGAACGAGCGCCTGCTCGGCTGCACGGAGTCGCTCGGCCAAGGCGGCGTCGACGACGATGGGCGGATCCGCGGGCGGCAGCGCGTGCGGGACGAAGGCCGCGACCTCCTCCCCGCCCACGGCGGTCCGCTCGTATCGTCCGGTGGCTCGCTTGGGCATGTCGGCTCCGCTCGGAATGCCCGCTTGACCAGGCGCGCAGGCTGGGAAAGCCGGCGTTACTAGGGCGTGGCACTAGAAACGGATCCTTTACCAGCTAGCCCTGCTAGTCAAGCCGGCGTTACTAGCGATGCCGAAAGGCCTCCCGCCGCGGAGGCCACGCAGCGGGCATGACGCCCTGCTGGTGCTCTCGGGATCACTGGTCGGGCTCCACGTCGTCGTTGACCAGCACGCGCCAGCGGGGATCGAGGCCTGCGCATCAGCGGTGCGCAGAGGTTGCCGCCGTTGCGGCGGCATCGAGCGCATCCACGAGCTTCGCTCCCGTCGTGTACCCGACCGCAAGCACGCTGGTGCTCGTCCCGTCGCGGTAAAGGACGGTCGGGAACGCGCGCACGCCCAGCGCCCGGACCTCCCGGAACTCGACCGCCGTCGCTCTCTTCGCGTCAGGGCGCTCGAACCTCGTCACGAAGGTCGAGAAGTCGAGGTCGTGCGCGTCGCAGATGCTCCGGTAGAAGGACGCGTCCGTCGGGTCCTCCGCGTCCGCGTAGAACTTCCTCTGGACGGCGGCGAAGACCTCGTACGCGTCCGTCGCCGCGCCAGCCCTGTCGCTCAGCATGTCGCGCAGGACCACGAACGCGCGGCACGAGGGCTCCGTGTCGTAGTCGAAGTCTCCGCGGTCGAGGAAGCGGGTGGAGAAGGGCTGACCCGTGCGCGCGCCGATCTCCTCCCAGTGATGGCGCAGGAAGTCCCTGAACTCATCGGTCCACGCGTCGCCTCCGCCAGCGCGAAGCCCGCCCACCAGGATACGAAAGGGGATTCGTCGCGCCGACGCCTCGGCCTCGAGCTGGCGAAGGGCGGGCGAGATCCCCCAGCACGCGGAGCACATCGGATCGCCGACGTAGAGCACCTCACCCCTGGCGCTGTCCGCGCGCGGCTCCGCGTGCCGCGGGGCTGCTGCGACCGGCAGCTCGCACACTCCGGTTTCGGCATCGCAGAGCGACTCCACGGGGCGGGCCGCTGCTCGCTGCGCGCCGGCAAGATCCGAGGCGTCCTTCGATTCATTCCTGAGGGTGGTGGTCTTCATGGTCAGCTCCGAGAAATGGGTTTGGCTAGAAGCGGATGCCGAAGGGCGCATCGATGACGTAGCGCCACCCACCATCACGCTCGCGACGGACGACGTCCGACGTGGTTCCGCCGACACCATTCGGCAGGGTCCACTCGGCGAAGACGATCGCGATGTCGCTCTGAACGACGGCGCGTCGGAGCGTCATGGTGATGGGACCGGGGAGGCCGAGGAAGCCCTCGAGCGCGGCGCGCAGGCCGCTCGTCGAGACCTCGGCCGTGCCGTCTGCGACGAGCAAGGCGTCGTCGGCGTAGAGCGCGAGCAACGCGTCGACGTCCTTACGGTTGAAGGCAGCGGCGAAAGCGGCGGGGATGTCTTGGGGGCTCGGAACCATGGTCGTCTCCTCGATGCGCGACGTTGCGCACACATCATTTGTAGCCACCCGACGATCGCTTGACACCCCGGCGTAGACGCACAGAAGATGTGCATGGATGCACATCTCTTGGGAAGACCTGCACACCCTCGAGGCGCTCGTGCGCACCGGGAGCGTCGAGGCCGCCGGCCGGGAGCTCGCGCTTCAGCACTCCACGGTGTCGCGCCGCATCGCCGCCCCGACCGACCGCCAGCGCCCTTTTTCGCCCGCAACCGCAGACACTTGCGCGTCCTGGCGGAAGGGACCACCGCCAGCGGGTAGCCACCACAGGAGTAGCGAGATCTCATTTTCGAAGAGCCGACGACTCGAAGGCGCCCTCGAGAAGAAAATTGCGAATTGCTTCTGAGTAGACCTACCCGCCGAAAGCTGTCCAGAAGCGCGCTGTGACGATCCACGGGAGGTGCGGAGGGTCACTTCAGGAACGGCACCATCCGCCTGAGCACTCCACCTTTGCGAACCTGCTGGAGCATCACGCCACCCACGTGGAGGAGCACGAGGCCGAGCAGCGCGAACACGAGCACCTCGTGCGCCTCGCGAGACGCGAGCGCTTCCAGCGCCGGGGCTTCCGCGAGCTGCCCTCGCAGGTAGTCCGGCCACGCGCTTCGCGCCCCGGTGACGAAGCCGGTGGCGCCGATCAGCGTCGCCCCACCGAGCGTGTGGAGCCGCGAGATGCGCAGCCGCCCGCTCGAGTCAGCCGGAAGGTCCGTCATGACGAACCCTGCAGTCGCCAGTCCGACGATGAGTGCTGCAGCGAGCTAGTGGAGCGCGACGCTCGCATTGGACAAACGTTCCTTCATGGCATCCTCCGATCGAGCACGCGCGGCAAGAGCAGCGCCTGGGAGATCCAGAACCCCGAGCGCAAGGTCATGGCGATGACGGTGCGCAACTCGAAGGCGCCCCCCGCGATCACGTGCGCGCCGAAGGCGACGAAGACCCCCAGCGTTGCGACCGCGAGCGCCCGGACGATCCAGATGGCCCATGACCGGCCGAGCAGCGCCGCGAGGCCTGCGGCCACGTAGGCGAAGCCCGCGCCGAAGTTGAACAGCAGCACGAACGAGACGACGTTGCCGGCCTCGTCTCGAGCGGCGGCACCGCCGAAGAGGACGTGTCCCCCCTCGACCAGCGTCGCGATGCCGAACAGGACGGCTGTCGCGCCGAGCGCCCAGCGGCCAAGTGTCACCCGTGGTTGGGGATGGGAAACCGTCGCCCCGGTCATGTCGCGCTCCTTGCGTCACCCCAGTGCTTCAGCGCGAGCACGCCGGTGAGCACCACGGAGGCCGTCATCGACACGGCGCCGAGCAGCACGAAGATCGGCGAGAGCCCGAGGTACACCTCACCGAGAATGCCGACAGGCATCAGGAGGCCCGCGAGGCCGAGCCCGGCTGCCACGGTGCGCGCCCTGTCACTCGCCGCCGCGAGACGCACGAGCACGAACCCCAGCGCGAGGTTGAGCAGCGCGAACAGGTTCCCATGTACGTGGGCGAGTCGCGCCTCGAAGTGCTTGCCAACCGAGTAGCTGGCGACCCAGGCTTCCTTGTCGGGCGCGAAGTCACGCAGGTAGATGAGGAGGAACCCGTAGAACATGAAGCCCGCCATGACGAGCAGGCCCACGCCGACGTTGTAGCGACCGGTCTTCATTGGTGATGCTCCTCTCGCGTCCGAGGTGATGAACCAGCAGCACCAGATCGGTCCTGGTGTCCGGCTCGACGGAGTGCGGAACGTTCGGCGCAAGGACGACCGCATGTGTGGGGTCGAGGCGAAGCCGCTCGGCGCCGGCCACCACGGTGCCGCTACCCTGAAGAGCCGTGATCGTCACCGGCACCTCGGAGTGGTGCGTCGGCAGCACGGTGCCGGCCCGAAGTACGATGCTCGCGAGCTTCAACGCGGGCTCGTCGACGAGCACCCGAACCTCGCGCGGCTCGCCCGCGCTCGGCGTGCCGGGGAGCTCGACGACGCGACTTGCTGGTCCGCCAAGCGTGGGTGCGTGGTGCTGCGCCGCGGACTGCGTGGCACAACCGCCAAGCGACAGCGCAGCGACCGCGACGGTGGAGGCGAGAATCTGACACGTCATGGGGAACTCTTTCTGCTCGACGTGGGAGCAACAGCGGGCGAACGGAGGAGCGCGAGCAGGCTGCCCAAAACTGCGCGCGCTTCGGCATTCCGCTGCCGAGCCTTCGAGGGAGAGAGCGCCAGCATCTGCACCGTGCCCATGACGATCGGTGCGAGCGTCTCGGCCGGGAGATCTGAGCGCAGCTCGCCTGCGTCCTGGCCCTTGCGCACGCACTCGAGCACGAACGCGCGCGTCTTCTGCACGCAGGCCGCAAGGCGGGCCGAGCCGCTCTCCGGGAGCGCGAGCAGGAACTGCTCCGAGAGAACGAGCCGCAGGATGCCGAGCTGATTGCCCACCGCGGTGCTTCGAGCTTCGACGAAGCGTCCGAGGCGCTCAACGGGGGGAAGCGTCGACGGCGGGTAGGTGGACTCGAGAACAGCTTCGACGCGCGTCACGACAGCGTCGAGCAACGCTTCGAGCGATGCGAAGTGCCTGAAGATCGCACCGCTCGAGAGCCCGACCTGTGCTGCGAGGCTGCGCGTGCTCAAGGCCGCGATGCCCTTGGTCGCGATGATGTGAAGCGCGGCGTCGGTCAGCTCGACCTGTCGATCCAAGGATGTGCGCCGAAGCTCGCCCATGCACAAGAGAGTAAGCACTTACTTGCGTGCGGGCAAGACATCGCGCGCAAGTATGTGCCGTGATTGTTATTTGCGTCCGCGATCCGGCGCCATGGCTCCCCGGTTCGGAGTTTCCGGTTTGGGGATGGGAGAGAGGGACCCCGGAACCAGCGCCCGATCCTGCCCTGGCAGGTCGTCTCCTCGATGCGCGACGTTGCGCACACATCATTTGTAGCCACCCGGCGGGCGCTTGACAGCCCAGCGCTAGCGCACAGAAGATGTGCGAAGATGCACATCGCCTGGGAAGACCTGCAGACCTTGGAGGCGCTCGTGCGTAGGGGGAGCGTCGAGGCCGCTGGCCGGGAGCTCGGGCTTCGGCACTCCACGGTGTCGCGACGCATCTCCGCGCTCGAGGGCCGGCTGGGCGCCACGTAGGCGGTCGCGGCCGACCAGCTCAAGATCGGGATCGCGACCCTGTACCGCAAGCTCAAACAGTACGAGTCTGCGAGTGGAGCGATGTGACCGCTGCAGAGATATACGATGGAGGCGCCTGGGTGCAACCCTGACTGGTGCGGGGCGGCGTGACTCGCCGCAGCTCAGAGCGTTCCACATGCGAGACAGTGAGTTCAATCCATGACTACTAGGCTTCCACAGGAACAGCCTTACGTTGGGTTCAGCAACGAACCACAGGAGAACCCAACATGGAAGCCAAGCTCTGGAACATCGACACCACCCACTCGGGGATCAGCTTCTCGGTCCGTCACCTGGTGTTTGCCAAGGTGCGAGGGCGCTTCGCGCAGTGGAGCGGGGCCGTGCGCCTCGATCCGACGGACCTCACCCGGTCGACCGTCGAGGTCGAGATCGAGGCCGCGAGCATCGACACGGGCGTGGCGGATCGGGACACCCACCTGCGCTCGGCCGACTTCTTCGACGTGGAGCGGTTTCCGAAGCTGCGCTTCCGGGGTACGGCGGTGGAGCAGTCGGGCGCCGAGCAATACCGGCTGCGCGGCGAGCTCACCATCCGCGACGTGACCCGTGAGGTGGTGCTCGACGTCGAGTACGGCGGACAGGCCAAGGACCCTTGGGGTAACACCCGCGCGCTGTTCACGGCCAAGACCTCGGTCAACCGCGGCGACTTCGGCCTCAACTGGAACCAGGTCCTCGAGGCCGGCGGGGTGCTCGTCGGCGAGCGCATCGACATCGAGCTCGAGGTGCAGGCCGTGGCCGCCGGGGCCTCCCAGGCCGCGTGAGCCACGCTCGGCCGGACGGTGAGGTGCCCAGAAACCTCCCGTCCGGCGGCGAACGAGCCACCGCGGCGCGCTCGAGCTGCGCTAGTCTCGGGCCGGGCGACTCCCGCCGTCGGGCAGGGAAGCGAGGAGCGAGGCATGCTAGCGGCACATCGGCGGGGGCTCGTTTGGCTGGTCGCGGCCGGGGCCATCGCGGCGTCGTGCTCGCTCTCGCCCCTGGACGATCTGACGCGCAACCACGTCGACGGCGGCTCCTGCGAGCGCGGAGTGAAGTGCAGCGGCTGCGCGACCTGCGCCTCGTTCTGCGACTGCGTCGTCGCCAGCGACGTGGTCGAGTGCATCCTGAGCTGTCAGGGCAGCGGTGGCTCGGGCG
Source organism: Polyangiaceae bacterium (assembly GCA_019637295.1). Taxonomy (GTDB): domain Bacteria; phylum Myxococcota_A; class Polyangia; order Polyangiales; family Polyangiaceae; genus JACKEA01. The sequence goes on from JAHBVX010000007.1 coordinate 92,103, forward strand.
GCGGCGCGCCCGCAGACGGCGCGAGCGACGCGGCGGGGGGCAGCGGAGCGCTCGGCGGCGGCGCCTGTACCGTCGGGGACAATCAGTTCTGCGCGACCTGCTGCGAGGAGCTGTCTCCTGGGGGCTGGCAGGCGTACACCGACACCATCGAGGCGTGCGTGTGCGGCCCGGGCGCGCCCTGCGAGCAAGACTGCGCCGCGTTCTGCAGCGGCGGCGGCACGGGCGAGTGCGTGGCGTGCCTCGGGACGCCGGCCGCCTCCGACTGCACCTCCACTCATTGCCAGGCGGCGTGTCAGGAGTTCAACACCTGCTACTTCAACTGCGGGAGTTGAGCGACCGACGTCAATCGACGAGGGACGTGCCCTCGAATCGAGACGCCCGGCAGCGAACGACGACGTGTCTCACTGGTTCTCGGAGGCCGCCTCGGCGCGGGCCTTGAGGCAGGCGGCGAACTCGTCGAACGCGGGCTGCAGATCCGGGATGGACTTGCCGATGAGGCCGCTCAGCAGACCGTCGAAGCTCTCTTCCATGGTGAACTCGACGCTGTGATCCTGCAGGGGTGTGAGCGCGAAGGTGCGCTCACCCTTGAACAAGAACCGCAGCGGCGCGCCCCCGGTCCACACCATTCGATGCGGCGGCTCGAGCGCCGTGACCCTCACCGGGAAGGCGCGACCGGGAGAGAGCTTCGCGTGCACCGTGACCTTCTGCCCGAGCGCCGCGGAGCCCTCGACCCGGGTCACCGTCGTGTTCCACCTCGGGTAGTCCTCGAGGCGCGTGAGGATGGCCCAGACCGCCTCGGGAGTCGCGCGGATGACGGTGTGCGTCGAAAACGACCTCATGGAGCATTGGTAACTTAATTGTTACTGATGGTCAACCGCGACGAGCGCGCGCCGAGCCTAGGGTGAAGCCGTCGCCGCGGCCTGCTGCCAGGCGGCGAGCACGAGCGTCCAGGCGCGCTCGTAGGCCGGCGCCTTCTGCCGGTAGCCGTCCGCGCTGCGCGGGCCGGCCTGGTGGGTCAGGTGAACCCGCGTGCCGGTGCCCTCCGGGCTGAGCTTCAGCTCGACTTGCGTGGGCTCGGTTGGGCCCGTGCCGGGGTACCAGTCCAGCACCAAGCGCACCGGAGGCTCGAACACCTGCACCACCCCCAGCTCGATCTCGGTCCCGTCGCTCGCTCGCTCGTAGAAGCGTCCGCCGGGCTCGATGCGGATGGCGCTCCCGGGATCGGCCGTGTGCCGGCGCTCGGGAGGCCACCAATCTCCGGCCCTTTCTGTGAGCAAGCTGAACGCGCGCTCCAGGGAGCACGCTAGCAGCACCGTCTTCTCGATCACGCGCGCCTGCCCTTCGGCGGCGTCGCCGACTCGCTCCGAGCCAGCTCCTCGAGCCGTCCGAGGGCGACCTCCCAGAAGCTGTCGAGGAACGCTTGTACCGATTGGAACCCCTGCACGCGCACGGTGTACAGGTTCTTCGTTCCGCGCTCGCGTTGAGCCACCAGGCCCGCCTCCTCGAGCACCCGTAGGTGGCGAGAGATCGCGGGGCGGCTGACGGGAAACCGCTGCGCGAGCGCACCCACGGACAGCGGCGAGTGCCGCAGCGCGATCAGGATCTCGCGACGGAGCGGACTGCCCAGAGCGTCGAGCGCGTGCATGGTAACGTCAGTGTTACATGTCGCCGGCCGCGAGCCAAGCCGGGCGGCGAGCGGGGCAATCGGGCTCTGCGCAGCGAGACGCTGGTCGCCGCCGTTGCGTTCCGCCTAGACTCGGCCCCCATGTCGCGCCCCGCCGTGCTCCTCGTCGCGATGCTCTCCGCCTGCGGCGGCTCGTCACCGCCGGCTGCAGCGCCGCCTCAGGGCGCGGCTCAGCCGACGGCGGTCGCCGCCGTCGAGTCCGCCCCGCCGCCCTCGGATGGTACGCACTTCCTTCACCTGCGGAGCTTCGATGGCGAGGAGTGCCCCGGGGGTGGCACCCGAGGCGTCGTCCTGCGCGCCGTCGTGGCGCTGGTGCTCGAGGGGGACGCGGCTCAGCTCTTCGTCACCGCGGACCGGAAGGAGGAGACCGACGGGGGCTGCGCGATGCGTGGCCGCAACACGCAGCGGCGTGAGCGCTGGGTCGGTTCGTCGACGGTCGAAGGCAGCGTCCGCAGACTGCGGTTCCGTCAGCGCTGGCCGGCAGAGCTCATGGAGCACACCTACGCGCATGGCGAGCCGCAAGACGTCGATCTCACCCTCGAGTGCGAGGTCGCGTCAGTCGCCGTGTACGCCGAGAACGACGAGGAGACCCTGGGCGTCGCCACCGACGATCCGCCGACGCCCATGTCAGTGGTTCGTTGCCGACCGAGCCGCCCGGTGTTCGACGACGAGAGCGTCGATCTGTGGCTCGTCGATGGCGCGCTGCTGCTCGCCCCCGAGCCGGGCCTCGACTGGGCAACCGCCCGTCCCTGGCCGGAGGCGACCCCCAACGGGATCCGCGCCGGCTCGGCAGGCCAGCGCAGCGCCCGGCAGGCTGCCAGGTGGTGAGCGTTCGCGCCTCGGGCTGCCCGCCGACCAAGCGCAGCCCGAGGCCGACGCCGTCAGCTACAGCTGCCCGCCTCGCACTTGTCGCTGCAGCACTGCCAGCTCTGGGTGCAGTTCTGGCTCGCTGCCGCGCAGGCCAGGCCTGCCGCGCACTTGCCCGCAGCGCAGCTGCCGCTGCAGCAGTCCGAGGCCTTGTCGCAGCTCGCGAACGCCGCCGCGCACTGACCCGCGCCTACGGTGCAGATCCCGCCGGAACACTGCTTGCTACAGCAGGCGGCGCTGGAGGTGCAGAGCGAGCCCGTCAGGGCGCACGCGTTCAGCACCAGCGCGCACTTGCCGTTCGCGCAGTTGCCCGTGCAGCACTCGTCCTTGACGCTGCACGCGGCGTCGAAGGCCTTGCACAGGTTGGTCGGCCAGGTACAGGTGCCGTTGGCACACGAGCCCGAGCAGCACGCGCTCGCCTCCGTGCAGGCCAGCCCGGTGTTCGTGCACGTCGCCGCGACGCACACGCCGCTCGCGCACTTCTGATCGCAACACTCCGAGTCGCCCGCGCAGGCGGTGCCCTGCGCACCGCACGCCGCGGCGTCGCTGCCCGCGTCTCCCGCGCTGCCCGCGCTGCCTGCGGCTCCCGCACTTGCCCCAGTGCCCGCGGAGCCACCGCCGCTTCCGCCGGCTGCGGCGCCGCCGCTTCCGCCCGAGGACCCGCCGGTGCCGGCGTCCTGACCTCCGCTGCCCGCCGCCGCCTCCGAGTCGCTGCCGCCGCACGCGGCGAGGCCGCTGCCGGCGATGCACGTCAGAACCACACTTGCCCACACGAGTCCATGCTTTCTCATCCGCTTCTCCTGGCTTCCGTGCCCGAGCTCGAAACGGCAGAATTGCCGCAAGATCCGAGCTCGCGCTCCCATCGCCGCCCACAGTGCGCTCTTGACGCGCATCAAGCCATGACCTCCGAGGTAAGGTTCGGCGCGTCATGGCCTCTCCCCCCTTCGGTCGCCTGGTTCGACGCCATCGCCACCGGCTGAAGATGTCGCAGGAGAAGCTGGCCGAACGCGCCGGGATCTCCAGCCGGCACATGAGCTTCATCGAGAACGGCAGGGCGCAGCCGAGTCGCGAGATCGCCCTCGAGATCGCCAACGCGCTCGAGGTGCCGACCCACGAGCTCGGCTTGTTCCTCGAGGTCGCGGGCTACGTCGCGCCGACCGAGGACGCGCTGCCCCTGAAGCAGCAGGAGCTGCACGTGCTGATGCAGGTGATCAGCGATCCGGCGATCATGCACGATCGCTACGGCGTGATCAGCGCGGTGAACGCCAAGGCCATGGCCTTGTTCGGCATGTTCCTCGATCCGGCGCTGGTGCGCAGCACCGATCACGGCCTTCGACTGTTCGAGCTGCTGCGACCCAAGCTGAAGAACTGGGGCGAGTTTCAGGCGTTCTATCGCCGGCGTGTGTTCCTGGAGCTGCTCCGCTCGGGCAACAGCGATCCCGAGCTGGAGCGCCTGGTGCGTCGCTGGAGCGGCGACGGCGAGAGCCTGCGGGGCGACGTGGCGGGCGCGGTGGCGCGCGCCGCGATGCTCTGGGGCGACCAGATCGCCGAGTTTCGCCTGCTCACGGCCACCCTCGGCACCCCCAGCGACGTCGCGTTTCGCGACTACCGCTTCGCGCTCATTCTGCCGGGCAACGAGCTGGCGGTCGAGCTCATCGAGCGCGCCGAGGCCACCGTCGCCGGAGGCGCAGCGTCCAAGCGCTCGGTGTATCCGCCGTCGGCTCCGTGACGAGACAGCGCCACGCGAGGGAGTCTAGCTCGGTGCAGTGGGCGCTCGCGCGCGACGCCGGCTGAGCGCGTGCCAGCCGAGACCCGCGGCGATCAACGCCAGCCCCGTGAGCCAGATCCGCGGCTCGACCCAGAACGCGAGACCGAGGCAGCTCACCAGGCCCAGGGCGGGCACGACCGAGGGGTACAGGCGGCTCTCGGCGGGCAGCCGGAGCGCGGCCAGGTTGGTGAGGGCGTAGTACACGAGCACGCTGAAGGCGCTGAAGGACCAGGTGGCGCGCACGCTGCCGCTCAGCGTCAGCAACGCGATGAAGCCGCCGACGGCGAGGACCGCGCTCCGGGGCGACGCGTGCCCGGCGGCGAGTCGCCCGAGCGCCCGCGGCAGATCGCCTCGCCGCGCCATGGCGAGCACGACGCGGGACAAGCCCAACAGCAGGTTGAGCAGCACGCCGAGCATGGCGGTGATCGCGCCGAGCGCGACGAGCCAGACCGCCTCGGGGCGCGAGAAGCGCGCGGCGACGACGCTGAGCGGCGCGACGGCTCCCCGGGTGGCTCGCGCCAGACCGTCGGCGCCCACGTGGCCCAGCGCGACGAACGTGACCGCGACGTACACCAGCATCGTGACGAGCAGCGTGGTGACGATGGCCTTCGGGATGTTCCTGCTCGGCTCGCGGATCTCTTCGCCCAGGGTGGCGATGCGCCCGTAGCCCGTGTACGCGACGAACATCAAGGCCGTAGCCTGGAGCAACGCGGGGACTCCGTGGCTCGGCTGCAAGGGTGAGGCGAGGTGTTCGCTGGCGCCAGCGAGCGCCCCCCTGAATCCGAACACGACGAACGCGGCGAGCGCGAGCAGCGTCGTGGTCACGATCACGGCGTTGGCCCGGCTCGAGCGGCTCATGCCGCCCGCCACGACCGCGGTCAGCGCCCCCACGGCCGCCAGGGCGAGGGTGAGCCGCGCGAGGGAGCCGCCCCAGCCGAGCGCCGACAGCACGTAGCCCGCGAAGCCCAGCGCCGCGGTCGCCGCCGAGGCGCTCTTGGCGCACAAGAACATCCACCCGGCGGTGAAGCCCAGGGCAGGGCTCAGGTAGCGATAGCCGTACTCGTAGCTGCCGCCGCTGACCGGGTGACTGGCCGCGAGCTGGGCGCTCGACAGGCCGTTGAAGGTCGCCACCAGGGCGCCGAGCGCCACCGCGAGCAGCACCGAGGGCCCGGTGACGCCGGCGGCCATCCCGACGCTCACGAAGATGCCCGTGCCCAGGATGGAGCCGAGCCCCATCAGGACGGCGCCGGGGACGCCGACGATCCGGGGCAGCGAGCGCGTCACCGTGCGCCGCTGGCGAGCGTCAGTGAGGAGAACGTCTCGGCGAGCGCCGCGGCCGTGTCGGGGCCCAGCGAGTTGACCTCGCCGTACTGCGGGTCATTGCCGGTGACGTACGCGTAGGGCTTTACCTGATCCCACTGCGCCTTGGGGATGATGTAGCCGAGCGCGTCGTTCGCGTTGTTGACGATCACCGAGACGGTCCCGGCGGGCAGCAGGCTGGACAGCGCCGGCTCCTTGGGCGCATCGGGGAAGTCCGCGCCTTCGGGCCGCTCGATGAGGCTCTGGCCGTCCGGCAGGGTGAGCCACAGCTCCGGGTACAGCTCGCCGGGGACCATCGCGATCGCGAGCGGACCGAGGCGCAGCAGGTTCAGCTCGGTCTGCAGCGCGACGTTCCCGCCCACGATCTCGCCGAGCCCGACCACTGCCTGCTCTTCGGCGCTCAGCTGCGCGCCGGTCTCGACGCTGAACAGGTTGCGGGGCAAGAGCCCGAGGGTGAAGGCGAGCGCCAGGGCGCCGTTGGTCGTGGTGAGCAGCCGCGAACGGCGCTCGAAGCCGAGCGCTGCCGCGCCGCTGCCGACCTCGACGGCGTCACTCGCGGCCAGGGCCGAGAGCGCGCGGCTCGCGGCGCCGCGTCCGACGTACTCGGCGCGCTCGAAGGTGCCCTGCGGACACGTCTGCTCGCCGGTGCCGTCCGGACAGCCCACGATGCCGATCGTGGTGGACAGTCCCCCGAGGGAGCCGTTGAAGTACAGCGCCACCGCGTCGGGGTGCGCTTGCTCGAGCTCGTCGCGTAGGTAGTGGGGGAAATCCGAGGTGAGCTCGCTGTTGTTCGAGCCGAGCGCCTCGGGGTGGTTGCCCCAGAACACGGCGCTGGCGATGGCCTCGTTGTCTTGCGCATCGCGGAAGAGCACCGCCGTCAGCGCTTGATCGATCACCTTCGGCAAGCGCGTGTCGTTCACGAGCTCCGGCGCCTCCGTCCGCGCGAACCGCAGAGTCGCCGGCCGTGCCGCGGCGTGCGCCTCCTTCAGCGCTTGGACCGCGCGCTCGCGCAGGCGCTGGACGTAGGCCGCGTCGTAGCCGGAGATCCCCGTCGCCGGGCCCCAGATCCCCATCGTGTCCGGGCCCTGGTGATTGTGGGTGGTCGCCACCACCACGTGGTCGAAGGGCAGGCCCGCGTCCCGCGCGGCTTGGCGGATGGCGAGCACGTCGTCGTGAAAGAAGCCGACCAAATCGAGCGCGAGCAGGCCGATGGACACGTCGCCCTGCTCGAGCACCAGGGCGCGCGCCCACACGTCGTCGTGCACCGAGGTCGCGGCGCGGGCGTTGCCGAAGCCCGCGAGCCACACGCCATCCCACTGACCGTTGCCGTTCAAATCGTCGAAGGGTTCGTCGTCGTTGTGAACTCCGTTGCCGTCCGTGTCCGTCCAGGTCTCCACCGCGGGCGTGATCGCGACCTTGGCGGCGCCCACCCGGAGCTCGCCGGTCGCGGTCGCGCACCAGGCCGCGCCCGGACACGAGAGCGGCGGGACCCGACCCTGCTCGTCGAGGATGGGGGCCATGCTCGGCGCGGCCTTCGGCGCGGCCGGAGCGTCGGAGCACGCCGCGAGCGCGGCGGCGAGGGCGGCACACAGGAAGGAGCGAGTGACGAGGCTGGGCATGGCGGCGGCCTGGACTCTAGTTCAAGCTCGCCGGCGTCGCCGGGTTGACGGAGCCCACGCCGCCCGCTATATCGTAATTCTACGATGATGCCCACAGACGAGTGTTGTCCGCCCGCCGCAGACGTGGGGGCTCTCGGGTCCGTCGAGGGCGACGACGCGGACCAGGAGCTCGCCGCGCTGACCAAGGCCATCGGTCACCCCGCCCGAGTCAAGATCCTCCGCCTGCTCGCGCGCCGGGCCGGCTGCATTTGTGGGGACATCGTGGACGAGCTGCCGCTCGCTCAATCGACCGTCTCGCAGCACCTCAAGGTGCTCAAGGCGGCGGGGCTGATCCGCGGCGACGTGGACGGACCTCGGGTCTGCTACTGCATCGAGCCCGGCGCGCTCGGTCGCCTGAAGGCCCTGGTTGGCGGACTGTGAGCGAGCCCGTGCGTCCTTTCGTGGCCAAGGCCGTCTTGGCGAGCAGGAGACTACCAGCATGAACGACCGGAACCAGGACTCAGTGCGGGCAGCGGTACGCGAGCAGTATGGAAGCATCGCGCGCTCCGGAGGTGGCTGCGCGCCGGGATGTTGCGGTCCCTCACCGGATGCGAGCTTGGCTCTCGGCTATTCGGCCGACGATCTCGCGGCGGTGCCCGACGGCGCGAACATGGGGCTCGGCTGCGGCAACCCGCAGGCCATCGCCGCGCTCGCCCCAGGCGAGACGGTGCTCGATCTGGGCGCCGGCGGCGGGTTCGACTGCTTCCTCGCGGCCAAGCAGGTGGGGCCGACGGGACGAGTCATCGGTGTGGACATGACGCCAGACATGGTGGAGAAGGCGCGCAAGAACGCGCTCACCGTCGGCGCCCAGAACGTGGAGTTTCGCCTCGGCGAAATCGAGCACCTGCCCGTCTCGGACGCGAGCGTGGACGTCATCCTCTCCAACTGCGTCGTCAACCTGAGCCCGGACAAAGCCTCGGTGTTTCGCGAGGCGTATCGCGTGCTCAAGCCCGGCGGGCGGCTGGCGATCAGCGACGTGGTCGCGCTCGATGCGCTGCCGGCGGCGCTCTCCGAGGACATCGCGGCGTTGACGGGCTGCGTCGCTGGAGCGGCGCGGGTAGATGCGCTGACGCAGACGCTCGTCGCCGCGGGCTTCGAGGACGTGCGCGTGGAGGTCAAGCCCGAGAGCCGCGCGTTCATCGCTGAGTGGATGCCCGGCAAGGGAGTCGAAGACTTCGTCGCGTCCGCGACCATCGAGGCCGTCAAGCCCGGGAGCGGCTCGTGCTGCGCGCCCTCGTGCTGCGACGGAAAGGGTACCCCGTGATCGCGGCTGCCGAACGCGGCGCGTGGCAACAGCTCGAGGCGAAGCTCCGACCCTTCGTCGCTCGCCGCGTGACCTCGCCCGCGGACGTGGACGACGTGGTTCAAGACACGCTCCTGCGCATCGAGCGAGGAGTGACGCAGCTGCGGGACGACCAGCGCTTCGGGCCCTGGGTCTATCGCGTCGCCCGCAGCGCCATCGTCGATCATCGCCGCTCCGCCGCGCGACACCCCCTCGCCAGCGCGGAGGTGCCCGAGCAAGCCGATGTGGAAGAGAGCGACGAGCTCGCCCGCGACGAGCTCGCCGGCTGCATCGCGCCCTTCGTCGCCGCGCTGCCGTCGCCCTACCGGGAGGCGCTGACCCTCACCGAGCTCGAGGGCATGACCCAGCGAGACGCCGCCGCCATGCTCGGGATCTCCCTATCGGGCATGAAGTCGCGCGTGCAGCGCGGACGGCGACTGCTGCGGCGCTCGCTCGAGCAGTGCTGCCACATCGCTCTCGACGCCCGGGGAGGGGTCATGGACTGGCAGGCGCGCCCGGATGGGTGCGTGCCGTCACGCTGCGGCAGTGGCCTGGCGGGTAGATGACCGTTGACGCAGCGGACGGTCCTGACTTGGGATCACCGCATGCCCGAGCCGGATCGTCGCGTCGACGCCTACATCGCCCGCGCGCCGGAGACGGCGCGGCCCATCTTGGAGAAGCTGCGCCGCGCGGTGCACGCTGGGGGGCCCGCGCTGAGCGAGGACATCAAGTGGGGCTCTCCTGCGTTCGTGGGTGAGCGGATCGTGTGCAGCTTGGTGGCGTTCAAGAAGCACACGGCCATTTGGTTTCATCAGGGCGCCCGGCTCGCGGATCCGGGCGGCGTGCTCCTACCCGGCAAGACCGTCGCCATGCGCGCCGCTCACTTCACCGACGGCAAGCAGGTGAGCCTGCGCGCCATCACGGCGCTCGTGCAGCAAGCGGTGGCGCTCGATGCCCACGACTCGGCCGCGGGCAGGCCCCGAGCGCGGCGACCCCCGCCCGAGGTCCCTCCGGCTCTACTGGCGGCGCTGAGAGGGAACGCCAAGGCCAAGCGCTTCTTCGCGAGCCTGACCGCCGGTCGGCAACGCGACTACGTGGACTGGATCACCTCCGCCAAGCGCGCCGACACGGTTGACCGGCGAATCGCCGAGACCATTGCCCGGCTCGCGCGGGGGCAGCGCTTCGGCGAGAAGGCCGAGTGAGTGCCGGGGTCGACGACCGTCGGGTTTCTGACTAAGTAATCCAGGCACCCAGGACGATCACATGAAAATCGACATCGGAATAGACGCCAAAGATCGTGAGGAGATCGCCGGAGGGCTCTCGCACGTGCTGGCCGACACGTACACGCTGTACCTCAAGACGCACAACTTCCACTGGAACGTCACCGGTCCGATGTTCCAGACGCTGCACGTCATGTTCGAGACCCAGTACGACGAGCTCGCGCTCGCCGTCGATCTGATCGCGGAGCGCATCCGCGCGCTCGGCTTGCCCGCGCCGGGCACGTACAAGCAGTTCGCCAAGCTCTCGGCCATTCAGGAAGAGGACGAGGTGCCGTCCGCCAAGGACATGATCCGCCTGCTCGTGCAAGGACACGAGACGGTGGCGCGCACCTCGCGCAAGGCGTTCAAGGCGGCCGAGAAGGTCAGCGATCAGCCGACCTGTGATCTTCTCACTCAGCGCATGCAGGTGCACGAGAAGACGGCGTGGATGCTGCGCAGCCTGCTGGAGTGAGCGACGCGGGCCCGAGGCTGCTCTTCGCCCACGGGCTCGAGAGCGGCCCCGTCGGCAAGAAGTCGGAGGCCCTGCGCGCCGCGGGCTTCGCGCTGGTGGCGCCGGATTGCCGGGGCCTCGAGCTGGCCGCGCGGATCGACGTGCTCCGCGCGGCGATTGTCGCGGAGGGCGAGCCGCCGCTGCTCGTGGGCTCGTCCTTCGGCGGACTCGCGGCGCTCCGCGCGGCCGCGTTGGCGGCGCGGGACGGTCACGCCGTGCGGGCCCTCCTGCTGTGCGCTCCGGCGCTCGGCCTCGCGCCTGCCGAGTGGGCGGCGGAGCTCGGGCCGCCCGCCCGCACGGAGCTCGTGCACGGCCTGCGCGACGCGGTGGTGCCCATCGCCGACAGCCGCCGCTACGCTGCCGCCTACGGCGCGACGCTGTTCGAGGTGGACGACGATCACCGGCTGAACGAGCGCGGGCTCGCGGTCATCCTCGAGCGCGCGGCGGTGCTTCTGTGTCAGACTGAGGGTCGGGACATGCGATGACGCGGACGGCGGAGACGATGCGAGGCGCGCGGCGGTGGCCGTGGCCTGCCGGTGTGGCCCTCCTGATGGCGATCGCGGCCTTTGGCTGTGGCGGCGACGGGGACGACGAACCGGGGCTCGGGGCCGAGCCCGCGCCCGGCGCGGCCGACGCGCTCGGCCCCTACGGCGTGGGCGTCACCACGTTCACCTTGGACGAGGCGGACCGGCCGCTGCCCGTCGAGGTCTGGTACCCCGCCGGGAGTGGCGGCACGCCGGCCGAGTACGACGTGATGATCGGCGCGATCAAGCTGGCGTCCATCGAGAGCGCTCACGGCGCGCGCCGGGACGCCAAGGTGGATCGTCGCGGCGCGCCCTACCCGGTGGTCGTCTTCTCGCACGGCAGCGGCGGCACTCGCGTACAGAGCGTGTACTTGACCGAGTACCTCGCCAGTCACGGCTTCGTCGTCGTCGCGCCCGACCACCTGGGCAACACCATCGCCGAGGAGGTCAACAAGTCGGCGGCGCTGGTGCCGGCCGAGGCGGCGCGGCTCCGGCCCATCGACGTGTCGGTCTCGCTGGACGCCCTGCTCGCTCTGCCCCAGGGCGATCGCCTGCACGGCGTGGGCGACGTCGCGCGCGTTGGGATCGCGGGGCACAGCTTCGGCGGCTTCACCGCCATGCGCATCGCGGGCGCGACCATCGACGTGGACGCGGTGATCACCGAGTGCGAAGGCTCGGGGGATCTGGTGTGCCAGGGCTACGAAGAGGTGGTCGAGCCGTTCCCGATCTCCGCCCGGGATCCGCGCTTCCTCGCGGCGCTGCCGCAGGCCCCGGGCGGCACGAAGGTGTTTCAGGCCGGCGGAGCGGATGGGTTCGCCGCCGTGCAGGTACCGACCTTCATCCAGGCCGGGACGACCGACGCCACGACGCCCTACGACTACGAGGCGCAGCTGCCGTTCGCCCACCTGCCGTCGCCAGCCTACCTGCTCGGCATCGAGGACGCCGGCCACTTCACCTTCTCGGACATTTGTCGCCTGCTCACGACCGCGGGATTGACCTTCGACGCCTTCGACGACGGCTGCAGCCCGAGCAACATCCCCGCCGCCGACGCCCACGCGCTGCTCTTGCCGTCGGCGACCGCGTTCTTTCAGCTCTACCTGCGCCAGGACGCGAGCTTCGCTTCGTGGCTCGTGCCGCCATCGCCGTTGCCCCAGGGGGTCGCCGAGTTCGAGGTGCGCTGAGTCCGCTGGGCGGTGACGAGCGTTCTAGGCTAGACTCAACGCTCGGCGGTCTTCCATTTCCGCTGCCTTGCCCACCGGCGCCAACGACGAGCTGGGCTTCTGCTGCGCGACGTGAGCGAACCTGGTCATGCGTTACGAAGGACGGATCTTCAGGCCGCCGAGCGAAGCGCGGTCCCTCATCCTGCAGGCCACCATCGGCTGCTCCTGGAACCACTGCACGTACTGCGACATGTATCGCGACAAGACCTTCCGCGTACGAGCGCTGGAGGAGACCCTGGCGGACGTGCGCGCCGCGGGGAGCGCGTTCGGCGAGGACGTGCGCAAGGTGTTCGTCGCCGACGGTGACGCGCTGGTGCTCGACCTGGAGCACTGGGAGGCGATCCTCGCGGCCTGCCGCCGCGAGTTCCCCCGGCTCGAGCGGGTCAGCGCCTACGCCACGGCGATGAACCTGAACGCCAAGGCGCCCGAGGAGCTCGCGCAGCTGCGGAGCTGGGGTCTCTCGCTGCTCTACATCGGGCCCGAGACCGGCGACGAGGTCACGTTCAAGCGCATCGCCAAGGGTGCGGGCTTCCAGGAGCACGTCGAGGCGGCGCGCCGGGCCAAGGACGCGGGCATCGCCCTCAGCGCCATCTTTCTCTTGGGCGCGGGCGGGACGGACCGCGCGCAGGAGCACGCCGAGGGCAGCGCGCGGCTGATCACCGCGATGGACCCCGAGTTCGTGTCGCTGCTCACGCTGACCGTCGTGGAGGGCACGCCGCTCGCGACGCTGAGCGCGCGCGGTCGCTTCGAGTTGCCACCGGTACCGGCGCTGCTCGCGGAGCTGCGGACCGTGGTCGCGCTCGCGAGGCCGACCCGGGCGGTGTTCCGCACCAACCACGCATCGAACTATCTGCCGCTGGCGGGGACGCTGCCGGACGATCGCGCGCGCATCGTGCAGGTGCTCGACGCGGCGCTGCGGGGCGAGGTGCGGCTGGTGCCAGAGTCGGCGCGCGGGCTCTGAGCTCGCTCGTGGTACATCCAGGGCGTGAGCGACGCGAGCGGTGCAGGGCAGGCGAGTCGGGCGGAGCCCCCGGCGCCGCGTCGGCTGTCGGCGCTGGTGGGCGGCGGATTCGCGCTGGCCCTGGCTGCGTTCACGGTCGTCACCGTGCTGCGCGAGCGCCCCGCGCGGGTGCCGCGTGAGCTCGGCGGCGTCTCCCTCGACAGCAGCCGGGAGGAGTTGGTTCAGGCCGGCTACCGCGACGCGGCCCAGGGTGCGCCCCGGTTAGTGGCGTCGTCGGAGGTCTTCGGCGAGGCGGCGACCTGCAGCGCGGCGCTCTCCGAGCAGGGCGTCACCACCGAGATCCGGTGCTCGATCGACTCGCCTAGCGCCGCGGCCGCTCGCGCCAGCGAGAAGAAGGTGCTGGCCGTGCTGCGTCGACTGTACGGCGACGAGAGCCCAGGTCCCGAGTCGGGGCTGTGGCGCGGCTCGCAGGCCCAGCTCTCGGTCACTCGCAGCGACGAGGGTGTGCGCGTCGAGCTGAGTCGCAGGCTGCCCCCCTGACCCCGCTACTCGGGTGATATTGCCCGCCGCAGCGCTCGGTGGTGGCTTTGAACGTGCAGGCGGGGGCAAGCCCAGCTATCTTTGCGCGTATGCGCCGCTTGGTCTTCGCGTCTGCGCCGCTCCTGGTGTTCACCACCTTTCACTCGGGCTGCGGGTCGGATGCGGATCCCCACTCCGCCCCAGCGGGCCAAGCTGGCGTCGGTGCGGCCGCCGGCTCGGGTGGGGAGGGCAACGCGGGCAGCGGCGGCTCGGGCAACGCGGGCAGCGGTGGCTCGGGTAACGCGAGCAGCGGCGGCGCGGGCGGCAGCGGCGGCTCGGGCAACGCGAGCAGCGGCGGCTCGGGCAACGCGGACGCGAGCGCCGACGCGGATCTGCCTGACGTGGTCTTCGTGTACGAGGGCCCCGACGGCAGCGGGCAGGACGCGTGCGCCGAGACCTCCGTCACGACCCAGCTCAAGCCCCTCGACATGTACGTGATGTTCGATCGCTCGGGCTCCATGAGCGAGCCGGGCTTCGCCTGGTACGCGCCGGCCTCGGACTGCGACGTCGGCGCCCCCATCGTCAACAGTCGCTGGTGTCGCGCCGTCAACGGCCTCGGCCAGTACTTCATGTTGCCCGCGGCTGCCGGCAACCGCGCGGCCATCCAGTACTTCCCCCGCGCGGGCGTCACCACCTGCGGCGGCGCGAGCACCGCGGGCTACGGCGTCGCGGCGGTGGGGCTCACGCTGCTGCCGAGCGCGACCAGCGGGCCCCTCATCAACTCGCTCAACGCCGAAGCGCCGCTCGGGACCTACACCCCGACCCACGACGCGATCTTGGGCCTGAACGCCTTCACCTCGGCGAACAAGGATCCGAACCGCCAGATGATCAGCGTGCTGATCACGGACGGACTGCCCAACAGCTGCGCCATCAACTCGGAGACGGGTCTCGCGCAGCTGCTGGCCCAGCACCACGCGGCCACCGGCATCCCGACCTACGTCATCGGCGTCACCGGCGTGGACTTCGCCAAGCTCGAGGTCATCGCCCAGGGCGGCGGCACGCTGCCGCATCCCACGCAGATCTCCGGCTTCAACAACCTGTGCGGCAACGGCGCGACCAGCTGCTACCACTGGAACGTGGGCGACGGCGATCCGAACGTCTTCGTGCAGGCCCTCAAGTCGATCCAGCAGCAGGCCGTGGGCTGTACCCTCGACATCCCGCTGCCGTCCCAGGGCGTGCCGGACTGGAGTCAGGTCAAGGTGCAGTACCTCCCAGGCGGCAACCCGCCGCCGCAGCAGCTGCCGAAGGTGAACTTCGCGAGCAACTGCTCCGGTCCAGGCTGGTACTACGACAACAACGCGTCGCCGACGAAGATCAACCTGTGCCCCTCCACGTGTACGACGGTGCAGGCCGATCCCGCGGCCAAGGTCGAGCTGCTGCTCGGTTGCCTCGGTAGCTGAAGGTCTGTCAAGAATTGACCCAGTTCATGCCGGCGAAGCCGGCCCGCGTGGGGTGGGGCCCCAACGAATTCACTTCGTTGGGGCGGGGAGGCGCGTGCCTCCCCGGCGACAGAATGAAAGAGCTGTCGAGTTTTCGACAGCTCTTGACGCCTCACGGGTTGCCGGCGATCGTCAACGTCCAGGGCGAGGTGCAGGCCCCGGACTTGTGCGCGATCTCCAGGATCACGTCGCGGTCGTCGTCGCTGCTGCTGCCGGTCAACCCGTCGCCCCAGGTCGCGCTCAGGGCTTCGTTCTGTCCGGTGCCGCCGGCGTCGGACTTGGCGAACGGCGGCAGGCCGCAGGGCGACGTGTCGGCGGCCTCGTTCACGTACAGGTACAGATCCTGGTCTGCATCCGCGGGCACGGCGAGAGACACCGAGAGCTCGAGCGCTTCGCCGAGGGGGCCGTGGTTGTCCTCGGTCACCCGCAACCGAACGAAGGCCGGCCCTTGTCCCGTGACGGTCGTCACGGGTTTACCCGCGTCGCCGCTGATGGCGCCGCGGTCGTCGGGGGTCTGGCAGGTGGTGGGCGCTGGGCACCCCGCCCTTCCGCCGCTGCCGCCGCTCGATGAGCCGCCAGCGCCGCTCGCGCCGGCGCCGCCCGCAGCGGTCGCGCCCGCGCCCGCGGCGCCTGCAGCGGCCGCTCCCGCGCTGCCCCCGGCGGCGAGCTGACCGCCGGAGCCACCACTCGGCGTGTCTGCCTCGGAGCCACCCGTGGCGCAGCCGAGCACCGCCAGCAGCAGGAGCGAGAGCCCGAGGGTGCGCATGGGCCCCAGTCTAACCGGAACGCAGCGAGCGCGCCGCGGAGACCAGGCACGCGGCCGCGCGCTCGATCTGCTCCTCCGTCGTCAGGACACCCACGGAGAGGCGCACGCCGCCGAGCGCCCGCTCCCGGCTCACGCCCATCGCGGCGAGCACCGCGGACGGGTGCTCCGAGTCGCTGTGGCAGGCCGAGCCGGTGGAGGCCTCGAGCTCGGGGCTCCGGTCGAGCAGCTCCCGGCCCACCAGACCGGGGAACGACACGTTGACGGTGTTGGGCAGGCGCTCGAGCTCGGGGCCGTTCAGGACGAGCCCGGGGATCTCCGCCCGCAGCCGCCACAAGAGCCCGCTCGCCAGAGCGCGCAGGCGCGCTTGCCGCGCGGGTAGCTCGCGGGCGGCGAGCGCGCAGGCGGCGCCGAAGCCGACGATGCTGGCCACGTTCTCGGTGCCCGGCCGCAGCCCTCGCTCCTGACCGCCGCCGAGCAGCTGCGGCGCCAGCGTCGTGCCGCGGCGCACGACCAGGGCGCCCACCCCCTTGGGCGCGTACAGCTTGTGACCCGCGAGCGTGAGCAAGTCCGCGTCCAGCTCGCCGATCGGTACCTTGCCCGCGGACTGCGCTGCGTCGACGTGGACCAGGATGCCCTGGGCGCGGGCCAGCGCCGCGATCTCGGCCGCTGGCTGCAGCGCGCCGGTCTCGTTGTTGGCGTGCATGACGCTGACGCACAGAGTGTCCGGGGTCAGCGCGTCGAGCACCGCGCGCGTGGTCACCCGGCCGTCCGGCTCGACGGGCACGATCACGAGCTCGTAGCCGTCCTGGGCGAGACGCCGACACGGCTCGAGGGTCGCGGGGTGCTCGATCGACGTCGTGACGATGCGCCGCTTCTCGCGGTGCGCCCGCGCGAGGCCCGCGAGCGCCAGGTTCGACGCCTCCGTGCCCGAGCCCGTGAACACGATCTCGTCCGCAGCTCGCCCCACCAACTCTGCGACTTGCTGGCGGGCGCGCTCCACCGCCGCCCGCGCCGTCCGGCCGCGGGCGTGCCCGCTCGAGGGGTTACCGAACCCGTCCCGCAGCAGCGGCAGCATGGCGTCGAGCACCTCCGGCAGGAGCGGGGTGGTGGCGTTGTAGTCCAGGTAGATGGGCTCGCGTTTCACGCGCCGCATCGTCGCACGGTGGCGCGGACCGTCCACCGCCTTGCGTCCGCACGAGCCTCTCGCTAGGGATCCGTCGCCATGGGACTCCTGGACAAGCTCACGATGGTCGCGCCCGAGCGCGCCCTCCCAGGTCGCGACGAGCCGCTTCGCGTCGCCGAGACTCACTGCGTCACGGGCGAGTCGATGGTGGGGCCCTGGCCCGGCAGGGCGCACGCCATCTTCGGGCTCGGCTGCTTCTGGGGCGCCGAGCGCAAGTTCTGGCAGCTGCCCGGCGTCACTAGTACGCAGGTCGGCTACGCCGGCGGCAGCACCCGGAACCCGACCTACGAAGAGGTCTGCTCGGGGCTCACCGGCCACGCCGAGGTGGTGCGCGTGATCTACGATCCGGCGCGCGTCGCCTACGACCAGCTGCTGCGCGTGTTCTGGGAGAGTCACGACCCCACCCAGGGCATGCGCCAGGGCAACGACGTCGGTACCCAGTATCGCTCGGTGATCTACGCCGCCGACTCGGAGCAGCTCGCCCTCGCCCGCGCGTCCGCCGAGGCCTACCAGGTGGAGCTCACGCGCGCGGGGCACGGCCGCATCACGACCGAGCTGCAGCTCGCGCCCGAGTTCTTCTACGCCGAGGACTACCATCAGCAGTACCTGCACAAGAACCCGCAGGGCTACTGCGGCCTCGGCGGCACGGGCGTTGTTTGTCCCAGCGGCCTGTCGCCCGCGGCGGGCTGACGGGCCGTGGTAGAACCGCGGTGGGATGAAGCTCGTCCACGCCGCCGATCTGCACCTCGACAGCCCGCTGCACGGCCTCGTGCGCTACGAGGGCGCGCCCGTCGAGCGCATCCGCGGGTCCACCCGGCGCGCGCTGCAGAACCTGGTGTCCCTGTGCTTGGAGCAGGACGCCCGGCTGCTGCTCATCGCGGGGGATCTCTACGACGGCACCTGGCGAGATCACTCCACCGCGCTGTTCTTCACGGAGCAGATGGCGCGGCTGCGTGCGGTGGACTGTCGCGTGGTGTGGGTGCGTGGCAATCACGATGCGCAGAGCCGGCTGACGGGGCACCTGCGCCCGGGCAGTCACGTGCTGGAGTTGCCCCATGACCGGCCGGGCACCGAGCGCTTCGAGGAGCTGGGGATCGCCGTGCACGGCCAGGGGTTCTCCCGGGCCGACCTGACCGACGATCTGCTGGCGGCGTACCCCGTCCCGGTCGGCGACCTGCTCAACATAGGGCTCTTGCACACGGCGCTCACGGGGCGCGCGGGGCATGCGCTGTATGCGCCGTGCAGCCTCGAGCGACTGGTGGCGCAGGGCTACGACTACTGGGCGCTGGGGCACGTGCATCAGCGCGAAGAGCTGTGCCGCGAGCCGTGGGTCGTGTTCCCCGGCAACCTCCAGGGGCGCCACGCGCGGGAGACCGGGCCCAAGGGCGCTACGGTGATCACCGTGGACGGCGGTCGCATCACGGAGGTGCGGCCGGTGGCGCTCGACGTGATGCGCTGGGAGCGCGCCGAGGTCGACGTGACGCTGGCCAAGAACCTGGACGACGTGCTCGACGCCGTCAGCGGGCGGCTGGACGAGCTCTCGCTGCGAGCGGACGGGAGGCTGTGCGCGGTGCGGGTCGTGCTCGCGGGTCGCTCGCCCATGCACACCGGGCTGCTGCGCGAGCAGAGCGGGCTCGACCTGGGCGTGCGCGAGCTGGCTCACGGCGTCGGTGAGCTGTGGATCGAGAGGGTGAAGCTCGCCACCGAGCCACCCCGAGATCTCGACGCGCTGGCCGAGCGGGACGACGCGGTGGGGGGCGTGCTCGCGGCGCTGCACCGCCTACGCGAGGAACCTCGCGCCCTCTCGGAGCTCGCCGAGCTGGTCGCGCCCATGACCGCCAAGCTGCCACCGGAGCTGCGCGGCCTGGTGCTGCCGAGTGAGCCCGGGGCGCTCGCGGAGCTGTCGCGGGACGTGGAGCAGATCGTGCTCAGTGAGCTGCTCGACGGAGACGGCGCGTGAGACTCGCGCGCCTCAGCCTGAGTCGCTTCGGGCCGTTCACGGACGTGGAGCTCGACCTCGGCCCGCCGGGCGGGCTGACGCTCGTGGTCGGTCCCAACGAGGCGGGCAAGAGCACGGCGCTGCGTGCCTTGGTGGGCTTGCTCTTCGGGATCGACGAGCGCACGGTCGATGCGCACCTGCACGCGCCGAAGGATCTTCGCCTCGGCGCCGAGCTCATCGACGCCTCGGGCTGCGTGCTGTCGGTGGTCCGTCGCAAGGGCCGAAAGAACACGCTCACGACCCCCGGCGGCGAAGCCATCGACGACGCGGCGCTCGCGGGGATGCTCGGTGGGCTGACGCGAGAGGCGTACCTTCGCGGTTTCGCCATCGACCACGCGCGGCTGCGGGAAGGCGGCGACGCGCTGCTGCGTGGCAGCGGCGAGGTGGGCCAGACCTTGTTCGACGCCAGCCGCGGCGGCCGCAGCGTGCAGCGCGTGCTCGAGCGGCTCAAGGGGCGGGCCGAGGAGATCTTCACGCCCCGCAGTCGAACCAAGACGCTGAACGAGGCGCTAGGGCGGCACAACGCGGCGCGCGAGGCGCTGCGCGAGCAGCTGCACGACTCGGACGCGTACGCCGTCCAGCAGCGGGCGGTGGACGAGCGACGGGCGAGCCTGCAAGCGCTGGAGGGAGCGCGGCGCGCGCTGTCGCTCGAGCGCGAGCGTCTCACGCGAGCCCGACGCGTGCTGCCGAAGCTCGCGGAGCGGGCGCGCAAGCGCGCCGAGCTCGAGGCCCTGGGTCCGCTGCCGCTGCTGCCGAGCAGCACGCGAGAGCGGCGCCTGGCGCTGGAGGTCGAGCTCGAGTCCATTCGTCCCCGGCGCGAGCTCGTGGGGCTCGAGCTCGAGCGCAAGGGCGCCGCGCTGGCGGGGCTGGGCGCGCCGGAGCCGCTAGCGGAGGTGGCGGCGCAGGCGGTGCAGGCCCTGGCCGATCGGGCTGCGGTGTTGACGCGGGATCTGCCGCAGCTCCCCGCGCTCCGCGCGCGACGCGCGGAGCTCGAGGACGAGCGCACGCGGGCGCTGGCGCGCCTCGAGGTCCCCGCCGCGGCCGACGCGCGCCGCTTCGAGCTCTCCGCCGCCGCCGAGGCGCGCCTGCGCGAGCTGAGCCGCGCGCCGGAGCGGCCGGACGGCGTCGAGGCTGACGTAGTGCACGCCTCCGAGCGCGTAGCGCGGCTTCGGGCCGAGCTCGAGGGCCTACCGCTCGGCACCGGCCGCGCCGAGCTCGGCTGGGCGCTGGAGGACGCCAAGCGCCGCAGTCCGAGCGAGCGACTGCGGGCGCTGGAGCGCGAGGCGCAAGCGCTGCAGGACGCCGAGCGAGACCTGCTGCGGGCGCTGTCGCCATGGGCCGGGACGGCCGCCGCGCTCGCCGATCTGCCGCTGCCGGCGGAGGAGTGGCTCGAGCGCTGGGGCGCCGAGCGCGAGCGTCTCGCGCGCGACGTCGACGCTCACGCGCAGCTGCGCGCGGCGCTCGAGGTCCGCTTGCGCGGGGCAGAGCGCGAGCTGCTGGCGCTGATCGCGGCCTCGGCGGTCCCGTCGGAGGCGGAGCTCTCGGCGCTGCGCCAGCAGCGGGATCGGCTCCTGACGGGCCTGCTCGAAGGAGAAGGTCCGCTGCCCCGCTCCGCGCTCGCGCCGCTGCCCGCCGCCGTGCGCGCCGCGGACGAGACGGCCGACCGCTTGCGGCGCGAGGCCGAGCGCGTTTCGCGTCGCGCCGCGCTCGAGGCGGACATCGCCGAGGCGAGGACGGCCCAGACTCGCGCGGAGGGTCGTGCAGCCGAGCTCGCGTCCCGTGAGCAGCAGTGGAAGGCGGACTGGTCGAGCTCGTTGCCGCACCCCAGCCTCGGCTCGCTGTCCGTCGCGGAGCTGCGTCGGTGGGCCGACCGGGCTCGGGCCGCGCGCGCGGCCGTCGACGCGCGGCTCGCCAAGCAGCACGAGGTCGACCAGGCGCGCCGAGAGGTTGGTGCGCTGCGGGACCGCCTCGCCGCGCTGCTGGGCGAGGGCGAAGACGCGGCGTTCGATGCGCTGCTCGCGAAGGCCGAGGCTCACTCGCAGCAGCTGGCGAACGTCGCCGCACGGCGGGTGGAGGTCGAGGCGCGGCTGACGGCGGCGGTCGAGACTCGGGCCGAGCTCGAGGCTCGGCTGGGGCGCGCCCGCGCCGAGTACGACGCCTGGCAGGTCGCGTGGAGCGCGTCGGTCGCGGCGCTGGGGCTCGGGGATGCCCCGACGCCGGAGCAGGTCGCCGTGGTGCTGGAGCAAGCGCGCGCGCTGTTCGAGCTCGAGCGAGAGGCGGAGCGCGTCGACGCCCAGCTCGAGCTCACCGAGACCGAGAGCCGCACGCTGCTCGTGGATGCCCAGGCGCTGGCCGCGAGCGCGGGAGTGAGCGCGGAGGCGAAGGACGGCGTGACGCTCGTGGCCACGCTGCAGAAGCGGCACGCCGAGGCGGTCGCTCGACGCGATCGGCGGCTCGAGGTCGCGGCGGACCTGGAGCGAGCCCGAGCGGAAGCGGCGGAGCTCGCCGAGCGCGAGCGGGCGGCTCAGACCGCGCTCGCAGCGTTGCTGCTGGAGTGCGGCGTCGCGAGCCGAGAGGCGCTGCTCGAGGCCGAAGCGCGGGTGGAGAATCACGCGCGGCTCGAGCAGGAGCTGGCTCGGGTCGAGCGTGAGCTGGACGAGGCGGGCGACGGCCGAACGTCCGACGAGCTGCAGCGCGAGACCCGGGATCTCGACGCCGATCTGGCGCGCGTGCGCCTGCACGAGCTCGACACGGAGCTGGAGGAGCTGGATCTCGAACGGCAAGCGGCCGTGGGCGCCATCAAGGACGCTGAGCACGGCCTGTCTCGCTTCCACGAGCAGACGGCGGTGGACGCGGCCGAGCACCTCGAGCTCACGCGCCACGCGGTGCTCGAGGAGGCGGCGCTGTACGTGCGGCTCACCCTGGCTCGCGGCATCTTGGCTCGCGAAATCGAGCGCTTTCGCGAGGAGAATCAGGGGCCCTTGGTGGGGCGAGCCGCGCACATCTTCGCCCAGCTCACGGCCCTGCGTTACCCCCAACTGCGCGTGGAGCACCTCGACGGCGAGCAGCCGGTGCTGCTCGCGGTGCGTGCGGACGAGGTGACCCACTCGCTCTCGGAGCTGAGCGAGGGCACCGCCGACCAACTCTATCTGGCGCTTCGGCTCGCGAGCTATGAGCACTTCATCGCGCGCGGCGAGCCGTTGCCGCTGGTGCTCGACGACGCGCTCGTCACCTTCGACGAGCCCCGCGCCCGCGCGGCGCTGCGGGTGCTGGCCGAGCTCGCGCGTCGCACGCAGGTGCTGCTGTTCTCCCATCACGAGCACCTGCTGACACTGGCCGAGGACACCCTGGAGCCGGGCCAGTATCACGTGCGACGCCTGACGCGCCGCGAGGTGAGCGCGGGCGGTGCCGAGTCAGCGCCGGGCGTTGCTCACGCAGCGCGCCACCCCGAGTCCGGGTAGCGTGCGTTCGAAGCCGTACAGCGGGTCCTGGGCGCTGGCGGTCGTCCACTCGAGGCTCACCTCGGACAGGCCGCGGTTCGGCAAGAGGTCCAGGGTCTGCATCTCGTCGCGGATCGCTGGCGCGAGATCGCCGGAGGCGACCAGGTCGTCGAGCACATCGAGGCCCACCGGGCGCAGGCGCACCCGCAGGGTGACCCGATCCGGCGAGCCCTGAGCGACCTGGGTCTGCGGGAAACGCCGCGAGACGTGGGTGACGTAGAAGTCCGGATGAGTCTTGTCGATGGTGACCGGACCGGGGATGGTGCAGCCCGGACGGGACAGGTCGCTACAGTCGTTCTTGGTGGAGGCCACGTCCCAGAACATGTGCGCCTCGCTGCCGTCGCTCTTGAACACGCCCTCCCGCAAGAGCCACAGCTCGGGATCCGGGTGACCGACGACGGGCTCGCCATCTGCCACCACGCCGCTCTGGTACAGGCGCGTCTGCCCCTCGTAGGCGATGACCTCGGTGAACACTCGGCGGTCGTGGGCCGCGCCGCTCGGGAAGCGATGTCCGGCGCCCACGTTGTCGAGCAGCACCTCGAGCACGAAGCCACCCGGCACCTCCGCGAGGCAGATCTCCGAACGCAGCGTCACGTCCAGCATCTGCTCGGTCAGCTGTCTTTGTTCTGCGCGACGCGGGAACGACGTGAGCGCCAGATCGACCCCCACCATGTCGTGGGTGTAGCGCGCGGGTCGCACACCAGCGCCCGGCACGTCGGCGATCACGCTGTTGGGCACCGGCAGCATGTGGCAACTGTTGCAGGTCTGCAGCTCCCCGCCCGTCTTGCCGCTGAAGAGGCCCTCGGTCCACTCCAGGTACGTGCGCTCGAGGTGCACCGCGGCGGGCGCCGGCGGCGAAGGCAGCACGATGTCGTGGCAGCTGCCGCACAGCTCCGCGCTGCGTGGATCGCGCCGGTCGAAGAGGGGCGAGTACTTGGAGCGGTGGGCCTTGCTCTTCAGCGGGTCGGGGATGCTGCCGCGCATGGTGGTGTCGTTGGCGAGCTTCAGGGCAGCGTTGTGGGTGCCCGTCACGCTCTCGACGTTGTGGCAGAAGTAGCAGGTCACGCCGCGCAGGGCGGCTGGCACGTCGTCGAGGTTCAGTCCGTCCGTCGTGAGCCCTTCGCGGACCGCGAGGGGCGCGTGGCAGCCGACGCAGAAGTCGCCCAGCGCGCCGCCGGTCTCGCGCTGGCCGCGCGCGTTCATGGCGCGAAAGACAGGATCCTCCGCGGCGTAGGCGTGCATGCTGCCGGACCACTCGGCGTGCTGCGCCGGATGGCACTCGGCGCAGGTCGCGGGATCGAGCAGTTGGTCGCGGCTGAAGGTGGAGCTCTGCCCTGGAGGATCCTCGCCGCAGCCGAAGGCCAGCAGCGATCCGAGCGCCGCGCACGGCAGGCGCCTCATCGCAGCGCTCCTGCCTCGACCCACAGCCGGAGCGCGCACGCTTCTTGGGCGGAGAGCGGGGTCTTCGGTGGCATGGACCAAGGGTGACCCGCGCGATGAGTGCGCACGACCAGCTCGCTGCAGGCGGGATCACCCGGGCGCAGGCGGCCCTTCTCGAGCAGCGCGGCGTGCGCACCGTCCGGATCGTCCGACGAGAACGCCAGCCCGCCGCGCTTCTTGTCCGCAGAGTGGCAGGCGCCCTCCGCTTGGCCGCAGGTGGGCACCAGTGTGCGCACGAAGACCTCGTCGAAGGTGGGGGGATACAGCGGGCTGCAGGCTGGCGACAGCTCCACGCAGTCGGGCATGGGCTCGGCCGCTTCCGCGGAGCACGAGGCACAGGCCAGCAGGGTGAGCCAGGTGACGACTCGGCTCATCCGACGCAGAAGGTGAAGGTCGTGCCGTCCGAGGTGGAGCCGGACTGCGCCTCGACCCGCACCTCCCACAGCCCGGGCATGAACAGGTTCACGGGTGAGAGCTGGTAGCGCCCGTCACCCTGGGGGCTGACTTGAGTCTGCTTGGGGCTGCCGTGCTCGTGGTCCGGCATCCAGGTGCTGACCGTGAGGGTGGCGCCATCGAGCGCGGCGCCGGCGGCTGACAGCTCGAGCAGCCAGCTGTTGTCGAAGAGCTGCGGGGGGGCGGGGGTGGCGCTCACGAGGGTGAACGTGAGCGCGCCGTCATCCCCGGGGTGCGTCATGCCGGCGCTGAAGGTCTCGCCGCGTCCGCCGCAGGGCGTGCCGGCGCCGCCCGTGCCGCCGCTGCCCTGCGGGTCGTCGCTGCTGCTGCAGCCCGAGCCCAAGGCGAGCAGGGCAGCAGCGAGGAGCCAGACGCGCATGGGCGAACCATAGAACACGCCGACAGGGTCGCAAGTTCGCGCGCCTCAGCGCGGGGGAAATGGGCGCCCGTCGAGCTCGTCCGGACGCTTCCGCGTCTACCCGACAGCGGTCAGCGCCCTAGCGGGGCTTGTCCGCGACCACGAACGCGAACCAGCCGACGAGCTCCTCGCTGCCGCGGATGACGAAGCCCGCGTCCTCGAGCGCGCGGGTGAGCTGGGGACCGCTGAAGCGATCGTGCAGCGGATGCTCGAGCAGGCGGCGCCAGACCGGGTGCAGGATGAACTTCGCGAGCACCTCTTCCAGGTAGAGGCGCCCGCCGGGCTCGAGCACCCGGTGCGCTTCGGCGAGGGCGCGCCGCCAGTCGGGGATGTGGTGCACGATGCCGAAGTCGAAGACCGCGCCGTAGCTGCCGCTGTCCGCCGCGATGTCCGTCGCGCTGCCCTGCCACACTCGCACTCGCGTTCCACGCGAGGCGAGGCGCCGCCGGGCGAGGGCGACCATGTGGGGATCGAGATCGAAGGCGTCCACCGACGCGGCCCCGAAGTGATCGAGGATGATCTCGGTGCCCACGCCGCGGCCACACCCCAGCTCGAGGCAGCGCCGCCCCGCCGCGCGCCCGCCGAGCCGCGTCAGGGTGCGCGCCTCGAAGTGCCGCTGGATCCCCGCGCGGACCGGGTTGTTCATCATCGCCTTCTCGAAGCGGTTCAGCAGCACGAGCCAGCTGTGGCAGAGGGCCGCGCGCGGCGCAAGCGGGACGCACGACAGGCCGGGCGCGCGGGCGCCGGGGCGCGTCAGCGCGGGGGGAATGGGCGCCCGTCGATCTCGATGCCCTCGTGGAGCACGACCGCGAACACGCACGGCTCGGCGTCGAGCACTCGGTAGGCGTGCGACGAACCCGCGGGCATCTCGTGCAGCGCGCCGGGTCCGAACTCCGCGCCCGTCGAGTCGACGTAGCCGCCCGAGAGCACCAGCACCCGCTCGAGCCCCCGGTGCGTGTGCTCGGGGAACGCCGTGCCCGGCTCGAGGCTGACGATGCCGGCGTCGGCGGCCGCCAGCGCTGGCCCCGGCTCGAGATGATAGAGGCGCATCCCCGCGACGGGAGCGGCTTGCCAGCGGGCCGGAGCGTCGAGTTCGGCCAGGATGGACCGGACTCGCTCGAGGGGCAGCTCGAACAGCTCGCCGAGGCGCTGCCAGAAGGGGGCGTAGCGTTCGGCGCCGCCGCGCAGCGAGGCGAGCAGCCGCTCGCGCAGGCGCTCCGGCGCTGGGGCCGCGACCGCGAGCGCGTAGTACGCGAGCACCTCCGCCAGCGCTGCGGCGTCGGGCTCGTCGAGCTCGTCGAGCTCCAGGGACTCGCGCACGAACGCGGGCAGCCTCGTCACCGCTCCACCCCCAGCGCGCTGCGCAGCTTGTGCATGGCGGCGGCGGTCCGCGACTTGACCGTGCCTATGGGGATGCCGAGCCGCTCGGCGATCTCCGACGCGCTCAGCCCCTCGAAGTACCCCAGTCGCATCACGTCGAGCTGCTCCTCGGGTAGCGCGGTGAGCGCCTGCAGCACCCGCTGGCGATCGTGCGAGAGCGTCGGGTCATCGTCTCGGGTCGACGCCCAGCGCGCGCTCTCGGGCAGCGCGGTGGAGCGGCTGACCGCGGCTGACTTGACGTGATCGAGCGCGCGACTGCGCGCTCGCAGCGCGAGCCACGCGCGCGCGGTACCCCGGGCGGCGTCGTAGTCCCCGGCGCGCCGCCAGGCCTCGAGGAACACGTCGTGGGCCACGTCTTCGGCCTCGGCCTCCGACGAGACGATGCGGCGCACCACGCCGTACACGAGCCCGCCGAGCTCGTCGTAGAGCTCGCCGAGGGCCTCGACGTCGCCACGGGCCATGCGCTCGACGAGCGCGCGGTGGCTCGGGGAGTCCCCCTTCCGGTCGTCGCTGCTCGCGCCCACGCGGGCACCGTAGCAAACGGCGCCAGCGCGCGGAAGGCGGGGAGGGCCGCCGGGGCCGGGCCGAACATGCTCAGATACGAGCGGCGCGCGGTTTCGGATCGGGCTTGGCCTCCGGGGCGCTAGATTCCCCCGATGCCCGCCGTGCCGGAAGAGATCACCCTCGAGCTCGGACTCGACGACGCTGACGAGCCCGACGCGCTCTCGGCGCGGGCGGCGCGGGCGGTGGGCTGCAGCGTGGCCGAGCTGCCGCCGCTCGAGCTGAAGAAGCGCAGCATCGACGCGCGGCGCGGCCGAGTGCGCTTCGTGTTGGTGCTCGGCCAGCCCGAGCCCGAGGCCGCGCTCGGCGAGCCGCCGCCGCGTCCGGCTCGGAGCGCCGGGCAGGTGGTCATCGTGGGGGATGGACCAGCGGGCTTGTTCGCCGCCTACGAGCTCGCGCGTCACGGCGTCGGCGCCGTCGTCCTCGATCGCGGCAAGCTCGTGCAGCCGCGGCGCCGAGACTTGAAGGGACTCAACCGCCACGGGCTAGTCGATCCGGACAGCAACTACTGCTTTGGTGAGGGAGGCGCGGGAACGTACAGCGACGGCAAGCTCTACACCCGGGCGCACAAGCGTGGGAATGTGCGCGACGTCCTTCAGATCCTCGCCGCGCACGGTGCGCCCGCGGCGATCTTGACCGAGGCACGACCGCACATCGGCAGCAACCGGTTGCCGCTGGTGATCACCGCGCTACGCGAGCACCTCGAGTCGGTAGGGGTTCAGTTTCGCTTCGGCGTGAAGGTCGTCGGTCTGCGCACCGAGGGTGGGCCTGGCAGCCGGCGGCTCGCCGCCGTCTGCCTCGACGACGGCAGCGAGCTCGAGGCGCGCGCGGTGGTGGTGGCCACCGGGCACTCGGCGCGGGACGTGTTCGACTGGCTCGCCGCGGCCGGCGCCCGCTTGGAGGCGAAGCCCTTCGCGCTCGGCGTCCGCATCGAGCACCCCCAGCCGCTGATCAACGCCATTCAGTACGGTCGCGACGCGGGGCACCCCAAGCTGCCGGCGGCCGCGTATCGCCTCGTCGAGCAGTGTGACGGGCGTGGGGTGTTCTCGTTCTGCATGTGCCCCGGCGGGTTCATCGTCCCCGCGTCCACCGAGCCCGAGGGCCTGGTGGTCAACGGCATGAGCCTGTCCAAGCGCGACTCTCCGTTCGCGAACTCGGGGCTCGTGGTGCAGATCGAGCTCGAAGACCTGGAGCGGGTCGGGCTGCGGGGTCCGCTCGCCGGGGTCGAGCTGCAGCGCCGGGTCGAGCGCGCGGCGCTCGCCGCCGGCGGAGGCCGGCTGGTCGCGCCGGCGACTCGGGTGACGGACTTCCTCGCGCGCCGCGGGTCGACCACCGCGCCTCGCTCGAGCTACGTCCCCGGGCTCGCCGCCGGCGACGTCGCGGAGGTGCTCGCGGTGGCCGAGCTCGGCCTCGAGCAGCGGCTACGCCACGCGCTCGGCGCGTTCGGCAAGCGCCTGCGGGGCTACGTCAGCGAGGAGGCCGTGCTGGTCGCGACCGAGTCTCGCACCAGCTCACCGGTGCGCGTGGTGCGAGACCCGCAGACGCTCCAGGTGCCCGGGCTGACGGGCGTGTGCCCAGCGGGGGAGGGCGCCGGGTACGCGGGCGGCATCGTCAGCGCCGCCGTGGACGGCATGCGGGTCGCGCGCGCGCTGCTTCAGGCCGGCTTGCTCGACTCCAGCACCACGCGCGTGATCTCCGCCGGCGCGCCCAGCCGCATGGGCGGACCCCAGTAGCCGGTGCCGTTGCTCACGTACACCAGCGTCTCGCCGAAGCGGCTGAGGCCGCTCACGACGGGCTGCTGCAGCCGAACGAACAGGTTCCAAGGCCAGATCTGGCCGCCGTGGGTGTGACCCGAGAGCTGCAGACCGACGCCGAGCTTCTGCGCCTCGAAGGCCGCGCGGGGCTGATGCGCGAGCAGCACCAGCTCGCGCTCCACGTCGCGTCCGTCGAGCGCGCGCGGTAGGTCCGCCCCGTGACCGCGTCCGAAGCGATCGGCGTTGTAGTCGTCGATGCCCGCCAGGTCGAAGCCGTCCTCGCCGCCGATCGCCACGCGCTCGTTGCGCAGCACGCGAATGCCCAGCCGTTCGAGCTCCGCGCACCAGTCCTCCGCCCCGGAGTAGTACTCGTGATTACCGGTCACGAAGTACACGCCGTGCTTGGCGCGCAGCTTCGCCAGGGGCGCCACGTGCTCCCGGAGCTGCTCCACCGAGCCGTCCACCAAGTCGCCGGTGATCGCGATCAGATCCGGCTCCAGGGCGTTGGTGCGCGCCACCACCTCCTCGATGAACGCCTTGTGAATGGTGGGGCCGACGTGGACGTCCGTGAGCTGCGCGATGGTGAAGCCGCTCAGCCCCCGGGAGAGTCTCGCCAGAGGCACGCGCACCTCCTTGACGAAGAGCCGCGTCAGCCCCTGATGGGTCGCCACGGCCCCGAGCCCGCCCGCGAGCACGGCGACGGAGGCGCCGAGGATGCGCGCGAGGGCGAGGCGGCGCTCCGGATCCGGCGGGCCGAGCTCGCTCGCGAGCGCGTGGCGCAGGCTCCACGCGGCGCGCACCAGCTCCCCGAGGCCGAGCAGCACGACCGTGAGGAACAAGAGCCCCATCCAGCCAAAGGCGAGCAGCATCAGCGGGCGCATGCGCTCGAGCGGGAACTGTTGAGAGAGCCAGAAACTCAGCGGAACGCTCAGGAACAGCAGCACCACCAGGGTCGTCAGGGTGCGGTGCAGGGCGGGCGGCAGCTCCAGATCCCGCACCAGCCTCGCCCAGATGAAGTAGTGCAGCCCGCCCGCCAGGCTGATGACCACGGTCAGGAACAAGAAGAACGTCAGCGCTCGACCCACCGCAGGCATATGCATCGGTGGGCTCCGAATGCCAACCGTTGGTCGGGGGCACTCCCATTCTTGTCCAGGACGTTCTATGGACAGCCTCGATGCGGATCGCCGTTGTCGGGGCTGGGATCTCTGGGCTGGTGACGGCCTATTTGCTCGCGCGGCGCCACGAGGTCCACGTGTTCGAGGCCCTCGACGCCATCGGTGGTCACACCCGCACCGAGCGCGTCAGCCACGGCGGCAAGCAGTACGCGGTGGACACCGGGTTCATCGTGTTCAACACCTGGACCTACCCGAACTTCACGCGTCTGATGCAGACCCTCGGTGTGGCGTCGCGCCCCACCCGCATGAGCTTCGGGGTGTGGGACGAGCCGAGCGGGATCCAGTACGCCGCCACGACCCTCGCGGGTCTGTACGCCACGAGGCGGGCGCGCTGGTCGCCGTCGCACCACCGCATGGTGCTCGAGATCCTGCGCTTCAGCCGGACCGCCCAGGCCGCGCTCGATCGGAGTGAGCCCGACGTCTCGCTGCGGGAGCTGCTCGACCAGGGCCGCTACGGCGAGGCGTTTCGGGAGCGCTTCGTCGTGCCCATGGCGGCGGCGATCTGGTCAGCGGATCGACGCGAGATCCTCGACGGTCCGGCGCGCTTCTTCCTGCGTTTCTTCGAGCATCACGCGATGCTGAGCCTGATCGATCAGCCCGTGTGGAGGACCATCGTCGGCGGCTCGCAGTCGTACGTCGCGCCGCTGACCGCCCGCTTTCACGACCGAATCGCGCTCGAGCGACCGGTGCGCGCGGTGCGCCGCCGGGCGAGCGCAGTGGAGCTGGCGTTCGATGACGGCCCGGCCACGAGCTTCGACCAAGTGGTCCTGGCGTGTCATAGCGATCAGTCCTTGGCGCTGTTGGCGGACCCTTCGCCCGAGGAGCGGGAGGTGCTCGGAGCCCTCCGCTACCAGGAGAACGAGGCGGTGCTGCACACCGACGACTCGGTCCTGCCCCCCGCACCCCGGGCGCGCGCCGCCTGGAACTACCACGTGACCGGTCGCGGCGAAGGGCCGGTGGCCGTGACCTACGACATGAATCGGCTGCAGGGTCTGGAGGCCGACGTGACCTTCTGCGTCACCCTCAACCGCCACGATCGCATCGATCCGAGGCGCATCCTGCGGCGTACGACCTATCACCACCCCGTGTTCGACCGCGCCGCCGTCCGCGCTCAGAGCCGCTTCGAGCACATCAGCGGCGTCGGGCAGACCCACTACGCCGGCGCGTACTGGTACAGCGGCTTCCACGAGGACGGCGTCAGGAGCGCGCTGCGGGTCGCGCGGCGCTTCGGGAGCTTCCTGCAGTGACGCACAGCGCGCTGTACGAGGGCTTCGTGCGCCATCGCCGCCATGGACGGCCGACGCACGAGCTTCGCACCCGAGTCTTCCAGTGTTACCTGGATCTGGCAGAGCTGCCCGAGGTGCTCGCGCACTGGCCCTGGGCGTCCGCCGAGCGGCCCGCGCTGTCGTGGCTGCGCCGGCGGGATCACTTCGGGGATCGGACCGAGCCGCTCGACGAGGCCGTGCGCGCGCTCGTCGCCCGCGAGACCGGCGCCCGGCCGCGCGGTCCGATCCGACTGCTCACCCACCTTCGGAGCTTCGGGCTGTCGTTCAACCCGGTGAGCTTCTTCTATTGCTTCGACGCAGGGGGCGCCCGCGTGGAGACGATCCTGGCGGAGGTCGACAACACGCCCTGGGGCGAGCGTCACGTGTACGTCTTGTCGCGCCCGGGGCTCGATGCGCCCCTCGACTTCAGCTTCGACAAGGCGTTCCACGTCTCGCCCTTCATGCCCATGCAGCAGCGCTACCGCTGGCGATTCGGCGAGCCCTCGCGCTCCCTCGCGATGCACCTGCAGAGCTTCGAGGGACAGACCCTGCGGCTCGACGCCACCTTCAGCGGCGAACGGCGAGAGCTCACGCGTGACGGCCTTCGGCGCATGACCCTGCGCTATCCAGCCATGACCGCGAGGGTCCTCGGCGCCATCTACCTGAACGCCCTTCGCCTGTGGCTGCGAGGGGCGCCCTTCTTCGAGCACCCGGCGCCCTCGCGTCGCTCAGACAAAAAGGAGCGCCCTGGGGTGTCGGTCGTCCTGCGTTCCCAGCCATCGCCGCGAGCAGCCCCATGAAAGACTCCGTCCTGTCCAGCTCGGACCTCGTCCTGCGACGACGCCCGGGCCTCGTCGACCGCGCCCTGCAGCGTGCGCTGTTCTCCACCCTTGCACACCTCGAGGACGGTCGGCTCGTGTTCGACGACGAGACCGGGCGCCACGCCTTTGGACGCACCACCGAGCGCTTCCCCGACGAGGTCCGCGTGCAGGTCCACCACCTCGGCGCGTATCGCAAGGCGGTGCTCGGCGGCAGCCTGGGCGTGGCAGAGGCGTACGTGGCGGGCGCGTTCGACGTGAGCTGTCTGGTGACCCTGGCGCGTCTCTTCGCCGGGCAGCCGGCGCTGCTCGGACGCCTCGATGGCTCCCTCGCGCGGCTGTCCCAGCCGCTCCATCGACTGCTGCACGCCGGCAGGCGCAACACGCTGCGGGGCAGTCGGCGCAACATCGGCGCGCACTACGATCTCGGCAACGCCTTCTATCGGCTGTGGCTCGACGAGACCTTGAGCTACTCGGCTGCCATCTTCGAACACGACGGTCAGCCCCTGGCGGAGGCGAGCCGCGTCAAGAACGAGCGCATCTGCCGAAAACTCGCGCTCGGCCCAGGCGACCACGTCCTCGAGATCGGCACGGGCTGGGGCGCCTTCGCGCTGCACGCTGCCGAAGTGCACGGCGCGCGCGTGACCACCACCACCATCAGCGAGGAGCAACACCGCTTCGCGACCGAGCTGGTGCGACGGCGCGGTTTGGAAGGCCGAGTAACCGTCCTGTACGAGGACTATCGCGCCCTGACCGGGCGCTACGACAAGCTCGTCAGCGTCGAGATGATCGAAGCGGTGGGCCACGAGTTCTTCGATACGTTCTTCCGTCGCGCGTCCGAGTTGGTCGCGTCGGACGGGTGCGCGCTGATACAGAGCATCACCATCCGAGACCAGCTGTACGAAGCCGCGCGCGACGGCGTGGACTTCATCAAGGCCTACGTATTCCCGGGGAGCTGCATCCCGAGCGTGACCGCCCTGCTGCAGAGCGCCACCCGCGCCAGTGATCTGCGCTTGGTCCACCTGGAGGACCTCACGCCTCACTACGCGCTCACGCTGCGGCACTGGCGAGAGCGCTTCCTCGCGGCGCGGGCCCAGGTCGCGGCGCTGGGCTTCTCCGAGGCGTTCCAGCGCTCCTGGGAGCTGTACCTCGCGTACTGCGAGGCCGCGTTCTGGGAGCGCTACCTGGGCGACGTGCAGCTCGTCCTGGCGCGCCCGGGCTGCCGTGCGCTGCCCATCCTGCCCGCCCTCGCGCCGCCGGCGCCACGGCCGGATCTGACGCCGGGGGCTCGGGCGACGCGAGCCCGGAGCCGAGCATGAGCGCCAGCAGCCCGCTGGGCCGGGGCATCGAGCTGGCCGAGCGCGGCGTGCTGCCGGATCTCGCGGTGCGCGTCGGCATTCGGCGGCTGCTCGCGGAGCGGCTCCGGGCCGAGGCTCGGGGCAGCCCGGACGACCAGGAGGAGCGCAAGCAGGCGCTGCTCGCGGATGCGGCGCGTAGCCCGATCGCGGTCGCGCAGGCCGCGGCCAACGCCCAGCACTACGAGGTGCCGCCGGAGTTCTTCCGCGTCGTGCTCGGGCCTCGACTCAAGTACTCCGCGGCCTACTTCCCGCCGGGTGTACGGACCTTGGCCGACGCGGAGGAGGCGATGCTCGCGCTCAGCACCGAGCGGGCGCTCATCCAAGACGGGATGCGCGTGCTGGAGCTCGGCTGCGGCTGGGGCTCTCTGTCGCTGTACTTGCTCGAGCGCTTTCGGTCATTGCGCGTGACGGCGGTCTCGAACTCGGCGCCGCAGCGGCTGGCGATCGAGCAGCGCGCCCGCCAGCTGGGCGTCAGCGACCGGCTCGAGGTGCTGACTCGAGACGTGACCGACTTCGAGCCCCAGGCGCGCTTCGATCGCGTCGTGAGCGTCGAGATGCTCGAGCACGTGAGGAACCACGCCGAGCTGCTGCAGCGCATCGCCGGCTGGCTGGCGTCGGATGGACGGCTCTTCGTCCATGTCTTCTGCCACCGGAGCTTCGCCTACCCGTTCGAGAGCGAGGGGGAAGACAACTGGATGGGCCAGCACTTCTTCACCGGCGGCATGATGCCATCCTTCGACTACCTCGCGCTGCAGCAGCGGGACCTCGTGCTCGAACGGCGCTGGGCCGTCGGCGGAGAGCACTACGCCCGCACCGCGCGCTGGTGGCTCGCGAACCTGGACGCGAAGCGCGTAGCTGCGGCTCGGGCCCTGGGCCTTGCCCTCCCGCCACGCGAGGTGGAGCGCGCCCTCGGGCGCTGGCGCATCTTCTTCCTGGCCTGCGAGGAGCTGTTTGGCCATCGCGGCGGCAGCGAATGGCACGTGGGACACTATCGCTTCGCGCCGCGGGGGGAACGGTAGCGACGGCGCTCGGTACCCGGACGTCACTTGCTACCGAGCTGCTCCGCCGCGAGCTCGACCTTCTGGGCGCAAGCCTTCATCGCGTCCACCAGCGCGGGGGCGAGGTTGGACTGGGACCAGTTGTGCACGGCGGTCTGTGCCTCCGAGACGTTGTAACAGTTCATCCAGACTGCAGCGGTCCTCCGCGTCGCAGTCGTCGTCGCCCCGACACTCCTTGCGCGGGCAGCCCTCGGCGTCCAGCCAGCCCCAGGGCGAGCCGCAGCCGAGCGGCTTGCAGGTCTCCTCCATTGAGCAGCCACTGGGCGTGGGAGGCGCGCAGTGTCCGAAGGCGTACCCGGCCGCACCGCCCGTCGCGCCGCCGCTCACGCCCCCGGAGCTGCCTCCGCGCCACCGGCACCGGCGGCGCCCGGGGAGCCGATTACCTGCTCGCGCTCAAGGCTCGACTTGAGCAGTCTTGGCACGATCCGATCACGATCGGCAAAGGAGGCCAGAACCCACAGAAAATACCGGCGAAGCCGGCGCCGGCTGCGTTCTTGCTCGGAAGAGCCGCGGGACTTTTGGACTTTTGCCAGGTCACCTCTGCCGAAGGACGCTTCGGAATCCCGCACGATTCCCGATTCGCTGCGACTTCGGCAGACGAGATCCGGCCCTGTAGCGAACAGAGTCGAGCGCGACGGGCCGTCCCGCCGCGCTCGACTTCACCGAAGCTGGCTCGAGCGCTCCACGAGACGGACCAGGGAGCCGATGATGCGGTCAAGGTCTTCCCGGGCGGTATGTAGCCGAAGGCCTCCGCCACCTCGAGACACGAGAGCATCTCCCGGCCGTGCCCGCGTCGAGACCACCAGAGATGATCCCCTTCAGGATTCCAGGCCCTACCGGCGCGCATCACCGCGTGCGCGCGTCAAGCGACTTGCCGCGGCGGTCCGGATGGTTCACGACGGAGATCAACTGGCGGGCGCCTCGGGCCCGCGACACCGGGAGTTTCTTCATGACTGCGCTCTTTCCGCTCCGCTTCACCCTCAGGTCGGGGCTCGCCCTGCTGGCGCTGCTGCTCGGTGGAGCGGGCTGCGGTGACGATGGCGACGACAAAGCGGGCACCGGCGGCACGGGCGGCGCGGGCACCTGCGGCGGCGCGGACACCAGCGGCTGCACGGTCGTGGTCTCGCCCTCGGCGGACGACACCACGAAGCTGAAGGAGGCGCTCATCGGCGTCACCAGCGGCGGCACGGTGTGTCTGTGTCCCGGCACCTACAAGCCCACCGCGCAGCTCAGCTTGAACGTAAAGGACGTGACCGTGCGCGGCCTCGGCGCCGGCGTCGAGGACACGGTGCTCGACTACGCGGACCAGACCCAGGACAGCAATAGCTTCCTCGTCACGAGCGACGGCTTCACCGTCGAGAACATCTGGCTCAAGAACTCGCCCGGCAACGGCATCGTCGTGCAGGGCGCCGAGGACGTGACCTTCCGCAAGCTGAAGGTGTCCTGGGATGCAGGCTCGGTCACCGCGAACGGCGCCTACGCGGTCTACCCGGTGAGCAGCAAGCGCGTGCTCGTGGAGGACTCGGAGGTGGTGGGCGCGGCGGACGCGGGGATCTACGTCGGCCAGTGCGAGCAGGCCATCGTGCGGCGCAACAAGGTGTACGGCAACGTGGCGGGCATCGAGATCGAGAACTCCCTCGACGCCGAAGTGTACGAGAACGAAGCCTACGACAACACCGCCGGGATCCTGGTCTTTACGCTGCCGAATCTGCAGCTCAAGGACGGCGCCCGCGCGCTCGTGCGCGACAACCTCGTGAAGGACAACAACCGCGAGAACTTCGCCGAGGAGGGTACGATCGTGTCGTACGTGCCGCCGGGCACGGGCATGATGGTGCTTTCCTCGGATCGCACCGAGATCCGCGACAACACCATCGAGGGCAACGTCAGCGCGGGCATCCTGGTGCTCAGCGGCAAGACGGTGGACATCATCCTGCCGTCCACGCCGGATCCGGGGACCGATCCGTATCCCGAGGGGACGTACATTCACTCCAACACGTTCACCAACAACGGCACCGCGCCGGAGGGGATCCTGGCCACCCTGGGTCTGGCCTCCCTGGAGAACGTGCTGTGGGACGGCTATGTCAGCCCCGCGGCGTCGCTCGGCAATCCCTTGTGCTTGGGGACGGCGCCGCTGCCTACGTTCCGCAACTTCGCCGTACCCGAGGGCGGCTTGGCGGACATGAGCAAGCACACCACCGACGCGACGGCACACGAGTGCACCCTCGAGGCGCTGCCCGCCGTCTCATGGTGAGACCCGCTCTGGCCGGGCTCCTCCTCGCGCTGCTCATGGGCTGCGGCGACGGCGAGCCTGGCGGCGCCGCAGTCGGCGGGCCGCCCTTGCCCTGGGCCTACGCTCCCTTTCCCAAGCTCACCGCCCCGGCGGACAACCCGAGCACGCCCGCGAAGATCGAGCTCGGGCGCCTGCTATTTTACGATCCCATCCTCTCGGCGGACCAGGCGACGGCGTGCGCGACCTGCCACAGCGAGGTGTGGGGCATGTCCGACGGGCTGCCGCGCAGCGTGGGCGTGCACGGGACGGGACCCACGGGTCCGGGTCGCACCGGTCCGAACGTCACCGAGCGCAACGCGCAGACCCTCTGGAACGTCGCGTTTCGGCGGGAGCTGTTCTGGGACGGACGCGAGGCGTCGCTCGAAGCGCAGGCGCTCCGCCCGCTCGAGGAGCCCGGCGAGCTCGGGCTGCCACCGGCGCAGGCCATCGCCGCGCTCGCGACGGTGCCCGCGTACCTGACGCTGTTCGCCGCCGCGTTCCCCGAAGAGACGCCAACGCTGAGCGAGACCACCCTCGCGCGCGCGCTCGCCGCGTTTCAGCGCAGCCTGGTGTCGGCCCGGGCGCCGTACGATCAGTACGTCGCGGGCGACGCGGGCGCGCTCGGCGAGCAGGAGCTCGTGGGCATGCGCTTGTTCGGTGAGGCCGGCTGCGCGGGCTGCCACGCGCCTCCGCTATTCGAGAGTGAGGTGTACGCGGCCCGCGGGCTAGGCAGTGGGGATCCGGGGCGTCAGGCCGTCACCGGCCTGCCCGAGCACGCTGGCGCGATGCGCACGCCCAGCTTGCGCAACGTGCGCGAGAGCGATCCGTATTTTCACGACGGCAGCGTCGTGACGCTGCGAGCCGCGGTCGCCCGCGAGGTCGGCATCGAGGTCGCTCACGGGCGCTCCCGCGGACTGAGCGAGGACGAGGTCGACGCCATCACCGCCTTCTTGAACAAGTCGCTGACGGATCGCTCCCTCGAGCCCAGCCGGCCCAAGTCCGTCCCGAGCGGCCTGCCCGTGCCGAAGGATGGGTTTCGCATCCCGCGGTGACGGCCGCTCAAAAGCTGAACGCGAAGGACTTCGTCTCCGGGGGCCCCTTGCCCCAGGGGTGCTCGGAAGCGCGCATGGTCGCACAACCCGAGAAGAATTTCGCGGTGCGGGGTACGACCGAGAGGCTGTCGACGCGACCGATCTCGCTGAGCTTCACGGTGATGGTCACCGAGTAGGAGCCCGCGTCGGGCTTGGCGCCCTCGTTGCCCTTCCAGCACTGGGTGATCTTCTGATTGAACCACGGGAGCTGATAGTTGCGCGGTGCGTGGGCTGGGGTGTCGCTCATCACGATGGTCGTGGAGGTCGGCGCGGTGGCGGAGGCGCTGCCCGCGTCCGGCGAGGGCGTGACCGCGGTGCCGGTGGGCTGCGTCGGGGTGCTGCTGCGCTTGACCAAGGTGGGAGGGCTGGTCGTGGGCTCGCCGGTGGGCGCGGGGATGGTCGACTCCGCGGTCGGCGCGGTCGTGGTCGTCGGTGTGGTCGGGGACGATGGGAGCGCGGCCGAGGGCTCCTCTTGCAGCGTGTACCAGCCGAGGCCGAGGAGGCCGAGGGCGACGAGGACCAGTCCGCCCACGAGCAACAGCGCGGCCACGCCGACGAGCCAGGGCCAGAGCGGGCGTCGGCGCGTGAGCGGCG
Organism: Polyangiaceae bacterium; assembly: GCA_019637295.1. Taxonomy (GTDB): domain Bacteria; phylum Myxococcota_A; class Polyangia; order Polyangiales; family Polyangiaceae; genus JACKEA01. Next base: position 130,257 of record JAHBVX010000007.1, read on the forward strand.
GCGCGCTCATCGTCGCGGCGTGCGCCAAGGGCGCGCCGTAGCCGGCTGGTACCGACGACGCCGGCGGCGCGCTCGGCGCGGACTGGGCCGGCGACGCCGACTGCATGGGAGGCGAGGGCAGCGTCGTGCCGTGCGGGTCGAGCACGGGCTGAAGGCCCGCGAAGCAGTGCGAGGCGTCCCCGTAGCGGTGCTGCGGATCGCGCGTGACCACCCGCGCGAACCACGCGTCGAACCCCTGCGGCAGCCACGCCCCCACGCCCAGCTCCGCGGCGCGCGCCGACGCCGGGGCCAGCGGCTCGAACATGACCTCCTTGAGCAGCGCCTGCAGCGTCGCGTCGTTGGCGTTCGCGGTCTTCCAGTAGTGGCGTCCGGTCAGGCAGTTGAACACCACCAGACCGAGCGCCCAAACGTCGGCGGGGGGACCGATGGGCGCCGAGGACGCTTGCTCCGGCGCCATCCACAGGGGTGAGCCGATGGCGCCGGTGGTGCCGCCGTGTCCGGCGACCGCTTCGCCGAGCTTGGCGATGCCAAAGTCGAGGATCTTGAGCGTGAACGGGATGCCCTCGCGGCGCGGGGCGGCCAGGAACAGGTTCTCGGGCTTGATGTCGCGGTGGACGAGGGAGATGGCGTGCGCCGCGCCGAGGGCATGGCAGAGCTGGCGCATCACCTCCAGCGTCTCCGCCGCGCCCAGCGTCCCGGTTCGTCCGAGGCGAGCGGCGAGGGTCTCGCCCTCGAGCAGCTCCATCGCCAGCCAAGGCGCGCCGGTCGCAGCGTCTACCCCGGCGGCCACCACCTCGACCACGTGGTCGCTCGCGATGCGGGACGCGACGCGCGCTTCCTGTTCGAAGCGCTCCCGCGAGCGTTCGTTCTCGATCAGCGAGGGCAAGAGCAGCTTGAGCGCGCGCTTGCGCCCGGTGCTGAGCTGCTCGGCCACGTACACTGCGCCCATGCCGCCCATGGCCAGCGGCCGCTCGACGCGGAAGTCGCCGCCGAACACGGTGCCCGGCGCGATGGAGGTCGGGTGGAACATGGGGACGTCAGTCGCGCCTGAGCGCGCCCGCAGCGTTTCAGGCGCGACGCGGTCGCGTCAAGCTCGCAGGCCCACCCGACGACCGCGCCCCGCCGTCGCCGCGTCGGACCGACAAACAGCTGCGCGCCCGGGTCGCGGAGCGGGTATGCTGGCGGGGCCATGAAGTCGCGCCTCGTCGTCGTGCTGGTGTGCGGGCTCGCGCTGGTCGCGTGCGGAAGCGACGACGAGCCCTCGCCCGGCCCCGTGCGGGTCAACCCCGCGCCGGCGGGTCAGCCCTGGGCCACCCTCGCCGAGTGGCGGCTGTTCGCGGACGGCAGACAGGCGAAGCCCGCGGAGCGGGTCGTGCCCTTCGACGTGATCAGCCCGCTGTGGTCGGACGACACGGTCAAGGAGCGCTACCTCTACGTCCCGGAGGGCGAGACCATCGGCTACGAGGACACCGCGCGCTGGAAGTTCCCGGTCGGGACCATCCTCGTGAAGACCTTCGCCTACCCCATCGACGCCCGCGATCTCACCCTCGGGCGGCGGCTGCTCGAGACGCGGCTCTTGGTTCACGAGGCGAGCGGCTGGACGGCGCACACGTACGTGTTCGACGAGACCGAGTCCTCGACGAGCTACACCATCGCGGGCGCCACCCTGGAGGCTGCCTGGATCGACGAGGCAGGTGAGTCGCGCACGCACGCCTACAAGGTGCCGGATCTGAACCAGTGCGCGCAGTGTCACGGGCTCAGCGCGCCGGACACTCTCGGCGGCGTCACCCGACAGCTCGATCGGGACAACGACTACGGCGGCGGCTCGAAGAACCAGCTCGACCACTTCGCGGAGCTCGGGTTGTTGCCGGGGCTGCCGCCCGCGAGCGAGCGCGAGCGCCTGACGTCGCCGACGGGCAGCGCGGCGGTGACGCTGCGCGCGCGCTCCTATCTGGACGCCAACTGCGCGCATTGTCACGCCGAGGGCGGACAGGCAGCGCAGAGCGGCCTCTTGCTCGGCTGGCTGTCGACCGCCGTCGGACCCAACGTGAACTGGGGCGTGTGCAAGGTGCCGACCAGCGCGGGCGGCGCGACCTGTGGGCTGAGCCACGACATCGTGCCGGGTGAGCCCGACAAGAGCGTGCTCGTCTGTCGGATGGAGTCGCGGGTGCCCAGCATCCAGATGCCGACCCTGGGCACGGGTCTGGTGGATCACGCCGGCGTCGCGGTCATCCGCGAGTGGATCGCGGGCCTCGAGCCGACGGGCTGCCAGTAGGTCGCGTTGCCGCGCCGCGTCAGCCGGCGTCCACCCCGACTTTGCGCGAGATCCCGCGTTCGCGGCGCTGTGGCTTCTAGGCGCGGCCGAGTCGTCCTATCACAGAGAGGATGACCACGAGCGACGTCTCCCGCCCCTCCGATTTTCCGCCGCCGAGCTACCGACGGGAGGCCAGCGATCGGGATCCCAACGAGACCCAGGAGTGGGTGGAGAGCCTCGAGAGCGTGATCGCGCACTCCGGGGGACAGCGCGCCCAGTACATCCTCAAGCGCCTGTTCGACTCGGCGCAGCGCCACCGGGTGATGCCGCCAGGCCCGCTGACCACCGACTACGTCAACACCATCGCCCGCCTCGAGGAGACGCCGTTTCCGGGCGACGAGCTGATGGAAAAGCGCATTCGTCGCATCGTGCGCTGGAACGCGGTCGCGATGGTGCACCGCGCCAACGTCAACTTCGCGGGCATCGGCGGTCACCTGTCCACCTATGCCTCGAGCGCGAGTCTCTACGAAGTCGGCTTCAACCACTTCTTCCGCGGGCGAGACGCGGAGGGCCAGATGGGCGACCAAGTCTACTATCAGGGCCATGCCGCGCCGGGCGTGTACTCCCGCGCGTTCCTCGAGGGGCGCATCAGCATCGACGCGCTCGAGCGCTTTCGGCGCGAGAGCGATCGCGGTCGTGGTCTGTCCAGCTATCCGCATCCGCGCCTGATGCCCAATTTCTGGGAGTTCCCCACGGTGAGCATGGGGCTCGGTCCCCTCGACGCCATCTACCACGCGCGGTTCTTGCGCTACCTGCACAACCGCGGCATCGCCGACACCTCGACGTCGCGCGTCTGGGCGTTTCTCGGTGACGGCGAGACGGACGAGCCGGAGAGCCTCGGCAGCCTGAGCATCGCGGCGCGGGAGAGCCTGGACAACCTCGTGTTCGTCATCAACTGCAACCTGCAGCGGCTCGACGGCCCGGTGCGCGGCAACGGCAAGATCATTCAGGAGCTCGAGGCCGTGTTCCGGGGTGCGGGCTGGAACGTGATCAAGGTGATCTGGGGCCCGGAGTGGGATGAGCTCTTGGATCGCGACAGCGATGGCGTGCTGCGCCGGCGGATGAACGAGGTCGTCGATGGCCAGTGGCAGAAGTACACCACCGAAGACGGCGGCTATACGCGTCGAGACTTCTTCGGCGTCGATCCCCGGTTGATGGACATGGTCTCGCACCTGTCGGATGACCAGATCCGCAAGCTGCGCCGCGGCGGGCACAGCTACCGCAAGGTCTACGCGGCCTATCAGCGCGCGGTGGAGCACAAGGGTCAGCCCACGGTGATCTTGGCGCACACGGTCAAGGGCTGGACCCTGGGCGAGAGCTTCGAGGGTTCGAACGTCACCCACCAGAAGAAGAAGATGGACGCGGAGGAGCTTCGCAAGTTCCGCGACGCGCTGCACCTGCCCGTGCCCGACGCCAAGCTCGAAGACGCGCCCTACTACCACCCGGGAGACAGCAGCGCCGAGGTCGAGTACCTGCTCGAGCGGCGGCGCGCTCTCGGCGGACTCATCCCCAAGCGCCGGGGCCGGGTGCAGGTTCGGCTCGAGTTGCCCCCGCCGGACGTGTTCAAGGAGTTCCTCGAGGGGACCGGCAAGGGCGAGGCGAGCACCACCATGGCGTTCGCGCGCCTGCTGTCGAAGCTCCTGCGCGACAAGCACATCGGCAAGCGCATCGTGCCCATCATCCCCGACGAAGCGCGTACCTTCGGTATGGACGCGCTGTTCTCGCAGGTGGGCATCTACTCGTCCAAGGGCCAGCTGTACGAGCCCGTGGACAAGGGCAAGCTGCTCTACTACCGCGAGAGCCGCGACGGGCAGGTGCTCGAGGAGGGCATCACCGAGGCCGGCAGCATGGCCAGCTTCATCGCCGCGGGCACCAGCTACGCCACTCAGGGCGAGCCGATGATCCCCTTTTACATCTACTACTCCATGTTTGGCTTTCAGCGCACCGGGGATCTGTGCTGGGCGGCGGGTGACGCCATGGCGCGGGGCTTTCTGCTGGGCGCCACCGCCGGTCGCACGACCCTCAACGGCGAGGGGCTGCAGCACGAAGACGGCCACAGTCAGGTCCTCGCTGGCACGGTGCCGAGCTGCGTGAGCTACGACGTGGCCTACGCCTACGAGCTCGCGGTGATCATCGAAGATGGCCTGCGGCGCATGATCGCCGAGGACGAGGACGTCTACTATTACATCACGCTCCAGAACGAGAACTACGTCATGCCCGCCCTGCCCGACGGCGTGCGCGAGGGGATCACCCGGGGCATGTACCGGCTGGCCCAGGCGCCTTCGCCCAAGAAGCACCACGTGCAGCTGCTGGGCTCGGGCTCGATCTTGCGCGAGGTGCTGCGCGCGCAGGAGCTGCTCGAGGGCTTTGGCGTGAGCGCCGACGTGTGGAGCGTCACGAGCTACAACGAACTACGGCGGGATGCGCTCGCCGTCGAGCGGCACAATCGGCTCCACCCCAAGCAGCCCCGGCGGCGCTCGTTCCTGGCCCAGACCCTCGAGGGCGTGAAGGGGCCGTTCATCGCCGCCAGCGACTACATGAAGGTGCTGCCGGATCAGATCGCGCGCTTCCTCCCCGGGCGGCTGGTGCCGCTGGGCACGGACGGGTTCGGCATGAGCGACACGCGCGAGGCCCTGCGGCGCCACTTCGAGGTGGACGCGGAGAGCATCGCGCTCGGCGCGCTCGACGCTCTGCGGCAGGAGGGCAAGCTCGACGACGCGGCGCTCGCCGCCGCAGTCGACGAACTGGGGATCGCGACCGACAAGGTCGACCCGATGCAGATCTGAGGGGCGGGTCAGCGCTCCGGGCGGCGCAGCAGGCACGCGGCTCGCACCGCCGCGGCGACCTCGTTGGGTCGCCACGGCTTGAACACGTGCACGTCGGCGTCCGGCGGAGGGAGCTCGCCGTGAGCCGTGACCACGACCTGGGCCATGGCGCCACCGCGGCCGACTCGCCCCGTCGCGTGTCCCCGCGTCGAGCCCGCAGGGAGCTGATCCGAGACCAGCACATGCGGTTGCTGCTCGAGTCGCGCACCGGCGCCCCCGCCCTTGCCTGCGCTCTCGACCTGGAAGCCTGCGCGCTGCAGCTCCACCACGAGGGCACGGCGCATGGACGGATCGTCGGCCACGACCGCCACCCGGTGGTGGTCCGGCCGGAACGCGGGCAAGAACACCTCCGCGCGCACGCCCGAGCCCTCTCGTGGCAGCAGGGTCACGCTGCCGCCGTGATCGGTCACGATCTGCTGGGTGATGGCCAGGCCGAGGCCGGTGCCCTCGCCCGGAAGCTTGGTCGTCACGAAGGGCTCGAACACGCTGCCGAGCAGCTCAGGGGGGAGGCCGGGGCCGTCGTCCTCGACGACGATGCGCAGTCCGTCGGCCTCGACCTGCACCTGTAGCCAGACGTGCCCGCCGCCGCCGGCTGCCGCATCTACGGCGTTGGACAGCAGGTTGAGCACCGCCTGCGAGATGCGCGTCGTGTCGTGCGGGACCGTCGCCGAGCTGGCGGGCTGCACGAGCAGCTCCACGCCTCGGTCCCGCGCGCGGGGGCGCACCATGCGCACCGCGCCGTCGAGAGCCTCCGTCGGCGAGGCGTCCCGCAGGGCCGGTCGCTCCCGCCGCGCGTAGCCGCAGATGTGCTGGACGAAGGCGTGGATGCGATTGGCCGCCAGCCCCACGTCGCTGGCCCACTCGCCGAGCTCCTCGTCGCCGTGGCGCGCCGCCGCCTCCGCGAAGGCGCTGGCCGCGGCGCACACCACGCTGAGAGGGTTGTTGATCTCGTGCGCCATGCTCGCCGCGAGGCGGCCGATGGCGACCAACCGCTCGGAGTGCTCCAGTTGCCGGCGCAGCTCGAGGCGCTGCTGCTCGGACTGCGCGAGTCGCTGCTCCCGGGTGAGCAATTCTGCGACTTCGCCCGCATCGAAGGGCTTCGAGATCGCGGAGACGCCCGGGCACGGCGCGCTCTCCGTCATGCGGTGTACTCGCGTCCAGGGCTGATGGCGCAGCACCTCGCGGATCAGCTCCTCGTACTCGTCCACCGCAGCGTCTGCCACGAGCACCTGCGGCGCAGCGTCCGAGATGCGTGCGCGCGCAGCCTCGATGGTGGACTCCGTCCACACGATTTGACCCGAGCGGCGGAGCGCGAAGCTCAGCGCGTCGGCGGCCAGGCCGTCCACGGTCAGGATGCCGACGCTCACGTCACCCCCGGCAGAGCGAGCGCCCGTCGCACGTTCTCGGCCCAGGCAGCGCGGGCCTCGGCCGGGCTCCAGCCCTCCACCCGCTCGAGGGCCGTCAGCACCCGGGCCCGCTGAGCCTCGCTGAGCGGCCCGGTCCGCTCGCACTGCCGCATCAGGCTGTCGAGCAGGCTGACCACCGCCAGGGCAGCGGCCTCGGCCGAGAGGGCGTCGGAGCGCTCCAGCAGCATCTCGAGCAGCTCCAGCAGGTCGAGCCGAGTACGGGTGGTCTCCTCGCTCAGCTCGGCGAAGCTGCCCCGTCCGCCGGTCTCGCACTGGGAGCGCACCGGGGTCTCGCCCACCTGCAGCTCCAGCACGTCGGCGCCGACCCGGATGCGATCCCCAGGGGCCAGCAGCCGCGGCCCCAAGAGTCGGTGATCGTTGACGAAGGTGCCGTGGGTGCTGCCCAGGTCCGTGAGCACGAGGCCCTCGGGGGTGTTGCGCAGGGTGCAGTGCTTGCGCGACGCCAGCTCGTTGCTCAGCACGATGGTGCAGTAGGCGCTGCGGCCGATGAGCGTCTCCTCACGGCGGATCGGGAACCGCGTTCCTTTGAAGCGCAGCCAGTGCATCAACTAGGAGTAACGGCCGCTCCGCGCAGGACTTGAGGGGAAGCTCCTCGGCGGGCTGAGGCCCGCGCTCAGCCGGGCTCGACCGGGGTGTGCGGGAACTCGGCGCTGGCGCGGGCGCCATCCTCCACGGCGATCATGGCTGCTAGCACCTGGTGTTCGTGGAACGGCCGGCCCACGATCTGAACGCCCACGGGCAAGCCCACGCTCCCTCGCTGGATGTCGCGCGCGCTGCGGTCGAGGCGATCCCTCAGCTCGCTGCGCTCCGTCTCGTGGTCCCGCACCCGGGTGACGGGCACGACGCCCGCGGGGAAGTTCAGCACGTTGTAGCGCATGGAGTACTGGGCGCCCAGCGTGAAGTCGGCGGAGGCGCCGTGCTGCGGCGCTGCGGTGGCGAAGGCTGGGCACAGCACCAGATCGAGTCGCTGCTCGGTCCAGTCCTGCAGCTCGACGCGGCGCAGCTCGGCGCGCTCTCGGGTCAGCGCCCACAGCGTCTCGACGGACTTCTCGCCCACCGCGTCGAGCATGTCCGCGGTGCGGCCCTCCCCGAGTCCGCGCAGCAGGGCCACCAGCGTGCGTCGCGCGGCGTTGGGCAGGCGCGCGATCTGGTGCAGCTTGCGCAAGGGCACGATCACCTCCTCGCCGCGGGCGGCCTCGCGGATGAGCTTGCCGCCGTCCGCGCTCGCGACCGCGTAGAACAGCCAGGTGACCCGGCGGACGTTCCGCGGCTCCACCTCGACGAGCTCGGCGCCCGCGCGGGACAGGTGCTCCGCGGCCTCACGCACCGCGCGCCGCACGCTCTCCGCTGGGGTGAGCACGCCGTTGCCCTCGTAGAACCCGACGCGGAGCTTGTCGAGCTCCACCGTGGCGGGGTCGGGCACCGGCAGCGGTGGGACGAAGGGATCGTAGTTGGCGTGGCTCGCGGGCGGGAGGCCGCGAAACAGCAGCGCGACGTCGCGCGCCGTGCGCGCGATGGGTCCTACCTGGGACCGAATCGTCTCTTGGCCGGCGATCACTGCGCGGCTGCCGATGTTCGACCAGCGATGCTCGGTGGCCTTGAGTGCGGCCACGCCGGTGAAGCTGGCCGGGATGCGCAGCGAGCCGCCGATGTCGGTGCCGATGCCCAGCGCGCTGCTGCCGCTCGCGATGGCAGCGGACTCGCCACCGCTCGACCCGCCCGGAGCGCGCTCGAGCGCCCAGGGGTTGTTGGTCGTGCCGTACACGTAGTTCGTCGTCTCCGCGCTGAGCAGCGACTGGGGCACGTTGGTCTTGCCCAGGATCACCGCGCCCGCGTCGCGCGCGACGCTGACCACCACCGCGTCACGCTCCACCCGCTCGTCACGCCGGGAGAGGAAGCCGAGGGTGACGCGCGTGCCGCGCACCTCCAGGTTCTCCTTGATGCTGAGGGGCAGGCCCAGGAGCGGGCCGCGCTCGCCAGCGGCGAGCCGCTCGTCCGCGCGCTCGGCGGCGGCTCGCGCCTCCGCGTCCAGCGTCTCGACCCAAGCGCCGAGCTTGCCGTCGACGGCATGCCGGCGCTCGATCAGCGCGTCGACGATCTCACGGGCGGACAGCTCGCGGCGGTCGAGGGCCGCGCGCAGCTCGGTGGCGCTGAGACGAGGGATGGTCACGTCGGGGACGTATAGCGCGAGCGGCCGGGTGTCGTCACTCGCCGAGCGCGCGGGCGATCTTGGCGTGCGCGGCGGGCAGTGGATGATTCGAGAGGTCGCGCACGGACACCCAGCGCGGCGCCGCGTCGAGCTGCTGCAGCTCGAGGCTCGCCGCCGCGAAGGCGTGGGCCTCGAGGGTGATCGAGAAGCGGGTGACCGCGTGGCGCACGACGACGAGTCGGCCCTGGTGGGTCGCTCGGCTCGCGAGCAGCCGTCCCGCGATGCGCGCTGCCACGCGCGCGGGCGCGCGCCCCCGGGGATGCTCCGCGCTTGGGAACTGCCAGAGCCCCGCCCAACGCGGCGCGCTGTGGGGCAGCTGCACCAGCAGCACTCGACTGCCGCGACGCACCACCGCCGCAGCCATGTGTACTGCCTCGCTCTTGGGGCGGGGCCGCGGGGCGGGGAACCGGTCGACCGCGCCCTGGGCGAAGGCGGCGCAATCGCGCCGGATGGGACAGCTCCCGCAGTCTGCGCTTCGCGGGCGGCACACGGTGGCGCCGAGCTCCATCACGGCCTGGTTGAAGTCGCCCGGTCGCCCCCGGTCGAGCAGCGCGCTGGCCGCGGCCGCGACGCGAGCCTCGAAGCTCGACTGCCCGGGGTGACCCTCGAGCGCGAGCAGCCGTGCGAGCACGCGCTTGACGTTGCCGTCGACGACGGCTGCGGGCCGCCCGAAGGCGATGCTCGCGACGGCCGCGGCGGTGTACGCCCCCACGCCGGGCAGGGCCGAAAGCGCCGTCACCTGGCTCGGTAAGGCGCCGCCGTGCCGTTCGAGCAGCACGCGGGCGGCGGCGTGGAGGTTCCGGGCGCGCGAGTAGTAGCCGAGGCCAGCCCAGGCGAGCAGCACCTCCTGCTCGTCCGCTTCCGCGAGTGCGGCGGCGGTAGGGAAGCGCCGCATCCAGCGCTCGAAGTAGGGGATGACGGTGGCGACCTGGGTCTGCTGCAGCATCGCCTCGCTGACCCAGATCGCGTACGGGTCGGCGGTCTCGCGCCACGGGAGCCGCCGACCCTGCGAGTCGTACCAGGCGAGCAAGGCACGTCGCAGGCGGCCGGCGCGGGTCGGGCCGAGCTCAGCGGATGGCGTCGACGCTGGCTTCCCACTCTTTGCCATCGAAGGGGTCCACTCGGAACCGTCGGGCTGCGCCGTCGTCCAGGCAGCGGACGTTGACGTCGACTTGGTCGGGGTGTGATCGCGGCGTATAGAACGGATGAATGCCGCACACGCTGCAGAACGTGTGCGCGGCGATAGCCGTGTTGAAGCGATACGTGGTCAAGACCTCTGCTCCGCTCAGCAGCTCGAATCGATCTTGCGGCACGATGCAGTGCAAGATCCCCTTCTTCTCGCAGATGGAGCAGTTACACTCGAGCGCTTCGAAGTGGAGCGGGCGAAAGCGAAAGCGTACTCGGCCGCAATGGCAGCCACCCTGCAGCCACTCGGAGTGCGGCTCGTCACCGGCGCTCATTCGGCGACCCCCATGCGTTCGCGGCAACGCTCCAGCTCGACCGGATCGTGAGCCGAGAAGACCCGCACGTCGGCGCCGTTCTCGCGGTGAAGGTCGCGAAGGCGTTGCTGATTCCTGCGCCGGGCCACGCTGTCGATCTCGACGATGCGCTGGAAGATGTCGAGCAGCGGTGGGCAACGCCGGCGATCCGGATCGAGCTCGCTGCGGTGGAAGTAGGCGTCCCCGGCGTGCAGGAGCCAGCCCGCGCCGGTGTCCAGCGCGACCCCGCTGTGCCCGCGGGTGTGGCCAATCAGCGGTACCAGGAGGATCTCCGGCGGCAGGCCGGCGAGGGCGGTCACCGCGTCGAAGCCGAACCAGCGCTCCCCGCTGGGACGATACAGCCGAAATGTCGGGTCGTGCGCCCACTGCAGCGGGCGATAGCGCAGCTTCTCGAGTCGCACGCGCGGGTGGATGGCCGCGTCGTGCTCGTCAGCGTGTACGTGCACCGTGGCCTTTGGAAAATCCGGCAGCCCGCCGGCGTGGTCCACGTCGAGGTGCGTGAGCACGATGTGCCGCACGTCGTCCCGGGAGAAGCCCAGGTCCTCGACCTGACGCGCCGCGGTCTCGTCCGCCGACAGCACGGGCCTCACGAAGGTCATGAACTCGCGGCCCAGGCGGCTGACCGGATGCTCCACGTCCTGCAGCCCCAACCCCGAATCGACCAGCACGAGCCCCTGGCTCGTCTCGATCAACAGGCAATGACAGATCAGCTCGGCTTGGCTCGTGGCCCGACCGCTGCCGCTCAGCAGGCGGCCCCCATAGGGGCACAGGGTTGCGCAGTTGAGGTGGTGGATCTTCATGAGTCACCGGGCGACGGAGGTCCGGGAGCAGCCACAGGCGGCGCGCGGGCCGACGCGCCCGAACCCTCGCACGATTCGCCGGCGAACGACAGGGGTCCGGACCGCGCGCCGGGGGGCGTGCGAGAGCGCCGCGCGCCGCGCCTCAGAGGACGCGCGCGAGGTTCTCCACGGCGATGCGGCGGAGCTTCAGGTAGCGGTTGCGATCGACCACACGGCGCCGCAGCTCCTGCACGGTCGCTTCGCCCTCGACCCCGAAGATCGAGCGAAAGCGCGCGGGCCAATGGTGGAGCAGCGCGCTCAGCCAGGCAACGTGTGGCACGAGCTGCTCTGACGAGGCGCACGTCAGGACCTCGTCGACCGCCGCTCGAAGCTCGGCGTTGGCTGGGAAGGCGCCGCCGGCCGGCCGCGGCGGACCGATCGGAACACCGGCTCTGGCCAGCAAGGCGAGCGTTTCGACCGACATCGCCGCCCAGCGTAGCGCTGCAGCGCGACCCCGTCGAGGCGCGGGCTCGGCATCGCTCGGTATCGCAGCGAGTCGTCTGCGTGGCGTCGGTGATCTAGGATGACGGCCGTGACGGATCTGGATCGCGACGCCATCGAGCGCATCGTCCGCGCCATCGGCGACCGGCTGGCGGGCGAGTGGTTGATCGTCGGCGGCGCTGCGCTCGCCCTGTGGGTCACACCTAGACGGCTCACCGAGGACGTGGACGTGGTCGCGATGGTTCACACCGGAGGTGAGCGCCTGGCTCTGCTCGAGCTCGCGCACGACCTCGGGTTGCCCGTCGAGTCCGTCAACTCGGCCGCGGAGTTCTTCGTGCGACGCATCGAAGGCTGGGAGTCTCACCTCGAGCTCGTCTACCGGGGGAGGCTGAGCGCGGTGCATCGGCCGGATGCGACGCTGATGCTGCTGCTGAAGCTGGGGCGCCTATCGGAACGCGATCTCGACGACTGTCGGGCTGTGGTCGGTAGCGGTGCCCCGTTCGATGGCGAGCGCATCCAGCAGGCCATCACGGCGCTGCCCGCCACCGACGACGGCGCGCTGGGTGCGCGGCGCGAGGCCCTGCTGCGCCTGGCCAAGGGCTGAGCCAGCGGAACCAGCGGTGGCCCGCCGACCAGCGCGCTGCGCGTCGTTCCCGCGGCAGACCGGCACTGGATCCATACCCTCGAGCCGTCCTCGCAGTTCGATTTCCATTATTCGCGGACTCCGCCTAAGCTCGCAGGCGACCCATGCCGCCCTCGCTCGAGATCCCGCTCGAATCGGTCCGCACCGACGGTTGGTTCGAGCGGATCGGGGAGGGGATCGGCAGCTTTCAAGCCCTGTGCGACATCATCGGGACGCGCTTCTTCGGCTTCGCGATGATCACCGGCGCGCGCATCACCGCGCTGACGGTGGACCGCCGCAACCCAGACAACACCTTGGTGGACTTCGTCGTGGGGCCGCCGGACGTCGAGGTCGACGAGGCTGACGCTCAGCGACTGACGCTGGCGGATTTTCGTCGCCGCCTCGTAGCTGCGCTGGTGATGGAGGAGCCGACGGGTCCAGCGCCGACGCGCGCCACCGACATCGAGGCGGTGCAGCTCTACATCGGGGTCCGCTACCTGCTGCTCGCGCCGCTCTACGGCTACAGCCTCACCCGCCTGCTTCTCGCCGACCGGGGCGCGACGCTGGCGCTCTCGCACGACGGTCTCGATCAGACCTTCGACCTCGACGAGTTTCGCTTCCGCATTCGCACCCACGTCCGTGAGGAGCTCGACCGCGTCCAGCGCCCGGGTGGCCGTGGGTCGATCGACCTCGGGCGCGTCGCGGAGGCCGAAGCGTTCGAGCAGAAGCGAGAGTGGCTGCGGATCGTGGAGCTGCTCGGCGCTTGGCCGGCGCCGCTCGCGATCTTCCTGCGCACGCCGGAGGGCCAGCTGCTCGGCGCCGAGAGCAAGGGGATGATCGCGCGGGGCCTCGGCAGCTTGGGGACGGCATGCATCCAGCTGGGCGAGATCGAGAAGGGGGAGGAGGTGCTGCGGCTCGCCGTGCAGTACGCCGGGGACGGCCCCTCGGCGCCCGAGATCTTCGCCCGCCTCGGCGAGTCGATGGTGAAGGACGAGCGCTACGGCGAGGCCATCGGCCCCCTGCGTCGGGCCGTCAACCTGGGGGCGGACGGCGCGCGGGTGTGGCCGCTGCTGGCGGAGGCGTTTTCGGCGCGCGGGCGTCACGTCGCGGCCTATGCCGCCCTGGTCGAGGCCCGCGCCGCCGGAGTAGCCGAGGCCCGCCTGGAGCAGCTCGGCTCCCGCGTCGACCAGGCGCTAGGCAGCCCGCTGCAGGCGTGGAAGGCCCTCGTCGAGGGGTAACTCGTCGAAATGACGAGAAAAGCCCGCCCGCTGCAGCCGCTTTTCCCCCTGGGCCGCGCCGGCCGCCCTGTGGTAGAGGGCAGGCGACCCGTCGCGGGCTGAATTCCTGCGGCGGGCCCGCCCGGGCGCTCGGGCTGGAATTGACCGCGCGCCCGCACCCTCCGGAGCTCACGATGCTCGAGACCTACCTGCCGATGCTGTTCATTTTCGTCATCGCGCTGACGATCGGCGCGGTGATGTTCTTCGGCGGACAGCTCATCGGGCCGAAGAACCCCACGCCCGAGAAGATGATGCCCTTCGAGTGCGGCAACGACAGTCAGGGCACCGCGGGTGTGAGGCTGAACGTCAAGTTCTACCTGACCGCGATCCTGTTCGTCGTGTTCGACATCGAGGTGGTGTTCATCTACCCGTGGGCCGCGCTGTTCAAGAGCCTCGGGTGGACGGGCTTCGCGACCATGCTCGCGTTCATCGCCGCGCTCCTCATCGCGCTGGCCTACTGCTGGAAGAAGGGAGCCCTCGAATGGGAGAGCTGAGAACGCCCACCACTCAAGAGATCATCGAGACGGGTCAAGGGCCGGGCTTCGCCACCACCCGTCTGGAGAACGTGCTGGCTTGGGCGCAGAAGTACTCGCTCTTCATGTACCCGTTCGTGACCGCCTGCTGCGGCATGGAGTTCATGGCGGTCAGCAGCCCGCGCTTCGACTTCGCGCGTTTCGGCGCGGAGGCGCCGCGGTTCTCGCCGCGCCAGAGCGACTTGTTGTGGGTCGTAGGCACCATCGTGCAGCGACAGGCCCCGGTGCTCAAGCGCATCTATGAGCAGATGGCGGAGCCCAAATGGGTGCTCGCCTTCGGAACCTGCGCCAGCGTGGGAGGCTTCTACGACAACTACGCCTGCGTCGCAGGTATCGACAAGATCATCCCCTGCGACGTGTACATCCCTGGTTGTCCGCCGCGGCCCGAGGCGGTGCTCGACGGCCTGATGCTGCTCCAAGACAAGATCCAATCGGGTGACCGGCGTCCGGCGATCGTCAAGCCGCGCTTCGATCCCATCACCCATCCGGACATGGGGGTCGTGCCGCTGCGCAAGAGCAAGGACGGCCCAGCCACGAGCTGAGCGAGGACTCCCATGGCAAAAGCAGTGCTCGAGCTGTTGAAGCGCCAGTTCCCGGACGGGGTGCTCGAAACCCACGCACAGAACGGGGACGAGACCGCGGTGCTCGATGCCGCATCCTGGCAAGAGGCGGCGCGGTTCCTGCGGGACTCACCGGTGGCCAGTATGGAGATGCTGGTGGATCTCACCTGCGTGGACTTCCCCGACCGGGAGCCGCGGTTCGAGGTCGTCGCGCACTTGCTGTCCCTGTCGAAGGGTCATCGCATTCGGCTCAAGGCCCGAGTCGGAGACGAGGACGGTGAGGGGGCGGAGATCGACAGCCTGTCGGGGCTGTGGGGTTCGGCCAACTGGGCCGAGCGCGAGGCCTTCGACATGTTCGGTGTGCGCTTCGTCGGTCACCCGGACCTACGGCGCATCTTGCTGTACCCCGAGTTCGTCGGTCACCCGCTGCGCAAGGACTACCCCGCCAACCGCATCCAACCGTTGGTGCCCTACCGCGAAGCGCCGAACACCGAGAAGCTCCCGCCCTTCGGGCCGGACGAGGGGATGCCCTTCGGTCGCCAGAGCTTCGATCTGGTGGGCGAAGACGACGCCGTGCTCGTGGCCACGGACGAGGAGCGAATGAGCTGATGGAGCCCCTGGATCGCGACCTGGATGACTCCGAGCTCGAGCTGGCCGCCGAGCCCATGCTGCTCAACGTGGGGCCCAGCCACCCGGCGATGCACGGCACCGTGCGCATCGTCATGGAGCTGTCCGGCGAGAGTATCGATCGCTGCGACGTGCAGGTGGGCTACCTGCACCGCGGGTTCGAGAAGATGTGCGAGCGAGGTACCTGGACTCAGGTCTATCCCTACGTGGATCGCTGTAACTACGTCTCGCCCATGCTCAACAACGTGGGCTTCTCGCTGGCCTGCGAGAAGGCCCTCGGCATCGAGGTTCCCGAGCGCTGCCAGTGGTATCGAATGATCTTGGGCGAGCTGGCCCGCATGTCCGATCATCTGACCTGCGATGGCGCCATGGCCATGGAGCTTGGCGCGTTCACGCCCTTTCTCTGGCTGGTCAAGGCGCGGGAGATGATCTGGGACGTGTTCGAGGAGGAGTGCGGCGCACGGCTGACGCACAGCTTCGGACGCGTGGGCGGTATGGCGGCTCCACCGACCCAAGGCTTCAAGAGCGACGTCGCCGCGGTGGTGCCGCAGGTCCTGTCCATGGTCGACGAGGTGCAGCGGCTCTTGTACGGCAACCGCATCTTCCTCGACCGCGTGGAGAACGTCGGCATCATCAGCCCCGAGGACGCCATCAGCCTCGGCTGGACCGGGCCCGCCCTGCGCGCCGCCGGCGTGCCCTACGACGTGCGCAAGGCATCGCCTTACCTCAAGTATGGCGAGGTCGAGTTCGACGTGCCCGTGGGCGAGAAGAGCGACTGCCTCGACCGCTTCGTGGTCCGCATCGAAGAGATGAAGCAGAGCGCTCGGATCATCGAGCAGTGCCTCGACCGAATGGCGGACTCTGGTCCGATCAACGTGCAGGACCCGCGCATCGTGCTGCCGCCCAAAGAGGAAGTGTACTCCACGATCGAAGGCACGATTCAGCACTTCAAGATCGTGATGGAGGGCGTGAAGATCCCCGCCGGCGAGACCTACTCGTACACGGAAGGGGGCAACGGCGAGCTGGGTTTCTACTTGGTGAGCGACGGTAGCGGAACCCCCTATCGGGTCCGCATTCGTCCCCCGTGCTTCTACATCACGGGTGGGCTCGAGCGGGTCATCGCCGGGCAGATGATGGCGGACGTGGTGCCGTGTTTCGGTTCTCTGAACATGATCGGCGGAGAGTGCGACCGATGAGTACGTTCAAGCTCGACGATCGGACGATCGAATTTCAGCCGGGGGACACGGTGATCCAGGCCGCCCATCGCGCTGGCATCGACATCCCTCACTATTGCTGGCACCCCGGGCTGAGCGTGGCGGCGAACTGCCGCATGTGCCTGGTCGAGGTCAAGCCGCCGCCGGGCCGTCCGGCGCTGATGCTCAGTGTGCTGCACTGGGACGAGGAGCAGCACGAGTACGTCGATCAGAAGAAGCCCAAGCTCCAGCCCGCGTGCCAGCTCGGCGCCAGCGAGGGCATGGAGGTCATGAGCCAGACCAGCGAGCACGTCGCCCGAGCGCGCGCGGCGGTGCAGGAGCTGTTGCTGCTGAATCACCCCGTGGATTGCCCGATCTGCGATCAGGCGGGCGAGTGCCGGCTGCAGGACTATTGGCTCGAGCACCAGGGCACCAAGAAGCGGATGCGGGACGAGGTCATCCACAAGCCGAAGGCGCAGGTCTTCGGCCCGACCATCGTGTACGACGCCGAGCGCTGCATCATCTGCACCCGGTGCGTGCGCTTCTCGGCGGAGGTCGCCAAGGACCCGGTGCTGGACGTGCGCGAGCGTGGCAACTTGAACGAGATCGTCGTCTCGCCCGGCCGCGAGCTCGATCACCCTTACACCCTGATGACCGAGTACGTGTGTCCGGTCGGCGCGCTGACCTCCCGGGACTTCCGCTTCAAAGCGCGGGTGTGGTTCCTGCGCAGCGTGCGCAGTGTGTGCGTGGGGTGCGCCACGGGCTGCAACGCCTTCACCGACTACGATCCGCGCAGCCAAGAGGTGCATCGCTACCGTCCGCGCGAGAACCTCGAAGTCAACCAGTACTGGATGTGCGACGAGGGCATGCTGGACTACCGCCGCATCCACGACGGCCGCATCTTGCACGCGCGGGTGGAGGGCGAGCGCACGAGCGTCGAGGCCGCGGCCAAGAAGGCCGCCAAGCTGCTCAAGGGGGTTCCGGCGGATCACATCGCGGTGGTGCTGAGCGCCGAGCACTCGAACGAGGACAACTTCGCGCTGTTGACCCTGGCGCGGGACTACCTCGGCACCGGGCACCTGTTCGTCAGCGGCCGGCCGAGCGGCGAGGGGGACGACGTGCTCCGCCACCGGGACAAGAACCCGAACACGGCCGGAGTCACCGCCATGTGCACGAGCACACCGCCGCTCTCCATGCCGGTGCTGTTCAAGTCCCTGGAGGAGGGGCGCATCACCCACGTGGTCGCGCTCGGCTCGCAGCTGCCGGACGCAGACAAGGCCCCGGGGTTTCGGCGCTGCAAGGCCCTGATCGCGGTGTCCACCCACGACGGCCCCATCCCCGAGCACGCGAGCGTCGTGCTGCCGGCCTCGAGCTGGGCCGAGTCTGACGGCACCTTCGTGAGCGCCAATGGTCTCGCGCAGCAATCCGAGCGCGCCATCCGCCCCCTGGGCGACAGTCAGCCGGCCTTCCGGCTGGTGACGGCGCTTGGCGCGGCCCTCGGCCACTCGCTCTCGTTCAAGCAGGTGGCAGACGTCCAGCGCGCGATGGCGCCGGACGCCGGCGCTGCCCTGGAAGGAAACGCCACCCCGGCGGGGATCAGCCCATGACGACCGGACTCATCATAGCCTTCGCGGCCAAGGCGTTCTTCGTCGTGATGTTCGGCATGAACCTCGGCGTCATCCTGACCTGGCTCGACCGGCGCCAGGGCGCTGTCATCGCCGACCGCGTCGGCCCCAACCGGGCTGTGGTCTGGCTGCCTCGCAGCATCGCGCGGGGTATGGCCATGGGTCCGGCAGCGCTGATCGCCGTCGGCGTGATCGTGTACTTCCTGCAGGTCGAGGCCACGGGCCTCGAGCGCACCACCCGCGCGCTGCTCTTCAGCCAGCTGGCCATCGGCGCGACCTGGATTACGGCGCTGTCGATCGCCGGTCGCGTCCGGATCCGCGGCGTGCGCACGGATGCCGGCGGGCTCGTGCTCAACCTCGACCGCTTGTTCGCCTGGATCGGCGATCCGCGCGTGTTCGTCTATGCCGGGCTCGGCGCGCACCTGGTCACCTTCCTCGCGGCGGCCGCGCTCAAGGGCATGCCCATCGGCGCGAACCTGCGGGAGATCGCCTACGGCGCGAGCCCCGCCATCTTCGTGTGCTCGATCCTTGCCGGCGCGGTCTACTCGGTCATGTGCATGACCCACGAGCGCGTTGGGCTGCGTCTGATGGGCTTGCTCCACCCCGCCGCGGATGGCGTGAAGACCATCTTCAAGGAAGACTTCATCCCGCCCAACGGGGACCGGCTGATGCACAGCTTGGCCCCCTTCATTTCGTTCTTCCCGGCGCTGGTGGTGCTGGCCTGCGTGCCCTTCGGCGACACGCTCTGCTTCGGCACGAACGACGGCAAGATTGACTTCACGAATCTGGCCACGATGGTGCCGCGGGAGGGCATGTGCGTGGACGGCGCCATGCCGCTTCAGGTCCTCGACCTGAACGTGGGCATCCTGTTCTTCTTCGCGCTCGCCGGCACGGGCATCGTGGGCGCGGCGCTCGCGGGTTGGGCCAGCGACAACAAGTTCAGTCTGCTGGGCGGCCTGCGGGCCGCCAGCCAGATGGTCAGCTACGAAGTCACGCTGGGGCTGACGCTGATTGGCGCCATCATGATCTACGGGACGCTGCGCATCGACGAGATGGTGCGCTGGCAGGCGGAGCACACCTGGGGCATCTTCGTGCAGCCCTTCGCGTTCTTCTTGTTCTTTGCCGCCGCGGTCGCGGAGACCAAGCGCATCCCTTTCGACATCCCCGAGGGTGAGAGCGAGGTCGTCGCTGGGTACTTCACCGAGTACTCGGGCATGAAGTTCGCGATGTTCTTCTTCAGCGAGTACATCGCCATCGTCAGCTCGAGCGCGCTCATGGCCGCGCTGTTCCTGGGCGGCTGGCACTTGCCCTTCGTGGAACGCGACGGACTGTTCATCGCCATCGGCGACACGGTGCTCCTGCGCCAGCCGCTCACCCATCTGTCGGTAGTGATCGTCGGCGTCATCGGCTTCATCGGCAAGGTGGCGTTGCTGTGCTGGCTGCAGACGACCATCCGCTGGACCCTGCCCCGCTTCCGCTACGACCAGCTGATGCGCCTCGGTTGGCGCAAGCTGCTTCCGGCGTCGCTGGTCAA
The DNA here is from genome assembly GCA_019637295.1 of Polyangiaceae bacterium. Lineage (GTDB taxonomy): Bacteria > Myxococcota_A > Polyangia > Polyangiales > Polyangiaceae > JACKEA01. Next base: position 149,782 of record JAHBVX010000007.1, read on the forward strand.
TATCCTGCTCACGGGGCTGGTCGTCCTCCTCGTGCAGTCGGCTAGCCCCACGGTGCAGGCCGGTCTGCGCACGGCGGGCGACCTGACGGAGTTGACCGTCGCCGCGCTGGGGCTCCTGGCCGTGGTCAGTCTGGCGCGCTACTGGCTGCAGCCGGTCAAGAAGCGTCGCGCGATCGTCACCAGCGCCCAGAAGTTCGCCGCCCGCCTTGGCGGCACCAAGTCCGCGCGCATGGGCGCGTGACCTCGCAAGGAGAGCCCAAGCCGTGGCAGTCGTCCCCAACACTCCGCTCGGTCCCAAGCAAGTCACCGGCAAGCGCGTCAAGCGTCCCGAGCGCACCGCGTCGGTCCAGGCTTACGTGCCCGAGCTCGCCAAGGGCATCGGCATCACCCTGGGTCACTTCTTCAAGAACACGAAGGAGATGGCGCTCGGGCAGCGCAACGATCCGGTGCTCGAGGGCGTCGAGGACGGCATCAACACCATCTACTATCCGGAGCAGCGGCGCCCATACCCGGAGCGATTTCGCGGCCTGCATCGGCTGACACATCGGGCGGACGGCAGCCCGCGCTGTGTGGCGTGTTTGTGCTGCTCGACGGCCTGTCCTGCCCAGTGCATTCACATCGAGGCCGGGGAGTACCCGGAGGGGGATCCGCGTCGAGGCTACGAGCGCTTCCCAAAGCGCTTCGTCATCGACGAGCTGCGCTGTGTGTTCTGTGGCTTCTGCGTCGAGGCCTGCCCCTGCGATGCCATCCGCATGGATACCGGCATCCACGCGACCCCGTACGACTCCCGTGAGCAGTTCATCTACGAGAAGGATATCTTGATGAGCTTCATGGGGCGCGACGGCTCCCAGCAGTCCGAGAATCCCCGCCATGAGCCCGGGGACGAGGGCCATCCGGGCATCGATCGCGAGCGCCACGGGCACTGACGTCCGAGCGCCTACGCAGGGGTCGAGGCTCAGAAGGTGAGAGCGTGGTCCAGTACGAGCCCGTGATTGGCCTGGAGATCCACGCGCAGCTGCGCACCCGGACCAAGCTGTTCTGCGCCTGTCCGGCGGAGTACGGCGCGGAGCCGAACGAGCACGTGTGCCCGACCTGCCTGGGATTGCCGGGTGCCCTGCCGGTGCTGAACCAGAGCGCGGTCGAGCTGGCGGTGCGCGCAGCGCTGGCGCTCGAGTGCCAAATCGCGGAGCGCAGCGTCTTCGCGCGCAAGAACTACTTCTATCCAGACTCACCCAAAGGCTACCAGATCAGCCAGTACACCGAACCCATCGCGCTCGGCGGGGCGCTCACGATCGACGTCGAGGGCCAAGCGCGACGCATCGGCATCACCCGCGTGCACATGGAGGAGGATGCCGGCAAGAGCGTTCACGGGGCCGCGGGGGACTCGCTGATCGATCTCAACCGCGCGGGGGTCCCGCTGATCGAGATCGTGAGCGAGCCCGAGCTCTATTCCAGCACCGAGGCCGCGGCGTACATGAAGGCGCTGCGGGACGTCTTGGTCTACCTGGGAGTGAACGACGGCAACCTCGAACAAGGCAGCTTGCGCTGTGACGCCAACGTGTCGCTCAGGCCCGTCGGCAGCACGACGCTGGGTACCCGGGCAGAGCTCAAGAACCTGAACAGCTTTCGCTTCCTGGCCCGCGCCATCGAGGTCGAGATCGCCCGGCAGACGTCGGTGCTCGACGGCGGCGGGCAGGTCGTACAGGAGACGCGCAGCTACGATCCCGAACGCAACCTGACCCGCTCCTTGCGCAGCAAGGAGGACGCGCACGACTATCGCTACTTCCCGGATCCCGATCTGCCGCCCCTGCGGCTGGATGCCGCCTGGATCAGCGCCGAGCGCGCTCGCGTCGGTGAGCTGCCGCGGGCGAAGCGGCAGCGCTACGAGGCGGAGCTCGGGCTGCCTGCCGCCACAGCGGCGACCCTGACCGCCCACCCGGCGACCGCGCGCTTGTTCGAGGCGGCGCTGGCGCGCCTCGACCAGCCCGTCCTCGTCGCCAACTGGATCGTCACCGAGGTGCTGCGCGGCGCGGAGCTGCACGGCATCGACGCTCGCTTCACGGTCAGCGCGGAGCAACTCGCGGAGCTGCTCGGCTTGCTGGCGGACGGACGGATCAACGGCGCGCAGGCCAAGGAGGTGTTCGCCGCGATGGAGAACACCGCCCGCCAGCCCGGCGACGTGGTCGCGGAGCGCGGGATGCAGCGCCTGTCGGGCGAAGCGCTGCGCCCGCTGTGCGTAGCGGCGATCGCCGACAGCCCGTCCCAGGCGGCGGCGTATCGCGCGGGCAAGCGCAACATCTTGGGCTACTTCGTGGGCCGGGTGATGAAGGCCTCGGGCGGCGCGGCGGACGCGAAGGCCGTCAGCGAGCTGCTCGAAGCGCTGCTGGCCGAGTGAGGGGCTCAACCCTCCGGCGCAGGCACGCCGTACAGCGGCGCTACCGTCCCCGGATCCGGCTCGTCCGGCGGCGGAGCCGGCGCGCCGTATTCGGGGGCTGGCGCGCCGTCGTCGTCCGGAGAGCCCGGGGCCCCGGGGGCCGCGCTGGGCGGCGGCGGTGGGCCTGCGTTCCTGGGCGCCCCGGCGCAGCCGGGCAGGGTCGCCGCGGCCAGCGCCGCCCCGAGGGCCATCCTCGCGGTGCGAGACAGGCGCGACGGCTCGGGGGTGCCAGGCGCCCGCGCGAAGCTCACCGGCGTGTGGCAGAACGGGCAACTGGGCTCGCTCGGGTGGAGGTGACGGGCGCACTCGGGGCAGGGCAGCAGCTGGGGCATGGCACCGGCGAGTCTGACGGCGAGCCTCGACGGATGCAATCGTCGATCGCGCAGGGCTACTTGCATCGGCCGCCGCTCGGGGGAACAAGGCCGGACGACATGCCCATCGACCACCCGAGCCCGCTGAGCGGCGCGAGCTATTCGGCCGTGGAGCTCTTGCCTGACGACTCCGCCCTGCTGTTGCTCGAGCAGCGTCGTCTGCCGGACCACGAGGAGTACGTGAGGCTCGACGCCGTCGGCGACGTGGCTCGCGCCATCGAAGACATGGTCGTGCGCGGCGCGCCGGCGATCGGGATCGCGGCGGCGTACGCGATGGTGCTCGCCGCGCGGCGGGCGGACTCGTTCCTGCGCGACATGCAGCGGGCGGCCAGCACGCTCGAGGCAGCGCGACCGACGGCGGTCAATCTGGCCTGGGCGACGCGGCGCATGCTGAGTCTCGCCGAGCGGATCGCCGACCGCGCCCCCATCGAGCGCGTGGCCGAGCTGGCGGACGAGGCGCGTTGCATCCATCGTCAAGACGTGGCGGCCAACCGCCGGATGGGCGAGCTTGGCGGCGCTCGCGTGCCCGACGGCGCGACGGTGCTCACCCACTGCAACGCCGGAGCGCTGGCAACCGGGGGGTACGGCACCGCGCTGGGCGTCATTCGCGCCGCGCGCGACGCGGGCAAGCGCGTGCGCGTCGTGGCCGACGAGACTCGACCGTACCTGCAGGGGGCGCGCTTGACCGCGTGGGAGCTCGCCCGGGACGGTATCGAGGTGACCGTCATCGCCGACTCGGCGGCGGCCAGCCTGCTCGCGCAGGGGCGCATCGATTTGGCCGTCGTGGGTGCCGATCGCGTCGCCAGAAGCGGGGACGTCGCCAACAAGATCGGCACCTACGGCGTGGCTTGCCTGTGTCGTGCCCACGAGCGGCCGCTGTACGTGGCGGCGCCCTGGAGCACGGTTGACCTGGAGTGTCGCTCCGGCGAGGAGATCGTGATCGAACGACGCAGCGCGGTGGAGCTCACCCACTTCGACGGCCGCCGCCTGGTGCCAGCCGGCGCACACGTGGAAAATCCCGGCTTCGACGTGACCCCGGCGCGCCTGGTCTCGGCCTTGTTTACTGAGCGGGGGGAGGTCGCACCCGTGGGTGAGGCGGGCTTGGTCGCCCTCGCTTGAGGGCCGCGCCCGGTGGGGTTGGTCGGGCTTTGGTTCGAGCCCGCGACGAGCTATGTAGCCGCCATGGTCCAGCCCGAAGGCCCCGGCGCGACTTCCGAGCGCAAGCCCCCGTGGCTGAAGGTGCGCGCCCCCGGCGGACAGAAGTACACGGAGCTGAAGCACACCCTGCGAGGGCTGGACCTCCACACCGTGTGCGAGGAGGCACGGTGTCCCAACGTGGCCGAGTGCTGGAGCGCCGGCACGGCGACCGTGATGTTGCTCGGTCACACCTGCACGCGCGGCTGTCGCTTCTGCGCCGTCACCACCGGCAATCCGCGGGGCGCCGTGGATCCACGCGAGCCCGAGCACGTCGCCCGCGCCATCGCGACGCTGGGGCTGCGCTACGTCGTGCTCACCATGGTCGACCGCGACGATCTGTTGGATGGTGGCGCCGAGCACGTCGCCAGAGCCGTGCGTGCGCTGCACCAGCGGCAGCCCGAGCTGCTCGTCGAGACTCTGGTCGGCGACTTCAACGGACGGCAGCGCGACGTCGAGCGCGTCCTCGCCGCGGAGCCAGACGTGTTCGCCCACAACCTGGAGGTCGTGCGGCGGTTGACACCGCGCATCCGCGATGCCCGCTCGAGCTACCAGCAGTCCCTCGACGTACTGCGTCATGCCAAGCAGCGGGCACCCGAGCGGTTCGTGAAGAGCTCGCTGATGGTCGGCATCGGCGAGACGGACGACGAAGTCAGAGAGTCGCTCGAGGACCTGCGCGCGGCGGGTGTGGACATCGTCACCCTGGGCCAGTACCTGCGCCCCACCCCGAAGCACGCCGCGGTCGCGCGCTACGTCGAGCCCGCGCGCTTCGACGACTTTCGCCGCGTGGGGCTCGCGCTCGGCTTCGCCTTCGTCGCCTCCGGTCCCCTGGTGCGGTCCAGCTATCACGCTGCCGAGGCCTTCGTTCAGGCCTCGCGCGACGGACGGGCCCGCCCGCGGCCCGCTGCGGTCCCCGGTCTTCCCCCGGATGTGGTCCCTCTCGGCGCGCTGGTGCGGAGGCCCGACCGTTCTCGCTGACGTCCCTGCGGCTTTCCGCTAGGCTGCCGCCGGTCCGCCCAGGGCCAGGAGATCCCTCCCGATGAGCGCTCCCGATCAAAACCTCCTCGAACGCGTGGCGAGTCAGATCAGCTCGCCTCCCTCGTATGCCGAAGCCGGCACCAAGGCGTCGATCCTCACCGTCGCGGCCGCGTCCTACGGCTCCAAGCCCACGACGGACGAGGTGACGCAGCCGACGGGCTTCGACCCCGACGCGGCGGCGCTGTTCGAGGCCGTGGTCGAGGCGGCCTTTCTCGTGGCCGCGGCGGATGGCGAGTTCGATGCTGCCGAGCGCGAGGCCTTCGAGCACGTGGTGCTGAGCGCGTGCGAGGGGACGGTCGGTCGCGGGCAGGTCCACGCGTTGGTGGCGGATCTCGAGGATCAGCTGGAGGAAGACGGGCTCGACAAGCGCGTCAGCATGGTGACCAAGACGGTCAACAAGGCCGAGCACGCGCAAGAGGTTCTGCGCGTCGCGGCGCTCATCGCGCACGTCTCCGGGGGCGTGAGCGACGTCGAGCGGGACGTGCTCGACAAGCTCACGGCCGAGTTCTCGCTGGGCCCCGAGGCGCTCGCGCGCGCAATCGAAGAAGCGGCCGCAGCGCTGGCCTCTTGAGCCGTTCGACGCGCTGCGCCGTAGCGAGCGCCCGGTCAGCGGTGGCAGGCAAAACGTGCCCGCTACTCCGGCGCGATTTTGCTAGTGTGCGCTCACAGGGGCGCACTACGGTGCGGGTCTCGCGTGCCGGCGCCGCCGGTCGCGCGGGCGACAGCGGGGCCCGTGCCTCGCCCTCCGAGAGATGCTCATGACGATGGCAGCCCCCAACCCGACCCCAGCCGACCGTTCGACTCCCGGACCGCTGCGCGTCCTGCTCGAGGACGGCAAGCTCGATCCCGAGCACGATCCGAAGCTGTCCCTGGATCAGCTCGTCCAACTGTACGAGCACTTGGTGTTGACTCGGGTCACCGACGAGCGCCTGGTCACGCTGCAGCGCCAGGGGCGCATCGGCTTCCACATTGGTTCGCTCGGCGAGGAGGCCGCCATCATCGGTTCGGCCTATGCAATGCGCGAGCAGGACTACATCTTTCCCTGCTACCGCGAGTTCGGGGCGGCGCTGATGCGGGGCATGCCCTACCAGCGCTACATCGACAACATGTTCGGCAACGCGAACGATCCGGTGCGTGGTCGCCAGATGCCGGACCACTACACCTGCCGCGCGGCGAAGTTCGGCAGCGTCAGCTCGCCCATCGGGACGCAGATCACCCAAGCCATGGGCTTCGCCTGGGCCGCGCGCATCCAGAAGCAAGACCTCGTCTGCCTATCGTACTTCGGTGACGGCTCGACCAGCTCGAACGAGTTCCACAATGGGCTGAACTTCGCCGGTGTGTTCAAGGCGCCCGTCGTGTTCTTCTGCCGCAACAACGGCTGGGCCATCAGCGTGCCCGTCGAGCGCCAGACCGCGAGTCGCACCATCGCCGAGAAGGGCATCGCTTATGGGGTGCCCGCCGTCCGCGTGGACGGCAACGATCTGTTCGCGGTCATCGCGGTCACTCGCGACGCGGTGGCGCGCGCAGCGGCGGGTCAGGGCCCTACGCTGATCGAAGCGATGACCTACCGCATGGGTGGCCACTCGACCAGCGACGATCCCACTCGCTATCGTCCGCAGACGGAGCTCGAGCCCTGGGTCAGCCGGGATCCGCTCGAGCGCGTGCGAGCGCACCTCGAGCAGAGAGGGCGCTGGAGCCCAGCGCAGGAGGAGGCGCTGCGGACACGCATCGACGCGCAGTTCAAGGAAGCCGTGGCCCAGGCCGAGACCACGCCGCCTCCCGCCCTCGACACGCTCTTCGACGAGGTCTACGGCACGCTGCCCTGGCACCTCGAAGAACAGAAGCGGGAGCTCCTCGCTGGCCCCCGCGCCCCCAAGGCACACTGAGCTCAATCTCGACGGAGTACGAAAACGATGCCGCAGATGAACATGGTTCAAGCCATCAACGATGCGCTTCGCATCGCGATGAAGCGCGACGACCGCGTCGTGGTCATGGGCGAGGACGTCGGCCGCGTGGGCGGAGTGTTTCGTGTGACCGCGGGGCTGTTCGACGAGTTCGGGGACGAGCGGGTGATCGACACTCCGCTGTCCGAGGGCGGCATCATCGGGGCGGCCGCGGGCATGGCTCTCTACGGCATGGTCCCCATCCCAGAGATCCAGTTCTCCGACTTCATCTGGCCGGCCTACGATCAGATCGTCAGCGAGGTGGCGAAGTATCGCTATCGCTCGGGCGGCGAGTACCCGTGCAAGATGGTGATCCGCACGCCTGTCGGCGGCGGCATCCGTGGTGGCCACTATCACTCGCAGCACCCGGAGGCGCAGTTCATCCACGTGGCCGGGCTGAAGGTCGTGTGCCCGTCGAACCCGTACGACGCCAAAGGGCTGCTCCTGGCGTCGATCGAGGATCCCGATCCGGTGCTGTTCTTCGAGCCAAAGCGCATCTACCGCGCCGCCAAGGGGGACGTGCCGGAGGGTGCTTTTACGGTGGACCTCGAGTCCGCCCAGGTCGTCCGCGAAGGCGGGGACGTCACCATCGTCACCTACGGCGCCATGCTGTACGAGTGCCTCGACGCGGCGGAGAAGGTCGCGGGAGAGGGCGTCGAGTGTGACGTGATCGATCTGCGTACCCTGTGGCCCATCGACGTGACCACCTTGACCGAGAGCGTGAAGAAGACCGGGCGCGTGGTGATCGTCCACGAGGCGCCGAAGACCTGCGGCTTCGGTTCGGAGCTCGTCAGCCTGATCTGCGAGAAGGTCTTCTATCACCTCCAGGCGCCGCCCAAGCGCGTGACCGGGTTCGACACGCCGTTCCCGTACACGCTCGAGATGGAGTATTTGCCGCTGTCGCACCGAATCGTTCCCGCCGTCCTGGAGACGGCGCGAGCCTGACCGAGGACGAGGACACGAAGACCATGGCAAAGTTCGAGTTCAAGCTGCCGGACATCGGGGAAGGGGTTACCGAGGGCGAGATCGTGACCTGGTTGGTCAAGGAGGGTGACACAGTCGTCGAAGACCAGGACATGGTGGAGGTGATGACCGACAAGGCCACGGTCACCATCGGCGCGCCGAAGGCCGGCCTCGTCGCCGAGCTGCGAGGCAAGGAGGGGCAGACCGTTCCGGTGGGCGACGTGCTCGTGGTGATCGAGCTCGACGCGGGCGCGAGCGGCAAAGCGGCCAAGCCGTCGACCCCGGTCGCGCCTCCGCCGGCTCCCGCCAAGGCACCGGCCCCGGCGGGCAACGGGCGACCCAGTGATGGGGGCAAGAAGGACGACGGACCGGCGGCTACCGCGGTCGGGGACATCCGAGAGTCCCTGCCTGGGATGAACGTCGCGCGTGCGGCGCGGCCGCCCGTCGCGGCGCCGGCGGCGGGCGTCGAGTACTACGCCGACAAGCCGCTGGCAGCACCCGCCACCCGGAAGCTGGCGCGAGAGCTCGGCGTCGATCTGCGCCGGGTGCCCCCCACGGGCGATGCCGGGCGAGTGACGCGTCAGGATGTCGAAGGCTTCGCCGCAGGCGGGCTCGTCGCGGCGCCCGCGCCGGCGCAGCCGGCGCCCGATGCCGAGCCCGCGCGCGGCGACAAGGCACCGGAGCGAGCCCCCGCCCGCGCGCCCGCGCAGCCCGCGAGTAGGGGCAACGCAGACGAGCGGACTCCGATCCGGGGCATCCGCAAGCGCATCTACGAGAACATGGCGCGGTCGAAGCACACCGCCGCGCATTTCACCTACGTGGATGAGTGCGACACCAGCGCGCTGCGCGAACTGCGCGATCGTACCAAGTCCATCGCACAGGCGGAGGGTCTGAAGCTCTCCTTCCTGCCGTTCATCGTGAAGGCCGTGGTGGCGGCGCTCAAGAAGCACCCCGCGCTCAACTGCCTCGTCGACGACGCCGCTCAGGAGCTGGTGCTCAAGCGGGAGTACGACATCGGTATCGCCGCGGCGACCGACGCGGGACTGACCGTGCCAGTGCTACGTGGCGCCGATCGGCGCAGCATCTTGGACATCGCACGCGAGATTGAGCGACTTGGCCAGAGCGCACGGGACGGCAAGCTGCGGATGGAAGATCTCGGCGGGTCGTCCTTCACCATCACGTCGCTGGGCAAGCTCGGCGGCTTGTTCGCCACGCCGATCGTGAACTACCCGGAGGTCGCCATCCTGGGTGTTCACGAGATGAAGAAGCGGCCCGTGGTGCGCGACGATCAGATCGTCATTGGAGAGGTGATGCTGCTCTCGCTCAGCTTCGACCACCGCATCATCGACGGGCACGTGGGCGCGGCCTTCGCCCGAACCATCATCGAGCTGCTCGAACAGCCGGATCGGCTCCTGGTCAGCATGAGCTGAGGCTCATGTGGGGGTATGTCATACAGTGTGCGCACACACGGGAACTCGCTCGACCACGTCATCCGAGGTAGCCTTCGGGGCTGGACGGAGGGCTTCATTCGCCGTGATTCGTATCGCTCCCCTGATCGCGTGCCTCGCGCTGCCGGTGTTCATCGCGCCGCCTGCGAGCGCGGCGCCCACCGCGGAGGACATCAAGGCGGCTGGCGACGAGTTCGATCGCGCGCGGCGCGCGTTCAAGGCGCGAGAGTGGATCGCCGCAGCCGAGGCCGCCGAGGCTGCGGATCGGCTGGCTCCGGCGAGCGCCGCGCTCGAGCTCGCCATCCGCGCGCGTGAGCGCGCGGAGCAGACCGCCCGCGCGGCGACGCTGGCCGCTCTCGCCCTCGAGCGCCATGGCAACGACGCCAAGCTCGCGAGCCTGGCGCGTCCCATCGTGGAGCGAGCGGGCAGCTCACTGCACCGGGTGACGGTCACGTGCGTGCCGGCCTGTGATCTAGTGACGGGTACGACTCTCGCGCACGGCGCGCCGAGCGAGAAGCGCACGATCTTCCTCGCGCCTGGCGAGCACGACCTGCGCGCGAGCTGGTCCGGTGGGCGCTCCGCGAGCGAACGGGTCGTGGCCGAGCGGGGCGGACAGAGCGAGCTGTCCTTCACGGCACCCCCGGAGACGAAGCCGGAGGTCGGGCCGCGTCCGACCCCGCGCTCCACGGCGCCGCCGCCGCCCAAGCCGACCCCCGCCCAGCCGGAGCCCGCCGGCTCGGGGCTGCCGCCGGCGGTGTTCTTCATCGGCGCTGGCCTGACGCTGGTCGCCGGCGGCGTGACGGTCTGGAGCGGCATCGACACCCAGAACAATCCCGGGCCCGATCGCGTGCGCGCGCAGTGCGCGGGGCAGGGCACCGACTGCCCGGAGTATCAAGACGGTCTTTCTCGACAGAAGCGCACCAACATCCTCCTGGGGGTGACCGGCGGACTCGGCGTCGTCACGGCGGTCGTGGGCGGGTTCCTGACGGATTGGAGCTCGCCCGCGCAGCGAGGCAAGCGGCGGGTCGAGCCCTTCGTCGCGCTGGGGGAGGGGGCGACCTTGGGAGCGCAAGGGAGGTTCTGAGTGGTCGCCGCGAAGCTCATCGACGTGACCCTCGAAGGCCGGCAGCTGATCGACCGCTTCGAGCTCGTCGCGGAGATCGCGTCGGGTGGCATGGCCACCGTGTTCCTCGCGCGGCTCTCCGGCGTGGGCGGCTTCCAGAAGTTCGTCGCGATCAAGCGCTTGCATCCGCACCTGGCGAACGAGCGCGAGTTCGTCGAGATGTTCCTCGACGAGGCGCGACTGGCGGCCGGCATTCACCATCCCAACGTCGTCAGCATCCTGGAGGTAGGCGCAAGCGATCGCGGCTACTACCTGGTGATGGAGTACATCGAGGGGGACACGTTGGCGCGCCTGCTCGCACGCGCCGCGACGACGGGGGCGCGATTGCCCCGGCCCGTGGCGCTGCGCATCGTGCTCGACACGCTGCTGGGCTTGCACGCGGCTCACGAGCTACGCGACGACAAGGACTTGCCGACGGAGTTGGTGCACCGCGACGTCTCGCCGCAGAACGTGCTGGTCGGGCTCGACGGCATCTGTCGAATCACGGACTTCGGCGTCGCCCGCGCGGCGCAGCGGCTCACCGCTACGCGCGTCGGCCAACTCAAGGGCAAGATCGCCTACATGGCTCCGGAGCAGGCCCAGGGGCAGGCGGACATCGACCGCCGCGCGGACGTGTTCGCCTGCGGCATCGTGCTGTGGGAGGTGCTCGCGGGTCGTCGCCTGTTCAAGTCGGAGAATGAGGCCGCTACCCTGTCGCGGGTACTGAACGAGCCCATCCCCGACGTGCGCGAGGCGATGCCGGACGTGCCAGAGTTGATCGCCAACGTCGTGGCTCGAGCGCTGGAGCGCAGTCGTGACGCCCGCTTCGCGTCGACCCTGGAGTTCGCTGAAGCGCTGGAGCTGGCGGCGCAGCTCTGTCAGGACAAGATCTGCTCTCCCCGGGAGCTCGCGACCTACGTCTCCGAGGTCATCGGCAACGACATCGCTCAGCAGCGCGATGCAGTGCGCGCGTGGCTCGCGCGCAGCGAGCCGAGTCAGATCCAGCTTCCGGACCCGCCGTCGCTGCGCGGCGTGCCGGTGGATCGCTCGGGGGTCACGAGCGTCGTTGGAACGGGTCCGCACTCGCAGCTCACCCCGCCACCGCGTCGCACCGGCCTGTGGCTGTTCGGCTTCGTGCTCGCCGTTGGGGCGGTCGGGCTGGGCGCGTGGTGGGTCGGGCGCGCCTCGGGCGGCGCGGGCGCTAGCGCCGATGCGCCACCGAGCGCCGCGGCGCCGCCATCGGCGCTGCCGCAGGTGCCTACCACCGCCGAGGCGACGCCGAGCGCGGAGCTGATTCCCGCCGCGCCCGCCAGCGCAGAGCCCGAGGTCGCGCCCACCGCGACCTCGAAAGCGCGGCCGACGGCCACGACGCGTCCGACGTCCAAGCCGCGGGACGACGATCTGCCCAGCAACCCCTACCGCTGAGCCCGCAGCGACGGCGCCTGCACTTCGGAATTGTGCTCGACGGCTGCACCCGGTAGCTCTGAGGTCCACGGACGATGGCCGGCAAGCCGAAAGCAGATCTCGACCAGACGGCGCGCATCGAGCTCGAGCCCGCGGATCCCTTCGAGCTGATTCGATGGCTGGCTCGCAGCCAGCCGGACCCCCGCAAGGCGACCGCCGAGCTGATCCAGAACTCGCTGGACGCCGGCGCTCAGCGCGTCGACGTCGTCCGGGCCCGGGTCGGCGCGGCGATCTCGCTGTCCATCCGGGACGACGGGGAGGGGGTGTTGCCCCATCTGCAGCGGCGGGCAGCGCTCGAACACCTGGCCAAGCACGTCGGGCACTCCCACAAGATGAGCCTGGATCCGGGCGAGCGAGCCCGGCGGGTGGTCGCCGGCCAGTACGGTGTGGGCCTGCTCGGCTTCTGGGCCATTGGCCACCGTATGGAGATCCACTCTCGGGTAGGTGGCGGCAAGGTCGCGGTGCTTCGCTTGACCGAGGACTCTCCGCACGCGGAGGTGGGCACCTACACCGCACCCAAGGGCGCGCCCGGGACCTACACGGAGGTTTCCGTGAGCGAAGTGCACGAGTCGGCGGCGCGCGCTCTTTCGGGTCGCCGCTTGGCGGACTACCTGGCGGTGGAGCTGCGGGGACAGCTGCTCCGCAGCGGGGTCGCGCTCACGATCAACGACCGACTGGCCCGCGGCGCTGCTCGGGAGCTGCGCGTGGTGCCGCATCGCTACAGCGGCGAGAAGCTGGAGCTGCCCGCGGAGGTCCCGGTAAGAGGCTTTCGCGCAGCTCACGTCGAGCTGTATCTGGCTCGCGGCTTCGATGGCGCCAGCATCGAGCTGTCGTGCGCGGGCACGCGGGTGGCCGACGATCTGGCGCGCCTCGATGCGCTCGGTCTCACCGAGTCGCCGTGGACTGGCGCCGAGCTGACCGGAGTCATCGACTTCCCGGACTTCAGCATCCCCCCCGGCACGCGCCGCGGCGTACTGCCCAACGCCGCCGCGCTCGCGTTCCTGGAGGCGATGGGAGGGCTGGCGCCCCGCATCCTCGCTGAGCTCGAGCGGCTCGACCTGCTACAGCGCGCCGAGCTCGACCGCCAGGTCGTGCACGAGCTCCGGCGCGCGCTGCGCGGCTTCGACGAGCGCGTCCGCGATCTGACGCTCCCGCCGATCGCGGCCCGGGACGGGGAGCCCGCTACCGGACCCGTCGGCGCTGGAGAGCCCGTGGCGGGAGGGGGTCGCCGACCCCCCGCCACGAACGGCGACCCGCCGGACGTCGGAGCGGGACCCCTGGCAGCAGTCACGGTGCTGCCGGGATTCGTTCGGATCACGCCGGCGACTCAGAAGCTCGTGCGGGCCGTTGCGAAGGACGCCGAGGGCCGAGCGCTGCAGGGCGTCGCCTTCGAGTGGCGGATGCCGGACGCCGAGGACGCCGGGCTGGCCATCGAGCCCCAGGGGCATCGCCTGCTGCTCACCGCCGGTGACGACGCTCCCCTTGGCCGCCAGCTGCCGCTGATGGTCGTCGCGACGCTCGACGGCGACACCGCCGCGGACATCGCGGCCGTGGCGGTGGTGGAGGCCAAACACGAAGTGTACGCGCGGCTCGGCATTCCCGAGCCCCTGCTGGTGAGCGCCCCGGGCGCCCCCTGGCGCAGTCGCCGGCGGGGCTTCAGCTGGGAGATCAACGAGGCCCACCCCGACTATCAGCGCGTCAAGGACCAGTCCCGGCGGCGTTTGCGCTATTTGATCGCGCTGCTGGCCAAGGAGATCGTCATCAGCAGCACCCGCCGGGACGACGCGGCGGACCTGCTCGAGGCGATGGTCCAGGTGCTGGCCCACGCCGAGGGCAACCTGCGCTAGCTGAGTGCGTCCTAGGCTCGACTTGGGCGGTTTCTGCCCGCGCGTTCCGGGACTTCATGCTCTTCCGACGGGTCAGGTGGCCGCGGCGACCCGTCGAAACCCGCGACCCTCCATCCGGCAACCGAGCATGCGCCGGCCCCGCCGGTTCTCTTCGTGGGTTTTGGCCTCCTTTGCCGATCGTGATCTGATCGTGCCAAGCCTGCCCAAGTCGAGCCTCGGGGCCAACCGTGCCCTCGGATCCGCTCGCATTGACAGATCTGACCCTCGCTGCTACCTGTCGCCCCCCTTCAAGGTCTGGGGCGGCCGCGGGCCCAGTGCGGGCTCCCCCGCTCGGCCTCCACGAGGCGTCCGGTGGCCGTCAAACGATTCTGTCTGTTCACGGGAAACGCGAATCCCGAGCTCGCCGAGGAGATCGGCCAGGTGCTGGGCACCCCGCTGAGCGAAGCACGCGTCTCGCGGTTCAGCGACGGCGAGACGTTCTGCGAGGTGAGGGAGAACGTCCGCGGCCTGGACACCTACGTGATTCAGCCCATGTGCTCGCCGGTCAACGACAACATCATGGAGTTGCTCATCTTGTGTGACGCGCTCCGGCGGGCGTCCGCGGCCAGCATCACCGGGGTCATCCCGTACTACGGCTACGCTCGGCAGGACCGCAAGGTGGCGCCTCGCACCCCCATCACCTCGAAGCTGGTGGCGGATCTGCTGGTGACCGCGGGCATCGAGCGCGTCGTGTGCGTCGATCTGCACGCCGGCCAGATCCAAGGCTTCTTCAACATCCCCTTCGACCACCTGTACGCGCTGCCGGTCTTCTTGGAGGACTACCTGAAGACCCGCTTCGACGACAGCGCGGTAGTGGTGTCCCCGGACGCCGGCGGTGTCGAGCGGGCGCGTGCCTACTCCAAGCGTCTCGGCGCTTCGCTGGCCATCATCGACAAGCGGCGGGAGCGAGCCAACGTCAGCGAGGTCATGCACCTGATCGGGGACGTCGAAGGTCGAGACTGCATCATCATCGACGACATGATCGACACCGCCGGCACGCTGTGCAACGCAGCCAGCGCCGTGATGAACTATGGCGCCAAGAGCGTCGTGGCCTGCGCGACCCACGGCGTCCTGAGCGGACCAGCCGTGGAGCGCATCGCAGCGTCGGCCCTCAAGGAGGTCGTGGTCACCAACTCCATCCCCCCGTCGGACGAGGCCAAGGCTTGCGAGAAGATCCGCGTGCTCAGCATCGCTCGACTACTGGGGGAAGCCATTCGCCGCATCCACAACAGTGACAGCGTCAGCTCCCTGTTCGTGTGAGCGCGTGATCCTGAGAGAAGAGAGAGAACTCCAATGGAAATCGTGAAAATCGAAGCAGCTCGTCGACAAGGCCACGGCAAGGGTGAGGCTCGCCGACTCCGGAGCGGGGACCAGATCCCGGCCATCACCTACGGCAAGGGTGAGGTCACGGTTCCGATCGCCATCTCGCCCAAGGACTTCATCGGCGTGCTCAAGAGCGAGCACGGTCGAAACTCCGTCATCGAACTAGTCGTGGACGGCAAGGACTCGATGACGGTGCTCATCGCGGATTACCAGTACCACCCGGTCAGCCGCAGCCTGCTGCACGCCGACTTCCGGCGCATTCAGCTCGACGAACCCGTCGAGGTGGACATCCCCCTCGAGCTCATCGGCAAGCCCCAGGGAGTGGTGCTCGGCGGCATCCTGCGCCAGGTGTTCCGCCGGCTCCCCATCCGTTGTCTGCCCAAGGACATCCCGGTCAAGATCGTCCACGACATGACCCCGGTTGGTCTGGACGAGAGTGTCTCCGTCTCGCAGCTCACCCTGCCCGAGGGGGTGGAGGTGCGGCTCCCGGCGGCACAGACCGTCTCCGCCGTCGTCAGCGAGAAGCGTCGCGGCGACGCGGAGGAAGAGAAGCCCGCAGGCGGGGCCCCGGCCGACGCGAAGGCCGGCGAGAAGCCCGAAGCCAAGGCGTGATCCTGGCGGTGGGCCTCGGCAACCCCGGGCCTCGCTACGAGTGGACCCGGCACAACGTCGGGGCGTGGGCCGCCCGGCGCGCCGCCGCCGCCGCGGGGGCTGGCCCATTTCGCGCTCGGTTCTCGGGCTTGCTGGCCGAGGGGCGGATCGGCGACGAGCCGGTCGCCTACCTGTTGCCCCAGACCTTCATGAACGCCTCGGGCCAGAGCGTGCGCGAGGCCGTGGAGGTGCTCGGAGTCGATGTGGGTCAGCTGGTCGTGCTGCACGATGAGCTCGACCTCCCGGCCGGCGTCGTCCGGCTCAAGCAGGGAGGGGGAGAGGCCGGGCACCGCGGGCTGCGCAGCGTCTCCGAGCAGCTCGGGACTCGGGACTACGTGCGGGTCCGAATCGGGATCGGCCGCCCCGACCCCGCTTTCGAGGGTGACGTGGCGGATTTCGTGCTAGAAGCCGTCCCCTCCGCAGAGCGGGCTCGGCTCCTAGTCAGCGCCGACCGAGCTGCGGAGGCGGTCTCGAGCATCGCTCTGAGCGGCGTCGCTTCCGCGATGAACGAGATCAATCAGCGCGACTCGTCACGCTGACTCCTTGCTCCCGGGCCTGGCTCCGGGGGCCACCTGTCCGAGAGGAGAATCTCATGGTTACCGAACAGAGCGCCAAGATGCCGGCGCGCGAATACGAAACGATCTACATACTCAAGTCCGACACGTCCAAGGAAGGCGCTAGCAAGGTCGCCGAGCGTGTGGGCGACGTCGTGGGCAAAGAAGGCGGCAAGCTCACCCTGGTCGAGACCTGGGGCCGCCGTCAGCTGGCCTATCCCGTCAAGAAGCAGCGGCGCGGCGTGTACGTGTACGTGAAGTACCTCGGCGGCGGCGGCGTGGTGAGCGAGCTCGAGCGCAACCTGCGCATGCTCGACGAGGTGGTGAAGTACCAAACCGTGCAGGTGCGCGAGGGTGTGGACGAGGCGACCGTTCAGGTCGACCCGGAGGCGATCACCTTCGCCGACGTGGAGCCGCCCGGCGAGGACGACGTGGACGAGACCTTGGAGCAGAGCCTCGGCTTGGTGGACGGTCCGTCCCGTCGGCACGACGTGGAGGAAGAGGGCGGGGACATGGGCCTGGGTGACGAGGAGGACGAGTCATGAACATGTTCGGCAAAGACAGGGACCGAGGCGGAGACCGAGACCGTGACCGAGACCGGGAGCGCGAGCCCAACCTGGGCGAGGCCACCGGCTTTCGCCGTGGGCGCCGGCGCGGTTGCGGCTTCTGCTCCGACGAGAGCCTGGCCATCGACTACAAGGATCCCCAGGCGCTGAAGTACTTCATCACCGAGCGCGGCAAGGTGGTTCCTCGTCGTATTTCTGGCGCTTGTGCGAAGCATCAGCGCGAGCTCACCTTGGCGATCAAGCGTTCGCGCAACATCGCCCTCTTGCCGTTCACGGCTAGCTGACGGAGGCACACCAGATGGCATCTGCGATCAAAGTCGTCCTGGAGCAGGACGTCGACAACCTCGGCGGCAGCGGGGACGTGGTGCGTGTGCGCCCCGGCTACGCCCGCAACTTCCTCATCCCGCGTGGCCTGGCCGTACCCGCGACCCATGCGAACCTCGCCCGCGTCGACGAGCTCAAGCGCGCTGCCGCGGCGCGTGCCCAGAAGACCCTCGAGGAAGCGAAGGAGCTGGCCAAGAAGCTCGAGGCCGTGAGCATCAAGCTCGAGCGCGCCGTCGGCGAAGAGAACAAGATGTACGGCTCGGTGACCGCGAAGGACATCGAGGAGGCGTACGCGGCTCAGCACTCGCTCTCGTTCGACAAGCGCAAGCTGACCCTGGCCGAGCCGATCAAGACGCTCGGCCTCGCGGAGGTGTCGCTCAAGCTGCACCCCGAGGTGATGGCGAAGCTTCGTGTGGAGGTCGTCAAGGGCGGCTGAGCTGCCAGAGCGCACGGAGCACCCCGGAAAGCCACGGCTTCCCGGGGTGTCGTGCATTTGGGACCCTGGGGAAAAGTCGTGGACAGAGCGCGGGACAAACTGGGGACGACGGCTCGGGCGTTGACTGTCCGCGCTTCACGTCGAAGCTCTGCTAGGACAGAGCTTGCCAGTCGCTGTCGCGGAGCGAGCGCGTCGCGTCCGCCTCGACTGACCACCCGAAGGAGCGTGCCGCCATGCAGTCACTAGAACGAACTCGCGCTCAGTCGAAGCTCGAGCTTCAGCCGGTGGCGGGTCGGGTTCCACCGCATGATCTCTTCGCCGAAGCAGCGGTGCTCTCGGCGATGCTCCTGAGCGCGGAGGCCTTCGATCGGGTGCAGGAGGTGCTGGCGCCCGAGCACTTCTACGCCGATCGACACCGGCGCATCTTCGAGGCGGTCCTCGAGCTCAACCAGCTGAATCAGCCTGTCGACTTGGTCACCGTCGCCGGCTGGCTTCGGGACCGAGAGCGGCTCGCCCAGGTCGGCGGCACCGCGTACCTGGCAGAGCTCGCCGACGCGACCCCGGCGGTGGCGCACGTGGAGCAGCACGCCAAGGTGATTCGCGAGAAGTGGAGGGTCCGCCAGCTCATCGCTGCCTGCCAGCGTTTCGCGGCGGAGGGCTATGCGGACTACGGCGAGGCGCAGGCGTTCATCGACGCAGCCGAGCAAGCCGTGTTCGACATCGCGCGTGTGCCGGAGGGCTCCTCCGTCGTACCGGTGCGCGAGGCCATCCACGCGGCGTTCAAGAGCCTGACGGATGCCGCCCATCGCGGCGGCAGCGTGACGGGTACGCCCAGCGGATTCATCGAGCTCGACAAGCGCTGTGCCGGGCTGCACCCGGGGGACCTGTACATCGTGGCGGGCCGGCCCGGCATGGGCAAGACCGCGTTCGTGCTCAACATGGCGGTGAACGTGGCCCAGCCGCGCGCCACCGACGTGGACCCGGACGAGCCCTACGCCGAGGCCGTCGCCGAGGAACCCGGGGACGGCGTGGCGTTCTTCTCGCTCGAGATGCCGCGGGAGCAGCTGGCCGGTCGTATGCTCGCGTGCGAGGCGCGGGTGGACGTGTCCCGCTTCCGCTCGGCGGATCTCCGTCGGGAGGACTGGGAGCGCCTGACCGGGGCGGCCGCGAGGCTGGGCCGGCTGCCGATCTATCTCGACGATACGCCCGCGCTCACCCTCTTGGACCTGCGCGCCAAGGTGCGGCGGCTCAAGGCGGAGTTCGAGCGACAACGGGAGGGCGGCCCGGTCGCACGCAAGTTGGGTCTGGTCGTGGTCGACTATCTCCAGCTCATGCAGGGACGACGGGACGCCCAGAGTCGGGAGCAGGAGATCAGCGAGCTGTCCCGCGGACTCAAGCAGCTAGCCAAGGAGATGAGCGTGCCGGTCCTGGCCCTCAGTCAGCTCAACCGCAGCGTGGAGACCCGCACCACGAAGGACAAGCGCCCCCAGCTCAGTGACTTGCGCGAGTCGGGCGCCATCGAGCAAGACGCCGACGCGATCTTCTTCATCTACCGCGACGAGTACTACTTCAAGGACAGCACCGAGAAGGGCATCGCCGAGATCATCATCGCCAAGCAGCGCAACGGGCCGACGGGCGCCATCAAGGTGAAGTTCACGGGGGCGTTCACCCGCTTCGACAACCTCGCCGCAGACGAGTACGACTTCGGGGAGATGGACGATTTTCCGGGCTGACCTGCCCGGAACTGTGGCGGCCGGCCGAAAGTTCGCTACGCTCCCGAGCGCATGACCTCGAGTTCGCTTCCTTGGTTCGCGTTGGGTCTCCTCGTCGCCGTCGCCTGCGGTCGCTCCGGCACTGAGGACGAGTTCTTCGCCTTGCCCAGCGGTGGTTCGGGTGGTCAGGACGCGGGGGCCGACGGCTCCACCGGCGGTAGCGCGGCGACGGGCGGGGGTGGCGTGGCCGGGGCGGCCGGCGCCGCTGGTTTCGCGGGCATGGCGGGTCAGGCCGGCGCGGGAGCGTTTGGCGGAGTCGCGGGAGGCGCCGGCGCGGGTGGCATCGTGGGCACCGGTGGGGTGGTCACCGGCGGATTCGGAGGCCAGGGAGCCACCGGCGGCATCGTGGGCACCGGTGGGGTGGTCACCGGTGGGTTCGCGGGTCAGGGCGCCACCGGCGGCATCGTGGGGACGGGCGGGATCGTGGGCACCGGTGGGCTCGACGGCGGGCCGCCGGACGGGAACTTCTTCGACACGTTCCCGTTCCCGGACTCGGGGCCCATCGCGAACTGCCTCCAGTGCGCGGAGCAGAATTGCGCTTCCCAGGTGAACGCCTGCTTCAACAACCCAAGCTGCGCGGGCGGCACCGTGTGCGCCATCACGAGCTGCGGCGGAGGATTCAATCTGAACTGTATCCTTTCGTGTTTCCAAGGTAATTTCGTGGCAGCTTTCCAGGCATTCTCGGCCTTCTCGTGCCTAGCCCAGAGCTGCGGTCAGCAATGCGTCGGCTCCATCGTCGGAGGCGGGGGCGGTCCCACTCCCCCGCCGCCGTCGCCGTCGCCGCCACCCGCGGCCGGCGGCGTGTGGGGTGAGCTATCGCCCGTCGACGCCGCGTTGCTCTCCTTGCCGGCGGGCCCGCTGTACATCCCTCCGTTCGAGGTGCTGGACGGAATGAGCGCGGTGCGCGGGTCGTGCGCGGCGTACGGCCAGCGCTGCCGCTGAGTCGCGCGGGCGACCCTAGAGCAGGAGAGTCTCGAGCAGCTCCTGCATCAGGTCGTCGAGGCCGTCATGGCTGGCAGCGCTCACCAGGCGCAGCGCGATGCCGCGCTCCGCGAAGCGCTCGGCCAGCGCGGGATACTGCTCCCGTACCTCGGTCACGTCGGCCTTGGTCAGCGCGACCACCTCAGGCCGACGTAGCATCTCGGGATTGAACTGCCCGAGCTCGTGGCGGAGCTGATCGTAGTCGGCTAGCGGATCCCGCCCCGGTTCGTCGGTCACCGTCACCAAGTGCAGCAGCACGCGGGTACGCTCCACGTGCTTCAGGAAGCGGATGCCGAGCCCGGTGCCCTCGCTCGCGCCCGGGATCAAGCCTGGGATGTCGGCGATGACGAAGCTACGCCCCAAGCCCCGTCGCGAGTCGCCCACGCTGACCACGCCGAGGTGCGGGATGAGGGTGGTGAATGGGTAGTCGGCGACCTTGGGTCGCGCTCGGCTGACGGCTCGGATCAGTGTGCTCTTGCCTACGTTGGGGAAGCCAAGCAGGCCCACGTCCGCCATCACCTTCAGCTCCAGTCGGAGCTCCCGGTGTTGGCCGGGCACGCCCGGCTCGGCGCGGCGGGGCGCCCGATCCACGGGGGTGGCGAAGTGCTTGTTGCCCCGCCCGCCCTTGCCACCTTCGGCCACCACGCGCCGCTCGCCGGGCCGGGTCAGCTCGAACAGAGCCTCGCCGCTGCCCACGTCCACCACGATGGTGCCGAGCGGCACCCGGACCTCGGCATCCCTTCCCGACCTTCCGTAGCAGTCCTTGCCTTGCCCGTCCTGCCCCTTCTCGGCGCGGACCACCCGCAGGTGAGACAGATCGTACAGCGTGCCGAGGCCCGGGTCGGCCACCAGGACCACGTCGCCGCCGCGGCCACCATCCCCGCCCGCGGGACCGCCAAATGGCACGTACTTCTCGCGCCGGAACGCCACGCAGCCGCGCCCGCCGTCGCCGGCCTGTACGGTGAGTGGGCACTCGTCCACGAAGCGCATCGCGGGCAACTATCGCGATTCTCACCCGACGTCACGGGCGTTTGACGGCGGTCGCCCCGGTTCAGCGCTTGGGAGCCGTCGGTGGGCGCATGGGCAGCCCTGCGGCTGCCGGCTCTGCGGACTCGTCGAGCGCGGCGATGGCGCGCGTCAGTCGGACCAAGCCGAGCTGCCGGGCGGCGCTCTCCACGAACACCCGCGGGATACGCTCCAAGGTCAGGCACACGCCGCGCCCGAGATCGAGCTCCCGCTCCACGAAGGTCTCGAAGGAGTGGTAGCCCTTGGCAGCGAACAGCTCGCGCTCCTTGATGTGACCGAGCACGAGCCCGATCTCCCAGAAACGGTCCGCGAGGTGCTTCTTCAGCGTGCGGATCTCGCCGAGCGCGGTGTGAAGCTCCCGCACGCTCGCCTTCAGGGCATCCGCCTGCGCCGGGGCGCGCAGTGTCGCCCGCGCGCTGTCGGGGTGGATGGGGCCCGCGTTGCGGCGCAGGGCCTCCTCCGCGTGCTTGGCGGCGTGACGGGCCACCCAGGGCGCGGTACCTCGGTTGCCCACCTTGGCGGCGGCTGCGGCGGCCGCAGCCGCGCTGGCCTTCGGCCCCCGCGCCTTCGATGCCGGGGCGCTCTTTGCGCCTGTGGCTGCCCTCGTCTTCTTGGCTGTCATACGTCAACGCGGCTCGCCGGCCGGCCCTCCTCCGATGCCTGGCTCGCACAGTATGACACGGGCCACCCGGAGGCCAAGTAGTCGCGCCCCGCCGCCCGCGGTTGCGGCACCGTGCCCGTCCTGAGATACCTGGTGCAGCAGGATGAGCGACGCCCACGACGCTGCCCCGACGCGCCCCAGCGTTCCCCCGCCCCACGAGCGGATCGCCGTCGTGGTCAACGGTAACGCCAAGAGCGTGAACGACGAGGTGATCTCGACCCTCGACCAGATCCTGCTCGGTGGTGATCTATTCGTCTCGCGCAGCCTGGAGGACGGTCTGGACATCGCCAAGACCGTAGTCAGTCGGGGCTACGGCACCGTGCTCACGGGTGGAGGGGATGGCACCTTCACCGTCATGGTCTCGGACGTCGTGCGTGAGGCCCGGAGACAGCACCGGCCGTTGCCCCGATTCGGACTGCTCAAGCTCGGTACCGGCAACGCGCTGTCGTGGGTCGTGGGCGCCAGCCGGGCCAAGGATCGCGGCTTGGCCGCCGACATTCAGCGGCTCCGAGAGGACGCGGGCTCGCGGGAGATCCGGCTGTGCGAGGTCGACGGCTACCTCGCGCCGTTTTGCGGCTTCGGCGTCGACGCTGTCGTGCTGCGTGACTACGCCGACGTCAAGAAGCTGTTATCGAAGACCCTGCTGAAGCGGTACGCGTCCGGGCCTGTCAGCTACGCGCTGGCGTCGATGACCCGCTCCATCCCCAGCTACTTCATCCGACCGGTGCCCCACTGCCGCGTGATCAACGAAGGCGCCGACGCCTACCGCGTGGGGGAGAAAGGCAAGCGCATGGGTCAACCCATCGCGCGCGGCGAGGTGATCTACGAGGGGCCCGCGCGAGTGGCCGCGCTCGGGAGCATCCCGTACTATGGCTTTGGGTTTCGGTTCTTCCCGTTCGCGGAGGAGCGGCCCGACCGCATGCAGCTGCGCGTCTCGACCATCGGCCCGGTGCAGTTCGTTCGCTGCTTCCCCGCCATCTGGCGGGGCGAGTTCCACGATCCCTCCGTGGTCTTCGACTATCTCGTCGACGCGGTCGCGATCGAGATGGACCCCGCGACCGTGTTCCAGATCGGCGGGGACCCTCAGGGCGAGCGGACGGTGGTGCACGCCCGTGTGTCTCCCGAGCCCATCCGGCTCGTGGACTACTATGCCCCGCCGAGGGCCGGTTGACGCGCGCTCGCGTAGGCCAGAGTCGGCCTCAGCTCTTGCTGTCCATCATCTCGGGAACACTGATATTTTCCGTGAGCTTCAGCGCGTCGACCCGCTCTGCCGAGGCGCGGCTGAGCTGTCGCCCAGAGCCGGGTCCCGGGCGAGTGTTGTGCGAGCTCGAGGTCGAGGCGCCCGGCGGTCGCGTGCTGCCCTGGGCGGACGCGCTGGTGGTGAGCTCGCCCGCGCATGCCCCGCCCCTACGCTCGCGCTACGGACCGACCCACGCCGCCGCTCGCACCGAGTCGAGGTTGCGGCTGCCCATCGCGCTCGCGGCGGTGCGCGCCGGTCGAGGTCAGCTCGAGGTCGACGCGCGGCGCGTCACCTGTCGCTCGGACGGCTCCGTGTGCGTGAGCGAGGTGAGTCGCGTCGTCGCGCTGGTCGAGGTCGGCGTCGAACCGCCCTGACATTCGACGCAAACTTGCCCGTCTCACGGCGGCCTTGCTAGCAGCTAGACGCTGCGCATGTTGCTCCCCGGACGGCTGAACAACACGACCCTGGGCGACGTGCTCGGGCAGCTGCATCGCGCTCGCGCGAGCGGAGTGCTGGAGCTCGTCGAGGTGCGCGGCGCGACCTCGGGGCGCGTGCACCGGATCCACCTCGCGAGCGGGCTGGTCGCGCACGTCGAGTCTGCGCTGCGGGTGCCGCGGCTCGGCGAACTGCTCCGGCGCGAGGGGCTGCTCACGGATGAGGGGGTCCGGCACCTGGCGCGGCCTCCCGGTGGCCGTCGGGCTGGGGAGCTCCTGGTTGACTCGGGGCTCGCGAGCGAGCGCCTGGTGTCGGCCGCGCTGCGCCGGCAGCTGCGGCTGCGGCTGGACGCGCTGTTCTCGATCGAGGAAGCGCAGCTGCGCTTCCGGGCTTTCGTCCGGGGGCTCCCTGCCGCGTCGTCCGTGCCGCTCTCGCCGCACGAGTTTCTCCACGGTCGG
The DNA here is from genome assembly GCA_019637295.1 of Polyangiaceae bacterium. GTDB lineage: Bacteria > Myxococcota_A > Polyangia > Polyangiales > Polyangiaceae > JACKEA01. Next base: position 174,052 of record JAHBVX010000007.1, read on the forward strand.
CCGCGTGCGCGCAAGGCGGCGAGGGCCGCGTCGACTCCGGAGCCGGCGCCGGCCGCGCGACGCCGGGATCCAGCGCGCTCCTGGGCGCTCTCCGCGCTGGGCCTCGGCGCCGAGGCGTCGTCGAGCGACGTTCGCGTCGCCTTTCGCCGCCTGGCGCGCGAGGTTCATCCCGACCGTCACCCCCGGGCCACGGCCGCCGAGCGAGCGGAGTTGCTCACCCGTTTCGCGCGCCTCTCCGCCGCTTATCACCAGCTGGTGGCTTGAGCGCTCACGCCGGCTGAGGGTGACTCTGCCACGCGACCCTGCCCACGAAGAAGGGACCCATGTGGGCCATGAACTCACTCGTCTGGCGGGTGCCCCGCATGGACTGAACCACGTGCGACAGGGGGTGTAGCTCCTTGCCGACGAGCCCAATGACGAACTCGTTGTCGTTGGCGTCGAGGCCGTGACAGGCGAGACGCACGTCGTGCGCGAGGTCCTGCTCGCCGTACGCGCGCCCGATGGTGGCGTGCTCGCGTAGGATCCCGCCTCGCTCGCGCGGCTCGAGACGCTCGAAGGCGCCGGTCCGACGTAGCGGATACCAGACCGCCCAGGGCCACGCGGGGTTCTGCACGGTGTGTTGGGGGCGCTCGAGCAACCAGTAGTTCAGATCCGACTCGTAGCCGGTGCTGTAGCTGCGCCCGAGCATGGTCAGCTCTGGGCGCGGTTCGAGCGAGGTCACCGCCGCGACCGCCGGTCGGATGAGGGTGACCAGGTCCGCCGGGTCCTCGCCGTAGCCGAGCAGACCGAGTCCCCGTGGGTGATTGAGGTCCTCGTACACCACGGCGCGCGCCCCGCGCGCTCCGAGCTCGCTGCACAGCCGCTCCAGCGCGCTGCTGGCTCCATCCCTGCAATCGAAGGCGAGCAGCTGCATGAACAGCCGGCGACTCGAGCGCTGGGGCTCGCCGTCGCGGTCTGCTCCGCGCTCGGAGACGTCGATGGTCGGGCTGTCCTTGGCGGCGTGCATTCGATTCTCCTGGCGTGAGGGGGAGAGAGTATGCCATTCCCGCCCCGTGACTCCCAATCGCGATCAGCGGCCGCTGCCGCCTCTGCCGGCGGGCATGCGCGATTGGCTGCCCGAGGAGGCGCGCACCGTGGGCGAGCTGGCGCGTCGGGTGCTCGCGTGCTTCGAGCTGTACGGCTACCAGCGCGTGACGCTGCCGGTGTTCGAGTACGCTGACGTCTTCGAGCGCGGGCTGGGTGCGCTGGACGCCAGCGAAGTGCTGCGCTTCGTGGAGCCAGAGAGCGGCGAGCTGGTCGCCATCCGACCCGACATGACGCCGCAGGTGGCGCGGCTCGTGACCTCGCGGCTGCGCGACGCACCGCTGCCCGCTCGGCTCTGCTACGAGGGTTCGGTCGTGCGGCTGCGGCGCGAGCGTGCGCGACGCCGGCGACAGGTGCCCCAGGCGGGCATCGAGCTGGTGGGTGCGCCGGCTCGCGCGGGGGACCTGGAGATGCTCGGCGTTGCGGTGGACGCGGTGCGGGCGGCGGGGCTAGCGGACTTCGTGCTCGACCTCGGCCACGCACGGGTCGCTGGCAGCCTGGTGGAAGCGGCGGACCCAGAGCATCGCCTCGGGCTCGTGGAGGCGCTGTCACTGCGTGATCGTGCGGGCGTCGCGGGCGCGGCGTCCCGTGCGGGGCTTGCACAGGGGATGCGCGCCGCCCTCGTGGCGTTGCTCGACCACGACGGTTCGAGCGAGGTCGCGCCCGAGGTGCGCCGGGCGCTCGACGCCACGCCTGCGGCCGAAGCGCTCGAGCAGTTGGACGCCCTGGCGCTGGAGGTCCTGCGCGGTGGCCTCGCCGCTCGCCTCTTCCTCAACCTGGGCGAGGTGCGACACTTGGCGTACTACACCGGTGTGCAGTTTCAGATCCTGGCCGAGGGTCCTGGCGAGGCGGTCGCGTCCGGGGGCCGCTATGACGGCCTGTTCGCGAAGTTCGGTGCGGCGCGGCCCGCGGCAGGGTTCGCGGTGGACCTCGACAACCTCGCCTGGGCGGTGGGCGGGCAAGCGCCTGCAGAGCAGACTCGCGTGCTGCTCGACGGCGGGGAGCCGACTGAGCTCCTGGCGCTGGCGACCCGTCTGCGGGCTCGGGGTCGGGCGGTGGTGATCGGCGGCGACGAGGGCTATGCCCGCGCTTGGGGGTTCTCGCATCGCGTGCAACTCGGCGCGGCGTGGGTCGTGTGCGTGCTCGCGAGCGGTCAGCAGCAGGAGCTCACGGGCAGCACGGAGGAGCGAGTCGAGGGGCTCGACCGTCTGGTGGCCGGGGGCGTCGAGGAGCAGTCAGCATGACGTGTGTGGTGGTCGTGGGCGCGCAGTGGGGCGACGAGGGCAAGGGCAAGGTCGTGGACCTCTGTACCGAGCGGGCGAGTCTGGTCGCACGCTACGCGGGAGGGCCGAACGCTGGACACACCCTCGTCGTGGGCGGCGAGAAGACCATCGTGCGTCTGATCCCGAGCGGCGTGCTCCGCCCAGATTCCCGCTGTGTGCTCGGCCAGGGCATGGTCATCGATCCCGCCGTCCTGGTCGACGAGATCGACGGCCTGACGCGGCGTGGGGTCGAGCGCGTGCAGGAGCGCCTGCTGCTCAGCGAACGCGCGCACTTGATCTTGCCCTACCACGTGCTGGTCGACGGCCTGCGCGAGGCGCGAGCGTCGGCCATCGGCACGACCAAGAAAGGCATCGGTCCGGCCTATGAAGACAAGGCGCGTCGGCTCGGCGTCCGTGCAGCGGATCTGCGCCACCCGAAGCGCCTGCGGGACCTCGTCTCCACGGCCATCGCCGCCTGGACGCCAGTGCTGCTCGCGCTGGGGGGCGAGGTGCCGAGCGTCGAGGCCATCCTGGAGACCCTCGCGCCGCTCGGCGATCGCTTGACGCCGCTGCTGGGGGACGCGTCCCGCGCGGTCCACGACGCCATCCAAGCGGGGGAGCCCGTCTTGCTCGAGGGTGCGCAGGGCACCTTGCTCGACATCGATCACGGGACCTACCCCTTCGTGACCTCCAGCTCCGCCGTGGCGGGCGGCGCAGCGACCGGACTCGGTATCGGGCCGACCCGCATCGATCACGTGCTCGGCATCGCCAAGGCGTATCTCACCCGCGTCGGGGGCGGCCCGTTCCCCACCGAACTGAGCGACGCCACGGGCGAGCACCTGCGCACGGTGGGTCACGAGTTCGGATCCGTCACGGGCCGCCCGCGACGCACGGGTTGGCTCGATCTGCCGGCGTTGCGCTACGCAGCCCGAGTCAACGGCCTCGATAGCCTGGCGCTGACCAAGCTGGACGTGCTCAGCGGACTGTCCGAGGTGGCGCTGTGCGTGGGCTACGAACTGAACGGAGCGCGGACGAAGGAGCTGCCGGTGGACGAACTCGACTCGGCCAAGCCCGTCCTGGAGCGGTTCGCCGGCTGGCAAGAGCCGCTCGAACACGCCCGGAGCATCAGCGAGCTGCCGCGTGCCGCTCGCGCTTACCTGGACCGTGTCGCCGAGTTCGTCGACGTTCCCATCACGGTGATCGGCGTCGGCCCGGGTCGCGAAGCGTCGATCGTCTTGGCCGACCCGTTTGCCTAGCGGACAGCGGACCCCAGCGCCGCAGCCGACGGCTGCGTTCGCGCGTCCGACCAGGGCGAGGTAAGCTGCTCTCATGTTCCTCCTTCCGCCGGTCGTCGCCAACCTCGGTGCAGCGGATCTCGCGGCGGCTGCCGCGGCGTCCTCTCGTCCGGCCGAGTGTCGCGTCGCCACGCCGTCCCATGGCCTGTGGCAAGCGGCGCGACAGCCAGAGCTCGGGCGCTACTGTCGCTTGCTGGCGCGCGGCCACGCGCTGCTCGGGCGCTCCCCAGCGAGCGCCCTGCTCGCGGCCGAGCAGGCCGAGCGGGTGCTCGCGACTCGGGCGGCTCCAGCCCTGCTCGCGGGCCGCGCCCTGTGGGCCCTCGGCCGCCCGAAGGACGCTCACGACCGCTTCCTGGTCGCGCGTTCGCGCGCGCCCGGCAGCCTCGAGACGCCCGAGGTCCTGCACGCTTTCGCCGCCAGCTCGCTCCGTGCCGGTCAGGGCGAGCACGCGCACTCGGCCTATCGTTCGCTCGTGCCCCGCGTCGGATTGCTCAGCGATCGAGTGGCTCGCCAGCGCGCGTATCTCGAAGCCTCGCTGGTGCTGATGCACGAGGGAGCCATCGGCGAAGCGGTCGGCGCGCTCACCGAGGCGCGGCGGCGGGAAGTCGTCCCGGGGCTCAGCGAGTTGGTCGCTGGGGCGCTGGCGCTGGCGCTCGACCGCCAAGGGCGGCGCGAGGAGGCGCGCGGAGTCGCCGCGGAAGCAGGCGCGCCCTCCTGGTTGCTCGCGCTCGCGGAGCAGCCCAACGCTCGCGCGGACGTCACTGCCGCCCTGGTCGAGGGCGAGCTGTGGGCCATCGCGGCGATGGTCGCGACTTTCGTCGAGGGCGACTCGGCTCGAGAGGCCTGGCGCCGCTACCTCGATAGTCCCGCGGTCAAGAACGTCGCGCTCCGCAAGCACGCCGAGGAGCGCCTGCGGCTGCTCTCCCAGCCCGCGAGGCGGCGGTGAGGGGGCAGCTCGGGGCGCTGCTCGGCGCCCTCGCGGTGACCTCGTCGGCGTTCGGGACGCCGTCGCTGTGGGACAAGGCCGCGGACCCTCGTCGCGCGCGAACGGATCACGCCTTCGTCGCGGTGGAACGAATGTTGGTCCGCGCCGAAGCGAGCGCGTTCGATCCGGCCCTCGCGCGCAACTTCACGCGGGCGGGGCTGGCGTTGATCGAACTCGCCGCCCCTGACACGGCTGAGGATCCGCGGCTGATGCTGTTGCTCGGCGAGCTCCTGATCGATGGGGCGGTCCGGCGCGACGAGGATGGCCGGAAGCTCCTGCTGCGCGCCCTCGACGCGCACCCCGAGACACCGATGGCTGGGCGCGCCTGGTTCAACGTCGCGATCGCCTCGGCGCGGCTCGGCGAGCCCCTCGCCGAGCGCGATGCCTACACGCGCGCGCTCGAACGCGTCTACGAGCCGGAGTTCCGCGCCAACATCTACATGAACCGCGGCGAGTCGCGCATGGTGCTGGGAGACCTGCGCGGCGCCCAGGCCGACTTCCGGCGCGCGATCAAGCTGGCCCAGCGCCCGGATCTGATGGCCCTGGCTCACTACGGTCTCGGCATCGTGCTCGAGCGCTACGGCGACCTGCCGAGCGCGCTCGACGCCATGGACGTGGCCCGGCAGATACGGTTGGGGCCCTTCGGTAGCGCGCTGGATCTGCCGAGCGTGTTCTTCGTGCCCAGCTACGACATCCACTACTACAAGGCGCTCGCGGCGATGGCGGCGGAGCGCTCCGCGCGCTCGACCGTGGACAAGCGAGCGGCGCTCGAAGAGGCCATCGAGCACTGGGACGCGTACCTGGGGCCGGCGGTGGCCGACGAGCACCAGTTCTTGCCGCGGGCGAAGTTGCACCGGCGGCGACTCGCGGAGAGGCTGTCCCAGCTGCCGGCGGACAGGAAGCGAGCTCGCTAGACCCGACTGGCCCGCTGCCCGTCACGCGGCGCGGGGCAAGTTCGGCTCCGACTGCTCGCTGAGCACCTGTCGGACGCCGTCCGCGTCTTCCACCCGCTCCAGCACCGGCACCAGGGAGGGACCCCGCTCACGCTCGCCGAACGCGCCGCTGGCCGCCAGCGCGCGTGCGCGCGGGCCATCGAGCACCAAGAACACGTCGGAGATGCCCGCGCCGGCGGGTGCGTCGATGACGTCCACGATGCGCGCGCGATCGAGGTAGAGCTCCTCCCGGCCGCGCTGGATGAGCACTCGACGATTGGTGACCAGGTAGCGGGTCTGCTCCTCCAGTCGGCTGGGCCGGACGACGCTGTCGAAGGCGGCGTACGCCGCGGTGAGCACGACGATCAAACCGGTGACCGAGAGGCCGGCCACGAGCGCCACGAAGCTGAGGGATCGAACCGGCATTCCGGCGTCGATCAGGCGCTCCACCGCTGGGATGCCGCCAGCCAGCAAGCGCACGAAGGCGACTACCAGCAAGGCGAACAGCGCCGTCTTCAGCCAGCCATCCCGGCCACGCGGCAAGTAGGTGCGCGCGGTCTTGCGGGGCCGGGCCGCCCACAGCACGCGTTCGCCCGCCTCGAGGCGCTGCGTCAGCGGTCGCCCTTCGGATGCGGCCGGTGTGACGTGCTCCCGTCCGAGCACGATGGCCGCGACGCGAGCGGGGGCAGACACTCCAGACAGTCGCAGCCGCAGTCGGCGCCGCAGCGCGCCCGTCGGTACAGCGCGAACGAACTCGAGGTCGCCCGCGCCCGGTGCGTTGGCGCACCAGAAGATGCGCACGAAGCTCACCGAGTCGCGGCCCAGGCTGCGCGAGAAGGGGCCGCGACGCCAGAGCACGCGTTGCTCGGTGACCACGTACTCCACGCCCTCGAGCCAGAGCTTCGGCCCTTTCCAGAAGGCGATGCCGAGTGACGCGCTCCAGAACGCGAACACGAAGCTCGGCGTCGGCGCGATGCCGAGGCTCTTGGCGATGACGACCGCGAAGCACAGGGAGACGAACCCGATCCCGAAGGAGACCAGGGCAGCGATGCGCATCAGCGGCGGCAGCTCCACCACCTGCGGTCTGCCCCGCCAGACGACTCGTTCGCCTGAGTAGGGGTCGCGCTGCTGAGCCGAGTCGGGTGCGCGTTCTGCCACGACCTCAAGGATGGGTCTGGCGGGGCGCCCCGTCCAGCCAGGCCCACGCGGCCCCCCGAGCGCCGCCTCAAGGCGCGCTGGACACGAACACCACCTCGATGCGCGCGTTGCGGGCCGAAGCGTCCGGGCCACCGGGCTCCACCAGCGGCTGACTCGCGCCAGCGAGCTCCACCTTCACCCGCGGCGCCCCGGCGGCTTTCAGCAACTCCGCCAGGCGTTCGCCCTGTTTCGCGCTGCCGGCGCCACGGGCGGTGTGGACCACGATCAGCAGCGGGAAGCTCGGGTGCGCCTTGGCCGCGCGGCCGAGCAGCTCCACGCGCTCGCTCGCGCCCGGGGCCAGGGCGTCGCCCTGGCCAAATACGGCCCGCAGGGTGACCACCACGCCGCGATCGTCCCGGAAGGGGAACAAGGTGCCCGTTCGACTCAGCTCCGCGAGCAGGCCGTCTGCGTCGAGCTCGCCGCCACTCGCCGGCGCGGCGCGGCGGCTGCGGGTCAGCTCGGTCAGGCAGCTGGCGCGCGCCTGCAGCGCGGCGTCGATCGGGGTGACCTTGGGCTCGCCCCGCAGCGCGGTGTCCAGCGCGTCGACCTTCGCGACCGCTGCCGCGAGCCCGTCCGAGGATCCCAGCAGCCCGGCAGCCGCGCACAGCAGCCGCGCCTGGGACGCGAGCGCGCGCGCCGCCTGCAGCCGGGCACGCTCGCGATCCGGTCCGGCTGGTGTGCTGGGCAGCCGGGCGATGGCGTCTCGGGCCACGCGCACCCGCAGCTCGAGCGCCTCTGCGTCGGCCGCGGCGCGCGTCTGGCTCTCGTCCACCGCCGCGAGCTCTCGCTCGCGCTCCTTCAACGTGTGCTCGGCCAGGGCCAGGCGGCTCTCGGCGCGGGCCAGGCGGGCCAGGACGACGGCGTGCTCGAAGGCCGCCAGCGAGTGTTCGGCCAGCGCCGTGGCCGCGGCGGTCCGACCCGATTCGTGGGCACGTCGAGCGTCTTGCCGTAGCTTCTCCGCGCGCGCCACGCCGGCGGGGGCGAGCTTGCGTGCCTCGGCCACGGCCGGCGCCGAGCTGACGCCGTCCAACTGCGAGAAGATCCGTGGCGCCGGCACCGACGCGCACGCCGCGAGCCCGAGGCCCGTAGCCAGCACCCAGCAGCGCCTCATGGCTTGGCTCCGGTCACCGGCTTGGCCGCGGGCTTGGGCTCGAGCTCGTCGAGCTGGGCCTGCGCTCTCGCCCGCCGCAGCACGGTGTCTTCCAGCACGGCTCGGGCGCGGGTCAGCTGCTCTTCGGCGGAGCTCGTCTTCTTCTCCGCGTCGTGGAGGCGCTGCTCGGCCGCCGCCGCGCGGGTCAGGTCGCGCGCGGCTTCGGCCCACTGCCGGCCGACGGCCTCGAGCAGGGCTCCGTGCTCGGCGTCGGCCGCGCCGCGGGCGTCGCGCGCCCGGTCCAAGGCGTCTCGGGCCCGCGCGATGGGCTCTGCCGCGAGCTTGGCGTGGCGCCTGTCCGCGCCAAGCTCGGCCAGGATGGCCTCGGCGGCCCCGCGGTCGGAGTCGCGTCGCGCCGCCGTCGGCGGTGCCAGCAATGCCGCAAAGAGCAGGAGTCCCCAGAGCCGGGTGGATCGAACGCGCACGGCCGGAACAAGCCACGAGGCGGGTTGGGGGTCAAGCGGGAGGCCTCGAGCCGCGGGCGCGGACGGGTGTCGCTCGGGTGTGTTCGCGCTCGTCGTGGCCGTGTATAGGGCATCGGTGATGCGACAACGCGCCAGTTGGGACGAGTACTTCATGGCCATCGCGCGCGAGGTCGCCACGCGCTCTACCTGTGCGCGCAAGCACGTTGGCGCCGTGATCGTTCGTGACAAGATGATCCTGGCCACGGGCTACAATGGCTCCCTTCGCGGCCTGGCTCACTGCGACGACGACGACCACCTGATGGAGGATGGTCACTGTGTTCGCACCGTCCACGCCGAGGCCAACGCCATCGTCCAAGCGGCCCGCAACGGCATCCGCCTCGAGGGAGCGCACATCTACGTCACTGCGTCGCCGTGTTGGGGATGCTTCAAGTTGATCGGCAACTCCGGACTCACGCGTATCGTCTTCGGCGAGTTCTACCGCGACGAGCGGATCTTCGAGTTCAGCCGTCAAATGCAGATCGAGCTCTTGCACTTGGCTGCCCCGGAGCAGCCTTGACCTCGGTGTCGGTCGCCGTCGTCGTCGGCGGTCCGAGCGCCGAGGCGAACGTCAGTCGGACCTCGGGTCGTGCGGTGGCCGACGCGCTGACCTCGGCAGGGCATCGCAGCGCGCTGCTCGAACTCGACGGCGACTTGCCTCGCGCGCTGAGCGCGGGGGTGTTTGACGTCGTCTTCCCCGTCACCCACGGACCGCTGGGTGAGGATGGCTGTCTGCAGGGGCTGCTCGAGGTCATGGACCTGCGCTATGTCGGCTCGGACGTGCTCGCCAGCGCGCTGGCCGCTAGCAAGCCCGTGGCGAAGGTGCTGTTCCGTGCCGTGGGTCTGCCCGTCGCGGCGGACATGGTCGTTCGTGCGGGCGACGACTCGCTTCGCGCGGCCCGGGAGGCGCGTCGCGAGCTCGGTGGTGCGCTCGTGGTAAAGCCGGCGTGCGGAGGCTCCGCCATCGCGACCTCACGCATCGACGCGGACGCAGCGGATGACGAGTTGGCGAGTGCCATCCGGCGAGCGCTCGAGGTCGATGACGCGGCGATCGTGGAACCGTTCGTGCGTGGCCGAGAGGTGACCTGCGGCGTGCTCGAGGAGCCGGATGGCAATGCGAGTGCGTTGCCTCCCACGCTGATTGAGGCGCAGGGAGCCGACTGGTACGATTTCACCTCACGGTACGGCAGCGGCAAGAGCCGACACTACTGCCCGGCCCCCTTCGAGCCGGACCTCATTCAGCGCATCCAGGACGCGGCCGTGGGTGCCCATCGGGCGCTTGGCTGCCGGGATCTCTCGCGCGCGGACTTCGTGGTCGGCGACGGCGGGGAGGTCACCCTGCTCGAGGTCAACACGCTGCCGGGCATGACCTCCACCAGTCTGTTCCCCGAGGCGGCTGCAGCGCGCGGCGTGAGCTTCGTCGAGCTCTGCTCACGCTTGGTCGAGCGGGCTCGCAGCCGCAAGCCTCGACGCATCCCAGCGCCGCTGCCAATGCCCTGAGGCTCAGGCGGACTCGCTCGCCGCGTCGCGGGCCGCGAGCGACTCGGCGCGCTTGCGCAGTCGACCGAGCAGCTCGTCGCGATTGCCCGGCGGCTCGACGGCGCGGATCACGTGCCGGACGCCGCTCGGTTCGGGAGGCTCCGCGCCACGAGGGCCGACGGAGGACTCCACGCTGACCGGCTCGGGTTCGGACGCGGGTGGTGGCGGAGGCGGCAGCGACTTCTGCGTCTTGCGGAGCTCCGTAGCGCGGTCGATCATGGCCTTGGTCGCGGCGCCCATGCGACGAAACTTCACTCGAGCACCGCCGGGTCGCGCGCCCCGCGCGGACACGAGCTTGTGGACCACGGCCTCGGCTCGGATGGGCTTCTCGCCCGAGTCGAGGACGATCTCGAAGCGGACCACGGCGCCGGGCTCGAGCTCGTCGCGTCCGATCAGCACCATGCTCTTGCTGTCGATGGTCCACGCTTCGGCGTCCAGGTACTCGTCGACCGTCGCGTAGGGGCGGACGAGACGGAGGGAAGCCGGTTCGCTCACGGTTCAGTCCATGTACCTCTGCCTCACCGCGGCCGCAATCGCTTCTGGGGCAGGCTCGCGTGGCGCCGGGGTTGTCGTCGCTCCCGAGGCCTGCTGAGCTGTCGTCCAGGAGCAGTGTATTGCCGGAGAAACGGAAGATCTTGGTGATCGGTGGTGGGGGCCGCGAGCACGCGCTGGCGCAGCGGCTCGCGCGCAGCGCGAGCGTGGGAGGTGTGTGGGTGTGTCCGGGCAACGCGGGCACGGAGGGGCCCGCTGCGGAGGGCCGCGCCTCGGTCGCGAACGTCTCCGGCGAGGCTCTCGAGGTCGCTCGCTCGCTGCGACCCGATCTGGTGGTGGTCGGGCCCGAGGCGCCCTTGTGCGACGGGTTGGCGGACCGCTTGGCGGCAGAGGACATCCCGTGCTTCGGGCCGACGCGCGCTGCCGCTCGGCTCGAGGGCTCCAAGGTGTTCATGAAGCGCTTCGCCGAGCGTCACGGTTTGCCCACGGCGCGGGCCGTGGTGGTGGACGATCCGAGTCAGCTCGAGCCCGCGCTCGCGCAGTTCGAGCAGCCGCCGGTCGTGAAGGCCGACGGGCTCTGCGCTGGCAAGGGCGTGATCGTGGCGAGCTCGCCGCAGCAGGCGCGGAGCGCAGCGCTGGACATGCTCCGCGGCGAGGCGTTCGGCAGCGCGGGCGCGCGGGTGCTCCTCGAAGAGCGGCTCGAGGGTTTCGAGGTGAGCGTCCACGCCGTCTGTGACGGCGAGCGAGTGCTCGTGCTGCCCGCCGCTCAAGACCACAAGCGCATCGGCGAGGGGGACACGGGACCCAATACGGGCGGCATGGGCACGTTCGCTCCCACTCCGCGGGTCGACGACGCCTGGCTCCTGCGGGTGCGTGACGAGCTCATTCTGCCGACCGTGCGCGGCATGGCCGACGAAGGCACGCCCTTTCGCGGCGTGCTGTTCGCCGGGCTGATGGTGCCGAGGGACGGCGCGCCGAGGCTGCTCGAGTTCAACGTTCGCTTCGGCGATCCCGAGACCCAGGTGCTGACCGCCGTCGCCGACGGGGACTTCGCCGAGCTGCTCTGCTCGGCCGCAGGCGGTCGGCTAGCGGCGGACTCCGTCTGGTGCTCGACTCGACACGCGGTGTGCGTGGTGCTCGCCGCCGCGGGCTATCCAGGACCGGTCCGCGCGGGCGACGCCATCTTCGGGCTCGGCGCCGCGGCCGGGCTCGAGGGTGTCGAGGTGTTCCACGCCGGGACGCGTCGTGAGGCCGGCTCCGTGGTCACGTCGGGGGGGCGCGTGCTCGGGGTCACTGGGGTCGGGGCCACGCTCGCGCAGGCCCAAGCGCGCGCGTACGAGGGAGTCGACTGCATTCGCTTCGAGGGCATGCAGCTGCGCCGCGACATCGCCGCGCGCGCGCTTTGCGCGCGCTGAGCCGGAGTGCATCAGCCTCCTTGACGCGCCGCATCACGGGCGCTACTCGACCCGCACCTAGCGGACAGGAGAGCACCATGGCGCGAGCGATCAATTTCAACGCGGGCCCCGCGGCCCTCCCTCTCGAGGCGCTCGAGCGAGCCCAGCGCGAGCTGCTCGACTTCGAGGGGACGGGGATGAGCATCATGGAGCACAGCCACCGGGGCAAGGCCTACGAGGGCGTGCACAACCAAGCCATCGCGCTGGTACGCGAGCTGCTCGCCGTGCCCGACGACTACGACGTGCTCTTGCTGCAGGGCGGGGCCAGCGCACAGTTCGCGATGGTGCCGATGAACCTGCTCTCGCCGCCGGCGTCGGCAGACTACGTGCTGACGGGCGCTTGGTCGAAGAAGGCCTACAAGGAAGCGCTGACGATCGGGGCGGCGCGGGTGGCGGGGACCACGGAGCAGGACGGCAAGTTCGCGCGCGTCCCGAGCGCGAGCGAGCTGAAGCTCGACCCGCAGGCGGCCTACGCGCACATCACCACCAACAACACCATCTTCGGTACTCAGTGGCACGAGTTCCCAGACACCGGCGCGGTGCCGCTGGTCGCTGACATGTCGAGTGACATCCTGTGGCGGTCCATCGACGTCTCGCGCTTCGGCCTGATCTACGCGGGGGCGCAGAAGAACCTGGGGCCGAGCGGCGTCACCTTGGTGATCGTGCGGAAGGCGCTGGTGGCGGCGGGGCGCAAGGACATCCCGACCGTGTTTCAGTATCGCACCCACGCGGAGAACGACTCCCTCTACAACACGCCGCCGACGTTTGGCATTTACCTTCTGCGCAACGTGCTCGATGTCGTCAAGAACGGCGGCGGCATGGCCGCGCTGGAGCAGCGCAACCGCGACAAGGCGGCCCTGCTCTACGCGGCGATCGACGAGCGCGCCGACTTCTATCGCTGTCCGGTGGAGCGCGGCAGCCGCAGCGTGATGAACGTGGTCTTCACGCTGCCCACCGCCGAGCTCGAAGCGAAGTTCCTCGCCGAGGCACAGAAGCGAAACATGGTCGGGCTGAAGGGGCACCGCAGCGTCGGCGGCATCCGCGCCAGCATCTACAACGCCGTGCCGCGCGAGTGGGTCGAGGCCCTGGTCGACTTCATGCGCAAGTTCGAGGCCTGAAGGCTGTCAAGCCGTCGCATGCTCGACCGTGGGCGTTCGGCACCTCAGAAGGCCGGTGCGAACGGCCTTCTCGCGATCACTCGCCCTTCTCCGTCTCGCACCCGCGTCTTGCCGGCGGCGAGCAGCGGCAAGGAGCCGAGTACGGCGACGCCGCCGGCGACGAGCACGACGATGCCCGCCGTCGTCAGCGTAGAGGACTCCTTCAATCGCCCGTAGCCCAAGATGCCCATGCCCGTGAGCGTCACCGGAATGCCGACGGACAAGGCGATCAACCCGGCGTCGCGATAGGTCTTGGAGCCGCCCTCGACCCGAAGTCGCGCCGTACCGGAACCCGGATCGATGCGAAAGACGTTCGACGCCGTCATGTCCGGCGCGGTGACGCGGGCCTCGCTGGCGGCCACCCGGATCGGCAGGCCGCAGGGCGCCGAGCAGACGCGCTCGAACGATCCCCGCTTCATCAGGTCTTTCAGCTCGAGCCACGCTCCCGGGTAGGTCACGTGCAGCGTCACCACGGCGATGTCGGGATTGCCGGGTGGCTTGGACCCAGCGGGGGGCTCCTTGGCGGGGGCGTCCGCCGGGGGCGTGGGCTGGGGGGCCGGGGGTGGCGGCTCGGCATCCGACGCCGCCCCCGGCAGTAGCTTCGGTGGGCCTGGCGGCTCGGCCTCGGTGGGCTCGGCGCGCACGGGCGTCACCCACAGCAGCAGCCACGGCAGCACCCAGAGACCACGAGACCGAGCGGGCATGGGCCCATGCTGGCCGCCCGACGCTCCCGGTTCAAGGGGTATGGGCCCTGGCACGACGAGGGGTTTTGAAAGATGCTCCGATGCCGTGGAGCCCATCGTCGATCTGGCACCGGGCGCCGAGCACGAACCGCTCGCCGTCACCCTGGCCGAGGCCGTCCGCGACGGGCTCGGAGACCCCGGGCGCCGTCGCGCGTTCGAGCGCCTGAGAGGGGCCGTTGGCGTCGTGATCGACGACGCCGCGACCGCGCTGACCTTGCGCTTCGACTTCGGTCGCCTCACCGTTCACGAAGGGCTGGTGGGAGTACCCACGGTGACCCTCCGCGGGCCGCGTGCCGAGCTCGAGGGCCTCACCCGTCTGGTGCTGGTACCGAGCGGTGTGCCGGACGTGACGTCCCGTGGTGGTTGGCGCGGGCTCCGCCGGGTGGCTCGAGTGCTCTGGGCGCGCAAGCTCGTCATCTACGGGCTGTTTGCGCACCCGCGCTTCGTCCTACGCCTGCTGCACGTGCTGTCCGGGGAAGCCGTTTTTGACGCGGGGGACCGGGAAGGCTAGCTTCTCCGTACGCGCCCGCAACGGCCGCTCGATCCGTGACCCGCTACCGCCTCCGCTTCCTGCTGCAGGAAATCGATCTCCCCCCCGGCGAGACGGTGCTTGGGCGTAGCGCATCCTGTCACGTCACCATCGAAGACCCTCTCGTCTCGCGGCAGCACGCCCGCATCGTCGTCAGTGGGGACCGCGCCACCATCGAAGACATGGGCTCGCGCAACGGTCTGCTCATCAACGCACGCGCGGCCGGAGGGCAGGCGGTGCTGCAGGACGGCGATCGTATCCGGATAGGTACCCAGGAGCTCGTGTTCTGCGCGGTGCGCGGCCACGGCGGTGCGCACGCGGGTCCGGGCTCGCGGCCCACGGGCTTCATGTGTCACTGCGCGCACTGCGGATTGCCCTACCCGGCAGAGCTGATCTTGTGCCCCTCCTGTGGCTCCCGCGATCGGATGGACGAGGACACCATCAGCGGTATCGTCGGTGAGAACGACAAGAACTGGACCCTCGAGCTCTTGGTCGACGTGCTCGACAAGGCCGTGTCCCTCGAGCGGTGGGAGGACGTGGAGCGCATGCTGCGTCGTTCGCAGGGCAACGTTGACGAGCGGGTGACCTCCGGGCAGGTCATTGCCCGTGAGCATCTGGATCGGCTGGCGGCGGCCGCAGCGGCGCTCGCAGCCGCGCGAAGTGAGGCGGAGTGGGGTTGCTGGGTGCTCGAGGTGTACGCCACCCTGGGCTTGGTCCCGCGCGAAGAAGTGATCGGGCGCTTGAGCACGCTGCCCCCCGCCGAGCGTGCGTCGCTCGCGCCCATGGCGGACCGCATGGTTCGCAGCGTCGAGGCGCGTGGAGCGGTGGCCGATGACGAACGTGCGTGCATGGCGAAGGTCGCTTCGTTGTCGATTCCGCCGCACGAAGCCGGCGGGTGACGGTGCTCAGGCTGCGTTTTCGTGATCGAGACGTAGACCTGGTCGACGGCCAGTTCGTGATCGGGCGCGCCGCGAGCTGCCAGATTTCGCTGGATGACCCGATGGTCTCGCGCAGCCACGCTACTCTCCTGGTCCAGGGCAACCGAGTGGTGCTCGAGGACTTGGGCAGTCGAAACGGCGTGTCGGTCAACGGACAGCGGGTGACGGGCTCCCGACAGCTCGAGCCCGGCGACCAGATCACGGTGGGCAGTCAGCAGCTGCAGCTGCTGGCACAAGAGGAGCCGGAGGCTGCCGTCTCGCGCGGCGCACCCACGCAGCGCTTCGACCGCTACGACGTGATCGGCGGCCTGGTGGACAAGGCCTTGGCGCTTGGACGGGGCGAGGAAGCCGAGCGGCTGCTCGAGCGCCTGCTGCTCGATTCGCTCGCGGACGCCCGCGCCGGGCGCGCCAGTGCGAGCGTCGATCAGGCGGGCCTGTACGCTGCGCGGATGATCGGCGTCACGGGGCGGAGCGCGCATTTCGACTACGTCGTGGACCTGTATCAGGCTCTCGGGCGCCTTCCCCCGGTGGCCGTAGTGGACGCCCTGTACGAGGGACAACGGCAGCTGGCAGGGGTGGAGTTGGGCAAGTTTCGCCGCTATCTGGCGGGTCTGCGCGACAACCCGGAGCCCATGTCCCCGGCCCAGCGCTTCGTCTTCGGACGCCTCGAGGGGCTCGGGCGGGCGCTTGGGGCCCGCTGAGGGGCGCTTTGATCGGCGCCGGTCCTCCGCGCTATGGTTCGCCGCTCCGACCTGCCTGAGACAGGAACACCCGACGAGTGGCCGATTCGCAGACTTCCTTCATGGTGCGCTATCAGGGCCGGACGCTCCCCCTGAAGTCGGGCACCTACGTGCTCGGCCGCAGCGCGAGCGCCCAGATCGTCCTCGATGACGCACTCGCGTCGCGTCGGCACGCGCAACTGGTGGTCCAATCGTCCGGCGTCAGCGTCGAGGATCTCGGCAGCATCAACGGTGTGTTCGTGAACGGCCGGCGTATCCAAGGACGGCAAGAGCTCGAGGTCGGAGACCGCGTCGTGATCGGCAAGCAAGAGCTCGTGTTGCTCAGTGAGGGCTCCCCGGTCTCCGATGCTCCAAATCGAATGGCGGCGGTGACCTTGGCCGGTCTCGACATGTCCAAGGTAGCGCCCGACGACTCGGAGTCCACACACCAGGCGGACGTGCTCGAGCTGCTCGGGGGCGTAGCCGAGAAGGTGCTGCGCCTCGGTCGCGGCGAGGAAGCCGAGAAGATCCTGGCCACACGTCTGGCCAGTACCCTCGACCGCGCTCGAGCCGGGAAGCTGCCGCCCAGCGAGGAGGCAATCCGCGCGACCGCCCTCGCCGTGAAGCTCGCGGTCGCAACCAAGAAGGGCTCCTGGATCGACTACGCCGTGGAGCTCCATACGCTCCTCAAGCGCCCCCTGCCGGGCGACGTGGTCGACGAGCTCTTCAACGTGCTCCGGCTGGTGTCCCCCGTCGATCTGCCGCTCCTTCGTGGGTATGTGGCGCTGCTCAAGACTCTGAGCCCGAACCTGGGTCCAGCGGAGCGCTTCGTGGCGCAGCGCATCGAGGGCCTCGAGCGTCAAGCCTCCGCAAAGTGACTGGGCTCACCGACGGCGCTTCGGCGACTTGGGGGCGGCGCGCGAGCGCGGCGTCCGCTGGTCGAGGTTGAGCCACTCGCTGGCAGCCTCGGCGATCGCCTCGCGCAGCTCGAGATCCTCGACTCGAGCGAGGCGAACCTCTAGCTCCGCAGGCAGCGGCGCTCGGGCGGAGGCGGGCGGGGGCGGACGTCGCGCGGGCGTAGCCCGCTCGGCGGTCCTCGGTCTGACGCGAAACCGGAGCTGCGAGACGGCGATCCCGCGCTCGCGCAGCCGCTCGCACAAGGTTCGTGAGAGCAGCGACAGCTCTTGAGCCCACACCGACGACTCCACCTGGACCTCGAGCGTGCGGCCCTCCACGCGTCCGGGGCGGGTACGCTCGGCGATGCGCAGCCCGACCGCCTCTCGCCACACCAGCGGATCGACGCCCTGCCCCGCGCGCCGCGCGGCGATCGCTCGGGTGTCGTCCAGTAGCGTGCCCAGCGGCGTGGGCTGCCGCACAGCCGGTGGTTGGCTCGGTCGCCACGCGCGGGCGAGGGGACGGTTGCGCGCGGCTGCCATGGTGAGTTGCATGACAGGGGTCCGCCGCCGCGGCAAGTCGTGTCCTGGAGGGTTGGTCCGATGCGGGCACGGCGACTGCCGCTGCAGGGCGTGGTCGGGGCGTGCTTGCGCTCGAGCGAGTTCGACGCTGTACTGACCTCCGATGCGCTGGCTGCCGTGCTTGGGCTTCGTGTTGTCGTGTCTGGGGTGCGCCGGAGAGGAGGCTCGCAAGCCCAACGGCAACACCGGTGCTGTCGGAGGCAGCGGGGGTGCGGGCGGAGGTGCGAGCGGAGCGGCTGGCTCGGGCGCGTCGGCGGGCAGCGGCGGTTCGGTCAGCGACTCCGGCATCGGGGGCGCTCCGGCGGATGGGGCCGCGGGCGCGCCAAGCTACTACGGCAGCTACCTGGGTGGCGCTGCGCTCAGTGACCAGTTGCGGGGCGCCGCGCTCGATCAGCATGGCAACACCTACGTCGCGGGTGGCACGTTCACGAGCAATCTCGCGGGTTGTTCTGGCGCTCACCAAGGCAACATGGACGGCGTCATCGCGCGCATCGACGCGGACGGGAGCCTGGCCTGGTGTCGATACGTGGGCGGCACGGGTTACGATCGTTTCTATGACGTCGCGGTGAACTCTCTGGGTACGCAGGTCATCGTCGCGGGGCGCGCGTCGTCGGGGTTCCCGGTCACCACGGGCGCCTGGGACGCCACGTTCAACACGGCCCAGAGTATGTGCGCGGGGGGTGGCTACGGCCGTCAAGACGGTGGCGTCTGCGCGCTCGACGCCGCGACCGGAGCCATCGCGTGGTGTACCTACGTCGGCTACTCCGACGGCTGCGACTTCATTCGCACCATCGCGCTCGACGGCAATGACGACGTGATCGTCGGTTCGGGTGTCGTCGGCTCGGTGCAAGACCCCGAGTACTCGGCCAAGTTCCTCAATGCTCCCGGCGGCGGACAGGACGGCATCGTGGCCAAGCTCGCCAAGGACGGCGGCAATCTGCTGTGGGCCCGCTACGTCGGTGGCTCGGGTGACAGCGCCGTGGAGGGCATGGTCGCCGTCGATTCCTTGGGTATCTACTACATGCCCGCGTGGACGAACGATCCCGGCCACACCATCGTCGGGGGGTTCGACAGCACGTACTCTCCTGGCGCGAGCGACATCTATCTCACTCGCCTGAGCCTGGATGGAGCGACGATCCAGTATGCCACGTACGCGGGCGGCAGTGGCAACGAGGACGCTGGCATGTACGGTGTGATGGCCAGCGACACCCCTGGTGTCGTGTACGTGAAAGTCGGCACGAACTCGGCCGACTTTCCCACGTCCGTCGGCGCCGTCGCCGAGGCGCGTAACGGACCAAGCGACTGCGGAGTGATCGCCATCGACACGACGAAGACCGGTGCCGCGTCGTTCGTCGCCGGCACCTATCTCGGTGGGTCAGGGACGGACTTCTGTGAGGGCGCCGCTTGGGTGACCGGCGTCGGACTGGCGCTGAGCGGCAGCACCGCGTCCCTCGACTTCCCTGGCGTCGCAGGTGGACGGTTTCCCGCCCACTCGGGCAGTGGCAACGATGGCTGGGTAGCGATCCTCAGCCCCGGGCTCACGAGCGTCGTCTATTCCAGCTACCTCGGTGGCGCTGGAGGCGACGACTCGGCGCGCGCCATCGACGTTCGCGGTCAACGGATCGCCGTCGCGGGGACGTCCCGCTCGACCACCTTCCCGGTGTCGGCGAACGCGCACCAGCTCGCCTTCTCCGGTGGGGCAGAGGACGACGCCATCATCGCCATCTTGCCGTTCTGAGCCCCGGCGCTCGCGCGGGCAGGGCGCACGTCTTGGCTGGCTGGCTCGCCTCGACTCTGCTATTGGGGGCTCCCGCGCGCCCCGAGTCGGACCGCGGGCAACAGACAGCAGCACGCATCCAAGTCATCGAAATCACTTCAAAGCCGAAGTGGCGGAATCGGCAGACGCGGCGGATTCAAAATCCGTTGGGGCAACCCCCCGTGAGAGTTCAAGTCTCTCCTTCGGCACCACGCAGCCTCAAGGCACGGCGTGCGCGTAGAGTCGCGCCACCCCCGCACTCCGCTGCAGCCAGAGGATGAGGATGCGGGAGCCGAAGCCCAGCGCCGCCACGGGGGTCGCGCCCGGGTCGCCGACGGTGACCACGCGATCGAACACCCACGACTCGGCAGTCGTGGTCTGAACCACCATCCCCCTGCTGGTGGCGTAGGCGAGGGTCATGCGGTCGGTGCTGCAGGCGGCGACGAGCGGTGAGCTCGGCGTCGCCGAGAAGGCGGCGACCGTGTCCACCCCGAGCGGCGCGAGGGAGCGCCGTACCGGCAGGAGTAGCTTGACCGCGCCGTCGCTCAGCTCGAGGACGCCGGGCGGACAGGTGCCACACAGCGCACGCAGTGTCGACGCCGGCTGCGGTTCGAAGCGAAACGGGTACAGCGCGTCCGCGGACAGGGCGACGAAGGCGTCGTCCTTCGGCCCTCGCGCGATGAGCGGAGTGAAACGCTCGAGGACGGGGCCGCAACGAACCTCGGCGGCCGGCTCGAAGGTCAGGGCGTCGACGTACGGCACCGTGGTGCTGTGCGCGTCGGTGAAGGGGTCGCTCGCCGCGCTGAGCCGAACCTCGGCGAGTCGCAAGAAGCCGGTGGCTGCCCTGGACGCGAGCAGGACACGGACTGGAGGCTCGCCGAGCAGCGCGACCAGCGCCTGGCCCGGGGGTGGGCTTCGGCGCCGCCAACCCGCCGCGTCGGCGTACGCGAGAGTGACCGAGGCGTCGCGCCGCAGGAGCGTGAGCCACTCTCCGCTCGGCAGCAGGGCGAGGGGCGCGCCCACCGCGAGGGGGGCGCCGCCGGGTGGGAGCGGCGGAAGCTCGCCGAGCTCGGCGACGCCTGCGCGGAGCACGATCGGAACGAGTCGCGTGGTCGTGCCGTCGCTAAGGGTGACGGTGACGCGATCCGCGCTCGCCACGTCCAGCGCCGTCACGCGCCCGGCCAGAGTGATGCCGGCCTTGGACGTGACGGGCGTGAGATCGCTCCCCGCGCCGCGACCGCGCACCAGGTGCAAGCTCGCGCCAGTCGCCGAGGGCAGCGCGAGGGCGAGCAGCGCGCTCTCGTCGTCGAAGGCGCGAGCAGCGAAGCGCACTGGCGCGAGCGGGTCCGGATCGACGAGCTCGAGGATGGGAGAGGGCCCGGGCGGTGGCGGCGTCGCGGGCGGGCAGCTCTGCGCACCGCAAGCCGCGGCCTCGAGCTGCGCCAAGCTCCGGTCTAGCTCGTTCACGGCCCCTCGCCAGGCGTCAGAGGTGACGATGTCGCGCGCGGTCTGGTCGAAGGGAAAACGCGCCAGACGGTGCCGGAGTTCACCGGCTGTTGGCTCGGCGGTCGTCGAGAGCGCGCCGGCGAGCCGGTCGCCGAGCTCCACGCAGGCCGCGTAGGGGCGCGCGCTCGCTGGGCTGAGCTCCGCCTTCGACAGCGCCGTGCGTCTCGGACCCTGCAGGCAGCGCGCGAGCTCGCCCGCGTCCGGGCCTGGCGCGGCGGAGACGCCGGACGTGGCCTCCGCGGGCGGCCTTAGCCGCACCAGCGCCGCGACCGCCACCGCGATCACGACGCTACCGAAAACGAGCGGAAGCCAGGGTCGTTGGACTCGTCGAGCGAGCATGGTGTAAAGGTGGGGCTCGGTCCCGAGCGGGTCGTGATACCATGAGCCTCGTGAGGGCATGGCACTGGCCGCTCGGTTCGATGGCGATGCTCGCGGTGGTGGCCTGCGCGGGTGGCTCGGATCCGGATCCCTCGGCGTCCGGTGGGCAGAGCAGCGGTGGCCAGGCCGGGGGCGGCGGCGTCGGGGGTTCTGCCGGGGCGGCTGGTGGCGGCGGCGCGACCGGCGGGCAGGGCGGCAGCGCGGGAGCGGCTGGCAGCGGGGGTAGCCAGTGCGCGGATCCCGGGCCGGAGCCCAACGACAGCATCGCCCTGGCCTCGCCGGCCTGCGGCACGTTCCCCTGCGTGGTCACCGACTGCGACAACACCGGCTCGACCGGCTACGGCGGGAGCCTCGCGCCCATCGCCGGTGTGATCGGCCCCGGGGACGTGGACTTCTTCCGCTATGACGGCGAAGACAAGGTGGGCCTGTGCACCGTCAACGCCGCGGCCAGGACCACCGACACGGGGTTCCGGCTGTGCTTGTTCCCCAGCTGTCCCGCGGCGACGAAGCTGAACGGGTGCAAGAAGGGAGCGCTCGTCACGGTCGCGGGCGGACTACAGGGCTGCTGCGTGCAAGCGCCGGGGGAGGTGGAGGCCGACCACGACTGCACCGCGTCCACGACCGACGACGACTCGGCGGAGGTCTTCGTCCGTATCGACGAAGCGTCCGAGTGCGCCCCGTACGCGGTGGACTACCACTTCTGACGAGAGCCGAGGTTCAGGGCTTGCCGGTACCCGGCGGGTTGTTGTGGCACCACTGCACGCCCGCGGCGTCCGGCTCGGCGGACGGCGCCCCCGTGGGTGGCTCCAGGAAGGGCGGGTTGTCGAAGTCGAACAGGTCGAGCATGGGCCACGCGTTGGCGTCGCGCCGAGTCATCGCGGGCAGGTCGAAGCGATTCTGGATGAAACGGGTGACGCTGGTGATGTCGGTCACGACGTGACTGACGAACCCCTTCTTCGCGAACGGCGAGGCGACGATCAGCGGCGTGCGCGGTCCGAGCCGATCGAACTTCCAGTCCGGAGGCACGAGGTTGTCTGGCTCGCAGGCCTCCGGCGGAGGGACGGAGTCGTAGAAGCCGCCGTGCTCGTCGTAGAACAGGATGAAGACGGTCTTCTTCCAGACGTTCGGACGGCTCATCAGCTTGCCCAGGACCCGCGCGGTGAACTGCTGCCCGAGCTGGATGTTTGCGGGAGGATGCTCGTCGTTCTGACCGCTGCCGGTGAAGGAGGGATCGATGATGGCGACGTTCGGCAGCGTGTCGTTGTCCACGTCCTGCTCGAACTGCGCCATGTTGCTGCCCAGGTACTGGGAGTTCTGCTTGAACACGACAGCGAAGGAGGTGATGCCGTCGCGGTACACCTTCCAGGTCCGCCCAGCGTTCTCGAGTTGGTCCATCAGCTTGGTGGACGTCCGGTATTGGTCGTTGACCAACACACCAATGTCTCCGGTCTTCGTGTTGCCCCAGGAGGTGGCGCCGAAGAAGTAGAATCGGTTGGGCCAGGTGGGGCCCAGGAGCGAGCAGAAGTGCATGTCGCTCATGGCGAAGGTCTTCGCCATCCAGTAGTAGTACGGCAGATCCGCGTCCGTGTAGTAGCCCATGGCGCGCGCGCCGCCCGGGTTGTTGGTCGCGACGAAGCCGCTCATCTTGCCGTCGTCGTACTGGAAGTGGACGCCGTTCCACTCGTGATTGACGTCGACGATGCAATAGCGGCTCTCGTGGTAGCGGTGGACCTTCTCGGGCGGATTGGTGGACGGGTCGTAGTTGAAGTCCTGGTCCGTTGCGACCGTCACGTCAGTCACTCCGTAGGCCGGCAGCGACGAGAAGTAGTGGTCGAAGGAGCGGTTCTCCTGCATCAGCACCACTATGTGCTCGAAGGGCAGCGCGTCGCCGTGGGGAACGCTCGGTCCCACGGTCTTCGTCGTCTTGTCGCCGGGGCCGAAGGAACAGCCCTGGCGCGCCTCGGCGCCGACGTCGTAGGGCGCCGTCGCTCCCGTCGCTCCGGTGCCGCCGCTGCCGCCCGTCGCCGCGGCGCCGCTGCCTCCACTGCCGCTGGCCGCGCCGGTCCCGCCCCCGGTGCCGCCGGTCGACTTGGCGCCGGACGAGTCGCTGCTGCCGCAGGCCGCCTGAAGTAGACCGAGAGCGAGCGCGGCGGACGCTCGCGAGAACTGCGTGCCCATCGCGTGATCGTAGATCAACCGGGCGGCGGCGTCGAAGCCTTCGAGCACCGCGGAGGCGAACGACGCGCGGAATCAGGTCGCCTTGCGGACGATCAGGATGGCGTCGTCGAGCACGTACAGCGCCCGCGCCGCGTCGCCGACGGACAGGTAGGGCGCTCGGGAGACGCTGAGCAGCTCGCCGCCAAGGGGCGCCACTTCGTTGTGGTAGAGGCGGCCGAGGCTGTGCTCCCAGCTGCGGCCGGACGCGCGCAGGGGCTGCTCGGGATCCCGAGTTCGACCGCCGTCGTAGACCATCGGATCGTAGGGCAGGGGGGTCGCGAGGATGAGCAGACCGCCGGGCCGGAGCGCCTCGAAGCTGCGCTCGAGCAGGATGCGAGGGCGATCGCAGCGGTCGACCACGTTCAGGACGCTGACGGCGTCATAGGGAGGGGCCGGGACTTCGCTCTCGGTGATGTCCAAGAGGTGACACTCGATGCCGCGTCGCGCGAGGCGTCGCGCCAGCGGCGGCGAGGTCTCCGTCGCGACGATCTGGTCGAACTCGGCGCCGATGCGTGCCGTGACCTCGCCGAGGCCCGCGCCCACGTCGAGCAGGCGGCCCCCGGTGCGGGACGCGAGCAGCGTCGCCCATTGCTCGCGGCTCAGGAGGAAGAGCGGATAGGTGCCGAGCCAGCCGTTGATGTCGAAGTCCGACCAGAACGGTCGCAGGAGCGCGTGGAGCGCGGTCGTGAGACGGCCGTGCCGCGAGCGAGGCGCGTCGTCGATGAACCGTCGCGTCTCGTCGTCCAGCGCCAGTTGTCTGAATCGCTCGCGTAGCTCCCGCGGCAGCTCGGCGCTTCGGGCGCGATACTTCACGGTGTGATCGTGGTATCGCTCGGAGCTCGAGTTGGAGGACGGCGCGGTGGTCACGGTTGCAGAGCGGCTTGCGGCGCTAGGGGCGCATCACGACGTGGTGACGTGGGCGGCAGGGTACGGCACGGACTTTCGCGCAGCCTTCCGCGAGTGTCCACGAGGGGACTGGCTGCTCGGCGTGGCCGCTCGCCGTGCGGTGCCGTGGCGGCGCGTGGCGCGCGCCGCGGCGGCCTGTCTGCGGGTGGGTCTGGACGGGCGCGCGCCCCCAGACCTGCTGCTCGACGCGGCGGAGGTGGCTGACGGGTGGGCCTGCGCTGTCGTGGAACCGGGTGCGCGGGAGTCGACCCGCGCGCTCCTCCGGGCGCTGGAACCACCGGATGCGGCGACGGCTGCCCTCGCGTCAGCGGCGCTCTTGTGCGTCGAGCTCGACGATGGCTCTCTGGACTCGGCGGCCCTCGTCCCCGCGCTGGTGGTCGAGGCGTCGCTGGCCGGTACCATCGACTGCGCGTGGACCAGCATCGTCCGCCACACGCAGCTGGCGACGGCGAGCGCCGTCCGCGAGCACATCGACTGGGAGTCGCTTGGCTGTGGGCGGTGACGCCGAGCGCGACGCTCCGAGTGCTCAGGCGCCGCGAACCTTCGGGGCGTCAGCCCGGACTCTCGCGAAGTCCCCCGAGATGGCCAGCGTGAGCCCTTCTCGCTGCAAGTTGGCGAACATCACCCGCCCATCCGGCGAGAAGCAGACGCCGGCGATCTCGCCGCGGCTCTTGGCGTTGCAGGCGATGTCGTAGACGCGCCCGTCGAGGGTGATGCCACGGATCAACTGCTCACCGCTGCCGTCTTCGGCGATGATCACGTCGCCGGACGGCGCGATGGTCAGGTTGTCCGGGCAGTCGAGGACGTCCTCCCCGGGGGACTCGGCGAGCAGTTCGAAGGTGTCCCCGCGCGGCTCGAGGTGCAGCCGGAAGATCTGTCCCACGCCCGCGCTGCCGCCCGTGGTCGCGGCCAGGTACAGCACGCCCTGCGCGAGCCACAGGCCCTCGCCCCGTCGGATCTTCGCCGCGCCGCGCGCGTGCGCCTGTTTGCGCACGGTGTCCGTCTTGGGATCGGGCTCGTCGATGTCCACCCACTCCACCCGCTGGCGCCGGCCGAGCGGGAACCCCCTCGCGGTGTCTTGGCTCGGCGCGTCCGGCAGCGCCATGGCCTGCAGCCTACCCTCGAAGGGACGACCCGAGGCCTTGGGTACGAAGCGGTACAGGCAGCCGTCCGAGCGGTCCTCACTCAGGTAGGCGACGAGGTTCGTCGGATCCACCACCGCGGCCTCGTGGTTGAAGCGTCCATAGCTGGGGATCTTGTGCGGCGCGGCGACGCGGGTGGCATCCGTGCGACACAAAAAGACGTAGCCATGCCCAGCCTCGACGCTCTCCTCGCAGGAGAGCCAGCCCCAGGGGCTCACGCCGCCGGCGCAGTTGCGCAGGGTGCCGGTCAGCACCAGGTTCTCGCTCTCGACCGAGAGCGCCTTCGGCTCGAGTACGACGCGGGTCACGCCGCCGTGCGCCGTGGGATCGTACGCTTCGGTGGGGGGCGTCTGGCTCGGCCCGACCGCGCCCTGACCGACCATCCGCCCCACCTCGTGGTTGCGCATCAACACCCAGCGCTCGGCGCCCAGGGGAAAGCACGCCATGCCGTCGGGCATCCCGGGCACGCGCAGGCCGTCGCTCATGGTGCTGCCGGTGCGGCTCAGGACCCGGTAGCTCAGGCCGGGCGCGAGATCCAGCACTCCCGACGGGTCCCGGACCAGGTGGCTCGCCCGCTCGCGCCTCCTGCCGAGGATCAGCGGCAACGGCAGCGCGGCGAGCGCTGCGGCGCCGCCGAGCTTGAGCCAGGTGCGACGGGGCAGCGTCATGGGCTTCAATCTTCGCACCCCTGCGCCTGCTGGCAACCAGCGAAGGAGCCCCCGGCGGCTGGATCACATGCGAAACAGCATCAACACGACGGCGACGCCGCCGATGACCAGCGCGAGCACGATGGGGATGACCACCGCGATGACCGTGATCATGCCGGCCCGCTTCAGCGCCTGGCTGGTCTGGTGCGCGGCGAACTGATCGAAGCTGGCGTTCATCGGTGCCCCGAACTGGTGCCCGATCTGGGGGATCTGCCCGGGGGGGATGCCGGGGTACTGCGCGTTGAAGCGGTCCGCCATGATCTTGTTCACGAGCACCGCGTGCTCCGCCGCCTGCGCGTGGTGCTTGAGGACGTTGTGGCAGAACGGACAGTTCGGCTTGGTCATGTCCTCGAGCGTGAGCGTGCCGCCGCAGTGTGCGCAGTTCATGGGACTACGCCTTCACCAGAGCATTCTCCGGGATCCACTGCTGCGAGCCGTTGTCGAACTGGACCAAGAACTGGCCGACGCCCGCCTGCAGCACCTTGCCGGGATACTGATTGCCGTCCGACCACTTCACGCCCACGCGCGAGCCGGCCACGATGCCGCCGGTGAAGAAGTTGCCGACCTGGCCCGCGGTGAAGCCGATTGGATTGGCGAGGATCGCGGCTTGCTGCGCCTGAGCCTGCTGCATGACTGGATTTTGCATGGCCGCCGCGAGGGGGTCCATCTGCGCCTGCGCCATCACCGCCTGCGCGTTGGGCTGCGCCATCGCCGCCGCGCTCGTGTCGCGTTGCACGGTGATCTTGCGCGGCGGCGCGCCGCCGCGAATGCGCCCCTCTTCGGCGGTCACGTTCCCGTGGTGGCCTGCGTACTGCATCATGTTCGCCGACATCTGCGAGGTCCAGTAGCCGGCAGCTTCGGTCCACTCGCCCATGGACAGGCCCGAGGCGTGCATGGCCCCCTCGAAGCTGTAGATCTTGATCAGCGCGCTGACGTGCACGAACTCCTCGTAGCTGACGCGCGCCGCGCCACCCTTCTTCTTGGCCAGGGCCGCCTGATACAGCGGCATGAACGCGGTGGCGACCCGACCCATGAGCGACATGTCTTGCATGCGCGCGGTCCAGCCCGCCTTGGCGGCCTCGTAGTCCTGGGCGCTGACGCCCTCCTGCGCCAACACGTCCGCGGTCGCCTTCCTGTCTTTGTCGAGTCCGTCCAGTGCGGCTCCGAGCTCCGCGTAGCGCTCCAGCGAAATTCCGTTGATTGGGGCAAATGGATCCATGGCTCTCGCTCGCTCCTCGGCCCAAGGGGGCACCGGCGTCGCCGCGGCTTCAAGAAAAAACGATGGGCGCCCTCAGCCCGGCAAGGGCTGCTCGCGCAGATGCCAAGCGATGCGCAGGGCCATGCTCATGATCGATTGCTGGGGATTCACGCCCAGGCTCGAGGGCAGAATGCTGCCGTCGGCGACGTAGAGGTCCCTCAGGTCCCAGGCCTGCCCCCAGGGATCCACGACCGAGTTCGCTGCGTTGACCCCCATCCGGCAGGTGCCCAGCGGATGCTGCGAGCCGCACTCCAGGTCACGCCCCTTGATCCGGGTGAGATCGATGCGTGCGAGGTCGTCCGCGTCGATGCCGCCCAGCCCGAGCACGGGTAGGAAGACTTCGCGGGCCCCCGCGGCGAAGTAGATCTCGGCCATCCGGCGCATCAAGACGGGTACCGCAGCGCGGTCGCGGGGGCTCATTCGGTACGTCATCAGGGGTCGCCCGAAGAGGTCGATGATGCGCCCGCCGCCGTCGTCGTGGATCATGCCGCCGAAGATGGCCAGGTTGGGGATGGTGCGCGCGCGAGCCACGTGCGCGCGGCCGATGCCCGGCATCGTGGCTGCCAGCACACCCGGTGGGACGAACAGTCCCACCATCGTGATGCGCTCCGCCTCGAAGGCGTCGAGGTAGACGCTCTGGAGCGCACCTTGCCAGCCGCGGACTGGTTCGTCGAAGCGAGCCATGACGCGGAAGCCCGGGTGGACGGTGAGATTGCGACCGACCTGCCCGGAGCGGACGCCGATCCCGTTGCGCATGAGCAACAGGGGAGACGCGAACGCCCCCGCCGCGACGACGACTCGTCGCGCACGGATGGTGAGTCGGCTGCCGGGGGTGCGGGCGGAGCCGGTGAGCGCGCGTCCGCTCACCCCCGCGACGCGGTCGCCTTTGCGTAGCACGCGATCGACGCGAAGGTCGGAGAAGACGCGTGCGCCGGCGGCCAGCGCTCTGGGCAAGTAGGTCACATCCACCGACAGCTTGGCGCCATGGGGGCAGCCGAAATTGCAGCGTCCGCAGCCGTTGCAGCCGCGGGTGTTGCGCCGCACGGGGTGGACCGGGTAGCCGAGCTTCTGGGCTCCGGCGACGAACAGGGCGGACCCGCGGGAGCGCATCTCCGCAGGCACTTCCTCGACGTGGATGGCTCGCTCCACCTCTTCGAAGTAGGGCGTCATGGCCTCTTCCCGCAGCCCCTGAAGTCCGTGCTGCGTCGACCACTCGCGCATGACCGAGCCAGGAATGCGAAAACACACGCCTCCGGTCAGCACGCTCGACCCCCCGACACACTGACCCATCATCACGTTGATCATCGGCGTGTCGCCGAGCCCGAGGGCGAAGGTGAGCCCGGCATCTCGCCACATGTGCCGCATGTTCTCCGACGGTCGCATGTGTGCGTAGCGCTCCGGCGCGACGTGAGCGCCCTCTTCCACGACGATCACGCGCTGTCCGGCCTCGGCGAGCTCCGCGGCGACCACGGCGCCGCCCGCGCCTGACCCGACCACGACCACGTCAGCGTCGAGGGCCTCCCGGGCGCTCAGCGCGCTGGCCGACAGCACTTCGCTCACGGCGGCGCTCCTGGCGCGCGAAGCGGGACCAAGCACTGGCCGTCGAAGCCGATCTCGCGCGCGACGTCCGGGTGTTCGTAATAGTGAACGCACAGCAGCGCCTTGACCGCCAAGACGGGGGCACCGAAGCGATCCTCGAGGTGTGACAAGGCATACGCTCGCTCGCGGATTGGCAGGCTCGCGAGCGAACGAAACCGCCCGCAGGAGAGCGGCGCGAGGAGCCACACCGCCCAGACCGCGAGGGAGAGCACGAGCCGCGTCTGACCGCCCGCGCGCGAGAGGAAGTCGTCGAGCTCGCGCCGCAGCCAGTCGAGGCGTTCGGGCGGCGGACCCAGGTCGCCTACCGAGAACACGGCCTCGGCGATCACGCTCAACCGGCGGACCAGCCCGGGCGAGTCCCGCTGCCGGCCGTGCGGGTCGTGCGCGGGGAGCCGCTCGGGCGGGTCGGCGACGTCACGCTCGGTCATGGGCGGCGCGAAGCCTGGCACGGCGGGGCGCGGGCCCACAAGCGCACTCGCCCGTTGCTGGACCGCGACCGCGTCCCTATACTGCGCGACCCGGGATGAGGGGCGCACGCTGCGGCGTGCCCTTCGTGACCGCCCGCGGCCATTCGGCCAGATCTGACCACGAGACGAAAAGAGGAAACACCGATGGACTTCGTCGTTCCGCCGCTACCGTACGCCAAGGACGCACTCGAACCCGTGATGAAGCAGGAGACGCTCGAGTTTCATTACGAGAAGCACCACAAGGGGTACATGACGAAGCTCGCCGGGCTGCTCGAAGGCAAGCCAGAAGCCAGCAAGTCCCTGGTCGAGGTGATCAAGACCAGCTCCGGGGGAGTGTTCAACAACGCGGCGCAGATCTACAACCACACCTTCTTCTGGGACGGGCTCGCGCCCGGGGGCGGCGGAGCGCCGCCTGCAGGTGCCGTCGCGGATCTCATCGCGCGCGACTTCGGCAGCTGGGAGAAGTTTCGAGAGGAGTGGATCCGGGTGGGTGCCGGTCGCTTCGGGAGCGGCTACGTGTGGCTCGTACTCGACGGCGGCAGCGCGAAGGTGCTCGACACGCCGAACGCGGAGACTCCCCTCACGACCCAGGCGACCCCGCTGCTCACGACCGACGTGTGGGAGCACGCGTACTATCTGGATCACCGCAACAATCGCAACGCGTTCCTCGAGATCTTCTGCGACAAGCTCATCAACTGGGAGTTCGTCAGCAAGAACCTCGCTACCGCCAGGTGACGGCGCGGGGCGCCGCCAAGCTGCCGGGTGACCGCGGCTTGGCGGCCCGCCGGGGCGTCAACCCGAGGTCTTGGGTACCGGCAGGATGGGTGCCCAGATCAGCCGCTCGAGCAGCGAGTCGCTCGCCATCATTCCGCGATCGCTGAAGTACAAGGCGTTGGTCTCATCGCCCTCGCGTTGCTCGCCGACGAAGACGATGCCCTGGCCGCTCTCGTTGTACCCCAGCTGTACGATGGCGTTCTTGAGCCAACGCCCACCCCCTTCGAACTCGAGAGTCTCCGGCAGCGTGTAGTAGCCCTCGGACGGCAACGCCTTGAGCGTCTTGGCCCAGGTCGGGGACCGGAGCGGCGTGGTGGGCTCGCCCCAGAACCAACGGTTGTTCCGGTTTTGTCCGGGCCGCACGACGAACTTGAGCCCGCCGTTCTGGGGCTGTCCGACGTAGACCAACACCCCCGCCGGGAAGGCGTCTTCGTGACCAGGGTAGGGCTGAGTGGTGCGATACAGGCCGGGATCGGGAAGGTCGAGCATTGTGAAGAGGGGCTCCTGCTGGTGAAAACGGAGCGCAATCTAACCCATCGCGTCCCGAGCACAACCCACCCGTGTGTCGCTTTGCCCAGACCCTGCGGCTGACGTAGAAGTGGGCCATGTCGACGCGCGCCGCGGCCTTCTGCCTCGGACTTCTCGCCTGTGGATGCAACGCTCCTGGTCACAGCGGGGGCGGAAAGCTGAGCCCGGGGGATTTGGCCGAGACCCCCCTCGGTCTCGAAGCCGCGCGTCGCTACGTCCTCGACGCCGTGAACCGGGATCGCCGCGCCGCCGGACTGCAGCCGGTGGTTCGCGACGAGGCTGCCGAGCGAGCAGCCCAGCGCCACGTCGCCGACATGATCGCCCAGGGCTTCACGGCCCACTGGGGCAGCGACGGCTCCGTCCCCGAGCAGCGCTACACGGAAGCAGGCGGCGAAGACTTCGTGCAAGAGAACGCCGCGTGCTTCTTCGACGGCATCCCCCGCGAGCTCGACCCCGAGCCCGAGTTCTCCGCAGACCAGCTCGATCGTATCCAGAGCGCGTTCCTGAACGAGCTGCCCCCCGCTGACGGTCACCGGCAAAACATCCTCAAGCCGGCGCACAACCTGCTGGGGGTTGGTCTCGCCAAGCCGGTCGGCGTCGATCAGCCCTGCATGGCGCAAGAGTTCGTGGACCGCTACGGCACCTACGAGCCGCTGCCGGCGAGGGCGCGCGTCGGCCAGGAGCTCGAGGTGCGCGGCAGCGTCCACCCGCCCGTGGAGTTCGGTGGCATCGGCGTCTCACGCATCGATTTGGCGCGCAGCTTGCCCCCGGCGCACCTCAACGCGACGAGCGTGTACGCGGTCCCGGAGCCCTTCGTCCTGTACTTCCCCGCAGGCTTCAAGACGCCGAAGCCCGTGGCGCTCGACGGCGCTCGCTTCTCTGTCGTGTTGCCGCTCTCCGAGGACGGAAGGCCCGGCCGCTATGGGGTCAGCGTGTGGGTTCGACACCCTCAGAGCGAGGTCCTGGTCATGACCAGCCTGCGCACCGTGCTGGTGGACTGAGCAGGCAGGGCAGGGCGCCAGAAGAGCCCTTGCCGTCTCGAGCAAGATGTGAGAAGTTCGACTTCCTACTTCATGCAGGAACCCGAGCTCCTCCGGATGGCGGATCTGGCGCGCCAGAGCGGCGTGCCCGCGGCGACCATCAAGCACTACATGCGCGAAGGGCTCTTACCCGGGCCCCGCCGCAAGACGGCCCGCAACATGGCCTACTACGACGCCGCGCTGGTGGAGCGGATCGCGGCCATCAAGCGGCTGCAGCGCGAGCAGTTCCTCCCCTTGGGGGTGATCCGAACCGTGCTCGACGCCTCCGGCGAGCTGCCCCCCGAGTGGGTGGCGGCGCGCAGCATCGAGCGAACGCTGGCCGAGTCGAACGACGAGCGGTCCAAGACCCGCGCCGAGCTGCTCGCTGCCGGGGTCGCGGAGCGGGAGCTCGAGTTCCTCGAGGAGCTCGGGGCGGTGCGCGCCGCGGGCACGGGCGACCAGGCGCGCTACGCGAGCGACGACGTGGAGTTGCTCCGGACACTAGGTGCAGCGAGGCGAGCAGGGATCGATGCCACCATGCTGCCGGTCGAGGTGCTGTCGCGCTACGTCGAAGCCATCAGTGCGCTCGTGCGCGCCGAGGTCGAGCTGTTCCGGGACGGCGTGCTGCCTCGGGCCGGTGATCGCCTCGAGGGCTTGTCGGAAGTCGCGATCACGCTGAGCGAGCGGCTGGTCGTGCTGCTCCGGCGCAAGCTCATCCCCCGCACGTTCGAAGCAATGGTCGGCGACGCGGGCGCACCGGCGACCGCGCGCAGGCGAACTCCCAGGAGAAGTCGATGAAACACGGATTGGGATTGGTCGGGGTCGGGTTGCTGCTCACCGCCTGTGGCGGCTCGGACTCGAGCCCGCTCTCGGGCTCGGGGGGCCAGGGCGGCGGCGCCGGCTCGAGCGGCGCGTCGGCGGCCGGGGGACAGGCGGGGATCGGCGGACAGGGCGGGCTGTCGGGACAGGGTGGGGCAGGCGCGGCCGGGGCGAGCGGGGGCTCCGGTGGCAGCCCGACGACGCCGAGCCCCCTCGGCGAGGGGCCGCTCGCCACCACCGTGTACACCGCCAACGCGACGGTTGGCGCGACGGGCAGCACCGTGCCGCTGCGCTGCCACGTGCCCGAAGGCAGCGGGGCGGTGCCGTTGGTCGTGGTCGCCCACGGCTTTCAGCTGCCGGCGTCCCAGTACGAAGTGACCACCCGCCACCTCGCGGGATTTGGCTTCGTCACGTGCACCGCGGACTACCCCGCGGGGTTCATCCCCAACCACGCGAACAGCGCCAAGGATCTGCTCGGAGCCATCGACTACCTCCTCGGCGCCTCGAAGGCCGCGGGCAACCCGTTGAGCGGTCGCATCGACGAGAGCCAGATTGGCCTGACCGGGCATAGCCTGGGTGGCAAGCTGAGCGTGCTCGCGGCTGCAGCCGACGCGCGGGTTCGAGCCGTGCTCGGTCTCGACCCGGTGGACTCCTCCATGCTGTGCTCGCCGACCGACTGCCCGGACGCCAGCGACAAGTTGCCGCTGCCGATCCCCACGGCCTTCCTCGGCGAGACGCTGGACTCGACCGCCACTGGCTTCGGCCAGGCCTGCGCGCCCGCGGCCGACAACTTTCAGACCTTCTACGCCAAGGCGTCGGCGCCGAGCCTGGAGGTGACGCTGATCGGCGCCAATCACATGAGCTTCCTCGACGACCCGAGCACCTGCGGGACGGTCTGCTCGTTCTGCAAGCAGCCCACCAAGCCCCACGCCGAGCTGATCGCCGTGACGCGCGCCTACCTGGTCGCCTTCTTCAGCCGCTATTTGCGGGGTGAACTCGGCTATGACTCCTGGCTCGTGGGCGCCGACGCTCAGGCGAACTTCGTGGCTCCCGGCCGGGTCACGCTGGCCTCCAAACCCTGAGGCGTGCGCCCGGTGTTGGCGGGCGTGGGCTTGCATCGCTTGGCCGGGCGGGCGAGAAGCACGGACGATTGCCATGTCCGTGCAGGTCGGTGACGTCATTCGGGAGCGCTGGGAGCTCGCCGAGATCGTGGGTCGCGGCGGTCACTCGGTCATCTACCGCGCCCGGGACCGGGAGACGGGCGCGGAGGTCGCGGTCAAGGTCTTGCACCAAGTCGCGGCGGAGAGTCCGGAGCTGTCGATTCGCTTGGTGCGAGAGCACCGCATCCTCGGTCGGCTCGCGGGCTCCGCAGCAGTCCAGGTTCATCGGCTGACCAGCACACCCGACGGTGTGTTGTGTCTGGTGATGGAGCTGCTTCGCGGTGAAGACTTGGACGAGCAACTGGCGCGCCTCGAGCGAACCGGTGAGCGATTGTCGGTGAATCGACTGCTCGAGCTGCTCGACCCCATCGTGGAGACGCTGGATTTGGCGCACGAGCACGACATCGTTCATCGGGATCTGAAGCCCGGGAACATCTTCGTGTTGGAGCGCAGCGGGGCGGGTCAGGTCCCGGTCCGACTGCTCGACTTCGGGCTGGCCAAGTTGGGTTCGGCCAGCCCGCTCACCAGCGCGGAGATGGTCATCGGCTCGCCGAGCTACATCGCCCCGGAGGTCTGGCAGGGGAACGGGACGAAGGCCGACCATCGGATGGACGTGTACTCCCTCGGCGCCATCGTCTTTCGTGCCCTCGCCGGGCGTGTACCCTTCGAGGGTGAGTCCCTGCGCGCCAAGGTGCAGAAGGTGATCCACGCCCCCCGCCCGAGCCTAAGGGCACTGAGGCCGGACCTGCCCGAGGAGATCGACCGCTGGGTAGCGCAGGCCCTCGCGGTCGATCCTGCGCGACGATTCTCCCGAGCCGGGGCGCTGTGGACCGCGCTCGGCGCGGTCCTGACGGCAGGCTGACGCCCGGCCCGGCAACCCAGCTGACGCTCGCGCGGATTTGCAGTAGGGGTCGTCGGCGATCGCCGTCGCCCGAGGAGACCCCATGGCACCACCCAAGAAGAGCGCATCGAAGACTCCGACCGCCAAGCCGAGCGCGGCGAAGAAGGTGACGAAGAAGACCGCCGCCAAGCCGAGCGCGGCGAAGAAGGTGGCGAAGAAGACCGCCGCCAAGCCGACTGCGGCGAAGAAGGTGACGAAGAAGACCGCCGCCAAGCCGACCGCGGCGAAGAAGCCGGCCGCCAAGCCGACCGCGGCGAAGAAGAGCGCGGCGCCGCCGATAGGCGCCCTGGCGGTTGCCGCGGGCCAGCGGGCCCCCGAGTTCGAGCTGCCCGATCAGGACGGCGCGCTGGTGCGCTCGTCCGAGCTCACGGGCACGCGCTATGTACTGTACTTCTACCCCAAGGACGACACGCCAGGCTGTACCGTGGAGGCCTCGGACTTCCGCGAGCTGCTGCCGGCGTTCAAGCGGGCCGGGGTGCGGGTGCTGGGGGTCAGCCCGGACTCTTGCGGCAGTCACGCCCGCTTCGCGCGCAAGCACCGACTGTCGTTCACGCTGCTCTCGGACGAGGCCAAGGTCCTCGCGGGCCGCTACGGCGTGTGGGTAGAGAAGAAGCAATACGGCCGAGCGTACATGGGCATCGAGCGCAGCACCTTCCTGGTGGGCGCCGATGGCGTCATACGTCGCGTTTGGCGCAGCGTCAAAGTCGCGGGACACGCGTCGTCGGTGCTCGCGGCGGCGCGCGAGCGTGGCTGATGGAGCAGCGCCGGAGCGAGCCATGAAGCCATCGACGACCCGACTGCTCACGCTGTTCATCGCCGTCGCGCTCGCCCTCGCGTGTAGCCGCGACAAGGAGAAGAGTCCGGCCCGCGCTCTCGAGCACGCAGCCGCGCTCGCCAAGACCGTCGAGACGGATGTGGGCGAGGTCCGCGCAGGGCTGCCCGAGGGAGCCAAGCTGCTCGTTCGCTTGGTCTCGTCCGACAAGCCCTTGCAGGACGATCTGCAGGCCGTGCGCGAGGCACTCGAGCGCGCGCGGGACAAGGTCCAGGATCTGCGCGTGGCAAAGAGCACGTTCTTCGCCTTGGCGGAGCCATCGGGCGTCGTCCTGCGCAACGACCAGGCTCAGGACTCCATGGCCGGCAAGAACCTGTTCGAGAGCTTCCCCGCACTGCGGGGCGCGCTCGAGGGCAAGCGTGTGGAGACCATCGGCCAGATGCCCGAGGCGGCGCGAGTCAAGGGCCCCGACGGCCAGTGGGTGACTGCTGCGCCCGTGCTCGTGGACGGCAAGGCGCGCGCGCTGTACGTCACCGGCTGGTCCTGGTCTGCGTACGCGTACCGCCTGGAGAACTCGCTGCGCAGCGAAGTCAGGAGTCAGGTGGGCGAGCAGGGCAAGATGCCGCTACTGTATGTGTACATGGTCGTGACCGACGCGGCCTATGGCGCGCCGGTGTCGCCGGAGGTCAACGCCTCCGCCATCGTCGGGGAGAAGCCGCTCGAGAAGCTCGACGCGGCTGGACAGTGGTCGACGCGCATCGAGATCACCGGGCGAGACTTCGGGCTCGCCGTCCAGCGTACGCCCATCCTGGGCGAAGGTGTCGCGATCGCGGTGCTGCGCACCGAGACGTGAGCCTCGGCTCACGCCTCGTCCGGTCCCGAGCGGCCGAAGCGATGTATGGCGTACACCGTCAAGATCAGCCCGCCCAGCGCGACGAAGCTGCCGAAGCCTGCTTGCTCGGACGCACTGAAGGCGATCCCGACGAGGGTGGCCGTCGTCGCGACCGCTAGCAGCGTGCGCGTGGTCTGCACCGTCAGCGCCACCTCTCCGCGTGCGCCCGCACCACGAAGTCCCGAACATCGCGCTCGAGCTTGCGCTCGGCCGTGATGGTGCTGGCGGACCGGCCCGAGCCCACGTGGTCGTCGTGGACATAGTCGACGTCGTGCAGCACGAGCACCGTGGCGTCCTCGTCGTCGCCCACCCCCCGCACCAACTGCAAGGCATCGCCCTGGGTTCGATCACGCGGGGGCAGCGCCGCCCCGAGGTTCCGGCGCTCGTTCTCCGTCAGATAAGCGACGCCGTACTTGCGGCCGCTCGCGACGATGTCGACCTCGAGCGCCTTGCCGTCCGCGAGCTGGATGGGCTCGCCCGGCACGGGCTGGTCCCGCTCCGCCCGGAACGCCTTGGCGATGATCTCGACCGCGCGGCGCTCGTCCAGGCGCCGGGTGGGGTTGGCAGATTTGGCAGGAGGTCCGCCGCACGCGGTCAGCAGCAGCGCGAGCCAGCAGCAAGCGAAAGCGAGCCAAGTTCGAGTCATGGTGAGGGCGAGCGTACCAACAGGACAGCGGCAGGCAAAGGGCGCCGTCGGCCCAGGCGCGCAGCTGCGCGGGTTTGCCTCCGGCGCGCATGCAAGGTAGCACCTCGGTCCATGGTCCGGTTGTTTCCGGCGTCTCGGGTCCACCGCCCGATGGGCTTCGTCGCGGTGCTGGTCACACTGACCGCGTGCGCGCCCGCGGCGCTGCCGGATCCGCGCGCGGCCGCCGCCGACTACAAGCGCGCGCTCGAGCGCAACGATGCGGACGGGGTGTACGCGATGTTGTCTGCTGACGCGCGCCGCGCCCACGGGCGCAAGGGGACTGCTCGCTTGGTGCAGGACGCCAGGAAGGAGCTGGTTCACAACGCAGAGAGCGTCTCCAAGCCCGATGCCAGAGTGGAGGCCACTGCGGTGCTTCGTTACGGGGATGGTGAGCAGGTCGAGCTTGCGCTCGAGGACGGCCGCTTTCGCATCGCCGCCGCCGGGACGCTGCCCGCCGGCGCGCGTACGCCCTCGCAGGCGCTGGCGGAGCTCCGGCGCGCTCTGGCCAGGCGCAGCTACTCTGGGCTGTTGCGGGTGCTCTCCACAGAGCGTCAAGGCGCGGTCGAGAACGACATGCGCAGTTTGGTGGAGGGACTCGAGCAGCCCGAGACCCTCGACGTGAAGGTCTCCGGGGATCGCGCCGAGGTGCGGGTACCGGGCGGCCATCGCGTCGTGCTCAAGCGGGAGTCGGGCGTCTGGCGGGTCGAAGACTTCGACTGATGAGCGCGGGCCTTCTCATTCGCCGTCGTCACGCCCTCGGGCTGTTCGCCGCCCTTGGTCTGGGCAGTCAGCGCGCCAGTGGGTTCGGCCAAGCTGGGGCGTTCTCCGTTCGCTTGCTGGCGACCGGCGGGAAGCTGCCCGCGCCGCCACGCAGCTCGGGCGCCGAGCGCTGGGCCTATGAGCTGGTGCGACGTACCAGCGCGCCGGCGCGGCTCGCACCCGAGCGCGTGAGCGCGGACGCGCCGAAACTGCTGGAGGAGCCCTTTGCGCTCTGGGCCGGCAGCGGGGACATGCCGCCGCTGTCCCGGCCGGAGCTGCGCGGCCTGGAGCAGTTCCTCAAGTTGGGTGGCTTGCTCGTGGTCGATGACCTCGACCCCGCGGGCGGAGGCTTCGGCAAGGCGGCGCGCCGCGAGCTGGCGCGTGTGCTCCCCGCGTCCCCGCCGGTGCGGCTCGATGCGAGCCACGTCTTGTTCAAGAGCTACTACATCATCGATCGTCCGGTCGGGCGAGTGCTCGGGCCGTCGCACCTCGACGCGATCGTGCGGGGGAAGTCGGCGCAGGTGCTGTTTCTGAGCCATGACTTGCTCGGCGCGCTGGCGCGTGCTCGTGGTGGCGTGTGGTCGCTCGAGGTCGAGCCGGGGGGAGCGCGACAGCGCGAGCTCGCCATCCGGCTCGCCGTCAACATCGCCATGTACGTGCTGTGCTCGGACTACAAGGACGATCAGGTGCACGCGCCATTCTTGATGCGCAGGCGGGCGCGCCGCGGACCATGACCCGCGCGTGGGCGCTGAGTGATGACTTGTCCCGCGCGGTCACCGTTGGGGCGCTCGTCCTGGCCGCGGTCTCGATCCTGCTGCTCGCGCTCGAGACCAACCGCGCCGAGCGCCAGCGTTGGCTCGTGCTCTCGAGCGGCGTGCTCGGAGTGCTGCTGGTGCTGGGAGCCGTGCTACGGCCCGTGCGGGTGGACGTGCGCGGCACCGAGCTCGGTCCGCTGTTGGTCGTGTTGGTCGATGGCTCCCGGCGCCTGCTGCTGCCTCAGGGGGAAGCCACGCGTCGAGCGGCGGCGCTCGACGCCAGCGACCAGCTCCGGAGTCACTTCGGCACGGCGCGGCTCGTCGTGCTCGAGTTGGTCGACGGAGTGGCGCGACCTCTCGCGGAGCCGCCGCAAGTC
This sequence comes from Polyangiaceae bacterium, assembly GCA_019637295.1. GTDB lineage: Bacteria > Myxococcota_A > Polyangia > Polyangiales > Polyangiaceae > JACKEA01. The sequence goes on from JAHBVX010000007.1 coordinate 212,840, forward strand.
CCACGCGCCGTGGAGAGCGATCTGTCGAGCGCCTTGGCGCGCGTCGCCTCGACGGCGGGCGGGCGCCCCGAGGCCGTCGTCGTCGTCAGCGATGGGCGTCTGACCCGACCGAGCGAGTCGGCGGACGACGGCGCGCTCGAGCGCGGGGCGGGTGGCGCTGGGCTGCCCATTCACACCGTGCGCGTTACCGAAGGGAGCCCACCGGACGCGAGCATCCGTCGCGTGCGGACGGCCAGCGCGGCGGTCGCCCATCAGCCCCTCGCGCTCACCGTCGAGATTGGCTGCAGCGGCGGGCTCCGCTGCGGACGCATCCCGGTCGCCGTTCGCGAGCTCAGGCATGGCAGCGCCCCGGCACTGCTCGCCAGCGGTGTCGCCGACGTTCAATCGGACCTCGCGACGGTCGAGCTCGGGATCACCCTCGAGCGCGCCGGAGATCGCATCCTGGAGATCGCAATCGACTCTCCACCCGGTGACGCGGTGCCAGAGAACGATCGACGCCTGTTGCCGTTCCGCGTGACGCGCGAGCGCTTGAGACTACTGCACGTGGCGGGGCGCCCGACGTACGACGTGCGAGCCCTACGCACTTGGCTCAAGAGCGACGAGTCCGTGGATCTGATTGCTTTCTTCATTCTGCGTTCGAACACGGACGACCCCAACACGGACGACGAGAGCGAGCTGGCGCTCATCCCGTTCCCCGTGGACGAGCTCTTCACCGAACACCTGCCCAGTTTCGACGCGGTCGTTCTGCAGGACATCGACGCGAACGAGTACAAGCTGGCACGGCACCTTCCGGCGCTCGCCAGCTACGTGGAGACGGGCGGGGGGCTGATCATGGTGGGTGGACCGTCCGCCTTCGCGGGTGGGGGCTACGCGGGGTCGGCACTGGGGCGCGTGCTGCCCGTCGAACTGTCCGAGACCGAGCGCCCTTTCGACACGCTGGAGCTGGTGCCCCGGGTCACGGAGGTGGGGCGGGCGGCTCCCGTGTTGCGCGGCGTGCGTGACGTGTTCGCCGACGACTTGCCCGTGTTCGTGGGCTCGAGCACGCTGGGCCGCTCACGCGCCGGCAGCCTGGTGCTGTGGGAGCATCCGCACCGGCGGGCCGGCGAGCTGCCCATGCCGGTGCTCGCTCTGGGCGAGGCCGGTGACGGTCGCAGCATCGCGCTCGGGCTCGACGCGACCTACCGCCTCGCCTGGAGCGAGCTCGGCGCCGCCGCTGGTGGCCGCGCCTACGGTGCGCTGTGGGACGGTCTGCTCGGCTGGCTCATGCGCGACCCTCGCTACGAGTCCGCGCGCGTGGAGCTGACCGCGCCGTGCGTAGCGGGGCTCGCGACCGAGCTGTCCGTCACCCGGCTGCCGGGCACGCCGGGCGTCGTGCAGGTCGAGATCGAGCGATTGGGCGAGGTCGAGCCGAAGCCCGTCGTCACGCGCGAACAGCACTCCAGCGCGACGGTGGTGACCGTGGATCTTGGCCCGCTCGAAGAGGGGGGATACGCCGCGCGAGTGCGCATCGGTTCGACGCCTCCCACGCGACTGGACTTCGCTTGCGAGAAAGGGGGAGAGGCCTGGGCAGACTCGCGTCCGGATCCCGCGCGTCTCGAGCGCATCTCTCGCGTCACTGGCGGTCGCTCGGTGACCGCGGCGGAGATCCGCCGGCTGCCGCTACCGACGGCGACTCTGGTCGCGACCGAACGACAGGTCACGGCCGTGCTGCCGCCTTGGCTGTGGGCGCTCGGCGGCTCGATAGCGATCGGAGCGCACTGGTACGCGCGTCGGCGCGCGGGTCTCGGCTGATTCAGTCGTAGTACTCGCGCCCCAGGTGCGTGATGAGCTGCTCACCGCGCAGCCAACGCAGGGTGTTCTTCAGCTTCATCGACTGGATGAACAGGTCGTGCTCCGGGTACAGGCCTTCGGCCACCATCGGACTCTTGAAGTAGAACGACAGCCACTCCTGCACGCCCCGCATGCCGGAGCGCTTGGCCAGGTCCATGAACAGCGCCAGATCCAGCACGATCGGGGCCGCGAGGATCGAGTCCCGGCAGAGGAAGTCCACCTTGATCTGCATCGGGTAGCCGAGCCACCCGAAGATGTCGAGGTTGTCCCAGCCCTCCTTCGCGTCGCCGCGGGGCGGGTAGTAGTTGATGCGCACCTTGTGGTAAACGTCGCCGTAGAGAGAGGGGTAGACCTCGGGCTGCAGGATGTGCTCGAGCACACCGAGCTTGCTGACCTCTTTGGTCTTGAAGTTCTCCGGGTCGTCCAGCACTTCCCCGTCCCGGTTGCCCAGGATGTTGGTGGAGAACCAGCCCGCCAGGCCGAGCATTCGCGCCTTGAGACCGGGCGCCAGGATGGTCTTCATCAAGGTCTGGCCGGTCTTGAAGTCCTTGCCCGCGACGGGGGTGTTCGTCTCTCGTGCGAGCGCCATCGCGGCGGGGAAGTCGACGCTGAGGTTGGGCGCGCCGTTGGCGTACGGGATACCCTCCTTCATGCAGGCCCAGCCGTACAGCATCGAGCTGGTGATGGCCGGATCATTCGCAAGCAGGCCCTTCTCGAAGCTCTGGATGGTTTGGTGAACCGCGCTCGGTTCGACGTAGGTCTCCGTCGAGCCACACCACACCGCGACGCCGCGAGCACAGTTGCGATCACGCAGGGTCTTGCGAATGTCGTCCCGCAGCGCCTCTACCATGTCCGCCTTGGTGGGCGCCTGCTTGACGTGCGTGCCGGCCAGACGCTTGACGTACTCCGGGTAGAACACCGCTTGCATCGGCGCGATGGAACTGAGCTCCTCTCGAATCGGATCGAGGTGGCGGGACTCGAGCACCTGGGCGGTGCGCGCCGACTCGTAGGCGTTGTCGGAGAACAGATCCCAGCTGGCGAACTCCAGTTGGTCCAGACTGGCGAGCGGTACGAAGTCCTTGATCTTCGGGGTGCGATCCTCCGTCCGCTTGCCCAAGCGCAGGGTGCCCAGTTGGGTGAGGGAGCCCACGGGCTCGGCCAAGCCCTGTCGGGCCAGCAGGCACCCCGCGATGAAGGTAGTGGAGACTGCGCCGAGCCCGGGTAGGAACACGGCGAGCTTTCCGTCGGCGGGCAGGATCGATTGGGGAGAGGTCATTGAGCGGGGCGTCTAGCAAGGGGTGTGCCCGTATGCAATCTTCGGTGTGATGAAGACTCGACTTGCCGTCGTGCTCGCCGCCGGCCTGGGCAGCCGACTTCGGCCATTGACCGACGATCGCCCCAAGGCGCTCGTCGCGGTGGGAGGTCGCTCTCTGCTCGGGCGCGCGCTCGACAACTTGGCCGAGCAGGGCGTGGAGCACCTGGTGGTCGCAACGGGATACCGTGGGGACGCCGTCGCCGCCGCCCTGCGCGACGCACCGCTTCGCGTCACCCTACGTCCGAACCCGGACTACGATACGACTCAGAACGTGACGTCCTTCGCGCTCTGCGCCGACGACCTGAGGGGCGAGGCCTTCTTCAAGCTGGACGGCGACGTGCTCTTCATGCCGGAGGTTTTGCGGCGACTCGAGTCGTCCGACGCCGATCTCGCGGTGGCCATTGACGGGCGAGAACGTGTGGATGCGGAGGCCATGAAGGTGGTCGTGGAGGGCGAACGCATCTGCCGCTTCGGCAAGCAGCTCGCGCCGGCGCAGGCGGCGGGTGAGACGATTGGCATCGAGAGGATCTCCGCAGACGCGAGCGCGGTGGTGGTGGACGGACTCATCCGCGCGGTCGCCGAGGGCCGCACGGACGTCTACTACGAGGACGTGTACGACGAGCTCGTACGCCGGAAGCAGCTGATCGCTGCGCCCGTCGAGGTGGGCGATCTGCCGTGGACCGAGGTGGACGACCCCGCCGATCTCGCGCGCGCCGAGCGCCTCTTCGGGCAGGGCTGAGCGCCTCGGCGGGAGCTCGACCGTGCCGTCCTCGGGATCGGGACGTCACGGTGTGCCCATCGGGCACAAGGGTGTCGCCGGCCGTTCGCACGCCGGTCCGCGGGGATCAGTCCCGAAAATTAGCCGTGGATTCACGGAACTGCGTAGCGCCTGACGCACTTTGGCGCTGGCATCCGAGTTGCTCCTAGGGCTGGGCGAACGAACCCCTGCTTCCGCGAAGTGAGACAAATTCCCAACACCTTTGTGTAGATCCCGGCTCAACGGCGTGACGAGCGCCGGCACGGGCCCGGGCCCGAGGTGTGGTCGTCTCGCAACACTGTGGTGTGTGCGCCACACCTACACCCTTGTAAGTTACTAGAACGAAAAAGAATTTGTCTGTTTAACGCGCCGCGTGGTATCTGGCGGCGGCTTACAGATCTTGGTTTGGAAAGTAATCGACATGACCACTAGACGAGCAGTGACACGAGCGGTCGTGCTGGCAGCCGGCACCGGGTCACGGCTCGGCAATGGCGGTGCGCCGGCCCCCAAGCCCCTGCGCCGGGTCGCCGGCGTCCCGATGATCGTGCGGGTGCTGCGCACGCTCCAGGAGGCGGGCATCCGCCAAGCGGTGGTGGTGGTGGGCCACCGAGCCGAGGAGATCCGCGAGGTGCTCAGCGCCGACCCGAGTCTGCTGCTCGAGATCGAGTTCCTGCACAACGAGCGGTACCTGCACAAGAACGGTGTCTCGCTCCTCGCTGCGCGACAGTTCGTCGATCAGGAGTGCATCCTGACGATGTCCGATCACCTCTACTCGCCCGAGCTGGTCCGTCGCCTGCTCGCGGTCGAGTTGCCCGCGGGCCACAGCGCGCTGGCGGTGGACTACGACGTGCCTCGCTGCTTCGACCTCGACGATGCGACCAAGGTTCGGGTCGATGGCGGCGCGATCGTCGACATCGGCAAGGAGCTGGAGACCTACGACGCGATCGACACCGGCGTGTTCCGCATCACCTCGGCGCTGCTCGACGAGCTCGGTCGGCTCGACACGGAGCTTGGCGATTGCTCCCTCTCGGACGGCGTTCGTGCGCTCGCCTCGCGCGGCCAGTTCACCACCGTGGACGTGGGGGACGTGCGTTGGATCGACGTGGACACGCCGGAGGCGCTGGAGCGCGCCGAAGCGATGCTGCGTGTGTACGGAGAGAGTCTGGGAGACGAGCCCGGTACCGGCGCTCGCAGCGTGGACCCGGAGGCTCTGGAAATCTTCGCGCCGAGCTGGGTGCGCGCCTGCAAGCCCTACGACGAAGCGCACTTTGCGACGGCGGAGCAGGGCGACGTGCTGCGCATGATGTCGAACGAGAGCCCCTACGCCCCGAGTGAGCGAGTGGTGCAAGCCATCCTGGCGGCGGCTTTGCGGGGCAATTTGTATCCGTCGGGCGCTCCCACCCTGCGCGAGCGGCTCGGCGCTCGCGCGCTGCTGACGAAGGAACACGTGATCCTGGGTTCGGGGTCCACGGAGCTCATCGACGTCATCATTCGCACCTTCGTGGCGCCCGGCGAGGAAGTGCTGCTCAGCGTCCCGACCTTCAGCATGTACGAGGCGCGGACTCGGGCGGCCGGCGGTATCCCAGTGCTCGTGCCAATGCGCAGCGATCAAGAACACGATGTGCTCGGCATGCTGCGGGCCGTTACCGAGCGGACCAAGGTGCTGTTCCTGTGCACCCCGAACAACCCCACGGGCAACCGGGTCCCCGAGGCCGAGCTGGTCCGATTGCTCGGGCTCGGCCTGCCTACGGTGATCGACGAGGCGTACGTGGAGCTCGGGGATGGAACGTCCCTCGTGCATTTGGTGCGGGAGTTCCCCAATGCCATCGTGCTCCGGACGTTCTCCAAGGCTTACGGATTGGCAGGCATGCGGCTCGGTTACGCGATGGCCAACCCGGTCGTCATCCGGCTGCTCGAGCGCGTGAAGGTCCCGTGGAACATTCCCGAGGTCACCATCGCCGCTGCGCTCGCCGTGCTCGAGGACGAGGTCGAACAGCGGCAGCGGGTCGAGCAGCTACGCGACGCGCGGCAGGTCCTGTTCAGCCGGCTCGCCGGGTTGCCGGGGGTGGAGCCGGTGCCGAGCGACGGGAACTTCGTGCTGCTCGACGTGTCGGCGACCGGGCTGCGCGCCGACGATCTCGTGGCCAGAATGCTGGGCGAGGGTGTCCTGATCCGCTCGCTGTCTTCCCACCACGCGGACCGGACCTACGTTCGCGTGACGGTCGGTACGGCGGCGCAGAACGCTCGCTGCGTGGCGGGCATGAAACGCGTGCTGGCGAGCGCGGCTCGGGAGACGGCTGCGCCGGCATACGTGACGGACGCGGAGTGAGAGGCTGATCGTGAGCTCGACATTCGACATCGCCAGCGAGGAGCCGAGCAGGAGCGTCGCAGCGCGCCCAGAGCCCGAGGGCTTCTGGGCGGCCTACAAGCGCAGCCTCAAGCCGCTCGAGGTCGAAGAGCCAATCGACGTGTGGATCCATCGCCCGCTGGCCTACCTGCTGGCCAAGGCCCTCATGCCCACGCCTGTCTCGCCCAACGCGGTGACGGTGATCTCCATCCTCTTCGGCATCGCCGGTGGTATCGCGCTCCTCTCCAGCTTCCCCCATCACATGTTGGTGGGTGGCCTGTGTATCTTCGCGTCGGCAGTGTTCGATTGCGCGGACGGTCAACTCGCTCGGATGCGAGGCACGTCGAGCTTGCTCGGGCGCATGCTCGATGGCTCTGCGGATCTCATCGTCAGCGTGGTGGCGGTCGGCGGCGGGACGTACGTCGTGTGGAGCAAGTTCAACGACACGCCCTGGATGGGGGCGCTCGCGCTGTTGCTGTGCGTGCTCACTGCGGTGACCGGCTCGTTCCACACGGGCATGTACGACCATTACAAGAACGTCTTTCTGCGCCTGACCAATGCCAAGTACCAGGAGGCAGAGGACTACGAGACCGCGCTGGCCCGCTTCCGCGAGCGCCAGGACGCCCCGCTCTTCGTACGCCTGGCGTGGTACCCCTACCTCTTTTACGTGAAGAGTCAGGAAGACTACAGCCGCCGGTTCGACCCCTATACCAGCGCGTCGTTCTCTCGCTTCCCGGCCTTCGACGAGGAACGCGCGCGCATCTACCGCCGGCACGCGGAAGCACCCATGCGTCTCTTTCGCGCCGCCTTCGGCTTCGGCTCGCTGGTGTTCGGGATCGCGCTCTTCTGCGCGCTCGACCTGCTCGAGTGGTACATGCTCGTGCGCCTCGTGCTGCAGAACGCGGTGTTCTACGGCTACCTCCGGCCGCTGCAGCGGCGCGCCTCGCGCGAGGCGTTTCGCGAGATGGGCTTCTCGCTCTCGCCCCCGGTCCACGCCACCTGACGTGGCTCGCCGCGGCTTGGCCCCGGGGTGACTTGCTGGGTCGCTTGCGCTAGCCTGGCGGCTCGTGCGACGAACGCTCGCCTGGCTGCTGTTCCCGCTCGTGCTCGCGCCCGCGTCGCACGTCGAGGCCTCCATCTGGCCCAACGCCGTCCAACGCGTGGAGGCCCAGCTCCGCAGCGACGACGTGAGTCAGCGGCGGAGAGCCGCCAAGCGTCTGAGTGAGCTGCCCGAGGGCGTCGGGCGCCGCCTCGGGCTTGGCGCGCTCGATGATCCGGACGTGGAGGTGAAATTGGCCGCGCAGGCCGCGCTGCGGGCGCTCGGTGAGCGGACGGCGAGCGCGCGAGTGGTTGCCTGGCTCTCGGATCCCGAGCGCCGCTTGCGCCTGGCGGCCGCGGAGTTGCTCGCCTGGAGTCCAGCGCCGTCGGCGCTGCTCGCGCTGTCTCGGTCCCTGGCTGACCCGGATCCGACGGTGCGCAGCGCGGCTGCCATCGCGCTCGGCGCCTCGGGTCGGGCGGAGGCCGTGCTGCCACTGCTGGGCCACCTGGACGACGACTCCCCCGTGGTCCGCGGGCAGATCGTGCTGGCGCTCGCTCGCTCGGCGGATCCCCGCGCGGTCGTACCGCTGATTGGCAAGATTCAAGACGCACGACCGGAGGTCCGCCGCGCGGTCGCTCTTGCGCTCGGGGATCTCGGCGATCCGCGCGCGACGAGTGCGCTGATCCTGGCGCTGCGCGACAGTGACGAGTCCGTCAAGGTCGCGGCGCTCGAGTCCCTGGGGCGGCTTGGGGATGTGCAGGCGCTGCTCGCGATCGCGACCGCCGTCGACGAGGCCGACGCGCGCTCGCCGGTGCGAAGCGCTGGACTGGTCGCGCTCGCGCGTCTGGGCACGCCGGAGGCGCTCGATCGGGTCATCGCGGCTCTCGGTCGTGACGACTCGCAACGGCCCGCCGCGCTGGAGGCTCTCGCGGTCGCGGGCGCGGCTGCCGTACCCAAGCTCGTGCAGTGCCTGCAGGGGCAGCCCGCGGCGGCGTTGGCAGACGGCTGCGCGCGAGGCTTGTCTCACAGCGGCGAGCGAGGGGGGAGCGCGGCCGTGGCCGCAGCGCTGCGCCGCGGCGCGGTGGGGCCGGCAGCGGCGCTGGAGTCGCTCGGACGCATGGGCGACAAGGCGCTGCTGCCGACGGTGCTCGAGTACCTCGAGAGCGCTGCGCCCGACGTGCGGCGGGCTGCCATCGCGGCCGCGGCAGCGTTGCTCGATCCCAGCCAGCCCGATGGGCGCGCCGTCGACCCCATCGAGCGCGCGCTGGAGCGCGCTCGGTCGACGCCGGCCGAGCATTTGGCGTTGGTGCAGTTGCTCGGTCGCACCGGAGCTCCGCGGGCCGCGCGAGTCTTGGTGCCCTTGGCGGTGCACTCGGATCCTGCCTCGGTACGCGTCGCCGCGCTCGAGGCGCTGGGCCGAACAGGTGGACCAGGCAGCGACCAGGCGCTGCTCGAGTCGCTCAGCGCGGAGGACGGCGCCGTTCGCATGGCTGCCGCGGTGGCGGCGTGGCGCAAAGCCTCTGGCGCGAGCGCGCGAGTGCTGCTGGACCGACTCGCGCGCGCCGCCGAGCAGGATCGGGTGGCACTCGCGCTCGCGCTTGGCGGCGCACTCTCGCGCTCAAAGGACGAGCGGGACGTCACTCGGGCGCTCGTCCTGCTGCGCGCGAGTCGGGGCGGGGAGCGGGACGCCTACATCGAGGCCATTGGGCGGCATTCGGGCGTGGTCTCTCTGAACGCCCTCGAACGCCTGGTGGACTCGACCGTGGACGTGGCAGACCGCGCCAAGGTCGCCGAGGTCTTGGCCGGGCGGGCCGACGGCCGCGCGCTCGCGGCTCGCCTCGCCCGAGACGTGGACGGAGCCGTGCGAGCGAACGCTCTGTGGGCCCTCGGAGTCATCGGAGCGGGTGCGGACCGCGGTGTGTTGATCGCGGGGCTGACGGATCGTGACCCGGTGGTGGCGGCCAACGCTGCCGTCGCGCTCGGTCGGCTCACGCGAGCCTCGCCGACCGCGGCGAGCAAGGCGGCGCTGTGCAAGGCGCTCGACGACACGCGCTCTGCCGTGCGCGCCGGGGCTCTGGCGGGACTCCGCTCCGCCGGTCATCGCTGCCGGGTCGAGCTGGACTTGCTGGAGCACGATGGCAGCGAGGTGGTGCGAGAGGCTGCGGCTCGGCTCGTGGCCCGGGTCGCCGGACCCGCGAAGCCGCGCGATAGCCAAGCGCTCGGGCGCTGCGCCAAGGAGGATGTGTCGAGTCGGGTGGCCGCCGCGTGTAGCGAGCGCCAGCGCCCAGATCCGGTCCGCACCGAGCCCGTCGCCGTGTTCGTCGTGCCGCTCGGTGAGAGCACGCCGGTCCCACGCGCGCCGTTCGCGCTCAGGCTCGCAGACGGCACGACGCGGCTCGGCCTCACGGATCGGAGAGGTCTCGTGCTCGAGCTCGCGGCGCCCCGCGGCGAGGTCTCCCTGGACGTGCCAGCGCCCTTGCGCTGATCGGGGAGGAGCGCGTGCTCAGCCGCCCGCGGCGCAGCGCATGGCGCACTGCAGATCGCCGGTGGCGCAGCCGCAGGGATTGCCCGCTGGCTTCTTCGGGGTGGCGGCTGGCGCCGGCGCTCCGGTAGCGGTCTGGCCGGGCTGCTTGGCGACGGGCCGTCCACCGCCGGGCTTGACCACCGGCTTCTTCTCCGGGGGCTTGTCCTCGCCCTCTTCGGCGGTCCCCGTGGCTGGCGGCTTGGCGGCCACCGTGGCTTCCGGCTCGGGGGTCGGCACGGGCGCCGGCGTGGGGGTCGGGGCCGGCGTCGCGACCGGGGCCGGGGCTGGTTCCTTGCCGCTCGTGGCGATGATGGCGCCGGCGATCACGACGCACCCGAGCAACACGCCACCGCCGATGAAGAGCCCCATCTTGCTCTTCTTCTCGGGCATGGCAGTCGGCGATGCCAGCATCCCGTCCATCGCAGGAGCGCCCAGTGGCGAGCCGCCGAGTGGGGGTGCGAAGCCCAGCGGCGCGGGCGCCAACGGGGCTACGGGCGCGGCGGCGGCGTCGGCCTGCGCCGTCAGGGCCTTCAGATCGATCAGCCCCGAGTCCTCCCGCGTGCCGGCCGGGGCGCTGAACTGGCTGGGCGACGGCGCGCTGTCCTTCGCCGCCGTGAGCGCCGAGAGGGAGAACAACACGGAGGACTCGTTGCGCGCGCCCGTCGCCGCGGGCGCGCCGGCCGCCGCCCCAAGGTCCGGCTGCGGCGCGCTGGTCATCACGTCCGACTCGCTGCCGGCGGAGTCGAAGCCACCGAACAAGTCCGCCGCTGCGCCACGGCCCACCGCTGCCCGCGGGGCGGACGGCTCGGCCTGCGGTGCGGAGCCCCACGCGGGTGCGGGCGCCGCGGCGAAGGGACTCGGGGTGGGCTCCGCTCGAGGAGTCGCGCCCCACGGCGCCGCCGGCTCGGGAGCCGCGAACGGAGTCGGAGCGGATGCCTCTGCTGCGGGCGCCTCGGCTGCGGACGCGCTCCCTGTGGATGCGTGCAGCGCCTCTACGATCTCGGGCACCTCACCGAGGGCGGTCCAGTCTCCCATGCCCTCGGCCCACACGTACGTCTCGGCCGTGACCTCGCCGGCGTTGTACGCCGTGATCAGAGCGGCCAAGGACAAGTTGCGCTGATCGTTGTCGCCGAAGTCGACCGAGTACTCGGCGACGGCAGCACCCGACCCACTCGCCGCCGGCGGTGGTGCCGCTGGCGCTTCGGCTGCAGCGCCTTCCGCTGCATACACGCTGGGGGGATCGACCTTCCCATCGATGACGATCGTCGTACCGCACTTGCGACAGCGGATCTTCGCGAGTCGGCTTTGAACCTTGTCGTCAGCGATTGAGTACTTTGCCGCACACGACGGGCAGGAAATCTTCACAGCTCGGCCTTCCTGATGAGCCTCGCCCTTCTTGGCGACGAGGATTCACGGGTGGGTTTAGCCATATATTACCAGGAGATACGATTCACTCCAGCTTTCGGTCTGAAACGAACCGCGAGACCGGGGTTCTAGCATCCGGACCCGCCAGGAACCAAGGGTAAGGTCGCTCGGGAAAACACGCGAGATTTCCGTGTCCTTGGCTGGCTGCACGGCCGTCGAATCGCCGGCGCTCTTGGGCTACGATGCCATGCGGCCGGCTGCCCGGCGCGCCACCCGGACCGCCCGGGTCCCTCTGGAGCACTCCTCATGCAATCGACCCACGGCGGGGGATCCCCCGCACTGAGCGGCATGCTCGCGCCCCTCGAACCGTCTCCGCCCGTCGATCGGATCGCCGCCGAGGAGAGGGCGCAGTCCCTCGCCAAGCGCAGCATCAAGAAGTCCGCCAAGGTCGCCGGCCTGCGTCTGGCCATCCAGATGATGGACCTCACCACGCTCGAGGGCAGCGACTCCCGAGGCAAGGTGAGCGCGCTGTGCATGAAGGCGCGAAGTCCTTCGCCGGGTGACCATGGGATCCCCTCTTGCGCGGCGGTGTGCGTCTATCCGAACCTGGTGCCCATCGCGAAGGAGGCGCTCGCCGGATCGAGCGTGAAGGTGGCGAGCGTGGCGACGGCCTTCCCGAGTGGCCTCTCGGCGCTGTCGGTCCGGCTGGATGACACCAGGCGCGCCGTCGATGCGGGCGCTGACGAGATCGACATGGTGATCGATCGCGGCGCCTTCCTCTCCGGCGAGCACGCGCGAGTCGCAGACGAAATCGCAGCGGTGAAGGAAGCCTGCGGCGACGCCCACCTCAAGGTCATCCTGGAGACGGGAGAGCTCGGCAGCTATGACAACGTGCGGCGCGCCAGCGATCTGGCCATGTACTCGGGCGCGGACTTCATCAAGACCAGCACGGGCAAGATACAGCCGGCGGCTACGCCACCGGTGACGCTGGTGATGCTGGAGGCGATCCGGGACTTCTACTTCGCGACGGGCCGGCGCATCGGCATGAAGCCGGCGGGCGGTATCCGAACGGCGAAGCAAGCGCTTCACTACTTGGTGCTGGTGAAGGAGACCCTGGGCGATGCGTGGCTCCATCCCGACTTGTTCCGACTGGGAGCGAGCACCCTGCTCAACGACGTGCTCATGCAGCTGAAGAAGGAAGAGTCCGGCGCCTATCAAGGCGACGAGTACTTCACCAAGGACTGAAGGCGAGGCATCCGTGACCATCAAGCTCGTGGAAGAGAAGGCCCTGATGGGCCAGGATCGCCGGCGCGCGGAGCGACGGCTCGACTTCGGGCACGCGTGGGACTACGCGCCCGCACCCGAGGGCACCGATCACGTCCGCCTGGCGTCACGCTACGACTTGTTCATCGACGGTCGGTTCGAGCCGCCCGGAGCGGGGCGGTACTTCGAGACCATCAACCCGGCGACGGAGGCCAGGCTCGCGGAGGTTGCGGACGCGGACGAGCGGGACGTGGATCGCGCGGTCGCGGCGGCTCGGCGGGCGTACGACCAGGTTTGGGCGCGCATGGCGCCACTCGAGCGCGGCAAGTACATCTATCGCATTGCCCGGGTGATCCAGGAGCGGGCCCGAGAGTTGGCGGTCGTGGAGAGCTTGGACGGCGGCAAGCCCATCAAGGAGAGCCGCGACTTCGACGTGCCCACTGCGGCGGCGCACTTCTTCTACTACGCGGGTTGGGCAGACAAGCTGCGTTACGCGTTTCCCGGACACGCGGTCCGGCCCCTTGGCGTCGCTGGGCAAGTGATCCCCTGGAACTTCCCACTGCTCATGGCCGCGTGGAAGATCGCTCCGGCGCTGGCGTGCGGCAACACCGTCGTGCTCAAGCCGGCCGAGACGACGCCGCTGACGGCGCTCTTGCTCGCCGAGATCATCCAGGAGGCGGACCTGCCGCCGGGGGTCGTGAACATCATCACCGGCGCAGGCAAGACCGGGGCCGCCCTGGTCGGCCACCCGGGCGTGGACAAGGTAGCCTTCACGGGCTCGACCGCGGTCGGTAAGCACATTCAGCGCGCGCTCGCGGGGACCGGCAAGCGCATGACGATGGAGCTTGGGGGCAAGGCCGCCAACATCGTGTTCGCGGACGCGCCCATCGATCAAGCCGTCGAGGGGGTGATCAGCGGCATCTTCTTCAACCAGGGGCACGTGTGCTGTGCCGGCTCGCGGCTGCTCTTGGAGGAGGGCGTGCACGACACCTTCGTGAGGAAGCTGCGCGATCGCATGGCGACGCTGCGCGTCGGCGATCCGCTCGACAAGAACACCGACGTCGGAGCGATCAACTCCAAAATGCAGCTCGAGAAGATCCGCGAGCTGGTGGCCAGCGGCGAGGAAGAGGGCGCCGAGCGCTTCAGCGCTCCCTGCGAGCTGCCCGAGCGCGGGTACTTCTTTGCCCCGACCATCTTCACGGGCGTCGCGCAGTCCCATCGCATCGCTCGAGAGGAGATCTTCGGTCCAGTGCTCAGCGTGCTCACCTTCCGCACCGATGCCGAAGCGGTGGAGAAGGCGAACAACACGTTCTACGGGCTGTCCGCGGGTGTGTGGTCGAACAAGGGCGCGCGCTTGTTCAAGATGGCGAGCCAGCTCGAAGCGGGCGTCGTCTGGGGGAACACGTACAACAAGTTCGATCCGAGCTCGCCCTTCGGTGGCTACAAGGAGAGTGGGTTCGGTCGTGAAGGTGGTCGCCAGGGTCTGGCCGCGTACCTGGTGGTGGAGTGAGTCATGACGCAAAGACGACAAGTCGGCTCTGATCGCAGGCGACCCGCAGCGGAGCTCGAGCCAAGCGAACAGCTCGGTGTCGCGGGTCCGGCCCGGTTGGGCGTGAAGAAGACCTGGAAGCTCTTCCTGGGTGGGGCGTTCGTGCGCAGCGAATCGGGTCGCTATCTCGTCACCGCGGACGGCAACGACAACTACCCGCACGCGTCGCGCAAGGACGCGCGGGACGCGGTGAAGGCGGCGCAGGGGGCGCTCTCGGGGTGGGCCGGGCGCAGTGGCTACAACCGCGGGCAGATATTGTATCGCCTCGCGGAGGTGATGGAGGGGCGCCGCGAAGAACTGATGGAGAGCCTCGAGCGCGGCGGGGCGAGCGCTGCTCGAAGCGAGGTGGACGCGGCCATCGACCGAGCCGTCAGCCACGCGGGCTGGTGCGACAAGCTGCAGAGCCTGCTCGCGAGCAGCAACCCTGTCGCCGGTCCACACTTCGGTTTCAGCATTCCGGAGCCAATCGGCGTCGTCGCGATCGCTGCACCGGATCGCCCGACCCTGCTCGGACTCGTCGGCAGCATCTGTCCGGTGATCGTCTCGGGCAACGTCGCCGTCGTGGTGGTGTCCGAGTCGGATCCCCGGACGACGTTGGTGTTCGCGGAGTGCCTCGCGACGAGCGACATGCCCGGCGGCGTCGTGAATCTACTCACCGGACCGCGGCAAGAGCTGCTCACCCCCCTGGCCAAGCACATGGCCGTGCGAGCGCTCGACCTGTGGAACGTGGCGGGTGAACTCGCGGTTTCGCTCGAGCGGGACGCGGCAGACAACGTCAAGCGCGTCAGCCGCCGGGAGGCGGACGAGTCTGCCTGGTTCGACGCGGAGCGCGGTGCCGCGCTCACGGGCATCGAACGCTTCGTCGAGACCAAGACCGTGTGGCACCCCATGGGCGCCTGAGTCCGCCATCGCTGAAATAGTTCAGCACCGATTCATTTTCGCGTGAATTTTTCGACCCCTAGGGCAATTTCCCCGTGCCCGCGGCGATTTTTTCGCTACTCTTCCGCGTCCCGAACCGGACAGCCGGCCGGGTTTCTCTAGACGCAGGGGAATACTCACCATGCTCGACTCTCACTCCACTCCGTCCAACTCGAAGCCCGACAACGAGCTATTTCCAGAGCTCAACAAGAAGCCCGGCGCCGCCACCGCGATGCCCAGCATCAAGCTCGGCAAGAGCCTCCCTCCGCCGCCGCCCAGCAAGCGTGTGGCGGTAGCGCCAGCGATCGAGACCATCGACGCCACCGAGGTCGAGGAAGAGCCCGAAGAAGGGGAGACCCTCGACGCTCGCGACGTGTCGGACGACGCAGACGACATCGAGACGGTCGGGGCTCACGACGTGTCGGACGCAGCGGACGATGTCGAGACCGTGGACGCGCGCGATGTACAGGTGGACGAAGCGGAGACGCTCCCGCTCGAGGCCGTGGCCGACGCCGACGTCGAGGACGAGAAGACGCCTGCCGCAATGAGCGCGCTCGACGCTCTTGGCGCGTCAGTCAGTTCATCTCGCGCGATCCTGCCCCGGTACGACGCGGAGGTCGACGACGGACCCACCGTCGCGCTGCCGTCGTCGGTGGTGCACGACGAGCCCGTGATGCCGCGGTCGGTCCGGCCGATGTCGTTGCCGCGTCCGAGCGTTCGACCCCTGTCGCTGCCGCCCATCCCCACGCCGCGTCCCTCGCAGCCCGCGCTGTCGGCGCCGGTGCCGAGTGCACGCGTGCCCGGAGCGCTGCTGCGCTCGGGCAGCCCCGCTAGCGTGCCGCCGCCCGCGTCCGCGCAGCCCGCCGTAAGCACCTCGAGCATCGACTCGGGGCGCCTGTCGATCCCGCCGGTTGCGGACTCGGTGTTGCCGCCGCCTCCGCAGGCGCGCGCCCCGAGTCGGTGGCCGCTGCTGGCCGCTGCGGCTGCGTTGCTCGTGGTGGTGGGCGGAGGAGCGGCCGCGGTCGGCGCCCGGGCGCTGGGTCTCGGCGCGAGCCATGACGCGACGATCGTCGTTACCGCAGCTGGGGCGTCGGGCAAGGCGCTCGACGGCGTGCGCATCCTGGTCGACGGACAGCAGCGTTGCGCGTCATCGCCGTGCCGAGTCGACGGCCTGACGGCGGGCACTCACATCGTGCAGGCCGAGGCGCCCGGCCATGAGCCGACTGCGGGGCGCGCCGTCGCCGTCGCCCGCGGCGGCGAGGCTGCGCTGCACGTCGAGCTGGTGGCCGTGGCCAGCGAGGTGAAGCCCGAAGTCGCGAGCGCAGCAGTCGCGCAGCCCCTGGCAGATGCGCCGCCCGCGTCAGCGAGCCCAGCACCGATCGCCAAGGGGAACCCAAAGCCGGTGGTCGCGAAGACGGGCGACACGAAGGCGCCGGCTGCGGCCAAGCCCGAGCCTGCCGCTCAAGGCACGCTGAACATCAACTCGATCCCGCGCGCGAACGTGGTCGTGAACGGCCGACCAATGGGCATGACGCCCGTGATGGGCCTCAGCGTCGCGCCCGGGCCTCAGACGGTGGTGTTCGTTCACCCCGAGCTCGGTCGCAAGGTCGGCAGCGCGAACGTGCAAGCGGGTGGCTCGGCCACCATCGCCGTGCGCTTCGAGTGAGCCCAAACGCCCGGGTGACCGGCGCTCCGGTCACCCACGTCGCGTCACGGGTCACCCATGGCGAACAGGGCGAGCTCCAACGCCGCGATGCGTTCGGAGAGTTCCGCGCTCCGTCCGCCCTCGAAGGCAAGGGCGCGCTCGAGCTCGGCCTTGGCGCCCGCCAGGTCGCCCTCGTCGATCAAGCGACTCGCCTTCTTGGCGCTGGCTCGCCCGCCGGCGCTGCGACAGATGTCTGCGAGCGGCCTCGCGGGTCCTGGCGCGAGGCTCGGCCGCTTGGGTACCTTCGCCTTGTCCAAACGCAGCACGCCCTTGTCGAGCCCCATGTCGTAGTAGAGGCGAAGGTCCGAGTCCGAGAGCACGCGATACGCCTCGGCGCCGCGCTGAAAGATGCGCTGTAGCGACAGACGCAACTCCGAGCTGGCGTCCGGGTGCACGTCCGGGTGGAACGCCAGCGCGAAGTCGCGGAACGCCTCGCGAATCGCCAAGGCGTCTGCGATGGGGAGCACGCCGAGCAGCTCGTAGTACGTCGAGTCGTCGAGGACCTCGGCCCACTCGGTGATGCGCGAGAGCTCCGCCGGCGAGGTCATCCGACGACGTTGTGGGTCGCCTGGCGGGCAGCGAGTGCGGCGATGTCCCCGTGCCCGGGCACGGCCACCAAGCGCACGGTGGCCGTCGCTGCCCGCCCAGTGGCCACGTCTTGGGCGCGCACGTTGAGGATGCCGTCGGTGTCGAGCGCGAAGGTGACCGAGATGCTCACCCGCCCACGCGGTGCGGGAGCGAGCCCCGAGAGCTCCACCTCGCCGAGCAGGGTATTGTCCTGGAAGCGCTTGGACTCCCCCTGGGCCACACGCACACGCACGCTGGTTTGGTTGTCCATCGCGGTGGCGAAGGCGCGCGTCTCTTCGCAGGGCACTGGCGTGTTGCGCGCGATGATCGCGTCACAGAAACCGCTGACGGTCTCCACCGCGAGGGAGAGTGGGGTCACGTCTACGAGCAGCGGCGCCGGGGGGACCGGCTTGTCTTGAATGAAGGGAGGCGCAAACACTGGCGCTGGCGGCATCACCGGCGCGGGAGCCTGAGGCAGCGGCGGCGCCTGCCAAGGCGGAGCCACCTGCGGCATCGCGGTCGTCCCCGTTGGACCCGAGTGCGTCGCCGCTGGCTGCTCCGTGAGCGGCTCTTCGGGGATGGGGAGCGCCATCTCGTCGATGATCGGACCCGTCTTGCGCTGCTTGCTGACCCACGTCACCTCCTCGGTGGACAGCGGCGCGGTCAAGCTCTTGATGGGCGCCGCATCGTCAGAGAGCGCGAACATGTTGGAGCCGCCCGTCTGCAATAGCTCGTTCTCGTCGAGCTCGTACACGGGCACGGCGTCGGGGGTAACCGCGCCGAGGGTGTTGCGCGCGAAGTTCGCGGTCGTCTCTTGGGTGATCTCGGCCGGGGAGCTGTCCACCAGCGGTAGCTCGACGCCCGCGTCCGCGACGCTCGGCAGCCGCTGCCTTCCGGTCGTTTGCTCCAAGCGCGCTTGGGCTTCTCGCGCGGCGTCCGCGGCGCTCATCAGCGTGCCGTCCGGCCGACTACCGAGCCGCGCGCGAGCCTGCGCCTGCTCGGCGGCTGGTCCGAGGCCCCGACCCGTGTCGCGGGGGAGGCTGCCGAGCCCCGCGATCGTGCTCGGCCCCGTCGTACTCCCCGGCAGGGTCCCGCGACTCACCCCGTGGTCCAGAGTGTTCGGCGCGCGGCTGGCCGCGCCCGCGGGAGAGGGCACGACCAAGGGGCGTCGGGGCGGGGGAGCGTGGTGGCCGGTCTGCTCGTCGTTGAGGCCTGGCGAGGTCGGAATGCGCGCGCGGGCCGGGCCCCCGTAGGGCTGCGTGTTCGGATCTTCCGAGCCGGAGGGGCGGGCGACGTGCGGCGGCCAGGTACCGCCGCGCCGGGCGGGTGGCACGCTGCGCGGCCGGCGGGACGGATTGGGCGCCTGGGGCACGTCGCCGCGTCGCCGCTCGGCGCCCGTGAGCGCGGCCGCTTGAATCGCGGCACCGATCGCGACCACCTCGTCCGGGCTGATGTGGCCAAGGACGGGGCGCTTGAAGAAGTCCTCGACGCGGTCGCGCACCGCCGGGATGCGGGTAGAGCCGCCCACCAGGAGGACCTGGTCGAAGTCCCCGGGCTGCAGCCGGGCCACGCCCAGGGCCTCGCGGCAGACGTCGAAGGTCTGATCCACGAGCGGTCCGGTGATCGAGTCGAACTCCGCGCGAGTCATGCGAAACTCGAGATCGAGCGCGTGGCCGTGCGCGCCGTGAGCGACCTCCGCCACCGTGACGGTGACGTCCTCTTCGGAAGACAGGCGCATCTTGAGCACCTCCGCGCTGGCCCGCAGGCGCTCGAAGGATTGGGGGTTCTCGCGGGGATCGTAGCGGTGCTTGCGGAGGAACTCGTCTGCCATGCGCTCGGCGATGAGCAGGTCCACGTCGTCGCCGCCGAGGAAGGTGTTGCCGGCGGTGGCGAGGACTTCGAACACGTTCTCCGAGAGGTCGAGCAGCGTCACATCGAAGGTGCCACCGCCGAAGTCGTACACGGCGATGCGCTCGTTGGTGCCCTTGCCGTAGCCGTAGGCCAGCGCCGCCGCGGTTGGCTCGTTCAGAATGCGTAGAACCTCGAGACCAGCCACGCGGCCGGCAACCTTCGTGGCGGCGCGCTGCAAGTCGTTGAAGTTCGCGGGCACCGTGACCACGGCGCGCTCGATGGACTCACCCAGGCTGGCCTCGGCGATGGCCTTGGCGCGTCGCAGCACGAACGCGCTGATCTCCGGCAGGGTGTAGGTCTCTCCCCGCGCCACGACGAGGGTGGCTTGGCCCGGACCCTCCCGCATCTCGAAGGGAAAACGGGTGCGGGCGCGGCGGACCTCCTCCGAGTCCCAGCTGCGACCGATCAGTCGCTTGATGGAATAGATGGTGTTGGTCGCGTCGACGAGCCGGCGCTCCTTGGCCGCGCGCCCCACCAGCACGTTGCCAGTCGGGTGAAAGGACACCACCGAGGGCAGCAGTCGCTCTCCGTGCTCGTCCGCGAGCGCGGAGGCCTGTCCGTCACGGACGACTCCCACGACAGTGTTGGTGGTTCCGAGATCGATGCCGACGACCGATGCCATTACTCACTCACCCCTCGAGTTGGTGACGCGATGGACCGCAGTGCTTGATCGTACCAGGAGCTTACCTGACTTTCGAAGGGCCACATGTAGCCATAGTCCGCGCTCGTGAAACGGCGAACGATTTCTCGCTTCAGGGCTGGGTTGCGCGCGGCGGCGGGCCCCTTCAGTTCGAGCGTCGCGCGCAGGGTCTCCTCGTAGGCTTCCCACTCGATGCGTGCCCGACCGTAGGCCAAGCCGATGGGGAACAGGGGGACCAGGTAGATGAGCGCCATGAGGGGCAGCGTGTAGCGCCGGCGCTGCCTCAGGTGAACCCGCTCGTGTCGGAGCGTGATCACCCGGTCCACTTCGTCCGTCTCGTCCCAACTCTCCGGCACGTACAACGTGTCGCCGATCACCGTGTGGTAGTGGGTCAGGTAGTCGCGCATCCGCCCAAGGGTCACGACGCGCAGCGCGACGTCGATCACGCGGCTCAAGCGGTCGCCCTTCTTGCTCACGATGCGAAAGTTCGGAAACTCGTCGCGAACCTCTCGAATGAAGGCGGCAAGCACGGGTGATCATCATACTCGCTTGGGGCTGTGGGCCGGAGGAGGGCGCCCCTCAGGCTCCCAGCACGTCACCGTCGCCGAGGACGCGGCCGTTGGCCAAGTCCTGGGCGCTCAGCTCGCGTCGGCCCTCCAGCTGGGCTCGCAGGATCTCGACGCTGCCCGAGGGGGTGGCCACCAGCACCCGGCGGCGGTCCCAGAGGGTGACTCGACCGGGCGGTCCGGCGGCGGGCAAGTCGCCGATCGCCGCCTCGGTGACCCGCAGGCGCTTGCCGCAGAGCAGCGTGGAGGCCCCTGGCCGTGGCGCCATCGCCCGCACGCGCCGGACCACCTCGCTGGCGGGCCGGGTGAAATCGAGTCGGGCGTCCTTCGCGCCGAGCAGCGGCGCGTAGGTCGCCAGCTCGGCGCGTTGCGGCTCGGCGGACAGCTCGCCCCGCAGAGCGGCCGGGAGGTCCAGCCGGACCACGTCCGCGGCGAGATTGGCCAGTCGCTCGGACAGCGAGCCGGTCGTGTCATTCGGCCGGATCTCCAGCCGCCGCACCGCGAGAACCGGGCCGGTATCCAGCCCCTCATCCATCTGCATCAGCGAGACCCCGGTCTCCGTCTCCCCCTCGAGGATCGCCCACTGGATGGGCGCCGCTCCCCGATAGCGGGGCAGCACGGAGGCGTGCAGGTTCAGGCAGCCCAGTGCGGGCGCCTGCAGCACCGGCGCGGGCAAGATGCGGCCGTAGGCCATGACCACGGCGACGTCGACGCGCCGCTCCCGCAGCCACTCGTGCACGGTTCCGGTCCGAACCTTGGTTGGCTGGTGAACGGGCAGACCGCGCCGCTCGGCTGCCTGCTTCACGGCCGGCGCCTGCACGGCCAGGCCCCGGCCCGCGGGGCGGTCCGGCTGACAGATGACGCCCACGACCTCGGTGACGGCGCAGAGCGCCTCGAGGGCGGGGACGGCGATGGCGGGAGTGCCGAAGAACACGGAGCGCACAGGCCCATTCTATGCAGCCCTTGGGCGCTCTCCGCAATGTCCGTGCCAGCCCACTGGACGAGCCAGCGGGTGGTGCTTAGCTTGACCCCAATGCCTGAACGTCGGAAAAGGAGCCGGGCGACCAGCCTGAACATCCGTCTGGTCCGCTTCAGCAGCGAGGTAGACTCATGAGTGAACGCAAGAAGCGCGAGCCCCAGCCCCCCGCGCCGGCCGAAGACGACATCCAGTTCGGTGACGAGCTCGCCGTACTGCCCATCCGCAACGCCGTGCTCTTCCCCGGGGCGGTGGCGCCCTTCGACGTGGGCCGCGAGAAGTCCGTGGCGCTGGTCGAGGACGTTCACAACCTCACCTCGCCGGTGATCGCGATCTTTGCCCAGCGGGATCCCTCCACCGACGATCCGGGCGGCGACGACCTGTACCCGGTGGGCTGTGCCGCGCGGGTGCTCAAGGCGCTCAAGCACAGCTCCGGCAACTACTCGCTCATCCTACAAGGACTCACCCGCATCCGACTCGACGAGATGACGGAGACCGCGCCTTACCTCAAGGCCAAGGTCACCCGGGTGGAGGCCGGTGCGCTCGAGGACGTCGAAGCCGAAGCGCTCGCGATGAGCCTCCGGGACGTGGCCAAGCAGGTGATACAGCTCATGCCCGAGCTCCCGCGCGAGGCGGGCTCGCTGATTGACTCCATTCAGGCGCCTGGGGCACTCGCCGATCTCGTCGCTGCCAATCTGGACGCACCCGTCGAGGAGAAGGCGCAGCTGATCGAGACCATCGACGTGAAGGAGCGTATTCGCAAGGTCCTGCGGCTGCTCACGCGCCAGCTCGAGATCCTCAAGATGCGCGAGCGAATCAACTCGCAGATCAAGGAGGAGATGGGCAAGAACCAGCGCGAGTACGTGCTGCGCCAGCAGCTCAAGGCGATCAAGGAAGAGCTCGGCGAGGATGAGGGCGATCAGGGTGACCTCGACGGCCTCGAGGAGCGCATCGCCAAGGCCAACCTACCGAACGAGGCGGACAGCGTCGCCAAGAAGCAGCTCAAGCGGCTGCGCAGCATGCAAGTCGGCAGCGCAGAGTACACGGTGGTCCGCACCTACCTCGACTGGATCCTGGACGTGCCTTGGTCGGCCAGCACCGATGACAACATGGAGATCGCGGCGGTCCGGGCGGTGCTCGACGAAGACCACTACGGGCTCGAGAAGGTCAAGAAGCGCATCGTGGAGTACCTCGCGGTGCGCAAGCTCAAGAAGGACAAGAAGGGTCCGATCTTGTGTCTGCTCGGGCCTCCAGGTGTGGGCAAGACGAGCCTCGGACGCAGCATCGCGCGCGCGCTCGGTCGCAAGTTCGTGCGCATCAGCCTCGGCGGCGTGCACGACGAGGCCGCCATCCGCGGACATCGCCGCACCTACGTCGGAGCGCTGCCCGGCCAGATCATCCAGGGCATGAAGAAGGCCAGCACCATCAACCCAGTGTTCATGATGGATGAGGTCGACAAGATCGGGCACGACTTCCGCGGTGACCCGAGCGCGGCGCTGCTCGAGGTGCTCGACCCGGAGCAGAACAATGCCTTTGCCGATCACTATCTCGAGATCGCGTACGACCTGTCCAACGTGATGTTCGTGGCCACCGCCAACATCGCGGATCCCATCCCGCCGCCGCTGCGGGATCGCATGGAGATCCTCGAGATCCCCGGCTACACCCGGCGCGAGAAGCTCGCCATCGCTCGCCAGCACTTGATCCCCAAGCAGCTCGAGGAGCACGGCTTGACGGCCGAGCGGCTCACCATCACCGACGAGGCCATTGAGGAAATCATCGAGCACTACACGCGGGAGGCCGGCGTTCGCTCGCTGGAACGACAGGTCGCCAGCGTGATCCGCGGGGTCGCCGTCAAGGTCGCCGAGGGCGACGACACGGCCCGTACGATCAAGACCGAGGACGACCTGCGCGAGTACCTCGGCCCCATCAAGTACACGAGCGAAGTCGCGGAACGCACCGAAGAGACCGGCGTCGCGACGGGGCTCGCGTGGACCAGCGTCGGCGGTGAAATCCTGTTCATCGAGGCGACGCGCATGTTCGGCTCCGGTAAGTTGCAGCTGACCGGCCAACTCGGGGACGTGATGAAGGAGAGCGCGCACGCCGCGCTGTCCTACGTGCGCACCAACGCCGAGAAGTACGGCATCGCCAAGGACTTCCTGGAGAAGAGTGACATTCACATCCACATCCCCGCTGGCGCGATGCCCAAGGACGGACCGAGCGCGGGCATCACCATGCTGTCGTCGCTCGTCAGTCTGCTCACGGGCACACGGGTGCGGCACGATGTGGCCATGACCGGTGAAATCTCGCTGCGGGGCCGCGTTCTGCCGATCGGTGGCCTCAAAGAGAAGACGCTGGCCGCCCACCGCGCGGGTATCAAGCGCGTCATCGTGCCCGAGCGGAACAAGGCCGACATCGACGAGGTTCCGAAGGAGATCCGCGACGAGCTCGAGTTCGTGTTCGTGACGAAGCTCGACGAAGTGCTCGAGGCCGCCCTCGAGACGATGCCGCAGCCGTCCCAGGCGTACCTCGACGAGGTGGCCCAGAAGGAAGCGGGCACGACGCAGACGTCGACCAACTGATCGCGCTCCCTCCGCGCTCGCGGTCCGCCCCAAGCAGGGCGGCCGCGGGCAGGGCTTGGCTACGACGGGGTCGCCGCGCTGCGAGCACCCTCCTGCGCGCGCCGCCACACCCACAGTCCTCCCCGCAGGCCCTCGGCGTTGGCGAACACGCGAACCTTCGCCGGAAGAGCGCCGCGCAGGTGTCGAACATTGCCGCCGCCGAGGTGCAGGCGATCGTAGTTGAACACCGGCTCGAGGACCTCGAACATCGCCTGCACGCGGGTCGTCCAGCGTTGCTTGCCGATCCGCCGTAGCTCCGCGTCGCACACGCGTTGCTCGTAGGTCTTGCCCTTGGTGAAAGGGTGGTGGCCGAGCTCGAGGTTGGGCACCAGGTGTCCGTCGACGAAGAGCGCTGCGCCGAGGCCCGTGCCCAGGGTCAGGACCATCTCGACTCCCTGGCCATCCACCACGCCATAGCCCTGCAGGTCGGCGTCGTTCACCACACGTGCCGGCCGCCCGGTTCGCGTCTGAAGCTCGAGCTCCAGCGGGACGCCGCGCCAGAGCGCCGTCCCGAGGTTGGGCGCCGTGTGCACGATCCCGTGCCGGACGACGCCGGGGAAGCCGAAGGCGATGCGGTCGAAGGGTTCGTGGGCAGCGGCGCGTGTCAGCAGCGACCCCAGCACGCTTTCGGGCGAGGCAGGCTTGGGCGTCGGCTCTCGGGTCCGCTCGTCGATCGGCTTGCCCTCGGCGTCGAGGACCAACATCTTCATCCCGGTTCCACCGAGATCCACCGCGAGTGTTCGAGGGCCGTCGGTCATCCCCGGCAGCATAGAACGACAGCGACTTGAGCCGCAAAGCGCGGGTGCGGAGCGGATGAGCTAGCTCGGCAAGAGCGTTTGACGTAGCGTCATGCGCCGCACCATGACCCGTGGGCTACTCGTGCTGATGCTCCTGGGCTGCGAGCCTCGCGGCGGACGTGTGGATGATCCAGCGCCCGCCGCCCCGGCCGAAGTTCCCGCCGCCGCCGCGCCGGAGCCTGCACCGAGCCCCGAGGCACGCTGCCAGACCAAGATCGAGGCCCATCGCCGGCTCCCCGCGCTGCCCGGCGCGCCGGAGCTGGAGCGGCGTCGCGCGGAGCTGCTCGCGCGAGCCAAGGCGGAGCCGGTGATCTTCTTGCGGCTGCCGCAGTTCGACCCGAACGCGCCCGCGGAGGCGGGCATGTACCGCGCCGAGATCGAGCGCAACCCCTCGCCGGGTTGGGCACTGCATCGGCTCTACAAGAACTGGGCCAATCGTCCGGAGATTGCCCGGGCGCTGCTGCTGCGAGAGGGCTACCTGTTCGCCGACTCTCCCGCGCTTGGCGCGGCGCTGGTGGACCGAGTGGAGCTACACCACCTCTATCGGGACGGGGACCTCGTGATCGAGCGAGGCGATCAGCGACTCCTCGCCCGCAAGGGGAACAACCCCTGGTACGAGTACGTCGACGGGCCCGAAGCAGGAGCGCGGGCACGCTTGCTGCTGTTCGATCGGGTCTCCCCCGTGGACGCGCCGCTGGGGGCGCCGCTGCACGTCAGCGCGCGCGAGGTCGCCGTGACCCTCGGATTCGAGCGACTTCGCCGGATGCACGTCACGGACGACGCGGTGCTGGCCGAGGCCCGCTATGGACCGGACTGGGTGCCGACCCTCTTTCACGTACGTGGCACGCGGCTCGAACTCGACTGCGAGCTGGTCGACGAAGCAGCCAAGACCCGGGTGGCGCGGGCACGCGAGCTCGCGGTCCGCCGTGCGCGAATGCTGGGCGTCAAGCGCGGAGCCATCGTGAGCATGGTCCGCGAGGCGCTGCCCTTCGACGAGCCCATCACGGAGATTGGCCAACAAGACGGCAATTTGCGCCCCGCGTGGCTATGGGCGTACCGCCGCGGTTGGGACATGTACACCTTCAACGACGACCACTACCTCGTGTTCGATGGCAGTGGTCGGCCCAAGGTGCCCCAAGTGTGCATCGACTTCATCACCGACACGCTCGAGCGCGCGAGCGGCACGTGGTTCGCGCCGAAGAGCGAAGGGGAGCGGCGCCGCACGAGCGGCGGCGTGGATTTCGACCAGCTACCGATCGAGAACCGGCGCAGCGTAGAGGTGTTCAATCGCTTCACCCGGGAGCGTCCCGAGTGGTTCGACGTCTACGACCTGGCACCCAGCGAGCGGGTGCGCTTCGTTCAGCGGGAACAGTTCTTCGCCGAGCTGGCGGCCAACGCCGACCGCTACCTGCCCGGAGACGTGGTGACCATCCTCGGTCCCCGGAGCGACGGAGAGAGCCATTGGCACTCGTTCTTCGTGTACGATTCGGATCCCGTCACGGGCATGCCGCTGTTGCTCGCGAGTAACGCGGGTCGGCCTCGCATCCGCACCTGGGAGGCCGAGATGCGCAGCGCGCCGCTGCGCAGCATCCAGACGCGGATCCGCTTCCGCTTGGAGTGGCTGGAGCGGGTGCTGCCGCAGTCCTCGGAGGGGCTCTTGCCCGCTCCGCTGATCTCGGCTCCGATATGAGCGGGGCGTGGCGCTTCGGCTCGTGCCGGCGGTGGCTGGCAATCGGCCTGCTGGGCTTCGGCCTGGGCTGCGGGGGCCCGGGACCGGCTCGAGGCCGGGGCACCCCTGCTCCGCCGGCGCCGTCGCTGCTGCCCACGCCGCCGCCACCTCGGGCCGACGGGCGCTTGCCCAGCGGGGTCAGACCGCTAGCCTATCGCGTCGATCTGAGCGTCGACCCTCGCGAGCGCACCTACTTCGGGCGAGTGCGGATCGACGTGGAGCTCGAGCGAGAGACCCGCACCATCGTCCTGCATGCGCATGGTCCGCGCGTGCTGACGGCAGTCGTTCGCACAGCGGCCAGCAGCGACTGGCCCGTCGTGGCGCAGAGACCGAGCACCGGCTCGACGGAAGCCGACGAACTGGTGTTGATGCTGAGCGCGGCTCGGCGCGGCCGAGTGGAGGTAGACCTCGAGTTCGAGGCGCCCTTCTCGGATGGGCTGCGGGGACTGTATCGAGTTCGGGATGGAGGGCGTTGGTACGCATTCACGCAGATGCAGCCGGCGGATGCGCGGCGTGCCATCCCGTGCTTCGACGAGCCCGGCTTCAAGACGCCCTTCGAGTTCACCATCACGGTGCCGGACGGCGACGCGGCGTTCGCCAATCAGCCCGAGGTGTCGAGCCGGGTCCACCTGGACAGCGGGCTCCGCAGCTACTCGTTCAGCAAGAGTCCACCCTTGCCGACCTATCTGCTTGCGCTCGCGACGGGCCCGCTGGTGACCCTCGCCGCCGGAGCGGGTCAGCCGCCGATGCGCCTGATCGCGACGACCGAAGCGAAGGCTGCGCGAGGAGCGGACTCGCTGCAAGTCGCGCGCGCCCAACTGAGACACGCCGAGGAGTACTTCGGTGAGCCCCATCCCTACGACAAGTTGGATCTCGTCGCGGTCCCCGAGTTTGGCGCCGGCGCGATGGAGAATCCGGGGCTGATGACGTTTCGTGAAGAGCTGGTCCTCGTCGACTCGACCAGCGCATCCGCCGAGGCCCGCCGCGGCCAGATCGGCATCATTGCCCACGAGCTCGCCCACCAGTGGCTGGGCAACGTCGTCTCGCCGAGGTGGTGGGACGACTTGTGGCTGAACGAGGGCCTGGCGACCTGGATGGCGACTCGCCTGGCGCACGATCACGCCCCCGGGTTCGGCTTTCTGGAAGAGCGCGCGAACGGCAAGTCCGTCGCCATGGGCGTCGACGTGCTCGAGAGCGCGCGCCGGGTGCGCGAGGCGGTGCCGTCGGCCCGCAGCGCGCGGGAAGCCTTCGACACCATCACCTACGTCAAAGGCGCCAGCCTGATGCACATGCTCGAGGCTTGGCTCGGTCCCGACGTGATGCAGCACGCGCTGCGCGCTCACGTGGCAGCTCACCGCCACGGCAGCGCGACGTCGGCCGACCTCGGCGCGGCCCTCGATCGCGCGAGCGGGAAGCCGGCATCACGCACCCTCGGCAGCTTCGTGGACCAAACCGGCGTGCCGCGGGTGGCGCTCACGGTGAACTGCTCGGCGACGGGCGCGGAGCTACTGCTCGAGCAGGCCGAGTATCGGCCGCTCGGACGCCCGGAGCGGAGCGAGAAGCTCTGGGCCGTCCCCGTGTGCGTACGCGCGAGCGACGGCAAGAAGCGCACGCACAGGACCTGCGTGGAGCTGGTCGAGCGTCGAGCGACGGTCGCGCTCCCGTTCTGCCCAGCCCTGGTGGTGCCCAACGACGCGGAGTCCGGCTACTACCGCGCCGCGCTGCCGCGCCCACGGCTGACGGCGTTGTTTCGCGCCGCGCGCCAGGTGCTCAGCCCGATCGAGCGGATCGGGCTGGTGGCCAACACCCGGGCGCTGGTGGAAGCGGGAGAGCTCACGCTCGACGAGCTGTCCGCTCTACTCGGGCTGCTGGCGGGCGAGACCGAACGGGGCGTGTGGGAAGAGGTCGTTCGCGCCCTCGAGCGGATGGAGCGCAGCGCCCCGCCGGCCGCGCGGGCGCGCCTGGCCGTCACGGCGCGTCAGCTGCTGGGGCCGGTGTCGAAGCGCCTCGGGCTCCTGCCCAAGGCGGGCGAATCCGAGTCCAGCCGGTTGATGCGCCTGACGGTGCTGCGCGGCCTGGTCGGCGTGGGCCGAGATCCGGCAACCGAGCAAGCGCTCGCGGAGGTGGGGGCGCGCTGGCTCACCGAGCCCGGGTCGGTCCCCGCGGATGTGGCGCGACTCGGGCTCGCGGCCCACGCACGGACGCTGGAAGCCGACGGGCTCGACGGGCTTGCCGCTCGGCTCGACGCCGCGCGGGACGACGCCGCGGTCCGGATGGTGCTGCTCGCCGGACTGACCGGTGTGCGTCGGGCGGATCTGCTCGACCGGGTGCTGAGCCTCACCCTCGAGGAGCGGCTCAAGGTGCAGGATCTTCGCTACGTGTTCCCGCCGCTGCTCGCCGGCACGGACACCGGGGCGGCGGTGAGTCGCTGGATCGTCGCCAACTTCGACGCCTTGGTCCGGCGCGTCCCGAGCTTCGTCATGGGCCGCATGCTCGCGGGCTTCGGAGAGCTGTGCGACGCGGAGCTCGTCCCGGCCCACGAGAGCGCGCTCCGGAGCCGGCTCGGTCAGGTGGAGGGTGGTCAGAAGGCCCTTACGCAGGCCATGGAGCGAGCTAAGCTGTGCGCCTCGCTCAGCGAGGCGCTCGCGGAGCCGCCCACCGACTGAGCGCCGCGAGGTGAGTCTTGGACAAGGTCTTCATCAAGTTTCCGGTGCGGATCGCCCTGCTCGGCTGTGGCACTGTGGGGGGCGGCGTCATCCGCCTGATCGAGGAGAACCGGGAGTACCTGCAGTCACGGGTGGGCGCTCAGCTCGAGATCGTGCACGTGCTGGTGCGCGACATGGAGAAGGATCGCGTTCCCGAGTGTCGCCGCGAGTGGATCACGACGGATCCGGACGTAGCTCTTGGGGATGACGTGGACGTAGTCGTGGAGGTGATGGGCGGCGAGGAGCCTGCGCGCAGCTACTTCGAGCGCGCCATCGAGCGCGGCAAGTGCATCGTGACGGCGAACAAGCTCTTGCTGGCCAAGCACGGACCCGAGCTCGTGGAGCGCGCCATCGAGCGCGGCGTCGACTTGGCCTTCGAAGCCTCGGTCGGCGGTGGGATCCCCGTGATTCGCACGCTGCGTGAGGCGCTGACGAGCGACTGGGTGGAGACGGTTCATGCCATCTTGAACGGTACCAACAACTACATCCTGACGCGGATGCGCGACGCTGGAGTGTCCTTCGAGACCGCGTTGGCAGAGGCGCAAGCGAAGGGCTACGCCGAATCGGATCCGACCCTCGACGTGAGCGGGCACGATGCGATGCAGAAGCTCGTGGTGCTGAGCATGCTCGCGTTCGGCGCCAAGGTGCCCTTGTCCGACGTGCCCGTGGAAGGCATCACCGAGATCGACCAGCTCGACTTTCACTTCGCGGATCGCTTTGGCTACACGATCAAGCACCTCGCCATCGGACGCGATGAAGGTGAGCGGCTGTCCCTGCGGGTTCACCCGGCGCTGATCCCCAAGTCGAGCGTGCTGGCCAACATCGACGGCGTGCTCAACGGCGTGTTCCTCCGCGGCCGAGCGCTGGGGCCGTGCCTGCTCGTGGGGCAAGGCGCGGGCGACATGCCCACGGCAGTGAGCGTGGTCGCCGACATCGTGGACGTGGCACGCTCGAAGATCGAGGGCGAGCCCGGGCTATCGACTCGCGCCATCCAGATGAAGGTTCGGCCGCTGGTGCCGCCCTCCGAGACCACCGCGCGCTACTACCTTCGCTTCGACGTGGACGACGCGCCAGGCGTGCTCGGCCGGATCGCGTCCATCCTCGGAGAGCAGGGCGTGAGCATCGAGCAGATGATGCAGGAGGGGCGCGCTCTTGACGCAGGAGCGCCCGTGCCGGTGCTGATCATCACGCACGAGTGCCTGGAGGGTCGGCTCGGGCTCGCGCTCTCGGCCATTTCGCGCGAGCAGTTCCTGCGCGGCAAGCCTCGGCTGCTTCGCATCGAGGAGATCTGAGTGCCCCCGCGGGCCGAGTTGCCCCTGGGCGTATTCGACTCAGGGCTCGGTGGCCTCACGGTGGTCGGCGCGCTGGGCCGGGTGCTGCCCCGCGAGCGGTTCCTGTATCTGGGCGATACGGCGCGGGTACCCTACGGCACGCGCTCGGCCGAGACCATCGTGCGCTACTCCCGGGGGTGTGCGCGAGTGTTGGTCGAGCGCGGGATCAAGGCGCTGATCATCGCGTGCAACACAGCGAGCGCGGTGAGCGTCGAGATGCTGCGTGCGGAGCTCGATCTGCCCGTTCTGGGCGTGATTGAGCCAGGAGCGCAGGCGGCGGCCCGGGCCGCCGAGCAGAACGCGGAGCAGCACGGTGTGCTCGCGAAGATCGGTGTGCTCGGGACCCAGGGGACGATCGCGTCCGGCGCTTACCCGCGAGCGGTCAGCCAGATCTCGAGCCGGCTCGAGGTCGTGGGGCAGCCCGCACCGCTGCTCGTTCCGCTGGTCGAGGAGGGCTGGACCGAAGGCGAAGTCCCGCGCCTCGCCGTACGCCGCTACCTGACGCCGCTCATCGAGGCAGGGGCTGGGGTGATCGTGCTCGGCTGTACCCACTATCCGCTGCTGAGGGGCCTAATCGAGCAAGAGGCGGCCGCCCTCGCCGGACGCCGGGTGCCGGTGGTGGATAGCGCCCACGCCACCGCAGCGCAGGTAGAGGACTGGATCGAGCAGGGTCGCATCGAGGCGGCGCCTCCAGGCGAGGCAGCGTTGCTGAACGAGCTGTTGGTCACGGATCTGCCCGCGAGCTTCGAGGCCGTTGCCGGGCGCTTCCTGGACGGCACGCTGCCGCC
This sequence comes from Polyangiaceae bacterium, assembly GCA_019637295.1. Taxonomy (GTDB): domain Bacteria; phylum Myxococcota_A; class Polyangia; order Polyangiales; family Polyangiaceae; genus JACKEA01. The sequence goes on from JAHBVX010000007.1 coordinate 244,080, forward strand.
CGTGACGCAGATCGACCTGACCTCCGGCTGAGCTCGCGGTCGGCTCAGCTCTCGCGCTCGTCGGGATCCTGCGAGCACTGATAGAGCACGGCCATGCGCACGGCGACTCCAGCCTCGACCTGGGCCAAGACCACGCTGCGGGGACCATCGGCGACGTCGTCGGCGATCTCCACGCCGCGGTTCATGGGTCCGGGGTGCATCACGATGGCGTCCGGGGCGGCGCGCTCGAGGCGTTGGGCGCTGAGGCCGAACTGGCGCGCGTACTCGCGTAGGCTCGGCAGCAACGACACGCCCTGCCGCTCGCGCTGGATGCGCAGCATCATGACCACGTCCGCCCCCTCGAGCGCGGGCTCGACGCGGTCGTAGCTGCGCACGCCGAGGGCTGCCGAGTCGTGGGGCAGCAGCGTCCGCGGGCCGGCGACGCAAACCTCGGCTCCAAGCATGGGCAGCAGCAGCGCGTTCGAGCGAGCGACCCGGCTGTGAGCGATGTCCCCGAGGATCGCGACCTTGAGCCCCGCGATGCGGCCCTTGGTGCGTCGGATCGTGAAGGCGTCGAGCAGCGCCTGGGTGGGGTGCTCGTGGGTGCCGTCCCCGGCGTTCACGACCGAGGCGCGCGTCCGCTCCGCCACGTAGGCCGGCGCTCCGCTCGCGCCGTGACGCACCACGATCACGTCTGCGTGCATCGCGTCCAGTGTCTTGACGGTGTCGCGCAGCGTCTCCCCCTTGGTGGTGCTGCTGCTGGACGCGCTGACGTTGACCACGTCCGCCGACAGGCGCTTGCCGGCGAGCTCGAAGCTCGTCCGCGTCCGCGTGGAGGCCTCGAAGAAGCAGTTGATCACGGTCTTGCCGCGCAAGGTGGGCACCTTGCGCACCGGACGCCGGCTGACCTCCAAGAACGCCTCGGCCGCGTCGAGCAAGCCGGTCGCGCTCTCGGCACAGAGATCGCTCACGCTGAGCAAGTGGCGAAGGCGCGCGTCGGTCATGGCTGGCTCGATTCTCCCTCGGCAATCTGCAGGGCGAGCAGGCCTGCCGGCTCGTCACGTACCTCCACTCGGTCGCCCGCGCCGACGGCTGCCCGCAAGACGCAGTAGTCCGGTTGGACCGGGAGCTCACGGCCGCCGCGGTCGACGAGCACGCACAGCTCGATGCGCGCCGGCCGCCCGTAGTCCATCACCGCGTCGATGGCGGCACGCACCGTGCGACCCGTGAACACCACGTCGTCGCACAGGATCACGACCTTGCCTGCCACCGAGCCGGGGATGTCGCTGGGGCCGATGCGCGGGTTCGGCAGCGCGGTGGCGGCGTCGTCGCGGTACAGCGTGATGTCCACCTCGCCGCGCGAGGGCTCGGCGCCGTCCAGCTCGCGCAGCCAGTCGGCGAGCCCGCGGGCCACCGGCAGTCCACCGCGTCGGACCGCCACCAGCATCAGCTCGGCGGGCTTCGGGTGGCGCTCGAGGATCTCGCCGGCGATCCGTCTCAGTCCTCGGTTGCTGGCTTCGGCCTCGAGCAGGGTAGGCATGATCCGAATCTCAGTTGAGGAGCGTGCCGTCCGGGCCGCGGTCGTCATCGTCGTCGTCGCGACCGCCCTTGATCACCCTCAGCCCGGAGCTCTTGACCTTGGACTTGCGCGCCGTGCGCTCGCGCTTCGCCTCCTGCTCGAGCCGCTGCAGCTTGAGCGAGAGCCAGAAGCGACGGATGGGGGAGGGCGTGCCACCGCCGAAGAGCCACCCGGCCAGCATCCCGCCGAAGGGCGCGAGCAGTCCGCAGGAAGGCACCTGCAGCGTGATGACGTACAGCACGCTCATACCCACGACGAACAGGATGAGTCCGCGCGAGGTGACCGGAAGGACGAAGAACAGCCGCACCGTCTGGCCACGAAAGGTCATCGCCCACGCGATCGCCACCGCCTCCACGGCGGGCAGCGCACCGTGCCAGTAGGGAGGAACGAGCTTCGCTGCCAGTGCTTCCGGCAGCACGAGCTCGAACCCCATCTGGAAGCCGTACGCAAAGACACTGGACACGATCAAGAAACGGATCAAGCGCTTGCCGCCCCACTCCTTCTCGAGGGTTGGGGTCAGGAAGTACAGCCCGAGCAGCACGAACGCGATGCCACCTACGCTCGGGACGTGCATCAGCGGCGCGGTGAACGGCCGCCACACCTCGCCCCGCAGAATGGCCGACGTGCTGCCCACGAACAGGGCGAAGGTCTCCTGGGGCACGCCGCCCCAGTTGAGGCCCAGGGCGAACGCGAGCCAGATCCCGAACAGCGCGAGCAGCACGCCCTTGAGCGCCCGGCCCGGCTTCGGGAGCACGAAGCTCTGCTCGCCGCCGTAGCTCACCGGGCCTCCCTCACGACCCGACGCAGGTCGCCCTCCGCACCACACCAGGTTCGACCTGGACCTCGCACATCGCTGCGGCGCCAGGGCCGGCGGCGGTGGTGGTCGTGACGCTGAGCGCGTAGCCCCGGGGCTCCAGCTCCGAGAAGCGAATCAGCGCGCCGCACGGCACGGTCTTGGGGGCGCCGGTGGCGACGATGTCCGCCGAGACGCTGAGTAGGCCTCCGGGGCCGCAGCTGGTGCCGAGCACCGCCGCCACGGCGGAGGTGTCGAGCTCGATGCTGCCCGCAGCAGAGAGCGGGCCGCAGGCCGCTTCGACCAGCGCGCCGCTCTCCGCCTGACGCGTGCAGGCGGTACCCCAGGTCGGCGCAGGCTGGCCGGACTGAAACGCGAACACCTCGAAGTCGTAGATCCGACCGCCCTGCAGCGCCCCGAACACGAGGGCGTCCCCGCAGGCCGCGCTCTGCACCGAGCTCAGCTCGGAGCTCGGCTCGAGCAGGCGTCCTTCGAACAGCTCCACCTCGCCGGTGCCCGCGCCGCAAGTCAGGGCGCCGAGCAGGGACGATGTCTCGATGCGGATCAAGGTCTCGCTGCCCACGGCGTCAGCGAGCGGCTCGCAGCCCCGCAGGTAGCGGGTCCGGTACTGGACGGCGGTGACGGGACCCTCCGTCCCGAGCCCCTGTCCGCAGCGGGTGGTCCAGCGCGGTGGTGCGTAGGCGCCGCTCCCCTGCTCCACGAGGTAGCGACTGCCGGGCCCGAGCGCGCGGAGGTCGCTGCGATCGTAGGCGTCGATCTCCGCGACGTAGCGATGGCCCGGGACGACGAAGGCGAACGCCGCAGCCTGTTGACAGGGGATGGGCAAGTAGCCGCCGCTGGAGGCGACGACCGAGCTCGGCAGCGTGAAGCTCAGCGGCGCGTCGGACGTGCCGATGTCCGTGAGCGTGGCCACGAAGGTGCGCATGGCGCCGAGCGCGGGCGCGCACGGCACGGCTCCGCGAAAGTCTTCCGCCGACACCGCGACCAGGGTGGGGCGCGCCGTGAAGGTGTCCCCCGACGAGCTGCCGCACGCGACGGCGCCCGGGGCGAGGGCGAAGACCACCAGCAGCGACGGGACTCTCGACATGGCCGACAGGCTCTGTAGCGGAATCCGGTCGGGAAGCCCAGCCGTACCCCACCGAGCTCGGACCCAAGCGGGGATTCGATGGTCTCGTGGCCCGCTCCCGCTCAGTCCGACGCAGTGCCATCCGGGAGGCTCGCCTCGGGCGGGGGGCTGGCCGCGTCGGGCGCGACGACGGGCTGGGCAGCCAGGAACTCGCACGCCTGGATGCCCTGTGGCTTCAAGACGACGTCGCAGACCGCGGTGTGCACCGTGAGCCGTCCCGTGAGCGCGGTGCACTCCGCGATGCTGGTCACGCCCTGCTGGGCGCACTCGCCGGCGTCCAGAATGGTCTGGGTGCACGCGGTGACCTGAGGCGCACCGGGACGGGAGTGGGTCAGGCCGTGCAGGCACTGGTCGCGGTAGAACCGCTTGCAGGCCTCGACGTCGTCCACCAAGCCGCAGTGCGCTCCGGCCTCGCAGCGGGCATTCTCGATGTCTCGGCACTCGTCCACGCCCACGGCGTCCGTACCGCAGCCGGCCTGGACGACGGCGAAGGTGAGCGCGAACGAGAGGGTGGCGCTGGCCAGCCGGCGAAGCCGCATCATGTGAGCTCGGGGTATCATGCGCCCCGCGTCTGGGCCCAATTTTCGCGGGGCCGAGTCCCGGGTATGCTGCGACGGGTGGCGAACGCGGCGATGATCTTGTGCGCGGGGCTCGGCACCCGCCTGCGCCCGCTGACCGACGAGCTGCCCAAGCCCCTGGTGCCGGTGGGCGATCGCCCAGTGCTGGCGTCCATCGCCGCGCGCCTGCGGGCGGCCGGGGTGCGGCGAGCGGTGGTGAACACCCACCACCTGGCCGCTGCATTCGCGAGCATCTACGAGTGGATGGACGTCGAAGTGCAGGTGACTCACGAGCCACGGATCTTGGGCACCGCTGGAGGCATCGCCGCGTCGCGCCGGCGCCTCGGCGCCGCGCCGGTGGTGGTCTGGAACGGAGACATCTTGGCCAGCCCGCCGGTGGGCAGGCTCCTCGACCTCGCCGCGCCCGGGGGGCTGAGTCTGGCCGTCGCGCGACGCTCGGCGGGGGAGGGCACCGTCGGCGTGGACGCCGAGGGGCACGTCGTCAGGCTGCGAGGTGAGGTGTTCGGGCTCGAACACTTCGGGGGCGACTACATCGGCGTGGCGGCCGTCGGCGCGCGGGTGCTCGAGCAGCTGCCCGCCGAGGGATGCTTGATCGGCGACGTCGCCTTGCCCGAGCTGCGCCGCGGCGGTGTCGTCCCGACCGCGCGGGTGACCGCGCCGTGGTGCGACTTGGGCGACCCGGCGAGCTATCACGCCGCCAACATGCGCTGGCTGGACGAGCAGCGTCACGGCAGCTTCTCGGCCCCGAGCGCGAGCGTGTCGGCGGGCGTCCAGCTCAGCCGGTCGATCGTGGGCGCCGGAGCCGAGGTCGGCGGGCGCGGCGCGCTCAGCCGAGTCGTGGTGTGGCCGGGCGCTGCGGTCCGTGCTCCGCTCGCGGACGCCATCGTCCTGCGCTCGGGACGCGTCGTGCGGATCCGCTGACGCGCTCGCGGAGGTCGTCGCTCAGCGGCCGAACAGCTGCAGGACGAGCGGGTCGGGCGAGCCGGACGCGCGGGTGCCGCCGAAGACCCCCACGTGACCGGTGGGCAAGAGCAGCGCCAGCGCGTCGTGTCGGTCCTCCGCCAACGGCAGCTCCTCGACGCCGGTCGTGGACACGCGCCGCGCGCGCGTCACGCCGCTCGCGTCCAAGCCCACGACGAGCGCAGCAGGGTGCAGCGCGAACGCGTGGGCCGCGTCGAGCGCTACCGGCTCCGAGATTGGGACCGGGCTGCAGCTGGTGCCACACGCCAAGGCGAGCTCGACGGTCGGCGCGGCGCCCCCCGCGAGCTGACCTCCAACTCGCCACACGGCGTCGCCGATCTCCACGAGCGCCGCGCCCCGCACCGGATCGGGCGGGTAACCGAGGGGCGTGGCGGAGGTCGCGCCGACCGGGACCAGCTCCAGCCCCGCTGCCGTGTCGCTACCGCCTGCCACGAGCAAGCCGCGATCCCGGGGCCAGGTGGCGGCGGCACGCGCCCGGGGTGCGGTCAGACGCAGCGCGCTGAGCGCCAGATCGGCGCTGATCAGCAGCGCCCACTCACTCGGGGCGTCCCGGGTGGGGCCGACGATGACGCGTGCGCCGCCGTCGCCGTCGATGGTTCGTCCTCCCGCGATCGAGCTCCACGACGGCAGCGCGTCCGGGCGAGTGACGTCGCCGCTCGTGCCGTCGAGCAGATCGAACCAAATGGCGAAGTCCTCGCCGATGGCGATGGCGACTCGGCCGACGATGGCCAGCGACCGAAACGCGCACGGCTCGCTGGGACAAGAAATCGCGATCGGCGCGCCGGCGCTGCGCCAGAAGCCGAGATCGTAGGCGTGGGCCCGAACGCGATCCCCCCCCGGCACCAGCACGGTGAGGTAGCGGTTGGCCACGACCCCTGCGACGGCCCCAGCGACCGCCGGGAGCGCGCCGTCGGGCGCGTGGCTGAACGCTCCGGTCTTGGACACGAACAGGGGCAGCGAGAGCCCGGCGACTCCGGCGGGATCGATGGGGATGGACCGACCCCACGCGCCGAGGGCGTCCGTGGCGTCGTCCGCGCGCAGCTCGAACGCGCCGGCCCCGCCGCGCCCGAGCGAGAACCGGCGCACCGGCCCCGCTCGATCGAGCACGAGCGTCGGCTCGCCGGTCTCGGCGTGCTTCAGCACGCGGGTGCGGGCGGCGGACAGCAGTGGGTCGTCCGCGTCGCCCAAGACCACGATCATCTCCCCGGGTTCGACGAGGGAGGGCTCGCAGCCGAGCGCCAGCCCGCCGCAGGCCACGGCGGCCGAGCAGACGTGGGCGAAGGGGCGGGGCACGGCGACGGGGTCTAGCGCTGCTGGCGCAGCTCGTCGAGTTTGCACGCTGGCTGCGCGGCAAGCGGCGCGCTACCTGGGCAGCTCGCCGTGCCGGTAGCCCGCGTTCTCCCGCTCGCGCCCGATCCCATTCGGGCCGCCGCGTCCCTCGCCGGACGGCCGGGGCGGCTGCTGCTGTGGGACGCCCGGGGAGGAGGGCGCTCCTACCTCGCGTGCGATCCCATCGACGAGTACCATGGCCTCGAGCCCACGCGCGCGGGCCCGATGGTTGCTGCGCGGTCGGAGCTCGACTCTGCGCCGGCGTGGTTCGGCGTCCTGCCCTACGAGGGACGCCGTGAGCTGGAGGGCCGCGCGCGGGACGGACGCGGTGCGCCGCACTGGGAGCGACCGCTGTGGGTTCGTTACGACGCGGTGGCGGAGTTCGTCGCGGGGGGCGTGAGGGTGATCGGTGACGACCTGCAGGCCGTCGCGCGGCTCGCCCGTCGGCTCGAGTGCCCGGGCGGCGACCCCGAGGGTCGCCTCGTCCCCCGCGCGCCGACCGAGGCGCCCGCCGAGCACGCGGCGCGCATCCGCGCCGCGCTCGAGCTGATCGCGCAGGGTCGGCTCTACCAGGTCAACCTCGCCCGGCGCTTCGACTTCGCGCTGCAGGGGTCGCCGCTGGCGATCCTCGCGCGTCAGGGGCGGCGCACCCGCGCGCCCTACGGCGCGTTGTTTCAGCTCGGTGAGCGTGGCCTGCTCAGCACCTCGCCCGAACTCTTCTTGAGGCTCGACGCGGGCGGTCGGGTGCTCACGGCGCCCATCAAGGGCACGCGGCCTCGGGGCGGCGACGCCGCCGCCGATGTTCGACTCGCGCGAGAGCTCGAGGCGGACCCCAAGGAGCACGCGGAGCTGAGCATGGTGGTGGACGTCGAGCGCAACGATCTCGGGCGAGTGTGCGCCGCCGGCAGTGTTCGAGTTTCGGGCGGTTACGTGACCGAGACTCACCCAACGCTGCACCATCGCACGGCCTTCGTCCGCGGGCGCTTGCTCCCGGCGATGGGACGCAAGGAGTTGCTCGAGGCCATGCTACCGAGCGGCAGCGTCACCGGCGCGCCGAAGGTGTCGGCGATGCAGGTCATCGCACGCCTCGAGGCCGAACGCCGGGGGCTCTACACCGGCGCCTTTGGCGTGCTTCGGCGCGACGGCGGTCTGGAGCTGGCCATGGCGATCCGCACCGTGTCCTGGTGCGGTGACGAGGCGCACTACTTCGCTGGGGGCGGGATCGTGGCCGACAGCGATCCGGACCGGGAGGTCAGCGAGACGCTGTGGAAGGCCGTGCAGCTGGGCGCCTGAGCTCATTGCCCCAGAAAGTGGGCCGGGCGGCCCTTCCTTGGCTATTGCGGCAAGAGGCACCATGGATTCGGTGAACGTTCGCAACCTCGAGCAGATCCAAGAGGACGACCCCCGACGGCGCAGCTCCCGCCTCGCCACTTGGTTGCTCGCGTCTCTGGGTGGCACCGCGCTGGTCGTCGCGGCGCTGGCCAGCGCCAAGCGCACCGGGCCGGCGGCGACCAGCGAGGACGACCCGCTAGCTCAGCTCGTCGCAGCGACGAAGAGCGATGCCGTCCCCGCCGAGCGAGTCGACGATCGGGACGTGACGTTTCCCGGCATCCTGAGCGACCGCGACAGTCCCACCACGGCGCTCGCGGCCGTCAAGGACGAGCGCGGACGGCTGATCGGTACGGAGGACTTCACGTTGCCGGAAGGCCACCCCGCGTCGCCGCCGCCGCCCATGGATCGCCTGCCGGTCGTGCCGCTGCCCGCGGGAACCCTGCTGTCGTCGACCCCGGTGACGAACAAGCCCAAGGACTCGCTGACGCAGATGGCGGCCTCCGCGTCGAAGGTGGAGCCCAGCGAGCTTGCGCCGGCGGGGTCCGAGGGCGGCTACCAGATCCAAGTCGCCAGCTTCAAGAAGCAGGAAGACGCGGACGCATTCGCCGAGGATCTGCGCAAGCGGGGACACCGAGCCTATCGACAAGCGGCGTACGTGCGCGATCGCGGGCTGTGGCACCGCGTGCGGCTCGGACCCTTCAAGAGCCGCTTCGAGGCCGAACAGTACAAGAAGAAGTTCGAGACCGCCGAGCGGGTGACGCCCTACGTGGTCGATCCGAACAAGGTCAAGCAAGCCGAGGACGTTCGCGCGGCGCGAGAAGCGGCGCGCAAGCGCAAATTCGGCTCGGAGTAGCCCGTGTTCGCGCCGGTCGCCCAGCAGTTGACGCTCGCGCCGAGTGGGCACAAGACCCGGGGATGGCGGATCTCGTACGTTTCGGTGTCGCGATGGAGCGGGCGCTGCTCGACCAGTTCGACGGGCTCGTCACTCGGCGTCGCTACGAGAACCGCTCCGAGGCGCTGCGGGACCTGGTGCGGCGCGAGCTCGCCGAGGATGGGTGGGAGCAGGGCGGTGACGCGGTGTGCACCATCACGTTGGTCTACGACCACCACGTACGCGAGCTCACCGAGCGGCTGAACGAGATTCAGCACGACCACGGCGAGCTCATCATCTCGACGCTGCACGTTCACCTGGATCACGACCACTGCTTGGAGGTCATCGCCGCCCGCGGGCCGGCCGAGCGACTCAAAGCCATGGCGGACCGCCTGACCGGCACCCGCGGCGTGCTGCGCGGCGACGTCGTCGCGGCGATCGCGCCCCAGGGTCGCGCCCCGGCGCACTCGCACTGACGGGTCAGCGCTTCTTGCCGGCCTTTCGCTCCAGGTGTTGGCGAGCCGCGGATGCGACCGCGCCCGGCACGTTCTTGCTCTTGGCGAGCTGGCGCAGGTCGCCCTCGCGCAGGTGGCTGATGAGTCCCGAGGCGAAGGTGAGGGGCGTGCGTGGATTGCCCACCAGGTTCAGCTTGACCTGGTAGTTCCGGGTGAACTCGCGGTTCTTGGCGATCTCGCGCAGGATGTCCTCCCCCACGCTGCGGCTGGCGCTGATGACGGCCGCCTCGCCGTCCCGCATGGCGGGGCTCTTGACCACGGCCATGGCCACGATGCGGTTGTGGTCCCGGACCAGGAGCAGGCGCTCGGCCGCCGTGCCCAAGGTCGCGCGTCGGATCTTCTGGCTGTTGGTCATCTGAGCGATGCGCTGGTACAGGGGTACGAAGCGCTCCTTGAGCTGCTCTTCGCCCTCGTCGTCTCGATCGAAGGCGTCGTCGTGCTCGCCTTCGAGCGCGGTGGCGGAAGCGACCGCTTCCGTCTCCTTGAACAAGACGTCGTCGAAGGTCGGCTCCTCGGTAGGCTCTGGGATCAGCTCGCCGGCGATGGCTTGCGCCGCTTCCTTGAACGCCGGAATGTCGAGCTCGATGCCGTTGCGCACCGCCAGCTCGAGCAGTCGATCCGCCGTCGACATGCGCACCTGCTTGTTCATGTACAGCTTCTCGATCACGACGGGGAACTGGAGCATGCGCTCTTCGTTGGTCGCGATGAGCTCACCCCTGCGCTCGTCCGCGCGCTCCGCGAGCAGCGCCAACGCCTGCCCGTCGATGCGCGGCATGCGCAGGAGCTTCTCGACGACCTCGTGATCGCGCCCGTAGCGCTCGGCGAGCTCTTGGATGACCCAGCCGTGGAGATCCGCAGCCAGCGCCGCGCCGAGCACCGGAGGCGGGAGCTTGCCGAGGGTGGTGCGCGCCGTGTCGGCGAGCTGGGGGTCATCGTTCAGGGTGAGCAGCGCGATGGCGGTGACCAGGTCCTGGGGCTTGGCGCCCGGGATGATCCCTCGAGCGGCCATGACCTTGGCCGGCGCCGGCGCGCCGGCGGTGAACAGGCGCGCTACGGCGGCGGGGAGCGAAGCGGGATCGATGGGGAGCTCCGACATGACTCGCCGAGGCTATTCCAGCGGAGCTGGGCCGCAAACCGGGTTGGTCGCGGCCGCCGGTTGCGGTCCGTCACCGCGCTGATTATCTTCCCCTCCGCCCGCTGTCGGGAGACGTGTGAGCCGACCACGGTCGGCCACCTTGCCAACACAAAGAAGAGGAGCCCGTTCCATGGGGATTGTCGACTTCGTCAAGGGTGGCGTGCAGCGCATGATGATTGCGCGTCCGGACGACAAGAAGGAGCTCGTCGTCTACAAGCACCCCGACCAGACATTTCCGTTCTGGAGCCAGCTCACCGTCGACTCCGACGAGGTGTGCCTGTTCTTCAAGGACGGTCAGCCTGTCGGTGGCCTCGGTGCAGGGCGTCATACGCTTCAGACTCAGAACATCCCGTTCTTGAACACCCTGGTCGACAAGTTCACCGGGGGGAATGTCTTCATCAGCGAGCTGTTCTTCGTCACCACCCGCCCCATCTACAACCAGGGGTTCGGGGGGCCCATCGGGTCCATGCGTGATCCGGAGCTCGAGATTCGAGTCAACCCTCGCGCGTTCGGCACCTACTCCTACAAGGTGATGGACCCGATGAAGTTCGTCACCGAGTTCGTCGGTCAGACGGGCGCGGCGGATCCGGATCGAGCGCTGCAGTGGGTGCGCGATCAGGTGCTCATGGGGCTCAAGAGCACGCTCACCCGGCTGATCAAGTCGGGGGATCTCACGATGATGGACCTCGGCACCGCAGGCCCGGACGTCGCGCGAGCCATCGTCGCGGACTGCCCCGACCTCGCCAAGTGCGGGGTGCAGGTGCTCGAGATCGCCAAGCTCAACATCAACCTCTCGGACGAGGATCAGGCCCGCATCGACGAGTTTCAGGACCAGATCGTCCAGGCCAAGATCGACGCGCGCAAGGCCAAGATCGGCATTTCCCAGGCCGAGGCACAGGCGCAGCAGCGGCAGTACGAGCTCGATCAGGATTTCGCCAACCGCGCTCGCTACGTCAACCAGCTCGACATGAACCGCTACGGGCAGTTCGCGCAGGCGGAGGCCATGATGGGTCTCGGTCAAGGTTTCGCCGAGGGCGGCGGTGGCGAAGGCGGCGGCGGCATGGCGGCCGCAGGTATGGCGGCTGGTATGGGCATGGGCGCCGGCATGATGTACGGCGCTCGCCCACCGATGCCGGGGTATCCACCGCCCCAGGGCTATCCGCCCCAGGGCTACCCACCTCAAGGCTACCCGGGCTACCCGCCCCAGCCCGGGGCACCGCCTGGCTACGGCGCGCCTCCTGGCTATCCGCCGCCTGGTTACGGCGTACCTCCCGGCGCGCCCCCTGGCTACCCGCCGCCCGGCTACGGCGCTCCCCCCGGCGCGCCCCCGCCCGGTTACGGCGCGCCCCCGCCCGGCTACGGTGCGCCTCCCGGTGCGCCCCCGCCCGGCGCTCCTCCTGCAGGCGCTGCCCCCGCCCCGGCTGGCGCGATCGCCTGTCCCAAGTGCGGCACCAGCAACTCGGCCGGCAAGTTCTGCTCCGAGTGCGGCACTCAGCTGCCCTGACCCGGCGGCGCAGGCCATGACCTAGCAGGAGATTCGGGGTACGGTTGAACGGACCGTGCACAAGGAGACGCTCCTCCAGTTCACGCCCGAGCGATCAGCGTCGGCGTGCCCCAGCTGCGGGCAGCGGTTCTCCGGCCAAGCTCGATTTTGCCCGTTCGACGGCGATCCCCTCGTCCCGGCTGAGACCTGGGATCCGAGTCAGGATCCGCTGATTGGGACGCTGATCGACGAGCGGTACGAGGTCAGCCGTGTGCTCGGCGAGGGGGGCATGGGCCGGGTCTACGCCGTCCGCCATGCGACGCTGGGCAGGAGCTTCGCCCTCAAGGTGCTGCGTGGGGACTTGTCTGCAGACGGCGATTTGGCGTCTCGATTCCTGCAGGAAGCGCGCGCGGCAGCGCGAGTCACGCATCCGAACGTGGTCCAGATCACCGACTTCGGGAAGCTCCCCACGGGTCAGCCTTACTTCGTCATGGAGCTGCTCGCCGGCCAGCCCCTCAGCGAGTGGGCGCGCGCCCACGGTCCGCTCGACCCGACCCAGGTCGTGAGCATCGCTCGTCAGATCGCGCGAGCGCTGCTGGCGGCGCACGATGCAGGCGTGGTTCACCGCGACTTGAAGCCGGACAACATCCAGATCGCCGACGACGGGACAGTGAAGGTGCTCGACTTCGGCCTGGCCAAGGTCGCCGGCGGCAGCAGCTTCACGCGCGCTGGAATGGTGTTCGGCACGCCCCACTACATGAGCCCCGAGCAGGCCGCGGGCGAGGGTGTGGATCACCGCTCGGACATCTACGCCCTTGGCGTCGTGATGTACGAGCTTCTGACCGGCCAGCCGCCGTTTCAAGCGGATAGCTTCATGGGCATCCTGACGCAGCACATCTACGTCGTGCCGCATGCTCCGAGCGAGCATGGCCGGCGCCGGTCGGCGAAGTACCTCGACGCCGTGGTCATGCGCTGTTTGCAGAAGACACCGGACGCCCGCTTCGCGACCATGGCCGAGGTGATCGCCGCGTTGGACGACGAGGAGCAGACGGACACCCAGGCTCGCCCCCTCGCGCTCGCCAGCATCGGACGACCGCTGCTGCCGGCCGCCCGCGGCGACGACGAGGGTGCGCCCTGGCAGCCGACGGAGCCCACAGCAGCGCCGGCTCGAGCCTGGCTGGTAGCGGGCGCGGTGACTCTGCTGGTGGGCGCGGCCGTCGCCGCGCTCGTCCTGGGGCGCGAGTCACCGCCGTCGCCGGCTGGCACCCCGTCGGCGCGAGTGGACGCGCCGCTCGGCGCAAGCACGGCCGCGGCCCCCGTGCCGGTGGCTGCCCCAACCGAGCCGGCGCCCGCGGCGGCGCCCGCGAGCGCCGAGCCGCCCGAGCCGGCGGTGAGCAAGGCTCGTCCCGCGCGCCCAGTGACGGCCATCACGGGCCCTCCGCCGGACCGAACGGCCGCCAAGCCCGCGGCGAAGCCGGCGGTCGTGGGCGGCAGCGAGATCGTCAATCCATGGTCCGAGTGAGAGCGCCTGGCGTCCCGCGCCTGCAGCCGCTATAGACTCGGGGCTCCCGTGGCCAAACGGCAACTGCTCCTCGTCGACGCCGATCCGCGCAGCGTGCGGGTGCTGGAGGTCAGCCTGAAGAAGGCGGGCTACAGCGTCACCACCGCGTCGGACGGCGCTGACGCGCTCGCCAAGATCCCGTACTCGACGCCGGACCTGGTGCTGACGGACACGAAGCTACCGCGAGTGGACGGCTACGAGCTGGTGCGTCGTCTCAAGGAGAACCCGGAGCACAGCAACATCCCGGTCGTGTTCTTGACCAGCCAGAAGTCGATCGAAGACAAGATCCGAGGTCTGGAGCTCGGCGTCGAGGACTACCTCACCAAGCCGATCTTCGTGCGCGAGTTGCTCGCGCGAGTGACGCTGCTGCTCGCGCGCCGCACGCACGAACGCATGGCCACGAGCATCCCCGCGAGCGCCCGCACGCGGCTATCGGGTTCGCTCGAAGACATGGGCGTGGTCGATCTGATCCAGACCTTCGAGGTCAGCCGCAAGAGCGGGTTGGCGCGCATCAGCGACGGTTCGCGCGAAGCGCTGATCTATTTTCGCGATGGCAAGGTGGTGGACGCGGAGCTCGGGCGACTCGCCGGAGAAGAAGCCGTGTACCGCGCGCTGATTTGGAGCTCGGGCAACTTCGAGGTCGAGTTCCACCCGGTGTCCAACGAGGACGCGATCAGCACGACGACACAGGGTCTGTTGATGGAGGGCATGCGCCGGGTCGACGAATGGGGCCGGCTGCTCGAGCAGCTCCCACCTCTGGCCACCATCTTCGAGATCGATCACGAGCAGCTCGCCCAGCGCCTCAACGAGATCCCGGACGAATTGAACGGTATCCTGCGCCTGTTCGACGGCCGGCGAACGCTGCTCGACGTCGTGGACGACTCGCCCTTCGAGGACCTGTCCACGCTGTCTACCATCACCAAGCTGTTCTTCGAGGGCTTGCTCAAGTTGCGCGAGCACGACGATGACGCCGTCGTGCCGAGCACGGACGGGGAGGTCGGGACGCGCGGCGGCGTCGAGGTCATCGTCCCCGGCCGGCCCTCGACGGGGGACGCGCTGGAGGCGGGTCCAAGCTCCTGGCGCCCTCCCGCGCCCGACGTCGAGCTGCCCGAGGAGCTCGCGGCTGCGGAGCGCGCCGTGGCTCACACCACCGAGTCGGGGACCTCAGCGCGACCCGTCGCGAACGTGCGGGCCGGTGACGTGCCGCCGTCGACCGTCTCCAGCGCACCCTGGCGACGACCCGGGCTGGCTTCGACTCAGATTGGCCTCGGCCCCCCCGTGGAGGAAGCCGTCGAGAAGAGCACGCTGGCCGACACCCCGGATGCTCGCGCGGCGGTCGCCGTAGCCAAGAGCATCGTCGAGGGTGGGCTGACGGCGCCCTCCACCGCGCGCGCCACGCCGGCCGCTCTCGGTGCGCCCGGCAGGGTCATTCCATTTCCTGCGGCGCGTCGCGAAGAAGACGCGGCGCATGACGATCAACCCGAGCCTAGCGAGGAGACCGAGGACGTGGCGAAGAAGCGCCAGAACGCCAAGAAGAAGCGCAAGGGTGGCGCGGCGGAGCCAGTCGCCGCAGCGGCTACGCTAGCGGCGAGACCGGCGGTGGCCTCGGAGGCGGCTGTCGCGGCCAAGGTCGTGCCGCGGGTCGAGGCCGAGGAGCTGGCTGACGCGCCGGCCTCCTCGCCCAAGGGACGGACCGACGAGTTCGGTGACTTCTTCGCGGACGGCGACGAAGGGCGCTACGAGGGTGGCCCCGCGACGATCCCGCACGAGGACGACTTCGCCGAGATCGAAGCGGTGCATGCGTCGCGGACGAGCATCTCGCCTGCGCAGGAGGCCCGTCGCGCGCGCTCGCAGCGCGTCGTGGCGGGCGTCGTGGGCGTGTTGCTCGCCATCGGTGGCGCAGCCCTCTGGCAGCGCTCCCAGAGGCCCGCGGTCGAGGCCAGCACCCCCGCTGCGCCGGCGTTGCAGCCCATCACGGCTCCACCCCCGCGCGCCGCCGAGCCCGTGCCCGTGCCCGAGCCGGTGGAGGTGCCGCCGCCCGTGCCAGCCGCAAGCGAAGAGCCGGAGGAGCTGGAGCCCGAGCCCGCCCCCGAGCCCGCCAAGGCCGAGCCGCCCGCCAAGCCTGTGGCTCCGAAGCCCCCGTTCGTTGCGGCGCCACGGCCGCCGGTCGTCGCGCCTCCCAAGCCGGAGCCCGAGCCGCCGCCTCCGCTGCCGCCGCCGCCCGTCGGGGAGAAGCCGCCCACGGCATCCTTCCCGTCGCCTTAGGCGACACCCCCAAAAGTTCTCCCCGTCTGCCGCGGTTCGCTACCGTGGCGGTCAGATGCGCTCGTGCGTGCTGGCCCTCGTGGCGCTGACCTCCCTCTCCTGCGGCGGCGAGCCCGCGCGCCGCGCTGCACGGTCCGCGCCGGAGCTGCGCGTGGTCGCCTCCGACCTACCCACCACCGGAGCTGCCGCCGAGTCGGTGAGCGGCGCCGAGCCGGAGCCGCAGGCAGAGCCCGAGCCGGCGCCGGCGCCGGCTCAGCGCGCGCTCGGCGAGCCGCTGGTGGAGCCAGAGCGCACCCGCGCCACGGTGTTGCTCTACCATGGCTTCGATCGGGGCACCGACCCGCTGAGCGTGAGCAGCAAGAACTTCGAGCGACACATCGAGTGGTTGCTCGCGTCGCGAGTCGAGATCGTTCACACCAGCGAGCTGATCGAGTTCATGCAGGGGAAGCGACGATTGTCCGAACGCGTCGCCGTCATCACCATCGACGATGGCCTGCGCAGCGTCTACGAACGCGCCTGGCCCATCCTGCAGCGCCACGGCGTTCGCTTCACCATCGGGCTGCCCACCGGCGTGATGGAAGAGCCCAAGAACGCGCCCGTGATGAGCTGGGACCAAGTCAGAGAGATGGTGGCTAGCGGTTTGTGCGAGGTCGCGAGCCACGGTCACATGCACCGCCACCTCCCGAAGCTCGAGGGGCGCCGTCGGTTCGAAGAGCTCGAGCTGTCGTGGCAGATCATCGAACGACGACTCGGCACGGCACCGGTCGCCTACTTCTACCCGCTCGGTGCCTTCGATGTCCGGTCCGCCGCGGAGGTGCGCAAGGTGGGATATGCGGCCGCATTCAAGGCCACCGGCGCGCCCATCGCGCTCGGCTCCAGCGACCACTTCTGGCTGCCGCGAGCGAGTGTGTTCTACGCGGATGGCGCGCACGTCGGGCACTTCTTCGGCGCGCGCTTCCTGGGTCAGGTGCGCGCGCGCCCGTCGCCGACGGCCCGAGCGTCGGACTGACTCGGGCGCCGTTGCGATTGTGGGCTGCGGCGCCGGCTCAGCTGCGTCGCACTCGGGGATCGAGCACGGCGTAGGAGAGGTCCACGAGCAAGTTGGCGAGCACGACGACGGTGGAGAACAGGAGCACGACCCCCATGATGACTGGCCCGTCCCGCTCCACGATGGCGTCGACGCTGAGCGACCCGATGCCGGGCCAGCGGAAGATCTTCTCCGTCACGATGGCGCCGCCCACCAGTCCCCCCATGCTCAGCCCGACGACGGTGACCAGCGGCATGAGCGCGTTGCGCAGAGCGTGCTTGTAGACCACCACCCACTCGCGCTGCCCCTTGGCTCGTGCGGTTCGAATGTAGTCCTGTTTGAGCAGGCCGATCATCTCGTCGCGCACCAGGCGGGTGTAGTAGGCGGCGCCGAACAGGCCCAGCGTCAGCGCCGGCAGGACCGCCGAGTGGAGCCTCTCGGCACTGGTCTGTCCATAGCCGTCGAGGGGGAACCAAACGAGCTGGCGCGCGAGGAGGTGCTGGAGCAGGAGCCCGGTCAGGAACGTGGGTGCGCTGATGCCGACCAGGGTCAGCGCCACGGTGCCCCAGTCCAGGACGCTGTGCCGTCGCATCGCGGCGAGCACTCCGCCGAAGGCGCCGACGGCGATCTGGACGAACAACGCCAGCACGCCCACGAGCAGCGTGGGCGGCAACGCGCGACCGAGCAACTCCACCACCGGCTTGCGCTTGAGGTAGCTGACCCCGAGGTCGATTCGCACAGGCCCCAGCGCCCATGCGGAGTCGTCCTTGGCGTCCGCGGGCGGCGGACCGAAGGACACGAGCCCCGACATGTAGCGCACGTAGCGGACACCGATTGGCTGGTCGAGCCCGAGTTGCGTGCGGATGCGAGCGACGTCTGCTGGCCTGGCCTGCGGTCCGGCGATGACACGGGCCGGATCCTCGGGCAACACGTTGTAGATCACGAAGGTCAACGTCACCACGGCCCAGATGGTGAACAGCGACCAGCCCACGCGGCGCAGTAGGTACCCGATCACCTGAGACCTCCGAGCGCCAGCGCCAGGGTGGTCGTGGGTGCGCGTCGCGCGCCACGCGCGCGACCCGAGAGCTTGCGCCCGTCGCGATCGATCCAGGCGTCGCGGATGTACTGGGTCAGCACCGGGTGTGGACGGTAGCCGTGCACGTAGGGCTGCCACAGCTCGAAGTAGCGGTACCCGTAGACCGTGGCCCACGGCGCTTCGCGCGCTACGATGGCCTCGGCCTGGCGGTAGAGCGCGAGTCGTTCGCCCCGGTTGGCGGAGCGCCGGGCTCGCACCAAGATGTCGTCGAGCTCGGCGTTGGAGAAGAACGCCGCATTCTGGCTCTCTTCGTCTTGGATGGCGCCGCTCGAGAGGATGGGCTCGAAGAACGTGCTCGGGTCTGGAAAGTCGGCGTGCCAGCCCGAAAACCCCATGGCGACGGTGTTGCGGCGACTGCTCTTGGCCAAGAACGTGGGCCAGCCCACGAGTTGGATGCGGATGCGGATGCCGATCTGCTCGAGGTGTTGCTTGTAGACCTCGGCGGCTTGGCCCGAGTACGAGTCGATGATGGCCAGGTACGGGATTTCGTGCGGATAGCCGCCGGTGCGCCGCACCGGATCGTAGGGGTAGCCGGCGAGCGCCATCTCCCTCAGCGCCTGCTCGCGGTCGAAGGTCTGAGCCGGGTAGCCGGGCTCGCTCGGGATGATGATCTCCGGCACGAGCTTGGCTTGGGCTTGCACATGCCCTGGCCGAACCGAGGCGACCTGTTCGCGATTGATGGCGAACGACACCGCGCGCCGGAGGTGCCGATTGTCGAACGGTGGCATTTCGGTGTTCATGAAGGAGCCGGCGGTGGTCAGGCTGGGCTCCCACTCGCCGTGGCCCTGCCAAGCGGGGCTCTTGCGAAAGAGCGTGGAGTCCGCCTCACTGAACTCTCGCATGTAGTCGAGATCACCCCGTTCGAACTTGAAGCGCTGAGTGAAGGACTGCATGCCCAGGCTCCACTCGATGGCATCGAGGTAGGGTTTGCCCTTCTGCCAGTAGCCGTCGTGCCGGACGAGGCGAATGATCTGCCCGTTCTCGTAGCGGTCCACCTTGAACGGGCCTGCGCCGCAGGGCTTGCTGGAGAAGGTCCGGTCGTAGACCTTGCCGGCGCTCTTGCACAGCGGCGCGACGATGGGCAGCGCCATGACATGCAGGAACGTGGCGTCGGGCTCGGTCAGGTCGATGGTGAGCGCATGGCTCCCGGAGATCCGGACCCCCTCGAGCGAGGCCGTCTTGCCATCGTGGTACGCGGCGTAGCCGACGATACGCTCGTAGTACGAGGGCACCGGGCACGGCGTCTTGACGTGCAGTGAGCGCTCGATACTGCGCTTGACGTCGTCCGCCGTGAGCTCAGCGCCATCGTGCAGGAGCACGCCGCGCCGCAGCGTGAAGGTGTAGCGCTTGCCGTCGGCAGATGGGTCCACCGACTCGGCGAGCTGGGGCACGATCACCCCATGGGCGTCGTAGGTCACCAAGCGGTCGTAGATCAGCGACTCGATGGCCGCGCTCGCGGTGTCGAAGGCCGTCGCGGCGTCCAGCGAGCGCACGTCCGTGAAGAACGCCGTGCGCAGCGTGCCCCCACGCGCCGCGGTCGCGTCGCCACGGCGGACGCCGAGAGGCGGCGAGACCTTGGCCTCGCAGCCGAGCAGCAGCAAGAGCAAGCACCGCACTGCCCATTGGCCGCCGCGGCTCGCAACGTCAGTCTTCGTGCGGGTCGAGCGCATCGCGCAGTCCCTCTCCCACCAGGTTGAAGCCCAGCACACTCAGGAAGATGAGCACGCCCGGTGCCACCACCAGGCGGGGAGTGGCGGTGTACATGCGCTGCCCCTCCTGCAACATCCTGCCCCAAGTTGCCGTGGGCGGCGGCAACCCCACTTGCAGGTACGACAGGACGCTCTCGGCGATGATCATCTGTGCCACCGAGGCGCTGGCGATGACGATCAGCGGGCCTGCCACGTTGGGCAGAATGTGGCGCAGGATGATGAGCGGGGTGGACTGGCCAAGGGCTCGCGAAGCCGCGATGAAGTCCAGGGAGCGGACTTGAATGGTCTTGCTCCGGATCACCCGCGCGGTTCCGAACCAGCTGGTGAGCCCCAGCACGAGCAGGATGGTGAGGATGGTCGTCTCGCCCACCGCTGCCCCGATGGCCATGACCAGCAGCAAGTAGGGGAAGGAGAGGCCCACGTCGACCAGGCGCATGAGCGCGTTGTCCAACGAGCGCGCGCGCGTCCCCTCGGCGTAGCCGGCGATCAGTCCCACGATCGCGCCCATGCCGATGGAGATGGTGGTGGCTACGAAGGCGACGAGCAGGCTGACCCGCGCGCCGTGGGCCAACCGACTGAGCAGATCGCGCATCAAGTGATCGACCCCGAGCCAGTGGCGCGCCGAGCTGCCCGCGAGCTGCCCCAGTGCGTCGCGACCCTGCTCGAAGTCACTGTGGTCCGGGTGGTGTCCGGACAAGAGCGGACCGAGGATCGCGAACAGCAGCAACAGGGCGACCAGCACGAGCCCCACCGACGCGCCCTTGTTGGCGAAGAAGCGCCGGGTGGCTCGATCATCCCACATGGCTGGCCCCATCATCTAACCCGGGGGCAGCGAGCACGGAAGCGCGGTCGCGCGGGGCCCACCCCACGCGGGCCGGCTCCGCCCGCGTGAACTGGGTCGATTCTCGCCAGCCCTTCAGTGCTTCGGCGGTCGCTCACCCGACAGGAAGCGCCCGAGGGCGCGAGCCAGCTCGCGGGGACGCTCCTCTTGGGGCATGTGTCCGGCGTCGAGCAGCTCGAAGCCCGCGCCCCGGATCTCGCGCGAAATGCGCTGCCCGACAGCGGCGGGTAGCCAGGGGTCGTGACGTCCCCAGATCACCAGGGTGGGGCAGGAGACGCGGCCCGTCAGGGCGAAGACCGCGCGCGTGTCGGCCGTCGCCCGCAGCGTCGCCAGCGCGCTGCTACGCGCCGCTGGGGTGTTGAAGGCGTCGTAGAACGCGTCGATGCGGGCGCTCGTCACGACGCTGGGCTCGTGCAGCAGGCGCCGTCGAAAGAAGCTGCGAAAGGCTCCGCGTCCGGCGAGCTGCTTGACCACGAGGCCTCCGAGGAAGGGCGCTCGCGCCAGGCGCTGCTCGAACGGCGTCGTCGTGGGGTAGCACCACGCGTCGACGAGCACCAAGCTCGACACGAGCTCGGCATGGCGTGTCGCCACAGCGAGCGCGATCGCGCCGCCCAAGCCGTGCCCCACCAGCGCGGCGCGCGCGATGCCCAGCCCGGCGAGCAGGTCGGCGATGGCCTCGGAGAAGGCGTCCACGTCGTACGCGAAGCGACTGATCGGCGGCTTCTCGCTCTCACCGAAGCCGGGTAGGTCGGGGATGACGACTCGAAACCGGTCCGTCAGCTCGGCGGCGACCTCGGACCAGGTCGTACGGTCCACGAACGCGCCATGCACGCACACGACGGCTGGTCCAGCGCCGAGGTCCGCGGTTCGAACTCGGACGCCGCTCGCGAGCACGTCGCGAGGCGAGGGCTGAGTCATGACGCGACGCAGCGTACCAGCATCGGTGCCGAGGTCGGACGCACGAATTTGCTCGCCCGGACTGGTCGTCGCGAAATGACCGGGAAACCAGCGGGGCGGCCGGCCGACGGGGCGTCATGAGCACCACCCTCGCCGGAGCCCGCGCGCGCTACCGCGTCGGGCGGATCCTCGGGCGCGGAGGCTTCGCCAACGCGCACTTGGCCCGAACCGTGGGCGGACCCGACCACGGTCAGTTGGTGTGCGTGAAGGTGCCTCACTCCGCTGCCCGGCCCGAGAGCGCCATGGAGGAAGCTCGCATCCTGGCGGCCATCGCGCACCCCGGCGTCGTTCGCCTCATCGATCAAGCCTGGGTCGAGCCTGGACGATTGGCGCTGGTGCTCGAGCTGGTGCGCGGAGGAACGCTTGCGCAGCTGCGGCCGGGTCCCCGGCAACCCGAGGCTCTGCCGGCCGCCGCGGTGGCGTGGATCGGGCTCCAGGTGTGCGCCGCCTTGGGGGCGCTGCCGCGAGGGGTCGTGCATCGGGATCTCACGCCGGACAACGTGCTGGTCTCGTTCCAGGGCGAACTCAAGCTGGCAGATTTCGGCATCGCGCGCGCCCCGGAACGCGTGACCTGGACAGCGCCGGGCAAGATCAAGGGCAAGCTCGCGTACTCCTCGCCGGAGCAACTGCTGGGCCGCCCACTGGATGTGCGCAGTGATCTGTTCTCGCTCGGCATCTCGCTGTGGGAGCTGTGCACGGGCGAGCACCCATTCCGGGCCGCCACGCCCACGGCGACGGCGCGCCAGATCATCGAGGAACGTGCTCAGGGACGAGCCAATGACGGACTCCTCGCGGAGGTGCTCGAGCGCATGCTCGCGAAGCAGCCAGACGAGCGACCAGCAGACGCCATGACGGCCGCCGGGGCGCTGGCCTCCGCGGCCAGTGAGGTCGTCGCGGTCCGCGAGATCCGCCGCCGCTTCGCGCGTCTGGGACCGGGAGTCGTGTGCGCTGGGACCTCGGCGCGAGTGCCGCACTCGGCGGCAGCGAGAACGCTGTTCGGCTGAACAGCGGTGACGATGTCGGTCCATGTAGGCATGGATGGCCTGATATCTCCATGGACATTCCGTTGTCTATGTCAGGAAATGTCACAGCGCATGGACCGTTCCGCGTCCATGGAGCTACATCCGATCGAGCTCAAATTTTTGCTTGGAAAGTGTTTTGGGTGATCCATTCAGTGGAATATATTCGCTCGCGTTCCTGGGGTGGTCGAGGCGACTCGGGTGGAACACGGAACGATCACGATGAGCCCACTCGACGAAGCAGCCTTGGTGGACCTCGAGCGCCAGCATGCACGCGGCCTCACCTCGGTGGAGATCCTGGACGTGTTCGCGAGTCGCGACATTCCGCTCAGTGAGGCCACGCTCCGCAAGTACGTGCAGCTGGGACTGCTCCCGCGCAGCGTGAGGGTGGGACGCAAGGGTAAACATCAAGGCTCGCAGGGCATCTACCCAGTCGGTGTGGTTCGCCAGATCGTCCGCATCAAGCAGATGATGGCCGAGAGCTACACCATCGAGCAGATCCAGCGCGAGTTCCTGTTCATGCGCGCGGATCTGCAGGCGCTCGAGCAGACGCTGGGGAGCATATTCGAGAAGCTCGACACGGTGATGAAGGAGCGACGGCGCGAGAACGCCGCGGAGTTCGTGACTCGGGAGGTGCGCGATGCGCGCGCGCTGTCCAAGGACTTGATGGCACGTCTCACGACCATCGAGGCGCGACTCTCGTCGCGCACGAAGATGTCGGAGGCGGTGGCCCGTTGATTCTGTACGAGGGTTATCTGACTTAGGAACTGCGAGCGAGGACGGAGCCGAAAGCATTTCTCCGCATCCAGCGGACGGGCCACGACCAGGGTCGTGACTCGGACGCGCGGAGGAGGCCGAAGCGGGGCAGCGACGAAGAATGCGGTGCCACGCGTGGACGGGACGGGCTCCCGTGCGCGACGGGGATCGTGCGTGTGCGAAGCGAAGAAACCAGAGATCCGGAGGCAGGCGCATGGATTCTAAGAAGGTGGAAGAACTGGAGTTGAACGGGCTGGCGGAGCACGCGGGTGCGCTGCAGACGGAGGGCGCTACCGCGCTCGACTGCGCACCCGACGATGACGAGAGCATCACCCGCGAGCAGCGTCGCTCGCGGCGCAAGCGGGACGTGCGCGCACGCACCATCAGCGTCAAGCGCATGACCAAGCGCGAGCTCGAGTTTGGACGCCTGCTGTACCCGGAGACCGACTACTGGAAGCCGCGTACGCGCGCCGAGTGCGCGGAAGGGCCGCGACCCTGCCCGTTCGTCTCCTGCAAGCATCACCTGTACATCGACGTCTCGCCCAGGACCGGGGCCATCAAGCTGAACTTCCCGGATCTCGAGGTGTGGGAGATGGGCGAGTCCTGCGCCCTGGACGTGGCCGACCGTGGGGGCACGACGCTGGAGGACGTGGGAGCAATCATGAATCTGACTCGGGAACGCATTCGCCAGGTCGAGGTGAAGGCCTTGGCCAAGCTCGAGGCGCTACGTGACATGATGGCGCTGCGTGACTTCGTGGACGAGGGCCCCGTCGGCAAGCGCCGCCTGCCCAAGCTGGAGCGCACCGAAGTCGCTGCACCCGAAGAGCCCGACGATGAGGACGACGACGAGCTCGAGTGTGAGGACGAGGACTACGCGTTCGAGCACCTGGATGCGTGAACCATGGGCATCCTGACGCTCATTCTGCTGCTGGCGCTGCTCCTGGAGCGCCGACCGACGGGCTGAGGCTCAGCCGCGCAGGGACTCGACGACGCGCAGGAAGTTTGCGCCGAGGATCTTGCGTACGGCTTGGTCCGAGAGACCACGACGCAGGAGCCCATCCACCACTCGGGGCAGTTCGGTGCAGGTGCGCAGACCCCGGGGGGGGGTGATGGCGCCATCCCAGTCGCTGCCCAGGCTGGCGTGGTCCTCCCCCACGGTCTCGACGATGTGCGCGAGGTGGGCGATCACCGACTCGACACGACCGGCGAACACTGGGTCGCCGAGGAAGCTCGATTGGTACATGACGCCAACGGTGCCCCCGCTGTCCGCGATGGCGCGTAGCTGCTCGTCGTCCAGGTTCCGCCAGTGGGGATTCACGCCGCTGACGCCCGTATGGGTGACGAGCAGCGGCTGACTCTTGTCGTGGACCTCGACGGCATCCCAGAAGCCCCGAGGGCTGATGTGCGCGAGATCCACGAAGATCTTCCTGGCGTTGAGCGCGCGCACGTAGTCGCGTCCGCGCGTGGTGAGGCCTGGGTCGCCGCGCAGGCGCAGGGGCGAGCTGGTAGCGCCGAGGGTGGACGAGGAGAGGTGCACGACCGTCACTCGCAGCACCGCATCGTCCGGGATGAGGTCGAGCGAGTCGGGGGTGGCGTCGAGCGCGTTGCCCCCTTGGATTCCGATGAACGCGGCATGCTTGCCTGCGGCTCGCGCCGAGCGATACTCGCGCGTGTTGCGCACGAACGTGAGGTGCTCCGGTACGCTGGCAATGATGCTCCGCAAGCGCGCCAGGTTCGCGACGAAGGTGCGGGCGCGTCCCCGGGCGGTGCGCAGCGGGTTGGTGGTGATGACCCAGGTTCCACCCGTCAGGCCGGCCTCCAGCGCTCGAGGGAAGTCGACTTGGCTGTAGAAGGCGCCACCGAACAAGCCGAGCCCGTGTCGCTTGCGAAGATCGTAGCCGAACACTCGGGTCCAGATGAACGAGTCGAGGTGGAGGTCGAGCACATCGGAGGAGAAATACAGGTCGACCGCGTGCTGAGAGATGCCGAGCTCGCGCGCCAGTAGCGCGCGTGACTGCGCGGGATCTCGAAAGGGGCCAAGGGTCGCCGTCATGGTCCGTGGAGCGTACTACGACTTGGCGCTCCTGGAGCGTGGCCCGGGCAGGCCCGGATCAGAGCCCGCGGGGAACCTTGGTGACGTCTACTTGACCGAGGGCGTGGCGGATCAGGGCGCTGCGGTTGGCCTTGGTCAAGCCGCGCGCCTTCAGGTCGTCCACCATCGTGTCGAGGCGCTTGAGGTCGTCCATGTACAGCGAGATGCAGATCACCTTGTAGTGTTCGGGCTTGTCTCGCGAGGGGCGCGCCTTGACCACCGGGGGCGTGCCGTAGAAGGTCTGCGACAGCACCCCCTCCACCTCGTCACGGTCCAGAACTCGCGCTGCGGCTCCTCGAAAGTCGTCGTCCTTCACACCACACCTCCTGCGCCCAGCGCGAAGAGCGCCTCGAACTCCGCGCTGTCCGCGAGCAAACGTTCCACCACGCGCTCATAGTCGACGGCTGCGCTGCTGCCGCTGGCGTGCTCGAGCAACGTTCTCCCCTGCGCGGGCGCTTCCTTGACCTTGCTCGTGAGGCGCACCGGCTCGAGGCAGCGCTCGCCGAAGTGCTCGCGCATCGCGCCCAGCGCCTCGTGGCAAATGCGCGCCCTGGAGTCGAACAGCGTGGGCAGGACGCCGAAGAGTCGCACGGGGTGGCCCAGCAACTTGTTGACGTGCTTGATCGTGCGCAGCACCTGCCGCACACCCACCAAAGACAGGTAGTCACAGGCCACCGGGCACAGGACGCTGTCGGCGAAGCAGAGCGCGTTCTGGTTGAGGAGCGATAGGCTGGGTGAGCAGTCGACGATCACGAAGTCGTACAGCTCACGGGCCCGAGCCAGGCGCGACGCCAGCACGCGGTCGCGCTGCTTGCGGCCCGCGAGGTACAGCTCGGCGGCGGCGAGCGTCTCGTTGGCGGGCAACACCCAGAGGTTCGGACGGGCCAGAGTCACGGCTTGCTCGATGTCGAGCCCCATGACCAGCACGTGGTAGAGGGAGCGTTCCACCGATAGCCCCAGTGAGACCGCGACGTTGCCCTGGCCGTCGGTGTCCACCAGCAGCACGCGGTGCCCTCGCGCGGCGAGCGCGGCGGCCAGCGTCACGCTGGTCGTGGTCTTGCCCGTGCCACCTTTGTGGTTGAAGACCGCGAGCACGTGGGCCCGCGTGCGCATGGAGGGCGGCGGCCGCGGCCTCCGCTCGGGCGCGCGGTTCGAGGCCACGAGACGCAGGGCCGCGGGCTCGCCGAGGAGCTTGGCGCGGCAGGCGGGGCTGCAGGCGTAGTGGCGTCTTCCGGCGTGGAACACGACGTGAGCGGCGAGCTCGACCGTGAATCGCTCGCCGCAGGCGTCGCAGCCCGAGGCGTCGGCGTGGCTCTGGGCCAGGCACTGCTGCGAGCAGAAGTGGAGCACACGCGGCTGCTCGCCGTCGGCGCTCGCGCGCTCCTCGCGCTGGTAGGCAAAGCTCTGCGTGAAGGGGCGAGAGCAGATGTCGCAGGGGTGAGTGTGGCTCATGGGGGGTCGCTTCGAGGCTGCTCGAAACGTCCCAATCCACTGGCATGGTCAGCGCGAGTGGGCCAAATTCCGGCCCTTCGCGCGGGATCGCTTCAGTGCCGGAAGTGCCGCACCCCCGTGAAAACCATCGCGATGTTCGCCTCGTCGGCGCGAGCGATCACCTCGTCGTCCTTCTTGCTGCCGCCAGGCTGTACGATGGCGGTGATCCCGGCTTTCGCCGCGACGTCGATGCCGTCGGCGAAGGGGAAGAACGCGTCGGACCCGAGTACGCTGCCTGCCGCGCGAGCGCCGGCCCCGCGGACCGCGATCTCCGCGGCGAGCACCCGGGCGGTCTGGCCGCCGCCGATGCCCGTGGTGGCGAGCCTCCCGTCGTCGGCGCGCGCTGCCAGCACGATGGCGTTGGAGCGGACGTGCTTGACGCAGAGCCAGGCGAACTCCAGCACCTCGAGCTCCGAGGGGGTCGGCGCGCGACGGGTCACCACTCGGCCCTCCAGGGCCTCTGCCGGGCCCGTGGCGTCGCGGGAGTGCATCACCATCCCTCCAGAGATACCTTTGGAGACCCACTGGGCTGGCTCGCCCCAGGGCCCGGTCTGAAGCAGGCGCAGGGCGCTCTTCTTTCGCAGGCGCTCCAGCGCGGGCCCGGAGAACGACGGCGCGACGATGCACTCCAGGAACGTCTCCGCCAGCGCGGTGGCCGCGGCGTCGTCCACCTCGCGGTTGAGCGCCACGATGCCGCCGAAGGCGCTCATCGCGTCGGCGTCCCGCGCGGCGCGGAACGCCTGCTCGAGCGAGTCTGCGCTGGCGATGCCACAGGGGGACGCGTGTTTCACTACGACCGCGGCCGGCCGCGGGTGCTCACGAACCGCCTCCAAAGCAGCGTCTACATCAATGAAATTGTTGAAGGAAAGCTCCTTGGCGCCGCTGCCGAGGCTCTCGGCTCGGGCCAAGCTGCCGAGTTCGGCGCTCCGACTTCGGTAGAAGGCGCCCCGTTGGTGGGGGTTCTCGCCGTAGCGCAGGCTGTAGGCCTTCTCGAAGCTCTGGCCGAAGAAGCGCGGAAAGCCATCGGTCTGACCGTCCGCCGAGAGCCAACCGCTGATCAGCGTGTCGTAGGCCGCGGTGTGTGCGAAGGCCTTGGCGGCCAGCTCGCGGCGGGTGGCCATGGTCACCTCGCCGTGGGCCTCGAGCTCCGCGAGCACCCGGGGGTAGTCGCTCGGATCACACACCACGGTCACCCGGGCGTGGTTCTTCGCCGCCGAGCGCAACATGCTCGGCCCGCCGATGTCGATGTTCTCGATGAGCTCGTCCGCGGTCGCGCCCACCCGACGCAGGGTCTGCTCGAAGGGGTACAGGTTGACGACGACCAGATCGATGAGGCTCGCGCCGAGGCGCGCGAGATCCGCGTCGTCGGTGCCCTCGCGCGCGAGTAGTCCCCCGTGGACACGCGGATGCAGGGTCTTGACCCGCCCGTCCATGACCTCCGGGGACTCGGTGTAGCGATCGATGGGCGTGACCGGGATCCCGGCGTCGCCGATGGCTCGCTGGGTGCCCCCGGTGGAGAGCAGGGCGACGTCCCGGCGAGCGAGAGCTCGGGCGAAGTCGACGAGGCCGGTCTTGTCGGACACGGAGAGCAGGGCGCGACGCAGGGGCATGGCGACTCGGGTAGCGAAGGGTGCTGGGCGGGTCAAGGCTTGGTTTCGGCCCGGTCGATGGGGTAAGAGGAGCGCACGATGACGCGGCGTTTGGTGTGGCTCTTGGCGTTCGGCCTGCTCGGCTGCTCGGCGGAGGACCCGGATCCGGGGCCCGGGAGGCCAAGCTTCAAGCCCAAGCCCAGCGGCGTGGGTGTCTCGGAGGCCCAGGCCTGCGAGGCAGTGCGGAAGTCCGAGGTGGATCGCTTCACGGCCTTGGGCTGCGGCGCCATCACCCGTCCGGCGTGTCCGGGGTACCTGCGCAAGGCGGGCGAGGCGTGCTTGATGTACGACGAGGGCACCGTGCTCGGCTGCGCGGGGTTCATCTCGGGGCTCAGCTGCAGTCAGCTGTCCGACTTCGAGTGCGTCGTGCTCCCCATTTCGGGCAGCGCGCCGTCCGGCTGCTGAGGCCGCGACTCCCAGAACGCGGCGAGATCCGCTGCCAGGGGCGAGACGAGCTCCAAGGCCTCGCCGGTGATCGCGTGAGCCAGCCGGTAGTGATGTGCGTGCAGCGCGTGCCGCGGCAGCTCCAGCAAGGCCAGATCGGCCGCGGAGAGCTGGTCGTCCGCGGCGCGGGCCAACAGCCTCTCGTCCGGACCGTAGAGCTTGTCCCCGACCAGGGGGGTGCCGCGGGCCGCGAGGTGCACCCGGATCTGGTGCTGCCTGCCGGTGAGCAGCTCGCAGCGCACCAGCGCATGACCGCCCCGGACGCCCAGCACCGACACGCGGGTGCAGGCAGACATGCCTCCGCGGGTCGCGACTCTCATCTTCACGCGCAGGGGGTTCTCGTGGTCGGGCTCGAGGGGGAGCTCGATCGTTCCCGCGTCGGGCACGCCCCAGGTCAGCGCCAAGTAGACCTTGCTCATCGCGGGGCCCGCCGTCCTGCCACGGGCAGCGTCCAGGGAACGGTCCTCGAGGAGGCGCTTGAACGCGCTGTCAGCGCGCGGCGAGCGCGCCAGCATCAACAGGCCGCTGGTCTCGCGATCGATGCGATGGATCAGCGACAGAAACTCCCCCGGCCGGGCCGCTTCGAGGCACTTGATGACCGTCGAGTGATAGTGGCGCGCCGTCGGGTGGACCGCGCACAGGGGCGGCTTGTCCACCACGAGCAAGTGGGGATCTTCGTACACTACGGGCACCTCCCTCGGCTGGTCTAGCTCCTCGAAGGGTGGTCGCCAGAGCACCACTCGATCTTCGGCGCGCACCCTGTCGCTCGGCTTGAGCGAGCGCCCCTCGACGGTGTACGCCGTCCGCGTCGCTATCGACTTGGCGCGCGTGCGGCTGGTGTTGCGCAGTTGCGTCATCAAGAAGCGATCGACCCGCATGCCCTCGGACTCCGGAGGTACGCGATAGGCTCGCACGATGCAGTCGTCCTCGACCCCTTCGGGCCGAGCGAACGTAGCGGCCGGGTCCGGCGCCGAGCGACCCTTCACGACGCAACGATTTCCGTGCCGAGGCCCGAGTCCGTGAAGATCTCGAGCAGCAAGGCGTGCCGGACGCGCCCGTCGATCACGTGCACCTTCTCGACGCCGCCGCTGACCGCGTCGAGCGCACAGCGGACCTTGGGGATCATGCCGCCCACGATGACCTCGTCCTCGATCAGGCGCTCCGCGCGCGCGGCGTCCAGCGACGAGAGCAGTCCTCCCTCACGATCCTTGACGCCCTCCACGTCGGTCATGAGCATCAGCTTGGCCGCGCCGAGCGCGCGCGCGATGCTCGCTGCCGCCGTGTCTGCGTTGACGTTGAGCGCCAGCCCTGCGTCATCCACGGCGATGGGCGCGATGACCGGCATGAAGCCGCTGGCGAGCAACTGGTGGAGGATGGTGGGGTCGACGCGCTCGACGTCGCCGACGCGGCCGAGATCTACCCACGCCGCAGCGCCGGTCTCGTCACGGGTGGACACCCGCTCGAGCCGGCGCGCGACCATGAAGTGGTCGTCCTTGCCGGAAAGGCCGACCGCACGTCCCCCGTGCTTGCAGATCAATCCGACGATGTCTTGATTGACTCCGCCGCCGAGCACCATCTCGACCACGTCCATCGTCTCTTCGTCGGTCACGCGCAGCCCCGCCGAGAACGACTGCGCGATCCCCATGCGCTCGAGCGTACGGTTGATCTGCGGGCCGCCTCCGTGAACCACCACCACCTGGATGCCGACGTACCTCAGCAGGCACACGTCGCGAGCGAAGCTCTCCTTCAG
Organism: Polyangiaceae bacterium; assembly: GCA_019637295.1. Classification (GTDB taxonomy): domain Bacteria; phylum Myxococcota_A; class Polyangia; order Polyangiales; family Polyangiaceae; genus JACKEA01. Next base: position 274,459 of record JAHBVX010000007.1, read on the forward strand.
CGCGTCATCCACCATGGCGTGTCCCCCATACTTCACGACGAAGGTGCGCTTCTGAAAACGGCGGATGTAGGGCAGGGCCTCGTGAAGAATCGCAGCCTTTTCGACGATCGAGATCATGACGTTGGACACAGGATAGACCAAAGTGCGGAAAGCCTGCGGCTCCCCAGCGGGGACGCGAGCGGCTCATTTTGGCGCTGGCTGCGGGACGGCGCCATGTTACACCCCGCGCTCGATGGAACTCTTGATGGTCGCGGCCGAGCTAGCGCCGTACGTCCGGCAGACCGAAGCGGCAGAGGCCGTGGCGAGCCTGGCCAAATCCCTGCGTCACCTCGGCCACAACGTCACCGTGCTGTGCCCCAAGCAGCCGGGGTTCGAGGCCGCCGGGCTGCTGCTCGCGCGACGGCTCACGCCCCTGGCCCTGCCGGACGGGGGCGAGGTCATGCTCGCGGACGCCTTGCTGCCCTCGGGCGTTCAGCTCTTGACCTTCGATGCGCCGGTCTTGTTCGAGCGCCCCGGAGTGTATGGGGAGGACGGCAAGGACTACCCGGACAACGCCAAGCGCTTTGGTTTGATCGGGCAGGTGGCGTTGGCCGTGGTGCGGCAGCGTCTCGCACAGGGACACGCTCTCGACGTGCTGCATGCGCACGACGTCGCAGCGGGACTGTCGCTGGTGCAGCTGCGCGAGGCGCAGGACCTGGGGGTACCGGGGATCTTGACCATCCACGACGGTGCGCGGCAGGGGTTGTTTCCGGTCAAGGAGCTGGAGGATCTCGCGCTGCCCAAGCGCGCGGCTGCCGACCCGGAGCTGCGTCTCGCAAGCAAGCTGTGCGCGCTGAAGGTCGCCATGCTCGCGGCCGACGCGATCACCACCGTATCGCCCTCCTACGCAGCGGAGCTGGCGGACCCCGAGCGGGTGGGTGGGCTCGCCGAGGTCGTCCAAGCGCTGCCAAAGCCGATCGTCGGCGTGCTCTGCGGTGTAGACTACGGCACCTTCAACCCCGCGACGGATGCGGCCATCACGTCGCGCTACGACGCGGAAGACGTGGCCAACAAGGGGCGTTGCCGGACGCACCTGCTCCGGGCATGCGGGCTCGAGCTCGACGTCGAGCGACCGCTCTTCGTGCACGTCGGGGAGTGGACTCGGGACCGCGCCTTCGACGTGGTGCTCGCGGCCCTGCCTCGCTTGCTCAAGCACGATCTGTCGCTGGTCGTGGTGGGCAGCGGCCCGAGCGCGCTCGAGAAGCGGTTGCAGTCCCACCTGGAGCGCCACTCGGATCGCCTGGCGTGGCAGCCCCAGCTCGACTCGCCGACCCTGCGACGCGCGCTGGCGGCGGCAGATTTCGCGCTCATGGCCGACAGCCATCTGCCCTGCGGCAGCGTGCAGCTCGCGGCGCAGCGCTACGGCGCAGTCGTGGTTGCGCGGGCGGTCGCGGGGATCGCCGACACCATCGTGGATGCGGACGCCGAACTCGAGACGGGGACCGGCTTTCTGTTCGACGGGGCGGATCCAGCCGCCCTCACGGGCGCTGTGGCGCGGGCGCTGGGCGCCTATCGCAGCCGGGCGATGGGTGCGCTGCGCCGGCGCGTCATGCGTCAGGACATGAGCTGGGACAGACCCGCGCGCCGCTATGTACAGATCTACCGTCAAACCCTGGGCAGCACGGCCTGAGCGCTGAGCGGCTCAGGGGACAGGTCTGGCCAAGGACAGCGCTCGGCTGAGCCAGGCGCCCCGCAAGAGCGCCAGCACCAGCAGCGCCAGTTGATGCACGGCCAGCACCAGCGCCAGTCGCCAGGTGCCAGGCTGGCTGACGTCGATCAAGCCGACGAGCCAGGCCGCCGCCAGCACGGTGAAGGCTCCCCAGATCGCGTGCGCCGCCCAGGCAAGGAGGGAGGTAGCCGGGCGAGCGACGAACGCGGACAGGGCTCGGATGAGGCTCGTGAGTCCGGATTCGTCCTGGCTCACGGCGTGGCAGAAGCCGAGATCTCGGACGACTCCCAGGATGGCTACCGCCGCCACGCCCAGGAGCAGGATGCCGGCAGCGACCTGGTCGCTCCCGCGCTCGCCGAGCGACTCCACGAAGGCGGCAGCGGCGCTCGCGGCGAGGGTCAGGGTGAAGAACAAGACGAGCAGCTGCGTCAGCGAGGTCGCTCCGGTGATGAGCACGAAGGCGGGAAAGCGGCGCACCCCGCGGCCCGCGGCGACTGCGAGGGGCTGGTGCGGTGGAGCGTGCAGGGACTCGATGAAGGCCGCGCGGGGCACGAGCCACAGGATGGAGCCGACGAGCATGAGCAGGAAGGTCCCCGTAGCCATCGACCCGAACTGAGGCGCCAGGCCAAGGGCGACCTCCCAGAGCAGCAAGGCGCCAGCCTCGAACAGCGGCGCGTCGCCCTGGGGGTGACGCGCTGCCTCGTCGAACGCCACCCCCGCCCACCAGGGCAGGGCCAGCACGACGCCGACCCCGCTCTGCAGGAGCCACAGCGCGACGAGCGCGCGCCGCCGGTCGAGACAACGGCGCAGATCGACGGCGCGAATCACGGCGCCAGCGCTCCGAACAGCAGCGCGGCGACGTAGCTCGTGCGCTCCAGCGTGCGAGGGGCGAGCATGATGCCACGCGCCGTCGCGTTGTTCCCGAGGTTCTGATCCAGGGTGATCCGTAGCTCGGGATCGACGATGGCGCCGACCACCGGGTGGCGATCCACGACGCTCAAGGCGGTCCAGGACCCGCGGCCGTCCCAGCTGCGTCGCTCGCGCCGGCCGTCCGCGAACACGAGCTCCACTTTGACCGGAAAGCGGACGGTGCCGTGGCGGCGCACCACGACGCGACTCTCGTGACGTTCGCCCTGCGTCTCACCGGCCCGATCGACGGTCGCCCGCCCACCCTTGCGCTCGAATACGCCCCGCGGTTCGCGAACTGGCACGCTCTCGGGAGCGTCGACCCGATAGTCGACCCAGCCGCCCTCGAACAAGACCAGGCTCGCCTGCTCGGCGGCTTCTTCCCCGAGCACCTCTTGCAGCGCCAGGATCAGATGGCGCGGTCCTGGGTGCGCGAAGCGATAGTAGCGCGCGTAGCGTCCGAGGGCGCGCTCGACTTCGTCCTTGCCATAGACGTTGCCGAGGGTGTCGAAGAGCGTCGCGGTTCGGGAATAGACCGATCCGAAGAGTCCCATCCAGCTGGCGAATTGGTCCGCGGGCTTGGCGATCACGTCGTCGTGCGCAGCGCTCGCGGCGTAGGCGCGGCGCATGGCTCGTCCAGAGACGGGATGATCGAACCAGCGTCCGAGGGAGGCGCGGCCGTACAGCTCCTCCATGACGGACTGCTCCACGTGAGTGGTCAGACCCTCGTCCAGAAAGGGAAACGCATGCTCGTTGCTGGCGACCATGCCCTGGAACCACTGGTGGCCGAGCTCGTGCACGGTCACGAGCTCGACGCCTTTGCCCGGCAGCAGCTGCGAGTACCAGGGGCCGCCGGTCGTGATCAGCGTCGGGTACTCCATGCCGCCGGCGTCCACCGCGGCGGCGGGAGGGTGAACGATGGTGAGCGAGGGGTATGGGTAGGGCCCGTAGCGGCGTGCCAGGATGGGCAACGCGGCGGCGGTGACCTCCAGCGTGGTCCGAGCGTTGGCCTCGTGACCCGGTGGGTAGAGCACGGACACTGCGATCCCGTCGAGCTGCCGCTCGGCGCGTTGGAAGCGGTCCCATGCGGTCCAGGCGAAGTCGTGGACGCTGTCGGCCAAGTGGCGCACCCGGTGGCGGCCAGCCTCGGTTGCGCTCTCGGTGCGAGCTCCCGTCGCGCCCACGACGAATCCTTCGGGCACGTCGATCGTCACGTCATAGCGACCAAAGTCGGCGTGGAACTCGGACTGAGGATGAAAGGGGAAGTGGGCGAAGGTCCCGTCCGACTCCAGCCGTGCGAGCTTCGGGAACCACTGGGCGACGAAGTGGAAGCTCCCCGCGTAGCCCGTGCGAGCGACGACCGACGGCAGCTTGGCGGTGAACTCGAGGTCGAGGGTGAGGGACTGGCCGGGCTCGAGGGGCGTCGGCAGCGGCACCTCGATGTCCGTCTGGTCGTCGGGATCGCCTGGCGTGTGTGCCGCGCTGCCAGGCCAGATGTCACGACCTCCGAGCTCCCGCGCCGTGAGACGACGGACGTCGATGTAGCCGAAGTCCGATGGCCCCCGCCCGTCGCGCGCCGTGACGAACGGCGATCGCAGAAACAACGTGCGCTCGTTCTTGAAGGCGTTGAGGTACAAGTGAACATACAAGGCGCCGAGGGGTGCGGCGCTGGTGTTGCGGAACACCACGCTGCCGGAGCCGGCAATCTCGTGGGTAGTCGGGTCCAGCCGTGCGCTCAGGGTGTAGTCGGTGACAGGGGTCGCGCGCTCCGGCAGGGCGCCGTCGTCGTCGTAGCGGGGGCCAATGCGCGCGGGCGGAGCGCCCGCGACCGACGTGCGCTGCGCGGCCGGCTCCGGCGGGGCGGCCGGCTGGGCAGCCGCACGGGACAACCACGCCGCCGTGGCCACGAGGAGCAGCCCGATCACGAGCTCGGTCGCGCGCGACCGAGCCTGCCTGATTCGCGAGCTCACGCCTCGCCCGGCGCCAAGACGATGACCTGCTGCTCGAGCAAGGTGAACAAGATCCTGAGGGCGTCGAGTCGGGGCATCCCACTGATGTCGAGGATCTCCTCGATCGTGGAGGTGCCGTCCACCATGCTCAGCAGGAACCCGGCGCGGTGGTCGAGGGACAGCCAGCGGATCTGGTCCGGCGCGACACCGACCGTGACGAGCTGGGTGAGCGGCCCGAGTCTCGCGGCATACATCTGCGTGAGAACCTCGCGGCAGCTCGAAGCGTAGCGTAGCGCCTGCTCGTCCTCGGGCTGCGTCTCGAGCAAGCTCTCCGCCACGATCAGGGCGCCGGTGAAGTCCCCCGTGGCGTAGCGGTCCTTCATCTCCACGTACGGGTCCGGCGCGGGCGGAGGCTCCACGGTGGGCAGGGGGAGGGCGTCCGCGGTGGGGTCGGGTGGTGCGAGATCGAGATCGTCGATGGGTGCGAACTTGGGGGTGGAGGCTGAGGTGAACGGCAGTTCGAGGCTAGGCGCCCGGCCCGGCGCCACCGGTCCGGTTGGAGTCTCCCGATCGTGCAGCGAGGGCGCGGTTTGCTCGAGGGGCGGCGCCGACTGCGGCGCCCGGGACATCAGCTCGCGGGCCAGCAGCTCGGCGGGGACGTCGGGGATGGCGGTGACTCGGTCGCCGTCGTCGTTGAGGTCTTCGAACGACAGCTCGTCCTCGAGCTCGGGCAGTGCAGGGGCAGCCAGGGCGCGAACGCCGGGCGTCGTGGGCGCCTCTGGCGACGAGAACTCGACCCCAGAGACCGGATCGTCGTCGTCCCAGCTCGAGTCGATCGCGTCCGTCTCCGGCGCGAGGGACTGCGGCGTGATGCTGTCTGTTCCGTTCTGACCCATCGCGTCGTTCGTCGATTCAGGTTCTCGCGACCACCCCTCGGAACATGCGCTCCGTTCGCGCCAGTTGCTCGATCTGCTCTTTCAACAGCGCCGTGTCCTTGCGGTCGATCGCCTGCTGCGTGCGCTCGACGATGCTGCGAGCCTTGACGATCGCGTCCCGACCGAAGTCAGCGGTACCAACGATGCGCTCGACGTCGGGAAACAGTCGCTCGATCTCCGCCAGCATGGTCTCCGCCTCCTGCCGGGCCTTCTCGAAGTCCTCGTCGGTGCGGCGCTCCACCAGGTAGTCCTGGGCCGAGCTCATCATGGACTGGATTTCGTCCGGGGTGAGCCCGCTGCTGGCGGTGACCTGGATGGACTGCTCCTGGCCCGTCTCCAGGTCCTTCGCGTGGACGCTGACGATGCCGTCGGTGTTCAGCTCGAAGGTGACCTCAATCTCGACATGACCCTTGGGCGCACGACGTAGTCCAGTGAGAATGAACTCGCCGAGCAGCTCGTTCTCGTCCGCCTTCTTGCTCTCGCCTTGCATCACCAGGATCTTGACCGCGGTCTGATTGTCCCGGCTGGTGGTGAACACCTTGGTGTGGCTGGTGGGAACGGTGGTGTTCTGGGGGATCAACTCCTCGAAGTAGGAGCCGAAGGTCATGATGCCGAGCGCGTGCGGCGTCACGTCGAGCAAGATCATCTCGTGCTTGTCTTCGACCAGCGCCGCGCCTTGAATCGCGGCGCCGAGCGCGACGACCTCGTCCGGATGCACGCCCTTGTTGGGCTCGCGCTGGAAATAGTCGGTGACCGCCCGCTGAATCGCCGGCATGCGGGTCATGCCGCCGACCAAGATCACGTCCTCGATCTCGTCGACGTCGAGCTTCGCGTCGTCGAGCGCTTGACGGCAGATGTCGACGGTGCGCTCGACCAGGTCCTCGCACAGCTTCTCAAGGGTCTCGCGGGACAACGAGCGCTGCAGGTGCAGCGCTTCGTTGCGACCGGTCGAGATGATGAAGGGGAGGTTGATCTCGCTCTCTTTGACGGTGGACAGCTCGCACTTGGCCTTCTCCGCCGCGTCCCGCAGGCGCTGCAACGCCATGCGATCTTGGCGCAAGTCGAGGTCGTGCTCCTCGCGGAAGCTCTCTACCAGCCAGTCGATGATGCGCGCGTCGAAGTCTTCACCGCCCAGGAACGTGTCTCCGGTGGTGCTGATCACCTTGAACACGCCGTGAGCACCGATCTCGAGCACGCTGATGTCGAAGGTGCCGCCCCCCAAGTCGTACACCGCCACGGTGCGGTCGAGTTCCTTGCCGAAGCCATAGGCCAAGGACGCGGCGGTCGGCTCGTTGATGATTCGGATGACGTCGAGACCGGCGATCGCGCCCGCGTCCTTGGTCGCTTGGCGCTGGTTGTCGTTGAAGTACGCCGGCACGGTGACCACGGCCTTGGTCACCGTCTCGCCCAAGTAGTCTTCGGCGACGATCTTCATCTCTTGCAGCACGATGGAGCTCACCTCGGGTACGGAGTAGGTCTTGTCGCGCAGCTTGATGCGCACGTCCCCGTGCGGTCCCTCGACGATGGTGTAGCTCGAGGTCATGATCGCGTTCTTGACCTGGGGGGAGTTCCACTTGCGCCCGATCAGACGCTTGGCCGCATAGACCGTGTTCTCGGCGTTGGTGATGGCTTGCCGCTTGGCGATGTGACCCACCAGCCGCTTCCCCGCCTCCGTCACGGCGACGATGCTGGGGGTGGTCTTGTACCCGCCTCGGCTGGGAATGACGACGGGCGCGTCCCCCTCCATGACAGCCACGCAAGAGTTGGTCGTTCCCAGATCGATGCCGATGACGCGCTCCATGATGGTTTCCGTGTTCTCCTGTGGCTGGCACGACCGGGTGACTCAGACTTCTCCGCGCTTCAGCCTCTTGATCCAGTCTTTGATGCTATCATCGTCGGGCGCAAGCTGGGCGGCCCGTTCGAACTCGAGCAAGGCGCTCTCTTTCATTCCCGCCTTGACGTAGACCTTGGCGAGCGTCACCCGAGGTTCGGCGGCCTTGGGGGCCATGGTCACGGCCCTTTTGCCCAGTTCACCGGCCTTCCTGAGGTCTCCGTTGGCAGCCTGGAGGCAGAACGCAGCTCGCTCGAACAGCTGCGCGGTGGGCTTTCCCCGGGCGGCCCGCTCATACGACAGCGCGGCCTCCGCGAAGCGGCCGCTTCGCTCCTCGTACTGCGCTTGGTCGCGATAGGTCTCTGCCAGCTCCTGGTTGGCTCGCTCCTGGGTCTGCTCGAGGCGCGCCTTGAGCTCCTCGTCGTCTGGGCGCAGCGTGACCGCGACGCGCAGCGCGTTGGCGGCGGAGACGACGTTGCCCTCCTTCTGCGCCAAGTCGGCGGCCTCGATGTAGCGGGTGACCTGGTCATCGCGCGCCCGAGTGACGCTCTGCTCGTAGCGGCGCTTGAGATCGTCGGCGACCATCTCTTGTACCACCGGGTCCCGGGTCGAGGTCGGGGGGGCGCTGCGCCGGGCCCCGGGCGGGATGGTCCCGCCGGCGAGCTTTCGCGCGAGTGCACGCCGGCGCTCGTTCGGATCCAGGGCCATCCCCGAGGGGGTAGGGGTGGGGGGTCTATGGCTCGCGCGATCAGTCACCCGCGCGGCTTCTTCGATCCGGCGGCGCACCTCGTCGAGTTCGCGAGCGCTAGCGCGCTCGTCCGCCAGCGCTTGCTCGAGGTTGCGCGTACGGCGCTGCGCGGCGAGGTACTGGTCGTACTCGGCGCGGGATTTGCTGCGCGTGAGCACGTCGTGGGCCTGGGTGAGGCGCTGGAAGACACGCTCGAGCTTGGGCTTGAACGCGCCCAGGTTCTTGCCGAAATAGCGGTCCGGATGAAACACGCTGACGGCCGCGAAGTAGGCATCTTTGATGGCCTTCTTGTCCGCATCGAGGGCGATCCCGAGCAGCTCGTAGTGGTTGAAGCTGTCTAGGCGGTAGTAGTGGTCGAGCACGGCGCGCTTGCGCGGAAGATCCAGGTCCACCACTTCGTCGAGCTCGGAGGGATCGTAGAGCGCAGCTGCGGGGTGGGCAGGGTCCGACGCCGCGCGGCGGGGCGCTTCGACCGCAGGACGACTGAGTCTGCCGCCCGGCGGCGCGCTCGAGCGCTCCGGCGCCGGCCGCTCCGTCGTCGACGGGGCGGCGTAGTGCACGGCCCCGAGCTGCTGCAGGCGTGCCAGGGTCTCCACCACGAACCCGGGCTCGAGCCCCGTCACCATCGCGATCTCGCCATCGCTGCTGCGGCCGTCGACCCGGGACAGCACGAACGCTTCGTGCGGCCCGATGGGCAGCGTCCGCACGTCCACGCCCTCGACGAGTTGGGGCAGTCGCGGTTCGGCCTGTCGGTTCACGTCGGTCTTGACCCCACCGGACATCTGGTTGGCAAGATTAGCGCCCGCTGCCAAGTCAGCGCAATCTCAGCTGTCCAGCTCCCGAGCCATGCACAGCCAGTGCTCGGGCGCCTCGCGGATGGCCGCGTCGAGGCGCGCCGCGGTCCGCTGCGACAGGCTGGCCTCCGGCACGCTCGGGATACGCTCGAAGTGCAGGGAATACTGACAATTTGTGCCTGATGGGCGGAGCGTGGCGACCAGCAGCGGCGCTCCGGTCCGCAGCGCGAGACGGCTCGGACCGACCGGCCATCGGACCGCCGCCCGCCCGAGAAACCCGACGTCCTCGCTCGGAACCCGGGGCGCCAGATCGGGCAGCAGGCCCACGGGCCGGCCCTGCCTGAGCGCGCGCAGGACGCCGAGACGCGAGCGTCCGCGGTGCAGCACGCGGATCCCGCGCTCGCTGCGGTGCCTGTCCACCAGGCAGTCCAGGCGGGGATCGTAGCTCTCTCGCACCACCACCGCGGGAGCGAGGCCTCGCTCGGCGACTAACGCCGCGATGTGCTCGAAGCACCCAAAGTGCGCCGCGACGACCAGCGCGCCGCGGCCCTCGTCGAGCGCTCGGGTCAGGGTCTCGAGCTCGGCGTCGTCGAGCGAGACCCGAGCGTCTGCCCGCTCGGTGGGCCGACGCAACAGCAGCGTCGCGGCCAGGGTACGCGCGGCGATGAAGAAGCTCTGCCGGGCTGCGCGACCCTCGGCGCCGACCGGCACCAGCCCCCGCAGGTTGCGGGTCGCTCGGGCGACGAGGGCGGGCGCGCAGCGCGACGCGACCAGCGCCGCGCCGTCCAGGGTCAGCGTCAACAGCCGCGGGCTGAGCCGGTCAGCGAGCCAGAGCGCGCCGCGGACGGCGAGGTAGATAGCGAAGTTCTTGAGGTGTTGAGCGGCTGACCAGCGGCCGCCTTCGCGCACGTCCCGGGAGTCGCTGACTCGAGCGGTCACGGCGTCGTGGGGCACGTGCAGCGGGAACTCACGTGGCGCTCGGCGCGCTCCAGGCGCTCGCGAGCTGACTCACATCGCTCCGGTTGATCTTGCGACAAGCTGCAGATGCGCTCCTTCGCGCGGCGCATCGAGTCCAGGGCGCGACAGGCCGTGCGGCAGTCCGCGCCGGCGGACAACCGGCTGGCGGATTGGTTGAAGGCGTCCAGCGCTTGCGCGACCGTCATGGACGACACGTCCAGCAGGTCCTCTGCCGGCTGCGACTGGCCGTACCCTGGCGCCTGACCGGGCGCCGGCTCGGCGAAACCGTCAGACTCGCTCTCGTGGGTGGAGTCCGCGCCAGTTGGACTTTCGGGGGCTGCTTCCGGAGCCGGCGGCGCGGGGGTGGATCCGAGCCGGGCGGCGCAGCCCATCGCCCACAGCGCAGTCAGCCCCAACAGTGCGCGGTTCATCGCTCGCCGCCCTCTGGAGAGCCCGGCTGGACGGCCTTACGGATCACCTCGGCCTGGATGTCCATCGACTGCTCGAAGGCCTCCAGTGCGCGCTGCTTGGCGGCGCTCGCTTCATCGGGCTTGCCGGCCGCCTCCAGCGCCTTGCCCCGACGCTCCTCCACCAAGCCACGAACCTCGAACAGGTGACCGCGGAAGTACGTGGTCTCTTCCGCCAGCGCCAGGCCGCTGGCGAGGTCACGTTCCGCTTGCTCGAACAGGCCGCGACGGCTCTCGAGATCCGCGAGCCGAGCGTGGGTGTCCGCCAGTACCTCTCGGACCTCCGGGGCCGCGGGCGGGCTGCCCCCGGGTAGCGGTCCGCTCACCAGGCCACGCAGCGCGTCGATGGCCTTGTCGGGCAGCGCCTGCTCCTCGGCGATGTCAGCTACGTGATGCGCGGCTCGGGCCCGCGACAGGAACGCGAGCAGCGTCGGATCGACCACCGCCGCGGGTTCGACGTCGCTCGTGGGCTCCGCCCGCTGGCAGCCGGCGAGGCCAACGCCCAGCGCGACGAGCAGCAGGAGCCAGAGCCTGGCGAGCCCGAGTCGCTTCATCGCACTCCCCACAGGGCGTAACGGTTGGCTCGCAGATCCCTGCTGCGGGCGAGCGCGATGCGGTCCACCCGCGCGCTGGTCGCCGCAGGCTCGAACTTCTCGTGAAAGAGGGCTGCGGTGGAGCGAGATGTGACGAGCTCGGCCGTCTGCGCGCCTTGCTCGGGGCGGTCGTCGTGCTGGGAGCGCACGACGATGGCGACGGACGCCGCGAGCGCGAGCAGGGTAGCGGTGACCCCCGCCGCCACTGGGAGCGCGCGACTGCGTCCGTCCCGCGGCAGCGCCGCGCGCAGCGCTCGCTCCACGGCCAGCTCGCTGGGCGCGCCCGGGGCGACGGCCGCCCGAAGCAGCGCCGCGAGCTGCGCGTCAGCGCCGTTTGGCGGGAGCCCGGCGTCGTCGAGCGCCGCGCGGAGCGCAGCGGCGGCCCGTTGCTCGTCCTCGGTCGGAGCTGCGAGGGGATCCTCGAGCGCTTGTCCGATGAGCAACTCGTTGAGTTGCGGATCGAGCTCGCCCGAGCCGACGGCTGAACGCAGCGCGGTCGCTAGCTCGTCTTCGAGCTCCGGCGCAAGCATCCCGGTCGGGTCGGAGGGGCGGTCGTCGCGCGTCACGATAGGCCTCCCATGGCTTCGGCGAGTGCCTTGCGCAAGGCGGCCATCGCGCGGTGCAGGACTACGTCGAGGGTGCCCACCGTGACGTCGAGCTCCGCTGCAGCTTCTTCTCGCGAGCGGTCCTCCAGTACACGCAGGCGAATCGCCGCGGCGTAGCGTGGGTTGATGCGGCCGAGCGCCCGTTCGACGCGCTCACGGGCGACGGCCAGATCGTGCCGCTCGATGGCGTTGGCGTCGCGCTCGTCGGTCTGCGCGGCGTCGATCTCCCGTGAGAGATCCGCGGGCTCGAACAGCACCTCGCGCTTGCGCTGGCGGAGCTGGTCGAGCGCCACGCGCATGGCGACCACCCTCAGCCAGGGGTACACGCCGACGTTCTGCCAGGTGAACTGGTCGAACCGCTCGACGACCTTCATGTAGGTCTGGCTCAGCGCTTCCTCGGCCGCGGCGGGGCTACCGAGGCGGGGCAGCAGCACGCTGCGGTACAGCCGGGGGCCGTGACGGCGCAGCAACGCCCCGAGGGCCTGGCGGTCCCCGGCCTGCGCTCGCTCGACGAGCGCGCGCTCCTCGACGAGCGCGTCCGACTGTTCTGCTGGCCGCACGCGCGGGACAATACACGACGGCCACGCGAAAGGGCCCAGCCCGTGCCCGAGGGGCGGGGGAGGCAGGGCGGGGGCCAAACAGAGTGCCGTCACGTCCGGATAACGCGAACCCGCGGTCTGGCTTACGGCGATGCTGAACGAATTTCGAGCATTCCGTCTGGTCACAGGGGGGAGCTGGCTCGATAGTGCCGCTCGCCATGCCTGCCCGGGTCTGTCCCCACTGCGGCGCCCTCAACTCCTCGGACGAGCGACGCTGTACTCGTTGCCAACGCTCCCTGCCGGGGCCGCTGCTCGCCTCGGTCGGCAAGCTGTGGACGGCGGCGCTCGGAAAGGAGGCGCCGCTCACCCGGCTGTACGTCGGGCTGTGCGTGGTCGTGTTCGTTCTCATGACGCTCGCCTCGGGGAAGTTGGAGATGCTGGGCGCTGGCCGACCCTCCGAGGCGCTGCGCTGGGGGGCCATCTTCACGCCGCTGCTCGCCGCCGAGCCCTGGCGCTACCTGTCGGCTGCGTTCGTCCATTTCGGGGTGCTGCACGTGGGCTTCAACATGATGGCGCTGTCGGACCTGGGACGCGCGACGGAGCAGCGCTTGGGCTCAGGGCGCTTCGTACTGATCTTCATCGGGACCAGCGTGGCAGGGTTCGCCGGTAGCCACCTCTGGTACGAGCTGCGTGGGCAGCCAGCGTTCACCGCGGGCGCGAGCGCGGGGCTGTTCGGCCTCATCGGGGTGCTCGTGGGCTACCTGTACGCCGCCAAGGATCCGGCTTGGAAACAGTTTCTGCTGCGAGTCGTGATCTACGCGGCCATCTTCGCCGTGGCATTCCCGGTCAACAACGCCGCGCACATCGGGGGATTTCTGACGGGGGCTCCCCTCGGATACGCCTTCTACAAGGAAGCGCGGCCGTGGCAGCGCAACGCCGGGTTCGCGCTGGTCGCGGCCGTGCTCGTGCTGGCTTCCTTCGCGAGCATCGCGCTGTCTCACGCGTCGCCGGCCTGGCAGCAGGAACGCGCCCGGGAGATCGCGCGCGGCCGCTGAGCTTCCAGAGGCCCCGCCGCTGAGCGAACGGGTGTAGAGTCCCGCTCGGAATGCCGGTCGTCAATCCGCTCGCGCGAGAGCTGGTGTTCAAGGTGGTCTATTACGGGCCGGGCCTGGGCGGCAAGACGACGAACCTGCAGCACATTCACCAGACGACGCAGCCCGAGCATCGGGGTCGCCTGGTGAGCCTGGCGACCCCCGTCGATCGCACTCTCTACTTCGACTTCTTGCCGCTGCGACTGCCGGCGGTGCGGGGCATGAGCGTGCGCCTGCAGCTGTTCACCGTGCCCGGTCAGGTCTACTACAACGCCACCCGCAAGCTGGTGCTCACGGGCGCCGACGGCCTGGTGCTGGTGGTCGACAGTCAGCGCGAGCGTGTGGACGCCAACAGCGAGAGCCTGGAGAACCTTCGCGAGAACCTGCGCGAGCACGGTCGCACCCTCGACGCGGTGCCGTGGGTCATCCAGTACAACAAGCGCGATCTCCCGTCGCCGCTGCCGGTGGCGGAGCTGCAGCGCAAGCTCAACCCACGAGGCGTGCCCTCGTTCGAGTCCGTCGCGATGCGTGGCGAAGGCGTATACGAGACCCTGGAGGCCATCACGCGGCTCGTGCTCGGGGAGCTCGAGCGGCGGCTGCCCGACGAAGCCGACGCGGGCGGACCGGCGCTGGCGCTGGCCGAAGGCGGCCTCACGGGAGCCCTGCAGACGGCCAGCCGGGATCGACCCGTGTCAGCGCCGCCACCGAGCGTCCGGCCGGCGGCACCCGGGGCCACGCCGCCCTCACCGCGCGGCTCCGGACCCGAGTCGGAGGCGCCGGCCTCCGACTCGGGGCGCTTTCGCCCCCCGACCCTGCCCAGCCTGCGCGCCGCGGAGCTGCAGGCCCAGCGCGCGCCCCCCGCGGTCGAGCTGGTCGAGCGGGCGCGCTCGGCACCCTTCAGCTTCGCGCCGCTGTTTGCGACCTCCGAGCAGGCGCTCGCGCGGGAGATCGAGGCCTTGCTCTCGTCGGGCGACGCGTCCGGCGCCATCGAGCGCGCCGATCACCTGGCCTCACGCTTGCTCGCGAGCGTCGCCGCGGTGCTGGGCCGTGCCCGGGACGCGCCGCGGGATCCGGCGCTGGCAGCGCTGCTGCTCGGCGTGTCGGGCGTGCGCTACCTTCGCTTTCGGGAGCTGGTCCGTCACGCTCGCCAGCGCGTGGCGAGCCCCGAGCATGGGCTCGAGGCCTATGGCTTCGTGCTCGAGTTGCTGCGGGCGCGCAGCGAGGTGCGGCTGTCGAGCTCGGGCTAGCGCGGGGGCAGCGGCTTGCCAGCGACGACGCCCCCGCCGACGCTGGTCGACTTCGCCCCGACCGCGAGCGCGCCGACCCACGTGCCCGACAGACTCTGGGGACGCGCGAGGGTGTCCACGCTGGCGGTGCCAGTGGCGCTGAGCTGCAGCGAGCCCACGTCGTCCGTCGCGTTGGCGGAGGCATCACGCGCCCGCAGCCAGACGGTCTCGAGCGCTTGCTCGCACAAAGCTGCGATGCAGGACTCGTCGCAACCCGGATAGGCCAGCACGGGTGAGCCGCCGGCGCCGACCACCGTGGCCGCGACGAGCTGGCAAGACAGCACGGCGGTCAAGGCCTCGGCGACGCTGGTCGCGCCAGGCAGCGCGCTCTGTGCGATGGGGAGTGCCCCGGCGCCCAGCAGCCGCGAGGGCACGAAGTAGAGCTTGGTCCCCAGCAGCACGACGTCACCCGGATCAGCGGCGAGGGTAGTCTGCGCTTGAGCGGGCAGGCCTGCCTCGGCGGCGGGCGCCGACGCGAAGCTCGTCAGGTGCAGGAACGCCTGGGTGGTCGAGCCCTGCGCGACGAGCTGCGCCTCCAGCTGGGCGCCGGTGATCGCCAGCGCGGACTGCTCGAGCCACGCGCCGACGGTCGCGCTGAGCCCGCTCTCGGCGGAAGCGCCGAGCGCCGCTCGTACGCTGTCGTCCCACGCCTCTTGTGTGCGCAGCTGCATGAACTCGTCGGCGCCCGCGCCGGCTCCGGCGTGCATCGCGTCGAGCAGCGCCTCGACGTCGTCGACGGCGCCGTCGCGCACCGACGCTTTGGCTAGGGCGATGGTCGTGGCGAAGACCGAGTCCCACGGTAGCTGCGGCGCGCCGAAATCCAGGGACAGCTGCAGGTCCGTCTGCCCCAGCTTGATGGGGACGTCGGTGACGGTGACCTGGACCTGGTTGATCGAGTCGGCTGACAGGGACTTGACGTCCTTGCAGCCGCTCAAATAGAAGCCCGAGCGCAGCGTGATGGCCAGCGGAGGACCCAGCGGGACGCCCTGGATCTCGGGAGCTTGGCCCGCGGCGGACTCGCCGATCAGGTCGCCGTCTTCGGGCGGGTTGCCGGTCAGCCCAGAGCAGGTCGTTCCGGTGCGCGCGCTCGCGACCCAGGCGCCGACGGGGCGCTTGCCCGAGTAGCTGGGGACCACCTCGAGGGTCGCGAAGCCGCTCGAGCTCACCGACACGGCGCGCTTGGCGAACACCTGGTCGCCGACGGAGGCCTGCACGGAGAACGTGGTTGGGTAGGTCGGCGCTACCAGCTCGAAGCTGGCCCGCCCGTCGCTTCCGGTGATGACCTCGCCGCGATCGAGCGAGCCGTCCTGGAAGTCGCCCTGCAGTGCCAGGCGCACGACGTAGCCACGAGGCGGCGTGGCCAGCACCGTCAGGGTGTGTTGCTGGCCCGGCGCGGAGAGCAGGGTGACCGCGGGCTCGAAGCCCAGCGTCGCGGGCAACTCCGTCGACGGCGCTCCGCCCGTGCCGCCCGTGCCCCCGGTCCCGCCTGCCGTTGCCCCGCCGCTCACGCAGGAGGCGAGCACCAGCCCGGCGCACCCGGCGCAGACCGAGAGAATGACCTTCAATCGAAGCAAGATAGGGCTCAAGCGTGCTCCCGCGGGCTCGGGGGCGCAAGTCGGACCGGCTGGAGCCGCGACGGAAATGCTGGCCGCGGCCCGGGGAGCGCGTGGTAAGAGCTAGCTTGGATGGACTCCATCATCCCGGCCCCGAAGCGCTTGCTCGTCGTGGACGACGAGCCTGGGCTCCGCCAGATGCTGGAGATCCAGTTCCGGCGCGAGGGCTACGCGGTGACCGTGGCGCCGGGCTTCCAGACCGCGGCCGAGGCCCTGCGCGGCAGCCCGCAGCCCTTTCCGGTGGTGTTGACGGATCTGTCGATGCCGGACGGCTCGGGCCTCGACGTGCTGAGCGCGGCGAAGGCGCGCAGCCCAGCGACCGAGGTCGTGCTGATCACGGCCCACTCGAGCCTGCAGAACGCCATCGACGCGATGCGCGCGGGCGCCTACGACTTCATCACCAAGCCATTTCAGTCGGGAGAGCTGGCCGCGCTCGTCGCCAAGGCGCTCGAGAAGTACGAGCTGGCGACCGAGAACGAGCGGCTGCGCGCGCGCTACGAGACCCCCGAGCGCAGTGACATCGTCGGACGCAGCCCCGCGATGCAGCGCGTGCTGGAGCTGGTCGATCGCATCGCCTCGGCCCGCACCACGGTGCTGCTCACCGGCGAGAGCGGCACCGGCAAGGAGCGCGTTGCCCGCGCCGTTCACGAGCGCAGTGAGCGCAAGAACGGCCCATTTCGCGTGGTGAACTGCGGCGCTCTGCCCGAAGCGTTGATGGAGAGTGAGCTGTTCGGGCACGAGAAGGGAGCGTTCACCGGCGCGCACGCTCGTCACGCGGGCCTGTTTCGCGACGCGGAGGGAGGCACGCTGTTGCTCGACGAAGTCGGCGAGCTGCCCATGAGCTTGCAGGTCAAGCTGCTGCGGGTGCTGCAGGAGCGAGCGGTCCGGTCCGTCGGCGCCACTCGCGAGACCCCGGTCGACGTGCGCGTGGTCGCGGCGACCAACCGCGACATCGAGGCCGACGTGGCGACAGGCGCGTTTCGGCAGGATCTCTACTATCGGCTGAACGTGATCCGGCTCGCGCTGCCGCCGCTGCGGGACCGCCGGGAGGACATCCCGTTGCTGGTGGAGCGCTTCGTGCGCAAGTTCGCCCGAGAGCTCGGCAAGGAGACGCTCGGGCTGACGCCCGACGCCCTGCGGGCCCTCGAGCGCTACGCGTTTCCCGGCAACGTACGCGAGCTCGAGAACATCATCGAGCGCGGCGTCGCCCTGGCCGCGTCGCGGGCCATCGGCCTGGGCGATCTGCCGCCGGAGGTGAGCGGCACGGCCAGCGGTCCGGGGCCGACGCTGCTCGCCCTGCCGCCGGAGGGCGTTCAGCTCGAAGAGGTGCTGGCGGAGGTCGAGCGCCGGTTCTTGGTCGAGGCCCTGGAGCGGACCGGCGGCGTCCGAAAGCACGCCGCCAAGCTGCTCGGCGTCACGTTTCGCTCGCTCCGCTACCGCCTCGCCAAGCACGCGCTGGGTGACGACGAGGCGGACGGCGACGACGACGAGCCCCCCTCGACCCCAACGTAGTCAGACGTGCGCGGAGGTGGGACAGCCGCTTGTTTGGCTCGACGCGGAATCGTCGGGTACGATTTCTGCTACTCTGCCCCGACTACCCTCGCGCCCCTGATGCCCACTGTTCGTCGCTCCGCCTGCCGCGTCTCGCGCGGCTTCACGCTCACCGAGCTGATGGTGGTGGTCGTGATCGTGGGCGTGCTGGCCGCCATCGGCGTCATGACCTTCCGCAAACACGTGTTTTCGTCGCGCAGCGTCGAGGCGCTCGCGATGATCCAGAGCATCCGGGTGGCGCAGGAGGGCTGGCGCGCGGAGCACATGACCTACCTGGATGTGTCCACGACGATGGACTCCACCTACCCGATGGCCACGCCGGGCAAGACGCTGCATCATTGGATTCAGTCCAGCGGCGCGGACTTCGCGCGCTGGCAGCTGCTCAACCCGTCTGCGCCCAACCCGGTGCAGTTCGGCTACACGACCAAGGCAGGCCCGCCGTTCACCGCCATGGTCAACCCGTCGAGCGGGGCGCAGCCGGGCTGGCCCGCCGCCGCGCAGGTGACCGAGCCCTGGTACGTGATCCAGGCCAAGGGCGACACCAACGCCGACGGCACCTTCGCGTACTTCGTCGCCGCGAGCCTCAATGGCGAAGTCTTCCGGGAGAACGAGGGCGAATGAGCAGGCTCCACCGACCTCGGTCGCGCGGCTTCACCCTCGTCGAGCTGATGGTGGTGGTCGTGATCGCTGGCGTACTGGTGACCATCGCCGCCTTCGGCGTGCGGCGCTACATCTACTCCGCGAAGACGAGCGAGGCGCTGCACATGCTCAACTCCATCGCCGCGTCGCAGGAGGCGTTCAAGGAAGAGACGGGTCGCTACCTCGACGTCTCCACCACCATGGACGCGTATTACCCCCAGGGTTCGAAGGCTGCGCTGTCACAGCGCAAGAAGTGGGCGTGGGAGACGACCGCTCACGCCGACGTGGCCAAGTGGCGTCTGCTCGGTGTCAAAGCGCAAGCGCCCGTGCAGTTCGGCTACGTCACCAAGGCGGGCAACGGGGGCAAGGTGACCAGCCTGTCTCCCGGCTTCACGAGTCCGGATCCAGCCGGTCACTGGACGGTGATCGAGGCCGCCGCGGACCAAGACGCGGATGGGCAGCTCGGCTACTTCACGCTGCTGCGGGGCGGGGGCCTCAGCTCGGGCGTGATCGCGCACAACGAGACCCAGTAGCGGGGGCAGGTGCCCAAGCGCGTCACCCGCGAGTCGCGGAGTGACGAATTTGGTCACTTGCCCGCCCTGCAGACCTGCTTTCGAGCGGGCTTTGGCCCAGGCACGGCCGTTGCAGAGGGGCTTGCCCGTGGACTGCGGCTGCTGCCGCGCACCACCCATCCACAAGGAGAGACTCATGCTACGAAGAAAACTCAAGCGCGGCTTCACGCTCGTCGAGCTGATGATCGTGGTCGCCATCGTCGGCGTGCTCGCGGCGCTCGCGATCTACGGCGTCCGCAAGTACATCGCCAACGCCAAGACAGCCGAGGCGCGCAACGCGCTCGGTCGCCTGTCGAAGGACGCCTCTTCGGCGTACTCGCGCGAGGGTATGGCCGGCACCGTGCTTGCGCTCGGCGGCACCACGGACGTCATCAACCGCCTGTGCGGCTCGGCGACGAAGACGGTCCCGGCTGGCAAAGCCTCGATCCAGGGCAAGAAGTACCAGTCGTCGCCGGACGAGTGGAACGTGGACAAGGCGTCCGGGGGCAGCCTCGCGGCGGGCTTCGCCTGCCTGCGCTTCTCGATGCAGGATCCGCAGTACTTCATGTACAACTACACGTCGAGCGGCACCACCGGTGCTACCGGGGACAACTTCACGGCCACGGCTGAGGGCGATCTCAACGGCGACGGCGTGCTGTCCAAGTTCACCCTGAAGGGCACGATTCAAGAAGAGTCGGGCAAGGGTGGCAAGGTGCTGACCATCGCGCCGAACCTCGAGGAAGAGAACCCAGAGGAGTGAGCCACACCCGGGGGTGACCCGGGTCCCCGGCGCCAGGGCGCCGGGGACTCGCTCATTTTGTGGGCGCGCGACGGCTTGGTGTACGCTGCCTGGCCCGCCCTGCGGGCGACGGCTCGGTCATGACCCTCAGCACTCGCCTCGCGGCCCTCCTGTTGCTCGGCTCCGGCTGCGCCGCGCTCGTGTACCAGACGGCCTGGGAGCGCATGCTGCGGCTGGTGTTCGGCGCGTCGCACTCGGCATCGACCGCCGTGCTGGCCATCTTCCTGGGCGGGCTCGGCCTGGGCGGCGCGTGGCTCGGCAGGCGGGCCGAGAGGAACGCGCGGCCGCTGCTGCTGTACGGCAACCTCGAGCTCGGCGTCGCTGTCAGCGCCGCCCTGACGCCCTTCCTGGTGGACGGCATCGCCGAGCTGTACTGGTCGCTCGGCGGCCGGGAGGCGCTCGGACCGGCCGGCGCGACGGCAGCGCGGGTCACGCTCGCCGCGCTCGTCCTCGGTCCCTCGGTGGTGATGATGGGCGGCACGCTGCCGGCGATCGCGCGGGCAGCCGAGAGCGAGCACGACGTCGCGCGCGGACGGCTGGCGACGCTCTACGCCGCGAACACCCTCGGCGCCGTGCTCGGCGCGCTGCTCGGTACGTTCCTGCTGTTCGAGCTGTTCGGCGCCCGCATCGCGCTGTGGGTCGCGGTGCTGCTCAACCTTCTGGTCGCCCTCGCCGCGCGCGCCCTTGGCCGACAGCTGGCGCCCGTCCCCGTCGCTGCCGCGTCGGACCGACCTGCGGCTGATGCCGAGACGGCGCGCGAGCCGTCCTCTCGGGTCAGCTGGCTCGTGTACGGCGCCGCGGCGGTGGTCGGCTTCGCGTTCCTCGGCCTCGAGGTCCTCTGGTACCGCATGTTGGCGGCGCCCCTGGGGGGCACGCGCTTCACCTTCGGGCTGGTGCTGGCCGTCGCGCTCGCGGGCATCGGCATCGGCGGCTATCTGTACTCCCGGCGGGACGAGTCTCGGCCCGCGACCCTCTCGCTCCTCGCGTTCACCATCCTGCTCGAGGCGCTGCTCGTGGGCGTGCCACTGGCGCTGGGCGATGGCGTGGCGCTCTTGGCGACGTTCACTCGCTCCTGGGCCACCTTGGGCTTCTGGCAGCTGGCCGCGAGCTGGACGCTCGTCACGGCGCTCGTCGTGCTGCCCGGTGCGATCGTCGCGGGCTATCAGTTCCCGGTGTTGTTCGCGCTGCTCGGGCGAGGGCGCCGGAACATCGCGCGCCAGGTCGGCCTGACCTACGCCTTCAACACCGCCGGCTCGATCGCCGGCGCGCTGCTGGTCGGCTTCCTGCTGGTGCCCGCGCTCGGAACCGTCCTCACGTGGAAGGTGCTCGTCGCCGTGCTGGTCGCGCTGGCGGCGGTCGTGCTCGCCGTCGCGCTCGCCGAGCGACGGGCCGGTGAGGCGCAGCTCGACGCCCGCGCGGCGCTCCGGCTCGCGCTCCCCTTCGCGCTGTGCGCCTGGCCGCTGTGGTCCCCTGGGCCGACCGCGTACTCCCGGCACGCGCCGATCGGGGCGGGCCGCGTCGATCTCCCCACCGACGGACGCAACGGCGTCATCGCGCTCGTCAACCACCAGAACGCCATCACCCTCTGGGAGCGCGACGGCGTGGAGTCGACGGTGGGAGTGCAGGCCAGCAATGGGCTCGCGTTCGTGGTCAACGGCAAGAGCGACGGCGCCGTGGTCAACGACCGCGGCACTCAGGCGCTACTGGGGTTGCTCCCGGCGCTGCTCCACGAGCGACCGAAGACGGCGTTCGTGATCGGGCTCGGGACCGGGATGACCGCGGGCTGGCTGGCCGCGGTCGAGACCATCGAGCGGGTGGACGTCGCCGAGCTCGAGCCGGCCATCCTGGAGGTGGCGAAAGCGTCGAGCCCGGTGAACCACGACGCCCTCGCCAACCCCAAGCTGAAGCTGTTCTTGAGCGATGGGCGCGAGCTGATGCTCACCCAGAAGCGAAAGTTCGATCTCATCGTCAGCGAGCCCAGCAACCCCTACCGGGCCGGGGTCGCGTCGCTGTTCACGAAGGAGTTCTACGAGGTGGCGGCGAGTCGCCTCGAGCCGGGAGGGCTCTTCGCCCAGTGGGTGCAGGGCTACGAGATCGACGCTCAGACGCTGCGCATCGTGTTCGCCACGCTGCGCAGCGTCTTTGCCGCGGTCGAGGCCTGGCAGACGCAATCCGGGGACTTCCTGCTGCTCGCGTCGGAGGCCCCGCGGGTACACGACGTCGACGAGCTCCGGCGCCGGGTGGCGCGCGAGCCGTATCGGACGGGGCTGCCGCGCAACGGGCTGATCGAGGGCGCCGAGGGCGTGCTCTCGCGCTTCACGGCGACCGCCGAGCTGGTCTCGCACATCGCCCGCACCTTCGAGCCGCCCATCAACACCGACGACACGCTGGTGCTCGAGTACGCCTTCGCCCAGAGCCTCGGGCGCAGCGGCCCCTTGGCCGCCGATTTGACGGCGCTGGCGCTGCGGCAGGGCATGGCGCGCCCAGCCGTGCGGGGGCAGGTGGATTGGGGCTTGGTGGACGAGCTGAGGCCGCGGCTGTGGCTCGTCTCCGGCAACACGCCGCCAGCCGGCGACCTCCGCGATCCGGCGGCGCGAGCGCGCGCGGACGCGGTGAGCGCCGGCTGCCTGGGGGATCTGAGCGGCGCCCATCGCGAGTGGTCTCGCCAACAGCGAGCTCCGCTCGACGTCGTGGAGATGTACGTCGTGGGGCAGGGCCTGGCGCAGCAGCGGGAGGCCGAGGCGCTGCGCTGGGCGAAGGAGCTCGCCAAGCGCGGCTATGTCGTGGAGAGCCACGTGATCACCGCGCGCTATCGGTCCGGGATGAAGGACCAGCGCGGCGCGTTCGCTGAGCTCGAGGCTGCCCTGATCGCGCTGCGGGCGAGCGGTCTGCCGCTGTGCGACGCCGCGGCCCAGGCCGTGTACCTGTCGACCTTCGTCGCCGAGCGCGAGCCCGCGCTCAAGGTGCCGGTCATCGAGCTGTTGCTCGCGTCGCCGTTCTCCGTTCACATCGTGGAGGAGCGGCGCCTGCAAGCCGCCCAGAGCCTCGCGTTCGGTGTGGACGACCCTGCCCTCTGCGTCCGCGCCCTCGGGCGTCACCTCGAGCATCCGCGCTGGGTCCAGGCCTTCCTGCTCGATCGCGCGCGCTGCCTGCAGCGGGCCGGTCACCCGCTCGCGGAGCGCGCCGCCGACGACGTCGTGCGCTTCGCGACCTACTCTCTGGGCGACATCACCAGCGGCCTCGAGCTGCCGCCACCACCACCGCCGCCTGTGCCTGCCGCCGCCGGCGATGCCGCCGATGCGGCAGCGGACGCGACGGCGCCGGACGCCGGCGCGAGCGGGGATGCGGGGGGGCAGTGAGGCGTCAGGGCGCCAGGAAGATGCGCACCGCTCGAGCAGGCGGGCCCTCGATGCGAAAGCTGCCGTCCCAGCCGTACGCCAAGCCGAAGCACGACAGCGGGGAGTCCGTTTGCACCGGAACTCCCGGGAGGCCGATCGCTTCGCGCTCGAACCCCCGACTCGCGCGTGCGTGGTGCCCGGTGTTGAGCCTGTAGATGGCGCCAATGCGCCGGCTCCCCCAGAGCGGCGCCCGCGTCGCCGCGTCCACGTCGGCGTAGAGCGCAGCCAGACCCGGGTCGACGATCGCGTTCTTCCCCGACAGTAGCGAGTCCAGGTAACCCTGCGGAAAGGCGCGCTCGTAGTGCCCTACCCGCACATTGGCCCGTGACGGAAGTCGCGCTAGGAACGGATCGGTCAGCGCGAGCGGATCGACCCAACGCACCTCGGGTCCGGCCGAGTAGCCGACCATGCCGATAGCGCAGCGGGCGTACCAGCCGGGATACGAGCGAAGCGCGTTACCCTCGAACAGCCAGGGGTGCACGATCCAGGCCTTCCGGGTGAGCGAAGGAACCAATCCGAGCGCTTGATAGTAGTAGCCGCGCTCGTCTGCGATGCCGGCGTCCGAGATGTGCTGGCGATGATAGTCCGCCGGAGAGAGCAGTGTGTAGC
Organism: Polyangiaceae bacterium; assembly: GCA_019637295.1. Lineage (GTDB taxonomy): Bacteria > Myxococcota_A > Polyangia > Polyangiales > Polyangiaceae > JACKEA01. The sequence continues at coordinate 298,028 of JAHBVX010000007.1, forward strand.
TCAGGGCGCCGAGGTTCACCAGCATCGCGCCTCCGAGCGCCCATCGAACCGCGCTGAGGGCGGCCCCAGAACCGGCCACGGCGATCACCGCCGACGAGAGCAACGCCGGGCCACTGAAGAATCGCCCAGCCATGTAGTCTGCGCCCACGTACGTCAAGTAGGCGAGCCACAGAACGAGCCCGCCAGCGAGGGGTCGCAGTCGTGGTCCGCCGAGCGCGCCCGCCGCGACCGCGCCCAGGACCAGCGCGGCTGTCGCGAAGTCCGTAGTGAGCGTGAAGTGGACGTAGTGCCACGCTTGGGTGGCGTGCTGTTGCCAGCCCAGGCCGGTCCCGACCTTGGCCAGCGCCGTGTTTGGAGCGAGGGCGCCGTAGTACAGGAGCGAGAAGACCAGCCAGAGTCCTGCCGGCGCAGCGCCAAGCGCCAGCCGGCCGGCGTGCCGGCGCCAGGTGGAGCGCTGTTCCCACAGGTGACCCGCGAGGCTGGGCGCGATGAGCACTATGGCGTCGGGCCGGCTGAGGAATAGTCCCGACGCGACGAGGGTCAACGCGAACGTGCGTCGAGCGTCCCCCGGCAGCCGTAGCCAGAGCCACACGTAGGTCCCGAGGAGCGCGTGTGTCAGCGGGTTCTCGAGCCCCGAGCTCGAGTAGTCGATGAAAGCGCGGGAGAGGAGCAGTGAGCAGAGCACCAGCGCGCTAGCTGCCGTCCAGCGCTCGACGGTGGCGGCGACTTGGGCCAGGGCGAGGACCGTCAGTCCATAGCCGAGGGCCAGGGCGCAGTAGTACGGCTCACCGAAGACCCCAGCGGCTGCGACCAGCAGCGCGAACCACGCGGGATGGGTGTATACCTGGACCCGCTCGCCAGGATTCCAGGTGAGCCCGTGGCCGCGCAGCGTGTTGTCGACGACGCGGAACGTGATGAAGGCGTCCTCGCTCACCCACGCCGTGCGAAAGTACGCGATCGAGTACAGCATGAGAATGCTCACCGCGCCAACGATCAGCGGCCAACGAACGGCCCGCGCTTCGGGATGGTCGCCGTCGCTCATGGGGACTCGACTCGCGCTTCGACCGACGGATCCCGCAAGAGAAACACGTATCCCGCACGAACGTCGAAGAGCCGATAGTGAGCCGTGAGCCAAGTCTGCATCGCTGTCCAGTCGGTGATTGGGTCTCGGCCGCCGTGGACGAGGTAGTACGGAGAAATCACTATCAACGAGGGCGGTCTCGCCTGCGCGTCAGCCAGGTACCGCGCGGATGCAGTGGCGGTGCGCAGTTTGATCGCTTCGCTGCGCTGTCGAGCGCAGGTGTTCGTGTTTTCATGTGTCACGGTGCCCAACTCCTTGTAGATGGGGCCCGGAGCCAGGCGGCCACAGTGCCAGTAGACGCTCCACGCGCTCCAGCCCCAGCCGAGCACGGGCTCATGCGAGGGGAGAGTCGGCTCCAGGAAGCGGCAGGTCTGTGCCACGATGCGGTCCGCGTCGCCGAGCTGGCGCTGGATCTCCCGAACGGACGAGTACTCCAGCGCGGTGTGCCCCAAGCCGAGGACTGCTGCCGCGCCGAGGGCCGCGGGTGGTCTGCCGATGCGCAACAGCAGCGCGTCCACCAGACCCCCGGGTCGCACCGCGAGCACCACGAGAGCTGGCCACAGTTGGACGAAGTCGTGGCGATAGAAGCGCAGGGTCATGCCAGTCGCGGCCAGCCCGGCGATGAAGAAGCCCGTGGCGGCCCAGGTGGCTCCGGCTGAGCCGCCGCGCACCCTGCCCGCGGGGATCAGCCCTGCCACGGCCAGGACCAGCGCGGCCGGAGAGTACCGTAGGATGCAGCCGACGCCATCGAGCCACGCACTGAAGAAGCCGTCGGAGCTTCCTGCAACGGAGGCCAGGTAGCCCTTGCCGAAGCTCGCTCCGAGCTCGTGCCCGCGCAGCAGGGCTGAGGTGTGCCCGGCGCTCACGTACGGCAGGTGAGCCAGCGCGACGACGACTCCGGCGCCGAGCAGGCCGTGCACAGCTGCGCTCGCTGCTCTGGCCACACCGGCGCGACGATGCTCGACCAGGATGGTGCCGAGCAGCAGCAGCGCCAACGCCGCGGCCGTGTGCTTGAAGGAGAAGGCGATCATGGCGAGTGCGCCGGCGGCTGCCCAGTGCAGCGCTCTGTGCCAACGCGACCCGCCGAGAGACAGGCAGCGGACCGCGAGCGTGGCTGCGAGCACGAAGGGCAACGTCATCCAGAAGGAGTAGTTGATGTCCCCGAGGGCGGCCGGGAGCGCACCGGCTGCATGCAGGACGGCCGCTCGCTGTCCGACCCGCTCCGACCAGATCTCGCGTGCGAGCCAACCCGTCGCTAGGGAAGTCCCCGACGCCCACAGTACGGATGCCAACCATACGACGCGCATCGAACCGAGCGCGAGGAGGGGCGCGAACAAGAAGTAGGCTCCGGGACTCTTGACCTCGAAAGACTGCACGTAGGGCAGGTGCCCGCCCAAGAGAAGCTGCGCGTTGTACGCGATGCCCGCGACGTCCTGGTTCTGAAAGCCCCCCTCGACGATGCCCGGCAATTGCCAAGCCGTGTGCAGGAGCACGATGGCAAGCACCAGCGTTACTCGACTCAGGTGTCGTTGGTCGGACGACGGTGCGCTCACGACATCCTCACGGCGAATCGATGCCCAGTCCGGGCCAGACGTCGAGCAGCTCACGCGCGACGAGGAGCCGGTGGTCGCGGGCGAGCAGCAGGGTGTCGTCCAGCACGTCGGCGGCTGGCCCGTCGCTGGAGAGTACCGCGCCGATCTCTGCCGGCGGGCCCATTCGCAGCCAGTATTCGGCAGCTTGCCGGCGCACCTCGGCGGGCGCCTCCCGCCGGGCGAGCAGTTCGCGTCCGAGAGCCAGCCCTTCGAGCCGGCGCCCGGCGATCCGGGCGAGGTGAAAGCGTGCGGCGGTGTGAGCGAGCGTCGAGTCTGGCTGCGAGCGGGCGCTCGTGATCGCGGCGCGGACCTCGGGGAGCAATCGCAGCACGTCCTGGGCCGCGCGGTACTCGGGCGCGAGCTGCAGCGCCTGGGTGACCCTGGCCTCCGCGGCAGCCAAGTCGAGCCGATGGAGCGCGACCAGTCCGGCGTCCAGACAGTACTTCGCGTGTCGGTGCTCAGAGCAACTCGCGCTCAGGATGGCCTCGGCTCGCGCGTAGTCTCCCAGCTGACTCAGCGCGTTGGCGTGGTTGGCGCGCACGAGCATGGGGGTATTCGTTCGTTCGGCGGTGCGCTCGTAGATCGCTCTGGCCTCCTCGTACAGGCCGGCTCGATAGTACAGGTTACCGAGCTCGGTGCCCGCTATGGCGTTGGTCTTCGGGAGCTGGTGATAGCTCTTCGACCATAGTCGGACTTCACTCGCGAAGTCGGCGACACGAACCGACGTGCTCAAGACGAACGACGCGAGCAGGCAGAGCGCGGCGGGCAGCAGCCACCGACGCGGCTCGCTTCGGCCTCGGAAGTGCGCGCCGATCAACACGCACGCGCCGATCAGCGGTACGTACAAGAAGCGGTCTGCCGCGAGCACGCGGACGGAGATGGGGATCACGTGCAGCACCAGTCCGAGGCCGCCTCCGACCAGGGCCAGACCGGCCGCCACTTGTGCCCGGAGCCGGAGTGGACTGGAGGTGAGCCAGCGCGCGGCCAGCGCGCCGAAGCCGACGAGACCGAGACCCCCCAGGATGGCGTAGGGCGTCTCGACCAGCTCGAGGTCACCGTGCTGCAGCGCCGGTGTCCACGGCACAGCCAACATGGTCAAGTAGTGCCCGGCAGCGCCCACGGCCGCCAGCGCTCGATCGGCCACGCCGAGCTCGATCGCGCTCGAGAGCCCCTCGGCTCCCGGGCTGCTCAACGCGCGGGCGCGCAGCCAGAGGTAGAGACCCGTGACGGCGCCCAGCGGGAGCAGTCCGCGTGCGCGTGCCAGGCCGCGGCGCTGGACGCTCACGAGCTCGGTCGCGAGCAGCGCGAGCACACCGGCGAGTGCGACCTCTTTGCTGAGCAGTCCGAGCAGCAGGCAGAGCGCCGCGCCGACCGACCGCACCAGCGACGTCCCGCGGTAGACAGCCAGACCGAGGAGCATGAACGTTGCGGCCAGTAGGTCGGTTCGGCCGGAGACCCAGGCGGCGGCTTCGGTCGAGCGGGGATGCAGACCCCAGAGCAAGCTGAGCAGCACAGCAGCTGCGGGCTGGACCCGGTAGCGGCGAAGCACGGCGAAGAGCAGCGCGGCGCTGGCGCTGTGCAGGGCGACGTTGGTCAGGTGGAAGCCCGCAGGATTGGTGCCATGTAGGGCGCGATCGAGCGCCAGACTCAGCACCGTGAGCGGACGGTAGTAGGCGCGCGTGTGCCCCGACTCGGGACTGCTCCAGAAGGCTTCTCCGAAGTACGCCAGCCCGCGGAAGCTCGTGATGGCGTCCGAGTCCAGGATCAGGTGACGGTCGTCCCACACGAACGGGGCATCGACGCTTGGCGCGTACACGACCAGGACGACGAGCCCGACGATGACCCATCCGAAGCGCCGGAGAACGGCGTCCAACTGGGTCCGGTGACCGACCGGCATGCGCCCGGCAATCTCTCACGCGCGGCTCGCCCCCGCCAGCCCTCCGCGCTAGAACCCCTGCCACGCCCCGATGCGCACCCTCAGCCCGATCGAAGCTGCGCTCGCCGTCGCGATCGCCGCCTCGGTGCTCGCCACCGCGCTGCCTGCGTTCGTTCGCAACCTGCACGCCTCGCGGCTGGTGGAGCCGGTGGATGGGCTCAACCGCATCGCCACCCGAGCCACGGTGCTCGCGGTGGGGCGGCCGCCGAGCGCGGCCTACCCGCCATCGGCGCCCTTGACCCCCGCCGAGGTACCCAAGGGCCAGCGCGTGACGGACCCGCCGGGGACGTGGTCGCACCCCACCTGGCAAGAGCTGGGCTTCTTCATCGACGTACCGCATTCGTTCAGCTTCTTGTTCGAGAGCGAGGGAGGCGAGAGCGGCTCGCGCTTCACCGCACGCGCGCACGGCGATCTCGATGGCGATGGGCTGTGGTCCACGTTCGAGATCTCCGGCCAGAGCGAGCCGGGGAAGCCGCCCGTCGTCCAGCCCATGGAGATCGATCGTGAGGTGGAGTGAGGGGGTGGCGATCGCTGCGGCCACGGCGGCGATCGCGCTGCTCCGTCCCAAGCTGGCAGAGCAGTTTCACCAGGTCTCGACCCGCAGCGACGTGTACGCGCTGCCGTCCCCGGAGCAGACGGTGGTGCTCAGCTTGGGTTACCGTGCGGCGCTGGCTGACTTGCTGCTCGCACACGTGCTCGTGAGCTATGGGCTGCACTTCCAGGAGAAGCGCCGCTTCGAGTTCGTAGGCGACTACCTGGATACCATCACGACCCTCGACCCGACCTTCCGCAGGCCGTACCTGTTCGCCGACACGCTGCTGACGCTGCAGCCCGTAGCGCCGCGCTGGTCCGACTACGAACGCGCCCGAGCGCTGCAGCAGCGCGGGCTCGAGGCCCTGCCCCACGACGGCGAGCTGTGGACGACCGTGGGGCAGTTCTGGGCGTACCTGGCCCCGAGCGCGACGAACGACCCTGCCGTGCAGCAGGAGTGGCGATTGGCGGGCGCGCGGACGCTCGCGCGCGGGTGCGAGCTGATTGGAGGCAACGAGAACCTGCCGTTCCACTGCATCACGGCGGCGGCCATCTTCACGCGGGCGGGGGAACGTGAGGCCACCGTCGCGTTCCTGCAGAAGGTGCTGGCGATCAGCGACGACGAGGAGATCCGCCGCATCGCGATCGGTCACCTGCAACGGGTGCTGGGGGAGGGGGAGGTCGAGCGCGTGAACGCTCGCTTCGAGGTGTTCCGCAAGCGCTGGGGCGCAGACCTGCCCTTCGTGCGCAAGGACACGCTGCTGATCATCGGCCCGGCCTTCGACCCGAGCGGCTGCAGCGGCGCCGGCTCCACCGCTGCTGAAGCGTGCGTCACGAGCTGGCGAGACTGGGGCGACCGACAGCGCTGAGCGTCACGCTCAAGGGAACCGAACGGCCGCCGTGGCCGTGCCGCCGGCGGGGACGCTCACGGAGCGCGTCTTGCGACCGTGCTCCGCGTGGACGAACACCACCGTGTGGTTGCCTGCCGGAACCTTGAGGCCGACCTTGGGCGTCGTGCCGAGCGGGCGGCCGTTGAGGATCACGTTCGACACCGGGATCGAGTTGATGTTGAGCGTGCCCTCGCCAGCGGCGACCGGCGGGGTCGGGGGCTTGACGGGACCGGGACCGGGGCCAGGTCCGGGGACCGGACCGGGTCCCGGGCCGGGGCCGGGGCCGGGGCCGGGGCCGGGCCCAGCTTGACCGCGCTGCACCAGGTCGACGGTAAAGGTCTCTTCGGCCTTGCCGTCCTCGAAGACGATGTCCTTCTTGAAGTCCTCGAACCCGGCGCGGGTAGCGACGATGCTCCAGGGCTTGTCCGTGGTGATGTCGATCTTGATCGGGAGCTTCGGGATCGGGCGGCGCTCGCTGCCACTGACGAGCAGCACGCGGGCGCCGTCCGCGGCGGTGCCAGCTCGGATCGTCGCGAGCCCCTTGACCACCTTCAGCTTGGGCTCGAGCGTGACGACCTTGTTGTCTTCCACGCTGACGCGCTTCTCCCAAGGCTCGTAACGGTCGCCGGCGACCTTGATCACGTGCTCGCCTGGGCTCATGTCCTTGAGCTCTTGCGGCAGCGGCCCGATCTCCTTGCCGTCCACGTATAGCTTCACGGCGCCAGCGGTCTCTGCGGTGACTCGGATGCCGGTCCCGTCGCTCGCGCGATCGAGGGTGACGTTGATGACCGCGTCCTCGCCCGAGGCGATCTTCACGGCCTGGTCCGCCGTGGGCTGGTAGCCCGCGGCCGAGACCTTCACCATGTGAGTTCCGCTGCGCAGCTCGGCCACGCGGCACGGCGAGGTGTCGCAGCGCTTCGTGCCGTCCACGAACACCTGCACGGCGTCGACGGGCTTGTTGCCAGGTCCAGCGACGGTGACCACGAGCGAGCCGCTCTTGGGCAGCATGAACACGATCAGCGTCGCGATGACGCCGACGGCCAACAGCGCGGCCAGCGCGATGAGCGCCGTCTTGCCCGCGCCCGAGCTGGCTTGTTGCGGTGCCGCCACGGGGTACGCCGGGGCGTGCTGCGGACCCGGCATGCCGGACATCGGTCCCCCCATGGGCTGCTGACCCATGGGCTGCTGACCCATGGGCTGCTGACCCATGGGAGGCATGCTCTGCTGCGCCATGGGCGGGCCGGCGCCCCGCAACGTCTGTGGCGGGAAGCTGGGTGGCTGCGGCGCGGCGGAGCCGCCCGAGCCGCTCAGCAGCGCGGCCGTGCCGGAGCCGAGGCGGGCCGACGGAACCCCCGCTGCAGGCCCGGCCCGTAGCAGCGCGCTGGCCGGATCTTCGTTCGGATCCTTGTCGAAGACGGCGGTCTTCTCGTCCTCGTCGTCCCAGTCCATGTCCACCGGCGCCGCGGCAGCGGGCGGCGGCTTGGGCGGCAACGGGCCTGGCAGCGGCGGGCGCGACGGAGTCCGCGGGGCGCCCTGCGACCAGGGAGGCGACGCCGGCGGCGGCAAGGGCGCCGAGTTGCGCACGGCGGGGTTCGACGCACGGCTCGGCGGCGGGCCCGGCGCGCGGCTGACCGGTGGTGGCGGCCGGCTGACGGACCCGGGGGGGCCACTGCGACTCGGTGGCGGCAGCGGCGGCGCCGGGAGCCCCAGCAGCGTCTTTTTCGCTGGACCCGGCGGGGGGGCGCGCCGGTCCGTCGAGGGCGCGGCGGGTTGGCCGGACCGCTTCGCGAGTCCGTCGAACACGTCCAGGTCGGAACCACCGTCTTTGCTCATCCAGCCATTCTCCGCGCTCCCGCTCGGGGGCGCCTCGTTCGGGAAAAGCTCGCGCATCAAGCTGCCGATGCGACGGGCATCGCCGCCTCCCGGGAGGCTCCGGGCGACGGCTTCGAGATCTGCTTCAAATTCCCGAGCGGTAGCGTACCTCTCCTCGGGAGACTTGGCGAGCGCCTTGAGCACGACCGGGTCGAGGTGCGGCGGGATCCCGGGTGCCACTCGCGATGGGGCTGGGGCCGAGCCGGACCGGATCTGCTCCATGATGGCGATCTCGTTCGGGCCGTCGAACAGGCGGCGACCCGCCAAGCACTCCCACAGGCAGATGCCGAGCGCGAAGACGTCGGCGCGTCGGTCCACGGTGCTCGCGGTCAACTGCTCCGGCGACATATAGCCGATCTTGCCTTTGATGGCGCCAGCCTGGGTCCGGGTGATCTTGCCCGCGGCCTTGGCGATGCCGAAGTCGATCAGCTTGACCTGTCCATCGTAAGAGATGAGCACGTTCTGCGGGCTGACGTCGCGGTGGACGATCTGCAACGGCCGACCCTGGCGGTCGTGCTGGTCGTGCGCGTAGCCGAGCGCGCTCGCCACCAGCCGCGCGATCGACACCGAGACGTCGATGGGAAGGCGGCTGCCCCGCGCTTCGAGCCGGTCCAGTAGGCTGCGCAGGGGCCGGCCTGCGACGAACTCCATCGCCAGGTAGTGTGTGTCTCCGACCTCGCCCACCGCGATGATGCGCGCAATGTTCGGGTGATGCAGCGACGAGGCGATGCGCGTCTCGTCGTGGAACAGCGCCAGGAACTCGTCGTCCTCCGCGACGTTCGGCAGGATGCGCTTCAGCGCGACGATGGTCCCCGACTCGAGGTGGCGGGCACGGAATACTTCGGCCATGCCGCCGACGCTGATGCGCTCGTACAGCTCGAAAGGACCGAAGTTTCGCGTGAAGCTCACGTTGCGGACCGGCTGCACTATTGCACAGATCGCTGGCTCGCGATCTCGAAGTTCACAGCGCTATTCGCCGTCGCTGGCGCCCGAGCTTGGCCCGTCGACCTCTGCACGAGACTAGGGCGGGTCCGGCGCGGGCGGCGCCGGCGCCGGACCGCCCTCGGGCGCCCCCTCGGTGGGCTTCGGTTTGCGGAAGTAGCGGACGCGCCGGGCCTGGAGCGGGTACCAGACCTTGGGCGCGACGATGACGGTCTCGGGGAACAAGCGGCGCCCGCCGGGCGCGTCGCCGCGCGCCAGACGCACCGCCCCGGCGCGCTCGCCTAGTGGATGGCCGGCGAGATCGCGGTCGCCGCCGATGGCCACATCCCAAGGGGCGCTCGAGAACAACAGCTCGGTGGCGCCGAGGCTGCGCAGCAGGTCCTCGAGCAGCTTGCCGTCGCGCTCGGGCGCGCGAGCCCCGCCCACGACGGCGTAGAGCAGGAACCCTGCGCTGTCGATCCCCGCGGCGGCGATGGCTCCGGAGGGGCTCGTGCTGCCCGACATCAGCCGCGTCGATCCGTTCGCGCCGATCGAGAACCGAGCGCCGTCGAAGAAGAGTCCGGGACCCTGCTGGCTGGCTGGCGACGCTGCCAGCACGACGGGGCCCGTAGCGGCCACCCGCAGGGTCCGCGGGTCGACCTTGAGTAGTCGTACGCGGGCCTCGGGTCGGGCCCGGTCCGGGCGCACGCTGGTGGTCGCGAGCGCGTGCGGCCAGCCGTGCTGGGGCAGCCCGCTGAGCTGCCACTGGCCTTCGTTCGCTTCGGCCGGCGTGACGGCCGTGGCGACGGGCTCGCCCGGGAGCACATGGCGCAGCGTGAGGTAGAAGAAGTCGCGCGCCTCCCGTTGGATGTAGCGGGGGAAGTTCATGAGCGCCATGTAGCGGAGCATGCGGCGCCCCTGGTACTCCCAGCCGGGCAGGTCGGGGATGGGGCCGCTGGACTCCCACTGCGGATCGAGCTTGTGCCCAACGTCGGGCAGCTGGCCCCGCGGAGCGGTGCGATAGAACTCGAGCCCGCTGTGGCCGGGGTTCATGTCCAGGTGGATGCCGTACTCGCAGCGCGCGCTCTGCATCGCGAGCGCCAAGTGCTCGGCGTCGATGGTCGAGCCATAGAAGTACGCGACGAACTTCTCCCGCGTCAGACACAGTCCGCTGCGCACGGTACGCGCTTCGTCGGTCCAGCCCGGCGGCACGCCTCCCCACCAGTCGCGCTTGTATGGGTTGATGGCGCCGTCCATCACGAGCGGCGTCATGTTCTGGCGCATGGAGCGGATCGTCTCGGGCACGGCGTCGCTCTCGGGCCAGGTGCCGAAGCCCGTGCTGCCATCGCTGAGCTCCGCCACGGTCGCGGCGTAGGGCTTCGGCGGCAGGTACACGACGCCGTCGGCCATCATGCCGAACTCGCCGTGGGTGGCCTGAAAGCCGCCGTTGAAGCCGCCGAGCAAGCGGCTGATGACCTCGGGCTTGCGCGGCACCAGCCCGGGCCCGGTCTCACCCGTGGCGCTCTTGGGCTCGAGGGTGCCGCTCATGGCGTGCAGGGCGACCTGGCGCGGATCCCAGAGCGTGATGAAGATCTGGCTGTACGCGCGCCGGCGATCGGTGCGGATGAAGGTCGTGACGAACGGCGCTGGAGCGTGTGGATTGGTCAGGATGAAGGGGTCCTTGTCCAGCGGCCGCCACTTGCCTTCCTCCTCGAGCGGAGGGGAGAGCACTGGCGTCAGCGCTGGGGGAGGGAACCCGCTGTCGGGATCCGTGTGCTCTACCAGCGGCGCGTCGAGCAAGCCAGCGAGCTCGTCTGCCACGCGACTCGAGCCGTCGTCCCCGGTAACCGTGCCGACCACGCGCTGCACCCAGTCCAGCCCAGCGAACGCGACCGCCTTGAGCGCCTGCATCTTGTCGCTCCCGAACCAGGGCAGCGCGCGGACGCGATCCACCGCCCAGGTCACCACGTTGCCTGGACGCGAGACGTAGTGCGGTTGCTCCGAGACCCAGCGCGAGCCTTCGGTCACCCCGCTAGGTTCGAGCCGGATCCGCCGACCGTCGGCGTCGACGAGGACCGCGTCATCGGTGAAGGTGATGGTCACCTGCTCAGCGGTAGGATCGAGGCGAAAGCTCCTTCGGCCTACGCCGCTGGTCTGTCCCGTGGTCTGCCAGTTGGTGATGCGCTGCTGCAGTCGCTGGCGGCGGGTGAAGTCCCGCATCGAGTCGTCGCCGCGGGCGGACAAGTCCGCCGTGTGGACGCTGTACGCCCGACCGCCGCCACCGATCACCCAGGCGAGCGTCTCGCCGCGGACCGCGAGGCCCCGCTCGTCCACCGCCGAGGTGTCGCTGACGTTGTACAGGGTGTGCACCTCGAGCAGCTTGCCTTCGGGCGAGAGTCGGACGCGCGCGAGGTACACGTCCGCCGGCTCGCCCGCGCGATGCCCGAGCAGCGCGACCCGTCGCTTCGTGGTCACGCTCGCCAGCACACTGCTCGGCGGATCGATCCACGCGACCTCCCGTGGGTCGACCTCGAGCCCGCCCAGCCCGAGCGTGCTCGCTAGCGCGGCGCTCGCGTCCGCCGCCACCTCGCTCGACGAGGTCGGCGCGGTCCACGCCTGAACCGCGAGGGCGAGTGCGCCGAGCGCCGGGAGTGGACGCAGCACTCCGAGCGGCCATCGCTGGCCGGCGGACCGAGGCCCGGTCACGGGAATGGTGGCTGCGGAGGCCGGCTGCATGCGTCGTCTCGACGGCAGGGCCGCGGGTAGCACAGCTGCCCGAGCGTGGTGAGAGGCAACCCGTGGCGCCCCCGCCAGCGTGGTTGGAGTCGTCGCCAACGAAGTTGGCGAACGCCGTGGGTTCTCTGGAATATCTGGGTCAATGCCAAGAGGTACGCTGCATGCTAGGTTGGCGTTGATGATCGCTCTGGGCCGACGTCGCGCGCTGTGGCTGTGCCTGGCTGGGCTCACCGCCGGCTGCCTCGCACCCACGCTGCCGCTGCCTCCCCCCAGCGATCCGGAGATCAGCGGACCCGACGCGAACGGACAGGTAACGGTGCAAGGCTACGTGGAGCCCACCGCGATCGCGTACGTGTTCAACCAGAGTCAGAACGAGGGACGCTTCCAGCAGACCGGAGCGAACGGGCGCTACACCATCAGCCTCCCCGCCGACGTGGGGGACCAGCTCCAGGTCTGGTACAGCATCGGCGGAGAGGTGAGCCCGTCCCTGGTGGTTCAGGTCGAGTGACGGCGCGCCGCGGTCACCAGGTGCAGTTGTACTGAGACATCGCCTGCTTGGTCGTCTCGAGGGCTTGCTTGCAGCCCATCCCGAGTCCGGCCTTCGCCGCGGGGTTCTGCGCGGAGGTCTTGTAGGTCTGTCGCATCTTGTCGATGGAGTCCTTGAGCGGCCCACGGGCGACTTCCGGCACGTTGGCTTCCACGCACTTCGAATACTTCTCCAAGTACTCGTCGCACTCGGGGACGCCGGTCGAGTCCCCGCTCGCTGCGGACGAGGTCGAGCTCGACTCGGTCGAGTCGCTCGAGCCGCCCGTGAGCTTCTTGCACGCCAGCGAGGCCACGAGCACGACGCTCGCCGTCAACAGCACACTGATCCGCGAAGTCTTCTTCATTCACTCCTCCGAGGCGGAACTCTATAGCAACCCTCGCGGTTGGCGAGAGCAAATCTCGCGTGGAGCTCACGATACCGTGCGCAGCACGCGCCGGCCGTCGCTGGGCCGGACCACCAGCGGTGGTGGGAGCGGCAGCGCGACGTCGTCGTCGTGCTCGTCGACCACCTCCCCGAGTAGATCGTAGTCCGTAGCGCGCGTCACCTCTACCCGGCGCATCTGACCGGGGTGCACCTCGCCGCCCGAGAGATACACCACGCCGTCGATCTCGGGGGCCTGACCCGCGTGGCGCCCCACCATTACCAGCTCGCTCTCTTCGCTCGGACCTTCGACCAGCACGTCCAAGCGGGCGCCGACCAGCGCTCGGTTCTTGCGCTTGCTGATTCCGCGCTGCACTTGCATCAGCTTCTTGGCGCGTGCGCGCGCGGTCTTGCGCTCGACCTTGTGCGCGAGCTCGAAGCTCTTGCTGGTGGGCTCGTCCGAGTAGAGGAACACTCCGACCCGGTCCAGCTCGGCAAAGCGCACGAAGCGGAGCAACTCGTCGAACTCGTCCTCCGACTCCCCCGGGTGGCCCACGATGAACGCCGAGCGCATCACCAGGCCGGGTACGCGCTTTCGTAGGCGTTCGACGAGTTGGTACAGCCGCGCGCCACCGTGGCCACGTCGCATGCGACGCAGCATGGCGTCGGCTGCGTGCTGCAGCGGCATGTCGACGTAGGGCAGCACCTTGGGGTGCTCGGCGAGCAGCTCGAGCAGCCCCTCGCCGAGGCGCTCGGGGTAGAGGTAGAACAGGCGCACCCAGCGCACGCCGGGGACGTCCGCGACGCGCCGGACCAGTGACTCGAGTGCGACTGGATCCGAAAAATCCCGTCCGTAGGCGACCGTGTCCTGGCTGACCAGGTTGATCTCGAGCACACCGGCGGCGACGAGCCGCTCCACCTCGCGTACCACGTCGTCTGGGCTGCGGGAGCGCTGCTTGCCTCGTAGGGACGGGATGACGCAAAAGGAGCAGCTGCGGTTGCAGCCCTCGGCGATCTTCACGTAGGCGCTCGCTCCGCGGGTGCTCAGCACGCGCGGATCCTCCGCCCGCACGACCCAGTCCGCCGGGTGCCCAACGAGGCAGCGAGGCGCTCGCCCGGCCAACACCGGCTCGAGCTTGAGCATGTCGCTGGAGCCGAGGAAGTGATCGACCTCGGGGAGCCCCTCGGCGAGCTCGTCGGGGTGCCGCTGGCTGAGGCACCCAGCCACAACCAACTTCTGGAGCGTGCCGGACTTCTTCAGCTCGGCCAGCTCGAGGATGGTGTCGATGCTCTCCTTCTTCGCGGCGTCGATGAAGCCGCAGGTGTTGACGACGATGACGCTCGCCTGCAAGGCGTCGGCCACGTGACGATACCCGGCGCGGCTGGCGACACCGAGCATCACTTCGCTGTCCACGCGGTTCTTGGGACAGCCGAGGCTCACGAAGTGAATCGTGCGGGGACGCTTGGGCATCGGAGGGCTCGCGAAAGCTACACGACGGAGCGAGGTCGGGCCAGGGCTCACTTCGTGCGGTCGATGAGCGTCCGGAAGCGCTCGAACAGGTACAGGGTGTCGTGCGGGCCCGCCGCGGCCTCCGGGTGGAACTGGACGCTGAAGGCGCGCGCGTCGGGCACCTCGAGCCCTTCGCTGGTCCCGTCGTTCAGGTGGACGTGAGTCGTACGCGCGTGGTTGCCGATGCTGTCGACGTCCACGACGAAGCCGTGATTCTGGCTGGTGATCTCGACTCGCCCGGTGGCGAGGTTCTTGACCGGTTGGTTGAGGCCGCGATGGCCGAACTTGAGCTTGTAGGTCTGCGCGCCGAGTGCGAGGGCCAAGAGCTGGTGACCGAGGCAGATGCCGAAGATGGGCCGCTTGCCCACCAGCTCCTTCAGCGTCTCGACGGCGTAGCCCACAGCCGCCGGATCCCCAGGGCCGTTGCTGAGGAAGATGCCGTCGGGCTTCTCGTCGAGCACGTCTCGAGCGCTGGCGGAGGCAGGCAGCACGGTGACCTCGAAGCCGGAATCGACCAGACAGCGCAGTATGTTGCGCTTCGCGCCGTAGTCGAGCGCGACGATCTTACGGACCGCCCGAGGCGTCAGCGCCTCACTGGACGCGACCGTCCACTCGCCGCGCGGCTCGCTGAAGCGATAGCGCTCCCGCGGCGTCACGCGGGCGACCAAGTCGAGCCCCTCCATGGGCGGCGCGGCGCGCGCTCGATCCACCAGCGTCGCGGAGTCCTCGCTGCCAATGCAGCCGTTCTGACTGCCGAAGTCCCGCAGCCGGCGGGTCAGCGCGCGCGTGTCGATGCCGCCAATGGCGATGATGCCGCGCCGCTCGAGGTAGGCGTCGAGGGTGGTCTCGCTGCGCCAGCTCGACGCTACCGGGGAAGGGTCCCGCATCACGAAGCCCGCGACCTGGGGGGCACCGGTGGCCGACTCCGAGTCGTGGGAGTTCACGCCGGTGTTGCCGATGTGCGGCGACGTCATGGTCACGATCTGGCCGCAATAGCTGGGATCCGTGAGCACCTCTTGGTAGCCCGTCATGCCGGTGGTGAAGACCACCTCACCGACGACGCTGCCGGAAGCACCGTAGGCAAAGCCCGGGTAGACCGTGCCATCGGCGAGAGCGAGGCGTGCCGGCTTCATCCGGCGCTCCCGAGGCGATCGAGCACGAGCTGACCGCGCGCGAAGGTGGCGCGGATCCGGCCGCGTAGCTCGTGCTCGAGGAATGGAGTGTTACGCGCCTTGCTGGCCAGTGCGCTGTGCGCCGGCGTCCACAGGGCCGCGGGGTCGACGACGGTCAGCTCGGCGAGGGCGCCGACCTTCAATCGCGGGGGCTCGATGCCGGCGATGCGAGCTGGGCGCGTGGACATCGCGTCCACGAGTCGGGTGAGGGTGATGCCCTCTTGCCCCACCAAGCCGAGCAGCAGGGCGAAGCAGGGCTCGAGCCCCATCATGCCGGGCGAGGCCTCGGCGAACTCGCAGTCCTTCTCCAGGGAGCTGTGGGGTGCGTGGTCCGTGGCGATGGCGTCGATGGTGCCGTCGGCGAGGGCGGCGCGCAGGGCCGCGAGATCCGCCGCCTCGCGCAGCGGTGGGTTGACCTTGCACGCCGTGTCGTAGCCGATGACGGCGGCGTCCGTGAGGAGCAGGTGGTGCGGCGTCACCTCGGCGGTCACCGGGAGCCCGCGGCTCTTGGCTTCGCGCAGGATGCGCACGGCGCCGAGGGTGGAGACGTGCGCGACGTGATAGCGCGCACCGACGTACTCGGCGAGCAAGACGTCTCGCGCGACGATCACGTCCTCGGCCACGCGGGGCCAACCGCCCAGCCCCAAGCGGGCGCTCACGGCGCCCTCGTGCATCTGCGCACCGGCGGTCAGATCGTGATCTTCGGCGTGTTGGATCACCACCAGGTCGAAGGTCTTGGCGTACTCGAGCGCACGGCGCATGACCTGAGCGTTCATCACGCACACGCCGTCGTCGCTGACGCCGACCGCGCCCGCCTCGCGCAGTTCGCCCATCTCGGTCAGGTCCTGCCCGCGCTGTCCGACGGTGATGGCGGCGATGGGGTGCAGCGTTGGACCACCGACCTCGGCGGCGCGGGCGCGCATCAGCTCGGTGACCGCGCGCGTGTCGTTCACGGGCCGAGTGTTGGGCATCACGCACACGTGGGCGTAGCCTCCGGCGGCCGCTGCGCCGAGTCCGCTGGCGATGTCTTCCTTGTACTCTTGCCCGGGCTCACGCAGATGCGCGTGCAGATCGACGAACGCGGGTAGCAGCCAGTGGCCCGTGACGTCTACGACGCGCACCCGCGCTGAGGGAGCGAGCCCGCTCCCGGCGCCGGCCCCGACATGCGTCAGCCGCCCGCGCTCGATGACGACGTCCGCGATCGCGTCCAGCTCCAGGGCCGGGTCGAACACGCGGCCGCCGCGCAGCACCAGCAGCTCCGGTTCCGTCATGGGCGGGGCCCTGATACCACGACGGGGCCCGAGGGAAAGTGGGCTCAGCGTCGGGAGGCGTTCCGCCGCAGGATGAGCGCGGTCCCGAGCAGCGCCGCGAGCAGCCACGCCGCCGGTCCTCCCTCGGGTCGTGGAGCGCGGCAGTCGCAGCCCGGGTCGTCTGTCGCAGGGGCCGGCCCGCCGGTGCCGCCATCGGCGGGCTCGCACGCGCCGAGGGTGTCGCACAGCCCGGGCCACAGGCCGACGCAGGGCGCGGTGGTCGAGCTCGCCTCACAGGCGAGGGGCCCGCCGACGGTCGTGAGCTTGAGCAGCGTCTCGAAGGCCGGTGCGCTGCTCGACGACAACGCCGCGGGAGTGAAGCCGAGCTCGAAGCCCTGCACGAACTGCGAGCCGCAGGCGTACAGGCCGGCGCTGGTCCAGGTCAGGCAGTTGATGGGGCCGTCATGGATGCGGGCGAACTGGTGGTCGCTGGTGCTGGCCAGATACAGTCCGAGGGTCGCGGGGTCGATGGGTGTCCCGCCCTTGGGATCGCCGTAGCCGAGCAGCACCGAGCCGCCGTCGGGCGACAGGGCGAAGCCGAGCATGCGTCCTTGCGCCGCGAATACTTCGGTGAAGCTCGCGCCGGAGTCCTGGGTGACGAGCAAGCGATTCTGCCCCGAGCCAGCGGTGCGCACGTACACGATCGACGGCTCGGTGGGATGCACAGCCCCGATGAAGGGGGAGCTCTGAATGTCTGCGCCTGGCACCGCGTGGGGCGTCCAGCTCTGGCCGCGATCCGTCGAGGTGTAGAACACGCCGACGCCCGCGGGACCGATGCCCGAGACGTAGATGCGGTCCGCGTCCGAGGGGGCTGGATCCAGCGTCAGACCGAGGAGATCCGAGGGCAGCTCGCTGCCCAGCTGGGCGAAGGTGAGCCCCTCGTCCAGGGACTCCCAGACTCGGGTGTCGAACTGCCCGCCGCCCACGCCATTGGACGTCAAGACCAGCACGCGCTTGCGATCCACCGGAGAGACGGTGAGGTCGACGGCGTAGCGCCCTTCCAGCTTCGAGTCGGGGAACGAGAAGTTGCAGCCGCCGTCCGCGCTGCGCCGAAATCCGTCGAAGATACCGACGACGATCGCGCCGCTCAGGGTGGTTCCGACGGACGGGTCCTCGACCCCGCCGTAGCCGATGCTCTGCTCGCAGATCCAGCTCCAGCTCTGGCCGTGGTCGTCGCTCACGAGCAGGCCGTAGGTCGCGCGAAGCACCAATCGATCCGGCGCCTTTGGGTCGACGATCAGCTGCTGGGCAAGCGGAAACCGGCCGTTCGCCAGCGCGGTGGTCGTGAGCGCGAATGTCAGGACAGCGAGCGAGCGCGCGATGCGGGAGTTCATGACGCCCGTCGAGCGAGGCGAGCGCGGCCCCGGGCGACGCGCTCGACGAGCTGCTCGCCGAGCAGCCATGCCACCGCGGAGATCGAGTGTTGCGGGTTCACCCCGAGGTTCGTGGGGAACACGCTCGAGTCGGCTACGAACAAGCCCGAACAGTCGTGGACCTCGAGCTGCCGCGAGACCACGCTGGTCGACTCTGCGCTGCCGAGCCGCGCGGTGCCGAACAAGTGCGCGGCGATGCAGTGGACCAGCCGGGGATCGTCCGGCAGGTCCGCGAGCGGCGCGAGCTGGTCCAGGTGTGTGATGCTGGGCGGCAGGCCGTGCACGCCGGGCAGCACCTCGCGAGCACCAGCCGCGAACAGCAGCTCCGCGAGTAGGAAGATGCCGCGCTTGAGCACCGCGACGTCCTCAGCCGCGAGTTGGTAGCGGATGTCCGTCCCGAACAGCCCTGCGCGCACGCCACCCTGGGCCTGTGCGCGTACCTGGACACCCCACACCGCCATGTGATCGTGACGCTCGAGCTGACGGGTGAGCGCGTGACCCAGACCGGGGAGCCGAGCCGCCAGCAGCTCGACGGGCATGGACACCGTCTCGAGCTTCATGCGCTCTGCCCAGTGGTGCGTGCTCTCGTAGCCTTGGGTGGCTCCGACGGTCATGCGCACGGGCTGGTCGAAGACGCCCACCAACGCCGTGCCCGGGTGAGCTTGCAGCCTGCGACCCACCAGCCCCGAACGCCGCCCAAAGCCGCTCTTCGAGAGTAACAGTGGGGTTTGGATCGCGCTGGCGGCGAGCACCACCGCGTGGCGAGCGTGAACCCGGAGGGTCGGGCCGCGCTCCCGGGTCACCGGATCGACGAAGCGCGCGCGGACGCCCACCGCGCGGCCGCTCTGGCCGACGACGCGCTCGGCGCGACAGGTCGCGTACAAACGCGCACCCCGCTCGAGGGCGTGGGGGATCAGCGTGGCCAACATGCTCTGCTTCTGCCCGGTCGGGCAGCCCTGGTTGCAGTGAGCGCTGCCACGGCAGTCGATCACGCTCCGCCGAATGGCGTTGCCGCGCAGGCCGAGTTCGTCGAGGCCGCGATGCAGCAGGCGGGCGTTGTTTCCCTGCACTGGCTCGGGAGTCGGGGAGACGCCGAGCAACTCGTCGAGCCGGTCCGAGGCTCGCATGAGCTCGGCGTAGGGCAGGGCGCTGCCCAGGTCGTGCTCCCGCTGCCAGGCCGCATGAATCGGCTCGGGCAGGCGATGAATGATCGCGCCATTGACCACGGTGGTGCCGCCCACGCAGCGCCCTTGAAGGATGGGCGTTACCGCGCGTCCGAGCGCCACCTGGAAGCCCCCGTCGCGCCACATCCGGCGCATCGAGCCGTACATGTCGCTGCGTAGTTCTTCGCTCCGCACGTAGGGCCCCTCCTCGAGCACGACCACGTCCAGACCAGCCTCGCACAATAGGTACGCGACGACGGCGCCGCTCGCGCCGCTGCCCACCACCACGACGTCGGCGGAGTCCTCGACGGCCGCCTCATCGCGTACGTCCGCGAGTGAGCGCACGGTCACGGAGCGTCTCCCGGTGCGGCGTCGAGCCACGCTGGCGCGGTGATGTCTCGGGGCTCGACGCCGAAGCGGGCCTGCGACTCGGGCAGTCCGAGCAACGCGAAGCTCGCGAGGGCCTTGAACAGCAGGGGCATCTCACGGACGACGTAGATGCGGTGCGCGGCGAGGGCGTCGAGGAGCAGCTGCCGCTCGCTGGCGGCGAGCCCGCCGAAACTCCGCGGTCTGCCCAGCACGACCAGGGGGCACAGCCAGAGCAGCCACCCGAAGACCTTGACCCCGAGCAGCGTGGAGAGCGGGGCAGTCGCGATCAGGTCCTGGAGGAACGCCCCGAGCACGCGCTCGGGCCGCTCTACCCACGCGCCCGCCGGTAGGGTCGCGCTGCAGAGCGTGATCACCCGACGACGCTCGCCGCGTGTGAACAGCAACTGACGCATGGCGCTCAGGGGCAGTAGCCGATGGTGCCGTACTGACCGCCCGACAGAGGCGTACAGGTGCCGCCGCCGCAGTCTGCGCTCGAACAGCAGTACTTCTTGCAGACCCCAGGCTCGCCGGTGCAGCGGTAGCCACCGATGCAGTAGGGGCCCGTGCTGGCGTTGCTGCAGCTCTGGTTCGGCTGCGCGTTGTTGGGCGGCTCGAAGCAGAGGAACGTGCTCGTGCTCGGAGCCAGATCGCAGGCGTAGCCGGCGGTACACGACGCGTTGGTGAGCGGGTTGCACTGCAGCGTGACGCTCGGCAGGACGCAGCCCACGGGCAGTCCGCCGCCGCCCGCGCCGCCCGTGCCCCCGGCGCCGCCGACCGGGGGGCCGCCGCCGGTCCCGCCGAAGCCGCCCGTGGCGCCCGTGCCTCCGAAGCCACCGCTCGGTCCGCCGCCGAAGCCGCCGGCCCCGCCGAAGCCGCCCGCGGCGCCCGTGCCTCCGAAGCCACCGCTCGGTCCGCCGCCGAAGCCGCCGGCGACCCCGCCGAACCCCGCGGCGCCCCCGAACCCGCCCATGGGCGGCGAGCCTGCCGCTCCGCCGCCGCCGGCAGCGCCCGCCAGGCCGCCGCTGCCCGCGCCGCTCGACCCGGCGCTCGCGCCCACACCGCCAAAGCCGAAGCCGCCGGAGTTGTTGCCGCCGCTGCCCCCGCTCTCGCAGTAGCCCTGAGCGCCGCAGACCATGTTGTCCGGGCACGCGCCGCCGTCGTCGCAGGGCAGCGCTCCGCCACCGCTAGCGCCGGAGGAGCACCCCAGCGCCGCGCCGAGAGCGAGCCAGCACAGCGCGATCGATGTCGAGTGATTCATGCGTGATCTCCCAAGCGGTGAAGCGGAGCCAAGGCTTGCACGCCTTCGTGCGCCCGTCGAGCCCGCGCCGGGGTCCGCCCCTCAGCCGCTGCCTCTGCCGTGCGGCTCTCGCCAGTCGATGATGGGTCCGCGCGGGACGATCCGGGTGGGGTTGATGGTGGGATGGCTCTCGAAGTAGTGCCGCTTGATGTGCTCGAGGTTCACCGTCGGGCCGATGCGCGGGTGCTGGGCCAGCTCGCGAGTGAAGGCCCACAGGTTGGGGTAGTCCCGCAGTCGGCGGAGGTTGCACTTGAAGTGGTAGTGGTAGACCGAGTCGAAGCGGACCAGCGTGGTGAACAAGCACACGTCCGCCTCCGTGAGCTCGGCCCCAAGCAGGTAGCGCGACTTCGCCAGCCGAGCCTCGTACTGGTCGAGTGCCGAGAACAAGTCGCCCACGGCTTCGTCGTAGGCCGGTTGCTTGGTCGCGAAGCCCGCTCGGTACACGCCGTTGTTGATGGGCTCGTACATGGCGTCGATCTCGCGATCGATGTCCGCCTCGAGCGACGGGGGGCAGAGCTCGGGGCCGCGGCCCGCCACGCCGAGCTCGCGACCGAGCATGCGGATGATCTGTCGAGACTCGTTGTTGACGATGGTGTGAGTCTCGCGATCCCAGAGCACGGGAACGGTGACGCGACCGGTGTAGTTCTCGAGTGCCTGCACGTACAGGTCGCGCAAGAAGCGATGTCCCTCGACCGTGTCTCCGGTGGCGCCGCTGGCCGAGTCGTCGAAGCTCCAGCCGTCGTCGCCCATGAAGGGATGCACCACGCTCACGCTGACCGCGTCGTCGAGCTGGCGGAGCGCGCGCACGATCAGCGTGCGGTGCGCCCAAGGGCAAGCCAGGGAGACGTACAGGTGATAACGCCCGGCGAGCGCCGGAAACCGTGCGCCGGGCGCGCGTGACAGGGAGTCACGGAAGCGCGTCTCGTCGCGCAGGAAGCGGCCGGCCGCGTCGGCTTCGTACCACTCGGTCGACCACTGACCATCGATCAAGCGTCCCATGGTCGAGACATCAGGCCGCTGGCAGGAGATGTCCACCCCGGGCGACCACGCGACCGTCGGCGACGACCACGCTCACGGGATTGTAGCCAAAAGCGTACCCCAGCCAGCGGTGATCGGGGACGTCACACACGAGCACGTCGGCGCGGCGACCCGGCTCGAGGCAGCCGACTCGTTCTCCAAGGCCCACCGCCCAAGCGGCGTTGTAGGTCGCCGCCACGATGGCCTGCGCCACGCTGAGCTTCTGGGTGCGGCACGCGATGGCGATGGTCATGGGCATGCTCGGCGTGAACGACGAGCCGGGGTTCATGTCGGTGGCCAGCGCGACCGGGACCCCTGCGGCCACGAGTCGATCCCCCGGGGCATGGCGGTCGAGCCCCAGGTGAAACGCCACCGCAGGCAAGAGCACCGCCAACGGGCAGTTCGCCGCGCGACCGAGCTCGGCCAGCGTCTCGTCGTCCAGGTACTCGAGGTGGTCGATGCTCGTCGCGCCGAGCTGCAGTCCGAGGCGCGCCGCGCCGCTCGCGGAGAACTGCTCGGCGTGGAGCTTCAGTTCGAAGCCGAGGCCGCGAGCGGAGGTAAGCAGCCGGCGGGACTCCTCGAGCGTGAACGCCTCGTGCTCGCAGAACACGTCGAAGTAGCGCGCGAGCCCGCGCTGCCGCGCGATGAGAGCCGTGCGCTCGACCAGCTCGAGGTACCCCTCCCGGTCCGCGCGATACTCGGGCGCCAGGACATGCGCACCGAGATACGTCGCCACGACCTCGATGGGCAGCACCTGCCCGAGGCGCGCGATCACCTCGAGGAGCTTCAGCTCGCCCTCGCCGTCCAGGCAATAGCCGCTCTTGATCTCGACGCTGGTCGTGCCCGAGCCGATCGCCAGCGCCGCGAAGCGCCGGGCCGAGCCGAGCAGCACCTCGGCGGACGCCGCCCGGGTCTTCTTCACCGTGCTCAAGATGCCCCCGCCTTGACGCAAGATGTCGAGGTAGGAGACGCCCCCCATGCGCTTCTCCCACTCGTCCGCGCGGTCTCCCGCGAACACCAGGTGTGTGTGCGGATCGACGAAGCCCGGCAGCACCACACCGCCCTTGGCGTCGATGACCTCGCAGCCCGAGTGGCGGTGCTCCCGCCACACCCGATCGCTGGCGCCGACGTCCAGGATGTGGCCGCCGCCGATGGCGACCCCGCCGCCGCGCACGATGCCGAGCGAGCCTTGCTTCGACCCGCGCGCCGGCCCGGGGCCGAGGTCGCGCAGGGTGAGGACCTCCGCGGCGTTGACGATGAGCAGATCGACGGCCATGTCGCGGGTCTGCACCCTACTCGCGGGTCGCGGCGGAGTCGACTTGCCCGAGGTCGGTTGTGGCCGACTCGGGGCCTGCGCTATGACAGAAACCGTGCCCAATCCGTCCGTGCTGAAGCTGCTGGCCTCGATAACCGATCGACTCGCGGCGGTAGATGCGCGGGTCGAAATCGGCGGCCTCGAGCCCAAGGATCCGCGACTGCTGTTCATCGAGCTGAAGCCGCAGGCGCGCATCGTCGTGGTGTTCGACTCGCCCCCCGACGACCGAGCGGCGAAGCTTGGGCTGCTCTCCGAGCTGGCGGCTGCCTTCGCGTTCACCGCCGATCTGTCCACCGATGCGGTCGGCCTTGGGCGAGAGCTGTCCTCGCGCCGCCTCGACGACGAGCTGGCCACTCTGGCGGACCGGGCAGGGGCCCTGCGCGGGGTCGTCATCGACACCCAGTCGCCGGTGCTGTGGGGCACGAGCGAGCTGCGGCGCGGTGACGAGGACGTCGACAGCGCGCTCGCGGCGGCCCGCTCGCTGACGACCGCCGAGCAGCACGGCGTCGATTTCGCCGAGCTGCTCGAGCTGGGGCGGGATGGTGCGCGGCGGCACCTGGAGGACCGAGGCCTCGATCCGACCGTGGTCTCGTCCCTCGAGCGGTCCGCGGAGCGTGTCAGGCAGGGTAGCGTCCGCAGCGGCGCGGCGTGGCGGTCCTACCTGCTTCTGGCGCAAGCGATCAGCGACGTCCGCCGGGACGGGGACTCGGGGGCCAGTCGCCGCTTGGTGAGTCGCGGCGGGTTCGGCTACCTGGCCCGCAGCTTCGCCAACATCTACTGGCTGGTGCTGGTATTCGACGGCAATTTCTCGGAGCTGGCGGCGGACGGCGCCCTGCTGCACGCGCTGCCCTTGATCGAGAAGTTGGTGCTCGCGCTGCCGCCGGTGGATCCGGTCGATCCTGGCGGAAAGGTCATCCGGCTTCCTCGGCCTACTTGACCTAGTCCTGGCCGTGTTAGGGTCGGCCAGGGCAGCTGACCATGGCGAACGACGACCGCGAGCCCGAGCCTCCCGAACTCGACGAAGTCGAACCCGAAGCCATCGTGCCGGCGCCCCCGCGGCCGCCCCGGCCGCCGCGTGCGGCCGCGCGCTCCGGAAGCGACAGCCGCCGCCACCGCCACCCCGGCGCGGGCCAGCGAGCGTTCCGCCGCCCCGCGGCGAAGCCGGCCGCGGCCCCGTAGTGCCAGCGGTGCGACACCCGGCCGAGCCCGGCTCGGATCCCCGCGCCACGGCCGGCGCGCCGCCGCCGCCGCCGCCGCCCCGGCAGGACCCGGCGGAGCACCTGCCGACGCGCATCGGCGTCGCGCCGCCGCCGGATCCGCGGGTCGCGCTCACCCGCGCCGCGATCGGGCGCCTGGAGGCCGCGCTGGCGAAGGCCAAGGAGCCCGCTCGCCGAGGACGCGTCCACTACGAGATCGCCCGCTTGCTCGAGAGCCCCCTCGGCCAGCTGGACGCTGCCTTCGACCACTACCAGAAGTCCCGGCAAAGCTGCCCCGATCACGTGCCGGCCATTCGCGGCAGCCGGCGCGTCGCGCTGGCGAAGAAGGAGTACGCTGCGGCCCTCGCCCTGTTCGACGAAGAGGTGCGCCTGACGGGCGAGCCGAACGCCCGCGCGCTCTTGCTGTACGAGAAGGGGCGCCTGCTCGAAGATCGCATGGGGCTGCGGCGCGAAGCGCACCAGGCCTACTCGTCCGCGCTGGAGCTCGAGCCCACCCTCGCGACGATTCTCAAAGCCGTCGAGCGCGTCGACATTGCCAACGAGTCCTGGGACGATCTGGACAAGACCTATCAGTTCGCGGCCAACTCGGCGACGGGTGACACCAAGCTGCGCGCGGCGATCATCGCGTCCAGAGCACGCTTGGCGGAGACCGTGAAGTCGGACGCGCACGGCGCGAGCGAGCTGTATCGCGAGGCGCTGCTCTTCGATCAGCGTGCGCCCGGCGCCATCGAGGCGCTGAAGCGCTTGTTCACGACCAGCCGACGCTATCGCGATCTCGCCGAGACGCTGCAGCTCGAAGCGGAGCTGGCTCAGGACCCGGTGGTGCGCAGCCTGGCGTTGTATCGCACCGGACGGGTCCTCGCCGACCGTCTCGGGCACGTCGATGAGTCCATCTCGGCGTTCGAGCAGGCGGTGTCCGCTGCGCCCGACGAGACCCTCGTGCTCGAGGAGCTCGCGCGGCTGTATGAAGTCTCCAAGCGCTGGGAAGATTTGGTGAAAACCCTCGAGCGCATCGCCGCGCGTGCCGAGAACGTCCCCAGCAAGGTGGGCTATTTCCACCGCATCGCGCAGATTTGCGAGGACCGGCTCGGCGACGAAGGGCGCGCGAGCACGTGGTTGCGCCGCGCACTGGAGCTGGACCCCACGTTCCTGCCGGGGCTGGCTGCGCTAGGCAAGCTGCTCACCCGCCACAAGGACTGGCAGTCGTTGATCGCGATGCACCTGGGTGAGGCCAACGCGTCGCGGGACAGCGCGCGGCGCGCGGCGGCCCACTCGCGTGTCGCGGTGATCGCCGAGGAGCAACTCGGGGACACGGAGCAGGCGATGCTGCACCACTCCCGAGCCCTGGGACTGGCGCCGATGCTGCCGATGTCCTTCAAGGCGCTCACGCGGTTGCTCGCGGCGGCGGGCAAGCACCGCGAGCTGCTCGAACTGTACGAGCGCGCGGTCGACAGCGCCCCGGATGCCGATACCCGCATCACCTACTTGTTCAAGATCGGGCGCACCTTCGAGGACGTGCTCTCGTCCCCGACCCAGGCGCTCAGCGCCTACCGTCGCATCCTGGAGGTCGAGCCCAAGCACCTCGGCGCGTTGCACGCGGCGGAGCGAGCGGCCGAGCGAGCCGGGCGCTTCAAGGATCTGGTGCTGCTGCTCGATCGGGAGGCCGAAGTGGTCACCGACGCTGGCCAGGTCGTCGCGCTCTGGCATCGCGCCGGCGAGATCCTCGAGGACCAGCTGTCGGACGAAGAGGCGGCGCTGGCGCGCTACCAGAAGGTGCTGAGCAAGAATCCGCGCTACGCGCCGGCGCTGGCGAGCCTCGGGCGGCTGTACTACCGCTCGAGTCGCTGGGAGGAGCTGCTCGGCGTATACAAGCTCGAGCTCGACCTCGCGCCCAAGGGACCCGACGCTTCGGCGCTGTTGTACAAGATGGGCGAGCTGTCCGAGGAGCGCATCGGCAAGGACGACGAGGCCATCGCGCTGTACCGCCGGGCCATCGACATGGACCCGTTCAACACCGCCGCGCTCCACGCGCTGGGGCGCAAGCTCGCCGAGCGCAACTTGTGGGCGGAGCTGGTCAAGCTGCTCGAGCTCGAGCTGAGTGGGCTGAAGAACGCCGCCGAGCAAGCGCGCACCGGGTTCCGCTTGGGCGAGGTGTACGAGAGTCGCCTGAATCAGTCCGACAAGGCGCTGTCCGCGTACGAGCTAGCGCTGACTCGTGAGCCGGACTTTCGTCCAGCGCTCGACGGTCGGGCACGCCTGCTCTCGTCTTCGCGGGACTTCAAGCGCTTGGCCGAGGAGCTCGAGCGGGAAGCGACGACCATCAACACGGACCCACAGGTGGCCCTCGCGACGCTCTACCGACTCGGAGAGTTGTTTCGCGATCATCTCGACGACACGCCGCGCGCCATCGAGTGCTTCGAGGCGGTGCTCGCGCGGGATCCCGCCCACATCGGCGCGCTGCGTGCGCTGGAGCCGCTGTACGCGGAAGTGGGTCACTGGGAGGGGCTCGCGCAGGACTACACGCTGCAGGCGCGCGTGCTCGGTGACGTGGGCGCGAAGGTCGCTGCGCTCAAGGAGTTGGCGCGACTTCAGGAACATCGCTTGGGCGCGGGCCTCGACGTGCAGCGCGCGACCTACATCTCGATTCTGCAGCTCGTGCCGTCGGATCCGGGAGCGCTCGCGGCACTGGAGCGGATCGCGCTCGAGCTCGGCGACGCCCAGCTGCTCACCCACGTGGACGCCAAACTCGGTGCGCTCAGCGCGGTGGCGCTCGTGCAGTCGGCGCATCAGACTCGCCTGGCCGAGACCCTCGAGGCGGTCGGGGATGCCAGCGCCGCGGAGACCTATCGCTCGGCGCTGGCCCGGGATCCAGAGAACCTGGGCGCGGCCCAGGGCATCATCCGCTTGGCCGAGCAGTCGCGCGACGCGGGGCGCCTCACCGAGGCCGCAGACTTGGCTGCCCGCGTGCTCGACGACGCGAGTGAGGCGGCGCGCTTGCTCGGGCTGGCAGCGGACGTGCATGCCGGCGCCGGGGATGCCGCCGGCGCTGTCAGCTGCTTGGAGCGAGCGCTCGAGCTCGATCCGAACGACGCCCGCGCGGCCCTCGAACTGGAGCGCCTGCTGCTCGCCCTCGGCGAGGTCGATCGTCTCTTCGACGTGCTGTGCCAGGCCGCCCAGTGGGCAACTGATCTGGAGCGGCGAGCCGGACTCTGGATCACCGTCGCTCGCGTGCTAGCGGAGCAGAAGCACGACGTGCCGGCGGGGCTGGCCGCGCTGCACCGCGTGATTGACGAGCAGCCCGGTCACGTCGAGACGTTGATGGCGCTGGCGGGGCTCTATTCCCGGGACGGCCAGTGGGCGGAGGCCGTGGACCGGCTGAACCAGGCGTTGCGTCAGGGTCCTTCGCGCGAGATCCAGGTGGCTGCGCACGTCGAGCTCGCGCGCATCTTGCACGACCACCTCGGGGACGAGCTTCGCGCGCGCGCGAGCCTCGACCGCGTCATGGCCCTCGATCCCAAGAATCGCGCAGCGCTGCTGCGGCTGCTCCGCATCCAGCACCAGCGGGGCGAGGCGGCCGAGGCCGCGGAGACGGCCGCGCGTCTGGTCGCCGTCGCGATCGACGATCAGGAGCGCGCCGAGGCGCTGTCCGAGCTGGCGTCACTGCACCGCGAACTCAAGGCGCCCGACCGTGCAGCGCACTCGTACGAGCAAGCGATCTCGCTGGTGGGGCTCGACGGTCGCGCGGCCAAGGAGTTCCGCGATTTGCTCCAGGAGCAGAAGCTGCTCGGGGACGACCCTCCGTATGCCCTCTACGTCAACGCGCTGATGGCCCACTTGCAGCTCCCGCGCCTCACGGATCCCGTGCGCGTGGAGATCCTGGCCGAGATATCGCGCGTTCAGGCCGACGAGATGGGTCGCATGGACCACGCGGTCGCCACGCTGGATCGAGCGCTCGCCAAGGCGCCTGGCTCCATCGAGCTGCGAGAGCTGCTCGTGGACCGACTGCGTGGCGCCGGCCAGCACGAGCGGGCGTTGTCCGAGCTGCGCCGACTGCTCGACAAGGACGTGACCCGGGTGCAATCCTGGCGCGATCTCGCGCACACCTTTCGAGCTCTCGGTCGAGCCGAGGAGGCCGACACCGCCCTCGCGGCGGTCGTCGCCCTCGGTGCTGGCAACGACCTCGAGCTCTCCACGGTGTCGTCCCGACCCTCGCGCTGTGCGCGAGCTCACCCCGGCGCGTTCGACCCCGTGGTGCTGCGCGGCATCGACCCGGTAGGTCCCTCGGACCCCACCGCAGATCTGATCGCGACCCTGGTCGAGGTGCTCGGCAAGATGCACCCACCGGAGCTCGAGCGCTACGGCCTGTCCACGAGGGATCGGCTGACGAGCCGGGCCGCGGTGCCGATTCGTCAGCTCGCGGAGCGAGTGGGTCGCGTCGTCGGCGTGGGTGAGTTCGATCTCTACGTCCACCGCGCCCACGCTGGGTCCATCGAGATCGAACTGACGGATCCGCCGGCGCTCATGATCCCGGCCACGGTCACCCAATTGCCTGAGCCTTCCCAGGTGTTCCTGCTGGCTCGCGCGCTGATCAACGTGGCGCGCGGGCTGCACGTCGTGGGTCGCCTCAGCCCGCGCGAGATCGAGTTCTTGGTCATCGCCGCGGTGCGGGGCGTCGATCCCAGCTTCGGATTGGGCAGCGCTGACGAGGACTTCTTGAATGGGCACGCCCGCCGTCTGCAGAAGGCGCAGTCGCGGCGGGGACGTCGCGCCGCCGAGGAGGCGATCATGCCGCTGCTCGGCGCGCCCCGGATCGAGTTCGACGCATGGTCCGAGCGAGTACGCCGGACCGCTGCTCGAGCGTCCGTCGTGGTCGCCGACGATCTCCCGGGGGTCGTCACGCTACTGCGGCGCACGGAGGGAGATTTGGCGGGGCTGCGTGGCCAGGCGCTCACGCAGGGCATGGACCTGGTGGCCGATCTGATGCGCTTCTCGGTCAGCGACGCGGGTCACGCGCTGCGGCGTCGCCTCGGGTACGCTTGAGGTTTCGCTGCCCGGCGGACCGCGCTAAGACCTTCCGGCATGACCCGGTTCGCCAGCCTCTTCATGTTCGTCGCGCTCTCATGCGCGGGGCACCCCCTCGATCGTTCCGCGCTGCCACAGCCCGAGCGCGCCCCCCTCGCTGACATCGACGCCCGCCCCGCGGCGGACGACCCGGCGAGCCCGCTCGCTGCCGACGGCAAGACCGTCGTGCTCAGCGGCACGCCCGAGCTCCCTCGCGCGCTGCGCGAGCGCATGAATCAGTACCTGAACACCCGCTCGGCCACCCTCGAGTCGCTGTCCGAGGACGGCGCTCGGGTCGTCGTCACCACGCGATTCGGCGAGACGGCGCAGGCTCATCTGGTGGAGCGCCCGGGCGGGGCGCGCACCCAGCTCACGTTCGACGAGGAGCCCGTCGGGCAGGTGACCTTGGCCAAGGACGGCAAGAGCCTGCTATTCATGAGCGACGTGGGGGGCAACGAGCAGTATCAGCTCCGCCGCTTGGAGCTGGCGACGGGTCGCTCCACGTTGCTGACGGACGGCAAGAGTCGCCATGGCGCCTACGTGGTCAGCCACGACGGCGGCCGCGTCGCCTACACCAGCAACGCGCGCAACGGTCGGGACATGGACGTCTGGCTGGGGGACGGCCGCACTCGTGAGTCGGGTAGCCTGTTTCTGGAGCGAGCCGGACACTGGTTTCCGGTCGAGTTCTCCCGCGACGGCAAGAAGTTGCTGCTCGGGGAGTACGTGTCCATCAACGACTCGCGGCTCTATCTCCTGGATACGGAGAGCAAGGTGGTCACGCGGTTGACGCCAGAAGCGCCCGCGGCGTCGTATCGCGCGGCGGCGCTGCACCCGGCGGGCAACCGCCTGTACGTCTCGACGGATCGGGAGGGCGAGTTCGTGGAGTTGTTCGAGGTCACCCTGGGGGCGGAGCCCAAGTGGAGGCCGCTGTCCCGGGGGATCCCGTGGAACGTCGAGGAGATGAAGCTCTCGCCCGACGGACGGACGCTCGCGTACGTGACGAACGAAGAGGGCTACGGCGTGCTGCACCTGCTCGACACCGCGACCGGCAAGAGTCGCAAGGCGGCGGGCATCCCGCCGGGGGTGGTGCGCGGCATCCGCTTCGCCGGGCGCGCCGGGGTGCTCGGCTTCACGCTCGAGGGCGCGAGGGAGAACGGCGATGCGTTCACCCTCGACGTGGTCAGCGGGAAGGTCAGCCGCTACACCACGAGCGAAGTCGGGGGGCTCGATCCCAAGAGCTTCGCCGAGCCTACCCTGATCCGCTACCCGAGCTTCGACGGTCGCAAGATCCCGTCCTTTTACTACCGGCCGAAGTCAGCCGGCCCTCATCCGGTGGTGATCTGGATCCACGGCGGCCCCGAGGCGCAGTCCAGGCCCGTGTTCTCGCCGCTCATCCAGTACCTGGCCAGCGAGAGCCAGATGGCCGTGTTGGTGCCCAACGTCCGCGGCTCGGATGGCTACGGCAAGAGCTACCTGCTGCTCGACAACGGCAAGCTGCGGGAGGACTCGGTCAAGGACATCGGCGCGTTGCTCGACTGGGTCGCCAAGCAGCCCGAGCTGGACGCTGGGCGCGCGGCAGTCGTGGGCGGCTCCTACGGGGGGTACATGGTGCTCGCCTCGCTCATTCACTACGGCGCGCGGCTGCGCGCTGGGGTCGACGTGGTGGGCATCAGCAACTTCGTCACCTTCCTGGAGAACACCCAGGAGTACCGTCGGGACCTCAGACGCGCGGAGTACGGAGACGAGCGCGATCCGGACATGCGCAAGCACCTGACCGCCATCTCGCCCACGACCCGGGCCCACGAGATCAAGAGCGCGCTGTTCGTGGCGCACGGCGCCAACGACCCGCGAGTTCCGCTCTCCGAGACGGACCAGATCGTCGAGGCGGTGCGCAAGAACGGCCAGAACGTGTGGTACATGGTGGCCAAGAACGAGGGGCACGGCTTCCGCCGCAAGGAGAACCGCGACCTGTTCAACCTGCTGACGGTGTCGTTCTTGGAGCAACACCTGAAGTAGCCGATCGAGCGCGCTGGCATTCAGAACGGTGAAGCCGGCACGTCCACCAAGATGGACTCGAGGCTGCTCCACAAGGCACCGACGGTCTGGAAGCGATCTTCCGGCTGGGCGGCGAGGGCCTTGTGGACCCAGGCGTCGATGCTCTCGGGGAGGCTCCTGCGCAGCTGATGCAAGCTGGGGCGCTCGCCCTTCTGCGCCCACTCGCACAGGCCGAGCAGGCTCTGGGTGGGTGACGGCGTGCGCCCCGACAGGCAGCGGAACACGATCACTCCCAGTGAATACACGTCGATGCGGTGGTCCAGGTGCTTCACCCCGCGCCAGGCCTCGGGCGCGATGTAGCTCGGAGTGCCTGCCACCATGCCGTCGGCGGTGAGGCTATCGGCGCCCATCACCTTCACCAAGCCGAAATCCATGAGCCTGACCCCGCCGCCGTGCTCTGGATCGACCACGAAGATGTTCCCCGGCTTCAGATCGCGATGGATGATGCCCTGGCCATGGGCGGCCTCGAGCGTGCGCGCGATGGGGCGCAAGAGCTCGAGAGTCTTCTGCGCCTTGAGGCGTCCCCCGGCGCGCTCCGCCTCCTTGAGGTAGCGCTCGAGCTCCCGTCCGTGCAAGAGCTCCATCACGATGTACGCCGAGCCGTCCGCCAGCCGGCCGAGCGCGTGGACGTACACCGCCGCCGTGCCCCGCAGGCGCGCCATGGCGATGGCCTCCCGCTCGAAGCGCTGGAGCAAAGCGGGGTCCGCCGCGCCGCGCTTGAGGAACTTGATCGCGACCTCGTCGCGGGTCTCGAGATCCCGAGCGCGAAACACCACGCCATAGGCGCCCGCGCCCCGTCGAGCCAGCAGGCGGTAGCGCCCCTCCACGACTTGGCCGGGTTCGAGCTCCATGGTCGAAGCGCTCATCATGGCACACTCGGCGCGCAGAGGTCCCGGCGCCTCACGCGAGGGCGCCGCCGCAGCTCGAACCGGCTCCCGCGGTGCACCCGAAGCAGTGGTCATCGACGCCGATCTCGCGCTGCGCGAGCGCCTGGGCGTCGAAGTCGCGGACGTGTCGGGGTAGGCCGCCGCGGAGCGGCAGCTCGAGCATCTGGTTGAAGTCGCAGTCGTACAGCTGGCCGTCCCAGCCGACGCTGAGGGTGCTCCGGCACATCACGCCGCGCGCCGCCGCGGGGTTGAACGCGGCGACGAGCTCATCCATGTAGCCCTGGAGGTTCTCGGACTCGAGCAGCCACTCGAGGTAGCGACTGATGGGCATGTTCGTGATGGTGTACAGCGAGTCGAAGACGACGCCATGGTCGGCGAGCAGCTTGCCCTTCCACTCGCGCTCGAGCTGCTCTTGGCTCGCCGGCAGGAAAGCGCCCACCGGGTTGGTCACCAGCGCCAGGCGCAGGCCGGAGCGCCCATCGCCGTAGCCGAGGGCGTTGAGCCGCCGCAGGGCACGGATCGACTTCTCGAACACACCCTCGCCCCGCTGCCGGTCGGTGGCGTAGCTGCGGTAGTGGGGCAGCGAACAGACGACCTCCACCCGGTGCTGGGCGAAGAGCTCTGGCAGGTCGCGGTGGGCGCCGGTCTCGAGCACCGTGAGGTTGCAGCGATCGATGACGTGTACCCGTCGCTCGGCGAGCCGCTCGAGCAGCCAGCGAAACTCGGGGTTTAGCTCGGGTGCTCCGCCCGTCAGGTCCACCGTTGCGGCGCCGGATGCGTCCAGCACCGACAGACACTGCTGCATCGTGTCCCGCGTCATGACCTCGGTCCGAGCCGGTCCCGCGTCGACGTGGCAGTGACGGCAGGTCTGGTTGCAGAGCTTGCCCAGGTTGAGCTGCAGCACCTCGATGCCCCGGGCGCACAGTGGCGCGACGCCGGCGCGCTCGAGGGCTGCGCTGAACCGGTGGGCGAGGGGCAGATGGCGCAAGATAGAGCGCTGCGCATCCGCGTCGAGTCGCGCTCGGGGGCTGGGCTGAGGCAGGGACCTGGGGGCGCTCACGTCGGCTCACTCACATCGATAGCTTGTCGGTCTGATTGCGCATCTGCAGTCCGTGAACGAGCGAGGCACCTCCACGGATGGCAGCAGCGACGTGGACCGACTCCGTCATCTGCTCCACGTCCGCGCCGTGCTCGAGAGCGCTCTTGGAATAGGCGTCGATGCAGTAGGGGCACTGGATGGCGTGGGCGACGCCGAGTGCGATCAGCGCCTTCTCGCGCGACGTCAGCGCGCCGGGACGAAACACCGCCTGGTACCAGGCGAAGAACTTCTCGGACAGCTCGGGGCAGTGCGCGCCGATCTCGGAGAAGCGGGCCAGATCGTGGGTGTCGTAGTAGTGGCTCATCGTGCTCCTATCGCGGGCGGGACCTTCCCTCGAGGTCGCGGCCCGAGCAGGGGTCGTTTCCGAGGTCGCGGGCCCGACGCGGCTCGACTATACTCGTCGGACCGATGGTGGCTCCCGGCTCCCCGCACGGCTCGGGCTTTCAGCCCCCGGGCTACCCAGCCGCGGGCGGCCCCCCCCTCGGCTATGGCGCTCCCATGGCGCAGTACGGCCCGCAGCCCGGCGCGCCCTACGGCATCGATCCCAAGACGGGCATCGCGTTCTCCGACAAGCAGAAGCTGATCGGGTTTCTGCTGCAGTTCTTCCTGGGTGCCTTTGGCGCTGGCCGCTTCTACACGGGCCACGTGGCCATCGCCATCGCCCAGCTGATCGTCACCTGGTGCACCTGCGGGATTGGCGCTTTGTGGCCCACCATCGACGGGATCTTGATGCTCACCGGCTCGGTGACCGACGCTGATGGCCGGCCGCTGCGCGACTGACCGGGCGCGGAAACGAGTTGCCTCACCCCCGCTGAGTGCGCTAAGAGCCGCCGCTCGGGTCGATGACCGGCCCGTTCACGCGAACCACTCGCTGCCCTGGCGGAATTGGCAGACGCGCATGATTCAGGTTCATGTGCCCGAAAGGGTGTCCCGGTTCAAGTCCGGGGGGCAGCACCCACTCCCGTCGTGAACGGTCTTTACCCGTTGCCTGTCGGAGCGGCGCGGTGAAGCCGGTTGGCCGCGTCTCGCTCAGCGCGCTGAAGGCGGCCGGGCAGCTCCGCGTCAGCTACCCCCCCTTCGACGTGTGCGTGGTCTGGAGCGACGGTCGGGTCTACGCCATCGAGGACGCCTGCAATCACGCCGGCGCGAGCCTGGCCCAGGGGCGCGTGCGCGACGGCCTCATTCAGTGCCCCATGCACGGCTACCTGTTCGCGCTCGAGACGGGCGAGCTGGTCGCACCCCGAGGACTCTGCGCCGCCCAGCGGACCTTCCACGTCGCGCTCGAGGGGGACGACGCAGTTATCGCCGATCCGTTCGACCTCACGGTCACCGACGCCTCGCCTCCCGGTCCGGATCGGGGGGGCGATTTCTCCGATTGAACGGGGCCGGACTTCGGTCCACACTCCCTCCTTCGGCTCGGCGGCGGCTCCCGAGCACTTCCCCGAGGCTCGCCGTCCCTTATCCCTGGAGAACGCACGACATGAAACGAACTCTCGGACTCATGCTGGTCGCTAGCGCAACCACCGTCGTGATGGTGGGTGCGTGTAGCAGTAACAGCGGTGGCGGCAACGGGGGCACGGGCGGCGCCGGCGCTGGCAGTGGTACCGGCGGGTTCGTCAGCAACGACAGCGGTCTCGGCGGTTCGAGCGCGACCGGCGGCGGCGGCAGCGGCGCGACCGGCGGCGGTGGCGGCAGCTGTCAGGGTCTCTGCGGTCAGGCCTATCCGCCCGGCAGCGACGAGAACACGGCCGAGTGCTTCTGCGACAGCGAGTGCTCGAACTTCGGCGACTGTTGCCCCGACTACCAGACCGTGTGCGGCGGGGGCACCGGCGGCAGCGGCGGCTCGCAGGGCGGCGTGTGTCGCAAGTACTGTTGCTCGGCGGCGGACTGCGAGGCGAACGAGACCTGCACGGCGCTCAACGCCCAGATGGGGACCCTCGGCACCTGCGTCGCGGGCTCGGGCACCGGCGGCTCCGGCGGTACCGATAGTGGAACCGGCGGGTCGGCGGGCGCCGCGGGAGCCGCGGGCTCGGACGCCGGCGCGACGGACGCCGGGCCGGCCCCGGAAGCGGGCAGCGGCGGCAGCGGCACTGGCGGCGGCACCGGGGCGCATGGCGTGCCTACGGGCTGCATCCTGGCCCCCACCACGGTCAACTGTAACCCCGTGACGAACGCACCCTGCACCACCGGCCAGGCCTGCGATCTGAGCAACCAGAACGCGTTCCAGTGCTTCGACCCGCCGAACACCCAGCAGGCGGGCGAGAGCTGCAACAACTCGAGCGGCCCGTTCTGCGTCGGCGGCTACGCCTGCGCGCAGTGACGCGCGCGCGACGCGGGCTCCGGGGTGTGGCCCCGGAGCCTCGCGCGGGCTCGGCGCTCGCGAGAGGGTTGTTTCCGAATCGGCGCCGGTGATTTAGGCTGCTGCCCGTGGAGCCCTCCGACGGACGCAAGCCACCCGCCTCGCTCGCGAGCATGCAGGTGGACGTCACGGCGCGGCTCGGCGCGCAGGCGCCGGCGACGCCGACCGGTCTGCCGGTGCTCGACCGCCTGCTCGGAGGCGGGCTGCGCACCGGCATGTTGGTCGCCATCAGCGGCGCAACCGGCATCGGAAAGACCGCGCTGGCCCTCAACCTCGCCTACATGGCTGCCCGCTCCAAGGCCGCGGTCTTGTTCGCGAGCGCCACGCTGGACGAGACGGAGATTGTCGCGCGCCTCGCCTCGCGGGCGCTGCACCGCGAGTACCCGGAGTCCCGCACCTCGTATGGCGCCATCTTCACCGGACAAGCGTGGCAGGACGCGGCCACCCGGGGGCCGGTCAGCAGCGCCGTGGACACGGTCGCCAAGAAAGTCGGGGCGCTGCTGCACTTCCACCGCGCCGATCCCTTCGAGAGCACGACCCTGCTGCGCCGCGCCGCGGGGGAGCTGTGGGACCGACACGATCGAGTGGTCGTGGTGGTCGATGGGATCGAGGCCTGGGCCGCCCACTGCGGCGGGGACGCCGGGCGCGCCGCGCAGGCCAATTCGAGCCTCGACAGCCGAGTCTCGGTCGTGGCTCACGAGCTCGCGCGGTTGGGGCGAGGGGCCGCCGTCGTGGTCACCGTCAGCGGTCGGCACGCCGAGCTCGTCGCCCCTGCCGCCACCTTCTCGGCAGAGATGCGGGGCCTTTCCAGCGGCCTGGCCGCCACCGAGCAGGCGCTCGCGCTGGGCGCCCGCCCGGTCGACCTGCGGGTACGGAAGAACCAGCTCGGTCCAACGGGCATCGTGCCGCTCCGGTTCGTGGCCGGCGCGGCCACGTTCGAAGAGCGCGCGCCGTGAGGCGCGCGCGGCCCGGGCGTTCAGCGCGGAACTGCGCTAGGCTGGAGGGCAGCTTGAGTCAGGGAGCGCGACTTCTGGGACGGCATCACGCAGCGTTGCTCGGGTGCGTGGCGGCGGCAGTCGGCGCGTGGGCAGGCTGTGGCTCGGACGCGACCGCGCCGCCTGGCTCGTCGCTGGGGGGCAGCGGCGGCTCGGGCAACGTCGGCGGCGACGCATCGGCGGGTACCGGCGCGACCATCGACGTGCAGGTCCCGGATGCGCTCGATCCGGAGACCGCATGCAGCGTGATCACCGAGCAGGCCCAGAGCACGCCGCTGCACCTGTACGTGATGCTCGACAAGTCGAGCAGCATGGCGGGCAATCAGTGGGACTCGGCCGAGCTCGGGCTGACGGCTTTCGTGAACGCGCCGAGCTCGGCGGGCGTGTCGGTGGGGCTCAAGCTGTTCCCACGGCCGGGCAGCAGCGTACCGGCGTGCGACCAGCAAGAGTACGCCAAGCCGGACGTCCCCTTCGGTACGCTGCCGGCCAACGCGCAAGCGATCATCAGCTTCATGGCGAGCGCCAGCCCCAACGGGCTGGGCACGCCGACCTACCCCGCCCTCGGCGGTGCCATCCTCAAGGGCGTCGAGCTCCGACAGAACAACCCCGGGCACACCGCGGCCGTGCTGCTCGTCACCGACGGCGAGCCGCAGGGGCCGGCCGCGAGCTGCAGCGGGGTCGATCCCGAAGACTGGGCCGCGATCGCTGGCTTGGCGGCTGCTGGCGCCGCGTTCGACCCGCCGGTGCTGACCTACGTGGTGGGTCTGCCGGGCGTCGATCAGAGCTTCGCCAATCAGATCGCGCAGGCGGGAGGGACCGCCTCGGCCATCTTGGTCTCGCAGACCAACGTCGCCAAGGAGTTCGAGGAGGCGCTGGCCAAGGTGCGCGGCCAGGCGCTGCCCTGCGAGTTCGAGATGCCCGCGCAGGTCACGAGCGGGCAGTACGATCCGGACAAGGTGAATGTGGTGCTCGACGCTGGCGGCAAGATCACCAAGATCTTGCAGACCACAGACTGCACCGCCGGCGCGGGTTGGTACTACGATGACCCGCTCGATCCGAAGAAGATCCTGCTCTGCCCGGCGATTTGCAGCGACGTCAAGCAGGACTACACCGCCAAGCTCGACATCTTGCTCGGCTGCAAGACCGAGACGGTGCGCTGAAGCGCGGCGCAGGGCACGCCTAGCCGCAGAGGCCCGAGATGGAGCGGAGCCGAGTCATCCTGCACGCCGACATGGACGCGTTCTTCGCGTCCGTCGAGCAGCGCGATCGCCCCGAGCTGCGCGGTCGTCCGGTGATCGTGGGCGCGACGAGCGCGCGGGGCGTCGTGGCGGCAGCGAGCTACGAAGCGCGTGAGTTCGGCGTGCAGAGCGCCATGCCCGGGTTTCGCGCTCGCGAGCTGTGTCCGGGGGGCGTCTTCCTGCGCAGTGACATGCGAAAGTACGCGCGGGTCAGCGAGCAGGTGCAGCGGGTGTTCGAGGAGTTCACCGACGCCGTGCAGCCGCTGGCTCTCGACGAGGCCTTCCTGGACGTGACGGGCTCGGTCGCGTTGTTCGGCGGCGTGCTCCCGCTCGCGCGCCTCCTCAAACGGCGGGTGCGCGAGGAGACTGGGCTGGTCGTCAGCGTTGGAGTCGGTCCCTCCAAGCTGGTGGCCAAGCTGGCTTGCACCCTGGGCAAGCCAGACGGACTCTTGATCGTCCCCGAGCACGCCGTGCGGCCGCTGCTCGATCCCTTGCCGGTGCGCCGGCTGTTCGGCGTGGGCCCGGTGCTCGCCGCGGAGCTCGAGCGCGCGGGGTTTCTCAGCGTCGGCGCCCTGGCAACAGCCGACGTGGCCCGACTCACCCGCGTGGTCGGCGCGCGCGCGAACGAGCTCGTGGCGCTGGCGCGGGGGGAGGACCCTCGTCCGGTCGAGGCGGAGCGAGCCCCGAAATCCTATGGTGAGGAGAACACCTTCGAGCGCGACGTCAGCGCTCGCGACGTGATCACCGCCGCGCTCACCGCGCACGCGGAGGCGGTGGCCCGGCGCCTACGGCACGACGGCTACGTTGCCCGCACCATCACCGTCAAGGCCAAGCTCGGACGTGCTCGCGGCCAGCGCCTCGCGCGCACACCTGTGCTCGGCGGCGAGCCGCTCTATCCGGTGGTCACCCGGCGAACGACGCTACACCTAGCCACGGACGACGGGGCGGAGATCGCCCAGGTGGCGGTGAAGTGCTACGACGCCCTGGGGCTCGCTGAGCCCGTTCGCCTGCTCGGCGTGACCGCGTCGAACCTACAGCAGCGTGCCGCCGAGCAACTCGAGCTGTTCGCGTCGAATCGACGTCGCGCGCTCGGCCCCGCGCTGGACGCCATCGCTCGACGGTTCGGAAACGACGCCGTGCGCCGCGCCGTGGACAGCCCGGAGAAGCTCACCCCGTCACTGCTCAAGAAGCGCGGAGAGTGAAGCGGGGTGGTGCGTGCCTGCTTGGCGGAAGATCAGCCGACAGCTCTCGAGCGCCCGCGCGCGTCGATCGACGCGGGTCACGGCGGCTGGGCGAAGAGTGCGGTGTAGTTGGCTTCGAGTCGCGCCTGTACCTCGGCGAGCGAAACGCCCCACAGCTCGGACGCATACAGCGCGGTGTCGCGCACGAAGGCGGGCTCGTTCGGGTAGCTCTTGTCGGGTGACAGGTAGGGGCAGTCCGTCTCGAGCAGTACGCGCTCCCGCGGCAAGGAGCGCAGCATCGCCGTGAAGGCCTCGTTCTTGCGAGCGTTGGCCGGGATGCTCAGGTAGTGGCCGTGCTCGGCGATGCGCCGCGCGAGCTTGACCCGGCCGCCGAAGCAATGCCAGTTCACGCGGGCAGCGCCCATCTCCAGCAGAATCTCGAAGCAGCGCGCTTCGCGCTTGCGGGTGTGGACGATGATGGGCTTGTCCGCGTCGAGGGCGATCGTGACCAGCTCGCGGAACACGGCCTCCTGCGCCGCCCACAGGCCCTCGGGTACCCAGTAGCCGTCGAGCCCGATCTCGCCGACCGCGAAGGCCTCGTGCACGTGGTCCCTGACCCAGTCGACCCCGGCCCGGGGGGAGACGGGCTCGTCGTCTCGCGGGTACTCGACGCCCAGGTGGACCATCTCTTGGAGCACCGCGTCCACCGGGTAGAGACCGAAGGCCGGCCGCACCAGGGCGCTCCGCTTCGCGAGCGCGGCGACGCGCTCGTTGTCGCGCGGGTTGAGACCGTTGCACACGATGCTCGTGACGCCAGCGTCCGCTGCACGCTGCAGCACGGCGTCGACCTGCGGCAAGAGGTCCGGGTGGGTCAGGTGTGCATGTACGTCGAAGAGGCCCATCGCTCGCCCTGGTCTTGTGCCACGTCCACGGGCCGGGGTCACCGGCGGGTCAACAGCGACAGGACGACGAGCAGGAGCAGCAGTGCGGCGATGGGCCAGAGCAAGAGCCGCAGCACCGGCGCCCACCGCGAGCTCAGCTCGCCGGCGCCCTCGGCCGCGCAGTCGCGGCAAATGGCATAGACCTCGACGCTTCCCTCGCTGATGACGCAGCAGTCTCCGCACAGCGGCGCGTGACATCTCAGACAAGGGCCCGCGGCGACGCCGCCGCAGTGTTTGCAGGTCGCGTTCGCAGCGCCATCGTCGTGGCTCGCCAGCTCCATGGCCCCGAGAGCGTAGACCAGAAGCCGGGCCGCAGCGATCGGGGTGACCGCGATCGGGCTTGCTCCGGCTGCGGACACGGAGGATGCTCGATGACGATGAAGCTCGGAAGTCTCGTGCTCGGGACGGTTGCCTCGACCGCGCTGTCGTGCGCGGGGTACCGGGGCGGCGCCATCTACGACGGCGTGAGCCGCACCGCCATGGTCTCGCCCACGGAGGTTCGCGATCTCGAGGAGCTGCCGTCGGGCTATGAGCGCCTGGGCGACGTGCGCGCGCACTGCACGCGCTACGAGGGGTCGCTGCCGCCGGACGGCGCGCCGCTGTCGGACGTGGACTGCGACGAGGCACGCCTGGTCGCCGCGCTGCGAGAGCGGGCCGCTGAGGCGGGGGGCGAGCTGCTCATCGGGCGGCGCTGCGGCTCACGCGTGCTGCATCGCGATGACGCCACGACGCGCTACGGCGTGACCTGCTCGGCCGAGGTCGCCCGGCCGGGGGCGAAGCTCCTCGCCGCGCGTCCGCTAGGGCCTCCGGCAGGGGAGGTGTCCGCGCCTCCAGCCCGGGAGGCCTGGCGTGTGCACGTTCGCTTCGCTCGTAACCCGGGCGTCGCGCGGCGCGCGCCCCGCGCGCCGGACCGGGTACGAGAGGTCGCCCTCGTGCCCGTCAGCCATGTGCGCCTGGGCGACGTGGTGACCGAGTGCGACGACGGCTGCAGCGAGGCGGCGACGCGTCAGGGCGTGCTGGTCGCGGCGGCCCGGCTGGGGGCGACGGACGTCGCGGACGTTCGCTGCGCGCGCCTTGGAGAGGGCTTCTCGTGCCAGGGCACCGCCGCGGCCTACGAGGTGGACCCCGAGCTTTACCCCGACGCTCGCTGAGCGAGGCGCTCTGATGGAGTTCTTGCTCGTTCGACATGGCGAGAGCGAAGGCAATCGCGATGGCATCATGCAGGGCTCGGGTGAGTACCCGCTCACCGACCTGGGCCGCGCGCAGGCGGATCAGCTCGCGCGCTTCCTTCTGGAGCGGCGCATCAGCTGGTCGCATGCCTTCAGCTCACCGCTGCTCCGAGCCCGAGCCACGTGCGACGCGCTCGTCGCCGCGGGCGTGGGTCCGGCCGCCGGGGTAGACCCGGACCTGCGTGAGATCTCCGCGGGCTCTCTGGAGGGCCTCAATCGCGAGCAGATCGTGGCCTTGCATCCC
Organism: Polyangiaceae bacterium; assembly: GCA_019637295.1. Taxonomy (GTDB): domain Bacteria; phylum Myxococcota_A; class Polyangia; order Polyangiales; family Polyangiaceae; genus JACKEA01. The sequence goes on from JAHBVX010000007.1 coordinate 339,526, forward strand.
ACGTTCATGTCGCGCGGGATCGAGGGGCTCGGAGACTTCTCCGAGTACGGCGGAGAGAGCTACGACCAGATGCAGCAGCGCGTGGAGCAGTTGATCGCGCGGCACGCGCCGCCGGCGCGACGCCGGAGCGATGACCGCGTACTCTTCGTCAGCCACGGCGGCCTCTTGTTCCAGCTCGTCAAGCGGCTGGTGTGCTTGCCGGTGCCTCGGGTGTTGATCCTGCGCCTCGGCAACTGCTGCGCGACCTTGATCCGCATGCGTGAGCGCCGCGGCCTGTTCTTGGGCGAGATCGCCTGGCACGTACCGCTCGAGCTGACCGGACCAGTGGCCGAGTCCGACGGCGGCGCGCTCTTCCGCTGAGCGTCAGGGCTTCTTCTTGACGCCCTCGAGCGCGGCCCGCAGCCGCGGCGGCAGGGACACGGGCTTGAAGCGAGGCACCGGCACGCTCTGGAGGTCCGCCGAGTCCAGGGAGACGGGCTGCTCGGTGTCCGGCGGATCCGATGGCGGCGCGTGGCTGATGATGTTGGGCAGAGTTCGCGCGGCGTCGCCGAAGACCGGTATGAGACTGCGGCTCACCGCCGACATGCTCGGCGGAACGCTGCGGCTACGGGAGAGCGGGGTGGCCAGCAGCTCCACCCGACGCTCTTCGACTCCACCTTGGATCTCGAGCGGCAGCACCAGCTCCGGATGCGCCAACAGCGCGCGGGCGAACTCCGCGAACGAGACGTCGATGCGCAGCGGCCCGAGGATCCGGGCGTGGCTGAGCCCGTCGTCGACCAACAGCTCGAGCACGCTGACCTCCGTGTCCCCAATCAGGCGAACCCGAAGCTCGCCGTCCAGCCAGTCTCGATGCGCCATGTGCGCCAAGACCACCAAGATCTTGGGCGCGCCGCGGCCCGGCTTGGCCACCCGGGTCATGTGCTCGACGAGGGCGAGCGTCTTCTGGCGCGGGGAGGGCTCCGACCAGCTGCGCGCCGCGGCCAACGCTTCCTCGATCACGTCGTCCGTTACCGCGAGACACGAGGGGACGTGGCTGAAGTCCAAACCGTCGCTCATCCTGGTGTCGCAGGATAGCGCAGCCAGGTCGAGCTGACGGCACATTCCGGGAGCGCGGTGGTATGCTTCGCGCGCGACCAAGCCATGCCCGTCCTCGATTTCGTCTCCGGCACGCTCGAGCTGCGTGGCGTGGCTCCCGAGCTCGCGCAGCGAGTCCCCGGCATGCGCTACGATCCGCGCGACGACTGCCACCGGGCGCGCGGCCTCGAGTACGCCGGGATCGTGCGGGCCCTTCGCCGGGAAGGGGTCGAGTTCGACGATCGGGCCCGGCGCTACTCGGAGCTGGCTGCCGGCCAAGCCGTGCATCGCGAGCCGCGGGTCTACCAATCCGAGGCCCTCGCTGCCTGGAACGCCGCCGCGGGTCGGGGGGTGGTGGTGTTGCCCACCGGGGCCGGCAAGAGCCACGTCGCCAGCATGGCGATCGAGGCCAAGCGGCGCTCGGCGTTGGTGGTGGTGCCCACCCTCGACCTAGTTCGGCAGTGGTACGACCTCTTGCGCGTCGGGTTCGGCTGCGATGTTGGCGTCGTTGGTGGGGGTGAGCACCAGGTGTTGCCGTTGACGGTCACGACCTACGACTCCGCCTATCTGCACATGGAGCACTTGGGCGCGCGGTTCGGGCTGGTCGTGTTCGACGAGTGCCATCACCTGCCGGGCCCCAGCTACAGGCTCGCGGCCGAGTCGTGCATCGCACCTTATCGTCTCGGGCTCTCCGCCACTCCCGAGCGCGGCGACGGACTGGACGCGGATCTGGACGACTTGATCGGCCCGATCGTGTTCGAGAAGCACATCCACGAGCTGAGCGGTCGATACCTCGCCGAGTACGACACCCAGCGGATCGAGATCGAGCTGTCCGATGCAGCGCGCGAGGAGTACGCCGAAGCCCGCGCGACCTACACGGCGTTCTTGCGCGCGCAGGGCATCCGCATGAGTTCGCCGCGCGGGTTCTCCGACTTCATCATGCGCTCGAGTCGCAGCGAGCAGGGCCAGCGCGCCATGGCAGCTTACCGCCGGCAACGGGAGATCGCCTTCGCCGCACCCGAGAAGCTGGACGTGCTCGAGACGCTGATCGTGGAGCATCGCGGTGAACGCATGCTCGTGTTCACGCAAGACAACCGCACCGCTTACCTCGTGTCGCGTCGCTTTCTCGTGCCCGTCATCACGCACCAGACCAAGGTGCGCGAGCGCAGCGACATCTTGCAGCGCTTCTCCAGCGGAGAGTGGCCCATCGTCGCGACCAGCAAGGTGCTGAACGAAGGCGTAGACGTGCCCGAGGCGAGCGTCGCCGTGGTCATTTCGGGCAGTGGTTCGGTGCGCGAGCACGTTCAGCGACTTGGGCGCATCCTTCGCCCTCGAGACGACAAGCGGGCCGTGCTGTACGAGATCGTGACCAGAGGAACCGGGGAGACCTTCACCAGCGAACGGCGCCGCGAGCACGCGGCGTACCGCGAGGCCTGAGAGGAGCGCCATGCTGACCGCCGAGTTGGTGCGCGCAAGGCGCCGCGGTAAGACCCTCGAGCTGTTGCCCCTGGGCGCGAAGGAGCACGCGGGCGCCGTCGAGCTTGCCGAGTCCTTGCTCTGCGCAGCGCGTGGCGCCGTGGGTCGTACTCGAGCGGAACTGTTCGAGGCCTTTGCCGCCACCTCTGCCTCTGCGGCCCAGCGCAAGCTGAAGGATGGGCTCGTCAAGCTGCTCGAGGATGTCCTCGAGTTCGAGCAGGTCTCAGCCATCGAGCCCGCGGAGCTGCGGCAGGAGCTGTTCTCCGCGGCCGCCGCGGCCCGTCGCGCCGAGAGCGCCTTCGAGCGAGCGGCGCTGATCCGGAGCGCGGCCTCGCGTCGAGAGGTGGACGACGCGGAGATCGAGCGCGCGCTGTACTCGGACCTGAAGAGCGAGCACCGCGTCGTTGGCCTCGCGCCGCTGACCGTGGACGAGCTGCTCGAGCGCTACCAGAGGCAGGGGCCCCAAGCCGTGCTGATGCGCGCGGTGCGGGTGGTGGCGGAGGTGACCGGGGGCTCGGCGCTCTCGTATCGCACGTTGTTCGCCAAGCTGAAGTTTCGACGCCTGCTGTTTCGCGTCGAGCCCGTCGCCGACGGCTACCGCCTCACGATCGACGGCCCCTTCAGCCTGTTCGAGGCCGTCACCAAGTACGGACTCGCGCTGGCGCTGACCTTGCCCGCGCTCGAGTCCGCCGGCGCGCTCCGTCTAGTCGCCGAGGTGGTCTGGGGTCCGCGCCGGGAGCGCCTGACGTTCGAGTACCGGCACGCGGCGCCCGGAGCTGCGCCGACGCCGCCCCCGATCCTCGACGAGGCCCAGCGGCTGATCGACGCCTTCGAGCGCCTGGGTGGTCCCTGGCGCGCGGAGTCGTCGAGCTTGATCCTGCAGCAACCTGGCGTGGGCGTGCTGGTGCCGGACCTGCGCTTCGTGCACGGGCCGTCGGGCACCGAGGTCTACGTAGAGCTGGTCGGCTTCTGGAGTCGCGAGGCCGTGTTCAAGCGCCTCGACATGGCGGCCTCGGGGCTGTCGGTGCCGATCGTGTTTGCGGTGAGCGAGCGGCTGCGGGTCAGCGAAGAGCTGCTGGAGGACGTCCCCGCGGCGAGCCTGTACACCTACAAGGCCAGCGTGAGCCCGCGAGGGTTGGAGCGTCGACTGGACGCGGTCCGACGGGATGCCGTCAAGGCGCCGCGTCCGCGGCGTCGGCGCTAGCCTCGCGCGCTGGGGGAGCGAGCGTGCCCTCGGCGAAGCCGTCGCCGCCGCGGTCGATCCAGATCGGGTTCGTGAACGCGATGGGCTTGGCGCCCAGGCCCGGCAACACGACGTCCAGAGGCCGGTCACCGCGCACGATCACGATGATCCAGGAGTCGCTGGCGATGGGCACCTGCGTCTGCCAAGCCAAGCGCACCAGGTTCGCGCGCGGCGGCGGCACCTGAGTCACCGCGGCCCGCTCGCCGTTCACCCAGATCTCGGCGCGGGTGATGTCCACCCACGCGGGTGCGCGGACGCTGACCTGCACGTTGATCGCGTCGTCCTCCGTGACGGCGACGTCCCCGGGGCCGGCGCCCCCGGCTCGCGCTTCGATGAACGGCCCGTTGGTGACCAGCACGCGACCGAAGCGCAGGGCGGAGACGATCTCCTCGCCGCTGACCCGTCCGGCGCGGTCGTCGGCTACTCGCAGGTAGTTGCGAGGGTAGCCGACCCACTCACGGCTGAGCCGATGCGAGTCCGAGTTGCCGAGGGCGGTGTAACGCCTGCCGGCGCGCAAGAGCGCGATCCACTCGAGGAGGTTTCTCTCGACCACCTCGTCTTTGCCCAGCTCGAAGCCGTTGAGCACTTCGATGGCGTCGAAATCGAAGGAGAAGCCTTCGGCACTGGCCTGGGCGGTGGCGGGCTCGAGCCCGCCTCGATTGAAGTAGCCGATGTCGCCCATGCGCGGATGATTGACCTGCAAGACTACGCCGGGCGACAGCGTGCGGATCTCCGCGAACAGGTCCCGCGGCGCGATGTTCGCCAGCAGGGGCAAGGGCGTGCCCACCGGGTAGGGGAAGGCGTTGAAGTGTCCCCACTCGCTGGTGGTGACCTCCAGGCCGGAGAAGGTCGCTAGCCGCTCGCTCGTTCCGAGCGTCGCCACGAGGGGCGCGTAGTCCGTCACGTGGTTGTGATCCGTAGGCACCGCGATCTCGACGCCCTCCGCCACCAGCGACACGACGCGATCTTCCAGCGAGATCGTCGAGTCGTGGCTGGGCGCGGCATGGACGTGAAAGTCCGCGCTGATCCAGCCTGGGGTGTCGACGACGCGGTACAACTCCGCCCGCACCGTCGCCCCGAGCTCCGGGCCCACCGTCACCACCGACTCCCAGAGCCCGAACTCGGGACCGTGGGTGAAGACGAGACGGTACTGGCCCGGGGGCAGTTGGATCCTACCTTCACCCGCCAGGGTGTAGCCGATGTTGCCAGCGCCCTGCGCGCGCTCCGCCGGGCCCAGAGAGGGCGTCTTCGTGGGCGGTACGCCGGTGACGATCCAGCGAGCGGACAGTGGCCGCCCGGTCGAGTCGGCCACCGTGTAGCGCAGCGTGCCGGGCTCTGGTGCGATCAGGCGCGTCGCGATGGGCTGCTCCCCGGGCTCGACGCGGACGTTGGTCGCGTCCTCTCCGCCCGGGGCCTTCAGCACCAGGGTGTAGTCCCCTGCCGGCAGTGGCAGCTCGAAGCGCCCTCCCGCTCCGGCGCGAACGCTGAGCACGGGTCGACCGTCGGGGTGTCGCGCCTCCACCGTGGCCCAAGCCGGCGCGGGCTTGAGCGTCCCACGCACCAGGCGCGTCGGTTTGCCGGTCGCCTGCCAGGCGGGCGCCGCCACGGCAGCGAGGCCACCGCGGGCGACCAGCAACCGCCGCCGGACGTCCTGGTACGCGCCGGGCGCCAAGTCCAACGCCGCCGTGAGCGCGCGCTGCTCCGTCGGTCCGATCAGGTCGAAGCGGAAGTCGGTGTCGGCTCCGTCGGGGTAGGCCACTGCGACGGACAGTTCGCGCCCCCGCCGCGCGATCCACGGTACGCGCGCGCGCGTCGGCCCTTCGACGAAGCCGAGTCGCGGCGCGAAGGTGGGCGCGCCGGGCCAGCTCACCGAGTCCCCCACCGCGACCGCGCGCAGCAGGTTGCGCGAGGTGTTGCGCACGCGTGTCGTGACCTCCACGGCGCCCTTCTGCGGCAGCGCATCGAAGGTCGTCTCCAGGCTGACGCTGCGGTCAGCGTTGTCGTGGGTCGTCACCAGCACGGGTCGCTCCCCGCGCATGGCCGGCGCGACGCGGCGCGGCGTCAGCTCCTGGCGCACCCCTTGGATGTCGACCGCGGGGCCCAGGCCGAACAGCACGTCGTCCGCGAGGCGCTCGGTCACCAGCTCGGTCAGGTTCCCGTGCCGCAGCTGCCGCTCGGTGCCCGCCGCGTCCGAGCCGATCACGAGCCTGAGCCCGCGGGTCTCGAGCAGCCAGTCACCCGCTGTGGCCTGGACGGCGGGGCCTGTGGCGTCGGAGTCGGGTTGGACGCGGCTGACGGTGACTCCCCCGCCGGACAGGGGCAGCGCGAGGGTCTCGGACGGGTCCCGAGGACGGAACAGAAATCCGAGCACCACCAGCCCGGCCGCAGAGGTCAGCCCGATGGTCAACGGCAGCAGCGCGCGCCGGCGTCGCAGGTTCGTCGAAGGCGGACTCACGAGGCTCGGGACCATAGCCCCACCCCACCGGGATCGGAGAGGCATTCTGCCGCGTCCGTGCTATCGAGCCCGGGTGAATCGCGGCGAGCTCCTCTTGCTGCTCGGCTTGGGGGTCGCGCTCGCGCTGCTCGTCGCTCGACCCGCCGACCCGCCGCGGGCGGATCTCTGCGGCCCCGAGTGGACGCTCGACCCTCCACGTCCGAGCGCTGGGGGGGACCTCGTCGTCACCTACACGCACCCCGAGCCCCTCCGCTACGTCGATCTCAAGGTCGATGGGCCCGTCGCTCCGGGTGTCACGCTGGCGGATCTCGCGCTGCTCGAGCGCCGCGCGTGGACCTACGTCGTCACCGGACTGGCGCCGGGACGCTACCAGCTGAGGCTGTGGGGCGGCCGGCCGCACGCGCGGGTCTCGAACTGTCAGCTCGAGGTCCGCCCGGCCGAGGGGACGAAGTAGTGTCCAGGGACAGAATCGAACTGTCGACACGTGGATTTTCAATCCACTGCTCTACCGACTGAGCTACCTGGACGGGGGACGCGAAGGAGTATCGCAAAGCCGGGGGGCCTGGCAACCCTCGCGAACGACTCGGTGGGTCCGCGAGCGCCCGGCCAGCGCGGGGGCCGCCAACTGCTTGGGATTCTGGCGCCACCCCGACTATCCTCCCGCATCGTGGTCAGTCTGGGACCGGGACCGGGAGCGAATCCCTACGCCTCCGAGGCGTATCTGCATCAGCTGCTGTCCAAGGCCATCAACGCCGGCGCCCGGGATGTCCACCTGAAGGTGGGGCAGCCTCCGGGGGCGCGCGTGCGAGGTTCGATCGTGTACTTTCGAGTCGACAAGATCCGACCCGAGGACACCGAGGCGGTGGCGCGGCACCTGATCAAGGATCCGGCGCTGCGTGCGGACCTGACCGCCTTCAACGAGTACGACACCTCCTACGCGGCCTCCGGCATCGGCCGCTTCCGCGTCAACGTCTACCGCCAGCGCGGCACGCTCGCGGTGGTGATGCGCGCCATCCCCTTCGATGTCCCGCGGCTGGACGGGCTGGGGGTGCCCGACGCGGTTCGGGAGTTGGCGGAGCGGGAGCGGGGGCTCGTGCTCTGCGTGGGCGCTGCCGGTAACGGCAAGAGCACCACCCTGGCCGCGATGATCGCGCACATGAACGAGCATCTGTCGCGGCATGTCGTGACCATCGAAGACCCCATCGAGTATCTGCACACCGACGGGCGGTGCTCCATCAGCCAGCGGGAGATCGGTATCGACACGGACAGCTTCGCAGACGCCCTGCGCGCAGCGCTGCGACAGGATCCGGACGTGATCCAAGTGGGCGAGATCCGCGACGCGATCACCATGGAAATCGCGCTCAAGGCCGCGGAGACGGGGCACTTGGTGCTCTCCACGCTGCACACGCCGGACGTCGCGCGCACGGTCAATCGCGTGGTGGCGCTGACTCAGGGCGATCCCGAGGACATCCGCGAGCGGCTCGGGGACGTGCTGCAGGGCGTGCTCGCCCAGCGGCTGCTGCCCCGGGCGGACGCCAAGGGGGTGGTGCTGGCCTCCGAGCTCCTGGTCGCCACTGGCTCGGTGCGAGAGTCGATCAAGCGGCCCGTCGGTAATCCGCCGCTCAAGGAGCTGATGGAGTCGGGGCAAGGCATGTACGGGATGCAGACCTTCGAGATGAGCATCAAACAGCTGTTGCGGGATGGCTTGGTGGACCGCGAGGTCGCGCGGGCGGCGATCGGGTTTTGACTGCTCCCGGGGCGGGTCCGAGCCAGGCCTTGTCGTCGCGCCCCGACGCGCGGTAGACCAAGCGCCATGATCGAGCTTCGCCACGATTGGACCCGCGAGGAAGTCAGGCGCATCCATGACCTGCCCCTGTTCGAGCTGCTCGATCGCGCCCGGGCGGTCCACCGCAGCGTCTTCGCCGACAACGAAGTCCAGCTGTGCACGCTGCTCAGCGTCAAGACCGGCGGCTGTCCGGAGGACTGCGCGTACTGCCCGCAGTCCGCTCACTACGAGACGCAGGTGCAGCGGGAGCCTACGCTGGACGTGGCCGAGGTCGTGGCTGCCGCGCGCCGCGCGCGGCAGGCTGGAGCGACCCGCTTCTGCATGGGGGCGGCCTGGCGAGAGGTGAAAGAGGGCGCGGCCTTCGACGACGTCATCGACATGGTGCGGGAGGTCAAGGCGCTAGGACTCGAGACCTGCGTGACCCTCGGCATGTTGAGCGTCGAGCAGGCTCGTCGTCTGAAGGAGGCGGGGCTCGACGCCTATAACCACAATTTGGACACCAGTCCCGAGTTCTACCGCTCGATCATCTCGACTCGAACCTTCGATCAGCGGCTCGCTACCCTGGGCGCGGTACGCGAGGCCGGGATCAGCGTGTGTACGGGCGGGATCATCGGCATGGGGGAGAGCATCGACGACCGCTGTGGGCTGCTGGTCAAGCTCGCGAGCCTCACGCCGCACCCAGAGAGCGTACCCATCAACGCCTTGGTGCGAGTGGAGGGTACGCCGCTCGCGGCGCTGCCGCCGATTGATCCACTCGAGCTGGTGCGCATGATCGCGACGGCGCGAGTTCTGATGCCGCGCGCCCGGGTGCGGCTCAGCGCGGGGCGCACGGAGCTGCCGCGGGAGGCGCAGCTCTTGTGTCTGTTCGCGGGCGCCAACAGCATCTTCTACGGGGATCGCCTGCTCACGACGGACAACCCGGAGCCTGATCAGGACTCGGACCTACTGCAGAGCGCCGGCCTCGTCGCGCTGGCGCCAGCGAGCTGAGGGTCGTCGGGCGTCGAGGGGTCGCAGCGCATCTCGCGTCAATCGCTCGAGACGGGTGACCCAGATGGTGCGCACCACGCGGCCCGAACGGCGAACGTCCACGCGACTGACCTCAGTCACCATGCGGTCCGGCAGCTCCCGCGCGGGCTCGAGGTCGAAGCGGCTGTCGTGCACGAACAAGAGCACGGGCTCCTCGAGCCAGCGCTGCCGGGGTAGCCAGCGATCGAAGTCGTCCGGGCGCTTGCCGTTGCAGCCTACGCGCGCGCGCGCGCCGAGGTGAGCTTGTGCTTGCGCGCAGACGATCCAGTGCGGACCTATCACCACGGCAGCGCGCAGCGTCTCGCTGGTCGCCCGGGCGAGGGCGTCGTCGAGTAGGCGGCCCCCTGGGCCCCAGGCGAGCAGATCGTTGGCTAGATCGTAGCGCGGTCGATAGCGCTCGCCGAGCAGTCGCAGCGGCCAGTCGGTGGCGACCCAAGCGAAGGCCAGCGCGACCACCGCGGCGCCGGTGCCTACGCACGCGCGCACGACGCCGCGGGAGAGCGCGGGTGCACGCGCCGCGTGGACGGCCAGCGCGAGGTAGGCCGGCGCCAGCCAGTGTGGCTCGGCGACTCGAGACCAGAGGCACAGGACAGCGAGCGGTAGGGCGGGGCCGAGGGTGCTCCACCACAAGAAGCGGGACACCGCGTCGGCGTCGCGACGGCGCCAGAGGTCTCGGCCGACGACGAAGGCGCCATACAAGAACGGAGGTGTCACGTACAGGAGCTGGCCCCCCACGAGCGCGCCCAGGTTCCTGAGGGAGAAGCCGGCCCGCTCTTGCGAGTCGACCAGCCGGTGCTGCAGCAGGGGGAATCCCTGAGAGGACTCCCACGCGAGCCAGGGAACGAGGAGCAGCGCGAACACGCCGAGCGCGGCCCAGGGCGCAATGGTGCGCAGCCGGGCGCGCTCGGAGCGAGCGAGCCAAGCGACGGTGAAGCCGACCAGCAGCAGTCCGCCGCTGACCTTCGACAAGGTCGCCAGCCCGGCCGCCGCGGCGAAGACCAGCGTTGCCAGCAAGCTGCGCACAGAGCGCGGGTCACTGCGCAGCGCGAGCGCCCCCGCGCCGAGCGCCACGAGCCAGGCGAGGGCCAGCGGCAGATCCGGGGTGAGGCCGAACAGGCCCACCGCGATCTCGGGTACGAGCAAGAGCGCGAGCGCGGTACGAGCGGCGGCTTCTCGCGCGGCGCCGGCGGCTCGGGCAGCCAGCAGCCCGACCCAGGGGACGGCGGTGGCCAGGATCGCGGTCGCCGTGTGCGCGCTGGACGGCGACGGAGCGCCGCCGTTGCCGATGACGCGAGCCAGCGCCCCTATCAATCCCGGGTGGTCGAGGTAGCCGGGCTGTGGAAAGAGCGCGTAGGCCGCGTAGAGCGCCTCGGCGTCTCCGAAGCCCACCCGGGCGCTGAGCTGCATGCGCAGCCCGAGCAGCGCCGCCGACAGCAGGACGCAGGCTCGCAGCGCGGACGACCCCCGAGCCTCGGTCAAGCGTCGGCCTCGAGCCACGGCGCGAGCAGCGCGGCGATGCGCTCCGGTGGGCTCGAGCCCAGCGCTCGGGCGGCAGCGCCCGGCTCGAGCCGGGCGCGGACGCGAGCGCAGGCTGCTCGGCCCGCCTCGGGTGCGTCCAACCAGCGGGACGCCTCGTCCGCCAACGCGTCCGAGGTCACTTCGTCCCCCAGCAGCTCGGGGAACACTCGCTCGCCCAAGACGACGTTGGGCAGGCCGATGTGTGGCGTGCGGACCAAGCGGCGTGCGACGAGCTCGGTGACCGGGCCGGGCCGATAGACGACCACCGGCGGTACGCCGAGCACCGCGCACTGTAGCGTCGCGGTCCCGCTGCTCACCAGCGCGACGTCGAACGCTCCCAGCATCCTCGCGGGCGGTAGCGACGAGCTCTCGAGCCCAGCTTCCTGGCAGCGCCGCGAGATGAGCTTGACGATGCTGCTATCGAGGGTGGGGGCGATCAGCACCCGAGCATCGATGGCGCCGCGCTCGGCGCGCAGCGTCGCGATGGCCTCCAGCATCGACTCGAGGTGCGCCTTGACTTCGGCGCTGCGGCTACCGGGCAGCAGCGCGACCACCTCCGCCAGCGGCGTGAGCCCGAGCCGGTCCCGCGCGATCTGCCGGGGCAGGGGTTCGTCGGCGAGGGACGGATGACCGACATACGTCGCGTTCGCGCCGGCGCCCTGCCACAGCGCTTCTTCGAACGGCAGGATCACGGCGAAGCGGTCGGCTGACTCGGCCAGCGAGTGGATGCGGCCGCTGCGCCAGGCCCATACCTGCGGCGGGCTGGCCCACAGAACCCGGACGCCCAGTCGGCGCAGTCGGAGGCCGAGCGTCGCGTTGAGCTCCGAGTTGCCGACGAGCAGCGCTGCGCGTGGCCTACGCGCGCGGGCCGCCGCGAGCAAGCGGTGTGCGGCGAGCACTACCACGGGCGCGTTGCGCAACGCGCCGCCCACGCCCATGGCCGCGCGGCTGGTCAGATCCCCCACGCGCTCGCTGCCCGCCGCGGCGAGCTTGGGACCGATCAGGCCGAAGGCCTCGGTGCCCAGCGTCCGCACGACAGGCGCGGCGATGTCGTCGCCCGAGGCCTCGCCCACGGAGACCAGCAGCCCGGAACTCGAGCTGCCGCTGGCCCTTCGGCTGTGACCGCTCAGGATCACGGCTGCGGGACGTTGGGTCGGATCTGCTGCACGTTGACCGTGCCCGGGAAGATTTCGATCGACTTCTGCGCAAACTTCACCGGAGCCGCGGAGGAGGAGTCGATGCGCCCCCAATACTCCACCCGTAGCTTCTTGTTTGCGTCCGCGCCGCTCACGTTGCCCGGCGCATTGGCGATCACGAACAGCGCCTGGCGCCGGTCGGTGAAGCTGCACTTGGGGTTCGGTAGCTGAGCGTCGAAGTAGACGTAGCGCACGTCCCGATCACAGGACCCGGGCACCACCTCTTCGTTCGTCACCTCGTCGAAGAAACGCACTCGCGCTCCGCCCACGTCCTTGCCGGCACAGTCGCGCACTGGACCGGTGATGATGGCGAGATCTTCCGGTGGCTTCCAGCCCGGGATGGGCACCACGAAGGTGGCCAGCTGCGAGTACAGATCCGGCGACAGGGTCGCTCCCGTGACCTTGCCCGGCGGTTTGGGAACCGGGTAGCCGAAGCCGATGAACTCCTTTGCTACGCCGGGCTTCTCCTTGACGCGGTAGGAGAGAAACTCGCTGGCTGGATGGGGGAAGTAGAATTGGCCGTTGTTGAGCGCTGGGTCGCTCGGGTTGGCCGGCCCCTTGGTGAACGCGGTGTGGAACGGGGTCTTGCCGACGATGCTCTCGCCCTCGAACAGCTCCACCTCGATGTCGACGACTGGGTTGCTGCTCGAGAAGTCCTCTACCTCGAACACGTTCTGCGTCGAGGCGCCGCCGCTGCCCCCCGCCCCGGCGCTACCGGCCGAGCCCGCGCTCCCGGCCGCTCCGGCGGAACCCGCCGCGCCCGCGCTGCCGCCAGCACCACCGGTAGACGCATCCGCGCCGCCGCCGCCACCGGTCCCGGCGTCGGTCGCGCCGGTGAGGCACGACCAGTCGGGCGCGAGCACGGTGTCGTTCGGGCCGCGCACGACCATCACCGGCAGCTCGGTGGCGCAGCACTCGGCCGGCGCGCCCGGCTTGCACTCGCCCGGGAACTCGAGCGGGGTGGGTCCGCAACTACCGGCCTCGGAGCCGCCAGACCCGCCGCCGGTGCCGCCGGTCGCGGCCTTGCCGCCTTCATCGCTCGAGCACGACGCGGCGAGCGCGGCGGCGACGGCGCCCAGGGCCCAACACCAAGTCAGTACTGATTTTCGCACGGCAAAGCCCTCCAGAGTTCGAGACATTATCTGCTATTCCCTGGGCAAGTGGGGAAATCTATCGCCGGCGGCGCCGGCCCAGGCTCGCGGCGGCGAGGCCGAGCGCGCCGAGCAGCCACCAGGGGCTCGACTGACCTTCGGCTCCGGTCGCGGCCGCGCCGCAGCTCGAGCTGTCCTTCTGGGTGCGATCGCACAGGCTGCGCGGACTGCAGCAGTCCGAGCTGAAGCCGTGGCGAGGTTCGCTGCTGCACGGTCGCTCGCTGCCCGGCGGGAACAGCGCGCAGATGCCGGCGACGTCGTCCGGCTCCAGCGTGCGCAGGCCGATCTGACCGACCTTGTAGGAGGCGTACATGGTCGCGTCGGTGTCGCACGAGTGCGACAGGCCGAGAAAGTGCCCGGCCTCGTGGGTGACGATCGAGTCGAGATCCGCTTGCACTCCCGTGTCCCCGACGGTGATGCTGTTCTGCAGCGAGTTCACCTCCACGTCCGCGTCGAAGATCTCGCCGGTCTTGACGTTGAAGGTGATGGTGGTGAGCGCGAGGGTGGACGCGGCACCGACATACGGCCAGTAGTCGTCGCGGAACATCCAGATGTTCGAGTTGCCAACGCGCTGGTTGTACTCCTGGCGATTACAGCTGACCGCGCCGTAGTCGTATACCTGCAGCGACGGGCCATTGCCGCCACCACAGTCGACCGCCATCCAGCGGGCGTAGGAGCCCGCGATGGTGTTCCGAGCGGTCTCGAAGTCGATCCCGCGCAGGGGCGAGCCAGCTTGATGCACGGAGAACGACACGCATCGGCTCGCCCAGAACAGCGGCTTGCCGCCCTCCAGACAGTAGTCGCAGTCGGCGCTCGGGGTGCACTGCCCCGGACCACAGGTCGTCGTGCGGCAGAAGGCCGCCGCGCTCGTCGCGGTGCCAGTGACCAGCAGCGCGGCGCACAGTCCGAGCACGCTAGCGGCGCGCATGTTTCCACGCCTCGGCGATTCGCCGCCGGCCTTCGTCGAGCGGCTGTCGGTGGAGGCGCTCGACGGCGCTCTGCCCCGTGCGCCCGACGAGCTCGGGCATGCGCGGACTGCGCGCGAGGCGCGGCACCCGGCTGGGGTCGTTGCGTACCGGATAATGGCCCTGCGCCATGGCCGAGACGTGCAGCGCGCCGCCGCTGGCCTCCATCAGGAGCAACACCGCGCGTTCACCCAGCAGCAAAAAGGCTTCGCCATGGACGATCTGCCCGACGTCCCCGACGCGGCCGCCGAGGGTACGCACCAGGACCTCCGAGCCGAGATCGCTGCCGGCGATCACGTCCTCCACGTGCACTCGGGTCGTCGTGATGATTCGCCGCTGCTCACCGATCGTCTCCCAGCGGCTCTCGGCGGCGAGCGCCCGACCGACCAGCGCGACCCGGCTCATGGCGCACAGCGGCTCGAGCTCCAGCGGACGCGCGAGGCTGGCCGCGGCGCGTCCGGCCCAGGTAGCGCTGCCGGCCGCGCACAGGAGCCAAGAGAGTACCGCTCGCCGGCTGCTGCTCATCGGCCAGTAGGCTAGCGCGAAAGCGTAGCCGCGACCAGGCTCCTACGCTCGACCCGACCAGACCTTGCCGACCCTGCGTGCGACGTGTATGCCGCCAGGCCGAAGAGGACAGCGTGCTGGTCGCAGAAAGTCTCAGAAAAGAGTACGGAGAGGTGGTCGCTCTGCACGGGCTGGAGCTGGCGGTGCGCGCGGGCGAGGTGTTCTGCCTGCTGGGCGCCAACGGTGCGGGCAAGACCACCACCATCCAGCTGTTCCTCGGCTTCATCGCGCCGACCTCGGGCAAGGCGACCATCGATGGGCTCGACGTGGCCGAGCGGCCCCTCGAGACCAAGTCCCGCATCGCCTACATCCCGGAGAACGTGATGCTCTACCCCAACCTCACGGGCATGGAGAACTTGCGCTTCTTCACCACCCTCGCTGGCCGCGGCGAGCTCTCGGACGCGGAGCTCGGCGAGATGCTCGTCCGCGCTGGGCTCGCGCGGGACGCCCACCCGAGGCGAGTCGGGACCTATTCCAAGGGCATGCGCCAGAAGGTTGGAATCGCCATGGCCATGGCCAAGCGCGCCAAGGCACTCTTGCTGGACGAGCCCACGAGCGGCCTCGATCCCAAGGCATCGAACGAGTTCTCTGGCCTGCTCAGCAGGCTACGCGATGACGGCGTCGCGATCTTGATGGCGACGCACGACATCTTCCGATCGAAGGAGGACGGCGACCGGGTGGGGATCATGAAGCATGGGCAGCTGGTGGCCACTCACGCCACCGCGGACCTGAGTCACGCGGATCTCGAGCGGGTCTACCTCGAGCACATGCACGACTGACGTGATGGCCGACCGAACTAGCCAGCGCTCCGTCCATCGCGCCCTGATCCTGAAGGAGCTGCGGGAGATCTCCCGGGACGGACGCTTTCGCGTGGCGGGGGCGGTGGTGCTCGCCCTGCTCCTCGCCACGTTGGCCTTCGGGGCACGTGAGCAGCAGAGCGTGAAGGCGGAGCGAGCCGCCGCCCAGGCCACCGCGGACGATCACTTCCGCGCGCAGGACGAGAAGAACCCACACGTCGCAGCGCACTACGGCACCTACGTGTTCAAGCCGAGCGGCGTGCTGGCGTTCGTCAACCCGGGCGTGGATGCGTTCGTCGGGGTGTCGCTCAAGCTCGAGGCGCACAAGCGCAACCCGTTGGAGGGCGCCAAGGCGCGCGACGGCACCGCGCTCTCGCGCTTCAGTCGCCTGAGCGTCGCGCAGGTCATCGAGCTGCTCGTCCCGCTGCTCCTGATCGGGATCGGCTTCGGCGTCTGGACCAGCGAGCGCGAGCGCGGCACCTTGCGACAGCTCGCCAGCCTCGGGGTGGCTCCCCGGGCGCTGCTCCTCGGCAAGCTGCTCGGGCTGCTCGGGGCGATGGCGCTCTTGCTCGTACCCGCGGGGCTGCTCGGGACGGCCATCGTGGCGCTGCTGGTGGACTTGGGTGGTCCCGGCACGCTGCCGCGCGGGTTGGCGCTCGTGGCAGGCTACGCGGTCTACATCCTGGCGTGGGTCCTGCTCACGCTGTTGGTCTCGGCGCACGCGAGCTCGTCTCGTGCCGCGCTCGTCACGTTGCTCGGCTTGTGGGTCGTGGGCGGCCTGGTCGTGCCCCGCCTCGCGGCGGACGCCGCGGTCGCCGCGGCGCGTGCGCCAACCTCCGCACGAGTCGCGGCGAACGTGCGGGAGAGCCTCACTCGCGGGCTGCCGGGAGGGCCCGACCGTGAGGCTCGGGTCAGCGAGCTGACGGAGAAGCTCCTGGAGCGACACGGCTTCCTGGGCGCGGAGACGCTGATGGACGCCTCGCTCCTGAGCGGGCTCGAGCTGCAGGCAGAGGCGGCGTTCGAGAACGAGGTGATCGATCACCACTTCGCGGTGCTCGCCCGGGCGCTGGACCGCCAAGACCGGTTCTTGCAGCTCTTCGGCGCGTTGTCCCCGGTCGTCGCCGTGCGCTCCCTGTCGATGGCCCTCGCGGGGACCGACGGCGCGCATCATCGACACTTCTCCGACAGCGCCGAGCGCCATCGGCGTGAACTAGTCGAGTTGCTCAACACGGAGTTCGCCGAGCGGGGCGGCGCCCTCGGTTTCGACTACAAGGCGGGGCGTGAGCTATGGGCGAAGGCGCCGGTGCTGCGCTACGAGCAGCCAACCCTGGGCTGGGTCCTCGGGCGGCAGTGGCCGAGCGTGGCGCTGCTCGTCGGGTGGCTCGTGCTCGCCGGCGCCGGCGCCCTGCGAGCCGTGCGCCGAATGAGGGTGGTGTAGCGCCATGTTCTGGGCCGTGTTTCGCGTCGAGGGTTTGTCTCTGGTGCGGGATCGCGCGGTGTGGGCGGTCCTGCTCGGGTTCGCGCTGGTGGTGGTCTATGCCGCGCTCAGTGGCGGGGCGCTGGCGCAGGCCGAGCGACGGGCGCACAGCGAGCTCCTGACGGAAGAGCGCGCGCGCTTCGCGGCGCTGCAGGACGAGCTCGTCGCCATCGAGCGCGGCGGCCCGGTGCGACACCTGACCGATCCGCGCGACCCGCACATCGTGGGCCGGGAGCTCGGACGGCGCGTGGCGACTCTGCCGCCGGGCCCCCTCGCTGCCGTCAGCGTAGGCCAGCGGGATCTGTTGCCCACCGCCATCATCGTCACCACCGAGGCGCGTCTGGGTGATAGCGGCGCAGACGACGCCGCGGGCCTGGCTCGACGCGTGACCGGCGCCTTCGATCTGGCCTTCGTACTCGTGTTCCTGCTGCCTCTGGTGGTCATCGCGTTGTCCTTCGACGTGCTCAGCGCCGAGCGTGAGCGCGGCACCCTCGCGTTGGTGCTGGCGCAGCCGATCCGTCTGGGCACCTTCGTGCTGGCCAAGACCGCGCTGCGGGCCGCGGTGTTGCTGGTCGTCGTGCTCGCCGCGGGCATCGTCGCACCGCTCGTTGCGGGCGGGGGTCTGTCCGGCGCGGATGTCGGCGCGAACGTGCTGGGCTACGCGGGCTTGCTCGTGGGCTACACCGCGTTCTGGTTCTGCCTGGCCGTGTTGGTCAACGCCTTCGGCAGCTCGTCGTCGGGCAACGCGCTGTCACTGGTGGGCGTGTGGTTGCTGCTCGTGGTGGTGGTGCCCGGGCTCACGAGCGTCGTCGTCGACACGCTCCACCCTGCGCCCTCGCGGGTCGAGCTGGTCAATCGAGCGCGGGATGCGGCGCGTGAGGCCGAAGCCGAGGTCAGCGAGCTGGAGGGGGATCACGGGGCAGCCCCGGCCTCGGCGGATCGGGACGTCGCTCGCCGCGCGGTGCACGTGCAGGGCCAGCTGGAGAGCCGGGTGGAGCCGGTGATCGCGGCCTTCCACGCGCAGCTGGCGCGGCAACAGGCGCTCGTGGACCGGCTGCGCTTCCTGTCGCCCGCCATCGTCGCCTTCGAGGGGATGAGCGATGTGTCGGGCAGTGGGGTGACACGTCACCAGCAGTTCTCCGCAGCGGTTTCCGAGCTGCACGCGGAGCACAAGCGCTTCTTCTTCGCGCGCATCGAGCAGGGGGCGCGGCTCACCTCCGCAGACTACGAGCGAATGCCGCGCTTCGAGCGGCGGGAACCGCCCCCCTCCGCGCTGCTCTGGCGGGTAGGCAGCGGATTGCTCGGTCTGCTCGTGCCGGCGGGTTTGATGGTGGTGCTCTCGCTGCGAGGCTTTCGCGGCCTGCTCAGTCGCGGATTGAGATGAGTTCCACGTCGAACACCAGCGTTCCGGCGGGCTTGCCCGGCGCGCCCTTGTAGGCGAGCTGTTCCGGGATCCAGAGGCGTCGCTCTTCGCCCTCCACCATCAGGCCCAGCCCCTCGGTCCAACCCGGGATCACGCGGTTCAGCGGGAACTGTGCCGGCTGCCCGCGAGGAATCGAGCTGTCGAAGGAGCGCCCGTCCGTCGTCCACCCGGTGTAGTGCACCGTGACGATGCTGGTCGGGCTGGGCTTGCGAGTGCCGCTGCCCGGCTTGAGCACGCGGGAGGCCAGCCCGCTCGGCGTCTTGGCGGCGTCCGGGGGCACGATGGCCACGTCGAGCGGCGCTGGCGGTGCTGCCTTGGGCGCCTCACCGCCCACCATGCGCGTGGCGCCGATCTCGGCCATCACCTGCTGATAAGAGGCGACGCGACCGTCGCGGTGATGACAGTGGTTGCGGTGGCAGAGGGTCCAACCCGGCGGAGGGTTGTTCGGGTCGAACACGACCTCGCCGCTGGCCGTCGCGGTGGCGGTCGCTGCTGCCGCAGTCGAGCGCGGTCGCGCAGGCCGCTTGGAGTCCTCGGGATCGGTGGCGGGGCAGGCGGGCAGGGCCAGGCACAAAGCCAGCGTCAGCGGGCGGGTGGAGTCTCTCATCATGTATGGCGGGGTTTTAAGCCATGAAGTGCCGTGGGGGGCAAGCAGTGATGGCGAGCCCTGCGGGGGGGCCTTTGCTATAACCCCCGGGCGACCACCTGCCCATGACCCAGACCACCCCGAACGCGCCCCTGCTCCAGCGTGTCGCGCCGAGCCTTGGAGACGAGATCCGCGGCTACCTGCAGCGCCACCGCGAGGCGGTCGAAGCCATGATTCGACGCGGCGGGCCCGAGGCGGGGCTCGCGGCTGCGCACACCTGGTCACGGGCCTTCGATGGGCTGTTGTGCTCCCTGTACGCGGCCCTCGGTGGGGTGACTCGGCGCGAGGGGCCGTGGAGCACCTGCACCCTGGCAGCCGTCGGCAGCTATGGCCGCGGCGCCATCGCGTTCGCCAGCGATCTCGATTTGCGGCTCTTGTGTCCCAAGCAAGAGACCGGCGTTAGCGAGTCCTTGGCCGAGGCGCTGCTCTATCCCCTGTGGGACGCGAACCTCACCGTTGGCCATCAAGTGGTCACGGCGGACGAGATGATCGACCTCGCGCGAGAGGATCTGCCTACCGCCACCACGCTGCTCGACTGGCGCGTCGTGGCGGGCGACGCAAAGTCGAGCGAGGGGCTGCTTCGCCGCGCCTTCGAGGGCTTGTTCGGGCTGGGCAACGTGCAGAGCTTCCTCGACCGTCTGGCCCAGAGCGCGGGGGAGCGCCACGAACGCTACGGTGGGAGCGTCTATCTGCTCGAGCCCGACGTCCGCAACGGCCCCGGCGGGCTGCGCGACCTCGACGTCGCGTGTTGGGCGGCGCGCGCGCGCTACCGCGTGCGTGACTTGAAGGCTCTGGTGGCTCTCGGCGTGCTGGTGCCACGGGAGCACACCCGAATCGCCGAAGCGCAGGAGTTCCTGTTCCGCATTCGCAACCTGCTCCACGTGCACGCGGCTCGGCGCTCGGATCGGCTCAGCTTCGACCGGCAGGAGCAGCTGGCTTCGGATCTGGGCTACGGCGGTGGCGGCCCGGAGGTCGAGCGCTTCATGAGCGACTACTACCGCCATGCCCGGGAGCTCGAGCGCGCCCGAGACATGATCTTGGCACGCGCCGCGCCGCCACCCACTCGCAGGCCGCACGTGGTCCGCCTCGGGCGCAGCTTGTTGCGGCTCGGGGATTCCATCACCCTCGCTCACCCTGGAGCGCTCGATGGCGAGCCGGCGCTGGCCTTGCGCTTGTACGACGAAGCCGTGCGGCGACAGCTGCCGGTGCACGACTACGCTCGCGACGCCGTGGCGCGCGCCGCGACGCGGGCGGACTTCTGCCAGCGGCTACGCGAGAGCGAGGAGGCGAATCGACTGTTCGTGAAGCTGTGCACGACCGCCAAGCTCACGCGCTTCAAGAACGGCTCGGTGCTGGGTGAGCTTCACGACGTCGGGCTGCTCACCGCCATGATCCCCGAATTCTTGCCGGTGGTCGGTCGCGTCCATCACGACGTGTATCACGTGTACACGGTCGACGCGCACTCGGTCGCCGCCGTGGACCGCCTGCGTGCCCTGGTGCGAGGCGACCTGGCGCAGGAGTACCCGCTCGCGGCGCGGATCGCCGCGGAGATTGGTCGTCCCTCGGTGCTGTATCTGGCCACGCTGCTACATGACGTGGGCAAGGACATCGGTGGACGCAATCACTCCGAGCGTGGCGCCGAGCTCGCAGCGGTCATCCTGGGGCGCTTGGGCTTCTCGCCGGAGGACACGCGCGAGGTACAGCACTTGGTGACCAAGCATCTGCGCATGTACCACGTCGCCACACGCCGCGACATCGATGACCCCGGGACGCTCCAGGCGTTCGCACGCGAAGTGAACGGCCGAGAAGGCTTGCGCGAGCTGTACCTGCTCACCATCGCGGACGTGAGCACCACCAGCCCCACCGCGATGAATAGCTGGAAGGCGCGCATGCTGGACGAGTTGTTGCGCGCGACGGAGAGTTGGCTCGGCAGCGGCGCGCCGCGCAGCGACGCTCAAGAAGAGAAGCGCAATGGAGTGCTCGGCGCGAGCGAGCTCTCGCCGAAGGAGCGCGGCCAACTCGAGCAGTTCTTGCGCGCGATGCCGGAGCGATATCTCACGGCAAACGACGTGCGCGACATCGCGCGACACGCGCGCTTCGCGGTTGCGGCGGGGGCGCAGCCCTTCCGGGTCGAAGCGCTCGCGTCTGCGGACGAGCACGTGGAGCTGGCCTTCGCTGCAGACGATCGCCCCGGCCTGCTCGCGATGGTCACTGCGGCGCTCGCCGCTGCGCGCCTCGACGTCGTCGGGGCGCAGATCTACGTCTGGACCGACGACGCCGGCCGCGCTCGCGCCTTGGATCTGTTCTGGGTGCGCGGCGGCGACGATGCGCAGGCCGTGCGCACGCAGCTGCCTCGCATCCTGCGGGACCTCGAGCGACTGTGGTCACACGAGGTCGCTCCCGCCGAGCTCGTGCAGAGCCGCACCCTCGCCCGCGGCTGGGGCCGCAGGACGCCCACGGTGGCGACCGAGGTCTCCTTCGATCACCAGGCCTCCGCCCACACCGTGCTCGAGGTCATCACCCGGGACCGGCCCGCCCTCTTGTTCTGGTTGGCTCACACCTTGCAGGACGCGGGGCTCAGCATCGCCGTGGCCAAGATCAACACCGAGGGGGCTAGCGTCGCCGACGTCTTCTACGTGACGGACGCTTCCGGGTCCAAGATTGACGACCCGGCGCGCATCGAAGAGATTCGGACTCGCATCACGCAGACGATTGCGCGCCTGCAGAACTCGGAGAACACCGGATGAATCAGAGGGACGTGTTCGCTCTACTATCGGTCGTCGGTTTGGTCTTCGGTTGCGCGGGCGCAGCGCCGCCCCCGGACGACCCGACGAATCCCCCGCCGCTCGACGACCCCCCGGGGGATGTCGTGCCCGCGTCGAGCGCCCTGGTCAAGGAGGGCATGGACGCCATCGGCGCTGGTGACTTCGCGAAGGCCAAGCAGGTCCTCGAGCGCGCTCACGCAGAGAACCCGAAGGATCCACAGGCCGCGTACTACCTGGGCGTGGCTCAGGACAACCTCGGCGACGGGGCGGCGGCCAAGCTGAGCTATCAGAAGGCGCTCACCCTCGATCCGAAGCTGATCGAGGCCACCGTCAACCTGTCCGCGCTCTTGCTCGAGGCGGAGGGGGGCGGGGCCGAGGCGCTCGCGCTGGTGGACAAGGCGCTCGCCCACGCGCCGCGGGACGTGCGGCTGCTGACCAATCGCGCGTTGGCGTTGGAGGCGACCGGCGACATGGGCAAGGCGGTGGACGCCTACAAGCAAGCCATCGCGGCCGGCTCCGACAGCCTCGAGCTGCGCATCGCGCTCGGACAGCTCCTGGCCCAGACCGGCAAGAAGGAGGACGCCAAGGGCATCCTGCGCGAGGTCCTGGCCTCGGCCACCCAGCCCGAAATGCTCGCGTCCATGGCGGACGCGTTCGGGCGACTCGGCGCCTTCGCCGACTGCGTCGCCGCGCTGGACAAGGCCATCGCCAAGGACGAGAAGCCGGTGCTGTACGTGCGGCGGGGCGTCTGCCGCCACGAGGCCAAGGACGACCCGGGCGCGCAGGCGGACTACGAGAAGGCCGTCCAGCTCGACCCCAAGTTCTCGCCCGCCTACTTCTACCTCGGGCAGCACCTGCGAAAGGTCGGGAAGAAGAAGGAAGCCATCGCGGCGCTACAGAAGGCCGTCGAGCTCGCGGGTGACCAGGGCGTGGGCCCCGCCGCGCAGAAGGCGCTCGCGGATCTGCAGGGCAAGAAGAAGTAAGCCAGCGCTCACCAGCGCTCAGAGCAACAGCTCGAGCAGTCGATCGAGCTCGTCGAGGCTGGAGTACTGGATCGACAGCTCGCCGCGCCCCTCTCGGTCGTGCACCTGGCAGCGGGTGCCGAAGCGCTTCTCGAGGCGGTGCTCGAGATCACGCACCGCCGCGGTCTTGCCGCCGCGCCCCGCTTCCTTACCGTCCGCCGCCTTCTTGCTGGCGCGCACCAGCGCCTCGGTCTGCCGCACGTTGAGCCGTCCCTTGACGACCTTGTCGGCCAGGTGAGTCATCGCTAGCTCGTCCGCGGCGCCGAGCAGCGCGCGTCCGTGGCCTTCGCTCAGCACGCCGCCGATGACGAGCTTGCGGACGTGACCTGGGAGCTTGAGCAAGCGCAGGGCGTTGGCGACCGTCGAGCGATCTTTGCCCACCCGCTTGGCCACCGTGTCTTGGGTGTAGCCGTGGTCCCGCACCAAGCGGTCGAGCGCCTCGGCGAACTCGATGGGATCGAGATCCGCGCGCTGGATGTTCTCGATCAACGCCAGCTCGAAGGCGCTCTGCTCGCTGACGTCACGCACCACCACCAAGACCTCGCGCAGCCCGGCGCGTTGAGCTGCGCGCCAGCGCCGTTCGCCGGCGATCAACTCGAACGCGTCGTGCCCGCGTCGGCGAACCACCAGCGGCTCGATGATGCCGTGCTCGCGGATCGAATCCGCCAGCTCCTCCAGCTTCAGCTCGTCGATGTGCTGTCGGGGCTGGCCCTTCTGCGGTCGGATCTTCTCGACGGCGCACAAGAACACGTTGCCCTCGCCGTAGCTCGTGGCCGGCGCGGTGGCGGTGGCGGTGGGACCCTTCACGGCCAGGAGCGCGTCGAGCCCCCGGCCGAGGCCCCGCGGGGGCTTGCCCGGTCCGGTCACGGACCGTCCTCGATCACCTCGCGAGCCAGCGCCAGGTAGCCCTGTGAGCCGCGGCAACCGACGTCGTACAGCAGCGCCGGAAGCCCGTGGGATGGCGCCTCGCTGAGCCGCACGTTGCGGGGAATCACCGAGTCGAAGACGCGGAAGTGCTTGCGGACCTGCGCGGCGACCTCGTGCGCGAGGCGGTTTCGCGGATCCCACATGGTCAGGATGATGCCCTCCACCTGCAGCCCGGGATTGAGCGAGTGCTTCACACGGTCGATCGTGGCCATCAAGTAGGTGATGCCCTCGAGCGCGTAGTACTCGGGCTGCAGGGGAACGATCACTCGGTCGGCCGCGACCAATACGTTGAGCGTGAGCACGCCCAGTGAGGGAGGGGAGTCGATGATCACGTACTCGTAGCGGCTGAGATCTGCCGCTGCGAGCAGCGAGCGCAGGTGAGTCCCGCGGGCGTCACTGTCGAATAGCTCGTATTCGACCGCTGTCAGATCCTGACTCGCCGGCGCGACGTCGAGGGCGCCGAGCGGTGTGGAGCGGATGATGTCACCCAGCGACGCTTCGCCGATCATCGCCTCGTAGATGGTTCGCTCCACGCTACCGGGCGCGTGCCCGACGCCGCTGGACGCGTTCGCCTGGGGGTCGAGATCGCAGAGCAACGTCCGACGCTCGGCTGCCGCCAGGCTGGCGGCGAGGTTGACCGCGGTGGTGGTCTTGCCGACGCCACCCTTCTGATTCGCGATCGCGATCACCTTCGGACGGGACATGAAGTTCTCCAGACCCTCTTATCGAAATGCGGCGGCGGCTTCTCGTTTTCTTGGTCGGGCGTGAACCATGTCGTACTGTGTGTGTAGATGTAGGTGCGGGTAGGCAAGAGTGGGACTCAAGACAGAAGATCGACTCGGACAGCGCCTGCGCGCGGTGCTCGCCGCCCCGGATGACCGGGCCGTCGGGCGGCGCGAGCGGGTGCTCCGGGGAGCCTTCTACCGTCATCCCGAGCCCCACGCGGCGCCCCCGTCAACCTCCCCCGCGGCCGACCATCGACCCTGGGGCTCCCGCCACCGCTGAAACTCCCGAGGAGCACAAGACGAACATGCGCCACCCTGCCTACCCTAGCTTTGCAGACTTCCAGCGTGAGGAGATCCGTCCCTCGATGCGAATCGGATGGTCGACGGACGAGCTCGAGGAAGGCTCGTCACGCGAGCTCGACTTCGACGTTGACCCCTGGGAAGCCGCGCTCGACGCGGCCGTCTACGAAGAGGACGACGAGGAAGAGTGAGCTGACTCGACCGACACCGCTTGGTCCCCCTCCCGGGACTCGAACCCCCGTGGGCTGCCTCCCGCGGGGGTTCACTTAATTTGTCCGGCCCGCGGGCCGAAGTTGCGCTATCATCGAGCGGATGAGGCGGTCAATCATGCTCGGGCTGGGTCTGGCGCTGCTGGGCTGCGGTGGCGACGACTCGGCAGCGGCGGCTCCAGCGACCAAGGACTCCGGCGCCGGAGGTGCGGGCGCCGGCGGACAGGCCGGCGGCGGGGCGGGTGGCGCGGTCGGGGGCAGCGGCGGTCAGCCCAGCGGCGGCGGCGGCGGCCAGTCGACCGGCGGGGGCGCAGGCACGGCGGGCGCGGGCGGAGGCGTAGCGGTCAACTGTCCGGCGCCGAAGCCGCCTGGTACCAGCACCTTCAACGTGACCAGCAGCGGCACCGGGCGCAGCGCGCGGCTCGTGATCCCGGCTTCCTACGACGCCACGAAGACCGTGCCGCTAGTGCTCGTGCTGCACGGCTACACCGAGACGGCTCAGCAGATCGAGACCATCAGCAAGATGACTCCGGTCGCCGAGCAGTATGGCTTCGTGGTCGCCTATCCGAGCGGCATCAGCAACGCGTGGAATGCTGGCAAGTGCTGTGGTTCGGCGTCCCTACTCAACCGACCGGACGTGAAGTTCTTGAGCGACCTGATCGATGCACTCGGGCAAGAGCTGTGCATCGATCCCAAGCGCATCTACGCGGCGGGCTTCTCCAACGGCGCGATGCTCTCCAACCGGCTTGGGTGCGAGTTGTCGGGTCGCTTCGCCGCGATCGCTCCCGTCGCTGGCCCCATCGCCATCGACGGCTGCTCTCCGACCCGCGCCATGCCCATCATTCAATTCCACGGCACCAGCGACGGCGTGGTTCCCTACAACGGTGGGGGTCTCGGCGGCGCCATCAGCCTGCCGGCCAACACCGACTTCTGGCGCAACAACAACGGCTGCACGGACGCCGCGCCCACCCAGGTGTTCCAGAACGGGGACAGCACCTGCGTCGAGTACCAGTCCTGCACCGGCGGCGCGGCGGTACGCACCTGCACCGTGGACGGCGGCGGTCACCAATGGCCCGGCGGCACCAGCGCCGGCGCCGGCGGCAAGCTGACCCAGGACATCAAGGCCAGCGAAGAGATGGCGAAGTTCTTCCTCGCCCACTCGCTGCCCTGAGCCGTCAGTGCACGTTGCCCACGAGCCAGGCGAACGCGGGCACCAGGACCTCTTCTGGCGAGGCGCCGCCGTGGCGAGCTGCGGTCGTGCCCCTGCCCATGGGCTCGATCAGCGCGCCGTGATCCGAGAAGACCATGACCAGCGTGCGCGGCGCTTGCTTGGAGAAGTGCTCCGCGAGCGCCTCGGCGGTGTCGCTGGCGACCGCGTCGAGGCGTTCGAGCAGTGGGCCGCCGGGCACGCTCATCGCAGCCTCGACCAGATCGAGCTTGAGCACCTCCCGTTGTCCCGCGCGGATGCGACGTGGCGTCGAGGCGGCGCGGCCGCGAGCGACGGGGATCTCCGAGTCCGACTCGCGCGGCGAGTCCTTCAGCCCCGCGGGTCCCTTGCCCAGAAGCGCGAGCTGTACCTCCGTCCGGGTCGGTAGAGCCGACCACAGCAGCAGACGTTCGGTCAGCGCCGCCCGTTGCCCGAGCTGGCGTTTCAGTAGCTCGTTCACGCGCAAGCCCAGGTCGAAGCGCATGCCGTCCACGAGCAACAGCTGAACGGAGCGCGCGCCGTGCAGCCGCGCGACGCGCAGGGCGATGTCCGGCACGTCCAGCACCATCGTCGGGCGCTTGCCGCGCACGCGCAGCGCGTCGAAGGCCTCCGAGTAGCTCTTCTCGAAGCTCTTTGCCCAGACCTCCGCCACGGACTCGGCGCGCCCATCGGTGACGCCGCGAGCGATCGCGTCGCACAGCGGCACGTACGCTGAGACGAACAGGCGTTCGATGACGGCCAGTGGCTTGGGGCCGCGAGTAGCCTCGAGCTCGCTCATCCACTGCTCGCACTGCGACTCCGTTGGCCCCGACTCGCCCGCCGAGCTCTGCGGTGCCGGCTCGAGCGCCTCGGTCTCGGGCGGCTCGCCCGGTGGCTCCGCGGACTGCGCGGACGGGGCCGGCTCGGGCTCTGCGGTCGTGGGCGCTGCCGAGTCCACGAAAGGAGCGAGGTCGATCTCGACGACCGGCGGCACGCGGTCGCTGTCGACGTGCTCGTCGAACAACGCGGCCATGGCCTTGGCCAGCGCGGCGGCGTCGTGGGCATCGTCGGTCGGCTCGACGCGGTCGCCGCGGGTCACGGCCGGCGGCGGCTCGCTGAGCTCCATCGCCTGGGCGCTGGCGCGCACCTCGGGCTGGGGCGAGACCACGCGGGCGTCGGCGGGATCCGGCGTGAGATCGTCCGGTGGAGGACCGACCAGGCGCCGCAGGGACACCGGCTCGTCGTAGATGGACAGGTAGCGATCCGAGGCGTCGAGCAGGAGCCGAACCGGACGCTCGCTGGCCGCGCTCAGCCACCAGCGCAGTACGGCGCTGTCTTCGGCGTCGAGCGCACCGGCAAGATTGGCGATGCCCTGCAGCGACTCGAAGCGCAGCTCGAGCCCAACCGCACCGGCGTGCCGCGCCCTGTACAGTTGATCCGACAGCGAGGCGTCCAGATCGCTCGACGCACCCACGCCCGGCGGAGCGGCGCCGCGCCGATCGAGGGCCTCCTCGACGGCGCTCTCGATGACGAGCGCCAAGCGACCTCGCGCGGCCGGTGACGGGGCGGGGACTGCGACCACGAGCACCGTGTCGCTCTCGTGAGTGGGACCCTTGACGTTGCGCCCCGGTTCGATGAATCGGACTTCACCGCGGGCGGGCATGGAGGAGGAGATCTCGGCGTTCGCCCAGGTCATCCCCACCCAGTGCCAACAGTTGGGGGCGATGGCCCAGTTTTCTGCGGACGGTGCCGGGGCCAGAACCCGTGGCAAGACGGTCGGCCGCGCGGTGCTTGTCAAGCCAAACCGACTTCACTGCGGACGCTCTCCGAAACCGCGTTTGGCCCGAAGGTTGCCCTGTTGACGTTGCCTGCGCGGATAAATAACGTGGGTGTTGGTTCCCTCTGCAGGGTCCGAGAGGAGCGCAGTAACGAATCCCGACAAGCCGTCGAACCAGGGTGACGAGTCTCAGACCAAGAGCTAAGCCCGGAACATCTCACCGGGACAGCCGGCGGCCGGAGAAAGTCTCCCACCTAGCCGAAGCCTAGGGGTTCGAACTACGCAATTCATTCCCACGGCCCAGGCGGTCAGGAACCATGAACGGGTCGGCAGTCATGCCGGCCCGTTCGGCTATTTGCGCGGCGGTATGCGCGGAGCCCTTTTTTTGCGCGCGCCACTCGACTACGGTCTTTGCGAAGTCATGGGTGCTGGGAACAGGACGCTCGTACGGTTCGGAGCGCTCGGCGTGGCGTTGGCCCTCGGGCTATTGGCCAACGCCGCAGGTGCTGCCAAGATCAAAGGCAAGGTCGCGGGCTTTCATGCCCTGCTCAATCCCGTGTGGGAGGAAGCCAAGGACCCCAAACGCAGGGGCTACTCCTTCCGCGAGCCGGTCCCGACGGTGCGCTCCGAGATGCGCCGGCTGTTCCCGCACATTCCCAAGGAGCTGTGCATCGCAGCCCTGGCGAGCAGCCCGCAGAAGCCTTCCCCCACGCCGATCTTGATCCGCATCGGCGGCGGCCGCACGACGCCGGTCACCATCGTGGTCCCGCCCGGGACGCAGCTACAGTTCCGCAACACCGACCCGTTCAAGCACCGCTTGTACGGCGTCGGGATCAAGACCTTCGGTCCGGCGGACATGGCCCGGGGCGCGACGCGGGACTGGACCGTGCCCGCGCCTGGGTCCTACGAGATCCGCGACGAGCTCGCGCCATCACTTCGCTTCTGGGTGATCGCCGAGCCGAACGTGGCGGGCATCGGCTACCCCTCGCTGAAGGGTGACTTTCTGCTCAACGTGCCCGAGGACGGCGAGTACACCGTTCAAGCCTTCTTCTCTGGCAAGAAGGTGGGTCCCGCCAAGACCGTGACGTTGCGGGGTGACGCGGACATCTCGCGCGAGCCGATCAAGGTCGCGGAGGAGAAGAAGGCGGACGACAAGGGCAAGGGCAAGGACAAGGGCGAGGAAAAGAAGGACAACTGATGCTGTTGTCACGATTTTGGTACGTGGTGTTGGCGCTCCTGCTCGGCGCGGCCGTGGCGGTGCTCAACATCGCGACGAGCATGTACAACCGCGCCGGCACGCGGGCGATGGGCGAGGGGCTCTCCGCCGATGGACAGGTCGTCAGCTGGTATCTGAAAGACGACGCGCGGCAGCGCTCGGCGCAGCTGATCCAGTTCGCGCTCGAGGCGGACATCGCCAAGTTTCTCGCCAAGAGCAGCGAGAACGAGAAGGAGGTCCCGTCCGACGCCAAAGAGAAGGTGCGCGCCGCGCTCAAGAAGATCCACGACGGTATCCCGGAAGAGTTCAACTTCGACGCCGTGTTCGCCGTCGACCAGCACGGACGGGTCGTCGCCCATCTGGGCTACGAGCAGGCCAGCGGGATGGAGGACTTCGAACTCGGCGGCTATCCGGTCGTCGCGGACGCGCTGCACGGCTACATCCGCGACGACACGCTGGTGCTCGATCGCATCTACCGCGTCGTGACCCGGCCGGTGGAGTTCGATCTCGGCCAGCTGCCGGCGGGCGCCATCGTGGGCGCTCGCATCGTGGATGATCGGTTCGCGCGGGAGCTGTCGAAGCGCACCAACGCGGCGGTGGCGTTCTATACCAAGGGGCAGCGGGTGGCGTCGGGCGCGCCCGAGGGCTTCGACCGCAGCCAGATGGACCAGATCGTCGCCGATCTGCCCAAGATCGACGAGGACGAGGACTACCGGAACGTTGGACGCAGCGGCATCCGCCTGCTGGGCGAGGCGCTCGGCGTGCAGTACACTCGCCTGCCGGGCGAGGCGTGGGAGCTCGGCGCGGGCTTCGCAGTGGGGCGCCTGCCGTCGCAGGTCAACGGCCCTCTGGGCTTCTTCAAGCGCGCGGACGACCGTGACAAGCAGGGCGCGAACGTGCCGCTGGTGGTCGGCATCGCCGCGCTCGCCATGTTCCTCGGTCTGGTGTTCACGCTGTTCGAGCACTCCCGACCCTTGTCGGGCTTTCGGAAGGAAGCCCTGAGGCTCGCCAAGGGCGAGACGGATCAGCTCGCACCCAGCAAGTTTCGCGGCATCTATCGGAAGATCGCGTCGGATCTGAACGATGGCATCGACCAGGTGGCGGCGAAGGGTGGGGTGCCCCGCCGCGCCGCGGATCTCAAGCAGGTGCTGGGGGATCTGCCCGCGGAACCGCAGATGAGCGCGTTCAGCTTCCCCGGCAGCACCCAGGAGGACGTCGTCAGCGCGGAGCCCGTGAGCGTGCCGGAGCCGTCCTCACCCGTGCAGGTCGTCAAGCCGCGGCCCCCGCCACGGCGACCGGGCTCGGGTTCGCTCGAGACCACCATGCAGTCGGAGGGCACCGCGGAGGGCCAGCCCCATCGCCCGCCGCCACCGCGCCGCCCCGGCCCCAGCGCCGCGGACGGACTCGGCGCAGACGACGCCGAGTGGCGCCGCGTGTTCGACGAGTTCGTGGCCACGAAGCAGCAGTGCGGTGAGAACATCGACGGCTTCACGTTCGAGAAGTTCGAGGTCACGCTGAAGAAGAACCGCGACGCGCTGGTCCAGCGGCACGGCGCCGCACGCGTGAAGTTCAGCGTGTACGTCAAGGACGGCAAGGCTGCGCTCAAGGCCAGCCCCATCAAGGAGTGAGAGCATGAGGTTCGCTCGCGGGTCGATGGTTGCGGGCGCGCTCTGCTTCGCGTCTGCGGCTCAGGCGACCGACGTGCAGCAGTTCCCCGGCCAGGGCACGCAGGGCCTGGGACGCGGGGGCGCGTGGGTGGCGCGCGCCACCGGGCCGCTCGCGACCTACTACAACCCCGCGGGTCTTGCCGGGCAGCTGACCGGCGTGACCGCGGACGTGGCGCTGGCCATCACGAACACCTGTTTCGAGCGAGCGGGGCAGGGGAGTCGTCTCGACTTCGGGGGTGACGGCGTGCCGTACCCTGGCGAGGTATGCGACGACAGCCCGGTGCAGCCGCTGCCGTCGCTCGGCGGTGTGCTGCGGGTGACCGAACGACTGGGCCTCGGGCTGATGGTGGCTCCGCCCACGCTGTACGGTGCGCGCAGCTTTCCAGACACCGTGGCAGGGAAGAACGCCATCGGCATCGACGTCCAGCTCCCAGCCCCCACGCGCTACCTGCTCCTCGAGTCGAAGGGCATCGTGCTGAACACGACGCTCGGTGCTGGGTTCGAACTCATGGACGACGTGCGGGTCGGCGCCGGGTTCGTCTGGGGGCTCGCCAGCTACACCCTGGCCAACGCGAACCAGAGCGTGGCGCCCCGCGTGGCGGCCTCGGACGGACTCTACCTCGATCCGGTGACCAGCGACGTGCGCGCGCAGATCGACGTGTCGGATCTGTTCATGCCCGGGTTCGTGGTCGGCGTGCTGGTGTCGCCGCACCCGATGCTCGACGTTGGCCTGCGCGTGAAGGCACAGGAGGCATTCGATGGTCGTGGCGACCTCGAGACCCGCGCCAACTACTGGTCGCCGAACGGAGTCTCGAAGGACCCCGTCGTGGGCAGCAGCAGCGAGTCCGGTGAAGATCTCGCTCACTTTCGCCTGCCGAACCCGCTCGAAGTCCAGGTCGGCGTGCGTTTCCACCTGCCCCGGGAGGGCACCGCGGCCAAGGACGACGAGCGCGATCCCCTCGAGGACGACGTGTTCGACGTCGAGATCGATCTGTCCTACGCGCGCAACAGCGCCTACGACGCCGCGAGGCTGCGCTTCCCCGAGTCCCCCATCATCCTGGTGAAGGGGACGGGTGGGCGCGTCCCGCAGAACGGCGACGTGCCCCTGCGCATGCGCGGGGACACGCTGGGCCTGCGCGTCGGCGGGGACGTGACCGTCATTCCCGGCACCTTGGCCCTGCGCGCCGGAGGTTGGTACGAGCCGGACGTGCAGCGCCCCGAGTCCATCCAGCTCAGCATGCTCGGCAGCCGGCGCATCGGGGTCGCGCTTGGCGGCCAGTATCGCCTCGGCCCAGTAGACCTCGAGGCCGCGGCCATGCACGTCATGTTCGCCGACGTGGACAACGCTGGACGGGGGCGAACGCGAGTGGTCAGCGGGGACGCGACCACCCAACCCACCCCCTTCCGCTCCCCCTACGGCATCAACGGCGGCCGCATCAGCCAGAGCTCCACCATCGTGTCGCTGGGCGGCACGATGCGGTTCTGAGGCCGGCACCCTCAGTCCAGGATTCAAGCGAATGAGCGAACCACGCCTGCACGACGTCTTGATCATCGGCTCGGGTCCCGCGGGTCTCACCGCGGCCATCTACGCAGCGCGCGCGAACCTCTCGCCGCTCTGTGTGGAGGGGTTCAACGCGGGCGGGCTGATCCCCGGCGGGCAGCTCATGTTCACCACGGACGTGGAGAACTACCCCGGATTTCCGGAGAAGGTCAGCGGTCAGGACTTGATGCTTCGGTTTCGCCAGCAGGCCGAGCGTCAGGGCGCCGAGCTCATCACCGCAGACGCCCAGAAGGTCGATCTGTCCGCCCGGCCCTTCAAGGTCTGGGTCGGTGAAGACGAGAACGAGCTGCACCTCGCCAAGACGCTGATCATCGCCACCGGCGCTCGCGCGAACTACCTCGGGCTCGAGAGCGAGGAGCGCCTGAAGAACCGCGGTGTGAGCGCCTGCGCGGTGTGCGATGGAGCGCTCTTCCGCGGACAAGACGTGGTCGTGGTGGGTGGCGGGGACACGGCGATGGAGGAGGCGAGCTACCTGGCTGGGCTGTGCCGCCACGTCACGCTCATCCATCGTCGAG
Source organism: Polyangiaceae bacterium (assembly GCA_019637295.1). Taxonomy (GTDB): domain Bacteria; phylum Myxococcota_A; class Polyangia; order Polyangiales; family Polyangiaceae; genus JACKEA01. The sequence continues at coordinate 372,193 of JAHBVX010000007.1, forward strand.
ACGAGTTCCGCGCTAGCCAGGTGATGCAGCGGCGTGTGCGGAACAATCCCAAGATCACGGTGCTCACGAGTCACGTGGTCAGCGAGGTGCTCGGCGTCGAGCGCGAGGAGGTGACCGGCGTTCGCGTACGAGACCTGGCGACCGGCGCCGAGCGCGACCTCGCCTGCTCCGCCATGTTCGTGGCGATTGGGCACACGCCGCTCACGGATCTGTTCAAAGGGCAGCTCGACGTACACGACAACGGCTATCTCCGAGTGACACCGGGCACGACGAGCACCAGCGTGCCGGGAGTGTTTGCCGCGGGGGACGTCGCGGACTTCGTGTATCGGCAGGCCGTGACGGCGGCGGGCACGGGCTGCATGGCAGCCCTCGAGGCCGAGCGGTTCCTGCAGGCTCACGGGCACTGACATGGCGGCGCCGGCCGACGACCCAAGCCGCGAGCTGTTGCAGCTCGCGCGCGCGCTGTCCGTCCAGCTCGACCGCCTGCAGGCCAGCGGCGCCACCGGCCTGCCGCCCGCTGTCCGCGAGCGCGGCGCCGCGGTGTCGACGCCCGCCGCGTCGGTCGCGCCGCAACCGGCGCCGCTCACCCCCACGCCCAACTCGGCGGGAGGGCCGCCGCCCCTGAGCCCCGAGGAGCGGCTGTCGTCGCTCAGCGTCATCGCAGCCGAGGTGAGCGAGTGTGTCGCGTGTCGACTGCACCAGCGGCGCACGCAGACCGTGTTCGCCCGCGGCAACGGGTCCAGCGGCCTGTGCTTCGTCGGCGAGGGCCCGGGGGCGGAAGAAGACGCGCAGGGCCTGCCGTTCGTGGGCAAGGCCGGCCAGCTGCTCGACAAGATGATCGAGGCGATGGGCTTCTCCCCCGCGGACGTGTACGTCGCCAACATCGTGAAGTGTCGGCCGCCGGACAACCGCAAGCCCGAGCCTGACGAGATGAAGACCTGCGTGGGCTATCTCGAGCGTCAGCTCGAGCTCGTGCGCCCGCAGGTGATCGTAGCCTTGGGCGCGACCGCCGCGACGGGACTGCTCGGCACCACCGTCGGGATCACGCGGCTGCGTGGGCAGTGGAAGCTCTACCGCGGGCGCGTGCCCGTCATGCCCACCTTCCACCCGGCTTATCTCCTGCGTCAGCCGGCGGCCAAGCGCGACGTGTGGAGCGATTTGCGCGCGGTGGTGGAGCAGATGGGGCGTAGGCTGCCTGAGCCGAAGTCGCGATGACCGACGGTGCCCTGCCCGCAGCCGGCGGCGCGCTCGCGCGCTTTCGCGAGGGTCCGTGGCCGGGACGGCTAGTGCGCGCACTGCTCCTGGTGGTCGGGGTCTCGCCGCTGCTGCCGGGGCTGCTCGGCGTCATCGGCCTCTTGCCGCTGGCGAGTCCTCTCGATTGGTGGTTCGAGTTTCAGTGCCACCGCGAGAGCGCGCGCTCGCTGTCCCTCGCGGGACACGTGCTGCCCGTATGCTCGCGCTGCTTCGGGATCTACGCGGGCCTTGGCCTCGGCGCGCTGGTGCTGAAGCCGAGGCTCGACGTCTGGCCGCTCAGGATCTGGGTAGGCCTGGCGGCCCTGGTCATGATCCTGGACGTGGCCACCGAGCTGCTCGGCATGCGCCCCGAGTGGGCCCCGCTGCGGGTGGCGACGGGGATCTTCCTCTCGTACCCGGTGGGGGTGTCGCTCGTGTGGGCCGCTCGGCCCGCCGAACCCGCCCCGGCTCCCTGAGCTGCGAAGCAGTTCACTTTCTCGCGGAACGCTGCCTAAGATGCGGCGAGGGCCATGGAAATATTCACGATCGTCATGATTGCCGGGAGCGTCCTGGTCACGCTGCTGGTCACCGCCGTGTCGCTCTTCTTCGCCTACAAGGTGTTCACGGGCTTCTCGAAGTCCATGCAGGACAGCGCCCAGCTCATGCAGACGGGTATGCCCGCGCACGCGCGCGTGCTGTCGGTGCGGGACCTCGGCGGCAGCATCCAGATCATGGGCCAGATGCCGCAGCATCGCTTGCAGATCGATCTGGAGATCACGCCGCAGGGGGCGGCGCCCTATCGCGCGTCGCCGACGCAGCTGGTCAGCATGTTGCACATCGCTCGCATCCAGCCGGGGGCGGCGGTCGAGGTGCGCTACGATCCGCAGAACCCGATGCGGGTCGCCGTCGTGCTCTGACTCGAGTCGCCCGCGCTCCGCTCCCGCGTCGGACCGGCAAGGCAAGGCGCGAAGCGCTAGCGAAGCGGGGTCGTGCTCAGAGGCCGAACACGTAGCCGAGGCTCGGCTCGATGACTTGGCCCGAGGTGGGCAGCATGAACATCACGTTCAAGTTGAGCTGGATGCCGCCGTTGGCGCTGAGGGCGTATAGCGCGCCACCACCGACGGCCACGAAGCCCTGGCCGAGCTTCTTGTAGGCGTCGAGCTCGAGGGGATCCCCCTGAGAATTGCCGATCTTGCAGCCATCGGGAGACGGCGCCGTGGCGCAGTCCCGGATCGTCACCGGGAGCTTGGCGTCCACCTGGGCCACGCCGCCGCCGACGTGCACGTAGGGCCGCAGCCCGGGCTTGCTGAAGGGCTGGTTGCCGAGCCAGTAGCTGCCGCGGAGCTCGCCGTGGAAGGGCAGGAACTTCACGTCCTTCTGCGGCCCCGCCGCTGGCCCACCGCCGAAGGCGAAGCCCGCGCGCGCGCCGAGCATGATGTTCGGGGTGAGCACGCGATCGAAGGACAGCAGCACGCGGGTGGTGGCGCTGGCGATGCCCGTGCTGATCTTGTTGGCGACGCCGGGCTGGGGGTCGAAGAAGTACTGATCTTCGGTGCCCTTGTAGTAGCAGGCGAAGCCCTCCTTGTCCTGGCTGGCCTGCGAACACACGTCCGTGCCGCCCACGATGGCGAGATCGTGGGCCACGTGGAAGCCTAGCCAGTTCTGCTTCCAGGGACCGCTCGCGCCGCCCCCGCGATCACACTTGCCGGACACGCACTTGGTGCCGCTCGGGCAGTCGGCGTCGATGTCGCAGGACTGCGCCGTCTCGCAGGTACCGTTGATACAGGACAGACCCGACTCGCACTCGCTGCTGGCGCCGCAGCTCGCGCCCCAGGGCTTGGTTCCTCCGCCGGCCTTGCAGCCCGGGAAATCCGGCGGGCACTCGACCGCTTCGGCGCAGCGCTGGGGCGGATCCTTGTCGGGGAACGCGGGGGGTTCTTCGTCCGTGCTCGAGACGATGCTCACCTCGACGGGCTTGCTGCGACTGCCGTAGCTGTCCACCACGTCCCCGGCGGCGTCCTGGGCGCGCACGAAGTAGCGCAGGGCGCCAGCCAGGCCCGTGGCGGCGCAGGGGATCTCGCCCTGGAAGACGTCGCCCCGCTTGGTCATCTTGATGGTCTTCCAGTTGTCCCCGCCGAACTCGCGGTAGCGGATCTCCGCGCGCACCGCCTCCTCCTCAGTCGTGCAGGAGATGGGGATGGACCGCCGGGTCTCCACTTCCTTGGGGCGGGGCTGGCAGTCCATGTCGCCTGCCACGTCCTCCGAGGGCGGTGGCTTGCCGGGCTTGGGGGGCTTCGTGGTTGCACCGGAGCCGCCGACGATGTCGTCGAAGGCCTTCTTGGTCTCTGCCGTCGCGAGCGCGTCGTCCAGCTTGACGCCCGGGTCGGCGGCTGCGGCCTGACGGAAGGCGTCCGCGGCGCCCGCCTGGTCACCCTTGCCGCTGCCGCGGACGATGCCCACGTACATCCAGGCCTTGGCGATCACCGCTGGGCTGCACTTGTCGCCACAGGCGGTGATGGTGCCTGTGAGCACCGATTCCGCCTTGTCGAAGTCCGTCGCCAGGTAGTGGACGTTGATGGCTTCGTCGATCTTCTTGTTCGCGGCGGCGTCTCGCGGGGCCGCCGCGGCGTTCGCTCCGAGGACCAAGAACAGCGCGAGGCTCAGAACCAAGGACAGGCAGCGACGGTGCACGTATGGTTTCTCCAAGGCGAAAGTCAGCGGGTCGGCCGAGGCCAGGTTGGGAAGGTCAACCCCCGGTCTTGGGGCAGCCAGGCTTGGTGCCTTCGGTGCGTACGAACTGTACGCGCCGGTTCAGCGCCATGTTCTGGGGCGAGGTGTTGGGGACGAGCGGCCGCTCGAAGCCGTACCCGTTCGAGGTCAGCCGGCTAGCGGCGATGCCTCGCGCGACCAGATACTTCATGACCGAGCCGGCGCGGGAGTTGGACAATTTCTTGTTGTAGGCCGCGCTGCCCTGGCTGTCGGTATGCCCCTGCACTTCGATCTTGATGTCCGGCAGCCGCTGCAGCACCTCGACCACGGCGTCGAGCACCGGGTGGCTCTCTTTGCGGATGGTCGCCTTGTTGTACTCGAAGTGGATCTGCTGAGTGATCTTCACTTCGCAGTCGGTCACGACGACCAAGGACGGCTTGACCGGGCAGCCGAGCGGCTCCTGCGTCGTCGAGCCGGGCTCGTTCGGACACATGTCCTTGAGGTCCGGCACGCCGTCCTTGTCGTTGTCGAGATCCGGGCAGCCGTCCTCGTCCTCGTAACCGTCCGGGTCTTCGGCATCGAGCGGGCACTTGTCCGCCGAGTCCGGGATGCCGTCGAGATCGTTGTCGGGATCCGGGCAACCGTCCTCGTCGAGGTAGCCGTCTTTGTCTTCCGGCTCGAGCACGCAGGCGTCGAGCGAGTCCGGGATGCCGTCGCCGTCCGTGTCCGGATCGTCGGGACAGCCGTCGTCGTCTTTGTAGGAGTTGAAATTCTCCGGCTCGTCCGGGCACGCATCCTCCGGATCGAGGAAGCCGTCGCCGTCTCGATCACCGGGGGCGGGCTTGGGCTTGGCGCGGGGCAGCTCCACGAAGCCGCGCTCGGCGCAGTACTGCGGCGGCGACAAGAACAAGGCCGCGCGTGCGTTCGGCTCGGCGCGCCACAGGTGGCTCTTGGCCTTGGACACGAAGCCCTGGTCGAGCTCGATGCGCGCGAAGTGCAGGTGACTCTCGGCCAGGGCGAGCTCACGCGGCGCGCAGCGCACGGCGCCGTTGGACTTGGCTTGCTCGGCGATCTGCTGCAGGCCCTCGAGGTCCCCCCGAAGCTTGGGGGCTTGGCCGCAGCCGCCGAACGAGAGCGCCGTCGCGCCCACGACCCAGCCGATGAGACGAATGCGCTTCATCGCCCAGCTCCCTTGTGAGCTGCACGCGCGAGCTCGATGGCCTCTTGGGCTTTCTCTTCGGCTATGGACGCGAGCTGCGTCGCGTCCCCGTAGTCGGCTTCGGCTGCTTCGGACTGCGCCTTCTCCAAGTGTGCCTTGGCGAGATAGTACTCGTACGCTGCGTACTGCGCGGCGCCGAGTGCTTCGGCCTCTTCGAGCCGGCTGGCTGCCGCGTTCGCCTGGATGGCGTAGAGCGTGTTGCCGCAACCGAGGCACGCCACCCCGACCGCCATGGCGGCGGCGAGCCGAAGCGGACCGCGCGTCCAATTGCGCGACATGGTTCGTGGTTCGACGATTCGTTCCGGCATGCGCTCCGCCCGTGGCACGAGGCTCTCTCGGCCTCGTCGGGACGCTACCAACGGGCCCGAGAGCCCGTCAATCCCGCGACCTCGCGAAATCGCTCGCTCCGGCGCTTCTGGGGGCCGGAGCAGGCGCGACGACCCGCCCGGCGCGCCGCGCCCGGACCCACCCCCCGCGCAGCGCACCGGCCTCACTGGCGCTCAGATCTGGCGGAAGACCCCGATCACCTTGCCGAGCAGCATGGTGGAGCGGAAGTCCGACGCGCGCACGAGGATGGGCGCCATCTGGGAGTTGGCTGGCTGGAAGCGGACGTAGTCGCGCTCCGGGTAGTAGTACTTGACCGTCGCCTCGTCCCCGATCAGCGCCACCACGATGTCCCCGCGCTCGGCGGCTGCTTGCTTGCGGACGAAGATGTAGTCCCCACTGAAGATGCCCGCGTCGACCATCGAGTCCCCCGTCACGCGCAGCCCGAACACGTCGCGTCCGCCGCGCACCATCATGCGGTCGACCCGGACCGTGTCCACGACCTGCTCCTCCGCGAGCAGCGGCAGCCCGGCTGCGACCCGCCCGAGCACCTTGATCTCGACCAGCTCGTCGTCGCCGGCGGGCGCGGGCGACGAGTCTTCCACGAGCTTCAGCGCGCGGCTCTTCATGTCCTCGCGTCGCAGATAACCCTTGCGCTCGAGGGCGCGGAGGTGATCGTTGACGCCATTGGTCGACTTGATGCCCATCGACTCGCCGATCTCCCGCAGCGTCGGGGGGTAGCCCCGCTCCTGAATGGACCGGCGAATGAACGTGAGCGTCTGTTCCTGGCGCTTGGTGAGACCCTGCATGGCCGTGCAAGGGTACTGAACGGGTGTAGGCTAGTCAAATTCTGTGGGCAAGTTGTGCATTACGGCCCGAAAAACCCTGGGAAATGGCGCCACGCGGGGGCCAGGGCCGGACGGCGCAGGTGTTCCGGCTGATAACAAACACCCGGGGCGCCCGTGCAGTCAGAACTTGCCGCTCACCGACAGGAACGTGAGCTTGTCGTTCGTCTCCCGCAGCCGGGACACGAGCAGACGGACGAAGCTCCAGAGCACCTCGTAGGCCAGGTCCTTGTGCAGAAAGAGCAGGTCATCGAAGGAGTCTTTCGAAATCGCGAGCAGGCGGCAGCGCTCGTGGACTCGGGCGTCGGCGGAGCGCGGGGACTCATCGAGCAGGGCCATCTCGCCGAAGAGGTCACCGGGACCGAGGATCGCGAGGGCCTCCTCGCCCATGCCGGCGACCTCCCGGCTGATGCGGACCCGCCCGTCCAGGATCAGGTACAGCTTGTCCCCGGCGTCTCCGTGCTGGAAGATCTTGGTCCCGGAGGCGTGGGACTCCTCGCTGGCGATGCGCGCGATGAGCTCGATGGCGTCGGGCTTCAGCCCCTGAAACAGGGCGATCTTCTGCAGCTGCTCGGCCCGCTCGCTCATCGTCCCACGGCACTCTATCCGAGCCTTGCCCGCTGCCCAAGGGAAGTGCGGGGGCCGCCGTCAGCGGGTGAAGCGCACCCGGATCGGAGGGGTGGTCCGGGTGGTCGGGTTGCCCGCCTTGTCGAGGCCAGGGTTGAAGCGCTTGCGCATGGCGCAGCCGCGAGCGTGTCGGCCGAAGCCGTGCCCCGGATCGCTCAGGATCGCGACGCTCTGGGCCTTGCCGTCGCTGCCGACGGTGACCGTGAGGGTCACGATGCCGAAATCGACCTGGTCCATCTCGGCTTCGGCGGGAAATCCACAGTCGTTCCAGCTGCCGCCCCCGAGCAGGGTGGGCGCCTTGGACAAGTCCTGAGCGGGAGGGGGCGGGGCCGAACTCGGCTTGCCGGTCCCCGTGCCGCCGGGCGCGACGCCGCCCTTGGCGGTGGTGCTCCGCACCGCCGACTTGGCGGTGCCGTCCGCCGCCGTGGTGCCGCCCGCGAAGCGATCGCCGCTGCCGCTGATGAAGCCTTGGTCCGTCATGTCCACGGGCTCGCTCGGGTCCGGCTCGGCGGTGAGGACCCTGCCCGCCTCCGCCGCGGCTGGCGGCGGCTCGTCGTAGGGGTTGTCGCTCTTGCGCTGCTCGGCGGGCTCCGTCGGCGCAGCCACGGGCTGGGGCGTCTTCTCGGGAGGAGGCGGCTCCGGCTCGGGCTCGGGCACCTCCGCCTCGGGGGGCGGGGTGAAGTCCACGTCGTAGCTGGCGCGCAATCGCTCGGCGACCGCGCGCTCGACGATGGCCGAGAAGCGCGCCAGCTGCACCAGCGTGGAGAGCCCCTTGCCCGCTGCGGCTCCGTGTACGAACAGCGCCCCGGCGAGCCCCACGGCGATGCCGACCCGCACCTGATGACGGCCGAGCGCCAGCACGGGGCCGAGGGGGTTCGGCCGGGCGCCGGGGACGGCAGAGCCGGCCCCCGCCTCGACCGCGCGCAGCGACGGTGGCTCCGGGTCCGGCTCGAGCTTCCGTGCGGCGGCGGTCATTTCTTCTCGGTGTCTACGGGCACGGTGTCGGCGACGGGTGAGACTGCGAAGGCAATCTTGGCGACGCCAGCCCGCTTCAGCAAGTCGAGCACGTGGATGACGCGCCCGTGCTCGACCTTGCGATCCGCGCGGATGACCGCCCGAAGGTCCTTGTTCTTGGCCTTCGCGGCGCGGGCCAGGTCGCTGATCTTCTCGTCGCTCGAGACCGCCTCCGAGTCCACCACGGTGCGACCCTCCGCCGTCAGCTCGACGCTGAATATCTGTTGGATCTCCTCGCCGCTGGCGGCCTTGGGCAGATCCATGGGCATGCCCTGCGAGACGATGATCTTGGCGGTGACCATGAAGATGATCAACAGCACGAGCACGACGTCCACCAGGGGGGTGACGTTGATCCCGCTGATCAGGCCTTCGTCGTCGTCGCTGGCGCCACCGGCCATGGCTCAGCCCTCGTCCTCGTCGTCCTGGTCGTCCGTCGCGCCGGGCGGGGCGGCCTCGGCGCGGGCGGCGCGGGCTGGCCGCGGCGCAGGAGCGTGCCCGGTATCGACCGCGACCAGGTGCGCGAGCAGCACGCGCGAGAGCGCCTCGGTGTTGGCCAGGACCGCCTTGGCTTGCCGGTTGAAGAGGTTGTACATGGCGACCGCCGGGATGGCGACGGCGATGCCCACCGCGGTGGCCACCAGCGCTTCGGCGATCGCGTACATCACTTCCTGCGGCGCCATCTGACTGGCGGCGCCCGCGGCGGCCGCCGTCGCGTCCTGTCGTCCGAGCGCCTCGAAGGCCTGGACTACGCCGATCACGGTGCCGAATAGCCCGATGAAGGGCGCGTTGTTACCCAGCGTGCCGAGGAAGGCCAGGCGCTTCTCGAGCTTCATCCGCTGCAGGGCGGCTGCGCCTTTCATCGCTTCGTCCGCGGACTTGGCGCCGCGATCCGCCTCCAGCAAGCCCGCCATCACGACGGCAGCCTCCGCGCTGGGCGACTTCTCGAGGCGCTTGCGAGCGCCGTCGATGTCGTTGCTGCGCAGGAAGTCGCGCAGCTGCGACGCGAGAGTGCCCAGGTCGTCGCGCAGGGACCAGTAGAACCAGCCACGCTCCAGCATGATGGCGACGGACAGCACGCTCAGCACGATCAGCAGCCACATGACCCAACCCGCACCGAAGTTGGTCATCAGGCGCTGCAGCCACTCGACGAGATTCATGGGCGATTACCTCAAGCATGGCCCCGCAGGGCGCCGCTAGCGTGTATGGGGCACGGCGCGCCATCCGCAACGGGGCCATCCGCGTAGCACAGCTTGGGTCGGTGGGCCTACCCCGGACCCGGCTCCGCCGCCCGATCCCGTGGGGTTCGGACGGGTGAGGTTGGCCCGCGGACGGCCGGCGAGGGTTTGCCCGCGGAGCCCTCGGGGCGGGACCGCCCGCTACAGCTCGTGGGCCATCAGGTCGTGCGGAGAGCGGAAGAACTGCGCTGGCGAGTAGCCGGCCAGACACGAGACGCGACGCGTGTAGATGTCCGCGTAGATGTTGACCTGCAGGCCGAACATGCTCATTTCGTGCTCCTCCTTGAGCAGGCTGCCCCAGTACGGGTGAAAGGTGGTGTCCACGCGCTCCACCAGCGCGCCGTGCTCGGCGTCCAATCGACGCATCTCGGAGCGCACGCGCTCGATGGCTCGCTTGACCCGGACGCGCTCCGCCTGTGCGTCGGCGGCGTGGCCGTTGCTGGCGCGGCCCAGATCCTTGAAGCGTGCTTGGTAGAAGCGCAGCTCGTCCTCCAGCTTGTCACGCACCTCGTACAGCTCGCGCAGGCGCGTCATCGGGTGGGCGCACAGCTCGAGGGCACGTGCTTCCGCGTCCATCTCCTGAATGATCAAGGCGGTGCGCCAGGACGACTCCTTCTTGGAGCGCAAGATGTCGCCGTAAATGTGGTCACCCACGTACAAGACGGCCGAGCCGACGACGCCGGTCAAGCGCTCGAAGTCCGCCAGATTCCCGCCCTCGTACACGCGCCCGCGATCGAGCGACTTGATGTGCCGGAGCACGTCGCCGTCTCGCTCGACGAAGGGACGCCCGTCCTGAAACCACGCCGGCTTCTGCGCCGAGCAGATCACGATATCGAAGAAGTTCTGCCAGCTCGGGTACTCGGGCATCGAGTCACCGAGCAGGTACTCGAGCATCCGGTTGGTGTAGTCCCACGGCGAGTTGGTGAGCAGGAACAGCTTCTTGCCGGAGGAGCGCAGTTTGTGCAGGGCGCGAGCCAGCTCTGCGTCCTTGTCCACGAAGGCGCCGAGCTCCGCGGTGACCCGGGCGTACACCGAGCCATTGCGATGTGCCTCGTCGATGGCGGCGCGGACGTCGTCGAAGATCTTGTCGTAGTCGAGCACCTCTCCACGGGCTTCGAGGGCCTGCACCAGCGCGGCGAAGGCGGTGACCTCCGACAGCGCGAACAGCGTGTCGATCCAGTGATACCGCGGCGTGTGTGGGCGAATTCGCTTCTTGTGATACAGCTCGAGCAGCTCTTCCCGGGGCAGACGGCGCGTGCCGTGGTAGCCCTTGGTCACCACCTTGTGCCGGTCCATCTTCAGCACGTGGCCCAGCCGCTTGTCGATGAGCAGTCCGCGGATCGGAAAGCGCGTGTCGTACTCGATCTCCCGCAGATAGCTGGGGTAGCCTTTGCGGATCATGCCCTCCAAGGTCAGGGCGATGCTGAGCGAGTCCATGGCCTGCTGACGATAGATGGCCAGCGTGTAGTCCATGTCGAAGCCCACCCACTCGATCGCGTTCATCCGCAGGTTGCGGTTGACGAACACGCGATCTTCCCGAGCGATGCGCGCCTTGGCGTCCTTGTCGCTGGCGACACCGGGAAGCGGGAGGTAGAGCTGACGTTCCGAGGGAGGGGGGACCGGCACGATCGACGTCAATCATCCCACACGCCCGCCGTCGGCGCATCTTTCGAGCCTTTCGCGCGCCCTGGCGCTCAGCTCCAGCGCGGCGTGGCGCCGTGCCCCGCGTCGATGGCGCAGAGCTCGAGCTCGGGGCCGCGCTGGGTGAATCCTCCGCTCACGGGCTCGTCCAGCAGGAACAGCGGCGTGTCGAGATCGACGAACGAGAAGCCGCCTTGGCCCGCGGCCAGGCAGGCAGACACGCTCATGCACAGCCGGGTCTCCACCATGCCGCCGATCATCAGCTGCAGGCCAAGCGCTCGCGCCGCGGCGATCATGTCCAGTGACTCGAGCAGGCCCGACTTGGTCAGCTTCACGTTGACCACGTCCGCTGCCCGTGCGCGGTGCAGCCGACCGACGTCCCGGGCCGAGCGGGCGCTCTCGTCGGCGGCGACCGGGACCGTCGTGCGCTCGCGTACCGAGCGCAGCCCGTCGAGGTCATCGGCGGGAACCGGCTGCTCGACCAACACCAGACGCGAGCGGTCGGCGCCCAGGGCGTCCACCAGCGCGACCGTCTCGTCGGCGCTGAGCGCCTCGTTGCCGTCGAGGATGAGGCAGGCCTCGGGCGCCGCCGCGAGCACGGCCCGCGCCCGGGCGACGTCTGCGTCGAAGCTCACGCCGCCCACCTTGAGTTTGAGCGTGGTGAAGCCATCGCTCGCCGCCTGACGGGCTGCCTCACCGGCAGCGGCCAGGGTCCCCGTCGTGATCGTGATGTCGGTTCGGAGCGAGCTCGTCGCGCCGCCGAAGTAGGCCCACAGCGGCAGCCGCGCGTGCCGACCGAGGGCGTCGAGGACGGCACACTCGAGCGCGGCGCGTGCGCTCGGCGCCGCGCGGGTCGGCTCCTCGATTCGAGCGCCGAGGGCGCGCAGCCGCCTGGCGTCCGAGCCGAGGACCTCCGGACGCGCGAGCTCGAGCGCGGACAGCGCGTGCTCGCGGGTCTCGCCGTTGACGGCTGGGAAGGGCGCCGCCTCGCCGTAACCGAGGCTGCCGTCCCGCAGCCGAACGCGGACGAAGACGTTGCGGGCGACATCCTGTCGTCCGCCCGCGATGCCGAAGGGCGCCGACAGCTCGATGTCCACGCCGAGGACGTCGAGGCCGACGACGGTCGTGGAGGTCGTCAAGTCACCGTCACGCGACGTTGCGAGTGAAGCTCGGCAGCGACGCGAAGCGTCGGGTGTGGAAGTGCGCGTCGCCGAACAGCGTGGACAGCACGTGCATGCGCTTGAAGTAGAGACCCACGTCGTGCTCGTCCGTCACGCCGATGCCGCCGTGCAGCTGCGTGCCTTGGCGCACGACGAAGCCGCCGCTCTCGGCCAGCTGCGCTTTGGCGATGCTGATGGAGCGCTGCCGCACCGCCGCGTCTTCCGCTTCGACGTCGAGCATGGCCAGGATCGCCGTGCTCTTGGCCAGCTCGGTCTCCACGAACATGTCTACCGCGCGGTGCTGCAGCGCCTGAAAGCTGCCGATGGGCACGCCGAACTGGCGGCGCTCGGTGAGGTAGTTGCGCGTCATCATCAGGACCGTCTGCATCACGCCCGCGCCCTCGGTGCAGGTAGCCGCGGCGCCGTAGTCCAGCGCGAGCTCGAGCGCCGGCAGCGCCGCCCCCGGCTCGCCGAGCAGTCGCTCCGCGCCGACCTCGACCCCCTCGAGCTCGAGCATCGCGGACTTCTTGCCGTCCATCTGCTTCACGGTGGTCCTGCGCAGGCCGGGCTGCCCCGCGTCGAGCAGGAACAGGCTGACGCCGTCGCTGTCGCCCGGACCTCCCGAGGTGCGCGCCGAAACCACGAGGTGGTCTGCGGCGTGGCCGTTCTGCACCCAGCGCTTGCTGCCGGACAGACGGTACCCGCTCGCGGTCTTCTCGGCGCGCGTGGCGATCTGACGTGCGTCGAAACGCCCATCGCGCTCCAGGTAAGCCAGCGCGAGGGAGGTGTCCCCGCCGAGCGCCGGGCTCAGGTAGCGCTCGTGCTGCTCGGCGTTGCCGAGCTTCCACAACGGCACGCCGGCCGTCACCAGCGCGGTGATGGGCTCGGGCACGAGGGTGGTCCCGAGTTGCTCGATGATGAGGCCCACCTCGACGAAGCTCAGCTGCGAGCCACCGACGCTCTCGGGGAAGAGTACGCCCAGCCAACCGAGCTCGGCCATCTGCTTCCAGGTCGACTTCTCCCAGCCGACTTCGTGGTCGCGCAGCCTGCGCATGCGCTCGATGGGGCTGTCCTTCTTGACGAAGGATTGCACCGAGTCGACGAGCAGCCGCTGATCTTCTGATAGCTCGAAATCCATGGTGTACGTCCTTCAGGCGCTCGGAAGTCCGAGGATGAGCTTGGCGATGATGTTCTTCTGGATCTCGTTGGAGCCAGCGTAGATGGTGGCAGCGCGCATGTAGTTGAACGCGCTCGGGACCCAGTGTTCCCGATCCGGCACGGTGCCTGGCTCGTTGAACCAGGTGAGCGAGTTCATGCCCATGAGCTTCATGCACAGGTCGAAGCAAGCTTGTTGGATCTCCGTGCCCCGCAGCTTCAAGATGCTGGACTCCGGGCCCGGCGCGTGCCCGAGCTGTGCGCCGGCGATGGCGCGAAAGTTCGCCATCTTCAGCGACTCGAGCCGCAGCTCGAGGGCGGCGATCTCCTGGCGGATCACCGGGTCGTCCAGCAGCCGCCGGCCGTCGGACATCGTGTCACGGGCGATGCGCTTGGCGCGCAGCAGGGCGCGGCTGCTGATGCCGATACCGGCGACGAGCGTGCGCTCGTGCCCGAGCAGCGCCTTGGCCATGGTCCAACCTTGATTCAACTCGCCGACGAGGTGCTCCTTCGGAACCTTCACGTTCTCGAACCACGTCTCGCAGAAAGCGTGGGTGCCGCCGGTGGTCAGGAAGGGCTTGACGGTAAGGCCCTCGCTCGACATGTCGCACAGGATGAAGCTGATGCCCTCTTGCTTCTTCTTCGCCTCGCCGTTGGTGCGCGCGAGCACGAAGATGAAGTCGGCATACTGCGCGTAGGTGGTCCAGGTTTTCTGGCCGTTGAGCAGAAAGTGGTCGCCGCGATCTTCGGCGCGGAGCTGAAGGCTGGCCAGATCGCTGCCCGCGTTCGGCTCCGAGTAGCCCTGACACCAGACCTCTTCGCCCGCCAAGATCTTCGGCAGAAAGCGCTGCTTCTGGTAGTCGCTGCCGAACTGGATGATCAGCGGGCCCACCATGGCGAGCCCGAAGGGCGACAGCCGCGGGGCGCCGGACAGCTCGATCTCTTCGCTGAAGATGAAGCGACGCGCGGCGTCCCAGCCAGGGCCGCCGTGCTGCTTCGGCCAGTGTGGCGCGGCCCAGCCCTTCTGGGCCAGGATGCGGTGCCAGCTCATCACCTCCGCGTGCTCGAACTCCGCGTCGGCCTCGGCCTTGCGCGCCAGCTCCGGCGGCAGAGCGCCCGTGATGTAGTCGCGAACTTCCTGGCGGAAGGCCTCGTGCTCGGCGGAGAAGCTGATATCCATGGCTAGCCGCTTGTTGGACCGAACGCGGTCCGGCGGCAAGTCCCGACCAGCGGGGGCCGTCAGCGCAGCGAGCCGAGCAGCGGGGTGCTCGCTCCGGAGCGGAGGACCCGCTCGGCCGCGGCCGCCGGACGCCCGAGCGCCCGACGGAGCAACAGTTCGAATGCACGAAACACCAGGTCGTCCGTGGTCAGCTGCTCGCTGCCCGACGTGGGTGTGGAGCGACCCACTGGGCGCAGCACCGGTCGACCGTCGTCGCCCGGAGTCACCCGGCAGCCCGGGAAGCTCACCAGTCGGCGGTGGCGTCCGACCTGCACGCCGCCGCCCTTGGCGTTCATCAGGAAGTGGATCACCGGCAGGTTGCCGCTGTGCAGGTAGCCGTAGATCACGACCTCGTGGACGCGATCCCTGAGCGAGAGCCCGAGCACGCGCGCGCAGCCGTCCCTGGAATCGACGCTGGTGGGCGCAGAGCGCGTGACGGAGACGGCGACGCCGGTCATTCGGGCGAGCTCGTCGGCCCGGGCGCGGCAGGCGACCTCCAAGGAGTCCATGACCGCCGGGGCCGCGGACCGACTCCAGGCCTCGAGCTCCTGCGCCGCGCGGAGGGCGGCTCGGCTGCGTCGGTCGGCCTCCAGGCGCCCGGCCTCCTGAGCCGTCACCTCGACGAAGAGTTGTCTCCAGCGGTCCACGATCGATTCGTACGCGCCCCTGGTTGCGGTACTTCCCGTCGCGGCCGCTGCGCGACGGCGGCCAGGCCCCTCGACATGACGGAGGAGGTGCGCTACTCCCGCGCACCTCATGGGCTTTTCGTGTGGAATCGTCGGCCTGCCGAACGTGGGCAAGAGCACGCTGTTCAACTCGCTCTCGAGCGCCAAAGCCGAGGCAGCGAACTTCCCGTTCTGCACCATCGAGCCCAACGTGGGCGTGGTGCTCGTGCCGGATCCCCGGCTCGACGCCCTGGCCCGGATCTACGAGCCGGAGAAGGTCACGCCCACCACCATCCAGTTCGTGGACATCGCGGGTCTGGTCCGCGGCGCCTCCAAGGGCGAGGGCCTGGGCAATCAGTTCCTGTCCCACATCCGCGAGGTGGACGCGGTCGCGCACGTGGTTCGCTGCTTCGCCGACGACAACGTGGTGCACGTGGATGGCCGAGTCGACCCGCTCGCCGACATCGCGACCATAGAGACGGAGCTGTGCCTGAAGGATCTGGACACGGTGAGCAAGCGGCTGGAGCGCGCCCGCAAGCAGAGCAAGGGCGGGGACCCGACCGAGCGGCTGGCCGCGGATTTGTGCGAGAAGCTCGCGGCCCACCTCGATCAAGGCAAGCCCGCACGCTCCTTCGCCGTGGACGGCGAGAAGGAGCGCACGATCCTGCGCGACATGCAGCTGCTCACCGCCAAGCCGGTGTTCTACGTCGCGAACGTGGATGAGGCGTCCCTCGCCAATCTCGAGGGGAGCTCCCACTATCAGGCGCTCCTTGGCCTCGCGCGGGACGAGGGCGCGCCGGTAGTGCCCATCTGCGCCGCGCTCGAGGAGCAGATCGCCGAGCTCGAGCCCGCGGACCGGCCGGAGTTCCTACAGAGCGCGGGCCTCAGCGAGCCGGGTCTCAACCAGGTGATCCGCACCGGGTACGAGCTGCTCGGCCTGATCACCTACCTGACGGCTGGTAAGAAGGAGTGTCGCGCGTGGACGATTCGACGTGGCTGGACCGCGCCCCAAGCCGCTGGCGTGATTCACACCGATTTCGAGCGCGGCTTCATCAAGGCCGAGGTCATCTGGTGGGAGGATCTGGTGGCGCTCGGCAGCGAGGCGAAGTGTCGCGAAGCCGGGAAGCTGGCGATTGAAGGCAAGGAGTACGTCGTGCGGGACGGCGACGTGATTCACTTCCGCTTCAACGTGTGACTCGACTTGGGCAGTTCTCGGCACGGCGAACGATCGACGCCCCACCGAAGTGGGTCGTTCTTTACCGCTCCTCAGCGCGCGGACCACCACCCGCCGACCGTCTCGACCGGCACCGGTCCACCGAAGGCGCCAAGGAAACGCGCGATCCAGACGCCGAACAGCAGCGCGAACAGGATGATGGCGAGGGCGGTCACAGCCACGTCCATCCGCCTCGATGGCGCGCCCGAGCTCGAGCCGCGGATGTAGCTCAGACCCAGGCCGCCCATCACCGCCAGGTACACGGGCCCGACGACGAACACCAGCGGGTGGTAGGCCATGGCCTGGGAGAACTGGCCGCTGAAGGCCGTCAACGTCGCGCGGGTGAGTCCGCAGCCCGGGCAGGGGATACCGAACAGCCCCGCGGTCGGACACAGCGGGAAGTCCGCAGACACGGCCAACACGACAGGGAGCACCAACAGTCCAACCACGAGCACGCGTCGGGCTCGCCCGCTCACCAGCTCGCGGGGCTCTGCTTGCTCGCTCATCGGGCGGCTGACCGTACTCGCGGGCATTGGCTCGTGCAAATGCAGCGCGCCCGGCCGAGCAGACCGGGCGCGCTGGGTCATTGGGCACCCGGATCAGTAACCAGGCTGTCCGCCGCCGCCTCCGCCGCCCGCTGCCTGCCAGATCTCGTTGAGATCGTTGGTGAGGAAGAAAGGCCACAGGAAGAAGTACAGGATGGGGCTCTGGACGTTGGCGTTGACCACGCCGGCCATCTGCTTGGCCTCGAGCACCTTCGGCGGAAGGTTCCAAATCTGGATGATGTTGAGGATCGGAACGAAGAACAGGATGGGGTTCAGATCGTCCTTCTGACGAAACGCCTTCAGCTCGTTCACCTCTACCCAGATCAGGTACAGGAAGTAGAAGCCGCACACGAAGCCGATCAGCAGCTGCACGATCGCGTTGCGGGTCTGCCCGATGGGCCCGAAGCCGCCGGGGGCTCCGCCGTACTGCATCGGCGCGCCGCCGGACGGCACCATGGCGCCCGGAGGTGGTCCGTACCCAGGTGCTCCGCCGGGCGGTGGGCCGTAGGGGCTCCCGCTCCCCATGGGGTCGCCGGGCGGCGGTCCTCCCATCGGGCCGCCGGGCGGAGGTCCCCCCATCGGGCCGCCGGGCGGCGGTCCACCCATCGGACCGCCGGGCGGAGGTCCCCCCATCGGGCCGCCGGGCGGAGGTCCACCCATCGGGCCGCCGGGCGGAGGTCCACCCATCGGGCCGCCCGGAGGAGGTCCACCCATGGGGCCGCCGGGCGGAGGCCCACCCATCGGCGGTCCACCCATGGGTCCACCCGGGGGAGGTCCACCCATCGGCGGTCCGCCGGGCGCAGGGCCGCCCATCGGTCCGGGCGGGGGTGCGCCGGGAAACCCACCCGGAGCGGCGAGGGTGCCACCGAGCGGGTCGGCCGCACCACCAAAGGCGGGCGCGGGGGCCGGACCCGGACCCGGCCCCGGCCCTGGGGCTGGGGGGGCCGCAACGGGCGCGGGAGCGGGCGGCGCCGGGGCCGCACCCGGTGAAGGCGGCGCTACGCCAAGCATCGTGCCCTTCAGCGCGGGCTTGGGCGCCACCGGGGGTGCCGGCGCAGCCGGAGCGTCACCCGGGCGCGGGGCGGCAGGCGGCGCGTTCATCATGAGCATGGTGCCCTTGAACTTGGGCGCCGCCGCACCCTTCAGGTTGAACCCGCACTTCGTGCAGGTTGTCGCGGAGTCCTCGTTCTGCGTCCCACAGTTCGGGCAAAACACAAATCACCTCCCGATCGTTTCGATCGACCAGCGCGCAGAGCCTACACATGGTCTCGTCGGATTCTCAAGAGATTCGAACACCTTTTCGTCCAGGGCGTCCCCCGGGCGCGCCCCGTCCAGTGCAGTCTTGACACGCTGGAAGGCCGCTCACTACGGTGCGCTCGCCCGGGGTCCCGGGCGGCCAGAGCGCCGGGCAGCAGCCCCGCTCGGCACCCACTGCGTCTGTCACGAGAAGACAAACCGGCCATGGCTTTTTCCCTGACTGGGGAGCAAGAGCGAGAGTTCGAGAAGATCCTCGCGCGGTATCCCAACAAGATGGCGGCATGCATCCCGGTGCTGCACCTCTGCCAAGGAGCCAACGGCAACTGGGTGAGCGACGAGGTCATCACCTTCGTCGCCGACCGGCTCGGCCTCAGCACCGCGCATGTCGCTGGGGTCACCACGTTCTACACCCTCTTCAATCGACACAAGCCTGGCGAGCACCAGGTGTGGGTGTGTCGCACGCTGTCCTGCGCGCTGCGAGGCAGCGACAAGGTCCTGGCGCACTGCAAGAAGCGACTGAAGATCGAGGAGGGGGAGACCACGAAGGACGGAAAGATCACGCTCCGCACGGCAGAGTGTCTGGCGTCCTGCGGCAGCGCGCCGATGATGCAGGTCGACAAGTCCTACCACGAAGATCTGACCATCGAGCGGGTGGACGAAATCCTCAATCGGCTGCTCGAGAGTTGAGAAGCGAGCCATGCTGAAGCGAACCACGTACTTGTCTCACGGCTACGACGACCCCTCCGGTCACACCCTGGCCGCCTACGAGAAGGTGGGAGGCTACCAGGGGGCCCGCAAGGCGCTCGCGCTGAGCCGCGAGGCGGTCGTGGACGAGGTCAAGAAGGCACACATCCGCGGCCGCGGCGGGGCGGGCTTCGACTGCGGCACGAAGTGGAGCTTCATGCCCAAGCAGGGCCAGAAGCCCCACTACTTGGTGATCAACGCGGACGAGGGTGAGCCCGGCACCTTCAAGGATCGCACCATCATGGAGCGCAACCCGCACTCCCTGATCGAGGGCTGCATCATCGGCGCTTACGGGATCGGCGCACACGTCGCGTACATCTACGTGCGCGACGAGCTCCACCTCGCCAAGGAGCGCCTGTGGGGCGCCATCGAGGAGGCGAAGGCCAAGGGCTATCTCGGCGCTCGGCCCCTCGGCAAGGACCACCCGGTCGAGGTGGTCGTGCACACCGGGGCTGGCGCCTACATCTGCGGTGAAGAGACGGCGCTCTTGAACTCGCTCGAGGGCAAGCGCGGCGAGCCACGACTCAAGCCGCCGTTCCCGGCGCAGTTCGGCGCCTTCGGCTGTCCGAGCACGGTGAACAACGTCGAGACCATCGCGGTCGTGCCGACCGTGTTTCAGGTCGGCGGGGACACCTTCAGCCGGGTCTCGGCGCTGCACGAGTTCAATGACGGCGGCGCGCGGCTGTTCGGTGTCAGCGGGCATGTGGCGCGGCCGGGGGTGTACGAGTGCGCCGTGGGCCTCACGCTGCGGGAGTTGATCTACGACTTGGGCGGCGGGCTCTCGACCGGCAAGGAGATCCTGGGGGTGATCCCCGGCGGCTCGAGCTGCCCGGTGCATCGCCCGGACGAGATCGTCGACGTGCCCAACGACCCCCGCTTCGAGCCCTACAACGGCAAGAGCATCCTCGATCTGCCGCTCGGGGTGGACACGTTCCGGGCGGCTGGGGGCATGCTCGGGACCTGCTGCGCCATCGTCTTGTCCGACGAAGCGGACCCGGTCCTGGCCTTCCACAACCTGATGCGCTTCTACCGCCACGAGTCGTGCGGTCAGTGCACGCCCTGCCGCGAGGGCTGCGGCTGGATGGAGCGCATCGCAGACAAGCTCTTGGCCGGGACGGCGACGATGGACGAGCTGGATCAGATCAGCGAGATCGCCTCGGACATCACCGGCAACACCATCTGCGCGTTCGGCGACGGCGCAGCGCAGCCGGCGCTGTCCTTCGTGCGCAAGTATCGCTCGCACTTCGAGGACTACATCCACACGGGCGGTAAGGGCCAGACCCGGCGGCTCGTGTCCGCCGCCGAGGTGAGCACATGAACGCCGGCAACGCACTCTTCATCGTCGGCGCATTGCTCTGCCTCGTGGGCGCCTTGTCGACGGTGATCGCGCGCAGCCCGATCCGCGCCGCCATGGGCCTGCTGATCACCATCATCGGGATTGCGTCGCTGTTCCTCAAGCTGTCCGCGCAGTTCCTGGCGGCGATTCAGATCATCGTGTACGCCGGCGCGGTCGTGGTGCTGTTCGTGTTCGTGATCATGCTCATCGGCGCGGACACCAGCGCTGGACCGCCCAAGTCGGGGGGCTCGGTCGGGTCACGGATCGTCGCCGGCGGCGGCATGGCGGTGCTCTCGGGCCTGGGCCTGCTGCTCCTGGCGCGTTTCGACGGGCAGCCCGTGCGCTTCGGACCGGCCGCGGTCGGCCACGGCGACGTGGAGGCCGTCGGCGGGCTGCTGTTCCGCGAGGCCATCATCCCCTTCGAGTTGGCGACGGCGCTGCTGATCGTGGCGGTGATTGGAGCCATCGCCGTGGCGCGCAGCAAGGCGCGCCCGCGGCCCGCGCCGCCGGAGAGCCACGAGTCCAAGCGGCTGTTCCACGGTCCGCTGCACCCGCGGGACGCCCAGCGCCCCCTCAGCAAGGAGCCCGCCGAATGAGCGCCCTGGGCTACGTGCTCGAGCACTATGTGGTGCTCTCCGCTCTGCTCTTCACCATCGGGGCGATCGGCTTCCTGGTTCGCCGCAACGTGCTCATCCAGCTGATGAGCATCGAGCTGATGCTCAACGCCATCAACCTGCTGCTGGTGGCCTACAACCGGCAACACGGCGGTCCGATGACGGGCCAACTGTTCGCCTTCTTCATCATCGCCGTCGCGGCAGCCGAGGCCGCCGTTGGGCTGGCGATCATCTTGTCCTACTACCGGCTCAAAGCTTCGGTCCACAGCGACGAAGCGGATGCCCTGAAGCACTGAAGGGTACCCCGTGGAAGCTCTGGTCAAGGTCTTTCCAGCCAACGATTTCTCGCTCCTGGCGGTGATCCTGTGTCTGCCGCTGATCGGCGCGTTCATCAACGGCGTGTTCGGCAAACGACTCGGGCGCGAGGGTGTCACGCTCATGGCGCTCGCGGCGGTGGGCGGCTCGTTCCTCGCAGCGGTCGTGTCGTTCCTGGTCCTCCGCCAGGCGCAGGCGGGCTCGGAGCAGGCCGCGCGCCTGACGTACGTCGCCTGGGACTGGCTCAGCGTGAGTGGTCGCCACGACCTCGGGTCGATCCCCATCAAGGTGGCGTTCTCGCTCGATGCGCTGAACGCGACCATGTGCCTGGTGGTCACTGGGGTAGGCTTTCTGATCCACCTGTACTCGACCAAGTACATGGAGAAGGACCCGGGCTATCACCGGTTCTTCGCCTACTTGAACCTGTTCATCTTCTCGATGCTGGTGCTGATCCTGGGGGACAGCCTGCCCATCTTGTTCGTGGGCTGGGAGGGCGTGGGGTTGTGCAGCTACCTGCTCATCGGCTTTTGGTTCACGGACGAGAAGAACGCCCAAGCCGGCAAGAAGGCCTTCATCGTCAATCGCATCGGCGACTTCGGGCTGCTCGTCGCGATGGCGCTGTTCGTCTACCACGTGGGGGCGCTCGACTGGATTGGCATCGAGGGTGGCCGCAGCCGCTTGCTCGAGCCGGTCAAGCTGTGGCCGATCGGGAACGTCGTGCCGCTCAGTAGCGCGCTACCCGAGAGCGCCGCGGCATGGCTCAACACGCCGCGCTACGTCACCGCGGCGTCGCTGGTCGGCCTGGCCTTGTTCCTGGGTTGCGCCGGCAAGAGCGCGCAGATCCCGCTGTACGTCTGGCTGCCGGACGCCATGGCGGGTCCTACGCCGGTCAGCGCGCTGATCCACGCCGCCACGATGGTGACCGCAGGTGTGTACCTGGTCTGTCGCCTGTCATCGGTGTTCGTGCTCGCGCCCGCCGTGATGTTCACCATCGCGCTGGTCGGTGCACTCACCGCGCTACTCGCCGCGAGCATCGCCTTCGCGCAGAACGACATCAAGAAGGTGCTCGCCTACTCCACGGTGAGTCAGCTCGGCTACATGTTCCTGGGCGTAGGGGTGGGCGCGTTCAGCGCAGGGTTCTTCCACGTCGTGACCCACGCCTTCTTCAAGGCCTGTCTGTTCCTCGGCGCCGGCAGCGTGATCTACGCGATGCACAAGCGTATCCACGACACGGACACGTCGCAGGACATGCGCAAGATGGGCGGGATGAAGAAGTACATGCCGGTCACCTTCGCCACCTTCGTGGGGGCGTGGGTGGCCATCATCGGCTTCCCGGGGACCAGCGGCTTCTTCTCCAAGGACGAGATCCTGCTCAAGGCCCTGACCAGCCAGATCCAGAGCCCGCTGCCCGGCGGCAAGATCACCCAGATGACCCGCGCGGGGGAGCAGACGGTGCTCGAGCTGTGGCAGTGGCCGAGCTGGGGCAATCAGGTGCTGTTCGCCATGGGCGTCGTGGGCGCCGTGATGACGGCGTTCTACATGTCCCGCTTGGTGTTCGGGATCTTCTGGGGTGACTTCAAGGGCTGGACCATCAAGAGGAAGTGGAAGGCGCCCGCGCACCACGACCACGACGATCACGACCACCCTCATCACCACCATGACCCCGACGAGCCGCTCGAGGGCCCCGCGCCCGTCGAGAGCCCCTGGCAGATGTGGCTGCCGCTGGCGGTGCTCGCGGCGTTGTCGCTCGGCGGCGGCTTCCTCAACGCCCACCTCTTGCACCTGCACCCGATGGACGACTGGCTCGGTCCGGTGTTCGCGACCGCGGCCCAGAACGTGACCGCGGCGGAGGGCGGGCTGTCCCTGGTGCTCGCCTTCGGCATCGGCGCTTTCGCCCTCGGGCTCGGCGCCGCCTACTGGGTCTACCGGCTGCAGGGCGGGGAGCCGGCGCGCGCCTTCGTCGAGCGGATGCCCGGGCTGCACCGCTGGGCGCAGGACAAGTTCTACGTGGACGAGGCGTACGACGAGGCGGTGGTGGAGTCCGCCGCCGCGCTGGCGGACACGGCCGCCGCAGCCGACAAGTACGTCGTCGACGGCATCGTCGCCAAGCTGACCTCCGGCGTCGTGCAACTGGCGGGAGCTGGGCTGAGGTTCGTTCAGACCGGCAAGGTGCACACCTACGCGGCTGTGATGGTGGTCGGTACGGCCGCGGTCGGCTGGTTCTTGATCGCGCCGCACGCTCAGGCCCGGACGGTGCATCAGAGCGCCGGTCAGTACGGCGTCGTGGCCGCGCCGGGTTTTGGCTACCAGTACCGCTGGGACACGGACGGGGACGGGCAGTGGGACTCGGAGGAGTTCTCCAGTCAAATGCAGCAGGACGTCACGCTGGGCTTTGGTGAGAACAAGACGCTGCGCTTGCAGGTGAAGAACGCCTTTGGACGCACCGCCGAGCGCAGCATCACCGTCTCCCGCCCGAAGCTCGACCCCACGCGCGGGCCGGCCACGGTGATTCAGATCGAGCAGCAACCCGACGGGACCGTGCGGGGAGTCCTGCCCGGGCAGCAGCCGACCGGAGGTGTCCAGTGAGCCCTGCCACGAAGGCCGTGTTCGAGCTGGTGCCCTACCTGCTCGCTTTTGGCGTCGGCGCGCTGATACCGCGGCGTCAAGGCACCCTCGAGCGCGTCGCGATCGGCGTGGTGGCAGCGCTGTCGCTCGCGCTCGTCCGCGGCCTGTGGCCCGCAGCAGCAGACGCTGCCACCCCGGCGGTGGCCCCTCCGGAGGAGTGGCCGCACCTGCTGAACGTGATCGTGTTCGTGCCCATCCTGGGCGCCCTGTTCGTGCTGTTCCTTCCGCGCCAGACGCCCGCGCTGCTGCGGCGCGTGACCATGGGTGTGCTGGGGCTCGACTTGTTGGCGTCCCTGATGCTGCTGCGCGTGCCGATGAGCCGCGGGTGGCACTTCCAGTACGTCGTCGATTGGCTGCCGAGCTTTGGCATCCGCTACCACGTCGCCATCGACGGCGTGAGCCTGTGGATGGTGCTGCTGTCGACGGTCACCACCCCCATCGCGGCCTACGTGTCCTTCGGCAGCATCAAGAAGCGCACCAAGGAGCTGTGCTTCTCGATCTTGCTCCTGCACGGCGCCATGCTGGGGGCCTTCGTCTCGCTCGATCTCTTCCTGTTCTACGTGTTCTGGGAGCTGATGCTCGTGCCGATGATCATCCTGATCGGCGTGTGGGGCGGCGTGGAGAAGATCAAGGCGGCGTACAAGTTCTTCCTCTACACCATGGCGGGCAGCGTGCTCATGCTCGCGGCCATCTTGTACCTGGTGTGGACCCACAAGAGCCTCGCTGGCTACGCGACCTTCGACTACCTGGCGCTGGCCAACGTGGTACTGCCGCGCACCGCCGCCTGGCTGTGCTTTGGCGCCTTTGCGCTCGCGTTCGTGATCAAAGTGCCGATGTTCCCGCTGCACACCTGGTTGCCGGATGCGCACGTGCAGGCGCCGACCGGGGGTTCCATCATCTTGGCAGCCGTCCTGCTCAAGCTTGGCACTTATGGCTACATCCGCTTCTGCATGGGCCTGTTTGGCGGCCCGGCCTGGAGCGCCGCGGCGAACCTCGCTGGGCTCGCCGTAGGCGGCGGCATCCTGTACGGCGCGCTGGTCGCCTGGCGGCAGGATGACATCAAGCGCCTGGTGGCCTACTCCTCGGTCGCGCACATGGGCTTCGTGATGCTGGGGCTGTTCAGCGGTACGCGGCCCGGCGTCGAGGGCGCCATCCTGCAGATGGTCAATCACGGCATCTCCACGGGCGCGCTCTTCTTGCTCGTGGGCGTGATCTACGACCGCCGTCACACCCGCGAGGTGCGCGAGTTCGGAGGCCTGGCCAAGGTGATGCCCGTGTACGCGGCCGTGTTCGTGCTCGTCACCATGTCGAGCATCGGCGTTCCCGGCACCAACGGCTTCGTCGGCGAGTTCATGATCATCATGGGCACGTTCGTCTCGCTGCCCCTCGGCTCCCACGGCGGGCTGCAGGCCGTGCTGGCGGCGTTCGGTGTGATCCTGGCGGCGGTCTACATGCTCGCGGTCGTGCAGAAGATGTTCTTCGGCCCGCTGACGAACCCGAAGAACGCGCAGCTCTCCGATCTGAACGTGAGGGAGACTATCGCGCTGGCGCCGCTGGTGGCCCTCATCTTCATCATCGGCCTGTTCCCCTCGCTGTTCCTCGAGCGAACGCGAGACTCGGTCCAGGTGGTGCTCGAGCGCTACACCGAGGGGCGCAAGTCGTTCCAAGAGATGGATCCGAGCTCCACCGTCGCGCGCTTGCTGCCCCGGCGCGGTGGGGCGCTCGAGACTGGCTACCCGGAGCCGCCGGGTCAGGTTGACGCCAAGCCCCCCGACCCCAGCACTCCCGAAGCGGAAGCCGCGCTCGACCCGCAGCAGGGGCAACCATGACCTTCGACGTCGTCTACGGCCTCTCCCCGCTCTTGGTGGTGGCGCTCGGAGCGCTGCTGCTCATGCTGGCGGAGGCGTTCGGAAAGCCGAATCCCCAGGGGCTCGCGCCGACCGGCGAGGTGAGCGATGCGGGCGCCGGCCGCGCCGGCGAGCTGGGCATGGGCGCCGCGGTGGTGCTGTTCGTGGGCGCCGCCCTGAGTCTGGGCGTGTGGCTCGCGGGACCGGACAACCTCGTCGGCCTGGAGCTGACGCGTCCGTACCTGATCTGGGACCGCTTCACGGTCTTCGTCTGCTTCACGCTGTGTCTCGGCGGCGGCCTGTCGTGCCTGCTCGCCGGCGGCTACTTGACGGAGCACGAGATCGATCGCGCCGAGTTCTTTCCGTTGGTGCTCTTCTCGACGGTGGGGGCCATGGCGCTCGCCGCCGCCGGAGAGCTACTCACGCTGTTCGTCGCGCTCGAGACCATGTCCCTGGGCGTGTACGCCCTGGTCGGCCTCCGGCGCACGCCGCGCTCGAGCGAAGCCGCGCTGAAGTACTTCTTGCTCGGCTCCTTCGCGGCAGCGCTCATGCTCTTCGGGGCGGCGCTGCTGTATGGGGCGACGGGGCGCACGGATCTGGCGGGCATCGGCCAGGCCATCGCAGCCATTGGGCAGGGGGAGGGGCCGGGCGCGGCGCAGGTGTTGATCGCGCTGGTGCTCGTCGTGGTGGGCCTGGCGTTCAAGGTCAGCGCCGTGCCGTTCCACATGTGGACGCCAGACGCGTACGAGGGCGCTCCCACGCCCGCGACCAGCTACATGGCCGTGGCCGTCAAGACCGCCGCGTTCGCCGTGATGGTGCGCGTGCTGCTGATCGCCTTCGGAGACGAGCGCCTCACGAGCTGGGCGAGCGGCTGGCCCCCGGTGCTGGCGACGCTCGCGGTGGCCAGCATGACGGTGGCGAACCTCGTCGCCGGCCGGCAGAGCTCGGTCAAGCGTATGCTCGCGTACTCCTCCATCGCGCACGCGGGCTATGCCTTGGTGGCGGTGGTCGCGACCATCCGCAGCCCGGCCGCGGAGGGCAGCATCCTCTTTTACCTGCTGACCTACACGGTCTCCACCGCGGGCGCCTTTGGCGCGCTCATTCTGTGTGGCAGCCGTGGCAAGGAGGCCGTCAGCTACGAGGATTTGGCGGGTATCGCCAAGCGTCACCCCGCCGCGGCGATGGCCTTCAGCCTGTTCTTGCTGTCGCTGGCGGGTGTCCCGCCCACAGCGGGTTTCTTCGGCAAGTTGTACGTCTTCCAGGCCGCGATCGACGCCGAGCTGTACGTGCTGACGGTGGTCGGTCTGCTCAACAGCCTGGTGGGCGCCTACTACTACCTGCGCGTCATCGTGTTCATGTACATGCGCGAGCCCGCCCCCGGCGCAACCCTCGCAGTACCGATGCGCTCGGGCTACGTCGCCTCGGCGCTGGTGATCGCTGCGGTGCTCGTGATCGCGCTGGGCGTGCTGCCGAACGTGACTCTCGAGTGGGCCGCCATCGCGACCGTCGGCAGGAGCTGAGCAACCCACAAAACGCAACGAGGGCGCTCTCTCGAACGCCCTCGTGTGTTGCCGAAGCTTGGTCTCAGCGACCGAGATCGAACTTCAGATCCTGCTTCAGCGTCCCCACGATGAACGGGTTGTAGCTCATCTTGAGCCCGCTGGACTTCTGCGGAACCTCGAAGGTGATCCAGCCCTTGGCCTTCTCGCCCTTGTTCAGGCGGACGCTCTTCAGATCCGGCTCGCAGCCGCCGAAGGTGCTGGTGTAGGAGTAACCGTCGCCGTCGGTGACCTTGGCGTAGAACGGGTTGACGGGCACGTCCTTGTCCGCAGTCCCCTCCAGGGAGACCTCGACGCCGAGCTTGATGTTCCCCTTCTTCGGCTTGAAGTAGTACTTGGTCTTGCACTCCTTCACGTTCTCGATGGTCATCGTGTAGTCCGGAGCCATCGCCTTCTCGCCGACGTTCCAGGTCTTGTTGGTGACCACCGGGGGCGGGGGCTCCGGAGGCGGTGTGTCGACCGGCGACTCCCCCGTGGGCTGCTCTCCGGTGGTGCTCGGCGCGCTCTTCTTGCAGGCGAAGAGCGCGGCCGCCAGGATGATTGCACCGGCGACGGCAGTCGATGAGGTCGAGCGAGTATGCATCAGCGGCTTACCTTTCTTCAGGTCCAGAGTCCTAGCGGCGGAGACCTTACACAGGTCGGGGCCTGGTTGGAAAGTAGGACCGTGTTCGGTCCGGCCCAGAGGTTGCTCTCCATCGCCGCGCGCCGTATTACGCCGGCTGAACGCTCCACCTTCCCCCTCGCGCTCGACGAATCAAGATGCTGAAAATACAAGAACAATTGGGCTGGCAGGGAGGCCTCGGGGCTGCCACCTGGGTTGCGCTCGCCATCAGCGGAGTTGGCTGCTCTCGCTCGGAGTCAGCCGCAGGCGCCCCGTCCGCACCTGCCTCGGCCCCGGCCAGCGCCACCCCGGTGTCGACGGGCATCCGCCCCGAGGTGGTGCAGAACGCCGTCAATCCGAAGGGCCGACCGCCCTACGCTGGCCCGACCGGGACGGTGCGCGGCGTGGTGCGGGTGAGCGGCGACACGGCACCGATCCGGGACGAGGTGTTGGCCCAGATCGGCGACGCATGCGCGGGCTCGCGAGCGTTCTACGGGCCTGCGTTCCGCGAGGGTCCGGGCCGCGCGCTCGCGGACGCGCTCGTTGCCGTCACCGGCTACGAGGGGTACGTCCCGCCGCGCGGGGAGTCCGTCCGCGTCGAGATCGACGCCTGCGCCTACAAGCGCCGCACGTACGGCGTCATGTTTGGGCAGCGGCTCGACGTGTTCAATCTCGATAGCCAGCCCTACATGCCGCGACTGCTGCGCACCAAGACCGCGGCCGTGATGGTAGCCCTACCACGCGGCGAGGCCATCCCGCTGCTGCCCCCCAAGCCAGGTCGCTACGCGTTGGTGGACGAGATGCGGTCGGGCCCTCACGCCGACGTGTTCGTGGTGCAGTACCCCACCTTCGACATCACGGAGCTCGACGGTCGCTTCGAGATCACTGGCGTTCCGGTGGGGGAGGTGGACGTCAGCGCGCTGCTCCCGCTCACCATGGCGGCGGTGAAGGAGCGCGTTACGGTCAAGGCCGGCGAGGCCAGCGAGGTGACCCTCACCATCGCGTACGAGCGCCCGAAGGCCGAGCCAGCGGCGAAGCCAGGGGCTTCGGCGCCGGGTCCGGTCGTGCACTGACCGCGGCTCCGCGGGTCTCGGACGTCGCGGCCCGCGACTCCACGGCTTGCTCGAGGGCGTCGGCCGCTGGCGGGAGCGGTCCGGCCGCGTCCAGCCAAGCTCGCGACGCGGCCGCGCCCGCGTGGCGGGCGAGCAGCTCCGCGAGCAGCCGCGCGCCGAGGGGGCTGGGCTCGCCGTCGCCGGGGGGCTGAGCATCGAGCAGAGGCTTGCCCAGCAGATCCCGGGCGACCCACGCCGCGATCTGTGCGTCCGGGTTGGCGGGCTCGGCGCCGAGCACGTGGAGCGCCTGCGCCTCGGCCACCCGAGCGCTGCCCAGGGCAGCCGCGCGCAGCCCCAGCTCGCCGGGGCGCACGCGACAGCGCGCGCCGAGCTGCCTGGCCTCGTCGATGCGCCCGGCGAGCAGCGCCTCGTCGAGCCGCTCGCGTACGGCGGCGTCGCAGAAACCGGGGCCGCCGCCGGCGTCGCGCAGCCGCTCCGCGAGCAGCGCCGCGCGTCTCTGCGCATGGAGCGCTTCCGCGTCGCGCCTGGCCCGACGCGCGAGCCGCTCGACGCGCTGCCACTTGGCGACCGTCTCCGGGCGTGAGAGACAGGCTTCGGTCGACCACGCGAGCGCCTCGTCCACCCGTCCGGCCGCTTCGAGTGCGTCCATCAACAGCGAGCTCGCGCGCTCGTTCTGGGGATCGCTGGCTACCGCCCGTCGCGCGTCGGGTAGCGCGTCGAGCGCCTGGCCGCGAGCGAGCGCACACTGGGCACGCTCCAGGCGGGCGCTGGCGAGCTCTGGATCGAGCTCGAGGGCTTGGGCGAAGGCCTGGTCGGCGCTGCCGAGCTCGCGTGCGCAGCGCACCGCTCCGACCCGCGCCCAGAGCTCGGCGCTGCGAGGGTCCTGCGCGAGCGCCGTGAGGTAGGCCGCCTCGGCGGCCTGGTGCTGGCCGGTAGCCTCGAGCAACACGCCGCGGGTGAACTCCGCGTACGCAGTGGCGCCAATGGCGCGTCCCTCGATCACGCGCCCATCGACGATGCGGGTGACGGTGCTGGGTCCGAAGATGCAGCCCGCCGACAGGGCAGCGGCGAGCAGCACGGCGCCGCCGTGGTGGAGTCTCATGCCACGATCTCGCGCAACGCGCCGACCAAGGCGTCGTTCTGAGCCTGCGTACCCACGGTGATGCGGAGCTGACGCGCGAGCCGTCCGCCTCGCGCGTGAAAGCTGCGCACCAGCACGCCGCGCTCTTTGAGCGCCTCGAACACCTCGCTCGCGGGGCGAGTCGTGCGCACCCACAGGAAGTTCGCGGCGCTCGGCGAGACCGTCAGTCCGGGCAGCGACGCGAGCACCGCCGACAACCGCTCGCGCTCGTCGATCACGCGCGCGACGAGCGCGCTCACCTCGGGCCAGAGTTCGCCGAGCACGGCCTCGCCCAGGGCTTGGGATACCGCAGGCACGTTGTAGGGCGAGCGCACCTTGTCCACCTCGCTCAGCAGGTTTCGCGGCCCGATCAGGAATCCGACCCGCAGCGACGCGAACCCGATCTTGCTCAGCGTGCGCAGCAACACGACATTGTCGCGCTCGAGTAGATCCAGGAGCGACGCCGCCGCGTAGTCCACGTAGGCCTCGTCCAGGACGACCAGCGAGTCCCGCGCGAGGTCGAGCAGCCGCTCGAGGCGATCCCGGCTGGGCAGAGTCCCGGTGGGATTGTTGGGCGACGCGACGAACACGATGTTCGGCGCGCACAGCTCGAGGGCGCGCTCGAGGCTCGCGATGGGCAGGTCCCAGTCCTCGTCGAGCGGCACCTCCACCACGCGCTGGCCTCGCACCTTCGCGCTGAGGCGATACATCACGAACGTCGGTGAGGTGGTCAGGATCGTTGGTGCGTCGCCGCTCGTGCGAGGGTTGGCCAGGGCGGTGAGCAACAGGTTGATCAGTTCGTCGCTGCCCGCGCCGACGAGGACTTGCTCGGGGGTGACCCCCACGCGGCTAGCGAAGGCCTGGCGGATCCCAGCGGCTTGCGCGTCGGGGTAGCGCTCCCATGCGGTTTGGGCGACGAGCTCAGCGATGCGCGCGCGGGTCGCGTCGCCCAGCAGCGCAGGGGCCTCGTTGGCGTCCAGCCGCACCGGGTAGCGACCCGGATCCGGCACGTAGCTCTGGACGTCGGCGAGCTCGGGGCGCAGCAGGGAGGCGAGGCGGAAGCTCATGGGTTGCTGGTCATGTTGGCCAAGTCGGCGCCGCGCACCAAGCTCGAAGCGTCGCGCTCAGCGAGCGCGCAGGCGCCCGAGGTACTCACGGGCGGCCTCCAGCGTCACCGTCTGCGCGTCGGCGAGGCCTGCGGCGACCGCCTCGACCTCCGCTCCGACCGCTCCGGCGGCGGCGGCTACCGAGCGGGCGTGCAGGGACATGTGCCCTCGCTGGATGCCCTCGGTGGCAAGCGCCCGAAGGGCGGCCAGGTTGCTGGCGAGGCCGGCGGCGGCAGCCACGTGGCACAGCTCCGCGGCGCTCTGCACGCCCATCAGCTCGAGCGCGAGGCGGGCCGCAGGGTGCACCCGCAGGGTGCCCCCGACGGTCCCGAGGGCCAGCGGCATCTCGAGCTCGCCGACCAAGTCCGCGCCGTCCCGGCGCCACACCCCGAGCGGCGCGTAGCGACCCGAGCGCGCCGCGAACGCGTGCGCGCCCGCCTCGACCGCGCGCCAGTCGTTGCCCGTCGCCATGACCACTGCGTCCACGCCGTTGAGGATGCCCTTGTTGTGAGTCGCGGCGCGGTACGGATCCAACTCCGCGAACCGCGAGGCCTCCACCACCCGATCGAGCACGTCGCTGCCCTCCACGCGCAGCTCACCACGCCCGATGGCGAGATCAGCGGCGTGGGCGCGACAGGTCACGCGCACGCGCCGCCGATCGCAGAGATTGGTCAAGATGCGTAGGCCCAGCCTGCCGCCGCTGAGCTCCGCGGCGCGTGGGCCGATGGCTTCCGCCACCGAGTTGACGAGGTTGGCGCCCATGGCGTCGCAACAGTCCACGTGAACGTGTACCACCAGGAAGCCCTGACCGAGATCGCGCACGTCGATCTCGCGCGGGCCACCGCTGCGCTCGAGCAAACCCGGCACTGCGGCCGCGGCGAGGCGCAACAGCTCCTCGACGTGCGCCTCGAGCTCGCGGACGGCGCGCGCTGGATCGGGAACGCTGGCGAGCTGAACCTGGGTCGTCATCAGGGACTCGACCATCTCCGCGTGGAAGCCGCCGGCCGAGCGCACCATCTTGGCGGCGTTCGACGCCGCCGCGATCACGCTCGGCTCCTCGACGACCATGGGCACCAAGCGGTCGACGTGGTTGACGCGCACGTTGAGCGCCACGCCGAAGGGCAGGGCGTACAAGCCGAGCACGTTCTCGACGACCTTGTCGGCCGTCTCCGGGTCGAGCCCGCCGGAAGCGAGGGCGGCGGCGATGCGCGCCACGTCGTGGTCCGTGCGCGCCGCGATGGCGGCGCGGCGCTGGGGGATCGAGAGCTTGTAGAAGCCGGGGATGCGGGAGCCCGCGTCCTTCTCGGGGTCGAAGTCGGCCGGTGGGTTCATGCTCGGAGCGCGGACCCTAGGCCGACTCGTCGGCCCGGGCCAGCGCGTGCACGCCGCGGGCGCCGAGAGTCAGTTCGAGCCGCGCGTGGCCGAGGCGCGTCGCCCGCTCGGCGAAGGCCGCGGTGGACGGGTCTGGGCCGAAAAAGAGCACCACGTCGCCCCCACCGGCGCCGGCCGGCAGCACGACCGCCGCGCTGGCCTGGGCCAACTCGTGCAGCTCCCCCGCCTCGGGTGTGACGATGGGGGCCGAGGCTGCCTCGCCCAGCGCGCGCAGCGCCTCGTGCTGGCTGGACAGCGCGCTGACCAGCCCGAGCGCGTCGCCCGCGTCGAGCGCCGCGGCGGCGGCCTCGGCTGCCGCGCTCTGTCGCGTCATGGCCTCCGCGAAGCGAGCGGGTGCCGCCTGCGCGAGCTGGCGCACGCGGGCTAGCAGCTCCGGAGTCGACGCCGCGGCGCTGCTCACCCAGGCCTCCACTCGCAGCGCCTTGGGCCAACGGCAGCGCTGTGGCTGGAGCTCGTCGAGGTGGCGCCGCACCACGTGGTGCCCCCCGAGGGTGGAGGCCACGACGTCGACGCCGCTGCCTCCGCCCTGCGCGGAGCGATGGGCCTCGAGCGCGGGCTGCAGCACGCGACTCGCGAGCACGTCGTCTGGCAGCGAGTCCCCTTCGCGCGCGAGCTCGAGAGCTGCCAGCGACGCGACGACGATCGCGGCGCTCGAGCCGAGCCCGAGCTTGCGGCCGTCGCCGCGCAGCGCGGTGGCGTCGAACCACGGTGCGCGCTCAGCACCGATGGCGGCGCGCACTTCGTCCGTGACCAACTCCGCCGGGCGTCCTGCGTCGGCCAGGACGTAGCGATCCACGGCCGCTACGATGGCGGGCGCGCCGTGCAGTACGGCGTACGCCCCAGAGAGCACCAGCTTACCCGGCGCGCGGGCTCTCACGGCGCACCGGGCGTGAGCGACAGGTCGGCCTCGTCGTCGTCGATCAGGCGTGCGTCCGGGCCGGGTGCAGCTTGCAGGCTACCCGTCACGCCCTCGACCTGGCGCACCCGGGCCTCGACCGCGTCCGCGTCGGCGGCGGGCACGAGCACCTTCACGTGCGGGCCGGCGTCCATGGTCGGGAAGGCGCGCACGCCCTGCTCGCGCAGCTCCGCGATGGCCTGCAGTACTCCGAGGGTTGCGGGGCGGAAGTAGATGAGCGGCGGGCGCGCCGCCCACATGCAAGCGTGCATCATCAACGCGCTCTGGGCGGCCGCCTCACCCAGGGCGTCGAGGTCGCCCCCAGTCAGCGCGACTTCGACCTGCCGGAACAGCTCCGGCGCATGAGCAATCCACGCTGCGTAGTAGGGGCTCGTCGTCGCCGTGTGCTGCATGCCTTCGGTCGAGCCTACGCTCTTGGGTCCGGGATGGGTGACGGCGACGACCATGCGCACGTCCAGCGCCTCCGGCGGGGCGACGCGCCGGGCCGACTCGGCGCCGTGATCCAGGGCGACCCAGCCGCCGAACAGCGAGCGCGCCGCGGATGCGGAGGACTGGCGGGCCATCGCGCTGACGTCGCTGAGCGGCAAGGTCAGGCCCGCGGCTCGGGTGGCGGCGAGCGCGAGCGCGGCGAACCCCGACGCGCTCGACGCCAAACCCGACGCCGTCGGGAAGTTGTTGTGGGTCTCCACCCGCGCGTAGCGCCGCTCAGAACCCAGGGCGCGCGCGCGATCGAGCAACTCGCTGGCGCGCGCCTTGGCTCGCCCCGTCTGCGCGACCCCCGAAATCTCGAGCACGTCTTCGGACAAGGTCGCATCGAAGGACACTCGCGTGACGGTGTACAGGTCCGCCAGGGTGAGCGACAGGCTGGGTACCGCCGGGAGGTTGCGCAGGACGTCGTCCTTGCCCCAGTACTTCGCGAGCGCGATGTTGGCGGAGGCCCTGGCGCACGCACGACCGGTCATGCCGCGGGCTCCTCACCGGACACGCGCGCTGGAAACCCAGAAATGCCCCGCGCCCCCCAGGCCGCGAGCACGGGCGCTGCGTCACCGCTGCACAGCGCGATCACCGCGCCGCCACCGCCGGCGCCAGTGAGTTTCGCGCCGAGCGCGCCGGCGTCCCGCGCGACGGCGCAGGCGAGTTCGATGTCCTCGCTCGAGACGTGCAGCCCGGCCAGCAGCATTTGGTTCAGGTCCAGCAGCTTGCCCAGCCCCACGTGGTCACCCGCCTCGATGCACAGACGTGCGTTCTCCACCAGCGCCGCGATGCCGTCGAGCGCCTTCTGCACCAGCTCCGGCTTGCGCTCCTTCAAGCGCGCCACACTCTCGACCATCTCGCGGGTGGGGGCGGGTGGACCCGCGAGGCCGATCGCGAAGACCAGGGGCGTCGGCACGGCGACGCTGACTGGCGGCTGACCGCGACGGAAGTAGATGCAGCCGCCGCGCGCCGCCGCAGCCGTGTCGATGCCCGACGGGTTGCCGTGAAACACGGACTCCCAGGCCAGCGCTGCGCGCTCGACCAAGGCGTCACGGTCCCTCGGCTCGACGGGCGGTCCCGCGTCGAGCAGCGCGCGCGCCACGGCTACGCCAATGGCCGCGCTCGCGCCGAGCCCCGCCCCGGCAGGGAGCTTCAGGGTGACGGTGACGTCGCACGGTGGCGTGGGTAAGGCGCCCGCGAGCTGTCGGAAGGCCCTGCCGAGTTCGCTGTCATCGCTCGGGCGCACGACGCGATCGCCGAGCCTCAGCACGGAGTGTTCGCTCGGCGTCGCCTGCGCGTGCGCGCCGCGAGCGATGCCCCCGGCGATGGCGGCCACTCCGTAGACCACGGCGTGCTCGCCGCACACAATCACCTTGCCCGAAGACGACGCCATGTTCGTCAGGTCACGCGCGCGGCCATCGCCCGAGCTGCGCTCCCGAGCAGCTCGCGGGCGTCCGCGCTCAAGCTCGCCGAGCCGAGCTGCGCGAGCGCCGAGCCGAGCAGTTGCTCGATGCGCTTCTCGACCGCCTCGCGCGCACCCGACCGCTCGAGCACGTCGATGGCCTTCTGCAAGTCGCTCGGACGGGCCTTGGCGTTGCCCACCACCGCCTCGAGCAGCCGGTGATCCTTGCCCCGCGCCCGCCGCAGCCCCAGCTGCAAGAGCGGTGTCTTCTTGCCGGACTTGAGGTCGCTTCCCAGGGGCTTGCCGGTCTGTGCCGGATCGCCGAAGGCGCTGAGCAGATCGTCGCGCAGCTGAAACGCGATGCCCGCCGGGGTCGCGAAGCGGTCGAGCGTCTCGAGCAGCTTGGGTGATCCACCCGCCAGCAGCGCGCCGAGGCGCAGGGGACCGCGCACCGTGTAGCTGGCGGTCTTCAGCTCGTACACCTTCTCGATGTTCGTGCCCTTGCCCACGACGTCGAGCTGCTGCCCGAGCACGGCGGCCTCTTGCATCTCCGCAAACGCGGCCAGCGCGGCCGGTAGCCGGGTGCGCGGGACGTCGACTCGAGCGAGCGCGTGTTGGGCATAGGCAACGGCCAAATCCCCCGCCAGTACTCCTGCGCGCTCACCCAGGCGGCGCGAGCGCAGCCGCGAGGCGAGCCAGGCATGCACCGCCGGTCCGCCGCGGCGGATGGTGTCCTCGTCCATCCAGTCGTCGTGGATGAGGAAGTAGACGTGCAGCAGCTCGAGCGCGACCCCGGCGTCGAGGGCCGGCTCGAGCGGGGCGCTGCGGCTCGCCGCACGGTAGCCCGCCACCAGGAGCGCTGCCCGGGTGCGTTTGCCGCCGCGCAGGCACAGATCTCGG
The DNA here is from genome assembly GCA_019637295.1 of Polyangiaceae bacterium. Taxonomy (GTDB): domain Bacteria; phylum Myxococcota_A; class Polyangia; order Polyangiales; family Polyangiaceae; genus JACKEA01. The sequence goes on from JAHBVX010000007.1 coordinate 408,278, forward strand.
ATCGCCGTCACCAGATCAGTGACCTCTCGCCCCAGCGGCTTGACCGCCGCGACGCGACCCGACAGGAGGCTGCCGAGGCGCCCGTCCACGTCCTTGCGCACTGCGCCGGCCAGGCCCGCGAAGGTGTTGCGTTCGATGGCCTTCGCCTTGGCCCGGGTTGGCGGCGTGGGCGGCCGCGCGGTGCGCTTCTGGCGCTGCCTGGGAGGGCCCGATCGACTCGCCATGGTCCGCGCAGACGCTAGGGCCCAGCCCCGGCGCTGTCAACGACGCGGGCCTCGGCGCTTCACAGCGCGTCGAGGCAGGGCACGGGTTTCCAGGGCGCGGCCAGGTTGTTGCACGCGCCGACGTGCCCCATGCCGTTGCCGAGTGCCGTGGCCTGCCCGGTCAAGCCGTCGATGGAGTAGAGCACCGCGTCGTTGGTGCACGCGTACAGCACGCCGCTGCTCGGGTGCAGCTCGACACCCACCGTGCCGAAGGTGACGCCGCTGATGGCGACGAGCGCGGTGGCGGCCCCGGAGGAGGGGTTGAGTGTGTAGAGCTGATTCGTCGCGCCGTTGATGGCGTACAGGCCACCCTGGCCGATGTTCAGCGCGTCGCTCCAGGTGGCGCCGCCCGTGGTGAAGTCCACGCCCAGCAGGCCGACCTGCGTGCCGGCGCCGGTGGCGGGGTTCAGGTCGATCAAGATGTCGCTCACCGTCTCGATGCCGAACAGACCCTCGGTCTTGTTGGCCGTGATCCCCGGGATGCTCTGGTAGCCCGTCGGTCCCACCGGAGTGACGCTGCAGGAGCAGGGGTCGATGCGGTCGAGGCGAGAATCCTCGTGGTTGGAGGCGAACAGCAGACCGTTGCGCGTGAAGGTGGTGGAAGGGTAGTTGACGGCGTCCACGCCGCTCGGAAGCGTACACGCGATCTTGCCCGCGCCGCTCTGCACGTCGATCTTGAGCAGCAGCGAGGGACTGGCGTCGTGGTCGATGCTGACGACGTAGAGCGGCGCGCTCGTGCCGCCGGAGCCCCCGGACCCGCTGCTGCCACCCGCGCCCCCGCCACCCCCAACGCCACCCGAGCCGCCGGAGCCCGAGCTGCCGCCGCTCCCGGCCGCGCCGCCGCTCGCCGCGCTGCCGGCCGCGCCGCCGCTCGGCGAGCCCGATGCTCCACCGCTGCCGCTCGCTGCCGCCGCGCCGCCCTGTCCACCGGCCGCCGGCGCATCCGCGTCCGAGCCGCAGCCCAGCGCCCCCAGCGCCAACAATCCCAGCCACTTCGAGCGTTCACCCATGGTCCGCAGAGCCTACCGCGGGCGCTGCCGGCGACCCAGCCAGAAGCGGCTCACGGCATCGGGAGCTTGATGGACTTGCCGCTCTTGCCCGTCACGGTGGTGGTGCCGCCGCTCTTGGTGACCGAGCCGGAGCCCTGCTGGTTCTGGAGCTTGACGTCCGACCCGCTCGCCTCGACCCGCTTCTCGCCCTTGGCGACGACGGTCGCCGGGGTCGCGGGGCTTGGCGCCGCGCCGCTCTTGTCACCCTCGTCCTCGGCGCTGCCCTTGGGGGTGTCGGTCGCTCCGGTCGCCTCGTCAGGCGGAGCCTCGGCCGTCTCGGTGGCCGCCGCCGCGCTCGGGGCGGGCTCGGCGGTCACGTCCTTCTTGCCCTGATCGCAGCCCAGCACCGTTCCGGCTCCGAGCACCACGGCTAGCCACCAATACACACTCTTCATGGTTCCTCCGAGCGCGAGCATAGCCGCACTTCGCCCGGTAGACGAGGCTTCGGGGCTACCAACCCGGGGAGCTTCCGGCTTATGACCTGCGAACGGGCATGGCCACCATCGGAAGCCGCAAGGACGACCACATCGAGCTGACCACCCACGAAGCGGTCGGGTTTCGGGAGAAGACGACGCTGTTCGAGTGCGTGCGGCTCGTGCACGACGCGCTGCCGGAGCTGTCCTTCGACGAGATTGACACCTCATTGGAGGTGTTCGGCAAGCGCTTGAGCGCGCCGATCTTGATCGCCGGCATGACCGGTGGCACCGAGCGGGCCCAGCGCATCAATCGCGAGCTCGCCGCGCTCGCCGACGAGCTCGGGCTGGCGTTTGGCCTCGGTAGCCAGCGCGCGATGCAGAAAGAACCCGCGAGCGTCGAGAGCTATCGGGTGCGAGACGTGGCGCCGAACGTGCTGCTCCTGGGCAACCTCGGCGCGGTACAGGCGACTGCTACCCCGACGGACGGGGTGCGTGGGTTGATCGACGCGGTCGGCGCGGATGCATTGTGCGTGCACCTGAACCCGAGCATGGAGCTGGTGCAGGCGGAGGGCGATCGGGACTTCCGCGGCTGCCTCGCGACCCTGTCGCGCCTGGCTCGTGACCTCGGCGTGCCGGTGATCGCCAAGGAGACGGGCTCGGGGCTCTCGGCGCCGGTCGCGCGCCGGCTGCTCGCGGCGGGGGTTCGGCACGTGGATGTGTCCGGGGCGGGCGGCACGTCGTGGGTCGCGGTCGAGACCCTGCGCGCTCCGAGCGAGCGCAAGGGCCTGGGGGAGACGTTCTGGGACTGGGGGATACCCACCGCCGCCAGCGTCGCGCTGGTCGCGGCCGAGCCTTTCGAGACCGTGTTTGCCACCGGCGGCGTCACATCGGGCCTCGACGTCGCTCGCGCCATCGCCCTGGGCGCGACCGTCGGTGGCATCGCCCGACCGGTGCTTCGAGCGCTCGAGGCGGGGGGACCCGAGGGCGCGCGCGCGCTGCTCGAGCGCGTGCGCACCGAGCTGCGGATGGCGATGCTCTTGGTCGGCGCGCGGGACCTAGGCGCGCTGCGCGGCGCACCTCGGGTGATCGTGGGCGAGCTAGCCGAGTGGATGGCGCAAGCGCGCTGAGCCGGGGCTCGAGAGCTGTCGAACAATCGACAGCTCTCTCATTCTTTCACCGGGGAGGCACGCGCCTCCCCGCCCCGCCGAAGTGAATTCGTCGGGGCGGAGCCCCACGCGGGCCGGCTCCGCCGGCGCGAGCTGGGTCAATTCCTGACAGCCCTTCACTTGGCCTCGACGCGGTACACGTTGCCATTGAAGGCGGTGACGTAGACCTCGCCGTCTTGATCTTGGCCGAAGGAGGAGATGCTCTTGAGCGCCGCGTTGGGGTTGATGTTGCTGGTGATCTCGCTCGCGTCGGTGGCTGCGGTGCCGCTCCAGCGGAAGGTCCAGAAGCGACCGCTGCAGTAGTCCGCGTACAGGTAGTAGCCGCGCAGGCCGGGCAGCGAGGCGCCGCGATACACGTAGCCGCCGGTCACCGCGCAGCCCATGGTGTTGGTCGGATAGTCCACGGCGGGCAAGGTCTTGCCGCTGGTGTCGCAGCCGGTGCTCGGGCTGTAGCAGAGCGTGCCCTCCATCACCTTCCAGCCCCAGTTGGTGCCGCTGCCCGTGGACGCGTTCTCCACGTTGACCTCCTCGCGGGTGCCCTGACCGACGTCGCCGATGTACTGGTCCCCAGTGCAGGGATCGAAGGACGTACGGTACGGGTTGCGCAGGCCGTAGCTCCAGATCTCCGGTGCGGCGCCGCCGGTGGTCATGTTCCCGGACGGGATGGCGTACTGCTTGCCGCTCGCCGGCGCGGAGTCCACGTCGATGCGCAGCATCTTGCCGAGCAGGGACGACAGCGTCTGAGCGTAGTTCTGCGGGTCTCCGCCGCTGCCGCCGTCGCCGAGAGCGATGTACAGCATGCCGTCGGCGCGGAAGTCGATGCTCCCGCCGTTGTGATTGCCATAGGGCTGCGCCAACGTGAAGATGACCTTCTCCGTGCTCTCGGCCGCAGCGGCCGCGGACGCTGAGGCGGCGGTGAACTCGCTGACGACGGTGTGTCCGGCCGGAGCGGTGTCGCCGTCCGCCGTGTAGTGCACGAAGAAGCGGCCGTTGCTCTGGAAGTTGGGGTGGAACGCGATGCCGAGCAGGCCACGCTCGTTGTTGCCCGAGCCCTCGTAGGTGTGAACCCGGTCGACGATATCGAGATAGGGGGTAGTGACGCTCTGCCCGTTCTGGATGATGCGGATGCGGCCACGTTGCTCGGCGACGAAGAGGCGCGTGTCTCCCGCCGGCTGCACCACCGCGAGGGGCCGGGTGTAGCCCGAGGCGATGCTGGTGAGCTTGAGCTCGGGGAAGGAGCCCGTGGCCGCCGCGCAGTCGAAGTTGCCTGGGGTCCCGGCGCTGCCGCCGGTTCCCGCGCCGCCGCCCATGCCCCCGCTCGCGCCGCCGGTGCCCCCGGAGCCGCCACCGACCCCGCCCGCGCCGCCGCTGACCCCGCCGCCGGAGCCGCCGGTCGCACCCCCTGAGCCGCTGCTCCCGCCGGAACCGGGCTTCCCGCCGCCCCCGTCGTCATCCCCACCGCAGCCGAAGGCAAGCAGAACCGTGATCGCGGCGCCCAGAGCGCCGGCCTTTCGTCGTCCCATGGCGTGAGCCTAGCGCGCCCCTGGCCGGTCGTCACGACCCTTGACCCTCTCTCCCTCGCGTGGAATGTCTCGCCCCCTCATGCAGGTCACCGTTCAGAAGCTCAGCCCCGTGCTCGTGGAGTTCGACGTGGAGGTGGCGGCGGATCGCGTCCAGAGCGAGCTCGACCGCGCCTTTCTCTCCCTGTCCAAGAACGCCCGCATCCGAGGCTTCCGTCCGGGCAAGGCGCCCCGCAAGGTGCTCAAGACGATGTTCGGCGCGCGGGTGGCAGCGGACGTGGCCCAGCGCCTCGTGGACGAGACCTTCCCCAAGGCGATCAGCGAGCAGAAGCTGCAGATGGTCAGCACCCCGGCGTTCGAGCCCCAGGGCGTGGTCGAGAACAAGCCCTTCGTCTACAAGGCCCGCTTCGAGGTCGTGCCCGAGATCGAGAGCGTGAGCTACGACGGCCTGCCGGCCACGCGCCCGAAGGTGAGCGTGACCGACGAGCAGGTCGACGAGCAGCTGCAGGTGCTACGTCGGGAGCACTCCACCCTCGAGGCGCTGAAGGTGGAGCGCGGCGCCCAAGAGGGGGACGTAGTGACCATCGACTTCGACGTCTTGGTCGATGGCGTGGTGGTGGCGGACGCTGGCGCCAAGGATTTCCAGGTCGAGCTCGGCGGCGGCACGCTGCTCGAGGCCATCGACGCCGCGCTGCGCGGCAAGAAGCCCGGGGATACGGCGGACGCTGGGGTGGACATGCCCGCGTCCCACCCGCACCCGCGGCTCAAAGGCAAGACGGCCCGCTTCGCCCTCAGCCTCAAGGAGCTGAAGGAGCGCGTGCTACCGGAGCTCGATGACGAGCTGGCCAAGGACGTGGGCGAGTTCGAGACCTTGGCGGCCCTGAAGGACGACATCCGCGCTCAGCTCGAGAAGCAGGCCAAGGAGGCCTCCGAGAACAACGTCGCCGAGCAGTTGGTCGTCGAGCTGGTCAAGAAGAACCCCATCCCGGTCCCGCCCACCCTGGTGGAGCGCCAGATGCGCATCACCGAGCAGGAGGTCGTGGCCCAGGCGCGTCGCCAGGGGCAGCAGGTGAGCAACGTCGGCGACGAGCTGCGCGAGAAGATCCGTCAGGACAGCGAGGTCAAGGTCCGCGCGGGGCTGCTCATGGCCGAGATCGCCAAGAAAGAGGCGATCAAGATCGGTGAGCCGGAGATCGAAGCGGGCCTGAAGGAGTTGGCCGAGCAGAGCGGCAAGAACGTCGCCAAGCTGCGCGCCGAGTACAGCGACCCCAAGCGCCGAGAAATGCTGATCGGTATGATTTTGGAGAACAAGGTGCTCGACATCATCGAGTCGAAGGCCAAGATCGAGGACGCCGCCTGACCCGCCGCCGAGGGAACCCGACCATGAGCAAACGACCCGAGACCCGAACCCAATCGCTGGAGCTCCTGGAGCGCACCGTGGCCGCCGGCCCGGTCGCCGGGCTCATCTACCCCCATGTGGTGGAGACCACCCACCGCGGCGAGCGAACCTGGGACATCTTCAGCCGACTGCTGAAGGACCGGATCGTGTTCTTGGGCAGCGCGGTGGACGACGATGTCGCCAACATCATCATCGCGCAGTTTCTCTTTCTGGAGAGCGAAGATCCGGACAAAGACATCCAGCTCTACGTGAACTCTCCCGGGGGCGTCGTCACCGCGGGTTTGGCCATCTACGACACGATGCAGTACGTGCGCTGCCCGGTGAGCACCATCTGCATCGGCCAGGCCGCGAGCATGGGCGCGCTCTTGCTGTGCGCGGGCCAGAAGGGCCGGCGCTTCGCGTTGCCCAACAGCCGCATCATGATCCACCAGCCCCTCGGCGGGGCTCGAGGTCAGGCCACGGACATCGAGATCCAGGCTCGGGAGATCCGCCACGCCAAGGACGTGATCACCGACATCCTGGTGCGCGCCACGGGGCGCAAGCGCGACGAGATCCTCAAGGACATCGACCGGGACTTCTACATGGGCGCCGCCCAGGCCAAGGAATACGGCCTGATCGACGAGGTGTTCGAGCCCAAGAAGAAGGCCGACTGACCCCGGCCGAGCTAGGCTCTTGCCACCCGAGGGAGAGCCCTCCATATTTTTCGGGACTTTCCCTGATTCTCCGGTAGACAAGCGACTGTGGACGAAGCGGCCTCTGCGGGGGCCTGACACCTTGGGTAAATCGTGGAGCGACGCCGAGACGACTCGAACGGAAACCTCTGCTGCTCCTTCTGCGGCAAGTCGCAGAAGGAGGTCAAGAAGCTGATCGCTGGACCCACGGTCTACATCTGCGACGAGTGCATTGCGCTGTGCAACGACATCATCGCGGAAGAGGTCGAGAAGGACGAGCCCGCCGGTGGCTCGGACCCCATCCCCAAGCCGTCGGAGATCAAGACCATCCTCGACGAGTACGTGGTCGGCCAGGAGCGCGCCAAGAAGGTGCTCGCGGTAGCCGTTCACAACCACTACAAGCGCATCGACTCGAAGGTCGCCAACGAGGACGTGGAGCTGGCCAAGAGCAACATCCTGCTGCTCGGACCCACGGGTAGCGGCAAGACGCTGCTCGCTCAAACGCTAGCCAAGATCTTGAAGGTCCCCTTCGCCATCGCGGACGCCACCACCCTGACCGAAGCGGGCTACGTGGGTGAGGACGTCGAGAACATCATCGTGCAGCTGCTCCAGAACGCGGATCACGACGTGGAGCGCGCACAGCGGGGCATCGTCTACATCGACGAGATCGACAAGATCAGCCGAAAGAGCGACAACCCGTCGATCACCCGTGACGTGTCCGGCGAGGGCGTTCAGCAAGCGCTGCTCAAGATCATCGAGGGCACGGTGGCGAACGTCCCGCCCAAGGGTGGTCGCAAGCACCCGCAGCAGGATTTTCTCCAGGTGGACACGACGAACATCCTGTTCATCTGCGGCGGAGCCTTCGTGGGTCTCGACCAGATCATCCAGCGCCGGCTGGGGCAGACGCGCCTCGGCTTCGGCGCGGACATCGTGAGCAAGAGCGAGTTTCGCCTCGGCGAGCTGCTCGGCAAGGTGCAGCCCGAAGACCTGCTCAAGTTCGGCCTCATCCCCGAGTTCATTGGTCGATTGCCCGTGCTGGCCACCCTCAACGAGCTGACCGAAGAGGCTCTGATCGACATCCTGACCAAGCCCAAGAACAGCCTGGTCAAGCAGTTCCAGAAGCTGTTCGAGATGGACGGCGTGAAGCTCAAGTTCACCAAGGGTTCGCTGCACGCGGTCGCCCGGCGGGCGCTCGAGCGTGAGAGCGGGGCGCGCGGACTACGCGCGATCCTCGAAGAGGCGATGCTCGACATCATGTACGACGTGCCCGGCAAGAACGGGATCAAAGAGGTCGTGGTGAACGAGGACGTCATCTCCAAGGGCGAAACGCCGCTGATCGTCTACCAGAAGGACGAGAAGGCCGGCGTGGGCTGAGACCATGTTCTTCAAGACCGACAACGACAAACCCACTCCCCCGGGGCGGATGCTGCCGGCGCTGCCACTGCGCGACATCATCGTCTTCCCGCACATGGTGTCTCAGCTCTTCGTCGGCCGCGAGAAGAGCATCCTGGCGCTCGACGAGGCCATGGCGCAGAGCAAGGAAATCTTCCTAGCCGCGCAGAAGAGCGCCAAGACCAACGATCCCGCCCCGGACGACATCTTCCAGGTCGGCACCATCGGGACCATCGTGCAGTTGCTCCGGCTGGCGGACGGCACGGTAAAGGTCCTGGTCGAGGGCCGGCAGCGCGCGCGAGCACGCCGCTGGGTGGAGGGCAGCGACTACTTCGTCGTCGAGGTGGACGTCATCGAAGAGGCCAGCAGTGACGACGTCGAGCTCGAGGCGCTGCTGCGCAGCGTGCAGAGTACCTTCGAGGTGTACGTCAAGCTGAACAAGAAGGTCCAGCCCGAGGTGCTCATGCAGGTACAGAGCGTCGATGATCCGTCGAAGCTCGCCGACACGATCGCCGCCAACCTGCCGACCATCAAGCTGGCAGACCGTCAAGGCCTGCTCGAGACGCCCGACGCCAAGCATCGGCTCGAGCGCCTATACGAGCTGATGCAGGCCGAAATCGAGATCCTTCAGGTAGAGAAGAAGATCCGCTCCCGCGTCAAGAAGCAGATGGAGAAGACGCAGAAGGAGTACTACCTGAACGAGCAGATGCAGGCCATCCAGAAGGAGCTGGGCGGCGGGGAGCGGGACGAGTTCAAGAGCGAGATCCAAGAGATCGAGGACAAGCTCAAGACCAAGAAGATGAGCCTGGAGGCTCAGGAGAAGGTCAAGAAGGAGCTGAAGAAGCTCAAGATGATGCACCCCACGAGCGCCGAAGCGACCGTGGTGCGCAACTACATCGACTGGATCATCTCGCTGCCTTGGTACGAGAAGACGGAGGAGCGCTTCGATCTGCAAGAGGCCGAGAAGATCCTGGACGAGGACCACTACGGCCTGAAGAAGTGCAAGGAGCGGATCGTCGAGTACCTAGCAGTGCAGGCGCTGACCGGTCAGCTCAAGGGACCAATCCTGTGCTTCGTCGGGCCGCCCGGGGTGGGCAAGACGAGCATCGCCAAGAGCATCGCCCGCGCGACGGGGCGCAAGTTCGTTCGCCTCTCGCTCGGCGGCGTGCGGGACGAAGCCGAGATCCGTGGTCACCGCCGCACCTACATCGGCGCGCTGCCGGGCAAGATCATTCAGAGCCTCAAGAAGGTGGGCACGGCGAACCCGGTGTTCTTGCTGGACGAGATCGACAAGATGAGCACGGACTTCCGCGGCGATCCGGCCGCGGCGCTGCTCGAGGTGCTCGACCCCGAGCAGAACACCGCCTTCAACGATCACTACCTGGATCTCGACTACGACCTCAGTCAGGTGATGTTCCTCACCACCGCCAACACCCTGGGCGGGATCCCGCTGCCGCTGCAGGACCGCATGGAGATCATCCAGCTGTCGTCCTACACGGAGTTCGAGAAGCTGAACATCGCGCTCAAGTACTTGATCCCACGCCAGCGCACCGAGTGCGGCCTGGACGAGGCGCCGCTGGAGATCAGCGAGAACGCGGTGCGCACCGTGATCCACCACTACACCAAGGAGGCCGGCGTTCGGAACCTCGAGCGCGAGGTGGCGAGCGTGTGCCGCAAGGTCGCGCTGCAGGTGGTCAAGGACGGCAAGGAGAAGCCGATCGTGATCGGCGGCGGGGACGTGCCGCGCTACCTCGGGGTGCCCAAGTATCGCACCGGCAAGAAGGAAGCGGATGACCACATCGGCCTCACCCACGGCCTGAGCGTGTCGGACTACGGCGGGGACATCCTCGACTGCGAGGTCAGCGTCGTCAGTGGCAAGGGCAAGATGCAGATCACTGGCCTGCTCGAGAAGGGCATGGAGGAGAGCGGCCACGCGGCCATGAGCTACATCCGCTCGCGCTCCGAGGCGCTGGGTCTGGAGGCGGATTTCTACCAGAAGATCGACGTGCACGTGCACTTCCCGGACTTCGTGCGCAAAGACGGTCCAAGCGCCGGTGTGACCATGGCCACGAGCATCGCGAGCGCGCTCACCCGCATCGCGGTGCGCAGCGACGTGGCGATGACCGGCGAGATCACCCTGCGCGGCCGGGTGATGCCCATCGGTGGCCTCAAAGAGAAGCTCTTGGCGGCCCACCGCAACGGCATCAAGACCGTCATGATCCCCAAGGACGACCGCAAGGATCTGCGGGACATCCCCCGGCGCGTGCTGCGCGCCATGCGCGTGGTGCTGGTGGACCACATGGATGACGTGCTGCGCGAGGCGCTCGTGATCGCCGATCCGGACCGGATGTTCGGACCGCGCCGGCTGCTGCTCGAGTACAAGAACGGCGAGCTGATCAGCGACGAACCGGTGGCGGCGGCCCCGACCCCGGTGGGGCCGGCGGAGCCGCCCGGCGAGCAGCCGGGCGCCGTGTGAGGCGAAACCTCGGCGCGGGCTGAGCGCGGCTTCATGGATAACGTGACGCACGCCTTGGCCGGGATGGTCCTGGCGGAGACCTGGCTGGTGTGGCGTGGCCGCAAGGGCAGAGCGCCGCCTCGCGGGCTCGGACCTGCGGCTTACCTGGCCGCCGCCGTCGGCAACAACCTGCCAGACATCGACTTCGCGTACACGTTCATCACCGGTGGCAAGCTCGGCTATCTGCTGCACCATCGCGGCCACACGCACACGCTGGCGCTCGGGCCGCTGTTGGGCCTCGTCGCGTGGCTCGGACTGTGGCGCTTCTGGTGGCGACGCTACGGCTTCGAGCGGGCGGAGCGAGTGGGGCTCGCGGCGCTCCTCATCACTGGTCCGCTGCTGCACGTGGCCATGGACGGTTCGAACGTGTATGGCGTGCACCCGCTCTGGCCGCTGTACAACGGCTGGGTATACGGCGATCGCGTGTTCGTGCTCGAGCCCTGGTTCTGGGTAGCCACCGTGCCGCCGCTCCTGTTCGCGGTGCGTGCGCGCGCGGGCAAGGTGCTGCTCGGGCTGGTCGCGCTGGCTGGGGCGGGCTTGCCCTTTCTCACCGATATCGTGCCGTCCTGGCTCGAGGCCTGGATCGCCGGCGGCATGGTGATCGCGCTGCTCGTGTGCGCGCGCTGCTCGCCGGCGTTGCGCGTGGCGTGGGGCGCCCTCGGCTCGCTGCTGGTGCTCGCCGTCTTCCTGGTCAGCGGCAGTCGCGCGGAGGCCACCGCACGGGCCGTGCGCGCCGAGCGCTTCCCTGCGGAGCGCTGGCTCGACGTGGCCCTCTCGCCGATGCCGGGCAACCCCGTGTGCTGGAGCGCGGTGATCGTGGCGCACGCCCCGGGGGACGTCGTGCTGCTCCGGCGCGGTATGTTCTCGGTCGCGCCCGAGCGGCTGGGAGCCGAGCGTTGTCCGAGCTACCGCCTCGCGGGCACGGCGCAGCTGGTCGACGTGCCCGCGGCGGACGAGCCCCGGGTGAGCTGGGGTGGTCAGTGGTCGGCACCTCGACGCGCGCTGCTCGAGCTGGCGGAGAGCTGCGACGGCGCCGCGTTGCTTCGCTTCGCGCGCGCGCCCTACGTGCAGCCGTCGGGCAACGGACGCATCGCCGGCGATCTGCGCTTCGATCGCTCTCCGGCCCTCGATTTCGCGGAGATGGAGCTGCCCGTCCTGCCCGGGCGCTGCCCCCGGTTCGTGCCGCCCTGGACGCCGCCGCGCCGGGATCTGCTCGACATGCCAACCCCGGTGGACTAATTGAGCCGCGGGCGGATAGCTCAGCGGTAGAGCGCTGGCCTTACAAGCCGGATGTCGCAGGTTCGAACCCTGTTCCGCCCACTCCACTCGGCTCAACGCACATCGCGATACCAGCGCGCGAGGGTGTCGCTGTCGACGCCCAGGCGATGGAGCAGCGGGAAGGTGTTCACCAGCAGCGTGTCGCGCAGCGGGTGGGCCAAGAAGCGACGGCCGCTGACGCGCACCGAGCGCGGCGCGGTGACGATGCGCCCCCGGCGTGCGAGGCGCGTGCACAGCTCGATGTCCTCCATCAGCGGCTGGTCAGGGAATCCCCCGATGGCGAAGAACTCGCGGGCGCGCAGGAACAGCGCCTGATCGCCGTAGGGGCGACGGGTCACTCGCGAGCGCACATCGGCCAGGTGCAGCCAGGGTGCGCGGCGCGCCGCGCGGTCATCCACCGTCCACGTGCGGAACGCGCCGGCGACGACGCCGGGCTCTGCCAACACCCGCTCCACCCAGGCGGTGGCGTCCTGGGGGAGGGACACGTCGGCGTGCAGGAACAGCAGCGTGCGTCCCCGCGCCGCTCGCGCTCCGGCGTTGAGCTGACGACCGCGTCCTCGCGCGGAGTCGACGAGGTGAAGCAGCCCGCGCGCGCTCGTCGGATGTCCCAGGCAGATCTCCCGAGTCCCGTCTCGGCTGCCGCCATCGACCACGATGACCTCGCCCACCCCTGGCAGGCGAGCGAGCTCGTCGAGGCGCTGGCCGACGCGCGCGGCCTCGTCGAGCACCGGCATCACGACGCTCAGCGCGAGCGCCGCCGGGGCGATGCCGAGCACGCGGGCGGTGTCGGGCGCGCGCAGCCTGCCGCTCGCGAGCCCGCGGCCGAGCTGCTCGAGGCTCGGCCGATCGTCTACGTCGAACGTCGGCGCGAGGCGACGGACAGAGAGCCCTCGTTGTCTCAGCCGCTGCTCGGTCGCCGAAGCCGTGTGCGGGACGCTCCAGGGAAGGTCCGCGAGCAGTCCGGCGGGGCAGGTCCGAAGCCCCAGCAGCGCGAAGCCGCCGTCGGCCGCGGGCACCAGCGCGGCGTCCGCGCCCAGCCGCAGCGCGGCCGCGGCCTCCCGGATGCGCTCAGCGGGCAGGTGAGGGCAGTCGGTCCCGATCACGAGGGCGAAGGGGTGGGCTGCCAACGCCCGGCCGAGGGCGCGCTCGAGGCGCGCGCCGAGATCACCCTCGCCCTGGGACCACACGGCCGGCCCCGGCCACAGCACGAGGCCGTGCGAGGGGCCCTCGAGCGCCAGGGCGACGTCCAGCTCGGGCACCGAGCAGGCGAGCGTCCAGGTGTCGCGCAGGAACGCGTGCGCCAGCGCCGTGGCCCGGGCCTCGCCGATGTCCCGACCGAGCCGGGTCTTGACCCGACCCGCGACGGGCGCCTTGGCCATCACGCACAGGGCGCCGCGAAGCATGACCCGTGCTGGTCAGTCGATGGCGAGTCGGTCGCCGGCGGCGGGCGCCGCCACCTTGTCGAAGCCGCGATCTCGGAGCAGGCCGGAGAGGACCTGCTGCGGCTTCGGATCGCCGTGCACGAGCACGACTCGCTCGAGCTTGCCGCGCTCCTTCGTCGCCTCGGTGTACTCGAGCAGATCCGTCTGATCCGCGTGCGCGGAGAAGCCGTTGAGCACCACGACCTCGGCGCGGCGGGGCACCTCTACGCCGAAGATCTTGACCGCGCTGCGACCCTCCACCAAGCGCCGCCCGAGGGTGTGCGGCGCTTGGTAGCCCACGATCAACACGGCGTTCTTGGGATCGCTCACCGTGGCCCGCAGGTGATGCAGGATCCGTCCCGCCTCGCACATGCCGCTGGCGCTGATGACGATGGCCGGCTCCGACGACGCGCTGATGGCCTTCGAGTCTTCCCGGTGCGCGATGTAGCGCAGCTCGTCGAACTCGAAGGGTGAGTCGCGACCCTGCAGCAGCTCACGGGCCTCTTCGTCCATGACCTCCGGGTGCAGCTTGAACACGTCCGTGATCTTCACGGTCAACGGCGAGTCCACGTACACTGGCACCTTGGGCAGCCGGCCCGCGTTCTTCAGCGCCTTGAGCGCGTACACGAGCTCTTGCGCTCGCTCGAGCGCGAAGCTCGGGATGATCACCTTGCCGCCGCGGCCGGTCACTCGTGCGATCACCCCCGCCAGCTCGTCGTCCATCTCTTCGATGGGTTTGTGGGTGCGATCGCCGTAGGTGCTCTCGGTGATCAGCACCGAGGCGTCGTCGCACACCTCGGGATCGTTGAGGATGGGCATGCGTCGGCGCCCGAGGTCGCCGGTGAACACCAAGCGCTGGTGCTTGCCGTGCTCTTCGACGTCCAGCACGGTGATGGCGCTGCCGAGGACGTGACCGGCGTCCAGGAACGAGAGTCGGACCCCCGGCGCGATGGGCAGCGCGCGCCGATAGGGAATGCTGATCATGCGCTCGAGCACGGCGAGCACGTCCTTCTCGGTGTACAGCGGCTCCACGCGCTCCATGTCGCTCTCGCCCCGCTCGATCAGCTGATTGATGTAGCGGGCGTCGGCCTGCTGGATCATGGCGGCGTCGGCGAGCATCGCCGCGCACAGATCCCGCGTCGCGCTGGTGCAGTAGATGGGGCCGTCGAAGCCGTGCTTGACCAGGATGGGCAGCGCGCCCGAGTGATCGATGTGTGCGTGCGAGAGCACGACCACGTCGACCTTGCGGGGATTGAGCCCGAGGTCCTGGTTCTTCTGGATGCTCTCCCTGCGGTGGCCCTGGAACAACCCGCAGTCGAGCAGCACGGTGGCGTGCGCGGTGCGCACCAGATGTTTCGATCCCGTGACGGTCTGCGCGGCACCGACGAACTCGAGCTCCATGGCCTGCACGCTACTACGGCGCCCCCGTCCGCGGTGTGCCGTTCTGTGCCGACGCGGCTACCTCGCTCCCTCACGGATTGCTCGGCCAATTGCAGGTGCGACGCGGGCACGGTGGTTGCACAGGGCCGCCCCATGATCCGTCGCAAGCCCGCGCGTGCCCCGTTCGTCGTCACCATCGCCCTGGCCGCCTCCGCGGCGGCAGCCGGCTGCGGCGGCAGCGTAGCCGGGGACGGCGGTAACCCCTCCGCGTGCCCGGCCGCGCTGCCCTCGGCCGGCTCCGCGTGCGGCGCTAGCCCGCTGGCTTGCGAGTACTCGAACGGCACGAGCTGTGGCATGGCCAACGTCAGCACCGCGTCCTGCGTCGGCGGCGCTTGGGACGTCGCTCATTACGGCAGCACCTGCAATCCGCCCCCGCCGTCCCTCTGTCCCTCCTCGCCGCCACCGCAGGGTGGCTTCTGCTCCCAGGCAGGCCAGCAGTGCGTGTTCGAGGGCGCGGTCGACGAGTGTGGTCAAACGAGTCAGATCACCGCCGAGTGCAGCACCAGCTACCAGTGGGAGGTGAGCACCGCCGCCGTGAGCTGCAACCCTCCACCGCCAGGTTGCCCCGCCACGGAGCCGACCATCGGCAGCGCGTGCGCCGACGGGCCGAGCACATTCTGCGACTACCCGAGCCTCGGCTGTTGTCCCGCGACCTACTCGTGCCAAGGCGGGACCTGGCAGCACCTGCCGTCGAGCTGCAATCCTCCGCCGCTGGTGTGCCCGTCGGCTCCTCCGGCTACGGGCGATGCGTGCTCTCCCTGCGCGCTCGGCAGCTGTGAGTGGGATCTGTGCGACACGGGTGGCGGCCTACTGCAGGGTCAGTGCTCGCCGGTGGGCGCGTGGACGGTTCAGGCCGGTCCGTGTCCCGGCTGAACCGCGCCCTTTTCTCTTGTGGAGCCGCTCGGGCCGTGTGCTATAGACGCCCCCGTACCGCTTCGGGGCGGTAGTTAAGTTGGTTATAACGCCGGCCTGTCACGCCGGAGGCCGCGGGTTCGAGTCCCGTCCGCCCCGCTGAAACCCGCTCCCTGCGGGGATGCATCGATGAACGCGCTGGGGAGAGTCGCCGTTTGGCTGGCCGCGCTGGCGTCGCTGGTCGCCGTCGGCGCGCTGCTGCTCGCTGGTGGGGCGGAGTCGGCGGAGGTGCTGGGGAGTCGAGCGCGGGCGCTCCATGCGAGCAGCCTCGGGCCGGCGGTGTGGCAGTGGCTCTTGCGCGCCGCCGTGCTGGCCTGGGCGGTCTTCTTCGTGCTCCGCGGGCTCGAGGCTTGGGTCAGGCGTCGCCCGAGCGCTCCGCGGCCGGCCTTCGAAGCGGCAGCAGGCAGCACGGTCGACGAGCAGCTGGTAGAGACGCGTCGCCGCATCGAGGAGTGCGCCGAGGGCAGGGGCCACGTCGTGGAGCTGCTCGACGAGCTGCTCAAGGGGGCCGTGCGCGCTCAGGCCAGTGACGTGCACGTCTCGCCCTCGGCCGACGGGGTGCGACTGACGCTGCGGGTTCAAGGCCAGCTGCACGAGGTGGCGGCGCTGCCCCTCGAGTTTGCGCCGCTCCTGGCGACGCGCATCAAGGTGTTGGCTCGCCTCGACACCGTGGCGCGGACTCCGCAAGACGGCCGGCTCGTCACGGGCGTCGAGGGCGGGAACATCGAGGCCCGCGTCTCGACCCTGCCGACCGAGAACGGCGAACGCGTCGCGCTGCGCATCGTGCGCGGCAGTCGCGACGTGCTGCAGCTCGATGCCCTCGGGTTTCAGCCGGACATGCTCGGGAAGCTGGAGCAAGTCCTGGCTCGGCCTCAGGGTCTGTTGTTCGTCACCGGTCCGGTGGGCAGCGGCAAGACCACCACGCTGTACGCCTGCCTCGAGCACATCGCTCGCACCCGCGGCAGGACCACCACCCTGGTGACATTGGAGGATCCGATCGAGCTGGAGCTGCCGTTCGCAACGCAGACGCAGATGCACCCCAAGGCGGGGATGACCTTCGCGAGCGTGCTGCGCAGCGTGCTACGGCAGGACCCGAACGTGCTCATGCTGGGCGAGATCCGCGACCGCGAGACCGCCGAGATCGCCATGCAAGCGGGGCTCACGGGGCACCTGATCCTCACGACGGTGCACGGTCAGAGCACCGCGGGCGTCTTCGCACGACTGGTCGACGTCGGCGTGGAGCCGTTCGTGCTCGCCAGCGCCACGCTGGGCTGCTTGAGCCAACGGCTGGTGCGCACCTTGTGCTTGGCGTGCCGCGCGCAGCAGCGCCCCGAGCGCCTGGTCGTGGATCGCTTCGCGTCGTTGGGCGTGACGCTGGACGACAGTCCACAGTGGCACGCGGTGGGCTGCGACTTTTGTCGGGGTCAAGGCTACGTGGGGCAGGTCCCCATCGCGGAGCTCTTGGTGATGGACGACGCGCTTCGCGCGGCGGTGCACGCGCGGCGAGCCACCGACGACGTGCATCGGCTGGCGCGGGACGCGGGCATGCGGGCGCTGGTCTCGGACGGGCTGAGACGAGTGAGCAGCGGCGAGACCTCGCTCTCGGAAGTGCTGCGGGTGGCCGGATGAGGGCGATCGCGGAGCTGTCGCACGCCTCGGACCTCGCGTGGTTCGCCGCCGGGGTCTTGTCCTGCGCGGTGGCGATGCGGGTCGCCGTGGTCTCGGTACAGACGGCGGTGGCTCGCGCGGCGCCCGGCGTGGTCGCGGCGGCGGGCGGCGAGCCGGAAGTGGGCAGCGAGCCGAGCGCGCCGGACGCCGGCACCCCTGGGCTCGGGGGCGGGCCGAGCAGGGTGGCTCCGGGTGCGTCGCTCCGCATCCCGCTGGTCGTGACGGCGGGCCCGGAGCGGTCGACGGTCATCGTCAACGGCGCGGTCGTGGGCCAGTCCCCTTACCTCGGGGAGGTGAGCTGCAAGAGCGGGGAGACGGTCACGGTAGAGCTCGTTCCGGAGCGGGGGCTGCCGATGGTTCGCCATCGCCGCTGCTCACCGGGGACGCTTCGGATCGCACAGTGAGCGGCTGGCTGGTCAGCCGCTCGAGGACGCGCGTGAGCAGGCCGAGCTCCTCGCCTGCCACGGGCACTGCGAGCAGCTCTGCGCCCGCGTCGATCAGGACGTGAACCCGGTCGGGCCCGGGGGTTCGTACCAGCCAGGCGCCCGCCAGCCCTCGGCTGGACGCGCTGTCGAGTCGTTGACTGAGCCCCAGGATCCGACGCGAGGTTTCGACGTGGCCGCCGCGGGTGACGAGCTGCCAGCGTTCGCTGATCACGGCGGCGGTGAGCGTCACCACGACCACCAGCGTCACCGCGGGCAGCGCGTAGCTGAACCCGGTCGTGGGCTCACCGCGTCGATGGCGCAGCCAGTGGAGCAGGCCCAAGAGCGCGGTGGTGAGGAGGGTCGAGACGACCAGGGTCGCGCCGAGCCCAACCTGGCGGGGATGGGGTCTGAACTCGGCCGTCAGCTCCGGCAGCTCATAGCTGGGGTCGCTCGGGCGCCAGGGGCTCGCCTCCGGTGGCAGTCCCCAGCCGGTGTGTACCGGCAGCGGCCAGTGGCTGAGGGCGCGCCGAAAGTCCCTGAGCACCTGCGCGGGACAAGTGGACTCGAGCAGCGGGATGCGCTGCCCTGCGCTGACTCTGAGCGCGATCTGGTAGCGCGACCCTGGCTTGTCCTCGAGATCCGTGCTGGTGACCAGCGCGTACCCCTGGGCGTCGCCGAGCGGGAGGCTGCCGAAGCGGCCGCTGACCGTGCCCGACGCCAGCGAGACGGTGACGGTCTGCGCCGCGTGGCGAGCGACCAACGCCAGGAGCGCGCCGATGGCCGCGGAGGCCAGCGCCGTCGGCACGCGATACGGGGTGGCGAGCCCCGGGAGCAGCACCGTCAGCGCCGCCATGATGAAGAACGCGCACGCCGTCAGCCAGGTCGCGCGCCATCGGCCCGACCGTCTGAAGACCAGGAGGGTGTCGTCCGCGCGCTCGAGGACCATGGTGCAGAGCGCGGTGACGTTACCGCGGATCGTGGCGGCTTCCATCGCCTGGGGACGCAATTTGTCGCTCGCGGCCGCGGGCGCTGACGGGTCACCCGGTCGCGCTGCCAACTATTGGAAATGTATTGTGAAACTGCTTCACGAGCGCGGCCGTGCCCAGTCCTAGTCCGGGCCCCTCGGGCGTGTGCTCCGCGCCCGGCGTCGCGTTATTTGGCGTGCTGCGCCGGGGCTGGGTATGACGAGCCCCATGCGTGTGTGCAGCGTCCTGGCCATCGCGGGCCTCTCGAGCGCATGCTCGCAGCAGGCGCCGCCGCCCCCGGCGTCGAAGCTGGAGCCCGCCAGCGCCGCCAGTGAGCCTCCTCGAGCCCCGGAGTTGGAGCCGGCTCCGCTGCGCTCGGCGTATCCCTCGCCCGTGACGCTGAGCGGGGAGTACCGCCCGATCCCGGTGGCGTTGGTCGATCCGAGCCGGCCTCGAGTCTACAGCCGCGGCCTGCGCACCTGGATCTTCGAGCGGCCGTCGCGCGAGTCGAGGAAGCTCGGCTACCTGCGCGCTGGGGCGTCGTCACCCACGAGCGCCAAGCCCGCCGGACACGATCGCTGCAAGGAAGGCTGGTATCCCGTCGAGCCCGCCGGCTTCGTGTGCGTGGGCGGTCGCGCCACCCTCGACGCCAACGACCCGATCGTTCGGGCGACCGAGGAGTATCAGCCGGACCCAGCGCGGAAGCTGCCGTACATCTACGGCACCGTGCGTCGGCCGGGTCCCGTCTACGCTCGACCGCCGAGCGCCGACGAGCTGAAGCGAGCAGAGCCCGACATCGATGAACGCATGCCACAGTGGCTCTCCGCAGAGGGCGAGGTCGGCGCCAGCTACGCCCAAGACGTGTGGCTCGGGGGCAGCGGGACCCTCATCGATCCCCAGCGGGCTTGGGCCGAGAAGCTCGGCGATCCGTTGCCGGAGTTTCTCCAGGGCGGGAAGTCCACGCCGAACATCTACAAGAAGGCGCGCACGGGCGAGTTGGTCATCGATCGCATGGGGCACCGGGTAGGCTACTCGTTTCTGCACACGTTCCTGTTCGAGGGACGTCGCTACGGGATCACCACGGATCTGCGGGTGATGCCGACGGACCGGCTGCGTCCCATCCAAGGCTCCGACTTCAAAGGCGTGGAGCTAGGCAAAGACATCGACTTTCCGTTCGCTTTCGTGCGCCGAGAGGGAGCGAAGTTCTGGCAGCGCTCGGGCGCCAGGATCGTGGACGCGGGGAGCGCGCCCTATTGGGGTGCGTTTCGCCTCACCGGCAAGCAGCAGTTCTTCGACAAGCGGCTGCACTTCGAGACGGTGGACGGAAAATGGCTCTCGGATCGGGACGCATCGCGCCTGGATCCGGCCAAGCGCATGCCGGCCTGGGGCAAGAACGGCGAGAAGTGGATCGACGTCAACCTGACCAAGCAGACCATCGTGCTGTACGAGGGGACCAAGCCCGTGTACGCGACGTTGATGTCCAGTGGGGAGGCTGGGCTCGAAGATCCCAAGCACACCACCGCCACCAAGCGCGGCATCTTTCGCATCCACACCAAGCACGTCACCGCGACCATGGCCTCCGCTGAGATCGGCGAGGAGTTCGAGCTGCGTGACGTGCCCTACGTGCAGTACTTCGACAAGGAGGGGTACGCACTACACGGCGCGTACTGGCACGATCGCTTCGGGACGCCCAAGAGCCACGGCTGCTTGAACCTGACGCCGGAGGACGCGCGCCGCGTCTTCTACTGGACCGAGCCCCAGGTCCCGGTGGGCTGGCACGGCGTGCTCTTGCCGCTCAAAGGCACGGTGCTGTTCGTTCACCCGTGAAGAGGTCACCTCAGTCGGCGTCGGCGTCGCTCGCTGTGTGATCGTCCGCCGCGTCGGCAGGTGCGTCCGTTGTCGCGTCTCCCCCGTCCGGTTCCGCGTCGGCCCCAGCATCGGCGTCGGACTGCGCGTCGGCGCCCGCGTCCGAGTCGGCGTCCGCGCCGGCGTCGGCGGGTGGCGCGCTGCAGCCCAGCGCAGCGACCAGCTGGACGGTAATCTCCATGCCCACGAAGGCGTCGTCCTTGTCGACGAGGGTGCGACCTTGGTCGTCCACGAGCTCGACCCGGATGACTCGGGAGCCTAGCTCGAGGTCGGCCAGCGGCAGATCGATGGCCGGTGAGACGCCCTCGACCCGGACCGCCTCGCCGGACTCGGTCGGGTCCACGCGCACGACCACCCGACCGCAGCGCGAACCGCCGCACAGCCCGGGCGGCCGCAGCACGAAGTCCGTGAACGAGACGCTGACGACGACGGTCCCGTTCGCGTCTCGGCCCTGCTCCAAGCAGGTGCCGCTGCCGGGCGTGAGGACGGGGCCGCCGACCGGCGCGAGCTGCTGGAGGGTCAGCGTCGGGGGTGGTCGCGGGGTGACCTTGACCTCCTCGTCTCCGCTGCACGCCGCCAGCGCCGCGGAGCCCAAGGCGGCCGCGAACAGCATCTGTTTGTACTGGATCATCCGCGCTTTCCTTCGGGGAGCGCCAGGAGCTCGGCCTCGTCGAGGCGAGCTCGATCCGGATCGATGCGGAACCCGCGCACGCTCTGCTCGAGCTCGTCCGCGAGCTCTTGTAGCTTGTCCCCTTGGGTGACGGCGCTCTCGCTCGACGCCAACACGGAGCTGGCGATGCGTTGCACCGCGTCCATGTTGCGAGCGATCTCGTCGCTGGCGATGGCTTGCTCTTGCACGGCAGCGGCTGTGTCGTCGATCACGCTGACCAAAGTCTTGAGATCCGCGAGCGTGGTCTCGACCAGGCCCGTGCCTTCCTCGACCTCGCGCGTTCCGTCCTGCATCACGCGTACGGCCTCGCCGGTCTGGTCGCGGATGTTGGCGATCAGATCCTCGATGTCGCGCGCGCTCTGTCCGGTGCGCTTGGCCAGCGAGCTGACCTCGTCTGCCACCACGGCGAACCCGCGCCCGTGCTCGCCCGCGTGCGCGGCCTCGATGGCCGCGTTGAGCGCGAGCATCGTCGTCTGCTCGCTGATCTGGCGGATCACGCCCACGATGTTGCCAATCCGCTTGCCGCTCTCGCCCAGCGCTTCGATGCGCGCAGCGGCGTCCTCCACCGTGCGCCGGATCTGACTCAGGCGGCTGATGGCTCGCGTCACGGCCTCGCCGCTCTGCTTGGCGGTGCGGGTGGCCTCGGCGGCGTTCTCGGCCACCTGCTGGATGCTGGAGGACAGCTCCGTGACGGCGGCGGTGGAGCTGGTGATGCGGCCTGCCTGCTCCTTGGCGCCGTCGAGCATCTGCTTGCTGATGGTGCTGACCTCGCCGCTCGAGGCGCCGACCTGGAAGGCCGTGCGCTGCACGCCCGCAGCCAAGCTGTGGATCTTGGCGAAGACTCGGTTGAGGTTGCCCGCCAGCATCCCCAGCTCGTCCCGCGTCTCGACGTCCAGCCGCTTGGACAGATCGGCCTGCCCACGGGTCAGATCTTCGGTGGCGTCGATGTAGCGCCGCAGCGGCCGCGTGATCTGGACCGCCAGCAGGTAGCCGACGCCTAGCGCCAGGGCCAGGGCGAGGCCGAACACCAGGGCCATCCCGCCGACGGCGCCCCGGATCTTCTCGGCTTGGTGCTCGCGGGTGCGGACCATGACCAGCGTGCCGAGCTGAGTGACGTCCGGATCTCCACCGCGATCGTAGCCGTAGACCGTCTCTTGCCACAGATCCCAGGTCTTCTCGCTGAACACGAGGACCGGGACTCGCTCGTCGCCCTCGACGGCGAGCTGGGGATTCTTGCTCGCGCGGGCGAGGGGCTCCCACTCCTCCTTGGGCAGCGCGCTGGCGAGCACCTTGTCCCCCGCGACGAGCGCGAACCGATGTTGCTTCTCGGGCTTGTCCGAGCCGGAGTTGGCGGCCACGTCCTTGAACCAGGTGTCGAGCTGCTGCCCGATGAGCACGGTGCCCACGATGCGGGAGTCCACCCGAATCGTGGCGCCGGAGACGCGATAGGCCTTGCCCTGCACGACGGCGAGCTTGCCCCGAACGGCCTTGCCTTCCCGGAGGTCCGAGAACAAGCGAGACGCACGGTACTCGGCGCCGGGGATGGGGCGCAGCCCGGCCCCGCTCAGGGTCGAGCCGGTGGCGTCCGAGATGGTGAGCAGGTCCGGCGCGATGGTGCCTTGCAGCGCGTCGACGATGCGCTTCGCGGCGTCGACGGCCTGGTCCGGCGCCCCGCCGTCGAGCGCGGCGGCGATCGCCGGGTCCCCTGCGATCAGCCGGGCGATGGCGTACTCGCTCGTGCCCAGGTCGGCGAGGGCGGACTTGTAGCGCAGGAAGTGCTTCTCGAGCACGGCGCCGCCTCGGCCACCGGTGCTCGTCACTGCGTCGTAGGCGGCCCACGAACCCAGGGCGAGCACGAGCATGGAGACGGCGATGATCGTGCCCATGATCTTGCCGCGTACACTCAGTCGGGGGCGCCGCATGCGCGGGGGACGTTAGAGCGAACCCGGGCTCCTTTCAACCGTTCTTCCGCCGCGCGTCTCCGGCGATGGCGCGCGAATAGGCCCGATTTTGTGCCGCCGTGGCCAACACGAGCACGACGGCTGCCGCCATCCCGAGCGCGGCTAGCAGGGTCGGATCCGATTTGAGCGCGGCCAGGGTCAGCCCGCCCACGACCGAGGCCAGCGGCAGCGCGACGCCGATGACCCAGGTTCGGCTCTGGGCGCGTCGCTCGGGTGGCAGCACTTCGTAGAGCAAGTTGGCGATGGGCGTGCGCACCGCGTTGCGCAGCTCGGACTCCACCGCGCGCGCGCCGAGCGCCAGCGCGGCCGAGGGTGGCAGCAGGGAGAGCCCCGCCTGCGCCAACAGGTAGCACGTTGCCCAGCCGAGATTCAGCACCGGCAGCGCGCCGCGCTGCAGCCAGCGGCCCACGGCGCCCAGCTGCAGCAGGACGGCGACCGTCCCCGCGAGCGCGAAGTAGAGGCCAAGCACACGAGCCAGCGCGAGCTCGTCGAAGCGTGCCTCGAGGATGGCGCCGCTCTGCGTGGTCAAGGCCAGTCGGCCGATGGCCAGCGCGACCGAACCCACCACGATGGCGGCGAGCAGTCCGCGCGCGGACGTCGCGGGTGAGCCGGAGCCCACGAGCGAGGCGGGCGCTTCGAGCTCGACGGACAGGTCTGCCTCGCTGGCGGGCCGCAGCTCGTAGCGCGCGACGCGGTGAGACCACAGCGCGCCTGCTGCCTGCGCCGCGGCGCCGAGCGCGAAGGCCACGCTCGGCCCGAGCGACCCGCCGATGGCGAGCGCGGGCCCCGCGAGGATCGCGCCGGCGCGGCCGAGCCCGTACACCACCGGCAACGTGCGCGCAGCGCGAGAGGCGAGCGCCGCGAGGGCCAGAACGCCGAAGTGAATGACCCGCAGGCGAGTGAGCACACCCACCACGACGAACGCGAGCAGGGGACCGGAGGCCGTCGGGATCAGGAGCGCCAGGAGGGCCAGCAGTAGGGCAGAGCCGAGCTGCAGCGCGCCGACGACGGCCCACGGCGAGCGTGGGCGCGCCCAGCGATCGATGCACAGACTGGCCACGACCTCGGCCGCCGCACGCAGGGCGAGGGCGAGGGGAAGCGCGGGGGCGCCGACGCGGGACAGCAGCGCGACCAGCGCCGCACCCTCGGTCAGCACCTCCACGAACGAGGACAACGCCATCAGTCCGCCCAGCCGTCGCGTTGGCGGGCCATCGCCCGGGCTCAGGCCCAGGAGGGTAGCCGGTCGGCTCAGCGCGACCTCCGGTCCGGGGAACAGATCCGAGCGCTGAACGGGCCACGGAGGTGGGTCGCCGGGTGGTCGCCGTCGCCGGAGGACTCGAACGCGAGCAACCCTTCGATGCCGCCGCGCGGCCCGAGCTCGACCCTCCGGAGGAGCAGCTCGCCCCCCGCGGGCAGGACGGCGCTACCGCTCCCGCGGCGCACGGTGGGAAGCGCCAGGGCCGAGGTGGAGCGCTCGAGGCTGCCCTCGCCCGGCCAGGGGTAGCTCGCGCGGCCCAGGCTGCGTCCGTTCGGCACGATGACAGTCACGGTCACGAGCACGTGATCGTCCGTCGGCAGCGAGAGCGCACCGCAGTCTGCCGGATAGCTCGAGAGCGAGACACGCAGCTCGCGTCTGAGACCAGGAATGTCGACCAGCTCCGCCCAGGCCGCGACGGGTTGGAACACGAAGGTGTCCCTCTCGCCGGGCGCGAGCGAGACATGGATGTCTGTCGCGCGCTCCGCGCGGCACGTCGTCGCGAGCAGCAGCAACGAGCCCACCAGGATCAGCCGCGGGCGCATGGCTCAAGGGTGCGCGCCAGCGACGCCTGCGCTCGCGTCGAGCGGCCAGGTCAGCCGCTCCAGAACCGGGCCGAGCCGACCGAGCGCGCTTCGCAATGACCCCACGGTCGCGCGCATGCGCGGATCCCGTCTCAAACAGGCAGCCAGCAGCACCCCGAGCTCTGCTTGCGCCGGGTGAGCTGCGAACCGGGCCAGCGCCGGGGGCCAACCATCGTGCGAGACGTGGGCGGACGCGAGCGCGAGCTCGTCGTCGCCCTCGAACAGCGCGGTGGCGGTGAGCAGCTCGAAGGCTACGGCGCCGAAGGAGTACACGTCCGCCGGGGGTGGCGTGGGGAGGTGGTCCTCGGGCACGACGCCGAGCACCTCGGGCGCGCAGTACTCCACGGTGCCGCAACCGGGCCGGAGTTGGCGTCCGCTCAAGCCAAAGTCCACCAGCACGGGGATCGTGCCCTCCCGCAAGATGACGTTGGACGGCTTGACGTCCAGGTGTCCCACTCCGGCCTGGTGCAGGGCCGCGAGCCCCGCCAGGATGCCGTCCAGGTAGGCGAGCACCCGCGCCGTGTTCAGGCTCCGGCTGCGCACCAGACGATCGAGCGGGACGCCCTTGATCAGCTCCATGACCAGGATGGGCTTGGGGCGCGCGGCCAAGTCGAAGGTGACGAAGCGTGCCAAGTTCGGGTGAGCGGGAAGCCCGAGCAGGGCCGTGGCCTCTTCCCGAAACAGCTGCATGAACTGTTGCTCGCTCAAGCTGCGGGCGGTCGTCGGATCGTACTGCGGGACCTTGAGCGCGAAGGTTTCGGCCTCCTCGTCGTGACGATCCTCCAGGCGCCGGGCCAGAAACACGCTGCTGCCGCCGCCCGCACCGAGGGCGCGCACCACGAAGAACGCGCCGATCGTCCGGCGCGGCAAGAGCCAGTCGGGTAGGGCGTCGCGCCGTCGCTCGAGCGGAATCACCTCGAGATCCGGCGGCGCCGCGATGGGCAGCGAGACGAGCCGCATGAGCACGTGGCGCGCGGCGTCGGCGATGGGCACTGGAAGCTCGGCGACCAGCTCCTGGGTGGCCATCGACACTTGGCGTTCGTTGGGCGGAACCCCGCTGGACACGGCGCGCTCGACCAAGCTCGACAAGTGCGCCACGTCGGTCACGACCGTGATGTTCGCCCCGGCGTCGTGGCGGAGCACGCGCCTGCGGGTGGCCGAGAGCAGCTCCCGCAGCGCGTCGGCGGAGGCCTCCACCTCGTCCACGGGTGCAGCGCCGGACGCGGCGTCCGTGACCAGCTCCTCCATACCGCGGGCAGCCGCGATGGCCTCGAGTCCACGCGCGAGCCTGAGCAGCGCTTGCCGGAGCGCTTCGGCTCGATGCGTCCCGCCCGCAGAGACGCGAGCCAGGCGGAAGACGCGGCGTGCGACGTTCACGTCGTCCTCACGCCTCGAGGTGGAGAAGGTCACCGAGTCGGTGCCCTCGGACTCCGGGCTCCGTTGCTGGCGGATGGGGCTGAGGAAAGAGGCGTAGGTCTCGGTCACGCTCTGCACGTCCACGTGGGTGGAGGCCTCGGCGATCATCGCGACGCTGTGGCGGTCCGTCAGGTGATCCGCCGTGAGCAGCAGGATGTCCGCGGGCTCGGCCACGGCCTCCCGCACCGCGGCGTCGAGGGTGCGCGCCAGGGTGGCGCACAAGATCCGATGCACGGACGCGTCGGGGCCTGCGGCCAAGCGCGTGAACAGCACTTGCATGCAGCGCACCAGTCGCGCGCTGACGCGTTCGCGCTCGCTCTCCCCGTCCGACGCGATGGTCTCGGTGTCGACCAGGTGCAGGAGGGCTCGCAGGCGGCGGGACGTCGCGACGGAGCCGCTCCGGCTCCAGGGTGCGGTCAGCGCCGTCTGCTCGGCGTCGAGCAGGTAGTCGCCCAGCCGATTGCGCAGCACCTCGAGGTCGGCGACGGTGCCCTCGGCGTCGCCCGGACTGCGGCCGAGCAGCATCAGATCGAACAGCCGCGAGCGCTCCAGCACCGCGTTGTCGAGGTCGGCGAGGCTCTCCACCAGCTCCGTGAGGGTGGACTCGTCGTGGGGGTCGAAGCTGAGCGCGGTCAAGGCCGTGCCGGAGGCGACGGACAGCGCGCGCTGGGCCAAGTCGAAGGCCGCGCGAGCGCCGCCGGTCTCGTACGCATGCACGGCCGTGCGCACCCGATCCGAGAGCAAGGTCTCCGTGTCGTCCCGGTCCAGGATCTCGAGGGCGCGCCTCGTCAGCCCCCGCAGCGCCGGGCTCTCGGTGTCGAGCTTGGACGCGAGCACGCCGCGCAGCATGCCGGCCGCGCGCTCGCCAAAGGAGGGGTGGACCATGTCCGCGAGCAGCTCGGCGAGGGCCTCGGCGACGTCCGGGCGCCGGGTGGCCGCCAGCCGGTCGAGCAGCTCCTCGGCGGCGTCGGGCTCGGCCTCCACCACCGGGCCGAGGCCCCAGATCATCGTGGCGAGGATGCCGGGATCGCGCTTCGGGACCTCGCCCTGGAGCACCGAGCCGAGGATCCGCATGGCGCCGCTGGGATCGCCGACCAGGCAGGCGACCAGCGAGACCGCGGCGCGACGCCACTCGGTCGGCGTGAGCTTCAGATCGAGCTTCTCGTGGATCTGATCGAGCAGGTGGCTGTCGACGGACGCGAGCAGCCCGCGCGCGATCGCGGCGTGTCGCCACACGAGCGGCTCCCGGTCGGCGAGCAGCGCGCGTCGCGCGGGGCGGACCAGCTCGGACGCGAGCAGATCCTTCGGCAGCATGTCACCCTGCTGCGTGCGGTACACGGCCTCGCGCGCGGCGTGCTCGACCAGCTTCGCGGCCTGTCGCCGCGCGGTCAGCGGTCCGCTGGACGGGCGGATGACCCACCGCTCGGTCAGCTCGCGCCGGGCCACCAGGCAGTAGGCGAGCGCCCCAGCGTCGACGGAGGTGCCCACGGGCAGGTCGAGGACCAGGCTGATGCGCGCGCGCATGGTGACCGTCTCGAGGGCCTTGGCCGACCCGAGCGCCATGCGAGACGCGACCGTGGCGAAGGTGCTCGCCTGGCCTTCGTAGATGGACGCGAACACGCGACGTCCGAGGTCGCGCCGCTCGCTGCCCACAGGCAACCCGAGGGTGAGCTCGTACAGGGCCAGGGCGGCGGCGCCCGGCGCGATGAAGTCGAGGTCGTCGCAGAGGCCCGTCTGCAGCGCGATGGCGACGGCGGCTCGCAGGCTCTCGGGATCGACGCCGTCCAGCGGCGGCGGGCCCGAGACGCGTACGGACTGTCCGAGGGCGGTGACTGCCTGGCGAAAGCTCGTCCGCCGGTCTGCAGGGTCGGCCAGGCGGCTCAGCGCCAGGATGGCCTCGGCGGGGCTCGAGCGATTCCGCATACCCGGCGAGGGTACCGCATCGGCACGAGCAAGCCGAAGTTCGGCACGCGTGAGTGCTGGTTCACGCGGCCGACGGGCGGGGTGTGACTAGCGGGCTACAGCCGCGGCAGCGGAGCGGGGTTAATCGCTGGTCCGGGTCTTGTATGAGAGCCCGCGCGGAGCGAAAGGACGGACCATGAAGACCCACGTGCGACTCGGACTCGGTGTGTTGGCCCTGCTCGGTGCTCAGGGCTGCCTGATGCCCCCCGAGGACGACGGACGCCAGTTCCGGGAGGCCATTCCCCGGGCGGAGGCCATCCAGATCAACGGCCCCGAGTCGGCGGCCGCGTCGAACCAAACCCAAGGCTTCGAGGCGCTGTCCGGCGCGCAGGCGGACGAGCCCTGGGCGGATGGCCCCTGGTCCTATTGGTACGGTTTCACCCGGCATGTGCGCAGCGGCGTGAACAAGGTGACCGCGGCGGTGCTCGGCAGCGTGTGGCTCATCGTGCATACCCGGCCGACCAGCGTGTCGAGCTCCGAAGCCATCTGGGGCCCATACACCGACGCCCTCGAGCCGGTGACCTACCGGCTGAGGGTCACCCGGATCGCCGCCAAGACGTACGAGTATCGTCTCGAGGGGC
Organism: Polyangiaceae bacterium; assembly: GCA_019637295.1. Lineage (GTDB taxonomy): Bacteria > Myxococcota_A > Polyangia > Polyangiales > Polyangiaceae > JACKEA01. The sequence goes on from JAHBVX010000007.1 coordinate 437,073, forward strand.
GGCCCCGCACCTCGGCCGACGACGCCGACTACGTCGCCGTCCTGTTCGGCACGGGCTTCGGGAGAGGCCACGAGAGCCATGGGGACGGCAGCTTCACCATCGACATCGACGCGGCCAGGAGCCTCGACCCGTTCGCCGTCGACGCCAAGGACAGCGGCAAGGTGACCATCACCCACGATCTGCCGCCGACCATCACCCAGAACCTGTTCATCGGCGCACGCACCGTGAAGGCAGACGTGCTGCCCTCGAGCTCGGAGCAAGCCTTCTCGGTCGCGTCCACCACCGAAGAAGACGGCTCGGGTACCCTCGCGGTGAGCGCCAAGGCCGACGCGGACGACAGCGGGGGCGCAGCGCTCGAGGACGTGTCGGTGAAGAGCCGCTGGGCGACCACCGGAGCCGGTCGCAGCGACATCACCATCAGCGGGGGCGATCTGCCGACCGAGCTCGGCACGGTCAAGGCGACCGAGTGCTGGAGCGAGTCCTTCCAGAGCGTTTACGTCGGCTATAGCGCGAACGTGACCTGGGCCGAGGCCGAGGGCAGCGAGAGCGCCTGCGTGTTCGCCAGCGCCGAGTGACGGGTTGCCGGCGACGCGACGAGGGGCTATGCCCCGCCGCGTCAAAGGAGGCCCTGTGTCCAAGCGAGTCCTGATTGCCACGGAGAAGCCGTTCGCCGCCGCTGCACGCGACCAGATCGTCGCCATCCTGAAGGAGGCGGGCTACGAGGTCGCGCTGCTCGAGAAGTACGAGGGCCAGGGCCCGCTGGTCGAGGCGATCCGGGCCGCAGACGCCGTCATCATCCGCAGCGACATCATCGATCGGGAGGTGCTCGAGGCGACGACGGGACTGCACCTCGTCGTGCGCGCGGGCGCCGGCTACGACAACGTCGACACGGCGGTCGCCAAGGAGCGGGGAGTGGCCGTGATGAACACCCCCGGGCAGAACGCCAACGCCGTCGCCGAGTTGGTGCTGGCCATGATGGTCTACCTGGCCAGAAATCAGTTCGACGGCAAGCCCGGCACCGAGCTGCGAGGCAAGACCCTGGGTGTGCATGCGTTCGGGGCGGTAGGGCGGGCCGTGACGACCATCGCGCAGGGCTTCGGCATGCGCGTGCTGGCGTTCGATCCCTTCGTCGGCAAGGACATCGTGGAAGCGACCGGCGCCGAGTTCGTCCCCTCCGTCGAGGCTCTGTACGAACAGTCCCGCTACGTCTCGCTGCACATCCCGGCCACCCCGGAGACCAAGGGGTCCATCGGCAAGGACCGCCTGCTGCGCATGCCCAAGGGCGCGACGCTGGTGAACACGGCTCGCAGGGAGATCATCCACGAGGCAGAGCTGCTCGAGGTGTTCGCCGAGCGCGAGGACTTCCGCTACGCGAGCGACATCGCGCCGAGCGACGCCACCCTGGCCGCCCTGCGGGAGAGGTTTGCCTCCCGGGTGTACGTCACCCCCGTGAAGATGGGCGCGCAGACCAGCGAGGCGAACGTGAACGCGGGGTTGGCCGCCGCGCGGCAGATAGTCGCGTTCTTCGAGAATGGCGAGCGCCGCTTCGTGGTCAATCCGTGACCCGCGCGGGGGCGTTCAGTAGGCGGTGAAGCCGCCGTCCACCGCCAGCACCTGGCCGGTGACGTAGCTGGCGGCGTCGCTGGCCAGGAACAGCGCCGCGCTGGCCACCTCCTCGGGTTGGCCGATGCGCCCGAGGGCGGTGCGGTCCGTCACCCGCTCGACGAGGCTCGGACTCGAGGTGATGGCAGCCGCGAGTCGCGTCTCGATCAGCCCCGGGGCGATGGCGTTGACGCGAATGTGCGAGGGGCCCAGCTCGAAGGCCAGCGTCTGAGTCAAGCTGCCGAGGGCGGCCTTGGTCATGCCGTACACCCCTTGCATCGGCGCGGCGCGCAGGCCCGCGACGCTCGTGATGTTCACGATGCTGCCGCTTCCCTTGCGCTCGATGACGTGGCTGGCGAAGGCGCGAGAGGTCTCGACGGCGCCGCGCAGGTTGATCTCGAAGGTCTTCTCGTAGGCCCCGGGATCGATGGCGATCACGGGCCCAAAATAGGGGTTCGTGCCGGCGCAATTGACCAGCACGTCGACGCGGCCGTAGGTCGCGATCGCCTCGGCCACGAGGGCGTGGCACTGCTCGATGCGACCGATGTGCGCGGCGACGGCGTGCGCGTCCCCGCCGCGGCTGCGGATCGTCTCGGCGACGGCCGACACGCCCTCGAGCTTTCGGGACGAGACGACGGTCTTGGCGCCCGCGGCGGCGAAGCACCGAGCGATGGCCTCGCCGATACCGCGACTGGCGCCGCTGACGATGGCGACTTTGCCCTGCAAATGGACGCGCTGCTCGGTCATGGTCAAGGCCATACACCAGACGACCCGGCGTACGCTACACTCGCGGCGGAGGTTCGAGCCTGTCGATTCGTGCGCGGTGTACGGTCCTCGTTGCGCTGGCGCTGGTGACCAGTCACTGCGCCGGGTCCCGCTCGAGTCCCAGGGCGGTCCACGTGGTGCTGGGCGGCAGCGACGCTCCCGAGCCTCCGGCTCGAGTCTCCCCTGCGCTGGCGCGGACCTGCCCCGTCGCCGAGCCGAAGTCCGTGCCCACGCCGCTTGGCCACCTGCTCCACGTCGCGGAGGTGGCCGACCGCAGCTACTACGTCGCCGAGCGCGCCGGGCGTGCGGTGCTGGTGTTCATGGGTCCCACGGGCGAGCTTCAGTCCGTCGAGCTCCCGGCGCGCACGGAGCACGTCGCCCTGGAGCCCGATGGTACGCTTCGCTTCCTGGTCGATGCTGCGGCGCCGCAGTGGTTCGTGGTCTCGCTGGCGGACCCCGACGGGCCGTTGGTCGGAGCGCTGAGCGACGCGGCTACGCTCGCGGCCGAGGGCAGAGTCAAGGCTCTGCTCTCGGACGGCAGCCGGGTACTCGTGAGTCGCTACCGCATCGACTACGACGTGAGCCCCACGCGCTACTTCGGTGAGACGACGCTGCACTCGCTGAGGGATGGCTCGAGGATGGGCGCGCCGCTGCCCGTGACCGCCTGGGACGGCGCCTGCCTCGGGGGTAGCTGCGTGGTGACCGCGAGCGGGGAGGGCGCGGCGGCGTCCATCGACCTCATGCTCGTGGCCGCTTCAGGAGCGCGGAAGCTGAAGGAGCTCGAGCGCTCCTGCTCCGGCTGGGCGAGCTTCGCCGAGGGTGGGCACCTCATCCTGATGCGACCGACGCGCGGCGGTGTGGAGCTCTCGAGCGCCGAGCTGGCCAGCGGGAAGCTCCGGAGCGCGAGCCTCGCGCTCTCCGGCACCGAATGCCCCACGCCGCGCGTAGCGAGCGTGGCAGGTCGGCGCGGCGTCGTGGTTGGGGAGGGTGCGAAGGCCGCCTTCAGGACCGTGTCCGGATCGCTGGCGGTGGGAGCTCCCGAGGCGCTGCCGGAGGCGGTGCACGGTCAGCGGGAGCTCGTTGGACTTCCCGACGGCGCGCTGGTGGTGGAGCAGTCCGCCAGCACCGGCATGCGTCACTCACCCACCGACGCCCGCGGAGTGCGGCGCTACTACCACACCTTCAGCTTCGATGGGCGCGCCGCGCTGCTGCGCAAGGCCGGCGGGGGCTGGTCCCTGGACGGCGTCGTGGTCCTGCCGCACGACGGGGAGAGCGGCTCGCACTCCCGCGGCTACCGCGCTCACGGCTTGGTGCGCCCGGGCTACGCGGGCGTGCTCGTGGACGACCGCCCGGACGGCAAGAGCGAGTGGCTCTTGGTCGGCAGGCCCTGCGAGTGACTCAGCGCGAGCGCAGCCGCTCGAGCAACCTGCGGAAGTCCACCGGGGGCTCGGAGCGAAACGACATCGAGCGGCCCGTCGTGGGGTGAACGAAGCCGAGCTCGGCCGCGTGCAGCATCACGCGCGCCGCGTCGAGGCGTGCTCCCTGGTAGCCATGGCCGTACACCCGGTCGCCGAGCAGCGGGTGGCCCAGCTCGGACAGGTGGATCCGGATCTGGTGGGTACGCCCGGTCTCGAGCCGGCACTCGACGAGGGTCGCGCCCGCGAGCACCTCGAGGGCGCGAACGTGCGTGACCGAGAGCCTCCCGAGGTCCGCCCGCTCGGTCGAGCCGCGCCGGCCGTCACCGCGATTCTTGACCAGCCGCGAGCGAACACAGGTCGAGCTCACGCTGCCGTGCGCGAGCGCCAGGTAGCGACGATGGACCGAGTGGGCGCGCAGCTGCTGCTGCAGGTGCTTCTTGGCCGCGGTGGTGCGCGCGAAGACCAGCAGCCCGCTGGTCTCCTTGTCCAGGCGCTGAACGACCCCGAGGGGCGCGCGGGGACCGCGGTGAAGGCGAAACAGCACGTCGCGCACGCGCACGTCGAGCGAGTCCCGCTCGGACTCGTCGAAGGGCACGGTGCTGAGCCCCGACGGCTTCTCGACGACCACGATCGCCCCATCCACGTACACGAGGGCGTCTGCGCCGAGCACCTCCGCGCGCGGCCGCGGGGCGGACAGCGTCAGCGTCACCACGCTGCCCGGGTCGAGCACGCGACGCGCGTCCACGACGAGGACCGAGTCCACGCTCACCTTGCCCCGCTCGATGTATCGGCGCACGTCCGCCCAACTCGCGCCGGGGAGGGAGCCGCGCAGGAAGCGGTCGAGGGCCAGCCCGGGTTGGTCGACCGGGTAGCTTCCGCTCGGGTCCCGGGTGGGTTTGGGCTTCGCGGTCATGCGAGACGCCCAGAGTATAGTGGGGCGGTGTCACGGCGGACGCTCCTGTTCGCGCTGAGCGCGCTGCTCGGCGCCGCTCCCTTCGCGTCCGCCGAGCCCGCGCCCACCCCCGTCGTGACGATGCCGAGCCTGACCGCCCCCATCGAGGCGCCGTACCCCGAGGGCGCGACCGGCTCCGCGCTGGTCGAGCTCGAGCTGGTGATCGACAGCGAGGGGCGCGTCACCTCGGTGCGCGTCATCTCCGGGCAGCCCCCGTTCTCGGTCGCGGCGGTCGCCGCCGCCGAGCAGGCGCTGTTCGAGCCGGCCCGACGCGGGGACCAGCCCGTCGCGGCGCGGGTGCGCGTGCGGCTGGCGTTCGCGCCGCCCAGTCAACCGCAGCAGCCGCAGCCGGTCGCCCGGAGCCCGCGCGCACCGGCTCCGCCCGAGCCCGACGCCGTCATCGAGGTGGTGGTCGAGGGCGAGCGGCGACCTCCGGCGGTGGTCACCTTCACGCGGGCGGAGGTGCGCGAGCTGCCCGGCAGCTTTGGCGATCCGTTTCGCGCGATCGAGGCGATGCCGGGCGTCACGCCCATCGTCAGCGGCGTGCCGTACTTCTTCGTACGTGGGGCGCCGCCGGGCAACGTCGGCTACTTCCTGGACGGCATTCGAGTGCCCTTGCTCTACCACGTGGGTCTCGGTCCGAGCGTGGTGCACCCCGGCATCGTCGAGCGGGTGGACCTGTATCCGGGCGGCTACCCCGCGCGTTTTGGCCGCTTCGCCGGCGGCATCGTGTCCGGCGAGACGTCCGCGCCTCGGCCCGAGTTGCACGGCGAGGCGAGCGTTCGGCTGGTGGACGCGGGCGCGCTCTTGGAGGCTCCCTTCGCGTCGGGGCGCGGCACCGCGCTGGCGGGCGGTCGCTACAGCTACACGGGGCTGTTGATCTCGCTCTTCTCGCCGGACGCGGTGCTCGAGTACTGGGACTACCAGGCGCGCGCGAGCTACGACGTCAGCGCAGCAGACACGCTGAGTGTCTTCAGCTTTGGCGCCTACGACTTCTTGGGTGAGAAGCGGGACAGTGGGACCCGCACGTTGCTGTCGAGTGAGTTTCACCGCGTCGACCTGCGCTGGCAGCATCGCGCCTCGCCGCGCACCACCGTGAACGTGGCTACGACCGTCGGACTCGACCGCACCGCAGGCGAAGAAGAGGACCTGTTCGTCAGGGATCGCCTGCTCAGCAGCCGCGCCGAGCTGCGCCATCGCTCGAGCCCGCAGCTCGAGCTGCGCGCGGGCGCGGACGTCGGCATCGACCACTACGACGTCGCCAGTCCCCTCGACGACGGCGACGATCCCTTCGAGGAGGGGGAGTTTCGAGATCTGTTCCCGCCGCGCACGGATCTCGCGACAGGCGTCCACGTGGAGCTCGGCTGGCGGCCCGAGCCCTGGCTCACGGTGACCCCGGGCCTGCGCGTGGATCTGTACGCGTCGGACGGAGCCGCCGCGATTGGCGTCGATCCGCGCCTGTCCGCGCGCTACGAGCTGTCCGAGCGGGTTCGATTGCTGCACGCCTTCGGCATCGCGCACCAACCGCCGAGCTTCGTCGTGCCGGTGCCTGGCCTGCAAGTCTCGGATCTTCGGGGCGGGTTGCAGCGCAGCCTGCAGTCGAGCGCGGGCGTGGAGGCGGACCTTCCCGCCGAGATCACCGGCTCGCTGGTCGTGTTTCAGAACGCGTTCTTCGGAATGACGGATGCTCTCGGTGCCAGCACGACGGACGACGAGGAGACGCGCTTCGACACCCGCAGCCTCGGTCGCACCGTGGGCGTGGAGGTGTTCCTGAAGCGCGCCCTCACGCGCCAGCTCGGTGGCTTCCTCTCGTACACGCTGTCGCGCTCGACGCGCAGCCTGGGGCGGAGCGGCAACTTCGCGGCGAATTTCGATCGCACCCACGTGCTGAACCTCGCGCTGGCCGGCGATCTGGGCCGCCGCTGGCGCGCGGGGGGGCGCTTCGTGTTCTATACGGGCTTTCCCAATCGCAACCGCGGCGACGAGGGCTACCGTCGGCCGGACCGCATTCCGCCGTTTCACCGCTTCGACGTGCGCGTCGAGAAGCGCTGGCGCCTGGGCAAGACCGGCTCCTGGGCCGCGGTGCTCGAGGTACTCAACACCACCTTGCAGCGCGAGGTCGTGGACGTGCGCTGCTACAGCGACGGCTGCGAGAACGAGGAGATCGGCCCGGTCACGATCCCTAGCCTCGGCGTCGAGGCGATGTTCTGAGCGCGGGTCAGAAGTGTGCCGTGAGGTGGGCCAGCAGCACCCCGCGCGGCGTGCCGGGGGCGGGTGCGCCGGCCGCGCCGGTGAGCACCGACGCGAAGAGCGCCGACACGGCGGCCGCCAGCCTCGCTCTCCCCTTCGCTGGCTTGATCCCTCGACAAGTGTGGCACACCGAGCCGCTCGGGGCGCTTTGCCGACGGCGTGGCCGAGCGGCGCGCGATTGCGCTCCGGCCGGCGCTGCACCAAGAATGGCCGGCACCGATGACCTCCAGTGGATCCGACGGCGTGCTCCTGGTCGCTCACGGCACCGTCGATGCGCTTGACGACTTGCCCGAGTTCCTGCGGCGGATCCGGCGGGGGCGGCCGGCGCCCCCGGAGCTGGTGGCCGAGCTGCGCCACCGCTACGCCGCCATCGGGGGCTCGCCCTTGCTCGACATCACCCGCCGCCAGGGCGCTCGGCTGTCCGAGGCGCTGGGGCTGCCGGTGTTTCTCGGGATGCGCCTGTGGCGGCCGGAGATCTCCGAGGCGCTGCGCCAGGCGGTCGACTCGGGGGTGCGACGCCTGTGCGTGCTGCCCCTCGCGCCGTACTCCGTGCATGTCTATTGCGGCGCGGTTGCCGCGGAGCACGAGCAGCTCGCGGCCGAGTGGGGCGAGCGGGCGCCCGCGCTGGTGGACGTCGAGCCCTGGGGCACCGAGCCGGCGCTCGTCGCGGGTTGGGTGCAGCGCATCCGGGCGGCGCTCGCCGCGGCGCCGGGCGCGCGGGTGGTGCTCAGCGCTCACTCGTTGCCGTCGCGGGTGATCGCCATGGGTGATCCGTATCGCGAGCAGTTCGAGGCTGGCGCGCAGGCGGTCGGCGCCGCGCTGGGCCAGCCGGCGGCCATCGCCTACCAGAGTCAGGGCGCCGACGGAGGGGACTGGCTCGGCCCGGATCTGCGGGCCGTTCTCGAGCGCCTCAGGTCCGAGGGGGCCGACCGGGTGGTGCTCGCGCCCATCGGCTTTCTGGCCGAGCACGTCGAGACCCTGTACGACCTCGACATCGAGGCGCAGGGCTGGGCCCGCGAACTCGGGCTCGACCTGCACCGCGTCGCGGCGCCCGACACGGAGCCCACGCTGATCGAGGCCCTGGCGACCGTCGCTCGGCGGGCGCTGAACAGCGCCCCGCGCTGAGCTCGACTCCCTGAGGACGCGTCGCGGCGCCTCGGGGTATGACCGGGTCATGACGCTCACCACGATGACCTACGAGACCACCGGGCGCATCGCGCGCATCACCCTCGACCGCCCCGCGCGCGGCAACGGCATCACCCTCGAGATGCCGCGCGAGCTCGCGGGCTTGGTCGAGCGCGCCAACCTCGACCCCAGCGTGCACGTGATCGCGCTCAGCGGGCGAGGCAAGGGCTTTTGTGGCGGCTACGATCTGGTCGCGAGCGCGGAGGGTCGGATGGAGGGCATGGCGCCGTCGGGCCCCGCGACGCCCGCGGGCTCGCCCCTCGACCCCGCCGTCATCGCCAAGAACCACGCGCCCGGGACGTGGGATCCGACCGTCGACTACGCGATGATGATGCGCAACGTGCGCGGCTTCATGAGCCTGTTCCACAGCGAGCTGCCCGTCGTGTGCAAGGTGCACGGGTTCTGTGTGGCGGGGGGCACGGACATGGCGCTGTGCTCGGATCTGCTCGTGATCGCCGACGACGCGAAGATCGGCTACCCGCCGGCGCGGGTGTGGGGCATCCCGACGACGGCGGTCTGGGTTCACCGCATCGGGCTCGAGAAGGCCAAGCGACTGCTGTTCACTGGCGACTGTCTGAGCGGGAAGGAAGCGGCCGCCTGGGGGCTCGCCATCGAGTCGGCGCCCCCGGCCGAGCTCGACCAGCGCTGCGAGTCGCTCCTCGAGCGCATCGCGCGAGTGCCGAGGAACCAGCTGGTCATGACCAAGCTGCTCTTGAATCAGAGCGTGATGGCGCAGGGGCTGCACACCACGCAGCTGCTGGGGACGGTGTTCGACGGGATCGCTCGCCACACGCCGGAGGGTCATGCCTTCGTCGCGCGCGCCGCCGAGGTGGGCTTCAAGCAGGCAGTGCGGGAGCGGGACGAACCCTTCGGCGACCTCGGCCCCTCGACGTTCAAGGGTTAGGACGCCGTCCCCGCGTCGTACCGACCCACTGCAAGGCGAGCGGGCTCGGGCCGGCGGCGGGAGTCGTTGCGGCCGCGCGGCGGGCGACGTAGCGTTTGGACCATGAAGCGCGCTGCGTGGCTCGGTCGGGTGGTGGTGGCGATTTCGGCGGTTGTGCTGGCCCACGCTTGCGGCGGGGACGAAGGGGGCACGGCGGGTCCGAGCGGTATCGGCGGCGGAGCGGGTGACGCGAGCAGCGGGACGGGAGGCGGGGCGGCGGACTCGGGGATCACGCTGCCCGATGGCGGCGAGGTCGAGTCCCTCAGCGTCGAGCCCGCGAGCGCGGTGATTCAGGTCACCAATGGCTCGAGCACGCCGGCGCAGTTCACCGCCAAGGCCAAGCTCAAGGACGGTACCCAGACCACCGTCAGCGTGAAGTGGACCTACGACCGCGTCGATCTGGGCACCGTCTCCCCCGCCGGCACGCTCACCGCGCATGGCACCAAGGGCGGGCAGGGGACCGTCACCGCGGAGCTGGGCGGGCTGACCGCGACCGCGCAAGCGACCGTGAAGCTGTCCTTGGAGGCCAACCCGGGCAACCTCTCGAGCGCGGAGCAGTCCGCCTTCGGGTCGCCCACCGGCAGCAACAGCGTGACGATGCTGTATCCCTACGACAAGACGGTGTTCGGGCGCGGCCTCTTGCCCCCCGAGCTGATGTGGAGCGGCGGCGCGGCAGGCGACAAGTACAAGGTGACGGCGGTGGACAGCTTCGTGACGCTGACGGCGTACGTGACGGCGGATCCCCCGAGCCGCCTGTTGGTCGACAAGGCCTGGTGGACGCAGCTCACCGAGAGCAGCGACGGCGCTGCGATCAGCGTGAACGTGCAGCGCATGGAGGCTGGCGGCACCGTCCATCAACCCACCACCACCAGCTGGAAGATCGCGCCCGGCAACCTGCGCGGCACCATCTACTACTGGGCGGTCAACACCGGCCAGATCATGCGCATCAACCCCGGGGCGGAGAACCCGGTGCAGGCCTTCGACCCCGGTCCGGCCAATCAGCTCGGAACGCCGGCCCCGGTGAGTGGCTACGGCGGACAAGACCCGCCTTGGGACAGCACCGGCTCCGGCAAGCGCTGCGTCGCCTGCCACACGGTGAGCAAGGACGGCTCCACCCTGGCTGCGCTGTTCTCGGCCTGCGAGACGCCCGGCGGCTGCGGTCGGCCCTGGGGCATCGTGGACACCGCCAGCGAGCAGATCCAGGTCATCAGCAACTACAAGCCTGCGCCGGCGATCTTCAGCGCGCTGACCCCCAACGGTTCGCACCTGGTCTACGACCGCGCTGACTTCACCATGCGCATGGCGGATCCGACGGCGGGAGTGGACATGGCGTCGGCGCTCGATTCGCTGTCGGCGGTCGCGCACCCGCAGTTCTCTCCGGACGGCAAGCTGCTGGCGTACCTCACCAGCATCGTCGGCGCCTACCCGGTCGAGTTCTCGCGCAGCAACCTGTCGCTGCTGGATGCGGACGTGACGACCGCGCCCTACTTCAGCAACCCTCGAGTGATCGCCAACGCCGCCGCAGCCAGCGAGGAGATCGCGTTCCCGAGCTTCACCCCGGACTCCAAGTGGGTCGTCTATCAGCGCGGCAGCTACAGCCGCGCGAGCTTCGGCCCGACGCCGCCCTTCCAGACGGGCTTCAACGACCTGTTCATGGTCGACGCGTCCGGACTCGGTCAAGAGCTCAAGCTGGCCGCGGCCAACGGTGAGGGAGTGCTCGGCACCAAGGACCTGCGCCGCAACTATCAGCCCCGGGTCAATCCGGTCGCGGTGGGCGGCTACTTCTGGGTCGTGTTCGTCAGCCCGCGGGACTACGGCAACCGCATGCAGTCGAGCAGCGACAGCACCAACGAGAACCGCAAACAGCTCTGGGTGGCGGCGATCGACGCGAACCCGAGCCCCGGCAAGGATCCGAGCCACCCAGCGTTCCTACTCCCGGGGCAGGATCTGACCACCATCAACATGGACGCCTACTGGGCGCTCGAGCCCTGCAAGCAGAACGGCCTCGAGTGCAGCGAGGGCTACGAGTGCTGCACGGGGTTCTGTCGCGACCAGGGGGACGGGTCCTTCAAGTGCGTACCGCCCCCGACCAACGAGTGCTCCCTGGTCGGCGAGAAGTGCACGACCACGGCGGACTGCTGCTTGCCCCCGGGCTCCGCGGTGGAGTGCATCGGGGGGATCTGCGCGCTTCCCGCGCCGCGCTAGGGCAAGTGGTGGGGAGCAACCGCCGGGATCCGGAGTAGAACGAGGTAATGCCCAAGCAGCGGTCCCGCGCCAGCCGGCCCCGGGGAGGGGTCGTGCCGCTGAGGCTTCGCATCCTGGGGCTCCTGTTCGTGCTCGTGCTCGGGATCGGCTGTCCTTGCGTGCGCGGTCCCATCAACGCCAGCCCAGGGCTGCGCTGGTGGTTGTTCTCCAACTTCGGCGCGCAGAAAATGTGCCCAGAGATGCTCAAGCGCGGCGCGCCGCTCAAGCTCTCGCCCGACGGCAACACCATCGGCCGCTTCTTTCCGAACCGGTGCACGCACACGGTGAACGACGAGCAGCAGAGCATCACCCTGGCCTTCGGCGGCAGTGGCTTCGCCTGGACCCCGCTCGCCGGCCGCGTCGGCTTCACGGTGGAGGCGGCCATCGAGTACAAGTTCGACTTCTACATGAGCGAGGACGCCATCTACGTCTGGGCCAAGAACCCCATCGTGCGCTCGGCTCCGGACTTCCGCATCGGGTCGGTGGAGAACAAGGTCGTCGATCTGGCAACCAAGACGCCAGCGGGCTACATGGCCAACACCTTCGGCAACCAGATCGTCCAATACCAGCTCTTTCAGGGCTTCACGGTGGTTCGCTCGGATGAAGGAGACGAGTTCACGCTCGGGATCTTGCAGCCGCCGGCGCGGCCCAAGCGGCCCTTCGACACGGGCAAGGATCGCTACGTCTTCGCCAACGAGACGACCGAGATCCGCAACAACCAACTCGACTTCCTCGGCCCCTACGAGGTCGTCGACGACGATCAGGCCCTCTTCCTGCGCATGCGGCTGAGCGGCCCCGCGGTGGACGTGATGGTGTACCACCGCGGAACCGCGGATCTCTGGCGTGAGTCGCTGCAACTCGGCGCGCCCCTCGGCCCCCCCCAGGGTCCGCCGGTCGCCGCCTTCCCGCTGCAGCCGGGCGAGGTGCGCCGCAAGCTCAAGCTTGCCCGCGGCCAGTACATGGTCGTGATCGACAACTCGAGCGCGGTCGGCGTCGTCAGCCCGCCGTGGAATCCGCTGGGCGTGGTGGGTGGCAACGCCGCGGTGGTCAGCTACGTGGCCGAACTGGGCGACGAGGACGACGACTTTTGAGCGCCGCGGTGGCGACTACTCGGGCCGCTCGCCCACGATGATGCCGTCGATGCGCCAATCGCCGTCTCGCTTCAGCAGCGTGAAGTCGACCCGGCGCTCGTCGCGGCGAGGGCGTGAGCCGTCGGTGGAGCTGAGCACGGCGACGCAGGCGGCCTTGCCGTGGGCTGGCGTCGGACCGAAGGTCACGTCCACGCTCTTGACGCTGACCTCGGCGTTCTGGAAGTGAGAGCCGGCGCGGGCGGCCACTCGCGCGAGCTCGCCGCGACCCCGAGCCAGGCTGGTCAGCTCGGGGATGGAGACGCTCACGTCCTCGGTGAAGATTTCTTCGAACGCCTTGTTCAGGCGCGCGGTGCGAAAGAGGATGTTCGTCTCGCCTTCGACCGCGATCTCGCGCGCCAGGCGCTCGAGCAGGGCGCGGATCTGCTCCTCGTCGCTCTCGGGCGCGAAGAGCGCCCAGCCCAGGAGCAGGACGCCGGCGCTGCCGGCGGCGATGACGACGTTGCGTCGCGACAGGAGCTCCCGCACTCAGTTCTTGCTCAGCTTCACGCGCCAATCCACCGGCAGGTCCAGGAAGCCCTCCAGGCACAGGAAGTCGTAGAGGGCATCGCAGAGCACCTCGCAGGTCTCGCTGAAGATGTGCGGATCGGTGAAGAAGCGGACCGTCTCGGCCTGAAAGGCCTCGTCGCCCTCGGTCAGCTTGGCCAGCAGCTGATCGCCGCAGAAGTGCACCATCTGCTGCATCAGCAGCCGCTCCCACTCGGCGCGGAAGGCGGGGAAGCTGTCGGCCAAGATCTTGTACGGCACCGCGCCGGGCTGGTGCGCCGTGCGGGCGTTCTTCAGGGTGACCTTCGCCATCTGATCGATGCGGGGCGGCAGGTGCTGCTGCAAGAACTCCATCAGCACCCCCGAGAAGATGGTCATCACGCGGTTGAGCTCGGGGGAGCGCTTGGACAGGAAGTTGACCTGGAGATCGCGCTCGAGCTTGGCCAGTAGGTCGAGGGACGCGTTCTTGATCTCGTCGTTGTCGTACTCGAAGCCGTCGAGCTCGGCGCGTAGGCGGTTCTTGTAGCGGCCGAGCACGTAGTACACGCCCTGCTCTGCGTGGTGGATGACCTTGTCCTTGTCGCCCTTCGTCCGCTCGTGGAGCTCGCTCTCGAAGAACAGCTTGGCGATCCGGCGACCGATGGTCTTGAGGTTCTGTGTCGCGAAGCTGCTCTTGCCTTCGGCGTCGAACACGCGCTGCAGCAAGCCGCTGAGCAGCTTGCCGTGCTGCGCTTCGATCTTCTCCGGCGGCTCGCGCTTGCCGTCGTCTTGTGACAGCGCCGTCTGCATCGCCTTGATCTGCGCGACCACCTGCGCGGTGATGGCATCGAGCTCCGGGCTGGTCTCCATCTCGCCCTTGTAGTGGACGATGCGAGCCTGAACTTGCTCGTTGAGCAAGCCGAGCGCTTCGAAGGCCAGGGCCTGCTTGTCCTCGTTGGACATGGACCGCTGTGGCTTGGGTGGCGGGCGGTTCGGGGGCGCGGGGGGCTTGGGAGGCGGCGCTTGGGCAGTCACGGGGAGGCTAAGATAACCGACTTTTCACGCCGTGGTGTGGCGCTGTTCGCCGCTCGCGAAAGCTGCCATGCTCCGCCGGTCTGTCCGGGGCCCGCGGGCCCCTCGAATCGCGAGGAATTCATGCGTCGACTACTGTTCACCGCGCTCTTGGTCGTGGGCTGCGCACGCGGCCCGAACATCAGCACCGATGCGCTGCCCCTCAAGCGCGTGGTCATCTACCGCAACGGCGTCGGCTACTTCGAGCGCTCGGGGGTGGTGGACACGGACCAGGTGACCTTCAAGATGCGGCAGCGGATGGTGGGCGACTTCCTCGCCACGCTGGCGATCGTGGAGCGCGGCGGGAGCTCGGTGCGCAGCGCCTCCTTCCCGCTGGAGATCCTGCGCGAGCACGACGAGGACGAGCTGGATCCGGCGACCCAGAGCATGCTCAAGCCCTGGCCCGTGCCACCCAAGAAACCCAAGGCCGATCCCGATCGCCTGCGCGAGGTGGTGCTCAGCCTGGACGGCAAGGAGCACGAGCTGGCGGTGGGCTACGTCGCGGAGACGCCCGTGTGGCGGCCGTCGTACCGCTTGGTGGTCCAGCCCGACGGCAAGGCGGATCTGCAGGCTTGGGGCATCGTGCAGAACCTGTCGGGGGAAGATTGGACGGACATCAGCCTGGTGTTGGTGGCCGGCTCTCCCATTGCTTTTCAGTCCACCCTCGGCGATCCGGTGATCCCTGGGCGACCCATCGTCACCGACACCGGCGAGGTGATCACAGCCGTACCCACCGGCGTCACCTCGCTGCGCGAGCGCGCCGAGGGCGGCGTGGAGCGCTTCGGCGGCGAGCACGAGCCCGCGTCTGCCCCGGCGCCCGCCCCGGAGGAGGCGGCGGCCTACGACGAGGACCTGGACGGCGTCGGCGACTCGCGCCGGGACAAGTCGCGACCCACGGCCAAGACGCGCGCCGCCACCGGGACCGCGGCCCGGCCGATGGGAGGGGCCCGGCCCTCCGCCCCGCCGCCGCCGCCCGGTCGTCCGCCCATGGACGCGGTGGCGATCGAGGGTCGCCTCGGCGAGTCGATCAGCGCTCCCCGCAACCTCGCCTCGCTGGCCGCGGTCGCCGTCGAGGGGGGCGCTACCCGCTACGTGATCCCGAACCCCACCACGGTGCCGGACGAGAACGCCACCATGGTGCTGCTGCTCTCGCAGACCGTGCCCGGCGAAGCCGTGTTCCTGTTCGCTCCGGACGGTGGCGTGCCGGACTCGAGCGTGCACCCATTCCGCGTCGCCCGCTTCAAGAACGCGACCAAGGGGCTGCTCGAGCGCGGTCCCATCGCAGTGTTCGAGCAGGGCTCGTTCCTCGGGCAAGGGTTGGTCGAGCCGCTGCCCCCGGACGGCACGGCGACGGTGCCCTTCGCGTTGGATCGCGGGCTCGCGGTGTCCATCGATCGCAAGTTCGATCAGCAGGGCGCCCGGCTGTACCGCATCGAAGCGGGCGAGATCCAGATCGAGCGTGACAGCGTGACTCGCACCATCTACTCGGTGAAGAACGGCTCCGGCGATCCGGCCAAGCTGCTGGTCAAGCATCCCCGCAACCCCGCCGCGCGGCTGTACCGCCCGCCGGCCGGCACCGAGGACGAGGCGGCCAAGGGGCACGCGCTGCTGCCCATCACGGTCAAGGCGCACGGTCGCGCGGAGCTGGTGGCGGATGAGCGCGCCAGCATGCAGCAGGGCACCAGCTGGCTCTCGACGCTGGCGGACGAGGCCGTCAAGGCCTATCTGGCCGATGCGCGGGCAGACAAGACGGTGCAGCAGCAGCTCGCCGCCGCCTGGAAGCTGCGCGGTGCCTGGAAGCAGGCGGAGGACGAGCACAAGAAGCTCGTCGACGAGCAGGCCGAGCTCGAGAAGGCCTCCCGGGAGACGCGCCTGAGCCTGCAGGCCATCGAGAAGAACGTCCAGGCCGGGGATCTGCGCGTCAAGCTGACCAAGCGCCTGAGCGACGTCACCTTCCGCCTCAACGAGATCACCAAGCGCCTGATCGAGGTGCGCATGGTCATCAACGAGCAGGAGGTGCGCTTTCGGGACTCGATCCGCGAGATCCGCCTCAAGGCGCCTTTGCCGCCCAAGGAGTGAGCTGGGCCGGGGGCGTCAGCGGCCGCCGACAGGCTGCTGGAGCGCACAATCGAGGGAGAACGGGGGCCTGCCATTGACAAAAGCTGACGTAACGGCAAATTTGCCGCCGTCATGATGGCTCCCGACGACGTGAAGCAGCTCCTCAACCTGGCCTTCCCTGACGCCGACATCGAGCTGTCGGACCTGACCGGCACCCGGGACCACTATCAGGCCCGCATCGTCTCCGCCGCGTTCGAGGGCAAGAGCCCGGTCGAGCAGCATCAGCTCGTGTACGCGGCGCTCGGTCCCGCCATGGCCGGGCCGATCCACGCGCTCGCGCTCAAGACCTACACCCCGGACGCCTGGAAGCGTCTCAGCGGAGGCCAGTGATGGACGACAGTACCAAGCAGAAGATCCAAGAGACCCTCGACGCCAACCGCGTCGTGTTGTTCATGAAGGGCAGCAAGCTGTTCCCCCAGTGCGGTTTCTCCGCGCAGGTGGCCGGCATCCTCAAGCAGCTCGACGTTCCGTTCAAGGACGTCAACGTGCTCCAGGACCCGGAGCTTCGCCAAGGCATCAAGGATTTCGCCAACTGGCCGACGATCCCCCAGCTGTACGTGGACGGTAAGTTCGTCGGCGGCTGCGACATCGTGGCGGATCTCTACGAGAGCGGCGAGCTGCAGAAGCTCGTGAGCGGCTGACCGCCGCCGCACGGCTCACAGCGAGCGGGCGACGCCGAGCGCCCGCGCCAGATCGAAGCTCGCTCGCCCCGCGCGGTTGCCGTCCTTGAACGGGAAGGTCAGCGTGGTGGCGCTGTCGCCGCCCTTGCCGGCGATCATCCCGCCGTGGGCGCCGATGGTTCGCGCCACGCGCGCGCGATCGAGCGGCAGCGCGCGCGCCGTCAGCTCGGGGAGGCCGGCGCTGGCGCCGCCCTGCTCCGGTAGCACCTGGGCAGGTGCGGCCTGCCCAGCGATGAAGTGAACGAGGGATGCGGCTGCCCCGGCAGGCCCCGGGCCACGAAACCAGGCGCCGAGCTCGTGGGTGGTGGAGCGTGCGCAGCGCGCGAACAGCGCTCCATAGCGAGCGTCGAGCCGGTCACTGAGCGCGGCGGCGGCGCGCACGTACTCGCTGCGCTCCGTCTCGGTGAAGTAGCTGATCACGTAGCGACCGCTGAAGGTCAGGCGTACGCCGCGAAGCGCCTCGCCCTCGCGGGCGTCCGCGATCTCCACAGTCGTGCCCGGCCCCTCGCGCTCGGCCAGCAGCGGCGCCGACGCCCACACGAAGCGTCCGCTCAGCTGCCCGGGGCGCCGCTCGATGAACGCTGCCAGCGCGGGATCGAAGGTGAGATCCGCGTCGGCCGCCCGCAGCAGCACGAGCTCGACCACCCAGCCCTCGACGTCCATGGGACCCACGGTCGTCCCGCGCAGCACCCGCTCGCGCGTCAGCGCGCACACGCGCGCCTCTCGTGCCTGCCGCTCCTGCTCGTAGGCCTCGCTGCCGAGGACGGGAGCGGCCGACGCCGAGCCTCCGGGGGTGGCAGAAGGCGACTCCGCGTCCCTCGGCGGAGTGAGCTTCAGGTAGGCCATGTACACCGCCGCCCCGCCGGCGGTCAGGATGAGCAGCGGAGCGAGCGCGCTCGGTAGCCGAAAGGCTCGGGCCGGCGCGGGCGGGGGTGACGACGCACGTCGCCGTTCGACCAGCTGTCGCGCCAGAGCGGTGGCGCGGCGCTGCTTCAGCTCGGGGGACAGCTCGTCCCACTGTTCGAGCAGCGGACCGATGGGCGCGGTCGTGTTGGCGCCATGCCCCTGTAGGTGAATGCGATCGCCCTCGACCCGAACGCGACCGGCGGTACCGAAGCGCGCCACGGCCTCGGCCACCAGCGTCTCGAGGTCGAAGAGCAGCTCCGGATCCGGCGGCGACGTCACGCGCCGCAGTATAGAGTTCGGAGCTGGCTCAGCGATAGCGCAGGATGGATACGACGGGTGCGCCGTCGAGGCGCGCGCGACCCCCGAGAGACTCGAGCTCGATCACGAAAGCGAAGGCGGTCACCTCGGCGCCCTGGCGCTCGACCAGCTCCGCAGCAGCGGCGGCGGTCCCGCCGGTGGCCAGCAGGTCATCGACGATCACGACCCGGGCGCCCTCGGCGAGGGAGTCGCGGTGCATCTCTAGCTCGCTCTCCCCGTACTCGAGCGAGTAGCTGACCTTCTCGGTGCGGTAGGGCAGCTTGCCGGGCTTGCGGACCGGAACGAAGCTGGCATTCAGCCGGGCGGCCAGCGCTCCGCCGAAGATGAAGCCGCGTGACTCGATGCCCACCACGGCGTCGACGTGGGTGCCCAGGAAGCGCTCGGCGATGGCGTCGAGCACGATGTGGAACCCGCGCGGATCCGCCAGCAGAGGCGTGATGTCTCGAAACAGGATCCCTGGCTGTGGGAAGTTCTTGATGTCTCGGATCAACCGCCGCGCGTAGTCGAGCCCGCTACGCTCGGGCGCCGGCTGGGCCTTGCGCCTGGCAGGCCGGGATGAGGCCGCGGTCTTGACGCTCCGGCCGTTGGCCTTCTTGCTGGGCGGACGGCGCGGGCGAGGGGAGGAGGCCTTGGGCTTGGCGCGGGTCTTTCGAACAGCCATGAGGCAGCGGTCTTATCACGATCGCTGGCGGCGACCGAGGCGTCATCCGCCGAGCGGCGAAATCATCTCGCTCACTACCTGCTCCGCGGCGCCCTGCTGGCCACGCCCCCACAGATCGAGCACCAGCGGCGTCACACCCACCGCGCCCTGATCGAAGGCCTCGGTGTCCGCGCCGGCTACCTCGCGGTGAGCGACGCCGGGCCCCCCGATCCAGAGGTACTCGCGCCCGCGTGGATCCTTGCGATACTCGACGCGGTCCTCGTAGACGCGGGTGCCGAGCCGCGTGGCGCGCAGCGGCCACTCGCTGCCGCGAGGGAAGTTGACGTTGAGCAAAATCGCCTGCTGCCCGAGCTCGCGCAGCATGACCTCCGCCAAGCGGGTGGCGAGGGCGGCTGCGCTCGAGCTGTCCGCGTCATGCGCGGCAGACACCGCCAGAGCGGGGAAGCCCTTGAGCGCGGCCTCGCGCGCGGCCGCGACCGTGCCGCTGTAGAACACGTCATCCCCGAGGTTCACCCCGTGGTTGAGCCCGCTGACCACCAGCGCCGGCCGGCGTGGCAGGACCCGGTCCCCGGAGTGCAGGGCCACGTACACGCAGTCGGCGGGTGTTCCGTCGACCGAGAAGGTCGTCGCGTCGTGCCTGAACAGCCTCAGCGGGCGGTGCAGGCTCAGGGAGTGGCTGGTCGCGCTCTGCTCGGACTCGGGAGCGCAGACGACGACGTCGAAGCGCTCCTCGAGCGCCTGGCGCAGGGTCATGAGCCCGCGGGAGCGGAAGCCGTCGTCGTTCGAGAGCAGGAGCAGCGGACGATTCATGGGACCGGGCGGTCATAGCCCAGGGTCTCACCGGCGATCAAACGCCCCCGCGGGGCGACCTCCCCCGAAATTCCCCATCGCCCCGCGCGCGGTGGCTTGCGCGCGGGGCGGCGCCGGAAAAGTATTGCGAGCATGAGGAACTGGGGCCTGACGTTGGGTTGCTTGACTGCGCTGGGTCTGCTGACCGGGTGCTTCGACGAAGGTACTGCGGCCACGAGCGACGGCACGGGCGGCACGGGCCCCCTGCCGGCAGGCGGCGGCGTGGGCGATGTGTGCGCGCCATCCCAGCCCTGTCGCAGCGGGCTGACCTGCAACGCCTCCGGCGTGTGCGAGCCCGGCGGCACGCTCACCGAAGGGCAGAAGTGCATCATCGGGGGCGAGTGTCAGAGCGGTCTGCAGTGTGCCGGGGGAGTGTGCGTCCAGGCGGGCACGTCCGAGCAGGGTGAGTCGTGCAGCAGTGACGTGGACTGCGTCTCGGGGTTGAAGTGCGCGATAGTCGGCTTCTCCACCCAGTGCGTTCCCGAAGGCAACGGCGACGTCGGGGCCACCTGCACCACGGCGACGGATTGCTTCGCGGGCCTCGCGTGCACGGCGGGGCAGTGCGGTCTGCCAGTCCCTGGAGTGCCGCCGTTCGGTGCGTCCTTGTGGCCCGGCGTGGACTGTCCATCGAACCCGTCCGGCCCGGTGCGCGCGTACTTCGAGATCCCCGGTGTGGACGACCCCGCGGGGCTGACCGGAGACTTCTTCCGGCTGCCGTTCCCGAACGACGTGCGCTCGCTGGGAGGCAAGCTCGATCTCTCCGGCTTCCCCACCCCTGGCGCCGACCTGCTCGGTTTCGATCCGGTCAAGCGCTACGTCGACGCGCTGGTGGCGAACGAGACCGCCTGGGGAACCTACTCGACGGTGACCTTCCGTTTCAGCGGGGCCATTGATTTCGAGAGCTTCAAGTTCAAGCCGGGAGAGCCCAGCCCCATGAACTGGGTCGACGTCACGGCGGGCACCCCCGAGTACAGCTCGAGTCCGGGGCTGTTTTGGTCCGCCTCCGGCGGTCGCACCAAGTACATCTGCGACAACTGGATGGCGGTCAGACGCTCGCCCGGCGCGCCCATGACCCCGGGCCACACCTACGCCGTGTGGATGACCACCGCGGCGCGAGCCGAGGGCGGCGCGATGATGGAGCGCAGTCCGCAGCTGGCGGCGCTGCTCGCCGGTTCCGCGCCGAGCCACCCCAAGCTGGCCGCGGCTCATGCGGCCTACGCGCCGTTTCGCGCCTACCTCGCGGACAAGAACATCGATCCGTCGACCATCTTGAACGCGACCGTGATCACCGCCGGCGAGGTGCGGCGACCGGTCGAGACGCTGGCGAGCACGATCGACAAGCTCGGGACCCCTACGGTCGCTTCCTGGACCAAGTGCGGTGGCGGCGCACAGAGCCCGTGCCCCCAGGCGGACGGCGAGCGGGCTTGCGGCGCCGGCGGGGCCGACTACGACGAGTACCACGCCCTGGTCACCTTGCCGGTGTTCCAGAAGGGTACGGCGCCGTACCTCGACAGCGGCGGCGATCTGGATCTGTTCACCCCCGTGCGCAGCGAGGCGGTGTGCCTGGCGTTGACGGTGCCGAAGTCGGCGGCGCCAGCGGCCGGCTATCCGTTGGTCGTCTACGCGCACGGTACGGGTGGCTCGTTCCGCAGCCACGTGCGTGACGAGGTGGCTGGGCTCCTGTCCAAGGCGACCACCCCCGGCGCGACCGTGGGCTTCGCCGTGCTCGGCATCGATCAGGTGCAGCATGGGCCGCGACGCGGGGCATCGAGCGAGTCGCCGAACAATCTGTTCTTCAACTTCGCGAACCCGGCTGCGGCGCGAGGCAACCCCATCCAGGGAGCGGCGGATCAGCTGTCGCTGGTGCGGCTGGCGGCCAGCTTGACCGTGCCAGGCGCGGTCACCGGCGGGGCTGACGTCGGCTTCGACCCGGCGGGGCTGGTGTTCTACGGCCACTCCCAGGGTGCCACCCACGGCAGCCTCGCGCTGCCCTATGCCGAGGGCGTCGGGGGCGCGGTGCTGTCGGGCAATGGCGCCAGCTTGATCCACGCGCTCTTGGGCAAGACCGAGCCGGTCAACATCGCCGGGGCCGTGCCTTTCGTGCTCGCGGACTTCAACGCCACGGGGGAGCTCGCCGGCGGCGATCTACATCCGGTGCTGTCCCTGCTGCAGCATCACATCGAGCCCGCCGATCCCGTCAACTACGCGCTGGCGATCGGTCGTGAGCCCGTGCCTGGCAAGTCCGCTCGACACCTGCTGCAGACCTATGGCCTGGGGGATCGCTTCAGTCCCCCGGTGACGCTGCAGCACTTCGCGTTGGCGGCCCGCCTGGCGCTGGCCGCACCCGACGCGAGCGTCACCGCGCCGGACGCCATCGGCGGCCTGTCGCCCCAGCCCGTGCCGCTCTCGGGCAACTTCACGGGCGCGTCGGGCGCGCTCACCCTCGGCGTCCGCCAGTACGCCCCCCCAGCCGGGCGCGACGGTCACTTCGTCGCGCTGGATGTGGCCACCGCGCGCAGTGACCTGGCCCGCTTCCTGGGCATGGTGGCGCTCGGCGAGGTGCCGGACATCGGCCCCTGAGCATCAGTCCGCGGGGCTTGGCTTCACGCGCTCGGCTGGCACCCGGCGCGCGACGATCACGCCGAACAGCGCGCCGGTGCCGAACATGATCAGGCTGTAGATGGCCGGAGCGATGCTCATCGTCGGGTTCTTCAGGATGGTGCTGGTGAGCAAGAGCGCGGTGGTGCCGTTCTGGATCCCGACCTCGATGCCGCAGGTGATGCTCTGCTGCTCGTTCAGGCGCATGGCGCGCCCGCCGAAGTAGCCCAGGGCCATGCCGGCGAGGTTGAGCGCCAGCGCGGCGGAGCCCGCCTGCGCGAAGAACTGGGGCAGCTGCGCCCAGTTCTCCCGCAGGATCCCGCCGATGACGAGGAACAGGAAGGCGATCGAGAGGACCTTGACCGGGCCTTCGGCGCGGCGCGAGGCGCTGGGCGCCTTGTGCCGGATGAGCATGCCGAGCCCGACCGGCAGGAGCGTGATCGCGAGCAGTTGGACAATCGTCTGCCCAATCGGCAGCGCCACCGCCTGGCCCTCGCCCATCATGCTCTGCATGATGGGGTGCAACAGCAGAGGAATGGTGAACGGCGTGACGAGGCTGACCACGGCCGTGAGCGAGATGCTGAGCGCGACGTCGCCCCGGGATAGGAAGGAGAACATGTTGCTGGTCGTTCCGCCGGGGCACAGCGCCAGGGCGATCAGCCCCACGCCCAGCGCTCCTTCGAGCCCAAACACCTTCACGACTCCGAAGCCGAGCAGGGGCAACGCGATCATCTGCAGCGAGATGCCCACGGCCACCGCCCGGGGATGCCGAGCCACGCGCCGGAAGTCCTCCGGGACCAGGGCCAGGCCCATGCCGAGCATAATCACGAACAGCGCCAGGGGCAGCACGACCTTCGTCAGTACGGAGCCTTCCATCAGCTACTCCTTCGGTGGACCGGCGTGCGTCATCGTGGGTCCGGACGTTACTCGCGAATCGCCGTCACTGAAAGCACGACCCGGGGCTCACAGGCCGGCGCGGGGGAACGCCATGACGCTCTGGATCGCGCTGCGACCGAGGCCCAGGGCCAGCAGGCGGTCGACGCCCAGCGCGTTGCCCGCGGCCGGCGGCATTCCCGCCGCGAGGGCGGACAAGAGGCGCTCGTCGATGGCGTGCACCGCCTTGCCGGCGCGGGCGCGCTCTTGTCGGTCGCGCTCGAACCGCGCGCGCTGCTCGAGCGGACAGGTCAGCTCCTGAAAGCCGTTACACAGCTCCTTGCCAGCCAGGTAGAGCTCGAATCGCGCCGCGACGCTGGGGTCGTCCGAGTCCCGCGCGGCCAGCGAGGCGTGCCGCGCCGGGAAGCGCTCCACGAACACCGGGGTGTCGCGGCCCTCGAGCCCCGGCTCGACCCGCTCGACCCACAGCTCGAAGTACCTCGCCTCGTCGCTGGCCGCCAGGTCCACCGCGTCGTCGACGCCCGCGTAGCGTCGGAACAGCTCGCGCACGCTCGTCCTCTCGTAGGGTGGGCGGACGTCGACTCGCCGTCCGTCCGCGCGGGTGAGCACCGGGCACGCTCCCAGGAGGCTTAGCACGCGCTCGACGAGGAGCTCCGTGTCGCGCTGAACGGCCGCGACGGTGTCGAACGCACGGTACCACTCGAGCAGCATGAACTCGCGTTCGTGATCGACGCCCGTCGGGTCGCCGCGGAAGACATGCCCCAGCGAGTAGATCCTGGGTAGACCACCGCTGAGCAGCCGCTTGAGCTGGAACTCCGGCGAGGTGGACAGCCAGCCTTCGTCCGCCGAGACCGCGTCCACGTGAACGTCGAGGGCAGGGGTCTCGAGCAGCTGCGGCGCGTCGATCTCCAGGAAGTCTTGCTCGGCGAAGTAGTCTCGCAGCCCCTGAAGCACCCGGGAGCGCGCGCGCAGCGCGTCTCCGACGCCACCGAACAGGAAGCGGCCCGGGTCATCGTCGCCCCGAGGTTCGGGGCAGCGCTGTTGCCAGAGCAGCTCCGCGTCCTGCAGGCCCTCCGTCGAGGCCGTGCCCTCCACGATCACGAGCGACCCGGGGGCGAGGTCTACCTCGAGCTCGACGTCCACCGTGCCGAGCGCGTCCGCGATGCGCACCCGGCCGTCCCCTGCCACGACCACGCGACCGCCGACGCGCACGCGCCCGGCGGTGGCAGCGAGGTCAGCTGGCGAGAGTACGCGCACCGGCGGCTCAGCCACCGGCGAATACTCGCGCAGCGAACGCGGCGACCTGCGAGCCCATCCAGGGTCCCGCGATGGCGAGGGTGATGGCCACGACCACCAAGCGGGGTAGGTGGGCGAGCGTCATGTCCTGCACCTGCGTCGCCGCTTGGAAGACCGCCACCAAGAGGCCCGCCAAGGCGGCGACGCCGACCACCGGCAGCGAGACCGCGATGGAGAGCAGCAGGGCCTCCTGCGCGGTCGCCGCCAGGTGGGAGGTGGAGGGCATCAGTCGCCGCTTCCGTCCGCGGGCGCGTCCGGCGAGGCATCGCTACCGCCGTCG
>JAHBVX010000008.1 GCA_019637295.1 Polyangiaceae bacterium
TTCACCGCGCCCGCGGGTGTGCAGACGCTGGAGTTCGAGCTCACCGTCAGCGACGGCAAGGGCGGCAGCCATGTCGACAGCGTCATCGTGCACGTGCTGGAAGACCGGGCCAATGCGCTGTTCGTCGACGGCGACGCCGGCAGCGACACCAGCGGCAACGGCAGCATGGCGAGCCCCTACGCCAGCGTGCGGCATGCGCTGACGCAGGTCGGCAGCACACGCGGCGACCTCTACCTGCGCAGCCGCGCCGGCGGCGCCGCCTACGAGGAAGCGAACGCCACGCTGGCCGTGCCCAGCGGTACCAGCCTGTACGGCGGCTACGGCGCCAACTGGGAGCGCGACCCGGCGGCGCGCAAGGCCGAGCTGCGCACCAATTCGCAGGGTCTGCAGTACAGCGGCCTGCAGCACGATGTCTGGGTCTCCGGGCTCGACGTGCGCGCCGCCGGCAGCGCCGACGCCAGCGGCAACGCCTATGCGCTGCGCGTCGCCGGCAACGGGCAGGCGAGCGTGACCATCGAGCACAACCGGCTGGTGGCCGGCGACGTGGCCGCCGGCACCGCGGCCACGCCGGGCAGCAGCTATGGCGTGCTGCTGTCGTCGCTGGCCGGCGCGGTCGTGTTCGACAACGAGATCGCGGCCGGCCAGGGCGGCAGCGGCAGCGCCGGGAACAGCGGCAGTCCCGGGGGCAGGGGCAACGACGGTGCTGACGGCAACCGGACAGGCGGCCGCCAGGCCGCCGGTGGCAGCGGCCCCGGCGGTGCCGGTGGCGTGGGCGGTACGCGTGGTGGCGGGCTCGGCGGCAGCGGCGGCGATGGCGGCGGCGGCGGCAACGGCAATGCGCCGCTGGGCGGCGTGATCCTGGGTGGTGGCGGCGGCAGCGGCGGCAATCCGGGCAACGTCGGTTCGCCCGGCGGTTCCGGCGGCCGCGGCCTGCCGGGCTCCGGCGGGCTGGGACGTGGCGGCAACAGCAGCGAGGTCTTCGTCGCGTCCAACGGCACCAACGGCGGCACCGGCGGGGCCGGTAGCGGCGGCGGCGGTGGCGGCGGCGGCAATGCCAACGCGTTCGGCACCGTCGGCGGCGGCGGTGGTGGCGGCGGCGCCGGCGGCGGCGGCGGTGGTGGTGGCGTCGGAGGTCGCGGGGCCGGGGCCTCGGTCGGGCTGTGGCTGCACGCGGTGGCCCAGAGCGAGGTGGAGGACAACGTCATCGCCGCAGGAGCCGGCGGCAATGGCGGCGCCGGCGGCGCCGGCGGCAGCGGCGGCGGCGCGGGCTCGGGCGGCGCAGGGGTCGATGCGGGAAGCCCCGGGCCCGAGGTGGCGTGGCTGCGCGGCGTCCATGGCCCCGGCGGGCAACGGGTGACGGGTGTGTATCGCACCGGCGGCGGCGGCGTCATCGTGGGCGGGAACTACTCCAAGGGGCTGCAGCTCGGCGCGCTGACCGGCACGAACGCGGGCAACTCCGACGTCTTCGTCGCGCGCTTGACCGCAGACGGCAGCCCCGAGTGGCTGAACACCTTCGGTGGCGCCGGGGACGACTACCTGACGGCCGCGCTGGCGGTGGACGGCAGCGGTCAGATCTACGCCGGTGGCATGTTCAAGGACGCGCCGCTGACCTTCGGCCCCCACACCTTGACCCCGACGGACTCGAGCTGGGATGCGTTCGTGGTCAGGTTCTCGAACGCGGGTACGCCCACGAGTGCCTTCAGGCTCGGCGGGCCGGACACGCAGGCCCTCCGCGGGCGAGTCGCGCTGCACGGCGGCGCGCCCATCTTCGGCGGGCACTTCGGCACGTCCGTCGCGGTCGCCGGCACGACGCTGACCAGCAAGGGCAGCGAAGACGGCCTGATCACGCGTCTGTACAGCAGCACGAGCGACTGGGCCTTCTCCTACGGCGACGCGAACAAGCAGCTCGTCTGGGATCTTCACAGCAACGGCTCCTTGATCGCGTTCACCGGCGACGCGTTCGGCAGCTTCACCTTCGGCTCCAGCACCGTGACGAGCGCGGGCGAGTCGGACGTGCTGCTCGCCGTGCTCGATGGCACGGGCGCTCCGGTCTTCGCGAAGCGATTCGGCGACGGTCAGTCCCAGGTGGGACGCGGCGTGTTCGTCACGTCGGACTCCATCTACCTGACCGGAGAGTTCCGCGGCGTGCTCAACATGGACGGCAAAGAGGTGACCAGCAAGGGCGAGACGGACCTGTTCGTGTCCCGTCACGATCACGCTGGACACTGCCAGTGGCTGCGCTCCTTTGGTGCGTCCCTCGACGATCGAGGCGAGCGGGTGCACGTGAGCGCCGGCGGCGCCGTGTACGTACTCGGCACGTTCCAGGATGCAGTGGACTTCGGCGGCGGTATGGTCACCAGCCAGGACCGCGACGTCATCCTCGTGCGGCTGACGAAGGACGGAGACTTCGTGTGGGCAGTGCCGATGGGGGGGCCGGGTAACGACGAAGGACATCACCTGAGCGAGGCGTCGAACGGTAATCTGCTCGTGGCCGGCGCCTATCCGCTGCAGCTCTCGGTGCTGGGCCAGAGCCTGGGCAAGCCCCCGCCCACCGACGGCGACATGGACGGCTTCGTGCTCTCGCTGGTCCCCTGAGGCGAGTCACGCGGGTGGACGTCAGCACGGGAATCGAGCACGGTGGGCGCGTGGAGAAGCTGCCCTATTTGACCCTCGTGCTGGCGTTCGCGCTGATCTATGTCCCGCGGATGTTCGTCCTGCGGGCGCAGGCCAAGGAGCCCGGTGGACTCGACAACGCCCACCCCCGCGCACAGCAAGCCAAGCTGACGGGCCTGGGCGCACGCGCCCAGGGCGCGCACATGAACGGCTTCGAGTCGTTCGCGCCCTTCGCCGCCGGCGTGCTCGCGTGCGAGCTCGCGCGCGTGGACGTCACCGTCACCGGCTACCTCGGTGTCGCCTTCGTGGCGGCGCGCAGCGTCTACGTCGCGCTCTACTTGGGCAACGTCCCCACCGCACGGACGGCGGTGTGGATGGTCGGCTTCGCGGCGGTCATCGCGCTCTTGCTTCGACCGCTGCTCGCCTGAGCGCGCTCAGCGACGACGGCGCTTGGTCTTGGACCCCGCGGCGGACTTCGCGGGCTTGCCACCTTGGCTCTTGCCGCTCTGGTGCGCGCCCTTGCCCCGAGCCGCGGGACGCGCCGGCGCGCCCCGCGTGGACGGCTTCTGCTCGCTGCCACGACGACCCCGGCCCGCGACCGGCCGACCGCGCCTCCGCTCGTTCGCGCCGTTGAGGGCGCCTTCCGGCGGAATGCGGCGGGCGTAGGTCTGGCGCCGCAGCACGGCGACGTCTTCGATCTCGACGACCACTCGGTCGCCGAGCGAGACTCTATCCCCCGAGCGAACACCGACGGCGCTGAGCTCGTCGTCGTCCAGCTCGTACTGGTCGGGACCCATGGCGTCGAAGCGCACGAGCACGTCCACGAAGGGCGCGTCGAGGGTCACGAACGCGCCGCTGCCGACCAGCGCGCTGACGGTGCCCTCGAGCACCTCCCCGATGCGATCGCGCATGTACAGCGTGCGATACAGATCCACGACCTCGCGCTCCACGTTCATGGCCGCGCGCTCGCGCGTGCTCGCCGCCGTGGCCGCAGTACGAAGGCTCTCGATCGCGCTCGCGCTGGTGTCGGGCTTGTTGCCGCGGATGAGCTGCTTGACCGCGCGATGCGCCTCGATGTCCGGGTAGCGCCGGATTGGCGACGTGAAGTGGAGATACGCGTCCGAAGCCAGACCAAAGTGGCCCACGTTCACGATGTCGTACACGGCTTGTTTGAGCGAGCGCAGGAGCAGCATCTCGAGCACGTGCTGTCTGGGATGGTCCGCAATCTTCTTCAGCCAGCGGCCGACGCCGTCGGGCTGGAGCAAATCGTCCAGATCGAAGGGGGCGGCCAGGGTCTCGCACACGGCCCCTAGGCGCTCGAGCTTCTGCTCGTCCGGGCGCGCGTGGACGCGATAGATCGTCGGCACACGCTTCTCGCTGAGCCAACGCGCCACCACCTCGTTGGCAAGCAGCATCAGCTCCTCGATCATCTGATAGGCCGGCTTCATGCCCGGGTCTTGGGTGCGCCGTTCGACCGCGGTGGGCGCGCCGGTGTTCGGATCGAGCACCACCTTGGCCTCGGGCAAGTCCAGATCGAGCGCGCCGCGCTTCATCCGCCGCTTGCGCAGCTTGCGGGCGACCTCGTCCACCGCTCGGAGCCCTTTCTTCATGGCCTCCGCCTGCGCGCTGCGCGGCGCCTGGTCCGAGAAGCCGAGCGCCCGCGCGACGCCGGGGTAGGTGAGCATCGCCGCCGAGCGCATCACACCCTCCACGATCTCGAACTTCTCGATGCGCGCGTCCCGATCCAGATCACAGATCACGCATAGACACAGTCGATCCGTGTCCGGAAGGAGCGAGCACACGTCCGAGGCGAGCGCCGAAGGCAGCATCGGAATCGCGCGATCCGGAAGGTAGATGGTACAGCCA
The DNA here is from genome assembly GCA_019637295.1 of Polyangiaceae bacterium. GTDB lineage: Bacteria > Myxococcota_A > Polyangia > Polyangiales > Polyangiaceae > JACKEA01. The sequence continues at coordinate 4,480 of JAHBVX010000008.1, forward strand.
CGCTCGAGCGCCTCGCGATCCAGCGCAGAGCCGGGCTGCACGTATTCGCTCACGTCCGCGATGGCGATCCAGGCGCGATAGCCGTCACGCGTGCGCTCCACCCACACCGCGTCGTCGTGATCCCTGGCGTCCTCGGGGTCGATGGTGGGCAGGGGGATGCTTCTGAGGTCCACGCGTCCGGTGGCGGGTGACTTGAGCAGCTTGGCGGCGAGCGCCTCTGCCTCGCGCACCGCGTCTTCGGGATGCGACTCTTCAATCTGCTCGCGGACCAGGATCTTGGCCACCTCGGCGTTCGGCTCCCCCGGGACGCCGAGCACCGCCACCAGATCGCCCTCGGCGTTCTCGTCCGGACGCTCGGGGAAGCGAGTGATGCTGACCACGGCCGCGTCGCCGTCTCGACCTTCGCGCAGGCCGCCGCTGATGACGATGGGGCCGCGCACCCGGCTGTCGTCGGGCTCGAGCCAGGTGCTCTTGCCGCGGCGGCGGAGCAGGCCCGCGACCCGCGGCTTGCGCCGCTGCACGACGCGGTCGACGCGACCCTCCACGCCGCGATGGCTCCGATTGACCACGCTGATGGCGACGCGATCGCCGTGCAGGGCGCCGGCGATGCCGTCCGCGGCGACGTACACGTCCTCGCGGCCTACCTCCGTCACGAAGCCGAAGCCACGCGGGTTCATGGAGAGGATCCCCTCCCAGCCCTCGCCCTGCGCCGAGACCGCGGCCTTGAACCGAGAACCCGATTGGCGCTGGATGGCCCCGTCGAAGCCGAGCTGATCAAGCAGCTCGAGGAACCGGGGATAGGCAGCCTCCGGCACGCCACAGCGGGAGGCGATCTCACGCGCGTGCAGCGCGCGATCCGCCTCCGCGAGACAGCCGACGATGTCGCCACGGGAAGGAAGGGGTCGCATGGGCGGTTCATAGCCCACTTTCGCGCCCGACAGGATGGTTGGCGAGGGCGGCACACAAACCGCGCGCGCGCGGGCTTTTCACCCCGCCAGCCCCGGAAAACGCTCTAAGCTCTCGGCGTGAACGCATCCGGCTGGATGGCCTTGCTGCGCGGTCTGTGTGCGCTGTCGCTCGCGACGAGCGCCGCCCTGCTCGTGGACTACACCAGCTTCGACCCGGCCTTCTGCACGCCGGGCTCCGGTTGCGCGAGCGTGCGCGCGAGCGGCTTCGGCTACCTGTTTGGCGGCAAGGTCCCGGTGCCGGTGATTGGGCTGGTGGGCTACGGGGTGCTGTACCTGCTCTCGCTCGCCTCGCCACCGTTGCGGCGACGCTACGTCCCACCCGTCGCGATTCTTGGCGGCATCGCGGCGCTCGGCTTCTTCCTGCTGCAGGCGGTGGTCATCGGGGAGCTGTGCTTCTACTGCGTGGTGGTCGACGTCGCCGGCATGCTGACCGCCGGCGCGGCCTGGATGTGGGCGCGCGCCGCGCGAAGCGAGCCGACGCCGTCCGAGGAGCTGCTGAGCCCCGCGGCCTTCGGGATTCTGGGCGCCATTGCCGTGGTCTCACCGCTCATTTGGCCCAAGCTCAAGCCACAGCCACCGGTGCCCCCGCAGATCTCGGCCTACTACCAGTCGGGCAAGATCAACGTCATCGAGTTCGCCGACTTCCAGTGCCCGTTTTGTCGTTTGCTGCACCCGCGGCTGAAGGCCATCGCGAAGGAGTACGACGGCAAGGTCAATTTCGTTCAGCTCAACATGCCGCTGGAGCGTCACGCCCTCGCCCTCGGCGCGGCCCGCGCGTTCGTCTGCGCCAAAGCTCAGGGCAAGGGGCCCGAGATGGCGGACGCGCTGTTCGACTCGGAGGACCTGGCGCCGGCACAGAATCGGCGCGCCGCAGTGAGCCTGGGCCTTGATCTCGACGCGTTCGATGCCTGCGTGGTGGATCCGAAGACGACGGATGGGATCATGGCCGAGGCCAAGATCCTGAGGGACGCTGGGTTTCAGGGGCTGCCAACCATCTACGTGGGCGCAGTCACCATCGTCGGCGCGCAGAGCGACGAGGTGTTCCGCGAGGCCTTCGATCGGGCTGCGCGCGGAGAGGGCAACACGGGGGTCCCCGGCTGGGCGTTCCTGACCGTGATCCTCGTCGCTTGTGGCGGCGTGATCGCGTGGGGCAGGCCCCGTGCCCCCGCGGCCGTAGAGCCCGGGGACTCAGCGCCGGACTCGGATCAGCGCGCCTGAGCCAAGTACCAGCGACGCTCTCCAGCCCGCGCAGGCCTTACGCCTCACGGGGGCGGCGTGTATACTCAGACATGGCAAAGCAGAAGACGAATGGGGAGACGGTTCTCCCGGAGCCCATCTCGTTCGAGGTGTTCCAGGCGCTGCCCAAGTCGGACTTGCACGTCCACCTCGATGGCTCGCTCCGGTTGTCGACCATCCTGGACATCGCCAAGAAGGGCGGCATCGAGTTGCCCGCGGACACCGAGGAGGGCCTGCGCCAGGCCATCGGCTGCGGCAAGGTGTTCGGCTCGCTGGTCGAGTATCTGCGGGGCTTCGACATCACGCTGCGAGTGATGCAAACGGAGGAGAGCCTCGAGCGCATCGCGTTCGAGCTGGCCGAAGACGCTCACCTCGAGAACGTGCGCTACATGGAGGTGCGCTACTCGCCCATGCTCCACACCCAGAAGAACCTGAAGCTGACCAAGGTCGTCGAGGCGGTGCTAGACGGCTTGCGCCGCGCGCGCGAGACCTACGGCATCAAGGCGAACGTGATCTTGTGCGGTATCCGCAACATCTCGACGGAGTCCTCCTACGAGATGGCCGAGCTCGCGGTCGCGTACAAGGGCCGGGGCGTGGTTGGCTTCGATCTCGCGGGCGCGGAGGCAGACAACCCGGCGAAGCACCACAAGCAGGCTTTCCAGCTGGTACGAGACAACAACATCAACTGCACCATCCACGCTGGCGAGGCCTACGGGCCCGAGTCGGTCGCGCAGGCCATTCACGTGTGCGGCGCTCACCGCATAGGCCACGGCGTGCGCCTGCGCGAGAGCGGCGACCTGCTACACTACGTCAACGATCATCGCATCCCGCTCGAGTGTTGCCCGTCCAGCAACGTGCAGACCGGCGCCGTACGCGACCTGAAGAACCACCCCATCAAGCTCTACTTCGACCTGGGCTTGCGGGTGACCGTCAACACCGACAATCGTCTGATCACCGACACCAGCGTGTCCAAGGAGCTCTATCTGGTGCACAAAGAGATGGGCATGTCCTTCGCCGACATCAAGAGCCTAATCCTGTCGGGCTTCAAGTCCGCGTTCCGCCCGTTCCACGAGAAGCAGGCCGCGATGCGCCGCGTCCTGGCGGAGCTGAATCGCTACGACGATCACGGCCGGCTGCGCACGGACGCTCCACCGCTCGACTCCGCGCGCCCCACCGCCGCCGTGGGCTGAACGACAGCTCTCGAGGCCTACAAGCCGCGGATCCCGGCGCGAACGTCGTCGGTGAGGGCGCCGTCGAGCGTCTGAATGGCGGCGGCGACCTCCGCGCTGTCCGAGTCCGGGAGCCGGACCAGGAAGCGCACGTACAGATCGCCCACCTTCTTCCCGCGTTTGACGCCCCGCTGCTTGAGCCGCACCACCTGACCGCTCTGGGCGCGCTGGGGCACCGTGAGGGTGACGAAGCCGTGCGGCGTAGGCACGCGCACCTTGGCGCCCTTGTACGCCTCACCAGGAGTGATGGGCAGATCCAGGTGCAGGTCTAGCCCGTCGCGCTCGAAGAACGGGTGCGGCGTGACGCGGATGGCGAGCACGAGATCGCCATGAGGACCACCGAACGCGCCCGGCGCACCGTGACCCCGAACCCGCACGCGATCCCCATCCGCGGCGCCAGCGGGGATGCGCACGGTGACTTCGTCTCCCCCGTCCTGCAGGCGCAGCTTGAGGGTCGCGCCGGAGATGGCGCTCGCGAAGTCCACCGTGATCTCGCTGGCCACGTCGGAGCCCTTGCGAGCCCCGCGCCGACCTCGACCACCACCGAACAAGTCCCCAAACAGATCCCCGATGCCTCCGCCCTCCTGACCACCGCGGCGAAAGACCTCCTCGAAATCCACCCCCGCGCCGCCGTTGCGACTGAAGCGCACGCGACCACCCCCACGCTTGAAGGCGCGGGCCGCCTCCACGTCGAAGCCGTCCCGCAGGCCATCCTCGCCGAATTCATCGTACAGGGCGCGCTTCTGCGGGTCGCTGAGGGCTTGGTAGGCGCGGTTGATGGACTTGAACCGCGCCTCCTTGGCGCTGTCCCCCGGGTTCTTGTCGGGGTGCAGCTCGCCCGCGAGCTTTCGATACGCTCTCTTGAGATCGTCCGCGCTCGCCGAGCGACCGACGCCGAGCTCCGAGTAGTAGTCCTTGGGCATGGAGGGTAGCCGCCCCGGAAGCTAAGGACGGTTGCCCGGGCGGGCAAGCGACCTTTTCCGCTCAGAGCTCCACCCCGACCGCCAGCGTGGACCGGGTGCCGCTGTACACGAGCGCCACGGAGGCCGCGTCCATGTTCACCTTCACGGTCCTCGCGGCCCAGGCCTGAAGCTGCAGGTCGAAGCGCAGGGCCGCGCCGGCCAGCTCGAAGCGCAGCCCCGGGCCGAAGGCCGCCGTCGCCATCGGGTACGGCCCCAGGTCGACCCGGCAGGGCCCTTCGATTTCCCGGCACTCGCTCCTGGCCTCGCTAGCCGTGGTGGCGAGGTCTCCGAAGGGAGCCAGCAGGCCGAAACCAGTAGCCCCGCGCAGCGTCAGCGCGGTCTTGGCCGAGAGATCGACCACGCCTTCGAGCACGACCCCAGCCGTACCCGCAGCGCCCAGATCGCGCGCGGCCCCGCCATCCTCGTACTGCAGCTTGGGGAAGAGCTCCAGGCCGAGGCCGAGACGGAAGCCACGCGACAGATTGACCAGTAAATCCGTACCCAGCACGAAGCTCGTGGGCTCATCGTGGCTCGTCCCGGAGAGGGAGCTGCAGTCGACGCCTTCGCACTCGAGGTCCGCCCCGCCCTTCCCCGAGTAGAAGCCACCCCGGAGCACGAACACGGCGCCGGTCCGACGAGACGACTCGCGCGGCTCCTGGGGCGAAGCGGCGCCGTCCATCAGGCTCATGGGGGCGGACGCCGGGGCGTCGGGCGCGGGGGAGACCGGGGAGAGGGCCATGTCGGGAGCTGCCGAGGCCGCGGCGGACAGGAAGAAGACGGCGGCGGCAGCGCTTACGGTGAGGTGAGTCATGCGTCCCCAATCGAGCGGTGGCCGCCCGGGTTGCTAACAAAGTTCACGCCCCGAGCCTCGTGGTACCCCTAGAGGCCATGACCGCCGCGGTCCTGAAGGTGTCCGAGGTCTTCGAGAGCCTGCAAGGCGAAGGCGCGAGCGCTGGCGTGCCCTGCGTGTTCTTGCGGCTGGCGACGTGTAACCTGCGCTGCGCCTGGTGCGACACCAAGTACACCTGGGACTTCAAGCAGTACCGCTACGAGGACGAGGTGCGCGAGGTCGCGGTCGAGGTCGTGGCAACGGAGCTCCGAGCCCTGCGCTCGCGGCGGCTCGTGCTCACGGGCGGAGAGCCGCTGCTGCAGCAGCCGACGCTCGAAGCTTTGCTGCTCGAGCTGGGTGACGAGTGGACGGTCGAGGTCGAGACCAACGGCACCCTGGCGCCATCGCCCGCGCTCGCTGCCCGAGTCGATCAGTGGAACGTCTCGCCGAAGCTGGAGAACAGCGGAGAGCCCCTCGCGCGGCGGCTCGATCGCGTCGTGCTCGATGCCTTCGCGGGCAGCGGCAAGGCGTGGCTCAAGCTGGTGCTCGAGGCCGGCGACACCGACGAGGCGATGGACCTGGTGCGCAGCCTCGGTTGGCCCCTCGAGCGTGTCCTGTTCATGCCCCAGGCGCGCACGCGGGCCGAGCTCTTGCATCGTTCACCCGCGATCGCGGAGCTGAGCCGCGCCCACGGCGTTCGCTTCTCGTCGCGGCTGCACCTCGCCCTGTGGGGCGAGCGGCGAGGAGTATGACGGCTCGGCGCGAGCTCTGCTGGGTGACGGGCACCGACACGGGCGTGGGTAAGACCTTCGTGTCACGAGGGCTCCTGCGGCAGTGCGCGCGTCGCGGCCTCGCCGTCTTCCCGCTGAAGCTGGTCGAGACGGGGTGTGTGCGCACGGCCGCTCGACTCCGCGCCGGCGATGGGGAGGCCCTCGCGCGAGCCGCCGGCCTCGGGCCAGGCGCTGACTCCCTCGTCGCTCCGTTGCGCTTCGAGCTACCCGCGTCCCCCGCCGCTGCCGCACGCGCGGCGGGCGCCCCTCTGCAGGCCGAGGCGCTGAGCGCGCTCGTCGCGCGGGCGGCCGAGGCCTCGCAACGAGTGCTGCTCGAGGGGGCGGGTGGCCTGCTCGCGCCGCTGACGGACACCCTCAGCTTCGCGGACTTCGTGAGCGACGTCGCCACCCGGCTCGGCCTCGACGTGCGGTTGCTCGTCGTCGCCCGCGACGCTCTCGGCACCCTGAACCACACGCTGCTCACCGTCGAGGCTGCCGAACGTCGCGGTCTGAGCGTCGCCGCCGTGGTGCTCAACGCGACGAGCGGCGTACGCTGTGCGCTCGATCACCGCGACGAGCTCCTCCGCCTTCGCCCGGAGCTCTGCGTGCTCGGCCCGACGCCGTGGCGCGCCGACGCGAGCGACGACGACGCGGCGGACGCTCTCGTTTCGGTGGGCATGTCCGAGGCGGTCGCGTTTCCGCGGCTCGTCGATTCGTGCTAAACGCCGCCGGCTCCAGGGTTCGGCCATGATTCGTCTCGACTCCGTCTCCAAGCGCCACGGCAAGCAGATCCTCTTCCTCGAGGCCAGCTTGAGCATCAATCGCGGCGAGAAGCTCGGCCTCGTGGGGCCGAACGGCGCCGGCAAGTCGACGGTGTTCCGCATGATCGTCGGGCAGGAGCCGGCGGACGGCGGCAACGTCGTCGTCGATCGCGGCACCACCATCGGCTACTTCGACCAGAACGTGGGCGAGATGGGGGGCCGCAGCGTGGTCGCGGAGACCCTCGCGGGCGCGGGGGAGGTGAGCGAGGTGGGGCGCGAGCTCGCCGAGCTCGAGCACGCCATGGCGGATCCGGAGCGGGCAGACGAGCTCGAGTCCATCATCGAGCGCTTCGGCACGGTGCAGGCGCGCTTCGACGAGCTCGGCGGCTACGCGCTGGACTCGCGGGCCCGCGAGATCCTGGCGGGCCTCGGCTTTCGAGCCGACATCGTGGACGACGACGTGGGTAAGCTGAGCGGCGGCTGGAAGATGCGGGTCGCCCTCGCGCGCATCTTGCTCATGCGACCCGACGTGCTGCTGCTCGACGAGCCGACCAACCACCTCGACATCGAGTCCATCATCTGGCTCGAGCGCTTCTTGCGTGACTTCACGGGTTCGGTGCTGCTGACCTCCCACGATCGCGAGCTGATGAATCGCCTGGTCACCCGCATCATCGAGATCGAGGGCGGGGATCTGATCAGCTACTCGGGCAACTACGATTTCTACGAGAAGCAGCGGGACCTCCTGGCTCAGCAGCAAGAGGCGCAGTTCGCGCGGCAAGAGGCGATGCTCGCCAAGGAGCGCGCCTTCATCGCGCGATTCAAGGCTCGCGCCAGCCACGCCGCGCAGGTGCAGTCTCGCGTGAAGAAGCTCGAGAAGATCGAGAAAGTGGAGCCGCCCAAGCGACGCAAGGTCGTCGAGTTCGAGTTCAAGAAGCCGCCGCGCTCGGGCGAAGACGTGGCCAAGCTGAGCGGCGTGAGGAAGACCTACGGCAAGTACACCATTTACGACGGGCTCGACCTGCTCGTGCGCCGGCAGGAGCGCTGGTGCGTGATGGGTGTCAACGGCGCGGGCAAGTCGACGCTGCTCAAGTTGATCGCCGGCGAGACGAAGGCGGACAGCGGTGAGGTGACCCTCGGCGCCAGCGTGAAGCTCGGCTACTTCGCCCAGCACGCCATGGAGCTGCTCGACGCGGGCAAGACGGTGCTCGAGACGATCCAGGGCGAGTTTCCGCTGGCGACCTTGGGTTCGCTGCGCACCCTCGCGGGAGCCTTTGGCTTCTCCGGCGACGACATCGACAAGCCCGTCAGCGTGCTCTCTGGTGGAGAGAAGGCGCGCCTCGTGCTCGCGCTCATGCTCTTCGACCCGCCGAACTTCCTCGTGCTCGACGAGCCGACCAACCACCTGGACATGGCAACGAAAGAGATGCTCATGGCCGCTCTCGCGGGCTTCGACGGTACGCTCTTGTTCGTTTCCCACGACCGTCAGTTCCTGAGAAACCTCTCGAATCGAGTGCTCGAGCTGAGCGACGGCGGCGTGCACACCTACGGCGGCGGCTACAGCGAGTACGTGAGCCAGACCGGACACGAAGCACCCGGAGTGGCTTGAAGGTCGTGCAGACGCGGTCACGACGCGAGTTCCTGTGCGCGACGGCGGCGCTGGGAGCCTCAGGCTGCTTGCCCACACGGTCGCTGACGATTCCGCCGGACCTGCCCCGGCGAGGCGCGGCGGATCCGGCGCTGGTGATCGAGGAGATTGGCGACTATCAGTGCCCGTACTGCAGGGCCGCACAGCCGCACGTCGAGCGCCTACTCGAGCACTACGCCCAGCGCGTCACGCTGGTGTGGCGCAACTACCCGCTGCCCCGCCACGAGCACGCGGCGCTCGCCGCCGAGGCGGCGCTGGAGGCCCGCGCGCAGCTCGGGGACGATGGCTTCTGGAGGTATCATCGCGTGCTGTTTCGCAACCAGCACGCCCTCGAGCGCGACGATCTCGAGCGCTACGCCGAGGCCTTCGCCATCGAGCGGAGGCGCTTCTCGCGCGCGCTCGAGCTGCGCATCCATCGTGACGCCGTCGAGCGGGACGTCCGCTACGTGGACTCGCTGGAGCTCCCGAGCTTCGGAACTCCAGCGTTCCTGATCGACGGCGACGTGTTCATCGGGGTGTACACTTTTGCGGAGCTGTCTAGCCTCGTGGACCAGCGGCTTTAGCGGCAGGGAACATCGAGACGGATGAACGTGGACTGGATCAACGAGCCATCCCGCCTGCGCGGGATGGAGGCCGCCTGGAGCAGAGCTGGTCCAGAACGACTCGAGATCTTCTTGGCGGTCCGCGACCGGATACCGCAGGATCCCGGGCGTGACTTGGCAGCTTCGAGATGCGCCGTTCCGGTACGCGCTCCAGCGTGTCCCAACGCTCGCGGCTGCGTTGCTCGTGGCGTGCCCGGCCCCTCGCCCGCCAGAGGCGCGTGCCGGGCGTGACGGCGGGCCCCAGGACGCGAGCGGCGCAAGCCCGCTCATCGGCGAGCCGCGCACGCCGGACGCGACGCCTTCAGCCCACCTGCCGGAGGCGGGGGACGTCGATGCGGGTTCCGTCGCAGACGCCGAGAGCGCCGCGGACGCCGCCGCAGACGCCAACGACCACGCGCTGTGCACGCGCGCGGTGTGGGGCCACAGCGCACCCGGAGCGACTTGCACCCGAGACCGTGACTGCGTACTCCGCGCCAGCGAGTGCTGCCCACCCTGCGGACCCGTACCCCGACGAAGCATCCGAGCCGCCGTGGTCGGCGCCGACGCGATCTGCCTGGCCGAGTGCCCGCGGTGTGAGAGCTTGGTCTGGAGCAACCTGCGCGCCGAGTGCGTGAAGGGGCGCTGCGTGGTCGTCGAGCCCCTGTGCCCGACTGCAGCTGATGCCGGGGTCCGATAGCCAGCCGAGCAGCGCCGCAACCCTCGAGCTACTCCGACTCGGGCGCTGCCTCGGGGTCGGTCTGGTCTGGCGGGGCGGGCTCGGTCTCATCGTCCGGTGGTCCGCCGTACACCGGCGCTACGGGCTCGGGCTGCTGGTTCGACGGGGGACCGCCGTAGACCGGCGCCGGCGACGCCGCGCAGCCGGCGACCAGCGCGGCGGAAGCGGCCACGCGAGCGGCGCGCGACAGGCGAGAGAACTCGCGGATCATCGGTGGGGCCTCGCGCTCGAGCGGGTGAGCGCAGAACGGGCAGCGCTCGTCTTCGTAGCGGACGAAGCGATCACAGCAGGAACAGGGTCGAACAGAAGCGTGCATGGCGATCCGCCAACTAGACCTCAGCTCGCGAGTGGTGACAAGAGGCCGCGCGCGACGACGAGCCACCACCCGTGCGTCGCCCTCACTGGCCCGTGAGCTTGCCGAGCAGCGCCTTGCTCGCCTCGGCGTCGTAGACCGAGTTCTTCTTGACCTCGACCACCACGGCGGCGTCGACGTCCAGCCAGCTCGCGCTGTCGGTCGCCTTGCGCAGCTGTCCGAAGCGCCAGTCACGAAAGTCCGCCGTGCCCAGCTTCGGGATCGTGGCGAAGACGGACAGGTCACCTTTGCTGCCCGACGCGCTCAGGGTCTCGTGCTTGCCGCGGCTGGACTTGGGGGGCGAGGGGGGAAACGCGCATGCGAGGTAGCTGCGCTGTCCAGCGGGTTCAAGGGTCGCGGACGGCGAGCCGCCGTACCCGCGTCGGGCCAGACTGCGGCTCGCCACCTCGGAGATTCCAAGCTGGCCTGGCGTGTGCAATGGATCCCGAGTAGCCATGCGAAAGACCGAGCAAGCCTGCGGCACCGTGACTCGCAGGTGGCAACGGCTTCGTGCTCTGGCGTTCACGGTGCTGGTCTCCGGCGCCGCCGCGTGCTCGGCGCCGCGCGAGATCGAGGACGTGAGCTACGACGCCCGCTTCGAGCGGACGAAGCTGGATCTGTACTTGCCCGACGAGGACGGCCTCCGCCCGACGGTGATGCTGATCCACGGCGGCGCGTGGAAGTACGGGGACAAGGGTCAGATGCGGCGCATGGCGCGACGGCTGGCGCGCTCGGGCTACGCCGTCGCGAGCGTCAACTACCGCCTCCTGCCCGCGGGTCGCTTCCCGCGCAACTTCCAGGACGTCGCCTGCGCGCTCGCGTTTCTGCAGCTCGGCGCCGACGAGTACGGCATCGATCCTGCGCGCATCGCCGTCCTGGGGTACTCCGCCGGGGGACACCTCACGGCGATGCTGGGCATGTCCTGGGACGACTCCACCATCGCCCCCGACTGCGACGCGGGTCCCCCGACGGCGCCCGCGGCGATCGTGCCCGGGGCCGCGGTCTACGACTTCCGCGGTCGGGATCACGCCCTCGTCATCGACTACTTGGGAGGGTCCGAGTCGGAGGTCCCGGACAACTTCCAGCTCGCGTCGCCCATGGCGCAGATCGGTCCGGGGCGTCCGCCGGCCCTGCTCATCACCGGCGGCGCCGACTGGTTCGTGGGCATCGACGACACCCGCGAGATGGGCGCAGGTCTGCGCGCCGCGGGCAACAGCGCGGAGGTGCTGACCCTCGCGGGTGGGGGACACCTGCTCACTGCTGGACCGGACCCCGGCGACGTCCAGTTTGGCGTGTCCATCGAGACGCCGGAGGCGTGGCTCGCGCTGATCGACTTCCTGGAGCGCACGGTGGGGGCGCCTTGAGGGCGGTCCTGCTCGCGGCCACGACGCTGCTGTGGCTCCTGCTCGCGTCGAGGGCCGCGCTGGCGGACCAGCAGCCGGCGAGGAACGCGATCTCGCACGAGCCCTTCGCCATCCTATCGCGCGGGTTCGTGGTGCAGTTCGAGCGCTTGGTGCTGCCCGAGGTCAGCGTGATCGGCGGCCTGGGCGCGCGCTTCGCGGCGCGGGACGACTTCACGTCCCAGACGTGGCTCGGCAAGCTCGAGGGCCGCTACTGGCTCAGTGATCGCCCCGGCATGGTGGGCTCGTACGTCGCGTTCGGCGCTACCGCGGCCCGCACCGCGGTGGAGAACCGCCGCATGGGTCGCGATTTGGGAGCCCTGTGGCAGCTCGAAGAGACGCTGCGCATCGGCTACCGCTTCGTCGCCTTCGGCTTTCAGGAGATCACGCCGTCGAGCGGCCTCGACGTGATTCACGAGTTCGACGAGCGGGGTCGACTCGCGCCCATCACCTACGTGACTCTGGGCGTGAACCTGACCGTCGGCTGGATGTTCTGAGCGCCGCGAGGCTAGCGCTTGCGCATCGACAGGCAGATGCTCCGCACTCGCTCCAGGTCGGGGTCCGCGCTCGAGGCCACTTCTCGCTCGATGTAGCCGGTGCAGAGCACGTGGGACTCGCCGCCGAGCGGCAGCACGGCGTACACGCGCGCGACCCGCTTGAAGGTGTGGATGGTCTGGCCTGGCATGCCCTCGAAGCCGATGCGCACCTCGAAGGCGAGGGCGAGGTGCCTCACGCCGTCCTGCGGGTCGCCCCGCCCGAGCTCGTCGCTGCCGGGCATTCCCCAGGCGGCTTGCAGCTCCGCGACGCTCCGCGGTGCGGGCTGCCCCACGAACTGCAGCTCGACGATGAGGTGCGGGGCGAGCGTGACGACGTGACGGCGCGTCTTGACTTGATGATCGCGCCTCGCGTCGGGAGGTAGGACCACGGCGATGCCGAGATCGTCGAGGACAGCGGCGTCTTTGGGCAGGGCCGGTTCGGCGACGCGCGAGGCCGGTTCGACCGGGGAATCCGTGGGCGGGCTGACCACTATCGCTGGCGCGGGCTGCCGTGGCTCGGAGCTCGCACCTCGGCCGCAGGCGACAGCAGCAAGGAGGAGCCCCACGCACGCCGCGCGCACGAGGGGCATGGGCTCAGAAGTCTCCCCGCGGACCGCGCCGGAGGTGATCGCTGAACTCGTCTCTGCGATCGTTCTCCCAGTAGCCGACGCCCAGGCTCAGGGTGAGCTGCTCGAAGCCGCCCAACACTTGCCGATACACGTTCACGTCGACCATGAGCGAGTGGCCAATGGGGATGAGCGCGCCGAAGCGCGGCCCAACCCCGGGTGACACCGCGGCGTAGGACGTGCTGCCGACGTGTCCGTGGGGCGCGACGTAGGTGTCGAGCTGCGCCTGGAGCACCTGCAGCGAGAGCCGGCCGTCCACGTAGCCGTAGACCGGGCCCTGGCGCACCTCGTATCCCACGAAGACCTCGCCGGCGGTCGTCCACAGCTGGTCGACCCGCGCGGTCACGCCGAAGGGCAAGGCGTCCGTCGCGAGGCGCACCTCGCTCACGGAGAACAGCGACGCCCCCGCGCCGAGCCGCCAGCGGTCGAGCAGGAGGTCCGCCCGCAGGCTCCCGCCCTGCAGCGTTCCCATCCCGCGCAGCCGCGGGCGCCTGCCTTCGAGGAGCTGCGGCTCGTCCAGGGCGGCGGGGGCGGAGAGCTCCACGCCGTCGAACGACCCTTGACCGAAAGAGTAGTGCACCTGAGCGCCGAGGGTATCGGCGAGGCTCGGCCCGGCGACGAGGGTCGCGAAGCCGGCTGCCGTGAGGCGCAAGAGTCTCATCGACTCGGGGTGCTACGCGCGAGCGTCCCGGATGATCCCCCGGGTCATCGAAACGGACTTCTCGTCTTCAGGCTCGGGAAGCGGCTGAAGTCCCGATCCCGTGACCAGAGCTCGGAGACCTCGTGGGCCAGACAGAGCGCCGCGATGTGTGCGTCGTGCACCCGGGGCCCCACGATCTTCCCGCTGACCAGCAAATCCCGGAGCGTAACCCAGTAATCTGCTGGCTCTGCGAGCAGCACCACCGTCGGCGACTCGAGCCAGGCGTCGACTTGTTCGATGGCCCCGGCGAGGGGGGTCGGCGGGTCATAGATGCGCGGGTGCGTGACCACGCCGAAGAACTCGTGAAGGCAGGGCCCAGGCAGGGCCCACGGCTGCTTCCCTTCCGCCAGGCCCAGGACACATGCCCTTGCCTGATCGTGCCAGGGCGAATCCGACCGGTGCGCATACACCAGGATGTTCGTGTCGACGGCGATCACGCTCCGTGCCCGTCGTACAGCTCGTCGCGGATCTTGTCCCAGCCCGCCTCACGAAACTCGGGACTCAGGCCTCGGCCGCCGAAGCTCGCGTCCCGTAGCCTGAACCGTCCGCGCTTCGCTCTGCGCTCGCCAAGCACTCGCCGCAGGCCGTCCTCGATCAACTGGCGTAGCGTGACGCCCTCGCGGGCGGCGAGCCGCTTTGCTTCGTCGAACAACGCGTCAGAGATCTCGACGGTCGTCTTCATGGCCGTATGGGTATGACGATACGGCAGTATGGGTGGCGGGTCAAGACGCGGCTCGCCAGAACTCCGCCAGCTGGGGCCACAGGGTGGCGGCGGCCTTCTTGCTGATCACCGCTCCCACGTGGCCGCCGGGCAGGTGAATGTGCTGCTTGACCTCGCTGCTCACGCGGGAGAGCAGCGCCGCCGCGCTCTTCCAGGGCACGATGTTGTCGTGCTCGAAGGTGACGGCGAGCACCGGGCAGCGGATGTCCTCGAGGTGCACGGGCGTACCCGAGAGCGTGAACGTGCCGGCGAGCAGCGCGTCGTTGCGCCACAGCTCCTCGATGTAGCGGCGGTAGCACTCGCCGGGGAACGAGACATTGTCGTTGCCCCAGGTCTCCAGCGCGAGGAAGCCGTTCATGAACTCGTCGTCCCAGGCGCGGTCGAGCACGCTCACGGCCTTGGACAGGGTCAGCGTGGGCCGCAGCATGTGAAACGCGCTCTGCATCAGCTGCCAGGGCACGTTTCCCGTCGCCGCGACCACGGCGCCAACGTCGAAGCTCTTGCTGCGCGTCCACGCGCTGAGCATGCCGTCGTCGTGAAAGCCCACCGGCGCGGCCAGCGCGAGCAGCGACGCTACCCGCTCCGGGCGAGCGGCGGAGTAGATGGCCGCGAGGGTGCCACCCAAGCAATAGCCGAGCACGTGCGCGCGCTCGGAGCCCGCGAGCCGACACGCGACCCGCAGGGCGCGCCCTAGGGTGCGGTCGCACACGTCGTCGAAGGTGACGAAGCGGTCTTCGTCTTCGGGTGTCCCCCAGTCGATGATGAACACGTCGAAGCCTTGCGCCACCAGCCACTCCGCCAAGCTCTTGCCGGGCATGAGATCCAGCACGTAGTGGCGGTTGATGAGCGAGGGCACGAGCAGCAGCGGCGTCGGGTGACTGACTCCGCTCGGGCGCGGGCGGTAGCGGAGCAGGCGCCACTTGTTCTCCCGGTGCACCACGTCCGCCGGGGTCTGTCCGACCGCGGGAGGAGGGCGCGACATGAAGCGAAGCAGCGGGTTCATCCTTCGTACAGAGCCTCGAACTGCGCCTGAAAGGTGTGCGTCACTTGCTTGCGGCGCACCTTGAGGGTGGAGGTGAGCAGACCGCCGCTCACGGTGAGCGGCGCGTCGAAGATGCGGAAGCGCTTGATCTGCTCGAAGGACGCGAGCTGCGCGTTGACGCGCGTGACGGCCTCCCCAACCAGCTGCTCCACGCTCTGGGCTCGCTCTTCCATGCCCACCCCGAGCGCGGCGAGGCGCTCGTCGAGCCGCTCGTGATCGAGCCAGATCCCTGCCACGAGGTACTTCTTGCCGTCGCCGTACACGACGGCGTGAGCGACCACGGGCTCGTCCGCGAACTTCTGCTCGATGTTGGCCGGCGGGACGTTCTTGCCGCCCGCCGTGACCAGGATCTCCTTCTTGCGGTCGACGATCTGCAGGAAGCCGTCCTCGGTGAAGCGACCAACGTCGCCGGTCTGAAACCAGCCGTCCTCGGTGAACGCCTCCCGCGTCGCGTCCGGATCCTTGTGGTAGCCAGCGAACACCGTGGGACCGCGCGCCAGGATCTCGCCGTCCTCGGCCAACCGCAGCTCGACGCTGGGCAAGGGCTTGCCCACCGAGTCGAAGCGGAAGGCGCCCGGGTGATTGAGGGTGAGGGTCGGCGAGCACTCGGTCAGACCGTAGCCTTCGAGCACGAGCACCCCGCACTCGTGGAGCGTCTCCTTGACCTCGCGCTTGAGGCCCGCGCCGCCGCTCAAGCAGAAGCGGAGCCGGCCACCGGTCAGCTCCGTGAGCTTTCGGCGGCGCGCGTCCGAGTCGGGCTCGCCCTGCACGGCCACGGCGAGCTTCTCCCAGTAGGCGGGCACGCTCATCAGCACGTTGGGGCGCACCTCCGGCAGCTTGGCCAGCACCTGGGCGGGCTCCACCAGGTAGCTCGTGAAGCCGAGGGTGTTGCCCAGGCAGGCCTCACCGAAGCCGAAGATGTGGCTCATGGGCAGCCACAGGAGATCGACGTCGCCTTCGTCGAGCGCCGGCGCGTTGTTGCGCAGCCAGTCGCGGCCATTGAGCGCCACGTTGCGATGAGAGAGCGGCACCCCTTTGGGGTTACCCGTGGTTCCGCTGGTGTAGAGCATGAGGCCGGGCTGATCGAGCTCGATGGCCGCCATGCGCTCGTCTACCTCGCTGGGGCGCTCCTCGATGCGCGCCGCGCCCAAGGCGCGCAGGCGAGACCAGGGCATCACCTTCTGCTCCACTTCCCCGACGCTCGGCGCGGTGTCGCCGCGTGCGCGAAGCTGCCGGAGCACCCCGGCGGCATCGACGTCGTCGTCGAGCAGCACGATGCGCTCGACGAGGCCGAGACGGTCCCAGCGCTCGAGCAGCCGGCTGAGGAGGTCCGCCGTGCCGACGAACACGACGCGGGCGTCGCTGTGCTCGATCACGTACGCCGCCTGGTCGGGCGTGCACGCCGGGTAGACCGGGACGAGCACCCCGCCGGCCGCTTGGATGCCCAGCGCCGCAGACAGCCACTCGACGCTGTTGGGCGCGAAGATGGCTGCGCGCTGGCCACGCTCGAGCCCGAGACCGACCAGCGTCGCCGCGACCCGTCGCACGGAGTCCGCGAACGCGCCCCACGTCACCGCCGTCCAGTCCCCTTCGGGGGTCGGCAGCATGAAGCGCGGCCGGGAGCGACGCTCGTCGAGCGCGTCGAACACCGCGCGCGGCGCGATCTTCAGCTCTTCGAAGCGCGACAGATCGAGCATCTCAGCGCGAGCCAGTCGAGGGCGGAAGGTCCGCGAGCTTTTCTTCCAGATCGAGCAGCTTGCTCTCGAGCTGATTGAGCTTGTGCAGCGCTCGCTCTTGGTCGCGCTTGGTCGGAAGACCAATGTTGCCCCAGAAGCTGGCCGTTGCCTGATCGGCCTGGGCCTTGAGCTTCATGGTCGCGCTCAGCCACGCGCCCGCAGGCTCGAGCACCAGCGGGCTCTTGAGCCAGTGCTCCAGGTAGGTCGCGGTCGCGCCCTCCCACGCGTTGAAGTACTTCTTGTAGAGTTCCCAAGGGTTCATGTCGATCTCCAGTGTCAGAAACCAATGCGTCGCACTTCGCTGGCGATGGTGAAGTTCGGGTCGGCTTCATCGGGCAGGCTCGTCACGCGCACTACCTCGGCGAAGCACTCGAAGAAGTAGGACACCTGCCGCCGCGTCGTGGAGTTACCCACGGCGGGCTCCACGGTCACCTTGGTGCGCACCCGGTGGGCTTCGGTGAAGGTGAAGGCGGGCAGCACCAGGTTCCCAGTCGCGTCCACGCTCACCTCGTAGGTGTCGCGGCCGGCATAGGGCAAGCCGCGGATCGTTGCGCCCTTCACCTCGCCGGCGGACACGAAGCTGGTGCCTGGCTGGATCGGGAAACGTAAGACCTCCACGGGTGGATCGTAGATGGCGAGGGTCTTGCCCTCGGGCGGATTCTCGTCCCGCGAGGCGATGCCCAGCAGCAACAGCCCCTGCTCGCTGTGTCGGCCGATGTTCTCCAGGCTGCCCCCTGCATCGAGGGGCGTCACGAAGGCGTCCGCCGGAAAGCTCGGGCCGTACCACTTGTCTGCGGCGAGCGCGGGCGTGATGCGCACAGTCGCGTCGTCGGCGTAGTCCGTCGAGAAGGGGAAGACGAGGCCCGACGGGCTCGCGAAGCCCAAGACATCCACGCTTCGCTCGCTACCCGCCGGGCTCACCAGATAGGACACCGACACGCCGATGGCGGGCTTCACTTCGGCGGCGTCGATGCGGCCGTCCAGATTCGGGACACAGGCCAGCGGCGCAGGGCTTCCGCCCGCATAGTCGCGACGGTCCGGCAGCACGGTGGCGTTGTCGCTGCAGCCAGCGCCGAGCACCAGCAGGGCCACGGTCCACGAGACTCGCTGCCCAAGTCGAGACGAGAGGGGATCAGAAGTAGAACGCGACACGAGTCCTCCAGAGTTGCGCCGGCTTGGCATCCAAGCCGAGCGCGGGGTTGTC
Source organism: Polyangiaceae bacterium (assembly GCA_019637295.1). Classification (GTDB taxonomy): domain Bacteria; phylum Myxococcota_A; class Polyangia; order Polyangiales; family Polyangiaceae; genus JACKEA01. The sequence continues at coordinate 22,514 of JAHBVX010000008.1, forward strand.
GAGCCCGGACAGCGGAAACAGCGTGGCTTGCTCGAGCGCGAGCTCGAAGCCGTCGCGGCTGCGATAGACGAGGGTCGGGTCGAGCTCGACGCCGAGGGGGCGCTGCCCGCCCGGCGCGCTCTCGGGGTTCACGGCCCAGGACGCGACCACGGCGACATCGAAGGCGAGGCGGCCCGAGGGCAGGTCGAACAGCGTCGCCGCCAGGTGGGGTCTCACGTACACCGCGTCGGTCACGGTCCCGATGATCTCGCGGAACAGGATGCGATCGATCCGATAGTCGGGGTGAAAACGGAAGTTGTTCACTGTCGTGTCGTAGGGTGGGTTGGCTTGGGCGCCGTCCAGATCCCCGGACTGCGGCGCGGGCGCCGTCACCTCGGGGAACGCGCCGAAGCCGGGCGCGGAGTCTCCGCTCGCGTACCCGCCGTCGAGGCCGCCCGACAACGCAGCGCCTCGCGGCGCCAGCTCGGTCTGCAGCGCGACGCCGAGCTGCTGGCTCGTGGCGGGCTGACGCGCCAAGACGCCCGGGATCAGCGACGGCTGCTCGATGCGCGCATCGAGGTACGCACCCTCGATCTCGATGCGCCCGTCGGGCAACACCCAGCGCAGCCAGAGATCCGCCGCCGTCGCGGTGTAGCCGCGGGACATGACTTGATTCGAGTCGATGCGCACGGGCTGCGCCGTGGGCAGGTACTGCGCGGGCACGTCGCTGCTCTGCCAGCGACGCGACAGATACGCGCCGTAGTCGATGGTGTGCTTGTCGGCGCGGCGACGGAGCTCCCGCCGAAACTCGCTCCGGTACTTCATGGCCGCGAAGGTGAGCGTGTGAACCTGCGCGCTGGGAGCGACCCCGAACAGTCGCTGACCGCTGCGCGCCGGGACGAACGGGCCCGTCGCAGAGAAGTCGTAGGCGGCCGCCCACAAGTGGCCGCCGAGGGGAGTCACGAACGCGATCCGATCGGCCGCGTCCCCGCTGTCGCAGTCGGCGCAGTCGCCGGCGTTGGTGAGCATGCCGAGGCCCCAGTGGCTGCCCATGCGACCGACGGCGAGCACGCCGAGGGGCGTGAGCGCCTCGCCCCACACGCGCTTGACGCGGATCGTGTCCTCCGAGGGCGCTTGGCTGGTCGTGCCGGTGGGCAACCCCTCGGGGCGGCCACCGAGCGCGACGTTGTCCAGCGCGTCGACGCGCAGCTTGACCTGCGCGCCTCCGCCCGGCGCAACGAAGGACAAGTCCGTACGCAACCGAAGGTCCGCGTGGGTCAGCGTCTGGTCCTTCGGGTCGTCCAGCGGGACCGGGAAGAGCGGGGCGCCGCTGGGCGTGACTCCCCGATCGAGATCCAGGTTGTAGAGCAGCGCGGCGCGGGTGCGAAAGCCGCCCGACACGTTCACGATCGAGTCAGGCGCGCCATCGAGACCCACGCCGTGCTCGGCGAAGCTGTTGGCGGACACCTCGCTCGCGAGCGAGAGCGCGGCGAGCGCCCACGTCACGCGCTTCATGGCGTCGCTCCCGGGAAGGGATCCGGCGCGAGGGTGCCGCCGCTCGGCGGCGCTGGCGGCGCTGGCTCCGCCGGCGCGACGGGCCGTGCCTTGCTTGGCGGCACCAGGGGCAGTGGCGCGCGCTCCGGCTCGAGGAACGCGACGAGATCACGCCGCGAGGCCGCGCTCGCCTCGATCATCGGGAAGTGTCCGCAGCGCGGATAGACGGTGAGGCGCGCATTCGGCAGTTCCTTCGCGAGGCGCTCGCCGTAGGCCAGGGGCGTGACGCGATCCTCGCGGCCCCAGAGCAGCAGCGTCGGCTGGTCGATCTCGCGGTATCGACGCTCGATCCGCTCGTAGCGCTGTCCGCGCACGGCGGCCAGCGCCGCCGCCGTCGTGCCCGGGCGCTCGAGGGCGCGCTCGACGTCTTCGATGAACGACTCGCTGACCTGGCGCGTGTCGTAGAAGGCCAGCATCATCTTGTCGTCCGGACGCTCGCTGTAGAACGCGCTGAAGAGCAGCTCGCCCAGGCCGCCGGCGCGCGCCCAGTGAAATGTCGTGGGCAGCTGCTGCTCGTAGACCCAGGCGTCGTACAGCGCGAGGCGCGTCACCCGCGCGGGTTGGTCGAGGGCGAAGCGCAGCGCGACGGAGGCGCCCCAGGAGTGCCCGACCACCGCGGCCTGGGTCACGCCGCGCTGCGTGAGCAGCTGGCCGACGAGCTCGGCCTGCGCGCGCGGCGAATAGTCCCCCTCGGGCCGATCCGTCCAGCCAAAGCCCTTGAGGTCGAGCGCGATGACGCGGTGCGACTCGCGCAGGGCGGGGCGCACGGTGTCCCAGGTCTGCAGCGAAGACGCGAAGCCATGCAGCAGCACCACGACAGGACCGCTGCCCTCGTCCACGAAGCGCACCCGCGCGCCAGCGACGTTGGCGTAGGTCGCGTCCTTCGGCTCGCCGGGCAGCGCGCCCGAGTGGAACGCCGGCGAGCAGGCCGAGGCGAGCAAGAGCACGAGCAGCGACGAAGCCGAGCGCATCACGAACCGTCCAGCGCGAGACTCGGTCACGGCGAGAGGCGCCGAACCTCGGCGGCCTGTGAGAACTCGACGCTCGGCTCGTTGTCCTTGGAGCGCACCGTGGCCACGGTGCCGAAGCACTCGGTCGTGAACGCGAAGCTGCGCAGGGTCGTGACCAGGAGCCCCACGGTTCGCGTGAGCGTCGTCCGCGTGCGCAGCACCGCGAAGTCCGAGAAGGGCGTCTTCAGCGTCCCGTCCGCGTCCACCGTCGTCTCGTACTTCTCCGTGTAGAACGCCGCGATGCCCTGGGCCACGCCGCTGACGGTGCTCGTGGTCGCCCAGGACTTGCTCAGGGTCAGCGGAAAGTCGAGCACCACGACGGGCGGCGAGTACGACAGCTCCGTGCGCGTCGCGCCGCCCGTCGGCGAGACCACGCCGCGCAGCAGCAGCGCCTGGCCGGTGATCTCGAACACGCCGAGCAGGTCACTGCCCTCGGCGAGCTCGGTCGCGTAGCTCGCCCCGGAGAACGAGCCGGCGAACCATTTGCCGGCAAGGGGCTGGGTCTCCACCAGCGCGAGGTGATCGCCGGCGAGGGCGACGGTCAGATCCCAGGTGCGACTCCCGTCCCCCGCGGTGGTGCCGGAGGTAGCGAAGGTGGCGTTCTGGGCGACCAGGAACTTCGCGTTCAATCCCGCCGCGAGGGGAACCTCGCTGCGCTCGATCTGACCGTCTTGGTTCGGCAGGCACGTCGTCGTACCGCCGCTCCCGCCCGCGGCAGCACCACCCGAGCCCGAGCCGGCAGCTCCGCCGCCGCCCGCGCCTGCGCTGGCGCCACCGGCCCCGGCCAGCCCGGCCCCGCCCCCGGCGCCTCCGCTCGGCGTGTAGCAACGCCCGTCGCTGCACACGCCGCTGGCGCACTCCGAGCCGCGCACACACTCCGCCTCGTCCGCGCCAGAACCGGCGCACCCGCTCAGCACCCACAGCAAGCCCAGGACCGAAATGTTGCGCCGCACCATGACCGTGGGCCTTCAATACTGCCGGGTCCGCGTTCGGTCAAGAACATTTGTGCATCGCACAATCCATTTTCCGCGTCGGACCGGCATTGGCTTGCACACCCGTGTTGCGGTGCAGTAGAACCCTCGCGTGCCCGTCGTCATCAAGAAGTACAGCAACCGGCGGCTCTACGACACGGAGCACAGCCGGTACATCACGCTCGACGAGCTGACGGACAAGATCCGGAGCGGAACCGACGTGACGGTGGTCGACGCCAAGACGAACGAGGACCTGACCCAGGCCACCCTGACGCAGGTGATCCTCGAGACGAGCGCGGCGCGGCTGCTGCCCGTTCCGCTCTTGATGCGGCTCATCCGCATGAAGGACGACGCCCTAGCGGAGTTCTTCGGGCAGTACGTGTCGGGCACCCTCGACCTGTATCTGCAGGCCAAGCAGGGCGCTCAGGCGATCCGGCCCTACTTTCCCTTCGCGTCGGTGCCGTTCTCGGCGGGCGAGGCGCTCGCGCGGATGTTCACCCAGGGCGCGGCCTGGAGCCCGGCCCGAGCCGAGCCTGCTCCGGCTTCCCCGGAGCCGCCGTCACCTCGCGACGGCGGCGTGGAGGAGCTGCGCCGGGAGCTCGATGAGCTCAAGCGCGAGCTGCGACGGTCAGCGTCGCCCAAGAAGAAGCGCTGACGGCGTCAAGGCAAGCAGGAGGCCAGCTGATCGCAGGGCGTCGCGAGCACGCACTCGGCGATCTGTCGCGTAGCGGCGTCGCAGTTGTCCAGGTTCAGCACGCACTGCATGCTCGGGCAGGTCTCGACCTTGTCGCAGGCCTGTTCGCAGATGTTCTTGCCGCTCTTTTTGTCGTCGTCGTCGCCGCAAGCGCCGAGCAGCGACCCGGAGACCATCACGACCAACCACACCAAGGAGCGTCTCATCAGCCCAGATGCTACTCGCACCGGCGGCCCTCCGGCAACGCGGCATGTGGGTTGTCATCGACATCCCTCCGGGACGGCCTGATGATGGTGGGTCACCGTGGAGCCCGGCTGGATACTCGCACAGCGCTTCCGCGTCCTCGAGCGCGTGGCGCGCGGAGGCATGGGCAGCGTCTACCACGCCGAAGATCTGACGGACGGCGGCAGCGTTGCCCTGAAGCTGCTCGACGGGCCACGCTCCGACGCAGGGGAGCGCTTCGCGCGTGAGGCATCCGTGCTGGCCAGCCTCACCCACCCGGCCATCGTTGGCTACGTGGCGCACGGTCGGGAGCCGGGGGGCGACGCTTGGCTGGCGATGCAGTGGCTGCAGGGGGAACCCCTGTCCGCACGGCTGGCGCGGGGGCCGCTGCCGCCCGCCGTCGCCATCGCGTTGGTGCGACGTGTGGCCGAAGCGTTGGGCGAAGCTCACGCCGCCGGCGTGGTCCACCGCGACGTCAAGCCGAGCAATCTGTTCTTGGTCGAGGGCGATCCCGCGCGCGTCGTCGTCCTCGACTTCGGCATCGCTCGACGCCTCGATCCCGCCGACGACGTGACCGAACCCGGCGTGGTGGTGGGGACCTGGAGCTACATGGCACCGGAGCAGGCGGTCGCGCGTGAGACCGTCGACGCGCGCGCTGACGTGTTCGCGCTCGGGTGCGTGCTGTTCGAGTGCCTGACCGGGCGCAAGGCGTTCATGGCAGGTCAGCGGACGACCGTGCTCGCCAAGATCCTGCTCGAGGACCCCCCCGCGCCCAGCGAGCTCGCACGTCACCTGCCGGCGGAGGTCGATCGGTTGGTCGCGCGCTTTCTGTCGAAGTCGCGCGATGAGCGCCCGCGGAACGGCCGCGATGTCTACCGTGCGCTGCTCGCCCTCGGCGACGTGTCGGCCCTGCCGCCGAGACCCCGCAGCAGCCTGCCCCCGTCGATGGGCGACGCCGAACGGCGCGTGATCTCCATCGCGCTCGCGCGCGGCGTCATCGAGCCGGACGCCACCGTCAGCGAGAGCGGGGCAGGCAGCGCGGAGGCTGCGCTGTGTACGGCGATTGGAGCCGGCGCTTCGGAGACCTACTTCCTGGCCAACGGCACGGCGCTCGTCGTCAGCAGCGTCCGCGAGTTGCCGATGGACGGCGCCCTGTCCGCCGCCCGGCGGGCCCTCGCGCTCGTTGCCCTGCGCTCCGAGGCGGCCGTCGCGGTCGCCACTGGCTTCGGCGTCGTCACCGGGCGGCAGCCGGTGGGCGTGGTGATCGAGCGGGGGGTCGAGTTGCTCCGCCGCGCGACGCCGGGCGACGTCCTCGTGGACTCCACCTCCGCGGAGCTGTTGGCCTCGCGCTGCGTGCTCCGCGCCGAGGCTGGGTCGATGCGGCTGCTGGCCGAGCGGGACGCCATCGACGTGTCGCGACGCTTGCTGGGCAGGCGCACCCCGTTCATGGGCCGAGAAACCGAGCTGGCCACCCTGGCGCAGGTCGTGAGGACGTCGATCGAGGGACCCCGCTCCCGCGTCTCCGTCGTGCGCGGAGCGCCTGGCGTGGGGAAGAGCCGGCTGTCGCTGGAGGTCGTGAGCGCCTTCGAGCAATTGGCGCCGGACGGCCTGGTGCTGTTCGCCCGCTGCGACTCGGTGGCGGCCGGTTCACCCTTGTCGCTCGTTGCTCGTCTGGTGCGGCGCTGGGCGGGGATCGCCACCGGCGAGAGCGTCGCGACACATCAGGGCAAGCTGCGAGATCTGACGCGGGAGATCCGCTCGCCCGACGAGGCTCGTCGCGCCGCGCTTTTCCTGGGCGAGCTGTTGGGTGCGCCCTTCGCCTCCGGCACCTCCCCCCTGCTCGACGCCGCCCGCGCGGACGTGCGCCTGATGAACGACGTGCTGCGCGGCGCGCTGCTCGACTTGCTGGCCGCCCACCTCGCCCGCAGGCCCGTGTTCGTGGTGCTCGACGACATGCAGTGGGGCGACGAACCGAGCATCGCGTTGATGGACGATGCTCTCACCCGCTTCGGCGATCGGCCCCTCTCGGTGCTCGCGCTCGAACGCCCCGGGACGGCGGACGCCTCGCGTCCGCTGTTCACACGGCATGAACCGGTCCACATCGAGCTCGGGCCGCTCGCCGCGCGGGCCGCACAGCGGCTCCTGCGCAGCGCCCTGGGCCCCAAGGTCGACCCACAGCTGGTCACCCGGATCATGGGGCTGGCGCAGGGAAACGCGTTCTTCCTCGAGGAGCTCGTGCGCACGGCGGCGGACCGGCGCAGCATCGCCTCTGCCGAGACCGTCGTGGGTACCGTACAGGCGACCCTCGACGCGCTGGGGCCGGAGGCGCGCCGAGTGCTCCGCGCGGCGAGCGTGTTCGGCGAACGCTTCTCCGAGGCCGGGGTGAAGGCGCTGCTGGCTGCGGACGCAGGCGCGCAGGTGAGCTCAATCCTGCGCGATCTAGTCGCGCGCGAGGTGTTGTTGGAAGGAACCAGCGGGACGCTGGAGGGTGGCTCCGAGCTCGCGTTCCGTCACGCGCTGCTGCGAGATGCGGCGTACGCGTGGCTGACAGACACGGACCGCGCGCTCGGACATCGGCTCGCCGCCGAGTGGCTGGAGAGTCGACCCGGCGTGGATCCGTTGGTCATCGCGCGCCACCACGCGCTTGGCCGCAAGCCCGGCAAGGCCATCGCTTGGTATGAACGGGGCGCCGCTCAAGCGCTCGCCGGCAACGACTATGTCGCCGCGGTCCGCATCTGCAAGCTCGCCCTCGACGCCGGCGCGCGCGGAGCCCAGCGAGGCGCCCTCTTGGTGCTCGACGCGCAGGCGCGTCGCTTCGGCAACGATCAGCAGGCGGCCTACGACTCCGCGACGCGGGCCCTGCGCGTCCTCTCGAGAGGCAGCGCGCCCTGGTACGAGGCGCTGCGGGAGGCTGCGATGACCGCGGCCAACACCTCACGCTTCGGGGACTCGCTACGGTACCTGCAGCGCGCGCTCGATACGCCGCCGATCCCCGGGGCCGAGGCCGTGCGGGCGGTCACCTTGCTGCGCTCTGCAGCGGCGGCGCTCGAGGGGGTCTCGCACAGACAGGTTCGGGCGCTGCTGGAGTCGGCGCCGGAGGTCGCGGCGCTCGCCGCCGGGGACGCTCACGTGCGCGCCTGGTGGCACAACTGCCACTCGTTGCTCGCCCACTGCGCTGGAGACACCCTCGAGTATCTGAAGGAGACTCGACTCGGCGCCGAGGCTCAGCAAGAGCTCGGGGACCTGCGCAGCGCGTGCTTGATGCAGATGAACCTCGGCTACGGCCTGGCAGAGGTCGGTGACTTCGCGGGCGCCGACGCTCAGCTCCGCGCGTCGATGAGCGCAGCCGAGCCGCTCGGGCTCACGCGAACCGTCGCCTATGCGCGCCACAACTTGGGGTATGCGCTGCACGGCGCGGGCAAGCTCGACTTGGCGTGCGAGGTCGAGTCTCGAGCGGTCGAGGACGGCGTGAACCTGAAGGCGGCAGCGCTCGAGGTCGCATCGCGCTGCTACCTCTCTGCCATTCTGTTGGATCTCGGCGACGCCCAGCGCGCGCTCGAGCAAGCCGAGCGCGCCAGCGCTTTGGCGGAGCAACGCACCGTCGTCACGATGGCTCAGGCCACGCTTGCGCGCGCGTGCGTCGCCACCGGCGACCCAGCACGCGCCCTCGAGCTCGCTCGAGCCGCCTGGGCGCCCTTCGCCGCGGGCAGCGGCTTTGGTGAGCAAGAGAGCCTCGTGCGCCTCGCGCTGTGCGAGGCCCTCGCGGCGCTCGGGCGACACGAAGACGCGGCACTCGAGTCGTCGTCGGCGCGGGAGTGGCTGCTGGCCCGCTCCACGCGGATCACCGACGCCGAGCTGCGACGCGCGTTTCTCCACGCCGTGCCTCACCACCGGCGATTGCTCGAGCTGGCCGCGACGCTGGTGGACGCGCCCTGAGCGCGCCGCCGCGAGGCCTTCAATTGCACTCGTCGTTGTCTTTGGCGTGCGGCTCCAGCCCCGCGCAGCTGATGATCACGTTGTGCGGCTGGAAGGTGCTGGGCACGAAGATGGTCACGGTCTCGCCCGCGAGCAGTTGCTGAAAGTGCGCCGCGGTGACCGTGACGGAGTGACTGTGCTGCGAGGTGCCCTTGATGTTGTACACCTGCGACGAGCCGTCCAAGACGTGCTCGAGCGGGATCTGCAGCTCGTGGCCGTGTCGGCAGGTGATCTGCGCGTCGATCATGGCGTCGCACGACGCCGACGTGCCGCCTGCGGTGCCGCCGCTGCTGGTGCTGCCGCCGCTGCTGGTGCTGCCGCCGCTGCTGGTGCTGCCGCCGCTGCTGGTGCTGCCGCCGCTGCTCGTGCTGCCGCCCGCGCCTGCGCTCCCGCCGCTGCCGCTCTCGCCACCCTCCGAGTCCGAGCCGCAGCCCAAGAGCGCGCTGCCGCCGAGGGCGGCGACGGAGGTGAGGAACTCGGTGCGGCTCAGCGGTTTCATCGGGGCACACTCTAGCGCAACGCTCCGGTCCACCCAACGGCGCATGCTGCATCGCAACATTTCTTCTTGACATGGTCGCGGTCGAGGCTTACTTCTTCGCCCACGACAGCGGCATTCATCGCTGTTTATTGGTACAAATGAGGTATCCCATGTTCACGCCGGGTTTTTCGCAACCGCAGCAATTCTTCACCGCCTGGAGTCAGGCCGCCAAGGAACACCTCGGCCGGCTCGAGACCCTGCAAGCCCAGCTCCACAAGCAGCAGGGGCAGAACGTCGAGCGCGCCTGCGACGCCATCGACGAGAGCGCCAAGCTGATGAAGGAGTCGCTGACCTACTCGCAAACCCTCGCCCTCGAGTGGCAGAAGCTCGGCGTCGAGGCGATGAAGCAGTCCATCGACCTGATGAAGTCGCAGGGAGTCTGAGCATGCCGGCGGAGCCGACCCCCAAGGACACTCTGCTGCAGGATGGCACGGCACGGCTGCTCCGCTTTCGCCGCAACGGTGCGGCGAAGGCGGGGCCCCCGGTTCTGCTCGTACCATCGCTCATCAACCGCTGGTATGTGCTCGACCTGCGGGAGGGAGCCAGCTTGGCGGGCGCGCTCGTCGACGGGGGCCTGGACGTGTTCTGTCTCGACTGGGGAGTCCCGAACGACGAAGATCGCTTCTTGGAGTGGGACGACGTCGTCGAGCGGCTCGAGCGCATGGTACGGCGCGTACGGCGCGAGACCCGGTCAACGCACATCGGGCTGCTGGGCTACTGCATGGGCGGCACCCTCAGCAGCATCGTCGCGGCCCTCGAGCCCGAGCGCATCGCGGCGCTAGTGAACCTGGCCGGCCCCGTCGACTTCTCCCACGCTGGCTTCCTCGGTCACATGACCAATCCGCGCTGGTTCGATCCGGAGGCCATCGCCAGCGCGGGCAACATGCGGGCGGAGCAGATGCAGGCGGGCTTCGTGGCGCTTCGGCCCACGGCGCCGCTCGCGAAGTGGGTCAGCCTGCTCGACAAGCTCAGCGAGCCACAGAAGCTCGAGGCCTTCGCCGCGCTCGAGGAGTGGGCGAGCGCCAACATCGCGTTCCCCGCGGCGGCCTACGTCCGCTACATCCGCGACCTCTATCAGCACAATCAGCTCGTGCGCGGCGAGCACCGGGTCCGTGGTCGGCGCGTGGACCTCGGGGCCATCCGCTGTCCGCTCTTGACGGTCGTGACGGACCGTGACGCCATCTGCCCAGCGCCCGCCGCACAGGGCCTAGGCCACCACGTCGGGTCCCGCGATCAGTCCCTGCTGGTGATCCCCGGCGGGCACGTCGGCGCGGTGGTCGGACCCCGCGCCCGAGAGCTGCTCTATCCGAAGCTGGTCGAATTTTTCCTGGAGAAGGCATCATGAAGCTGCAAGAGCTGAAGGTCATCGTCACCGGCGGCGCGCGGGGCATGGGCGCGCACTTTGCGCGCGAGCTGTTCGCGTCTGGCGCTCGCGTCGCGGCGGTGGACGTGGACGAAGCGGGGCTCGAGGCGCTGCCAGCGGGGATCGCGCGCCGGCGGCTCGACGTCTCGGACGAAGCCGCCTGCATCGACGCCGTGCGCTGGGCGGCCGGCGAGCTCGGCGGGCTCAACGCGCTGGTGAACAACGCGGGCATCCTGCGCGACGGTCTGCTCGTCAAGCGCGACAAGGCCAGCGGCGAGATCAAGACCTTGAGTCTGCAGGACTGGAACGCCGTCATCGGCGTGAACTTGACCGGCGCGACCCTCATGGCGCGCGAGGTCGTCGCCGAGATGGCGCGCCATGGCACCCGCCCGGGCGTGATCGTGAACATCTCCAGCATCTCGCGGCACGGCAACCGTGGGCAGTCCAACTACGTCGCTGCCAAGGCCGCGCTCGCGGCCAACACCGTCACCTGGGCGCGCGAGTTCGCGGCCTATGGCGTGCGCGCTTGCGCGATCGCGCCGGGCATGGTCGAGACCCCGATGACCCAGGGCATGAACCAGAAGGCGCGCGACGCGCTGGTCGCAGCCATCCCCGTCGGTCGCATCGGTCTGCCCGAAGATCTGTGGCTCGCGGTGAGGTTCGCCATCGAGTGTGACTACTTCAACGCCCGCTGCATCGACGTCGATGGCGGGCTGAGCCTGTAGGTAGACCGATGGCGCTGTTCGAACTGCTCGCGGCTCGCCCGCTGGTGTGGACCTTGTTCGCGCTCTACATGGTCGCCACCGGCTGGCTTGCCTGGCGCGGTCACAAGAAGACCACGGACATCGCGAGCTTCGCGGTGGGCTCGGGGGATCTGCCGGCCTGGGTCGTGGGCGTCACCCTCGCCGCCAGCATCGCGAGCACCGCCACCTTCGTGATCAACCCGGGGTTCGTGTACGTTCACGGGCTCTCCGCGATCGCGCACCTCGGTGTCGCCGCGGGCATCGGCATCATCCTGGGCCTGTTCACGCTCTCGTTCGGCTTTCGCCGCTTCGGGGCCAAGGTGCGCGCGCTGACCCTGCCGCAGTGGATGGCCGAGCGCTTCGGCTCGCAGTCGCTGCGTGTCTACTTCGCGCTGGTCAACCTGCTGAGCCTGTCCTTCGTGGTGCTGATCATCGGCGGGATCAGCATCGTGATGCAGCAGACCCTGGGGCTCTCGAACACGGCCAGCCTGGTGCTCACCGTGGCCTTCGTCTTCAGCTACGTGTTCGTCGGCGGCACCTACGCGCACGCCTACACCAACACGCTGCAGGGCGTGGTCATGGTCGTCGTCGGTGCCATCATCGTCCTCAGCGGCGTGAAGTACTTGAGCGGCGGCCCCGAGGCCGTGAGCGCGGCGCTCGCAGCGCAGGATCCGAACTTGGTCACTTGGGTGAACCCCAAGAGCCCGCTGTTCGGCAGCACCTTCAGCGTATGGATCAGCGGCTTCCTGATCGGGTTCGCGCTGGTGTGTCAGCCGCACATCTTGACCAAGGCCCTGTACGTCAAGACCGACGCCGAGGTCCGCCGCTACCTGGGTGTGTGCGTCGGCGTGTCGCTGGTCTTCAGCGCCTTGTTGCTGGTGGGCCTGTACGCGCGGCTGATGGGCCTGGGACCGGAGTCCTTCGTGAGTCCGGTCACCGGCGCGTTCAGTCAGGATCGGGTCATGGCCGTGTACCTGGCGGAGACCTTCGGACCGGCGTCGCTCGCGGTGGTCACCGTCGCCCTGCTGGCTGCGGGCATGAGCACCCTGGACGGCATCTTGGTGGCGCTGTCCAGCATCGCCGCCAACGATCTGTTCACGCCCCTCGCGGAGCGTCGCTGGCTCGCGGGCATGAGCGCCGAGCGCCGCGCTCACGTGGCTCACCGAGCCAGCCAGGTCATTCTGGTCGTCATCGGGGTCGTCGCGTTCGCCATAGCCCTCCACCCGCCGCCGCTGCTCGGCATCTTCGGGATGGTTGGCGTCTATGGCATCGTCGCGGCGAGCGCGGTGCCGATCGCCGGAGGCATCTTCCTGCCGAGCCTGAGCGCGCGGAGCGCATGGATCGCGTCCGTCGTGGGACTGGTAGTTCATTTTGGCCTGTTCGGCGCGGGAACGTGGGCCGCACGAGGCGCCACGGACGCCCGTCACTTCCCCGTGCTGGGCGCAATCCTCGATGGCAACGCCGTCCAGGGCGGGCTCTTGAACCCCGCGGTGACAGCGACCTACGCGCTCCTGGCCAGCGCGCTCGTCGTCGCCATCGCGTTCGCCCTCAGCGCGCTCGGGCTCGAGCGCCCCAAGGTCGCCACCGCGCCGCTGGTCTGAGCTCGCTCAGCGCACGACGGGCCCCGGACAGCCATACACGACGTCGATGTCCGTCACCTTGCCGGACTTGATGTCGTCGCAGGCCGCGCCGTGGAAGACGAGCTTGTTCGTGGTCGGGTCGAAGGACCAGCCGTTGTTCGGGTCCGGGGGGATCTGCGCCGGGTTGTCGTTGAAGTGCACGTACAGCTTGTCCGCGTCCGCAGGCGCGTTGTTGAGCACGAACTCACAGATCGCCACCGCGGCGGCGATCTGGTTGAAGGCATTGTTGAGCTCGGCCTGATTGTTCGCGGGCAGCGCTTGGGTCGTGCCGCCCGCGAGGGCGATGGTGTCGATGGCAGAGGAGTTGACCCCGAGGCCGATGACGTACGTGCGCACGGAGGGCGTCTGCAGCACGAGCGACTGAGCGCCACAGGGGCCGCCGCAGCCGGCGACGCAGGAGCCGCTCTCCTCCCCATCCGTCAGCAAGATCACCGCGTTGGTCCGCAGCGGATCCGCCAGCGACGGCTCCCCCACCAACGCGGAGAGCGACTTGCCCGTGCTCGTCTCCGGCAGGCCACTGTCGCACAAGTACTGGACCTTGCCCCCCACCACGGCTTGTCCATTCTGGCTGCCCTGATCGATGGTGTTGCCAAGGAAGCCGTTGATGTTGACCGCGTTGCTGTCGGCGATGGGCACCACGATGCTGCCCGCCGAGCAACCCGGCAGCAGACAGGACGAGTAGGTCGCGAGACCGAAGCGGATCTGGGTGTCGAAGGTGGTCGTCACCGCCTGGATCGCGTTCTTCGCGACGTTCCAGCGGCTGTCGCCACCGGCTCCCGACGACATGCTGCCGCTCCGGTCGAGCAGGATCATGACGTTGGGCGGCAGCTGGGTGAGGGTGAACTCGATCTGACCGCAGCCGTCGGCCGCCTTGCAGACCTTCGTCTGAGTGTCGCAGGTCTGCTCCGCAGCGCAGTCCTGATCGGTGACGCAGGCTCCCGGCTCCAGGCAGGTGGAAGAGCCCTGGCCACAGAACTTTGGGGGCGCACAGTCGCCATCCGCGCCGCATTGCCCGGCCGCTACGCAGGTCATCGTCACGCTGCAGTACCGACCCTGGAAGCAGTCCCCGTCCTTCGTGCAGCTCTTGGCACCGCCGCCGCTTCCTCCGCCGGAGCCAGCGACACCGCCGCCCCCACCCTGCGCGACTTGGTTGCCATCGTCCGACGCGGAGCAGGCCCCGAGACCGAAGGCAATGAGAGCAGCGACCCCAAGCACAGCACGCATCTGAATCTCCCTACCCGCGGGAGGATACACTGGAATCGGCGGGCGTGCCGCTCACCCGGTTACCGACGATCGCGGTTGCGCGGCGGACCGCCCGAGGTGACGCTGCGCGGCACGATGAGCCGTGCTCGACGACAGCGTCCGCTCCTGCTCGCTGCCCTGGTGGCCGCGGCGCTCGGGGTGAGCCTGCTCTTGCCCAGGTCCTGGGCCAGCTCCGGGCCGCCACGGGTGCGCACCGGCCTCGTCGTCCAGCGGGACCTCGGCACGCGCCTGCGAGTCTTCGGCGAGGTGGGCGACTACAAGGCCGAGAGCCGCGAACTCACGTTGATCGTACGCAAGCGAGATGGCTGGCTGGTAGACCTGTGGCGCAAGCGCGCGCTCCTGCCCACAGTGGAGCAACTCGGCACCACGACGGACATCGACGCGCTGTGGCAGCTCTATCCAGTGGTTCGCGTGGGCAAGACGGATCATCCAGTGATGGCCTCGCGCATCGCCATCGTGGGTGACGCGGTCGAGGTGGAGGGCACCGCCGTCGTCGGCAAGACGACCTATCGCGCGGTCACGCGCCACGAGCTCCACCCGAGCGAACCCAAGCTGCGACTCGTCACGCGCTGGAGCGTCGAGGGCGGCGGCGCATCCCTGGGCGTGGGTCTGGGTGACTCGCTACGCTGGGGCAACGTGCAGTACTTCGTGGAGGGCGTGCAGACGCCGCGCATGAAGTTCAAGGGCAAGGCGCGCTGGATCGGGCGGCGCGGCGCGCAAGGGGACCTGTTGCTACGCGCAGCCGACGGCGCTCCGCTGCTGGTGGACTACGGCGCGAAGTTTCGCGGCTTCCAGGGGACCATCACCGCCCTCTATTCGCAGCAAGGCATCCCCGCCAGCGGCGAGGCAACCACGACCCGCGAGCTGAGCTTCGAGCCGCTACCGCTGCCCGAGGACCGACCTCCGGCGGTGACCGGCACCCTGAGCGCGAAGCTCGTGGACGAGACGGGTCGCGCGCTGCCAGGGAAGGTCCGCATCGATCGGGTGGGCCGCAAGACGCCTTTGTTCGGAGACGACGGAGGACTCGACGGTGCGGACCGCTTCGCCTGGACCGGCAATGGCCACTACGAGCGGGCGCTCGCGCCCGGCCGCTACACACTCTTCTTCACCGCGGGCTACGAGCGCGCGGCGCTGCAGCGCACGGTCGACGTTCGCCCGGGGCAGACGGCGCACGTGGAGGCCTCGTTGCCGCGGGTCATCGACACTCCCGGGTGGGTTGCGGCGGACCTGCACCTGCATCAAGCGCCGAGCGTCGACGCCGACATCGGCCTGGCCGAGCGCGTGATCTCGATCGTGGCCGAAGGCGTCGAGGTCGCGGTGGCGACGGATCACTACGTGGTGACGGATCTCGCGCCCACGGTGCGTGCCCTGCGCCGGGACGGGCTGCTCGCGTCTCCCCTCTCGACCATCGCGGGCTGCGAGGTCAGCACCCTCGGTCATCGCTTCGGTCACTTCAACGTGTTCCCGCTGCCCAGCGGCGCCAACGTCGTGCATTGGAACACGACGCCGTCCGCGCTCTTCGCCGACGCGCGCAAGAAGTCCCCGAGTGGGATCATCCAGGTGAACCATCCGCGCTGGGATCCGGCGTTGGGCTACTTCTCGTACTATGGCAAGAGCGAGCAGACCGCGGAGTTCGTGCGTGCCGGATACGACCCCAACTACGACGCGATCGAGGTGTACAACGGGGACGACGCGCGGGATCTACGCAAGGTCCGCAAGGTGCTCGCCGACTGGATGCACCTGCTCGGCAGCGGGCGCCGCTACGTCGGGACAGGCAGCAGCGACTCGCACAAGCTCGCCTTTCTGGATCCAGGTCTGCCTCGCACCATGATTCGGCACGGCGCGGGCACGAGCGATGCGACCGACGTGAACGCCCCCGTCGAGGAGGTGCTCGCGGCGTTGAAGGCCGGACGCGCCATCGTGACCAGCGGGCCCATCCTGGACGTCGACGTGAACGGCGCAGGACCCGGAGAGACGGCTACCGGCGTGGGCGGGCGGGCGACGGTGAACGTGCGCGTGCGCGCCGCCCCGTGGGTGGACGTGCGCAGCGTCGAGGTCTTCCTGGGTGGGACCGCGAAGCGGGTGCACTTCAGCAACGTGCCACGCTCCACCTCCACGCTCCGGTTCGAGCGCAAGATCGACGTCCCGGTGAGCGAGCCGACGTTCGTCGTGGTCACCGCGCAAGGAGAGTGGGGGCTGCCGAATGCGTCGCGGGAGGCGACGCAGCCCTTCGCGTTCAGCAACCCGATTTGGCTCTCGCCATGAGCGGGTGCGCGTGGCGCAAGCTGGTGTGCTGCGCGCTGCTCGGCTGTGGGCGCGCGGGTGGCGAGGTCGCGCCGCTCACGCCCGACGCTGCGCCCGAAGCGACGGCACAGCCATCGCCCCAGACCGACGCAGCGCTGGTGCCCGACGCGGTCGCGCCGGTCCCGGTGGTCACCGCGTCGAGCTGGCGGGAACCTCGCGGGCAGCGCGCCTTCGACAACGCCTCCGGGAGGCTGCCGCCCGCGCTCGCCGCTCCCGAGTACGAGTCCGCCGCGTCCCCGTGCCCCCAGGGCATGGCGCTGGTGGAGGGCCTGCGTTGCCCCGAGCCGGTGCAGGAGTGCTTGCGCTGGGCGGACCCGCCCGGCCAAGCGCCGCGAGCCTGCGCGGAGTTTGCTGCGCCGTCGCGCTGCGTCGGAACCAGGCATCCGCTGCGCTTCTGCGTCGACGTCCACGAGTACACCCCAGCCAACTGGGAGTTACCGTTGGTGCACGTCTCGTGGAACGAGGCGTCCCGGCTGTGTCTGCAGCAGAAGAAGCGCTTGTGCTCGGAGACGGAGTGGGAGTTCGCGTGCGAAGGACCCGATGCGCTGCCGTACCCGTACGGCCACGTGCGCGACGGCGGGCGCTGCAACCACGATCTCGACGAGCTGTTCACGCCTCGCGGCAAGCTAGTCGACCGCCGGGTCGCGGCCGACGCGCGCCCAGAATGCGCCAGTCCCTTCGGCGTGTTGAACATGGTGGGCAACGTGGACGAGTGGACGACGCGCACCGATCCAGGAGTCGCACGTCGCTCGGTCCTGCGCGGCGGGTGGTGGCTCGTGGGTCGCAATCGGTGTCGCGCCTCCACCTCGAGTCACGGTGAGATCTACGCCGGGCCCCAGACGGGCTTCCGCTGCTGCAAGGCTGCGCGTTGAGCTTCAGATGTCACCCCACACCGTGAGCGCCGCGCCCGTGTCGGGATCGATGCTCGCCGGTTCGCGTGGTGCGACGCGCGCGGCGAGAGCTCGCGTCTCCGCCTCGAAGGTCCACGTCCACAGCGCCTGTGCCGCGATGGGAAGTCTGTCGAACACGTCGTTCACACAAGCTGGGTCGACGTCGAGCTGACACAAGCTTGGACGCTTTCCGAACTCACCAGCGAGTCGAAACCCGCCGTGGCGGGTGGCGAAGCGGTCGCCGAGGGTCACCAGCAGGGGGCGGCCAACCAGCGGGCTCGAGCCCGACGCCATCGCGAACAGATCGTGCCCGCGCAGGGCAACGGGTGGACTCAGCCCCAGCGCGGACAGCACGGTCTCGGCAATGTCCACGCTGGTGACGTCTGCCTGGGTCTCCGTGTCCGCCAAAGCTCCCGCGGGGAAACGCACGATGAGGGGTACGTAGAGGCGCTCCTCGGCGATCGGCGCGGCGGGATCGTAGGGGGGCTCGGGGCCCTCACCCGGGGCAACGTCGCCCACCACGATGAGCAGCGTCCGGTCCCACTCGCCCTTCTTCTGCAGTGTCGCCAAGAGCTCTCCAAGCGCGTCGTCCTGCTTCTGCAGCGCGACCTGCTCGAGCGCGCGCAGTCTGACCCAGTCCGGCTCGTCGAGACGACGCTGAGCCTTGTTGCGCCGATTACGCAGCCTGGCGAGGATGATGCCACCCCGGCGGGCGTCGATCAGTCCGCCGTACTCTTCCGGCGGTAGACGCGAGACCTCTTCGCGCGTCAGGTCCCACGGCGGATGGTTGCCGCGAGCATGAACCACGACGAATCGACGCGGCGCTCGCTCGGCGCCCAGCTCCTGCTCGAGCCAGCGGGACGCGCGGCGAATGGGCTCGCTGCCCGCCAGATCTCGAACCGGCGACAGCTCCTCGAACTCGTCCCATCCAGCGTCGAAGCCGAAGGCGCGGAACGTGGTTGGCACGCCCGTGAAGAACGCGGTGCGCCCGCTCGATTGCTTCACGATCTCGCTGATCAGCCGGACACCGCTGGGGATCCGCGCCGCTGGGTCCTCCAAGGCGTGCGCGCGCGGCGGCAGCCCAGTGAGCATGCTGGCCACCACGGCGCCGGGCACCGTCGTGGGAGCGCGATAGCCGCTGAACGCGACGCCACCGCGGATCAACCGCGGCAGAGCGGCGAGGTTCTCGCGCGGACCCCAAGGGGGCGTCCGTCGCCGATCGATGCTCGACAGCACCACGACCACCACCGTCGTGGCCTGCGGCGATGCGACCGGCGCCGCCTGGCGGGCAACGATCGGGTCACCGAACGCGACCCGCCCGCCCTGGGTGGCGTCGATGGCGCGTAGCTCGACCATGACGGTCTTGTTCGCGTGCGCCTCGAGCTCGCGTTCGACCGTCGTCCAGGTGGCGCCGCTGCCACCGGTCAGCTTCCGTTCGAGCAACGTAGTGGGCTCGGCGCCGTCGCTCACGACGCGGAGTGCTGCGGTCCCCGTTCCGGCACCCCAGAAACCGAGCGCGACGTGCAAGCGTGCGTCAGGCGCCAGCACGACCGGACAGCGCACGGCGCCCGGTGCCCGTAGGACGATGGAGCGCTTTGGTACGCCGTCGATGACCACGTCGCTGACAACGTCTTTCAGCGTCGGCGCAGCGTACGTCGCGCTGCTGTCGTCCTCCACGCCGAGGCGCAACCAGTCGAGCTCGGCTTGCGGCACGAGTGCACCGCCAGTCCTACCGCTGAACAGGATCTGCACCGGGTGCCGCCCTGGAGCGAGCTCCCCGCGAAGCGCCGGGAGCCGATGTATCTTGGTCTCCCCTGGGTTCAGGCGCACCGAGCCTGCGCGTCGTTCACCGAGGTTCACGGTCATGCGGCGGGCCCCACGACCATGGACGCGCAGCTCGAGGTAGGGATCGTCGACCGGGGTGTCCAGCCACAGGTCGACGTTGAGCCGACGACCGAGCACCCGCGTGACCGTCGCTCCGTCGCGCTCGGCGTTCTCCAGGTCCTCGAAGGGGGGTATCTGAAAGGCGCGCTGGCGCTCGGCAGCCCGCGTACCGAAGTCGAGGGACAAGCCTCGGTGTCGGATCTCGCACAGCGCGAGCTGCTCGACCAAGTCGAACTGCTCCGAACGGCGTGGGGTTGGCGCCTCGACGACGGGGAGGGCCGCGTCGTGCTCCGGGGAGGGCGGGGGCTTGCGTTCGTCGCACGCGATCGCAAGACCCAGGACGAGGCCCAGACCGAATTGGGTCCTACGGAAGCTCGTCGGCGTGCTCATGTGCGGCCACAGGTGTTTCAGCTCCCCGTCCGCTGTCAAGCGAGAGGGTCGCGGTGGCGCTCGCTCACGGTCCCGTCAGCGAGAGTCGGGTCCGGACGCCACCGGAGATCTCGACCGCGTGCGTGCTCTCTTCGCCGGGGGTGCGGAGCTTCACTTCGTGAGTGCCCGGGTCGAGCTGGATTCGCCGCATCGGCCCGCGCCCGACGAAGGTGCCACCCACGTAGATCGCGTCCTTGCCGGCGATGTCCACTTCGAGCAGCCCCTTGCCATCGCTCACGTCCGTGCCCGGCGGCAGCGGTAGCGTCTCGATCTTCGCCGGCTTCCCACCTGCCAACGCCGAGGCGCCTTTCGGCGCCGCCGCTGGAGCGGTCGGGGGAGCGGCGGGTGCTGCCTCGCCGCTGGCTTCGGCCGGGGCCGACTCGGCACCGGGGCTAGCCAGCCCGCGAACCCAAGTGACGACGCCGAAGCTCGCGCCGCCCGCGATGCCCATCACCGCCAGCACTCGCGCCGTCCCGGCCCAGCCCGCGAAGCGCCCGGCCGCTGGCTTGCGAGACGCGGACACCTTCGGTGCAGGCTCCGACTCGGGCGCGTCTTGCTCGCTCGCGAGGTCCGCGTCGACGTCAGCTTCGGCTTCGGGCGCTGGAGCTGACGGCTCGTCGTCGGCGCGTCGCGGAAACGCGATGCGCTTGGTCGACGGCAGCAGCACCGGCTCCTCGCCCGCCTCGGGCTCTGCGTTGCCGCCTGCCTCCGCGAGGGGCTCTTCACGCGCGAGCTGTTCGCTCGGCGGCGACTCTTCGCGCGCGGCCCGCGGCTCGGGGGCCTCGGCCTTGGGCATGACAATCTTTCGGATCTCCGGGCCGGCCGAGACCAACGTGCGTGCCTCGCCGCGGCGGGGCTCCGCCACGGCGGGGCTCGGCTCGATGGTCGGTGACGGTGAGGCGGCGGCTGGAGCTGCCTGCTTCGACGCTTCGACCTCGCTCGCAACGGCGTCATCCGTCGATGACTCGGCTGGTGGGAGCTCGACGCTGGGCGCCCCACTAGCGTCGTCGAGCGGCTCTGCGGCCCGCACGATGACCGGCGCCGCAATGCCCGCCCCGCGCTCGGCAGACGGTGGACCCATGCCGGGGAACGTGCCGGTCTCGGGCGGGAAGGCAGACGACGACGACTCCGCGCCGGGAGTCATGCTCGGATCGAGCGGCCAGTCCGCGGACACGTGAGTGCTCGGAGCCACCGACAACGCTGACTCGGACGCGGAAGGCGACAGGTCCAGGGTGAACTGGGCCGGCGCCGGGGAGGGCTGCTCCGCTTCGGGCACATGGGGACGGGGCTCGGGCGCTGCGCTCCGGGGCTCGGGCGCTGCGCCAAGGTCCACGATCGCGCCCTCGCGAACGACGCTCGTGATCGCGCCTCGACGCGCGACGTCGAGCAGCAGACCCTCGAGCCGATCACGCTCGCTGGGGAGTTCCGCGAGCAGCACACGCGGAGCTTCCCCCGCCACCAGCCGCTCGATTCGACCCCGCTCCGGCTCGGGAATCGACGTCAGGTAGGCCTGCATCGCTTCCACGTCGATCTCGAGCTGATCGATGCGCTCCAGGTCGCGTGTGACGATCTCCGTCAGCCGGCGCGCGCGGATGATGTGGGGCGCCAGCCAGGCCTGCAGACTTTGGTTGATGGCGTCGCGGCAGGGCGTCGTGTCCGGCGTGACCACGAACCGACCAGCGCTGACGCCGAGCAGCGCCATGACGGCGCTCGCGCCCCGGGAGAAGCCGCCGTCCGTCGAGGTACGTGTGATCTGCACGGGGCGACCCCCGCGCAGCTCGACCTCGTACAGGAAAGCCGCATCACGGAACGAGACCCGGCAATCTCGATGCCGAGCGCTGGCGAGCTCCAGGATCAAGCGCGGAGTGAGGCCATCGAGACGCCCGCGCACCACGCCGCCGGCAGCCAGACGTGCTTCCACTCGGGCTCGCGGTCGCACCACCTCGCGTAGGCGCTCGAGCACCGTCGCGCTGGCCGCTTCCTTCTTGAGGTACCCGTCGGCTCGCGCCCCGAGCTCGCGTACGCGCTGGAGCAAGTCCTCCTTCCAGGACAACAGCACGACCGGCACGTCTCGAATCGCGACGTCCCGTTTGATCTCGCGGCACAACGCGAAGCCGTCGAGCTTCGGCATCAGCACGTCACTGATCACGACGTCAGGCCACTGGATCAGACAGTGCTCGAGCGCGCGAGCTCCGTCATGCGCCTCGATGACCTCCATGCCGGCGGCCTTCAGCATCCCGGACAGGAACCAAACCACCGCGGGGTCGTCATCCGCCACGACCGCGAGGCGCCCCTCCAAACGCACTCGGTCGCTGGCGCGCGCGCCATCCTGTCGCTCACCCGCTCGTCGCTCACCACCCCAGGGTGCGAACGGAATGGCCCCTTCGGGGCCACCCGACTCGAACCGCACCGTACCGCCAGAGCGCAGCGTCGTGATCTCGCGCACGCGCGCGACCGCCGACCACACCGCCGCCATGACGTCCACGCCCTCACCAAAGGGTACCGTCGCGGAGAGGCCAGCGGGCTCGACGCCGCTCACCAGACCGCGCCGCACCTCTGCTGCGACGCGACTGGCCAACTCCTCCATCGTCACGTCACCGATCGGCTCACGGGCGCGGATCTCCGAGGGTCGTCGGGCGACGGACGAGACCGCTCGCATCAGCGTGTCGGGGCTCACGGGCTTGGGCAGCGCGCGCACCGCGCCACGCGACAAGAACGCGGCGGCCGCCTCGGGAGCAGGGAAGTCCCCGACCACGACCAAGGCGAACGGATCGACGCGATCATCCGCCTGCAGTTGGTCCACCAGTTCTTGGGCGCCGTCCCGGTCCGCGTCCACGACGATCACGTCTGGCCCCATGCTGCGCGCCAGGGAGACCACCTGCGCCGGATGGTCCCCCCGCTCGTGGTCCAGATCGTCGGAGACCTGCGCCGCCGCCAGCGTCTTGCCCAGAGCCTCGCCCCCGAACACCACGACGGAGATGGGGAAGGTGTGGCGAACGGCATCGGCCTCTTGTGGCGCCCCCGACGAGTCCGCCGGTGCCCCCCAAACCAGCTGGGGCACCCGATCCAGCGCCACGGCCACGTTGCTCAGGCTCCCGGCGCTAGCTCCACTAGCCGCGGCAGCGTGCTGCAGCGATGCCTCGGCGTGACCGAGAGCGTCGGCCGCGGCGTCGAAGCCCAGCACCCGACTCGCGGCGCCGAGGGCGTGCAACCGCCGGAGCACGTCATCCCGTCTCTTGGCAGACTCCGGCCGAGCCTGAAGCTCGTTCAGCGCGCCCCTGAGGACAGCCAAACGCCGGCCAATGCTGGACACGAACTCGGCTTTGGGATCCGAGGAACCGCTCAGCGACGTGGGCTGCTCTACGTCCATCATCCCGCCGGGCCTAACACAGCCGGAGAGGTTGGCAGAATTTTCGGCCCTGGCGAGGCCTGGAGCACGCTCAGGATTCGGCCAACAGCCGCCGCACCGCCGCACCGGCCTCGTGCGTTCGCAAGCTCCCACCGACGTCCACGGTACACTGGCCGAGCTCGACGGCGCGGGCCACCGCCGCCTCGATCCGCTGCTCTTCTTCGGGCCATCCCAGGTGCGCCAGCATCATTCCGACCGTGAGCAGCGCCGCGAAGGGGTTCGCCTGGTTCTTACCGGCGAGGGTGGGCGCCGAGCCATGCACCGGCTCGAAGAGGGCCACACGCCCCGGATCGGCGGGATGGACGTTGGCGCTGGCCGCCATGCCGAGCCCGCCCTGCAGACCCGCACCCAGGTCGGTGACGATGTCCCCGAACAGATTGTTGGTCACAATCACGTCGAACTGGCTCGGATCCTGGATGATGTAGAGGCAGAGCGCGTCGACGTAGACGTGGGCCGCCTCGATGTCCGGGTACTCGCGTCGTACCTCGTCGAACACGCGCAGCCACAGTTCGTGAGCGTGACGAAGCGCGTTGCTCTTGTCGGCCATGTGCACACGCTTCCGGCCGCTGGTCTTGGCGAAGTCGAACGCAGCACGGATGATGCGCTCCACTCCCTTGCGCGTGTTGATGTCCTCGTTGATGGCAATTTCGTCGAGCGTGCCACGCTTGAGTTGGCCGCCAACGCCCGCGTACGCACCCTCGGTGTTCTCACGGAACACCACGAAGTCGACGTCCGCACGGGTTCGACCCTTGAGCGGCACGACCGAGTCGGCGAGCGCCTTCACAGGCCGTATGTTGGCGTACAGGTCGAAACCGAATCGCATGCCGAACAGGATGTCACGCGCGTGCTCCATCGA
The DNA here is from genome assembly GCA_019637295.1 of Polyangiaceae bacterium. Lineage (GTDB taxonomy): Bacteria > Myxococcota_A > Polyangia > Polyangiales > Polyangiaceae > JACKEA01. The sequence continues at coordinate 46,238 of JAHBVX010000008.1, forward strand.
CGGGACGCGGGGATCGCCGAGCGCACCGAGCAGCACGGCCCTGCACTCGCGCTGAATGGCAATGCGCATCTCCTTCGGGAACGTCGTCCCGTCCCGCAAGAACCGCTCTGCGCCAAGGTCGAGGTGCCACAGCTCGATCGGTAGCTTGCGCTCCGACTGATACCACTCGAGCACGAGCGACGCCTCGCGGATGACTTCGGGGCCGATGCCGTCGCCCGGGATCAGAGCGATCTTCCTCTTCGCCGTGCTCGCCTCAGCCGCCATGGTGAGTTTCTATTTGCGTCCGGACACGGCGTCGAGTGCTTCTCGCAAGGCCTGGCCCAGATGCGCCGGATCCGCCGGATCGACGAGCGCCGAGCAGCGCAGGATTGGCACCCCGGTGGCCGCGCAGGCCTGTTCGAGCACGGCCGGCGGCTCGGCCAAGGGCACCACCGCGACTGCCCCAGCCAAGCTCAAGGACCAGAGCGGCGCGAACGCATCGAGCAGCGGCAGCCCGACCACTTCGAGCGCCGCGCTCTCCGCGAGGTGCAGTGTGGCGAGCGTGTGCGGCACCGGCGCGGCCGGAACGTCTTCGGCGGGAGAGATCGCTTCGGCGAACCGCCCGAGGGCGTGCATGGCTGCGGCGAGATCCGCGACGTGACCGGCGAGCACGAGCCGAGCCCGGCCTCCGAAAGCCGGGTGCGCGAGGCGCCCGAGCATGGCACCGATCAGGGAGGCATGCTCGACGTCGGCAAAGCGTGTGCGCTCGGCGCCGGAGGGGATCCGCCGAATCGCGCCAACTTCGATCAGGCGGAGCACTTCGACCATGACCTCGAGATCCGGCGCAGCGACGTCGTCGAGTAGCTCGTCCAAGGATCGGGGCGCCTGCACGGCAGCGAGCACCGTCCGTCCCAACTCGCTCGGCTCGGACTCGGGCTCCCGGGTCGCGAGGAGCGCATCGCCGTCGGCGCAGACCTCCGGGCGCTTGCGCGCCAGCTCGTCCAGCTGGCGAAGCCCCTCCATCACCAGGTTGTTCAGCGGCTGATCGATGCGACGCAGGCTGCTCGGGGGAGTCGTGGTGAACGCGAAGGTGCCGTCGCGCTCGCCGAGTAGACGGATCAACGCCTTCCCGCCCTCGAGGCGCCGATGAGCCGCATCCACGACGTCGCCCTGCACGAGGCGGATCTCGCCGCTGCCGCGTGCGGTGGTGACGCTGAGCTGCCCGGTACGGCGGTTCATCCCGAGCAACTGCAGCAGATCGACGATGCCAACCTGTCCCAGGTCACCTCGGAAGTCCTCTCGTTCGGCGAGCGCGGGCTCGCGACGAATGGGGAGAGCGAGCAGCCGACGGGCGATCTCGTCGGGATCCCGGCCGACGGAGCGCTCGGGATCCGCGCCGTCGATCTCCAGGCAGCTGATGTCCAACTCGGCATCGTGCGCCAGGCCCCGAGCGACTACCACTGCGTCAACCGAGGTCGCGAGCACACGTTGTTTGGCCTTCTGCCAGTCATCGGCGACCAACACCGTCAGCCCGCGCGAGCGCAGCTGCGACGCGAGGGACCCCAGCGCGTCGAGATCCGAGTCGACCAAGACCACGGAGCGGGCCATCAGACCATCGCTCCCTCGGCCCAGTCGAGCACGACATCGACCAGCGCCGTGTTGGAAGAGTGTACGGCACGAAACAGCGACCGCTCTCGTCTGCCGAGGAAGGCGTAGCTGCCGTGCTCGGCCACGACCGCGAGCGCTTCCACCCCGGCGGCGCTCGCGGGCGGGGCGACCACGCGCACCTCGGCGCCGGGCCGCTCGACGGCAGCCGCGCGCACGATCGCCCCCAGGCCGGGACCGGAAGGCGCACTCACCACGAGCAGCGCCGAGCCACCTCGAAGAGCTTCTCCCACGAGGGCGTGCGCCAGTCCAACCAGGTCCACCAAGGGTAGCTCTATCGCTCGCAGCTCATCCATGGGTACGGCGACGTCTCGCGCGGCGATGTCCCACAAGAGCGAGTCCAGCAGGTCGTCCAGGGACTCCACGTCGCGGCGGCGGCGGTGCACGATCGAGCTGTGCGCGGCGTCCGCGCGATGTTTCGCCTTGCGCAGTAGCCCGGACAGGTCCGCCCCGTCGTGCGGGTAGGTCGCGCTGCCGAAGGTAGCGTCGAGGTGGAGCCGGCGTGGCTTGCCGGGAAGGGCGCGCCCGAGCGCGGCAAGCAACCTTCGGCGACAGTGATGCGCCCCGATGCCGCCGGTCTCGGACAGAAGTAGGTAGAACTCGTGGTCATCGACGCGCGCCAGCACATCCGTAGCGCGCACGGTGGACAGCGCGCGCTCGGCCAGCTCCACGCTGTGCGCTTCGGGTCCCTCCGGATCCGCGAGGGTGGCAGTGACGACCGAGAAGCGTCGACCGTGACGTCGCGCCTTGTCGATCTCGCGCCCCGCCACGTCCACGAAGTACGCGAAGGTGTACGCGCTCGACCCCGGGTCCTTGATGGCCCCCCGCTGTGCTTGCTCCCGTGCGCCGATCAGGGCGAACGCGGCCGCCGCGTGGCCGGAGACGAGTCCGAGCAGATCGGCCTTGTGCCGAGCGTGCCACTCCAAGCCACTGTGAAAGATCAGCCCCACGGACTCGCGCCCCAGCTCCAAGCGCGTCGCTTCGAGCCCGTGCTCCGCCGCGTGGGCCAGCACCATGAGCTCGTCGCCCACGGCGGGTGCGGACGCCGCGCCATGCTCACTGAGCCGGATCAGCTCGCGCGCGCGCTCGGCCGCGGGAACGTAGACGGCGATCGCCGTCGCGCCCAGACGCTGCACCACGATGCGACAGAGCGCGTCAGCGGCGGCGCGCCGGGACGGCTCCGCTCCGAGCGTCAGCAGTTCCCGCGCGACCTCGCTCGCTAGCCGGGCGGCATCCGTGTCTGCAAGCAGGCGCTCGCGCATGACCGAGTCGACGCGGCGCGCCCGCGCCTCGGTCACGGCAGAGAGTATCTCGTCGCCGGCGGGCGGCGAGATCACGATCCCGGAGGCGCCCAGGGACAGGGCCTGCGCGCCCAGCTCCACCGCATCCGGACGCACCATGGCGACGATGCGTGCGCGACCGGCGGCGGCCCGGAGGTGATGGATGAGCGCCACCGCCGCGCCATTGCCCAAGCCGACTTCGACGAAGACCACGTCCGGGGACTCGTGCTGTGCACACTCCAGCGCGTCCTCTATGCTCGTCGTGAAGCTCGGCGGCTCGGTCGCGCCGACCAGCGCGCGCTCGAACACCGCACGCGTCGCGGGGTCGTCGGTCACGACCAGGACGCCGCGAGCGGACGAGGGCCCCGACTCGGGCGGACCGCTCAGACTGCGTCCACCCATCCTGCGTACACCCGGCGAGCGGGGCCTAGGACGCGAACCTGCCGTTCGCGCGACACCCAAATGGTGAGCGGGCCCCCGGGCAGCTGCACGGACAGCGCCGTGTCGAACGCCGCGCGCTGCTCGCTGACGGCGGCGACGGCCATCGCTGCCGCCCCAGTTCCACACGCCAGCGTACGGCCCACGCCGCGCTCCCAAACCACGAGTCCGAAGGTGGTCGCGTCGCGCTGCTCGGCGAACTCGACGTTGCTGCCGTCGGGGAAGCGCGCCGAGACCCCCGGCGCGAGGGCATCGATGTCCGCGCTCGACAGCTGGTGGTCGAAGCAGATCGCGTGCGGATTTCCCATCGACACGCGGCTGAAGGCGAGGGCCCGGCTGCCGACCTCGACCCGGAAGCCCTCGAGCAACCGCCCGACGCCCAGGTCACTCACCACCTCGGCGCTCGCGGCCCCGGTCCGGGTGATCTCGCAGGCACGTGGGCCTGCGTCGGTGTCCACGATCAAGGACTGCCCGTCCGAACCGTCGCGCTCCAGCAGGTGCAGGGCCACGCAGCGCAGACCATTGCCGCACATCTCGGGGCGCGTGCCGTCGGCGTTGAGCACGACCATACTGGCCCGGCTCTGCCCGGACCGCGGTGCGCCGACGAGCAGCACCCCATCGGCTCCAATCCCGAAGTGACGGTCGCACAGCGCTGCCACCCGCGCGGATGGCAGGACGTCGTCGCCCGCTCGCTCCACCACGATGAAGTCGTTTCCGAGGCCCTCGTACTTCCAGAACTCGAGCTTCGTGCTCATTGGACCTCGCAGAGCGACAAGCGCGCTGTAACGTGCTCCGTGCTGGCGCCATCCACGAACACGACCTTCGCCCGGCTGTGCTGCCCGGACACCACGGTGATGTCTCCGCGACGCACCGCGAGAGCCTCAGCCAGCACCTCGATCAGCGCGGCGTTGGCGGCTCCCTCGACTGGCGCGGCGCACACGGCGACCTCGACCGCTCCGGCTCGGATCCCGACCACGCGTGCCCGCGAGGCGCGGGGCTTGACGTGAACCCGTAGGGTCACGCCGCCATCGCGGGTACCGAGCTCCAGCTGCACGCGGCCATCTTAGCGCACTCGAGTTCCGCCGGAGTGGGAGTCTCGCCCTCCGTCCCCGGTCGTCCCGCGACGCTGCGGCGTCCTGGGGTTTGGGCTATAGGGGCGAGCGTGCAGTCCATCCTGCTCAGCGGCTTCATGGCAGCGGGCAAGTCCGCAGCCGGCCGGCAGCTCGCACAGCGGCTGGGGCTAGACTGGCTCGATCTCGACGCGGAGGTCGAGCGCCGCTCGGGTGCGACCGTGTCTGACATCTTTCGCGATCGGGGAGAGCGCGGGTTCCGCGAGCTCGAGCGTGACTGTCTGCTCGACGTGCTGGGTCTTCCCGGCGCGCGGGTCGTCTCGTTGGGCGGTGGAGCGCTGCTCGACCGATCGACCCGACTCGAAGCGCTCGCCCGGGCACGGGTGTTCCACCTTGGCGTCACGGCGTCCACGGCTTTCGCGCGGGCGCGCGCTGCGCCGCGCCCGCTGCTCGCCTCCGCCACGGACGCCGCGAGGCTGCTGGCGGAGCGACGGGAGGCGTACGCCGAGTGTCACTCGAGCGTCGACGCCGAGGCGCCGCTCGCGACGGTGGTCGACAGTCTCGCCGCTCTGGCGGAGCGGCGCTTGGTTGCCGTCGCTGCAGGCCTGCAGAGTTACTGCGTGGAGGTTGGTTCCGGCGTCATCTCGGGCCGCGCGGGAGCTCTGCTCGGGGACGCGACCAGCGCGCTCGTGGTCTCCGACCACACCGTAGCTGCTCTTCATGGCGACTCGGTGCTGCGCGCGCTTCGGGCCCACGGGCCGGACGTTCGGCTCTGGTGCATGCCGCCGGGAGAGGGCAGCAAGTGCTCGCAGAACCTGTTCGACTTGTGGCAGGAGCTGAAGGCTTTGCGCGTCGATCGCCGAGGTCGGGTCCTTGCGCTGGGCGGCGGCGTGGTCTCCGACCTCGCCGGTTTCGCGGCTTCCACGTGGCAACGCGGGGTCGCCTGGGCGGCGATGCCGACCACGCTGCTCGCCGCCGTCGACGCCTCGGTTGGGGGCAAGACCGCGATCGATCTCGGCGAGGCCAAGAACGCTGTGGGCACGTTCTGGCAGCCATCGAGCGTTGTCTGCGACGTGAGCCTGTTGGCAACCGAGCCGCAGTCCGGATTCGTCGCGGGGCTTGCCGAGGTGGTGAAGTCCGCGTTGATCGGCGATCCGGCTTTGTTCTCGTTGCTCGAGTCGGATCCCGACGGTGTGCTCGCGCGCTCTCCCGAGCTGGTTCTAGAGCTGGTCGAGCGCAGCATTCGCGTCAAGGCGTCCATCGTCAGCCGTGACGTGCGCGAGTCCGGCGAGCGCCGGCTGCTCAATCTTGGGCACACGGTCGGACACGCCCTGGAGGCGGCCGAAGGCTACGGGCGTCTGTCTCACGGCTCCGCTGTGTCGCTGGGCATGGTCCTCGCGCTCGAGCTCGGTGTTCGGCTCCGGGTGACCGCGCCGGAGCTCGTGTCACGGGTCGAGCACTTGCTCCGGGCTCTGGGCTTACCCACCCGCGCAGAGCCCGTCGCCATCGACCGGGCGCTGCACTTGCTAGAGCATGACAAGAAGCGCGAGGGCGACGCGATTCGTTTCGTGCTCGTGCACGACATCGGCGACGTTCGTGTACACCCGTTGGCTGTGGCGGATTTGCCGGCGCTGCTGGCTCCGTGAGTTCGTCTGGCGCCTGCGCACCAACACTCACATGGTGCGACTCTGGCGGACGCGCGGGAACCGGTCACTCAGCCCGGCTCTTCGGGACCGGAATTATATAAGTGCTCTGGCTTCGCTCGGATTGTTGGCGCGCGCGAGGTTCGCCCGATACACTTTCGTCTTGTTGCGGGTCCGGTGTCTGCCGTGTCCCGGAGCAGTGAGGTCTACTGCAATGAAACGTCTGCTCAAGGTCATTCCAGTGCTGGCAGCCGGGGTGTTGTTCGGCGCGTCCGGGTGCGCGGACAACGAGGGCATGCTCTTCGTGCGGCAAGTGATCGCTCTGCCGGCGGGAAATTGTCAGGCTGCCGCCGATCCTTCCGGCCTGTTCTGGTCGTCCGGCGTACTCGATCTCGCGCTACGCGACAGCTACGAGGCGTCATTGCTCGTGGGCAATCAACTCGTCCGCCGCGGGTCTCGTGACCTGCTCCGCACTGAGTCCAGCCGCGTCATCATTCGGGGCGCCGAGGTCGCGTTGCTGAACGATCAGAAGGCCGTGATTTCCGAGTTCTCGGTGCCAGCAGCGGGTTTCATCGACCCCGGGTCTGGCGATGAGCCGGGCTATGGCGTCACGAGTGCGCTGTTGGTCCCGCCCGGCACTGCCACCGCGGGCACGCGCATCGTCGCGGAGGTGCGCGTGTTCGGCGATACCCTCGGCGGAGACGAGATCACGTCTGCGGCGCTCGCGTTTCCCATCACGGTCTGCAGCGGCTGTCTGATCTCGTACCCTGCGGATGCTGACGACCCCGCCCAGCCCGGCTACCAGTGCGCGAGCAGCGGGTCCGACACCAGCGGAGATCCGCCTTGTCGGCTCGGGCAGGACGAAGCCGTCGACTGCAGGCTGTGCGCCGGCGTCTCCCAAGCGTGCCTCGCGCCCTGAGCCTCCGCGGGGTCGTCCGTTCGGTCGTCCCCCTGTGTGGTGCGCTGGGTTGGACGGTGAGCGCGAGCGCCGACCCGCAGCTCAGCGCAGGCTGGGTTTCCGGGGTCGGGGGCGAGGGTGATGCTGACTCGCTCTGGCGGGAGACCACTTGGTTCAACGCGCTTCGCGCGGAGCTGGTCCTCGGTCGCGACCGGTCTGCGGATCTCGGCCTTGGCCCGTACCTCGAGCTCGGGACGTCGGGGTTCTCGGATGTGCGGCTGGGTTCCGGCGTCGTCGGCGTGCTTCCGTTGAGTGAAGCCCTCCCGCTCACCCTCGGCGCGGGCGCGACCGCGCGCCGCGATGACGGCCGGTGGACGCCGGGGTTCTCGGCTTCGGCCATGCTCGGTAGCCGCAGCTACAACTTCCACGCCACCTACGCGATCGCCACCGGGCTGGTCTTGGCGTATCAGCGGGATCTCGACGCGGCGGGCGCCTCTACGGTCATCGTCGCGCTGCAGCTGGACGGACTACTCTTGGCGATGCCCGTCATCTTCGGCATCTCCGCGGTGCGCGGCAGCTCCGAGTGAGCTTGCTTCAGCGCAGGGGGGATGGGGTCGCTGGGTTCGTCGTCGCGCCCCGAGGCGGGCCGGCCGGTTCTTCGGGGAGCTCGTCCAGCAGCGCGTCGATTCGCGAGACTACCTCGCGCAGCAGCGCTTTGGATTTCTCCTCGGCGACTTCGCGTCGCCCCCGTTCCCTCTCCAAGTCGTGCGCGAGGGAGATGGCGACCAGCAGCAGCGACTGGGGCGCGACCGCGCGCCCGGGGCCGGCTAGCTCGCGCATCCGCGCGTCCACCACGCCCGCTAGGCGCAGCAACTCCGCCTCCTCTGCGGAAGCGATCACGCGATACGACTGGCCGCCGACGCGCAACTCCACCGGAGCGCGACTCATCGTCGCAGACGGTAGCATCGCGAGCGGTCCATGGAAATGGGCCGCGGTCACGGACCCAGGATCGCTTCCAGCGCGCGCTCGACGCCCGCGTCCAGTTCCATGAGCGCGATCGCGTGAGCCGCGCCGGCGAGGGCGCGGGCGCGAAGTCGGTCTAGTCCCTCCCGCTCCAGGGCTCGAGTCAGGGCCCGCTCGTAGCGGGACGTCATGGCGCGCTCCTCGTGAAAGGTCATCAGCAGCATCACCCAGCGCGGACGCCTGCTGACTCCGTCGAGCGCGACCCGGAGTGTCTCGGCGTCCGCGTGGGCCATGGACAGCGCCCGGTCGAGGTCCCGCTCTGCAGTTTCTATTGCAATTTCACGGGCTTGGGCGAGGCTCCGGTAGTGGGCGTAGAAGGTGTTTCGGCCCACCCGGGCTACGGCGCACACGTCTGCGACGGTGCCGCGCACGCCCAGCCTCAGCAGCACCTCCGCCATCGCGTCGTGAAGGGCAGCTCGTTGCAGGCCCCAACGCCGCGCTTTGTCCAGACTGCGATCGTACTGGCCTCGAGGCATGAATACGGGAGGGTATTGTAGCGGGTGTGCAAGAGGACGGTAGCGTTTTATTAAAATGCGCTGTGGATCTCGCGGTTGGGTCTTTCCGTGTGCTCCGCGGCGGCCGCTCTTCGCACGTCGCGGGTTCCCTTGGCTCCCAGTTTCGCCTAGCGTTTCGGCGATGACCTTCGACTCTTGGCTGGAAGAGCGCCTGCGGGCGCTCGATCAGGCCGGGCTGCTACGGCGGGACGACGGGGCCCGCCCGGGGGTCTGGCTCGATGCATCCAGCAACGACTACCTGGGCTTCGCCCGGACCGTTTCACGTGCAACACCCGAAGGCACCGCGGGGGCTGGCGCGTCCCGGCTGATCTTCGGAACCCACCCCGAACACCTCGCCCTCGAGCAGGCTCTCGCAGAGTGGGTCCACGCCCCGGCGGCCCTGTTGTTCTCCAGTGGATACGCGGCCAATGTCGGCCTCCTGGGCGCGCTGGCGCAGCCCGGCCAGGTGATTCTCTCCGACGCGCTCAATCATGCGTCCATCGTCGATGGCTGTCGCCTTTCGAGGGCAGAAGTGCGCGTAACCCCGCACCGCGACCTCAGCGCCCTCCGAGCGCAACTCGCGCAAGCGCAACAGCCCGCCATCGTCGTCACGGAGTCCTACTTCTCGATGGACGGAGACAGCCCGGACCTTCCAGAGCTGGCTGAACTCTGCGAACGGTCCGCCGCCTTCCTGGTCGTGGACGAGGCCCACGCCCTGGGCGTCTACGGCCCCAACGGCGCAGGACTCTGTGCTGCCCAGGGCGTGCGGCCCGACGCGCTGGTCGGAACCTTGGGCAAAGCCGTGGGCGCCCAAGGCGCCTTCGTGGCGGGCTCAACCAGGCTGAGGGCATGGCTCTGGAACCGCGCCCGGAGCTTCGTATTCTCGACGGCTCCCTCCCCAGCGCTGGCCGCCCTCACACTGCAGCAACTCGACCGAACGCGCGCCGCCGACCGTGAGCGCGAGCGACTGAGCCACCTCGCCGCGGCCTTGCGCGAAGCGCTCCAGAGCCGGGGACTCCGCACCCTCCCCGAGAGCCACGGTCCGATCGTGCCGGTCCTGCCGCCGGACGCCCAAGGGGCAGCCAGAGCCGAGCGCGCTCTGACTGAAGCAGGCATACTCGCGCGGGCCATACGCCCGCCCACGGTGCCGCCGGGCACGGAGAGGCTGCGACTCACCGCGCACGCCGATTGGGCCGAGACCGACCCCGAGAGGATCGCGGAGACCATCGCCCAAGCCTGGCGATAACGCACCGCGTCATACTACGCAGCCGTTCTCGAGACGAACCACCCGGGCGCCCAGCCGCTCAGCCAAGGCGGGCGCGTGATTGACGACGACGACGAGCGCACCCCGCGCCGACTCCTCCCGAAGGACCTGCTCGAACCGGGCAGAGCTCTCGGGATCCAGCCCGGTGAACGGTTCATCCAGGAGCAAGACGGAGGGGCGGTGGACCAGCGCACGTGCGAGGGAGATGCGCTGTCGTTGCCCCCGCGACAGCGTGCCGAAGACGCGATCACCGAAGCGCCGAGCGCCGACCCGATCCACCACGGAGTCCCAAGCTCCGGGGCCGCCGACGCCGTACAGCCGAGCCGCCAGCTCGACGTTCTCCCGACCGGACAGCTCCCGATAGCAGAAGGCGTCGTGCGCCACCCAGCCAATCTCCGCGCGCGCGGCGCGCACGTCCTCCCCAAGCGGTTCGTACCGAACGCGACCCCGGGTCGGACGCAGCAAGGTGCCGACCACGGCGAGCAGGGTACTCTTACCCGCCCCATTCGGACCTTCCAGAAAGACGAGCGACCCCGCCTCGAAGGTGACCGACGCTCCGCGGAGTGCCGCGGTCGCCCCAAACATGCGGGTCACCCCCTCGACGAGGACACGCTCGACAACGGCCACCCCTGGGCCCATACCACAACCTACCCCGCGAACGCGCCGCGGTCGTTCCCCTGTCGGTCCCGCCGAGTACCCCGTGCTACGATGAAACCAATGACGTCCTCAGCGGTCGCCATCAGCACAGAGCGGATCGAGCGGCTCACCGAGTTGAAAAATGCAGTGGAGCAAGCGCTCGAGGGCAAGGGCGCCGTCGTGGAGCTGGCGCTCGTCGCGATGCTCGCGCGGGGCCATGTTCTGATCGAGGACGTCCCAGGCGTCGGTAAGACCACCCTCGCTCGCGCGCTCGCGCGAGCCATGGGTGGCGAGATGCGCCGCGTTCAGTTCACCAGCGATCTGCTGCCCAGCGACGTCCTGGGCGTTCCCGTCTACGACCAACGAAGCGGCGAATTCTACCTGCGCCAGGGACCCATCTTCTCCAACGTCCTGCTGGCGGACGAAATCAACCGCGCGAGTCCGAGAACGCAATCCGCTCTACTCGAGGCAATGAACGACGGGCAGGTCTCCCTCGATGGCAAGACCATGCCGCTGCCGGATCCCTTCTTCGTCGTGGCCACGCAGAACCCACAAGACTTTACCGGCACCTTCCCGCTGCCCGAGTCCCAGCTGGACCGCTTCATGGTGCGACTGCGCATCGGCTACCCGCCACCCTCGGTCGAGACGCGACTCATGCTCGACCCGGGCGGCGACCGAGTAAGCAACGTCCCCACGGTGCTCGACCCGCAATCCCTGGTGGAGCTGCAGCGCGAGGTAGACCGCGTGACCGTGGACGCCGCGCTCGGAACCTACCTTCAAGCCCTGATCACGGCCACCCGCACCGCCCCCACCCTCGCGCTCGGTGCCAGCACCCGCGCCGGAATGAACCTCTCACGGGCGGCCCGGGCCCGCGCCCTGCTCAGCGGCCGCCACTACTGCATCGCGGACGACATCCACGACCTGGCCGTCCCCTTGCTCGCACACCGAGTGCGACTCGCCGCGCATGCGGAAGGATACGTCCCGAGCCGGGAAGAGGCGGAGGCGGCGGTGCGCGACGTGATCGCGCGCGTGCCCGTGCCCCTCTGAAATGGCCCGCGCGCGCTCGAACCACCCACCGCTCCCCCAGCCGGCGCTCGACCGCAACCCGAACCCAACCCGGCTCGGGCGCGTGTTGCGTTGGTTTCGACCACCAAGGCGCCTCAAGCTGACGCGTGAGGGCAAGTATTTCATTGGCATCACCTTCGGCGTCGGCTTCGCGGCGATCAACACCGGAAACAATCTCCTCTACCTGCTGCTCGGAATGCTCCTCTCGCTGATCGTGGTCAGCGGGGTGATGAGCGAAATGAGCCTCCGCCACCTCACGGTCGTCCGTCGGCTGCCCCCCCGCGCGCAGGTCGGCAGGCCACACCTGGTCGAGATCGAGGTCTACAATCACAAGACCCGCGTCCCGTCCTACGCCATCGAGATCGAGGACCTGCGCGCTGGTCAACCCGCGGACAAACGCTGCTTCTTCCTCAAGATAAGCCCGCAATCCGCGCAGGTTGCAGCGTACCGACGCAACCCGGGCAGGCGCGGTCGAGACCGACACATCGGATTCCGCGTCGCGACGCGATTCCCATTCGGGTTGTTCGAGAAATCCCGCGAGCTCAGCGCAGACGGCGACCTCATCATCTACCCCGCGGTCGACCCCATCCGACTCAGCTCGGACCAAGGCGGCGTCAAGCTCGGCCTCGACGGCAACCTCGGACGCGGACACGGCGACGAGATCCTGGGAGTGCGACCCAAGCGCGACGGCGACGACCCTCGCGACGTGTACTGGCCCAAGAGCACCGTGCCGGAACAGGAAGTCTACCGCGAGCGAGCGCGCGAGACACGCCGCGACGTCGACCTGCACCTCGACAGCATTCACCCCGGCGATACACCCGACGACGCCTGGTCCGAGCGCTTCGAACGACGCATCCGCGACCTGGCGTCGCGATCCGTCGCCCACCTCAAACGGGGAGACACGGTGAGCTTGCGAACGTCGACGGGGGAACGCGTTCGCGCCGGCGTCACCCATGGTGCCGATCCCATACTGCGCTTCCTGGCGTTGATCGAGCCCACCGCTGCTTCACGCGCGAGGACCGAGGCGCCGCCGCCGAACCTCCCACGGCGCGCACCCGAACAGCCAGCGAGGCCTGCAGCGTGAGATTTGGGCTCATTCACCGCATCATGACCGACGCCCTGGCGGGCCTCGGGTTGCTCGCGCTCGTGACGAGCGGCGAGTTGAATCGTTGGATGACGCTGCTGGTCGTGCTCGGCGCGGTCGGCGCCATCGCGCTCCCAGAGCGGTGGCAGGACCGCCCCTGGCTGCGCCAAGCCGCGGTCATCGCGCCGCTGAGCCTGCTCGCCGCTCAACTGTCGCGACTGTTCCTGGGCGGCAACGTACTGCCCCTCGCGGTGGAGTTCGCCGCCGGGCTACAGGTCGTGCGCCTCGCGACTCGCCGGGGAGCTGCCCACGATCAACAAGTGATCGTGCTGGCCTTGCTCCACCTCATCGCCGGCACCGTGCTCGGCGGCGGCCTGGCCTACGGCCTGTGCTTCCTGGGCTTCCTGGTCGTAGCCCCGGGCGCACTCGTGCTCAGCCATCTGCGGCGCGAAGTCGAGGGGAACTACCGCCAAGGCGCGCGTGATCGCACCGGCCTTCCGGTGGACGTACCCCGCATCCTGCGCAGTCGTCGCGTCATCGGAAAGCAGTTCCTGGTCACCACTTGCCTGCTGTCGATCCCGATCTTCTTCTTCACCGCGCTGCTCTTTCTGCTCTTCCCGCGAGTTGGCCTCAGCCTGCTGCTGCTCAACCACTCGCGGCCGGAGCGCATGATTGGGTTCTCGGATCGGGTCGATCTCGGAGGCGTCGGCAAGCTGCGCAGCGATCCGACCATCGCCATGCGCGTCGAAATCCCCGACCTGCCCGAGGAACCCCCGCCCCGTCTGGCCCTCTACCTTCGGGGAACTGCATTCGACGCCTACGACGGCCGCGCCTGGTCACGCACCACGACGCAACGGACGACGGCCGACACCAGCGGCACATCCATCCGGCTGCGTCGCTTCCCGCATCCTGCTGTCGACCGCAAGATGACGATCGACCTCGAGCCCATCGAGCCGCCCGTCTTGTTCCTGCCGCCAGACGCGGTCGCGCTGCGCATCTCACCTCGCGGCACCCCCCTGCTCGGAGGCGCACCGAGCGTCCTGGCCGGGCCCGAGGGCGAGCTCAAGTACGCCAGCCTGGAGGATCGCGGCATTCGTTACGAGGTCTACCTCGCCGGCCCGGATGAACCCCCCCCACCCGCGCTCGCACCCACGGATCGCAGTCGCTACCTCACGCTGCCCCGCAACGTCACGCCCCGGGTCGGTGAGCTGGCGCGGACCTGGGCTCGAGGCGCCACGAACGATCGCGAGATCGCCCGGCGAATCGAGGCACGGCTGCGCAACGACTACCGCTACGATCTGGAGTCTCCGTCCGGTACGGACCACAACCCGCTAGAGCACTTCCTGTTCGAGAGTCAGCGCGGTCACTGTGAGTACTACAGCACCGCGATGGCTGTGTTGCTTCGCACCATGGGAGTCCCGACGCGCAACGTGACCGGCTTCATGGGCGGCACGTACAACCGCTTTGGCCGCTTCTACGCCGTTCGGCAGGGCGACGCGCACTCCTGGGTCGAGGTCTACCTGCAGGGAGCGGGCTGGACCCGATTCGACCCGACGCCGCCCGCGGACGCGGCACCGCGCAGCGAGATATCTGGCGTGCTCGCGTTCATGCGCGACATCGTAGAAGCGGCCGCGCAGCGCTGGAGCCGACATGTCGTTGGCTACGACATGAAGCAGCAGGTCTCGCTGTTCAGATCCGCGCGAGAACGCTACAGTGCGCTGAAATCGAACTCGAGACTCGGCGGAGCGCTGTCGTCTCCACGCAGGACAGCGGCGGTCGTCGCGGGCGCGCTGCTCCTCGGATTGGCGCTCGGTTGGTGGCTGAAGCGGCGAAGGACGACCCCGACGGCAGGCGGTTCACAGCCCCGCGAGGCCGAGCGCGCGGCGCAGCAGGCCGTCGAGCTGTATCGCGCGCTGGAGAGCGTGATGTCCGAGCTCGGGACGCCTCGCCCGGCAGCCACGCCGCCCCTGGCCCACGCCCGGGCGTTGCGACAGATCGGACACGCCGGGTCGAGCGAGATCCTCGGCCTCACGCAGATCTACCTGTCCGCCCGCTTCGGTGGCGTCGAACTCGACGAGGGACAGCGCCGGGACTACCTTCAGCGGCTCCGGGTGCTACGCGAGCAGCCGCGTCAAGCGCGTCCCAGGGCCGCCTGACGAGGTCGCTCAGGCTCGCTTGCGCAGCACCACACGAATGCCGCTCGCGTCATCCCCCGGAGACCAGCCAACGGCCGCGTGCGCGCCTGGCGACGCCGTGAGGGCGTCGAGCTCGAGATCCGGCTCACCTTGCTCTACCCACGCCAGCACCACGGTGGGCTCTTCATGAACGGCACCCAGCTGGATCAGCCGCACGGGCACGCCGCTGCGGAGCTCCGCCGCCGTGACCGCGCGCTGCAAGGAGCTGAGTGGTCGGGTGCCGCGGGCGGGGACCCCGTGCTCGCTGACGCCGGCTGCGGCGAACGACTGCACCACGAGTCGCAGCGAGCCCTCCGCGTCATCCATCGCCTCGTCACCGGCGACCACCGCGTCGACGCACTCCACGGCGCCCGGGCCCAGGGTCGTTGCCGCGAGCAGCGCGAGCCACGACCCAGCGCGGGAAGCGCGGCGGGTTGGGGTGGAGAACCGGCGAGGCACGAGGCATTTGTAAGCACGCTTCGTACCAGCACCAGTCGGAGCCTCGGTTGCCGGACGGTCAGACAGAACGTGCGGACAAATGCTTCTATCCGTCCAGCTGCAGGCCTCCAGCCTGCCTGCCCGCCGCTGGCGACCGGCGGCCAGACGGTCATTTCGTCAGCTCTTCGACAGTACCAATGACGCCCAAGTCAGGCTGTCGGCGCATGAACCCGCCGACGTGGGGCCAGCCGAGCCGCGTTGGAAAGGACCCGCGACCACCACCAGGTCCCGTTGGGTGCGGCGCGCTGCGAACGGACCAGAGCCCGCGCGCTCTGCGCAAATTTTGCCGCCGGCAGCACGCTGAGCAGCACTGGCGGCGTCCACTGGCGCCGCCGAGCCCAAGATCCCCCGCGTAAAGGCGACCATGGCTGCCCGCGCGCTCGCTTCGTCGTCGAAGCGCAGCCGCCAAGCCACCGCGGTGCTGCCGCGGTCGGAGAACACCGCCACCTGATCGCCACCCCAACCTGCCGCCGACGCGTGGGCGGTCTTCGACGGCATCCACTCCTCGAACACGAGCCGCAAGGTCTGCTCACCCAGCACATCGCGATACACCCGCGTGCTCGGTCCACCCGGCGGCGGCGACGGCTCCGGGACACTCTCGCCCACCTCCCCAGCCAGGTACTTCTCGGGATGAAGCACCTGCTCCGTGCTGACGGGCAAGCGCGCCCAGGCCGCGTCGACCTCGGCCCAGTCTCCCCGGCGGCGCAGCCAGTGCACGAACGCCAGCCCATCCACGTAAGGCGCGATCACCGAGCGCTTCACCAGCCGCGGCACGTCGACCAACTCCGGCGCCAGCTCCATCGCGCCCTCCGCCTCCATCCCGAACAAGCTCTCGCTCACGTCGATGGCGCGCACGCCGCGCGGCCCCAGCAGTGTGTCCATCATGGCGCTGGTCGCATCGCCCTCAGCCAAGGCGTGAATGGCGGCGATGCGATCGCCCGCGCCCTCCTCGAACTTGACGTGCTTCTCCAGATCCCAGTGCTGATCCTGCAGCGCGTGGACGAGCTCGTGGGCGAGCGTCGCGACTCGCTCCTGGTCCCCCAGGTCCTCGAGCAAGAACATGGTCTTGATGCGCGGATCGTAGAAGCCCGCGAGCTGCGACTTCATCAACGTGAGCAGCGCCTGCTCGAAGTCGAACACCGCGGGCGCCAGGCCCCAGGCGAAGAGCAGCTCGTTCTGTGCCTTCACGACGCGCTCGGGGATCTCCCGGCGGATCTGCTCTCGCAGCATCTCGACCATGTCCCCGCGCGAGATGGTCTTCCCGCGCACGGGGCCCTTCGCCTCGAGCCGTCGGTAGCGCGAGACCTCCGCGAGCGCCTCAGCCACCACCACGTCGGCGGACGTGCCGGTCGCAGCGTCTGCCGTGGGCGGCGCGGTCACGACGGGCGCGGCCGAGCGACCGCTAGTCGCTGGCGGCGCGGGTGCGGGCGAACAACTGCCCAGCGCCAGCAGCGCCCCGCAAACCCGCCACCGTGCGGGGCTCCTTGTCAACGGCCGACGCCTCGCTCGGCGGCGTCTCGCAGCGTGCGGAGCGCGCGCCTGCGGTCCGAGGCGCCGAAGACGGCGGAGCCTGCAACGAGCACGTCCGCGCCGGCGCGAACCACCGCCTCCGCGGTGTCTGGAGCCACGCCCCCGTCGACCTCCAAGCGGATGTCCGACCCGCTCTTCTCGATGCGCTCCCGGAGCGCTTCCAGCTTGCGCAACGACGACGTCAGGAAGCGCTGTCCGCCGAAGCCCGGGTTGACGCTCATGACCAAGATCAGGTCGACGTCCTCGAGCACGTAGTCGAGGGCGGACTCGGGCGTGTGCGGGTTGAGTACCACCCCCGCCTTCTTGCCCAAGCCGCGAATCGTCGCCAGCGTGCGCTGCAGGTGCGGACTGGCCTCCACGTGGACGCTGATGACGTCCGCCCCAGCGGCGGCGAAGGCCTCCACGTATCGCTCCGGCTCGACGATCATCAGGTGGACGTCCAGCGGAAGCGTCGTCACGCGTCGGGCAGCCTCCACCATGAGGGGACCGAGGGTGATGTTGGGGACGAAGCGCCCATCCATCACGTCGACGTGGACCCAGTCGGCGCCGGCCGCCTCCACGTCGCGAATTTCCTCCCCCAGTCGACTGAGATCCGCGCTGAGAATCGACGGGGCCAAGAGCGGGGGCGGCATTTCCTTCGGATACACGAGGTGCGCTCGGGCGACCAGTGCAGGAGCGTTTGTTGCCACGCGCGGGCACGCTAAGCTCGGCCTCACCTGGGCCATGATCACGAGACCACTCGGCAAGCAAGACTACGACCACATCGTTCAGGTCATCGACCGTTGGTGGGGCGGACCCACCAGCGCGCTGGCTCACCCGATCTTCTTCTACGAGCTCGGCGCTGCAGCGCGCGTGGTGGAGCACGATGGGATCCTCGTCGGCTTCCTGCTGGGCTTCGTCGCGCCGGGCCCCCCCAAGACGGGCTACGTCCACTTGGTCGGTATCCATCCCGACTATCGCCGCCGCGGCGTCGGCAAGGTCCTGTATCAGAGCTTCGAAGAAGACTGCCGTGCCGGAGGGTGCACCCGCCTCAAGGCCATCACCACCACGGGCAATGAGGGCTCCATCGCGTTTCACCGCGCGACGGGCTGGACCGTCACCCAAGTCGACGACTACGCCGGACCGGCGCGACCGAGAGTCGTGTTTCAAAAATCTCTCGAATGACCGAGACCAGCGAGGAGCGAACCCTTCAGCTCCGGACCGCGCGCAGCGGGCGCGAGTCGCTCGCACCGGCGCTGCTGACGCTGCAGCGCGTGCCGGAGCCGACGCCCGAGTTGGAGCGCGCACTGGAGCACGTGGCTGCTGCTTCGGGCAGCCTCTTCGAGCTCGAAGTCGAGGGGGCGGAGCCCCTCTCGAGTCTGCGCCTCACTCTCGAGAACCTGTCCGCAGCGGTCGAGTTGCTCCAGTCAGCCAGACCGGGGGAACCCCTGCCCGAGAACGCGCTCGAGGCCATCGCGCGGACGATGGCAGTGTTGTATCCGGTCACGCGCGGCGATCGACGCCGTCGCCGGCCCGTGCAGCTCGACCTACCGCCCTCCGGCGACGCCATCGAGGTCACCTCGCCTGTCGTGGAGCGTGCAGCCTCGACTGACGATCGCCGCGACGCCGATCGCGTCGACCTCATCGTCGACCTGGGTCTGCTCAGCGACTCTCACTTCTACGCTGGGCTCAGTCGAGATCTGTCGCGCGGTGGTCTGTTCATCGCGACGTACGCGCCGGAACCGACGGGCAAACAGCTGTTCTTGTCCTTCGTTCTGCCGGGGGGGCACCACGTCCAGACCCAGGGCGTGGTGCGCTGGGTCCGCGACGTTGGCCCCGACTCTGCACCGGGAATGGGCGTGGCTTTCATCGATCTCGAGGCCGCGGACCGCGTCGCCATCGAGGAGTACTGCGCCTTGCGGGACCCCATCTATCACTTGAGCGCCGACGACGATATTTGATCCGGACCCCAGCGAGCGATAAGGTCGCTGAGGTCAACTTGACTTTGGAGGCCCGAATGCGGCTCTCACCCATGCAATCGTCTTCGCGCGAGGGGCGCGCGCCTCGGGGGCGAGCCATCGGCCATGCTCTCGCCATCGTGCTGCTGCTGGCATCCTGCGCTGAGGCGGAGCCGATCGGCTCCGGCCCGCCCAGGCCCGACGCGGGAACCGACGCCGCAGAGGACGGCGGCGGCGGAACCGGCGGGACGACGGACTCGAGCACCGGGGGCTCCCCGCCAACCGGCGGGACCGGCGGCGGGCCCGCGTGCGCTCCACCCAGCGCCAGCCCGTGCGATACCGCCCCCCAGTGTGGGTGCGAAGCGGGCCTCGCGTGCAACGTCGTGGACGAGACGGGCGCGACCGCGTGCGCGGAGCCGGGCACCGCGAGTCCGTTCCGAGCCTGCGCCGCCGCGACGGACTGCCAGATCGGGTACGGCTGCGTCAGTGGGCTGTGCAAGCCTTACTGCGAGACGATCGGCGAGTGCGGCGCGGGCAAGTGCATTCAGGTGCAGACCAGCGCCGGCGCCGACGTTCCCGGGTTCAAGGTGTGCACCGCCGGCTGCTCGCTGGTCAGCCCCGCGGCCGTGTGTGGCGCGCAAGCAGGCTGCTACCCCGATGAAGGAGCGCCAACCTACACGGACTGTGCCTCCGCAGGAACCGGGACCGGCGTGGGCGCCTGCACGGACAGCGGCGCCGCGGCGCCGACGGCCTGCGCGCCCGGCTTTGGCTGCGTCGAGGGCTCACCCGGCAGCTGGGACTGCCGCAAGTGGTGCCGCATAGGCTTCGTCACGGATTGCCCTGGAGCGGGGGTGTGTGCTGGATTTCCGCCCGGCAAGCAGCTCTTCGTGGAAGGTTTGGAGCACGGAGTCTGTCCCCCATGAGCACCCTACCTTCCAGTGTGGATCCCCAGGAGCTTCGGAGCATCGGCTTGTTTGGCGCGTTGTCGGACGAAGTCCTCGTGCACCTCAGCGCTGAGCTCAGCGTGACCACCCCGGACGCGGGCGCGACCGTGTTTCGAGAGGGGGAGCCAGCGCGCGAGATGTTCGTGCTCATCAACGGCGAGATGGAGGTGCTCAAACGCTCACAAGGTGGCGTCGAAGCACGCGTTGCGATGCTCGGTCCCGGCGACTGGTTCGGCGAGATGAGCATCCTGGACGTGCAGCCCCGCTCCGCTACGGTCCGAGCGCTGGCGCCTTCCCGCCTCGTACGCATCACCGCGGCGGACCTCGACTCGCTGTACCGCTATGACGTGAAGTCCTACGCCATCATCGTCCTCAACCTGGCGCGGGAGCTGAGCCGACGACTCCGCGTCGCAGACGGAATCTTGGCTGACTTCATCGCCAGCGTGATGGACAACTACATCGCCAAACGCACCAAGCCGACCTGACTCAGTCCGCCGCCGCGTCACTGGGTGCGTCCTCGCCCGAGTCGCCGCTGTCTTCGCCTGCTTCCCCGGCTTCCGCGTCGAGGGGCTGGGCGTCGCCTCCGTCGGCGTCGGGCGGCGCCGCTCCCGCTCCGGCGCTGCCACCGGTGCCCAAGGTCGCACCGCTGCCGCCGCCGGACCCGCCAGCGCCCGATGTCGCACCGCTGCCACCCGACGCCGTGCCACCACCCGAGCCGGAGGCAGCGCCCCCACCGGCCTCGACCCCGAGCGACCCACCGGAACCCTTGGTCTCATCCTCGAAGGGCACCTCGGGTTGCGGGTTCAACACACACGCGCCGGGCATGAGCGCCCCCAGCGACAGCGCAACGACCGCAGACCGAACCCGCCGACCCATGGCGCCCCTGTAGCACGTCCCGGGCCACGCATCGCAGAGCACGGCGTCGGAGCAAGCCGGGCGCTGTCGGCACAGACTGACACAGCGCTCGGATCGCCGCGCCGCACCTCGAGCCTGTCAGTCCGAGCCCGCCTCGAGGACCGACCCCCCAGCTGCGCCCGCGGCGCCAGCGGAGCCCGAAGCCCCAGCGGCGCCGGCAGCGCCGTCCCCAGCGTCGGTGTCGAGCGCCGCGTCCGCGTCCGGAGTCTGGAAACTCCCGTCGTCCGGGCTCCCGTCGAGCCGCGTGCCAGCGTCGATGGTCACCGAAGCGCCGCCCCCGCCGCTCCCGCCTGTGCTGGCGCCGTAGCCGCCAGAGCCGCTCGCTCCCATCCCGCCTGAACCCGCCGAGCTCGCGCCGGGGACCTCGGGCTGCGGGTTCAACTCACACGCGGCCGCGAGCGAAATCGTCAGGAGCAGGATCCACGGGCGCCGCGACATGGTGTTCACCCAAGCAAATGCCTGGCCAAGCTTACCTCACCCCGAGCCGGCCGCGAACCGCCCGCGCCCGGGCGAGTAGCTCCATGGCGGGCTCGACGTCCGGCGGATCGCGCTCGAGAGCGTCCGCCAGCAGCGACAGCTGGACTCCGAGCTCGCGGGCCGCGCCCGCCACTTCGTCCGCGTTCGTGCGCAGCACGTCGCGCCACATCTCGTGACCGCCGCCGCCCGAGGTCAGGCGCTCGAAGGCCGGGCCCCGCGCTCGCGCGGCGCCGCCGAGCCGCCCCGCCTGGTCCAAGAGCGCGCTGGCCAGGAGCTGCGGGACATGACTGGTCACCGCCACACCGCGATCGTGCTCGGCGGCAGACATCTCCACGGCGCACGCACCCACCAGCCGCACCAGCGACAGCACCGCGTCGCGAGCGACGGGGTTGCTCCCCGCGCTGCAGACGATCCATGGCCTGCCCCGAAACAGATCCGCACGGGACTCGGCGAATCCACCGTCCGGTCCCCCCGCCATGGGGTGACCGGGGACGAAGTGCTCGCGCCGAGGGTGTCCGCTCACCGCGCCCAGCACGGCCCGCTTGGTCGACCCAACGTCGGTCACCACGGGAGCATGATCGAGCAACGTTGGGAGCAGCTCGGTGAGGGTCGAAACCGGCACCGACGCGAGCACGAGCTCGCACGCTCCGAGGGCCCTGGCCAGGTCGCTCGGAGCGGGGTCGCACGACACCTCCGCGAACAGCCCCGAGGCGACGAGCTCGTCGCGTGCGCCGGCGACGTCCACCGCGACGAGCCGACAGCCCGGCGCAGCGGCTCTCACGGCCCTGGCAATCGAGCCGCCCACCAGCCCAACGCCGACGATGGCCAGCGAGTTCATCGCCAGGCGGCCTGGCCGACGGCGCGCACTCGCTCGGCGAGCTCCATTGCCTCTGCCCACGAGAGTGTCGCGGCAACGCGGGGCAACACACCCTGACGACCCGCCCACACGCGCAGGATGATGCCGTCCGCGCCGGCACCCACCGCGGCGCAAGCCACGGCGGCGCAGTAGCGAGCGCGCTGAGCGATGGTGGGAACGTCCACGACGATGGGCAGGTGGGTTCGGATCTTCGCCCGCGCTATGGCTGCGACCTCGAGGGTACGCGCGCCGTTTGGATACTCGCCCCCCGCTTCGAGCAGCACCACGCTCCGCTCGCGATGCTGAAGCTCTTGCTCTGCTGCGCCGATCCATGCGTTGGCACCCCAGCTGGGCACCCGCTCCACGAACACGATTGGTCCGCCACGCACGGCACCGGGCTGCAGCGCCAGACAGGTGAGTGCGCCCACGCTCTCGGGCGGATTGCCCAAGCGCGACACCGCAGCGTCGAACGGCCGCCCCGCCGCGACCTCGTAGCCGAGCTCCGCGGACGGCGGTCCGTTGTCGTCGATCAATGACAATCCAACCGGCTCGATCGCGACCCAGGGACGGCCGGCACCGATCCTGCCCCAGGGCCCTTCGACCACGGTCGACTCCTGCCGGAAGCGACGCGAGGCCAGGGTGAACGGCTCGCTGACGCGCACCACCTCGGCGACGCCGTCGAGCTCGCGCATGACGGCGACGTCATCCTGCGTGACATCGCCGACCACGCCCAAGATGGTTCGCGTCTGTCCGCTCGAGCGATGAACGTCGAAACCCGCTTCGACCAAGTAACCGATGACCGCCTCGATCGCAGCCTCCGGCGCGTCGGGCTCCATGACCACGACCATGTAAGTCCCCGCAGCGTAGCAGAACCGCCGCAGAAGTGAGCCTGCGAACGATGGCATCGGCAGCCAGGTGAAGGTAAGGTCCTCGAACTCGGCTGCAGCCAGCCGGCCTCGCGATGCCAAGCCAACCCGATGACCTGGCGGCTACCCTGGTTGGTGGTCGTTACCGCATCCTCAGCCAGCTCGGTCGGGGCGGCATGGGGACGGTGTATCTGGCGGAGCACGAGGCCATTCACAAGCGCGTCGCGCTCAAGGTGCTGCACCCCGAGTACTCTGCCAAGCCAGATCTGGTGGAGCGCTTCAAGCGCGAGGCCATCAGCGCCTCGCGCATCAAGCACCCGAACGTGCTCGACGTGTTCGACTTCGGGCAACTCGACAACGGCTGCTTCTACCTGGCGATGGAGTATCTCGAGGGGCGGGACCTGGCCGACGACCTCGAGCAACACGGGGTCCTTGCGACGGAACGCGCACTGCGCATCACGCTGCAGATGTGCAAAGCGCTGGCCACGGCGCACGCGCGCGGCGTCGTCCACCGGGATCTGAAGCCGGAGAACGTGTTCCTTCACACCACGGCCGACGGCGAGGAGATCGTCAAGATCGTCGACTTCGGCATCGCCCAACTGCGCACGACCGAGGAAGCGGCCGAGTCGGAGACACGCCAACGACGACTGACTCGCACCGGGATGATCTTCGGCACCCCCGAGTACATGTCACCCGAGCAAGGGCGCGGCGCCCACACGGATCATCGCGTCGACATCTACGCCACTGGGGTGATGCTGTTCGAGATGTTGACCGGCTCGGTGCCGTTCACCGGCGAGACCTTCTTCGGAGTCCTGCAAGCGCACCTGAACGAGCCCATCCCGAGCCCAAAGAGGCTCGCGCCGCAGCTGTCGCCCGAGCTCGACGGCTTGGTGCGTTCGCTGCTCGAGAAGGACCCGGAGCGCCGCCCCCAGAGCATGAGCGAGCTGGCGCAGGCTCTGGCCAGCACGCCCGAGGGCGCGCAGCTACGCGGCTCTTCCCACTCCATCTTGCCGCCTCCGGCTCCGACCGCGGTCGCCGCGCCGCCCGCGCCCCGGGCGCACGGGCCGACCGGGGTACAGTTCGGACGCGCATCCTCGGACGCCGTTGCGGACACGCAACCCGAGGCGCACGTGGCAGCGTCCTCCCGCGCCGTGACGACGCTCGAGCGCTCCCCGCCTGCGGGTGAAACGGCTATCGCTCTTCGGCCCCGGCATCGCGGCGTCTACGTCGTCGCCGCGCTTGGGCTGGCCGCAGCGGCGACGGCGGCGGCGTTGGTCCTGAAGCCCGGCAGTTCGCTGAGTCCGAGCGCGTCAGGTGAGCCCCCGGTGATTGACGCTGCGCCCCCGCCGCTGGTCGCCCCGGACCCGGTGGTCGCGCCGGGACCCTCGGCTGCCGCGCCCAAGATCGCGCTCGAGGTCGTGACCGAACCCGCTGGCGCTACGCTGTACAAGAACGGCGCGCAAGTCTGTGACAAGACGCCCTGCACCGTCGTCGTCGACCCGCACGAGGCGCTCGAGCTCGAAGCGCAGCTCGGAAAGTCGAGCGGCAAGAAGAAGGTCCTCGCTCAGCGGGACCAGACCGTGGAGATCGCGCTGAGCGCGCCGAAAGCCGCCGCCAAGCCCGCCCGCGAGTGCGTAGCCGAGGTCGTGCGCGACGGCATCAAGGTGTTCGAGCCCGTCCCCTGTCGGTGAGCGGCGCCGCCACCCCTCACGCCGCCAGCGAGAGCAATCCGAACGCCGCCACGCCGCGTGTTCGCAGCGCACGACGAAGCTCGTCTCGAGCCCCGGGTCTACCTTCGAGCCCCGCCAGCAACTCTGCGCACAACCCATCGAGCGTGGTGTCACCGCATGCCGCGAGATCGCCGCTGCCGTCGAGCGCGCTGCGCCAGCCGGCGAGGAGCGCGCGCGTCTGCGCAGCGATCTCGGCCTCTCCAGCGCGCAGATGGCCGAGCTGTACGAGCGCCGCGCGCGCGCCGTCCGAGACCCCCTCGACCGAGCCCTGCAGGAACACGGCGTCGACGGCGTGCTCGGCCGCATGACCTCGGCTCCGCAGGATCGCCTTGGCGATCAGCAGTAGCTCCGAGAACGCGTCGGGCTGCGAGGGCGGCGGGCTCGGGGCCGGCTCCGTCGGCGCGGCGCTCGGTATGGTGTCGCTCCGCTCGATCGGCGCCTCGGTCTGCGGCCACCCGGGTTCGCTGAGAGGTGGGTCGGTGCGTCGCGGGCCACCGGCGGCGCGCACGATGGCACGGGGCATACCCGTCAGGCTGCGGCAGATCCAGGCCGCGCCGTGGGACAGACCCGGGTTGTCACAGGGGAACTCACAGGCGGCCAGTCGAAACGCGTCGGTGTCCACGCCAGAGATCGTCCCCCGCGCCGCGACCCGCGGCCAACAATTGGGCTCAGGGTGCGTTGACCACGATGCTCGAGGCCGTGGCTGCGCTGAGGCCCTCCGCCGGAACGTCCTTGCCGGCGCCCCGCAGCATGAACTCCACGACGGCCCAGTAGTCCGCCTCCGGGAGGGAGCCAACCCTCGCCTTGGGCAGCGGCATCTCGGAGCTGACGTAGTCGAACACGTCCTTGGCGCTGCGCAGCGGGCCGAGCTTGCCGCTCGCCCCCCGCAGCGGCAGAGCGCCGGCGCCCATCACGCGCGGCGTCCCCGAGAGGCCCCCTCCGTCGTCACCGTGGCACCCGCTGCACTCGCGCTCGTACACCTTCGCGCCTCGGGGCGAGGCGCTCCGAGCTTGCTCGACCGAGACCCCGGCTGTCGAGCTGGCGCAGCCAAAGACGAACAGCACGCTCGCCACGCCGAAGACCCATCGCTCACCGCTCACGCTCGCTCTCCCAGGCAATTGGTACGTTCGCCCCGGGGCTGCGTGCCAGGGGATTTCGGACTATACCTGCACCATGCGCTGGACGACAGCTCGGCGATCCCTGCTCGGCGCGCTCACCGCGATTCTCTGCGGGGCACTGCTCGGCTGCGCGCCCAAGCCGCCGCCGCGCTGGCAGGAGGGTGGCGCCCCGCTCGTCATCTCAGCGGCCCGCTGGGATCGCCCAGGCGACGATTCCATCGAGATCCTGGCGGACGGCCAGGTGCTCGATGACGGCAAGATGATCTTCCTCGTCGACCGCGCCGGGCGCGTCGTGGACGCCGACTACGAGCCCGTGGCGCTCCTGCTTCCGGACGGTCACGTCGCCGGAACGGACAATCGCTTGCTGGGTCGCGTCGGCGTCGCCAACGCGGCGCCACCGGGCGCCGCGGCGGCTTGGCTCGCGATCATGCCCAACGGCCAGGTCGTGTACTTCGACGAGGACGGCGAGCGGGTGGATCGAGGCGTCTGGCACGGCTGCGAGGGCCCACAGAAGCGCACCTGCACGCTCATCACGCACGTACTGTGGGTCCAGCGCTGGCTCCGGCGCTCGCGCACCGGCGTCTCCATCGGCGTCGGCGTCGGCGTCGGCTACTGAACCCCGGTCGGCGGTTGTGGCCGGATCGCGGACGTTGCTATAGACCCTGCTGATGTTGGACGGACGTTACGTTGCCGATCACCTCGAACAGGTGCGCGCCGGACTCGGCCGCCGGTCCGAGGATGCTGCGGCCTCCCTCGATGACGCGGGCGAGCTGTTCGCTCGGCGGCGAGAGCTGATCCGCACGACCGAGACGCTGCAAGCCCGGCGCAACGCCGAGAGCCAGTCCATGGGTCAGCTGGCCAAGGCGGGCGACAAGGCGGCCCTCGAGGCTCGTCGCGCCGAGCTGAAAGTGCTCAGCGACGAGATCAAGCTGCTCGAGCAGCAGCTGGCCGAGGTCGAGCGCTCCGTCGAGGAGCGGCTCCTGGGCGTGCCCAACC
Source organism: Polyangiaceae bacterium (assembly GCA_019637295.1). Taxonomy (GTDB): domain Bacteria; phylum Myxococcota_A; class Polyangia; order Polyangiales; family Polyangiaceae; genus JACKEA01. The sequence goes on from JAHBVX010000008.1 coordinate 72,818, forward strand.
TGCCACATCCGAGCGTTCCCGACGGTCACGGCGAAGCCGACAACCAAGTGCTTCGAACCTGGGGCGAAGCGCCGGCCTTCGACTTCGAGCCGAGGCCTCACTGGGATGTCGGCGCGGCGCTCGGCATCTTGGACTTCGCGCGCGCGTCGAGGCTCTCCGGCGCACGCTTCTCGGTGCTGTTCGGCCAAGGCGCACGCCTCGAGCGCGCGCTGATCTCGTTCATGCTCGATTTACACACCCGGGAGCATGGCTACACCGAGGTGTACACACCGTATCTGGTGCGCGCGGAAGCGCTGCGCGGCACGGGTCAGCTCCCGAAGTTCGAGGCGGATCTGTTCAAGACCCATCGCAGCGACCCCGACGACCCGGGGGCGCTCTACCTCATCCCAACGGCGGAGGTCCCAGTCACCAACTTGCACGCGACCGAGATCCTCGAGGGAAGGGCGCTGCCCATCGCGTACGTCGCCTACACGCCTTGCTTTCGCAGCGAAGCCGGCTCCTACGGCAAGGACGTGCGTGGTCTCATCCGCCAGCACCAGTTCGACAAGGTGGAGTTGGTGCGCTTCGTCCAGCCCGAGCAGGCTCTCGAGGAGCTGGAACGGCTCACCTCCCACGCCGAGACGGTGCTACAGAAGCTCGGCTTGCACTACCGCGTCAGCGCACTGTGCGCCGGCGACCTGGGCTTCGCGTCGCAGAAGACCTACGACCTCGAGGTGTGGCTACCCTCGCAGGGTGCGTTCCGGGAGATCTCCAGCTGCTCGTCCTTCGGCGAATTCCAGGCACGCCGTGCCCAGATCCGCTATCGCGACGAAGCGAAAGGTCGACCCAAGCTGGTCGCCACCCTCAACGGCTCTGGACTGGCGGTGGGGCGCACGTTGGTCGCGATTCTGGAACAGTGCCAGCAGGCCGACGGCAGCGTGCTCATCCCCGAGGCGCTGCGAGACGCCATGGGCACCGATCGTATCGTCCCTGGCTGAAGAGCGGTCGAGGCTCGACCGCGTCGAGTGAAAGAGCTGTCCATGGTTCGACAGCTCTCGAGCGCGAGCGGATCAGTTCGCGGCACTCGGCGGCGCCAACCGCGCTTCCTGCAGCGCGATGGCCTGTGCACAGCGCCGCAGCCGAACCGAGACGTCTAGAGCCTCGAGCACGGACTGGCGCTCGCCGGCGTCCAGGATCAGCAAGTGCGCGCAGGCGTCCGCCAACAAACCGGGATCCCGAGACCTCGGAAGCTCGAGCTCGACCTCCTGTCCCGCGCGCCGCACCGCTGCCAAGAAGCGCGTCGCGCTCGCCACCAGCGAAGCTAGGTCTTGATCGACGTTCTCACGGGCGAACGTGTCGAGCACGACAGCGCACGCTCGACGGTACGGGGGCCTGAACGGCAGCTCGGTCAGCATCACCCGCGCCCGTCCGACGACGAGCAGCTCGAAGCGTCCGTCCGGCAGCCTGGCGTGGTCCACGATCTCGCCCAGGCCCGACACTTGGCACAGGCGTGGGCGCCCCTCCGCATCGAGCTCGCTCGGCTGGGGGATCTGGGTCACGCACAATCGCCGATCCGAGGCCAGTACGTCCTCGATCATCGTGCGATACCGCGGCTCGAAGATGTGCAGCGGCAACGGCGCGCCAGGGAACAACACCACCTCCGGCAACGGAAAGACGGCCACGTCCTGCAGCGCCGTGCCTGGAGCAAGCTCGGCGGTCACGTCCCGAACATCTCCACGGCGGCTCCATTGTGTGCCAGCGAGGCATCCAGCCCCAAGAACACCAACGTGCGTGCGACGTCGGCAGCGCTCATGCGTGGGGCGAAGCCGCTGCCCACGAGCATCGAGGTGTCGACGGACCCAGGCAGGAGTGCGCAGGTCATCACGCCACTGTCCCGCAGCTCCTCCGCGACGCTCTTCATGAACCCGACCAGCCCCCACTTCGTCGCGTTGTAGGCAGCCGAGTTCGCCGTGCCGAGGGTGGCAGAAATGCTCGCCACCTGTATGACTCGACCGCTACCTCGCGCGAGCATCGGCGCGAGCACCGCGCGGGTGAGCAGGAACGGCGCCGTGAGGTTGACCGCGAGCTGCTGCTCGAATTGCTCGCGCGTCACCCCCAGCAGGGGAGCGCGCTGGATCACCGCCGCGTTGTTCACCAAGACGTCCACCAGACCACGGCACAACTGCGCGCCGGCGCGCTCCACCTGATCGCCATCCGACAAGTCGCACTCGACCCACTCGGCGTCGTGGAGTTCAGCCCGCAGCGCGTCGAGCGCGCTGGAGCGGCGCCCCAGCAGGGTCAGCTGGCAACCTCTCGCCGCGAACGCAAGCGCTGCCTCGCGCCCGATGCCGCGGCTCGCGCCGGTGATTGCCACGCGGGTCACCCGTCACCTACCGGGTCGAGCGCCAAACGAAGCTTGGCGGCTCCTTGCGCCGTGGCCAAGCTCCCCGCCGAGGCCACCGTCACGATCGCGGCTTCGGGCCGTCGCTCCCCCCGCGCCGCGAGGCAGGCGTGACGCAGCTCCAGTCGGCAGAACGCGCCTGTAGCTCCGCCATCGCGCAAGAGCGCGTCGACGATCGAGCGCCCGACGGTCTCCTGCAACGTGAGCCGCCGCGCGTACGCGTCCACGAGCCGCGCCAGTGTTCCGAGACCGAACAGGCGCGCGCCAGGCTCGTAGGCCACCACTGCGCTGCCCTGGGAAGGCAACAGGTGGTGTGGACACATCACGCTCACCGCTACATCCCGGAGCACCACGAGGTCCGAACCGCTCGAGTCGGCGCCCTCCGCCAGAAGCGCGGCAACATCGACGTCATGACCGGACAGCAGCTCGTCCGCCCACGCGTCGACGACACGCTCGGGGGTGTCGCGGAGCTCCTCGTGGTGTTCGGGATCGTGACCGAGCGCGCGGAGGAAGCTCTCGATGGCGCCGCGAGCGGCGAGGCGGTCCACGGTCATGAGACCTACACTCTACGTCATCGCCCGGCGGAGGACTCGGACTCGAGATCCGTCGAGAGAATTGCAGCTCCTCGCTTGTGTCGCCCGGGGACGCGGGCCGGCTTCGTCGGCATGAGGGTCAATTCTCGACAGACCTTCAGTTGAGCATCCGCGATCGGGCCTCGGGCCGCAGCGCCTTGCGCGCGGAGAAGCCAGCGTCGAGCTCGTGATAGTAGCGCACCGCGTCCTCACCGAAGCGCCAGCACAGCCAGACCAGCCGACCGTCCACCCGGCCGTAGAAGTCCACCAGCCCAAGCTGCGGATCCTTGACCACAGCGCCGAGGGCATGCACGTCGAGCCATCCGCGCTCGTACACCTCGATCAGCCGACGCAGCTCGGCCTTCTGCGCCTCGACGGCGGGAGGACCGCTGTGATCCGCCTCGAGCGTACGCGGCAGCCCCTCATTCAGCCGCACGAGCCTGGCGAGCGACTGCTCGATGTGCGTCTCGCGTTCCAACTGCCGCTCGACCAGCATCGCTAGCTTGGGGATCAGCGCGTCCACTTCTTCGAGGGTGAACACTCGCGGCTGGTCCATCGCTTCACCGATGCAGATCCCACAGCACGCCGACCGCGGGCGGCACCGGATCGACATGCTCGAGCGTCTTGCACTCACCGCATGCCGCCGGAAAGTTGACGTTGTTGACGCAACCTTGGCAGCACTCCAGCGTGGTGCGCGCTTCGTCGAGTTGCTCGACCAGCCTGGACAAGAGCTTGACCCGCACTCGCATTTGTTCAAGCTGGCTGTCCAGCCGCCCAATCAGCGAACGCGCCGCCTGCGCGCCATTGGGCGCGCGCGCCTTCGACTCCAGGATCTCGCGGATCTCTTCGAGCGCCAGCCCGGCGGCGCGCAGGTCCGTCACCAAACGCAGCCGATCCAGCTCGGGCTGTTCGAACAGCCGGTGACCGCCGTCCGTGCGCTGAACGGGGTTGAGCAGTCCGGCCTCCTCGTAGAAGCGGACCGTGCGCAGCGTGCTCCCGGACAGGCGCGCCATGTCACCGGTGGTGAGCAGACCGTCTTTGCGCCGGGACTTGCCGTTCACTCGTGCTCTGGCCAGCGCCGTCAAAACAGGGAAAGCGTAGGGAGCGCGAGCGGCCAGGTCAAGGTAGAGGCTCGAAACCCGGGCCCACCCGCGGCCGCTCAGTCCGGGCCCGCGTCTGCGGGCGCCAGGCATTTCAGCAGCCAGTACGTCTGTTCGCAGGCCGCCTCGCGAACCTCCCCGGACCCGCACGCCGCGGCAAACGCGCTCACGTCCTGCAGCGAGCACAAGCCACCCTCGGAGAGGCAGCGGGCTGCCACGCCGCTCACCAAGACCTGCCCCGGACCCGAGGCCTGCCCTTGCTCCCGCAGGGCTGCGCAGGACTTTGGATTGGGGACCTCCGGCGCCTCCAGCGCGGGCGCGCGCTCTGGCGACTCTTCCCCACAAGCCACCGGCCCGAGCCCCGCGACGGCCAGCGAGCCGCACGCGACGCGAGCTCGGACATCGAACCTCATAGCATCGGCAGCATCATGATGCTGATCTTGGTGAGGAAGAAGTCCGCGATGAGAATGGTGATCGAAATCACCACCACCGTGCGGGTGGTGCTGTTGCCCACGCCCTCCGTCCCGCCTCGCGTCGTCATGCCGAAATGACAGCCGACCAGCGCGATGATGGCGCCGAAGAATGGTGTCTTGAACATGCCGCTGAACAAATCCCGCATGGTGACCGTGCCCAGCGCGCTGCTCAGAAAGAAAGACGACGGAATGTTGAACTGAAAGTCCGTGATCAGCATGGCGCCAGAAAAACCGAGCACCAGCGCGATCCCAGCCAGCACCGGCATGACGATGATGCTGGCCACCAGCCGCGGCAGCACGAGCTTCTTGTAGGGGTCGGCACCCAGAGCGCGCAGCGCGTCGATCTGCTCGGTCACGGCCATGGACCCGACCTCCGCTGCCATGCCGGCGCCGATCCGCCCGCCCACGATCACCGCCGTCAGCGTGGGCGCGAGCTCCCGGGTGAACGACAGCCCCACCACGCGCCCGGTGTACTCCATGCCACCGAACTTGCGCAGACCGAACGCGAACTGAACGGCCATCACCATGCCGATGAAGATGCTCGTCACGGTCACGATGCCCAGCGACTTGACGCCCAAGCTCTCGATCTGAGCGATGATGGCGCGGCCCTCGAAGGGGCGCTTGAAGGTCGCCCTCGCGGTGCGCACGGTCATCAGGCTCATCTCGCCCAAGTGACTCAGGAAGCCCATCAACCGACCCGCCAACACTTCGCGCGCAGGCGGCGGGGGAGGAGGCACGAGACTCAGTCGTCCCGAGGTAGGAGCGGTATCCGGGTTCGTGCTTGGCCTATCCATGGTCAACCCGTAGTGGTGAAGCCAGCGACGAAGCGGTCGAAATCCGCCTGCCCTGCCGCGCCGCGGGACGTGATGTGGAGGAAATCGTACACGCAGCCGTCCTTCTTGAGCACATACACCGTGAAGTGTTTGGGTACGCCGTCGAGCCGCGCTCGCATCTCGGTGCGCAGCGCGTCTCGCCCATCGAGGGGCACCGTGCGCTGTTCGACCACCTCTCGCTCGGTGAAATGCAGGAAGAGATGGTGCGTCAGAGCTTGCAGGGGCACGTCGTCGCCGTCCTTGCCGCAGCGACCGCTGACGGCAACCGTCGCCGATGATGCGTCGTCGCGGAACGCGATCAGGGCGTGGCTAGCGTCCAAACGGCGCCAAGCGGCAGGGATCGGCCCGACACGAAACGAGAGCTCACCGTCGCGATAGACGCGGCCATCGAAATGGGGCCCCCCGCACGCGACGGCGCAGAGCAGGGACACAGCGATCCACCAGCGAGAAATCATCGAGCGCGGCGCGAACACTAGCATGCTCCGGCGAGGCGCAAACCGCGCGCTATCTCTGGACAATTCCAGAGCAAATGCCTTGGCCCCGCGCTGGCGCTTCTGCATCGAACAGCAAGTGGTCACAGCGGCATTCCAATGCATGGAACAGCAGCGGCGCGGGGTTGGGGACCCCGCGCGGGGTGTGGGGCGACAGCCCCACCGGGAACTTCCGGCGGGGCCGGCGCCGGCTGCTCCCCGGTCGCGTCAGTCGCAGGGCACACACATGTTACGACCCAATGAAAGCCGCTGTAGCCTGCACGAGCCGTGATTCCGATCCGGGACGAGAACCCCACCCAGACCACGCCCTACGTGACCTACGGCTTGCTCGCTGCGAACCTGGCCGCGTTCACCATCCAGTTCGCGCTGATGCGATCGGGAGCGGCCTGGGTGTTGCCGGGCTTCGGCCTGGTGCCCTCGCGCGTGACCCTCGATCCCTCCGGCGAAGCCTTCACCGTGCTGACCAGCATGTTCATGCACGGGGGCTGGGAGCACCTCGGTGGCAACCTGCTGTTCCTCTATATCTTCGGCGACAACGTCGAGGACGCCCTCGGCCACCTTCGCTACCTGCTCTTCTACGCCCTCTCGGGAGTGGCAGCAGCGGGCGCACAGATCTTGGTGGACCCAGCGAGTCCCGTGCCGATGGTGGGTGCCTCCGGCGCCATTGCCGGAGTACTCGCGGCGTACCTCGTGCTCTATCCACGCGCGCCGGTCCACGTGATCAATCCCATCCTGCCGCTGTGGCTGGTGTTCGGAGTGCTCTTGGTCTTCCCCGCCTGGCTGGTCGTCGGCGAGTGGTTCCTGTGGAACCTGATCCGCGGGGTCGGCTCGCTCGGGGACGGGGCGCTCGGCGGAGTCGCGTTCTTCGCCCACATCGGCGGCTTCATCGCGGGGCTGCTCGGCATCAAGCTCGCGCTCGTCGGCAGACCGGCGCGCACGAGCCGCCGATGGCAGGGATTCCGCCCCCCGCCGCGCAGCGTCGATCCGCGCCGGGAGCCCGGCTCGCGTCGCGACCCGTGGCTATGAGCGCCCGTCACCTGACCCAGCCCCCGGCCGATCGTGTACCCTGCCGGCGCCATGTCACCGGTCCGCGTCTACGACACGCTCACGAGGCAATCCCACACCGTTTCGGCACGCGATGGTCAGAGCGTGACGGTGTACTGCTGCGGCCCGACCGTCTACGACGTCCCGCACGCGGGTCACGCTCGCTCCGCGGTAGCCTTCGACATTCTCGTGCGGCACCTCCGTGCGCGCGGCCACGCGGTCAAGTACGTGCGCAACGTGACCGACATCGACGACAAGATCCTCACCCGCGCCCGGGAACGAGGCGAGCCGCCCCTCGAGCTCTCGCGCCGCATGACGACGGTCTATCAAGACCAAATCGCGGCCGTTGGCTGCACAGCGCCCGACGTCGAGCCCCGCGTCAGCGATCACCTGCCCGAGATCTTCGCGCTGATCGAGCGCTTGATCGAGCAAGGCGCTGCCTACACGGTGGACATGCCCGGCGACACGCGAGACGTGTACTTCTCGGTACGCAAGTTCCAGGGCTACGGTAAGCTGTCGCGCCGAAGGATCGACGAGTTGATCGCCGGCGCGCGCGTCGAGAAGGACGAAACCAAGCAGGACCCGCTCGACTTTGCGCTCTGGAAGGGCGCGCCCGAGGCGGAGTGGGGCTGGCAGAGCCCTTGGGGTCACGGACGCCCGGGCTGGCACATCGAGTGCTCCGCGATGAGCGCCAAGTACCTGGGCCATGGCTTCGACATTCACGCGGGCGGGATGGATCTCATCTTCCCGCATCACGAGAACGAGATCGCGCAGAGCGAAGCCGCGCATCCGGGCGAGGGGGACTTCGCGCGGTGCTGGATGCACAACGGCTTCGTCAACGTGGACAAGGAGAAGATGAGCAAGTCGCTCGGCAACTTCGTCACGGTGTCGGACGTGCTCGAACGCAACGATCCGGAGGCCTTTCGCTGGTTCTTGCTGACGGTCCACTACCGCGGACCCATTCAGTTCGAGACGGCTCAGGCCGACGCCGGGCGCGTGACCTTCCCTGGCGTGGACGAGGCCGAGCGGCGCGTGGACTACATGATGCAGACGCTGCTGCGCCTGGACCGGGCGGCAGCCGAGGGCGGCGGCGGGGGCGCGCCGCCCGCCGAAGTACAGAGAGCCACGGCGGCCGTGAGTGCGTCCCGAGAGGCCGCGTTGGCCGCGCTCGACGATGATCTCAACACGCCCGTCGCCTTGGCCGAGCTGGGCGAGATCGCCAAGGTCGGCAACGAGCTGCTCGACCTGGCGCTCCGGCGCCGCAAAGACGCGGCGTTTGCCGCTGCCGCCGCAGGCTTCGCCGCCAAGACGGCGTCGTCGCTGCGCGAGGTGGCCGCGGTGCTCGGGCTGCTGCGCGCGACCACCGCGGAGTACCTGGTTCGCACCCGAGAGCGCCGGCTGCGCCTGCGCGGACTGTCTGCAGACACGTTGGACGAGGCGATCGCCGAGCGGTTCGCGGCGCGGCAGCGGAAGGACTTCGTACGAGCCGACGCCTTGCGGGACGAACTCTCGGCGCAAGGCATCGTGCTGCGCGACGGCCCCGAGGGCACGGAGTGGTCCGTGGAGCCGTGACGTCAGACGCCGATGAACAACCGGTGCGCGAAGTTCCGCTCGAGCTTGGCGCGTAACACTTTGTCCGCAGCGGTCTCGATGTCGTATTCGGCTCGCTTGAACTCGAAGCGTTTGCGCCCCGTGTCGTAGACCGTGAAGCTCGCACGGTTGTCGTAGTCCCGCGGCTGGCCCACGGAGCCGACGCTGACGATGTACTTCTTGTTGGGCTCGAGCTCGAAATCCACCGGTGGCAACTCCTCGACCGTGTCCTCGGTGAGCGCAAACACCTTGCACAAGTGTGAGTGACCAATCAGCGTCAGGTGGCCGAGCTCATCGTAGATGGGGAGGCACTCGCGCGCCTGTTCCGGCGCGAAGATGTACTCGAACTCCTCGAGCCGCATCGGCGAGCCGTGGCACAAGAGGACGTTGATCGCGTCGAGCCGTACCTGATACGGCAGTCCCTTGAGCCACTCCATGTTCTCCCGCGACAGCATGTTCGCGTGGGTGTCGAGCGCATGCCGCGCCGCTTCGTAGTAGTATGAGTAGTCCATGCGGCCGGCGACCGCGGCGTCGTGATTGCCCAGGATCGTCGCCTTGACCATGCCGCGAACCAGGTCCGCGCACTCGTTCGGCGAACCGCCGTAGCCCACGGTGTCCCCAAGACAGAAATACTCGTCGATGCGCTCGGCCTTGAAGGCCTCGATCACCGAGCTCAGCGCTTCGTAGTTGGCGTGAATGTCGCTGAGGATGCCGATTCGCATGACGCAGGGCTGACTAGACTACCACGGCCGAGCCGGGGGTGACCTAACGGAAGCTTTGCCGGGCCGCCGCGGCCAGGTCCACGCTCCTTCGACATACGCAAATCTCGGGCGTAGCACCAGAGGGAGCGCGCGATCCCCTGCATTTGTGGTGAATGTGACCGGGGACGCGGCCGGGGTCGGCGTCCGAGACCCGGTCTAGTTCCACGCAGCGGGCCGGCCCCGGGTAGTCTCGTGGGGATGAGGGACGACGACCCCGCGCCGCTCGACGACGAACACGAACCCCCACCCGAGCTGGTCGCGCCGTTGGCAGCAAGCTGCATCGACTATGTGCGCTCTGCCGTCGGCGTAGAGCTCGATCTGACCGGTGACACACTACCCGTTCTGGATCACTACCTCGCGGGCGCGCGTGGTGAAATCGAGGCGCGTCCAGAGTTGCTCCCGCTGCTCGCTCGCGCCGTAGGCGCGTACTTCGGCGAAGTGGTGCGCCGCGACATGGACGCCTTTTGGTACTTACCCGCCGAGGACGTGGCAGGCGGGCGGATCTGCTTCGCGCGCGTCTTTCTGGCGGTGAGTCCCGTGGCTGCGGCGTACGATGCGCTATGCCTCGGCACGAACCACGACGGCCCGAGCTCGGAGTTGGTGCTGCTACCGCACGAGCGACAGCTCGTGTTTCAACGCCTCGCGCTGCTGCCGGAGGTGGCGGAGGAGGAGTACTACTCGTTCTCCACACGACTCGAGGTACTTCAGATCGCAAACGAAGCGCTGCTCGCGGAGATGCATCGCGCAGAGGTCGGCAGCACGCTATACGACGCGGCGGACTACGCCTCCGAGCTCGAGCGCGGGGTTTGAGTCATGGCCCGGCGTCCCGCGGGGCGCCAACCACGGACCGGAGCGGCAGCTGCGCCGTCACCGGAGCCCCCACCTCCGCGCCGAAGAAATCACGCCAACTGACGGTGTAGCGCCCGGGCAGCGGACCGAGCACGTACTGCTCCGCGTGTGGGCGCACCCAAGCGACGGGAACGCCATCGAGCAAGATGTAGCGCAGCTTGTCGGTCTGATTGACTGCAAGCAGCCCCTCCCCGGGCGCATCCGGCCGAACCTCGCCGGGTGAGGCCTTGCTGCGAAGGGCTGCCGCTTCAGCTCGTGACAGCAGCACACCGGCGGCCTGGGGCGGCAACTCGCCGAGCTTGACGATGGTTCCGGCCGGCGGCACCAGCAAGAGACCGTGGGGCAAGTCCTGCCGGCGGGTGATGCTCGTGACCTCGAACGCCAGCCGACCGCCGCGCTCCGACTGGAGGTCGGCGCGCAGCGGCGTGCCGGCGCTACACGCGACGCTGGTCGGCTCTACCGCAATCAACTCGAGCAACAACCGACACAGGAGCGCTCCGCTGCCGGACAGTCCAGTAACGTCGGCCTGCTCGAGGGTGAGTCGCCCCGCTTCACTCTTGACCACGGCCTTCTGAGTCGGGAGACCAAGCACGAAACCGCCCCCCGCCTTGCTGAGGGAGCCGCTCGTCAGCGTGAGAGCGTCCGCCCGTCGTTCGGCCAGCAGCGCTCGAATGGTGCCGGGGACGAGCACGCGGTAGGCGTGACCGTCGGGCCAGACCAAGACGTGCCCGTAGTGCTGCAGGCTGGCCCGCAGCTCCGCGTTCTGAGGCACGGGGAACGACGGAGACGCGAACACGACGCGCATCCTGCCGAGGGGAGAGAGATCGACCGTGAGGCTCAGCTCGGTCAGCTGCCGGGCACGAGCGAGCCCTTCGCTGGAGACCTCCGCGCCCGCTGTCTTGGGATGCGTCGGCAGTTCGAACCAACGAAACCGGGCCTCGAGGGTGACCGCCGGCCCGTCGCGAGAGGTGAGCGGATCCCCCGGCAGGGCGGCGTCGGAGACCAGTGGCGTCGGAGCGGGGGGCGCCGCCTCGGGCAGCAACAACCGCCCCGCGCTGTCCGCTGGGATGCCCCCACGGCCGCCATCCTGAAACCGGGGGCTGGGCTCCACGGAGGCGATGGGCGCCGGCAAGATGCTCGCGTTGGGGCTCGGCTGGGTCTCGTCGTCGACAAAGCCTCCGGCTGTGGGCTTGCCATCGCACGACCCGAGCCCGACCAGCAACAGACACGCCAGTGCGCCGCGCGTGATCACAGCACGAAGTCCGAGATGACGTTGATGTCGCGGGCGAGCGGCGGCGCGCTGGGGTGATGCTGGGTGTCGAGCAAGAACACGTCGCATGAGGGAAACGCTTCCTTGAAGATATTGCAGTTTCCAGGCTCGTTGTCGAACGCCGCGACCAGCACGCCGCAGCGCCGAAGCTGTGGCGTGACCTGCCGCTTGAACTCGGAGTCGCTGGTCTCGAAATGCGGTTTGAGCACCAACTCGGTCCCGGGGACACCTATGGGAAAGCCCAAGTCGCGCAAGCTAGCCAGAGTGCCGAGCGCCATGTTGGGCAGGTCCCGCCCGCTGAAATACACGATGGTGGCGCCTGCAGCATGGCACGCTCGGGCGAACTCGAGCGCACCAGCGAGTGCGCGGTCGTGTCGGAGGTGATGGTCGAAGAAGAAGCGTCCCCTCCAGAACTCCAACGCTTCCGTCACCCAGGCGTCTGCCAGGGCGAGACGCGCGAGCACGTCCTCGAGTAGATAGTCGAGCTGGTCGGGGCACAGGGCTCCCAGGGCAGACGCTGCGTCGGGCCGCTCGGCCTGCCAGCGCTCGGCGAGCTCCCGCATGATGGCGCAAGTCCGCGGGCGGTTGTCCACTAGCGTCCCATCGAGATCGAAGACGACGGCTGACGCACACGCGCCTCGTGCACCCTCGACGCGCTCCAGGACGGCGGCGAGCAGCCGCACCTGCTCGGCGCGCGACACCGCCGTGTGCAGCGACGCCGTCATGTGGCACGCGCGCGACCGATCAAGTCGGCGACGCTCAGGTCTTGGTCCTCGCAGTACGCCCTCAGACCGGTGAGCACCTTCTTCGCGGCCAGTGGATCCGAGAAGCTCGCTGTTCCCACCTGCACCGCGCTGGCGCCGGCGAACAGGAACTCGAGCGCGTCGCGCGCAGTAGCGACGCCGCCGATTCCGATGATCGGGATACGGATCGCGGCGGCGAGCTCCCAAACGATGCGAAGCGCGATGGGCCGGAGCGCCGGGCCGCTGAGGCCGCCGGTCCGATTGGCCAGACGTAGCCGCGCCGAACCGACATCGATGCTCATGCCGCGAATCGTGTTGATGGCGGTGATCGCGTCCGCGCCCTCGTCTTCACAAGCCCGCGCGACGGCGACGATATCCCCCGCTTCGGGGCTCATCTTCACCCACAGGGGGCGCCGGGTCACGCGCCGCACTGCCGCCGTCACCTGAGCAGCGAGCTTTGGGTCTTTGCCGAACTCGAGCCCCCCGTGCGTCACGTTCGGGCAGGACACGTTGAGCTCGATGGCGTGCACCCCGTCTTCGCGCTCGAGGCGCTCGGCGATCGCCACGAAGTCGCTCGTGCTACTCGCGAAGATGTTTGCGACCACGGTCACGCCCCGCTGGCGCAGGATGGGCAGCTTGTCCGTGCAGAACGCCTCGACGCCCACGTTTGCCAGTCCGATGGCGTTGAGCATGCTGGCCGGCGTCTCGCAGATCCGCTCGGGAGGGTTGCCCGCTCGCGGCAACAAGCTCAGGCCCTTGGTGCAAATCCCGCCCAGCTCGGCGACATCGAAGAAGTCCTCGTACTCCAGACCGTAACCGAACGTGCCGGACGCCGTGAGCACGGGGTTGTGGAGCAAGAGCTCCCCGATCTTGACCTGGAGCCGGCTCAAAGGACCCTCGGGGCGCCCTTGACCGGCGCGTGACTGTCACTGCTGAAGCTCACCTGGCGTGCGTCGATGCAAGGTCCGTCGACGCAAGCGTACAGATACCCGCCCTCTTCCCTGGGTACGGCGCAGCCAAGACAGACCCCGTAGCCACACGCCATCGGTGTCTCGAGCGACACCGCGCAGGGCACGTCTCGCTCCCGGCACAGCTCCGCTACCTTCGCCATCATGCGATCCGGGCCGCAGGTGAAGACGTCGATGTCCGCCGACAAGCGCTCCAGCAGCTCGTCCGTCACCCGGCCGCGCCGGCCGCGCGAGCCATCCTCGGTGGTCACGACCAGCTCGCAGCTCTCGGCGAGTTCGTCGTCCAGCGGCAGATCGCGCGCCGTGCGACCACCGTAGATCGCGAGCGGACGGAGCCCGCTCTTGGCCATGTCCCGAGCCAGGAAGACGAGGGGTGCCACACCCACGCCACCCGCCACCAAGACCGGCCGCCGACCCGGGTGTGCCCCGCGCCAGGGGCGGCCGAGCGGTCCGAGCAGCGTGAAGGGCTCCCCAGGCTCCGCGCGCGCCATGCGCAAGGTACCCTCACCGACGACCTTGATGAGAATCGAGGGAGTGCGACCGCCCGAGAGGTAGCTCATCGGACGCGGCAAGAGGGGAGCGTCTCCCCACTCCGCGCCCCGCACCATCACGAACTGCCCAGCGCTGGCACCTGTATCCACGGCCGCCTCGAAGGTGAGCACGTGATACGCGTCCCCCATGCTTTCACGCCTGAGCAGGGGCAGAACCTCGAGCCGCTTCATCGAGCTTGCCACGACTCACCCAAGCTCCAGGGCGACTTCGTCCTGCCCCGGGAGGGGCTGACCAGTTTCGGGATCCAGGGCGAGCAGCATTTCCAGGGCGTCCTCTCCGGTGTCGGCATAGTAGCCACGACGAACTCCGATGATGGAGAAGCCGTGACGACGGTACAGCTTGATGGCCGCCCGATTCGTGCGGCGAACCTCCAGTAGCACGAGTCTAGCGGTGTGGGCCTTCGCATCCGCGAGCAACTGCGCGAGCAGGGCGCTGGCCGCTCCCTTTCGCCGGTGGGCGGGGTGGGTCGCGACGTTGATCACGTGAAACTCGTCCGCGACCGCCCAGATCAACGAGAACGCAACCGGGACGCCGCCACCGGGCTCGACAGCAACGTGCAGCCGCGCCCACGGCCGCCGAACCTCCGCGTCCAGGTCGAGGTCCTGCTCCGCAGCCTTCGCGATCTGTCGAACGCAATCGTGGTGTTCGGGGCGCAGCGAGGCGACACGCATTGGGGAGACGCACATTCTTTTGGGTTGGAGCCCCGGCCGCAAGCTCAACCGCTCGGCATGGCCCAGGCGCGAGCGGCCATCGCCCGGGCATCCAGCACCAACCCCAGCACTCCGTCGCGTCGCAGCACGCTGCCGGCATAGGGCCCGAGCGGGGCCACCAAGCGCGGAAACGGGAACAGCCGCGCGGTCTCGATACGCCCTACCTCATCGACGGCCAAGACCTGCGTCTGCTCGCGCACGGCGATCTCGATCCCCATCTTGGGGCTGCCCGGCACCGGAAGCCCCAGCACGGCGGCCAGGGCGGTCGTGTCGCCTTCTATCGCGCAGACGCGGCCAACGTAGCGAAGCGGCAACGCAAGCTCCACGGAGCCGGCTACGACCCACACCACGTCCATCATCGCGCGCTCGCTCGGCACCTCGATGGTGGCGGTCACTCCCGCCCCCGCCCGGCTCGACAAGCGCAGCGCTCCTCCTTGGCTCGAGATGGCCGCCTGAGCGAGCTCGAGGCCAATGCCCCGGCCGGCCAGTACGTCCACGTGGAGCGCCGTGGAGAACCCGGGGGAGAACAGCAGGTCCAACAGCTCACTCTCGGCAGCCTCGGCGGCGATGGCATCACTCACGATGCCACGGGCTACCGCCGCGCGACGGAGCGCGTCCAGATCGATACCGCGACCGTCGTCTTCCACCAACAACCGGAGCCAGTCCCCGAAGGGTTCGGCGCGGAGCGTGATGACACCCACCGCTGGCTTGCCGCGCCGGGCACGCTCGTCGCTCGGTTCGATGCCATGGGCGACGGCATTGCGCACGAGCTGCAAGAGTGGGTCGAACAAGCGCTCGGCAACCGTGCGATCGATGAGCATGTCCGGCGCGTCGATGTCGACGCGAACTAGCCTCGCCTCATGGGCGATCGTCCGCTCTGTCGCCCGCGCGACGCGGTCGAGCAAGTCCCGTACGGACGCCTGCCGGAGGCGCGCGAGCTCCCCGCGAACTGCGCCGTAGCGTCGACCAATGGCGTCGGCGTTGCTACGCAGAACTTGGCGAGAACGCTCCGCTCCCTCGGTCAGCGTCGCGAGGATCCGTGTGACCCGCTCCACCTTCTCGATCGCGGAAGCGGGTGCGCCCCAGGGCCGTGGAGGACCAATCTGACGCAGGGCCTCGAGCAAGACCGCTCGCTGCTGGCGCAAGATGTCCCCGGCGGCGCGCGCTTGCTCGGCTTGCGCGGCCAGCGCGTCGACCAGCGAAGACAGTTCCTCCAAGCGCTCGAGCCACACGTCGATACTGCGCGCGCGGATGGTCAGCTCACTCGCGTCGGCCGGGCGCGCCCGCGCCGATGGCGGCACCGACCCGGGCTCGGCCCGCAGCGTCAGCAGCGCGCGCTCCGGGTCATCCACGATCAGCACCAGCGCCGCCCGGTGGGTCGCCAAGTCCCCGAGCGCTACGCCGGGGACGTCGCCCTCGAGCGCGCGCGCGAGGTACGCCTCGAGCCCGTGGCAATACCAGGCCAGGAGGTCGTTGCCGACCGCGCCGGCCGCTCCCTTGATGCTGTGCACGATGCGATGCGCCGTGCGGAGCGGATCCTCGGCTTGGTCGAGCTCGGCAAGGGACTGTAGCCGCTCCCGAATCGAACTCTCCGCCAAGTCATCACGAGCGGCATCCGGCAGCTGCGCTCCCAAGCCCTCGGGCGGCCGCGGCCAACGCGTCGGAAGCGGCGGCTCGTCGCGCCGCAGCCGCTCGAGCGCGCGGGTGAGCACCGCATGGGCCGCGTCCGAGGCGTCTAGCTCCCCTGCTCGAATCCTCGCTCCGAGGTGGGCCAACACCAGCGCCAGGTCCGCGTGACCCGCTAGCGCGGCTGATCCGCGCACCGCGTGCAGGACGCGGCGCGCCTCCTCGGACGACGGCTGACCCGCCAGGAGCGGCACCCGGCGCTCGATCTCGTCGGCCAGCAGCGCATCTACCGGACGACTCACTGATCGCTCGCGGCTGCGGGACCTGGGCGCTCCAGCTCACGCAGCACGCGGAGCAACGGCCCGAGGGTCGGACGCAGAGCGCGCCAGACGAGCCCACGCTGCGGCTTCGAAGAGAGCGCGCTGAGCGCCGACAGAAGGCCCCTCGCGTGCTCGGCGACCTCACTGAACAGCCGGGCGCTCTCGGCATCCGTGCCGGAGACCTCCGCCAACTTCTGGCCCAGCTCATCGATCGCTTGCTCACCTCGGCGCTGTGCAGCTTGAGCGCGAAGGATCTCCTGGGAAACGTCCCCTGCCTTGACCCGCGCCTGAGCGAGATCCGCGGTCAATCGTTCGCGATCCTCGTCCAGCTCTGCCTGCAAGCTCCCGAGGTCGGTGACGGCCCCGATTCCACCGCGTACCAGCTCGCCGAGCTCCTCCGCCACCAGCAAGAGCGCGCGCCCCCGGGCCTCACCCACCCGCGCGCCGTCCAGACCCGTGTTGAGCGCGACCAACTTCACTCGCTCGAGCGTCTCCCGAATTCGCCGCAGGTGCGCGCGCGACTCTTGCGAGCGCGCCACGAGCAGTCGGCTCCGATCGCTGGCGGCGTCCAGGTGCGCCCGCTGTTGCGCGACGCTGGCTCCGAGCTCCTGGCAGGCGCTCACGGCTTCCTGGACGGAAGCCGCAGCTTGCGACTGTGCGCGAGCCAACATCGCCTCGTCCAGGCCGGCATACGCCGCCGTCGTCGCCGTCGCCTCGGTCGCCAGCACCTGGCGCATGCGCTCGGCGAGCTCGCGAATCACGCTCACGGCTGCTCCTGTGTCAGCGCCGCCAGCGCGACTGCCCGCACGTCGAGCCGTGGCACCCGTGCGCCGTCGAAGTCGATGGCGTCTTCATGCCCATCGAAGAAGCCCACCTGTTCGACGTCCACACCAGCGAGCAAGGCCAACTCGCCGTCCACGTCGCACACCAACGCATGGGGTCCCGAACCCAGGTCGATGGTCACGGCCGACCGACTCGCCACCAGGGAGAGCCCAACCCGGGTGCCTGGGATCGCGGTCGGCGACGGGCGCGCGTCGATGCGACGAACGAGCGAGGCCTGGACGTAGCGACGCCCCAGGCTGCTGTCGATCAGCACGGCGGCCACGCGCTCCCTCATGACGCCTTGCGCCTGACCAAGCGCGAGTTGAGGAGCTGGTAGATGATCTTGCACACCTCGAAGGAGCTGCCCGCCATGTCGTCGACGATCTCGCGCACCGTCGTGTCGCCGTCGATGCTCTCGAGCACGGCCTTCTCACGCACCGTCAGCTCCGAGTCCTGCCCCAAGCTCTCGACCGCCACCGCGTCCTTGACCAAGACCTCGTCGAAGTCGAAAGTGCCCTCGATCAAGCGCCACTCGTCCACGCGACGGAAGCCCTCCATCACCAGCGCGCCGGTGGACAGCGCGAGGCGAGTGCTCTGCACTTCCGGTGGCAGGCCCACCGTGAAGGTGAAGCGCCCCGTCTTCCAGCGCACCACCTCGAACACCAGCTCGGAGGTCTGACGCTTGAGGGCTTCGGCCACCTCGTCCTCGTCCACCAGTCCGAGCTCGGTGAGCCGCTGCCCGAGCAGCTGCGACCCGGAGCGTGACGAGATCACGTCGTCGAGGTCCTCGCGGTTGAGCTTTCCGGACTCGACCAGGTAGCGCCCGATGCGAAACTCTTCCCGCACGCCTCGTGACTGGGCCAGGTCGATGTTGCCCTCGCGTACGAACAACGTGATCTCGCTCACCCGGTTGGATATGACCAGCGCCCCGGTCTGCCGCTGAAGGTGCAATAGCTGTAGGATTTCCGCGATGGAGATGACGCTGATGTCTCCGGCGAGGACCTCCTGGGTGCCAGCGCCGAAGTCGAGCGAGCGCAGTAGCGCGGAGAGCGCACCCAGGGTCTCCGGCTTGATCGCGCGGATGAAGGCGGGCTCGATGGTATCGGGGTCGACCCCGGCCAAGTCCACCAGACGCTCGAGCTCGGGCGCGACGAGCTTGAACAGCGTGTGCGCGAACTCCTGCGCGGTCTGCGTGCGCCGGATGGCCGGATCATCGCTCGGAAGCACGGACGAGGGCGCCAACTCCTCCGCCACGGTCACGTCGTCCGGCATGGCCGTGCCGTCGGGCAACGGCCGCGCGCGACCTTCCTTCTGCTTCTTGAGCGCTCCCTCGACCACCGCGACCAGACCGCGCGCGTCGAAGGGCTTGGTGATGGCGTCGATGGCCCCCGTCTGCTGCACGAACTGCCCGCGGATCTTGTCGCTCTTGGCGCTCATCAGCACCACGGGCAAGTTCTTCTGCTCCGGCTTCTGCCGCAGCTCGCGGCAGAACTGGTAGCCGTTCATGCGCGGCATCACGAAGTCGAGCAGCACGAGGTCGAACTGCTCGCCGTTCGTCAGCTTCTCGAGCGCGTCCTGACCGTCTTCCGCGGTGACCGTTTGGTACGCGTGCGACTGCAGGATGGCAGCGACCACCCGACGGATGGTGGGGCTGTCGTCGACGACGAGGATACGGGCGCCCATGAGGGTACCGGCGCATCGTGTCGGTAGCCCGCGCGGGAATCAAGTCACACCTCGGCCGCTGCCTGGCCGGCGGCGCGCGTGACCCCCTCGCCGCCGGCCGCCGTCACGACTCGGGCAGCACCGTCCGCACGAACAACTCGGCGAGCTGCTCCGCGCTGACGGGGTTGGGCGCGTCCGTCATCACGTCCGTGCCCTTCTGCGTCTTGGGGAAGGCGATGACGTCCCGAATGCTGTCGCTGCCCGCGAGCAGCATCGCGATCCGGTCCAAGCCGAGCGCGATCCCGCCGTGAGGGGGCGCGCCGTAGCGCAGCGCCTGCAGCAAGAAGCCAAACTTCTCCCTGGCCTCGTCCTCGCCGATCCCGAGCGCGCCGAACACCCGCTGCTGGACCTCCGGGTCGTGCAGCCGAATGGATCCACCCGCGATCTCGAAGCCGTTCAAGACCAGGTCGTAGCGGTAGCAGAGCACCTTGCCCGGATCGCTCTCGATCAGCGGCACGCTGTCGTCGTGAGGACGGGTGAACGCGTGGTGAGCCGCCCCCCAACGTCCACTCGCGTCATCGTACTCGAACAGCGGCGGCTCGACGACCCAGGAGAACTTCCACTGGTCCCCGTGCCCGACCTCCGGGATGAGGCCCAGCTTCTTGGCGATGTGAACGCGCAGGTTCGCCAGCACCGTGTGCACCAGCGAGCTCTTGCCGAACTGCAGCAGCAACAGATCCCCCTCCTTCGCGCCCATCGCGTCGTTGATGGCGACGCGAAGGGGCTCGCTGATGGTCTTGGCGAAGGGCGACTGGGTCCAGCTGCCGTCCGCGGCCAACTTGGCCCGAGCGAGCCCTGCCGCCCCCATGCTGCGCGCGAGCTGCTCGAGCTTGTCCGTGTCGGTGCGCGAGAGGCCCGCGTCAGCCGGCACCCGGAGAGCCTTGACGATCTCTGCCGGAAGATCGAGGCGATCCTTGCCCGACCGGAAGCGCTCGGCGATGGGCTCGAAGAACGAGACACCGCCGCCCGCGTGCTCCACCACCAGCGCCGTGAGATCCACGTGCGGCATGTCGAAGCGGAGATCCGGCTTGTCGTTGCCGTAGTCCCGCATGGCATCGTCGAAGCGCATGCGCGGGAACTTCCCGTCGGGGTACAGCTCAGCCAGGTCCACGCCGAGGCCAGCCTTCCAGATGGCGAAGATCAGACCTTCCACCAGCGTGAACACATCATCCTGGTTCACGAAGCTCATCTCGATGTCGATCTGCGTGAACTCGGGCTGGCGATCGAGCCGCAGATCTTCGTCGCGAAAGCAGCGCACGATCTGGAAGTAGCGCTCGAACCCGGCCACCATGAACAGCTGCTTGAAGAGCTGCGGGCTCTCGGCCAGGGCATAGAACTTCCCGGGCGCGAGCCGCGCCGGCACGAGGAAGTTCCGTGCGCCACCGGGGGTGTACTTGACCAGCATCGGCGTCTCGAGCTCGAGACAACCCTGGCTGGAGAGGTAGCCGCGCGTCGCCTGACTCACCGCGTGGCGCATGCGCAAGCTGCGCTGAAGCGGGCGACGACGCAGATCGAGATAGCGATACTGAAGCCGTATCTCCTCGCGGGTGTCGAGGGTGTCGGCGATCTCGAAGGGCGGCGTCTCGGCGCGATTGAACACCGTGGCCTCGAGCACCTCCACCTCGACCTCACCGGTGGCCAGGTTCGGGTTGGCCGCCGAGACGAGCTTGTTCTCCTTCTTGCTGAACTGCTGGCCCCGTGAGCGCACCGTGCCGCGCACCCCGATCACCCACTCGGAGCGCACTTGTTCCGCCAGATCGTGCGCTGCCCGAGATGAGTCGGGATCGAAGACGACCTGCGTGATCCCCTCGCGGTCCCGCAGATCGATGAAGATCAGGCTGCCGTGGTCGCGACGGCTCTCGACCCAGCCGAAGAGGACCACCTCGCGTCCGATGTCGCTGGCGCGCAGGGCGCCGTTGTCGTGAGTGCGCTTGAGCTCGTCGATGAAGCGGGCCAAAAGGGACTCCTCCGGGAGAGCGGCGCCTGCGGCGCCGGGGCGGGCCTTATAGCATCCGTGGGTCACTTGGGGTCCGAGACCTCACCGGACACGGCGTACACTGTGGGCGTGGCGTCGCTGCTGATCTGGCTCCCCGGCTTACTGCTGCTGCTGCTCGGACTGTGGGCAGTGCTCCTCTACCGCGGGGTGATGGCGCCCATCCATGCCATCCACGCCGGTCAGTATGAGCGCGCAGCCCGCCTCGTCGTCCAGCCGAGCCTACTGGATCGCGCCCCGTCCATCCGGCATGCCAAGCGCTACAACCTGGCGCTGGCCCTGTGCCTGGACGGCCAGCTCGAGCGCGCGGCGGAGGTGCTCGCCGAGCTTCCCCCGGGATTGGACCGAAACCTGGAGTATGCCCGGGCATCGCTGACCGCGACCCTGGCGGGGCTCCGGGGGGATCCCCGGGCGGCGCTCACCGAGATCCAAGTCGCGCGCGCCCTGCGTGACACTCCGGGCGACGCTTGGCTCGAGGCGGTAGTCCTCCGCGCCCTCGGGGACGAGCCCGGCGCGGAGCGCGCCGCCGCGCAAGGCCGAGCGCTCGGGACCCCTGGGGTGGTCCTGGGCGTCAAGACCGTGCTGGTGCATGGCGCGGAGCTCGAGCGGGTTGGGCTTGCCTATTTGATGGGTCGTTTCGCCGAGCTGGGTGGAGCCGACGCGGACGCGCGCGAGGCCTACGCCGCGGCGGCCGGGTCACCCATCCCCAGTATCTACCGGACCCGAGCGCGCGAGGCGCTCCCTCAGGTGGGCGTGCCGAGCGCCGCGCGGGAGGAGCCCGAGCCGTCGACCCTAGCCCCCCACGTCCTGTCTCGGCGCTGAGGTTCACGGTCGGAAAGTGGGAATTTTTCCCGGCCTCTGCCAGTGAGGGGCGACCTTGATCGCGTCCAGCCGAGCGGAGGTGCCGTCCCGAGACCAGAGCACGCTGGCCATCCTCTGTGGCTGGCTCGCGCTCGTGCTGCCCCTCGGGATCACGGTTTGGCGCACCTCGGCCACCACCCAATGGCGAGACGATCTGCCGGTCGTACGCGCGCTTGGACTGATCCCCCTCGGCGGCGAGGGCGTCGTCTCCTCGGTCCTGATGCAGGTCTCGTCCTTGTTACCCATCGGCGGGCGGCTGGGGCGAGCGGCTCTCGTCGGTGCGCTCGGGCTCGCGCTCACGAGTCGCCTACTGCATGCCCACGCCTTACGCTCCTTGGACGCGAACGCCTGGACCCCGCGGCTGGGGCCGGTGCTAGCGCTGTCCGCCGCCCTCACGGCGACGCTCGGCGCCACCTTCCAGCTCGAAGGAACGATCGCGAGCGGCGCGCCCATCGCCGTGGCGCTCGTCCTCTTCGGGCTGCTCATCCGGCCCGACGCGCAGTGCGACGACGCGCGAGTGTGGCTCGGCTTCGGTGCGCTCGTGGCGCTGACTGCGCTCGAGAGCCACGTCGCCGGTGCCTGCCTGGTCGTCGCGCTCGCTGCGCAAGTGGGCCTGCTGGGCGAGCTGCCGACGCGCAGCAGCTTGAAGTGGTGCGCGCTGGGGGCGGTCTTCACGGCAGCGCTGTGCCTCGTGCCCCAGCTCGTACGACCCTTCTCGGATCGAGCGTGGGTTCACCTTGGCTTCGGCCTGTCCACGGCCGCGCTCACGCCCCTCGACAGCGCGGCGGACAAGCCCGGCGCGCTAGCGGTTTGGCTCCGCGAGGTTGGGGTCGTCAGTCTTGGGCTCGGCGTCCTGGGCGCCGCCTGGGGTCTGCTCCGCGGCCGCACCCGCTGGCTGGTCGCCCCCCTAGCCCTCTTCGTCCTGGCCGACGTCGTCTTTCCCGCCAGTCGAACGGGGGTGCTGATCACCGATCCGCTGGTCCCGCTGCGCTTGCTCTCGCTCGTCGCGCTGTCCATCACGGCCGTGCTGGGCCTGCAGACCCTGGCGCTCGGGCTGGTGCGCGCCTCGATCCCGTTCGCGCGACCCATCGCCGCGCTGCTCGTGATCTTCCAGGCCACGCTGGTGCTGATGACGGGTGAAGACGCCGCGTACGTGGCGGATCGTCGCAGACAGACCGCCGCCGAGGTGTGGACCGACGAAGCGCTGCGCTCGCTGCCACCCCGGAGCCTGCTCTTGGTGCGCTCCGAGGCCGTCGCCTGGCGGCTGTGGGCCGCGCGGGTGGTGCGCGGAGAGCGCCCGGATCTGGTGATCGTCCCGATGCCGCTGCTCGATCGCGGCAGCGTCGCCACCAGCCTGCTCGAGTTCGAACCCGCGCTCGCGCCGCTCATCCGCGAGGTCGCGCTCTCGGGAAAACCCAACGAGTTCTCGCTCTCCAGCCTGTCGGACGTCCGCCCCCTGTACGTCGAACTCGATCCCTCCTGGGACACCCGACTGGTTCACCACCTGGTGCCCGAGCGCATGTGGCTCGGCTTCGCTCCCCATGCGCTCGGGCGCTCGGATCGCAAGCAGAGCTTCCGGCTGGGTCGCACCGCATTCGAGCGCGTGCTCGACGTCGCCAACGAGACGACGCATCGCGATCTCGCGACGCTGTCCGTCCTGTCCGCGCGCGCGCGCGAGCAGGCGTTTGCGTTGGCGACCCTGGGCGACCGCGAGAGCGTGGCGCATCTGATGGCGGATCTCTCGAGCATCGATCCGGAGCACCCCTTCGTGGCAGACATGACTCGACGGCTCGCGCGGGGCACCGGCAGCATCGACGTCTCCGGCCTTGCGCACTGAGGTCCCCTGTGGCGTGATCCGTGGCGATGGGCGCGAGGCTACTGTGCGTTGCCGTCGTCCTCGCGGCGGCGGGTTGTGAGCAGAAGGGGGACGCGCTCACGGAGCGGACCGGGGCCCGCGCAGGCTCGGACCGCTCGGCAAGCGAACTCGCGAAGTATGCCGCGCGGCTGGCGGCGCTTCACGCCGCCACGCCCGCCGACGCTGACGAGCGAGTCTGCCCGGACGAGGAGCTTGCGGCGCGGTTCGACGGGGGAGTCGGTCGTCTGGCGATCGCCGAGCACGCCTTTCTCGCGCGCTTCGCGGGCGACGCCACTGACCCCTACGCGGGCGACGGCGCGCGTTACAAGACCCTGACCACGGCGTCCCTGCGCGTGATTCGACCACCTGCGTCCATCACCTCCAGTGCGCAGGCGACGGACGCGCTCTGGAACGCGCAGAAGCTCGAGCGCGAGTATTCCCACATCGCGGTGCTGCGGTCTCGCGAGCGCGCCGGACCCAACATGAAGGGTGACGAGCTGGTCTCCGGCAAGCTGTCGGGGGTGCTCGTGGTGTTCGAGATCGGGAAGAGTACGCCGCTGTGCGTCGCGCGCGTGGAGGCCGCGAGCAGCGACGGGGTGGCCGGCGTCGAAGGCAAGGCCCGCGAGGACGCGATCTGGAACGACTTCGTGGGCAACGTGCGCAGCTCGCTCGCCGCCGGGGTGAAGCGGATCACGAAGCGCCTCGACGTGGACATTTGAGCGAGCTGGCGCTCCACCATTGACGGGAGCCCCCGCAGGCCCGAGTAATCCGAGGTGCCCGCACCCCAACTGAAGCGCCGCTTCGTCGACGCCCTGCCCGCGGATCCAGAGCCAAGGAATTTCCGGCGTCAGGTGCAGGGCGCCTGTTACTCGCTGGTCGAACCCACACCAGTCCCACAGCCCGAGCTGCTCGCCTGGGTCCCCGAGGTCGCTGAGCTACTCTCGCTGCCCGCGGAGCCGAGCCCAGAGTGGGTGCAGGCCCTCGCGGGCAATCGCGTGCTCGACGGCATGGTGCCCTACGCCCAGTGCTACGGGGGTCATCAGTTCGGGCACTGGGCGGGGCAGCTGGGCGACGGCCGTGCGATCACCCTCGCGGAGCTCGACAACGGCCGCGGCGAGACCTGGGAGGTGCAGCTCAAGGGCGCCGGTCCCACGCCCTACTCGCGCACCGCGGACGGCCGGGCAGTGCTGCGCTCGTCCCTGCGCGAGCTGGTGTGCAGCGAGGCCATGTTTCACCTCGGCGTGCCCACCACCCGCGCGCTGTCGCTGGTGCTGACCGGGCAAGACGTGATCCGCGACATGCTGTACGACGGCAACCCACGCGCGGAGCCGGGCGCCGTCGTCTGCCGCGTCGCGCCGTCGTTCCTGCGCTTCGGCAGCTACGAGCTGCCCGCGGTGCGTGACGACCTCGACACTCTGCGCGCTCTGGTGAGCTTCACCCTCGAGCACTACTTTCCGCAGCTACGCCAGGAGGGCACGCTCGCCGTAGCGGCGCTGTTCGAGGAGGTGTGCGTGCGCACCGCCCGGCTGATCTGCGAGTGGATGCGTGTCGGGTTCGTGCACGGCGTGATGAACACGGACAACATGAGCATCCTGGGTCTCACCATCGACTACGGCCCCTACGGCTGGGTCGAGCCCTTCGATCCGGGCTGGACACCCAACACGACGGACGCCTCGGGCCGGCGCTACCGCTTCGGCAATCAGCCCAAGATCGCGTACTGGAACCTGGCTCAGCTCGCCGGCGCCCTCGCGCCCTTGCTCGAGGACGTCGCCCCCCTCGAGCACGCGCTGGACGTGTACATCGAGACGCTCGCGCGCGAACAGCGCCGGATGCTCCTCGCCAAGTTGGGCCTGACGGAGCGGCCCGATCGCGTGGACGAAGACAACGTCTTGGTCACCTCCCTGCTCTCGCTGCTCACGGCGACCGAGACGGACATGACGCTCTTTCACCGCCGCTTGGCGGACCTGTCCGTGGACGAGCGCTCCGCTGACGCTCACCTGAGCGCGCTTCGCGACGCCTACTACGACGCCGATGGTCCAAGCGGCGCGGTGCAGAAAGACCTCGCGACCTTCACCTCGGCCTACCTCGTACGCGCCGCGCAGGAAGGCGCGACCGACGCGGAGCGCCGCGCGCGAATGAACCGAGTCAACCCCATCTACGTCCCGCGGAACTACCTGCTGCAGGAGGTCATCGACAAGACCGAGGCCGGCGACCGCGAGGCCTTGCCCCAGCTGCTCGACGTGCTGCGCCGCCCCTACGACGAGCGCCCGGGGCTCGAGGCCTTTGCCCGAAAGCGCCCCGAGTGGGCCCGCCATCGCGCGGGTTGCTCCATGTTGTCGTGCAGCTCCTAGCTCGAGCGGACCGTACCCGCGCCGGACCGACAAAACGGAAAGGGCCCGTCACACTCGCTTTCCCGCTACCGCTGCTCCCTTCCGGGCCTGACGGGGTTCCAGACGCGCTGTTGACGGACCCATACGCCGAGTTCGAACGGCGAGGTCTAGTTAGCGCAGTGGACGGGCGCTGTCCAGGGGCCTCTCAGCGCACGGGTGTTGCCCGCACCCGCGTGCCACCCCGCGGCGAGAAGGTGATGGCGCGGCGCACCGTCGCCACCGGCGCGCGCTGGGCGAGGCTGAGACGCTGGCGGCTCAGGATGGTCGCCATCACCACCTTCATCTCGAACAGCGCGAAGGCCATCCCGAGGCAGCGCCGGACCCCACCGCCAAAGGGCAGCCAGGCGTACGGATCGATGCGCTTATCCAGAAAGCGCTCGGGTCGAAACTCCTCCGGCCGCTCGTACAGCGTCGGGTTCATGTGCGTCAGATAGATGGACGGCGAGACGACCCAGCCCTCGGGGATCTCGAAGTGCGCGAGGCCGAGGGGCGCGTGCAGACGCCTGCCCACCAGCGGGATCACCGGACGGAGACGGAGCGCCTCGTGGATCGTAGCGTCGAGGTAGGGCATGCGCGCCAGACGCTCGGGACTGAAGTCCTCCCCGGCCTCGCCGACCTCGCCGAGCAGTCGGGCGAGCACACGAGGCGTGGCCAGGATCCGCTCGAACGCCCAGCACAACGCGGTCGCGGTCGTCTCGTGACCCGCCACCAGCAGAGTCATCAGCTCGTCTCGAAGCTCCGCGTCGTCGAGGTGCGCGCCGTCCTCGTCCACGGCGTCGAGCAGCATGGACAAGATGTCGTCGCGGCCCTCGATGCCGGCGCGCCGACGGCGCTCGATCACGGCGTAGATCTCCTCGTCCGCCCGCGCGCGATCCCGCAAGAACCGGCCCCAGGGCGAGAGCGGGAGGTCACGACGCAAGGCCGGGATCAGCCCAATCACGGCGAGCGGCGAGTCCGCGATGGTGAGCAGGCGCTCGAGGCGCCCGCGCAGCTCGGAAACCTCGTGCTCCTGATCGACCCCGAACACCGTGCGCAGGATGATCTCGAGCGTGATGTCTTGGGTGTAGGGGCGTAGCGGGAACGGCTCGTCCCGGGGCCAGCGCGCCAAGCTGCGCTCGGTGACTTCGCGCATCTGCTCGGCGTACAGCTTCATGCGCTCGCCATGGAAGGGTGGGAGCAGCAGCCGGCGGTGGCGCAGGTGCCGCGCGCCATCGAGGAGCAGCACGGAGTTGGTCCCGACGATGGGCTCGAGCACGGCGTTCACCTCGCCAGCTCGCAGGTGCTCGGCGCTCCCGGTGAACACCTTCTTGATGCTGTCCGGGTCGCTGAGCAGAACGACCGTGCCGAGCCCAGCGATGCGCAGCGCGAAGGTGCTGCCATAGCGCGCGCGGCAGTAGCGCATGAACGGGATCGGCCTGCGGATCCAGATCAGCGTCTGGAGCGCCGTCGGCCACGCGGGCCCAGGCGGAAGGGCGCTGCTCACGACACCGCTTCAGGAGCCGAGGCAACCGAGCAAGACGTCGATCTTGGCGTTGGCGTCCCCCTGCACCACCGTGCAGGTCGCTGGGCAGAGCGAGATGGTCGTCGGGTTCGTGTTGTTGTCATAGTACCAGCCGCCGGTCGGACCGCACTGGGTCGCGTCGGCGACCTTGGTCAGCGTCTGCGGGGGCCCGCCGCCGCCGGGTGTGTACTCGATCACGACCTTGCTCGGATCGACCACGCCGGTGGTCGGCTGCGGCATCGCGTAGGTGCAGCCCACGGCGGACTGCTGAATGGCCTTCAGCGCCTCGACGAACACTGCCGGGTTGCCGTTGCCCACGTTCCAGTGCCGGCACGGGCCAGCGCCGTTGCCGCAGGTGTCGGGCAGCGCTCCGACCTGATCCGGATGCAGGGGCGCGTTGCCTCCGGCGGCAATGGCCTCCAGGTTGGCGAAGCTCGCCCCCTCCATGCCGATCACGAAAGTTCGGATCCCCGTCGCGTTGAAATGAGTCTGCAGCACGCCCGAGAGCGTACCGGTGGCCGTCGAGCAACCGTTCGGAGCTCCGTCGGTCACCAAGACGCCGATCATGATGCGACCGGTCTGGGTGTTGTTCGCCGTGAAGGTCGCCAGACCCCGGAGCGCGGCCTCGATGGGCGTGTTGCTGCCGTTGGGGACGGTCGCGTTGAGCGAGGTCTGCAGCGCGCCCGAGAGCCCCGGTAGCAGCGCCATCCCCACCGCCGGTGCGGCGAGCGTCCCGCCGTTACCGGTGCAGGAGTAGCCGGTGATGGGGAAGTACTGCAGTGCCACGCCCATGCCCGCAGACGAGGGCGCGGTGAAGAACCCGTGCAGCGAGTTGATGGCGCGACACCACTTCGACGCCGTGGTCTGCCCGACGTTGCAGTCCGTCCCCATGCTCCCGGAGCGGTCGAGCATGATGTACATGTCGAGCGGGAGCAGATCCGCTTGAGCACTCGTCGTCGCGCACGCAGCGTCCGAGTTGAAGCCGCCGTCCGTGTCCGCGTCGTAGACGAACTGCACGTCCGGGATGCCTCCATCCTGAACACCCCCGCCTGCGCTCGACCCGCCGCTCGCGCTCGACCCGCCGCTCGCGCTCGACCCGCCGGCCGCCGCGGTGGCACCGCTTCCGCTCGAGCCGCCCGCCGCGGCCGTCGCTCCCGCGCCCGCGCTGCCGGAGGAGGCGCCCGTCCCTGACGGGTCGCCGGTCGAGTCCCCACCGCCACACGCCATCGCCATGGCGCAACCCAACGTCACCCAACAGGCCGCTCGTATGGTCATCCATCGAATGGTTTCCCAGCGGCCGCCGCAGCGCAAGATCGACCGGCGGCAGCCGGACGGTTTGTGGGAGGCGCGCCCACATGCGCCGCGAACGCCCACGCGCGTTTGACGCCCCGTGGTTGTGTGGTCAAAGACTCTCCCACCTCGTGCCCGCAACCGAACCGCCCCTGGGACTGCGCCTCCGCGCGTGGCTCCCGTTCGTCGCCTCCGCTGCGCTGGCCGCCGCCACACTCCGGCTCTCCTGGGACTACCCCTGGGTGGCCGTCCTCGCCGCCTCCGCCGTCGCGCTGACGGTCTGGCGCAGGCGGCGCGCCAAGCAGCGGGTCCGTGACATGGCGCAGGCGGGACAGACCGCCGAGCTGCTCGACGCCTGGCAGGACGCGATGGCGGACGTACCCCACGCCGAGACGCTGATGCCGCTGATCCACGCGACGGCGTTCACCTCGGC
The DNA here is from genome assembly GCA_019637295.1 of Polyangiaceae bacterium. Classification (GTDB taxonomy): domain Bacteria; phylum Myxococcota_A; class Polyangia; order Polyangiales; family Polyangiaceae; genus JACKEA01. The sequence goes on from JAHBVX010000008.1 coordinate 101,967, forward strand.
TGGGCAGACCGAGCGCGCCAGGGCCGCGCTGGATCGAGCAGAGCAAGGTCCGGCCTGGCAATCCACGCGAGAGCATCGCCTGATCGTCGAGACGCTCCTCGACGCCTTCGAAGGCCAGCGCGACCGCGCGCTCGACAAGTCGGCGGAGCTGGTCGCGCTTCCGTTGCCGCCGGTTGGACCGGTGACGGCGGACCGGGTCGTGGAGCTGCGCGCCGCGGTGGCGGCCGCCGCCCGCGCCTTCGCTCATCGTTCCATCCGCGACGACGTGGCCCTGCTGCGCGCCGCGGCGCGCAAGAATCCGCTGATCCACTGGCCCCTGCGCTACGCCACGGCCATCGCGCTGATCGACCAGGGGCGCGGGGCAGAGGTCTCGGCGCTGCTGTCGGGAGCCCCCAAGTGGCCCGAGGACTCGGCGTTCTCGGCCTTCCAGCGCGAGCTGCTCGACTACGCTCGCTCGACGGCGCCCTGACGCGCGTTTGCTAAGCTGCCACCTCATGCCACGCGCGCCGCTCCCGAGCCCTCCCGCCCCCGAGTGGCGCTGGGTCGATCTGGACGGCAGCGAGCACCGGTGCTTGCTGCGCGAGCTGGCCAACACCATCCTGGACGAGGCGCTCCCCCCCTATGTGCTGGTGTGGCGCAGCGGTTGGCTCGACTGGCTGCCCGCCTACCTGGTGCCCGAGCTCGCCGATGTCTTGGGCGTCGAGAGCGCCGGCGTCCCGACGGCAGAGGAGCACGTCGCGTCCCCGCCGCCCCCGCCGCTGGAGTGGTATCAGGAGTGCGCCGGCCCCTCGTCGGGCCACACCCTGCTCAAGCCGCCGAGCCGCCGGCGCAGCCCACTGCGGCTGGACTGGGGGGAGTCGTTCGGCACCTGCGAGTCGCCCACGGTGCCCGGCCGCCGGCTGCTGCTGCCGGTGGGCGCATTTCGAGACATCGACGCCTATCTCGACCACCTGCGCGCGCGGCGCGGTCGCCGCTGACACGTCTTGTGCGGTGGAGTACCGTGCGTCGAGACACGATGGGCGACGAACGCGACGACTCTGCCCTCCCGCTTGGAGAGTTCCCCGAGCTCGAGCTCGAGGACGCCCCGCCGCGGCAGCGCGCGGCACCGGTCGTCAGCAGCGCTTTCGACGAGCTGTCGGATGATTTTCAGCCCACGGGCACGACCAGCGCCGACTTCGTCCCGACAGGCGCCGCGCAGGAGCCGAGCGGTCTGTACTCCGGTGACGGGCTGGACGACCTGGACGGCGATGGGCACGGCGCGATGCTGGACCTGGCGTCGTACCCGCCACCCGCGGCGATCGACGCCCGACCGCCAGCCTTCGGCGTCGAGCCACTCCCGGAGCCGGAGCTCGACCGCGTGCACGAGGTGGCTGGCTACGGGCCCGCGCCAACCAGTCCACTGCAGGCGCCCGTCTATGCGCTGCGTGTGCTCATGCGACGACGCGAGCTCCGCAGGCGGCTCGGGTCGTTGGACCTGGCCAGCCGCGACGCCGAGCGCGCGGTCACCGGGGTGCTCGCGGCGATCGGTCGAGCCCTCGTGCCCACGCTCTCGGGCAACGAGCGCTACGCCTCGCTGCTCGAACCAGCCGCGGCCCTCGAACGAGCGGCGGCCGAGGTCACCGCGGCCGTGGGCACCGTGGAGCGAGACGCGGCAGCCTCCGCCGAAGAGTTCCGACGTGCCCGCGCCGAACTGGCAGCGCGCATCGAAGCGGCTTCCGCGCGCCAGACCGAGGCCGAGAAGCTCCTGGCGGACGCGGAGCTCGACCTCAAGCGCACGGAGGCCAAGCAGAAGCGCATCCTGATCGAGGCGCGCAACCTGCGACAGGGTGCCGAGCACGCCGCGGGCGGTGCGGGCAAGCCGATCGCTCCCGCGCATGCCAGCCAGATCGCGGAGCTGGAAGCAAAGGCTGGCGCCGACGCGCCGCTGGCCGCAGCGCAGCGGACTCGGGTCGAGGCCGCGCGCCGCGCGCTGCACGCCAGTCGCCAAGAGGTCGCCCAACTGAACGCTGAGCAGAAGCGCCTCGACGCGGACGAGCGCGGCGTCCAGGGTCAGAAGGGTGCCGCGCTCGAAGCCGAGACCGCACGCCAGCGAGAGGCGGCCGACGCGCTCGAAGCCGCGCAGGCCGAGCTGACGCGAGCCGTGCTCGCGGCGCGAGACGTCACCATCGACCCAGCAGAGTTGGCCAAGATCCAGGCCGCGGAGTCACGCCTGCAGGCCGCACGCGTCGAACAGGACTGCCACGTGCGTGCGCTCGATGCGCACGACCCCGACTCGGTGCGGCGCGGCCTCGTGATCCTGGGCGTCGTGGCGGGCGCCCTGCTGCTGCTGCTCGTGATCTTGCTCTGACTCGGGCGGCGCCTCAGAGCGGGATGTTCCCATGCTTCTTGGGCGGGTTGTCCGCGCGCTTGGTCTTCAGCATGTCGAGCGACGTGACGAGCCGGCGACGGAGCTCCCGCGGCTCGATCACCTCGTCCACGAACCCGAGCTCGGCGGCCTTGTAGGGGTTGGCGAACTTGGCGCGATACTCGTCGGCGAACGCGCGCGCGGCCGCCACCTTGTCTGCCGCCCGCTCGATCTCCTGCCGGTAGACGATGTTGACCGCGCCGTCGGGCCCCATGACGGCGATCTCCGCGGTGGGGAAGGCGAAATTGACGTCACCCCGAATGTGTTTGCTGCTCATGACGTCGTACGCGCCGCCATACGCCTTTCGGGTGATGACGGTGACCTTGGGCACCGTCGCCTCGCAGAACGCGTACAGGAGCTTGGCGCCATGGGTGATGATGCCGTGGTGCTCTTGGTCGACCCCAGGCAAAAACCCGGGGACGTCCACGAAGGTGACGAGCGGGAGGTTGAAGCAGTCGCAGAAGCGGACGAAACGCGCCGCCTTGACGCTGCCGTCGATGTCGAGCACCCCCGCGAGGAACGCCGGCTGGTTGGCGACGACCCCGACCGGACGCCCGTCCACGCGTGCGAACCCGCACACCATGTTGCGCGCGTAGGCCGCGTGCACCTCGAACAGATGCCCATCATCCACCACGGCGCGGATGACCCGCTTCATGTCGTACGGCTTGTTGCTCTCTACGGGCACCATCTCGTCCAGCTCGGGGACGAGTCGATCCGCCGGGTCCTCGCCGCGCTTGCGCGGAGGATCCTCGGTGTTGTTGCCCGGTAAGAAGCCGAGCAACTCACGCACTTGCGCGATGCAGGCTCGATCGTCCGGCGCGGTAAAGTGACACACGCCGCTCTTCTGCGCGTGCGCTCTTGCGCCGCCGAGCTCTTCCTTCGTCACCTCTTCGTGGGTCACCGTCTTGATCACGTCCGGGCCGGTGATGAACATGTAGCTCGTGTTCTCGACCATCAGGATGAAGTCCGTGATCGCCGGTGAGTACACCGCCCCTCCCGCGCAAGGCCCGAGGATGGCGCTGATCTGCGGCACCACGCCGCTCGCCAGGGTGTTGCGCAGGAATATGTCCGCGTACCCCGCGAGCGACTCCACGCCCTCCTGAATGCGCGCGCCCCCCGAGTCATTGAGGCCGACGACCGGCGCGCCCACGCGCATGGCCAGGTCCATGACCTTGACGATCTTGGACGCGTATGCCGCCGACAGCGAGCCCCCGAACACGGTGAAGTCCTGAGCGAACACGAAGACCCGGCGGCCGTCCACGGTGCCGTGCCCGGTCACGACTCCGTCACCCAACACCTTCTGGTCTTGCATGTTGAAGTCGCTGCAGCGATGCGTGACGAAGCGATCGAGCTCGGTGAAGCTGCCCGGATCGAGCAGCAGATCGATGCGCTCGCGGGCCGTGAGCTTACCTGCCGCGTGCTGCCGCTCGATGCGAGCCTGTCCGCCGCCCGCGAGCGCTTGGGCGTTGAGAGCATCGAGTCGAGCCAGGGCCTCGGAGCGCGCCTTCGTCATGGCGACGGCGGCTAGCACGAGCGGCCGGAGGCGTCACGGCGAGCCGCGCGCCCACAGGTCGCATTTCGTGCCGCGAGCAGCGGTCACTCGGGATCGACGTAGTCCACCTCGACGCCGCGGGGTGAGCGAAAGCGGGTCACGCCATCGCCCCGGGAGACCACGTAGTCGGGGCCCACGGGGACCTTCCCGAGGCCGCCCGGCGTGTCGACGATCAGCTTCGGCAGGGCGATGCCGCTCAGGCGACCCTGGAGCGCTTCCATCAACGCCACCCCGGTCGCGAGCGGCGTGCGCAGGTGGCCGGTGCCGCTGACCGGGTCGGCCTGCAGCAGGTAGTAGGGTCGCACTCGCAGGCGCACCAGCCCGCGAAACAACTCCGCGAGCGTGGCCGCGTCGGCGTTGACGCCGCGCAGGAGCACCGTGTGGTTCATCACGGGGAAGCCCGCGTCGGCGAGGCGCTCGCACGCCGCGCTGGACTCGGGCGTGAGCTCTCTCGGGTGGTTGAAATGCGTCATCACCCAGATGGGATGAAACCGCCGCAGCGCGGCGAGAAGCGTCTCGTCGATGCGCGACGGGAGCACGACGGGCACCCGGGTCGCGAGGCGAATGGTCTCGATGCTCGGCACGTCGCGCACGGCCCGCAGGATGGCCACGAGCTTCTCCGTCGTCAGGGTCAGCGGATCGCCGCCGCTCAGGATCAGGTCCTTCACCTCGGGGTGCGCACGCAAGTAGTCGAGCGCGGGCGCGAGCTTGACGAGCGAGCGCGCGCCGCCCCCGCCCCCTACCATGCGGCTGCGCGTGCAGAACCGACAGTAGACAGCGCACCGATCCGTGACCAACAGCAGGGCGCGATCCGGGTAGCGGCGGATGAGCTCCGGCGCGACCTCGTGCGCCTCCTCGCCCAGGGGGTCCCGCAGGTCGCCGCGCGAGATGTGTTGTTCCGCTGCGCGCGGCACGATCTGCCGCCGGATGGGGCAGTTCGGATCGTCGCGATCCACGAGAGACAGGTAGTGCGGCGGGATCGCGATCGGAAACCCACTCCGCTCGGCGGCGCGAGCGCCGGCGAGCTCGTCGTCGCTCAGTCGAAGCTCCTTCGCCAGCGCGTCCGCGGTGCGCACGGCGCTCCGTAGCTCTCGTTGCCACCCCGCGCTGCGCGCCGGGTCGTCGCCCGTGGCCGCCGCTTCAGGGAGACTTCTGCCCGGGACCACCCTCATCCTCCAGGGCGGGGAGCGACACCCGCTCGAGCGCCTTCTCGTCGATGGTGACCGGGAATTTCGCGCGTAGCTTCTGCTCCAGCTCACGCTCGAGGCGCTCGAGGCGCTGCTGCACGAGCGTGACGCGGATCCCGCGCTCTGCCTCGGCGAAGCTGCGCTCCCGCGCGTCCGTCTTGCCCGTCATGCGCACGATGTGGAACCGGCCCTCGTGCTCCACCAGCTCGCCGTGAACGCCACCGACCGCCTCGATACGGAAGACCGCTGCTCGCAGCGGCGCCGGGACGCGCACGTTCTCTCCCTTGTCCGCGCCGGGCGCGCTGACGATTCCGAGGTCCCCGGCGAGCTCCAAGGGCTGGGTCGGCGACGGCTTGGGCGGCTTGTCGAGCGAATGATCCTGCACCAGCTTGCCCCATTGCATTGGGCTTGCCTTGCGTGCGGCCTCGAGCACCTTCGCCGCCGCTGCCTTGTCCTGCATCACGACGTGCGCCACCCGACGGCGCTCGGGATCCTTGTACTCGCCCTTGTGCTTCTCGTAGTACTCGCGCACTTCCGACTCGGGGATGTCTTGCGTGGCCGGCAGCTCCTGCCGCACGGTCCTGAGCAGCTCGTCGCGGAGGATCTGCCGGATCCGGCTCTGGGTCTCCGGGGTCTTGTCCAGACCGCGTCGCCGCGCCTCCCCCGCCAGCAGCTCCACCTTCACGATCTCGTCGAGCAGCTGCTTGCGCCGCTCGGTCGACTGATAACGCAGCCGCTCGAACTGATCCATGCGATCGATGGTCTGGGCGTACTCGCCCAGGGTGATCACGCGTTCGCCGACGGTGGCCAGCGGCTTGGCGGCCAGCTCCGGCGACAGCGACGCGGGCGCCGCGCTCGACGACGCGGCAGACGCGCCTGGCTTCAACGCCGCGTCATCGCACGCGGAGCAGGCGAGCAGCCCGAAGAGGGCGCTGCCGACGGCGAGTGTGCTTGCGATCCTCACGACCGCTCGGCAATTACTACGGGTTGGCCTGCCGCGCCAGCACCCCCGTCCCCCGCCGCCGGCGCCTGGCCCCGCACCCGCTTGTCGCCCCGCCAGCCCCCGGGGTACACCCCCAGCGTGACCATAAGCGGACAACCGGACCTGAAGTACAAGCGCGTCGTGATCAAGCTGTCCGGCGAGGCGCTCTGCGGCCGGGAAGGTGGCTTCGGTATCGACACCACCACGCTGAAGGCCACCGCCGAGGAGCTCGGTGAGGTGCACCAGACCGGTGTGCAAGTCGGCGTCGTCGTCGGCGGCGGCAACATCTTCCGTGGGCTCGCGGGCGCGAGCGAGGGCATGGATCGAGCGCAGAGCGACTACATGGGCATGCTCGCCACGGTCATCAACTCCCTCGCGCTGCAAGACGCCCTGGAGCGCTGCGGCGTCCGCACCCGCGTGATGACGGCGATCGAGATTCGACAGATCGCCGAGCCCTACATCCGCCGTCGCGCGATGCGTCACCTCGAGCGCGGTTACGTGGTCATCTTCGCCGCGGGCACGGGCAACCCCTACTTCTCGACGGACACCGCCGCCTCGCTGCGCGCGATGGAGATTCGCGCCGAGGCCTTGCTCAAGGCCACGAAGGTCGAGGGCATCTACGATCGGGACCCCCGCAAGCACCCCGACGCTGCGCTGCTGGATCGCGTGTCCTACGACCGCTTCCTGACCGAGAACCTGAAGGTCATGGACGCGACGGCGGTGGCCCTGTGCCGCGACAATGGCCTGCCCATTCGGGTTTTCCGCATGGTGCCGGGCAACATCAAGCGGGTTTGCCAGGGCGAAGAGGTCGGCACCGTGGTGGGCTGAAGGCTGTCCAGAGTCGACCCGGGGCACCCCGGCGAGCCGGCCCCCGGGGTGGGGCAGCGGCAATCGTCCAGCGAGCACTGCCCCGCCGCCGAAAGTTCGCTAAGCTGCCCGGCGCATGTGGCAATCCCTCCCCGAGTTCGGCACTGGCGTGCTGTACGCGATCCTGGTCGCGACTGGATACACCTTCGCCGTCGCCCTCGCCGCCGGTCGCGGACGGCCGCGGCTGCTGCAGTCGGCGCGCCTCGGCGCCTACGCGACGTGTGCCCTCGTGGCCCTGGGCGTCGCACTGCTGGCGTACGCCTTCATCACTCACGATTTCCGCATTCGCTACGTGTCTCGCTACAGCGATCGCAGCATGCCCACGAGCTATCTGCTGACCGCGCTGTGGGGAGGACAGGACGGTTCGCTCTTGTGGTGGTCCTTCCTACTCGCGGGCTATACCGCCGCCTGCGTGCGCTGGCTGAAGGGGCGCTACCGGCACCTGCAGCCCTACGTGATCGCGACGCTCATGGTCATCATGGCGTTCTTCGCGGTGCTCATGCTGTTCGCCGCGAACCCGTTCTCCACCAGCATCGCCGGTGCGAAGGTCGAGGGTGACGGCCTCAACCCGCTGCTGCAGAACTACTGGATGATCATCCACCCACCGGCCCTGTACCTGGGCTTCGTCGGGTGCGCGATCCCCTTCGCCTTCGCCGTGGCTGCCCTCGTCACGGGACGGCTGGACAACGAGTGGATCATCGCGGTCCGCAAGTGGATGCTGTTCGCCTGGCTGTTCCTCAGCATCGGCAACGCCCTCGGCATGATCTGGGCCTACGAGGAGCTGGGCTGGGGCGGCTATTGGGCCTGGGATCCGGTGGAGAACGCCGCTTGCCTGCCCTGGTTTACCGCCAGCGCCTACGTCCACTCCACCATGATCCAAGAGCGGCGCAACATGCTGAAGGTGTGGAACGTAGTGCTGATCTGCGCCACTTTCGTGCTGACCATCTTCGGCACCTTCCTCACGCGCTCGGGCCTGATCGCGTCGGTCCACAGCTTCGCGCAGAGCGACATCGGCATATTCTTCGTGTGGTTCATGGGCCTGAGCATCGCGGCCTGCGTCGGCCTCGTCGTGTGGCGCTACCCTCGACTCAAGAGCCCGCACCAGATCGAGGCCGTCGCCAGCCGGGAGGCCATGTTCGTCGTGAACAACTGGGCGCTGGTGGGCGGCATGTTGTTCATCCTGATCGCCACCATGTTCCCGAAGATCAGCGAGTGGTTGTGGGACGAGTCGGTGACCGTCGGCCCGCCGTTCTTCAACCGCTGGATGGCGCCCATCGGCCTGCTCATCTTCGCGCTGATGGGGCTCGCGCCGTTGTTCGGCTGGCGCAAGACCAGCGGGGAGTCCTTGCAGAAGGCGTTCACCGTGCCGTTGGTCGCGCTCGGCAGCATGGCGGGCCTTCATCTGCTCTTCGGCGCGCGCCTCGGATTTCCCCCGCTCGTCCCCAGCGACCAGTTCTACCCGGGCACCGCGGGGCTAATCCTCCAGAAGGTGGGCGCCACCTTGCCGCTCATCACCGTCTCCTTGGCGGCCTTCAACACGGCGGTCATCGTGCAGGAGTTTCAGCGGGGCGTGGCGGCGCGACGGCGCTCGAGCGAGAAGGCTGGCGAGCGGGAGAGCGTGCTCGTGGCCCTCAAGCGCTTGCTCGACAAGAACCGGCGGCGCTACGGCGGCTACATCGTCCACTTTGGGATCGTGCTCATGTTCCTGGGCTTCACGGGCTCGGCGTGGACCATCGATCAGGAGACCGTGCTGGGGCCTGGGGACAAGCATCAGGTGGGCGACTACGAGCTGACCTACGTCGGCCCCCGCATGGAGATCGACCCCAACAAGCGCATGGCGTTCGCGGACGTGGCGGTGACCCGCAAGGGCAAAGACATGGGCACGATGTCGCCCGCGAAGTTCATCTACGCCCGCTCGCCGGAGAGCCCCACCACGGAAGTTGCCATGCTGCACACTATCCGTGACGACCTCTACCTAGTCGTCGGCAGCATCAACCCGACCACGAAGCGGGCCACCTTCCAGGTCCACGTCAATCCACTCGTCTCCTGGATCTGGCTCGGCGTGCTGGTGCTGATCCTGGGTGCGACGCACTCGCTCTGGCCCGAGCTCGGTGAGAAGCGCCTGGGCGCCTGGTCGGTCGTGCGCACCGCCACGGCTGGCGCCACGGGGATCATGATCTCGGTCTGGATCGCGATGGGACCGAGCACCGCCTACGCGGCCAAGAGTACGCGAGACGCCCGACCGACCGGCGCCCCGGTCGCCACACCCGTGTCGTTCAGTCCGTCGCTCGACCACGCCCGGGCGCTCGCGCCCGTGGCCGGGGCTCTGGCGCTTGGCGTCGGCATCGGCATCGCGAGGCGCCGACGCAGGCGGGCGTGACGCGAGCCGCTTGGGCGGCGCTAGGCGCCCTCGTCGTCGCGGCGTCGCCGAGCTGCCAGCGCGACCTCGACGAGAAGCGCGTGCCACCGCCCAGCGCCTCGCAGCTTCCCCAGCACGCGCCGGGCGGACCGACGTCCTGCGACGACGTGGGCCGCTTCTCTGGCGTGGCCTCGTGCTGTGAGGGGCACTACTGTGGTGGGCACTGTTTCACGGACGGCTGCCGCTGCGGCGACACCTTCGCCGGCTGCTTCTGGCCAGAGGTGTGCTGCACGGGCCGCTGCGCCGAGCCCGCGCAGTGCGGCCGGTGACCCCGCTCGCGCGCCACGCACGACCGGAGCCGAGACGCCCGACTGCCCTTGTCCGCGCCCCCGACGTCAGCTACCTAGTCCCGGTCCCCGTGCTGAGTCGCCTCCAGAAGCTCTCCTCTTCGTCGCTGCAGCGGGTGGCGTGGGGCGTCGCCCTCGCTGGCGTCGTGGGCGCGATGACGCTGCACGGCCTCAGCATCGGCCTGCTCACGGTCGCGGGCGTGATGCTGCTGGCCACCGTGGTGCTGCTGTGGAGCAGCGTGCAGAGCCTGACGGGCGAAGCGGAGATGTCCCTGGACGAAGCGCTCGGCCTGGCCGCGCCGTCGGCCGAAGAGGAGCGCAAACGCGCGGTCCTGCGGGCGCTCAAGGATCTGGAGTACGAGCGCGGCGTCGGCAAGATCAGCGAGGAGGACTACGCCGAGCTGGTCGCGCGCTATCGCGCGGACGCCAAGGCGCTGCTCCGTGCGCTGGAGGCCCAAGACGAAGACGCGCGTGCACGCGCCGAGCGACTCGTCGCGCGACGTCTGCGCAAGGCCGGTCTCGAGGGGAACGTCACGCAAGCCGAGGCGGAGCCCGAGCCCTCCGCCGACGGAGCCGGGACGACGCCGGAGAGCGAGCCCGAACCGACGGACGCGGCGGCGGACAGCCAGCCTGCAGTCGCCGTCGCTCGAGACGCCAAGCCGTCGCCTGCCAGCACGCCCGCGCGCAGTCCCAGACGGCGCTGCAGCGAGTGCGAGGCGCGCAACGATCTCGACGCTCGCTTCTGCAAGAAGTGCGGAGCAGCGCTGGCCGAGAAGGACGAGCGCTTGTGCCTGGCCTGCCCCGCCGTATACGCCGAGACGGAAGAGAGTTGCCCCGAATGCGGAGTTTCGTTCGACGCTGCTTGATGGCCTTCGGGCTCATGGTCGCCGCCAGCGGGGCGCCGGGGCAGGCGGCGCCTCCGCTGCCGCCGGGACAGACCGCGCTGCCGCCAGGGCACCCCCCGATCGGCCCGGTACCCGCCCCCGCCCCGGAGGCCCCGAGCGGGGACCTCCCTCCCGGCCATCCGCCGGTCGGAGCCCCGGCGGGGGACGCCGCAGGTGGGGCCAACCCCCATGGCTCGAGCACAGCGGACTCGAGCCAGCCGGATCCAGACCTGCCCCCGGGCACCATCGTCGCGCAGATCGTGAACGCTGCCGGACAGCCCATCGCCGGCCGCGAGGTCCGACTCGGTGTGCTGCGCCAGAGCGTCGCCGAGGGTGAGTCGCGTTCCTTTCAGTCCGCCGTCAGCAGCGGGACCGGCGAGGTGCGCTTCACTGGGCTGCAGACCGAGACCGCCTTCAGCTATCGCGTCACGCTGAAGGAGGGCGAGGCCGAGTACGCCTCACCGCCATTCAACCTGCGGCCGGAGGCGGGACAGCGCGTGCTGCTGCACATCTACCCGGTCACCACGGAGCTGCGTGGCACCATGGTCGGCATGCGCGGCATCGTGGTGGTGGAGACCCGCGACGACGTGTTCCAGTTGGAGATGATGCTCCGCATCTTCAACGTGGGTCGCACGACCTGGGTGCCCAAAGATGTCTCGTTCGCGCTGCCCGCGGGCACGAAAGGGTTCGTCGCGAACGAGACGATGACCGACGTACGCGTGAAGCTCGACGGCGAGCGCAACGTGCAGCTCCTGGGCACGTACACTCCCGGTCAGCACGACGTCACGTTTCGGTTTCAGGTGCCCAACACTCACACCGAGCGGCGCGAGATCGCCTTCGATCTGCCCCCGCGTGTGGCCGAGCTGCGCATCATCGCCGCCGCGGCCCCGGGCATGTCCATGTCGGTCCCGGGCTTCGAGGCAGCTGAGCCCAGCATGGGCAACAACGGCGAACGCATGCTGGTGACCAGCCGGCAGCTTCGCCCGGGTGACCCCGAGTTCGAGACCGTGACCATTCAGCTCTCGGGCATCCCGACCCCGGGTCCGGGCCGCTGGATAGCCGCCGCGCTGGCGTTGCTGGCGGCCCTCGCGGGCCTCGGGGGTTACCTTCGGCGGCGGCCCGGAGACGCGGGCAGCGCGCTCCCCCCCCAGGACGCTGCGGCAGCGCGCAGCCGCCTCCTGGACGAGCTGGTCGACGTCGAGCGGGCCCATCGGCAAGGCGAAATCGGTCCCAAGACCTACGAGCGGGCGCGCCGTGCGCTGGTGGACGCGCTGACCCGCCTTGAAGCGGATAAGCCCTTGAAATCAGTCAGCTCTCGGTCCACGGCTGCTGCCTGAAGACGAAAGAGCCAGGGTTTCTCCACATCTGGGGACAACCTCGGGACAAGCCTGCGGACGACCTCCGGGTTGTCGTTGATCATCCCACATCCGTCCACATTTGCACCCAGCCCATACCGGGTTCTCGGCTTGGTGGCCAACAGGCCCCTCGAGCACAATGCTTCATCTTTCCAGGACCTTGCAGGGTTATCCCCTCCATCCACAGCCTCTACGATCACGACGAGATCTAAATATAGATCTCTGAGAGAAGAAGAAGCGCACCCGGACCGGGCCCCATCGACTCCAAGTCGCTGCCCCTGTTCCATCGCACCGAGAGTTGCTCTAAGCAGCGTCGGTCATGCAGGTCGTCGTCACCAAGAGGGACCTCGTTCGCATCCTTCAGCGATGCCAGGGCGTTGCCGACAAGAAGAGCACCATGCCCGTGCTCGGCAACGTACTCTTGGAGGTGAGCGGCCCCGATGCCCTCCGACTCGCTGCCACGGATTTGTACCTCGCCGTCAGTGGCACCATCAAGGCCAAGGTCGACAAGGGCGGTTCAATCGCGGTGGGAGCGCGCGACCTGTTCGAGCGCGTCAAGATGATGCCCGACGGCGAGATCGCCATCTCCACCGAAAACGCCGCGACGACCATTCGGTCGGTGGGCGGAGCGCGTCGCTACACGTTGCACGGCATCCCTGGCGAAGAGTTCCCCAAGCTGCCGCACCTCGAAGACAACGTCGCGACGCACCAGATCGATGCGGACGTCCTGGCGCAGTTGATCGCCGGCACGCACTTCTCGATCTCCACGGACGAGACCAGACTGCACCTGAACAGCGCGCTATTCGAGTGGGATGGCGACCGCGTGCGCATGGTCACCACGGACGGGCACCGCTTGAGCAAGATGGAAATCACCGTGCCGGGTCAGCAGGCGTCGACTCACATGCTCGTTCCCCTCAAAGGCATCCAAGAGTTGCGCCGTCTATGCGACGAGGTGCGAGCAGAAGCCATGAAGTCCGACGACGTGGACGCCTCCGTCGCGCTGGCACAAAGTGGCCCCAACGCTTTCTTCCGACTCGCGGGCTTCTCGTTCAGCGTCAAGCTCGTCGACGCGCAGTTTCCGCCCTACGAGCAGGTCATCCCCGAGAAGTCCGAGCGAGCCATCGCGGTGCCACGGCTGCCCATGGCGGACGCGCTCAAGGCGGTGTCACTAGCGGCAAGCGATCGCACCGGCGGCGTGAAGATGTCCGTCGCCGGCGGCAAGATCCGCTTCGAGAGCGAGAGCCCGGAGAGTGGTGAGGGTTTCGACGAGGTCAACGTGGACTACGACGGCCCGGATGTCACCGTCGGCTTCAACGCGCGCTACTTCTTGGACGTGCTCGCGGCCATGGAGGACGAGCAGGTGGTGCTCGGCATCAGCGGCGAGCTCGACCCTGCGGTGATCCGCCCCGGCGGCGAGAGCGCGAAGAAGAGCTACCTCGCCGTCATCATGCCCATGCGCATCTGACCCGCGGCATCAGACGCGTGTCCAGCCACATCGTCTTCCGCCGCATCCAGGTGCGAAGCTTCCGCATCTTGTCGTCCGTCGACTTCGAGCCCGCCGCGCGGCTGAACGTCATCTCGGGAGACAACGGCCAGGGCAAGACCAGCGTGATCGAGGCCGTGTACCTGGTGGCGACCAGTCGCAGCTTTCGCACCGAGCACGTGGCCGAGACCCTCAGCACGGGCGCGTCGCAGGCGGTGATCGCCGCACGGATCGAAGAGGCCGGGGTGGTGCGAGAGCAGCGGGTCGCGCTCGGAGCGCGCGCGCGCAGCTATCGCATCGACGGCAAGCGCCCCGCGAGCCTGGCCAGCTATGCCACCCAGACCCCCGTCGTGGTCTTTCACCCTGGGGACCTCACGCTGGTCAGCGGTCCCGCGGCCGGCCGCCGGCGGCTACTCGATCGAGTCGCGCTGTTCTACGAGCCGGTCAGCGCGGATCACCGGACGCGCTATCAGCGCGCGCTGCGGGCGCGCCAAGCGACGCTCGAGGAGCGCGGACCTCGCAGCCCCGAGCTCGACGCTTACGAGGCGCTGATCGCCGAGCACGGAGTCGCCTTCGCCGGCTACCGCCGCCGCACCGCCGAGCGCCTCATCGAACTACTGAGCGAGACCTTCGGTCGGGTCGCTGCTCCGGGGCTACGGCTGGAGGCGGTCTACCAGGCCGGCGGCAGCGAGGACCGCGAGCACTTCCGCGCCGCCCTCGCGGGCCGCCGGCTCGAAGACCGTCGCCGGGGTCGACCGAGCTTCGGTCCCCAACGCGACGAGCTCGAGCTCGCGCTGGGGTCGATGAAGGCGCGCGCTCACGCGTCCCAAGGGCAACAGCGCGTACTGGCGCTCGCGCTCAAGTTGGCCGAGCTGTCCTGCCTGGAGAGCGCTCGCGGCGCCGATCCGGTCCTGTTGCTCGACGACGTGTCCAGCGAGCTCGACCCGGCCCGCACGGGCGCGGTCTATCGCTTCCTGGAGGCCGCCAGGAGTCAGGTGTTCGTCACCACGACCCGCCCGGAGCTGCTCGCCACGCCGGAGCTCGTCGGCGCCGAGCGCGCCGACTTTGCCGTGGTTTCCGGACGCGTCTCGCGGGTGTAACCTCGGCCGGTGACGCGAGCTACGCTCTTGCTCTCCTTGGCGGCGACGATGCTCGCTTGCGAGCGCGGCCCGGCCCCTGCTCCCGCGGGGAGCGCCAGCGCTGCGAGCGCAGAGGCGCTGGCCGCAGAGTTCGCCGCGCTCACGCCTGCGGCTCGCGAGCAAGCAGCCCGGCAGCCGTGCTACACGCGCCCCACGTGTCCGACGGCGCGCACCCGGGCGCTGCTACAGTCTGCCCCGGAAGCCGAGCGCAAGGCGCTCACGGCGACGCTGGTCAAGGCCCTCGCGGCGGAGGTGCAGTCCGAGCTGTCCAAGCGCCACGGCACCGTCGTGCGGGTCAGCGTCTCGGCAGGCCGCGTGCTGATCGCCGGGGTATGCAGCAAGGTCGTGCTGGAGAACTTCTTGGCCACGGCGGGGCCCCACGCCAAACAGGCCGGAATCACGCATGTGGAGTGCGCCAGTCAGGCCTTGTCGGCGAGCGCCGAGCTGCCCTGACTCGCGCGCCTTCCCGGGCCCGGCGGCCTTGCCCGGACGCTGTAATGTGACTACTCTACGGTCTCGATTTCTTGGCGGCTCAGAGGTCCTCCGAACCGTTGCCGCGTGAGCCCGAGACCCCAAGCGAACGACCCGAGCTCGGGCACACCGCCCACCGCACGGAGACTCGTTCCAACAGGACGCCCTAGCACCTTGACGACCGAGACAACGACGACCTCCGACTCCGTCACTCCGGAAGCAGAGTACGGCTCTGACAACATCACGGTGCTCGAGGGCCTCGAGGCAGTGCGCAAGCGTCCCGGCATGTACATCGGTGACGTGCACGACGGCTCCGCGCTGCATCACCTGGTGTGGGAAGTCATCGACAACTCGGTGGACGAGCACCTCGCCGGTCACTGCAATCGCGTCGAGGTCACCGTGCACTTCGACAACTCGGTCACCGTGTCGGACGACGGCCGCGGTATCCCGGTGGACAAGCACGAGCGCGGGGTCAGCGCCGCGGAGGTCGTCATGACCGTGCTGCACGCGGGCGGAAAATTCGACCACTCGAGCTACAAAGTCAGCGCCGGGCTCCACGGCGTGGGCGTCAGCGCGGTGAACGCGGTCAGCGAGAAGCTGACGCTCGAGATCCGGCGCCAGGGCAAGGTCTGGTTCCAGGAGTATCGCCGCGGCGCGCCCCAGGGACCCATGGAGGCCATCGGCGAGAGCGAGCACACGGGTACCAAGATCACGTTCCGACCCGACCTGGAGATCTTCAGCTCCACCGTCTACGACGCGGACATCCTCACGACCCGGCTGCGCGAGCTGGCGTTCCTCAACTCGGGCCTGGTGATCGACTTCGAAGACGAGCGTCAGGGGAAGAAGGAGCGCTTCGAGTTCAAGGGCGGCATCCAGGAGTTCGTGGCGCTGCTCAGCGCCAACAAGGAGCCCATCCACGACGACGTGATCGCGGCCACGGTGGAGGCCGAATCGACCGAGGGCAAGGCTGCCGTCGTGGTCGACTTCGCGCTGCAGTGGTCGTCCGCGTATCAGGAACAGATCCTCTGCTACACGAACAACGTGCACAACAGGGACGGCGGCACGCACCTCACGGGCCTACGCGCGGCCTTGACTCGCACGCTCAACACCTACGGTCAGAGCGCGGGCTTGTTCAAGGACGTCAAGAGCGGCCTGACCGGGGACGACGTGCGTGAAGGTGTGATCTGCGTCATGCACGTCAAGCACCCGGATCCGAGCTTCGACTCGCAGACCAAGAGCAAGCTCGTGTCGAGCGAGGTGAAGGGCATCGTCGAGACCGTGGTCAGCGACCAAATCGCGCGCTACTTCGAAGAGCACCCGCAGACCGCGCGCAAGGTGCTCGAGAAGGCCGTGATGGCCGCCAAGGCCCGCGAGGCCGCGCGCAAGGCGCGTGAGGTGGTCCGCAAAGGCGTACTCGACACCACCAGCCTCTCCGGGAAGCTCGCGGACTGTCAGAGCAAGGACCCGGCCGTGAGCGAGCTCTACATCGTGGAGGGCGAGAGCGCCGGCGGCAGCGCGAAGCAGGGACGAGATCGACACTTTCAAGCCATCCTGCCGCTGAAGGGCAAGATCTTGAACGTCGAGCGCGCGCGCCTCGATCGCATGCTCTCGAGTCAAGAGGTGGCCACGCTGATCGGCGCGCTCGGCTGCGGCATCGGGGACAACGGCAACTTCGATCTGTCGCGGGTGCGCTACCACCGCGTGATCATCATGACCGACGCGGACGTGGACGGCAGTCACATCCGCACGCTGTTGCTCACCTTCTTCTACCGCCAGATGCAGGAGCTGATCGAGCGCGGTTACTTGTACATCGCGCAGCCGCCGCTGTTCCGCGTGCGCAAAGGCAAGAAAGAAATATTTCTCAAGGACACCGCCGGCCTCGACCGATTCTTGATCGAAAACGGCACTGACGGCCTCACGCTGCAGAGCTCGAAAGGTCCGCCCCTCTCGGGCACGCCGCTGATGAACCTGGCCAACCGCCTCAAAGGCTTCCGCCAGATCCTGGGCAAGATCGATCGCCGCTGCGATGCGCGCGTCGTCGCGGGCATCCTGCGCTGCACGAGCATGTCGCGGGAGGACTTCCGCAACGCGGAGAAGGTCGAGTCCGCGGCCCAGAAGCTCGAGGCCTACCTGTCCGAACGCTACCCGGAGCTGGTGCCGCTCACCGTCTCGGTAGCCTGGGACAAAGAGCACGGCGCGGGTCGCATTGCCGTGAAGTTCCGTCCGGGCGCGTCGAGTCGTCCCGCGGTCGCCGACTGGGAGGTGGCCGACAGCGCGGAGTGGCAAGAGCTGGCCAGCATCGAGGAGGACATCCGCTCGATCGGCCCCGCGCCCTACACGGTCGTCACCGCCGGCTCGGAGCCGGTCACGGTCGCGGACGCCGAGGCGCTCGATCGGTTCATCGACGAGCGGGGTCGCAAGGGCACGCACATCACCCGCTACAAGGGCCTCGGCGAAATGAACGCCGAGGAGCTATGGGAGACCACCATGAACCCGGACGCCCGGACGCTGCTCCAGGTGCGGGTGACCGATCCGGTCCGCGCGGACGAGATGTTCAGCGTGTTGATGGGGGACCAGGTCGAGCCCCGGCGCAAGTTCATCGAGGACAACGCGCTCAACGTGCGTAACCTCGACATTTGAGCCTCCGCCGCTGTCGGCCCGACGCGGAACCGGCGCGCGTAGCCATAACCATTCGAAACTACAAAGTTTATCTCGGTGTGCCGAGAAAGGCCGGTCCCCCCGCCCCTGCCGCCCGCGAGCGCCGCGGCAGAAGGCCTGCTACCCTGCCGGTGGCGGTCGCGGGCCGGTCCCGTGACCCTTGTTCGACATTTCCTTTGACGGGCCGTAGCGCAGTGCTTTAGTGCGCCGGTTCCAAACGACTCCAGAGGTGTAGTGATGGGTTCCAATATTCGGCTTGCATTGACTTTGGGTGCCTTCGCGGCGTTCGCTTTCGCGATCCCCGCCTGCGGCGGCGACGACGACGAGAAGAAGGCCACCGGCGGCACGGCCGGCACCGGCGCGACCGGCGGCACCGGCGCGACCGGCGGCAGCGGCGCGACCGGCGGCACCGGCGGCGGCGGCACGACCTGCGGCGGCGAGAGCTGCCCGGACTACTTGGTGGGCGGACTGCTCGCGGTCCCCGCGTGCTGCTCGACCAACGACAAGTGCGGCGCGGATCTGCCGGCCTCCGTGGCGGCGACCATCGGCGGCGTGCCCGTTGGCTGCTACGAGGCAGGTCAAGCGGGCAACCTCGACTGCGACTGCCCGGCCTACGAGTTCACCAACCCCCTCACCCAGGAGCCGGCGGCGTTCCCGGGTTGCTGCACGCCGAGCGGCAAGTGCGGCTACTACATGGACACCTCGAGCGCCGATGGCCCGAACATCGGCTGTCAGGAAGCCACCTTCGGCGTCGGCAAGGACGAGACCTGCACCGCGGGTGCCGGCCAGGCCTGCCCGCCGCCCACCGACGGCGGCGCGGGCGCCGGCGGCTCGTCGGGCGGTCCCGGCGACGCGGGCACGGACTGATCTCAGTCACACGCCCAGCACGCGAGGCCGCGCTCTCTTCGGAGAGTGCGGCCTTCGTGTTTCTTGCGCCCCCAAGCGCGCAGCTTTCGCGGGAACCTGAAAATACCGGCTGCGCGCGCGTCGGATCTGCGGCAGACTCCCGGCGGCGTTGGGTCCTGGAGGTTGCAGCATGAAGTCGTCCGCATTGAGGTTTGGTGTCTTGTTGGCGTTGGTAGTCCCCGTGGCCAGCACCGCGTGCGGGGGTGACTCGGAGGACGGCAAGCCGGCGACGGGCGGCACTGGTACCGGTGGCTTCTCCGCGTCGGGCGGCAGTGCAGGTAGCAGCGGCGGCAGCGGCGGAACCGGTGGCGGAACCGGCGGCACCGGTGGCGGGACTGGCGGGGCTGCCAATGAGTGTGATCCCGCTCCCAACGACCTCGCGTCCGGCACCGGTGGCAGCGGCGGCAGCGCCACTGGTGGTGCTGCGGGCGCGGACGCTGGCAGCGACGCGAGCACGGATCCCGACGCCGCGTCGGGTGGAGCGAGCGCAGACGCGAGCACGGGCGGCACGGGCGGCGGCACCGGCGGAGCGTCGTCCGGTGGCAGCGGTGGCGGTGGTCCGACGATCTCCTGCGGCTCGGACACCTGCGCGGGCATCTCAGCGAGCGGCTTCACCCTCAACCCGTGCTGCTCGGTGGACGGCTGCGGCCTGCAGCTCGACGCGACCATCGCGGGGCTCGTTGGCCTGAAGGCGGGCTGCTACGCGCTGAACCAGCCTGGGTCCGCGAACGCGGCGTGTCCGGAGTTCAACGCCAACACGCCGCTGGGCGCGTTCACGGCGCCCGGATGCTGCCGTCCGAGCGGCGAGTGTGGCTTCCTCGTCGAAGCGGCGGGTGTCGTCGACATGGGCTGCACGAAGCAAGACTGCGGCGGCAACGGCCCGAAGACCTGCACGCCCTGATCGACATCACGTCACGCCCGCGACAGGTAGTTCTCGGGCACGAAGACGTTCCGGATGCGGAAGGGCGGCGGGGACTCCGCCATCAGGCGTACTCGCATCTCGAAGGAGCGCGCGGGAAACGAGCGCAGACCAGTCTGCGCCGGGCCGGAAGCTGGGGGCTTGAACCCGCAGTAGGGCGACTTAGGTTGTCTGCCAGCCACGGCGGGCAGCCCGAACCCCGCGACTCGACAGGCTCGGGCTCCGACCCGCGGCGGCGAAGGCGTTCAACCGCGACAGGGATTTGTCATGCGAATGGATCGATTGACGACCAAGAGTCAGGAAGCAGTGCGCGGCGCCGTGGACGACGCCATGCGGCGCGGCAACCCGGAGGTGATCCCGGAGCACCTCCTCGTCGCCATCTTGCAGCAGCCCGAGGGCATCGGTGGTCCGCTGGTAGAGAAGGCCGGCGCCAACGCGAAGAACCTGTCTGACGACCTCGAGGCGCGGATCGGCGGGCTGCCCACGGTCAGCGGCGGCGGCGAGCCGAGCTTCGCGCGGCGCACCGTGCCGCTGCTCAGTCGGGCCGAGGAGGAGGCCAAGAAGCTCAAGGACGAGTACATCTCGGTCGAGCATTTTCTGCTGGCCGCGATCAAGCAGGACAAGGACGTGCAGGCGGTGTTCGACCGCCACGGCGTCAGCTACGACAAGCTGCTGCGCGCGTTGGCCGAGGTGCGCGGGAGTCAGCGCGTCACGGACCAGAACCCGGAGGGGAAGTTCCAGGCGCTCGACAAATACACCCGGGATCTCACGGCCCTGGCGCGCCGGGGCAAGATCGACCCGGTCATCGGTCGCGACGAAGAGATCCGTCGGGTCATGCAGGTCCTCTGCCGTCGCACGAAGAACAACCCGGTGCTCATCGGCGAGCCCGGCGTCGGCAAGACCGCGATCGCCGAAGGTATCGCCCATCGCATCGCCGGCGGCGACGTGCCCGAGAGCTTGAAGGACAAGCGCATCCTGGCGCTCGACCTGGCCAGCATGGTCGCGGGCAGCAAGTTCCGCGGCGAGTTCGAGGACCGCCTCAAGGCAGTGCTGAAGGAGGTCGAGTCGAGCCAGGGCGAGATCGTGCTGTTCATCGACGAGCTGCACACCCTGGTCGGGGCCGGCGCCGCGGAGGGCGCGATGGACGCGGCGAACATGCTGAAGCCTGCCCTCGCGCGCGGTGAGCTGCGCGCGATTGGCGCCACCACCCTCGACGAGTACCGCAAGCACATCGAGAAGGACGCGGCGCTCGAGCGGCGCTTCCAGCCCGTGATGGTGAATCAACCATCGGTGGAGGACACGATCGCCATCTTGCGCGGGCTCAAGGAGCGCTACGAGACGCACCACGGGATCCACATCCAAGACGCCGCGTTGGTGGCCGCCGGTGTGCTGTCCAACCGCTACATCACCGACCGCTTCTTGCCCGACAAGGCCATCGATCTAGTGGATGAAGCGGCGAGCAAGATCAAGATGGAGATCGACAGCATGCCGCTCGAGATCGATCAGCTCGAGCGTAGGCTCTTGCAGCTGAAGATCGAGGAGCAGGCGCTGACCAAAGAGAAGGACAAGGGCAGCCGGGCGCGGCTCGAGGAGCTGAAGAAGGAAGTCGCGGAGCTCATGGCCCAGCGCGACGTGATGCGCGCTCAGTGGCTGAAGGAGAAGGAGATCATCGGCGTCTTGCGCCAGAACCAGAAGGCGCTGGAGGAGCTGCGGGTCGAAGAAGAGCAAGCGCGGCGCAAGGGCGATCTCGGCCGGGCCGCAGAGATCCAGTATGGCAAGGCGCCGGACATCGAGCGCGAGATCGAAGCACAGCGCGCGGAGCTCGCGCGGGTGCAGCAGGGCGGGTCGTACCTGCGCGAAGAAGTGACCGAGGAAGACATCGCCCAGATCATCAGCAAGTGGACCGGCGTCCCCGTGAGCAAGATGCTCGAGAGCGAGATGCAGAAGCTCCTGCACATGGAGGACAACCTGGGTCAGCGCGTGGTGGGGCAGAGCGACGCCCTGGTCGCGGTGTCCAACGCCGTGCGCCGTTCGCGTGCTGGGCTCGGTGACGACCGGCGTCCGATCGGCTCCTTCCTCTTCCTGGGACCCACCGGCGTGGGCAAGACCGAGACGGCCAAGGCCCTCGCGGAGTTCTTGTTCGACGACGAGCGCGCCATGATCCGCATCGACATGAGCGAGTACATGGAGCGACACGCCGTCTCTCGCTTGATCGGCGCGCCGCCGGGGTACATTGGCTACGACGAAGGCGGGCAGCTCACCGAGCCGGTGCGGCGCCGTCCCTACAGCGTGATCCTGTTCGACGAGATCGAGAAGGCGCACCCGGATGTGTTCAACACGCTGCTGCAGTTGCTCGACGATGGGCGCCTGACGGATGGCCAGGGACGCACGGTAGACTTCAAGAACACGGTCGTGATCCTGACCAGCAACATCGGCACCAGCGAGTTGTCGCAGATTGAGGAGCGCCGCGAGCTCGAGGACGAGGACAAGCTCGAGCTGATGAAGCGGCGCGCGCTGGAGGCGCTGCGAGGCCACTTCCGCCCCGAGTTCATCAACCGTCTGGACGAGATCGTGGTCTACCGGCGGCTCGGGCGCGACGAGATCCGGCGTATCGTCGAGATCCAGCTGGGCGAGCTGCGCCGGCGCTTGGGCGCGCGCGAGATCAAGCTGGAGGTCACGGACGCCGCGAAGGACCTGTTGGCCGAGGTCGGTTGGGATCCGCAGTTCGGCGCCCGGCCGCTGAAGCGCGCCATCCAGAAGCACCTCGAGGACGGGCTGGCGCGCAGCGTGCTCGGTGGGCAGCTGGTGACGGGACAGACCGTGGTGGTGGAGCGCTCGGGTGAGGGCCTGCGCTTCGCGGCCAAGGACGGCCCCGACGCAGCCGCTACCCCCGCCCGCCCGCAGCCCGTCGCCGAGGCGTGAGCGCCCACGGCTTCCTCGTTCGAGTCCCGGACGGACCCTGCCCCGGTACGCTCAGAGCCCGCGCACCGTCGCGCGGACCAGGCTCAGGCCCGCGAAGGCGGCCAAGCGCCGGACCTGCTCCCGGGAGCCGGGGAACACCATCTGACGGTCGTCGAGGGCGCGCTCGGTCGCGACCGCGAAGTGTACCAGGCCAACCGGCTTGTCCGCGCTGCCGCCGGAGGGGCCGGCGATGCCCGTGATGGATAGCGCGATGTCCACGCCGAGCGCGCGCCGCGCG
Organism: Polyangiaceae bacterium; assembly: GCA_019637295.1. GTDB lineage: Bacteria > Myxococcota_A > Polyangia > Polyangiales > Polyangiaceae > JACKEA01. The sequence continues at coordinate 124,679 of JAHBVX010000008.1, forward strand.
CCGTCGGCCATGGCGCGCGCCACCTCCGCGCTGACAGCGCCGTGGCGCGCCAAGAGCTCGGGAGCGACGCCAAGAGCGGCGGTCTTGACCGAGTTCGCGTAGCTGACGACTCCGCCGAGGAAGAACGCGCTCGCGCCGCCGCGCTCCGTGAGGATGTTGCCCACCAGCCCGCCCGTGCACGACTCCGCGACACCGAGGGTCAGGTCGCGCTCGACCAGCAGCGCGCCGAGCGCTTCGGCGAAGGTGACGTCGCCCTCGGCGTACACGACGTCCGGGCCGAGGCGCGCGATGACGTCATCCGCGGCCCGACGGGCGGCGTCCCGCGCATCCGGTGGCGCGTCGCGCCGGGCGAGCACCTTGACCTCGATCTCCGGGAAGTGCGCGCGATAGCCGAGGGTCACGTCGTACTGCTGCTCGATGCCTGCGAGGCGATCGTTCACGGAGCTCTCGGGCAAACCGAAGGTCTTGACTCTCACCTGTGCCAGCGCGTCGCGGACCAGCGGCGAGAGAGCGGGCGCGACGTGCTCCTGGAACATGGTCTTCATCTCGCGCGGCACACCAGGCATGAAGAAGGACAACGCGCGCGCGATCTTCGCCGAGAAGCCCGGCGCCGTGCCCTTGCGATTCGGCAGCACCCGCGCGCCCCGCGGGAAGTCGGCCTGCTTCTCGTTGCTGGCCGCCATCGTGCGACCGAAGCGGCTCATACGCTCGCGGATCTCGGCGAGGGAGGTCTCGTCCCGCTCTAGTGGCACGCCCAGCACGGCCGCGACGCACTCGCTGGTGATGTCGTCCGTCGTGGGCCCGAGTCCGCCCGTGCACACGATGGCGTCATGCGCCGCGCCCAGGCGGCCGAGTGTGCGCGCGATGATCTCCCGGTCGTCGGCGATGGTCTCGATGGCCGTGACCTCGAGACCGAGCGCGACCAGGCTCTCGGCGAGCCAGGAGGCGTTGGTGTTGACGATCTCGCCGCGCGTGAGCTCGGTGCCGATGCACAAGATGGCGACGCTCATGGCTGGGGACTCTGCCACGCTCCGGTGGAGCGCGGATAGAAGCAGCGAAACCCAACGTCATCCAGCGTCTTGGGCACGACGACGCGAGAGGTGGTCTTGAGCTCACCGGCGAGGCGCGCGCGAAACGAGCCCCCCAGCGTCGCGCCGCTCCCGTCGTCGAGCACGACCCACTCGGCGAGGTTGCCCGTCAGGTCGTGGACTTCCTCTGGCGTCGCGCCGTCCGGGCGGCTGCCACCGAGCTCGGGCTGGGTTGCTCCTCGGGCGCAGGGGCCGCGCTCCAAGCCGAACGCGGCGCGGCGGCAGACCAGCCCGGTCGTGCCCCACGCAAAGCGTCGTACTGGGGGGCCTGCGGCGACGTATCGCCACTCCATCTCCGTGGGCAGCCGTCCGTCCTCGAGCTCGCAGAATCGTGACGCCGCGTCGAAGGGCACGCCGCGCACGGGCTGACCGGGCTCCCCGCCGCCCAGCGCCGGGCACTGTCCGCCCTTCACGCACTCCGCCCAGCGCTCCTGGGTGACCTCGAAGGCGTCCACCCACAGCGGCGGGACCTGGGCACTCTTGGCGGCGCTCTCGACGCCCGGCTCCCAGTCCGTCGCCGCGAGGTGAAAGGTCGCGGGTCCGACGGCCACCCGTTCTCGGCGGGGAACGCAGGCGCCCGTCGACAGCGCCTGCGCCGAGCTGCAGCGCGTGGCGACGCCCCGGCAGCCGCCCTCCTGCTCGGTCTGACCGGCTCCGCAGCAGCGCGTCGGACCCGCGACCAGGCCGTCGGCGCAACGGGCAGGGCGATCCCGCTCTCGGCGCGCTTCCCCCAGCACCCAGAAAGATCCCACCGTGGCCAGGCCGACGAAGGCGGAGATCGTGAGCACGTCGCGTAGCCGAGCCATGAGACCGCCGGAGCCTACGGGAGCGACCGGGACGATTACAATGCGATAGGGTCAAATGCAGTCGCGACGGTTGCGCGCGCCGCGCTCGGACTTACCTTGCTGCCCTCGAGGAGCGGGATGTGAGCCAGAGCGTAGTGTTGGGCCGGACGGGCATCACCGTCGGACGTCTGGGGCTTGGCGCCTCGTATGGGCCCGGCGCGGCCGCCTACGAAGAGGCGTTCGAGCGAGGCGCGAACTACTTCTACTGGGGCTCGCGGCGCCGGAGCGACATGGCCGAGGCCATCCGCACCATCAGCAAGCGGGCTCGAGAGCGCCTGGTCGTGGTGGTGCAGAGCTACGCGCGCACCGGCTTCCTGGTCAAGCTCAACGTCGAGCGCGCGCTTCGCGCTCTCGGCCTCGACCACGCCGACCTCTTGCTGCTGGGTTGGTACAACGACCTGCCCTGGCGCAACATCATGGACGGGGCGCGCGCGCTGCGCGAGCGCGGACGGGTCAAGCACCTGGCGCTGTCGGGACACCGCCGCACGCTGTTCCCGGAGCTCCTGGACGAGTCGGACATCGAGGCGTGTCACGTGCGCTACAACGCCGTGCATCGCGGCGCCGAGCGCGAGGTATTCCCGGCCTTCGCCGCCCGGCAGGCCTCGGAGCGACCCGGTCTCGTCACCTTCACGACCACGCGCTGGGGACACCTGTGCGATCCGCGCAAGACCCCCCGCGGCGAGCGGACGCCGACCGGCACGGACTGCTATCGCTTCGCGCTCTCGCAGCCGACGGTCGACGTGGTGATGGCGGGGCCGGGCAATCCCGAACAGATGCGACAAGCCCTCGCGGCGCTCGATCGCGGCCCGCTCCCGGACGACGAGCTCGCCTGGATGCGTCGCGTGGGCGACGCCATTTATCGGGGCGACGGTACTAGCGGGATCCGCGACGGTGCGGTGCTCTGAGCGTGCGCCGGCGTGCTACAACAAAGTAGGCCGGATCACGGGGCGCAGTAGCTCGGGGTAATGGTCCACCAACCGCGGCGAGCGCCGGGGTTCCACACCACCTTGGGGCCGCCGTAGTTGCAGACGTGGTAGCCGTACCAACGGCCCTCGCAGCAGGTGTTGCTGACGGCGATTTCGTCCGTGTGTCCCACCTCGTGCAGCCCGGCGCAGTAGCCCTGCGCGCGCAGCGCTGCGGTGACCGCGTTGAACCAGCTCTGACACACCTCGTACGCGTTGCTGCCGGGGTAACCGGTGATGGGGCAGTCGCTGCCGACGCCGCAGCCGGTGAGGGACGCCATGACCGCGTTGACCGCGGAGTCCACGGACGGATCCGTGTCCTGATAGGTGCACGCTTGGCCGATGAAGTGCTCGTCGGGGACGCCTTGGGGGAACTGGCAGGGTCCGCCGGTGCCGCACACCGTCGAGCCCGCGCCGCCGGTGGAGCAGCCGCCGCTGCCGCCCGCGCCGCCCGCGGCTGTGCCCGCGCTCCCGCCTGGCGCGCCACCGCCGCTGCCTGCGCTGCCATCGGGCGCCGTCCCTGCAGTGCCCCCGGGCCATGCGCCGCCGGTCGCCACGCTGCCACCGCTGCCGCCCTGCGCGCCGTCGAGGGCGCCGGCGTCCTTGCCAGCCGCCACGGCGTCGTCGCTGCCGCAACCCGGGTGCGCTGCGAGCACGACCAGTCCGCCCGCGGTGAGCAAGGTCTGAAGTCCGCTACGTGGTGTCACCCGGGGAGCATCCCACACGCGGGGGCGGCGGTCACGTCAGAGCAGTTTGTAGACCAAGCTGATGGCCGTCACGGTGTCCGTGGTCTTCACCTTGGGCAGCGGGTTGTTGTCGTACTTGAGGCTGAAGGTCGTGGCCACGGAGAACCCGCTGCCGATGGACGAGCTGAGCGCCGCGTCCCAGTTCAAGCGCCAGTTCTCGCTCGTCTCCACGTCCTTGAGGAACTCGACGCCGGTGTTGAACGACACCGTCTCGCTCACGTCGTTCGAGTAGCCGGCGAAGGCGCGACCGTTGTGGCGAGTCTCGGCCTTGTCCAGCACGGTGCCATCGAGCGCGGCGGCGGTGATGTTCTCGTCCCGGCGCACGTCGTACTGCAGATCGTAGCCAAGCTCGGCCCACAGCTGCTGCTTCTTGTCGTCCACGAAGTAGTAGGCGACGCCCGGATCGAGGTTGAGCCGGAGGTCGAGACCCTGAAAGCGATCCCGTCTGGCCGACAGCGCCAAGAACACCGCGAAGCTTCCCGACACGAAGCGATCGTAACGGAGCTTGCCCTGGTAGTTCTCGACCGTGGTCTCCACGTCGTCGTCGGGGCTGGCCGCCGAGCGAGCGTAGTTGATGGACGCGGCCGCAGAGAACTGGTTGACCGCGCGACGCAGGCGGAACTTGCCGGCGGAGGTTGCCGACAGCGAGCGCGCGTTGCCCGTGGTGAGCAACGCGCCCGCGGAGATGTCGGCCTCGGTCGTGTCCTTGGCTTCTTCCGGTGGCGTGACCGGCGCCTCGAAGCCCGACGAGGCGACGTCCGTCGCGCCGCTGGTCGCGGCGTCCTGCTTCATGAGACCGTCTGGGGTTTGGGCCTGTGCGGCAGGCGCGAGCAACAGTGCCGCGACCGCAACCCTACTGATGAGCTTCATGGTCGCCTTGTCCTGCAGGGCAAGCCGGAAGGCAAGGCCCTGATAGGCACAGCGCGGTCGGTGTCTCAGTGCATTTCTTGCGCGACCGTGAAGCACAGCTCGCCGAGCTCGGAGATTGTCACGCGCACTCGATCCCCGGGCGCGAGGGGGCCGACGCCCTCGGGTGTGCCGGTGAGCAGTAGATCCCCGGGCTCGAGCGTCATGAACGCGCTGGCGCGTGCCACCAGGTCGGCAACGTCGAACACCATCTCGCTCGTGCGCGCGTGTTGGCGGCGCTCGTCGTTCACGAACAGCTCGAGGGTGAGCGCCGACGGATCGACGCCGCTCACGACCTCGGGGCCGACCGGACAGAAGGTGTCGAAGCCCTTGCCGCGCGTCCATTGACCGTCCCGCTTTTGTAGATCCCGCGCGGTGACGTCGCACGCGATGGTGTAGCCTTGGACATGATCGAGCGCGTGGTCGCGGGGGACGCGTCGCGCGCGCTTGCCGATCACGACCGCGAGCTCGCCCTCGAAGTCCACCCGCTCGCTCTCCGGCGGGAGCAGGACCACGCCACCCGGCTCGAGCAGGCAGGACGGGGGCTTCAGGAAGAACAGGGGTTCGGCCGGGACCTCGTTGCCGAGCTCGGCGGCGTGCGCGCGGTAGTTGCGACCGACGCACAGGATCTTGCTGGGCGCGAAGCGCGGCACCGGAGCAGTATAGCCAAGCGTCGCCGTCAGGGGCAGGCCTGGCCGGCACCCGGGGTGCAAAGCTCGCCCTGGCCGTCGCCGAAGGTGGCCTCCTGGCAGGCGATGTTCGGACCCCTCGGCCGACCTCAGCTCTGACCCAGGCGGCTCATCAGCTCGGCCTCGCTGAGTACCTCGGTGCCGTGCTTCTTGGCCGAGTCGAGCTTGGACTTGCCGACCTTCTCGCCGGCCACGAGGTAGGTGGTGCCCTTCTTCACCTTGTCGTGGACCTCGCCGCCGGCGGCGCGAATCATCGCGTGTACGTCCTCGCGTTTGCGCGTGAGCACGCCGGTGACGCAGACGCTCTGACCCGAGAGCGGCCCGCCTGCCGCGACCGCTGCGCGAGGCTCGGGTCGTGATACGCCATGCGCAGCGAGCTTCTCGAGCAGCGCCCGGCTCGTCGGGTCGAACAAGAACGCGCACACCGACTCCACCATCTTGGGACCAAAGCCGCTGATGGCGTCGATGTGCTCGCGCGCTCGGGCCTCGTCGTACCCGAGCAGGGTGGCGAGATCCCCCACGGCGTGTGCTAGTTGCTTGGCGGCGACCTGACCGACGTGCTCGATGCCGAGCCCGGTGAGCAGCCGGCTGAGGGGGCGCTCCTTCGAGCCAGCGACGGCGGCGATCAGGTTCTCCGCGCTCTTCTTGCCCATGCGCTCGAGGGAGGCCACGCGCGCCGCGTCCAGGTCGTACAGATCCGCGACGTCTCCGACGAGCTTCGAGTCCACCAGTTGCTCCACCAGCGCCTCCCCCAGGCCGTCGATGTCCATCGCGAAGCGGCGCGAATAGTGCACGATGGCGCCCTTGACCTGCGCGGGGCAGCGCACGTTGGGGCAGCGCTGGGCGACCTCGCCCTCCCGCCGCACGACCGGCGTCTGGCACACCGGGCACTGCTCGGGCATGACGAAGGGGCGCTCGCTGCCGGAGCGCGCGGCGACGTCTACGCTCACGACCTGGGGGATGATCTCGCCGGCCTTCTCGATCCAGACGCGATCGCCGATGCGGGCGTCGAGGCTGGCGATCACGTCGGCGTTGTGCAGGCTGGCGCGCGACACGACGGTGCCCGCCAGCGGGGTGGGCTCGAGCTGCGCGACGGGGGTGAGCGCGCCGGTGCGCCCCACCTGCACTACGACGTCGAGCAGTCGAGTCTGCGCGCGCTCGGCGCTGAACTTGTAGGCGATGGCCCAGCGCGGAAACTTCGCAGTGGCGCCCAGGATGCCTTGCTGTGCGAAGTCGTCCACCTTGATCACCGCCCCGTCGATCTCGAACGGAAACTCCGCGCGCGCGCCCTCGATGCGAGCGATGGCGTCGCGTACGCCCGCGAGATCGTCGGCGACTGCGTGCAAGCGATGCGTCGGCAAGTGATGGGCCTCGAGCCACTCGAGGGCCGCGGCGTGCCCGCTCCCGAGCGCGGGACCCTCGACCACCTGCCAGATCAGCGCGCGCAGCCGGCGTTTGGCCACGACGCGCGGGTCGAGCATGCGAAGGCTGCCCGCCGCGGCGTTGCGTGGGTTGGCGAAGGGCGCTTCGCCCTCGTCCTCGCGCTCACGATTGATGGTGTCGAGATCGCGTCGGTAGATGACGACTTCGGCGCGCAGCGTCAGCGGACCGCCGTACTCGATGCGCGTGGGCAAGGTGCGAACCGTGCGTAGGTTCTCCAGGATGTCCTCGCCCGAGAGGCCATCGCCGCGGGTGGAGCCGCCGGCGAGCACGCCGTCGCGGTACAGGATCTCGACGCTCGCGCCGTCGAGCTTGGGCTCGACGCAGAAGCGGACCTGCGCGCTCCCGGGCAACCCGTCGCGCACGCGCCGCACGAACTCCGAGAGGTCGTCCTCGCTGTACGTGTTGTCGAGGGACATCATCGGCACGACGTGTGAGACGGTCTTCAGATCCGCGCGCGGGCCACCGCCAACGCGCCGAGTCGGCGACGTGATGGTGCCGAGCTCGGGGTGGGCGGACTCCAGCGCGACGAGCTCTGCGTACAGCGCGTCGTACTCGCGGTCGCCGATGATCGGGTCGTCGAGCACGTAGTAGCGGTAGTCGTGCGCCTGGATCTCGCGCACGAGCTGGGCGTGGCGGGTGGAGGGGGACGGCTGGCTCACGAGCCGGGTGTTCCACGGTCGGGGCGGGGCGGGAAGCGCCCGTCGGTGACGGGCGCGGTGGCACGCGGGAGCCACTTCTTTTTTCGAAATCTGCGCTAAGGTGCCGACCGCATGTCGAGCGCGACCGAGGATCGACCGCCCGCTTCCGACGCGCCGCCGTCGGGAGAGCGCGAGAGCGGCGACGTGGCGCGGAGCAGTCGCCCCGCCGTCACCTCCGACGAGAGTGTCCCGCCGCACAGCACGGGCTCGTTGCTCTGGCGCATCGGCGGGGTCGTCAAGACCGTGCGCCCGCACCAGTGGGTGAAGAACGTCTTCGTCCTGGCGCCGGTGGTGTTCGCCAAGGAGGTCTTCGATCCGTTGCTCCTGACTCGCGCCGCGGGCGCGTTCTTGGTGTTCTGCCTGCTCGCGGGCGCCGTCTACACCCTCAACGACATCATGGACGTGCAGGCGGACCGCCAGCACCCGGTCAAGCGCTACCGCCCCATCGCCTCGGGGCGCGTGCCTCTCGGCTTGGCGTGGGGTCTGGTGGTGGTCCTGGTGGTCGGCGCCCTCGCCGGCGCGGCCGTCGGTTCTCTCGGCTACCTGGCCGTCGCGGCCGCGTACCTGGGGCTGAACGTGGCCTACTCGTTCAAGCTCAAGCAAGTGGCCTACCTCGACGTCGGCTGCATCGCCGCGGGGTTCGTGCTGCGCGTCATCGGTGGTGGCCAGGCGACGCACATCTCCGTGTCCGCCTACCTGCTCGCGTGCACGGCGCTGCTCGCGCTGTTCCTGGGCTTCGGCAAGCGCCGCCACGAGCTGGCAGCGGCCAGCATCGGCAAGGCCGCCAAGCAGCGCGCCGCGCTCGAGAGCTACACCAAGCCGGGCCTCGACGTGGCGCTCGGCGTCACGGCGGCGGCGACGACCGCGACCTACCTTGCCTACACCCTGGACGCGCACACCAAGGCGTTCTTTCGAACCGAGTGGTTGTGGCCAAGCACGTTGTTCGTGCTGCTCGGTGTCGGCCGCTTCCTGCAGCTCGTGCGCTCGCGCCCGAAGGCCGAGAGCCCAACGCAAGAGATGCTGCGCGACGGTCCCTTCGTGGGCATCGTGTTGCTCTGGGTGGCTCTCGTGATGTGGGTGGTCTATCACCTGCGTCCGAGCTGAAGATGCCGTCCGCGCCGCCTTCGCCCCAGGACCTCGAGAAGAAGCTGCCGGCGAGCGGTCCCTGGACGGATCTCGGTCTCACGCTACCCATCTTCGTGGGCTACCACCTGGGCGTGGTGTTCTTGCCCGTGCGCAACGCGGCGGACGTGGTCACCCAGGAGCTCGTGGCCCTCGCGGACAACAGCATCCTGGCCTACAGCGGGCTCACGCTGGCGATCGCCGCGGTGTTCGTCGGCGTGCTCGTGGTGGCGGGCCGGGGGCAAACGCTGCGCTGGGAGCGCTTCGCGTTCATCGCGCTCGAAGGAGTGGTGTACGCGATCGCGATGCGGTTCGCCGCGGCCTACGTCGTGGGCAACCTGCCGATGGCGCGAGGCATCCCGGATCGGACGACGGGTCTGGTCATGTCACTCGGTGCCGGGTTCTACGAGGAGATCGCGTTTCGCGTGCTCATGTTCGGCCTGGGGCTCAAGCTCGTGCTGCTGCTCCTGCCGGTAGTCGCGCCCTTTCGCGAGAAGCTCATCGGTGTGGGCTGGGCGGTCGCGTGCGCCGTGGTGTTCTCCGGCTGGCACTACGTAGGTGAGCTCGGGGATCCCTTCGAGCTGCGCTCCTTCGTGTTCCGCGCCGTGTGCGGCCTGGTGTTCACCGCGATCTACCACTTTCGCGGCTTCGCCCCGGCGGTGTGGACCCACACCCTGTACGACATTTGGGTGCTCGTGCTCTGAAGGGCGGAGCTGGAGCGCGCCTCAGCTGCGTCTCGCGAGTACGAAGTGCTCGACGTTCCCGCGGGGGCCCGGCACCCGACACACCGCCTCCCCAAGCACGACGAAGCCCGCGGCGGCGATCTCGGCGAGCACGGCCGAGACGGCGCGACCGCGCAGCTCCGGATCGCGGATCACGCCCTGATGGCGGCGCGCCTCGTCGCGGCCGACCTCGAACTGGGGCTTGATCAGCGCGAGCAGGCGAGCGCCGGGCCCGAGCACGCGAGTGAAGGCAGGCAGCAGCTTGCCGAGGCCGATGAACGACGCGTCGACGACCAACAAATCGAGCGTGCGCTCGAAGTCTCGCGCCTCCAGATGACGCGCGTTGGTCTTGTCTCGCACCACGACGCGGGGATCGCGCACCAGCTTGTCCGCCAGCTGACCCTGACCGACGTCGATGGCGTAGACCGCTGCCGCGCCGTGCTGCAGCAGGCAGTCCGTGAAGCCACCGGTCGACGCGCCCACGTCTGCGCAGATCGCCCCGGTGGGCTCCACGCCCAGATCCTCGAGCGCGCCGGCGAGCTTGTCGCCGCCGCGGGACACGAAGCGGCTGCCTCCCCGCACCTCGAGCGGAGCCTCGTCGCGCAGCGGGGTGCCTGGCTTCTCGACCCGGGCCTCTCCAGAGAACACCCGACCGGCCAAGATCAGGGCCTGCGCGCGCGCACGCGACTCCGCGAGGCCGCGCTCGACCAGGAGCTGATCTGCGCGCCGCTTCACCGGAACACCTCGGGGTGAAGCGCGCGGGCCAGGACCTCGAGGCCTTCGCCGATCCTCGGTCCCGGGCGCAGCACGCGGTCGTCGCGCAGCGCGACGAGTCGCCCGGCGCGGACCGCGCGCAGCTCGCTCCAGCCGGGCAGGCCCACGCTGACACCGTCGCCGTCATGACCAGCGGCGCCGGTGGCGTCGATCACGACGTCGGGATCGAGCGCGAGCAGCTGCTCCACGCCGAGCGTCGGGTAGCGCGGGCCCGTAACGACGTTCTCTGCGCCCGCGAGGCGCAGCATCTCGTCGGGGAAGCCGTCTCGCCCGGCGGCGACGATGGGACGCAGTCCGAACACCAAGAGCGCGCGCGGTCGCGCTCGCCCGGACAGCTTGCGAGCGATGAGCGCTCGGGCGTCCTTCAGTCGACTTGCGAGCCGTGCGGCTTCGGTGGCCGCGCCGAGCCGCTCACCAAGCCCTGCGGTCATGGAGATGATCTGATCGAACGAGTCGGTGGCGGGGAAGTAGGAGTCGATCCCGGCGTGGGTGAGGCGCTCGGCGATGGCTGGGCCGCCCGGCCCCTGCACCCCGACGACCAAACGCGGTGACAGCGCCAGGATGGCCTCGAAGCTCGGATCGACGAAGCCACCCACCGAGGGCAGCGCGAGCGCCTCGGGGGGATGGTTGCAGAAGCGGGAGCGGCCCACGAGCCGGTTCCCCCGCCCGAGGGCGAAGAGGGCCTCGGTCGTCGCGGGAGAGAGAGAAATGACGCGAGAAGTGGGGGATCTGCCCGGCGATGGCCCGGACCGAGCGCAGCCGCTGAACAGCGTCAGCGGAACGAGCAGCAAGGCGCGGCGGGTGGGTCGGAGCGACAAGGGAAGATCCCGAAGGGGCCAGCGTAGATCGGCGCGTCGGCCACGGGGACCCACGAGTTTCCGAAAGGTTGACGGTCCGGCGAGTCTCGGGCAACCCTTGCGCCGCCTCGAACCCGAGGTTGGCCTCGAGCCGAGTCGAGCTCGGCAGTCTTATCTGGAGGAAGCTCATGAAGCGGATGTTCAAAGTCGGTGTGAGTTCGGCTGCGTTGGTTGGTGCGATGGCCCTCAGCGGTACGGCCGCGGCTCAGGGGATGAACCTCGAGGCGGACACCGAGGGCGGTGGCGGCATGGGCTTGCCCGGCGGCGCTCCGGCCCGGGCCGCAGCGGGTGACTCGGATCACGACGCGATGATCGGGCGTATCGGTTTCGGCTACATGGGGCGGTTTCAGATCCCGTTTCCCGGAGGGGATCTCTCGGCGCCGGCGATCGGTATCCGCTACTGGATCGATCAGATGATCGGCCTGGACCTGGGCCTCGGTCTCATCTCCACGGCTGGGAGTTCAAAGAACATCAACGGTCCGGTGACCACGACGGTGGACGACGCCAGCGTGTTCGGCACCATCATTCACGCCGGTGTGCCGCTCTCCTTGGCCAGCGGGCGGCACTTCTCCTTTCAGATCGTGCCAGAGCTGAACATCGGCTTCGCGACCTCGACGGAGGAGGTGCCGAACGGCAACGGACGCGAGATCAACCTGCAGGGCTTCGGGGTCGACGTCGGCGCTCGCATCGGCGGCGAGGTGCACTTCGGGTTCATCGGCATTCCGGAGCTGTCCATCCAGGGCAACGTCGGGCTGCTGTTCGCCACCCGCAGCACCAAGACCTCCGCAACCGGTGGAAATCAGCCGGAAGTCACGGCGGAGCGGACGGACACCATCATCACGACCACCGTCTATGACGACCCGTTCAAGCTGTTCACTAGCAATGTTGCCGTTCTGTACTACTTTTAGTCGACTCAGGAGGCACCATGGCTAGACACAAGACGGCACGCACGCTCGGTGGAGTGGGGGCATTCCTGCTCATCGGCGCGTGCGGCGGCACGGGCGAGACGACGAACCGCGGGTTCGACGTCGGGCAGGATCCGGGCGGCGACAAGACGCCCGGCTCGCTCTACCCGCCGAAGTACGGAGGCGGTGGCCCGGGCGGCGGAGGCGGTCAGGGCGGCGGCGGCGGCACTGGCGGCGGCGGCACGGACTGCATGAGCGTGTGCACCGGCTGCCAGATCTCGGCTGAGCAGTGCGGGCCCGCCTGCGGCGCCGGTCTCAATGGTGACTGCATGGCAGCGCTGGGCTGCGACACCGAGGCCTGGGTGGACGAGTGCCTCGGCGGTGGCGGCACCGGTGGCGGAACCGGTGGCACCGCCGGCACCGGCGGTGGCACGGGTGGTGGCCCTCCGGGCGACTGCATGAGCTACTGCACGGGCTGCGGCTTCGCGTCTGGGGACTGCTCGGAGCTGTGCAGCTTCAACCCCAGCGTCAGCTGTCTGCAGTCCTCGGGTTGTGACCCCGAGCAGATGGTCGCCTGCGCCGGGTAGCCCGGTCACCGTGAGCGAAGGTGGCGAAGCGCCGCCGGCGGACAGCGTCCGCCAGCGGCGTTTCGCGTTGATCTGCCCAGGATCTGGGTGGCGCGTCGCTTGCTCTCGCGCACGGGGTGGGCGTCGATGGCTTGCTCCTGTTCGGCGTGCTCGCGCTCGCGGGCGCCTTGGGCGCCACCGCGCCCATAGAGACCGGGCTGGCCATCGCTGCGTGCGTCGGTCTGCTCTCGCGCCGCGCGCCCGCGTGGCTGCTGGCGGTCGGTCTGCTCGCGGCGGCAGCGGGCGCAGTGCGCGCGGGCGTGGCGCTCGGCTCGCACGAGCGAGGGCGCGAGGCGATGCGCGCCCTGCTCGAGGCACCGAGGCGATGCACCGTGACCCTGGAGCTGGACGAGTCTCCGGTCTGGGTGCACGGAAGCGCGCGACTGCGTGGCGTCGTCCGACACGCCGAGTGTGACGAGCGGCTCGTGCCAGCGGGGGTGCGCGTCCAGCTCTACGGCGGACCGTCGGATCTGCGCCGTGGCGATGTCGTCGACGTGACCTGCGACTTGGCGCCCACGCGCCTGTTCCGCAACCTGGGCGCGCCCGACCCGACCCCGTACGCAGCGCGCGGCCGGGTCTGGCTCAGCGGAAGCGTCCACGCGCTCGAGTTGCTCGAGCGCGGTACCGGACTGGGTGCGCTCATCGATCGCGCGCGCGCGCACGTCCGGCGGCGCATCGTGGCCACCTTCGCCCCGGGCGCCGAGGAGCTGGCCCGCGCGCTCGTGCTCGGCGAGACGGACCTGTCCGAAGAGGACAACGCCGCGTTCAAGAAGAGCGGTCTCAGTCACCTGCTGGCCGTGAGCGGCACGCACCTGGTGTTTGCCGTCGTGTCCCTCGTCCGGGCGCTCCGGGTGCTCCTCGCGCACATCCCGCTGTTGGCCGCCCGCGGCGACGTGGGGCGCGTCGCTGCGGGCGCCGGCGTGGCGCTGTCGCTGCTCTACGCGGACTTCGCGGGTGGCAGCGGCTCTGCGTGGCGCGCCGCGTGGATGCTCGCGGTGGTGTTCGCGGCGAGCGCCTTGGGGCGGCGCCCGAGCGGCGTGCGAGCGCTGGGCGCGTCGCTGGTCGTCGGTGTCCTGGTCGACCCTCTCGCGGCGTACGATCTGTCGTTCCTGCTCTCTGTCGCGGCGACCGTCGGGCTGATGGGCCTCGGCTCACCCGTGGTGCGTCGGATCGCGCGGCTCGAGTCCCGTGCGCTGCGCTGGCTGCTCGAGAGCGTGACCGCCACCGTCAGCTCCATGATCCCCTGCGCGCCGCTGCTCCTGCTGATGGCGCCGGAGCTGACGCTCGCGGGCGTGGCGGCCAACGTGGTCGCGGCGCCGTTCGGCGAGCTGGTGAGCCTACCGCTGTGCCTCGGCCACGGGCTGCTCGCCTGGGCGCCGGCGCTGGAGCGGGGCGTCGCGCTCACCGCCTCGGGCGCGCTGCTGGCAGTCCGCGCCGTCGCGCACGCGAGCGCGAATGCGACCTGGCTGGCCCTCGACTTCCCCGAGCCCACGCGGCTTCAGCTGTGCGCGCTGTCCGTCGCGACCGCGCTGTGGTGCTGCGGGCGCCGTCGCGTGCTCGTGGCGATCCTGGCGTGCGGCGGGCTCCTCGGGCTCGAGCTCGTCGAGCGCAGCCGAGAGCCGCCGCGAGGCGAGCTGCGGCTGACCGCGGTGGACGTGGGCCAGGGCGACGGACTGATCGTGGACTTCCCGAGCGGTCGTCGCTGGCTCGTGGACGCTGGCGGGTTCATGGGCACGACCGTGGACCCCGGTGCACGCGCCGTTCTGCCGCTGCTCCGCGCGCGCCGTGCTGCGCGCATCGACGTGATGGTCATCTCCCACCCACACCCGGACCACTTCACGGGGCTCGTGGCCGTGCTGCGCGCGCTGCCCGTCGGCGAGCTGTGGGACACGGGTCAAGGTGAGGCGCACGGCTCAGGTCCCGTGTATCGCGAGCTGCTCGCGCTCGCCCGCGCCCGCGGCGTGCGCATCCGGCGGCCGGACTCGGTGTGCGGCGAGCATCGTGAGGGTGACGTGCGCGTCGCGGTGTTCGGCCCCTGTCCGCTGGACCCGGACGCTTCCGCGAACGACAACTCCTTCGTGATCAAGCTGAGCTACGGCGAGCGCGCGCTCTTGCTCACCGGCGACGCCGAGCACGACCAGGAGGCGGCGCTCGTCGCGCGTGAGGGCGACGCGCTGCGCGCCGATGTGCTCAAGGTCGGGCATCACGGCAGCCGGACCTCCTCCACGCGCGAGTTCGTGGCGCGGGTTCGCCCCACGGTGGCGCTGATCTCCGCGGGGACACGCAATCGCTTCGGGCATCCGCACGCTCCCACCCTCGCCACGCTCTCGAGCCACGGCGTCCGCGTGGAGCGCACCGACGAGTCGGGGAGCATCCTGGTTCGCACCGACGGTCAGGCGTTGTCCGTCGAAACCTACCGCAGCGCGCGGGGCTACCTATTCGATTGACTACGCCTGCCCCCCTGGTTACCCGGCCCCATGGTCGGCTGGTATCGGGATACGGTTGAGACACTGTACGGCGAGGAGCAAATCGCCGCGCGAGTCCGCGAGCTCGGCGCGGCCATCTCGCGCGACTACCACGACAAGGATCTCGTGCTGCTCTGCGTGCTCAAAGGCAGTGTGCTGTTCGCCGCGGACCTGGCTCGAGCCATCGATATCCCCTTGCGCCTTGAGTTCCTCGGGGTGCAGAGCTACGGGGACGACATCAAGAGCAGCGGCGTCGTCCAGATCACGCTCGACCTCACGCGACCCATCGAGGGAGAGCACGTGCTGGTCGTGGAGGACATCGTCGATACGGGGCTCACTCTCGACTACATCCTGAGCACGCTCAAGACGCGCAATCCTGCGTCCGTGCGCGTGTGCTCGCTGCTGCACAAGCCGGCGCGCATGAAGAAGCAGGTGCCCATCGACTACCTGGGCTTCACCATCGACGACGTCTTCGTGGTGGGCTACGGCCTGGACTGGGCTCAGAAGTACCGCAACCTGCCCGAGATCGGCGTGGTGAAGGGGACGTGAACCCCCGAGCCGGGAGCCGCGAACGGTGAGCGACCAGGCCGATCCTCCTGCCGAGCACCCAGCCGCGCGCGAGGTGCGCCGGCTGCGCAAGCTGCTCGCGGGCTCGTCGGACATCGTGGACGTGGTCGACTCCAGCGGCGTGTTGCTCCACGAACACCAGTCCCGAGGGCACATCCTCGGCTACTCGCCCGGCGAGATGCTCGGGCACTCGCTGATGGAGCACGTCCACCCGGAGGACGTGGCGAGTGCGCTACAGGCGCTGCAGGGCGCGCGAGACCTTCCCGGGGGCGAGACCCGCGCCGTGATGCGGTACCGACACAAGCAGGGGCACTGGGTCGTCATCGAGGTCACCGCGCGCAACCTCCTGGACGATCCAGACGTCGGGGGCATCGTGCTGTATGCCCGCGATATCACCATCCAAACGGACCTGGAGCAGAAGCTGCGCCTGGCGCAGCGGATGGAAGTCGCCGGTCGCATGGCGAGCGGCATCGCGCACGACTTCAACAACCTGCTTGCGGTCATTGCCATGAGCGTGTCGGCGAGCGCGCGGGGGCCGGAGGCGACCCGAGTCGCGCTGGCGGACATCGCCCGGGTCGTGGAGCGCGGGACGGGGCTCGTCAAGCGGCTCATGGCTTTCGTGCGAGACCGCCCGCTGCGCCCACGGCGGTTCGACCTGACGAAGCGTGTGGCCGATCTCGAGGGTATGCTGGGCGCGTTGTTGTCGGACTGCCTCGAGTTCACGCTGGAGGTGCCCGACGTCCCCTGCCCGATCGACGCGGACCCCACCCAGATCGAGCAGGCCCTGCTCAACCTCGTGCTCAACGCACGCGACGCCATGCCGCAGGGGGGGCGAGTGACGCTCAGGGTCGTGAGCGACGCGGGCGCGGGGCGAGTGGCGATCGAAGTCGAGGACACCGGCGAGGGCATGGACGAGGAGACGCGGCGGCGCGCGTTCGAGCCCTTCTTCACGACCAAGGGGCCCGCCCGAGGTACGGGGCTCGGTCTGGCCACGGTGCGCGACACGGTGCAGGCGGCGGGCGGCCAAGTGGAGCTATTTTCGACGCCGAGCCGGGGGACGCGAGTCCGCATCGAGCTGCCCCTGGCGGAGTCGTGATCGCGCTCAGTCGCCGCCGCGGAGCCGCGCCAGCCGTTGGCGAATGGACGCCTCGAGGCCGTGCTCGGTGGGCGCGTAGAAGCGCCGACCGATGAGCGCGTCCGGGAGGTACGTCTCGCCCTGCGCCACACCGCTCGCGTCGTCGTGCGGGTAGCGATAGTCCGCCCCGTAGCCCTCTTGCTTCATCAGCGGATGACTGGCGTTGCGCAACTTGAGCGGAACGGGCAGCGCGCCATGCTCGGCGAGCGCCGCGCGTGCGGCGTCGATCGCGCGGAGTACCGCGTTCGACTTGGGGCAGCTGGCGAGGTACAGGCAGGCGTGGGACAGCGCGAACAGGCCTTCGGGCAGCCCCAGTCGCCGAAACGCCGCGTCCGCGTCCACCGCCACCGATAGCGCGCGAGGATCCGCGTTGCCCACGTCCTCGCTGGCGAAGATGATCAGGCGCCGCGAAACGAACAGCGGGTCCTCGCCCGCGTCGAGCATGCGGAGCAGCCAGTAGATGGCCGCGTCCGGATCGCTCCCGCGCATGGATTTGATGAGCGCGCTGACGACGTTGTAGTGCTCCTCGCCGCTCTTGTCGTAGAGCAGGGTCGAGCTCTCCGCGGCGCGCGTCACGTCCTCGACGGACAGCGCGCCAGCTCCCTCCTCGAGTAACGAGACGGCACTCTCGAGCAAGCCGAGCGCGCGCCGAGCATCGCCGCGAGCTGCGCGTGCGATGTGCTCGAGGGCCGCCGGGTCCGCCAGCAGACCCCGCCGACCCAAGCCGCGCTCATCGCTCAGGGCACGCTCGAGCAGCGCGCGAAGGTGCTCTTCCCCAAGCGCCTCGAGGTGGAGCACCTTGCTGCGAGAGAGCAGTGCCGCGTTGACGGCGAAGGAAGGGTTCTCCGTGGTGGCGCCGATGAGGATGACCTTGCCGCTCTCGACGTGTGGCAAGAAGGCGTCTTGCTGGCTGCGGTTGAAGCGATGGATCTCGTCGACGAACAGGATAGTCCGCTTCCCCTGGTACGCGCGCCGTTCGTCCGCATCCTTCAAGATGACGCGCAGCTCAGCCACGCCGCCGAGCACGGCGTTGAACGGTACGAACTCGGCGCGTGTGCTCTCGGCGATCACGTGCGCCAGCGTGGTCTTGCCCGAGCCCGGCGGACCCCACAGGATCAGCGATGGGATGCGGTCCGCGGCGATCGCGTCGTGCAGCCACCGGCCGTGGCCGAGCACATGGCTCTGCCCGACGACCTGGTCGAGGCGTCGGGGTCGCATGCGATCAGCGAGGGGAGCCTCGGGGACGTGCGCGCCGCGCTCGAAGAGCGTGGCGGAGCGGGCGGGGGCCGGCCGTCGTTTCACGTCAACGCTCCCGCTCGCCGAAGATGGCGGTGCCCACCCGCACCAGGGTAGCCCCGCTGGCGACGGCCTGCTCTAGATCCTGGGTCATGCCCATCGACAGCTCGGGCAGTCGTGCCGCTCCGCCGTGGCGATCGCGCAGCTGCACCAGACGGTCGAAATAGGGTCGTGCGCCCGCGGGAGCGTCGGTGTGCGGCGGCACCGTCATCAACCCGGAGAGCACCAGCGCGTCGCTCTGCTCGACCTCGGCGAGCAGCGCGCCGAGCTCGTCGGGTGTGCAGCCAGACTTCTGGGCCTCGCCGCCGACGTTGACCTCGAGCAGCACTCGATAGCGTCCGTCCGGAGCTACCCCCGCGGGCCTTTGGGAAGTCGGGACCAGCGCCGCACGCGTGGCCAGCTCCCGGATCAGACGGAGCGAGTCCAAGGTGTGCAGGATCCCGGCGCGTCGGATCACGGCCTTCACCTTGTTGCGCTGCAGGTGGCCGATGGCGTGAAAGCGGAGGTCCGGCAAGTCGGCCAGGTCGAGGGCCTTCGCTTCCAGCTCCTGAACGTAGTTCTCGCCGAAGTCCCGCTGCCCTGCCGCGTAGGCCTCGCGGATCATGCTGGCGGGCTTGGTCTTGGACACGGCGACGAGGCGAACCGAGCTCGGGGCGCGTCCCGCCGCCGCCGCTGCGGCCGCGATGCGCGCGTGGACCGCGTGTAGCCTCTCTGCCACGGTCATGCGCCGAGCACCCTCTCGTACACGCTGAGCGTCTCGTTGGCCATGCGCCGCCGCGAATAAGACGCCGCCCGCGCAACCCCCGCGCGCCCGAGTCGCGCGCGCTCGGCGCCATCCTGGCCGAGCGCTAGCACCGCGTGCGCCATGGCCTCGGCGTCCTCCGGATCGACCAGTCGGGCGGCGTCCCCGGCGATCTCGGCCGTCGCTGCGCGGTTCGCGGTGATCACGGGACAGCCCGCGGCCATGGCCTCGATGATGGGGTAGCCGAAGCCCTCCGCTCGCGAGGGGAAGAGCAGCGCCACCGCGCCGCGGTACAGCGCCGCGAGCGAGCGATCATCCACGTAGCCGACCAGCCGCAGCGCCGCGGAGACGCCGCGAGCCGCCGCCAGCGCGCGCAGCATGCCCCGCTCTGCGACGGACAGCTCCCCGGCCCACGCCAGCGCCAGGTTACCCTCCGGCTGCGCTGCCCGAGCCCGCGCCAGCGTCGCGATGGCATGCTCGGGGTTCTTGCGCCAGCTCGCCCCGCCGACGCACAGAACGTAGTCGACCTCGTCGAGACCATGCCGAGCGCGAACGCTGCGGTCGTCCGCTCGCGGCTCACTACCGAAGCACTCCGAGTCCACGCCGTTGTAGACGACGGTGATCTTCTGCCCCGAGACACCGAGTAACCGCACCAGATCCCCGGCCGAGGTCTGGCTGACCGCGATGACGTGATCGGCGGCGCGGAAGCGTCGGGAGTCCAGCCGCTGCCTGCCCGCACGAAACCCGCTCCTGTAGCTGACGTGGTGTCGCGGGTGGTTCAACGGGATCAGATCGTGGCAGGTCGTGACGCGGGCGCAGCTCAGTTGCCTGAGCGGGGTGGCACCCGGATGACCCGTGTGCACCAGGTCGGGGGCGACGGCGTGCGTGGTGGGCGCGAGCCCGAACCGGATGCTCGAGGCCCACTGGGTGTGCGAGCGCAGCGGCGCGTCCGCAGCGCACAGTCGCTGCACGGCGCCCGCCAGATCTTCGGTGACCCGGGACGTGCCCAGGACGCCCAGCCGCTCCAGCCCCAGCACCCGCAGGCGAGTGCTGCGGCTCACTTCCGCCAGTCCCAACGCGAGCTCCGCGACGTAGCGGCCGATGCCTCGCGCGCGCGCCGCGGTCGACAGGACCGACAGGTCGATCAGCGCCGTGGGCATGGCCCGGTCACTCGCCCGGCGGCGGCGACCCACCCGAGGACAGCGTGACCGGCGCGTCACGCACGACGCGACTGTTTCCGCTCGACGCTTGCAGGCGGCCCTCCAGCGCGTCGCCCTTGCGGCGCGCGACCAGGGTTCCGAGGAACGACTGCTCCCCGGGTTCCTTGGGCGAGAGCTTCACGCGGAACACTTCCTCGTCCACCTCCCCCGAGGCCACTTGCTCCCCGAGGGGGCCGCTCGCGGTGCCGGTGATCGTGCCGCGCTCGTCCACCGCGAAGCTCAGCTTGCCCTTGCCGGCCGCGCCGCCGCCGTCGTCTTCCTTCCAGTCGCGTATGGCGCCGAGCTTGCGGTCCATGTCGATCAGGTAATGCTGCGCGTCGTAGCTGCCTTGCCAGCTGCCGACGTACCAGGGGGCTTTCGGCTTGGGTGGCGCTGCGTCCACGCTGGCAGCGGGCGCGCTGGCGGTGGACCCGGAGGCGGCCGGCTGTGCGGGGGAGCTCTTCTTCGAGTCGCACGCCGCGACCACCGCAAGCGCCAGGACCCCGAGCATCAACTGCTTCACGACGAACCTCCCAGTGCACGGATGCGCACGCCCAGCTCCCCCTCGACGTCCACCAGCTCACCTCGAGCTACCTCGCGTCCGGCCACGCGTAAGATCACCGGATCGGCGACGCGCCGGCCAACCTCGATGACGTCCCCGGGCCCCAGCGCGGACCACTCGTCGGCCGTCAGCGACACGCTGCCGAGCTCGACCCGCACGGTGAGCGGGGCCGACAGGGCGGCTCGAGCCAACTGGTCGTCGTTGTCGGGCATGGGCTCCTCCTCGGCGAAGCAAACGGGGTCAGTGCCCCCTAGCACGAGCTGACCACCCGGCGCCAAGGTTGCCGGCACCCCCGCCTCGGCGCAGGCTGCGGCCAACACCACAGGTCCGCTGAGCTCCCGGGTGATGGACCAGCTACCGGGCAGCCACGCATCGCCGAGCGCAAGCGAGGCGACCTCCTCAGCGGTCGCCCGCGACCACGCCACCACGACGGGCACGGCGAGCGGGATGGAGCCGAGCTTCGCGAGCCTGCGCAGCACGGAGGGCGTCTCCGCTGTCGTTGGTGGCGCGGTCAGCTGGAGGTAACACGCGACGGAGAACGCGCGGGACTCCAAGATCACGGTGGCCCGACACTCCAGCACCGGCCCCTGCGGTGCGCCGAGGTCGTCGAGCACGGTCAGGACTGCGCCCGCGTGGGCCCGGCGCAGCGTCTCGGCCAGGAGCGCCGAGAAGGCGCCCTGGATCGGCGCCGGGATGGGCGCGCCGCGAACGCCCACGGTCACAGGTCGCGCCAAGAGGCGAGCGACCGCCGTCGCGACCAACTCGGGATCCGCGAACAGCCACGCGGACAGCCCCGCGGGCTGGTCGAGCGCGCGCGCGACGCACGGCTCTCTCGAGACTACGCAGTCGAGAGCCCGGACCGTGTCGGGGATCAACGTGACCTCGGCGGCAAGGATGGAGCCGAGGGCCGGCGCGAGCGCCGCGAGATCGACGCTGCGCGCCGCCGCTCGGCGAATGGCGTTGCCTTGCGCGCACGACCGCCGACTGAGACGCTCCAGGGCGCTCCACGGATAGGGTTGGACGAGGCGTCCCCCGCTCATGAGCGTTGCATCTTAGTAGCCCAAGCGGCTCCGGCGGCGGAAACCTGCGCTGCGACCCCCCGCGCCCGCGTTTCCGCAGGATTTCCGGCCCTCGGCCCGCTGGGGCTCACGCTGGCCCGCTCGCGCGAGCCGGGTTATAAGGGCCTCATCATGCTGCGCAAGACTGGCCTCCTCGTGCTCCTCGCGCTGACCGTGCCCTCGCTGGCGCAGGCTCAAGCCAAGCCGCAGAAGCCCACCGGCACTCAGCCGGGTGCCGACGGCGTCCGCCGGGACCCTCAGGGGATCAAGGGCATCAGCCCCTTCTGGGAGTCCGTGAAGAAGGGGGACGACCTGTACGTCGCGCGCGATTTCGATGGAGCGATCGCGGCGTTCAAAGACGCGATCGTCAAAGATCCGCAGAACGCGATGGGGCACTACCGCATCGGCGAGGCCCACCGCGCGAAGAACGAGCTGAAGGAGGCCGAGGCAGCCTGGGTGGCCGCGCTGCGCTACGTCGGCAGCGACAAGCCGCTCAAGGCGAAGATCCTGTTCGTCCTGGCCGACTTGCGTGAGCGGCAGAAGTCGTTCGACGACGCCAACGATCGCTGGAACGCCTACCTGGAGTTCGGTAAGCAGAACCCGGACACCAAGATCTATGCGGCCAGCGCGGAGGAGCGCAAGAAGCGCATCGCGACCTGGAAGCAGCTGCTCGAGCAGTACGGCGCCGTGCGCAAGCGCATCGAAGCGCGACTGAAGGAAGCCGACGCGAAGGCGAAGGCGAGCGCGAAGTAGCGCTGCGCGCTTCCTAGGGCCGCTGGCACGTAGCTTGCTGGGTGGGCGGCTCCGGTGAGCATCCGCATCAAGACAGTCCTGGTCTTGTGGGCCTTCGCGGCGTTCTGCGTCGGGGTGGCGTCGGTCGTCCTGATTCGTCAGAGCCAAGCGTCGCTCGAAGCCGCCGTCACCGACAAACAGCTGCTGCTGACGCGCAATCACGCCATCGCGCTGCGCGACAACCTCGATCTGGCGACCAGCGAGCTGATCAAGCTCTCGCGCTCCGCGGAGATCGATCCGGCGGACGGCGATCCCGCGCCGGAGCAGCGACTCTTGGGCAGCGCCTGGCGCCGGTCGGCCTTCTTCAACCGCGCGGTGCACCTCTATACCGCCGACGGCGTGTGCAAGTGGTCCGAGCCGCAGGGTGCCGCGTGCCCCGACGTCGATGTGGAGCGCGCGGGTTGGTTTCGCGGGGTGCTGACCGCGCGTGACCCAGCGTTCATCTACGTAGCCGAAGCGGATGGGACCGGCATCGCCACCTTGGCAGTATCCGTCGTCAGCAAGACCGGCGCCCCCACGGGCGTGCTCACTGGCACCGTCGACCTCCATCGGGACCGGATGTTCGGCCCCGCGCTGCGGGATGACGTCCCCGAGGCCACGCAGGTGGTCCTCGTGAGCGACGCTGGGGTGCTGCTCTACGTCTCGCCCAGCGCGGACCCGAGCAGCGCGGAGCTGGCGGAGGCCGTCGCCGCCGTGCGTCGCGGCGAGAGTGGTGTCGCGCTGGTGCCGAGCGCAGGCGGTCGCCATCTCACCGCCTGGGCGCCCGTCGACTACGGAGGGCTGGGTCTGGTGTTCGCGTGGCCGTGGTCGACACTGGACGAAGCCAGCGAGCTTCAGACGAGGCAGCTGCTGTGGTTGACGGCCGTCATCACGTTGGCGGCCTTGCTCGTCGGCTGGGGCGCCTCCCGTCTGCTGGTGCGCCCGCTCTTGGCGTTGTCCGACCAGATCCGCGCCGCCGAGGACGACCCGCTGCAGAGCCCCGAGCCGACCGAGCGTCGCGACGAGATCGGCGGCCTGCAGCGCGCGTTCCTGCGGCTGATGACGACGCTGGCGGAGCGGGATCGGCGGATCCGCTCGGACCGCGACGAGATCGCCGAGCTGGCCAGCTCGCTGGAGCGCCGAGTGGCCGAGCGCAGCGCGGAGCTGCAGGCGGCGCAAGACGCTCTGCTACACAGCGAGCGACTCGCAGGGATCGGTCAAGCGGGTGCGCTGATCTCCCACGAGCTGCGCAACTCGCTCAACGCCATCAACGTGGGACTGGACGTGGTCGGCGCGGAGGCGGTGCGCACCAAGCCGGCTCTGCTGCCAGTGCAGCATCAGATCCGGGCCGAGGTGAACCGCCTGCGAGAGTTGTCGGACGAGCTCCTGTCGTTCGCCAAGAAGCCTCAGCTGGAGAAGCGCCGCACCGCGCCCGACGCGGTCGCGCGGCTGGCGCTCGCGCTGAGTGAAGAGCACGCCGAGGCCGCTGGGGTGGAGCTGTCGGAGCAGATCGAGTCGGGACTCGACTCCGTCGACATGGACCCTGGGCGCATCCAGAGCGCGTTGGTCAACCTGCTGCGCAACGCAATCGACGCTGCGCGCGACAGTGAACGGACGCCGCGTCGCGCGCGGCTCGTGGTCTCGGGAGCGAACGGGGGCCTCTCCTTTGCTGTCGAAGACAGCGGGAATGGCGTGGCCGATGCGGTGCGCGCACGCTTGTATCAACCCTTCGTCACGACCAAGCGCACGGGCGTCGGCCTCGGCTTGGCCACCGCCGAACGGTTCGTGCGCGCCCACGGAGGCACCCTCAGCCTGGGCCGCTCGGAGCTCGGCGGGGCACGGTTCGAATTTCGATTGGAGCAAGAGTCATGACGGTGTCCCCCAGCGTATTGATCGTCGACGACGAGAAGTCCTTTCGCGTCGTGCTGCAGACGGCTCTCGTGAGCGAAGGCTACGACGTGCGAGCGGCAGCGAGCGCAAGCGAGGCGCGGGCAGAGTGGCGTCGCTCGCCGCCCGACCTGATCATTCTCGACCGCAACCTGCCCGACGCCGACGGCGTGGAACTCCTGCGGGAGATTCGCCAGGATGCCGAGGAAAGAAACGTGGATGTCGTGGTGTTGGTCGTTACGGCCTATGCCGACGTGGAGAACGCCGTGATGGCGCTCAAGCGCGGCGCGGACGACTACGTGACCAAGCCCGCGCAGCTCTCGGACCTGGTCGTGAAGCTGGAGAAGGCCCTCGAGCGACGGCGCCTGCAGCGCCGAGTTCGCGCGCTTCGGCACAAGGAAGAGGACGTCGTCACGTTGCTGCGCGCCTCCAAGAGCCCGGCCATGCATCGCGTGCTCGACATGGCGGAGAAGGTTGCCGCCAGCCCAGACACGCCCGTGCTCTTGCAGGGCGAGAGCGGCGCGGGAAAGGACATGGTCGCTCGCTTCATCCACGCGCTCACGCCGGGCCGCA
The DNA here is from genome assembly GCA_019637295.1 of Polyangiaceae bacterium. Classification (GTDB taxonomy): domain Bacteria; phylum Myxococcota_A; class Polyangia; order Polyangiales; family Polyangiaceae; genus JACKEA01. The sequence continues at coordinate 149,317 of JAHBVX010000008.1, forward strand.
GCGAATCTGCTCTCGTAGAGCTGAACTGCGCGGCCATCGCGGAAGACCTGGCCGAGAGCGAGCTGTTTGGCCACGAACGAGGCGCGTTCACCGACGCCAAGACCGCCAAGCGCGGCGTGCTCGAGTTGTCCCACGAGAGCACGCTCTTCCTGGACGAGATTGGCGACCTGGGCGCCAAGGTGCAGGCGAAGTTGCTGCGTGTGCTCGAGACGATGCGATTTCGTCGCGTCGGAGGCACCCGGGACCTGCACGTGGACGTGCGCATCGTGTCGGCGACCAACCGCGACCTGGCGCGCGACGTCGAAGCGGGCCGCTTCCGGCTCGATCTGTTCCATCGACTGGACGTCTTTCACCTGACCGTACCCGCGCTGCGCGAGCGCAGCGAGGACATCGTGCCGCTAGCGGAGCACTTCATGCGGCGGATCGCCCGGCGGCTCGGCAAGCCGCTCGACGGACTCGCGTCCGACGCCCAGGAGTCGCTGCGAGCCTACGCGTTCCCCGGCAATGTGCGCGAGCTGCGGAACTTGATCGAGCGCGCCGTGATCCTCGAGTCCGGACCGGCGCTCTCGGCTCGGAGTCTGGTACTGAGCCCCGCGTCGCGCGGCGCAGTGAACGCGTTCTTCTCCATCGAGCCGGACGCGAACGGAGCGCCGCCGACGCTGCGCGAAGTCGAGCGCGAGTACCTCGCGCGCGTGCTCGACTACGCACAGGGCAACAAGACCCGCGCTGCGCGGGTGCTCGGCATCACGTTCCCCACCATCAACAAGAAGATCGCCGACTACGGCATCAAGCCGGGCTGAAGGGCTGTAAGAACTGACCCAGTTCGCGCCGGCGGAGAGCCGGCCCGCGTGGGGTGGGGGCCCGACGAGTTCACTTCGGCGGGGCGGGGAGGCGCGTGCCTCCTCGGTGATTCCCAGGTCGAAAGGATCTTTCGTGCCACACCTAAAGGTTCTTTAGTTCCGCGTCGCACCAACACCTGCGGGAGTCCCGGCGGGCGCTGCGATCCAAAGCGGCACGAGCGTTGCACACGGGGGAGCCATGCTTCGCGTCTTGTTCGCCGGCCTGCTCCTGGCGGCGCCGGGCTGCTCGTCGAGCAGCTCACGTGCCGATACCACCCCCACCAAGGAGGAGCCTGTCGCGCCCGGCGTAGTTCGAGTGAAGACCGCCTCCGTCGCGTTCCTGGAGACGAAGGAGTGGAAGGACGAGCCGGCACCCGTTCACTTCCGACTACCGGCGCGGGTCGTGTTTCGCGACGGCGCGCTGGCCAACGTGGGCACGCCGGTCCCGGGCAGGGTCAGCCAGGTCCACGTGTCTCTCGGCCAGAAGGTCGAGAGGAACGAGCCGCTGTTCACGGTGAAGAGCCCGGACGCCGCCTCGGCGCGAGCCTCCTTGACTGCCACTCGGGCGGCGCTCGAGGCCGCACGCACCAACGCAGAGCGCGCTGGGCGGATGGTGGAGCGGGGCGTCGGCTCGCAGCGCGAGAAGCTCGACGCCGATCTGCGCGTCGCGGAGCTGGAGGCCGAGCTAGCGCGCGCGCGCACGACCGTGTCCTTCGTGGGTGGAGGTGGTGGGGCAGACGTGGTGGTCCGCTCGCCGATCGCGGGCACGGTGGTGGTGCGTGACGCGACGGTCGGCGCCTCGGTCACGGCTGACGGCGCCACGCTGATCGGCGTCGGCGACCCCGCGGACATCTGGGTGGAGGCGGACGTGTTCGAGCGGGATCTCCCGGCCCTCTCGCTCGGGCAGTCGGCTCAGGTCGTCCTGCCGTCGAACCCCACGCCCCTGTCTGGCAAGGTGCAGAGCATCGGCGCAGTGCTGCGCACGGATCTGAGATCTGCGCCGGTGCGTGTGGCGTTGGACGAACCCTCGACCGAGCTGCGCCCGGGGATGTTTGGCAGCGTGGAGATTCGAGCCATGTCGAAGGTCGGCTTGCTGCCGACCACGGCGGTCCTGATCCGCGACGGGCGCGAGATGGTCGTGTTCGTGAAGCGCGACCAGGCCACCTTTCAGCGTCGCGCCGTGCAGGTGGGCAGCACCCACAGCGGCAGCGTGCAGGTCCTGTCCGGGCTGGAGGTGGGTGAGCACGTCGTCGTTCGCGGAGCGCTGCTCCTGGACGGCGCTCTCGACCAGGTGCTCTGACCGCCCCGGGCGTCCGCCGTGCTCGACAAGCTCATCCGCTTCTGTGCAGAGCGTCGCCTGGTCACGTTGCTCGTGACGGCGCTGATCGCGATCTATGGATTGCGCTCGTACCTGGAGACGCCGGTGGAGGCGTTCCCGGATGTGACCAACCTGCAGGTCAACGTGATCGCGCAGATGCCGGGCCTCGCTCCCCCGGAGATCGAACGCCAGATCACCATTCCGCTCGAGCGGGAGCTCAACGGAATGCCGGGGCTGATGCGCATGCGCAGCGAGAGCCTGTTCGGGCTGTCGCTGATCTACCTGACCTTCGAGGACAGTGCGGATCCCTTCCGCTCACGCATGCTCGTCTCGGAGCGTGTCACTCGCGCGGACTTGCCCGACGGGGTGACACCCGAGCTCGGTCCGGACGCGACGCCGCTCGGGCAAATCTTTCAGTACCACGTCGTGAGCGACCGTCACACGCTGGCCGAGCGACGCTCCGAGCAAGAGTGGGTGGTCGCGCCGATGCTGCGGCGAGTGCCCGGCGTCGCCGACGTAGTCAGTCGGGGTGGCTTTCTCAAGGAGGTGCACATCGAGGTCGACCCGGCGCGCCTGGTGGCGCTGGATCTCACCCTCGACGAGGTCGCAGACGCCGTAAGTCGTTCGAATCGCAACGTCGGCGGGGGGTTCCTGGCCCGCGGCGACCAGCAGCTCGTGGTGCGTGGCGTCGGCTATTTCCAGAGCGCTCAGGACGTCAAGACCGTCGTACTCAAGCATGACCAGGGCGTGGCGGTGACCGTGGGCGACGTAGCCCGCGTCGTTCTCTCCCATACACCTCGGCAGGGTGCCGTCGGCTACGACCTGGACAAGGAGACCGTGGAGGGCGTGGTCTACCTCCGGCGCGGCGAGAACCCGTCTCGCGTACTCGATGGCGTCCACGAGCGCGTCGCGGAGCTGAACGACGGCATCCTGCCGGAGGGCATGCGCATCGAGGTGTTCTACGATCGCAGCACGTTGGTCGGTCTCACGCTGAAGACCGTGCACAAGAACCTGGCCGAGGCGGCGCTGTTGGTGGTGGCGGTCGTCTGGTTGTTCATCCGCAGCCTGCGGGGCTCGCTCATCGTCGCCGCCGTCATCCCGCTGTCGCTGATGGTGGCCTTCATCGGCCTCTACGCCATCGGGCTGCCCGCCAACCTGATCTCGATGGGAGCCATCGACTTTGGCATTCTGGTCGATGGTGCCGTGATCTTGGTCGAAAGTGTGATTCACAAGCTCAGAGCCGAGCAACCCAAGGATCGTGGCGCCATGATCCGCATCGTGGTCAGCGCCGCCGTGGAGGTGGCGCGGCCCACGTTCTTCGCGATGGGCATCATCATCGCTGCGCTGATACCCGTGTTCTCGCTGGAGCAAGTCGAAGGGCGCATCTTCAAGCCGCTAGCCATGACCTACGCGTTCGCGCTGCTCGGCGCGCTGCTGTTTGCGCTCACCGCGGTGCCGGCGCTGTGCGCTCTGCTGCTTCGCGCCAAGGACGCGCTGGCCCCTGAGCCCAGGTTCGTGGACTGGCTCAAGGGCCGCTACCGCGCCACGCTCGAACTCGCGCTGCGCTTTCGGCTCGCGACCCTGGGCGTGGGGCTCGGCGTCGTGGGGCTCGCCGCGCTGACGCTCACGCGCACCGGCACCGAGTTTCTTCCCGAGCTCGACGAAGGGGACATCTTGGTGTTCGTCGAGATGCCGTCGAGCATCTCGCTCGCCGCTGGACAAGACATCCTGCTCGAAGTGCGGCGCCGGGTGCTCGAGTTTCCGGAGGTTCGAGACGTGGAGACTCAGCAAGGCCGGCCCGAAGACGGTACCGACAACGAGAGCGTGAACATGGCCGAGATGCCGGTGCGTCTCCAGGCGAGAGACCGCTGGCGGGCGGGCTGGGACAAGCCGCGGCTCGAAGAGGCCATCCGCGAGCGACTGAGCGAGATCCCGGGCGTTCGCTTCAACTTCTCGCAACCCATGAAGGACAACGTGGAAGAGGCCATCAGCGGCGTGCGCGGCAAGGTCGTGCTCAAGATCTTCGGTACGGACCTGGACGTCATGCGGTCCACTCTGCAGTCCGCGGTGAGCGCACTACAGGCGGTGGAGGGCATCGTCGACTTGTCGCTGTATCGCGATCGCGCGGTTCCGCAGCTGGAGATCGTCGTCAAACGCGACGCCGTCGCGCGTAGTGGGCTCGGCGTGGGCACGGTGCAGGAGCTGGTGGAGACCTCCCTCGCGGGAACGGTCGCGACGGATCTCTGGGAGGGTGAGCGAGCGGTCCCGGTGCGCGTGCGCTACCCGCGGCTCGAGCGAGAGGACGTGACACGCATCGGCCAGATCTTGGTGCCCACCCCGACTGGAGCGCACTTGCCGCTCTCGGAGCTGGCGGAGGTGAGGGTGACCCCAGGCCGCGCGAGCATCAACCGCGAGTCGAACAGCCGCTCGCTCGCGCTCAAGTTCAACATCGACGGCCGCGACATGGGTTCGGTGGTGGCCGACGCCATGCGTGTGGTCAAGGACGAGGTCGACGTGCCCGAGGGTCACTACCTGGTCTGGGGCGGCGAGTTCGAGAATCAGGAACGTGCCATGAAGCGCCTGAGCGTGATCGTGCCGTTGTCGATCCTGGTCGTGTTCGGGCTGCTCTGGGCCGCGCTCGGCTCCGGACGGAGCGCGAGCGCCGTGCTCCTCGTCGTGCCCTTCTCCGTCACCGGGGGAGTGTTCGCGCTGTACCTCACTGGCATCAACCTGTCGGTCAGTGCAGCCGTCGGGTTCATCGCTCTCTTGGGTCAAGTGTCGCTCGCGTCGCTCTTGATCGTGGGTGCAGCGGATGATCGGTTGAGACGAGGCGCCGACGTCCGCAGCTCCCTGCTCGAGGGCGCAGCCGCGCGCTTCCGCGCCGTGCTGATGCTCGCGCTGCTCGCCATGCTGGGGTTGACACCCATGGCCATCTCGCAAGGCGTCGGCAGCGAGACGCAGAAGCCGTTCGCGGTGGTGCTGATCGGCGGGATGATCACGACCCTGATCGTCGCGCTCTACGTCTTGCCCGTCATCTACTCGTTCATCGCGAAGGTGCGTCCCCCCGCTGCCTTCGGGGAGCCGGACGTATGAGCCAGAGAATCCTGCAGGTGCTGCTCGTGGGCGTAGCGCTCACGGTCTCGGTCGGCGGCTGGGCAGCCAACGCCGAGGCCCCAGCGCCGCGCGGCCAGCTCTCGCTCCAGCAGGCGCTCAGGCTGCTCGAGCGGAGCCCATGGCTCGAGGTGGACCGCGCGAGCGAGGGTCTAGCGCGCGCCGAGGTGCGGGGCGCGTCGGCGTATCCGAACCCCACCCTGAGCTACTCGGGGGCTCTTCACGCCCATGGCCGCGACACCTTCGACGGAAGCGTACATCAGCTGATGGTCGAGCAGCCGGTGCTGCTCGGCGGCCAGCGTGGCGCGCGCCTTCGCGCGGCGGACGCGTCCGTGCGCGCGTCGCGCGCGCGCACCGAGCAGTCGCGTCACGAGCTCGCCGTCGAGCTCCGTCGCCGCTTCATAGAGGCCCTCGCGGCCGAAGAACGCACGCGGATCCTCCGTCGAGGGGCCGCCGATCTAGAGCGCGTGACCGAGGTCGTTCGCGGTCGCTTCGAAGCGGGCGATCGCAGCGAGTACGACGTGATCCGTATCGAGACAGCCTTGCTCACCATGAACACGAACGTGGCCGAGAGCGACGCGGAGGCGCTGGCGGCGGCGTTCGACGTCGCGGTGCTGCTCGGTCGCGCGGACAGCGCTCCCCGGGTCATCGGTGACCTTCTGCCCCTAGCTCCTGCCCAGCTCGGCGGGCCGGCCGGAGCGGAGCACCCCGCGGAGCGCATGGCCGCGCTCTCGGTGGATGCGCGCCGGGGCGCCCTCGAGGCGGCGCGTCGCGAGCGCTCCCTCGTTCCGTCCATCGCGGCGGGGGTGCAGTCCACCACCCGCGACTACGGCAGCGCGCTCGTAGTCGGCGTGGCGCTGCCCCTGCCGCTGTTCGATCGCGCCCAGGGCCCGATCGCCCAGGCCAGCGCCGAGCACCACCTGGCCAGCGCGGAGCAGCGCGCGGTGCGCGCTACCCTGACCACTCAGCGCGCCCGCGCGCGTCACGTGTTGACCAAGCGCCGGGAGGCGCTGCTCGTGTTCGAACGCGAAGCGCTGCCCCGCGCGGCGCGTATTCGCGAGCTGGCCGAGGAGTCATATCGTGACGGCCAGACCAGCGTGCTCGAACTGATGGACGCGCTCGACACCGTGCGCGAGCTTCGACTCGAACACCTGGAGCGTCGGGTCGCGGTCAAGCACGCGGAGATCGACGTGATGGCCGTGGCAGGCACGGCGCTCGCGGCGCGCTAGCGCGACGCGGCTTCACTTCGTCTTGACGCGGACCGTGGCGGACAGCGCCTCGTCCGCGTCGCGCGCGAACTGCACGAAGCGCGAGTACTCGTCGGGCTGGACGCGACCTGCGGGTATGAACAGGCTGCGCTCGAGGACGACCTTGTCGCCCTCCACGCGATCTTTGACCGACACCACGCTCTCTCCGAGCTTCACGGTGCGGGGCGGTGCCAACGTGGCGACGGCCCCCGCGGGTAGTTCGAGGATGAGCCGCACTTCCTGATGAGTGGTCTCGCTGATGAGCAGCGGGGTCTGCCGGGCGGGCAGAGCCGCGAGCTGGCTTATGCGGGGCGCGAAGGGCGGCGAGATCAAGAGCTCCGACCCGCTGACGTCGGCGAACACGCTCATGCGTGCCTTCAGGCGCAGCACCAGCGGGGTGTCCGGATCGTCGCGTCCGACAATCGAGAAGCGGTCCAGGTGCGCTCCCCTCAGCGCGCGGCCGAGCAGGCGAGTCTCTACTGCGTCGCGCAGCTGCGCCTCGGACAGCTGCGCGAACGCGCTGCGCAGCGCCATGGCGAACTTCCCGGTGAAGTGCTGATCCAGCTCCACCGCGGCAGAGCCATCCATGGCGAGGCGGAACTTGCCCTCGTAGCGAACGCCGTCCTCGCCGCCCAGGGCGGGTGTCGTCACCGGTCTGGCGCCGGTGCTGCCGAGCACATAGGCTGGAACGCCGCGGACCTCGACGGGCACGTAGCCGAAGGGCGCGAACTTGCTGCTGAGGCTGAGCCACTTCTCGCCGGACTCGGTGCGAACTCGGAGCAGCGGTTCGGTGAACTGTCCGGCGCGCTCCAGCTCGCCCACCGGGGCCGGGGCGAGTCGACTGCGAGCGACCGCGAAGGAAGCGTCGATGCCGAGCGCGCTGCACAGCGTGACGAAGCCTCGCCACCGATTCCCGTTCTTGCTCACCACGACCCGGCGTCCGTCCGTCTCCTGCCCTTCCTCCACGTTGTCGAGCACCCAGCGGTAGAGCCGTCGAGCGCGCTCTTGCTTCTGCGTCGCGGGAACGGCGCCGACGATCTTGCGCGCGATGCGGCGAATGCGCGGATCGACCGGGGTCATGTCCGACAGGTTGTCTGCCAGTACGCGCAGTCGGTTCTCCAGGGAGACTCCCCAGCCCACGCGCACGCTGGGAAGAAACTCCGTGATCGGCGCGCTGCCCGGCTCCTGCGGCGCCGCGGGGCTGTCGTCGACGCGGAAACGTCGAACGGTCATGCCGTCGAGCTCGGTGATTTCGGGCTTCGGAACCTGGCCACGGGTCTCGATCACGAGCGGTCGGCTCTGGGGCGTCACGAGCACGAGCTCACTGCGGGCGTAAGCGACGTTCTCTTCGCGGAAGAACCAGTGCGGACCCAGGTACTCGATGCCGCCCTCGCTCTCTGGGCCCTTGCTCAGGATGCGCTCGGTCTCGATGTAGTCTCCGACGTCGAGGTGAGGAAAGGTCACCGTCGGCTTCCCCTGGACGATCTCGGGCTCCAGGATGCGCCCATCGCTCTTGATCACCCGCATGTGGAGCACCAGGCCCTCGAGCCGTGGGTGCTCCGCCATGCGCCCGATGGCCTCGGGGCTCTGAATGCGCACCACCTCGTGCTCCAGCATCCGGCTCGACCCGTCGTCGTGCACCCAGATGGCGGCGTAGTCGAGCACCCGAGCCGCGGTACCGGCGAGCTTGCGGCCCGACGACTCGTAGTCACGGATCACTCGCAAAGCGTCGACGCGATAGGGGTCGAGCTGGGTGGAGCCCTCGACCAAATCGAGCGCGCTCTCCAGCTCCACCGAGCCGGCGCCGGTGGCGATGGCGTCCACCAGAGCCGTGCGCAGCGCGCTCGCCTCGCCCTTGGCCAGCTTCGCGTCCGCAAGCGCCAGGCGCGCGACGCCGCTCTTGGGGTTGTCCTGCGCGGCCAGCGCCAGCTTGTCCCACGCCTTGGCGTCGTTCCCCGCGCGGATCATGACGCCGTAGATGCGGTCGACCAGCTCTTTGCGCTCGGGCCGGCGCTTCTTCAGGTTCTCGAGCTGTTCCAGGGCCGTGCGGTAGTCCGAACGCGCAAGGGCGCGGGTGAGCTCGACTTCGCTGTCGGCATCGAGGTGTCTGATCCGCCGCACCAGCGCGTCCGCGCGGGCATGGTCGCCTTCGGCGTCGTAGACCTCGAGCGCGAGGGTGAGCGCCTCGATGTCCTCGGGGAAGCGCTCAGCCAGCGCTTTGGCGACCGTGGCCCGCTCCGCAGTCCAGCCGAGCTCACCATACAAGCGAGCCAGGGCGAGTCGTACGTGCGGCACCTTGGGAAAGCGCTTGGCGAGTCGCTCGAGCCCCGCGACGGCCTCGGCGGGGCCACGGCGCTCGGCGTCCCACAACGCCAGTGTCACGGCCGGTTGCCACAGGCCCTCATCCCGCTTCACGGCGCGCTCCGACAGCTCGCGCGTGAGGTCGCGAAGCTGCGAGCGATCGAAGAGCGGATCGCGCTCCACGAAGGAAGCGCTCACGGTGAGCATCGCGCCGGTGGCGCGGCTAGGATCCTTCACGAGCGGCTCGGACAGCACCGTGGCGATGTCACCCTGCCCCTCCATCCAGGCCAGGTGCGCCGCGACGAAGCGCAGCAAGTCGTCCTTGGGATCGATCGCGTTGCCCCCTCTCACGAACTGAGCGAGCAGGTTGGGATCGGCGAGCATGCGCGGCGGCGACAGCGAATACCCCGGCGAAGCGTCCGTGCTCCCGCGCGGGTGCAACGGCCGTCCGTCCGGGTGCATCACACGCACCGTGGTCTGCGAGTCGTTCAGTCGGGCCAGCAAGCGGTGGCGTCCTTTGGGTAGCCACACGCGAACGCCATAGCGCGGCCACACGCCCCAGATGCGGGGATCCCTGTTCAACACGCGATGGTCATTGATCCAGATGCCCAGCGCGCCTTGAACGGCGATGAGAAGCTCGCGTTGCCCGTCCAGCTCGAGGAAGGTCTCGGCGTAGTAAATCCCATCCGCCGCGCGCGTCTGGGCGCGGATGAAGCAGCCTTGGCGCTCCACCGCGATGACAGCCGGTGAGACGCCGCGCGTGGGGTCCCGCTGCCAGCGCGCGGGCCAGGGTCCGGGCGCTTCCGCGGGGAACCGCCGGGAGGCGTCGGCCGCGGTCGCCCGGCCGAAGGGCCCAGCCAAGCGCACGTCGCCAACGCAGCCGAACTCCTTTGCGGTCTGATCCGCGAGCCGGTCCTGAGCCGCTGCGTAGGCCTCGTCCGCCCACCACTCCAAGAGGTCGCCGCGCGTGCGCCAGCCCAGGCCGAGCGGCTCGGCGATGGCCTCGGCGATGAACCCCTTGTGCCGCGCATAGATGCCGGGCGCGTTGTAGTGTAGCGCGCGGACTCGATCGATCGCGAACCAGCCCAGGAAGGGCGCAATGGGCTCGGGGCTCGTGCGCGCGGCCCGCAGCGCCGCCAGGTAGTGCTCCGGAGCCGTCGGCAACTCGCCGTGCAGTTCGTCGTCCAGGCCGCGCGCGAAGTGCGCCAGGAGACCGTCGCCAGTGGCGCGATCGAGGCGACCGCGTGCCTCTTTGGCCTGCTTCGCGTCCCCGCCGGGCGAGACGAGCTCGCCGAGCAACCAACGGCCGAGCACCTCGCCGTCGGAGGAAGCTCGAGCCGCGTCGCGTACGCTGGCGAGGGCCGTGGGTGGGGCGGCTGGGCGCGAGGCGCCGCAGCCCGTGAGCAGCAGCACGAAGGTGGCGAGCAGCAGCCAGGTCAGCCTCACGAGCCCACCACCAGTCGGGGCGCGAAGGCCGCGTCCACGTCGGCACAAAACTTCTTCCATTGTGCGTACTGCTTGGGGCTGATGCGAGACACCTTCAGGCTGAGGCGCCCGCGCACGCGCACCTCGCGTTCGGAGCGCTGCACCTCGACGCTGTAGCTTCCAAAGGGCGTGTCGACCCTCGCGGCCGCAGGCGCGCTGATCACGCGCGTCCCCGCGGTCAGCTTGACTACGACGGTCTCGTCCACGGTGGAGAAGCCCGCGATGCGCACGTCCAGCTTGCGCTGCGAGAGCGACGCGTAGGCGGGCGTGAGCCGCGTCGTCGGCGTCACGGCCATGCTGAGGCGGTCCGCCTCGCGCCGGGCGAAGGAGGGCGCGGAGCCACGCACGGTCATCTCCACGGGCTTGGCGAAGTCCCGCAGATCATTGGTCGACAAGCCCGCAGCGCCGGGCGCGATCGAGAAGCCGGGGAACTCGCGGGCCACGTCGGCGCCGACGCGCTCGCGCCGGGTCGCTTCGGCGTCGTACCGTCGTCGCCACTCTGGCGCGCTCACACCTCGCGTCACGAAGCGCAACTCCAGCTTGGCGGAGCCGTCCCGGGCGAGCTCCGCGACGGTGGTCCGCTCGAGTGCGTGCTCCGTCGGATCCGCCTCGGGCAGCCGCGTCAGCTTGGAGTCCCCCTTGTTCACCAGCAGCCCTAGCGCCCCGAGATCCATGCGCGGCAGCTCGGTGATGCCGGCGTACTCGGCCGTCCCGTCCAGGTACAGGTCCAAGGATGGCACGTAGACGATGGCGTGGTCGAACGGTGCGAGGCTCGGGATCTTGGAGTGGAAGTCGCCGCGCATCCCGGTGCGCAAGATGACGATGGTGGAGTCGATGCCCAGCTCCGACAGGAGCGAGACGATGACCGTGGCCTTGTCCTTGCAATCCCCCCAGCCGCGCGCCACGGTCTGCACGCAACGGCGGGGCTTGTAGCCGTAGATGCCGAACTCGAGAGCGACGTAGCGTGTGTTCTCGATCACCCAGTTGTAGACCGCGGCGACCTTCTCCCGGTCCGTCGTCTTGCCGCGCGCGACGTCTCGCGCGAGCTTGCGAGTCTGATCGTCGAGATCGAACTGATCCCGGATCAAGCCCCAGTACCAACGACCCAGATCCTTCCAGGTCTCGTAGGTCGAGACATGCACGAAGCCGAGCACCTCCGACCAGGGAGGCATGGCCGGCTCGGCCACGAGCGGCGGCACGTCGTCGATGAAGAAGCGGTGGATGCGCAGGCCGTCCTTCTCCTTCACCTCGCGCTTCAGTCCAGGGAGCCTCTCGTCGACGAAGAACCGCCGGGTCTTCGGCGTGATCAGCACGTACTCGGCGTTCTTGATCGGCTCGTCCGATTGCATGTAGGTGACCTCGCCGAAGTAGTCGGCGAACTCGTTGCGCGGTGTGACGTCGTCGATGCGATAGCGCAGCTCCACCACGTCCCCCGGGTCGAGCCGCGGCAGCTGCACGGTGAAGTTTCGTGCCGAGGTGTACATGCTGATGGACGGGTCGTTGGCCGCGCTCTCGCCGTACTCAATGGCCTCGTCCGTGCGCCCGTCCCCGCGATACACCCGTGCCCCGCGTAGCTGCACGACCTGGCGATCCGCCTGGTACTGAAAGGAGTGCTGTCGCGCCATGGCCGCGGCAGCGTCCGTGAGGGGTTGATACACCACTTGGCGGAACTGACTCGAGAGCCCGTTCTCGAACACCGTGGACACGGTCAGATCCCGCAGGGTGCGTCGGGTCTGTCCACCCGCCGGGGCGTTGCGGTGGCGCAGGAAGCGCTTCTCGTTCCAAGCGTACGCCTCGTCCGGCTTGGGCCTGTCCGGCTCGATGTGCGCGACGTACTCGCGAACCTCCTTGTCTTGCGGACGGATCTTCAAGATCTGTCGCAGCAGCGCGATTTGCTCGTCCTTCTTGCCCAGCTCCCCCTGGAGATCGGCCAGCGCGCGCAGCGTGCCCACGTCCTCCGGCGCCAGGGCGAGCGCGCGCTGGTAGGTGGCAACCGCCCGTCCGCTCTGGCCGAGCGCGCGATAGGAGCGCGCCGCCACGCCGAAAGCCCACTGACTGTCCGGATCCAGCGCGAGCAGGCGCTCGATCCAGCGCTCGGCAGAGGCTCGATCGCGCCGCGCCACGAACAGATCGATCTGGGCGTGCACGAAGGTACGATCGTCGCCGCGCAGCGAAAAATACCGACTCTCCAGCTCGGCCGCGTCCGTGTCGCGACCAATCGCGCGCAGCTGGGACGCAAGCATGTTGAGGATGCTCACCGACGACGGGTTGCGCTCGTTCGCGCGCCCGAGCAGCGCCGCCGCCGTACGACGCAGCCCCGCATTGTTGTACAGCTGCACCCGCGCCCGCAGGCCCTCCACGTGATCGGGATGCTCCGCGAGCAGCCGGTCGAGGGGCGCGACCGCCGAGCGCCAGCTCGGGCCACCGAGCAGGTGTGCGACGCGCGCGTAGCCGAGCTCGGCGGGCTCTCGCCCGTCTCGCTCCGCGCGCGCGGTGGCGCGGTCGAGCCAGAGCTTGGCGTGGTTGCGGTCCTCTGCCAGACGCGCGGCGAGCAAGAGCCGCTCGACCGTGGGCTCCTTGTCCGCGACGCGTTTGGCCAGATCACGCGCCCGATGTTCGGTGGGGTCGTCGCCGCCGGTCTCGACCAGGTAGTGGAGGTAAGCGTCATCGGTCGCCGCCAAGGGCTTGGGTCCGCGGGTCGAGCGCTCGAAGTGCTGCACCGGTCCCTCGAGGCCTCCGGGAGGGTTGCCGCGCTTGCCCTTCAGCCGCGTGACCGTCGCGGCGGCCTCTTCCAGGTCCTTCGGATCCGTGCGCGCGGTCAGGCGCGGGTCCGGTGCGCCGCGCTCGTCCGCGAGGCGAAGCGAGAACGCGGGAGCCTGGTCGTCGCCACAGACCTTGATGGCCAGATCGTTGGTGCCGGCCTCGAGCCGCACGCGGGTGGCGAAGCGGTCCGCGTCGTGGCGTCGGTACGCGGTGTCTTCCAGCACGGACTGGCCGTTGAAGTACACGCGAAAAGCACCGCCGCTGCCTACCCAGAGTGAAATGGTGCGCGGCGCCGTGGCCCCCTTCGAGCTCACGGTGGTCCGCAGAAAGCCGCACACCTTACTCTCCGGCCTCAGCACCGCGCCCAAGTCGACGAAGCCGAACGGGAAGGCGTCCGGCAAGACGCGCCAGCGCACCGGGCGCTCCTTGCCGGTGAATGCGCGGCCGAACACGATGGTGTCCGAGAGCTCCGCTTCGGGCCCCGCCACGGCGCTGAGGCCGGCCTTCCCTTCGTTGTCGAACGGGCCCACCAGCAGCCAACTGCGCACGAATCCCAGGGCTTCGATGGCGTCCGACGCGGCACGAACGTCGCCGCGTCGAAGCCGGGCATACGCCCGCAGCATCTCGGCGTAGGTGCGCAATGGCGGATCGAGCTTGCTGCTCCGCGCCGCGCTGGCGAGCGCCTCCTCGACGTGGTTCGGGTCAGCTCGATCCCAGGTGCTCCAGATGCGTCGCAGGGCCGCGTACGCCTCCGGGCCGCGGGCCTTGGCGAGGTCGGCCTCCGCGCGCACCAGGTCCGCGTGAAACCACGTCTCGGTGGCCCTGACGTGCGGAGTGACGAGCAGCGCCGCACCCAGGATCCACAGCCAGAAAACTCTCACTCGATCCGATTAGCCGCGGCACTCGACCGAGGCAAGCCGAGTCCGGAGACGCGGGAGCCGACGGGGAAGATCCGTGACGCCAGGGCGTAGCGCCCGGGACCATGAGCGCGAACTCACCCTCAAACGCCAACACGGGCGTGATCCTGGCAGCCCTGACGGCTGCCGTCGGCGTCGGTTGGCTGGTGTCCGGTACGGGCGGGGAGCGCGCGCTGCTCGCGTTCGGGGCGGGTGTGTGCGTGCTCATGGCCGGCGGAGCGCTCGCCGCGGCAGCGAGTCGTCCCACCGAGGGTTCCGGTCGGGGCTGGACAGGCGTGTAGGCCGGCCCGATTCGCCTACGCGCGGCGTCCCTTGCCGCACGTATTTCGGGGTGTTCCCCGCGCTCGGGTGTTTCTTTTGCGGTCAGGTCAACGCGCGCTTGCTGGCCCGGGTGGGGTCATATAGAAGGGTGCTTCACTACCTTGCTCGACTCTCTCCATCCGAGGCAGCGCCGCTGTTGCGAAGGTGGGGGGAGCCACCTCACAAAGTCGTAGAGGTGGGTCGGTGGCAGGTTGCCGACGCCCGAGCGCGCGGAGGTTCGCATGGTCAACCCGCAGATGGTGATGTACGAAGAGGAGTTCAACGAGATCCAGACGGTCGTAGACCGTTTGGTGAAAGAGGCGAACGCCAAGGTCGTATTCATCGTCGACAAGAATGGTCAGCTCATCGCCGCGAGCGGTGACATCGACAACCTGGACACCACGAGCTTGGCGTCTCTGACAGCTGGCAACATCGCGGCCACCGGGGGCATCGCGAAGCTGCTCAGAGAGCAGGAGTTCGCGGCTCAGTTCCACGAGGGCCAGAACGCCAACATTCACATCCAGCTCGTGGGCAACCGCGTGATTCTGGTCGTGATATTCGACGCCAAGTCGAGCCTCGGGCTGGTGCGGCTTCGCGTACGCAAGGCAACGGACGAGCTGAATCGGATCTTCGAGGCACTGCTCACCAAGGTGCAGACGCCCGGGTCCGATTCACCCTTCGCCGAGATTACGGACGAGGACATCGACAACCTGTTCAACGACTGAGGCCTGGGCGATGAGCTTCATCAACTACATGGCCCGGGAGATCAATTGTAAGATCGTCTACTACGGGCCTGGCCTCTGCGGAAAAACGACGAACCTCCAGTACATCTACGAGCGCACGAACCCGGACGCGAAGGGCAAGATGATCAGCCTCGCGACGGAGACCGAACGGACGTTGTTCTTCGACTTCCTGCCCCTCTCCTTGGGCGAGATCCGCGGCTTCAAGACGCGTTTTCACCTGTACACCGTGCCGGGTCAGGTGTTCTACGACGCGAGCCGCAAGCTGATCCTCAAGGGCGTGGACGGCGTCATCTTCGTGGCGGACTCGCAGATCGAGCGGCTCGAGGCCAACCAAGAGAGCTTGGAGAACCTAAGGACGAATCTGGCTGAGCAGGGCTACTCACTCGAGAAGATCCCGTACGTGATCCAGTACAACAAGCGCGACCTGCCCAACGTCGTCCCCGTGGAGGAGCTGCGCGAGCTGCTCAACCCCACGACAGTGCCGGATTACGAGGCCAACGCGCGCTCGGGCATGGGTGTGTTCGACACCCTGAAGGCCGTGAGCAAGCTGGTGCTCACCGAGCTCAAGCGCGGCGGTTAGCCCGGCGTCGTGCCAGCGGGCTCTGCCCGGTCCAGCGCCTGAATGCCCGGGTGAAGTTGGCGGCCTCCGAGTAGCCCAGCCTTCCGGCGATCTGCTCCAGGCTCAACTCGGGATCCGCCAGCCAGCGCAGGGCGTCCGCGCAACGGCGCTCGTCCAGCAGCGTGGAGAAGCTCGTGCCACGCTCCGCCAGCCGGCGCTTGAGGGTTCGCGACGACAGGCCCAGGTGTCGTGCCACCTCCTCGATGGTGCGATAGCCGCCGCTGCCGCCCCGGGTGAGACCCGAGCGCGCCCGGTGAATCAGCTCTCCCTGCGCGAGCAGCTCGAGCTCGCGCTCGCACTGCTCCGTCGCCATGCGTTGCGCGACTGGATCGCGCAGCATGAGTGGGACGCGCAGCAATCGTGCGTCGAAGCGCAGTCGATGCCGAGGCTGCGCAAAGCGCACGGTCCCGCGCGCGAAGGGGGCGAACCGGTCGTAGTAGTCTGGAGCCTCGAAGGCGACGTCCGCTTCTCCGGCCAGGGACTGGCCCGTGAGCGCCTCGCCGATCTGGCGCAGTCCGATCATGAGTGCCAGCACGATCACGTCCCGCGCAGTGCCGAGAGCCGCGCGCTCGTCGAGGTAGAGGGACGCCTCGCCCCCGCACACCTCCAGGGACAAAGCCAGGGCGTCGGTCTGCGTCGGCGCGAAGCGGCAGGCGACCTCGAGCGCGCTGCCGATGTCGCTGGCGGTCATCGCCGCGAAGCCGACGTAACCGTGAGACGAAACCCGCATCTGCAGACCGAGGTACACGCCGAGCCCCGGTTCTCGCGTGAGTTGCCGAGCCGTCCCGATCAGTGCTTCTGCCGTGGCCAGGGGCAGCCGCGCGCCCGGCTGCCCGAGGGCCTCCGGATCGAGCCCTGCGCGCTCGAACAAGGCCTGTTGCGGTAGTCCCAGGCGCTCGGTCACCTCGCCCAGCACGAGGGCGTGGGCTGCGGGGATCGTCGCGGTCATGGTCGGCGACCCGGTTTTGTCGCGGCTGGCCCCAAATGACAAGAACTTGGCTCGCCAGGCCCGGCCAAGGGCGAGGCCTCGCGCCATCCTGAGCCCATGCTCCACGTACGCGATCTCCGCTTCCAGCTCGATGACGTGCCTCGGGATTGGCATGGCGGCCAGGTGGCGATCAGCAGCTTCTTCGACAACCTGTCGCTCTTCTTCCCCGCGGGGGAGCGCTTCTTCGTGGCGGCGGTCCGCGCACACCGCCACTCGGTCAGCGATCCCGAGGTCGCCGAGGCCGTCCGGGTATTCTGCGCCCAGGAGGGGATCCACGGCCGCGAGCACGCCCGCTACAACGAGCAACTGCGCCGGCATGGCTACCCCGCGCAGGAGATGGAGCGGCGCGTCGCGCGATTGCTCCGGCGCGTCAGCCGCGTCACGCCGCGGCGTTGGCGCTTGGCTGCCACCTGTGCGCTCGAGCACTTCACCGCTCTGATGGCGCACCTGCTGCTGAGCAATCCGCGGCTGCTCGAGGGTGCGCACCCCCAGATGGCCGCGCTCTGGCGCTGGCACGCGGCCGAGGAGAACGAGCACAAGGCCGTGGCGTTCGACGTGTATCAGTCTGCGGGCGGCGGCTACCTGGAGCGCACCGGAGTCATGATCGCCGCAACGGTGATCTTCTGGGCCAAGGTGCTCGAGCACCAGCTCCGTCTGATGCACAGCAGTGGTACGCTCTGGTCGTGGCGAGAGCACTGGTCTCTGATCCGATTCTTGCTGCTGGAGCCCGGTGGGATGGGTCAGCTGGTGTGGCTGTATCTCGACTACTTCCGCCCCGGGTTTCATCCTTGGGATCTCGACAATCGCGAGTTGCTCGAAGCCTGGAGACGAGAAGTGCAGCGCACCGGGCTGCAGCCCCCAGCGGGTGCCTGAGGCGAGGCGCGACATGACCGACTACGACGTGATCATCGTCGGCTCCGGCTTCTCGGGCATCGCCATGGCACGGTCGCTGCTGAAGCAACGCCAGCGCAGCTTCGTGGTGCTCGAGAAGGCCGAGCAGGTGGGTGGCACCTGGCGCGACAACCACTATCCGGGCTGTGCCTGCGACGTGCCGTCGCACCTCTATTCGTTCTCGTTCGCGCTCAATCCGGACTGGTCCCGCATGTTCGCGCCGCAGCCGGAGATCTTGGCGTACCTCGAGCGCTGCGCGGATGAACTCCGCGTGCGTGAGCACATCCGCTTCGGCGCCGAGGTGCAGCGGGTCGAGCTCGACGAAGCGGCGCGGGTCTGGCACGTCCACGTGGCCGGCGGCCGGGTGCTCACCGCGCGCAGCGTGGTGCTCGGTGTGGGTGCGTTCGACAAGCCCATCGTGCCGACGCTCCCGGGGCTCGAGCGCTTCTCGGGCGAGGCGTTCCACTCCGCGCGCTGGCCCTCGTCGTTCAATGCCGCTGGCAAGCGCTTGGCGGTCATCGGGACGGGCGCGAGCGCCATTCAGTTCGTGCCCCAGGTCGCCAAGCAAGCCGCCAGGGTGCACCTCTTCCAGCGCACGCCGCCCTGGGTCATGCCCAAACCCGACTTCGAGTTCAGCCCGGCGCAACGTCGCCGTTTTCGTGAGCGGCCGTGGCTCATGAAGGCGCTGCGCAGCGCCATCTACTGGTGGATGGAAACGCGCGGGCTCGGCTTCACCGTCAGCCCCAAGGTGATGAAGCTCGCGGCGCTCGGAGGCAAGGAGCACATCAAGAAGCAGATCCGTGACCCGGAGCTGCGCGCCCGGGTCACGCCCGACTACATGCCTGGCTGCAAGCGCATCTTGATTGCCAACGACTATTATCCCACGCTCGAACGCGCCAACGTGGAGCTGGTATCCGACGGGGTCGAGCGGGTCACCGAGAGGTCCGTCGTCACGAGGGATGGCACCGAGCGCGACGTGGATGCCATCTTGTTCGGCACCGGCTTCGGAGTGACCGACATCTTGACGCCGCTGGTGGTCGTCGGGCGCCGGCGGCGCGAGCTCAACGAAGTCTGGGCGGGCGGCATCGAGGCGCACCTGGGAACGACCATCTCGGGCTTCCCGAACCTGTTCATTCTCTTCGGTCCCAACACGGGGCTCGGGCACAACTCGATGGTGTTCATGATCGAGTCCCAGGTGCGCTACGTGATGAATTGCCTGCAGACCATCGAGGCTCGGGGCGCGCGTCAGGCCGACGTGCGCGCGCAGGCCCAGGCGCGCTTCAACGCCGCGCTGGCGCCGCGGCTCGCGCGCTCGGTGTGGGCCGCAGGGTGTCAGAGTTGGTACCTGGACGAGCGCGGAAGGAACCCCACGATCTGGCCAGGCTTCACCTTCGAGTACTGGTGGAAGACCCGGCGCATGAACCCGGCAGACTACGAGCTGGACACGAACTGGCTGGAGAGCGCTTCCGGTCTCGGGGCCCGCTCGTAGTCCCTCGTCGTCGCCGCTTGCGCAACTTGCGCAACGTCGGCTGCACGATTCGGGAAGCGGCACCCGAGGCTCCGCGACGGATCGCGGACATTCACTGGGTATGCCTCGTGCATCCGAGCCCATCATGCGGGTCTGGTCGCTCCTCGTGGTCTTCGCGCTGCTGCTCGGTTGCTCGACTTCGCCGGTCGATCACGCGTTCGATGGCGAGGACAGCGAAGAAGTTGTCGAGCCGGTGACCTGCAGCCCCGCGCTGAAGCGGTACCCGGTGAACGGGCCTCACAACGGGGGGTGGGACAAGAACGCGCTGACCTACGCCTGCCACCCACATCCGTCCCATGCGCCGGACAACTCGGACTTCATCAAGGGCGATCACTACGGCAATGACATCTTCGGTGCGAAGGGCACGCCCATCGTAGCGCCGGTGGACGGGACGATCGTGAAGAGCGGCTGGAACAACGTGGGCGGGTGGCGAGTGACCGTAAGGGACGGCTGCGGCTGGTACTATTACCTGTGCCACCTCGACACCATCACCGGCGGCTTGCCCGTGGGCGCGAGCGTGAAGGCCGGCCAGCAGATCGGAACGCTCGGCAACACCGGCAATGCTCAGGGCACCTCACCCCACCTGCACTTCTCCATCTACCCTGGCGTGTACGAACAGGGCATCGATCCGTTCCCGTTGTTGCAGGCCGTGGACGTAGGTGCGTGCGGACAGGCCTGCAAGCCGCACTGCGAGGGCTCGACCATCGTCGGTGCGGATTGCGGCAAGGGCAACTGCGCGGCCTACGGCGCGACGTGCGTGGACGACGCGAAGGGCGTCCGCTGCGCCTTCGGGATGTGTCCGACGATCGGCAGCAAGAAGATCTGCATCGACAAGGAGACCATCGGAGACTGTCACGACGGAGCCGTCAGCACCGGCAAGTGCTCGGCGTTCGGAGCCAACTGCGTGGACGACGCCAAGGGCGCGCGGTGCGTGGTGGTCTTCTGTGCGGATCAGCCGACCACGGCCCATGACGTCTGTCTGCCCGATGGCCAACGCGCGCACTGCACCGATCTCGGCGGGCTGACCGACGTAGCGCCGTGTCCGAGTGGCACGTCGTGCGAGTCGGGCTCATGCGTGACGCCGAGCGACGGCGGCGGCGGCAGCCCCAGCTCGTCCGGCGGCGAAGGCGGCGCTGGAGCCGGCGAGCCCGGTGGGTCTTCAGCCGGTGGCAGCGGCAACGGCGACCCGTGGGGAAACACGCCCGGCGCGGACGAGATCGACCCCACGGCGCTCGGTCACGATGGCCACCAGCACCCGCCAGCGACGCCGGTGGAGGGGGCCTGCGCCTGCCGCGCCGCGGGCGCGCGCGGCCCCGGGGGCGTGGGGTGGTCGCTTGGCCTGCTCGTGGCCGCCCTGCTCCGTCGCCGCCGCCCCCTGGTGGCTGCTCAGCACTGAGACGGGTTGTCGCACGCGCCGGTGCGCGGCACGGCGCTGCCCTTGCCGATGCCACACCAAGCGGGGAGCGTGCTCGGGAGCGCCTGCGAGTACGGTGAGTACCCGGCGGGCAGCCAGAAGGGATGATCGAGGACGAACTGCCACAAACCCTCGTAGGCAGAGGCGCCGCCGCTGAACGGGGGCTCCGAGTGCCCACAGTTGTGAACGCACTCCAGGAAGAAGTGTCCGCCGCTCTGCAGTCCGTTCTCCAGATCGCCGGACATCGTCTGAAAGCTCAAGATGCCCTGACAGGTGTCCGTCGGGCCGCCCCACAGCACGATGGCAGGCATCGCGTGTACCGAGGGCTTCCAGGGCTTGATCGCCGTACCGCCGGTGCCACCAGACAGGGAGATGAAGGACGATAGGTGCTGCCCGCGCGCACCCGCGAGCTGCGCGCTCCACAGCGCGCCGGCGCTCACGCCGACGGTGGACACGCAGTTTCGGTTGACGCTGAACTGTGCGCCAACGCACGCGAGCATGTCGTCGAAGAACCTGAGCTCTTCCTCCAACCTGGCTTGGCTCGAGAGCGCGTCCATCGGCCACGTGAAGAGTACGTCTCCCTTCTTCTCGGGCAGCACGGCGATGAAGCGCTGTGAGTCCACGGCCTTCTGGACCTCGCCGCGCTCGTAGAAGTCTTCGGCGTCTCCGCCCAGCCAGTGCCAGAGGAAGATGATTGGAGGTGACTCGTCGGCCTTCAGATCTGCGGGCAACGCCAGCCGGAACTTGCGCTCGGCGCCGGAGCTGTCGAGGCTGTTCTCGCCCGCCGCCAGGGTGGGACAGGTCCCGCCGTAGGTGGGCAGCGGCGCGGCTTGGTCTGCGCCGGCAGGGGGCTCAGCCGAACACCCGGCTACGCCTTGGAAGCTGCCCGCGGCGCCGCTCGAGCCAGCTGCGCCGCCCGCGCCCGCCGCGCCGCCGGTGCCTACTTGTCCGCCGCTCCCCGGGTCAGCAGCGCTGTCCCCGCCGCAGCCCGCGAAACACCCAACGCCGAGCACGCCGCCTATCGCAAGCCAGGTCCCGCGCATGTGCCAAGAGTACGCTGGGGGCTCGCTCCGCGCTAGCCCGCCGCCCAAGCGCGCGTAATTCAACGCAGGACGGTGGCTGAAGCGGTTGAGTCGAGGCCGGGCGCGTGGCATGGGCGACGCATGGCTCGCGCGCCGATTCCTCCGGAGCAAGCGCTGGCGTTGGCCACGCTCGAGCGCGCGGCGCTGCGCTATCTCGACCGCTTCGACTCCTCCATCGAGAACCTACGCCGGGTCTTGCTGCGTCATGTTCGCAAACACGCGCGCGACGCCGATCCCGTGCTGGTGTCGCGCGCCGAAGCGGACGTGGACGCGATTCTCGGACGCTATCGCGCGTCGGGGATGCTGAACGATACGCGCTACGCCGAGGTCATCGCGTCATCGCTTCGCGAGCGTGGCGGCTCTCGACGCGCCATCGTGCATCGGCTCGAGGGCCGCGGCGTCGACCGCGCGGCGATCGACGAGGCCTTGCTGCTGGCGGACCGCGACACGACAGACGCCGAGCTTGCAGCGGCGCGCCGGTTCGCCCGGAGGAGACGTCTGGGCCCCCATCGACCCGCGTCCGAACGCCCGAGCAAGCGAGACCGCGACCTCGGAGCGCTGGCGCGCGCTGGCTTCAGCTACGACGTGGCCGCTCGCGTGCTGGACGACGATCAGTGAAGACGGGCGCGTCGGCGGCGGTTCTTGGCCTTGCGCTTGGCCGTGTAGCGGGCGCTACGCTTGCGGTCACGCTTGGGCTTGCCCAGATTCCAGATGAACATGGCGAGTGACGTAGATCAGCGCTGGTGATTCGGCAACCAAGGAAGGGCGAAAATCGCCGGTGGGCTGGGGGAGGCTCACTTCTGGTGGGTCAGAAGCTTCTGGATGAGCTGCTCGGAGTAGCCGGACAGCCGCAGGAAGACGACGCCCATCCCTGGCGGATCCTGCACCACGCGCACCACCCGGCCCACGCCTTCGATGGTCTCGATGTCGTCCATGATCACCGTGAAACGCAGGTTCACCTCCGTGCCTACGGGCAGCGGCGTGTCGGACTTGATGAACGCACCGGTCGCCGAAATGTTGGTGACGTACTCCTGAATGAACTGATCGAAGGAGTCGAACTCCTTGTTGATCGTGACTCGCTCGTCGCGTCGCTCGGTGTCCATCTCACTTCCCCTGCAAGTCGAACTGCTCGATGTGATACTCGGTGCGCGGTACCAGCTCGATGCGGCGCATGTAGCGTCGCTCGGCGTCGGTGACCGCGTCCTTCTCCTCGGTGGACAAGAGGTCCACGATGGCAGGGTGGGCGTTCACCAGGACGCTGTATCCCGCCAGCGAGTCGCGCTCGCGCCGGATCTGCCTCAGGATCTCGTACGCGATGGTCTGGCGCGACTGGATCTGGCCGGTCCCATCGCAATAGAAACACGGCTCGTGCATCGTGCGGCTCAGGCTCTCCCGAGTGCGCTTGCGCGTCATCTCGATCAAGCCAAGCTCGCTGATGCGGTTGATCGTGGTCTTGGCCTTGTCCTTCGCCAGGCGGTTCTCGAGCGCGCGGAACACTCGGTCGCGGTTGGAAGCGATCTCCATGTCGATCAGATCCAGGATGACCAAGCCTCCAATGTTGCGAAAGCGCAGCTGGTAGGCGATCTCGTCTACCGCCTCGAGGTTGGTCTTGAGCGCTGTCTCTTCGAGGTCTTTGCTGCCTTTGCCCACGAAGCGGCCGGTGTTCACGTCGATGGCGGCGAGGGCCTCCGCCTGATCGATGATCAGGTAGCCTCCGCTCGCCAAGGGAACCTTGCGACTGAGGGCGCGGCCGATCTCGTCTTCGATGCCGTAGGCGTCGAAGATCGGCTCCGTGCCCGAGTAGAGCTCGATGTCCTTGACCCGCGCAGGCAAGAACATCTCGACGAAGCGCACGAGCCGCAGATACTGGTCACGATCGTCGATGATGATTCGCTCGATCTCGTCCGTGAACAGATCGCGAGCTGCCTTCAGCACGATGTCCAGCTCGTCGTAGAGCACCGCGGGCGCCTTGGCTCCCTTGCGACGCTCCGCGATGTCCGCCCACAGCTTGACCAGATAGCCGACGTCGGCCTTGACCTGCTTCTTGGTCAGACCCTCGGCCACCGTGCGGATGATCAGCCCACCCATCTCGGGCTTGAGGGAGTCGATCACCTGACGTAGGCGCTGCCGCTCGCGGCTGCTGCCGATGCGCTTGGAGATGCCCACGTGCTCGACCGTGGGGAGGTACACCACGTAGCGACCCGGGAGGGAGACGTGGCTGGACACGCGTGCCCCTTTGGAACCGATGGGCTCCTTCGTGATCTGGACGACGACCTGATCGCCCTCCTTGACCACCTCGGTGATGGGGACGGAGCGGGACACCCGCGAGCTGGGGCGCGCTGGCACCTTCCCGCGGCCGCCTCGCCCTCGCTGTGCGCCGCGCCTGGCGCCGTTGCTCGCGCGCGGCTCCGGTGGTGCCGCCTTGACCACGGGCTCCCTCGCGGCGGGAGCTTCGTCGCTGCGCTTGCCGCCTCGCCGCCGGCGCCGTCGCCGGCCGCGGCGCGCGCGGTCGTCCTCGGCAACCAAGCGGGCGGACCCTTCGGCGAGGGGGGCGCCCGTCTCCGCGACGCCGTCCTCCGACCAGGCCTCGTCCGGCGGTGCGCCCACGAGCGCCGTCTCAGCGGAGGGGTCGGCATCCGCAACGGGATCGTCGGTGACGACGTCGTCGCCGGTGCCGGTGTCCTCGCCCTCGTCGTCGTCGTCGTCGACCTCATCGTCGTCGTCGTCGATGCCGGTGTCCTCGCCCACGTCGTCGCCGACGATGTCGTCGTCCTCATCGCTTCCGACGACGTCGACGTCGACGTCGACCTCATCGTCGAGATCGGCCGCGGCGCTCACCGGGCCAGGGGAGGCGTCTTCCGCGGAGGCTTCCTCCTCACCCTCGAGCTCGTCGTCGTTCTCGGCGAGCGACTCGTCACCGTTTGCTGCCCCCTCCCCGTCGTCGTCGTCGTCGTCGTCCTCATCATCGTCATCGATGAGGTCGGGCCGCACGTGGTGGTGGCGCCGCCCACCCTCGCCCTTGCCCGAGGGCTCTTCGTCGTCGGGCCGCTTGCCGCCGGCGAGGTAGGCCTCGAAGTCGGCGGGCTTGATCAGGTCCTCGACGTGGAGGAACGCCGCACGGTCCATTCCGATGTCGATGAACGCGGCCTGCATTCCGGGAAGTACCCGGCTGACCCTGCCGAGCACGATGCTGCCTACTGTGCTCTCCGCGCTCGCGCGCTCGATTTGAAGCTCGGCGATCACGCCGTCTTCAATCAGGGCAACTCGGGTCTCGCGTAAATCACAGTTGATGACAAGTAGGTTACGAGCCATGGAGAAGAGCGGGACGCAGGGCTGGCCCCACGCCACGAGAAAAGAACCTGCGAGCTCGGGCCCGACCTTCGAGCCGAAGTCTCTGACCGCACAGCACCACGCTCCCCTGAGCGTGTCAAGTGTCGGAAAATAGTGCGATTTCCATCGGATGACGGGCTCGGCCCGGCTTCCTGGCTGCCGCAGCCCGATTCATCCCTCCCCGCGGCAGCCGCCGTGACGTCACCCCGGGAGGCGAGCATGATGGCGGCGTGCCGCGCAGCTACCTCGTGATCGACATCGAGACGGTCCTCGACGCCGAGCTACCCATCGTCGAGTCGCGTGAGGTCGAGCGCCTGCCGGCTCCCCCTCACCATCGGGTGGTGGTGATCGGAGCCCTGCTGTTCGACGACAAGTACGCCGTGCAGCGCATCGGCGTGATCGGGGAGGGCAAGGATGAGCCGGGCATCCTGGTCGACTTCGCGCGATACCTCGAGAAGCACCGGCCAGACCTGGTCACGTTCAACGGACGGGGCTTCGACTTGCCCGTGATCGCGGCTCGCTGCCTGCGACACGGGGTACGCCTGCGTCATTACTACCGTTCCCGCGACGTGCGCTATCGCTTCTCCCCGGATGGTCACCTCGACTTGATGGACTACTTGGCCGATTTCGGCGCGGCGAAGCCCACCCGCCTCGACATCGTCGCCAAGCTGTGCGGAATGCCCGGCAAAGTCGGGGTGGACGGCAAGGACGTTGGACCCCTGGTGCACGCCGGCCGGTTGCAGGAGGTTCGCGACTACTGTCTGTGCGACGTGGCGCAGACCGCCGGCGTCTTTCTGCGCACTCAGTTCGTGCGCGGCGAGCTGGACGAGGAGGCGTACCTGCAGGCGATGCGCGGGTTGATTGCTGCCGTCCATGCGGACGCGCGCCTGCTGCCGGTTGCACGCGCCATGAACGAAGAGCGCTTGCTCTCGGTGGCCCCCGGGCAACACAGCCGTGAGACCCCCAAGCTGGAAGACTAGACCATGACACTCTCGAGCCGGCGCTGCGCGCCCTGCAAACCAGGCACCCCGCCCCTCGACGCACAGCAGCTCGCGCGGCTCTCGGTCCACACCCCGGATTGGGGGATCGCGCCGGACGGCAAGAGCATCTCACGCTCCTTCTCGTTCCCGGACTTTCACCGGACCATGGGCTTCGTGAACGCGGTCGCCTTCATTGCCAACCGCGAAGATCATCACCCGGATCTGGAGGTGAGCTTTGGTCGGTGCCGGGTTCGCTACTGGACCCATACCGTCGGTGGGCTCAGCGAGAACGACTTCATCGCGGCAGCGAAGATCGATGAATTGCTTCGTGAGTGAGGCCGGCACGAGCATTGCTTGACGGTGGGCAAGTACGCGTTGGGCTGGCACGATCTGGCACGACTTTGCAGGGAGCGCAGAGAAATGGACTCGACGACCCGACTCAGGTGGAAGCTTCTGTCACAGCTCGCGATGGGGGGAGCACTCTCGGTCGCCTGTGGAGGCGCGGTCGATAGTGACGATCCCGGAACCGGTGGCAGCGCCGGTGGTGGGGGCGGCCCAGCGGGCGGGAGCGGTGGGCTCGTCACCGGGGGTAACGGCGGAGTCGGCGGCAGCGGCAACGTGGGCGGTGGTGGCGTCGCGGGCGCTGCTGGGGTTGGGATTGGCGGCTTCGGTGGGCTAGGTGGCGGTGCGGGCGACGGGCCGTTCATCTCGGGCGACGTCGACTGCAACTCCTGCTCCGCCCACTGGACCACGTGCTGGAACTGGTGGGCGGTCCCCACGAACGAGGCGGCGCCGCCGTCGAGTGCGAAGTGCCCCCAGTCCTACGAGATCCCGTCCGGAGCTCTGCAGGTGTGCACGCCCCAAGGGTGGGGCGAGTACTTCTGGGGCGAGCCGGTCTTGGTCGGTGACCTGTGTTGCTACGACACGGGTCTGCAGTGCCCGGGTGGCCGGCCTTTCCGCATCGACGGAGAGCTGCGCGTTGCGCAGGTCACCGCCCGGGGAGACTGGTTGGACGCCGCTGGCGTCGGCTGCACAGACGACGTTGGCTCGACGACCCGTGCGGCGCTCTCGCGGGCGTGGCTGGAGGATGCGAAGATGGAGCATGCTTCGGTCGCTGCCTTCGCGCGGTTGACGCTGGACTTGATGGCGCTGGGTGCGCCGGCAGAGCTGATCGTCGCGTCGCAAACGGCCTCTCTGGATGAGGTGCGCCACGCGCGGGCTTGCTTCGCGAGGGCGTCCGAGTTGGCCGGCGTCGAGCTGGGGCCGGACGCGCTCGATCTGACCGGTTTGGTCGTTGGCAGCTCCTTCGAGGCGCTCGTACGTTCCACGTTCGAGGAGGGTTGCGTGGGGGAAACCCTCGCAGCTTTGCACGCCGCGGAGCAGCGGCGTGTCGCCGGCGACGAGAGTGTGCGCGCGACCCTAGACACCATCGAGCGCGAGGAGTCCGATCACGCGGCGCTCGCGTTCCGGATCCTGCGCTGGGTCCTGTTGCGCAGTCCCGAGCAGGCGGACGTCGTACGCGAAGAGCTCGAGCGCGCCCGGCTGGCGCTCAGCCGTGAGTCACGCCAAGACTTGCCGCTCCCTCCCGGAGTGGACGCCGCCGCGTGGGCTCACTACGGGCGCCTCACACCCGCCCAGAGCGCTCGGCTGCGCGCGCGGGCGTTCAGCGAAGTGGTGGAGCCGTGCGTGCGCGCGTTGCTCGAGCCGCCGGCCCTGGACTCGATGGAGCTGGCGGCGGTCTGATTCAGGGCTCGCGGTAGAAGCGCGGCACGCGACGCGAGATGTTCGTCAGTACTTCCCAGGCGATGGTGCCGAGGTGTGCAGCGAGCTCGGCCGCGTCGATGTGGTCCTCGCCCAGCGGTCCCTTCTGCGAGCCGAGCGCGACGACCTCGTCGCCGACTTGCGCACCCTCGACGTCGGTCACGTCGATCATGGTCATGTCCATGCTCACGACACCGACGATGGGGGCGCGGCGACCACGCACCAACAGGTCTGCTTTGCCGGACAGGCCTCGACTCAGACCGTCCGCGTAGCCCATGGGTAGCGTCGCGATGCGGCTGCGCCTGGCGGCGCGCCAGGTAGCGCCATAGCCCACGGTCATGCCGGGCTCGAGCTCGCGAAGGGCGACGATCTCGCTGCGGACGCGCATGACGGGCCGGAGCTCCGGCAGCCAACCGGGCTGCGGCGGCACCCCAAACAGGGCGATCCCCGGCCGTACGGCGTCGAGGTGAGCACGCGGGCTGCGCGCGATGGCTGCGCTGTTGGCGGCGTGCCGCAGCGGGATGTCGATGCCGTGATGCGCGATGGTGCTGCACGCGAGATCGAAGGCGTCGAGCTGCGCGTCGATGCTCTCGTCGTCCCCGCTGTCTGCGCAGGCGAAATGAGTCATCACGCCATCGAGCCTGACCTCGGGGTGCTGCTTCAGCATGCTGGCAACGGCCGAAACCTGTGTGGGATGGACTCCGAGGCGCGCCATGCCCGTGTCGATCTTCACGTGTACGCCGATCCGCTCCGAACCGCTGTAGCGAACCTCTTCCGCTAGCTCCCGCAGCTGCGACGGCTCGTGCACCACCGGCGTGAGGTCGAAGCGCAGGATCTCGCCCCAGGCGCGGCCGTAGTGGCCACCCATGACCAGGATGGGTGAGCGGATCCCGGCCTGCCGCAGCTCTATGGCCTCTTCGAGTAGCGCGACGCACATGCGCGTGGCGCCCGCTCGCTCGAGGGTTCGAGCGACGGCCTTGGAGCCATGACCGTAGCCGTCTGCCTTGAGCACACAGCAGACCTCCGCGCCCCCGCTGACCCGCTGCAGGACACGCAGGTTGTGCCGCAGGGCGGCGAGGTTGATCTCGGCGCGAGTCGGTCGGACCGTCTCGGAGGGCAGGGCCCGTTGGGGCCTGAGCACACGGGGCAGCGGGGTGGCCAACGCGCTCTGCCCAGGGTCGAACAGTGCGGGGTGCTGCAGGGTCATCGGCAAGACGGTTAGCTCCGCTTGGCCTCGGGCGTCAACTTCCGGGCCTATCAGCGGTAACAACGCTGCATGCAGCTGCGGTAGTCCGGGTCGCAGGGCGCGCAGCGCGCCTGGCTCTTGGCGGCATCTCCCCGGCACGGCTGGGTACAGGAACGCCAGTTGGCGCGGCAATCGGCCGTGCAGCCAGGCGACGCCTGCGGCGGCTCCACCGCATCGGGCGGGGCGGCGCTCGCCGGGGGCGCCGACGACGTGGCGGTGGGAGGCGGCGGCGCCGAGGCGGGCAAGATGGGCGGAGGCGGCTTGTGGAGGCTGGTCGGCATCGGCGGCTCGTCCCCGTTCGCGTGCGTAGCCGCGGTGCTCTCCGAGGCGAGATCCAGCCGCGGGCGAGCGGTGTCGCCGGCCTCGAGGGCCAGGGCTCGGCGGCGGGCGTACTCCAGGCGGTCTCGGGTCTGACCGTAGGTGTAGCGGCTTGCCCACTCGCGCCAGCAGGCCAGTCGATGCGATGGCGCGATGCTGAGGTCGAGGTCGAGCCGGTAGCAGTGCTCGAAGCGAATGTTGCCCTCGTAGATGGACGAGATGCTCGGGCCACAACCGATGGCCACCAGGGCCGCGACGAAGGCACTTCCGGAACGCATCTCCTGGCAACGGTGCCGGGTTTGCACCCCGCTCGCAAGTCGCCTCGCGCGGCGGGCCCCCCGGGGCGGGCTCGCCGCGTCAATCCCCCCGCGGTGGCACGCGGGCCAGCGCGGACTGCAGCGCCGAGAAGCCGAAGGGTTTGGCGAGAGTCGGGTTGGTCGTGGTGCGCAGGAATGCGGCCGCCCGCGGGGTGAACGCGCCGCCGGTCATGAACACGATTCGCCGCTCGAGCCCGGGGCGCTCGCGACGGAGGCGCTCGAACAGGTCCATACCGCTGACCTCCGGCATCAGCAGGTCGCACAGCACGACGTCCACCGCGTCGAGCTCGAGCAAGCGAGACAGCGCGCTCGCACCGCTGGTGAAGACCTCCACGTCGTGATTCGGTGCGAGCAACCTGGACAGCAGGTGTGCGACCTGGGGTTCGTCGTCGGCGATCACTACGCGCAAGCGCCCGAGCGTTGGTGGTGACGCTTCCTGGCGCGGGTCTTCGGGTGCAGTCTCGGCGATGGGCAGGCGCACCCGAAAGGTGGTGCCCGCGCTCGGCCGACTCTGCACCGCGATGTCTCCGCCGAACGAGGTCACGATGCTGTGACTGATGGGCAGACCAAGGCCAGTTCCCGCGCCCACCGGCTTGGTGGTGAAGAACGGATCGAAGACCCGGTCGAGCAGCTCGCTCGGGATCCCGGCGCCCGTATCCGTGACCTCGAGTACGACCCACGGTCCGTCTGCGCGCGTCAGCACACGCACCTCGGCCTCGGGGGAGGGTGGTTCGGGCAATGCCTGCGCGGCGTTCATCAACAAGTTGACCAACACCTGCTCCAGACGACTGCTGTCCCCCAGGACTCGTGGTACGTCGATCAGCGCGTCCACCAGTCGGCCACGCTTGCCCACCTCGTGGGACACCATGCGCATGGCGCTGCGAGCCACGCGAACGAGATCCACGGGGCCCACCGTGCTCGGATCATCACGACGGGAGAACGCTTCCAGGTCCTCGGCGATGGAACGCACCCGGTGGGCGCCGTGCCGTGCTTCGGTCAGGCGCTCGAGCAGCCGATGCCGCGACGCCGGCGTTGCGTCCGAGCGGCTCAACTCCTTGGCCAGGAACTCCAGGTTGAGCAGCACGTACGACAGTGGGTTGTTGATCTCATGCGCCACGCCGGCCGCGAGGGTGCCCACGGAGGAGAATCGATCGGCTTGAATCAGCTGCGATTGCAGCGCGCGGCGGGCCTCCAGCTCGCGACCGATGACCAGCGCGGCGGGCTGTTGGTCCCACAGGATGCGCATGCCGAGGAACTCCACCGCAATCACGCGACCATCCCCCCGACACACCCGAAGCTCGAGCGCGCGACCCCAGGCCTTGCCGCCGAACACGCGACGCAGGCTCGCGCGTGCGCGCTCGGCGTCGTCCTCGTGAATGTGGTCGGAGAACGGCGTGTCGTGAAGGGGTTCGACGCTGGTCTGCCCGAGTAGCTCCAGCATCGCGCGGTTGGCGTAGGCGATCCCTCGCCTCAGACCCACGCCGATGGCTTCGGGAGCCGACTCGATCAGCTCACGAAACCTGGCCTCGGATCGGGCGAGCGCCGCGGCAGTGGCGTCTTGCGTCGGAAGCAGGACCAGGACGGTGCTGCCAGCGCCGCCGGGCAGGGGGCGCGCGGAGAGCTGCAGCGCCGGGTCGCTGGCGTCGGCGCACGCCGCCCGCACCTGCAGCCGGGCGGACCCCGAGCCGGCTCGCCGCTCCTGCAACCAACCGAGCAACCGGTCCCGGTCTGGGGCTGCGAAGTAGCTCGAGACAGGCCCGTCGACGGCGAGCTCGGGTGCGCCCAGGAGCGCTCTGGCGGGCCCGTTCAGGCGCGCGACTCGCGGCTCTCCGCCGCTGTCTCGCGTGACGAGGATGCCGAGCGGGCCGTGCTCGCTCGCCGCCAACAGCGCCTCCGCCAGATCGCTGAGCCAGAGTTCGTCGCCAGGGTCGGTCCCCACGCTCGTCATCATAGCGCGGTCGGTCCGATGGCGGAGCGGTTTCCACCCGTAGGGCGTTGCGTGACGTCGCGACGTGGTCTAACAGAAGCAGCGGTGAAGCTCGCGCAGATCGCCCAGCTCGGCGTCGTGGCCCTCGCGGCCCTGGGCGTCTACTCGTTCGTCCGCACGGCGCGTGACGGAGAGGCGCGTCGCGTCTGTACCCCCCTGTGCACGCTGGGCCCGAGCTATGCGGCTCGCAACCGCCTCGCGCCGGACTTCGAGCTCGAGGCGCTGAACGGCGGCAAGGTTCGGCTCGCGGATTTTCGCGGCAAGACGGTCGTCTTGAACTTCTGGACCAAGACTTGTCAGCCGTGCCTGGACGAAATGCCCGCGCTGTCGGACCTGGGGCGCATGTTGCGCGCGCGCAAAGGCGTCGAACTGGTGACGATCTGCACGGACGAGAGCAAGGACGACGCCCGTGGGACGCTGCGCTCTGTCCTGGGAACCGACGAGCCGCCGTTCGTCGTCTTGATGGACCCGGACTCGAGTGTAGTGCGTGAGAAGTACGGTACGCGGCTCTACCCGGAGACTTGGTTCATCGATCCGCGGGGGGTGATCCGAGCACGTGTGGACGGGCCGCGCCGGTGGGACGAGCCCATCACCGTCTCGTTCGCCGAGAGCCTGGCGGACCCGCTGGCCTGCGACATCGAGTTTCGTCGCGGGCTGCCGACGGGTACGCAGGCGAGCCTGTGCAACCCGAGCGGCTCCTGAACCACTCACAGCGAGCAGGCGGTGTACCCGCTGGGGAGCAGCTGACTCTGCTTGCAGCTCAGGTTCGAGGGACAGATGCCGGTCTGCCCGCAGATCCAGCGGCGGTTCGCCGAGGTGGTGCACTCGACCTGCGGGCGACAGCGGAGCTCGCTGTAGGTCGTCGACGTGCCCCCGCCGGAGAGCTGGCCGCAGCAGACCTCGGTGCCGGGGCAGTCCTCGTGGCCATCGCAGCGAATGACGGTGCCCACGCAGGGTAGGCCCTGGGGCTGGCAGCTGAAGGCGGGGATGCGCGAGGCCAGGTACAGGCAGCAGTCGTTCGCGCCCAAGGGGCAAGCCGCGACTCCGCAGCTGGCGGTGCCCACGCCAGGCACCCCGCCGGTTCCGCCTGTTGCCAGCATTCCCCCGCTCCCTCCCTCAGCGCTCGCGCCCCCGCTGCCGCCCGCGCCCGCGCTTGCGCCCGCTTGGCCGGCGCTCGCGTCCGGCTGCAGACCCGCGGAGCCGCCGCTGGGCATCGAGCTCCCTCCGGAGCCCCCGCTCGCCGCGACCGCGCCGCTGCCACCGCTCGGAGAACCGCCGCCGCCGGCCGCTCCGGTGGCTCCGAACAGGCCCGTGTCGCTGCTCGAGCCGCAGGCCAGGGCCAGAAACACCGTGGGGAGACCGTGGATTCTCATCAGCCCATCCTCTGACGGAACGCTAGCAGAGGGCCCGGCCGTTGGCCCGGGCCTGCCTGGCGCGGCCGGATTCTGCGTGCCTGACGCAATCATGACACGCGAATGACCGAGTTTGGGGTCATCGCGGGCCTAGGCTCGGAGCGAAAATGCCGCCTTGGCCCATCCTCGCGCTGTTCGTGGCCCACTGGGCCTCGAGCGTCTTCTTCCAGACCTTCTTCCTGCACCGCTTCGGCGCGCATCGCATGTTCGACATGTCGAAGGGGTGGGAGCGATTCTTCTACCTGTGCACGTACGTGACTCAGGGTTCGTCGTTCCTGAATCCCCGCGCGTACGCCATCTTGCATCGGATGCATCACGCCTACTCGGACACCGAGAAGGACCCGCACTCACCGGTGATGATTCCGAATCTCATCAAGATGATGAACCACACCCGCGATCACTATCGCGGCCTGCTCACGGGGCGAAGGGAGGTCGAGAAGCGGTTCCTGGGTGGCTATCCCGAGTGGCCGGCGCTCGATCGCTTCGGACAGAGCTGGACGTCGAGTCTGCTGTGGGGTGCGCTCTACGCGGTGTTCTATCTCCACTTCGCGACCGCGTGGTGGCACTTCCTGCTCTTGCCGGTGCACTGGTTCATGGGCCCAGTGCACGGCGCGATCGTCAACTGGTTCGGTCATTGGTCCGGCTATCGCAACTTCGAGACCAAGGACGACTCCCGCAACACGTTGCCCTTCGACTTCTTGACCTTCGGCGAGTTGTTCCAGAACAACCACCACACCTACGGCTCCCGCCCCAACTTCGCGGTCAGGGCCTGGGAGTTCGATCCGGCGTGGCCGGCCATCTGGCTGCTCGACAAGGTGGGCATCATCGCGCTGCGAGACCGCCGCCTGGACAAGTCTTCAGCGGTCGACGAGGCTGAAAGCCCGGCGCTGCTGGACCCAGCCGAGTAGACTCGCCGGCGTGAAGACGCTGGTCTGCCGCTGCGAGGACGTCACGCTGCACGAGCTCGAGCACGCGCTCGTCCTCGGTCATCGCGACATCGAGTCCCTCAAGCGGTACACGGGGTTTGGTACCGGCTGGTGTCAAGGCAAGAGCTGCCTCGCCCTGTGCGCGCGGCTGCTCGCCGAGCGAGGCGGTGACCCTGGCGTGGGCTTCACGCCCCGGCCGCCCTATCACCCCGCCCGTATTGGGGACTTGGCCGGGCTCGACCCGGACGCCGGTTACGACCGGGAGTGATGGCGGACGTTGCCGTGATAGAGTTCCTAGCGTGAGGGCTCATCTAGGTGGCGCGGTCCGCGCAGCGGTGACCACGGTGGCGGCGACTCTGCTCGCCGCGCTCGGTATGTCGGGCTGCGGGGAGGAATTCTCGACGAGCGATGCGGCGGATGCGGGCGTAGACGCGACCGATGGCGGTTGTGTGCCCAAGACTTGCGCGCGGCTCGACGCAGACTGCGGCATGGCGGTCGACGGCTGCGGGGGCACCCTCGAGTGCGGCGAGTGCGCGACGGGGCAGTTCTGCGGCGGGGACGGTCCCAATCGCTGTGGGACCACGCCGTGCACCCCGTCCAGCTGTGAGCTGCTCGGGGCCGAGTGCGGCGTCGTCGGCGACGGGTGCGGCAAGGCGCTGCAGTGCGGCAGCTGCCCGAGTCCGGCGACTTGCGGCGGAGCGGGCACGCCGAACGCCTGCGGCTGCGTGCCCAAGACGTGTGCCTCGCTGGGCGCGACTTGCGGCAGCCACGATGACGGGTGCGGCGCCGAGCTCATCTGCGGGACGTGCACCCTGCCCGCCGAGTGCGAGGGCAAGCAGTGCAAGTGCACGCCGACGACCTGCGTCCTGCTGGGCAAGAACTGCGGGACGGTTTCGGACGGCTGCAACGGCACGCTGAACTGCGGGAGCTGCGCGTCCGGCGAGACCTGCGGCGCTGGCGGTCCCAATCTGTGCGGGACCGGCTCCTGCGCGCCCACGAGCTGCGCGGCACAAGGCAAGGACTGCGGCCAGATCTCCGACGGCTGCGGCGGCACGCTGAGCTGCGGTAGCTGCGCGTCACCCACCACTTGCGGTGGAGGTGGGACGGCGAACGTGTGCGGCTGCACGCCCACCAGCTGCGCGGCGCAGGGCAAGAACTGCGGCAGCATTCCGAACGGCTGTGGGGCGACGCTGACCTGCGGCGTGTGCAGCTCACCCAACACCTGCGGTGGAGGTGGGACGGCGAACGTGTGCGGCTGCACGCCCACCAGCTGTGCGGCGCAAGGCAAGAACTGCGGCAGCATCCCCAACGGCTGCGGTGGCACCATCGGCTGCGGGTCGTGCACGGCTCCGCAGACCTGCGGTGGAGGTGGGACGGCGAACGTGTGCGGCTGCACGCCGGCCAATAGCTGCGGTCTCCTCTCGTGCGGGACGATCTCGAACGGCTGCGGAGGCACGCTGAGCTGTGGCAACTGTCAGCCGCCCAAGCAGTGCGTGGCCGGCCAGTGCACGGGCTGCGCCTGCCCCGATCTAGGCGGCGCGCCGTGCCAGGTCGTGACCGACAGCTGCGGCACGCGCGTGTGCGGGAGCTGCCCGGTCGGGCAGGTGTGCTCCGGCAGCAAGTGTGATGCCTGCGGCGAGCAGTGCCCGGCTACTGCGTGCGGCTGGCTCCCGGCGACTCAGTGCAGCGGCTGGCTCTTCTGCGGGGACTGCCCCGGGGGCCAGTGCGTGAACAACTTCTGCATCGCCGGCCGCTGAGGCGGGCGGGGTTGCGATGTAGACAATGGTGCGCGCGATACGGCGCTGACCGCGCACCGCGCGCCGTGCTATCAGGTCCGTCCCGTTTCGAGACCACAGGATGCGTCTTGCGTATGCGATAGGCTCCCCGGAAGGGAGCCCCACACCGCTCCCCGAGCTGACGCGGTTCATCGAACAGCTCGCGGGGCCGAGCCTGCGCTTCCGAACGAGCTGGCTCGATCCCGAGGAGGGGCTGCTGCGCTTGCTGGAGAAGGGGCTCGCGCGGCGCTCCGGACCGGGGCAACTGCTGCTGGTTTGGGCCGGCACGGCGCAGGTACGGGACGAGGACGTGGTGCTCGCCCTACGGGACGACGAGGTGAGCCTGCGCGCGGTCGTGGAGGCCCTCGCCGCGTCGGAGCTCGAGGCCCTGCTCTTGCTCGACCTCAGCCACGAGGGGCCGGACGATCCCTTCGAGGCCACCGAGCTCGTGCAGCGAGTGCGCGAGGTCGTGCGTCCCAGCGAGACGGGCATCGGGCTGCTGGTCTCTTGCGGCGCGGCCGAGCGGCAATTCCCCGTCGCGCCAGCGCCCCTGCTGCGGCTCACGAGTCGCGCCGCGACCCTGATGGAGCGAGAGGCGAGCGGCACCGGTTCCGTCAGTGCCCAGCGTGTGTACCAAGCCATGCGCGAGCTGTCCGAGTTCGACGAGCTCTCGGTGGCCGGCTTCTTCCCGGGGCGGTCTGCGTTCCCGCTGGTGCTCGAGCCCAGCGTCGTGGTCAGCGATCCAGCGAGCATCCCCCCGCCTGCCGTGTCGGAGCGACCGCCGAGCAGCTCGGTTCCCGAGAGCGTGCGTCTCGGGGACGAGCA
This sequence comes from Polyangiaceae bacterium, assembly GCA_019637295.1. Classification (GTDB taxonomy): domain Bacteria; phylum Myxococcota_A; class Polyangia; order Polyangiales; family Polyangiaceae; genus JACKEA01. The sequence continues at coordinate 185,740 of JAHBVX010000008.1, forward strand.
CTACGAAGCTGGTCGTCACGACGCGGCGATCGCCGAGTACAAGAAGCGGCTGCTCACGCTGCCGCCGCGGGACCCAGGGCGGGCAGACGTCTACTTTCGCATCGGACGCGTCAAACGCGCACAGGGCAGCGCCGCCGAAGCTGCGCACAACTTCGACAAGGCGCTCGAGCTCGACCCCATGCACGCCGGCGCGCTCGACGAAGTTTGCGCCGTTGCGCTCGAGCAGCGCGACTTCGCGCGACTCGAGGCCATGCGCCGGCGCCGCCTCGATGCGCTCACGGACCTGGACGCGAAGGTGCGCGAGCTGCGCGCCATCGCGCGCGCTTACCTGGAGGCCGCGGCGTCACCCAAGCAGGCGGTCGCGGTGCTCGAGCAGTGGATCGCGCTGCGCGCCGACGAAGAAGCCCACGCCCTGCTGGTGGAGGCAGAGGACGAGATCGGAAAGGCGTCCGCGCGCGTTGCGGCCCGGCGGCGAATGGCCGCCGTGCAAGAGCCCGCGGACCGCGCGCGAACGCTGATCGCGGCGGCGACCATCGCCGAACGGCATCTGGCGGGAAGCAAGGAGGCGGCCGAGCTCGCGGCGGACGCGTTGCGGGCGGACCCGTCCGCCCTCGAGGCCCTGGAGATCGCTGCGCGGGTGCTCGGTGGCGGGCGGCGCTGGCAACAGCTAGCGGACCTGTACGATGAAGTGATCGCGAGCACCGAGTCGCGCGAGCTGGTCTGGGACCTCTCGAAGCGACTCGGCGCGTTGTTCCGCGAGCAGCTCGACGACGCGGAGAGCGCGCTCGCGGCCTTTGCCCGAGCCGCCGAGCAGAATCCGAGCGACGTGGAGTTGTTGCTCTGGATCGCCGAGCTGTACGAGGCGAAGCGCGAGCACGCCGACGCCGCCGCGGTGCTGCGGGCTGCCGCTTGCGTACGGCCGACCGAGCCCGAGCTGGTGCGGCGAGCGCTGTGGGCCTTCGAGAAGACTCAGCAGACGGACGCAGCCTGGCAGGCGGCGTGTATCCTCGATCACCTCGGCGAGGCGGACATCAACGAGTCGCTGCTCGCGGACATGCATCGTCCCGAGGGCTTGATCCCGGCCCGCGCGACGGTGCCGCCGACGGAGCTCGGGCGCCTCGTGCCCGAACGGGACCGCGCCTTGACGACCTTGCTCGCCGCTGTGGCGCCCAGCGCGGGTCCGCTCCGCGCCGAGGAGCTCCGCGCCGAGAAGCGCCTGCCCGCGCTCGACCCCAAGACGCTGCAAGATCCCGAGAGCACCACCACCCTGGGGCGCAGCCTCGCGTGGACCTGTCGCTTGCTGCAGCTGCCCGTGCCGGAGCTGTACGTGCTCGAGGGCGTGGACGGCACGCTCTCCGCCTTGCCCCTCGAGCCGGCCGTGGCGCTGGCGGACAGCCGAGCCCGCTCAGGGATGGACCTGGCCGAGCTGTCGTTCCTGTGGGCCCGAGCGCTGGTCGCGCTCCGGCCGGAGAACTCGCTCGCCGTGCTGTTTCCTTCTGCGGCGGAGCTAGCGCGCTGCATGTTGGCTGCGCTCACGGTGGGCGAGGCGCGCGGGCTCGGGGAAGTCGACGGCGCGGTACAGCGCTTCGCAGAGAGGATGCGGGAGGAGCTGGACGACGAGCAGCTCGAAGCAATCGCGGAGGCCGCCGCCGAGGTGAGCCTACGTGGCGCGCGGCGTCGCATCGAGGAGTGGCTGCGCGTGACGACCCTGGCCGGCGGTCGCGCGGGTGTCTTGGTGGCGGGGGACGTACGGCTCGCCGTCGACGTCACGCGGCGCTTCCCGCTGCCGGGGATCGAGGTCGAGGAGCAGGTGCAGGACCTCTACCGCTTCGCGTTGTCCACCGAGCTCGGTGCGTTGCGCAAGTTGCTTGGGATCGACGTCAGAGGATGACGCCGTCGCCCTCGTACTCGCAGCGGGCGTCGCAGGTCTCGTGAACCGTGACGCGCTCGAGGGCGGGCAGCGCGGGCTTGAGGCGTTGCCAGATGAAGTGCGCGAGCACTTCGCTGGTGGGGTTCTCGAGGCCAGGGACCTCGTTCAGGTAGTGGTGATCGAGCAGCTCTTGCAGCGGTTGCCAGAGCGCGTCGAGGTCCCCGTAGTCCATGAACCAACCCGTGTCCGGATCCACGGGGCCCTTCACGCGGAGCTCGATCTTGAAGCTGTGGCCATGGAGGCGCTCGCACTTGTGACCGGGGGGCACCTTCGGGAGGCGGTGCGCAGCCTCGAATCGATACTCACGAACCAGTCGAACGTTCACGGCAGAGAGCCTAGAGCTTTTGAGCGAAGGTCGTAAGCGGCAACCGCTGACCCGGACGACGCTGATTGACTTGGACCGGACAGCCAGTCGAGACTAGGCACATGGGACTACTGAGCAGCCGCTGGGAAGCGGACTGGGACGGCGTACACATCACCGTGCATCGCAACGAGGTGACCAAAGGGTTCTCGGTGGAAGCGGATGGCCGAACCCTGGACGAGAAGAGCTGGTCGCTCATCGGCGTGGGCGAGCTCCAGGGCACGCTCGAGAAGGATGGGCGAGAGGTGAACGTCTGGGTGGAGCTGCCGCTCGCCTTTCGCAATCCCAAGTGCTTCGTCCGCGTGGACGGCAAGGAAATCGCCGTCAAGCAGGTCAAGTAAGCGTTGGCCGAGCCGAGCCCCCTCGCCGCCGCCGCCCTCGGGGCCGTGGAGGCGTTGCTGGCCGGGATGCAGCGGGCCGCGGCTCGTTCGTCCGATTTTCGTGCCCGCCTCGACGCGAGCCTCGCCCTAGACGCGGACGCGCTGTCCCGGGAGCTCTTGCTCACGGCGCTCCGCATCGTCATCGCCTCTCGGGCGGCAGAACGCGGCCTGCTACCCGCTGCCGGTCCGTCTCTGCTCGCCGTGCACCAGCGGCTCCGGGGGAGCGAGCCGAACGCCGGGCCGATGTCCGAGGCGTGGACCCACGTCATGACCTGCCTCGGTCCCAGCTCGCGCGGCACCTTCCCGTCGACGGCGGCTGAGCCGTTACTCGCCGATGCCCCGCTCGACGTCGCTGCCGTGTGCGGGCTCCTCGATCCGCTGCTCGCGCCGGACATTGCCCGGTACCCGATCGGCGATGCCTACGAAGGCCTGATCGGTCATCGCTTGGTGCGCGTCTCGGCGCTGGCCGTCGCGGTGCCCTTCGGACCCGGTGGGGCGCGGGTGTGGCTGAGCCCCGAGCGGCTGCGGGGGCTCTCGCGCGAGCGCTGCGCGCAGGTGTTGATGGCGGAGTTCGGACTCACCCGACCCGCCGCGGAGCGCCTGCGGCGGGAGCACGAGCGAGTGCAGTCCAGGGCGGATCGGGTCACCGTCGAGCCTGGGGGCCTCGTGCTCCAGCCGACGGGGCGGCGGCGAGCATCCGGCGTGCACTACACGCCACCCGAGGTCATCGAGCAGGTGGTGCGGGCGACGCTCTCGCCGTTGCTCGAGGACTGCGGCTCGTCTGCCGAGCGACTCCTGGGGCTGACGGTGTGTGATCCGGCGATGGGAGCAGGCGCCTTCTTGCTCGAGGTGGTCGAGCAGCTCGGCGCAGCCCTCGCCGAGAGCTGGGCGGGGCCCGGTGCGCTGACCGGGGCTCTGACCGCGCGGGCGCGTCGCGAGATCGCCGCTCGCTGCGTGTACGGCGTGGACCGGGACCCCATCGCGGTGGGTCTGGCTCGCGCGTCGCTGTGGCTGCACGCCGCCGCTCCGGGCGACCCCCTCACGCTGTTCGACCCACACTTGCGCGTCGGGGACTCGACCGTCGGCACTGCGCCGGGGGAGCTCGACGTGAGCCACGAGGCGGCCGCGCTCACGGAGGTCTTTCACTGGCCCCGCGAGTTCGGCGAGGTGTTCGAGGGCGGCGGGTTCGCCGCGATCGTGGGCAACCCGCCGTGGATCGCGTACGCCGGGCGCGCGGCGCAGCCGCTCGCGCCCGAGCTGCGCCGCTATTACTTGGCGAACAACCCGGCGTTCGCCGGCTACCGAAGCTTGCACGGCGTGTTCATCCGTCGCGCGGCAACCTTGCTGCGTCCCGGCGGCCGGCTGGGCCTGGTGCTGCCCACCTCCGTCGCCGACTTGGCCAACTACGGCCCCACCCGGGCGGCGCACGACGAGCTCTGCGTCCCCGACGAGGAGCTGCCAGACTTCGGAGACGGCGTGTTCGAGGGTGTGTTCCAACCGTGCATGGCGCTGCTCTCGACGCGCCGGGTCGAGGCCACAGCGCGCGCGAGATGCAGCCCAGCGTGGTCCCTGACGCGGTCCGATCTGGGTCCGGTGGCTGCACGCTTGTTGGCTCGCTTGGCCGCGTTGCCTTCGCTCGACCCGACATCGTTCGCCGAGCGCGGCTATCAGACCTCGGCGGCGGACGCAGCTGCGCTCTCCCGCGTCGAGCAGGACCCGTTCGTGACGCCGCTGCACGAGGGGACCGACGTGGGGGAGTTTCAGACCCGTCCGGCGCGCGTGTTCGCCAACCCGGACGCGCTCACGGGCAGACTTCGCCCTGCCGCACAGTGGCGCCAAGTGCAGCTCTTCGTGCGGCAGACCGCGCGCTACCCGATCGTCGGCTTGGCGGACGGGCGGCCCTTCCGTAACAGCATCCTGGCCGGGTTTGCGCGCGGCCCCTGGAGCGCGCCCGCGCTGGTCTGCTACCTCAACAGCAGCGTCGTGCGCTGGTACCACTTCCAGCGCCATCGGGACGCACGGCAGGGCATGCCGCAGGTGAAGATCGGGCACCTGCGCAGCCTCCCGGAGCCGGCCTTCGGCGCTGACGCGCGCGAAGAGCTGGACCGCATGGGATACGAGCTGTGCTCCGGCAATCGCGGGATCTCGGCGCTTCAGCGCGCTCGCCTCGATGAGCTGGTCGCGCGGGGATTCGAGCTGGAGCCTGCCGAGCTCGCGCTGGTGCGGAGCTGGGCTGCAGAGCATCCCCCGCCGCGCTCGCGGGCCGACTGATCAGCGCCGCGTCTTGTACCACAGCGTCGCGCCTGCCCCGAGCAGCAGCGCCGCGAGCGCGTAGGGCCAGCGCGGCGCCGGGGCCGGCGGCGCGGGTGCAGTGGGAGGTTCGCTGCGCGGGACGTCGCAGCTGGGCGGGGAACCGATGCGACCCGGGCTCGACGTGGGCGCCGCGTCGATGGAGCGGCCGTCTCGGCAGTGCCAGCGCACGCCCAGGGGCTCGAGCGTGACCCCGGCTTGGTCTACTCGCGTCACGCGATAGGACTCTGTCACGCGCGACAGCTTCATCGCGAGCTTGACCGCGACGTGATCGCGAAAGCCGAAGTCCACGTCCGTCTTCACCAGGCGCGCTTCGGAGGCGAAGAACGCGTCTGGGTCCACGATATTGACGCGTGGTTCGAGCAGCGCAACCGGTGGCATGCGGTGCTCTTCGGCGCGCCAGCGCTCGGTGCTCGGCGGCGCGGCGTTGCGCTCGGCGAGCTCTACGCCGGCGCGGGGCAGCAGCCACAACTTGCCGCCCGTCACGAAGGGTGCGCTGCGGACCACGACGCAGTAGGGCAACGTGGCGCCATCGTCGACCGAGAACCGGGTGTAGCAGTTCTGCAAGATCAACAGGTAGTCACCGAAGCGCTCGACCTCTCTCAGCTCGACCAGGCGTGGGATGGCCTCCTCGTCCGCTGGGAGCAGGTCCGCGCGCACGAACGGCGTCATCAGGAGCAGCAGCGCGAGCAGCCGATGGAAGAGGCGTCGAGAACTGAGCCAGTTCACGCCGGCGGAGCCGGCCCACGTGGGGTGGGGCCTTCGACAGCTCTTGCGTCGCCGAGCGGTCATGCTCGCCTGATCCTACGGCAAAGTCGGGCGCGATATGACAACCGCGGCAGAGCGGTGTCATAAGTGGACGCCATGACCGGGACGCGCCGTTTTTGGGGCTGGGGCTGGGAGGAAGTGGAACCCACCGAGGCCGAGCTCGACAGGGTGGAGGCGGGGCTCGCTGGAGCGCTGGGCATGACCAGCCTGTCGCCTCGCCCGCGGCCGCGCGCCGCGGAGCTGAGCCTGCCCGCCGCGCGGGTCTCGCTGCCCACGAGCCTCGGCCACCTCCAGCGCGACTCGCCGGTGGAGCGAGCGCAGCACAGCTACGGTCGCTCCTACCGCGATCTGGTGCGCGCCACGGCGTTGTGCTTCGACCATCCGCCGGACATCGTCGCCTACCCCGAGAGCGAAGACGACGTTCGTCGCGTGCTCGACTTCGCGAGCACTCAGCGCATCGCCGTGATCCCCTACGGCGGTGGTTCGAGCGTGTGCGGCGGCGTCGAGCCGCTCGTGGGGGCTGACTTCCGCGGCACCCTGTCGCTCGATCTCACGCGCCTCAGTCGCGTACTCGAGGTGGATCTCGAGTCGCGCTGCGCCCGTGTTCAAGCGGGTGTCCTCGGCCCGCAGCTGGAGGCCCAGCTCCGCGGCCATGGCCTGACGCTGCGACACTTCCCTCAGTCCTTCGAGTTCTCCTCCCTCGGCGGCTGGATCGCCACCCGCGCCGGAGGACACTTCGCCACCGTTTACACCCACATCGACGACTTGGTGCAGGCCGTTCGCGTCGTCACGCCGAGCGGCGCGCTCGAGACCAGGCGCCTGCCCGGCTCGGGCGCGGGGCCCGACCCCAATCGGCTGTTCATCGGCTCCGAAGGCACCCTCGGCGTCATCACGGAGGCTTGGGTCCGGCTGCAGCAGCGGCCCATATTCCGCGCCAAGGCCAACGTCCGCTTCGAGAGTTTCCGCGTCGCAGCGACAGCACTGCGGGCCTTGTCCCAGAGTGGCCTGTATCCCGCCAACGCCCGCCTGGTCGACCCGATGGAGGCCATGCTCAACGGCGTCGGGGATGGTCAGAGCGCGGTGCTGCTGTTGGGCTTCGAGTCGCAGGATCACACCCTCGACGCTTGGCTATCGCGCGCGGTCGAGATCTGCCGCGCTGCCGGCGGTCGGGTGCCCGACTCGGCCGTCGCCACGCGCACCGACGCCGGGGCGTCCAGCGAGGGCGACGCGGGCACCTGGCGTCAGTCCTTCCTGCGCGCGCCATACCTGCGCGACGAGCTGGTGCTGAGGGGGGTGTTCGTGGAGACCTTCGAGACCGCGGTCACCTGGGACCGCTTCGAGGCGCTGCATGACGCCGTGATCGCGGCGGCGCGGCGCGCGCTCGGGCAACCGGCGGTGGTGACCTGTCGCATCACGCACGTGTACCCCGACGGTCCCGCGCCCTACTTCACGGTGATCGCTCCCGCGCGCTTGGGCTCGGAGCTCACCCAGTGGGCGGAGGTCAAGGACGCGATCACCCTCGCGATGCTGGAGCACGGGGGCACGACGACCCACCACCACGCCGTCGGTCGCGACGTCGTCCCCTACTACGAACAGGAGCGGCCGGAGCCGTTCGCGCGCGCCATGCGGGCGGTCAAGCGCGAGCTCGATCCCCAGGGTGTGCTGAACCCCGGGGTGCTGTGGCGAGAGTGACGCGCGCCTGCTGCGTCACGGCCCGAGGTTCTGCCCCGCCAAGGTCCACATGCCCACCGTGTTGCCTTGCAGCGTCGCGTCCGTCACATCGAGCCAACCGGGCTGAGGGTTCGGACCGCAGTGACCCACGATCATATCGATGACGTAGACGTTGGTGCTGCCCTCGCTCACATCCGCGCCGAAGTGGTAGTCCACGACGTCCTGTGACAGATCGCCGACCACGCCGCGCTTCCAGTTCAGTCCCCAGCGCGTGTCTTGCTGGCGAAGCCGGCGCACCACCTCGTACAGGAACTCGTTGTGGCCGCCCTCGTCCACGCACGACTCGGTCAGCCAGTTCGGATGATCCGCGGCGACCTGCTGCACGATGGCGTAGCCGTCCGGCGTGGGGTCGTGCGGGTAGACGCCGATCGGTGGGTGGGCCGGCCCGCCGGGCTCGGGGGTGTAACCACCGGCGCCGCCGCCGCCGCTGGAGCCGCCCGCGTCGCCCCCCGTGCCCGCGCTGCCCCCGGACGCGGCCGCTCCGGCCGTGCCGCCGGAGCCGGGCCAGCCCGCGCCGCCCCCGAGCCCGCAGCTCGCGCAGGCCCCCACGGAGGTACCGTCGGCGTTGCACGTCGTCTGCCCCTTCGAGCCGTCGCTGCAGGTGCAACCCAGGGTCTCTCCTGGCGAGCATGGCTTCCCGGACGGGTCGTCGTTGGATGAGCAACCGGGGAGCAACAACAGAGCGCCGAGCAGCCACGTCAGCCGAGCCATGCCTTAGCTTACGCGCGCCGCGCGGCTTCGTCCCCGCGCTTCGTATACGGAGAATTTTTCACTCCGGACGCCTCACGCGGCGAGGCGTGGTATGCGGACGTCATCATGAGCCAGGTGCTCGAAGAACTCGTGGAGCTGTTGTCGCTCGAGCGGATCGAAGAGAACCTGTTCCGCGGCCAGAGCCAGGACCTCGGCTGGGGTAACGTGTTCGGCGGGCAGGTGCTCGGACAAGCGCTCTCCGCCGCGGAGAAGACCGTCGGCGGTGGGCGCGAGGTCCACTCGTTTCACAGCTACTTCCTGCGCACGGGCGACGCGAAGCGACCCATCGTCTACGACGTCGACTGCATCCGGGATGGCCGGAGCTTCACCACCCGGCGCGTGGTCGCCATTCAAGGAGGCAAGCCCATCTTCAGCATGTCGGCCTCGTTTCAGACGCCGGAGGAGGGCTTCGATCACCAAGCCGAGAAGCCCGAAGCGCCCGGACCCGACGGGTTGCTGTCGGAGGCCGAGCTCGCCCGCGCGGCCAAGGACCGCATCCCCGAGGCCTTCCTCGAGCGGGCGCTCGCCGAGCGGCCCATCGAGGTGCGCCCAGTGGAGCCCGTCGATCCCTTGAATCCCGAGCGGCGCCCGCCGCAGCGCAAGGTCTGGTTTCGGGCCGCAGGGCGGCTGCCGGACGCGCCCCGCGTGCATCAGTACCTGCTCGCCTACGCGTCCGACTTCAACTTCCTGGGCACGTCCATGCAGCCGCACGGCATCAGCTGGCTCACCCCGGGCATGCAGGTGGCGAGCTTGGACCACGCGATGTGGTTTCACCGGCCCTTCCGCTTCGACGAGTGGCTGCTGTACGTCGTGGACAGCCCCTCGGCTTCTTCTGCCCGCGGCCTGGTGCGCGGTCAGTTCTTCACCGAGTCGGGAATCCTCGTCGCGTCCACCGCGCAGGAGGGGCTCATCCGTCAGTGGCGGTCGTGACGCCTGCGCCGGCGCGCGAACAGCGCGCCTAGCGCGGCAAGCGACCACCAGCCCGAGCCCGTGCGCGAGCGGGGCAGGCGACACGAGCAGCCGCTGTCGCCTTCGAGCACGGCGCTGCTCTGCGAGTTGCCGTTCTTGCTGCCGCCGCTGCCGCCGCTGCCGACGGTGCCGCCGCCGAAGCCGCCGCTGCCGCCGCCGGACAGCGGTGAGTCGATGAGCTCGACGCGACCGTCGTCGTGACGAACCGTCACGGGCCGGGGACGCAGGGGCGGGCCTTGGGTGAGCGCCAGCACCTCGGCGGCTGGCTTCTCCACCACGTCGCCAAAGACGAAGCGCCAGGCGCTCATCGCCGCGGGGCTCGGTACGTGGCGGCGCAGGGCGCCGTCCACGAGCCACACCTCGGTGCTGCCGTCATCCGCGCGTACGAGGGTCGGCTCCGCCGCGAGCGCGGGCCCCTCGGGCAGGGTCTCGATCTGCGCGTCGTCGAGGGGAAGCTCGTCCCAGAAGGCGTCGAGCCTCCACGCGTCATAGCTGGCCTCGGAGCTGACGTGACGGCGCACGCCCTGTGGGATCTCGGCGACGCAGCTCAAGGCGCGCGGGCTCGAGCCCAGCTCGGCGTTCGACCCGCCTTGGCTGTCGATGCCGTAGGCGTGGACCGGGTGGGATGCGCCGTCGAACAGCGACAAGGGGGGCGCAACCTCGAAGCCGTGCTCGCACGAGCCGAGCGCGCTGCACAGATCCGAGCGGTTCACGTTGGCCAAGAAACCCTTGCCCGTGGCTCCCGAGCCCGAGGGACCGCCGAAGTACAGGTGCACGTCGATGGACTTGCTCGGCTCGTCCGGATCCTGCGTCCAGCCCACGACGCTGTCGCACCCGGCGGAGTCGAGATAGCCGATCGGCGCTTGGCCGCACACGCCGCCCTCGTCGACCTCGCCGTCGCAGTCGTCGTCGACGCCGTTGCACACCTCGGTGGAAGGCGTGCAGGTCTGCGTGCAGGGCCCCGGAGCCTTGAGGATCTGGATGTCGTCTCCGTAGTAGAAGCGGAGGATCTGGACGTAGTCGTAGCCGTTGTTGTTCTCGAGGCAGCGCGCGCCCCACTGGCCCATGCAGCCGCGGTTCTGTCCGTATCCGGGCGGGCCGACCCAGCCCAGGGTGGTCTGCGTGACGCCGGTGCCGGTCTTGCCTTGGTTGTAGGTGATGTACTTGGTGGTCGTCCCGCCCACGTCCTTGCAGCCGGGCGGCTGCACGGCCGAGTCACCCGCGACGTAAAAGCCATAGGTGAGCATGGACGCGTAGGACAGGTACATGCCCGCGGTCTCTTGGACCGCTTGGTAGTGCTTTGCCTGAGGCTGTGCGCCGCAGGTGTACACCTGACAACCCTGGCTGTCGCAGATGGAGCCGCTGGTCGCGATCGCGTAGTAGGCAACCGAGCGAGCCGCGATCGCTTGCGCCTTCAGCGCTTGCAGGTTGGCGCCGCCGTTCTCGCAGGTGATCACCCGCGGGAGGTAGTCCTCCTCCATGCTCTTGACGCCCTTGGTCTGGACCGTGATCGAGCAGTACGCCTGCGCGAGGGGCGCGACCACCGCCTCGCGGCGCTGGCCGAGAGACTCCACCGCGTCGCCCTCGCCGCCACAGGCGGCCACACCGAGCGCGCCGACCGCCAGAACGGCAGCTCCTCTTGCCCTCGGTCCAAGCATCACACGATGGTAGAGGACCTGCGCGCGAGCGCAAGCGCGCGCCGGACGATCAGCGCTCCTTGGTCGGTGAGGGCATGGAGGTCTCTTTGGTCGGAGACGGCAGGCCGACCTCCTTGGTGGGCGAGACGCCGACCTCCTTGGTGGGCGAGACGCCGAGCTCCTTGGTGGGCGAGACGCCGACCTCCTTGGTGGGCGAGACGCCGAGCTCCTTGGTGGGCGAGACGCCGAGCTCCTTGGTGGGCGAGATGCCGAGCTCCTTGGTGGGCGACGTCAGGCTGCGCTGTGCGGGCGTGTCCGCCGCCGCGCCGCGCGAGTTGTCCGCGCCGTGATCGCTGCGGGCAGCGGCCATGGACTCGTCGCTCGCGCCCTCGGCCGGGCTCTGCGCCGCGGCGGAGGCGGGCTCGGCGGCGCTCGGCTCGGGCGTGATGCGCGTGCCGATCTTGGCGGCGAGATCGCAGCCGGCCGCGGCGCTCAGCGCGAGGGCCGCCGCCAGGAACTTCTCTCGATTGATCTCCACCTCACACCTCCGGGCGCGATGAGAGTACCGCGTCTGAGATACGCAAGCGACCGCGAGGTCCTTCCTCGATGGACGGACGTTCAGCCCAACCGGGCGCGCGCCTCGCGCACGCCGCTGGCCGCGTCCACGCCGTAGGGGCAGGCGTCCGTGCAGGCGCTGCAGGTCGCGCAGCGATCGGACCAGCGCGCCGGGGCGGGAAGCTCGCGATAGTGCTCGCGCGCCCGCTCGTGCCAGCCGTATTCGCGGTCGTACATGGAGAACTGCAGGACATGGTCGATCGCCACGCCGTCCGGGCAGGCGGCCGCGCAGGTGTCGCCGCAGCCGCGGCAGTAATCGGGCGACAGCGCCGTGGCGTAGCGGTCGAGCAGCCCGTGGTCCCGTCGGCCGAGCTGCTCCTGAACGGCGGCGATGGCGAGGTCCTGATACGCCGCCTCGCGACCGATCTTCGACTCCACCACGCAGGCGACCTCCGGGTGGTCGAGCACCCAGCGCAGATTGGCCTGGTAGATGTCGTAGCGACTCTCCTCGTAGGCCTTCGGGATGCGGCCCCCGCCCGGCTGGGACTTCATGACCACGACGCCCACGTCCTTGTCGCGGGCCTTCGCCAGCAGCGCCGGGATGTCGGCGTCTTCGTGATCGAGCACGTTCATCTTCACCAGGATCATGTCGAAGGCGCCCTTGTCGATGGCGTGCTGCAAGATGGCGCTGCGCTTGCCCGCGTGGCTGGTAGCGCCAAAGAAGCGCACCTTGCCGCTCTTTCTGGCCTCCTCCATGGCCAGGTACAGCTCCGGGTTGTCCAGGCGGTTGAAGCCGTCGTCCGGGAACTTGTGACCGCCGCCTAGCCAGTGCACCTGCATGATGTCGACGTGATCGACGTTGAGTCGCGAGAGGCTCTTGTCCAGCGAGTCGAGCATCTCTTTCTTGGTGGTGGTCGTGCCGGGGTCCCACTTGGTCGCGATGACGAGCTTCTGCCGCAAGCTCTTGTCGGCCAAGAGCGCGCGGCGGATCACCTTCTCGCTGTCGCCGTAGCAGATCGAGGTGTCGATGAAGTTCATGCCGCGATCAACGGCGCGCAAGATGGGCTCGTGGCCCTGGAGTCCACCAGCGCCGATGCCCACGACGCCGATGTCCAGCCCCGTGCGACCGAGACGGCGACGCGTCTCGACGCGAGCGCCTGGGTGGACGTAGCCCGGCCGGTCCTCGACGATGGGCGCGCCTTCGATCGGCCGCCGTCGCCACAACAGGTACCCCCCGCCCCCCGCCGCCGCCGTCGCGCCCGTCGTGGCGAGCGCGATCTTCAGAAATCGACGCCGCCCCGGCCTCTTGTCGCTCGACATGCTGCCGTCAGACCTTGGTGCAGGTGGCGCGGTTGTTGGCGCAGCAGGGCCCGCACTGGGTGCTGCTGCTGAACGACGTGGCCACGTAGCCGGCCGGGCAGGTCAGCCCGCACTGCACGAACGAGTTTCCCGTGTTCTCGGCGCAGGTGGCGCGGTTGTTGGCGCAGCAGGGCCCGCACTGAGTGCTGCTGCTGTAGGAGGTGGGGTGGTAGCCGCTCGGGCAGGTCAGCCCGCACTGGGTGAAGCTCGGACCCGTGTCCTTGGCGCAGGTGGCGCGGTTGTTGGCGCAGCAGGGCCCGCACTGGGTGCTGCTGCTGTAGGAGGTGGGGTGGTAGCCGCCCGGGCAGGTCAGCCCGCACTGGGTGAAGCTCGCACCACAGGCGTAGGCGCAGGTGGCGCGGTTGTTGGCGCAGCAGGGCCCGCACTGGGTGCTGCTGCTGTAGGAGGTGGGGTAGTACCCGCTCGGACAGGTGAGCCCACACTGAGTGACGCTGCTGACCGTCGTGTGCTTCACCCCCGTCACCGGATCGCAGCTGTCGATGGTGCAGTCGTTGCCGTCGTCGACGTTCACCGGCGTGTGCGTGATCTGGCCCGTCGTCGGGTTGCACGCGTCCGTGGTGCACGCGTTGTTGTCGTTCACGTTCACCGGCGTGTGCGTCACGCCGCTGACCGGATGGCAGGCGTCCGTGGTGCACGCGTTGCCGTCGTCGATCTGCGGCGGTGCTCCCGGCGCGCACACCCCGCTGCCGTTGCAGGTGGCCACGCCGTCGCACACGGTCGCGTTGTCGCAGTTCGTGCCCGCCGGCGAGAAGCTGTTCTGGCACTGCCCGCCCTGGCACGCGTTCACGGTGCAGGGGTTGCCGTCAGTGCAGTCGGCGTTGTTCGTGCAGGTTGGCGTCACGCCACCGGTGCCGGCCGTACCACCGGAGCTCGCGCCTCCCGAGCTCGCGCCACCGGAGCTCGCGCCGCCGGTGCCGGCCGTGCCCCCGAAGCTCGCGCCGCCCGAGCTCGCGCCGCCCAGTCCCGCGCCACCGCTCCCACCTCCGCCCGTGGCGCTGCCGCCGGTGTTGGGGAAGCTCCCGTCCGACTCCACGCCACCCGTGCCTGCGCTCGCGCCGCCGCCGTCTGCGCCCTCCGCCAGCAGCTCCTCCGCGCCGTCGAACGCGGTACACGCCACCACGCCGACGAGTCCCAGCAAGACGCATGTCCGCGAGAGTCGCATCAGCGTCGAGCTTAGCGGACTTGTGCGCCTCGGGCCATGTGCGACTCGCGTGACGGCGCCGTGAACTTCTGGCCCGCCAAATTGGAGCTGAACGGCTGTCTGCCCTGGCCGCCCACCGGCGCCCGCGAGGTCAGTCCATGTCCACCGCGTACAGCCGGCCACGCAGCTTCACCAGCAAGAAGGTGTCGGTCTTCTCCTTTCCGTCCTTCTTCTTGTACTTGACCTTGACGTTGAAGACCTCGAAGCCTTCGATGTCTTTGCGCTCCACTGCGGCGATGGCGACGAAGCTAGCGGCCTCTTTCTGGATGCGCTCGACGCCCTTGCGCAGATCGCCGTTGTAGCTCTGCCACTGCTTCTCGGGGTCAGTGTTGGGCTTGAGGGCCTTGGACAGATCGATGAGCAGGGAGTGGCTCATCATGGCGTCCTGAGCCAGGCGGACCCAGTCGCCGGCCTTGGCGATGTCGAACAGGTGCCGGGCCGCCTTCTCGGGGGTCTCCATGCCCGGGACCGCGGCGTCCTGCTTGGTGTTGAACTGCGAGCCGATGGTCGAGGGCGCGCGGCACGCGCGCTGCAAGCCGCCCTTGCACGCGGCGTCGAGGTTGGCCTTGGCCTTGGCCATGTCGCGTGAGCCAGCCGAGCCTCGCTCGTGGATGATGGCGGCGTTGTAGCAAGACAGCGCGGTGGTGGTCGCGCCGTCGCAGCTTCGGCGGATGAGCCCTTCGTTGTTCCAGCGGCCGCCGAAGGTACTCTGCATCTCATCCACGCTCAGGCAGCCGCCGGAGCCGGGTAAGCCGCACCCCTTCTCGTACAGCGACAGGGCCTTGCCGAAGCGGTCCGCGGAGCTGAGCTTCTCCTCGGCGACCAGGCCCGCGAGCATGCAGCCGAAGGAGTCCTTGGCGTTGCAGCCCTGCAGGTAGTGCTCGACGGCCTTGGTGATGTCCTGCGGGCCGCCCATGCCCAGCTCGTAGGTGATGCCCAGGTTGTTGCAGCCCGCGTGGCCGGTGGCGTTGCAGGCGCGCTCGAAGAGCTGGCGCGCCACGGGTTGATTCTTGGGCACGCCGATGCCGTTGAAGATCACGGCGCCGGCGTTGCTGCAGGCCATCCAGTCTTGCAGCTTGCACGCGCGCTCCCACAGCCGATACGCCATGGGGCGGTCTTCCTGCATGCCGCGGCCGTAGAACGCGTTGACCGCGACGTTGGTGCAGGCGGCTTGCTCGCCGGCCAAGCACGCCTTGGCGCCGTACTTGGCGCTCTCGGCGTAGTTCTGGCGGACGTCGTAGAAGTTGCCGAGGAACATGCAGCCCTTGGCCACGCCCTTGTCGCAGGCCAGGCGGTAGAAGGCCTCGGCCTTCTCGGGATCCTTCGGCGCCATCTCGCTGCCGTTCTCGAGGTGCAGGCCGAGGTTGGCGCAGGAGGGGAAGTTGCCGAGCTTGCACTGGTCCAAGCACTGCCTCGCGTTGCTCACCTCACACTCGAAGCCGCCGTAGGTCTGCGCCGCCGGTGTCGTGTCCGACGCGGGAGCGGCCTGTTTCGCCTCGCGCTCGAGGCGGACCTGGGTGACGCAGGCGCGGCCGTCCCACTGCATGCCTTCGCCACAGCTCGGATCCTTGGCCGCGACCTCTGCCGAGGCATCGACGGGGACGATGCGGATGCGCAGCACGGCCGCGCACCTCGAGGGCGCGTCGCTCCCGGTCGGATCCGCGCCGTCGCACGCGCCGAAGTCGCCGTCGACCTGCAGCATCTCGCGCGTGCCGGACGACTCGGCGCCGGCCGAGGCGGTCAGGATCTTGGCACCGGCCTTGGCCTCTGCCGCGGTCGAGCTCGACAGCCTGAAGGCGCCCACCGTCAGCGTCTGCACGAAGTGGGTCACCCCCTGGCAGCGCCCCTTGAGATCGCTGCGCGAGACGGTGGGGCGGTCGAGCACGCGCTGGCCGACCATGCGCAAGTCCACGTTGAGGGCGCCGGAGCGGGCGAGCTTGGCCTCCAGGGAGACCGCGGAGAACGGCAGGTTGGTGTGCAGCTCCGCGCGGGACTGGAAGCTCACCATCTCTTGCTTGGGCGTCACGCCCACGTAGCCGTACGCACCCGGCGCGTCGCAGTCCGGCATCAGCTCGAAGGTCTTCTCGTCGAAGCGCACGAGCGCCGGACCGCGCTTGGTGCGCACCTCGAGGTCCGCGCGGTGCTCCGGCTTCCAGTCCACGACCATCGGGGCCGAGGCCTGCTTGGCGGTGGTGACGCGGGCGCGGACGGGATCCGTGTCGTCCACGAAGGCCTGGGGCTCGGGGGCCGGGTTCGGCGGCTGTACGGTCGGACCACAGGCGGCCAGGGTGAACGTGAACGTGACGGTCGCGAAGGTGCGGAGGTGGATCATCTCAACCAAGCAGTAGAGCACGCGGCTTCGCTCGATTTCAACCCCCGGGACGGCTGGCGCCTGCTCAGCGAATGTCGAAGGTCATGCCTGCAGTTCGCAGGCGGCCAACCAGGGTCATCCCGAGCGCGACCGCGGGAGTGAGCACGCCGCCGGCGCTGGTGAGCGCGTCGGACGCGAGGCACAGCGCCGACTCTCCCAGCATCTTCGCCGTCTCTCCGTAGCCGGGGTCTTGGGTGCCCGCGACGACGGCGCGGACCTCGAAGGGCTCGCCGCTCGGACGCGCGCCGGTGCCACGCAGCTCGACCTCGAAGAAGCCCCGCTCGCGGGCGCGCCGGCTGGGCCCCTCGCCGGGCTTCGGCAAGCGCTTCTCGAGCGCGCGACGGAGCGGCGGGACGTTCGCCGCCAACAGCAATCCGCCGAGGCCGAGCGTCAGGCCCGCTGCGGTGAGGGCCCCCTTCGGCGACGCCGGCAGGCTCGTCACCTCCGAGTAGGAGAAGTCTCGACCGTAGCGATAGCCGAACAGCGCGTTGCTGCGCCGAACCACGCGGGTGTTGATGGCGGCCATCACGAAGGGTGCGGTGATGGTGCCGGCGTCGGCGTCCCAGCCGATACCGCGCTGGTCGGAGCCATCCGGACCGGTTTGCTCGCCTGGGGGGTTCAACGCGTAGGGATGGCCGACCGTGCGCAGCACCGAGCGATCCCGGCGCGCTTCGTCGAGCAGGTTGAGCATGCTGGCGACGGTGCCGCCGCTGACGCCTCCGCGGTTCTTGGTCAACGAGAAGCGCACGACGCTGCAGGGCGCACCAAAGGCCTCGATGGCGTGCTCTTGCAGCATGAGGCAGCCCAAATCGGACGGGATCGAATCGAAGCCCGCGCAGTGGACGATGCGGGCGCCGGTCTGCTGCGCGCGCTCATGGTGAGCGTCGATCATGCGCCGGATGAACTGCACCTCGCCGGTCAAGTCGCAGTAGTGCGTGCCCGCGTCGACGCACGCCGCCACCAGCTCGGCGCCGTGCAGCGCGTAGGGGCCCACGGTGGTGCACACCACGTGCGCGTCCTGCGCGACGCGATCGAGCGAGGCGCGATCGTGACTGTCGGCCACGAGCAGCGGCAACTCCGCGAGCCGTGGCTGCGCCATACCCAGCGACCGGCGAACCGCCTCGAGCTTCTCGCGGCTGCGGCCCGCCAGCGCCCAGCGCAGCGACGGCGGCGCGTGGCCCGCCAGGTACTCGGCCACCAGCGCTCCAGTGAAGCCCGTGGCGCCGAACAGCACCAGATCGTAGGGTCGCGTCACGCCGTTACCGCGCTTGGGATCCGAGGGGCTCATGGCTGGTGTGTAGGCGATTTCGCGGCGCGCCGTAAGATTCGTGAATCCACTCAGGAAGGAATCCCGCGGCGCCGCTGTATCAAGCGACAAGGCTCGCTCTGGGGCACCCCAAATTCTTGGCCCCGCGGAGCACGCCTTGGAATGCTTACGACCGAAAACCTTTGGCACCACCGAAGGGCACAGCCCGAGGGCCACGACCCAGGAGACCATCATGATGATTCGACGCATTACGGCACTTTCTTTCGGCGCGGTTCTCGCGCTCTCGGCCGGCAGCGCCTTCGCGGATGACCACGAGGGTGGCGGCGAAGAGGCGGGTGGCGAGGAGAGCAGCGGGGCTGCGGCGGCTTCCACGTCAGGTGAGGCTTCAGCAAGCGTGGAAGGCCTCCCCGACAGCAAGGGAGACTTCGGCAAGTCCGGCCAAATCGCCATCTCCAGCGACTTCGAGCTCAGCCTCGAGAGCCGCAGCTCCAAGCCACCCCAGGGTGACGCGGGCGACTCGCGTTTGACCATCGCCATCGCGCCCGCCCTCGACTACTTCGTCACCGACGGCGTGTCGGTCGGCGGCCAGATCGCGTTCTGGAGGGCCTCTCAGGGCGACGACAGCATGCAGATGATCGGGATCGGTCCGCGGGTGGGCTACAATCTCGGCCTGACCGAGACCATCTCCCTGTGGCCCAAGGTGGGCGTTCGCTACGCGATGCTCTCGACCAAGGCGGACGTTGGTGGCACGACCGTGGAGTCCGACGGAAGCAAGCTGACACTGCAGGCCCACGTGCCGCTCCTGATCCACCCGGCCAAGCACTTCTTCATCGGCATCGGCCCAACCTTCGAGATGGACCTGATGAGCAAGGTCGAGGACAACGACGGCAACAAGGACACCGCGTTCGGTCTAGCCAGCGTGGTTGGCGGCTGGTTCTGAGTCCCTGACGCCAGCGACGAAGAGAGCGCTACCCCGCCGGTCGGGGTGGCGCTTTCTTTGCGTTTGTGGGCGCCGGTCGCGTACACCCGAGGTGATGCGCGCGCTCGTCGTCGCCCTGCTCGCCTGCGCCTGCACGCGCAGCGATCCGCCGGGGCCCGGCACCCGCGCCCCCGAGCGACCGGCCTCCGCCAGCGCCATGGCGCCCAACCCGCCCAAGGTCGCGACGCCCGAGCCGAGTCTGCCGGCGCAGCCCGCTGCGCCCGAGGACGCGCGGGTGGTGTATCCGTTCGAGCGCGTCCACTCGCCCATCGGGTCCGTCGTGCTGCGCTCGCTGCGCGAGATCGCAGCCCGGGAGCCGAAGCTGCGCGCCGACGCGTTCCTCAAGGTCGGCGACTCGATCACGTTCAGCGACGACTCGCTGCACTGCTTCGGTCGGCGCGAGCCGGAGCTCGGCGCACACGGCGACCTCGCCGAGACCCTCGCGCGCTTCCGCGGCGAGGGAAGACGGCAGCCCTTCACGCGGCAGAGCCACGCCGCCAAGATCGGCTGGAGCGCGTGGCAAGCACTGAGCGGCAACCCCTCACCGGTCGACCGCGAGCTGCGCGACACCCGCGCGCGCTTCGCTCTCGTCCAGTACGGCACCAA
This sequence comes from Polyangiaceae bacterium, assembly GCA_019637295.1. GTDB lineage: Bacteria > Myxococcota_A > Polyangia > Polyangiales > Polyangiaceae > JACKEA01. The sequence goes on from JAHBVX010000008.1 coordinate 204,935, forward strand.
CGATCTGGAGATCGGCTCGGCTCACTACTTCGCGGACAGCCTCTGGAACATCGTCGATCACCTCACGGCCAAGGGCGTGATCCCGGTGCTGTTCACCATCCCCGGCCGCGGAGATCGCAAGGACCGCGACGTCTGGGTGCCGCGCTACAACGCGCTGGTGCGCGGCATCGCGCAGTCCGCGCAGGTGCCGCTGGTGGACTACCACCTCGCGCTGTCGTCGCTGTCGGGGCGCGGTCTCGGTCGCGACGGCATCCACCCGACGACCTACCTCGGCCCGCGGGGACGTGACGGCTGCGCCCTCAGCGAGGAGGGCTTGCGCCACGGCTACAACACGCGCAATCGCCTGGTGCTGGAGGCGTTGTCGCGACTCGGTCGCGCCCTGGAGACGGGCCAACCCCTCGACGACGACGAGCCCACGCGCAGCGGCGCGGGCACGTTCTCCGAGCCCCTCTCGATCGACGCGCTCCCCTACGCCGACGTGCTCGCGCACGACGCCGCCGAGCCGCGGGACGATCGCTACGCGTGCGCCGGAGCGCGTCCGGCTCCAGGCCCGGAGCGGGTCTATCGCTTCCGCCTGAGGGAGGCGACGACGGTGCGCATTCAGGGCTACGACCGGGGCGGACAGGTGGACCTGCACCTGCTCTCGAACCCGTCCCCGGAGGCGTGCGTGCGCAGCGCCGAGCGCGTGATCACCTCGCGCCTGCCGCCCGGGACCTACTTCGTCGTGGCCGACGAGGTGTCGCGCGAGAAGAAGCTCGTCCCGCCGCGCTCCTTGGTCGTGATCCAGGCGGAGTGAGCCCGATTGCATAACCGACATAACAAGCATATAATCCCCCCAATGTCCTCCGCGCGCACCAGCCTGATGCTCGACGACGCGACGCGACGCGCCGCTCGGCAGCTCGCGCGTCACTACGACTGCGGTGTGTCGGAGGCGATCCGGCGGGCCGTGCAGAGCCACCGCGACGCGGTGGTGGGCGTCAATGCGGAGGAGCGCAAGCGCCGGCGCCAGGTCCTCGAGCGGCTCTTCGTGCTGTTCGACGGTACTGACCCTGAGGCCGAGGTGCGTCGGCTGAAGACCGAGGACGCCGGCTCTTGAGCCCCTTGGTCGCACTGACGCCATGCGTGTTCACCTCGACACGGACTTCCTCGTGCACGCGCTGGGTCGTGCTGGTCCCGAACGGCAGCGTCTACTCCAGCTCGCGGACTCGGACGCGTTGGTCGAGATCAGTGCCGTCGCTTGGTACGAGCTCGTCAGAGGTCCGCGCACGCCTCAGCAGCTCGCCGTCGCGCGCTCGTTCTTTCCCGAGGACGGCGGCGTCGTGCCGTTCTCGGAGGAGCTGGCGCTCCGAGCGGCGGAGGTCTTTCGCCTGCTCGGCTCCCCGCGCAAACGAGCCGCTGACATCGCCATCGGCGTGACCGCGAGCGTGATGGGCGCCACGCTCTTGAGCCGCAATCCAAGGGACTTCAAGGGTATCCCAGCTCTGGAACTCGAAGTGGTGGGTGAGTGAGCCGGCGCTCGGGTCACCAATATTTCTCGAACGTGACGTGGCCGGGCTTGCGCACGCGGTGCCGCACCAGGCCGCGAGCATCGAGCAGGGGCGTCAGATCACGGATCATGTCCGGGTTGCCGCACAGCATCAGGTGACTGGTCGCGGGTGCGAGCTCGACGCCCGCTGCGCGCTCGAGCTCGCCGCTGACGAGCGCCGCCGTGATGCGGCCCGCGATGACGCCTGCCTGCGGCGCTTCGCGGCTGACCAACGGTACGTAGGCGAGCGTGGGCTCATGTTGCGCGACGAGGGTGCGCAGTTCGGCTGCGTAGGCCAGGTGAGCATGCTCGCGCACCGAGTGCACCACGACGATGCGCGTGAAGCGGTGCCAGGGCTCGTCGGTGCGCAGCATGGAGATGAACGGCGCGAGGCCGGTGCCCGTGGCCACCAGCCACAGGTGCTCGGCGTCCGGCACGTACTGCAGCGTGAAGAAGCCGTGCGCCACGCGCTCCAGGCCCACCGCGTCGCCCAGCTTCAGCTCGAACAGGTGCGGCGAGAGCGCGCCTCCGGTCACCCGCGTCAAGAACAGCTCCGCCGGTGCTCCCGGCGCCGACGCGAGGCTGTACACGCGGCGGACCACCTGTGCGCCCAGGGTGAGCGCGACGTTCACCCACTGCCCGGCGACGAAGTGGGGCACCTCACCCTCGAAGCGCAGGGTAGCGAGCCCGTCGGCCCAGTCGTGACGCTGGGTGAGCCGCGCGTCGACGTAGCCGCTCATTCCGGGACTTTGAACCACGAGCGCGAGCTCGTGATCTGATCCCAGGTGTGCTCCGCCTTCTCCGAGCTGACCTTCACGCACTGCACGTGCAAGATGACCCGCGTGACCTTGCTGGTCATGATCAGGCGCACGCGCCCCTTGGGATCCGACTTCTGGAACACGGCGTCCGTGCCCGGCGTGGGCAGCGGATAGCTCAGCTCGTTGCCGTCTTCCGAGCGTCGCTGGCCGCCCACGAGCTGCGCGCCGATGAGCTGGTGCTTCTCGTCGCTGGCGCCGGAGGACAGGTCGATCACCTCCGTGCAGGTCAGCGCCGTGTCCAGGTTGTACACCCGGTTCTTGGTCCAAATTTCGTAGGAGGGCGGCGGGCGACGCGCGTGCGTCGCGAGGTTCTTCACGAAGCGCAGCTCCACCTCGATGGGCGGTCGATCCGACAGCGCCATGGTGCTGCTGTGCGGCGTGGTGGTGGGCGCGGTGACCTCGGGAGCCGGCTCGCTCTGGGTGATCTCCGGCTCCCAGCCCACGGGCGCTGCGCCGACGATCGTGCTCTCGGTGTCGCGCTGCGGGGCCTCGCTCTCGGAGTGGAACATCCGAACGGTCTTGCCCGGCGTGGGCTTGGGGGGGCCGGTCATGCCTAGCCGCCCACTCTAGCGGGCTGACGGGACGAGGTCATTCAGAACACGAAGCCGAGCGAAAATCGGCCCATGAGGTACACCGGGTGCAAGCCGCCGTTGATGTCGGCCCGGGTGCCCAGGTTGCGCGTGATGGCCAGCTCTTGCACGCCGTCGCAGCCGCTCGTGACGGCGTCCTGCACGCCGGTCGCGCCCGCGGGAAAGCAGCGTTCCCGCTTGTTGAGCTCCACGCCGAGGCCGATGCCCGCGGAAATGGTGAAGAATCCCCACTTCGAGTGGGAGCCGAAGAAGCCGTAGAGGTGCCGCTCGGTGTGCGAGACGCTGTCGATCCGCCCAGCCGCGTCGCTGGTCCGGTACTCGTACCCGTAGTTCGTCAGGATCACCCGCAGCACGTTGCCCTCGAAGGGCTTGCCCTGCAGCCAGAACCCCGCCCCGAAGGACGCGCCCGCCATCGAGCCGATGCCGTTCGAGTGCTGCGTCAGGTCCTCCGGGAAGCCGCGCAGGTTGAGCAGCGGGGGCTCCTCGTTGACCACGAACACGGGCACCAGCTCGAAGCTGATGAACTCCCACACCTCGACCTCGAGCTCGAAGCCCAGTCGGCCCTGCAACAGCCAGTTGAACGGATCGACGCGCACCGAGAAGTCGGGGATCTCGAGGCCCTCGTCCGGCTTGCGGGGGGGCGGCGGGGGCGGACCGTAGCCCTGCTGTCCGTAGTAGCCACCCTGCTGCTGTCCGTAGCCCTGCTGCCCCGGCGGTGGCTGGCCGTATCCGGGCGGCGGCGGCTGCTGTCCGTATCCGGGCGGCGGTGGCTGTCCGTAACCGGGAGGTGGCGGTGAGCCGTACTGGGCGGACGCCGACGTGGCCAAGCAAAGTACGGCGGCGCCGAGCGCGACGCCCAAGGTCGAACGAGCTCCGATCATGCGGGGAACCATAGCGCGAAGGGCGCGCGGGCGCACCGGGGGCCCGCTCGGTGGGCGTGCGGTGGACGATCCCCGGTCGGGCACGTAGGATCGACCCATGCGCAGCGAGGCCCAGGTTCCCCCCAGCAAGCTGGAGGCCCGGCCGCACACCGCGTTCGATGGCACGCCCTACTTCGACGAGGAGCTCCAGGTGGCGCAGAGCCGAGCCCACAGCATCATGGCGGGTGAGTCGCTCCCCATCTTCTCGGCCATCGCCACCGAAGCGGGCCTCGTGTTCATGTCGGACGAGCCCATCTGGTTTCTTCACCCAGAGACGGACGAACAGAAAGCGTTCTACGGCGACTGCGTGTTCGCGCGTCCCATCGAGACCACGCGCGCGACCGCGCGGGACTTGCTGCTCGTGATGGAGATCGTCAGCACCAACGACCGTCGCAAGGAGCTCAAGGACACGCGCTTCCAACACCTGCTGAACGAGTACAACGAGGTCCCCGAGTTCGCGCTGGTGTTTCCGGATCTCGACGACCCGCGCGCCCTCACCTGGCATCGGCTCGTCGACGGGCGCTACGAGGCGCAAGTCGTGGCGCCGGGTGGTCGCGTCACGTCGGAGGTCGTTGCCGGTCTCGAGCTCTTGGTGCTGCCACGAGAGCGCTGGTCCGACGGCTACAAGCTCGACGTCTACTACCGGGGCGAGCTACGCCCGCGGCTGCTGGGCGAGCGCGCACGCGCGAAGCAGGAGAAAGCGCGAGCGGAGCAAGAGAAGGCGCGAGCGGAGCAAGAGAAAGCGCGAGCGGAGCAGGAGAAGGCGCGAGCGGAGCAAGAGAAGGCGCGAGCGGAGCAAGAGAAGGCGCGAGCGGAGCGGCTCGCCCAGCGCCTGCGCGAGCTCGGCGTGGAGCCCGACGACGGCGGAGCCTAGCCCCGCGAGAAGCGCTCGAAGGTAGCCACGTCGGACCTCGAGCCGATGATCAACGGACAGCGCGAGTGCAGGGTCTGCGGGACCACGTCCAAGACGCGCCCCGTTCCGGTGGACGCGCTGCCGCCGGCCGCCTCGAAGATGAAGGCCATCGGACCCGCCTCGTACAGCAGGCGGAGCTTGCCCTCGGGGCTCTTGGTGTCCGCGGGGTAGGCGAAGATGCCGCCTTTGAGCAGCGTGCGGTGAGCGTCCGCCACGAGGGAGCCGACGTAGCGCTGCGAATAGGGTCGCCCGTCCGCCACGTCGACGCTCTTGACGTGCTCGTTCCACGCGCGCACGCCGGGCGTCCAGCGGCTGGCGTTGCCCTCGTTGACCGAGTACAGGTTGCCCTTCTGGGGGCAGCGGATGTTCTCGTGCGACAGGAAGAACTCCCCCGCGCCTGGATCCCAGGTGAACCCGTGCACGCCCTCGCCCGTGGTCATCACGAGCACCGTCGAGGAGCCGTAGATGACGTAACCCGCCGCGGAGAACTCGCGACCAGGCTTCAGGAAGGACGCGGTGGTGATCGGCCGCGAGTCGGCGCGCAGGATGCCGAAGATGGTCCCGATCGAGATGTCGACGTCGATGTTGCTGGAGCCGTCGAGGGGGTCGACCGTGACCAAGTAGCCGCCCGTCGCGTGGGGGAACAGCACCGCGTCGTCGAGCTCCTCGCTGGCGATGCCCATGCAGTGTCCGCGCCGCCGGAGCACTGCGATGAAGGTATCGTTGGAGATGACGTCGAGCTTCTGCACGGACTCTCCCTGGACGTTGGTGTCCCCGGTCCAGCCGAGCACGTCCGCCAGGCCCGCGCGCCGAACGCGGTTGGCGATCAGCTTGGCGGCGAGTCCGATCTGGTTGAGCAACGAGGTGAAGGCGCCGGTCGCGCCGGGCACCTTGAACATTCCTTCCAGGATGAAGGTCTCCAGCGTCGCGCCGGCGGCGGAGCTGTCCGGGGGAGTCCAGGAGGTCTGCGTCATCGGAGTGAGTCTGCCTTTCGCTGCCGAGCGGCCCTTGTTGCGAGCGAGCGTATATGGATCTACGGTCGGCGTCCGCACTCAAGCGGCCGAGCCCGCGCACGGCTCGGCGGGGAAGTGCAGCAAACTTTTCGCGAAAGGGACAAGCCATGGGCCACACGGATCGCGTCAAAGAGATTCTCTCCTGGTACGGCTCGGACAACCCGGGCACCCGAGCCAACATCGCGCGACTGCTGAACACCGGCGCACTCGCGGGCACCGGCAAGCTCGTCATCCTGCCAGTAGATCAAGGCTTCGAGCACGGGCCCCTGCGCTCGTTCGCGGTCAACCCGGACGCCCACGACCCGGACTACCACTTCCAGCTCGCCATCGACGCGGGCTGCAACGCCTACGCGGCCCCGCTCGGCTTCATCGAGGCGTCCGCTGCCAAGTTCGCCGGTGAGATCCCGCTCATCCTCAAGCTGAACAACAGCGACTCGCTGAGCAAGGTAGAGCCTTGCTCGGCCATCACCGGCACGGTGGACGACGCGCTGCGCCTCGGTTGCTGCGCCATCGGTTACACCATCTACCCCGGCTCCGACTTCCGCAACGCCATGTACGAGGACCTGCGCGAGCTGACCGCGGAGGCCAAGGCCAAGGGCCTGGTGGTGGTGGTTTGGGCTTACCCCCGCGGGAACGGCCTGAGCAAGGACGGCGAGACGGCGGTCGACATCTGCGCCTACGCCGCGCACATCTCCGCCGAGCTCGGCGCGCACTTCATCAAGATCAAGCCGCCCACGGCCCACATCGAGCAGGCCGAGAACAAGAAGGCCATCGAGAAGGCCGGCATCGACGTGAGCAGCCTGTCCGCGAGGGTGCGCTACTGCGTCAAGGCGGCGTTCAACGGCAAGCGCGTGGTGATCTTCTCCGGCGGCGCCGCCAAGGGCACGGACGAGGTGCTGCAGGAGATCCGCGAGATCAACGCCGGCGGCGGCTTCGGCTCGATCGTGGGGCGCAACGCGTTCCAGCGGCCGCGCGCCGAGGGGCTCGCGCTGCTGCACAAGATCATGGACGTGTACAAGAGCTGAGCGCGCGCTACTCCGCGACCTTGTCTACCGCGCGGTACAGCGGCAGCGGCGCGCCGAGCTCTGCCCAGTCGATCTCGCCGTCGTGCACCAAGTTCTCGAGCTCGAGCACGCCCAGCTCGTCGTACAGCGGGCGCACGGCGTCGGTGATCAGGCCCACCTTCTTGAGGTTCGGCATGATGCGGGTGAACAGCAGCTTGCGGAACTCGTCCATGATCTTGGCCTCGAGCACGACGGCTCGGGACTCTTCGATGGGCCAGCCGAAGTAGGCGAACACGTCAGTGCCGATGATGCGCTCGCGCATGACCACGCACGCCTCGTACGCGAAGCGCGCGCGATCCTCGATCTCGGGCTGGGACAGCGCCTTGACGAAGTCTTCCATGTAGGTGACGCCGAAGGCGACGTGGCGCGACTCGTCCCGGATCACCAGATCGACGATGTCGTGCAGCAGCTCGTCCCTCGACACCAACTTCTGGGTGTTGAACGCGGCGAGCGCCAGCGCTTCGACGATCAGCTGCATGCCGATGAACTTCAGATCCCAGCGCTCGTCCGTGAGGATCTTGTCGAGCAAGGCCTTGAGGTTGGGGTCCACCGGGTACATGAAGCCGACCTTCTCGGTCAGGTAGCGGCCGAAGGCCTCCACGTGCCTGGCCTCGTCGAAGGCTTGGGACGCCGCGTACAGCTTGGCGTCGTAGGTGGGCGCGCAGGAGACGAGCTGGGAGGCTACGAGCAGCGCGCCTTGTTCGCCGTGCAAGAACTGGGACAGCGTCCAGCACTGCTGGTGCCACGCGAAGTCGATGCGCTCTTCGTTGCTCATCCGCTCGAAGGGCTCGTAGCCGGCGAAGGGGTTGAACAGATCGTGTACGGGCGACTCGCTGCGTGGAAAGCGACGCGACCAGTCGACGTCCGTGTCGGCGTTCCAGTTCCGCTCCTTGCCCAGCCGATAGAGCTTGCGGATCTTCTGGTCCGCTTCCTCGTAGTTCCACACGTACGCGCCGGTCAGCGGCGTGTGGAAGATCTCCGCGATCTGCTCGACGTCCTTGGGCGCGAGCTGACTCGCGACGTCCCCCGGATCGGGTGCGAATCGGACCTCACGCGGCGGTCCAGCGACGTACTTCACGCTCACGGTGTGCTCCTTGGTCGCGACGGACCTCGAGCGAGGCGGCCGCAGCGCTCAACAATTCGCCCTGGAGGCGCGGGAGTCAAGTCACCGCTGCGACGAGATGCGCATCCACGGCCGCGCGCTCCCCCCCGGGCTCGGCGCTGCGAGGTCGCTGAGGGCATCCCCGGGCTGGCAACGAACCCGACGTCTAGCGTGCGGTCGGAGCGCCGGGGTTCGTGGTTCACGCAAGCGTGAGATACTTGCGAAGCAGCGTCCTGGTGTCGCCTGAGTCGAAGGCGACCTCCACCTTCTCGCCATCGACGCGCACGAGACTGCCGTCGCCGAACTTGGGGTGATGCAAGCGCACGCTCGGCACCGGACCCGGCCGGTCGTCCACCACTCGTACCGCGAGGCCGTCCGCGGGCCTGGCATCCTCCGCGGCGGCCTGCACGAGCAACGGCCAGCGCTCGGTCGTCGCGTAGCGTTGCGCCAACCGCTCGCGCACGAACGCGGAGAGCGGCGTCGGAGCGGAGGCACCCGACTCGTCCACGGCGCGGACGCCCGGGTCACCGTCTCGCGTGCAGCGCCGTGAAATGCAGAGCAGCGTGTCGTAGCCCGTCTGCGCACCGTCCGGCATTCCCCGGCCAGCGAACGACGCCACCGCGACCCACTCGCGTGGCGCGCCGAACCCGCCTGCGCAGTCGCGGGTCGGCGAGTCGAGCAGGGCCACATCCAGCCCCGTCGCGCGGACGAGAACTGGGATCCGCAGCACCGACAACATGATGACGTCGGTGGGCAGCTCCGCACCGAGCGCAAGTTCGACCGCCTCGAGGTGTACGAGGCTCACCTCATGCGCCGCAGGCGCGAGCTCGCTCTGTCGCTCGGGCATCCGCTCGGCGATCGCGCGACACAAGCGAAAGACGGACGCGAGCCCGTCGCTCGCGACGAGCGGGCCCTCCCGCAGCGATGACGAGGATCCGCGGCGCTCCACTTCAAGGGGCAACTTCCCGCGTCGCCCGCAGGGCGTCAATCGACCGCCCGCTCGCACACCCGGCGCGCAGCGCGGAGTAGCCCTCCTCGACGGCGATCGCCTGGAAGGGGGTCAGCTCGTGTTGCGCGCGTCGGTCATGGCGGTCGATTCGCGGGCAGGGCGATTGGGAGGGTCTCGGTGCTGCCGTCGGTGCGCTCGGCGAGGATCTGCAGGGTCGTCCCGGCCAGCGCCGGGTCCATGGTCTCGACGACGAAGGTGCCTGCGTCGCTCTGGCGGACGATCACCCCGGCAGGCGGTGCGAAGGAGCGGTAGGGACCCGGCGGGACTAGCGCGGAGCTCACCGGTCCGGTCGCGACCGCAGAGGGCGGCGGTTGGGGCTCGGCCAGACCACCTTCTGGCGTCGGCGCTGCGGACGGCGGGTCGCTGGCCGCCGAGGTGGGCGGGGGCACGGATCGCGACGACAGGCTCGCGTGCAGCGCGAACGCGAGCGCGACCGCGCTGATCGCCAGCGCGGCCAGCGCCACCTGCATCGCTGGCTCCGTCCGGCGCTTGGTCACATTTGTAGCGTGCAGGAGTTGGCGGCGATGTGCAGGTACTTCTGCGCGCCGTCGTTGTAACGAACGCGGAAGCCGTACGCGTAAGTGACGCCGGCCGATCCCGACACACCGAACGCAATGACGTAGCGCGTGTTCGCAGAAACCACGTGCGAGCCGGAGTGGAGGGTGAGCAGGATGTTGCCATTCGCCATCCCCTGGCTGTGCTGCCAGACGCACGCGGTGGACGCCCAGCATGTGGGTCCAAACGACATGGTGCCGAAACCGTGGGTGCTCGCCTCGAAATAGCCGTTGGAACCCGAGTGATAGCCGTAGCCCAGCACCTCCTCGATGGTCGCGCCGGAAGGTACGGGGACGTTGCAGACGTAGGTGTCGAGCGCGCCGCTCGCGCGAGGCTTGACCAGGCACGGGAAGGAGGAGCCGCCGCTGGCGCGCACCATGCCGCCACCGCCGCAGAAGTTATAGGTGCCCGGAGCTGGGCCGGCGGGCCCGGTAGGCCCGGTGGGTCCCATGGAACCGGCGGGTCCCGCCGATCCGGTCGCGCCAGCTGGTCCGGTGGGCCCCGCAGGTCCCGTCGCTCCGGCGGCCCCTGCAGGCCCTGTCGCTCCGGCGGCCCCCGCAGGCCCCATGGGACCCGTGGGGCCCGCAGGCCCGATCGCGCCGGCAGCGCCTGCAGGCCCCGTCGGCCCCTGCGCTCCCGGGGTGCCTTGCGACCCTTGCGGACCCGTATCGCCTTGCGGTCCGGTCGCTCCGGTCGGTCCGGTGGGTCCCTCGGGGCCCGTGGGTCCGACCAATCCCGTGCTCGGGCCTACCCACTGCCCGCTGCTGTCGATCACGGTCGTGCCGTTCACGCTGATGCTGGTCGGCGTGATGTCCCCGACGGCGTTGTTCGCCATCAGCGCGTACGGCACGCTGACGATCGTCTGGCGTGGAGTCATCTCCGGATCGCCGCCGACGGCCACGCCCAGGTAGCGCGTGGAGCCGTTGAACACAGTCGTCGCGATGGGCTGCGACTCGCCGAGCCGCACGGAGAAATACCCTTCGTCCAGCGTGACGGTCTGCGTTTCGGTCCATAGCGCGGTCCCGCCGCTCGCGGCGTCGTAGACCGTGAAGACGATCGACACGGAGCCCGTCGCGGGGGCCCCGCTGGAGTCGAACAAGCGGCCCTGCTGGGTGAGCGTGCTGGGGACCGCCGCCGACGCCGCCGAAACCGTGAGGAGTGCCGCCGCCGAGATGCCCAGGATGCCGAGTCTTCGTGCCATTGACGTTCACCTTCCATCAGTGAGTAGCCTCCGCGAGCGAGGCGCGGCGGAGAATCGAAAGTTCCCCAAACCGCACCAAGCTACAGGAACTCGAGCGCCACCGGTAGCGAATCGTCAGCTCGGCTGGCGCCGGAGCTTTTGCTTCACGCGGCGCCCGTGGGCCTCGAGCAGGGGGCGCAGCGCTCGGGACAACGTGGGCCACAGGTAGCCCAGCGTCGCGAGCGCGCCGGAGCCTCGGGGCAGCGCGCGCTCGGGGGTTCCGTCGGCGGCGCAAGCGAGCACGGCGCCCGCGACTTGCTCGGCGGTGCGCATGGGTTGGGAAAACACGATGTCGGCGGCGACGTCCATGTTGTCCAGCAGGAAGCCCGTGAAGAGCGGTCCCGGGGAGACCACGCTGACGGTGACGCCGGTGCCGCGCAGCTCTTCGTTCAGCGCCAGGCTGAAGGCGCGCAGTCCGAACTTGCTCGCGGAGTAGACGACGGCGTGGGGTAGCGGCGTACGCCCGGCCAAGGACGCGACGTTCACGATGGCCCCGCCGCCCGAGCTGCGGAGCAGCGGCAGCGCCAGGCGCGACATGACGATCGGCGAGCGCAGGTTCACGTCGATCACGCGGGCGAGCTCGCTGGCCGGCAGCGACTCGAAGTCGCCGCGGGCGTTGTAGCCCGCATTGTTCACGAGCACGTGCAGCGCGCCGAAGCGCTCTTCGGCGGCGGTGACGATGCGGCGGCAGTCTTCGTCGCTTGCCACGTCGGCGGTCAGCGTGATGACCGGGTGGGGCCTGAGGTCTCGCGCCAGCGCCTCGAGCGCGTCCGCTCCGCGGGCGGCGAGCACGAGCTTGGCGCCTTCGCGCGCGAACGCTCGCGCGCAGGCCGCACCGACTCCCGCCGAGCCGCCGGTGATGGCGACCACCTTGCCTTCGAAGCGCGCAGCCATTGGGTGGTTCGCGCTCACCACTCGATGCGACGCCGGACCTCGGCCTTGCCGCTGCCCGACACGGCCAAGAGGCCCTTCTTGGTGTCCATCTTGCCGCGGGGCTTCACGGAGCCCGTCAGCGAGAGCTCGGTCACGAAGCCGGTCTTGCGATCGATCTGCGCCGGGCCGGTCAGATCCAGCTCGAGGATCGTCGGCCCCGACTCGACCAGCACGATGGCGTGCACGTCGAGCCCGAGCGCGCCCTGGCTCTCACCCTTGGACGTGACCTCGAGCTTGGTCTTCTTGGGATCCACGCCGGGTAGCTCGCCGATCAACGCGCGAGCGTGCTCCGCCTCGCCGCTGCGCTTCTCGCCGCTCGGCACGGTGCCGCCGTCGAGCCACACGAGCAGCGGCGACGGCTTGCCGGTCCAGGCGTACTCGCTCAAGCCGGCCTCTTCGTTGATGCTGACGCTGCCGCCGTCGGGCTTGGTGAGTGAGAGCTTGCCGGCTTTGGCTGCGACCACGAAGCTCTGCCCCGAGGTGGCCGCGTGGGGCTCGAGGCCGAGCAGCGCGTTGCCCTCGCGAGCGCCGAAGGTCACCCGCAGCTCGCGGATGACCTTGCCGGAGACGTCTACCACTTCATAAGAGCGCTTCTCGTCCAGAGACCAGCTCGCGGACTGAATACCGGCCGGGGCGCCGTCTTCCCGGGAGAGGGTGAGCTGAAAGTCGATCGACGCGAAGCGCGACTCGGCGGCCTTGGTTCCCTTGACGGGCGCCAGCAGCTTCGGTGACTGAACCAACGCGTCCTCGCGCTGTCGCTGCGCGCTCTCCGCCGACTCGCCGCTACTTTCGCCGCCCGTAGCGGCGCCACCCGCCGGCGCCGCGCCGCCACAGCCCATCAGAAAACCAACCAGCCATACGCTCGCCGTTGCTCTCGTCATGCCGTCATCCTGCCCTGGCGATAGTACGGCGCGCCGGTCGCAGCAACCGCGTGGCGAAGTCCGGTTGCGACCCGACCGGCGTCGCACTAACGGCGGAGGAACCATGCCCGCAGCGCACGACTCGGCCTTCGACCTCCCGCGCGTCGTCATTCAGCGCATCTCGCCGGAGCTCGACGGAGGCCGCCACCCCGTCAAGCGCGTCGTGGGTCGCGAGGTCGCGGTGGGAGTGGACATCCTCAAGGACGGACACGACGTGGTGGCGGCGCGGCTCTGTCATCGCGTGAAGGGCGAGCGCAAATGGGCGACCACGCCGCTCGAGTTCGTGTTCGACGACGAGCGCTGGATGGGTCGCTTCACGCCGGAGCGCGTGGGCCGTCATCAGTTTCGCGTCGAGGCCTGGCCGGACCCCTTCGCCACCTGGTGCGGCGAGCTGAAGAAGCGCATCGACGCTGGGCAGGACGTGAAGAGCGAGCTGCTCGAGGGCGCCGCCATCGTGCGGGCGCGCCTGGCCCACGCGGCCGGCGCTTCTACCGTGCGCCTGGCCGACGCGCACCGAACCCTGGCGCACGACGAGGAGTCGCTCGAGGCGCGCATCGAGGTGGCGCTCTCGCCGCAGCTGCTCGAGCTGATGGCCGGACCCTGGGACGAGACGACCGTCACCCGCAGCGAGCTGCGCGAAATCGTCGTCGACCCCGAGCTTGCGGAGTTCAGCACCTGGTACGAGCTGTTTCCGCGCTCGCAGACCGACGACCCGGCGCGCCACGGCACCTTCGCGGACGTCGAGGCGCGCCTGCCGCAGCTGGCGGCTCTGGGCTTCGACGTGCTGTATTTGCCGCCGATCCACCCCATCGGGCAGAGCAAGCGCAAGGGCCGCAACAACAGCCCCAGCTGCGAGCCCGGGGACGTGGGCAGCCCGTGGGCCATCGGCTCGGCGGAGGGCGGCCACGACGCGGTGCACCCCCAGCTCGGCAGCCTGGCGGATTTCGAGAAGCTCGTGCGCTCCGCCCGCGCGCTCGGCATCGAGGTGGCGCTCGACTTCGCGCTGCAGTGCTCTCCGGACCACCCCTGGGTGAAGCGGCACCCCGAGTGGTTCTTCGTGCGACCCGACGGCACGCTGCGCTACGCGGAGAACCCGCCCAAGAAGTACGAGGACATCTACCCGCTGAACTTCTGGTGCACGGATCGGGCAGGGCTGTGGACCGCGTGCCGTGATCTGCTCCTGTTCTGGATCGCGCGGGGGGTGACGATCTTCCGCGTGGACAACCCCCACACCAAGCCCTTCGCGTTCTGGGAGTGGTGCATCGCGGAAGTGAAGGCGCGCCACCCGGAGGTGATCCTGCTGGCGGAGGCGTTCACGAGGCCGAAGCGCATGCAGGCGCTCGCCAAGCTGGGCTTCACCCAGAGCTACACCTACTTCACCTGGAAGAACACGTCCGAGGAGCTGCGCGCTTACGTGAGCGAGCTGGCTCACGGGGAGATGGCCGAGTACTACCGGCCCAACTTCTTCGCCAACACGCCGGACATCTTGCACGAGTACCTGCAGCGCGGCGGCCCGGCGGCGTTCCGCGTCCGGCTCGTGCTCGCGGCCACCCTGAGCCCGACCTACGGCATCTACAGCGGCTACGAGCAGTGCGAGAACGTGCCGCTGCGCGAAGGCAGTGAAGAGTACCTGCACAGCGAGAAGTACGAGATCAAGCCGCGGCTGCGAGAGCCCGCGGGCGTGCTCGAGCCGGAGATCGCTCGCCTCAACCGCATCCGCCGCGAGCACCCGGCGCTGCAGCGCTTGGACAACGTGACCTTCTTGTACACCGAGTACCCCGGCATCTTGGCGTACCTCAAGCGCGCGCAGCAGGGGGATCTGATCGTGACCGTGAACACCGATCCGCACTCGGCCCACGACACCCTGGTGGACGTTCCCCTGGAGCTGCTCGGCATCGGCGAGACGGAGCCCTTCGCGGTTCGAGATCTGCTCACGGGCGAGCGCTACGTCTGGCAGGGGCGCCACGCGTACGTGCGGCTCGATCCCCGCGAGCGGGTCGCCCACGTGCTGCGCGTCGAGCGCGCGTGATCAGTCGAGCCAGCCGCGGCGCGCCGCGAGCAAGATCGGCCCGATGTGCATGCCGTGTACGATCGCGCCGCCCTCCACCGCTTGCAGCAACCCGGCGACGGGCATGAGGGTGACGCGGATGTCTTCATCCGGCATGGGCGTCGGCGCGGCGACGGCGCGGGCGCCGCGAGCGAAGAAGAAGTGCGCGCGAGCGGTGTGGCGCACGGGCTCGGTCTGCACGGTGAGCAGCTCCCGCCAGTCGTCGGCCGCGTGCCCGGTCTCCTCGAGCAGCTCACGCTGCGCCGCTTGGAGCGGAGTCTCGCCGGGATCGATGACGCCGGCGGGGAGCTCGCGGCTCGTGCCGCCGAGGCCGTGCCGATACTGCTCCACCAGCACCACCTGGCCGTCGTCGCGCAGCGCGAGCACGGCGGTCCAGCTCGGCGCCTCGATCACGTGAAACTCGTCGATCTGCGCCCCGGAGGCCAGCTCGACGCGCTCTTGCTTCACCCGCAGCCACTTGCGGTCGAGCAAGGTCTGACTGTCGAGGACGGACCAGGGCTTCATGGGCACCACTCATACCCCGCCGCGGCGGAAGTTGCGCGACCGGCGGGGCTGCTCCCGCACAATCGGCCCCGGCGCGCGCTGGATCGCTTGACGGCCGAGCGCGGCCGGGCTTCCCTGACCACGTTCGGGAGGTCTCCTCACATGCGCTTACTTCGCACTCGTACGTTCACGATTTCGGCGGTGCTCGCCGTCGCCACCGCCGCAACGGCCGCGCCCACCTTGCGGCAACAGGTCGACCTCCGGGGGGACTTTGTGCTCCTCGGCAACACCCTCGGTCACGAGTGCGCCGCGGGCACCCCCGCGCCGCTGGTCGGCACCGTCGGGGGCTGCGGGACGAACACCGCCGACTCGGCGCCGGACGTGTTCTGGCGCGCGGACGCGCCCGCGAACGGTCAGGCCCAGGCCAACAACGCGATCACCATCGCGCAGGCGCGGTCCACGTCCGTGCTGGCGCTGCCCGCGGGCGCCACCGTCGAGTACGCGCGTCTGTATTGGGCCGGCACGCGCACCGCCGGTGCGGACAACACCGTCACCCTCGACCGGGTGGGCGGGTTCACTCAGGCCCTCACCGCTCAGGCCTGCCTCACCAACGCCAACGCGTCGTACCAGTGCACGGTCGACGTGACCGCGCTGGTACAGACCAACGGCGCGGGCGCCTACCGCCTCAGCGGTATGGAGGTCAACGAGCTGGTCAACGTCAACAGCAACAACAACTTCGCGGGCTGGTTCATGGTGGTCTTCTACGAAGACTTCACCCAGCCGCCCCGCAACCTGGCGCTGTTCGACGGGCTCGACGTCGTGGCCAGCGGCAGCCCGCAGAACGCGACCCTGAGCGGGTTCCTGGTGCCGAACGCGGGCTTCGACGCCAAGCTGGGCGTGGTCGCCATGGAGGGGGACAACACCCTCGTCGGGGACGCGCTGCGCTTCGGTACCGGTGTGCTCGGCCCCGCGAACGACCTGTCGAACGCGCTGAACCCGGCCAACAACTTCTTCAACAGCACGCGCTCCACCCTGGGCGTGGGCACGTCCCTCGCGGGGGACCTGCCTCGCCTCACGGGCACCGCGCAGAGCATGAGCGGCATCGACCTCGACGTGGTCGACATCACCGGCCGCGTGACCGCGGGTCAGACCAGCGCCAACATCCAGGCGCTGAGCACGGGCGACGTGTACTACCTGTCGGCGTTCATCACCTCGATCAGCACCTTCAAGCCGGACTTCACCGGCTCCGAGAAGACCGTGCTCGACGTGAACGGCGGCGAGGTCCTGGCGGGGGACGAGCTCGAGTACACCATCAACGTCGTCAACAACGGCAACGACACCGCCGTGGGTCTGGTCATCGCGGATGCGTTGCCGCTCGGCGTGACCTACAAGCCCGGCAGCATCGAGATCATCTCCGGCGCGAACGCCGGCGTGAAGACCGACGCGGCCGGCGACGACCAGGCCGAGTACAACGCGGTCTCCAACACCGTGACGGTCCGGCTCGGCGCCGGGGCCAACGCGACCCAGGGAGGCACCCTCGCCATCGGGGCCTCCACCGCGGTGAAGTTCCGCGTCTTCATCAACGCCTCCGTCTCGGGCAACATCGAGAACCAGGCCAGCATCTCCGCGGCTGGGCAGCAGGGCGCGCCGATGGAGAACTGGCCGACGGACGGCAACGGCGCGGCCAGCGGCTCGCCGCCCACGGTCATCGTCGTGAACCAGTGCTCGACCAACGCGCAGTGCGCGGCGCCCACGCCGTTCTGCGACACCACGGTGAGCCCGAAGGTGTGCGTGGCCTGCTTGAACAGCACCCACTGCAGCGGCACCACGCCCGTGTGTAGCCCGACGACCAAGACCTGCGGCCCCTGCACCAGCAACGCCAACTGCGCCGGCACCACGCCAGCGTGCCAGCCCTCGGGCGCGTGCGGGCAGTGCTCGGCCTCGAACTCCACGCAGTGCACCGGCGGCACGCCGGTGTGCAACACCAGCGCTGGGGTCTGCGTGCAGTGCGTCACCAACGCCAACTGCCCGGGCACCGCGCCGGTGTGCAACACCACCACCAACACCTGCGGCGCGTGCACCAGCGACGCGCAGTGCGGCGGCAGCACACCGGCTTGCTTGCCGAGCGGGAGCTGCGGCCAGTGCTCGGCCACGAACAACACCGCCTGCACCGGCGCGACGCCCCACTGCAACGTCGCGACCTCGACCTGCGTGGCGTGTCTGAACAACGCGCAGTGCCCGGCGACGAACCCGGAGTGCACGAGCACCAACACCTGCGGCCCGTGCACCAGCGACGCGGCCTGCGGCGGCACGACGCCGGCCTGCCAGCCCTCGGGCCTGTGCGGCGAGTGCTCGGCGACGAACACCTCCCAGTGCGGCAACCAGCAAGCGTGTGACGTCGCGACCGGCACCTGCGCGCTCGACAGCGACAACGACGGCCTGCCGGACGCCATCGAGATCCAGTTCGGAACGGATCCCTTCGACGCCGACAGCGACGACGACGGCGTGCTCGACGGCGACGAGCCCGACTGGAACCTGGACACGGACGGCGACGGCCTGATCAACGCGCTCGATCCGGACAGCGACAACGACGGCCTGTTCGACGGCACGGAGCTGGGCAAGGACTGCTCGAACCCGGCCACCAACGCTGGCGCCAAGGCCTGCCGGCCGGACGCGGACCAGGGCGCCACCACGACGGATCCGCTGAACGCCGACACGGACGGCGGGGGCGTGAGCGACGGGTCGGAGGACTTCAACCTCAACGGTCAGGTCGACGCCGGCGAGACGGATCCGACCGCGGGCAGCGGCGGCGACGACTCCGGCGTCGTGGACACGGACGGCGATGGCCTGTCGGATGGACTCGAGACCTTCCTCGGCTCCAGCCCGACGGACGCCGACACGGACGACGACGGCCTGCTCGACGGCGACGAGCCCAACCCCAGCCACGACACGGACGGCGACGGGCTCATCAACCTGCTCGACGTGGACAGCGACAACGACGCGCTGTTCGACGGCACCGAGTCGGGCAAGGACTGCGAGCACCCGGACACCAACAAGGCGCTGAACCACTGCCGTGCGGACGGGGACAACGGCGCGACCAAGACCTTCGCGCTCGTGAAGGACTCGGACAAGGGCGGCGTCAGCGACGGCTCGGAGGACTTCAACCTCAACGGCGTGGTCGACTCCGGCGAGACGAACCCGACGGTCGGCAACGGCGCGGACGACGGCACCGTGGTCGACACGGATGGTGACGGCCTGTCGGACGGCCTCGAGCAGTTCCTGGGCTCGGATCCGAACAACGCCGACAGCGACAACGACGGCCTGCTCGACGGCGACGAGCCGAACCCGAGCGACGATCACGACGGCGACGGGAAGATCAACCTGCTCGACTCGGACTCGGACGGCGACGGCCTGTTCGACGGTCTGGAGGCCGGCAAGGACTGCTCGCACCCGGACACGGACACCTCCGTGAATCAGTGCACCCCCGACGGCGACCAGGGCGCCACCACGACCAGCGTGCTCAACGCCGACACGGACGGCGGCGGCGTGAGCGACGGCATCGAGGACGCCAACAAGAACGGTGTAGTGGACCCTGGTGAGACGGATCCGAACGATCCCTCCGATGATCTGTGCCAGACCGACGCGGACTGCGGCCTGCCCAACGACGGCTCGGTGTGCGACGACACGACCAAGCGTTGCGTGGACGGCTGCCGCGGAGTCGGCGATGACGCTGGCTGCCCCGAGGGCGAAGAGTGCACGTCCACGGACGCCACCATCGGGCAGTGTGTGCCCTCGGGCACGGGCGGCGCGGGTGGTGCTGGCGGCACCGGCGGCAGCGCTGGCGCTGGCGGCACCAGCGCCAGCGGCGGCACCGGCGGCACCGGCGGCGGAGCCGCTGCGGGTGGCTCGGGTGCGTTCGCGCCCGAGGGCGCCGCCCTCGAGGGCGGCGGCTGCGGCTGCAGCGTTCCCGGTCGGTCCAGTCGCGGCGGCGCGCTCCTGGCGCTGCTCGGGGCTGCGGTGCTCTTGCGGCGCCGTCGCCGCTGATACTCGAGGTCTGGCGCGCGCGGCTCATTGGGGGGCTGCGCGCGTCGACCCTCGCACTCCCTGTTCACTCAAGCTTGGATTCGAGGATCTCTGCCATGAAACTAGTTCGCTCTAGCGCGCTCGTCGCGTGTCTGCTCGCGTGTGCCGGTTCGGCTTCCGCCCAGGAGCGCGGAGGCTTCTCGCTCAACCGCTTCAACCCGTCCGAGCGGGGCAGCGAGTGGTTCTCGGAAGACACCCTGGATCTGCGCGGCCACATGCGGTTCGCGCTGGGCGCCGTCGGCGACTACTCCCACAAGCCGCTCGTGCTGTACGACGCCGGCGGGGACGAAGTGAGCGCCATCGTCGAGCACCAGCTGTTCGTACATCTCGGCGGCGCGCTGATCTTGTGGGACCGCCTGCGGCTCGGGCTCAGCGTCCCGGTCGTGGCCTGGAACGAGGGGGACACCGGCGTACTCAACGGCGCGTTCATCGACGGCAAGGAGGGAGGCGGCGTCGGCGATCTGCGCCTGGCGGCGGACGCTCGACTGCTGGGGGAGTACCGCAGCGCCTTCAGCTTGGCGTTCGGCGTGCAAGCGCACCTTCCCACGGGAGATCGAGAGGCCTTCACCAGCGACGGCAAGGTGCGGATCACGCCGCGCCTGGCGGCGGCCGGCGAGGTCGGCGGCTTCGCGTACGCGGCGCGCGCGGGCTTCAACTACCGCGCGCAGAGCGACGACTTCGCTGGTGACCCGTTCGGCAGCGAGATGCTCTTCGGCGCCGCCGCTGGTCTTCGCGTCGCGGACGGCAAGCTGCTGCTCGGGCCCGAGGTCTACGGCTCCACGGTCGTGAGCGACGGGGGAGACGGCATGTTCAAGCGGCGCACGACGCCGCTCGAGGTCCTCATCGGCGGCCACTACACCGCGGGCGACGTTCGCTTCGGTCTGGGCGCCGGCCCGGGCCTCACGCGTGGCGCCGGCGCGCCGCAGTTCCGGGTGCTGGCGAGCCTCGAGTACTTCCCCGCCGTGAAGACGGAGGAGGCCCCGGGCGCACCGTCGGATCGCGACGGCGACGGCATCCTCGACGCGGACGACGCGTGCCCGGACGTTCCCGGAGTCGCCTCGGAAGATCCGAAGAAGCACGGCTGCCCGGCCCCGACGGATCGCGACGGCGACGGCATCTTCGACGCGGACGACGCGTGCCCCGACGAGGCCGGAGTCGCCTCGGAAGATCCGAAGAAGCACGGCTGCCCGCTGCCGCCGGATCGCGACGGCGACGGCATCTTCGACGCGGCGGACGCGTGCCCGGACGAGGCGGGTGTGGCCTCCGACGACCCGAGCAAGCATGGCTGCCCGCTGCCCAAGGATCGCGACGGGGACGGGATCCTCGACGCGGACGACGCGTGTCCGGATCTCGCCGGTCCCGCGGATCCCGATCCAAAGAAGCACGGCTGCCCGAAGGCCAAGGTCGTGGGTACCAAGATCGAGATCCTCGAGCGCGTGGAGTTCGACACCAACAAGGCCACCATTCGGCCCGAGAGCGACGGCGTGCTGACCGCAGTGCTCGACGTGCTCAAGAAGTACCCGCAGATCAAGAAGGTGCGGGTCGAGGGTCACACCGACAACCGCGGCGGTGCTGCCCACAACCTCGGGCTCAGCAAGCGCCGCGCTGCCGCCGTGATGAAGTGGCTGATTGATCGCGGCATCGACAAGGGCCGGCTGGTGTCGGATGGCTTGGGGCAGACCAAGCCCATCGACACGAACGACACCGCCGACGGTCGTCAGAACAACCGTCGCGTGGAGTTCAACATCCTCGAGACCGAGGGGTCGCTCGAGGTCGAGACCAAGTAGCGGAGGCGTCTGGGGAGCGCGCTTGGGCGCGCTCCCCGCGTCTTGGGCTTGTGCCAGGGCCGGGTCGTGCTATCCCGAGCCATGGAGGTCGCGATGCGCAGAGCTTGGACTTGGCTGGCGGTGACGGGGATGTCTCTCGCGTCGCTCGGGTGCGACGGGGAGTCGGACGGCGCCGGTGGCGGTGGCGCAGCGTCGGGAGGCGGCGGCACCGCCGGCGCCGGCGGTGCGAGCTCCGGCGGCACCTCCGGCAGCGGTGGCAGCGCGACGGGCGGCACGTCGGGTAGCGGCGGGAGCGGCGCCGGGGGCGCGTCCGGAGCGGCTGGCAGCGCGGGCAGCGCGGGCAGCGCGGGCAGCGCGGGCAGTGGTGGCTCCGCGGGCAGCGGCGGCGCGAGCGGTGCGGGCGGCAAGCCGGGCAGCGGTGGCCTGGGCGGCACCGGCGGCACCGGCAGCAAGACCTGCGCCCAGCTCGAAGCGGACTACGCGAAGGCGCTCGCCACGGCCAAGAGCTGCAGCGGCATCCTGCCCGTGGTGCAGTGCACCGAGTCCGTGCCGGACGAGCTCGCGTGCCCGTGCCCCACCTTCGCAGAAAAGACCAACACGGCGGCCCTCGCCGAACTGAAGGCGCTCGAGCAGCAGTGGAAGGACGACGGCTGTAACGTCATCGTCTGCCCCGCCATCGCTTGTGTGAGCCCCGGGAGCGCCGCGTGCAGCTCCGCGGGGGTGTGTCAGGACCTCAAGTCGTCGCCTAACTGAGCCTCGCCGTGAGCGCGCGCGCGGTCGTGATGATCGGCGCCATGGTGTGGCTCGACGCGCTCGACGGGTAGCCCGACGAGTCGAACACGTAGACGCGCTTCGTGCCCCACACCTGTCCGTCCGGATCGGCGCCGCCCTGCGAGCGGGACGTCGAGAAGCGGACCGTGCCCTGCTGATGGGCCGAGAGGAGGGGTACCGTGGCCGGAGCGAAGTCCAGAGCATCCGCGCTGGATAGGTCCGCCTCCGAGCGCAGGAGCAGCGGCGGATGACAGGGCACCACCACCTCTCGGGCTCCCGCCGCGAGGTAGATCCGGGTAGCGACCTTGATCGCCTCCCGCAGGCGCGCGCGGTGGTTGTCGCGCTGGGTATAGCGAACGATGGGGCGCCCGCCCGGTCCGCGGCGGATCTCCCCGCTCGGCTCGTCCGGGACGAGCAGCAGGGACGCGGCGATGTGGCGATAGCGGCTCATGCGCGCCTTGCCCTCCGCGCCGATCCACGGGAGCAGCGTCGAGACGATGCCGGGAGTGCCCATGATCGCCTCGATGCGGAAGCCCCACAGTCCGCGCTCGGCGTCCGCGGTCTCGTGCTCGGTGACGGCGTAGGCCTGCGGGATGCCGCGGAAGGCGTCCACCTCGCGCTCGAAGATGGCTGTGATGGGGAGCTGCGGTTGCAGCATCAGGTTGCGTCCGACGTGGGGGTTGCCGATGCCGCTCTGAAGCAAGAGGTGCGCGCTGCCCACCGCGCTCGCAGCGACGATCACGGTCTTGGCGCGCAGCTCGAAGCGCGCGCCGGCGTGGTAGCCCTTCGCGTCGAGCGCGCGGCACACGACGGTCTTGTCCTCGCGCTGTGCCCCCGTCACTCGCTCGACCCGAGCGCGCACGAAGACCCGCGCTCCGGCGGCGAGGGCCGCCGGTATCGCTACGAGCCGCGGGCTCTGCTTGGCGTTCATGGGGCACCCGATCAGGCAGGTCCCGAGGCCGATGCAGCCCTGACGATTGTGGTCCATGACCTCGCCGCGTAGCCCGAGCTTCTGCGCTCCCTCGCGCAGCAGGCGGTTGGCCAGGTTGAGCTGATCCTCGCGGATGGGATTGGCCCGCAGATCCTCGAGCGCTGCTCGGGCGTGGGGAGCGAGCTCCGCCTCGGAGAGCCCGGGGATGCCGAAGCGACGGCTCCAGTGCTCGAGCACGGCGGGCGGGATGGGCACGACGTCGCTGGCGTTGATCACCGCGCCGCCGCCGAGGGCACGCCCTTGGAGCACGGCGATCGACATGTCCTCTGTCGTTCGTCCCCCGCGGTCCATGTACAGCTGGTCGTACATCGCGCCGTCGCGCTGAGTCAGCGCGCGCCCAGTGAAGTCGCCGCCCTCCTCGAGCAGGACGACGTCGCGGCCGCGCTCCGCGAGCAGGCGCGCCGCGGTAGCGCCGGCCGGGCCCGAGCCGATGATGCAGTACTCCGTCGTGAGCTGAGCGGGCGGCGCCGTCGCCGACAGGTCGACCACGTCATCGCTCATCGCTGCAGCGCCTCGAGGGACGGCCCCGGGTAGCCGATGCTCGGCCAGACCCGCGGGTCGTCGTAGAACACGAGGCAAAGGAACTTCTGAAACGCGATCGTCACTTGTCGCCGCAAGAGCAGCGCGCTGCTACGCCAGGCCTGCCAGTGGGCGAGCCGCTCCTCGGGGGTGCAGCGCGAGAAGGTTCGTGGCTTGCCGTCGAAGAGCAAGGGCCCGAACTCGACGAGGGAGAGCGCGCTGGACAGATCGCCGACCACGAACGCCGGCTCGTCGGCGAGATAGCCGTCGAAGGCGCGAGCCAGGTCGAGCTCGGCGGCGCCCGTCTCGAACACGCCGCCCGCCGGCAGCACCGTGCGCGCGATGGCGTCCAGGGTCCGGTACTGGTGCGCCGACAGTACGCGCAGGCCCTCCACGGCAGGCGCGCGCCCGCGCAGCAACCACAGTCCGCCGGCGCCCGACAGGGCGACACCACCGGCGCCCAGCGCCAGCCGAAGCCAGCGACGACGACTGAGAAAGGCGAAGGGCTCACCACCCGTGCTGCGTGCGTCGACCAAGAGTCCCGCGAGTGTACACTCTGCTGAATCCCGGCTGTCCTTGGATTCGCGAGAGCCCCACACCAGCCGGGTACGCGGCTGGTTCAGAGTGACAAGAGCCGAGCGATCACGTAAGCGAGCGACAGTGGAGGACTCGGCTACGATCGACGAGCGCATCCAAGAGCTCGAGTGCCTGCTCGATGGCGGACGCCTCGAGCAGGCCGCGGAGCTGCTCGAGTCGGTCCGCTTGCTCTACCGGCGCAACCGGGCTGCCTTCTCGACCGAAGCGGTGACCATGCTGCAGCAAGCCAGGGTCCGCTTGGACTCGACCCGGTCGTCCGCCCGGTCTCTCACCTCGCCCGAGGCCGTGCTCAGAGAGGTCTTCGGCTACCCGAGCTTCCGTCGCGGCCAGCGCGAGCTCATCGAGGGTCTGCTCGCGGGCCGGGACTCGGTCGGCATCATGCCCACCGGGGCGGGCAAGTCCTTGACCTACCAGATCCCGGCGCGCGTGCTGGGCGGCGTGACCTTGGTCGTCTCGCCGCTCATCGCGCTGATGAAGGACCAGGTGGACGCCCTGACCGAGGTCGGTATCCGCGCCACCTTCTTGAACTCGTCCGTGCCGCCCGAGGAGCGCGAGAGCCGACTGCGACGCATCCGCGACGGGCAGGTGGAGCTGGTCTACGCGGCGCCCGAGGGCCTGGTCGCCTCCGTGGGCCGCGCGCTCTCGGGGGTGGCGCTCGACCTGATCGCGGTCGACGAAGCGCACTGCATCAGCCAGTGGGGGCATGACTTTCGCCCGGCGTACCGCGAGCTGTCGGGGATCAAGCGCCGCTTCCCGCGGGTACCCGTGCTGGCGCTGACCGCCACGGCGACCGAAGAGGTCACCCGCGACATCATCGAGCAGCTCGGCATGCAGTCGCCGCTGCTCTTTCGCGGCAGCTTCTTTCGGCCGAACCTCAAGCTCCAGGCTCGGAAGAAGGGCGAGGAGCGCGCGGGCAAGCGTCGCGCGCCTCCCGTGGGCAAGTCCATCCTTCGGCTGGTGCAGGAGCGTCACGGTGAGAGCGGCATCGTGTACTGCCTCTCGCGCGCGGCCAGCGAGAAGACGGCTGAGCTCTTGAGCCAGGCGGGACTGCGTGCAGGCGCGTACCACGCCGGTCTCGAGGCCAGCGAGAGGGAGCGAGTTCAGGACGCCTTCCAGAACGACTCGATCGACGTCGTGGTGGCCACCATCGCGTTTGGCATGGGCATCGACAAGTCGAACGTCCGCTACGTGATCCATCGCGACATGCCGCGGTCCATGGAGGGCTACTACCAGGAGATCGGGCGCGCGGGTCGCGACGGTCTGGACAGCGACTGTGTGCTCTTCTACTCGTGGAACGAGGTCGCGGCTTATGACCGCTTCGCGCTCGATGCACCCGAGGAGCACGCCGCGCGCATGCAGCGGCAGGCGCGAGAGATGTTCCGGTTCGCGGAGGCTCAGGCGTGCCGGCACCAGCTGATCGCCGCGCGCTTCGGTGAGGCGATTGAGCCCTGCGAGTCGAGCTGCGACGTGTGTGCGGACCTGACCCCCAAGTCCCGCGCCGCGGCTCGCAGCGCGACCGCGCGAGTCACGACCACGGACGCGGGTGACGGGGTGCTCTTCGCGCAGCTCAAGGCGCTGAGGGCCGAGCTCGCGCGGGAGCGTCGCGTGCCGGCCTACATCGTGTTCAGCGACGCGACGCTGCTCGAGATCGCGGTGCGGCGCCCCAAGAGTCTGGACGCGCTGGCGCTGGTTCCCGGCATCGGTCCCAAGAAGCTCGCGGCGTATGGCAAGGAGCTCCTGGCGACGCTGCGCCTCGGGTGACGAGATCTTCTCAACGCGCGGCCCTGGCGCGCTATAAGCGGGGCTCATGCGCGTCTGGCCCGGTCAACCCCACCCCCTCGGGGCGACGTGGAACGGCGAGGGCGTCAACTTCGCGGTCTTCTCGCAGGGAGCGTTCGCGGTGGAGCTGTGCTTGTTCGACCCATCCGGCGCGCCCACCCTGCAGGTGCCGCTCACGGAGCGGGACGCGCGCATCTGGCACGCCTACCTGCCGGACGTGCGCCCGGGACAGCTCTACGGCTTCCGCGCCCACGGACCCTGGGATCCGACCCGCGGGTTTCGGTTCAACCCCAACAAGCTGCTGCTCGATCCCTACGCCAAGGCCATCAACGGGCGTGTCGCCTGGAGTGACGCGCTGTTCGGCTACGTGGTCGGCCACCCCAACGACGACCTGTCGTTCTCGGACACGGACAGCGCGGCGAGCTTGCCCAAGTGCGTGGTGGTCGACACGGCCTTCACCTGGGGAGATGACCGCCCGCCTCACACGCCCTGGACGCGCACGGTGATCTACGAGTGCCACGTCAAGGGCATGACGGCGCGCCACCCGGACGTGCCCCCGCACCTGCGCGGCACCTACCTGGGCATGGCCTCGGACCCGGTGCTCGATCACCTGCTCGAGCTCGGCGTCACCGCCGTCGAGTTGCTGCCGGTCCACCACTTCGTCTCGGAGCGGGAGCTCGTGGAGCGCGGGCTGGTGAACTACTGGGGCTACAACACGATCGGCTTCTTCGCGCCGGACCCGCGCTACGCCACCGGCGCGGTCGGGCAGCAGGTGACCGAGTTCAAGACCATGGTCAAGGCCATGCACCGGGTGGGGCTCGAGGTCTTGCTCGACGTCGTCTTCAACCACACCGCCGAGGGCAGTCACCTCGGTCCCACCCTCAGCTTCCGCGGGCTCGACAACCGCGCCTACTATCGCTTGAACGCCGAGGCGCCGCGCTTCTGCTGGGACGTGACCGGCTGCGGCAACACGCTCAACGTGCCCCACCCGCGCGCGCTTCAGCTGGTGCTCGACAGCCTGCGCTACTGGGTCACGGAGATGCACGTCGACGGCTTCCGCTTCGATCTCGCTCCCGCGCTGGCCCGGGATCCGGAGGCCTTCTCGGGTATCTCTCGCTTCTTCGCCACGTTGCAGCAAGATCCGGTGCTGTCGCGGGTCAAGCTGATCGCCGAGCCGTGGGATCTCGGCGCTGGCGGCTATCAGCTCGGCGCCTTCCCGCCGGGTTGGGCCGAGTGGAACTCGAGGTTCCGCGACACGGTCCGCCGCTACTGGGGCGGCGACCTCACTCGCGTGCCGGAGCTGGCTTCGAGGCTGTCCGGGTCGAGCGACATCTTCCAGGGCAGCGATCGGGGCCCCTATGCCAGCATCAACTTCGTGGCCTGCCACGACGGCTTTGCCCTGCGCGACCTGACGACCTACGAGCAGCGGCGCAACGAAGCCAACGGGGAGGAGAA
Source organism: Polyangiaceae bacterium (assembly GCA_019637295.1). Lineage (GTDB taxonomy): Bacteria > Myxococcota_A > Polyangia > Polyangiales > Polyangiaceae > JACKEA01. The sequence goes on from JAHBVX010000008.1 coordinate 232,070, forward strand.
CCGCGACGGTCACGACGACAACAACAGCAACAACTGGGGCGTGGAGGGTGAGACGCAGGACCTGGAGATCCGGCGCAAGCGGCTCAAGGCGATCAAGAACATGCTCGCGACGGTCGCGTTCGCGCAAGGCGTGCCCATGCTCGGTCACGGGGATGAGCTCGGGCGCACCCAACGGGGCAACAACAACGCCTACTGTCAGGACAACGAGCTCACCTGGCTCGACTGGGAGCTCGACGCGGAGGCTCGGGACTTGCTCGCGTTCACGCGCCTGGTGTTCAAGCTGCGCGCGTCGAACCCGGTGTTTCGCCGCCGCAAGTACTTCGCCGGAGATCCCATCACGGACACGGGTGTGAAGGACGTCAACTGGGTGCGCCACGACGGCGAGGAGATGACCCACGCAGACTGGCACGACGACAAGCACGGTGTGTTCGGCATGCTCATTCACGGCGGCGCCTCGGACGAAGTGGACGAGCGCGGGCGCCCCAATCGCGGCCAGACGTTGCTCTTGTGGATGAACGCCGAGACGCGGGCGCGGCACGTCGTGCTGCCGGAGGTCCCCGAGCCGGGTCACTGGATCGAGGTGGTGAACACCGCGGAGCAGAGCGTGCCGGTCGCTCGCGGTCACGAGCTGAACATCGCTCCGCACTCGCTGGTGCTGCTGGCCCACGGCGACGGGGACGTGGATCGTTCCGGCGTGTGAACGGTGAGTCTCGGCTCGAGCCATTGTCGCGAGACGCGGCGCGCGCCATAGTGGGGGCCATGCGCATCCCTCGACGCCAGGCCCTGGGAGCAGGCCTCTGCCTGCTCGGCGCGGCCGCGTGCCGGAGCGCAACCCCGGAGGAGAACGTGACTCGACCACCAACCTCTAGCGCGCTGCCGGTGGTCTTCGTCGGCCACGGCTCGCCCATGAACGCCATCGAGGACAACACCTGGGCCCGCGCCTTCCAGCAGCTCGGCCGGGTCCTCCCCAAGCCCGCGGCCATCCTCGCCGTCTCCGCGCACTGGTTCGTGGGCGGGACGTGGCTCACCGACAACCCCGCGCCTCGCACCATCCACGACTTCGGTGGCTTTCCGCGCGCGCTGTACGAGATCCAGTATCCGGCTCGCGGCAACGTGGACCTCGCCAAGCGGGTCGCCGCCTTGCTCGCGTCGCGCCAGGCTGGCCTCTCCAGCGAGTGGGGGCTCGATCACGGAACCTGGAGCGTGCTCCGCCACATGCGGCCGGAAGCGGACGTGCCCGTGCTTCAGCTGAGCATCGATCGCCGTCTGCCGCCGCGAGAGCATCTCGCGATCGGCCGCGCGCTCGCGCCGCTGCGCGAGCAGGGCGTGCTGATCCTGGGCAGCGGCAACGTGACCCACAACCTGCGCCACGCGATGCAGCACATGAACGCGCCTGGTGGTGCAACGCCGGGCTGGGCCTCGCGGTTCGACGCGGAGGTCGCGCGAGCGCTCTCGGAGCGCGACGACGATCGCCTGACGCAGTTGATCGAGACCGATGACGGTCGCGCCTCGCATCCCAGCGTCGACCACTATCTTCCGCTGCTCTACGTAGCGGGCGCCGCGAGCCGCTCGGATCCGGTGACGTTTCCGGTGACCGGCTTCGACCTGTCCTCCGTGTCGATGCGCTCGATCCAGCTCGGCGCGTGACCTCTCAGAAGGTGCCGACGGCGTACGCGCTGCCAGGCCCGACGACGACACCCTGCCGCGTGCCCCGGCCACCCCAGTCCACCCAGAACACCCCGAGGGCGGCCGTGGCCGCGCCCGCTACCACGGTGCCGCTCAGCAGCCAGTTCGTGCGCCGCTCTCGCGCGTGACCGTCGCTCACACGAGCGTTCACCGCTGCTTGGTCGAGCCGCGGCAGATCCCGCTCGTAGTCGTCGAAGGCGCGCTTGGTGTCGAGCGCGCTCCAGGTGGCCACCCCACCGAGCACGGCGGTGACGCTCGCGCCGACGTAGAACCACGTCGGCGACAGTCCCGCGCTCGACGGCGAGCTCGGTGCAGCAACCGAGTCGCCCGGCGCGACCACGATCTCACGCTGACGCTCCACCGTCAGCCGCAGCCGCTCCGCCTCGCTCAGGTCCACCCGGCGCTCGATCACGGTCCTCCCGTCGAGCCGTACGCGGACGTCGTAGCTCCCTGGGTCGAGCGCCGCTACGGGAGGGCTGCCCGCGACGAGCACGCCATCCACCAGCAGCTCCACCTTGCCGCTGGCGTCGACCTCGATGCGGGCGAGTCGACCGTCGGCGCGCGCCCGCTCGCGCTCGGCCTTTGCGCGAACCTCTTGCGAGGTCTGGGGGTCCGCCATGACCTCGTCGAGGTGCCGTATGGCGTCACGTAGCTTTCCTCCACGGGCTTCGGCGAGCGCGAGATTGAACAGCACGACGGGGTGAGGGCGCGCGGCCTGAGCTTGCCGGAAGTGCTCGATCGCTTCGGTGTAGCGCTCGGCCTCGTAGGCCTCGACGCCGGCCTTGAACGCGCTGCGCCCGCAGCTGACGGCATCCTGCGTGCAGGGTGCGCCGAGACTGGGCGTCGGGGTGCCGAGCAGGCAGGCCAGAGCGAGCGCAGCGCGGCGCGACATGGCTGGAGTCTACACGAGCGCTCCGGGTCAGAACGGGTACTCGGTCACCAGCGAGCCAGGGCTGCCCCCGGTCTTGCCGGACTTCTGGCCTGCAGGAGCTGACTTGCCCTTGCCCGGCTTCGGCGCGCTGGCGGCTGGCGCGCCCGCGGTCGGGACGGCAGCCGGCTCGTCGACGAGGGTCACGAGCATGCTGCGATCCCGGTCGGGCACGACGGCGAGCGACACGCGCTGCTTTCCGGCGGCGCTCACCTCCACACGCACCGGATGCGACGCCTGCGGGAGCGCCAGGCGAGGCGGCGAGCCGCTGGCGCGGCGCCCGTCGATCAGCACTTGGGCGCCCTCGGCTGGCTCCACCACGACCTCGATCGTCGCGAGGCTGGGTGCGGCTGGCGGGGGCTCCGACTGGGCCGGCGCGGGCTGGGCCCGGCCCAGGAGGATGAGCGACACGACGGCGAGTGCGACCGCGAGTCCCAACGCCAGCCCCAGCGCCCAACGCGGCCTGTGCGCACGCAGCCCCACCCTGCTGGGCCGGTCGTCGAGGGATGGCGTGGGCCGCAGGGTGTCGGGTTGGGCCTCGAGCGCCTTGAGCTCCTCGATGCCGGCCAGCTGCTTCTCGCGCTCCTGCGCGAACAGCGACCCGAGCAGCGACGCAAGCTCGCCGCGCAGGTCACGGCCCGGGGCGTGCTTGGCGACGAAGGCGTCCAGCTCCGTGGCCAGCGCGGCGGCGGTGGGGTGCCGAGCATTTGGATCGCGCTCGAGGCAGCGGCTCAAGGTCGACGCGAGCTCGGCCGGAAAATCAGTGAGTGTGCTGGTGAGGTCCGGAATGTCGTCGATCAAGAGCTTCTGCAACGTGTCGGTCTCGTCTTCTCCCTTGAAGAGCCGTGCGGCGGCGGCGGCCTCGTGCAGCGAGGCGCCGAGCGCGAACAGGTCAGCGCGGTGATCGAAGCCCGAGCCCAGCGCCTGCTCCGGCGCCATGTAGCTGAACTTGCCCTTGATGCGACCGACGGTGGTGCGCGAGAGCCGGCCCCGCGCGCGGGCGATGCCGAAATCGATGACCTTCACCGAGCCGTCGTAGGTGATGAACACGTTCTGTGGGCTGATGTCGCGGTGCACGAGCCCCTCGGGTGCGCCCTGCGCGTCCTTCAGGGCGTGGGCGTACGCCAGCCCGTCGGCGACGCGCGCGCCGAGCCAAGCGACCAGCTCTGGAGGCAGCCGACGCCGTTCGCGCTGAAGCTTGTCGATCAGCGCCGAGAGGGGCTGGCCGTCGAGGTACTCGATGGCCAGGTACAGCGTCTCCCCCGCGCGCCCCAGCTCGTGCACCCGCACGATGTTTGGGTGATCGAGGCGAACCAGCAGGTTGGCCTCGTCGAGGAACTGGGTGATGAACTCGGTCTCCTCGCTCAGGTGATCATGAACCACCTTGAGGGCGACCAGGCGCTCGAAGCCGTGAGGACCTGCCAGCCGCGCGAGGTAGACGGATGCGGTGCCCCCCGCGCCGAGGCGCGGTCCGATCAGATACTGGCCGAGTCGCGAGCCCGTGAGGCGGCGGCGCGCCTGGAAATCCCCCTCCGCCGCCACAGCGCCCATGGTCAGCTCACCGCCAACGACAGGATGCGCTCCGCGGCCACGGCCTCCTCTCCAGTCAAGGAGCCGCAGTGCTGTCGCAGCACGACTTTGTAGGCCGCGAGGCCCGCGTGATCGAAGTCGGCGAGACGACGGATCAGCGACTCGAGCAAGGTCACCGCTTTGAGCGGGAGCGGACGCTTTGCGAGCCGGAACAGCTCGATCGCCATGTTCGCCCAGCGACCGCGCAGGCTCACGTCCGCGAGCTTCATGCCGTACAGCCCGGCGATCTCGAGGGTGGCCGGATCGATGGCGCCGCCCTCGCGCGCCTTGCGCAGGAGCGTGTCCATGTGATCGGCGAGCAAGCGCTCGGCCGCCTCCTTGCGGCCCATGGTGATCATGCGATCCGCCAGGCGCGCCATGGTGAGCAGCGCGTCGGCCTTCGTGGTTCGCTGCGTGTCCTCCAGGTCTTCGGAGGTCTCGGCCGCGTGCTGCGCAGCCTGAGGTGGGCTCGGGACCACGACCGGCATGTCGCGCTCGGTCATGGCGGGCGCGGGGACGCCAAAGGCCTGGGGTCCCGAGAGTGACCGCTTGTGTCCGGGGGGAGGCGCCGTATCGAAGCGCACTGCGGAGTCGCTCACGCACACGGTGAGCTCGGATGTCCCGATCAGGATGCGGTCCCCCTCGTCGAGCACGCGTGCGCCGCTCAGGGGCTGCTCGTTCACACGCACGCCGTTCGCGCTCTCGAGGTCCTCGAGGAACAGGGCGCAGTTGGAGACGAACAGCCGCGCGTGGCGGCGCGAGACCAACATGTCTTGCAGGTTCAGATCGCAGCTGCGGCTGCGGCCGATCACGAACTCACCGGGCGGCAGCAAGAACTCGCGACCCTGAAAGCGCAGGGCGAAGAACCGCTTCTCGCCCGCCGTGGTGGGGGGCGCCTCGCGTCCAGGCCAGGTGACCGGCGTGTGCCTCACTCCTGACACTATAGCTCGCACCCGTCGGCTCGGCGCCACCCTTCCCGCTTGCGTGGTGCGCCAACCGCCAGCGGGGTTACACTCCCGACGTGCCTCGGTGGATTGGGCTCGCGCTACTGTTCTCGGCTTGCAGCCTCTTCCCGGAGTCGCCGCCGCTCGTGGATCTCACTGCCGGCGCCGCGGGGTTCGGCGGGCAAGCCGGGGGGGCGGGCGGCGTCGGGGGCACCGGCGGCGGCGGGCAGGGCGGCGGACCCGCCGGCAGCGGCGGCCAGCCCCCCGACGCCAGCGGCTGTGGGGGCGACCAGAGCCTGACCTTGGAGGCGGTGGCCGACACCTACCTTCAAAACACCCCGCCCAACCAGACCAATGGCCAGGCGGAGTTTCTGCAAGTGCTGGCGTTCAACGCGTTCGCCGGCAATCGCGCGCTCGTTCGCTTCGAGTTCGAGTCGTCCCTGCCCGCGGGCGCGGAGATCCTGGACGCTGCGCTGGTGCTGCGCCTGGTCCTGCATCAGCCCGCCTCTCACGAGCTGGGCGTGTACCGGCTCGCTCGCAGCTGGGTGGAGGCCGAGGCCACGTGGAGCAAGCCCGCCACCAGCGCGACCTGGTCGACCCCGGGCGGAGACTTCGCCAGCGCGACGGCGACGCTGGCCATCGACGCGAGCATCATGGTCGGGGGCGTGGTCAGCTGGGACGTTACCAGCGACGTGACGGCGTTCTTCGACGGCAGCCTGAGCAACCACGGCTGGCTCCTCAAGCACGCCAACGACACTGCGATGAACGGCGAGGCACTCCGCTTTGGGGCGCGCGAGTCCACGACGGCCAGCGAGCGGCCGCAGCTGACGATCAGCTACCGCGTGTGCGGGGGCTGACGCTGGCTCGCGGACCGCCAGCGAGGGCTTTCGGCGAGTCGGCTCTTGCCGCTGCCCGCGCGATTGAGTATCCGCCGTGCCATGCGCATGTCCTCACTTCTCCTCCCCGCCGCTGCAGTCCTCCTCTTGTCTTGCGGCGGCTCCACGCCACCGGAGGGACCCAAGTTCGCCGAGCTGCCCACTCAGCCTGGGGCCGAAGACGGCGAGTCCGGGTCCGAGCCGGAGCCCGCGGACGAGCCGGCGTCCCCCGAGGCGCCGAAGACGTGGGCGGACATGGACCACGAGGCCCGCGTCGCCTTCATGAAGGAGACGGTCACGCCCCGAATGAAGGCGCTGTTCCAGGAGTTCGACGCCAAGGAGTTCGAGAAATTCGGTTGTCCGACCTGTCACGGGCCGGGCGTGAAGGACGGCAAGTTCGACATGCCCACGACGTCGCTCGACGTGCTCGACCCCACCAACGACTTCGCGAAGCACCAGAAGAAGTACGCCAAGCAGCTCGCGTTCATGAAGACGAAGGTCGTACCCGAGATGGCGCAGCTGCTCGGCAAGTCGGTCTACGACCCCAAGACGCAGCAAGGCTTCGGCTGCTTCAACTGCCACACGATGGCCGGCAAGAAGTGACCTCGGACGCGCTCGGCGGCCCGGACGAGCTTCGCGAGCGGCTGCTGCGGGGCGAGCTGCACGATCCCCACGCGTTGCTCGGCGCCCACCCGTTCGGCGCGGGCGCGACGGTTCGGGCGTTTCACCCCGAGGCCGAGCGAGCGGAGTGCCTTCTGGGCACGAGAGCGCTGGAAATGCAGGCCATCGGCGGGGGCCTGTTCGCCATCGCGCTGCCGAGCGAGCGCGTGCCCCTCGGGCACCGCGTCCGCTTTCACTTCGCCGGCGGTGGGATGCTCGAGCGAGACGACCCGTACCGCTTCCTGCCCACGGTGGGCGAGCTGGATCTCCATCTGTTCGCGGAGGGCAACCACCGTCGCCTGTGGCAAGTGCTGGGCGCGAACGTGCGCGTGGTCGACGGCGTGGAGGGAACGGCGTTCGCGGTCTGGGCGCCGACGGCGCGGGCCGTGTCTCTGATTGGCGACTTCGACCACTGGGATCCGCGTGCGCTGCCCATGCGCGCGCTGGGTGCGTCGGGGGTCTGGGAGCTGTTCGTGCCGGGTGTTGGGGTGGGCAGCCAGTACAAGTTCGTGATTCGCAGCAACCTCGGCGTGGTTCGAGTGAAGTCGGATCCCTATGCCAAGGCGATGGAGCTGCCGCCGCAGACGGCCTCCGTCGTGACGCGGCAAACGCACGAGTGGGGCGACGCGGAGTGGATGGCGTCGCGCCGCGAGCGCGACTGGCGGCGCGAGCCGATGAGCATCTACGAGCTGCACTTCGGTTCTTGGCGCCGGATACTGGAGGAGGGCAACCGCTCGCTCTCGTATCGCGAGCTGGCCGCGCCTCTGGTCGAGCACCTCCACAAGCTGGGCATGACCCACGTCGAGCTCATGCCCATGGCGGAGCACCCCTTCTACGGCTCCTGGGGCTATCAGATCAGCGGCTATTTCGCGCCCACCGCGCGTTTCGGCGTGCCGGACGACTTCCGCTACTTCGTCGACGTGCTGCACCAGAACGGCATCGGCGTGCTCCTGGATTGGGTGCCGGCTCACTTCCCGAAGGACGACTTCGCGCTGGCGCGCTTCGACGGTTCCGCGCTGTACGAACATCAAGATCCACGCCTCGGCGAGCACCCGGACTGGGGCACCTTGATCTTCAACTACGGGCGCGCGGAGGTGCGCGCGTTCTTGCTGGCCAACGCGCTCTATTGGCTGGAAGAGTTTCACATCGATGGACTCCGGGTCGATGCGGTCGCGTCGATGCTGTACCTCGACTACAGCCGCAACGCAGGCGAGTGGGTCCCGAACAGGTTCGGTGGTCGTGAGAACTTGGAGGCGATCGAGCTGCTCAAGGCCGTCAATCACATCGTGACGGAGGAAGCGCCGGGTGCCATCACCATCGCGGAGGAGAGCACCGCCTGGGCCGGGGTCACGACGGCCGCGGTGGAGGGCGGGCTCGGCTTCACCTTCAAGTGGAACATGGGCTGGATGCACGACACGCTCTCGTACTTCCAGAAGGAGCCGATCTACCGCAAGTTCCACCAGAATCAGCTGACTTTTTCGATGATCTACGAGTACCACGAGCGCTTCATCAACTCGCTGTCTCACGACGAGGTGGTGCACGGCAAGGGAGCGCTGCTCTCCAAGATGCCCGGTGACGACTGGCAGCGCTTCGCCAACTTGCGTGCGCTGTTCGCCTATCAGTACACACGGCCGGGCAAGCAGCTCTACTTCATGGGCGCGGAGATCGCTCAACGCAGCGAATGGAACCACGACGGCGCGGTGGACTTCGGCCTGCTTGCCGACGAGCGGCACGCGCGGCACCTCCACTTCATGCAGGCCCTGGGTCAGCTCTATCTGCGCACGCCTGCGCTGTGGCGAGACGATCCAAGCCCGGAGAGCTTCGAGTGGATTGACGCCGCGGACAGCGAGAGCTCGGTCTTCTCCTACCTGCGCAGGAGCGGCGACGAGGTGGCCCTCGTGATCATGAACCTCACTCCAGTGCCCCGTCGCCCCTATCGCGTCGGAGCGCCGCGAGGGGGAGAGTACCGCGTGGTGCTCGACACGGACGCCGTGGAGTTCGGTGGCTCCGGGTTCTCTAGGCAAAGCGTCGTTCAGGCCCAGGCCGAGCCCGTCCATGGCCGACCGTGCTCGATCGAGCTCGACCTGCCACCGCTCGCGGCGCTCGTGCTCGTGCCGAGCTGAGGAGGCGAGGCCCCAGTGTACGAGTCGCTGAGCGCGGAGAAGATCCTGGAGACGCTGGAGCGGCTCACCCGCCGCATCCAGGAGCGTTTTCCCGGAGCTGGGCTGGCCTCGGTGTCGGGGGAGCTCACTCGCATCGCGAGCGAGGTGGCGCGCCAGACCCAGGAGCTCGGTCGCCCGCATTTGCCGCTGCGGGCGGGCGTCGGGGTGCTGCTCGCTGGCGTGGTCGTGGTGCTGGCCGTGTTCGTGCCCGAGCTACGGGTCAACGTGCGCATCCGCGAGATGAGCGATCTGGTCCAGACCATCGAGGCGTTCCTCGGCAGCTTGTTCTTCCTGGGCACCGGCATCGCCTTCTTGATCACCTTCGAGAGCCGGCTCAAGCGGCGGCGCGCGCTCAAGCTCGTGCACGAGCTGCGCTCGGTCGCCCACGTGGTGGACATGCACCAGCTCACGAAGGATCCAGAGGGGTTGCTCGGTCCACGCACGCCGTCGTCCCCAGTGCGCGCCATGAGCGACCAAGAGCTGCTGCGCTATCTCGACTACTGCAGCGAGCTGTTCGCGCTGATCAGCAAGGTGGGAGCGCTGACCGTCCAGGGCTACGGCGATCCGGTGGTGCTCGCGGCGGTGGACGAGGTCGAGAGCCTGACCACGGGGCTCAGCCGCAAGGTCTGGCAGAAGATCACGCTCGTGCATCAAATGGTCGAGGATCAGCGCCGCGCCCAGGCGCGCAGGCCCTCGCTCATGGCGCTGCGCACCCGCGGCGCTTGACGCCGCTACGGCGCTCTGGGTTCATCACCCGAGTCGTACAGGGAGCAAGAGAAATGGGAATCGCAAGCTCACTCGGGAAACTTCGAGCCACCGTGCAGGCCATCCCGGCCTACAGCAAGCTGCTCGAGCAGGGCAGCGAGGCGGGGGCAGCTGCGCAGGAAGCCGAGCACGCGGCCCTCGAAGCGCGCGCGATGTGGCTCGGCGCGATGGTCGAGGCGGCGTACATCGTCGCGCAAGCGGACGGCAGCGTGTCGGAGGCCGAGTCCGGCGAGATCGTCGAGGGGCTCGTGCAGCTCACCGACGGCAGCGTGGAGGCCGACGAGGTCGTCGACATGCTCGAGCGAGTGGCGGGCGCCGTCGAAGAAGAGGGCGCCAAGGCGCGCTTCGCCGAGATCGCGTCCATCATCGAGGACACCGAGCTGCGGGACGCGGTGTATCTCGTGGCCTGCGCGGTGGCCTGGAAGGGCGGCGGCATCGGCGAGAAGCAGGGCCTCTGCCTGCGCGCGCTCAAGGACGCCTTCGGCTACGCCGAGGGCAAGCACCAAGCGCTGCTGGCCAAGGCGCGCTAGAGCAGATCGAACCCGAGCCGCAGGGTCAGGCTCGGCAGCAGCCCGAACTCCTCGAGCTGTCGATCCACGCTGGCGGATGCCTCATCCGTGAGCGCTTGCTGGCTCGCGCCGAGGCTGCGATTGGGCACCGCCTCCGTGGTAGCGCTCATCATACCTACGACGCCGAGCCCCACGCCGAGCACCAGCCGTCTCGAGACGTGGCCTTGGTAGCCAACCTCGGCGAACCACAGGTTGAGGCGGCTCGTGATGTCGTAGCGCGCGGGCAATCCATTCTGCTGCCAGCTGCCGTCGAGGGTCGCGCGCACGAGACCCACGTCGCCGTACAAGCCTAGCTTGCTCGAGGGCCGCACGCCGGCGAACAGACGCAACGCGCGTCCACTCTCGAAGATCGACGCCGCCGCTCGCTGCTCGCTCTCGCCCGCTGCCGCGTCGGTCACGAAGTCCAAATAGGCGCCAGGGATCACGCCGTAGCCCGCGCCGAGGCGAAGCCCGACGGGCGTCTGGAGCACCGTCTGAACGCCCACGTCCACCGGCGCTCGCGTGACACCCTCCACCGACCACATCCACTGCGAACGCGCGCGCTGCGTCTCCATCGCTGGCGCCGGGCGGTCGTAGGCTGGCGCACCCGCGCCGTAGAAGTGTGCTGGCGGAGGCTGCCACGTCGGCATTGGCTGCTGCTGTTGTTGGGGCGGCGCGGTGGACGGGCTCGGCGGCAACGGGAAGGCGCGAGCGGACGGCGCGGGATCGTCCTGAACCGGCGCGAAGCTCGCCGTCGGCGTCTCGGCCCTCGCGACACCGGGCTGCAGCAGCGGCAGCGCCATCAGCGCGGCGAGGGTCCAGGTTCCGGCACGAGTCATGGGCTCTTCGGAGCTAGCAACCCACGTGCCGGGCCGCTTTTCGGCGCGAGACTCGCCATCCACGCCCGCGCTTCGGACCCAACTGTCTGGGCGTGGCACACCTTGGCCCGCAGCGAGCAGACCGGCCCTTGGGCCTGGCGGAGGTGGCCACGCTAGCGAGCGCAGCGGTGAACGCGCAGGTGCTCGACGCGCAGCACGGTGGGCTCGTCGTCCGTGAGGGCCCAGCTCGCGAGACGCAGCTTGACCCAGCGGTCGTGCCACTCCGCGAGCGGCAGATCGATCAGCGCGACGGAGGGCTCGTCCCGCCCGAGCTCGACGCGGGTGAGACGTGCCACGTCGCTGCCCTCGAGCACGCCGACGTCGAGCGCGGCCGTCGCGGAGCCGTTCGGCTGACGGAGCGTCGCGTCGAGCTTGACGCAATGTCCCTGCCGCCCACGCAAGGCCAACAGCACCTCGGTCGGGGGCGAGCCCCGCGGCTGAGGATGGATCTCCAGCGCTGCGCCCCGACGCTCGACGCGGCCCGAGGTGACCTCGACGTCTCCGCGCGTCACCAGCAATCCGAGGTCGGCCACGGTCGTGCAGGGCACGACGCGCGGCGCGCTGAAGTGCCCGTGGTTCGAAGTGGAACCCGCGGGCGCCGTCACGCCGAGCCGCAGCGCGACTCGGCGGTCGGCCCAGGGCTCCAGAGCGAGCTCGATTGGAGCGCCCTCCGCGCCGGGCGCAGCCTCGTGCAGCACGACCCGGGGGCGCTCGTGCCCATCGATCACGTGGGCCTCGACGCGCACGACCTCGGAGTCGTCACCCCGCACCGAGAGCGTCGTGCTCAGGCAGCTGCCGGCACAGGGCGCGAGGGGATAGAACGCCTCGGCTAGCGGCAGCCCTGGAGGATTGGGCCGCATGGCGAGCCCGTGGTCCTCCAGCGAGGGCACGACCTGGCGCGGGTGCACCGCGCCGTCCCGAGTCGCCTGAACGAGATCGAGGGAGGGCTCGCACGACGGGCTCGCTCGCGTCGGTTCGTCCCCGGGGTTCAGCTCCACCAGCGAGTGGACACGAATTCGCACGCTCCCCGGCGAGAGGCGACGCGGCTCGATGGTGAGCACGAGGCGGTCGGCCGTCTCCACGCGCCGCGCTTCGCGTCCGGCGACCCAGCGCCACTCCGCCAGCTCCGCGACGACCGGCAACACCGACGAGACGCGGGCCCCGAGGCCGCCGAGCAGCGTCATGGCGGGGGACAGCGGGCGCTCGCCGTCGGAGAAGTGGAAGCGAACGAGTGGGGCGCCGCCGGCGAGGAGACGCAGATCACCGAGCTCGAGCGAGTACTCGATGCGGACTACGCCATCAGCGCGGATGCGTCGGCCGAGCGGGATCTCCACGCGCGCCGGAAGGGTGACTCGCTCATCGTCGCCGAAGTCAGCCGGGAGCGGTCGCCGTTCGATCGTGACGGGTCGCGCACGCAGCCTCGACGCGACGAGATCCGCGCCGATCAGACCCTCCGGCTCATACAGCTCGTGATGCGCCAGCATCACCTCCGTGAAGCCACCGTTCTGCCCGTCGAAGGCGATGATCTCGCGCACGGCTCGGGGACAGCGCGCGGCCCGCACGCGCTCGGCGATGGCGAGCTGCATGGGCCCGGACCAACCCAGGACCAGCTCCGCAGGGCCCGGCACGCCCGTCAGCGCGTGCAAGGCCTCCGCGCTCGCGGGCAGGCTCACGCAGCTGTCGGTCAGCTCCTCCCGGTGCGCCTGCACGTACCCGCGAATCGCCGCGAACTCCCCGCGATACTCGGGCGCGCTCGGGGCAAACAGCTGCTTGCCGAGCGCCAGCCAGCGGGTGGGTTGCCAGGCGCCTGGTCGATCCGCGTGGCTCCCGAACCAGGCCAGCCCGAAGATGGTGACGAGCAGCGCGGCGCTGGCCGCGAGTGGCCGGTGCTCGCGCGCGGTGCGGCACGCGACCAGCACGAGCACCTGCGCCAGTGGAACCAGGCCAGCGTACAGATGCTCGGCGTCGCTCCGCAGTACGGCGCGGTACGCGAGCGGGAGCGCACCGGCGAGCCAGATGCCGACGACCGGCTGCAGCCGCAGGCGCGCGCTGGCAGCGGCGAGCAACGTGGCCACGAGGACGAACGCCAACGCGGCGCTCGGATCGTAGCCACTGGGCGCGAGCACCATCGCGCTGCCGTATGCGCGCGTGATCGCCAGCGAGCCGGTGATGAGCCCGAGGTAGCTACCCCCCACCCACCACAGCACGAGCGCGAGCGCCGCCTGTCCGATGCCGATCCCGAGCAGCGACTCGGCGAGGCGAACGAGCGCGGCTCGGCCCCGGCGCAGCACGAGCAGTTCGTACGCGCCCATGCAACACACGCTGACCGCGCTGAGCACGCCCGTGTCGAACGACAACGCGAAGCCCAACGTGACGAGCAGGCCGACGAACGCGGCTCGGCGCCAGGGTGCGCCGCGCGCGTCACCGTCCAGCGCGTAGGCCACCAGGACCGCCACGGGCAGCACGGCGCGAAAGGTGCGTACGTCATCGTGCAGCGCGAATAGGCTCAGCCCCGCGAGCAGCAGCGCGCGCCGGCGCTTTCCCAGCGGTTGACTGAACGCCACGCCAGCGCAAGTCGCGAGCGATAGCAGCGGGAAGATCAGGTGCAGGCCCGCCACGGTGCGCGCGCCGCTGAAGGGTGCGCCGAGGGTGGGCAGCGCTGCCAGCGCCTGCCACAGCGGCCCAATCGGGTACGACAGCTCGCGCCCGACCCAGCGGCCCTCGCGGGCCGCCCAGGGCAACATCAGCTCCCAGCCGTAGTCCCAGCGCCGCAGCTCGAGCATCCAGTCGTCGAACGCGAGCCACCACCAGGCCGAGTTGGCGACGATGGTGGCGGCGAAGTAGCACAGCACCGCCAGGCTGGCGCGTCCGGGGCTGCCGAGTCTGGTCCTCAGATCGCGTTGCATGCGTCCATCCGGAGGTTGCCCAGCTCCAGCCGGACGCCGGCCGGAGCGTCCACGGGCGTGCTGACCACCGACAGCACGACGTGCCGGCGCAGCCAGTCGTGCAGCGAATACACCAGCCGCTCGGGGGCAGCGCTGCCGGACATCCGCCGCCGATCGAGGCGATGTCGGCGCCCGTCGACGGACACGTGAAGCGCGAGGTCCACCGTCGCCTCGGGACCATCGAGCACGCTGGCGTCGAACGCCAGACAGGTGTCGGCGCTGACGTACAGCGGGTAGTGCAGCTCGGCGTCCCCGCGCAGTCGCACGTCGCGCCCTGGCGCCTCGCTCTCGCCCCTCACCAGCTGCGCCTGCCCTTGCCGCAACCGCTCGGCGATGAGCGCACGATTCGAGCAGCGAGCCATGCGTGGAAGTCCGACGAACAGGAAGTCGCTGCTGGGATCGTCCCGGGTCTCGCTGCCCAACCGCAGCAGGATTTCGCGATCGACCCAAGGCTCGAGCGGCACCTCCAGCTTCAGGGGCGGCTGACCGGGCAGCACCTCGTCGCGCCGAAGCCGCGGCCGCGCCCTGCCGTCGATGACGTGCACGTCGACGAGCGCTCCGTCGCCGGACTCGGTGGGCATCTCGATGCCCAGCTCCAGGAGCAGGCACGCGCCAGCGCACGGACGGAGCGGGAAGAACACCTCCGCGGGCTTCTCGGGCTTGGGCGTGGGGTGGAGCAGGAACCGCTCCGCGGTGGGGCGCAGCGCGACGCCGCGCGCCATCGCCCGCCCGCTGGCGATCTCGTCCAGCAGGTCGAGGTCGGGCTGGCAGCTCTCGCGCGGCGCGCTCACGACGGCGCTCGCGGGTCGCCAGCGCGCCAGGCCGTGGACGGTGAACGACACGCTCTTCGGCGACAAGACACCGCGGGGAGCGAAGCGAAGCCGCAGGCTGTCCGCGCGCCGCGGCTGTCCGACGTCCCGACTCGCGAGCCAGCGCCACTCCGCGAAGGTCGGGTCGAGCGCCAGCGTCGACTGCGCGCGCGTCCCCACCTCGAGGTCGCTCCAGGGTGCTTCCTCGTCGACCGCGACGCCGGACTGTTCGAAGCGGTAGTGAATCTCCGGGGCCGCGCCGAGCACCCGCGAGAGCCGCGCTGCATGCAGCGTGTGATCGAGCCACAAGAAGTCCGCGCCCTCGAGCGACCGGCCCAGGGGCACGACCACCTCACCGGGGACGCTGATGGACAGCGTGCGCCCCAAGAGCTCGCTCGACAGCGGCTCGATCTCGGGCGCGACCTGCTCGCGGCGCAGCGCCAAGACGACGGTGGCGGGGCCGATGCGAAGCGCGGGCTCGTACAGTCGGTTGATGGCGAACAGGTCCTCGCCCAAGAACCAGTTGGGGCGATCCGGGCGATCGAAGCTGCCCAGTTGATACACGAACCACGGGCACGCGGCGCGCGCGATCGAATCCCCGAGCGCGCGCTGCTGTCTGCTGTTCCAGCGCAGACCCAGGCTCGTGGGACCCGGCATGTCCGCGAGCGGGTGGGCGGCGGCGAGCCCCGGAGAGAAGGCCACACAGCGGGGGGGGGCCTGCTCGCGCTGTCGCCGCACCCAGTCGACAGCCCGAGTGAGGTCGGTCTCGAACCCCTGCTGCGCGGCGAGCTTCCCCTCTGCGACGCGCGCTGCGCGGAGAAAGACGTCCGGCGCGAGCCACACGTTCTCCCGGTGGGTGCCGAACCAGCCGAGCATGAAGACCATCGCGCACAGCCCTGCCGCGGCGCGAAGCGCCACTCCTTCCACGTCTCGGCGCGCGGCCATCACGACCAGCACGCCGGCCAAGGGCATGACGCCCAGGAAGACGTGTCCGGGGTTCGGTTGCGGCAGAGCGAAGGCGGCGAGCGGCAAGGCGCCAGCGATCCAGACGAGCTCGAGGCTCCGTCGCTCGCGTGAGGCTCCCGCGACCAGCGCGATCACGCACGCCACCAGCAGGAACGCCGCGATCGTCGTGCTGTCCACCTCCGCGGTGCGAGCGAGGTTCACCGAGTAGGCCGCGGCGATCTGGCGTTGCTCGCGCAAGTAAGCCAGTGGGCTCGCCCCCAGCGCCCAGGACACGAGCGCCAACGCGGTGAGGCACGCGGCTTGAGCCGCGACGTAGCGGCCCAGCCGCAGCCACGCCAGCCGGGGCTGGCGCCGCCGGTGCGCGCGCACCGCCAGCTCGACGCCAGCCATCACGACCGCCGCGACGCAAGCCAGCACGAGTCGATCGAACGAGAGTAGGAGGCCCAACGTCGCGAGCGAAGCCGCGACGAAAGCGTCGCGCCACGTCGGCTCTCGGTCATCCCGCGCGCTCGGCAAGTAGGCGAGCACGTGGGCGAGTGAGAGCACCGGACGGACGGTGGCCGCGCCTGCGCCGTACGCGAGCAGCGCGAGCGTCGAGGCCACCCACACACTGAGCAGGCGGCTCCGGATCGCGATCGACGCGATGACCAGCGCGGCGATGACGCCCAAGAGCTGGGTGAGGGCCTGCATGCCAGCGATGGCTCGGCCGGCGTCCAGGGGACCGGGCAGCGCCCCGAGCCACGCGAGCCCCTGCCACAGCGGCCCCATCGGGAAGTGAAAATCCACCCCGCTGATCTCCCCCTTCATCGCGCGCCAGGGCAGCTCGAGCTGCCAGGTGTAGTCCACGGGATTCCACTCGAACTCGCGAGCATCCCAGGTGACGCGTCGGACGTAGGCGCCCACCCCGATGCTCGCGAGCAGGTAAGCGCCGAGCGCCACGAGCGCCCAGCGAGCGCCGGGCCCGGGCTCCACGCTTGTCGGCTTGCCGTCGTCGCGGCTAGAACCGAGGCGGTGAGTGCTGCGCGGGCTCGCGATGCCATCCGTCATGCCATGTCGCTCCGCGTCGGCGACAAGCCGGCGATTGGCGCGTACGCGATCGACTTTTGGTCCATGGTGCGTCGCATTCGGGCGATCGAGCGCTGCGTGAGCCAGCGAGACCCCATCTTGTTCGTGGGTGACGACGATCTCGCGTCGCTCGCTCTTCACTTCTTAGGGTACAAGAATTTGACGGTGCTCGATCTGGATGTCGAGCTATTGGCGGTGATCGAGCGCGCCTCCGGCGGCCGAGTCCGGTCCCTGGAGCACGATCTGCGCTCGGTCTATCGGGGGCGCCTGCCCAAGGTCGCGCGCGACCACGCTCTGTTCGTCAGCGATCCCCCGTATGGACCGGATGGGCTCAGGGCCTTCTGTGGGGTCGGTATGGCCGCCCTCGGGGTCGGAGGGCACGGCTTGCTCGCCTGTCCGGTGGAGCGTGCTCCGGTGACTCGCGTCGGCGATCCGGACGAGCTCGCCGCGCTGCTGCAGGCTTTCGTACTCGAGAGCGGGGGCGTGCTCCTGGGCGTGCACGAGCGCGCGGCTCGCTCCTACCACGGCACGGTCTCGAACTTCTGGGTCATCAAGAAGCTCACGCGACGGCGTCCGCGCTTCGACTTGCTGAAGGGCCCGCATGCGTTCTACTGACGCGCGTCGCGGCGAGCTCTTGGGTCCGGATCCACACGCCGCGTCGGCAGCCGAGCTGCTTCGAGCGTACGGTGACGGCGCGCTCAGGGTCTTCCCGCAGCTCATGGCCGTTCCCTGGCTGCCCAAGCCTCTGCTCGACGCGCTGGTGAGGCGTCGCCGCGCGCGCCTCGTGCGCCGCGCCTTCGCCGACGTGCCCTACTATCGCGCGCTGTATCGCGGCGCCGGCTTCGACGAACGGCGCGTCGCGTCCGCCGAGTCCTTCGCCCAGCTTCCTCTGCTGACCAAGGGGGCGCTCAAGAGCGACGGCTCAGCCATGCTCAGTCGGCGGGCACCCTCGGCGAGTCGGCTGCTCGAGCGGCGCTCGAGCGGGTCGACGGGCTCGCCGGTTCGCGTGTTCTTCGATCCGCTGATGGAGCTCCCTCGCCGGGCTCAGGAGCTGCGAGTGCTCGCAGCCCACGGGGTGCGCCCCTGGCACACCCAGCTCGTGCTCGACGCGCCGGCACACATGGCGCCGAGGCCCTTCCTGATGCAGCGACTCGGCGTCTGGCGCCGCATCCCGTACCCCGTGTGGCTCTCACCCGAAGCTGCACTGGACGAAGTCGAGCGTCTCGCGCCGGACGTGGTGCACGGCGTGTTGGCCGGCGTGCGCATGTTGGCGCTGGCGGCCGAAGCGCGGGGCGGCTTTCGTTTCCGCCCGCACCGGATCCTCACCCGCGGTGAGCTGCTGGACAGCCAGACCCGCTGGTTCATCGAGAACGCACTCGGCGCGCCAGTGGTGGACTTCTACGCCACTGAAGAGACCGGCATGATCGCCTGGGAGTGTCCCTCGCGGAGCGGCTATCACATCGACACGGACCTGGTGTTCGTGGAGATCGTGCGGGAAGACGGCAGCCCCGCGCCAGCCGGGGAGGTCGGCGAAATCGTGCTGACCAACCTGTACCAGCACACCCAGCCCATCATTCGCTACCGCGTCGGCGACCTGGGCGCGATCGAGCGCTCGCCGTGCCCCTGCGGCCGCAGTCTGCCGCTGCTCACCCAGCTCCGAGGGCGCAAGCTAGACTTCCTGATCACCCCCGCGGGCGAACTTCGAGATCCGTTCCGCGTGATGGCGGTGTTCGAGCACGTCTCGGGCGTCCGTTGGTTTCGCGTCACCCAGCTCGAGCTCGATCGCGTGGACGTCGCGCTGGGCTACGAGAGCGGCCTGACGTCCGAAGAAAAGCGCGCGACGCATCGACACATCCTGCGGGAGCTCTCCGAGTTGCTGGGCGCGGACATGAAGTTCGAGGTTCGCGACGCCGGCGAGTTCAAGGTGGAGATTGGCGAGAAGGCGCCGCTGGTCAAGGGGCTCGGCAGCCAGAGCCTCGAGGAGCTGGCGCGCCGGGGCTACACGCCGCGCGTCTGAGGGGACGTTCAGCCGTCGTCCCGCTCGGCCGCCGCGATCAAGAAGCTGCCAAGGGACGGCGCCCAGCGCGCCAGCGTCCGCGACGCCCAGGTCACCCGCTCGGGATCGCGTCGGTCCCGCCGGAACACCACTAGGGTGCTCTCCAGCCGGGTGAGGCGAAGCCGTGCGCCAGCGAGCGCGGCCCGCAGCGTGTCGGGGCCAAAGGGTCGGATGTGGAGCCGCAGGAACGGGTGCAGCGGCTGGACCTGCGTCGGGGCCTTGCCGACCAAGAAGCGGAGCCGGTCGGGCAGGTGCGCGAGGTTCGGGGTGGTGAGCAGCATGAGGCCTCCGGGCCGCAGCACGCGGCGAAGCTCGAGCAAGAACGCCGACGTGTCGAACAGGTGCTCGATGAGCTCACCGGCGTACACGACGTCGAAGCTAGCGGCCTCGAAGGGTAGCGGCCGGCTCGCGTCCGCCAGCACCGTCACGAGCCCGCGCTCGCGTGCGAGCGCCAAGGCCCGCTCGGAGCCGTCGAGCGCCGTCACCTGATAGCCGAGCGCCGCGAGCCGAGCGCCGATGCGGCCATCCCCCGCGCCCACGTCGAGTAGGCGCTCGCCGCGACGCGCGCGCTCCCGGGCCAGCGTGCGCTGAACGACCTCGAGTCGCACGACGTTGTCGCGATCCGTCTCCAAGAAGTCGAAGGCTCCCGCTCGGTCGAACCAGTTCGCGTTGTCGGCGCGCGCGCGCTCGGAAGGGTCGTCGCCCATGGCGCGATCAGAAGTAGAAGTCTTCCTTGGTGTTCGCCAAGATCTTGCACTGGGACGCGCACTCGTAGACGTGGTCGCGCGCGCGAGCCGCCGCTCGGCCGGACCACAGGGCGTCGAGGTCGTCCTTCAGGACGTGACCGAAGCTCTCGCGCGTGTTGGGGCACATCTTCACGTGTCCGTCCTGCGTGACCAAGAGCGTCTGCAGCTCGCTCTCGCAGCTCTCTCCGTGGCCAAAGGCGATCGGATCCCGGAAGTATGCGCGGAACTTGCGGAAGTCGTTGTCGCTGTTCTCGATGCGGAAGCCAGCGGCCTTGCGGCGCTCCAGCTCCGCTACGAACTCGAGCGCCGTGGCTCGCGAGGGAAACAGCGGGCTGTGGGCGAACCAGCGGTCCCCCTGCGGCTTGCTGGCCATGAAGAAGTCCGTGGTCGCGACGGGCTGAAAGGTGTGCCCCTCGATGCCTTCGGCTCGACACCAGTCCGAGAGGGCCAGGAGCCCGGCCAGGTTGTCGCGCATCACGATGCTGTTGACGTACAGCCGCGGGGTCGCGCTTCCGAGTCGCTCGCGGGCCTCCCGAATGTGACGGATGGTGTTCATCGCGAGGGTCCAGGTGCCCGCCTTGCCCCGGCTCGCGTCGTGATACTCCGGGTCCAGGCTGTCTACCGAGACGGCGATGAAGCTCAGGCCCGAGGCAACCACGCGCTCGGCGCGCTCGCGTGTGGCGGTCAACGTGCCGTTCGTCGTGACGCTGGTGGTCGCGCGGTGTTCGGCGGCAAAGGCGATCACGTCGAGCAAGTCCCGGTGCAAGAAGGGCTCGCCGGCGATGAAGGAGAGGCTGAAGGGGCGCTCGAGCCAGCGGGCCAGCCGCCGAAGCACCTCACGCTTCTGCTCCAGCCCGAGCACGGGCTCGATGCGGAAGCTCTTGGTTCGGCGCCCGATGTCGCAGTGGTTGCAGCTCAGGTTACAGATCTGCTCCCACCACCAGAAGATGCGCTCTGGCTTGGGGTGCAGGGCCGGCGCAGGGGCGGCCGTGGGCCGCTTGAGCAGTCGGTCCACCAGTACCAAGCGCATCCTCGAACGCTACGGCCCGGCCTCGAACGGGTCAACCGGCGCTCACGGCTCCAGCAACGAGATCCCTCGATCGCGCGCGAAATCCCGATACTCCTGGGTCGCTCGGCCAAGCGCGTCCGGCGTGATGCCGAAGCGCGCGCAGTCGTAGCGGTGCACCCCGTGGCGGTGTCGAGGGTGCGCCGCGGCGTGACGACCGACCGCCTCTCGCGAGCGATCGTCGAAGCGGTAGCCGAAGCGCGCCGCGACCCGCTCCGCCACCGCTACCGGACGAGTCACGATATCCTCGAACGCGACGTCCACGAAGCGCTCCGCGGCGAGGCTTCGGCGATGCTCGAGTCCGCGGCTCATCAGGCGCCCCAAAGCGTCCGCGATCTCCGGACCGATGGCGTCGAGCCTGCGCTGATCGAAGAAGGCGCGTGCGCGCACGCTGGCGTAGCTCGCAGCGGAGGGGAACACCTGCTCCGGCGCGCGGTGCGTGAATACGAAGCAGGCGTCCGGGTACACCCGCACCAGCGCGTCGAGGTGCCACAGGTGAAAGGCACCCTTGAGCACCCAGTGATCGCCGGGCCAACGCCACTGCAATAGCGCGAGCAATCGCGCGTGGTAGCGGTACGCGGCGGTCAAGTCCTGCTTCTGCCACCAGCGGTCGTAGGCGCTCCCCGCGGGCAGCAGCGGGTTCATGAACGCCAGATCGAGCAAGAAGTGGCACTCCTCGGGCGCCGTCGCGCTCTGCGCGTGCAGGCGCGAGAGCTGGGGTGTCAAGCTGAGCCCCCGCGCGATGGCGCGCTCGGCCCGCCGGATGCGCGGGTCGTGCGCCACGCGTCGATCCGGCGGTGGCGTGGGCGCACGCAGCTTCCAGAACGAAGGCACGCACACGCGATCGTCCGCACACAAGAGGTGATGCAGGTGCGTCGTCCCCGAACGTGGGTAGCCGACGATGAACAGCGGGCGCACGACGCGCGCTTCACCGATCTCCGGGCATCGCCGCAGCCAGTCCTCGACCCGCAGGCGGCCGGCGAGCGACCGCACGACGTGCGCGCCCATGATCGAGCGCCCGAAGCCGGACAGCCCCGCTTCCTCATCCAGCGCGCGCAGCAGACGCCGGAGCGGCGTCCAGAACGCGTCGTCACCGAAGTCCTCGAGTCCGGTGATGCGCCGGGCGCGGGCGAGCAGCCGGGCCTCGTCGAAGTCGCGTCGAAACGCCAGCCCGAGCAGGCCGCGGGCGACGTTGAAGGCTCGGATCGCCAGCGGCAGCGGCAGCTCGTCGATCGTGGCTCGGCTCATGCTTGCTCGCCCGGCGCGCTGCTCGCTTCGAGCTCGACCAGGGCGGCCATGAGGCGCTCCACGCACTCGGCGACGGTCCACTCCTCGGTGCGCAGCACCAGCTCCGGCGCGGTGGGCGCTTCGTAGGGATCGTCGATGCCCGTCATGCCTTGGATTTCCCCGGCGCGGGCACGGGCATAGAGACCCTTCACGTCTCGGGCTTCGCACACCGAGAGCGAGCACGACACGAACACTTCGAGGAAGCGAGCGGCCTGCCCCCGCGCGACGCTGCGTGCGCTCCGGTAGGGGCTCACCAGGGCGACGAGCACCACGAGGCCTTGCGCTGCCAGCAGGCCGGCCAGCGCTCCGGCTCGCCGTACGTTCTCGTCCCGGTGCGCCTTCGAGAAGCCGAGATCCGGCCACAGCGCCTGACGCAGCTCATCCCCGTCCAGTACGGCGACCGCCCGGCCCTGCTCCCGGGCCCGCGTCGCCGTGGCACGAGCGAGGGTGCTCTTGCCGGCGCTGGGCAAGCCCGTGAGCCAGACGACGGTGCCGACGGAGGTCACTCAGATGTAGCTGCAGTCGGTCCCGCACGCGTTGGAGGCGCACAGGATGAGCGGGTTGAGCGCGGTCCCGCCGTTGTTGTTGGCCGCGGCGCAGTCCTGCACGCACTGGGTGCCTGTGTTGGCCGGCTCGGCGCACTCCCGAGCGCAGTCCACGAAACCTTTGCAGTCCGCGTTCGCCTCACAGGCCGCGGATTCGGCGCAGCACGCGCCCTGCAGGCAAGTCTTGCAGCCCGCCGTCTCGCCGAAGTAGTCGCAGCTCGGCGCGCCGGCGCCGCCGGCCGAGCCGCCGCCAGTGCCTCCCGACGCGATCGAGCCGCCGGTGCCGCCGCTCGAGGAGCCCCCGCTCGAGGCCCCGCCGCTGCCCACGGTGTTGGGCTTCACCTCGTCGTCGCCGCATCCAATGCACAGCGCGCCGGCGAGACAGAGCGAGAAGGTCAGGGCTTTCAAGGTCATCGACGTTCCTCCGAGACAACGATGCTAGAGGCGAAAGGGCCGACGCGCAATTCGGCGGCATGCGGGCGTTTTTTCGGCCGCGCGCCGAGCAGGCTTTGCTATGAGGTGCTCGCCTGAGCTCCGCCCCCACCGTGCTCGGTTCGGACGGCTCACGGAGCTTCGGCGCTCCGACATGAAAATTGCCATTCCCAAAGAGGTGCGCCCCGGCGAGCGACGGGTCGCGGCCACGCCGGAGACCGCGCAGCGGCTCCAGAAGCTTGGCTTCGAGGTCGTCGTGCAGAGTGGCGCCGGCGAAGGCGCCTCGTTCACGGATGAGCAGTACACGGCCGCGGGCTGCAGCGTCGAGCCGGACGTCGCCGCGCTGTGGGCAGGGGCGGACATCGTGCTCAAGGTCCAGCCGCCGGACGAGCTCCCCAGCAGCGATCCCTATCGCGGCACGGGCAAATCCCACGAGGTGGAGCTGCTGCGGGAGGGCGTCGTCCTCGTCTCCTTCCTGTGGCCCGCGAAGAACGAGGAGCTCGTCGAGCGGCTTCGCCAGAAGAAGGTCACCGCCATCGCCATGGACCAGGTGCCGCGCATCACGCGCGCGCAGAAGATGGACGCGCTCAGCTCCATGGCCAACATCGCCGGCTATCGCTCGGTGATCGAGGCCGCCAGCTTCTTTGGTCGCTTCTTCACCGGACAGATGACCGCCGCCGGCAAGGTGCCGCCCGCCAAGGTGATGGTGATCGGCGCCGGAGTCGCCGGGCTCGCGGCCGTCGGCGCGGCGCGCAGTCTCGGCGCCATCGTCCGCGCCTTCGACACGCGACCCGCCGTGCGCGAGCAGGTGCAGAGCATGGGAGCGGAGTTCCTCGAGGTCGAGATCGAGGAAGATGGCACCGGCGAGGGCGGCTACGCCAAGGTGATGAGCCCCGAGTTCATCAAGGCCGAGATGGAGCTCTTCGCTCGCCAAGCGCGCGACGTGGACATCATCATCACCACCGCGCTCGTCCCCGGACGCCCCGCGCCCACGCTCCTGACGCGGCAGACCGTGGAGCTGATGCGGCCCGGCAGCGTGATCGTCGATTTGGCCGCCGAATCCGGGGGCAACTGCGAGCTCACTCGCCCGGGCGAGGTGACCACCCACAACGGCGTCACGCTCATTGGCTATGTGGACCTGCCGAGTCGCCTCGCGCCCACCGCCAGTCAGCTGTACGGCTCGAACCTCTACCACCTGCTCGCGGACATGGGCGGCGCCAAGACCTGGCACATCGATCTCGAGGACGAGGTCGTACGCGGCTCCATCGTGGTGAACGCTGGCGAGCTCTTGTGGCCCCCGCCCAAGAAGGAGGCCCCGCCCGAGCCGGCGATCAAGCTCAAGGCGCCCAGCGTCATGCCGCCGCCGGCGGAGATCGAGAAGGCCGCCCGCGCCGCCAAGAAGCCCGGCCGCGGCGCCTCGCTGGGCCTGCTCTTGGGCGCCGTCGCGCTCACGCTGCTCGGCGCCGTCGCGCCGGCGGGGTTCTTGGCGCACCTCACGGTCTTCGTGCTCGCGTGCTTCATCGGCTGGCAGGTGGTCTGGAACGTGACCCCGGCCCTGCACACGCCGCTCATGAGCGTCACCAACGCCATCAGCGGCATCATCATCATCGGCGGGATGCTGCAGGTGTCCGGGCCGCCGAGCTCCCCGGTGACCATCCTCGGCGCCATCGCCGTGCTCATCGCCACCATCAACATCGCTGGAGGCTTCCTGGTGACGCAGCGCATGCTGCGCATGTTCCAGAGGTGACCGTCATGCCCCAGAGCCTCGTCACCACCGCTTACATCGCCGCTGGCGTGCTGTTCATCCTGAGCTTGGGCGGCCTGAGCAAGCAAGAGACCGCGCGTCGCGGCAACACCCTAGGCATTGTCGGCATGCTCATCGCGCTGGTCGCCACCGCCGCCGGCGGCCAGGTCTCCGGGGACGGCTACGCCATCTTGGCGGCCGCCATCGGCCTGGGCGCCATCATCGGTGCAGTGCTCGCGGCGCGCGTCGGCATGACGAGCATGCCCGAGCTGGTCGCCATCCTGCACAGCTTCGTGGGCGCCGCCGCGGTGCTCGTCGGCTTCGCCAGCTACCTCGATCCGAACAGCCAGCTCTCGGGCGTGGACGCGCTGATCCACGACGTCGAGGTCTACCTGGGTGTGTTCATCGGGGCCATCACCTTCACGGGCAGCATCATCGCCTTCGGCAAGCTGCGCGGGATGATCGGCAGCAAGCCGCTCATGATCCCGGGCCGTCACTTCATCAACCTGGGCATGCTCGTCGGCTGCGTCGGCCTCGGGGTCCCGTTCTTGACGGCGTCGCACCAGGGCGGCGTCATGCCGCTCTTGATCATGGCGGCCATCGCCTGCGTGCTCGGCATCCACCTAGTGATGGCCATCGGTGGCGCGGACATGCCCGTGGTCGTCAGCATGCTCAACAGCTACTCGGGCTGGGCGGCGAGCGCGGCGGGGTTCATGCTATCCAACGACCTCTTGATCATCACCGGCGCGCTGGTGGGCTCGAGCGGCGCCATCCTGAGCTACATCATGTGTCGCGCGATGAACCGCTCTTTCATCAGCGTGATCCTCGGCGGTTTCGGCGCGGACGAAGGCGTAGCGCCCGCCAAGCGCAGCGACGAGCCGCAAGGGGAGGTCGTCAGCGTGACGGCGCAGGAGACCGCGGCATTGCTCGCGGACGCCAAGAGCGTGGTGGTGGTCCCGGGCTACGGCATGGCCGTCGCGCACGCCCAGTACCCGCTGTGGGAGGTCGCCATGCTCCTGCGCGAGCGCGGCACCACCGTTCGCTTCGCCATCCACCCCGTCGCGGGCCGCCTGCCGGGCCACATGAACGTGCTCTTGGCGGAGGCCAAGGTTCCCTACGACATCGTGCTCGAGATGGACGACATCAACGAGGACTTCCCGCACACCGACTGCGTGCTGGTGATCGGCGCCAACGACATCGTCAACCCCTCCGCTCTCGACGATCCGTCGAGTCCCATCTACGGCATGCCCGTGCTGGAGGTGTGGAAGGCCAAGACCACGGTGGTCATGAAGCGAGGCATGGCGAGCGGCTACGCCGGCATCGAGAACCCGCTGTTCTTCCACGAGAACACCAAGATGCTGTTCGGTGACGCCAAGAAGATGGTCGACGCCATCCTGACCGAGCTCCGGGGCGGCGGCGGCAAGGCCGAGGCGGCCTGAGCACTCGCGCCAGGGGATGGGCCTGCCTGTCGGTTCGACGCGGATACGGCGGGTGCTAAGGTCCACGACGCCGATGAAGACCCAAGCGCTGATCATGACAGTGGTGCTCGCCGCGGTCGGCTGCGGCGAGGGTGACGACGCGAACACGCCGGGCGGCGCGGGTGGCGCCAGCGGCGGCTCCGGGGGCAGCGGGGCCAGCGCGACTGGCGGGGCTGGCGGGGGCGCGACGGGCGGTACGGGCGGTGGCGGCACGGGCGGGACGGGCGGCGCCTGCGTAGACGCCTGCCCCACCTCGAGCGCCGGCGTGACCTGGGGCTGCAAGAAGCGCTTCATGGTCGGGACCAACTGGGCCTGGCGCGACTGGGGCGCCGATTTCGGCGGCATCGCGGCGTGGAACAAGAGCGGCGTGGCAGCGGACAGCGCCGCCATCGCGAGCGACATGGCGACGTTGCAGAGCGACGGCGTGAACGTGATCCGCTGGTGGATGTTCCCGCGCTTCCTGAGCGACGGGATCGAGTGGGGTCAAGACGGAGCACCGAGCGGGATCGGCGGTTCCATGATCGCCGACATCCACAAGGCCCTGGAGCTCGCCGAGCAGCACGACGTGTTCATCATGCTGACCCCGTTCTCCTTCGACAATTTCCACCCTACCGCCACCGAGAGCGGCGTCTATTCGCGCAGCATCCGTCCGCTGCTCCAGAGCGCCGCGGCGCGCAAGAAGCTGCTCGACAACCTGGTCGTGCCGGTGGCCCAGGCCGTCGAGTCGAGCCCCTACAAGCAGCGAATGCTGGCCTGGGACCTGGTCAACGAGCCGGAGTGGGCCGTGAACGGCGCGAACAAGTATGGAGGCGCGGCGTTCGATGCGGACGCCGACCTCGAGCAGGTGAGCCACGCGGAGATGGAGACCTTCCTCCAAGAGATGGCCGCCGCGCTGCGCGCGAACTCGGGCGCGCTGCTGTCAGTTGGCGGCGCCGCCATCAAGTGGCACGACGCCTGGCTCGAGGTCGATCAAGACTTCTACAGCTTCCACTATTACGACTGGGTGTATCAGTACTACCCGTACACCAGCGTGACGCCACAGTCGCTCGGCCTGACCAAACCCGTGGTGATCGGCGAGTTTCCCAACTCGGGCTTGTCCGCGGTGGGCTCGGCCGGCCAGGTGCTGCAGGGTCTATGGGACCACGGCTTCGCCGGCGGCCTGACCTGGGCCTTCAACGACGCCGCCTTCCCCTGGACCGGCGACGAGGTCGCGAGCTTCTCGCAAGCGCACGCGTGCGAGACGAAGTACTGACCCTCGGGTTCGGGCTGGCGTGCAGCGGCGAGGACTCGCCGGCGGGAGCCAGCGGCGGCGCCGCGGGCGGGGGGCCGGGGGCGGCCCAGCTACTCGCCGGCAGTTGCGGAGCGGCGGCGGCCCGCTTACAGCGCCCCGGGCATGGACTTCATCTACACGATGCAGGGGGTCACCAAGGTTCACCCCCCGGACAAGAAGGTTCTCGAGAACATCACCTTGGCGTTCCTGCCCGGCGCCAAGATTGGCGTGATCGGCTCGAACGGCAGCGGGAAGAGCTCGCTGCTGAAGATCATGGCGGGCGTAGACACGGACATCTACGGGGAAGCGCGCCCGCATCCGGGCGTGAAGGTCGGCTACTTCGCCCAAGAGCCGGAGCTCGGGGACGCCAAGACGGTGCGAGAAGCCGTCGACCAGGCCGTGAGCGAGACCCGCGCGCTGCTGAGCGAGTTCGAGGCGGTGAGCATGAAGCTCGGCGAGCCGATGAGCGACGACGAGATGAACAAGCTGCTCGAGAAGCAGGCGTCGCTGCAGGACCAGATCGACGCCGCCGACGCGTGGAACCTCGACAACCGGGTGGACGTCGCGATGGAGGCGTTGCGCCTGCCCCCGCCGGACGCACAGCTCGCGCACCTCTCCGGTGGCGAGCGGCGTCGCGTCGCGCTGTGCCGCGTGCTGCTCGGGCGCCCGGACATGCTCCTGCTCGACGAGCCGACGAACCACCTCGACGCGGAGAGCGTGGCCTGGCTCGAGCGATTCCTGCACGACTACCCGGGCACCGTCGTGGCCGTCACCCACGATCGCTACTTCCTCGACGACGTAGCCGAGTGGATCCTGGAGATGGACCGCGGTCGCGGCTATCCCTTCAAGGGCAACTACTCGGGCTGGCTGGAGCAGAAGTCGGCGCGCCTGGCCACGGAGGAGAAGCAGGAGAGCGGGCGGCAACGCAAGCTCAAGCAAGAGCTCGAGTGGGTGCGGGCGTCACCCCGTGCCCGGCAAGCGAAGAGCAAGGCGCGCCTCGCCGCCTACGAAGAGCTGCTCGCGGCCTCCAACAAGGGCGGCGGGGATCTGTCCGAAATCAGCATCCCGCCCGGACCGCGGCTGGGGGATCTGGTGGTGGAGTCCGAGCACCTGTCCAAGAGCTTCGGGGATCGCCTGCTGATCGACGAGCTGACCTTCAAGCTGCCCCGCAGCGGCATCGTGGGCGTGATCGGCCCCAACGGCGCCGGCAAGACCACGCTGTTTCGCATGCTGGTTGGACAAGAGAAGCCCGACGGCGGCACGCTCAAGATCGGCGAGACGGTGCAGATCGCGTACGTGGACCAGAGCCGCGACTCGCTCGCGGGCGATCGCAACGTGTGGGAGGAGATCAGCCGCGGCGAAGAGAAGATCGAGCTCGGCAAGCGTGAGGTCAGCTCTCGAGCGTACTGCTCCTGGTTCGGCTTCAAGGGCGCCGAGCAGCAGAAGAAGGTGGGCGTCCTGTCCGGCGGCGAGCGCAATCGCGTTCACCTCGCCAAGCTGCTCAAGGAGGGCGGCAACCTGCTGCTGCTCGATGAGCCGACCAACGATCTCGACGTGGACACGTTGCGTTCCCTCGAAGGCGCGCTGCTCGACTTCCCGGGCTGCGCCGTCGTGATCAGCCACGATCGCTGGTTTCTCGACCGCATCGCCACCCACATCCTCGCGTTCGAGGGCGACAGCCACGTGGAGTGGTTCGAGGGCAACTACCAGGCCTACGAGGAGGACAAGAAGCGCCGCCTCGGCATGGACGCCACCGAGCCCCACCGCCTCAAGTACAAGAAGCTGGAACGCTAGAGTCGACCTGGGCAGTCTTGGCACGATCAGATCACGATCGGGGTGTGGGGCGACAGCCCCACCGGGAACTTCCGGCGGGGCCGGCGCCGGCTGCTCCCCGGTCGCGTCAGTCGCAGGGCACACACAGGTTACGACCCAATGAAAGCCGCTACAGAGGAAGGCGAAGACGATGCTGGCCGAAGAGATCAAGAAGCGCATGTTCGCCGCCATGAAGGCGAAGCGGACCGTCGAGAAGGAGATCCTGCGGGTCGCCCTCGGTGAGATCCAGACCGAGGAGGCGCGCGGCGACGCCGGGCCCGAAGTGGCCGAGCGCGTGGTGAAGAAGTTGGTCAAGTCCAACCGAGAGACGCTGGAGAACACCGCCGACGCGGCGGCCCGCGCGACGCTCGAGGAGGAGCTCGAGATCCTCGAGTCGCTGCTCCCCAAGTCACTCGGTGTGGACGCGATCGTCGCGCTGCTCGAGCCGGTCGCCGCCGCCATTGCCGAGGCCAAGGCCGACGGACCGGCGACCGGCATCGCGATGAAGCACCTGCGAGCCGCCGGCGCCGCGGTCGAAGGTCGGGACGTGACCCTCGCCGTGCGCCGGCTGCGGGAGCCGGGGAGCTGACTCACAGCGGCGAGGGCAAGGACCGCAGCGGCCCCGACTCCCACGCCCGCTGCAGCGTGCGGTGAAGCTCCTGCTTCATGCGCTCGTCGGCCCAGCTCTCACCACGCTCCTGGGTCGGCAGCGTGACTTCGTAGATGGTGTAGACCAGCGGCACGATCTTGAGCGTCTGCCACGGACCGTGCGCCGTGTAGGAGTGCTGCGTGAGATCGGACGGCATGTCGCAGTCCTCGCCGTACCAGTCGTACACGTCGATGACCTTGGCCACGAGGCGAGCTTCGATGCTGCCGGTGACCGTGTACTTGTAGGTGATCACCGTCTGGGTTCGAACCGCTGCCCAGGCGTCAGCCATCTGCTCCGCGACGGACTTCTCGACCTTGCCGCCAACCTGAACGTTGAAGGAACCCGGCAACATCCCCGTGTCCTTCTGGAAGCCCGCGAGCAGCTCGGCGCTCGCCGACTTGGTCAGACTCTCGATGATCTCCTTCCGGAAGCTCTCGACGGTCTCGAGCTTGGCATGCTCGGCGTCGAAGGACGTCGCGTCGAGACCGCCCAGCCGGATCTCGGGGTGGACCTCCGAGTAGCGGCTCACGCGTAGGTACTGGCAGTCCTTGCGGGTCTGGGAGTGCAGCTCGACCGGCGCGCCGGCGATCGCGACGGGGGCGTGGTGAGGCGCGGTCTCATCGGGCTCGGTCGGCTCGCCTGGGGTGTCGAGGTCCAGCGGCGCCGCCTCATCGGGCTCGCCCGCGCCGGCCGCGCCGCCGGCGCCCGTGGGGTCGACCGTTGCGGCGGGTTGTCCGCCGGCGCCCGAGCACGCGCAGGGATCCGGCTCGGCGGTGTCGTCATTCGTGGGGACCTGGCAGCCCCACAGGGAGAGCAGCGCGAGGCCCAGGCCAAGGTTTCGAAGAGGGCGGAGTGTGTGTACGGAGTGTTTCATGGTACGTTTGAGTCCGTGGGTGTGTATAAGTTCCAATTTAATACACACTGCTCCGCCTTGATGTGTGTAGGTGTAGGACCATGACCAGAGGCCGTCGTTTCACCCAAGCTCCCGCCAGCGTGGTGCCCCCGAGTCGTTCGGGTCAGAGCCCCGCCCGTCGGGTGAACATCACCCTGCCGGAGCTGCAGCACGAGGCGCTGCAGCAGCAGGGCGCCAACGTCTCCGGCGTGATTCGCTCGCTGCTGGACGACTATCTGTCCGCGTCGACCATCACGCTGCGAGTCGACCCGCCGACCAAGGACCTCTACGATCGAGTGATGGAGTCCACCGGGGCGAGTGAGCAGGACGTCGCCGAGGGGCTCGTCCGAACCCTCGAGGGCTTGCTCCAGCGGAAGCTCGAGCAGCTCGAGGAGCTGAAGGCCGCTGTGCTTCGAAAGCGAACGTAGATGTCGTACCCGCCGCCAGCTGTAAGCGCCCGCGCGCGGGCTCGTTCTGCTCCCATGCCGAAGTCCGTCAGCTGGCTGCGTCAGGCACTGGGCGCGCTAGGGCTCGTGGGGTTGTCGCTGGGGCTCGTCGGGGCGGCAGGCTGTCGCACGAGCGACGCTCTCAGCGTCGCGAACAAGTACCCCGCGCACGCGTCGCTGACGCCGTTCGCGTCCGACAGCCAGCTCAAGAGCTACCTCGAGACGCTGCGCGGCCGCCCACGTCCCCCTCATTCTGCGCAGCCCGGGGGCTCCGCCGACGAAGGGTACAGCTACGGCTTCGAGTCCGAGCCGTCGGCGGCGCCGGCGCCGGAAGCGTCAGCCGCGGCGCCGAGCAAGGACGGCGACGAGTCCGTCACGAACGTGCAGCACGCCGGAGTGGACGAGGGCGGCATCGTGAAGGTGCACGGGGACCACCTGGTCGTGCTCCGACGCGGGCGCCTGTTCACCGTCCGCATCGGGGGCGGTGACCTCACCCCGGTGTCCACCGTCGACGCCTTCGGCCCGGGGATCAATCCGTCCGGCGCCTGGTACGACGAGATGCTCCTCGCGAAGGACACCGTCGTGGTGATCGGTTACAGCTACGAGCGCGGCGGGACGGAGGTGGGCCTGTTCGACCTCGGCTCGTCGGGCAAGCTCGCCCACCGCGCGACCTACCACCTACGCTCGAACGACTACTACTCGTCTCGCAACTACGCGAGCCGCTTGATCGGCGACAAACTCATCTTCTACACGCCGCTGTACCTCGAGCTTCACTCCAAGGATTTGTTCGAGTCGTTCCCCGCGATGCGGCGCTTCGGCAGTGGCATGGGCCGGGATGGATTCCAGCGCATCGTCTCGGCCAGCGACGTGTTCCGGCCCGCGGTCCCCCTGAAGCCCGGCTCGAGCGCGGCGCTGCACACCGTCACCGTGTGCGACCTCGGCTCGCGAGACATGCCGTGCCGGGCGACGTCGGTGATCGGGCCGGCGGGGCGCGTGTTCTACGTGTCGCCGGGCTCGGTCTACGTCTGGGTGAGCGACCACGACGAACGCGGCCGCGAGAACTCCCTGGTGTACCGGATGCCGCTCGATGGCGGTCGGCCGTCGGCGCTGCGCGTCGGCGGAAGCCCCGTCGACCAGTTCTCCTTCCTCGAGAGCGGCGATGGGCATCTCAACGTGCTCGTCCGCTCCGAGGCGCACGGCGAGGGCATGTGGGGCGCGGAGGTGGCGGAAGGGGACGTCGCGCTCATGCGGGTGCTGCTGCGCAGCTTCGGGACGGGCGCAGACCGCGCGCCAGCGAGCGCGTACCGCCGGCTGCCGAGGCCCCTGGGGCACACGTTCCAGAATCGCTTCGTCGCGTCACACCTCCTGTACGGCACCGGGAGCGGCTGGGGCGATCCGGAGCAGCACAAGTCCGGCACGCTGTTCGCGGTGCCCTACGCGGGGGGCGCCTTGTCTCAGCTCCGGCTGGCGCACGGCGTCGATCGCATCGAGGCGCTCGGCAGCGACGCCGTGGCGGTAGGCACCGACGGCAAGGATCTGCACTTCACTCCGGTGCGCTTGGGCTCGAGGCCCGCGCCGCTGCCAGCCTACACGCGGCGCGAGGCGTCCCAGGGCGAGCTGCGCAGTCACGGCTTCTTCTACAAAGCGCTCGCCCCGGACGAGGGGCTATTGGGGCTGCCGATCCGGGAGTCTGGCCGCCCTGGGCACGACCACCTGCAGTTCGACTCGGCGTCCGTGCTCTACCTGCAGAACAAGTCCCTGCGCTTCTCCGAGCTGGGCACCCTCGGCGCGCGGCCCGAGGCGGGCCAGGACGACGACTGCAAGGCGTCGTGCGTGGACTGGTACGGCAACGCCCGCCCGCTCTTCCTCAAGAACCGCGTCTTCGCGCTGCTCGGCTACGAGCTGGTCGAAGGCCGGCTCGACGGCGGTCGCATCAGCGAAGTGCGCCGCAGTAGCTTCGCTCCGCGGCGCCCGACGATCGCGCGCTGACTCGCGCCGCTTCAATCCCAGCGGCTGGTCAGCTCCAGGGACCAGCCCTTCAGCGTGCCCGCCTCGCCGGTGACGGTGTCCACGACGTAGAGCGCCCAGGTGCCGTTGACCATCGCGTCGCGCTCGATTCCCCAGCCGACGATCACGGTGGACGGACCCGCCGAGCCCGGCTGCCACACGATGGCTTGGGCGCCGCTCGGCCAACCCGGCTGCTCGAGCACGACGCGCAAGTCCGACGGGCGGGGGTGGTCGATGTCGAGGTGCAGGATGACGTCTTCCGGCACGCTCGCGAGGCCCGAGACCTGAAGCGTGCTCTTGATGCCGGTCGCCGAGCCATCCGGGATGGCGGTGGACTTCTTGTTGTGGAAGGCGCCGGCCATCCACTCCGGGCGGCAGATGGCGAAGTCCAGCGTGTAGCCCGCGCAGATGAGGCCCTGGGCGCAATCCCACTTGGCGGAGCACTCTTGATCGAGCTGCTTGTCGCCATACACCGGCGCGCTCCAGCTCCCCGCCGCCGCGAAGTCGTACAAGCCCTGCATGGTGGCCGTGCCGACACCCGAGGTCGCCGCGACGGCAGCGAGATCCGCGTGCGGACGCGCCGCCACGATGGCCTGCGCACCGGCGGTGTGGACGCTCGCGCCGGTCAGCACGTGCAGCGGCGCGAGGTTGGCGATCTCGAGGGCGACCGTCGCCGTCTCGTGGTCGAAGGCGACGCCGTCGTAGTCGACCGCGACGGAGCAGGACGCTGATCTTCACGAGTGTCCCCTAGAGCACGCGCCGTGCCCGCGTCGCTGGCTCGCTAACCCGCTGAAATCATGCCCCACCAACCGCGATGAGTTGCACAGATACAACAACCAGTAGATATTCCACAGCAAGAAGTTGAAGTCTAACAAACTGGAGGAGTCGCTCCACGCCGCCGACGTGGAAGCCCTGGAACAGCGCGTGATGTCGGAGGCGCTCGAGCGCACCGGCGCGGACAGCGGCGCCCTGTTCCTCTGGGACGCGAAGCACTCGGCGTTGCGCCTGCACTTCCACGTCGTGGGCGGGCTGGTGGTGAACTTACCGGACGCCAAGCTGCGCCGCCGCACGGATGGGCGCCCCAACGGCATCGCGTTTCTCGTCTTCGACAGTGACGAGCCGTACCTGTCGAACGACACGACGGGCGATCCGCACTACGCGCGGTACTTCCTTCACGTCCTGTCGATCGCGGCGGTACCCATTCGCTACGGCAGGAAGTGTATCGGCGTGCTGTCGGTCTCGGCGCGGGCCGCCAGCAGCTTCGCCCCCAGCGCTCTGGAAGAGCTCGACGCGCTCGCCTCGTCAGCGGCGAAGTTCCTGCGCCGGGCGCAGCTCTATCGCGCAGGCCGCGAGGCGGGCACGCGGCCGTTCCTGATCAAGGGCCTGTCGCCCGAGTGGCTGGAGGTCGAGAGGCGGCTCGAGCGGGTGGCGCCCACCAGCGCGCCCGTGCTGATCCAAGGCGAGAGCGGCACCGGAAAGGAGCTCGTGGCCAATGCCCTCTGCTTCAACAGTCCACGCGCCGAAAGGCCGCTAGTGACCGTGAACTGCGCGGCGATCCCCGACGCCTTGCTCGAGAGCGTGCTGTTCGGGCACGTCCGCGGCGCGTTCACCGGCGCGACCGGGAACAAGGTCGGTGAGTTCCAGAAGGCCCACGGCGGAACCCTGTTCCTGGATGAGCTCGGTGAGCTGCCCCTGGCGCTCCAAGCGAAGGTGCTCCGCGCGGTGGAGCTCGGCGAGGTGCAGCCGGTCGGCAGCAACGATGCGCCAAAGCGAGTGGACGTGCGCTTGATCGCGGCCACGCACCGGGACCTCGCGAGCAGGGTGCGCGAGGGACGGTTCCGCGATGATCTCTACTACAGGCTCAGCGTCATGACCCTCGAGCTGCCGCCGCTGCGCAGCTACAAGGGCAACCTCGAGGTGATGGCCCTCGTGTTCGTGCAGCAGGCCGCCGAGCGACACGGTCTGCCGGCACCGGTGCTGCGGCCGGACACCCTCGCGGTCCTGCACGCCTACGACTTCCCGGGAAACGTGCGCGAGCTGAAGAACGCGATGGAGCACGCGGTGATCATGGCAGCTGGCGAGGAGCTTGCGCCCGGGCACCTGCCGCGGTCCATGTCCTCGGTCGTCGCCCCCGCCGCGCCCGCGACGTCGCCTGTCCGCAAGACGCTGCGCGAGCTGCGGGAAGAGTGGCTCGCTCCCCTCGAGCATCGCTACCTTCGAGAGCTACTGGCCGAGTGCGGCGGGAACGTGCGCGCCGCCGCGCGCCTCGCGGACGTGGACGCCGTCACCCTCTACCGCTTGATCGAGCGCCGCGGGCTCGGGCGCTCACGCCGTCGTGGGCCGCCGCCGCCGGCGTGAAGCGAGCGCACGCGCGAAGGCCACGCCGGCCAGCGCCAGGAATCCGAGCACCCGGCGGCCTCGGACACCATCCCGGGCCCTGCGATGAACCACAGGGTGGCGAGCGGGACACCGAAGCACACCGTCGCGGTCAGAGAGTGTTGCCAGCGAACAAGCATGGTTGCCAAGCAAGCAAACCAAGGGCCACACCCGCGTGGCACACCGTGGCGCATCTCATCGCGCAAGCCAACCCATCAGTGCGGCCGCGGCGGCTCGGCGAAGATCAGGGTGAAGCGCGTGAGCTCGCGGGCGGAGATGACGAGATCGAGATCGTGATCCTGCCAGAACGCTCCGTAGATCCGGTCCAGCGGCAGGGTCTGCAGCGAATGCGTGGTAGCGAGCTCGGCTGAGCCGAAGCGGCGCAGGGGGAAGGCGACCCGGCTCGCCGAAGAGCTCACGCGCTCGACGATCTGCACGCGCCCTTCGCGACGCTGGGCAGCGTCGACGTAGATGTAGTGACAGGAGTTCGGGTCGAGGGTCACCACGGGGTAGCCGTACGAAGCTCCCGGCAGCGCTGAGCCGACGCCGAAGGGATGTGCGAGCTCCTCCGTCGCTGACTCCACCGGTCCGAGGGCAATGCGGAGGGGTGCCGGATCTCCAGCGAGGGTCAGTCGAGCCGCGTGGCGCCGCCCGCTCTCTTCGTCCAGGTCTTCGAGCTCGAACCTGAGCTCCATCGCATCCCGCGTGACCCTCACCTCGGCGCCGTCCGTCAACCCGATCACCCGGCCACCCTGGTGCAGCGCCAGCGGTACCTCCCCGCGAGCGGGGCCGTCCGGGACCTCGCGCGCGTCTCCGCTGGCGGGCTCGACGACGACCGACGGTGGGGGGCCGAGCGCCTGAGGCGAGCAGGCCGCCAGCGACGCCGCTACGACACGGGCCGCGCCGCGCAGCGCGGCGTTCCACCTCACCGCGTACCCCATGGCTGCGCGATCCTCACCTCGCCGAGCATAAGCGCGCGGGACCTCCCCGTGCACGGCTACCGAAGTGGCCGGCTCTCCACGGCGGGAGCCGAGCGACCGAACATCACCCAGCCGATGGGGGTGAGCACGGCTCCGCCAATCATTCCGGTCAGCCCCAGGGTGATCAGCGTGCCACCTTCCCGGCCCTCGAGCTCTCTCTGGACTCCCGCGACCGCGAGCAGCGCTCCACCCGCCATGGCGACGATGCCGCCGATGCCGAGGCCGAGCCCGGTGTTCCGGGTGCTCTGAGACCGCGGCGTGACCCACAGCTCTGTCGGTCCACTCACGCTCACCTTGCGCCGGCCGCCTACGTGCTCGTTCGACCCCTCGACCGCCACGAAGTACTCCCGTGGTGCAACGTAGGACAGGCACTGCCCGACACACCGGAACAGGGGAGCGCCCTTCTTCTCCAGGCTGAGGGAGAGCACGGCGTCCGACGAGGAGGCGTGTACGATCACGGGCACGAAGCCCGGCGGCGGCAGCGGCGGCGGAGCAGCGGCGGGTGGCGCGGGGGGCCCCGGCGGAGCAGGGGGCGGCGGAGCGGGCTCGGGCGTCTCCGCGGGCTCCGGCTCGCTGGTCTCCCACTCCTGGGCCACCGCCTGCGGGGCCAGCGCGAGTGCGACGGCCGAGCCCAGGAACGCGACGCCGCGTGCCCTCATGGTCGATCGATCCACAGCAGGTCCGCGACGAAGGCGCTGCCGCAGTCGCGCACGCGGGTGGGGCTGTCCTCCTCCGAGCCGTCCGCGGCGACGATCTCGATGTGGCTGCAGCTCTGCGTCTCGCCGTACAGGAACGCGACCTTCTGGCCGTCCGGCGAGAATCGCGCGTTGGTCCCCGAGCGATCCGCCACGCGCACCGCCTCGCTACCGTCGAGCTTGGAGACCCAGAGCTTGCTCTGGTCCGCCGAGTTCTGGAACACCATCCGCTGAAAGTCCGGTGAAATGTCCTGCAGTGTCGCGCTCGGCCTGACGTCGAGCTCCTCGTCGGTCGACAGCGAGCGGCGGACGATGGTTCGCTGCTGGCTACCGCCGGCGATGAGGATACGCGTGAAGTAGACCAGGGTCTCGTCAGCGCTCGGAACGGGGTGCAGCTCGAGTCGCCCGCTGACGACAGGAGTCAGCAGCTCGAACGCGCCGTCCGCGACCTGGAGCCGACCCAGCTGATAGCCCTTGTTCACCCACTGCTGCGCGGCGTTCTGCTCGAAGTCGTAGCGTCGGCAGACGTACAGGGCCGAGCTGGTCGCGTTGAAGCGGTGACACTCGTCGTTGAGGTTGCCCCAGGACAGCACGCTCGCGCTCTGGGTCGCCGTGTCGTAGAGCCAGGTGTGCTGAATGGCGTCCCCCAGGGCGATGCCATAGTTCTGCGCTTGCTGGGGGTCGCCGCAGGCGAAGGCCAGCCGACTGGCGTCGGCGTTGGCGCCCAGGCTCCAAATCCGGTAGGCGCGAAAAACGACGGCCTCGCCGCCGCCGTCGACGCCGATGCGCGACACGGTGTTTGGAGACGCGTTCCAGTCGCTGAACAGCAGCTGCTCGCCGCTGGGCAGCGCCGAGCCGGCGGAGAACGAGACGTCTGCGGGCTCGGGCTTGGGGTAGCTGGGCGCGCCCGCCGCGCCGCTGCTCCCCGCCGCGCCCGCGCTGCCCGCGCTGCCCCCGGAGGCGCCGCCACCCGCGCCCGCTGCGCCTGCCGCACCGCCGCTCCCGGCGCTCGAGCCGCCTCCGTCGCAACCGCAAAGCAGCGCCGCCCAGGCGAGCGACGCCAAGCCACGTAGGAGTGCGCCCATCGAATCCGGAGCCAACCACGAGGTCCGCTCTCGCGCAACCCGAGGTCAAACGGCTATGCTGCTGCCGCCGAGCGAGGGACGATGCCCAATACCCGCGGAGTGCTGCAGGCCCTGGGCCCGGGGCTATTGTTCGCCGCGGCGGCCGTCGGGGTCTCGCATCTGGTGCAGTCCACCCGCGCGGGCGCGGCGCTCGGGCTGACCCTCGTCACGACGGTGCTGCTGGCGAACGCCATGAAGTACCCGGCGTTTCGCTTCGGGCCGCACTACGCCGCGGCGACCGGGACCTCGCTGCTCGAAGGCTACCGTCGCCAGGGGCGGTGGGCCCTCGTGCTGTACGCGGGGCTCACGGTAGCCACGATGTTCACCGTGCTGGCCGCGGTGACGATCGTGACCGCGGGCCTGCTCATCGCGGTGCTCGGCCTGCGCGTCAGCCCGCTGTGGGTGTCCGTCGGCTTGGTGAGCACCTGCGCGCTGCTGCTGGGGGTCGGGCGCTACCACTGGCTCGATCGCGTCACGAAGGTGCTCGTGGCGGTGCTCACCGTCAGCACGCTGGTGGCCACGGCCCTCGCTCTGCCTCGCGTCGACTTCAGCACGTTCCGGTTGCTCCCTCCCGTCGGCGAGCTCGACCGTGCGAGCTTGTTCTTCATCGCCGCGCTCGTCGGCTGGATGCCCTCGGCCATCGACGTCGCCGTGTGGCAGAGCCTATGGACCCTCGCACGCGGGAAGGACAGCGGCCACGCGCCGACGCTGCGCGAGAGCAGCATCGACTTTCACATCGGCTACATCGGTACGGCCGTGCTCGCGCTGTGCTTCCTGCTCATGGGCGCGGGCGTGATGCACGGCACGGGCCGCGCCTTCCCGGATGGGCCAGGGGCCTTCGCGGCGACGGTGATCGATCTCTACGCGGCGAGCCTCGGCGAAGCGAGTCGGCCACTGATCGGCACCGCGGCCTTCGCGGTGATGTTCTCCACGGTGCTCACGGTGGTTGACGGTTTCCCGCGGGCCATCGCCGTGCTTGTGGCCAGGCTGCGCGGGCCGGAGACCGGCGCCCACTTCGAGCTCGATGAGCCCGCTCAGAAGCGAACCTACTGGATCGCGCTGGCCGTGCTGTCCGTGGGCGCGCTCTTGGTCATCAGCGCCATGATGCAGTCCCTCAAGACGCTGGTCGACGTGGCCACGACGCTGTCCTTCCTCACCGCGCCCGTGCTCAGCGTGCTCAACCACCGCGCGGTGCTCGGCCCCGAAGTGCCCGCGGCTGCAAGACCCAAGCCGTGGTTGGTGCTGGCCAGCATCGCTGGCATCGCCTGTCAGGCAGCGTTCGCTGTGGCCTACCTGGCCATACGCTACGGCTGAGGGCTCTCGACCACGACCGGTGGCAGCTTGTTCTTCAGGTCCTTGGCCCGGGACGCCCACTGCTTGTCCCGCTTCTGAACGTGCTCCGGCGAGGACTGATACAGCTCGAGCGCGTGCTCCAGGACGTCGCGCGCGCGGTCGTAGCGGCCGTCCTCGACCAGGTAGTGGGCGAGCGCCATGTGGTGGTTCATGCGACGGCTCACGCTGGTGAGCCCCTCGAGCAGCTCGATGACATCCTGGTGTTGACCGTTGCCCCACAGCGCCTCGGCGTAGTCGAGCGCCGCCGAGTAGTCGCGGTAAGCATTGTCCATGCGCAGCAAGCGATCCAGCAGTTCGGTGGCCTCCGCGAAGTCTTGACGGCTCATGGCGCAGCGCGCCAGGCCGTGGAGCGCCTGCTTGTTGTCCGGGTCGTTGGCCAGCGCGTCGCGGTACAGCGGCGTGGCGTCGTCGCACTGGTCGTTCTCTTCCAAGGCGTCGGCGAGCGTGAGCTTGTTGGCCAGGCTGGGGGTCGTGTCGACCTGCGACTTGAGCTGCGCGAGCTGGCCTCGCCTTGGCGCCTTGGCCCCGCGCTTGCCGAGGCCGTAGTCCTTCACCTTGACCAGCGCGAAATAGATCACGCCGCCGAAGGGCACGAGCAGGATGATGAAGAGCCAGTACAGCTCAGCGCGTCGACGCACGGCGTCGACGATCATCCAGAGGTTGAAGGCGATGGCGGCGTAGTAGAACAGCACCGGGTCCCGAAAGATTTCGGCGAAAGCGCGCAGTGTCAAGCGGCCGGGCGCGGGCCCGTGACCGCGCCGCGGGCGGTCCGCACAGATAGCACCGGCCACAGCGCTCAGGGACCGGAATTTTCGGGACTCGGAGCGGCGGGCCGCCGCACCAGCACCAGCACACCCGAGACGATGAGGAGGGCTCCGAGCGCGCTGGTGAGCCCGGGCCGCTCGCCGAACACCAGAAACCCCAAGCCAGCCGCGAACAGGATCTGCACGTACCCGATGGTGGTCGCCCGTCCCGCCGGCACCAGCGCCAGCCCCATGGTGAGCAGCACCTGCGACACCTGCGTGGCGACCCCGAGACCAAGGAGCAACAGCCAGCCCGTCGCCGACGGCGTGCGCCAGCTCGCGATGGCGAACGGCAGCGTGGCCGGCACCGCTACCAGCGGAAAGTAGAAGACGATCACGTGTGGGTCGTCCGTCAGGCGCAGCCGCCGCACGGTGGTGTAGGCGAAGGCGCTGAAGGTCGCGCCCCCGAGCGCCGCCAGCACCCCCGACAGCGGCGCGACGTTGGCAGCGCCAAACAAGACGGCGGGTCGGGCGATCAAGACGGTACCCGCGAGGGCCAGCGCGATCGCGATCAGCACCGAGGGACGGATGGCTTCACGCAGGAAGAACGCGGCCACGAGCGCCGTCAGCAGCGGGTTGAGGTAGTGGATCACCGTGGCTTCGGCGAGCGGCAAGACCGTCAGCGCGTAGAAGAAGCAGCCCAGGCCTCCCACGCCCAGCACGGCGCGCAGCAGCAGGCGCTTCTTGTCGTTGCCCCAGGGCGAGATGCGCCGGTGAGCCAGCCACGTGGCAGACAGCACCAGCGTGACGACGCCGCGCGCCAGCACCAGGGTGGCGACCGGCAGCTCTTCGCCGGCCAGCTTCACCTGCACGCTCATCAGGCTGAACCCGAGCGCGCTGCCGATGAGCAAGGCCACGCCGCGCTGGTCGTCCGTGCGGGTCACGGCGCGTTATAGTGCAGACCCCCAGGGGCGCCGCCCGTGAAAGCGAGTTCGCAGGCCTGGGGTGAAGCGGCCGTCTCGCTGCTACCCCCCTGCGCAGGAATGGCGGGTGACCCGGGCGGCACGCGCCTTGCTATCGTGGCGGGCAGCATGGAGGTGTCGTCATGAGTCGAGGACTGTGGACCGGGGCTTCGATCGTTGGATCCCTCTTGCTGATGGGCGCCTGCGGCTCCAGCAGCAGTGACGGCGGAGGTGCCAAGAACGTACCCCTCAGCGACGTCCCGCCGCTGTACGCCGACGCGCTGTGCTCCGCGCTCGAGGCGTGCCTCGGCGGCGTGATGGACTCCTTCCTGGGCGGCGCTGACTGCCGCGAAGTGACCACGGCGCGCATCCAGGACGACTTCGCGTCGCTGTCCCAAGCAGTGCTCGACGGCCGCGCGAAGTACGACGGCACGAAGATCCAGGCGTGCGCGAGCGCCATCAAGGCGCTGGGGTGCGCCATCGATCAGGCGCCAGAGGCGTGCGTCAGCGCGCTCGATGGCACCGCGGCGGTGGGTGACGACTGCACGCGAGACTACGAGTGCAAGGGCAGTGATACCTATTGCAAGGTGGGGTCGAGCTGCCCCGGCACCTGCGCCCAGCGCGAGAGCGCGGGAGCGGACTGTTCAGACGACGACCACTGCGCAGTGGGGCTGAAGTGCACCCTGGGCAAGTGCGCCGTGCCGGGCAAGGCGGGACAGGCGTGTGGCGGCAGCGCGGCCACCGAGTGCGCCATGGGGCTGCTCTGCTCGGGCGGAGACGACGGCGAGGTCGGAACCTGTCTGGACGTGGCCACGGCCTTCTCCGCCAAGGAAGGCGAGGACTGCTTCACCAACGCCAAGTTCTGCGAGCTGGAGCTGCGCTGCACCATCGAAGGGTACGACCCGGTGGCGCAGGCCGTGATCGCGAAGTGTCGCAAGCCGGTGGCCGCCGGAGCGGCGTGCAACCCCGGTTTCCCGGACCCGTGCCCGACCGGGCAGTACTGCTCACGACCGAGCGCGACCTCCTTCGACGGCACCTGCTCCGCCTCACCCACCGCGGGACAGCCCTGCGCCTCGGATCTCTCGAACGAGCCCGCCATCTGCGCGCCGGGCCTCGCCTGCGACGGCGGTACCTGCCGTGCGCTGCAGAACCTCGGTGGTGCCTGCCAGAACCCTGCCGTCTGCTACAGCGAGAAGTGCGACGGCGGCAAGTGCGTCCCGGGCAACGGCTGCGAGCCGTAACGCGCGCCTGCTCGTCGGCCAGACGCGGGCACGGCGGGTGACGCGACGTCTGCTACGATGACCTCCCGGCGGTCGCGGGTGAACGCCGTTCGTGAGCAGACCCCATGCGCTTGCCCCAAATCACGTCTGCATCCGAGGATGGGTTTCACGATCTCGTTTTCGCGCTCACGGATCAAAGGCGGGCCGAGCGGCTGCTCTGCCGCTACCTGGCGGATCTGGCCGAGCGGGTCCGGGGCCGCAGCGATCCGGCAAGCTCGCGGCCGAGCTGGACCTGCTGGATCTGATCGACGAGTACGAGTTCCTCGTCCACCCCAGGATCGCCGGTCACGGCCCGACCCTTTACCAGAGCGGGCTACCCAGCACGCGACGGCTCGAGCTGCTCTGGGCGG
The DNA here is from genome assembly GCA_019637295.1 of Polyangiaceae bacterium. Classification (GTDB taxonomy): domain Bacteria; phylum Myxococcota_A; class Polyangia; order Polyangiales; family Polyangiaceae; genus JACKEA01. The sequence continues at coordinate 275,163 of JAHBVX010000008.1, forward strand.
CGCCGCTCCGCAACGGCGCGGTCGCCATGCACTACCAGCGCGTGCGCAGCTAACAGCGGGTTGCTCAGCCGGCGCCGCGGGCCGATCGCTGCCGCCAAATCCACGCGATCGTGTGGACTTGTTGCCCATGGGCCGGACTGGAGGCAGAATCCATGCGATCGCATGGCAAGTGCAACTACACCGGTCCTGCCTCTCGGCCGGGCCATCCGGGCTCGGCGCAAAGCCCTCGGGTTGACCCAGGCCGCGCTTGCCAGATACGCCGGGTGCGGTCTGGCGTTCCTCTATGAGCTCGAAGCCGGCAAGCCCACGGTGCGTCTGGACAAGGTGCTCGCCGTGCTCGAAGTGCTCGGCCTCACGCTGAAGCTCGAGCCGGGTCGTGTTCCTCTCACCGTCTCCGCCACCGCCAGCCCAGATGCGGAGAAGCCGTGACGCGCTTCGGCGCAGCGCAGAGCGCGCGCGTCCTCCGTGATGGAGAGCTCGCCGGCGCCCTGGAGCGCACCGAGCGCGGTGCCGCCTTTCGCTACGATGCGGCGTACCTCGAGCGGCATCGGAACGACACCGGCCCGCTTGCGGGGGCGATCGCCCTGCACCTGCCCCTGCAGTCGGAGCCCCACCTCGTCACAGGCACCAACCTGCACCCGTTCTTCGCCGGGTTGCTGCCCGAGGGGGCTCGACTCGAAGCTCTATGGAGGGGCGTGAAGAGCTCCGCGGAAGACCTCCTCTCGCTGCTGGCGGCGGCCGGCGCGGATACCATCGGCGACGTGGGTGTCGTGGCCGAAGTGGGCACGTCAGAGGCGACGCCGATGTTGGACCCCGCTCGCGCGAAGGAGGCGTCCTTCCGAGAACTCCTGCAGAGAAGTCTGGACTACGGTCAGGGCGGTGACCGTGTCCTTGCGCCGGGAGCACAGGACAAGATCTCGGCGGCGATGATCTCGCTCCCGGTGAACGCGCGGTCGGAAGCGTACATTCTGAAGCTCGAGCCGCGAGGCTTTCCGCGCATCGTCGAGAACGAGGCCTTCATGATGGCCGTCGCGCGGAATGCGGGTCTGCGCACGGCGGACTCGCGCGTCGTCCACGATCGGGATGGGGTCTCGGGGCTGCTCGTCCGCCGCTTCGATCGAATCGCTGCCCGCGAGGCTCCGAGCGCGCCCGGGCGGCTCCACGTCGAGGACGGCTGCCAGCTCCTCGACCGCTATCCCGCGGACAAGTACGCTGTCTCCACGACCGACCTGGTTCGCGCCATCGCCGAGCACAGCTCCACGCCCATCCTGGACGTCGCGACGCTGATCCGACTGGTTGCGTTCTCGTACGCGATCGCGAACGGCGATCTACACGCCAAGAACGTCAGCCTGCTCCTTTCGCCGGATCGCGCCAGCCTGACGATGTCGCCGGCCTACGATCTCCTGACCACGCTTCCCTATGGCGACACCAGCATGGCGCTCATGGTCGAGGGCCGCGACAAGAAGCTGCGTCGCGCCCACTTCGTCGCCCTCGGCGAGCGCCTGGGCGTCCGCCATGCTGCCACGCAGATGATCCTCGACGAGGTGGTGCGCGCTGTGGGCTCTTGCATCGAACACATCGGCGAGATCGGCTTCTCCTCTCGCCAGAACGCGCACCTCGCACGGACCCTTCGGCAGCGCTGTCGGGATCTGGATTGACTTGCCGGCGAACCTCCGCGCGCTGCTCCTTCGAGAACGCCCACTAGGTCGCGTCTCGAGGCGTCCACCTCCACAGCGTGTGGCTCCGCTGCTGCGTCCACGCGGTGACGCACCCGTCTGCTCCGAGCTCGAGGCACACCCCGCCGTCACGGGCTCGGGCCACCGCGACGAGCCGCTCCCCTGCGGCGGCCATCGTGGAGGCCAGCACGCCGTGCGCGGTGAACGTCCCGCCGCCAGCCAGGCTCATCGGGAGAACTTCCCGAAGCCATGTCGGCGTGGCGCCGAGCCCCCAGCTCAACACTTGCCCCGCCTCGACATCGATCAGCCCGCGCCGCTCCTCCGCCTGCAGACCCAGCTGGCCGCGGTGGTCCAGCGTGGCGCCCTCCACCCAGACCCAACGACCATCTTCGCTGAAGCCCGCACGATGCACGACGTCGAAGTCTTGGGCCCGCACAACCGGCGCGCCGTTGGCATCGACGAGACAGAGCAGCGCACCGAAAGGGCACGCGCCCGACCGGCCCACCTCGCCGGACCACCTCGAGGGACGCCCCCGGTACCGCGGCCGGACGAGCATCATCGTGGCTTCCTGCCCATGCCGTCGGCGCAGATCCGTTCCACACAGCAGCAGGTGCCGGCCATCGCTGCTGACCTGCACGGTCGAGAGCGACGTATGGTCCAGTACGATCGGCGCGATCGCTCGGTCAGCGGCGATCGACCAGCGACAACACGCGCCGAGGTCGTGGGTCGCGAGGACGATGTTCTCCTCGGCGTCGAAGGCCACGCTGGTCGTCTTCGAGGGCAGCTCGTAGGTCGCCAGCAGAGCGCGATCAGCAACCTGCCGGAGCTCGACCCGGCCGGACTCCCAGCCAGCCAAGAACCGCTGACCGGAGGCGTCGAGCGCCAGCGAGACGACGCCATCCAGAGCCGCGTCGGCGACGGCGATGAAGTGGTCATCGACCTTCACGCCCCAGCCGACCTGAACGCTCTGTCCGGGTCCGAGCGACATCCCGTCCACCTCGATGGCCTTGGAGGACGAGAGATTGGTCGCGATCGTGCCCTCGGCGCCAACGCAGAGCAGCGCCTGCTGGCGACTGATGTCGTCACCTTCGAGTCGAATGGCGCACGCCGATGACCTGCCGATGGTCACTCGTGCGCCGCGCGGTACGGGGAGGATGTCGACGCCTGGCCTGCGAACGTGCCCGACGCGGATGCTCAGCTCCAACCCAAAGCCCACCCGTGCGACGCTACGCGCCCCCGCGGCAGGCGTCGAGACCGCTCAGCGTGGCCCAAGCTTCATCGTGAGCGCGCAGGCGCCGGTGCTGCCAAAGCGCGCTTCGGACACGGCAGCCGCCACGCAGCTCGCCACCTCTGGGGTCGACGCGCCGCCGACGCGGACATCGTCCGTCTTCGCGCCCTCGAACGCCACGTGCACGCGCACCGCCTCGGGCGACTTGACGCAGCCGTGCAGCGCGTCCTTCTGCTTCGCCAGGGCTCCGAGCAGCGCCACGCCGGCGAAGAGTCCCGAGCCGCCCTTGCAGCTGATCTTTTCCATGTCCAGGCCATCGACGCTCGTGGTCGCCATCGTGACGGTGGCGCCTGGCACGGCCTCCGGGACATCCTCGCGAACCGTTGGCTTGGCGGGCTCCGCCGCCACTGGCTCGGCGGAGGCGGGCGCCGGAGCAGGCGAAGACGACGGCGGAGGCGAGGCCGCGCTGCTCGCGCTGGTCGGCGCTTGCTCGTTGCGGCTGCAGGCGGCGAGCAGGACAGCGACGCACAACAGGGAGCGTGAACCGGGTAGAGGCATGGCCGGGATGGAGCGCCCGCTGCGGAGCCTCGTCAACACCGAGCTACTCGCTCGGCAGCGCCGCCGCCGGGGACTCGCCGCGAGCCACTCCGTCGACGCGGGCGCTCTGCGGCGCCGCTCGCCGATGCCGCTCGAGCTCCCCCGGGCCGTGCTCGCCTGCGAGCAACGCGGTTCGCACCGCGACGTGGGGGAGGGCGTCCCCGAACAGCGCCTCTACGATTTCGGTGACCTTCGCGGCGCCGCTCGCGTCCATGGTGACGGTGACCTCGAGCGGCACGACCCGGCCAACGATGCCCGCGCGCTCGAGCGCGGCCGTCGCCTGCTCGCCTCCAACGCACAGGGTCTGCACGTGGCGCCGCACGTTCACGTTCTTGCCGATGCCTTTGATGGTGCGTCGCACGATCGACTCTTGCTTGGACAGGAAGTGGTCGATGGCCTCGCCGAGCTCGACCGGCAGGGTACCCGGGGCGAACGCGATCACGTAGCGAGCCCCCGTCAGGATGCGCGCCAGGCTGGGGTCGCTCGCCGTGAGCTTCTGAGCGGTGCGGAAGCGCAGGCCGCCGCTCTGTCCGCGCTGCAGTCGTTCCAAGAGCTCTTCGCTCGGAGGAGCGTCGATCAACTTGGCATCCAAGTACTCGTCGAGGCTCGCCACTCCGAGCGAGAGCGCGGGACCAAAGGTCATCTCGGCCTTGGGGTGGAACCCCTTGCTGTACGCGGTGCGCACGCCGGCGCGCCGGACCACCCGCGGTAGCTCGCGGATCAGGTCGAGGTGTCCAAGCAGCGCCGCTGGCCCGATCTTCTCGAAGCCGAGACGCCAGCGCTCGGGCTCGGGCCCGGAGCGAAGCGGCCGAAAGTCCTCGGGGCGGCGCGCTCGCGGCGCCTCGCCGGACGGGCCGCGCGCCGGCGCGGGCGAGGGCGAGGTGGCTCCCATGCGCCCGAGCTGCACGATGCGCTCTTCACGCATGGCGGTCAGATCGCAGGCGACGCCGCAGTCGTAACACACGAGCTTGCGCTCATCGGCCTGCGCGGCCTCCGCGCTCGTGTGATGGATGAACATGCCCCGGGCCTTGCCGCAGGGCGGCGAGAGGCGGCTCGCGAGCGCCTTGCGATACTCCTTCGCAAGGAAGCCGTCCTCGAGGCCCACGTCCACGTGATCCCAAGGCAGCCGCGCGCTCACCGGCAGGGTGCCCAGGTACTTCGAGGTGTCGACCCCCGCGCGCTCGAAGGCCGCCTGCCACACGGGCATGTTCAGGTGCTCTTCCCAGGTGTCGAAGCGGGCCCCGGCGAGATACGCGAGCTCCACGGCCTCCGCGACGGAGCGATCGCCCCGCGCGAGGATGGCCTCGAGCACGCTCGAGCCACCGTGGTGCATGCGCAGCTTCATGCCCTTGACACCGCGCGCTCCGTCGCTGAGCAGGCGCTGCTTCTGCTCGATCAGCTCCGGTGGATCCATGGCGCACCACTGAAACGGCGTGTGGGGCTTGGGCACGTGAACGCTGACGCTGACGGTGACCGTCGGTCGCCGCCCGACGCGCTTGCCGACGGCCAAGGCGTTCTTCCCGACCTCGACGATGCCGAGCACGTCCTCTTCGGTCTCGGTGGGCAGCCCGCAGATGAAATACAGCTTCATCTTGTCGAAGCCGCGCGAGAACACGCGCTCCGCGGTCTCCATCAGCTGCGCCTCGGTGACGTTCTTGTTGATCACGTCTCGCATGCGCTGGGTGCCGGCCTCAGGTGCGAAGGTCAGCCCGCTGGCGCGCACCTTGCGCATCTCGTCCAGCAAATCCTCGCCCAGGCCGTAGGCGCGGAGCGACGCCACGCCGAGGCTGACGCGCTCCGGCGCGGTCTGCTCCACCAGCTTCTTGATCAGCGGCGAGATGCAGGACACGTCCGCCGTGCTCAGCGCCGTGAGGCTGACCTCGTCCTGCCCGCTCTTCTCGAGGGCGGACAACACCGTGGAGATCACCTCTTCCGGCGCGCGCTCGCGCACCGGCCGATAGATCATGCCCGCTTGACAGAAGCGGCAGCCCTCGGTGCAGCCGCGAGCCACCTCGATGCTCATGCGGTCGAAGATGGCCTCCGGTCCGCCCACGGGCCCGTCGTCCGGGAAGGGAAACTTGGACAGATCGTCGAGGAGACGGCGCTCCACGGGGAAGGGCACGCCCTCGAGCGGCGCGCCGGTGCTCGCATCGAGGATTGGCCCGACTACCACCTCGAGCCCCGTGTCGGGCTCGAGCGTGGTGCGATACAGCGAGGGCACGTACACCCCAGGGATCTGCGCGAGCCCTCGCAGCCGCTCGACGCGCGACAGCCCCGCGCGCTTGCCGCGCGTCCAGGCCAGCGCCACCTCGGTGGCGGCCTCTTCGCCGTCCCCGATCAAGATCGCATCGAAGAAGGGCGCCACGGGCTCGGCGTGCGTGGCGACGGGTCCACCGGCGATCACGAGCGGATCGTCGTCACCGCGGCTGACCGACCTGAGGGGGATCCCACCGAGGTCCAGCATCGCGAGGATGGTCGTGTACGTCAGCTCGTACTGCAGGCTGAAGCCCACGACGTCGAAGTCGCACAGCGGGCGCCAGCTCTCGAGCGACAGCAGCAGCTTGCCGTGCTGCTTCAGCTCTGACTGCAGATCGACCCACGGCGCGTAGCAGCGCTCGGCGAGCGTGCGCGGATCGTCGTTGAGCACCTTGTACAGGATGCGATAGCCCAGGTGGCTCATCCCGATGTCGTAGATCTCCGGGAAGGCCAGGCACACCCGCGCCTCCACGGCAGCCCAGTCCTTGCGCCGTGTGCCGTGCTCGGCGCCCGTGTAGCGGTTTGGCTTGACGACGCGGGACAGGAACTTGGCGTACGGGTGTTCGAACAGCGACGTCATGGTGGCGGCCCCCGAGCGGACGAAGGGGCACTCATGACGCCGAATCGCCCCAGGCGCAACCGAGTTCGGCAGCGGGGCGGCCCCACGGGCGCGTCAGGCACGCCGGAGAGCAGGAGCTCACCCCCGGCCCTCCACCGCGTCGGTCCGCGGCGGTCAGTGACCGAAGATGTCCGGCTCGACCCTGGCCCTGGTCGCGCGAGCGCGATCAGCGGGACGTGGCGTGATGCTGCTCATCGGGAGCGCTGCTCCCGCCACGCGCGCACGGACACCACCAGGAGGGTCAGCGCAGTCAACGGCAGCACGACCGCTTGCATGGCCAGGGCGAACGTCGCACGCGCCTCATGCTGCTGCGCCGTCATGACGAGGAAGGTCGCGTAGGCGACGTAGTAGCCGAGGAACACCGCGCCTTCCCAGCGCGCGATCAGCGCACCGGTAAAGAACACCGGCAGGCAGGCAACTGCAGTCGCAAGCATCACCAGCAGGTCGAACTCGAGCAGGGATTGCGGCACGAACAGCGGCAGCGGCGCCAGCAGGCCCGACAGCCCGACTGCGCCCAGGGTGTTGAACGTGCAGCTGCCGATCACGTTGCCGACGGCGATGTCACGCTGACCGCGAATCGCCGCCACGACCGATGCGGCGACCTCGGGCAGCGACGTGCCGGCCGCGACGATGGTCAGGCCGATCACGAGCTCGGGGACACCGAGGGACTGCGCGACCGTGACCGCGGCTGCGACCAACCAACGCGAGCCAAGCACGAGCAGCACGAGCCCGGCGACGATGAGCAGCAGCTGGATCGGCAACCGGTCGTCCCAGTGGCGCTGCCCGCCGAGGTGGACTTCGCCGGCGTACTCGGCCTGGGTCGCCTGCGACTCGCGGCGGCTCTGGATGACCAGGAAGGTCGTGTAGACGAGCAGCACCGCGAACAGGAGTCCCGACTCCCAGCGCACGATGCTGCCGTTCAGCGCGAACGCGGCTAGCAGCAGCGACGCGCCGATCATGATCGGCACCTCTTGGCGCACGATCTGCGCCGAGACGCTGAGGGGGGCGATCAGCGCCGAGAGACCCAGGATGAACAGCACGTTGAAGATGTTGCTGCCGACGACGTTTTCGAGCGCGATGTCCACCTGGCCAGACAGGGCCGCCTGTAACGAGACCGCGAGCTCGGGCGCGCTCGTGCCGAAGGCAACGACCGTCAGGCCAACGACGAGCGGCGAGATACCCAGCGAAGCGGCGAGCTTCGACGCGCCGCGCACCAGCAGCTCGCCACCCAAGATCAGCAGCCCAAGGCCCGCGAGCAGCATCAGAGTGGTCACCGGAGCGCCTCTCTGCGAACTTGGTTCAGTCCCATGGCGCGTATTCTAGCGCTGGCGTCCGTCGGTCAGGTGGATGCTGCGTCGACCAGCCGTCGTCGTGAGGACTCCGGTCGGGTAGCGGCTTGCGCGACCCCCCGCCGTTCGGCTCCGCGAGCACCTGCCCGGCGGTAGCCGATCCCGCGTCGAACCCAAGAACGGCGCGCCCTCACATCTTCACGCGCGCCATGGTCGGATCGTACAGTGGTCGAAGCGACGTCGTGGCGGGGTAGCGGGCGGCGGCGATCTCGACCTCCCACGTCCCGCTCCGGAGCCAGTCCGGCGTGATGGGTTCGTCGGACTCCACCATCGCCAGACCGACGGCGCCGCCGAGGGTGTGGCCGTAGGATGCCGCGCGCACGTAGCCGACGGGCCTGCCGTCGCGGTGAAGGATCTCGGCGTGGAACATGAGCGGCGCTGGGTCCTGCAGCAGCACCTGCACCAGCCGCTTCTTCAGCGGCCCCGCCGCCTTCTGCGCCAGTACGGCCTCGCGGCCGACGAAGCCTCCGGGCTTGTCGAGCGCGACGGCGAAGCCCAGCCCAGCCTCCAGCACCGTGTCGGTGTTGTCGATGTCGTGACCGTAGTCCCGGTAGCCCTTCTCCATCCGCAGGCTAGCGAGGGCCTTCAGCCCGGCGTGAACCAAGCCCACCGCCTCGCCAGCCGCCACCAGGCGATCGTAGACCTGCAGCGCGTGCTCGGTCGGGATGTACAGCTCGTAGCCCAGCTCGCCCAGGTAGGTGATGCGCACGCACAGCACGCGCGCGAAGCCGATGTCGACCTCGCGCGCCGCTCGAAACGGAAACGCCTCATTCGAGAAGTCACAGGACGAGACGCTCTGCATCAGCGCTCGCGAGCGCGGCCCTTGGATGTTCAGCTGCGTGTAGCCGCCGGTCACGTCGGTCACGAAGGCGTGCGCGTCGGGCGGGAGGTGGCGGCGTAGCCAGGTGAGGGCGTGACGATGGGCCGTGTCGGAGGCGACGACCCAGTAGCTCTCGCGGTCCAGCTTGGTGACGGTCAGATCCGCCTCGAGGGTGCCGCCCTCGTTCAGCCACTGGGTGTAGGTGATGAGCCCCTCGTCGCCGTCCACGTCGTTCGCCGAGATGAAGTTCAGCAGGCGCCCTGCGTCGCGACCTTGCACCAAGAACTTCGCCATGAACGACATGTCCATCAGGATCACGCCTTCGCGGGTGGCGCGGTGCTCGGCCTGCCACTGCCCAAACCACGACGGCCTGCCCCAGCTCAGCGGCCCGGGGTCGGGCGTGCTGCCCGGCGGCGCGTACCAGTCCGCCCCCTCCCAGCCGCTGACGTCGCGAAAGTACGCTCCTCGCGCCGCGAGGCGATCGTAGACCGCGGACTTCCTGACGCCGCGCGCGGTCTGCATCGAGCGCGTGGGGTAGTGGCACTGGTAGACCATGCCGAGGGACTCGACGGTGCGAGTGCGACGGTAGTCGGGGGTGGACTGATAGGCGTGCAGCCTGTCGATGTTCATGCCCGTGACGTCGACGTCGGCGCGGCCGTGCACGATCCAGTGCGCCAGGACGCGTCCGAGGCCGCCGCCGGTCAAGATGCCGATCGAGTTGAGCCCAGCGGCGACGAAGTAGCCGCGAAGCTCCGGCGCTTCACCGACGATGGGCGCCAAGTCGGGCGTGAAGCTCTCGGGTCCGCAGAAGAACTTGCGCACTCCGGTCTCCATCGAGATCGGCACGCGCTGCATGGCCCGCTCCACGTACGGACCCATGCGCTCCCAGTCCGGCGTGATCTCACCAAAGGAGAAGTCCTCCGGCACGCCGCCCACCTGCCACGGCGCGCACACCGGCTCGAACAGCCCGATCATCAGCCCGCCCACCTCCTCGCGGTAGTAGCCGTGGGACGCCGGGTCCTCGATCACCGGCAGGTCGCGGTGCAGGCCCGGGATCTTGTCCGTGATCAGGTAGTAGTGCTCCGCCGCCTGCAGCGGGATCTCGACGCCGCTCCTGGCGCCGAGCTGCCGCGCCCACATGCCGGCGCAGTTCACGACGACCTCGGCCTCGACGTCGCCGGCGTTGGTGCGCACGCCAGTGACTCGCCCGCGGGAGCGGAGCACGCCGGTCACGGCCACGCCCTCGATGATCGTCGCGCCCTTGAGGCGCGCGCCCTTGGCCAGCGCCATCGTGCAGTCGACCGGGTTGACCCGACCATCCCCCGCCACGTGAAAGCCCGCGAGCACGTCATCCGTGCGCGCGAGGGGGAACAGCCCCTTGACCTCCGAGGCGGAGATCTCCTGCACGTCCACGCCGCAGTGGCGATTGAACGCGGCGACGCGCCGGTACTCCTCCAGTCGATCCGGCTCGGTCGCCAGCTCGATGAAGCCCACCGGAAGAAACCCGGTGGCCTGCCCCGTCTCTGCTTCGAGCCGCGCGTACAGGTCGCGGGTGTACTTGCGCATCTCGGTCGAGGTCTCCGAGAGCGAGCCGAAGGTGACCATCAAGCCCGCGGCGTGCCACGTGGTCCCGGACGTGATTCGATCGCGCTCGAGCAGGAGCACGTCGCGCTCCCCCAGCTGCGCCAGGTGGTAAGCCACCGAGCAGCCGATGACGCCGCCGCCAACGACGACGACGCGGGCGCGCTCGGGGATCCGGGGGAAATCCGTCATGCGGCGCGCAGCATACTCCGAGCGCCAGGGCGCCCGGGAGGCCCCCCGACTCCGCAGCGTTGCGAGAGCGTCATGCCCCTCATCCCCGAGGATACCTCACGACGAGGTCGTGCTATCTTCTGGGCTGGGACGGAGCGAAGGGATTGAGCATGACACGTAGACTCCGCGGCTTGGCGACGTCAACCGCGATCGCCACTCTGCTCGCGTCGCTCACCGGTTCGGCGGCAGTACCGAACCGCTTCACCCAGCAGGGGCGGTTGTTCGACCTGGCGGGTAACGCGCTGACGGGCCCCGTCCAGCTCAAGTTCAGCGTGTATGCCGCTGGCGTGGGCGGCACCCCGTTATGGACCGAGACGCAGACAGTGACCCTCGACGAGGGGTTCTTCTCTGCGCGCCTCGCTGAGGTCACGCCGTTTCCCTCGACGCTCTTCGACGGCTCCACGCGCTATCTCGGAATGCAGGTAGGCACGGACTCCGAGATGACACCGCGGCAGGACTTGCTCAGCGTGCCTTACGCACTGATGGCCAACAACGCAGTGGGTGACATCACGCCGACCAGCATCACCGTCAATGGCACGACCGTGGTTGACTCCAGCGGCAACTGGGTGGGACCTGCGTTGGGGCTCGTCGGCCCGACCGGGCCGATGGGACCGCCTGGCGCCACGGGTCCCGCTGGCACCCCAGGGGCCCAGGGTCCGGCAGGCGCAACGGGCCCGGCTGGGGCGCAAGGTCCGTCAGGTCCCGCGGGTCCGGCAGGCGCAACGGGTCCGGTCGGTCCCACCGGCGCGATGGGTTCGACCGGAGCGAGCGGCGCGATCGGTCCCACGGGCCCGATGGGCCCTGCTGGCGCGCAAGGTCCGGCAGGGGTAACGGGCCCGGTCGGTCCCACCGGCGCGATGGGTTCGAGCGGAGCGACGGGAGCGACCGGCCCGATCGGGCCTACCGGCCCTCAGGGAGATCCGCGGGACACGTTCACGGTGTGGGGCACCACGACCTGTCCGAGCACGCAGCTCTACACCGGACACATGGCAGCGATCGTCGGCACCGGCGGAGCGAGCACCAGTATGTGTTTGGATTCGGCCGTGGCCAGTGGTTGGGTTACCTGGGACGGCGCCATGGTTTGGCGCGCGGTCTCGGCCGGCGGAGGGCTGCGCGGACAGTACGCGAACGGCGCCGTCAACTTCCAGTGCGCAGTGTGTCAAGGCACGGCCTTCACGCGGTGGGGCTCGACGACGTGCCCGAGCGGCTACACCAAGGCGTACGACGGTTACATTGGAGGGCTGCACGGCGGCTGGGCCAACGGCTGGGGCGCGGGCGGTCCGGTCTGCCTGCATCCTTCAGCGGGCGGCGCGGTCACCTGGACGAACTGGGACAGCGCGATGATCGTCCGAGGGATCGGCAGCTCCGGGAATAACCGAGTGAGCTTCCAGAACTCGGTCACCATGCAGTGCGCGGTCTGCTACTGACGACCCGCCCGTCCCGCATCGCGCCCCCCTCGTGATACCGTTGGCCAATGGGCGTCGAGGCGGGTAGAGCGGGCTGTTCGTGGTCGAGTCGCGGTGTCGTTTGGATTGTCTTGGCCGGCGCGGTCACGGCTGCGGCGGCGCCGGTGGGGTGCAACGGCGACGACGATGCTCGCAACGCTCCGGCCCCCTTCTGCGAGAAGCAGCCCGCGGGTAGCGTGCACAACGTGACCGTCGGGTGCGACCAGCGCTGCCCCGGCGATCCGGGCTGCCCCGCCGGCGGCGACCCGACGTTCTACGCGGGCGCGGCGGTGGAGGACGTGACCCCCGTCGTCGATCACATCGTGGTGTGGGCTCCGGGTAACGAGGACGGCTACCAGTTCAACCCCCTCGCCGGCGACAAGTGCGTCAAGAAGGGCAGCTGCGATCTCACCGACTACGCCAGCTGCGAGGCGGTGGACCCGATGAAGTGCACCTGGATCGCCGGCTTCGGCGCGGCCAGGCCCGCGGACGACGTCGCCGATCCGACCACGGTGCGTTGCGTCGTCATGAAGCAGGGGCACACCAAGGTGGGGCTGTGCGCGGTGGACAACGTGGGTTGGTTCTACAACGAGGTCGAGCAGACCCGTGAGCTGCTCGCGGCGGATCACCCCGAGGTGGACCTGGACTTCCTGATGGTGGCCTCCACCCACGTGCACGAGACTCAGGACACCCTCGGCATCTGGGGACCGAGCGACGCGCAGTCCGGCGTCAAGCCCGAGTACAACGCGCTGTTTCGCAAGAAGACCGCCGAGGCGCTCGCGCGCGCCAACGCGGAGCTCCGCCCCGTCCGCCTCGAGTTTGGACGGACGCTCGTGGATGGTCACATCGCGGGAACGGACCCCGGCGGCCACAAGACCGCCGCCTTCGTGAGCGACACCAGAGATCCCGTGGTGATCGACAGCGAGCTGCGCACCATCCGCTTCGTGGCCCAGGCGGATGACGCGACCGTCGCGACGCTGATCAACTTCACGAGTCACCCAGAGTTTGCCGGCAGCCGCCAGCGGCTCACCAGCAGCGACTTCACCCACACCCTGCGCGAGGGGGTCGAGAAGGGGCTCTCGGTGAAGAGCTCCACGGGCGACACCTTGATGGAGCGCCCCGGCTTCGGTGGAGTGGCCATCTTCATCAACGGCGCCCTGGGCGGTCAGGTCGGACCTGGCGTCGTGCGTCACGTAGACTTCGAGGGCAACGAAGTGCCGCATGGCATCGAGCGCGGCTACAACAACGGGCGCTTGCTCGCGGTTTACGCCCACGAGGCCATGACCGTGGGGGTCGAGGTGGCGGAGACCGCGCCGCTGGGCTTCCGCGCGCGGGAGCTCTACGCGGACGTCCACAACACCGCCTATCACATCGCCATCGCCCAGCAGCTGTTCGAGCGCGCGGGCTACTTCTACGATCCGACGCGCCCGCTCGGTGACGACAACATCCCCGCCGTGCGCACTCAGATCGCGGTGATCGACGTCGGCCCCGCGGAGATGGTGTCACTGCCCGGGGAGCTGCACGCGGAGCTCTTGCTCGCCACGCCGGAGGGCGTCACCTCCCTCGACTCGCCCTTCCCCTTCACGCCCGCGCCCTTCGTCGTGCTCAACGATCCCGCGACCAACCCGAACTGCCAGACCGACGGCTACTCGCGCTGCAACGACGGCCCCCCGGACATCGCCGCCCTGGATCGTACGCGCGTGCTCGATCTCCATCGCGACCCCAAGGCTCGGTTTCGCTGGGTGCTCGGTCTGGGCCAAGATCAGATCGGGTACATCTTGCCCGCGTACGACTACAAGCTGCACCCGCAGAACCCGTACTTCTCCGAGTACACACCCGGGGAACACTACGAAGAGACCAACTCCGTCGGCCCCAACGTCGAGAGCGCCGTGATCGATCCGTTGCTGCAGCTCCTCGGCTCACCCCCCGTGGTGCGGCGGAAGGACTAGCCGAGCGCTTGACTGCTTGGTTCGGGACGCCCTCGGGTTGAGTCCCAGGCGCCTAGTCGAAGGCGACGCCGCACGCGCGTGCGCTGCCGGCGGTGCACGCCGCCTCTCCGACGTGCATGGCGCGCGCCAGGTACGGCCGGTAACCCGCTCCGGAAGATCTGCGGCCCCTGGGCGTAGGCAGCTTGCGAGGAGTGGGGAGGAGCGCCTCGTCGAGGAGTGACACGGGTCCCTGAGGTGAAGCCCTTGGCGGCAGCGCCGTGCTGGGCTCTAGTCGCGTCATGGCCAAGAAGCCCAAGGGCGTGCTCGACGTGTCGGATGTCTTGAACGCGTGGGTGGAGCGTGATCTGACCGCGGACGCCGAAGAGGGCAAGCTCCCGCCGGCGTTCGAGGTGGACGCGCTCGTCGCTCAGCTCAGCGAGGCCGTGGGTTCGGGCAGGCACCCGGTCGTTTCGGGCGACAGCGGTGTGGGCAAGTCCGCGCTGGTGTTCGAGCTGGTGCGACGCGTGGTCGCTGGCAGCGGCCCCCCGGCCCTCGCCGGCCGGCCGATCCTGCAGATCTCGTTTCGCAGTCGGCTGTCGGCGCTGCTCAAGCCCGAGCAGCTCCGCCCGGAGACGCAGAAGCTGGTGACCGCCCTACTCGCCGTGGGCGACCAGGTCGTGCCCTACTTCCGCGACTTCGAGCTGGTCTACAGCCTGGACCTGGAGCCGCAGCTGCAGCTGCTCGCGCTCAGGTTTCCCGGCGTCATCCTGGCCGAAGGGGACGGACGAGGCGTGGACACGCTGCTGGAAGCGACGCCCGAGCTCGATCGACGATTCCTCGCGGTCAAGGTCCCCGAGCCGGATCTGGCGACGACCGCGCGCATGCTCGCCGCCTGGGCAAAGCATGGCGAAGCGAGCGATGTCCGCTTCGAGGCCGAGGCGCTCAGCACCGGGCTGGAGCTCGCTCACCGCTTCCTCTCCCGCACCAACCTGCCGCGCAAGGCCATCGACTTCCTCGCCCAGGTCGGCAGCGTCGTGGGTACCGAGCGCAGCGTGCAGGCGACGGACGTCGTGGATCGATTCCACACGGCGTACAAGATCCCTCGGCTCCTGATCGACCCGCGCGTGCCCTTCGATCCGGTCGCCACCGAGCGCGAATACGAGAGTCGCGTGCTCGAACAATCCGAGGCCGTCAGCGCGGTGGTGCGCATGATCAGCATGATCAAGGCGGGGCTGTCGGACAGTCGCCGACCGTTTGGCTCGTTCTTGTTCGTGGGGCCCACCGGCGTGGGCAAGACGCACATCGCTCAGCTCCTGGCAGAGCACCTGTTCGGCAGCCGTGAGCGGCTCGTCCGCGTGAACATGGCGGACTACCCGGGCAACGACGACGCCGTCAACGTGTTCGGCAACCCCCACGCCTACACCGTGCCCGCGCGGCGCGGCGAGCTCACGCAGCGCCTGCTCGGGCACCCGTTCGCGGTGCTGCTCCTCGACGAGTTCGAGAAGGCCAACGAGAAGATCCACGATCGCTTCCTGCAGCTCGTGGACGAAGGCGTGTTCGTCAACGGCGCTGGGGAGACCGTCTCCTGTCGGTCCATGATCGTGGTCGCCACGTCGAACGCGGGCGCCGAGGTGTATCGCACGCCGGGCATCGGGTTCTCGCCCAGCGGAGACTTGGCGCTGCAGGATCGCGAGCTGGACCGGCGCCTGCTCTCGCACTTCCGCCTCGAGTTCCTCAATCGCTTCGACCAAGTGGTTCACTTCCACCCGCTGTCCCGCGGTGGGATCCGCAAGATCGCGCTGCGCGAGATCCAGCAGCTCCGCGCCCGCAGCGGGCTCGTCTCCCAGGGGCTCGATCTCGAGGTGGATGACGCCGTGCTCGATTGGCTGGCGGTACACGGCTACGACCCGCACTATGGCGCGCGCTTCCTGCGTCGCGCGATCGAGCGTCACGTCACCACGGCGCTCGCGGACGTGATCGTCACCGAGAACCCCCGGCGCGGGGCGAAGCTCTCGCTCGGCGTGCGGGCGGGCCGGGTGTTCGCGCGCGTGCTCGGGTCTGCGTCCGACGAAGAGCGCGCAGCCAAGGTGCGCTTGCCCCTGGGCACGACCGAGCGGGTCCGCTCCCTCGACCGCCCGGCGCTCATCGGCGAGGCGCAGCGGCTGCTCGAGCGCAGCCAGCCTCGCCGGGAGAAGCTCGAGGCCAGGCGCCACCGGCTCGCAGAGCTGCTGGAGACCATGAACACGTCCGGCTTCTGGGACGCTCCGGCGGAAGGGCGCCCGATCCTGGAGGAGTATCGCGAGCTCGACGTGGCGATCCAGACCGAGACCCGGCTCGCCGGTCCCATCGAGCGGCTCGGCCAGGCGGTCAGCGATGCGAAGGTCTCGTCGCCAGTGCTCGGCTCGATGCTGGAGCAGGCCGCGCGCTCGCTGGCCGACTGGGAGCGCCGCGCGGCCGAGCAAGGCGTGAGTGCAGTGTGGCTCGTGCTCAAGGACGCGGATCCGATGAGCGTCAAGAGCGAGGCCCTCGAGCAGCTCGTGCAGATGGAGCGTGCCTGGTGCCGTCGCCTGCACCTGGCCGCGGAGTTGGTCGCGTTCGGCGAGGGCGACGCGGGTCCGAACCGCGCTGTGCTCGAAGTGGAGGGCCCTGGTGCGCTCACCTATTTGGAGATGGAGCGAGGTCAGCACCGCCTACACCACAGCGACGGGCCGGATGGTCGCGTGTTCGTGGACCTGGTGCCGCAGCGACGAAGCGGCTCGCACGCCTCGTCCGTGCACGGCACGAGCCGCCGCCAAGCCCTCGGCCTGGACGCCTCGTTCTTCGGCCGGGTTCAGCGTGGCGAGCTGGCGTTGGAGCTGTTCGGCAGCGACCGGGACACCCTGGGACGGCTGCTCGCGGACCTGGAAGGAGCCGCGCCGGCCGAGTCCAACGAGCTCGCCCGGGTCTACCGTGCGGACGGCGCGGGTGCGCGGGATCCGCGCACCCACGCGTCGGTGGCGCGCTTCAAGGACGTGATGGCCGGTCGGCTCGATGCGCTGCTCGACGCCTGGCAAGCGCACAGCGCGAGAGAGCTCTGAGGCTTCAGTAGCGCGGCACGCTCGGGTCGATGCGCTGCGACCACACGTCGATGCCGCCGGCGAGGTTGTACACGGTCTTGAAGCCAACCGAGAGCAGGTGTTCGGCCGCGCTGCGACTGCGCATGCCATGGTGACAGTACAAGGCGATGGGCGTGTCTCGCGCCACGCCGTCGAGCTCCTCGAGCACATCACGGTCGAGCAGGCGCGAGCCCTCGATAGCGGCTATCTCGCGCTCTGCTGGCGTGCGGACGTCGAGCAGGATCGGTATCTCTTTGGCCTTCAGCTTGTCGCGAAGAGTCTCCGGGTCGATCTCCTTGACGCGCGGCGGAGCGTTCGGGTTCTCGATCTTGAACGCGTTGCCCTGCGGCGTCGCGATGAAGTCGATGGAGGTGCCCGCAGCGCGACGCGCGCTCGTCGCGTCGAGCATGATCACGAGCTCGGCGTCCTCGACCTCAGCCTGAACGTCGCGCGGCTGGCGTGGGCCCACCATGAGCGCCGGCTCGTAGCTCGCGTCGAACTCCAAGCGTACGACCTCGCCCGTGCCGGCGGTGACTTCCCGTAGCGCCGTTGCCGCCGCCGGGCTGACCACGAGCTTGGGCGCCGGCACGGCGCGCTGCTCGACGCCGAGCATGGAGTGGAGCGAGCCGTCAGCGTGGGCGTCCGTCACGATGTCGCAGCCGCCGACCAGCTTGCCGCGCACGAACAGCTGCGGGATCGTCGGCCACGAAGAGTACTCCTTGATGCCCTCCCGGAGCGACCCGTCCGCCAGCACGTCAACGGTGAGGTAGTCGTCCACGAGGTCATCGAGCATCTGCACGACCCGAGCGGAGAAGCCGCATTGGGGAGCCCCGCGGGTGCCCTTCATGAACAGCACGATGCTGTGGGAGTCGAGGGTCTGCTGGATGCGCGCGCGCAAGGTCTCGTCCATGGTCGGTTTCATGCGGCCGAGGGACGGCGGAGTCAACGGCGGGCGACGCAGCGCCGCCGGGCTCAGGCGCTCGGTGGTCGCAGCTGCTTTCGGATCTTCTTGCTGAAGGTCTGCGTGCACTTGCCGTGCGAGCCCTCGTACTCCACGATCTCACGGATGAGGCGCTCCTTGGTCTGCTCCGAGAGGCTGGCGGAAGCTTTGATCTCGTTGGCCAGGCCGATCCCGTCGAAGGTCGACGGCCAGCCAGACTTCTCCGCGGCCGCGGGCTTCGCGGCCTGCCGGTGGTGGGAGGGCTTGGTCTTCGTCACGTCCCGGAACACGCTCTCCGAGTCCGAGCGCCGCCCGGTGCCATGACACCCCGGGCAGGTCGTGGAGCTGCCTCCGAAGGCGTTTCCGATCCGACCATCACCCCCGCAGATCCGGCAAGACTCCATGGGCCTCGATACCCCTTTGTCACCGGCGCCGCCAGTGCGGCGCGGCCACGGCCGGCGTTCGCAGAGAATCCTCAGGCCTGCCTGAGAGTATTGTGAAGCGGCGGAGCGCCGCGACCGCCGCCCGGCGCTCTTCTACACGCCTGGAGAGCGGCAAGCTTCTTGCGTTTCGTGATAGACCGCTCGAGGGAGCAAGCGATGAACAAGACCCTGACCTACGAAGCGATCGCGACCCTGCTCGGCGGCCTCGCCACCTTGGGCTGCAGCAAGACCGAGACGCCGAAGCCCGAGCCGGCGGCGTCGGCGGCGCAGGTGCCCGAACCGGCGGCGTCCGCGCCGGTCGCCGCCCAGGAGGTCGCGCCGGCGGCCAGCGCCCCGGCGGCCGACGGCTCCGCGGGACCGCAGAAGAAGTGCGCGCCGGGAGGTTGTTCCGCCGGCAAGTGTGGCTGAACCATGGCCGAGCGCGCGATCCTGCTGGTCGAAGACGACGTCGCGGGACGCGAGCTCGGCGCCTACAACCTGCGCCACGCAGGCTACGTCGTGGACGCGGTGGCGTCCGGGGAAGAGGCGCTCGCGAGCTTCTCGCCGGAGCGCCACGTGCTCGTCATCACGGATCTGCGCATGGGGCGGGTCAGCGGCCTCGACGTCTTGCGTGAGGTGAAGGCCAAGAGCCCCGACACGCCGGTGCTCGTGGTCACCGCGTACGGTAGCGTCGAGACGGCCGTGGGTGCGATGAAAGAGGGTGCGGCCGACTTCGTCGGCAAGCCGTTCAATCGCGATCACCTGTTGCTCGCAGTGCGTCGCGCGCTCGAAGCACGGGAACTGCGGGCCGAGGTGCGCGAGCTCCGTCGCCGCACGGCGGGTATCGAGCGCCCGCTCGTCTTCGAGTCGGAGCCCATGCGTCGGTTGATCGAGATGGCAGACCGCGTGGCGGACTCGGCGGCGACCGTGCTGCTGACCGGGGAGACCGGCACCGGCAAGGAGCTGGTGGCACGGCGCATCCACGCTCGAAGCGCGCGAGCGGACGGCCCTTTCGTCGCTCTCAACTGCGCCGCTGTCCCCGCGGAGCTCCTGGAGAGCGAGCTGTTCGGTCACGAACGCGGCGCCTTCACCGGCGCTCTGCGCAGCCGGCTCGGGCGCTTCCGTCAGGCGGACGGCGGCACGCTGTTCCTCGACGAGATCGCCGACCTGCCCCTGGGCCTGCAGGCCAAGCTCCTGCGCGTACTGCAGGAGCGCGTCATCGACGTGGTGGGCGCGGATCGTCCCGCAGCCGTGGACGTTCGCATCGTCGCCGCGACCAACCGTGAGCTGCCGGCTCGGGTGCGGGAGGGCACGTTTCGCGAGGACCTGCTGTACCGGCTCGACGTCGTGCAGCTCCGGCTTCCGCCCCTGCGGGACCGCCTCGAAGACCTCGAGCCACTCACGCGGCACTTCGTGGCGCGCTACGCGCAGGGACGAGAGCTCGCGCTCCCCGAGCCACTGCTCGCGGAAATGCTGAGGCGTCCCTGGCCAGGGAACGTGAGGCAGCTCGAGAACGCCTGCGAGCGGCTGGTCATCCTCTGCCCCGATGACGAGCTGCGGCTCGAGGATCTGCCCCTCGTCGCCGAGCGAACCCCGGATGCCGCCGACGGATTTGCAGACTGGCCCGAGCTGCCCGCGGAAGGGCTCAGCTTGGTGGACCTCGAGCGGCGCGTGATTGAGCGAGTGCTCGCGCTCAAGGGGGGCAACGTGACGCAGGCCGCGACGTACCTCGGCGTGCCGCGGCACGTGCTCGCCTATCGGATGGTCAAGTATGAGATTCGACGCGAGTGAGTCCGCGAGCGAGCCTCCAGCGAGGTCGAAGCGCGCCCCCGGCAGCCGACCGGCCATCTTCGGGCGCTCGATGCTGCTCGGCGTGTGGCTTCCCACGTTGACCATCGGACTCTTTCACTACGCCACCAGCTCCGAGCTGCACTGGATGCACGACGTCTTGAGGCGTCTGTACTACCTGCCCATCATCGCAGCCGCGTTCATCGCCGGCACCCGCGGTGGCCTCGCGGCGTCGGTCGTCGTATCGCTCACGTACCTGCCTCACGCCTTCGTGCACCTTGGTCACCTTGCGCACATGGACCCGGGGGACACGGTCCACAAGGCTCTCGAGGTGGTGCTCTACAACGTGATTGGCGCCGTCGCCGGCGTGCTGGCGGACCGCGAGCGTCGCCGGCGCGAGCAGCTCGCCATCGCGCTCGACACGCAGCGGCGCTTGCAACGGGAGCTGGTGCGGGCGGGGCGCCTGAGCGCGCTGGGCGAGGTGGTCGCTGGCGTCGCACACGAGATCAAGAACCCGATCCACTCGCTGAAGGGCACGGCGGAGGTGATCGAGCCGCTGGTCCCGCGTGACTGCGCCGAACGCCGCTTGTGGGAGCTTCACGTCGCGGAGCTGGGTCGACTCGAGAAGATCGCGGATCGCTTCGTCTCCTTCGCCAAGCCGGCGGCGCTCACCATCGACGAGCTGGACCTGAGAGAGGTGGTGCAGCGGCTGTGCGAGCTGATGGAGGCGGACGTGAAGAAGCGCGGTCTGGTGCTCGAGCGCGACGTGCCTGCGCGCGCGGTGCCCTTGCGCGGGGATCGGGATCAGCTGGCGCAGATCGGGATCAATCTGGTGCTCAACGCGGTTCGCGCGCTCGAGGCCAAGGACGGTGATCGCATTCGCGTGCGTGCCCAGCTGGCCCCGGCGGGGGAGCGGATGCATCGCTTCGTGGTCGAGAACGACGGACCGCCCATCGCGCGCGACGAGATCGAACACGTCTTCGATCCGTTCCACGCCGGGGAGACGGGGGGCACGGGGCTCGGGCTGAGCATCTCCGAGCGCATCGCGGAGCAGCATGGAGGCTACATTCAAGCCGAGAACGCCGGTCTCGGCGTGCGCTTTACCGTGCATCTGCCGGCCGTCGAGCCCCAGCCCGGGCGCACGGATTGACGAGCGCGGGCGGCCCGGGTCGGGGTAGGCTCGCCTCGTGGTGTCCGCTCGACGCGGGACGCCGGGCCAGAGCCGGCGTGTGTACGGTGGTCGGCTGCTCGCGGGCAACCACGAGATAGTGCTGCGCGAAGGTGCGACTCTGATCGGTCGCGGCCTGGGCGCCGACATCGCCATTCAGAGCACGCTCGTATCCCGGCAGCACGCGCGGATCGTGCAGCAGGGGGCCTCGGTCACCATCGAAGACCTGGGCAGCACGAACGGCGTGTTCGTCAACGGGCTGCCCATCGCGAGCCCTACGCTGCTGGTGGACGGTGACACCATCTTGATTGGAACGCTGCAGCTGTCGTTCTTCCACGTGGAGGACGAGCCAGAGCCCCCGAGCGGGCGCGTGCTCTTGGACGAGACCGGTCGGATGACCAGCGTGAACGACTTCGACGAGAGCTGCCCGACCCTCGTTCACTCCGAGCTGGATGTGGAGCAGCCGGACGACATCACGATTCAGAGCGACAAGCCGCCGGTTCCGCGAAGCTCCGGCATGCATCCCGTCACGATGCCCAGCATGCAGGCGGTCTCCTCGCGCCCCCCAGGGTCACCCCGCGCGTCATCGCCGGTGGAGCCCCCCGAGCCGCGTCGCAGCGTACCCCTCGCCAAGGTCACGCTGACCATGCGCCGAGACGAGATCGTGGAGGATCCCGTCGTCGGGGTCGTCCGGCGCATGCTCGAGCGCGGCGACATCGACGCCGCGGATCGCACCCTGTCGGGCCAGGTCCGGCGCTGGCTGGAGCTGTCGGCTCGCGGCACGCCGCCGTCGCGCGCCGTGGCCGAGGCGGCTGCTGGCTGCGCGCTCGAGCTAGCGGAGGTCAGCAACCGCGCGCTGTGGGTCGACATGATGCTCGAGCTCTGTACGGCGGCACGGCTGCCCCTGACCGACCCGCTGCTGACCAAGTTGGAGCGCGTCATGGCGGCGCTGGCGAGCCGGCCGGGCGCGTTGGCCACGTACCAGACAGCGTTGCGTTCGATGCTGGGGGAGCTCTCCGCGGAGCAGCTCGTGCTCGCCGAGCGCGTGCTCTACCTCGAGCTCGACGTCTGATCCTCGAGCTGCATGCGACCCAGGCGCAGCGCGTTTGCGATCACGCTGACCGAGCTCAGGCTCATGGCCGCGGCGGCGAGCATCGGCGAGAGGAGCGCTCCGAACACCGGGTAGAGCACGCCAGCCGCGACCGGGATGCCGAGCGCGTTGTACGCGAAGGCGAACCACAGGTTCTGGCGGATGTTGCGCATGGTGGCTCGCGACAAAGTACGGGCCCGAGCGATCCCCGACAGGTCTCCGTGGACCAACGCGACCGAGGCGCTCTCGATCGCCACGTCGGTCCCCGTCCCCATCGCCAGTCCGACGTCCGCTTTGGCAAGCGCGGGAGCGTCGTTGATGCCATCGCCGGCCATCAGCACCACGTGGCCTTTCGCCTGCAGCTCCGCGACGACCTCACTCTTTCGCTCGGGTAGCACCTCCGCGTGTACGACGTTGATGCCGAGCTGCTCGGCGACCGCCCGGGCAGTTCCCTCGCTGTCGCCGGTCACCATCACCACGGCCACACCCTCCGCCGTCAGGCGACGAATCGCCGCCGGCGTGGAGACCTTGATCGGATCGGCCACGACTAGGAGTCCCCACAGCTCGTCGTCCACGGCGATCCAGACCGTGATCTGGCCCGCTGACCGCAGCTCCTGGGCTCGCTCCAGCCAGATGTCGAGGGCGATGTCCCGTGAACCGAGCAGCGCGTCGTTGCCCACCAGCACGCGTCGACCGCCCACGCTTGCGCCGATGCCGAGGCCCGGGTGGACCACGAAGTCCTCCGCGTCTGCCAGCGTCAGGTGCCGCTCACTGGCGTGCGCCAGCACGGCGGCAGCCAGCGGGTGCTCGCTGCCGCGCTCCACGCTGGCCGCGAGGCGCAGCACTTCGGTCGGGTCGCGACCATCGACCGCGACGATGTCGATCACGGCGGGGCGCCCTTCGGTGAGTGTGCCCGTCTTGTCGACCAGCACGGTGTCTACCTGCTCGAGGCGCTCCAGGGCCTCGGCGTTCTTGAACAGAACTCCGGCGCGCGCGCCCCGACCCGTGGCGACCATGATCGACATCGGGGTTGCCAACCCGAGGGCGCAGGGGCACGCGATGATGAGTACACTCACCGCTGCGACCAGCGCGTAGGCCAGGCGCGGCTCGGGCCCAACGGTCATCCAGATGCCGAACGCCACGAGCGCTGTGAGGGTGACGGCCGGCACGAACCAGCCCGCGACTCGGTCGGCGACGCGTTGGATCGGAGCGCGGCTGCGCTGCGCCTCGGCCACCAACGCCACGATCCGCGCGAGCAGCGTGTCGCGACCGACGCGCTCGGCGCGCATCACGAAGCCGCCCGCGCCGTTCAGCGTACCGCCCGTCACCTGATCGCCGGGGCGCTTGGCGACGGCCATGGGCTCGCCGGTGAGCATCGACTCGTCGACCCGGCTCTCGCCGCTCAGGATCACCCCGTCGACGGGGATGGACTCGCCCGGGCGCACCCGCAAGCGGTCCCCCACGGCGATGACCTCGAGCGAGACATCGTCGTCCCGGTCGTCGCTCGACACGCGGCGGGCGGTCTTCGGAGCGAGGCCCAAGAGGGCGCGCAAGGCCTCAGAGGTTCCGCTTCGAGCCTTCAGCTCGAGCACCTGGCCCAGCAGCACCAGCGTGGTGATGACCGCGGCGGCCTCGAAGTAGCGACCGACCTCCCCGCGATGAGTGCGCACCTCCGCCGGGAACAGCTCCGGCGCGAGCACCGCCAGCACGCTGTAGCCGTAGGCCACGCTCGTCCCCAGACCGATGAGCGTGAACATGTTCAGGTTCCAGGTGCGGACTGAGCGCACCGCGCGCTCGAGCAACGGCCAGCCGCACCACAGCACCACCGGAGTGGACAGCACTAGCTCGGCGGCTGCACCCAGCGAGATGCCGGGGAGAACCGCGCGGGAGAGCCAGGGCCCGAGCGGATCTCCGGGGAGCATCTCGCCCATCGCCATCACGAACACCAGCGGGGAGAACGCCAAGCTGACGGTGAGCCGCCGTCGCATGTCATCGAGCTCGTGATTCTCCGTCGGCTCGGCGGTCACCTCGGCCGGCTCGAGCGCCATGCCGCAGCTGGGGCAAGGTCCCGGCGCCGGCTCCGAGACCTCCGGGCACATGGGGCACACCCAACGGCTCCCCGGTCGTGCCTCGGGGGCGGGCCGGGGTGCGGGTGCGGCCGACTCGACGTACGCGGCGGGGTCCTGCTCGAACTTCTCCGCGCAGCGCTGGCAGCAGAAGAAGTAGGGCTGCGACTCGTGCCGGCGAGCAGCCTTGGCGTGCGGCCGCGCGACGTGCATGCCGCACACGGGGTCGGTAGCAGCGCGATACTTCTCGGGCTCGGCCTCGAACCGCTCACCGCAGCGTTGGCTACAAAACACCACGGGCCGGCCCTCGTGCTCGAGCTTCGCCTTGGGATTGCCCGGGTCGACGCGCATCCCGCACACGGGGTCGAAGGCAACGCTGGCGGGCTCGGTCATGTGCCGTCACTCCCGGGCGGCGAGCATGGCGCGCGCGCGCCGCATGAACCAGGGAGAAATTCCCACCTGCACCAGGGTGAGCGCCCCGGCCCAGGTGAGCGTCGCCGCAGCGAGGGTCGCGGCTCGCTGGCTGTCGTCTCCGACGGCGTAGCGGGACAACAGCTCGAGCGCCACGACGTCTCGGGTGCCGATGCCCTGCGGTGTGATGGGCAGCGCGGCCACCAGCATCACGACCGGGATGTACGCGAGGGCGTCCGTGAGCGGGATCTCGACGCCGAAGAACCAGAACGGCGCCAGCGTGCCCACGAACAGCACCGCGACGTGCGGGACGCGGTACACGAGCGCCAACAGGTGGCCGCGGACGCCTGCCTCCATCAGCGGCGCGCTGGCCTGGGAGTTTCTCAGCAGCGCGGGTCGAGCCGCGACCACCGCCATGTACACGACGCCGGCGACGCCGATGCCCAGGATGGTGGGGCCGAGCCAGGTGACTCTGCCGTGGTTGAAGGGTACCGCGGCGAGCCCGAGGAGGTACACGCAGCCGAACGTGGTGGCGTACACGAGCAACGTCGCGCCGGTGACGCGCCAGAGCGGCGCCTTGTACGTCTTGGCCATGAAGAACGTGAGCCAGCCCTGCCCCACGTGGTGGTTCAAGAGGCTCGGCAAGTACGAGGCGCCGCGCAGCACCAGGATCTCTCTGAACCGAACCGGACAGATCCGCGTGCGATACACGTGCGCCGTCGCGAAGGAATCGGCCGTCAAGAGGACCCCGCTGAACAGCAGCGTGAACCCGAAGAACGCGACGTAGTCGATGGACCCGAGGGCGCGCAGGAAGTCACTCCAGTTCAGACGCCAGAGCACGAACGCGAGCAGCGCCGCCCCGAGCGCGAAGGGCCAGAGCCGGCGCCACAGGGGCGACGACGGGGCCGGTGGCTCGAGCGCCGGGGCGTCGGTCAAAGCGGCCCTCGCAGCTCGGCGGCGGCCTCGTCGCTCTGCCGACACCACTCGACCCAGCGCGCGATACCCTCCTCCAAGCTCACCCGAGGCTCGTAGCCGAACGCCGAGCGCGCCGCGCTCACGTCCGCGGCGGTGACGGGGCTCTCGCTCGCTCCAAGCGCCCCGAGCTCCACGTGCGCGGGGACCCCGAGCGCTTCGGCCAACAGCTCGATCAGCCGGCGGACGCGGACGGGCTCGCTCCGGCCGAGATTGAAGGTACCGAGGCGCGGCGCGGCGCAGACCCAGGTGATCGCGCCGAGCACGCCCTCGACGATGTCGTCCACGTAGGTGAAATCGCGCTGGGTGTCCTCGCCGTGCAGCAGGATCGGCTCACGCGCCAGCAGCTTGCGCGTGAAGGAGTGCACCGCCATGTCCGGTCGGCCACGAGGGCCATACACGGTGAAGAAGCGCACCAGGCAGATCGGCTGCCGATGCAGGTGATGCAGTGCGTGCGCCATCAGCTCCGCGCCGCGCTTGGTCGCGGCGTAAGGGGACAAGGGGCCGACGGCGGGGTCGTCCTCGCGGAAGGGGACGCGATCGGTAGCCCCGTAGACGGACGACGTGGACGCGAAGACGACGGGGACGTTACCGGCCGCGCGTGCCGCGTCCAGGATCGCGAGCCCCCCGAGCTCGTTCACCTCCACGTAGCTGACCGGATCCTCCACGCTGGCCCGCACCCCCGCGCGTGCCGCCAGGTGGACGACCGCATCCGGACGAACCCGCTCGAACAACGCGCCGACGGACTCACGGCTGCGCACGTCGCCGCGGACGAGCTCGTAGCCGCGCTGCCCCAGCGCCCAGGTCACGTTGCGCTCCTTCTGCGCCGGGTCGTAGTACGGATCGAAGCTGTCGAGCGCGATCACCCGCTGCCCCTGCTCCAGCAAGCGATCGGCGACCTTGGATCCGATGAATCCGGCGCCCCCCGTGACGAGTACCGTGCGTGCCATGTCGAAGGCCGCGCATCGTAGCCCGACCGGGTGACCCGGGGGCACAGGAACAATCGAGCTTTGTAACTTAGCGCGCCTAAAGTAACGTCGGGCCACGATGAGGCGGTGTTTGGCTGCTGCAGTGGCGCTGCTCCTGGCACCCCCAGCCTGGGCGGAAGGGGCGCCCTGGGTGGACTACGACGGGCTTGGCACACCGGAGCGCCACCAGTTCGGCGAGACCGGCGTCCAGCTGGGCGCGGAGTACCGAGCGAACTGGATGTACGTCAACCCCATCGACATCAACGGCGTCAAGCATCGCCGCGCGAGCTGGATCGAGCACAGGCTGCGTCTCGACTCGACCATCGACTACGAAGAGAAGGTTCGCCTCGTCACCAGCTTCGAGATCCTCGATGGGACGCTGTGGGGCGACAACGGCAGCTTCGGCGCCTCACCGAGCACGAACAGCGGCACCCGCGCCGCCGCGAAGAGCCCGAACAACACGCGCCCCGTCGTCGGCTACATCGGCGGGGACGAGCTGGACTCGGACAGCTACGGCTATGTCCTTGCGCCCGCGGATCCCGTCAAGGTTCGCCACCTCTATGGCGAGGTGGTGACGCCGGTGGGCATGCTGCGCATTGGGCGCCAGCCCTCGGCGGACGGCACCACCATCCTGGTGTCCGACGGCGAAGGTCGCGGCAACCGCTTTGGCTTCTCCGGCTCCGGGGACACCTCTGATCGCATCCTGTTCGCCACCAAGCCCCTCGAGGGCTTCAAGCCCGAGGCCGAGCGCGACACCTCGCGGGAGCGCGGCGTGTTCCTGATCGGCTTCTACGATCGCGCCGCCTCCGAGCGCGTCGGGCTGTTCGGGGACGATCTCAACGCGGCGGGCGCCGTCGTTCGTTACCTGGCGCCGGAGCCCCGACAGCGCACCTATCTGGAGTTGCAGGGCATCTACGCGCACCGCTGGGAGACGGAGTTCGACACGAACATCCACATCAACCAGCTGCGCGCCATCCTGCGCGCGGACAAGCTGACCGTGGGAGCCGAGGGCGTGTACATCTCTGGACGTACGCGAGAGGTGAGCGCAGCCTTGAGCCTCATCAACGCCGATCCGGTGGTGCGGCAGCGCGTGGCCCAGTGGGGCGCGCGCGCCGTGGCGCGCTGGGACGAACCGGCGTGGACCGCCTATCTCGAGCTCGACTTCGCGTCGGGGGATCGCAATCCGAACCCGGGCACCCAGCTCACCCAGCTCTACTTCGCGCAGGACGCCAACGTGGGTCTGCTCATGTTCGAGCGCATCTTGGCCTTCGAGTCCGCCCGCTCGTCGGCGGTGGGTGTGGAGCTGCTCCGCCGCGTGGGCGCCACCACCTTCCCCGCCGAGCGCGTGGACAGCCGCGGCTCCTTCACCAACGCCATCGCCGTCTTCCCTCAGGCGGACGTGAGGCCCACGGACAACCTGCTCTTGCGCGGCGGCGTACTGGCCGCGTGGACGCCGACGGGCCTGGTGGACTCGATTCAGACCTTGGCCAACCGGGACGGCGTGAACGTGGAGGACGACCTGGTCAATTACCACGGCGGCAAGCCCGGGAAGTTCTACGGGGTGGAGCTCGACGGGCGCGTGCGCTGGTCATTTCTCGATCGGTTCTTGTTCGATCTCGAGGGCGCGATACTCTTTCCGGGCGACGCGTTCCACGACGAGAACCAGCAGGCCGTACGCAGCGTGCTGGTCCAGGGCCGTACCACCTTCGTGTTCTGACCATGGCCTCCCTTCGCAACCTCCTGTCCCGCTTGGTCCTACTCGGCGCGTTCGTGTCCCCCTCGATGGCGTGCGAGACCTTCGATCCGCCGCCCGAGGGCTCGCTGGTGGGGGTGACCAACGGCATCATGGCGCGAGAGCCGGACGCCCCCATCGTGCTCGCGCTGAGCGAGACCTTCGAGCGGGGCAGCCTGAGGTTCAAGCTGGTCCGCGCGGTCATGGACGCGGACCGGAACCTGCTCGACGAGCAGTCGCCGCCGCTGCCCGACGAGTTCCGGGACACCATCGTCGTCGCCTACGACGACAAGCGCCCGGGCGATCCCGAAGCGAGCTTCGGTGGCACGGTGGACGTGAAGGGTCGCTTCGTCACCATCACGCCCGACAAGGCGCTCGGCTACGCGGTTCCTTACCTGCTCTTGATCGAGCCAGGGCTGAAAGACCTCGCCGGAAATGTGACCATCCCGCGCCAACGCTTGCCCTTCAGCTATGCGCTGCCGGCGGGCGGGAGCACCGTCTTTCCCACGGGCTACTACTACTTCTTGATCAACGTGGAGCTGCTCTCGACGCAGATCCAGGCGTACGTGTACATGGAGGTGGACCCGGACACCGGGATTTGGCGCGCCAACTTCACCAATGGCAATCGCCTGCCCGCGCTCAACTCCCGCCCCGGTTGCCCGAGCTGTTCGGGCAGCGCGCCCATCTGCGCGTTGATCCCGACGCCGCGCTGCGTGGCGCCGAGCCTCAAGCAAGAAGCGCTCGAGGAGTTCTGGGACTTCCTGCCCGAGCGTGAGCCGCCGGATGGCTACTACTTCATCGCCAATGGCTTCGCGAAGGATCAGGCGGATGGCAACATCGCGGTCGGCACGGTACCGTTCTTGATCGACATCACCATCGGTACGGGCGCGGTCCGCATCACCGCGGAGAACACGACCATGGCGGCCATCTTCGAGCCCAAGAACGGCCGCTGGGTGGGCAGCGGCAGCATCAACTCCGAGGTGGTCAAGATCAATGGCTTCGGCGAGGACCCGACCAAGGGCACCGTCGCCGCCTGGTCCTTGACCCAGGACGAAGTGAATCAGATCGAGGCCTTCGGCTACCCGATCCCCACGGATCTGGAGTGGCCGTAGCCCTACGCACAGGGACGGCCGGTCTCTCAGAAGCTACCGCTGACGCCTGCCGAGCCCAGGCCGATCCAGGGCGTGACTCGGGCGCTCTTCTGCTCCCGCCCCGCGTCGAGCAACAGCAGGGTGACCCCGGCGGCGATGCCCACGCCGCCCACGATGAAGCCCGCAGTCGCGATGCGCTTCATGCTCCGCGCGTCGTTGTCGAGCTCGACGACCTGGTTCTTCTGCGCTGCACTGCAGTTCGGGTCGCAGCTCGAGAACAGGTCGTCCGAGTCGGACTGCTTGGCGCCGCCCTGGACCAGGAACACCGTGCCGACACCTAGCCCCACCACGCCGACGCCGAGAGACACGAAGCCGCCGAGCTTCATCGGGCTCATGCCCTCGGTCGTCGCGCTCAGGCCCGGAGAGTCGGGGCCAGGCCCGGGCTCGTTCGGCAGCGTTGCGCCGGCGCTTGGCGACAGCTTCAACGTCACGGTCTCGCTGCCACCCTCGCTCAGCGTGACCTCCACGGGCGCCGCGGCGACACCCTCGCCGATCGCTTCGATGGTGTGCTTGCCCGGATCGACCGGGTAGGCGACGCCGAGCAGCGCGGCAGGTACGGTGACACCGCCCACCGTGACGCGCACCTCCTTGCCGTCGGCGCCCTCGAGGTGGATGGTGATGCGCGCCAGCCGGGCTTCGATCGCCGGCAGCTCGGTGTTGGCGGCCTCCTTCGCAGCCTTGAAAGCTGCGGGGGCGTTGGGCGCCAGCTCCTCGCGCTGCACCTTCAAGTACGCTTCGCGCGCACGCACCAGCCGACCGAGCTTCTCGTTCGAGCGGGCGATGTAGATGAGGTGCGGGATCGCGTGTACGAGCGACTCGGCACGCGAAAACAGGTTGACGGCCTCTTCGTAGCGCCCGGCGTCGAACGCCCGCTGGCCCTCCTCCGCAGCCGCGCGCGCGCCCGCACGCTCCTCGTCGGTGACGGCTCCAGCGGCGCCTGCTAGCGCGAGCAGCCCAAGGGTAACGACCACGGAACCAATGAAACGCCTCGCCATGTTCATCCCGGGCGGATGCTAGCCAAGTGCGCGACGATCCGCAAAGGTGAGGTTCCTGGGGGGATGCCAACGGGCTCGGGACGCGCTACAGTTCGCCCTCGCCCATGCTGTCGCCCGGGGACACCGTCGATGGAAAGTACAAGGTCGTCCGCCTGATCGGCGAGGGCGGCATGGGGGCAGTGTTCGAGGGCGAGAACACCGCCATCTCGCGCAGAGTGGCGATCAAGGTGCTCCACCCCCACGCCGCCCTCAGCGAGGACGCGGTCATGCGCTTCAAGCGCGAAGCCCGCGCCGCCGGGAAGATTGGCAACGATCACATCCTGGAGATCCTGGATCTGGGCGCGCTGGCGGACGGCGCCCACTACATGGTCATGGAGTTCCTCGATGGGGAGCCGCTCGCGGCTCGCATCGAGCGCGGCCCGCTGCCGCCCGCGGAGGTCGTGAGCATCGCCCTGCAGTTGCTGGCCGGCCTCGGCGCCGCGCACTCCGCGGGCATCATCCATCGCGATCTCAAGCCCGATAACATCTTCCTCGTGCGCGAGAAGGCCGGCCGGCGTGACTTCGTCAAGCTGATCGATTTCGGTATCTCGAAATTCCAGCGCCTCGGAGAAGAGGGCGGCGAGATGCACATGACCCAGACGGGTACCCTGATGGGCACGCCCTACTACATGTCCCCGGAGCAGGCGAAGGGGACGCCCCCTCCGGATCTGCGCTCGGACATCTACTCCATCGGCGTCATCCTGTACGAGGCGCTGTCTGGCCGGGTGCCCTTCGACGCCAAGAACTTCAACGAGCTGATGTTCAAGATCGCGCTCGAGGAGGCGCCGGCCCTCGCCAGCGTCGCCCCGAGCATCGATCCGCGCCTGGCGGACATCGTTCAGCGCGCGATGGCCAAGAACCCCGACCATCGCCCGCCGACGTGTGAGGCGCTCTCCCAAGAGCTGTCGGCGTGGCTCGCGACCGCTGGCGACGCGCTGCATGCGCCAGCGCCCGCGATGCGGCTCTCCTCCCACGAGCTGCCGCAGGGCAGCGCCACCGCCAGCAACTGGAGTCAGTCCGGAGCCCATGTGGCGCCACCTGCTCCGAGCAAGTCCCCGGTCCTGCTGCTCGCGGGGCTCGGAGCCTTCGGACTGCTGTTGGTGTTGGGCGGCTCGGTGCTCGCGTACACCTGGGCCAGCTCCTCGAAGGCGGCGGGTCCGCCGCCCGTCGCTTCGGAGGCCGTCGAGACGACCACCGAAGGGGAACCGACCCCAAGCTCGAGCCTTACCGCGCCACCGCCGGATCCGGTCGAGACTGACGCGGACGCCGCCGCGTCTACCCCCGACGCTCCCCCCCCCGAATCGGACAAACCCGTGGCCAAGACCACCAAGTTGCCCACGGGTGCGAAGCCGCCACCCACCGGCACCGCGCCCACGTCGAAGCCACCTCCCAAGGCCACGGGCACCGGGCTCGGCAAAGCCGGCGAGTGGTACTGACGCTCACGCGAGCGTCACGCTCACGGTCAGCCAGCGGCCCGCCTTGCGGCAGCGCAAGCTGAGGGCGCCGCGCTCGCGCGCTGCGCCGAGGGCGCGGCCCAAATCCCCGAGCTCGGTCAGCGTCGTGTCGTCCACGCTCCCCAGCACGTCTCCGTCGCGGAAGCCCAGGTAGTGCAGGAGCGAGCCTTCGGGGACCACGCCGAGGGTCACGCCGACTACCGTCTCTCCCTCACGAACGGGCGTCAGGCTCACTCCGGCGAGCAGCTCCTGTCCCCGCGCGAACAGCGCGTCGACGACCCCGCGCTCGATCGTGACTCGCGACGAAGTCACCTCGATGGCGTTCGCGATCTCGCGCGACAGCTGCCAGACGGGCTCACGCTCGGCCGCGTCGGGCGTGTACGGGAGCCCCCGCGCCTCCGCCGCCTCGCGGACGCCGCGCGACAATCGCACTGCGCAGCGTCCACCGCTGCCCGCCAGGTGAACCCGATCCCACTCGATTTGCTGGATGCGATAGGCGCCCACGCGATCGCCGACGCGCCGAACGTCCGCCCGCTCCGTGTCGCTGCCGGCGACGAGGGCGAAGGCCCAGTCGGCGTCCTCACTGTGCGTGATGCCGCGGACCTCGATGCTCTCGCACTCGCCGGCCGCGCGGGGGGCGCGAGTGGACGGGAGGGCCGGAGCGCCCTCGGCGAGCGGCAGATCCCGAGCCGCGAGGTTCGGCTTTGCGGCGCGCGGTCGCGGCGGCGCCGTCACCACGGCCAGCTTCGCCGACGACTCCGCCGTGCTCGGCTCTCGGCGCTCGCCTACGCGCCCCGTCGGCGGCGGGACTGAAGGTGGGAGCAAGTCGGGGGACACGGTGGTCGCCGGCGTGGGGTCCTCGTCTGGCTGCTGCTCGGGGGGAGAGCGGACGCCGAGCCACACGACGCAGACGCCGGTGAGCAGCATCACCGCGAGGGCCGCCAGCCGAACGCGCCGCTCCGTGGGCATGGTGCGGCCCAGGTGTGCCAAGATCGTGCCACCTCGGATCGCCGAAGGAAGGCGAACGAGGGCTCAGCCGCCCTCCGCCAACCTGGCATTCTCAGCTGGAGCGCCGACGGTAATGCGACAATCTGTCACTGTTGTCGGCTGCCCCTTGCGTCGCTCTGGCCTGCGTGGGCAGAACTCCCGCCGGAGGTGCCCATGAGCATCGTCAAAGAGTTCAAAGAGTTTGCGGTCAAGGGCAACGTCATCGACCTCGCCGTCGGCGTGATCATCGGCGCGGCCTTCGGCAAGATCGTGTCGTCCTTCGTGGCGGACATCGTCACGCCGCCCCTCGGGGCGCTGACCGGCGGAGTCGACTTCCGCGACTTGGAGCTGGTGATCCAGCAGGCAGAGGGCGAGAAGGCGGCCGTCGCGCTGAAGTACGGCACCTTCCTTCAGGCGACCTTCGACTTCCTGATCGTGGCCGTCGCCATCTTCTTCATGGTGAAGATGATCAACCGCCTCAAGCGCAAGGAAGAAGCAGCGCCCGCTGCGCCGCCCGAGCCGACGGAGCAGGAGAAGCTCCTAGCGGAGATCCGAGACCTGCTCAAGGAGCGTCAGAGCTGAGGGTCGCTGCCTCGTCGATCAAGATCTCCCCCAAGAAGTCGAGCACGGCGCGGATCCGCACGGACCGCGCCAGCTCGCGGTGTACGGCTTGCCAGATGCGTCGCGGCTCCGGCTCGCTGCGGGTCTCGAGCCGCAGGAGCCGCGGCTCGGGACCGGCGACGCTGCGAGGTAGGAGCGCGACGCCGAGGCCTCCGAGCGCAGCCGAGAAGATGGCGCTGACGCTGTCCGAGCGCAGCACGACTCGCGCGCTGCCGAGCCGAGCCTCGAACCAGTCGTTCTCGATCGAGAACGCGGGTTTGCTCGCGAACAGCAGCACATCGTGACCGGACAGGTCGGTCTCCGGGTCGGGCGGAACCCCTCGTCGCTGCAGGTACTCCTCGGTCGCGTACAAGGACAGGTGCACGCTCGAGAGCTGGCGCACCACCAGGTCGGGCTCGCGGGGGCGCGCCAACCGCAGCGCGATGTCTGCCTCTCGTCGCGCGAGATTCACGATCCGAGGCGTGCAGCTCAACTCCAACGTCAACGCCGGGTAGCGGGCGGCGAGCCGAGGCAAGTGCGGCGCGATGAAGCGCGTGCCGATCATCTCCGTCACGCTGATCACCACCGAGCCGGCGACGCGCTCGTCTGCGCCCACGACGCTGCGCTCGAGCGCGAACGCCTCCTCCTCCATGCGCTCGGCGAAGGGCAATAGATCGCGTCCCGCCTGCGTGAGCAGGTATCCATCGGGAGTGCGGTCGAACAACCGCGCTCCTAGCCGCTCCTCGAGCGAACCGAGCCGTCTACCCACGGTGGTGGCGTTGATGCGTAGCTCGCGGCTCGCCCGCGCCAAGGTCCCGCGCCGGCTGAGCGCGAGAAAGTATCGCAGGTCGTCCCAGTCGAGCATCGCGCGCCCTCAGGGAGCGTAGCAAAGCCGCGGCCAGGCCGCTGCCTGCGCGAACGCAGCCGACCCATGCGTCCTTGCAGGCGCAGCCTTGCATGTTTGCCTGGCGATCTTGCAGCGCGACACGCCCGCCTCGGGGCCCCAGCTTTTCCTTGTACCCGAACCCAGGAGCTCAGCATGACCCGACCCGAACCCCAGGCGCTCGAGGCCTCCATCCGGACCGACGATGGCTTTGCCGTGGCCGCGCGGATCTACGAGCCGGCCGGCGCGCCACGCGCCAGCGTGGTCATCCACGGCGCCACCGCCGTGCCCCAGCGCTACTACCGCAGGTTTGCCGAGTACCTCGCCTCGCGCGGGGCACGGGTGAGCACCTACGACTATCGCGGCGTGGGCGAGTCCAGGCCCATGTCGCTCGTCGACTTCCCCGCCAGCATGCGGGACTGGGCCGAGCTCGATGCCCGGGCGGTGATTCGCTTCGCGGACCAGTCTTCGCCCGGATTGCCTCGCCTGTCCGTGGGCCACAGCTTCGGGGGGCAGCTCGTGGGTCTGATCGACGAAGCTCGCGCGGTGGACTCCGCGCTGATGGTTGGGGCCCAACTCGGCTATGTTGCACACTGGCCGGTGCTCGAGCGAGCTCGACTTCACGCCGTGTGGAACCTGGCGATCCCCACGCTGAGCGCGCTGTACGGCTACGTCCCCGGACGCTTCGGGCTCAGCCAAGACCTACCTTCGGGGGTGGCGCGCGAGTGGTCGCGTTGGTGTCGCTCACCGAACTACTTGATGGACCACGTGGAGGGTGCGCGCGAGCGCTTCGCGCGCTTCGATCGGCCGGTGCTGTTCTACAGCTTCACGGACGACAGTTTTGCTCCCGAGGCGGCGGTCGACGCCCTGCTCGGCGCGCTCGACACGGCTCGGGTCAGCCATCGTCGCTACGCCCCCTCGGAGCTGGGGCGCAAGGAAGTCGGCCACTTTGGCTTCTTCCGCGCGCAGGCCCAGAGTCGCTTGTGGAACGAGGCTGGCGAGTGGCTGGACGCCGCCGTCGAGCGACGACCAGTGCGGTTCGCCTCACACCGGCCTTCGGAGATCGAGATCAGCGCCAGCGACATTCACCTGGACCTACAGTTCGGGCGAGCTTGAGTCCCAGGTCGCGTCCGCGCAGCAGCGAAACCCGGTCGAGTAGTCGTGGTAGTCGAACGGGTGGAAGATGGTGCGATAGTCGCAGCCTTCACCGTTTTGATAGGTGTCCATCAGGTACCCGCCGAAGAACACCCCGTCTGGATCGGCGACCCACTCGTGCAGGTTGCCGACCATGTCGAAGACCCCGTAGGCGTTGGTGCACTGCGCGAACGCGCCAGTGGGAAACACGCTGTGCGTCATCTCGTGCAGCCGAGGGTCGTTCATCCAGCGCGGATGCCACATCTCGAGCGGATCCTCGTCCGGTGGCGCGTGCTTCTTGAACAGCCGAACCACCGGGTGATTGTCCAGCGTTCGAAAGCGATCGTTGCACACGTTGGGGCGACGCCGATCGCCGTAGGGGTAGATGGTGCGAGCGGGGCCGCGACAGGCCGTGACCCACTCATCGATCTCGCACAGCCGCTTTCCCGCCCGCTGGCAGGCGACCTGCGCTTGCGCGCCGCTGATGTACCCCTGCGGCTTCCTGCTCGCCACGCTGACCGCCACCACGCGGGACTCGAGCCCCGCTACCCGTTGGTTGCCCGGGTGCCGCCGGGGCGCCTCACCCGGCGTGACGAGCTCGATTGACGCTTCCCAGCGATCGATGCAGTACGCGCCGTGAGCTCGCCACACCAGGCTCATCGAGGGCCCGCAGCGCGGGGTGAGGCCCGGCTCCAACGACCGAGGCGCCGGCGCGGAGACGGCCGCTCCCGCGTCGGGCGCCGAAGCAGCGGGCGCGGGACTCTGGGGCTCTGCCCGGGCCGGAGTGTCGAGCGGGGCTGGTGCCGCACCGCAAGCGGTCAGCGCCGTCAGCAGCCCGAGCGCGGCTCCTCGCGTCATTCCCAACGCTCGGTCACGTCGATGCCGCGCGCGCGCACGGCCTGAACGAACGCGCCGAGCGGCACGGCCAACTCGCCCGGCAGCACGCCCTTGCGCTCGATCGCGCCGGCGCCCAGCATGTAGGCAATCGCCGCCGTAGGGTAGGCGGTCGTGCGCGCCATCGCCGAGTGACCCGTGCGCGCATCGTGGCGATCGACGAGCTCGAACACGAGACGCGTCTTCTTGCCGTTCTTCTTGCCGTCGAGCAGGATTCGCGCGAGCACCACGTCCGTGTCGTCGTCGGTCAGCGCGCGCTCCAGCAGCGCCTCGATCAGTTGCCGCGGCACCACCCCGCCGAGCGAGGTCTCACTGAGCAGCCCGAGGGCGGCCATGCCCGAGAAGGCGGCGAGGTGCCCCGGATAGCGGATCGTCTTGTAGTCGAGGTTTCGCACCCTGTCCTTCAGCGTGCGCGGCAGCGTCGACGCACCGCCGGACGTGTTGAAGGCCTCCAGTGTTCCGAAGGGGTATGGGAACTCGATCGTCTCTGGCTCGGTCAGGGAGCGCAGCCGGACGATCCTGCCGTCCCGCAGCGCCTCCGCCGGCTCCACGTACGCGTTGGTGAGGCCGCGGACGGCGGAGACGAGCTTGTAGTTCAGCGGCGGCTTGGGGTGCGCGGGCAGCCCGCCGACTCGGATCTTGATGGTGTCCACCGCCTCCAAGCGCTCCGTACCCCAGGCGGCGAGGAGGCAGGCCATCCCGGGTGCAAGGCCGCAGTCGGGGATGATGGTGACGCGAGCGCGCTCCGCGTCTGCGTGCATGGCGAGCTGCTTCTCGACGACGAACAGGTTGCCGCCCAGATCGCAGGCGTGGGTGCGTGCCTCGATGGCTGCGCGGGTGATCTCGACGTTGAAGCGATAGTCCGCGCAGGAGAGCACGACGTCCCACGGCTCGAGCAACGACACCAGGCCGCTGGGCGAGTCGAGGTCGAAGGTCTTCGTCTCGATGGCGGGTGGCTTGCCATCACCCCGTGTCCGCTCCCAGAGCCGCAGAAGCTCGCTCGCAGCGTGCTCGGTGACGCTCGCGTCTCGGTCCATGAGCCCAACCGCCGTGACCCCAGGTTGCCGTCCCAGGTCCCAGGCAGCCGCCCGACCCATCCTTCCTGCACCCACGACTAGCGCTCGCATCGGATCGGCGTCTTTTAGCGCACCCGCCGCGTCCGACCCAAGTCCGTCTGGCGCGCTTGCCCTGGGTTGCCCGATTGATGACGGGTTTCCGCTTGATCGCCCACCGGCACCGGCGCATGGACCCGGAGCCATGGATACGAAGCCGCAGGACGGTGGCCTCGGTGCCACTCTGGTTGCAAAGAATCGCATCGCCGGCGACGTGCGTGCGCCCCGGGACGTGTTCGAGCGTCGCAGCCCGGCCAATCGCGATGACGTCGTCACCATCGCGCCGATGTCCACTCGGGACGAGGTCTTCGAGGCGTGCGCGAAGGCGAAGGAGGCGTTTCGGTCCTGGTCGCGCACGCCGGCTCCCCAGCGCGCGCTGGTGCTCGGACGGCTCGCACGGCTGATGGTCGACAGTAAAGAGGGCTTGTCCCGCTTCGTCTCGCGCGAGATGGGCAAGCCCCTGCGCGAGGCCCGCGGCAGCGTGCAAGAGGCCATCGATACGGCCGAGTTCTTCCAGAGCGAAGGGCGCCGCCTGTACGGGCAGACCGTCCCCAGCGAGCTGCCCAACAAAGAGCTCTATACCTACAGGCGCCCAATCGGAGTGTGCGCCATGATCACGGCCGGCAACTTCCCCATCGCGGTGCCGTCGTGGAAGATCATCCCGGCGCTGCTCACCGGCAACGTAGTGGTGTGGAAGCCGAGCGACGATGCCCCGGGGGTCGCCGAGTTGTTCGTCGACCTATGGCGTCGCGCGGGCTTGCCCGATGGCGTGATCAGCGTCGTGCACGGACGGGGGGCTGGCAGCGCCGGTGAGTACTTGGTCGAGGCCATCGACGCCGGTCTGATCGACAAGGTGAGCTTCACCGGCTCTACCGAGGTTGGGCGCAAGATCGGCGAGGTGTGCGGGAGAAATCTGCAGCTTCCGTCCCTCGAGCTCGGCGGCAAGAACCCGCTGGTGATCCTGGCGGACGCCGAGCTCGATCTGGCGGTCGAGGGTGCGCTGTGGGCATCCTTCGGCACCGGTGGGCAACGCTGCACGAGCGCGGGCAACATCATCGTGGACAAGCGCGTGATGGGCACCGTCAGGGATCAGCTGGTCAAGCGCGCTAGCTTGCTGAAGATCGGCAATCCGCTCGACGAAGGCATCGACTACGGTCCGATGATCAACGAGCGTTTCCTCGAGCGCTGGCTCGCACAACGTGCGGTAGGGGTGGACGATGGAGCGGAGCTGTTGCTGGACGGTCGCCGGATCACGCCGGGCGAGGAGCCTCCTGGCTTCATGGGTGACGCCAAGCGGGGTCTGTACGCGTCCCCGCGCATCTTCGGGCGGGTGAAGATGAGCATGCGCATCGCGCAGGAAGAGTGTTTCGGTCCCACCGTGAACCTAGTCGAGGTGGACGGGCTGGAGGAGGCCATCGCTGCGGCGAACGGCACGCCCTATGGCCTGTCCAGCGCCATCTACACGCGGGACGCCAAGGCCATGCTGCGCTTCAAAGAAGAGATCCGCGCCGGGATGACGAGCGTGAACAACTCCACCACTGGAGCCGAGGCGCACCTGCCTTTCGGTGGCAACGGCCACAGCGGCAACGGCACGCGGGAGAGCGGTATCTGGGTGCTCGACGCCTACACCCGCTGGCAGGCCGTGAACGTCGATCTCGCCGGCAAGCTGCAGAAGGCGCAGATCGACTTGAGCGACTCGGGGCCTCCGGTCGCGCCCGACCTCTCCGGCCTGCTGCCGTCCTAGCTGGGTCCGCCCCGGTCGCCGCCCGCGAGTCGCGTTGCAGATCTGCGCTTGCAAGGTTGAAAAGTCGAACGGCGTTGGCCGTCCCCGGTCGCGGAGTTTCGCGGGCTTGAAGCCCGCTTGACCAGGCATGCGGAATGCAAGGTGCCCGGGTTGCTGGCTCTACCCATGAGCGCTCTTCCCCGCCCCCGCTCCGGTCCCGGCCGAGCTCGCGTCCTCGACAAGGTGCCTTACCGTATGAGCGACCCTGCCCAGATCCTACTCGTCCTCCCCGACGCGCTGCTGCGGCAGCGGGTGAGGCGTGCGCTCTCGCGCGTCCACTGTGAGCTCATCGAGCTCGACTCGCCCGACGAGTTCATCAAGACACTCAACGGCGGTCGCTTCAAGCTCGTGATCGCCAGCGCGCAGCTGGGTCGTGAGAGCTGCTTGCAGGTCCTGGCCAAGGTTCGGCAAGCTGGCGACGGCACTCCGTTCCTGGTGCTCGGGAACAACAGCGGCTCCTCGTTCCGCGTCTTCGTCAGCGACGGAGAGGGCGTGGTGCTCTCGAGTCGTGTGCTCGACAGCGACAACCTCGGTCGCCTCGCCGACTCGTACGTCGCGCAGGGGCGCGCCAAGTCTCGCTGAGCCTCGGGCTGACCGCGGAGCGCCAGCTCAGGGTCCCGAGGGCGGCGGAGCAGGCGTCTCCGTGGGGGCGGGGCCGGAGGCATCGGGTAGGTCTAGCCCCTTCATCACCTCGAGAGCTCGCTGCGCGCTGGGGCTGAGGCCATCGACTGCGGCGTCCTTCACGGCGCTGCGCCCCGCGTCGAGCGTGTCCGCGGGCGACGCTGCCGAGCTCGTCGGTCGGGCGTCCCGGGGGTCCTCGGAGCCGACGGGCTCGGCGACGGTGCTGCTCGGCTCACCCCCCGCGATGGGTACGCCGACCTTGCCGCCCGTGGCGCGCGGCCCGTCCACGACGGAGGTCGAAGTTGCCGATACCTCGTCGGCCACGTCGGGCGTGTTGCGCGCGAAGAGCAGCACGCCGGCTCCCGCGCCCAGCGCCAGAAATAGCGCGGCCACGGCGAGGATCGCGCCGGGCCGCGGACCCGCCGGCGTGCTCTCTCGCAGCGCCTCGGCGATGGCGTCCTCGCCGGGCAGGGTTCGCGCGGTCCCCACGCTCGAGGGGCGCGCCCGCTGCAGCGTCGACTCAGGCGGGGGTGCCTCGATGGTCGGCGCGTCCACCCGCACGGTGGGTCCCTCGCTCTTCGCCTTCGGCGCGGCTCCCCACTCCTCGTCACCCTCGGGCACCGTGACTTGTACTTCTGCGGCGTCATCGAGCAAGACGTCGCGCAGGGTCTCAGCGAGCTCTCGCGCCGACTGGAACCTCGCCTCGGGCTCGCGCGCCGTCGCCCGCGCGAACCACTCGTCGAACCCCACCGGAACGGGGCCAATCTCCGACGGTATGGGTATGGGTCGGACGCAGATGGACAGCACCAAGTCGCCTAGCCCATCGCTCTCGAAAGGCCGCTTGCCCGTGAGGCACTCGAAGGCGATCACGCCCAAGGCCCACAGGTCCGTGCGGAAGTCGACCTCGCGATTGCCCTGGGCCTGTTCCGGGCTCATGTAGAACGGCGTCCCGAGCAGTGAGCCCGTGCGCGTGCGCTCACCCTTGGGTCCAAGGGTAGCTGCAGAGACCTTCGCAACGCCGAAGTCGAGGACCTTGGCGATCTCGGCGTCCTCGTTCTGGACGAGAAACACGTTCTCCGGCTTCAGGTCTCGATGCACCACGCCGGCCTCGTGAGCGCGCGAAATGGCGCGGGCCACGTGGGTCAGGAGGCGTGCGGTGTCGGCGGGGGTCAACCGCTGCAAGCGCTTGATCCGCTGCGCGAGGGTCTCACCCTCGAGCAGCTCCATGACGATGTAGGGGAGTCCCTCGTCGATGCCGTAGTCGAAGATCTGAACCACGTGTGGGCTGCGAAGCGCCGCCGCGGACTGCGCTTCGCGCGTGAAACGAGCCAGCCCCTCCTCGTCCTTGGACATGTCCCGGTCGATGATCTTGACCGCGACGGGCGCGCCGAGGACTAGGTGCTCCGCGCGCCAGATCTGCCCCATGCCGCCCTCGCCCAAGCGGGACTCTAGGCGATAGCGCCCCGACAACACGCGGTCGGGCTCGGGCGACACGGGCATGACACCGCTCACGATAGCTCGGGCGGCGGCCCGACGCGGGGGCGTAACGAACGCCGGGGAAAAGATGCTGATTTCACGTGGTTCGCGCCAGATGGGTGGCGAGCTTCGCGATGGCCGCGGGCCGCGCGGCGTCCTCGGCCAGCAGCGGCAGCTCGGCGCGTGGCAGCTCCAGGGCTCGCAGTCGAACCAGACTCTCGTGCTGAACCTGCTCGCGAATGGCCCTGCGGATGCCGGCGGCGATGCCCTCGCTGCCGGGGGCATCGCGGTCCAGCGTCAGATCCGAGAGCAGCGACTTGCGCTCCTTCTCGGAGAACAGCGGCTCGATGACCCCGTTGATGACGAGGCGGGCTACCGGGAGCTTCAGCTCGCTCGAGAGGGCGTCGAGCAACTCGATCGTCTCGTTCGTCGGCATGTCTTCGGGCAACGTGACCACCACCACGCCGCTCTGATGCGGGTCCTGGAACTGTGTCCACGCCCGTTCGGCGTCCCGCCGCAAGAGACCCGGCGGGACGATCTCCACGATGACCTTGGGCACGCGCAGCATGTCGAGGCCGTGACCCGTCGCGGGGGCATCGAACAACACCACGTCGAACCTCCGCCCACCGGAGGGATGCTCCTCCACCGAGTGGTACCAAGCCTTGCCCAGCATGGCCCACTCGAACAGGCCAGGTACGCCGGCGAAGAACGCGCGCACATACTTGTTGTCGAACACGGCTCCATAAATGGCTTCGCTCTTCAGCGCCATGCTGCCGTACTCCCGCAGCGCGGCCTCGGGCGTCAAGAGCACGCCAGAGATGCCGTCCGCGAGTGGGCGAACCTCGGGCTCGAGCGGCGGCGTCTCCATCAGCAGACTGATCCGCTCTTTGGCGTCACACGACGTGATCAGCACGCGCTTGCCGAGCGACGCCAAATGGCGCGCCAGCGCCACGGTGACCGTCGTCTTCCCGACGCCACCCTTGCCGGTCACGAACAGGAAGCGGCGCTCTTGCAGGGGGGTCATGGCGGTGAGGTTCGCTCGGC
Source organism: Polyangiaceae bacterium (assembly GCA_019637295.1). Lineage (GTDB taxonomy): Bacteria > Myxococcota_A > Polyangia > Polyangiales > Polyangiaceae > JACKEA01. The sequence continues at coordinate 317,718 of JAHBVX010000008.1, forward strand.
TTGCGCCAGCACACCGAGCGGCGGTATCAAGGCAACGAAGGTCCGCGAGCCTAGCAGAAACCATGGGCACTACCGCTTGGATTTCGAGGCTGGTCGTCATCGGCCTGGCTGCCCTCGGGTGCGAACCCAAGCGCAGCCCGACCACTACGGACGCGACCGCGTCGGCGGGCGCCCCGGCGGCGACGCTGCCCGCGTCCACCGCTTCGGCGCCAAGCGCCGACCCGCTCCTCGGCCCGTTCGGCGCGAAGACGCCCATTCCCACAGGCCCCGTGCTGGCGGTCCTGGCGGGCAAGGGGCTCGGGCCCATCCGCCTCACTGCGCTCGTCACTACCGTCGAGCGGCTGATGGACAAGCCATGTGAAGTGCGTGAGCCGACGCTGTGTCGCTACGTGACGCGCGCCGCCGACTTCACGCTGGATGGCGACACACGCGTGACCAGGATTCACGTCCATCGCGTCGGGCGCTCAGCGGGCAAGGATGGACACTACGGAGTGTTCAACGGCGCCATTCCTCCGGATCTTCAGTTCGGCATGCTGCCCGAAGCCATCCAGGAGCACCTCGGCAAGCCCGTGCGCGTCGAGCGAGGGAACGCGGGCGCACACCCGGCGACGGCCGAGCAACACGAGTATGACGGCATGGTCCTCGAGTACGACGTCATGCCGAGCGGCCAGAGCGTGCTGGGCGGCGTACGCATTCCCCGCTGACGCTCGGCGAGGCGCGGCTCAGCTTCGCTGCATGGACTCGAGCGGCACGCTCTCGGTCACGTCCAGGCCATAGCCGTGGATTCCAGCGATCTTGCGGGGGTTGTTGGTCAGCAGACGGATGCGCCGGAGCCCGAGCTCGCGCAGCACCTGCGCGCCCAGGCCGTACTCGCGGAGCGTACCGCCGTGGGCGCGCTGTTCGGGCGGTGCGGTCGCGACGGGAGAGCTCTTGGCGCGCTCTTCCATGGCTTCGAGCTCCAGCTTCAGGTCGCCCCGCGGAGGCAGGTACACCACCACGCCGTGCCCCGCGCTCTCGATGCGGGCTATGGCCTCCTGCAGGTTGCGGCCGCCCTCGCTCACGGTGGAGCTGAAGGTGTCCCCCATGGTCGAACCCGAGTGCATGCGGCACAGCGTGGGCTCGCCGCTGCTGACGTCGCCCCGTACCAACGCCAGGATCTGTCGCTCGTCCACCGTGGAGCGATACACCACGCTACGCCACGGGGTGCCCGTCTGGTCCAAGACGATGCTCGCCTCGTACACACGCTCGACCAGCTGCTCGGTCTGCAGGCGATAGCGGATCAAGTCCGCGATCGTCACGATGGTCAGCTCGTGCTCGCGGGCGAATGTCTCGAGGTCCGGCATGCGCGCCATGGTGCCGTCGTCGTTCATGATCTCGCAGATCACGCCGGCCGACGCGAGCCCGGCCAAACGCGCCAGATCCACCGACCCTTCCGTCTGCCCGGCGCGAACTAGCGCTCCGCCCGGGCGAGCCTTGAGCGGGAAGACATGGCCGGGGGTGACGAGGTCTCGCGGGGAGGCGTTCTTGGCGATGGCGACCTGGATCGTGTGGGCGCGATCCGCCGCGCTGATCCCCGTGGTCACACCCTCGCGAGCCTCGATGCTGACGGTGAACGCCGTGCCCAACGGCGGCCCCGAGCGGCCCGGGGACTGCATCATGGGCAGCTCGAGGCGCTCCACCTGGCTCTCGGTCAGGGTCAGACAGATCAGTCCGCGGCCGAACTTGGCCATGAAGTTGATCGCCTCCGGCGTGATGCGCTCGGCCGCCATGGTGAGATCCCCCTCGTTCTCGCGATCCTCGTCGTCGACCAGGATCACCATCTTGCCGGCGCGGATCTCGTCGATGGCCTTGCGCATGCGCGCCAGCGGCTCGGGCTCGATGTCGAGGGGACGCGGAGGAACGCTGTCGACGCTAGTCACTTGGACCCCGTGATGCCGGCATGGGCGAGCGCGCGCACCAGGCTATCGTCGCTGGTGGGCGCGTCGATCGCGGCGCCGTGCCGCAGGTAGTGCACGACGTAGCGGGCGAGCAGATCGACCTCGAGGTTCAGCTCGCTGCCGACGCGAAGCTCGGAGAGATTGGTCACCTGACGCGTGTGTGGAATCAGCATCAGCTCGATCTCGCCGCGCTCGGCGGCGTTGATGGTGAGGCTCACTCCGTCGAGCGTCACCGAGCCCTTCGCCGCCAAGAACGGGAACAAGTCGGGTGGCGGGGCGACGCATACGCGCCAGGCCTCGCCGAGCACCTCGACGCGAGTGACCCGGGCGATGCCGTCCACGTGACCGCTGACCAGGTGACCCCCGAGGCGGTCTCCTGCGCGCAGCGAGCGCTCCAAGTTGACGCGCCCGCCCAGGGCTACCCTGCCCAGCGTCGTCTTCGCTACGGTCTCCAAGGAAACGTCCGCGGCGAATCCACGCTCGTCGTGGTCGACGACCGTGAGGCACACGCCGGACACCGCGATGGATTCCCCCAGCGCCAAGCTGCCCAGCTCGGCGTCGACCCGCACCCGAAATCCCGGTCCGCGTCGCTCCCGACTCCGAACCGTGCCGCAGCTCTCGATGAGTCCGGTGAACATCACCGTCACGCGCGGATCTGGTCACGCAGCGCGCGTACCAAGTCCAGCGCACTGACGATTCCGCACAGTGAGTCGCTGCGCGTCACGACGAGGCGATGAACACGACCGCGCACCATCAGGTCCGCGACGTCGAGCACGTCCGTGTCGTCGGGCACGCTGAACACGATCGGTGTCATGACGTCGCGCACGACCTGGCCGCTCGTCGTCTCCACGTGCATGGTGAGTAGCTCTGCCTTGGACAAGGGGCGCTTGAGCGAGCTGACGAAGAAGTCACTTCGGTCATCGTTGCGCACCTCGAGTCCCTCCTCGGTGCGCAGCAGATCCGTCGTGGAGACGACGCCTACCAGCTTGTTCTTGTCATCGACCACCGGCGCGCCGGAAATGCCGTGCTCGAGCAGGAACGTCTTCAGCTCCTCCAAGCTCCAGTCCGCACCAACCGTGCGAACCTCGCGCGTCATGATTTCGCTTACCAACATGGGGACTCCGTAAGGGGGAGCGCGGGTGTAGCAGGGGTCGTCCCCGCGGTCACCTGCGGGGGAGCGGGAGTGGTGCTTGACGGGACCGAGAAAGTGAATATAGTTCACTTCCGTGATTGCGGTTCACCAACGCCGAGAGCAGCGCCACAGCGAGCGGGCCGAGCAGATCGCCGCCCGGGCCCTCGAAATAGTGGCTGAAGAGGGCATCGACGCGCTGACCCTCGGCCGCCTGGCCCGAGACCTCCACGTCGTTCCGGCCGCGCTCTATCGCTACTTTCCAAGCAAAGACGCGCTCGTGGCGGACCTGCAGCGGCGCACCCTCGCTCAGGTGCACGCCCGCTTCGCCGAGGTGCTCGGGGCCCTGGGCGCCGGTGACCCCCTCGCGCGGCTGTGGGCCTGCGGCCAGCTGTACTTGGAGCTGCCGCAGACGAACCCCCAAGGCTTCCGGCTCATCGCGCAGTTGCTCGCGGATCCGCGCCCGCTGGTGCCCGCGGAGGAAGCGTCGGTCACGGCTGAAGCGGTGGCCGCGTTCCTGGGTGAGGTTGGGCAGCTGATCCTGCAGGCCTCCGCCGCTGGGAAGCTCGCCCCCGGCTCGACCTCGGACCGCGCGCTCTCGCTCTGGGCGCTGCTCCAAGGCGTCGCGCAGCTCGGCAAGCTGTCGCGCTTCGACGAGCGCCGCTTCGACCCGCAGCGGCTCGGCAGCAGCGCGCTCGGGGACCTGCTCCTCGGCTGGGGCGCGCCGCCCAAGGCCGTGGCCGAGCTGCGCGCGAGTGCAGCGTCCGACGCTGCGCCGCCCAAGACCAGCTCTGCCAAGCGTGCATCGAACAAGAAGAGAAAGGTAGCGCCATGAGTATCGTGTCCATCGGTCTGGGAGCCCTCGGCTGGAGCCTCGCGGAGTACTCGCTGCATCGGTTCCTCGGGCACGCGCCGCGGCCTACCCGTGGCACCAAGAAGCGGCCCGGTCTGTTCGACGGCGACTTCGGCTCCGAGCACCAGGCGCACCACACCGACACCCGCTACTTCACACCGAACGCGCGCAAGGCGAAGACCGCCGCGGTGGTGCTGCCGGTCGTGGCCGCGGGTGGCTCGCTGCTGGTTGGTCCGGCGCGGGCCATCGGCTTCGTGCTCGGCATGGGGAGCGCGTACGCCGCCTACGAGATCCTGCATCGTCGCATTCACACCCACGCGCCCACGGGCCCGTACTCGCGCTGGGCTCGACGACATCACCTGTATCACCACTTCGGCACGCCTCAGCTCAATCACGGCGTCACCTCGCCGCTGTGGGATCTGGTGTTCGGCACCTATCGAGCGCCGGTCTCGCAGCTGCGCGTCCCGCGGCGGCACGCGCCGGACTGGCTGTTCGACGAGCAGGGCGAGGTCGCCTCGCAGTATGCCGCCGACTACGTGGTCCCCTCCCGCAAGCCAGCGCCGGCGGGCGCGGAGCTCGCGGGCTAGGCGCTCGACGCTTGCGGCGCGTACGGGAGATCTGACCATGAAGCACACCCAGAGATGTCCGAAGTGTGAATGCTCCAGTCTGCTGTTCCTGCGCGAGATCGCCGACGCTACTGCCGCGTTCGGCGCCGGCGTCGGGGCCTGGATGCTCGCGCGCCTGCCGGACGGCACGACGCGGGGTCATGTGCAGGCGTTGATTTGTCGTGGTTGCGGCTTCACGGAGCTGTACGTCTACGACCCCGACTCGATTCCCGTCGATGGCACCGTCGTCACGCGCGTCGCGTCGCCGCAGACGTCGCCCTTTCGGTGAGCGCGATGCGGGAGCCTGCTGCGCCGTGTCCCAAGTGCCACTGCGTGGAGTCGCTCGTCGTTCGCCACCTGGCCGACCTGGGTCACATCGACGGTGCGCCGCGCTTCGTGAACGTGCGGGAGATCGCGCTGGTCGACCACCCGGCCCCAATACCCAACCTGACGCCGCCGGTCATCAGCGTAGGAAGGCTCAGCGCCACGGTCTGCCGAGCCTGTGGCTTCACCGAGCTGTACACCCGAGGCGCCGAGATGATCCCCGTGGACGGCGACCGCGTGGTGCTGCTCGAGTCGCAGCCCGCGCCTGCTCCCTATCGCTGACGGTCGGCGAGCGCGCCGAAGAGCTGCTCGAAGGACTCCCGCTCGGCGCGCGAGAAGCGAGCGAAGTCCCCCGCGGGATACTCGCTCACCGAGCAGGCGCCGAGCTCGAGACAGAACTCCAAGACCGCGCCCTGCCCGCGCTCGTGCGTCGGCTCGACGCGTGGGATCAAACCCCGGAGCGCAGCGAGCAGGGCCGGCGCCGGTCGCTGCTGCACGAGGCGGTCGGCGAAGGCTCGCGCCTGGTCGAGGTCCACGACCTCGCGGCCATGGAGCTCGTTTGCGAGCTGCACTTGGCGGCCCAAGAACGCGTCGAGGGCGCGACGCTCAGCGGCTGAGGCTTGCCCATCCCCGCACAGCATCTCGAACACGGGGATTAGCTCGAGCAGGTACAGCTCGGGAGCTGAGATGCCCAATGACCCGAGCGTGGCCGCGGCATCGCGGCGAGAGACAGCCATCGGGCTCGGGCGCAATGCGCGAGCGGGCCGCACCTGCGTCGGCTCCTCGTCCTCGCTCGGCGGGGGGAGGCGGCAGCCAGCGACCAGGGCGCGTAGCCGCGCGCGACCTTCCGCGTTGCCCGCCGTCGTGGCTCGCTGAAGCGCGAGCTGCATGCTGCGGGCGTCTCGCCAGCGCTCGCGAGGCTCGAACGCGAGCGCGCGATCGATCACCAGCGCGAGCGGCTCCGGAACATCCGGCGCGACGTCGCGGATGCGGCGCGCGGGTCGAGTTGCCGCGGCGTCGAGCAGCTCGTGCAGCTCACGCTCCGGGTGGACGTGCTCTCCGGTCGCGAGCCGAAACAACGTCGCGCCTGCGGACCAGACGTCGGCGCGCGCGTCGATCTTGCGGCCCTTCGCCTGCTCCGGCGACATGTAGGCCGCGGTGCCGAGCACGCTGCCGGCCGCCGTGGACTCGTCCTCGTGCAGGCGAGCGTCCAGCCGCGCGATGCCGAAATCCAGCACCTTGAGCTGTCCGCTGCCAGAGATGAACAGGTTGGTGGGCTTGACGTCGCGGTGAATCACGCCGCGGTCGTGCGCGGCGGCGAGCACGTCGAGCAGCTGGTCGGCGACGTCCAACAGCTCGGGGATACCCAGGCGACCGGAGGCCAGACGCCGCAACTCGTTCGTGTTCGCGCCGTCCAGCAACTCCATCACCAGGAAGGCGTTGCCGTCGTCGTCCTCGTCGTCGTCGTGCACCATGACGACTCCCGGGTGACCGACGATGTTTGCGGCGTAGCCCTCCCGCAGGAACCGGCGCCGCAGGTCCGGGTTCGCAGCTCGACTGGGCATCAGCATCTTGATCGCGACCCGTCTGCCGCTCCGGTGGGTGGCGCCAAACACCCACGCCGTCGCGCCCTCACCCAGGAAGCGATCCAGACGCCACCTGTCGCGAAGCCACGTCCCCAGCCGCTGCTTGGCCGTCACCCGGGCAGCATACGCCAGTCTAGCTCCGGCGAACGAGCGCGCCGAGCAGGGGTCGGACCAACTCCATCCCGCGCAGCTGCGTGAGCCAGCGATCCGGCAGAGCGCGGGCTCCATGGCGAACGCCGGCGATGCCGCCGGCGACGCAGGCGGTGGTGTCGGTGTCGTGCCCGAGCGCGACGGCCGCTCGCAGCACCGCCTCGACGCTAGAGTGAGTGGCGAGCACGCTCCGCGCAGAGCGCAAGCAGTCCACGACGTAGCCCGTGCCTCGGCCCGGGGTGGGATCATCCGGTCGGATGTGCTCCTCCAGCTCCGCGGCGTGCGCGGCGTACGCGGTACTGCTGTAGATCTCTCGCAGGGCTGCGGCGGCCTCCTCGAACGCGCGCTGCGCCCCCGCGAGCTCGCGGCGTGCCCACAGGCAGTACAGCGCACAGCACGCCTCGGAGCGCGGGTGGGGGTGGGTCACCCGAGACTGCAGGTGCGCGTCGATCACGAGAGCCTCGTCCGTGCCACGGTGCCAGAGCGCCAGCGGGAGCGCCCGCATCAGCGACCCATTGCCGTTGCTGTGCTCGCCGGTCGGGGCCGCCTCGAGAACGGCGGCGCCGCGTCGGATGGCGCTCAGGGCGGCAGCCGTCTGATTGCCGACGTCGAACACGCGGGAGTCGACCGCCAAATGGCCGTCGAGGTACCAGGCGACCAGCCGCTGTGCGAAGTCGTCCACGTCCAGTCGCCCGCGCTGCAACAAGGACTCGAGCAGACAGAGCGCCTGCGCGCCGTCGTCGGACCAGGTTCCGGGCGGGACCGTCGGATGGGAGCGCCGGAAGCCGGCGGGGGGCACCATGTCCACCTCCGCGGGGAGCGCCGTTGGCGGGTGAAACTCGTACGGTACGCCCAGCGCGTCTCCAAGCAACAGCCCCAACACGCCCCCCTCGAGCCGCTCCGCCAGCGTCAGCATGGTGTAAGAATTACACTAACAGGGCTCGGTGTCAAGGGGGACGGCCGAGCCGCCGGATCTTCTCTCGGGGCGGCATTTCGGAAAGTGTCATGATGGGTGGGTGACGACCCTCCGCCCCGACGTACACCGCGAGCTCTGCGCCGTCGTTGGCAGCGATCACGTCGTATGCGATCCCCAGCGTCTACACGAGGCAGAGCGCGCCACGTTCGCGACACGGGGGCGCGTCCACGCCATCCTGCGACCAGGCTCGGCGCATGAGGTCGCGGCCACCCTGCGTGTGGCGTCCCAGTACGGGACTGCGCTGCACCCCACCAGCGGCGGACGGAACTGGGGCCTCGGCTCACGCGTGCCCCCCGGTGACGGAGCCGTGCTGCTCGATCTCGGTCGCCTGCGTCGCATCACCGACTACGACGACGAGCTCGCCTGCGTGACGGTGGAGGCGGGGGTGACCTTTGCGGAGCTGTATCGCTACTTGACGGAGCGCGAATCGCGCCTGTTCATGAGCACCATCGGCGCGAGTCCCGAGGCGAGCGTGCTGATCAACGCCATCGAGCGCGGCGACGGCAGCGGGCCCTACGGCGATCGCTTCGCGCATCTGGCGTCGCTGGAGGTCGCCCTGCCCGGCGGCGAGATCATCCACACCGGGTTTGGCCGCTTTGGTCCGTCGGCGGTCGCCGCCATCCATCGCTGGGGGGTGGGTCCGACGCTGGACGGCCTCTTCTCTCAGTCGAACCTGGGCGTGGTCACGCGCGGCACCATCTGGCTGTCGCCCCTGCCCAAGGCGCTGGGCACCGTGCGCTTTCGCTTTCGCGATCCTGCGCGCCTCGCCGCCGTCGTGGACGCCGTGCGCGAGCTCCGGCTCGAGGGCACGCTGCGCTCGGTGGTCGGCATCTGGAACGACTACCGGGTGCTCTCGGTGGAGGGGCGGTACCCGTGGCAACGAGCCGGGGGTCGCACGCCGCTTCCGCGCCCCGTCGTGGACGAGCTCGCGCGAGCGTGGGGTGGCGCGCGCTGGTTCGGGCTCGCGGCGGTGTACGCGGCGACGCGCGCCCAGTGCGACGCAAATCTGGAGCGCGTGCGCGAGCGGCTAACAGGCGTCGTGGACGAGCTCGACGTGGACGTGCGGACAGGCGAGCCGACCAGCGGCAGTGAGCTATTCCACGAGGAGGAGCCGGCCCTGCAGTTCCTGCAAGGCATCCCCCACGAGGGCAGCCTGCGCAGCGTGTACTGGCGGAAGCTAGCCCTCCCGGAGCGCCTGGATCCCGACCGCGATGGCTGTGGGGTGCTGTGGGCGTGCCCTACGGTTCCCCTGCGCGGTCGCGACGCGCTCGCGGCGGTGGAGCTATCCGAGCGAACTCTCACGGCGCACGGCTTCGAGCCGCTGCTGGCGCTAGTGGCGCAGACCGAGCGCACCGGCTACCTCATCCCGATGATCGTCTACGATCGTGACGTCGCCGGCGAGGACGAGCGTGCGCTCGCGTGCCACGATCAGCTGCTGGGCGCGTTCGTCCGCCTTGGCTACCTGCCTCACCGCCTCGGGCTTCAGTCCTGGTCGTCGCTGCCCGCGGCGCAGGATGACTACGACCGCGTCTTGCTGAGGCTGAAGCGCTGCCTCGACCCGGCGGACATCTTGTCGCCGAGTCGCTACGACTTTCGCCAGGGTGAGGAGTGATGACTCAGCTCGTCAGGGCTCCCGTGCTTTGCGCGCGGCCCGCGGCGTGCGACTCTTGCCAGCATGGACTACACCCAGCGTAACCCCGTCCCCCTCCCCAAGGTCGGCGCCACTCAGAGCATTCGGTCCACCATCGACACGGTGTTCGACTGGAAGTACGCGCTCGAGAAGCAGAAGCTGCTCGCGCTGTACGAGAAGGGCAAGAGCCAGGGCTGGAACGCGACGGATCTGGACTGGTCCGTCGAGGTGGACGTGGCGAAAATGGCGAGGGAAGCGCAGATCGACGTGTTCATGAACTCGCTCATGGACCCGCCGCAGAAGTTCACCCTCGACAGCGCCATCGAGTTTCGTTTGCACATGAACGCCTTCATGCTCTCGCAGTTCCTGCACGGCGAGCAGGGTGCGCTGGTGGCAACCGCCAAGATCGTGCAGACGGTTCCCTGGGAGGAGGCGAAGTTCTATGCCGCCAATCAGGTCGCCGACGAGGCCCGCCACGTCGAGGTGTACCACCGCTACCTGACCGAGAAGCTCGGGCTCTCTTACGAGGCGCACCCGAGCTTGGTGGCCTTGCTCGAGGACATCGTCAGCGACAGCCGCTGGGACGTGACCTACCTCGGGATGCAGATCATGGTCGAAGGGCTCGCGCTCGCGGCTTTCGGCATGATGCGTCTGGTGATGCAGAGCGAACCGCTGATCCAGGACATCACCTCCCGCATCATGCTCGACGAGTCCCGCCACGTCGCGTTCGGAGTGATGTCGCTGCAGGACCTGTACACCAAGGAGCTGAGCGCCACGGAGCTGCGCGAGCGAGAGGACTTCGTGATCTCGAGCGCCGAGCTCTTGAAGGAGCGCCTGCTCATGTCTCCCGTGTTCGAGCGCCTGGGCTGGGACACGTCGATCTGGGTCCCGTGGATGACGAACACGCCGTTCCAGAAGGGGTTCCGGCAGATGATGTTCTCGAAGATCGTGCCCAACCTGAAGCGGCTCGGTCTGCTCACCCCTCGGGTGAGGGAGGCCTTTGCCACGATGGACATACTCCGCTTCGAGCACGAGAAAGACTCGATCGAGGAGCCCGAGGTCAAGCCGCCGGAGGAGCTGGTGCAGATGCTCATGTCCTACATGGCGGGTCGCGCCGAGGCCGAGTGACCCGGTAGAAAATCTACCCAAGGCTTTCCCTGGGCCCGGGTTCTGACGGCTCGGAGGCAGTCATGGCAGGCATCGATACGGGCGCGAGGAAGTCTGGGCGGAGGGACGTGAACCTGGAGCTACCGCTCATTCCCTTCATCGACTTCCTGCTGTGCTTGGTGGCCTTCCTGCTCGTCACGGCGGTCTGGTCGCAGATGGCGCGGCTGTCGGCCACCGCGGACGTCCCCGGGAAGCAGGGTGACGCGCCCCAGGAAATCCCCAAGCGCCTGCACGTGGCGGTCAAGGACGCGCGCTTCGAGCTGACCTGGAAGCAGGGCGCGACGGTGCTGTCCTCCACGTCGGTGCCTCGCAAAGCCGTCACCCTCGCCGACGGCACGCGCACCTATCCCGAGCTGACCGCTCGTCTGGCCGAGGAGTGGCAGGCCCAGGGCGTCCACCGCGCCGAGGACGACCCGAAGCGGGACCTGGCGGTACTCCACAGCTCGAACACGGAAGAGTTCGGTGAGCTGACCGCGGTGCTCGACGCCCTGCACGGCACCCAGCGAACCAGACGGTACGCGGGTACCGAAGAGCGCGTCGCGGCGTTCAATGTCAGCTTTGCGACCGAGTGAGCTCCCTGCCCGCCGTGTGCTCCTGGAGGAAGGGCAGGCAAGTCGCGACGAAGCGCTCGGGGGTGTCGACGTGAGGGAAGTGGGAGGTCTCGTCCATCCACACCAGCGGAGCGCTCGGGATCAACTGAGAGAGCGCGTGCCCCACGCTTGGGGGGACCATCGGATCACGCTTGGCGTACAAGAGCATGAGCGGAACCGGAAAGGGCTCGCCGCGGTCCCGCCGGCGCCCCAGCTCGCGACAGAACGAGCCCATCGCGCTCGGCGACAGCGTCTCCGACAAGTAGCGATGGAAGGCGCGCAGCCCGTCGGCGGTGGCCAGGGGCTCGCCGTACTCGCGCGCCTCCTCGAGCGACTTCAGCGTCTCGTCGTAGTAGTGCACGTTGCGATGCGCCCAGCGCAATACGTCGCGCTGCACCAGCCGGCGCAGCAGCGCTTCGCTCCCCGGCAGGGCGAGCACCGCGTCGAGCAGTCGGAGGCGGAGCAGCGGCGAGCCCGGCGAGTGCACGTCGATCAAGCAGCTGAACAGCTCGGGTCGCGCCAGCGCGGCGCGCAGACACAGGTAGCCGCCCAGGCTGTTGCCCACGCAAGCGACTCCGCCCAGTGACATCGCGTCGCACAGCTCACCGATCCAACACGCCAGCGCACCCGGCTCGTAGCAGACGTCAGGCTTGTCGGTTCTGCCGGCTCCGGGTAGGTCCGGCGCGATGACGTGAAAGTGCTCTCCGAGCGATGCGGCGACGTAGCGAAACGAGTAGGAGTGCGTCATCAGCCCGTGAATCAGGAGCAGCGGCGGCCCGCTGCCGAGCTCGCGAACGTGCACCCGATGCCGCCCGAAGGGTCGCGAGTCGAGCTCGAGCTCGCGCGCTGCCATGAGAGCGAAGGCGTGCGCCAGACGCGGCTCAGCGGGCAGCTCCGAGAAGGGCAGGCGCTGGAAGGGCTTGGTCACCGCGTCCGACGGTCGCCGACCTGTCTGCTGCGGGCAAGGACCCCGCGGCAGCGCTGCCAGCCCAGTGAAACGCCTCGACTCGAGCGGGACGGTCGCTCGACCCGCGGTTTCGGGCTACGCTGCGCGATCGAGGCTTACTTTGCTCGGAGGGCACATGCGAACTCACTTCGGATGGTTGGCAGCGGTGTTGGTCGTCGCCTGCGGCGGCTCGGAGTTCTCGTCCAACGGCTCGGCCACGGGCGGGTCAGCTGGTAGCGGCGCCAGCAGCAGCGGCGGCTCGAGCGCCAGCGGTGGCGCCAGCGGCAGCAGCGGTGCCGGTGCCGTCAGCGGCAGCGCGGGTCAAGCGGGCAGCGCGGGCGCGGGGGGAACGGTCTCGTACCCAGAGACCGTGTGCGATGTGCCCACCCATCAGTCGGCCGCGGTTCAGGCTCCCTCCTGCAGCCCGACGACCCTGGGCTGCGTGGCCGACTTCTCGGGCGTGTTCGGCGAGCCAGGCGAAGCGGATGGTTCGGCGTCCAACGCGCGCTTCGTCGGACTGTACGGCTTGATCGGAGAGGGAGACTACCTGTACGCGAGCACTGCACACGCCATCCGACGCGTCCACATCGAGACCGGCGCGGTGACCACGCTGGCTGGCAACGGCGAGGCGGGACACTTCGATGGCTCTGCCGCCGAGTCGCGCTTCGCTTGCCCGCGGGGGCTCGCGATCCTCGGCGGCGAGCTGTACGTGGCCGACGCTGGCAACGGGCGCGTGCGCCGCGTCAATCTCAATACCGGGGCGGTGACCACCGTCGCGTCCAACCTGCAGGACCCCGCCCACCTCGCTGCTCGCGAAGGAAACGTGATCGTGACGGAGCTCGGCGCCAATCGCATCTCTCAGATCAACCTCAGCAGCTCGCTGGTCACCCACTGGGGAGCAGGCACCCCGCCGTACTCGCAGCCCCACGGCCTGGCCTGGACGAACGTGTTCAACCTGTTCTACCTGGCGGACGCCGGCAACCACGTGCTGCGCAAGGCGGACGCGAACGGGTCCGGGGCGGCCCAGGTCGGGCAGATCGGCGCCGCGGGGCACGTGAACGCGCAAGGCACACAGGCGCGGTTGAGCTCACCCCGCGGCACCAGCGTCAAGCAGCCGGACCTCATCTTCGTGGCCGACCACGGCAACCACGCGATCCGCCGCGCGGTCGCGGGCTCCTACCAGGTGAGCCCCGTGGCCGGGGGCAGCACGTCCACGCACGCGGTGGGTGTGGGCACCTCCGCCGGCATCGTCAGCCCGACGGACGTGCATTTCCAGGCGCACTCCGGCCGCGAGTGGCTGTTCATCGCCGAGGGCACGGTGATCCGCCGAATGGAGCTCGCGCCCTGAGCTCACCTTGCTCCTCCCCGGATCCGGTGCGAGCCTCCGGGCCCGGATGAGCCGCCTAGAGAAGAAGCTGTTGTCCGCCGTCGCCCGGGCGAGCGCCGACTTTCGGCTGCTCGAGCCGAACGATCGGGTGATGGTGTGCGTGTCCGGCGGCAAAGACTCGCACGCCCTTCTGTACCTGCTGCGCGAGATCGCGCGGCGGGCGCCGTTCCCGCTCTCGCTGGTGGCGGTCAACCTCGATCAGGGGCAGCCCAATTTTCCCAAGCACGTGCTGCCCGAGTACTTCGAGCGGGAGGGCTACGAGTACCGCGTCGTGACCGAAGACACCTACTCGATCGTCGTGGACAAGGTGCCCGAAGGGAAGACCTACTGCTCCCTGTGCTCGCGCTTGCGCCGCGGCATCCTGTACAACGTCGCGCAGGAGCTCTCGGCTACGAAGATCGCTCTGGGCCACCACCGCGACGACGTGATCGAGACGCTGCTCTTGAACCTGCTCTACTCGGGGCAGATGAAGAGCATGCCGGCACGGCTGCGCTCGGACGACGGGCGCAACGTCGTGATTCGCCCCTTGGTGTACTGCACCGAACCGGACCTGGCGGCGTTCGCGACGGAGCGAGAGTTTCCCATCATTCCCTGCGATCTGTGCGGCTCCCAAGAGAACCTGCAGCGCAAGCGGGTCAAGAAGCTCCTCGATCAGCTGCACGCCGACAACCCGAACGTGCGCGGGAATCTGTTCAATGCGCTCGCGAACATTCGTGCCAGCCACCTGTACGATGTCGCGCTGCGCGAAGCCCTCGGCGTGGACGAGGCCCACGAAGACGCGCCCTCGGAGCAGGAGCGTCCGGAGGCGCCGCTGCTCAGGCTCGGCGGGCGGGTGGGGTAGAGGCGCGGACCGGCACCCGGCGCGCATGCTACCCTCGGGCATCATGACTCGTTGGTCACGTGGCTCGCCGCGATGGTCGAGGCGGCTCTGCCTTGCGTGCCTCGGCTCGACTGCAGCCGCCTGTAGCCTGACTTGGGATCCCGATGAGCGTCGGAGCCGTGGCGGGGCTGGCGTCGGCGGAGCGTACCTCGACGCCGCCGTCGGCGGCGGGGGCGCGTCGGGCAGCGGCGCGACGGGCGCGGCAGGGAGCAGCGGAAGCGGCGGGGAGTGCGGCGGCCAGTGCGTGACGGTGCCGGAGGGCTGGACCGGTCCGGTGGTGCGCCGTGCCGAGGTAGGCACGCCGCTGTGTGCTCCCCCGTTCCCGGACACCGTCCTGACGCTGAACCACGGACTCGTGACACCGGGAGCGTGCACGCCGTGCGGCTGCTCGGTCGAGTGCGCCGTCGTCGTCTCGACGTTCGCCGACGTCGACTGCACGGCGGAGCACGCGACCTTCGACGTGTCGAGCTCATGCATGATCCAGCAGAGCGGCGGGTTGTCCTATCGGCCCTCGATGAGTCTCGTCTGCGCCGTCACGCCAGCGCAGCCCGAGCCCCTCACCTGGACGCACGCGGTCCGGCTGTGTGCTCCAGAGAGCGTCGGCGGCTGCCCGGCCGGCGCCTGCGTGCCGAGCTCGAGCGATCCCATTTGCGCGTTCCGCTCCGGTGAGCACGCCTGCCCCGCAGGCATGCCCCAGCGATACGTCGACTACCTGGACGCGGACGACCAGCGCTCTTGCTCAGCCTGCACGTGCAGCGTGACCAACAAGGTCTGCGTCGTCGAGGCTTGGCCGAACCTTGCGCCGCTCTGCCAGGATACGCCGCCTCCGTGCGCGTCCTCCGCGAATGGATCGTGCTGCCCCAAGTCGGCCGCTGCCAATCGCTGGAAAGGCGCGGTCGTGTCCAATGGTGCGACCTGTGCTGTCGCGGGCGGCGCCGTGGTTGGCGCTGCCGTCCCGACCGGCGCTCGCACGGTGTGCTGTACGCAGTGACAGCGCTCAGTAGTAGCCGAACATTTGCACCCAGTAGGTCTTGAGCTTGCCCTCG
Organism: Polyangiaceae bacterium; assembly: GCA_019637295.1. GTDB lineage: Bacteria > Myxococcota_A > Polyangia > Polyangiales > Polyangiaceae > JACKEA01. Next base: position 332,924 of record JAHBVX010000008.1, read on the forward strand.
GTGGTGGTGCCCAGCGCTGCGGCTAGCACGGAGACGTCGGGATCCATGATGTGGCCGCAGTGGCCCTTGTCGCTCCCGAGCCATGCCGCCATGACTTGGGCGGTCGAGGTCGCCCCGGCGGCGATGTTCTCCGTGGCGTTGCCGAGGAAGCCGGCCAGGTGGGCTCGGTCGTTGGGGTCCCGGCCGTCGAGCACATGACCGTACCGCAGCGAGCTCGCCATGTTGGTGGCGTGCTGGTACGCCGCCCCGAGCAGCTTGCAGTCGTAGCTGAGCGCGTGAGTCGCGGGGAAATGCTTGGTGGTGGTGCCGGTGTCGCTCTTGACGATGCATGTGCGAGCCTCGGCGCGAGCCGCATTGACGGCCTCGAGCATCCCGGATGGAACGCAGACCTTACAGCCGGACTCGCAGGTCTGCCCATCAGGGCAAGCGTTCGGAGCGCCCGCCTCCTCGCTGCACGTGGGTGGCACGAACTCGGGCGGGATCTCCGGAGGTCCGCCCGGCTCGCCGCCGCCCCCGCCGGAGCAGGAGTCGGGATGGAGCTCGCATGGATCAGGCGGCTCGTTTGGGTAGCAGAGGCTGGGGAAATACCAGCACGGATCAACGGGCGGCGACCCTGGACTCGGAGTGCTGGTGTAGACGCAATGCACCCACTCACCCGAGGCCGCGTCGTAGTACTCGGGCACGTTGTCGTGACAGCCTGTCCCCGCAGCGAGCAGCGCCGTTTCGGGGTCAGCGTTGGGCTCTGCCGAACAGGCCCAAGTAGCGGCCAAGGAGAGGAGCGGAGTCACGATCCAGGGGGTCTTCATGGTGTGTGCTTCCTGCAAGCGGCGTGCTCAGCGCGCAGACCTCCGGGGAACGGAGATCTCCCCGGCACGGGGTTCGATCGCGAGTACTTGCGCGAGCAGAACCCGCACCGTGCGTTCGTCCTGCTCGTCGCGCGCGCCGTAGCAGCGCGCCACCTCCAAGGCCGCCCCCCAGTGATGTGGGCCGCGGCGCTGCGCGTCCACGAGGTGAGCCCGGGCTCGCTCGCAGGCTCCGGCCCGCGCATGTTGGAGTGCGAGCGCTTCGACCCCTGCTCCGCGCGGGAACCAACGTGCTGCGCGCTCCTCCCAGACGATGCGCTCGGCCGGTTTACGCAGCCCGACCAGCGTAAGCGCCTGCGAGACAGCCGCGAGGCTCACCAGCACGAAGACCGCGGGACCCGCTGTCACCTCTGCCAATCGCGGAATGCGCGCAATCGAGATCGTGCGCTGAAGCGTGACCCCGGCGAGCACGGCCGCGAGCCCGATAGTCTCCCAGCGGAACAGCGCGGCATCGAAGGTGGAGCAAACCCCGAGGGCGACCCAAGAGCCCACGAGCGCAACTGGACCGAGATCGGCGCGCGCGCGCTGCAACGCCGCGCGCAGCGACCCGAGCACCAGCGTGCTCAGCGCTGCACCGAACAGCAACAGCCCCAGCAGACCGTGCTCCACGCCGATCCGTACCCAGTCCGAGTTCGGCGTCGCGGCAGCGCGCACCGGGTGAGGGCGGCGCCCCACTCGATGCGCGTGCTCGGAGGCAGCGTCTTCGAATCCGCCGGGTCCGACGCCGAGCAGGGGGGCACGCGAGACGATCTCCACGCCCAGACGATGCTGCTCGAGCCGCACCCGTCCCGAGCCGGTCTTGTGCTCCAGCAGCCGCCCGGCCGTGCTCGCGACGTCGCTCGTGAAGCGCAGTCCAGGCCACGGTAGCGAGGCTCCGGCGATGATCCCGCAGAGCATCGCGACGACCACCGCGCGGTGGGCCAAGCCTCGACCCCCGAGCAGCAACACGACTAGCGTAGAGAGCGCGAACGCGAGCCAGGCGCCGCGGCAGCGCGCGACGCACACGACGGTCGCCATCGCCCCGACGGTGAGTACGCGACCTACGGTGGGTTTGGCCGACACGTGCCACACCACGAGCGGCAGCGCGATCACCAGGTACTCCGCGACGTAGTTGCGTCCCCCGAGCGTGCTTCCGGGGCGCGCGATGACACTCCACGGCAGCCTCGCGCCCAGTGCCTCGGCCAGCGCCAGCCCACACACGATCGCCGACGACCCGGTGAGCAAAGTGGCCACGGTATCGAGCCCGACCTCGGGCGAGTGCCGCACTCCGCGCGCGATGAGCAGCCAGGCCAGCAGGGGCGCGAGGGCGAGCGCTGCGGCGTAGCCGTCGTGAGACCCAAACGCGGAGGCAAGGCCCAACGCCAAAACGGACGCCAGCAGCAGGTCGAAGGTCGTCGCGTCGCGGAACCGCGCGGAGCGCCACGCCGCAACCCAGGCGGCTGCCACGACGCACACGCCCTTGAGCGCGGCATGCGTGGAGTAGGCTGCCCCGGAGATGGGTACGCAGGCGAGGGCGGCTGCCGCCGTAGCCAGAGTGGCGGCGAGTCTACCCGCTCCCATGGCAACCACCGCTCCACTCGGGACCCTCGGCGCGCGTCACTCGGCCTTCCGGCAGGCTTGGGCCACGCAGGTGTAGCCAAAGAGGTAGCCTGGTGTGCAGTAGGGCTCGTGCGCGATGCAGACGTCGAACCAGCCGTTGGCGGCCTGACAGTTGGACAGCGCGTTCTTCTGCGCCTCCTTGGCTGCCCACTTCTTGTCACTGTCGTAGCCGCCCCAGGTCGATGCGGAGCCTCTCTTGCACGACCACCAGCCGGTACTTCCACCAGCCGCTTCGAACACCGACTCGTCACACGAACTGCAGGAGTAGCAGTCGAGGCTGCAACCCGCGCCCTCATCGACACAGCCGTGAGCAATGTCCTCGGCCATACAGGACATGCCGTCTGCCTTGCCGGCAGCGGGGCAGACGATGCGAACCGCACCGTCGACCTCCGTCTCGACGCAGCCTGGGGCTCGGCTCGCGCTCGGTGAAGCGCGCTCTGCGCCGGGTTCGGCGCTGCAGGCAAGGAAGCTCAACGCGAGGACAGTCGGAGCTAGTCTCATGCTAGACGCGCTGAGCAAGGAGCATTCCACGCTGCTCCGAGGTCCTTCCGGTGGGTCTGCTGGAGCTTCGGCGCGCCGGATGGTTCGCGCAGGTTCCATCGCCGCTCGAACCCACCAACCAGGGGGCGTTGGCTACAGTCACGCCTGCGAGGCTGGCATACGGGCTGCATCCTCAGACCGGCATGACGTCCCGCCGCTCGTTGCTTCAGTATGCGCTGGCCACTGGGCTGACTGTCGGCTGGACGGGTGCTGCGTCCGCGAGCATCGGGCCTCCGGTTACGCTCGAGCAGCTGGCTCACGCCGCCCGTCGCGTGGTGCGTGGGGTTGCCTTGCAGGCGAGCAGTCGGTGGGTAGAGGGCCACCGCGGTCGGCGCATCGTCACGACCACTCGTGTTCGGATCGACGACCGGATCGGGGGCGATGCGGCCAGTGAGTTGCTGGTCGAGACCCTCGGCGGGCAAGTTGGCCGCACGGGGCAGGTGGTGCACGGCGAGGCGCTGCTCCTGATCGGGCAGCCCTGCTTCCTGTTCCTGACCTCGCTGTCCGACGCCGTGCAGACGGTGGCCCACTTCGCCCAGGGACACTTCCCGTTGCGTGAGGCGCAGGGAGCACTCCGCGTCCAACCAAGTCCGCGCGTAGCCGAGCTCACCGCCGGTCGGAGCGCGCTCGGGGAGCTCCGCGGTCTGGACGTTCGACAGGCACGCGCGCGCATCCTGGAGGCGTGGAACCATGCGCGTCGCTGAGTGGACCATCGTCGCCGCGCTCTTGCTGGCGGCCAGCCCAGCGTCCGCGTTCTGTCGCACGACGACCTGTCAGCCTTGGACCTGCACCCCGAACGAAGAGTGCGCGTTGTGCGTTGACGGGGGTGCCCCACTGTACTGGAAGAGCCGCTGTGTCTCCTTCGCGGTCACCTACTCAGGGCCGCAGAGCGGGCAGCTCAACGCGCAGGACGCGCGCGCCCTGATCGCCGGCGCGTTCGTGAAGTGGATGAGCGTCGATTGCCGTGGGGACAGCCCGTCACTGGCGGTCTTGGATCTGGGGACGGTTGTCTGCGATCAGACCGGATATGACCGCGACGCTCCGAACATCAACCTGTGGACCTTCCGCGACTCGAGCTGGGCCCATCAGGGGCGCGGGCGGATGCTGGCGCTCACCACCGTGACCTACGACGCACCCACGGGAGAGATCCTCGACGCTGACGTCGAGATCAACTCCTTCGAGCACGCGATGACGATGGGTGACGACGAGGTGGTCGCCGACCTCGACTCCATCGTAACCCACGAGGCCGGTCACTTCCTCGGTTTGAGTCACTCTTGCGACCCGAGCGCGACGATGTTCCCGGCGTACACCATGGGTACCACGCAGATGCGCGCGCTCGCGCCTGACGACGCTGACGCCATCTGCTCCACGTTCCCGCCCGGAATCAAGAAGGTGTGCGAGCCTCAGCCCCGCGGCGGATTGCCCGAGTGCGCGCTCGACCCGAGCGCCGACGACGACATGACCGAGGCGGGCTGCAGTCACTCCCCCAGCCGTCGGGCGCCCTGGAGCTGGACCGCGCTCGTGCCTCTCGTGGCTCTGCTTCGATGGCTCGGCCGACGCAGGCGCGAGGCGTCCTGACAGCGCTCCTCGCGAAAGCGTGTGCAATCGTGTATCGTCCACTCGATGTCCCTGCAAGCTACGGTCGCTCGGCCTGACTCGCGCACCGTCCGTCACGGTAGCGTGCGCATCGCGTCCAGCGTGCAGGCCTTGGCGCTCGGAGACGAGCCACTGACGGTGGGGCGCGACCCGGACTGCCAGCTCGTGCTGGAGGATCCGGAGGTGAGCGCGGTCCACCTCGAGCTCAGCGCCGACGCCGCCGGGATTCGCGTGCGCGATGTCGGCAGCCTGAATGGCACCTTCGTGGGTGAGGTCCGGGTCTCCGATGCGGTGATCGTGTCTTCCCAGAAGATCCGCGCGGGTTCGTCCTGGCTCGAGGTCACCCTGGGGGAACCGCGCACCGTCGAGCTGCCAAGGCAGACCGCTTTTGGTCCTCTGGTCGGAGGGTCCCCGGGGATGCGTGGGTTGTTCGATCGCCTCGCTCGGGCTGCCAAGACGGATCTGACCGTGCTCATCCTCGGTGAGACGGGCACCGGCAAGGAGCTCGTCGCGCGCGCGCTGCACGAGAACAGTCCGCGTCAGCACGCCCCGTTCGTCGTCGTGGACTGCGCTTCGATCCCGCGCAGTCTCGGCGAGGCGACGCTCCTGGGCCACGAGCGCGGTGCGTTCACTGGTGCGGATCGAGCGCGGGCGTCCCCGTTCGTCGAGGCCAACGGCGGGACCGTGTTTTTGGACGAGCTAGGAGAGCTTCCGCTGGAGATTCAACCGAACTTGCTGCGCGTCCTGGCGGAGCGACGGGTGAAGCCGGTGGGCGCAAGTCGCTATCAGGAAGTGAACGTTCGTGTCGTCGCCGCTACGCGTCAGAACCTCTTGTCGCAGGTGAATGCCGGGACGTTTCGCAGCGACTTGTACTTCAGGCTGGCGCAGGTGCGCGTGGAGGTGCCCCCGCTTCGGGACCGTCGCGAAGACGTGCCGCTCATCCTACAGCGTGTGTTCGAGGAGCTAGGCGACGCTGGTGCACTCGACCGGGTTCCCCTCGAGAGTCTCGAGCGCCTGATGCACCACGACTTCCCAGGTAACGTTCGGGAGTTGAAGAACGCGGCAACCGTCGCCCACGCCCTCGCCGGCGACGACGCGGTCGACGTGGCTCAGTACGTGCAGGAGGCGTTGACGGAGCTCGGAGGCCCCAGCGTCATGCCCCTCAACTCGGCCCACGTGGGATTCATGTCGTATCACGAGGCCAAGCGCCTGGCGTTGGACGATTTCGAACGAGACTACTTCCGGAAGCTGGTCGCGCTGGTGCCCGACAACATCTCCGAGATGTCCAGGGTATCTGGGCTGTCACGGCTCCACGTCCGCAAGCACCTGCAGCGTCATGGCATCGAGGTCGCGCGCTTGGGTCAGCGCAAGGACTGATGCAACCAGGCGAGCCGCTTGGCGAGCGGTATCGGCTCGTGGAGGCACTGGGGCGTGGCGCGAGCGGTGAGGTGTGGAGCGCGATCGACTCGACCGGTGCCCGCTTCGTCATCAAGTGCTTGCGCTCCACCGTCGAACCCGAGCTCGAGAAGCGCTTCGAGCGGGAGCTCGCCGTCGCTCGCCAGCTCGGACCGCCGTACTTCCCTCGGTTGATCGACGGCCGCTCTGGGCCGGAGGGACCTCGCTATATCGTCTGGGCAGCAGAGCAAGGCAGCGCCCTGGCCGACCTCGCGCTCGACGCGGACCGAGCGGCGTCCAGAGTGCTTCGGCGACTCTTGCCGGTCGCGGAGCTCTTGCGCGCGCTGTCTAGGCTTCACGCCTTGGGAATCGTGCACCGGGATCTGAAGCCAGAGCACGTCTTGGTCAAGCCAGACGGGAGCGTAGTGCTCTTGGATCTGGGCTTGTGTCGGGTGTCCGACTCGCTGCGCCTCACCGCCAGCCGACACATCCTAGGTAGCGCCGCGTTCGTAGCGCCCGAGCAGATCCAGGCCCCGCAGAACGTGGACCAGAGAGCCGATCTGTACGCGGTCGGCGCCATTGCCTTCTGGCTGCTGTCCGGGCGGCTCCCGTTCGCGGCGCCGACCGCAGAGAGCTTGCTCGTGCTCAAGTTGATGCGGCAAGCGCCGCTGCTGAATGACGTGTGTGAAGTGCCGGTCCCGGCAGCCGTGGAGGAGTGGGTCGCGATGATGCTTGCTCGGGAACCAACGGGTCGTCCCGCCAGCGCATCGGCTGCCGGTGAGAAGCTCGAGCACGCGCTCGGCGGCGACTGACGCCCCTCACTCCGTCGGCCCCGGGTGCTCACCGGAGACACCGCCCTCGATGAAGTCGATGGTCGCGGCGGGTGTGAGCGGCAGGTCCGCAGCGGGGGGCTGCGGACCTCGCTCCCGCAGCTGGGCTTCGATGATTGCCGTCAGCACTACCATCCTGGCGCTCCCCTTCACTTGGAAGCCTCGTGCTTCGGCGGGCTGACGCAGATGCCGATGCAATCGGCGCCACCGGTATCGGGGTCGCAGTCGTCATCCGGCAGGTCGCGGCAGACGCGGCCCGGTGAGCACTCGAGACCGAGCAACCCCGCACAGTACTCGACGGCCGAGCAGTATCCGGTGCAGTCCGCCCCGCCGGAGTTGGGATCGCAGTCGTCGTCCTCCACGTCGAGGCACTCGAAGCCTGGCGCACACTCCACGCCCAGGAGCCCTCCGCACTCCACCACTGGTGACGGAGACGGGCACTCACCGGTGTCGGTGCTGCCCGTTCCGGGAGCGTCGAACTCACAGGCCACGGACGGCTTGACGGCGTCTTGCTGGACCGAGTCATCCGGCTCCGAGGTTGCGACGCTGCACCCGATCACCGGTACGAACACAGCCCAGGTTGCGAATCGGGAAGAGAGCGATGTACTCATGGCAGACACTCCTTGCTATGCAGCGACCCCGCTGCACGCCCCGTGCCGACTCATTTCGCGTGTTGATGCGATGGACCGGTCGCGCCGGCCGACCTGTCCACGGGTCGACTGGTACCCTGAGGAGCCAGCGAGCCAGAATCCAGCACCGCGCGGCCGAGGTTGGTCGTGCTAATCTGAGCCGAGCATGGCGGCCGAGCCCGTTGCGCAGCCACTAGTCATCGGACGCTACGTCCTACAGCGCGAGATAGGCGTCGGCGGCATGGCGTCCGTGTACCTGGGCCGCGCCCACGGCGATGCGGGCTTCACGCGGCTAGTGGCGATCAAGCGCCTGCACCCGCAGTACGCCAAGGACGCAGAGTTCGCCGACGCGATGATCGACGAGGCGCGAATCGCTGCCCGCGTGAGTCACGCGAACGTGGTTCAGGTGCTCGATGTCGTCGCCCACGAAGGCGAACTCTTGATCGTCATGGAGTTGCTCAAGGGCGAGACCTTGGCGCGACTGCTCAAGCTGAATCGCGGTCCGGTCTCGCCGGAGATCGCGGCGAAGGTCGCACTCGACGCGCTGGCGGGACTACATGCAGCGCACGAGGCCAAGAACGAGATGGGTGCGGCGCTCGAGCTCGTACATCGCGACGTCTCACCACAGAATGTCATCGTGGGAGTCGACGGCACGGCACGGCTGATCGACTTCGGTGTGGCCAAGGCGATTGGTCGCATGCAACAGACCCGGGATGGGCGCATCAAGGGCAAGTTGGGCTACTTCGCGCCGGAGACGATCAAAGAGGGCGTCGCCGATCGTCGGGTCGACGTGTACGCGGCAGGTGTGCTCCTGTGGGAGATGCTCACCGGGCGGCGCCTGTTCTCCGGCGAGAACGAGCTTCAGATCCTGGCGGCTATCCTCAATACCCCCGTCCAACCCCCGTCCGCCGTGGTGCCCGGCATTCCGCAGGCGCTGGATCGCATCGTCCTGCGGGCGGTAAGCCACGACCTGGGCGCGCGCTACCCCACCGCTGAGGCCATGGCGGACGACCTCGACCACGCCCTCGCGCCGGCTGGCGCTCGCCGTGTCGCCGATTGGGTCAAGCTGCTTGCGGCGGGTTCTTTGGCCGAGCGTGAGGCCGCGCTGTCGGCGGTAGCGACGACGCCTGCCGGGTACTCCCAGGTCACCCACTCGGATTCCGGCATCGTCAACCGCGTGCTCGATGAGACAGCGAGGATCCCGACGGATGATGTCTCGGAGACCCAGCGCCGCGACGCGGCAGCGCCGACCCCCGACGACGCTCCACCTACCGTGCTCGAGCGGCCGGTCGACTCGCAAGAGAGCGTCGACACGCAGCTCGTCCCTGCGCAACCCAGGCCCTCGCGAAACGCCCCGACTCTCGTCAGCGAAGGCGCACCTCCGGTTTCGGCACCCCCTGCACCGCTGTCGCATGCTCCAAGGACCGTACCCGCGACTCCGCTGGCGGTGGGCGCTTTGGCCCCAACTGAGCCTGCCCTGACCCCCAAGATCCCGGACGAGCAGGCCAAAGACTACGCATACTACCAAGAGGCTCGCGTAGCGTGGCTGGAGGGGCGAACGGATGGTCCTCCTGCTCCCGAGTCCCGCCCGCCTCCCGTGGCCCCAAGCCGTTCCCGTGCCTGGCTCGCGATCCCGGGGGTGCTACTCGTCGCTGGTGCTGCGGCCCTCGTACTGGGCTTGGCCGCCAAGCGACGAGAACCCGACCGGGACGTCCCGCCAGCGCCCACGAGCCTCGCCGATCCCGAACCCGAGTTGGAGCAGCCACCGAAGTCGATCGAGCCCGAGCAGCCTCCCGCTCTCCGCGAGCCGGAACGAACCGAGGCGCCGGCCGTCGAGCCCCAGGTTCCCTCGCCCCGTCCGCCAGCGCCCACGCCCCCGAGATCGACCCCGCCGCCGCCGGTTGTCTCCGCCCCACCCGGCCCGTCTACCGCCAAGCCAGATCAGCCTTCGCCGATCGCCAACTGTGATCCGCCGTACTGGCTCGATGCCAAGAGAGTGAAGCGTTGGAAGCCCGAGTGTATCCAATGAGCAGACCAAGTCGATTCGCGCCGCTCGTGATCCTGCTGCTCGCGAGCTGGTCGCCGCCTGCTAGCGCTCAGCCGAGCGCAGTCACTGCGCAGTGTATTCATGACAACGAAGCTGCGCAGGAAGCGATGTTGGCTCACAACTATGAGCGAGCGCGCGATCTCGCCCTCGCGTGCGCCAGCGCGCGCTGCTCCGAGGTCCTCCGAGCGGACTGCGAAGCCATCGTTCTCGACGCGCGCACCAAGCTGACAGCAGCCGCGCCGCCGACCGACGTGGACTCCACCAACGATCCCGCGGTGCAGCCGGAGCCCCAGCGCCATCCGCGGCAGCACACGGCGGAGAGCCAGCCCAGTCCGACGCGCCCAGAGACTCGCTCGAAAGTCCCTAGCTACGTCCTGGCCTCCGTCGCCGTCGTTGGTGCCGCCTCCTTCGGGTTCTTCGCGCTGCGCGGCAAGCGGCTAGAAGGCGATCTGGACTGCGGCTCGCGGTGTCCGGATACCGAGCTCGATCCCATCACGCACTCGTATCTGATCGCCGATATCTCACTGGGCGTGGGCGCGGTCGCGCTCGCTGGGGCCATCTACTTCTGGCCGTGGGGAGAGAGCGAGACCGTGAGCTTGAGGGCGTCGCCACGCGGTGTGCGTGTCGGCTTGTCGTTCTGAGCGAACGGCCAGCGAAGCCTGATGGCTCAGCGCGCGACCCGGTAGACCGCGTTGTCGGCTGAGTAGTAGACGAACGTCGAGTCGACCGCGACGCCAAACACCCTCTCGTATCCGCTGCTGAGCACCTCGGCAGTGCCGCCAGCTCTGGGGGCGCGTTGGATCTCGCCGATGCCCGAGCCGAGCGTCTGAACCGCGAAGTAGACGGAGGGACCTTCGAGCGCGATCGCAGCCACCCCCCGAGTGGCTTCGAGGATCGGCGTGGCTGTCGGTTGTCCGGCAGGGTTGAGCGGCGCCGAGTACAGGCCGCCGTTGGTGCCGGAGAACGGCTGCGTCCCCCAATAGACCCGCTCGCCGTCCATGACGAGGAAGTAGGGCGGGGGAAGGGCGGGCGAGCTCAGATTCTGCAACCAAGAGGAGCACCGAACATGGTGTGGTGGTGGAGTCTGGAACGTCCAACACGTCACGCCCGAGTGGCGCGCGGCGCTAGGTGAGGTGCTGGTAAATGCCGACGTCGGTGCAGGCGCACCGCCAGCTCCGCCAATGAAGGCCTCGAGCTCGGCGACGGCAAACACCGCCCCGTCAACGAGGACATCGTCCCCGTCTCGCCCGAAACTCCATCCCTTCGGATGCAGGAGCTGAGCGGGACCCGCTCCCAGTGCGTAGGTCCCACTGAACGTAGTGAACAGGACGCCGTTGGAGAGCGGCAGGGCATCGAACGCGGAGTACCCAGCCTGCAGGGGAGTCAGGCTGCCCGGGGCGGCGCTGTCGGGGTTCTCAACTCGATAGACGTCTCCGCCGTCTCCAGTCTTGGCGGCGTACAGATGGCCGCCATGGAGTCGCACGTACGTCACGTAGCTACTGCCGCTCGCCGCGCCAGGGAAGGTTCCGAGCAGCACCGGCGCGCACTTGCCGTCCGAGCACGCGGTGCCCTGGCAGTCGCGTCCGCACGAACCGCAATTCACCGGATCCGTCACTACGAAAGTCTCGCATCCGGACGCAGTCGTGCAGCTCGCGAAGCCGGCAGGACAACCACCGTCCGCGTCCGACCCGCCGTCCGTGCTGCCGCCGGAGCCACCGGATGCGCCTCCGCTGCCGCCTGCGCCTCCAACCCCCGCTGTTCCGCCGCTCGAGGCGTCCAGGAAGGTACCTCCGATGCCGCTCGCTCCCTCGTCGCTCCGTCGCGCGTTGGGGTCCCAGAGCAGGCTGCAGCTCACTCCGCCGAGCAACGCAGCAGACGCGCAAACAGGCAGTAGACGCCGGGACGACACCTGCAGGGATCCTACGGGTGAGGACCCGTCCGGTCAACGCGCCTCGGGCGGTACCCATTGGAACCAAGCGGTTCCGGCAGAGCTCACCCTTCGCGGCGCACCGGCGACCCGACCTGCGGGTTTCGAACTGGTACCGCGCTTGCTTTCTGCACTACGCGATGCGTGTGCGAAACCTTCCTCGAAGCGGCGCTGAGTACCAACTCGGAGAGAAGCTGGGACAGGGGGGGATGGCGATGGTGTTCGCGGCCACCTTGCTCGGGCCACGAGGCTTCTCCAAGCGTGTCGCAATCAAGGTTGCAGGGCGACACGTCGCCGTGGACCCGCGCCGGCTTCGAATGTTCATCGACGAGGCGCGAATCGCGGCGAAGCTCAGGCATCCGAACATCGTCTCGACGCTGGATCTGACGACCATCGAAGGCACCCCCGCGATCGTGATGGAGCTCGTCGAAGGACTCACGCTTGCCCAACTGCGTGCCGTGCGCGGCGCGGTGCCGGCACCCATCGCCGTGTCGGCAGTCTACGGAGTGCTGCTCGGTCTGCACCATGCGCACGAGATGCGCGATGAGCGGGGCCAATCCATGAACATCGTCCACCGCGACGTCTCGCCGCAGAACATCCTTCTCGGAGGAGACGGGGTGGCGCGCCTGACTGACTTTGGGATCGCCACGGCGGCTCGACGTCTCGAGCAGACCCAGGCGGGTGAGCTCCGAGCGAAGCTCGGGTATGCTGCTCCCGAGCAACTTCGCCAGGGAAGCGTCGATCGCCGGGCGGACGTGTATGGCGCGTCAGTCGTCCTCTGGGAGCTCCTGACGGGCGAGCGCTGGCTCGAGAACCTGACACTGGCCGATGCCCTGCACCGAGTCGAGAGCCGCGAGTTCATCCCGCCGTCATCGGTCTGTCCCGAGGTGCCCGCCGGGCTCGACGCGATCCTATGCCGCGGGATGTCGCGAAGTCCCCGGCAGCGCTATCCGACCGCTCAGGCCATGGCGGATGCCCTCGAGCGTGCCATGGCCCCGGCCTCTCCGAGGGCGGTCGTGCGCTACCTCGCAGGCCATTTCCCACGAGCCTCGCGCTCCCCGCTCCCCGTAAGTGAGAGCACGAGGCTCGCGATGGCAGAGCGCCCAACCGCACGGGTCTCGGTGAACTCAGAGCTGCTCAGTCTCTGCGTCCCACAGCCGGGGCGGCCGACACTTCCACGTACGATTCCCGACCGCCCCCCACCCCGATCGTCGTGCGGACCTGGAGCACAGCCAGCCGAGGTGCGAGACACGGTGAGGGACGCTCGGCCTGCGTTTGACCCAGTGAAGGCGAACGAGTGGATTGGACAGAGCGCACCGACCGGTGTCCCTAGACGCCGCTGGCCTGCATATTCGGTGCTCGCGATGCTGGTTCCGGTCGGCTTCGTCGTGGTTCGAACGGTCATCTCCTTGGCGTCACCGGTGAGCGCGCTGCGCGGCGCATACGAGCCAATGGGGAAGGAGCTCGTGGCGCAATCCGCGTCGGTGGACACTGTCCGACGCCTGGTCGACCCGGCTGTTCCTCCAAGCGCGCCAGCGACGGAGCTCGGCGAGCCCGTGCGGCCGCGGCAGAAGGCCTCCGCGGGCAGGGCCGCTGCCGTGAGGACGCGAAGATCCCCCGCCGCCACCGTACGAGCGGCGACAGCCATGCCGACGGCAGTAGCGCCTCTCGCCCAGCGCTGCGTTCCACCCTACGAAGTCGACGAGCGCGGGATCCGCGCCTTCAAATCCCAGTGTCTGACCGCGGACGCTGTCGCCGCGAACCAAGGCATCGTCGACCCTTGGCAGTGAGTGGTCCCGCCAGGAGTCAACTGGTGCATCGCAGTCCACCTGGCGGCGCGGGGCGAGCCGGGCGCGAGCTGCGGGAGCAGGTGTCCGGTTCGGCACGCGGATTGCTCCAGTCTCGTGTCATGAGACAGCTAGCGCTCCTCCAGGCACCGGCTGCGTCGTCGCGGAGTCTGACCCCGGCCTCGAAGCACTCGAGAGCCGGTTCGGCGAGCCGCAGGTCGCTGTGGGTCGCGGCCGCCGCGAGCCTCATCGCCTGTACGGGCGCCGAGTTTCACACGAGTGACGGCGTCTTCGAACTCCAGACGTCAGCCACCGCTGCCTCCGGCGATATCAGCTCGGAGACAGCGCTCCGCTGTGACTGCCGATTCATCGGCGAGTATGCCGGGACAGACTACTGGCTCTGCCCGGTGAGCGCGGCGGAGTGCTTGGTCGCGGAGCACTAGCCGGCCGGCGCATCGCAAGCGCGCTCAGATCCCAGGCGGACACGGTCCCGTGATGGGCGCGCCTCCGGGGGGCGTGATGGAGCAGGTGCCGTCGGCGTTCTTCATCACGCCCGGGATGGCCGTTGGGGTCTGAGCGGGGGGCTGCTCCGCGGGCGGCGCCGTCGTGGGTGCAGGTTGCGGCTGCGGCTGCGGCTGCGGCTGCGGCTGCGGCTGCGGTTGCGCGTACGGATCCTGACCCGGTGGGTACTGCTGCGGTGGGGGCTGCTGGTAGTAGCCGGGAGGTGGGGGCTGCTGCGACTCTTGTTGGTTCGACCCGCCGCACGCGATCATCGCGGCGCCGAGGCTGACCGCGACACACAAGCTTGCACACTTCATGGCGCTCACTTCAGCACGAGCCCGCTCGGGACACCAGTCAGGATGTCCGTCGCCGCGTTCGTCCCGCGCGCAAGGCGCGCCGCGCAAACGCTCGGAATCGTGATGGATCCGTGAGCAGCTCCTTCTGAGCGCGGTCGAGACGTTTGACCTGCAGCTCGAGCCGGAGCGCGGCGGACTGGCTCGCACAACGTCTGACCGCGCACAGCGTGAGCGGGCCGCGCCCGCGCGTGTAGCGGGCGCCCTTGCCCGCGTCGTGCTTCGCGAGACGCTCCACCACGTTCCTCGCGATGCCCGTGTACAGCGAGCCGTCCGCGCAGCGCGCGATGTAGACGTACCAGGTCTCGGACCGCACCCTGAGAGCCTAGCCGAACGACGACCTACACGCGCACCGGCAAGACCCGGCGACCCTTCCACTCGGGTCCGGCCTGGGGGATGGCGTGGGCGTAGCCCTCGCCGTTCGGCCGATGACCGAGCTCGCCGAACTCGCGACGGAAGTCCGAGAAGCGTCCGCCCGCGCGGGTCGCCTCGATCAGCGCGCGACCCTCGCTCAGACCACCCTGAGCCAAGACGTACTCGACCCACGCCCACTTGCTGCTGATGGCGCGGATGTCCGCGCGGCCTCGTAGTCCGCGGGTCAGCCGATCGAGACGATGATTCACGGTGCGGATCCCCGCGTAGGGCATGCGGTCGAGCGGAGTGTTCCGCTTCGCGCAGAACGGCGCGATGCCGAGCGCGACGGGGACGATACGGCTCAGCTCGCCCACGAACCGCACGCACTCGTCGATGTCGGTGTCCGTCTCCGACGGCAGGCCCAGCATCAAGTACAGCTTGAGCCGGTCCATGCCGTGCGTCTTCGCGTTGTGCGCGGCCTCGAGGTAGTGCTGCTCGCGCCCTCGACGCTCGATCACGTCCCGCAGGCGCTGGCTCGGCCCATCGAGGGCGGTCGTTAGCGTCCGGTAGCCCACCGCCGCCAGAGCCTGCACCAGCTCGTCGCGCATGCGATCGGGCCTCAGGCTCGACAGCCCGGCGGTGCGCCCCTGAGCCGCGAGCGCCCGTAGGATGTCCAAGATCTTGGGGTGGTCGCTCACGGCCGCGCCCACCAGGCCAACGCGCCGTGCATCCTCCGGGATCTTGCTCAGCACGACGTCGGCCGGCACCACGCGCATGCCGCCGTTGGTGGTGCGACGCATGACGCAGTAGGTGCACCCTCGCGAGCACCCGCGCTCGGTCTCGATCAAGAACATGTCGCGCAGCTCGGTGTGCGGCGTCCGGATCACGCTGTGAGCGGGGAGCAAGGCGTCGCTGCAGGCTGCGATGGCGGGCAGCGCCTCGCCGTGAATGCTCGGGACCCAAACGTTCGGGTGCTGCGCGAGGGTCTCCAGGGCGCGCGCCTTGTCCGCCGCGTCGAACACGACCCGAAGCGCCCAGGGGGTCAGCTCCTCGGCTTCGCCCAGGATCACCGCGTCGACCAGCGCGCCGAGCGGGACTGGATTCGAGAACGTGAGCGGCCCGCCCGCGAGGACGAATGGGGCGCGCGGATCTCGGCGCTCGCTGC
Source organism: Polyangiaceae bacterium (assembly GCA_019637295.1). Lineage (GTDB taxonomy): Bacteria > Myxococcota_A > Polyangia > Polyangiales > Polyangiaceae > JACKEA01. The sequence continues at coordinate 348,510 of JAHBVX010000008.1, forward strand.
GAGGCTCGAGCCCCACCGCGTCGAGCATGCGCGTCAGTCCCACTAGCTCGATCTCGTACGCGACGCTCACCGCGATGACCGGAAAATCCGACAGCTCCCGCAGGCTCTCGTAGCTGACGGGCCGCTCGATGGACGCCCCGGCGCGGTCGCCGCCGTCGGGGAGGAACACGCGCTCCGCCATCATGCCCTCCGCGTCCATGATGGCGCGGTAGATCCGCTGATAGCCGAGGGAGCTCATCCCCACGTGGTACGGTGATGGGTAAGTGAGCGCGACGCGTCGTGGCGCCTCCTTGCCGAGTCGCCCGACCTCGGCGTCGAGGCGCTCACGAATCACTCGGCGGGTCTCGGTGCCAATCACGTGTGGCGCAGTATAGGCTCAGGTCGTGGGTGCTGCATGGCGCTGGTGTGGCTCGAGCGCCCAGGCGGGTTGGAGCGCCGCTTGACCGCTGCCGCGGGTGCGGTCAGTCTGCGAGAAATGCTCCCGATTCGCCGTTCGCCAGCCGGGTATCCGATGGCGCCGAGCCAGCCGGAGTGGGACGCGCTCACGCTCGAGGATCGCGCGGCCGTGGTCGCCGCGCTCCCGGACGAGGTCACCGACGCGGAGATGGCGCCGCCCGAGGGCGATCGGCACTTCAAGGCCAAGATCGGCCCGCTCGGCGCGCTGCGTGGCTTCTTCGCGCGCCAGGGTCGCCGGGTGTACTTGGCCGCCGAGCTCCCCATCTACTACCCATCGGAGCCGCGCTTCGCGCCGGATCTGCTCGCGGTGCTCGAGGTGGACGATCACGATCGCGACAAATGGGTGGTGAGCCAGGAGGGCAAGGGCCTCGACTGGGTGATGGAGGTTCACGTCGGCGGAGATCGCAAGAAGGACGCGGAACGCAACGTCGCGCGCTACGCGCGGCTCGGGATCGGCGAGTACTTCCTGTACGACCGTGCCCGCGGTCAGCTCCATGCCCACCGCTTGGCCGCGCCGGACGCGAACTCGTACACGCCGATCGTCCCGCAGCACGGCCGTTACGAATCCCGAGTGCTCGGCCTCGACGTTCAGGTCGAACGCGATCGGCTCCGCTTCCACGCCGGGACTGCGCTGCTCCTCGAGAGCGAAGAGCTGATTGCCCGGCTCGAGACCTTGCTCCAGGACACCCAGCGCCGCGCCGAAGAAGAGTCGCGCCGCGCCGAAGAAGAGTCGCGCCGCGCCGAAGCCGCCGAAGCCGAACTCGCCCAGCTCCGACTGGAGCTCGAGCGCTTGAAGAAGTGAGGATAGTCCGCCTGGTCGAAGGTCGACTTGGACGGCTAACCGCCGGCGATGCCAGTGACCGTCTGCCAAATGGCCAGGCCGACACCGACCAGCGACTCACCCGCGATCAGCCCCGCCGCGACCACGATCATGAGCCGCCTGGCCCAGCCTGGATTCACCTTCATGATGAGGGTCGCGAGCAGCGCGCCGATGAACATCGAGATCGAGTTCCACGCCGGCACCACCATGGCCAGGCCGATGCTGCCGGGGCTCGGAACCCACGTCCGGACCCTGGGCGGGAGCACCTTCTCCATCACCGCCAGCACGATGCCGAGCACCGCGGCGATCGCCATCGCGTCCACGGCGCGCTCGGGCATCGCGGAGAAGCCCTCGCGGAACACCTCCGCGACAGCCTTCCAAGCCGCGACCGCCGGAGCGGGCCACTCCGCGGTCAGGAGCATGCCTTTCGGATCCGGCACCAACACGAGGTAGCCGGCGGAGCCCGCGATCGCGCCGGCCAGGACACCCGCGAGTTGCCCCGCCGCTTGCTGCTTCGGCTGCGCACCGACGAGCGCACCGCACTTCAGGTCGTGCAGTAGATCGCCGCACTGACTGGCCGCGCCGCCGGTGACGTTCGCCGCCATCAGGTTGCCCGCGACGTCTCCCGGCGACAGTGCGCCGAACAGCAGCTGGGTGACCTTGCCCATGGGTCCCACCGGGGTGATACCTGTCTCGCCAGAGACCCGAGCAGCGACCACGGCGAGCACGAACGTGAACACGACGCTGCCGACGCTGAGCCACAGCGGAATGCCGAAGAACGCCACCTGCGGCACGGTCGCCAGGATCACCACCACCGCGATCGCCGCGATGAACACCTTGCGCGGCACGTTGTCTTGGTCCTCACCAGCCGCGGCGCCGCCACCTCCCCCCGTCAGCGCGCGCACGATGCTCTTCCAGCTGAAGAAGAAGGAGGTGAGCGAGGCGGTCACCATCATCGCCACGCCGGGCCACAGGATCCACTTGTTGATGGCGCCGAACCAGGGCGCAGACGGATCGAGCTTGCCAGGCTGTGCCCAGCCCGCATCCAGCGCCAGCGGCGCGAGCCAGACCCAGGACAAGATGGCACCCAGGAACAGGGAGGCACCCGCCCGCAGCCCGATGATCGCGCCGATGCCGATCATGAGCACGGAGGGATCGAGGGAAATTCCCAGGTTGGCGAAGGTGTAGGTCTGCGCGCCGGTGGCGGTCGTCTTGGCGGCGACCCCGCCCGGGAGGCCAATGGCGTGGAGCTTGGCGAAGTGTGCCGCCAGCTTGGTGGCAGCGCCGATCAGCGCTCCCGCGATCAGCGCCTTGACGCGCGCCATGGCCTCCTTGCCGTGGGCGTACATCTGCTTGATGGTCTCGGCGCTCGCGACTCCGCCAGGGAAGGGCAAGCGGTCCACGACGATCATCTGGCGCCGCAAGCCCACCGCGACGACCACACCCACCAAGCTGACCGCGGCGGTCCACACCACGAGCTCGAAGTAGCTGAGGGTCTTGCCGGTCAGGATGGTGTACGCGGGGATGGGCGCGACCAGCCCCGCCGAGCTGATGGAAGCCGCTGCGGAGGCGGTGGTCTGGTTGATGTTGTTCTCTAGCAGCCCGAAGGGGCGCTTCGACGTCAGCCGGAAGAAGGCGAACGCGATGAGCATCGCGGTGATGCTCATGTTGAAGCCCCAGCCGATCTTCAGACCCGCGTAGATGTTGCTGAGCGAGAGCACGCCGCCTAGCAAGCAACCCATGAGCACCGCGCGCAGGGTGAGCTGGGGGCTGTCACGATCGATGGGCGGGTAGGCGTCGGTGCCGGCGGCCTCTGGAGCAGCCTCGGCCTCGGCCTCGCTCGCTGCCCCGGAGTCCGCGTCGTCCCGCTCTGCTTCCTCGCTCATGGAGGGCCGCAGTTACCACGACGAGCGCTGCGAGCGCACGAAAGCCGTGCAGGGCTGAACGGTTGTCGCGTACTTCGTCACGGGTCCGAGCGCTTCCACTTGATGTTGCAGCCAATGCTCGCCGCCTGCACGGGGCTCGGCTTGCCCCCTGCCAGCACGGCCGCGACCGCCGCGCGCAGGTCCGCGCCGGTCACAGGCTTCCCATTGCTGGGCCTGCTGTCGTCGAACTGGCCGCGGTAGACCAACGCTCCCGCGCCGTCGAACAGGTACAGATCGGGTGTGCACGCCGCGTGCAACGCGCGAGCCACGTCTTGCGACTCGTCATACAGGTACGGAAACGTGTAGCCGGCGGCGCGGGCCTCGTCGCGCATCCGCTCCGGGCCATCCTGGGGGTAGTGGGCCACGTCGTTGGAGCTGATCGCGATCATGCCGACCCCGCTCTCGTCACAAAAGCGTCCAAAGGCCGCGAGGCCTTCGCGGATGTGGATCACGAACGGACAGTGGTTGCAGATGAACGCGACGACGAGGGGCTTGCCCGCAAACGCGGAACTCGAGATCTGCGCGCCGGTGACGGTGTCCGGCAGCTCGAAATCCGGAAGCTTCGTGCCCAGGGGCAGCATCGTGGACGGGGTCGCAGCCATGTCGAACTCCTAGCTCGGCCCTCGCTCGGGGGCGACTGGACTCCGCGCGTAGCCAGCAGGTCGGTCGTGCCGCGCCGCGTCGCCGGCGAGCGTTCGGTCGCAAGGGGTCACATCTCGGCCCGTCGTGTGCCATATTCGACGTATGTCTGCGAGCACCGCCCCCTCGAACGACGAGCTGGTCTACGACTGGAACGAGCTCGCCCGCAAGGGACGCATCATCCCCCGGGGCGTGGAGTTCTTCGACGAGACGTTGCGGGACGGGCTGCAGAACCCTTCCGTCGTCGACCCCAAGATCGAGGACAAGCTCCGCATCCTGCACTTGATGGATCGGATCGGGATCTACGAGGCGGACATCGGGCTGCCCGGCAGCAGCCAGCGCGCGTTCGATGACTGCCTACGCATGTGCCAAGAGATCGTGGCCAGCAAGCTGCGGCTGAAGGTCGCGTGTGCGGGGCGTACGGTGCCGAGCGACATCACGCCCATGGTCGAGCTGAGCCAGCGCGCGGGCATTCCGGTGGAGGTGTACGCGTTCGTCGGCTCGAGCCCCATCCGCGCTCTGGCGGAGGAGTGGGACCTGGAGCGCATCAAGAAGTACTCCGCCGAGGCCATCGACGTCGGCGTCAAGAACGGGCTCCCGGTGGTGTACGTGACCGAGGACACCACGCGCTCGCGGCCCGAGGTGCTCAGCGAGTTGTTCAAGCTCGCGATCGATCATGGAGCGTCGCGCTTGTGCCTGTGCGACACCGTGGGGCACTCCACGCCGGACGGTGTCCGCAACTTGCTGCAGTTCACCAAGGCGCTGCTCGCTGGCATGGGCGCTACCCACGTTGGGCTCGACTGGCACGGGCACAATGATCGCGGACTCGGCCTGGTGAACGCGATCTATGCGCTCGAGTGGGGCGCGGAGCGAGTGCACGGCTCGGCGCTGGGCATCGGTGAGCGCGTGGGCAACGCGCCCATGGAGCTCATCTTGCTGAACCTGAAGCTGCTCGGCTTGCTCGAGGATCAGGACCTGACCCACCTGATGGAGTATTGCCAGGTCGTCGCGGAAGCGGTGGGCTGGCACATCCCCATCAACTACCCGCTCGTTGGCCAAGATGCGTTTCGCACCGCGACGGGCGTGCACGCCGCCGCCATCATCAAGGCGCAGAACAAGGGCGACGCCTGGCTGGCGGACCGCATCTACAGCGGCGTGCCGGCGGGCATGTTCGGTCGCCAGCAGGACATCTGCATAGGCTTCATGTCGGGCGCTTCGAACGTGACCTACTGGCTCAAGAGCCGAGGCATCGAGCCGAGTGAGACGCTGGTGCGAGCCATCCTCGCGCGGGCGAAGGACAGCGCGCACATCCTCGCCGAGACCGAGGTGATGGAAGTCGTTCGCGCACACGGCTAGCCGCCGCGCACGGCAAGCTCCCGCTGCTACTCCGAGATTTCCTTCTCGAGTTTGTCGAGCTCGTCTTCCAAGTTCTGCGCGGTGATCTGCTTCTCGGCCTCGTCTTCGAAGTCCGCGGAGGTCGGCACCTCGGGCTCGGCTGCCGCCCGCGCGGGTTCGGTTGGAGCCGCAGCTGTCGAGGTCGCGCTCGGCGCCGGCTCCGCCGCCTTGTCACACCCCAGCAGCACCAGCCCGCCGCCGAGCAGCCACATCCCAAGCGCTCTCACTGCTCACCTGCCTTGGTGTTCAGGGTCGCCATGTGCCGCTCGTGTCGGGCGTTCTCTTTCTCGAGCAGCTTGTCCACGCGCTCGACCACCGCGTCCTTGCCCTCCTCCTTGGCGAGCGCACGGATGCGCGCGAGGCGCGCCTTACGCCGCGCGTGCACCTTGAGCTCCGCCTGAACGGGGCCGCGCTCGAGCACCTTCGCGCCCCACTTCTCCTTCAGCTCCTTCTTCCGCTCGTCGCGGCGGGCCTCACGGGACTCCTTGAGCTGCTGCCAGCTCAGGTCGCGCGCGCCCCTCGGTCGGACTTGCTGGGCGGCATCTCGGGCCGCGGCCGCAGCGTCACGCGCCTCGCCAGCCTTCTCGCGAGCGTGCTCCGCCTTGACCTTCGCGCCCTCTGCCTTCTGCTTGGCCTCGGCGGCTTTGGCCATGGCCTCGGCGATCTTGGACTTGGCCTCACGGGTGCTGTCCGCCGCGGCCTCACGCTTGGCCTTCTCGGCCTCTGCGCCGTCTTGCGCGAAGGCGGCGCCGGTGAGCGTCAGCCCGACGCCGACCACCAGGATTGATCTCAACGACATTCCAGCTCCTATTTTGGGATGAGCCACTCAACCCGCGTCCCTACCTATCCCACGCTCGGCCCGCGGGTTAAAGGCGTCCTTTCGGCCCGCAGGCCGAAGCCCACTCGCTGCCCACACATTTCCGTCTGCAGCGAAATCTATCGAGCAGGCTTGCGCGAAGCCGCCCGGTCGTTCAGAAATGCCGCTCCAACGTCTGGTATCGGCGCGGTGCGGCGCCTCTACCGGGCGCAGCTCCGACCCCCGGAGCCGCAGTCCAGGTGCTTGGGAGTCGATGTCATGAAAGGTATGCGAGCGTGGTTGGGCGTGGCGGTCGGAGCGTTCCTGGCCCTGGCGGCGGGCTGCACCACCGACACGGACCCGATTCCGATTGGCGCCACGCCCTCGGTGTGTGGCAACAGCCTGTGTGAGCCTGGGGAGTCATCCGTCACCTGCGCCGCGGACTGCACCGCCTGTGCCGGCGCGGTGTGTGGCACCTGTGGCAACGGCGTCGTCGAGTCGGGAGAGGACTGCGAAGCTTCGAACTTGACGAAGACGAGCTGTGAGAAGGCTGGCTTCGAAGCGGGTGGCGTGTCGTGCAAGCCCGACTGCACCGTGGACACCAGCGCGTGCTGCAAGCACGAGTGCGGCAACCCCGGCATCACTCAGTGCAATGGCAATCTCGTGGAGTCCTGCAACCTGACCGCCGCGGGGTGCAGGCTGTGGGTTCCTGCCAGCAACTGCTCGGACACGGGCCAGACCTGCGTGGAGAACCTCTCGTCGGCGACGTGCAGCGGCTGCATTGCCGGCTGCCCCCAGGACGGCGCCACCCACTGCAACGGCAACGTGGTCGAGACTTGCCAGGCGGACACCGCCGGCTGCCTCGCTTGGTCGCCGGGCACGGACTGCGCCGTTACCGGTCAGAGCTGCGACGCGTCAGGCGGCACGGCCCAGTGCTCTGGCCAGTGCGTCTCGCAGTGCGCGCTGGGGACCAAACAGTGCAGCGGCGCGGCCGTCCAGTCCTGCTACGACGCGGGCGGTGGCTGCCTGCTGTGGAAGACCGACGCGGACTGCGCGAGCGTGGGCGCCGTCTGCGATCCGACGCTCAAGGCCTGCGTGAGCGCGTGCGCGACTCCTTGCACGACCGAGGGGCAACAGACCTGCCTGGGCAACAGCGTGAACACCTGCACCAAGGCGACGACTGGCTGCCTGGGTTGGGCGCCGACCCAGGACTGCTCCGGCGCTGGCTCTGGCTGGCTGTGCAAGCCCGGCCCATCTCAGACCGCGTCCTGCGAGCCGCCCTGCTCGGACCCGTGCACCACCGCCGGGGCGACCCAGTGCAAGTTCAACGCCATCCAGACCTGCGTGTCAGCGGGGGGAACCTGCCTGGAGTGGCAGAGCACCTCGACCTGTCCGTCCGGACAGACCTGCGGCACGCCAACGGGCACGCCCATGTGCGTGACCGCGCCCATGACTGGCGAGGACTGCAGCACCGCCTGGAAGATCCAAGGCGGAACGAACAACGTCGCCTGGACGGCCACTCAAGCGGTGCATTTGGTCACGCCGCCCTCGTGTAGTGCGCAGGCTCTCGACGGTCCGGACGTCGTGCTGCGCTACGACCCCACGTTCACCGGCTCCATCGACTTGAACATCAACAAGCCGGCTAGCCACCGCTGGACGATGATCGTCTCGGATCAAGCTTGCGGCGTGATGACCTCGTTCTTGGCCTGCGTCTCCGAGTTCACCAACGCCACCATGGGCACCACGGTGCCGGTCACGAGCGGCAAGCCCGTCTATGTCTACATCCGAGACACGACGTCCGGCACCGCCCCGCTGGACAATCCGCTGGTCGTGACCGTGGCAGAGCTGAACTGCGGGACCTTCAACGCCACGCCGACGATCGTGTCGCCGGCCAACGGCTCGACCACCAACACCCTGTCGCCGGTGCTGGAGGTCGACTTCGACACGGCCATCAAGACGAACCAAGGGGTGATCACCCTCACCGGCCCGGGCGTGAACCAGAGCTACGATCTAGCGACGAGCCCCGGCGCCGTGACCTGGCAGAACGCCGGCAAGAAGCTGCTCATCAACGCCCCCGCGCTGCCCGCGGGGGCAAGCGTTACGGTGAGCTGGACCGGCATGCAGGACAGCACCTGCAGCAAGCCGGTCAACCCGCCGACCTGGGCCTTCACGGTCGTGACGCCGCCGTGCTCGCCGGGCGCCGGCGGAATGGTCGGCTCGACGGTCACCAGCCTGGCGACCGGAACCCCGCTGATCACCGAGTACTACGTCGAGGCGGACACGAACCCCAATGGCTGGGTCTACGTCGGAGGTACCGCCTCCCTCTACCGAACGAGCAAGAACGGTGGGCCTTGGGAGAACGTGTATGCGGCCGCGGGGCTCAGCACGGTCCACGTCGGCTACTCCATGCTGGTCGACGGCAGCGATCTGTACACGGTGGACGACCGGCTGAGCGGCAACACCCAGCGGCTGTGGCGCATCAGCACCACCGGCGGAACGAACTACGCCGTGAGCGACTACGCCAGCTTCCAGGGCTCGCCCTCGGACGATCTGCGCGCCGTCGTCGCCTACAAGGGGACCGCCTTCATGCTGACCCACGAGGGCACGACGGGTGAGCTCAGCGAGATCTGGAAGGTGGCGACCGGCGCGAGCACGCTGCCGGCGACGGCGCAGTTCGAGCGTAGCTTCAGCGAGCTGAACTGCTCCGGCCTCGCCGCTGACGACACCTACTTCTACGCGGCCTGTAGCAACAACAATCGTATCGTGAAGATCCATCGCACCACGGGCGCGGTGACGTTGATCACGAGCGCCTTCCCGCTGGCGACCCTGTCCTATGTGAATCACCTCAAGGCCCACGACCAGAACAACGACGGCGTCGCGGACTACCTCTACTTCACCAACCACACCGGGAACGTGTACTTCGTGTGCAACCCCGGCGGCGCGAATCCCTACGCGGACAAGCTGGCGACCTTCAACTCGACCGCCACGTTGAGCTTCGGCTTGGGCTTCGACCCCGTCGCCAAGAAGCTCTACGCCTACAACGACTCCACTCAAGAGCTCGTCGTCATCCAGTGAAGTGGGCTCGCGGTCACGCCGGCTCAGCTTCGAGCCGGCTTCTGCAGCAAGATGGCATGTTCGCCGCGCGGAGCATCCGTGAAAGCGCTCTGGCTCGCTCCGTGGAAATGCGGCCGTTCCTGCGAAGCTCGCGCGGCCACCCGCAGTGAGGCTGCGGCCGCCAGCTTCGCGATCAACCGGTCGGCGCGAACCGCGCGGCCCGAGAGTGTGCTGTCCGCCACGATCAGCACCGCGTGTCCCCCTGGCACCAGCACGCGCCCGAGCTCCCGGAGCACCCGCCCCATGTCGGTCTCGTATTGGCCGAGCGCGCGGGCGAAAGGCAGCTTGCCGAGCTGTCGGCGCGCGCCTATCTCGCTGCGATCGAAGTGCTCCGACTTCATGCCAAGCCATCGCAAGCGAACCGCGTGGTGCTGCAGGTAGTCGTAGACCCCCGGATAGGGCGGAGAGGTGAGCGCCAGGGTGACGCTCTTGGTCTCGACCCCGTCGAGCCTGCGAGCGTCCCCGTCGATCACCCGCACAGCGGCCGCACGCTCGGGGAGCGTGCGCGTGAACGCGGTCATGCGCTCGACGAGCTCGAAGGTGCGCTTGACGAAGAACTTGCTGGTGTAGCCCGCGCCAATGCGGCGAACCGCTTGCTCCTCGGTCGTGTCGGCGGGCTTGCGGCTGAACTTGCCGAGCATGGAGGAGAGCACGAGCAGCAACTGCCGGCGACGTTCGCTCGACGGCTCGTGCGCGATCCCGTCCCGCAGCCCATCGAGCTCGAGCAGGACGTGAGCCTCGAACAACTCCACGTCCTCGGGGGGATAGCGTCGAGTGGCTCCGCGCCGCGCCTTGCGGCGCTCGGTGGCGTGCTCGGCCACGCGCTCCGCCGCTTGTAGCAAGGTCTCGCCCTCCTCATCCACCAGCCCGCGGACCTTGAGCCGTGTGAGCTCGCAGGCGAGCGGGTTGGCGTCCACGCCGATGCCACGCCGGCCAGCGCGCCGCGCCTCCACCACGACCGTGCCGCTGCCACAGAAGGGATCGAGGACGATGTCCCGGGGGCGCGTGAGCGTGGCGATCAGGCGCGAGGCCGTTTCCGGGTGTAGGCGGGCTGGGTAGGTGTGAAAGCCGTGCACGTCGCGGCGCGTCGAGCGCTCGTCCGCAGTGACCATCAGCGCTCTCACCAGCAGCTGGCCGAGGGGCTCGTCACCAGTGACGCTCACCTCGCCGCCCACGTGGCTGAGCGCCCGCCGAGAGGCTGGGCGCGTCGGGGGTGGCGGGGCCTTGGCGGGTGCGGGCGCCGCCGGCTCGGCGGGCCGCTTGCGAAATCGAGTGTTTCTCTTGGTCACGGCAGTCGCTTGAGGGACGTCCATGGGAACGGACGCCAGAAGGGGGTGCGCAGGTCGCGCTCGGCCGCCAGATCGAACCACGCTTCGCCTGCTCTGGGGCGAAGGATCTGAAAACTCTGCGCCGGCATGAAGCTCTGACCGAGTAGAGCACGCCGCTCCGCGCCGCTCGCCGCCACGTCCAGCACGAGCACCGCGTGCCCGGGGTTGCCCGGCAGAATGAAGAAGTCTCCCGCGCGTAGCTCGTCGCGGGTAACGCTACGAGCCTGACGCTCGAGACTGACGGTGTTGGCCCAGGCGAACACCGCGTCGAGGTAGCCGCGGAACGTCCGATACTCGTCGCTCGGACGCGCCATGGGCTTCCAGCTGAGCGTCGCGCCCTCCGGCACCAGCCGCTCGCCGCGCCGGTATCGCTCGTAGGGCAGGGCGGTTCCCGCCGCGGCGCGGTAGCTCTGCGTGCGCTCACCCTTGGCCCAGAGCCACTCGGCGTGCAGTCGCATCACTGCGTCCGCGCACTGCTGCAGGTCCGCGCGCCCGACGTCGATGGCTACGACCCCCGCGATGCGCGCGTCGGACGCTGGATGCAGCACGTCACCGCGATAGGTGCGCACCGGCGTGTCCGGAGCGGCTAACGGAAGTTGGCGCAGGAACGCAGCGAAAGACGTCGGCTCGACGTCCACCCGTCGAAACCCAGCGGGAGCCGCGAAGCGCCGGTCGAGGGTGTCGTGCACCTCCGGCACGCCATCGGCGCCCTTCAGCCAGGCGTAGCGACGGCCCAGCTCCTCCGAGTCGAGGGGCGGCGGAGCATCGGGTGCCCGGTGCGCGCGGGTAGCGCCCGACGCGGGCGCCGATGCTCGGGGCTCGGCGCTATTGACCGCACTCGATGGACGACTGCTGCCGGGCTCGTTGCCCAAGGCCGTAGACTCCGGACGCGAGCAGCCTGCGGCGCACAAGACGCCAGCGAGCGCTGCCGCGCGGAGCATCAGCCCAGGCCGCGCATTTCGGTGGCGGCTTGAACCCGCTGAATGGCCAGCACGAACGTGGCCTTGCGCATCGAGCAGCGATGCTCCTCCATCGTCCGGGCGATCGAGCGATGCGCGTCCACCATGTAGTCCTCGAGCTTGCTGTTCACCTGCTGCTCGGGCCAGCGGTACTTCTGCGTGTTCTGAGTCCACTCGAAGTACGACACCGTGACGCCGCCGGCGTTCGCGTAGATGTCGGGGATACACACGACGTTGCGTGACTCGAGGAGCTCGTCCGCTTCGGCCGTCGTGGGACCGTTGGCCCCTTCGAGCACCCAGCGCGCCTTGACGTCGCGCGCATTGTCCTTGGTGAGCACGTGGCCGAGCGCCGCCGGCACGAGCACGTCGCAGTCCACTGTCAGGATCTCGTCGTTCGAAATCGCTCGCGCGCCAGGGAAATCCACCACGCTGCCCGTGGCGCGGGCATGCTCCATCACCCGCGGGATGTCGAGGCCGTCCCCGTTGAAGATGCCCCCCTTGACGTCACTGACGGCGAGGATGCGTCCGCCCAGCTCGTGCGTCAGCCGCGCGAACCAGCTGCCCACGTTGCCAAATCCCTGCACCGAGAAGCGCGTGCCCTCGAGCTTCTTGCCCTCCCGCGCCAGCACCTCGCGGATGGCGAACAAGCAGCCACGACCCGTGGCCGCGTCCCGGCCGAGGCTGCCGTGCAGCTCAACCGGCTTGCCGGTGACGACCCCCGGCGCGAACCCGTAGCGGCGGCTGTACTGATCGAAGAACCAGGCCATGACCGCCGCGTTGGTGTTCATGTCCGGCGCGGGAATGTCCGTGTCCGGTCCAATCAACTCGGCGATCTGGTCCACGAACCGGCGCGTCAGCCGCTCGAGCTCGCGGCGACTCAGCTTGCTCGGGTCCACCTGGATCCCGCCCTTGGCGCCGCCAAAGGGCACGTTGACCACCGCTGTCTTCCACGTCATCAGGCTGGCCAGCGAGCGCACCTCGTCCAGATCCACGTCCGGGTGGTAGCGCAGCCCTCCCTTGTATGGGCCGCGGGAGTTGTCGTGCTGGATGCGGTAGCCGATGTAGTTGCCCAGGCTGCCGTCATCCATCTCGATGGCGATCTCCACGCGCAGCTCGCGCGCCGGGGTCAGCAGCAGCGTCTTGTGCCGGGGCGGGATCTTCAAGATGTCGAAGCCCTGCTGCAGGAAATGGTTGGTCTGCTCGGTCGCGTTCAGGGTCATGGAGGCCTCCCTACGCCTCGCAGGGTACACGGTGTGCTCGGGAAGCGCTGCCCCGAAGCCGGGCGGGCGGGGTCGCGGGGGTTTCCCGGGTAAACAGCGTGGTCCCGCTCGGGCCGCTCACCCTAGTTTCCCCTTTCCCCGCGGGGCGCCGGTGGGCTATACGGCGGTCCCCGTCGTGCCGCGCTGCGGCAAACGCCGCCGTCGCCACGACGACCGCGCTGGCACATCCCGGGGACCCTCGCAGGAGAATTGCTTTGGATCTCTTCATCTACGCTGCTCCCGTCGCCGCCTTCATGGCGCTGATCTTCGCGTACCTGAAAACCCTGAAGGTCAACGCGCAAGACGCCGGCACTGACGACATGAAAGCGATCGCGGCGCTGATCCGCGAAGGCGCGATGGCGTTCCTCGCGCGCGAGTACAAGGTGCTCGGGTACTTCGTCGTCCTGGTCGCCGGGCTGCTCGCGGTAGCCAACATGGGCGATCGGGAGGGACACAGCCCGGTCATCGCGTTGGCGTTCGTCGTCGGCGCGCTGGCGTCGGGCCTCGCGGGGTACTTCGGGATGCGCGTCGCGACGTCTGCGAACGTGCGCACGACCGCGGCTGCACGAACCAGCCTGGAGAAGGCGCTGGACGTGGCGTTCAGCGGCGGCACCGTGATGGGCATGAGCGTGGTGGGCCTCGCGCTGCTCGGGTTGAGCGGCCTGTACCTGCTCTTCACGCAGGTGATCTTCCCCGGAGCGGACGGCATGGCGACCTCCATCAACGTGCTCACGGGCTTCTCGATGGGCGCTAGTTCGATCGCGCTCTTCGCGCGCGTGGGCGGCGGCATCTACACCAAGGCCGCGGACGTGGGCGCGGACCTGGTGGGCAAGGTCGAGAGCGGCCTGCCCGAGGATGACCCGCGCAACCCCGCGGTGATCGCGGACAACGTGGGCGACAACGTGGGCGACGTGGCCGGCATGGGCGCGGACCTCTTCGAGTCCTACGTCGGCGCCATCATCGGCGCGATGGTGCTCGGCTACGGCGCCACCGCGGTACAGCAAGGCAACCTCGGCCCCATCATCCTGCCGCTAGCCATCGCAGCTGGTGGCATCGTGTGCTCGATCCTGGGCACCTTCGTGGTGCGGGTGAAGGAGGGCGGCAACCCGCAGCTCGCGCTCGACGCTGGGTCCTTCGGCGCTGCGGGCGTGATGGCTGGCGTCACCTTCCTCCTCGCCAAGATGTTGTGGCCAGAGGCCGGCACGCAGCTCGGCACGCAGCACGTCACCTGGATCAACGTCGGCATCGCCACCGTCATCGGCCTGGCCACTGGCGTCGCCGTGGGCCTCATCACCAGCTACTACTGTTCGATGGGCAAGACCCCGGTCAACAGCATCGCAGAGCAGAGCAAGACCGGGTACGCCACCAACATCATCGCCGGTCTCGGCCTCGGCATGCAGTCCACGGCCATGCCCATCCTGTGCATCGCCGCTGGCGTGGTGGGTGCGGCCTACTTCGCGGGTCTGTATGGCGTTGCCATCGCGGCGCTCGGCATGCTGTCGACCACGGGCATCCAGCTCGCCGTGGACGCCTACGGCCCCATCGCGGACAACGCGGGCGGCATCGCGGAGATGAGCCACCAGAAGAAAGAGGTGCGCGAGCGCACGGACAAGCTCGACGCCGTTGGCAACACCACCGCGGCCATTGGCAAGGGCTTCGCCATTGGCTCCGCCGCCATGACGGCGCTGGCGCTGTTCGCCGCGTTCAGCCAGCAGGCGAACATCACGGGCATCGACCTGTCCAAGCCCCTGGTGATGGCGGGCGTGTTCGTCGGAGGCATGTTGCCGTTCCTGTTCTCGAGCATGGCCATGAGCGCCGTGGGCGAAGCGGCGATGGAAATGATCGAAGAGGTGCGCCGGCAGTTCCGCGAAATCGAAGGGCTGCTCGAGGGCACGGCCAAGCCGGACACGGCGCGCTGCGTGGACATCTCCACCAAGGCGGCCATCAAGCGCATGGTCCTGCCCGGAGCGCTGGCGGTCGTCACCCCGGTCGTCGTGGGCTTCACCATGGGCGCGGAGGCGCTCGGTGGTCTGCTCGCCGGCGTGACCGTCACCGGTGTGTGCCTCGCGCTGTTCATGAGCAACGCCGGCGGCGCCTGGGACAACGCCAAGAAGTCGTTCGAGGGCGGCGGCTACACGATGAAGGACGGCTCCGTCCACCCGAAGGGTTCGGAGGCGCACAACGCCGCGGTCGTCGGCGACACGGTCGGGGATCCGTTCAAGGACACCGCCGGCCCCTCGCTCAACATCCTGGTCAAGCTGATGAGCGTCGTCGCGCTCGTGATCGCCCCGCTCATCGCGCTGGCGAAGTGAGCGCGCCTCAGGCGATAGTTCCTCCCGCTCTCTTCCAGGCGTCGATCCCGCCGGCAATGTGCCGGGCGGAGGTCAGGCCCTCTTCCTGAGCGGCGAGTACCGCCATCGCGGAGCGCTCGCCGTACGCGCAGTAGAACAGCACTCGCTTGTCTCGGGCGAGCTCGTGCAGGAGCCCTCCGGCTCTCACGTTCTTGGGGAGCTCCGGGTACGGAGCGTGGACGGAGCCGGGGATGGTGCCCTGCTTGCGTCGTTCCTCGGTCTCACGCAGGTCGACGAGCGCCACGTCGGTTCGGCCTACGAGCTCCATGGCCTCGGTCGGGGAGACGGACAGGCCCCGCCTCGCCACTTCCTCTTGGTGTAGCCCCTGTCGCAAGTTGGCGGGCACGGCGACGTCCATCATCTTGGGGCTCGGCAGGTTCAGGCTGCTCATCAGCGCGACGTACTCGTCCACGGACTTCACCTGCAGGCGCGGGTTGAAGCGGCGTTCTTCGCCGATGGTCGACACGGTGTCTCCCTTGTAGTCGTGTGCCGGGTAAACGAGCGTCTCGTCGGGGAGGCGCAGCAGCTTGTTGAAGAGCGACTCGTACTGTGCACGCGGATCGCCGTTTTGGAAGTCCGTACGACCGGTGCCGCGGATGAGCAGCGTGTCGCCGGTGAACACGCGATCTGCCAGCAAGAAGCTGTACGAGTCATCCGTGTGGCCCGGAGTGTAGAGCACGTCGAGGGCGAGCCCCTCGATCTTCAGCTGGTCGCCCTCGCTCACGCGCATGGACACGACATCGACCTTGCTGTGCTCGCCCATCACCGTGATGCAGCGCGTGTGGTCGCGCAGCGCGCCGATGCCCGTGATGTGATCGGCGTGGACGTGGGTGTCCACGGCCTTGACCAGCTCCAGCTCGAGCTCTTCGATCAGCTTCAGGTAGCGGTCCACCTTCTCGAGCACCGGATCGATGATGAGCGCCTCGCCTCCCGGGCGGCTCGCCAGTAGGTAGGTGTAGGTGCCGGAGACCGCATCGAAGAGCTGTCGGAACAACATGGAGCTCATGGTCGCATGGTCTCTCGTCTACGCAGACAGCCGCGTATTGGTTCAACCAGTTGGGTACGGCGCTTCGCAGCCAGCTGCCCATCCCGAGGCTAACCGCTTGAAACCACGCGAGCGCTGCCGGTGGCACGCGACTCGCTATGGGTGAGTGCGAATGGTCAACCCGTCCTTCCTCCCTGGGCTGTGGATCGCGACCCGCAGCGCCGCCGTCGGCGCCGTCGCCACGGCGACCGACCTGGTCGTGCTCGCCGCCCTGGTGAGCGGTCTCGGAGTTGCCCCGCGGGTCGCCAGCCTGCCGGCCCTCGTGCTTGGCATCGGCGTGCAGTTCGTCGGCAACAAGTGGTTCGCGTTCGGGGATCGCAGCCGCGATTGGCTGGGGCAGGGAGTGCGCTTCCTTGGCGTGGAGATGGTGGCGTTCGCCGCCAACCTGTTGCTGTTCGACCTGGTGATGGCGTCGACGACCCTCCCCTATTTGCTCGTGCGCCTGATGACGACAGCCACGGTCTACTTCTTGATCTGCCTTCCGCTCTGGTCCCGCATCTTCAAGCCTCAGGAGAACGCATGACTGCCGTCGCTCTCGTACTGGTTGGTTTGTGCAGCGCGTGGGTGGTACTGGGCGTGTTTGCCGTGCTGCGCGTAATGGCTGATCCGAGGCGCGCGCCCGAGCTGGCCCTGGCGCGAGGGCTGCGCCCCAGGGTGACGGTGCTCAAGCCTCTGTGCGGCGCCGACGCGGCGCTCGAAGAGAATCTCGCCTCGTTCTTCGAGCAGGACTACCCCGAGCTCGAGCTGGTGTTCGGGCTTCGAGATCCAGGCGATCCCGCGGTACCCATCGTCCAACGCCTGCTGGAACGCTACCCGGGCGTACCGGCGCGCCTCGTGGTTCACGCCGGCAGCGACAGCATCAACCCCAAGATCGACAACCTCCTCGGGATGCTGCCCCACGCCACCAGCGACCTGCTGCTGATCAGCGACAGCAACGTCCGCGCGCCGGCCCACTACGTGCGCGAGATGGTTCGCACTCTGTCCGCCGAGCCCAGCACGGGACTGGTCACCAACCTGTTCCGCGGCGTGGGGGAGGATGGCCTCGGCTCGGCGCTGGAGAACGCGCAGCTGAACGGCTTCTGTGCGGCGGGCGCTGCGCTGCCGACCCTGCTCGGGGACGCGCTGATCGTGGGCAAGTCGATGCTCTTCTCGCGGCGAGTCTTCGAGTCTCTCGGCGGCTTCGAGCGCGTGAAGAACGTCCTCGCGGAGGACTTCGTCATGGGCAAGATGTTCCAGCACGGCGGCTACGCGGTGCGCATCGCGCCCACCGTGCTCGACAACGTCACTCGGGGCACGACGCTGAGAGGCTTCCTCCGTCGCCAACAGCGTTGGGCCATGCTGCGTGCACGCTTGCGACCTGGCGCACAGCTGGCCGAAGTCGTGGTCAGTCCCTTGGCCATGCTGCCCTTGGCCTGGCTGCTCATGGGGCCGCTCGCGATCACCTGGTGCATCGGGCTGATGATGCTGCGCGACGCCGGCGGTTGGATGGCCGTGCGCGGTCCCCAGGGCGCGTGGCTGGCCGTCCTGCTCGCTCCGCTGCGCGAGCTGCTCATGCTCGGCGTGTGGCTCCGCGCGCCGCTCAAGCGCCACGTGATCTGGCGTGGCCACAAAGTCCGTCTTGGCGCCGGCACCTTGGTGTACGCGCCGAGTCGCTGAGTCACGCGCGCGGCCCGACGCCCAGCTCGTCGGCGTGAGGCCTGAGCGCGTCTATCACGAAGTCGATGTGCTCCCCGAGCGATACGCCGAGCAGCGCCACGCCCGCTTGCACCTCCGCCCTGTCCACCGTCGCGGCGAAGCGCTTGTCCTTCAGCTTCTTCCGGACCGAAGCCTCGGTCAACGTGGCGATCCCCTCAGGTCGGACCAGGCAACACGCCATCACGAAGCCGGTCAACTCGTCGCAGGCGAGCAGGGCGCGGTCCAGAGCCGACTCGTAGGACACGCCCCAGCGCGTGTAATGCGCCGAGATGGCGTGGGCGATCTCCTCCTCGCCCTGCTGGCGAACCCAGGCCACGATCCGGGCAGGGTGCTCCTCGGGCCACTTCTCGTAGTCCGCGTCGTGCAGCAGTCCCGCGATGCCCCAGCGCTCGGCGCTCGAGTCGTCGCCGTATCGTGCGGCGGCCCGCCGCATCACGAGCTCGACCGCGCGCGCGTGTCGTCTCAGCGACTCCGTCTCAGTCCACTCACAGAGCTTCGACCAGGCGGAGTCACGCGTCAGCATGACCTCGAGTATACCGACGCCCCGGCCCGTCCGGCTCGTCTTCTCCCCGCGGCCCCGCCGCTGGCCCGCGCCGCACCGGCAAAAGAAATTGCGCGAACCTCGCGCGGTGAGCGTGTACATTTCGGGACATGAAGCTGGAGACCACGACCATCCGCCGTTTGCGAGACGCGCTGCTGCAGAGCGGGCGCCGCCCCAGCTTGGTGCTGTCGCCGGCGTACGAGACCCTGACCCGCGCGGGGATGCTGACGGCCGAGGAGACCGCGGCGCTCACGCGGGTCGACCCGCTGGGGGAGACCATGTTCCTCATGATGAGCGCCGATGGTCGGATCGAGGAGACCGAGCGAGATGCCGTGCGCGGCGCGATTCGCGGGCTGTCGGATGGCATCCTGCGCAGCGGCACCATCAACGTGATGCTCGAGAACTACGCCAAGCGCCTGGCGGAATCGAGCCGCGATCAGCGCCTGCACGAGATCGCCGACGAGATCGCGGACGAGCCCAGCGAGGCGGAGGGGGCGTTCGCCCTCGCCGCGGCCATCGCCCTCGCGGACGACGAGATCACCGAGGAAGAGAACGCCTTCATCAATCAGCTTGCTGACTGGTTCGGGATCGCCGAAGAGCGCGCCAACCAGATCCTCGACCAGCTGGACGAAGACGGCGAAGGCGCCGAAGAGGAGTAACCCTCACTCGGGGTTCTTCACGCAGCGAAAACCCAGCCCGGGTACGCGGTAGGTCTTCTTCGAGCCTGCGCGTTGATGGACACGCAGAGCCGTGGCGCTCCGATTCCAGCCGCCGCCCCGCAGCGCGCGTACGTAGCAGCTCCCGCGCAGGGACGGGTGGGCCTGGGGGCTCGGATCCGTCACGGTGCCGGACGGGTATGGCAGGAAGCAGTCGGCCGTCCACTCCCACACGTTACCCGCGAGGTCGAACAGATCGCCGTCGGGCCAGGAGCTCTTGCCCTGGGGGTGCGAGCGCACCGGGCTCGAGCCGCCGCCGTGGCAGCCCACGTCGCCCGCCGGATCGGTCTTGGGCGACCCCTCGGGCGTGTAGTCTGCCGTCTGGTTGTCGCAGCTGGGCTCGGGCTGGTCGCCCCACGGGTACTTTCGCCCATCCCCGTGGCCTGCCGCCCACTCCCACTGCGCCTCCGTGGGCAGCGCCTGCGCGCGAAAGGCGCAGTACTCCCCCGCCTGCGTCCAGTTGACCATGTTCAGCGGGTGCGCGTCGCGAGCGTACTCCGGGCGATAGTTGCTGTTCGGATCGCGAAGCTGAGGCTCGGTACAGCGTCCAGCCTGCACGCACTCGCGATAGCGCGCGACCGTCACCTCCGTGGCGTCCATGCAGAACGGGCGCGTGAGGACCACGCGATGTCGCTGATCGTCCGACCCCGGCGCGCCGCGGCCCATCTCGAATCCCTGCGGCCCCGTCGCTGGGATGAAGACGGTGTCCGGCGGACAGGCCGGCGCACACCGCCCCGAGTCACACCGCTCGATGGACACGCAGGGTGGGTCGCAGGGTGCGGCAGCCGCAGGCAGCACCGGGGCGGGAGCGGGCGCTGACGTCGCCGGGGACGCCTCCCCCGGATCCGTGGTCGAGGGTGGACGCTCGCAGGCGACGGCGGTCGCGGCCAGGAGCAGGACGCAGCGGAGCGAGCGTCTCATCTCGGAAGCGTTCGGTAGCACGGGGTGGAGAACAGTACCGAGTTCTGCGCCGACGGCTCGCGCCTCTCCCTCTGCCGAGTGCAGGTCGGCCCACTGCATTGTGCTGCGAGCTTGGCTCGAGGAGACGCGCGTTTCAGCGCGAAACCTCGTGAAGAGCCGCCTGGCCTCGCGAGTGCAATGGGCCGGGGCCATGTCCGACGTCGATCCGACCACCCAGCCCATGAAGAGCGCTCTGATCCCATTGATGTGGCTGCTCGTCCCGTTCGTGCTTGCCCTGGTGTACGGCTTCGCAAGCTGAGTCCCACACACTCAGCCGCCGCGCTTCTTGCGCACCCGCTTCGTCACGCGCATGCAGCTCAGCTCACCGGGCTCACCCACGTCCACCCCGCCGGTCGCCGCGGAGATGCGCTGCAGGTGGCTGCGCAGCGCGCGCTCGCGGGGCTCCCGAGTCTTGCCTGCGAACAGCATCGGGACGTGACCCCAGATGTGATAGGGGCAGACCTCGAGCTCGGGCGGGCCGCTCTGGCTGAAGGTCACCCGCGCGAAGAAGCTGGTGCCGGTCCACGGGTGGTCGCTGTGCATCGCGAACACGAGGTTGCCGAGGCTGTAGAACATGGGCCGGTCTTCGTGGAAGCCGATGCCGTGGGGCACGTGCGGGTGATGGCCGAAGATCGCGTCCGCGCCGGTGTTCATCACGGCGCGGAAGAACTCGTGGGTCCACTGCATGGGCACGTCGATGTACTCCCCGCCGCCATGGTAGCTGAGTAAGACGAGGTCGTGCTGCTTGCGGGCCTCCTTCAGTCGCTTGCGCAGGTGATCGAAGGACGCCCAGGCGACGTAGTGCCGCCCCGGGTGCTCGTGAATCGGTCCTTGGTTCCAGATGTGCGTGACGGCGAACCAGGCCACGCTCCAGCCCTTGATGTCGACGATGGTCGGCTCGTACTGCTGATCCTTGACGCGACTCGCGCCCACGTACTTGACGCCGGCCCGCTCCAGGTTGTCGAAGGTCTCCATCAGCGCGCCCTTGCCGTAGTCCCAGGCGTGGTTGTTGGCGAGACTGACCAAATCGATCCCCGCCTGGGCCAAGGTCGCGCCGCCCCCGGGCGGACCGGTGAACACGAGGCGATTGTTCTTCGACTGGGTCTCACCGCCTTGGTCGCTCAGCTGGCACTCGAGGTTGACGTGCCGAAAATCCGCCGTGCGCAGCAGCGGCGCCACGTCGTGGAAGGGATCGTACTTGGGATCCTTCAGGATGCGCTGGCCCGCGCCGCGCCCGAGGTTCACGTCGCCGCCAGCCAGAATGACGATGCGCTCGGCTCGCGCGGGTGGAGCGACAGCCGCATCCGGTGCCGGCGGCGGAG
Source organism: Polyangiaceae bacterium (assembly GCA_019637295.1). Taxonomy (GTDB): domain Bacteria; phylum Myxococcota_A; class Polyangia; order Polyangiales; family Polyangiaceae; genus JACKEA01. The sequence continues at coordinate 369,831 of JAHBVX010000008.1, forward strand.
CCACCCCCGCGGTTGCATCGGCGGCCTGGGCGGATGCGGCGGGAGCGTCGGGCTCTTGGGGCGTTTCACGCTCCCGGCACCCGCCGGGCAACAGCAGCAGCGCGATGAAGGACAGCCGGACTGTCGGAGGACGGCGCGGTGAAGTGACCAGGCCGACAGCTTGCCATCCATCGCGTCGCTGTCACACCGGAGTCGAACACGAAAGACTTGGCAAGAGCGGCTGTTCGCCGCCAAGATCGCGGGCCATGTCCCGGCTCATCTGGCCAGCGCTGCTCGCTTACGGCTGCGGCTCGGTGCCACCGGCCGCTCCGCGCCCCGCACCGGCGTCAGAGCCGAACGGACAAGCGCTGCGCTCCTCGGACAGCCGCGACGTGACTCGCAGGGCGCTCTCACCCGCCGAGCTGTCCACCGCGACGGACATGCAGGCCTTCGTCGATCGCTACTTCGCCGAAGGCTACCCGCCGGCGCTGGCTCCGGCGCCCCACGGCCGCATCGGCAGCGTCACCTGGGGCACGTGGATCCAGCCTCTCCCGCGCTCGGGTGCGCTCCCTCTGGGCAGCATCCGCGAGGGAACGACCTTGCCGCTGCTCGATGCCGAGAGGCTTGGCGGGCAGGGCAAGTGCCGTCAGTTCGTGCGCGTGCAGCACGGCGTGGTGTGCGTCGGCGCGCGCTCGTCTCTCGATCCGGACTCGACGTGGATGCGAGCTGCACGCTACACGGCGCCGGCTCCTGGCCCGATGCCCTATCACTACGCGCTCAGCGTCGGCGCGCCCATGCTGACTCGACCCGTACCGGAGCACGAGCTGGCGTGGAAGCTCGGCTCTCGCAATCAGCCGCGCATGCGAGGCTGGAACGCCGGGCACGACGAGCTGGCGGAAGAGCGGCCCATCGAGCCGAACGGTCCCGTGCCCGAGTTCTTGCAGGACGGCGGCATGACGCCGACGCCTTGGGGGCCGCCCCGGGGCGTGTACAAGAAGCGTCTACCGAACGGCACCCTCGTCGCGTATACGCGCGCGTTCGAAGCGCACGGACGCACCTGGGTGCTGACCACGGACCTGTCCGTCGTGCCGGCCGAGGGGCTCAAGCGATTTCGCATCTCGGACTTTCGCGGCGTCGAGCTGGGCCAGGGCGTCGAACTGCCCATCGCGTTCATGCGCAAGAGCGCACGACCCAAGTGGCGCAAGTCCGCGCAGGGCTTCGAGCGGAGCGACGACAGCTGGCCGCTGCGGGGCTGGGTGGCTCTCACGGGCCACGACGAGCGCAGCGCCGGCAAGCACTTCCTCGAGACTCGCGAGCCGGGCGTGTACATCGAGCGCGGTGACGCGACGCTGGTGGAGCCGGCGAAGAAGGCGCCCTGGGAGGCCAAGGGCGGCAAGTGGATCCATGTGCGTGTAATGCGCGGCACCTTGACGCTGTACGAGGGAACGCGCGCGGTGTTCACGACGCTCGCCAGCCCGGGTAAGGAAGCGACGACCCCCTACGGTCGCTACTCGGTCGAGAGCAAGCATCACGTCACGACCATGAGCACCGAGGACGGCGATCCCAAGAAGTCGTGGTTCGCCGACGTGCCCTTCACCATCTACTTCCAGCGGCCCTACGCCATCCACGCCAGCTACTGGCACGAGGACTTCGGCGAGAAGAAGAGCGGAGGCTGCGTCAATCTTTCGCCGCTCGACGCCGCGCGCGTGTTCGATTGGACCTCGCCCGAGCTGCCCGACGGTTGGGGCAGCGTCCAGGCCTACGGCATGGGGGGCGGGACCTTCGTGTTCGTCGAGGGCTGAGAGAGCCGACCGCCAAGCTGCCATGAGCATCGATCACTGCGGTTCCATCCCGGGCCGACTTGCTCTACGCCTGGCGCCATGAAGATCGCCATCGTGGGGTCCGGGTACGTGGGCCTCGTTGCGGGTGCGTGCTTTGCGGACGTGGGGGTCGACGTCGTGTGCGTGGACGTGGACGAGAAGAAGCTCGAGCGGCTGAGGCGCGGCGAGGTGCCCTTCTTCGAGCCTCGGCTCGACGATCTCGTCAAGAAGAACCACCCGGAGCGGCTGACCTTCAGCTCGAACCTGAAGGAGGCGATCGCGGGTCGGTCGGTGGTGTTCATCGCCGTCGGGACTCCGCCCAACGAGGACGGCTCAGCCGATCTGAAGCACGTGCTCAAGGTCGCCGAGGACGTCGCGCGTCTAGCGGACGACGATCTCGCGTTGGTGCTCAAGAGCACCGTGCCCGTGGGCACCAACGCCAAGGTTCGCGAAGTGGTAGCGGCGCACACGACCCGCCACATCGGTGTGGTGAGCAACCCTGAGTTCTTGAAGGAGGGCGACGCGGTCAACGATTTCCTCAAGCCAGACCGCATCGTCGTCGGTACGGATGACGATCACGCGTTCGAGCTCGTGCGTCGTCTCTACGCGCCCTTCAACCGCCAGAAGGATCGGCTCCACCGCATGAGCCCCGCCAGCGCGGAGATCGTCAAGTACGCCGCCAACGCGCTGCTCGCGACGAAGATCTCCTTCATGAACGAGATCGCTCGGCTGTGCGAGGTCGCGGGGGCGGACGTGGAGCACGTGCGGCTGGCGGTCGGCGCGGACGAACGCATCGGGCTGCAGTTCTTGTATCCGGGGCTTGGCTTCGGCGGGAGCTGCTTCCCGAAGGACCTGCGCGCGCTCGTTCACACCGGAAGAGAGCTGGGTGTGCCGCTGCTGGTGGCCGAGGCGGCGACGCGGGCGAACGAGGCGCCGGTGCACGACCTGCTCGGGCGAATGGGCAGTGAGCTGGCGGGGCTGTCGGGCAAGGTGATCGCCGTGTGGGGCCTCGCCTTCAAGCCACGCACCGACGATGTGCGGGAAGCGGCGTCGTTGCGCCTGATCCGCGAGCTCGTTGCCAGCGGCGCTCGGATCCGCGCGACGGATCCGGAGGCGTCGGCTACGGCGGCGGTATGGCTGCAGGAGCAGGGCATCCGCGATTCGGTGGAGATCGTACCCGACCTGTACGAGACCTGCCGCGGTGCGGACGCCGTGGTGCTGGCGACCGAGTGGCACGAGTTTCGCGCGCCGGACTTCACGAAGGTGGCGGAACTGCTACGTGGCAAGCTGCTTTACGACGGCCGCAACGTGCTCGACGGGGAGTCCGCTGCCGAAGCGGGGCTGCGTTACCGCGCGATGGGGCGTCCAGCCCGCGGCTGACCCTCACTTCAGCTGCCAGTTCGCCGTGGGTGGATTGCTCTTCAGACTGAGCTCGTAATAGCCGGTCGCCGCGGCGGCCCAGGGAGTGTGAGTGCCGGGCACGACGTCCTTCCACTCGTTCCCGCTGACCGCGTTCACAACGTGCACCGCGACGCGCAGCTCCGTGGGGCACCCGAGCTGTTGGCGGGGGACTCTCACGGACACGGTGTGCTTGTCCGCGGACAAGAAGGTGTCGGCGTTCTCGACCAGCGCCAGACTCTGGTTGGCCCAGGCGCTGGCGGGCAGATAGACACCGTTGTAGTTACCGGCGCCGCCGTCGTTCTTGCTGCGGACCGCGATCAGGTGCGTCGGTGTGAACGGCAGCTTCGCGGTGAGCGACGAATACTCCTTGCCGTCCGCGCCCGCCGCGGTGCCCAGCGCCGTGTCGGCTTCGAGATAGATGTGGACGGGCCTGAAGTCCGCTTCGAAGGCCTCGGAGACCACCGCGATGAACAGGTGGTCGTCGTTCCACGTCATCCCGAAGCGGCTCCAACTCTGCGACTGCGCGCCCGGAGTCAGAATCTGTGTCGACGCCAGCTTGTCGAGATCGTTGGTCCCGTCGAAGGTGATGGTGTCACCGGTGATGCCCAACGTCGCGCAGCCGCCGGCGCTGCCGCCGCTGCCGCTGG
>JAHBVX010000009.1 GCA_019637295.1 Polyangiaceae bacterium
CGGCTGCCCGATCGTGTCTTGGAGTTTCGACACCTGTCCGAGCGGTTGGACGCCGGCGGGCAACGGCAATGACTGGGCGTGCGGCAAGCCCACCAATGGCCCCGGAGGCGATCACACGACGGGTAGCGGCAACGCCTGGGCCACCAACCTGAGCAGCAACTCCGCCAACTGCGCCGACTCCACGCTCACCTCGCCGGTCGTCGATCTCTCCGCCCACACCGGCCAGCAAGTCCGCATCCAGTACTGGCACTGGCACGACTTCCGGGCGTGTAACCCTGGCGGCTTGGGCGGGCTGTGTGGCGCCGTGTGCACGCTGGAGAACTCGACCTACTCGGGCGGTATCGTCGAGGCGTTCAACGGCAGCTCGTGGCAGAAGGTCACGCCGACCACCGGCTACCCGGGCAAGAACATCGAGTGCTACTACGTCAGCGCCGACGGCGGGACGACCTGCTCGCCCTGCGCGCTCGACGGACAGAAGGGCTTCGACGGCGCGTCCGGCGTGTGGGTTCCCATCGAGCTCGATGTGTCGACCTTCACCCACGCGCAGTTTCAGCTGCGCTTTCACTTCGCGAGCTCTGCATCCGACCCCTTCTGCTATCCGCCGAAGGCGGGCTGGTACATCGACGACGTGAGGGTGGCCAAGCTCAGCTGTCCGTGAGGGTCTCGGGGTCAAGTGGGGTCGAAGTCGCGCGCGTCTGTAAGAAATGGATGCAGCCGCTCCTGGATATCGCTCAGTTCCGGCTTGCCACTCCTTGTACCGCTGGGCGAGGATGGCAGTGCTCCAGAAGGGGATCTGGCTGGGTTCGTCGCCGGCAGCGCCGGCGCGCGGGACCCTTGGAAGTTCCAGCGCGATTGTGCGGTGCCAGCCGCTCGAGGGGGTTGTCGCCGCCCGGCAGCAAGGGTGGTAGTCTCGCGCCATGACAAGGGGATACTGGTTCGGGCGGGGCTTGGCGACGTCGGCCTTCGCGCTGCTGGGGCTCGGCGCGCTGCACTGCTCTGCGGAGGGCGGAGGCAACACCGTCGGTGGCGGCGGCGGAGCGGCCAAGAGCGGCGCGGACAGCGGGGGCGGTGGGACCTCCGGCGGCGGCGGCACGATCCTGATCGATGGTGCGCAGCCGGACTACGACGAGAACGCGTTCTTCGCCGACGATCCCCCGCCGGCGGACTGCTCGGGCTCCGGGGCCAAGCCCGTGAAGCCGGGTGGCACGCCCGACTGCCCAGACGACAAGAACCTGCAGGGGTGCCCGTGCACCACCCTGGGCGAGACCGCGCCGTGTTGGCCGGGCTACCGCAAGCACCGCAATCGCGGCGCGTGCAAGGACGGAGTCGCCACCTGCGTGGCTGCGGGCGAGGTCAACAAGGTGTGGGGCGAGTGCAAGGGCTACTCGGGAATATCGCCGCCGACGTTCGCGCCGCCCGATGGCGCGACCGGCGCGGCCGCGTGTCGCTGCTTCAGCGGTGGCTTCTGGAACGTCAAGAACACGAGCCCCTGCTTCTACACCCAGGGCACCACGGTCGTCGGCGCGGTCTCGACGATCCTGGAGGGCACTCAGGCGCGCTGCCCCACGACGCAGGAGATGAGCTTCGACACCAACACGCCGCCGTCGCAGCCGTTCTCGCCCAGCACGCTGCGGGTGGACTGCAACGGCTTCTTCAAGCTCTGCTTCACCATCAAGGCCCTGAGCGCGCCGGGCGCGCCGAAGGGCGCGGACTGCTCCTTGATGCAGGTGTGCACCGAGGCGTACTACGGGATGGCAGGCCAGGGACCGAATGGGACGGACGGCGAACAAGCCATGCCGGACTTGCCGAGCTGGATCACCTCGACTCCCCAAGAGAAGGACTGCGCCGCGAAGTTCTACGCCAACGGCGGCTATGGCGAGCTCTCGGTCAAGGGTACGAGCGACGAGTGCGACGAGGTCCAGAAGAGCTTCGTCACGTTCGACTACTGCCCCTTCAAGTGCAACGATCCGGCGAACCAGAGCCTCCCCGAGTGCGTCAACTGCACCAATGGCGGCGGCGGTCCCTTCTGATTCCGCGCCGACCCAGTCAAATCCAAGATGACCCATCTACACAAAGCTCTTGCTGCCGCGTTGCTACTCGGCGCCGCGTTCGCGACGCCCTCTGCGTCCGCCTCCCAGCCCTGGAGCACGACCATTCGCTCGAACACCACCGTCCACGAGCACTCCTTCGATCGACTGTTGGTCAAGGGCGACGGCTGCACCGTCAGCGTCAAGGTGTCCTTCGATGCGCCGGCCAAGGCGTATCAGGCGAGCGTTCCAGCGCGAAACAGCTACCTGTTCCGTGCGCGGGTGAAGCTCAAGGGCGGGCAAGAGGTCGCGAGCGAAGTGTTCCGCAGCGGCAGCCCGTCGCGCCGCGGCTTCACCTTCACGCAGGACACCACCGCCGACGGCTGCTGGGCCAAAGAGACGAACGCGCCCATCGATCTGAAGGTCGTGGGCTGCCGTGGCAGACGCTGCCGAGTACCGGACTTCGAGTGACTTGGGTCAGCCGACGGAGAACTCTTCCATGTTCTGCGCCAGGGTGTCCTTGATGTACTGAATCGTCCGGCGGCGAATCGACCGCTTGCTGATGGCGTACATCTTCCCGGACAGCGCCGTCAGTCGCTGCGCCTCGGCGAGCGCCGTGTCCAGGAGTCGTTCGGGCTCTACCAGGCGATCGAGGTACCCCGCCTCGACCGCGCGCTCGGGCGTGAACTGACCGGCGCCCAGGGTCGCCTCGGTGAAGTAGCGACGACTCAAGCGATCGTGCGCGAGCTCGTGCGCGAGGATGGGCAGCGGCATGCCGATGGCCAGCTCGTTCAAGCCGATCTTGAAGGCGCCGCTGGCGCCGATGCGCAGGTCGCCGGTCAGCACTACCAGCGCGCCGCCGGCGACGGCGTGACCCGAGCAAGCGATGACCAGCGGCTGCGGGTGCGCGTACAAGCGCAGGAACGTGTCGGCGCCGCGCATCACGAGGGCGCGGGCGTTCTCGGGTCCGCTCATCATCACGTTCAGATCGAAGCCCGCGCAGAAGCGGCCCGGTCGGCCCGTGAGCACGACCGTGCGCGCCTCGCGCTCAGCGCGGTCGAGCGCCGCCTCGAGGGCCTCGAGGGTCGCGATGCCCAGGGCGTTGGCCCGGCCGTCGTCCAGCTTGATGAGGGCGATGTGGTCTCGGATCTCCACGCTCACGCTCGCGTCGGTCATGCCCTTCGAGGTAGAGCGGCTGCGCGCGGAATGGAAGCGCGGCGAGCGAGCTACCTCGAGGTACGCTGCAGAAGGGCTGGGCCGGGCGCGTCCCGCGGTTATACTGCGCCGGTGCTCAGCCGCCTCGCCCCCTTCGCGTTCGCTACGGTTCTGTTCGGCTGCGGTGACGGTGAGGAGGGGGCGGGCTCGCCGCCGGTGCGCTTCGCGGCGGACGACAGCTTCGTGACGCTCGCCGCGGGGACCCTCGAGCTCGGCCGCGGCGGGACGGTCTTGCTGCGCCTCGCGCCCCGCGACTTCGTGCTCGCGACGGTGGACGTGTTCGAGCCGAACAAGAGCTACGATCCCTACCCCATCCTGATCGAGGATGGCGCGAGCCTGCCACCCGCTGGCCTCACCTTTCATCCCGCGACGAGCATCCGCTCCCGCGGCGTGTCGGGCGACCACTGGGCGCTGGAGCTCCGCCACTCGGGCGGGTTGGTGTCGCAGATGACCATCACCCGGATGGCGGATCGCTTCGTCACACACTGGGTGCCGCTTCCGTCGACTCGGCCGGTGGTGATGCTCTCGGTTGGCGGCGAGCCCTCCGCGAGTGAAGGCTTCTACGGTCTCGGCGAGGTGTTCGACGACGTCAACCACCGCGGCAAGGTGCGCGCCATGCAGCTCGAGCTCACGGATCTCGAGAGCGCGAACAACGAGGCCCACGTGCCCGTGCCGCTGCTGCTCGGCACCAGCGGCTGGGGGCTGTTCGTCGAGAGCCCGTACCCGGCCGCGTTCGACGTGGCCGCCTCGGATCCCGCGCGCATAGCGGCCACGTTCGGCACGGCGGACGCGTCGGAGATGGGCCTGCGCTTTCACCTGTTCACGGCGGATCATCCGCTCGATCTCACGCGCAGCTATTTCGACGTGACGGGCTACCCCAGGCTGCCGGGGCCCTGGGCGCTCGGTCCTTGGATCTGGCGCGACGAGAACGACGACCAAGCTCAGGTGGAGAACGATCTGGAGACCATTCGCGCGCTGGATCTGGCCACCACGGCGTACTGGATCGATCGCCCCTACGCCACCGCGGTCAACACCTTCGACTACCTGCCGAGCCAGTTCCCGGATCCGGACGCGATGATGGCGAAGATGGAGGCGCTCGGCTTTCGCACGGCGCTCTGGCACACGCCGTATCTGGACGAGAAGCACGCGGCCACGCAGCAACTCAGGGAGCACGCCGAGTCCCAAGGCTTCTATCCGCCGTCGACGGGGCTGTTACTCAACGGTTGGGGCAAGCCCATCGATTTGACCAACCCGGAGGCCAAGGCCTGGTGGCAGAGCCTGGTGAAGCAGTACGTCGACCGCGGCGTCAGCGGCTTCAAGCTGGACTACGGCGAGGACATCTTGGCTGGCGCGTTCGGGTCGGGCAGCGGCTGGAAGTTCTCGGACGGCAGCACCGAACGCACGCAGCACAGTCAGTTCCAGCTCCACTACCACTCGACCTACGCGGAGCTGCTCGAGGACGAAGACAACTTCCTGCTCTGCCGCGGCGGCACCTACGGCGGTCAGCGGTACGCCAGCGTCATCTGGCCTGGCGATCTCGACGCCAGCTTCGCGCGCCACGGTGAAGCCATCGACGATGCGTCGGGGAAGTACAAGGCCGTGGGCGGCCTGCCCGCGTCCCTGGTCGCCGCGCTCAGCCTGGGTCCGTCGGGCTATCCATTCTACGGCTCGGACACGGGCGGCTACCGCCACTCCCCACCCGACAAAGAGGTGTTCATCCGTTGGTTTCAGCAGACGGCGCTCAGCACCGTCATGCAGATCGGCACCAGCACGAATGACGTGGCCTGGGAGCCCACGGCGAAGAACGGCTTCGACGCGCAGGTGCTCGAGCTGTATCGCGTGTACACGCGGCTCCACCTGCGGCTGTTCCCCTACCTGTGGACCTACGCCAAGGCGCTCGCGGTCGACGGCCGTCCGATCCAGCGCGCGCTCGGCCTGGCCTACCCGGAGCTCGGCGCACACCCGAACGACGTGTACCTGCTCGGGGATCACCTGCTCGTCGCGCCGATCGTCGATCGGGGCGTGGTCGAGCGGGACGTCTCGTTCCCGGCGGAGGCCTTCCTGGACTGGTGGACGGGCGAGGAGCGCGCGGGCCCCGGCACGCTCCGGGTGACGGCACCCTTGGACGTGCTGCCCTTGTTCATCCGGCGGGGTGGCATCGTTCCGCTCCTGCGCCCGACCATCGACACCCTCAGCCCGGTCCAAGATCCCGACGCCATCGACTCTTTCGCGACCACGGCGGGCGTGCTCTACGCGCGCGTCGCGCCCGGACCCGCGTCGCGCTTCGAGCTGTACGATGGCTCGGCCATCGAGCAGAGCGACGCCGAGGACGCGGTGACCGTCTCGGTCGAGAGCGGCTCGGTGTTCGTCCACGGTTTCGAGCTCGAGACGTACCTGCCCACGCCGCCGCAGCAGGTCTTGCTCGACGGGGCGGCGCTCCCTGCCGCGGCGAATCGCGACGCGCTGGCGCAGCTGGAGCAGGGGTATCTGTACGTCGCCGAACACGGGGGCCTAGTGGTCGTGCGCGTGCCGAAGGGTCAGCGAGTCGTGAAAATCCTGCGCTGAGCTGGGCGAGGAAGTCTGCTACCCTGGGAGCACTGTGAAGCTCCGCACGCAAGCACGGTCGCTGCTCGGTCTGGTGTTCGCGGTCTGCTTTGCGCCCGAGCTAGCCGCGCAGCCCGCGCCGCCGCCGCCGAGCCAACCGCCGCCCGAGCAGCCAGCGCCACCCCCAGGGCCGGCCCAGCCGCCGCCCGCCCAGCCGCCCGCGCAGCCACCGCCGGGCTACCCGCCCGCAGGCTACCCGCCCGCAGGCTACCCGCCCCCTGGCTACCCGCCGCCGGGTTACTCGCCCCAAGGCTACCCGCCGGGGTATGGGCCGCAAGGCCCCTATGGTTACCCCGTCTACCCCGCGCCCCAGCAGCCCGCGCGGCCGCCGAAGCCGGTCCCGCCGGAGGACGCGGCGGTGCAGACCTCCCCGTTCCTTGACATGTTGGTCGCGGGCGTCGTGCTCGATCGTCGCTTCGATCATCTGTTCAACATCGGGCTGCAGGGTGGCGCGTATCTCGGCGGCCGGGTGCGCCTGGCCGCGCGGGCCATCATGTTCACCTCCGAGCCCAGCGACGACCTGAGCTACGAATACGGCGGCTTCGGTAGTTCGGAGGAGATCATCGCGCCGGGGTTCCTGGTGGATCCCTCGGACCCTCCGTTGTTCTTGTTCGGCGCGAGCCTCGGCATCGTCGCCGTCGGCAGTCGCAACTTCGTGCTGGCTCCAGGGCTCACGGTGAGTCGCACGGACGAGAGCGACTACGGCACCTTCCTCGGGCTGAGCTTGCCGTTCGAGTGGGTCACGGATAGCGGCGGTCGGTTCGGCTTCGAGCTCGGCGTCGGCCGCGGCATCGGCGGCACCGCGAGGGGAATATGTGCGAACTACGCTACTGCGGCTCAGTGCGCCCAAGGCGAGCGCCGGGACTTCGAGCGTCCGTCCGGTGCCGGCTTCTACGCGCAGTTCCAGATCGGATGGGGCTTCAACCGCCCTGCACCGGTGATGCCCTCGCAGTGACCCGAGTGTCTGCTCCGGGCGCGCTACCCGTACTCGCGCAGGACCCAGCGCGAGGCCAGCGCGTAGTCCTCGGGGCTGGCGGTGACGGAGCGCACGTAGGCATCACCGAAGACGCGCACGCGAGCGTCGTGGTCGAGCAGATCGAAGCCCGAGGGCAGCGGGTACCGACGGAAGACGAGCCTCCCGCGCGCGACGCGTGGCGCTACGACGTGGCGTTGCCCGAGCAGCCGCTCGAGGGACGTTGGCGGGCGCCGGCGGCGGCCCAGGTGGTGGGAGAACACGGCCTGCTCGCGCGCGAAGTGCCGCAGCGTGAGCTCGCGCAAGGCCGCGAAGCGCGCCCCACGGTCGTCGATGCCGAGGGCGCTCACCAGCCCGCGCGCGATGCTGCGCGCCTCGGCGTCCATCACCACCGGGCAGGGGCCGGCGAGCAGCAGCTGCGCGAGCTCCGACCGGCCGGCGAGCTCGAGGGACCGACAGTGCAGCGCGTACAGGACCGTGGGCACCGAGTCCATGAAGATGGCTCGGTTGGTGCGCCGCAGGACGTCATCTACTCGTTCGATGCGCTCCGAGAGCGAGTCGAGGCCCAGACGCGACAGGCTGAGCCCTAGCGCGCCGAGCGCGTGAACGCGACCCAGGGAGCGCAGCACCTCGCTCAGCCCCAAGATGGCCACCACGGGCCAGGGGTAGTCGAAGTCCACCCGTCGCCCGAGCTCGATGTAGCCACGGATGCGCGTGTGGATGCTGGCCCCGTAGCGCACGACGAAGCCATGAGCCTCCGACAGTGCCTGTCGCTGCGTCGCTATCAGCTCGGTGCGCAGCGACGGCGGGACCGTCTCTTCCAGGGCGCGCTCGTGCTCCCGCGCCGCCAACGCCAGTCGATCCGGCGTGAGCACGATCAGATCCTCCCCGAAGAACCGGAAGCTCTCCACCCTTTGGTCGAGCAGCGCGCTCACCTCGTCCAGCAGGCTCACGCGGGGACGGTACCACCACTTGGCCCCAGCCGGCGTGGGGCTAGCGCGGCCGCGGAGCGAGCAGCTCCTGCCGCGGCCCCGGCCCGGTCCGTGCCCAAGCGTCGCGGGTGCCGCGCACCAGGCGCTCGAGGCGAGTGGTGGGCGCGCGCGCGCAGTGGTCGAAGCCAGCAGCCAGCGCGCTCGCGGTAGCGTCGCCGCTCGGATGATCCGCGTCGGTGTCGAACGAGCTGCGCCGGAGCAGCCCGAGTCCACGCAGCAAGACGGCTCGGCGCATGCCGGCGCGCTGCAGCGCGCAGCCCGCGAGCACGTCGGCCACCAGCTCCCCGCGCCACTTCTGCCCCGACTGAACACCACCGAGCGCCCTGACGATGTCCAGGTGGTGACCGTACTCGTGGGCGACCACGTACAGCGGTCCCCAGGAGCCGAACAGCCCTTCGTAGACCTTCGCCTTGGTGGGGTGGATCCCCAGCGTCGTCGCGTAGCGACCTGGCGACGCGCGTCCCGCGCTGTCGATGTTGGGGTCGAGCTCGAGGCGCACGCTGCCACATCGGGGCTCGCACAGCGGGGCCATCACGCTCCGTACGCGCCGAAGTGCGCGCTGCCAGTCGCTCTGCGTGGCCTGGTCGGGTGTCGGTCCGGTCTGGCCGACCGACCTCGGCCACAGCTCCGCGTGAGAGAGGGCGAGGGTGGGGCGGCGCACGCTCGACTTCTTGGACTGGGCGACCGAGGGGGCCGCCCACAGCGCAGCCGCGAGCAGTCCAGTCGCGAGCCAGGAGCAGCGCATCCCTGGGCGGGAAGCAAGCGGCGTTCCGCAGCAAGACCCGGCGTCGGGATCGTGCACGCCCGGCGTGAGCGTCAACTCCCGGCTCCAACCGGGTGTGCGCCAGGTTCACGCTCAGCGCGCGGACAGCGTGCGCTCGGGCTTGTGCAGGCCCTCGGTGAGCTCGGTAATCCCGGCGCGCCCCTCGTCGCCGGGATCGTAGCCGAGGTTCGGCGCCAACCAGCGCTCTGCCTCCGCCACGCCCATGCCCTTGCGCCGGGCGTAGTCCTCGACCTGATCGCGACCGATGCGACCGACGTTGAAGTAACGCGCGCTGGGGTGGGAGAAGTAGACCCCGCTCACGCTAGCGGCCGGGAGCATGGCGAAGTGATCCGTGTACGTCAGGCCGATTCGGGCCGGCTCGAGCAGAGAGAACAGCTTGGCCTTCTCCGTGTGGTCGGGGCAAGCCGGATAGCCGAACGCGGGGCGGATGCCACGGAACTTCTCCTCCAAGAGCTCGTGGGGGGAGAGGTCCTCGGCGCGGCCATAGCCGAGATCTCGCCGGGCTTGCTGGTGCAGCTTCTCCGCAAAGGCCTCGGCCAGGCGATCCGCCAAGGCCTTGACCAGGATGGAGTCGTAGTCGTCGTGAGCGCGCTCGAAGCGCTCAGCGAGCTGACGCTCGCCGAGCCCGGCGGTGACGGCGAACAGCCCAACGTGATCGAGCAGTCCGGAGCCCACGGGAGCGATGAAGTCCGCGAGGCTACGGCACGGGCTGTCATCGTGCTTGACCTGCTGACGCAGCATGTTGAAACGACACAGCTCGCGACTGTCTTCCGGGCTGGCGTAGACGACGATGTCCTCGGCGTCCGAAGCGGCGGGCCAGAAGCCATACACGCCCCGCGCCTCGAGGGTCTTGTCCTTGACGATGTGGTCGAGCAGGAGCCGGGCGTTGTCGTACAGCTCCCGGGCGGCCGCGCCATACTCGGGGTGCTCGAAGATGCGCGGGAACTTGCCGTTCAGCTCCCAGGCGGCGAAGAAGAAGGTCCAGTCGATGTACGGGATCAGCTCCTCGATCGAGGGGCTGACCACGCGGGGTCCCCAGAACGCGGGGGTCGCCACGTCCTCAGCGCGAAAATCGAGCACGACGCGCCTCGAACGCGCGTCGGCGATGGGCATCGGAGGCCGCACGGTGCGCTGCCCGTGGGCGATTCGCAGCCGCTCCTGATCCGCCCGCGTGCTGGCGATGAACCCCTCGCGCTGGTTCTCGTCCAAGAGCGAGGAGACCACGTTGACCGCGCGCGAAGCGTCGTGGACGTGAATGACGGGGCCCGAGTAGGCCGGCGCGATCTTGACCGCCGTGTGCTGGCGGCTGGTCGTCGCGCCGCCGATCAGCAACGGGATGGTCATGCCCGTGCGCTGCATCTCCTTGGCCACGAACACCATCTCGTCCAAGCTGGGCGTGATCAGGCCGGACAGACCGATCATGTCCGCCTGATGCTCGGCCGCGGCGCGCAGGATCGCGTCGCAGGACACCATCACCCCGAGATCCACGACCTCGTAGTTGTTACAGCCGAGCACGACGCCCACGATGTTCTTGCCGATGTCGTGCACGTCCCCCTTGACGGTGGCCATCACCACCTTGCCCGCGGCCTGACGGCGCTGCAGCGGGTCCGCGCGCTTCTCGGCGTCCATGTAGGGCTCGAGTAGCGCGACCCCACGCTTCATGACGCGGGCGCTCTTGACGACCTGCGGCAGGAACATCTTGCCCGCACCGAACAGGTCACCCACGACCGACATGCCCTGCATCATGGGTCCTTCGATGACCAGCAACGGGCGCCCGAGGGCGTGACGCGCTTCCTCCACGTCTTGGTCGATGAAGTCGACGATACCGTGCACGAGCGCGTGGGCGATCCGGTCCCCGACCGAGGTCTCTCGCCACGAGAGATCCACCACCCGCTTCATGCCGCTGCCCCGGACGCGCTCGGCCAGCTCCACCATGCGCTCGGTCGCGTCCTCGCGGCGATCGAACAGGACGTCCTCCACCCGCTCGAGCAGCTCGGCCTCGATGTCTTCGTAGACCACCAGCTGCCCGGCGTTCACGATGCCCATGTCCAGCCCCGCGCGGATGGCGTGAAACAGGAAGACCGAGTGGAACGCCTCCCGCACCGGGTCATTGCCGCGGAACGAGAACGACAAGTTGCTGATACCACCGGAGACCTTCGCACCGGGCAGCTCGGCCTTGATGCGCCGGGTCGCCTCGATGAACGCGATGCCGAAGCGGTTGTGACCGTCGATCCCCGTGGCGACGGCGAACACGTTCGGATCGAAGATGATGTCCTGCGGAGGAAAGCCCACTTGCTCGGTGAGCAGCCGGTAGGCACGCTGGCAGATCTCGAACTTGCGCTCCGCGCTCTCGGCCTGGCCGGACTCGTCGAAGGCCATGACCACCACGGCGGCGCCGTACGCGCGCACCGTGCGCGCCTTGTCCAGGAAGTCCGCCTCGCCCTCCTTGAGGCTGATGGAGTTGACGATGGCCTTGCCCTGGACGTTCCTCAGCCCCGCCTCGATCACACTCCAGCGCGAGCTGTCGATCATGATCGGGACGCGGCAGATCTCCGGCTCGCTGGCGACGAGCCGCAGGAACGTCTCCATGGCCCGCTCGGAGTCGAGCATGGCCTCGTCCATGTTGATGTCGATGACGTTGGCGCCGCTGCGGACCTGCTCCATGGCCACCTCGAGCGCCGCGTCGTAGTTGCCGTCCTTGACCAAGCGCGAGAAGCGTTTGCTGCCGGTGACGTTGGTACGCTCACCGATCATGATGAAGTTGGAGTGCTGATCGACGGCCAGCGGTTCGAGCCCCGCGTAGCGCGTCACCGGGGCCAGCTTGGGTACGCGGCGAGGCGGCAGCTTGGCGACGCGTCGCGCGATGGCGGCGATGTGCTCGGGGGTGGTGCCGCAGCAGCCCCCAACGATGTTGACCAGACCGTCCTTGGCGAACTGCTCGAGCAGCTGCCCAGTCTCGTCCGGGAGCTCGTCGTACTCGCCGAAGGTGTTGGGTAGTCCGGCGTTCGGGTAGCACGAGACGATGGTGTCGGAGATGCGCGACAGCTCTTCGACGTAGGGTCGCATCTCGCGCGCTCCGAGCGCGCAGTTGATGCCGATGGAGATCGGGTTCGCGTGTCTGACGCTCGTCCAGAACGCGTCCAGGGTCTGCCCCGAGAGGGTGCGTCCGCTGCGGTCGGTGATGGTCAAGCTGATCATCACCGGCAGCCGCACACCCTTCTCGGCGAACACGCGCTCGATCGCCACGATGCACGCCTTGGCGTTCAGCGTGTCGATGATGGTCTCGGGCAGCAGCAAGTGTACGCCGCCGTCGATCAGCCCACGCACCTGTTCGGCGAAGGCCTCCGCCATCTCGTCGAAGGAGAGCGCACGATACCCGGGGTCCTCGACGCGCGGGGAGAGGCTCAGGGTCTTGGTCGTGGGGCCGATGGCGCCCGCGACGAAGCGCGGCTTGTCCGGGTTCTCGCGCGTGAAACGCTCCGCCACCCGGCAGGCGATCCGCGCCGCTTCCAGGTTGAGCTCGTAGGCGTGCGCCTCCAGACCGTAGTCTGCCTGAGAGATGCTGGTGCCGCTGAAGGTGTTCGTCTCGATCAGGTCGGCGCCCGCCGCCAGGTACTCGGCGTGGATCTCCTCCACCAAGCCTGGCCGGGTCAGCACGATCAGGTCGTTGTTGCCGCGCACGTCCTTGGGGTGCTCTCGAAAGCGCTCGCCGCGGAAGTCCGCCTCGGAGAGCTTGCGCTTCTGGATGGCGGTGCCCATGGCGCCATCGAGCACCAGGATTCGCTCCTCGGCGATCTGCCGCAGCGTGGCTGCAACGTCGGAGACAGTCATGTTCGCTTTCCATTCCTTGCTGCGGGTGAGCCCGCTGGCGCCCCCGGCTTCTCTGCAAACGCGGTGACGACCTGGAAGTATGGCTTCTTGCGCTCACGCGACGTGACCGCGCTGTGGCAGACAAGAAGCCCCGCAGCTGCACACCAGCCCGCGATGGTGTCTGGCGCGAAGCCGGGGTGAACGTGCCCGTAGGCTTGGGTGACGTCGAGGGACTGGTGGGCGTCGAGCGTCACGACCACCAGGCGACCCGTTGGGCGCAGGACGCGCGCGAGTTCGCGCAGCACCGCCGCCGGGTGCGGGACGTAGGTCAGGGCGTTCGAGCACAGCACCTCGTCGAACGCTTCCGCGTCGAAGGGCAGCTCCGCCATGTCCCCCACGACGCAGCGGACGTGCTCGCGATCGGAGAAGCGTCGGCGGGCCGCGGCGATCAGGCGTTCGCTCTTGTCCAGACAGGTCATGGTCCGGCACCGGGCCAGGAGCAGCTCCGCGATGGCGCCGTCCCCCGAACCGACGTCGAGCACGTCGCCCAGCCGCAAGAAGCCGAGCAGGCCGCGCGCGGTCGCCTCCCAGGTGCGACCCGGCGAGTAGTGTCGTTCCATCTCGCCCGCGATGGAGTCGGGCCAGGACGCGCCACGACGCAGCTCGCGCAGCTGCTCGGAGCGCCGGCGATCCGCGTCGAGCACGCGATCGGACACCTGCCCGCGGAGCAGTTCCCACACCTGACGCGCCGAGCCCGGCATGGCGCCGTTGAGCGCGTAGTAGGTGGAGGTGCCATCCCGCCGGTCCCGGAGCAGGCCGGCCTCGCGTAGGCGGCCGAGGTGAGTGGACACCCGCGACTGGGGCAGCTCCGTGATCTGCGTCAGCTCCGCCACCGACAGCTCGTCGCCCTGCAGCAGCGACAAGAGCCGCACGCGGGTGGCGTCGCCAAACACGTTCAGCAGGCTCACGGTGTGGTCGATGGACTCCATATCCGTATATCAGGATATGCGGATATACCATCCCGGGCACCCGGTCAAGCCCGGTCTAGGCCGACCTCCACCTTCTGGCCCGCCACCTCGGCACCCGGCTCGAGGCAGAGCAGGCGCATGCGTCCTGAGGCCACGAGGCGGCCCGAGTCGTCCCGGACGCTCGCCTCCCAGACCTGCGAGCGGCGGCCCTTGGCCACCGGGGTTGCGGTACAGGTCAAGGTCCCCCCGCGGACGGCGCGCAGCAGCGAGGTGTGATTCTCGAGCCCGACTACCGACTGACCGCGCTCGCGGGCGTCGAGGGCGCAGCCAATCGAGCAGGTGGACTCGATGAAAGCCGCATAGACGCCGCCATGCACCAGCCCGTAGGGCTGATGGTGGTGCGGCTCGACGGTCCAGGCGCCCACCACCTGGTCTGCAGTGGCGCTGACGATGCGCAGACCCATCGCCAGGTTGAAGCCGCCGAGTCTCTGTCCAATCTCGTCCGCGAAGTCCGGGGTCGTCATGACCCCGGAGGTCCTACCTCCGCCCCGTCCACGGGGACAACCCCTAGCGCCAGGCGGTCTGGAGGGGAGGTCGCCCCGACCGCGAGCGTAGGGGACGGAGCCGAGGTCGACCGCGAGCCCAGGATGGCTCACAACTGCGGTCGGGCTCCGGAGGACACGCGAGATGAAGACGACGACGCGATGGGTATCTCTGCTGGCTTTGGCGGGCGCGGTGACGGCCTGCGGCAGCGACTCGGGCGTGAGCTTCGGCCCGGGTGACGCTGGGACCGGCGCGAGCAGCAGCGGCGGCTTCGGCGCCCTGGGCAGCGGTGGGTCCGGGGGCACGAGCGCAGCCGCCGGCGCAGCGGGCGCAGCGGGCGCAGCGGGCGCGGAGGCGGCACGCGGGCGCGGCCGGCGCGGCTGGCGCGGGGGCGAGCGCCGGCACCGGCGGCGGCGCATGGCGGCGGCGGCACGGGCGGCGGCGGCACCGGCGGCGGCGGCACCGGCGGCGGCGGCGGCGGCGGCACTGGCGGCACCGGCGGTGGCTCCTGCGCGGGGCTGCCGACCGTGGATGACGACGGCGACGGCTTCACGGAGCTTCAAGGCGACTGCAACGACTGCGATCCGAACATCAACCCTGGCGCGGTCGACATCATCTCGGTCGACGGCAATGGCAAGCCGTTGCCGGACAACCAGCAGGTGGACGAAGACTGCGACGGCACGGCGCTGCTGCCCTCCACCGACATCTCCTGCGACAACGACAGCGCGCTGGCGCTGGCTTCGACCGATCCCATCCATGCAGCGCGCGCCATGGACATCTGCAAGCTGGCGCAGAACGGCTCTTGGGGCATCGTGAGCGCGAAGTGGATCCAGGCGGATGGGACCGCGCTGCCAAGCACCGCGAACGCAGCGCTCGGCCACGGCATCTTGCCGGGCTTCGGACCCAACGTCGCGCCAGAGCGAGGCGTGCGGCTGCTCGGTCTGTCGTCCGGCACCGCGCGGAGGCCAGGCGATCCGGGCTATCAGTCCAGCTTCAGCAAGGGCTACAGCAGCTCCTACCCGGCGGGCGTTCCGTTTCCGAGCACGAGCTGTCCGGGTGTGAACACGGGCACGCCGTTCGACTCCATCGGCCTCGAGCTGCAGCTCAAGGTGCCCACCAACGCCAAGAGCTTCACCTTCAAGACCAAGTTCTACACCAGCGAGTTTCCCGGCTTCATCTGCTCGACCTACAACGACATCTTCTTGGCCACCATGAACCCACCGCCGGCGGGCGCGTCGCCCACGGGCACCTCGAACATCGCTTTCGACGCGACTGGTGAGCCGCTGAGCGTCAACAACGCCTTCCTCGACGTGTGCTCTCCGCAAACCGCAGGAGGCAAGACCTTCTCGTGCCCTGCGGGCACGGCGCAGCTGCAGGGAACGGGCTTCGAGACCCACGGCGGGACGACCTACGTGACCACCACGGCGCCGGTCGTCAGCGGTAGCACGATCACGCTGCGCTTCATGGTGTGGGACTCGGGTGACGGCATCCTCGACTCCACGGTCCTGCTCGACGACTTCCGTTGGTCCGCCGAGGCAGGGCAGCTCGGGACGCGCTCGTGCACGAGCGGCGGCATCCCCGGAGAGGCGTGCAACGAGTGCATCGCGGCCAGCATCCTGGGCGATCAAGGCTGCTGCAACACAGAGTGGCAGGCCTGCCTGGGCAACACGGCCTGTCAGAACCTCTACACCTGCATGAACCTCTGCACGACCACGACCTGCAAGACCAACTGTCAGAACACGTACGCGGCGGGCAAGCCCCAGTACGATCCGCTCTCGGCCTGCTTGTTCGGCACGGGTGGAGCCAACGTGGGCTCCTGCGGTAAGGTCTGCCCCTGAGGCACTGCGCCGCGCAAGCGTAAGCCCGTGGTATCGCGCGGGAATCCGTGGCGGTCGCGGGTTCGGCTCGACGCCGGACAGTCGGCGAATGAAACTGTCCGGCGGTCGTCAGACCTGGAAGCGCCGTGAGCGACACAGCACCCGAGAGAGTCCTAGAAGCGGCGGCCCAAGCTGCGCGGGAGCCGGCCACCGACAGCCCGGAGCCGCCGCAGTCCGTGGAGCGCGCCGTAGGCGCGGGAGGGACGGAGATCGAAGACCCCCCGGCGAGCGACACCACCCCGGGGGAGCCACCCCCGAGCAGCGCCGCTGCACCGAGCGTACCCCCACCGGCCGAGGCGCTCGCGCTCGTCGGGCAGGTGCTCGCGGGTCGCTATCGCGTGGAGGAGCTCCTCGGCAGCGGGGGCATGGGCGCGGTCTACCGCGCGCAGCATGTCCACATGCGCAAGAACGTCGCGGTCAAGGTGCTGCATCGCGAGATGACCTACCTGCCCGAGGTCGTCGCGCGCTTCGAGCGCGAGGCCGTAGCGGCGGCCCGCATCGAGCACCCCCACGTGGCGGCCGCCACCGACTTTGGCCGGATCGAGGGCGGCGCGTTCTACCTGGTGCTGGAGTACGTCGAGGGTCGGAGCCTGCGACGCCTGCTCAAGGAGACCCACTCCCTCGCGCCGGCCCTCGCGCTGCACATCACGCGACAGATCGCCGAGGCCCTCGACGCCGCTCACGCCTCCGAGATCGTCCACCGCGACCTGAAGCCGGACAACGTGATGCTGGTCGAGAAGGACGGCGACCCCTACTTCGTCAAGGTCCTCGACTTCGGCATCGCCAAGATCACGAGCGAGGTCGGCCAGCAGCTCACCCAGGTCGGTAGCGTGTTCGGCACTCCCGAGTACATGTCGCCGGAGCAAGCCACCGGAGCACCGGTGGATGCCCGCTCGGATCTCTACACGGTGGGCATCATGCTCTACGAGATGCTCGCCGGGCAGACGCCCTTCGACGACGACGACCTGGTCGTGGTGCTCACCCGCCAAATGACGGCAGAGCCGCCCCCGCTCCCGGCCGCGGTGCCCCCGGGTGTCTCGTTGCTCGTCGCGCGGCTGCTGAGCAAGGATGCCGCCACGCGCCCGCAGACAGCCGGCGAGTTGATCCAGCACTGCGACCACCTGCTGGCGACCGAGGTCGATCAGCTGTTGGGTCTCATGCCCCACGGCGACTTGCCCATGCCGGCCAGCGTCGCCGCCGTGAGCGGACCGGCGAGCATCGCCTACTCCGACACGATGCACAGCATTGCGCGCCCGCTCGTCGGCGAGACGCCCAACGTGTCGGTGGCAACTCCGCGCCCACCCCGTGCTCGCAGCGGCAGTTCGGGGCTGTTCGGTCCGCTCTTGCAGCGAGTGCCGGTGCTGGCCAAGAGCGTGAGCCTCGGCGGGCAGCCGGTGCCGGTGTGGGCGCTCGGGTTGGTCGGCACGGTCGTGGTGGGTCTGGGCTTCGTCCTGGTCGTGGGCGCGCTGCTCGCCAACACCGGGGGCGCTCGCGGCGCGAAGGGCGCGGACAACGAGCCCGCCGCCGTCAGCCAGCCCGACCTGGAGGCGCTGCTCGCGAGAGCCGAAGGGGGCGATCGCGAGGCGCTCGCCGAGCTGCAGACTCGCCCGGAGACCGACCGGTCGGCCAAGGAGTGGCGAGCCTTGGGCCGAGGTTTCTCGGCGATCGGCAACGTCAAGCCGAGCCTGGATGCGTACGACAAAGCGCTGGCCCTCGACGCCTCGCTGGCCAAGGACCCGGCGGTCGTGAAGGACATCAGCGCTGCCGCCACCGCGTCGGGCACGGCCCAGCTCGCGCTCGGCCTCGCTGCGCGCCGGCTCGGCGCCGACGGTGCGGACCTGGTGTACCACCTGCACCAGTCCAGCAAGTCGACCGACGCGGAGGTACACAAGTTCAGCAAGACGCTGCTGGAGGGTGAGAGCCTGCGCGCGCAGGCCTCGCCCGCGCTGCTCGTCGCGCTGGACCTGCAGAAGGCGCGAGGCTGTCAGGCCAGCAAGCCCGTGGTCAGTCGCGCGGCGCAGCACGCCGACGCGCGTTCGCTCGCCAAGCTCAGGTCCTTCAGCGCGCGTCGGGGCTGCGGCTTCTTGGGCATGAGCGACTGTTTCTCTTGCTTGCGCGTCAACAAAGACTTGAGCGACGCGATCAAGCGCGCGGAGAGCACCCCCGCGCCCAAGTTCGACTGAGGAACCGTGGACCGCGAGCTGGCGTTCGTCGAGGTCACCGGCACCAACGGCAAGACGACCACGACTAGCCTGATCGCGAACATCGTCGCGTGCGCCGGCGAGGTCGACGCCCGAGTCACGACGCTCGGCTCGTGGGTCGGCGGCGAGTGCCTGGCCGAGACGACGGACACCGACGCCTTCACCCGCTGTCTGTCGCGCGCCCAAGAGCGAGGCGCGCGTACCCTGTGCGTCGAGACGACGAGCAAGGCGCTGGCCGAGGGCTTCGCGCAGCACTACCCCGCGAACGTCGCGGTGCTCACCAGCTTCTCGCGAGATCACTTGGACTATCACGGCTCGCCCGAGCAGTACCTCGCCGCCAAGGCCCAGCTGTTCATGACCCTGCGCGACGGGGGGACCGCCGTGTTCGACGCCGACTGTGAAGCCGCGGCCCTGCTCGAGGAGGTGACGCCGCGCTCACGACGGCGCGCGTGGTTCTCGCTGCGCGCGGGGTGTTCGCGCGCCGATCTGATCGCGGCGCGGGTGGTCACCGAGCGCTCGGGGACCCGGGTCGAGCTCGCTCCGACACCGCTCGGGGTGGCGCTCGGAGGTGAGCTGCGACTGCGGCTGCTGGGCGAGGCCTTCGTCGCCGATGCCCTCGCGGCAGCGCTGGCCGCCCACGCCCTCGGCTACTCGCCCGCCGCGATCCGAGCGGGTCTCGAGAGCTTCGCCGGAGTGCCGGGTCGGTTTCAGCGGGTGTGCGAGGCGCCGCTGGTGGTCGTGGACTACGCGCACACGCCCGACGCGCTGGAGCACAGCCTGCGCCTCGCTCGCACGCTGGCGCCGGCCGGCCGGGTGCTCGCGGTGTTCGGCTGTGGGGGCGAGCGGGACCGGGGCAAGCGTCCGCTGATGGGTCGAGTGGCGGCGGAGCTGGCCGACTGGGTCGTGCTCACCAACGACAACCCTCGCAGCGAAGACCCGACGTGCATCCTGCAGGAGATCGCCGACGGATGCCGGGCTGCCGGCGCGCGGGAGGAAGCCGCGGACGCCCTCGGACGTATCTCAGAGCTGGAGCCTCGTGCGTTCATCCGTATCCCCAGCCGCGGCGAGGCCATCGGCGCCGCCCTCGCGGCGCTCGCCAATGAAGATGTCGTGCTCATCGCGGGAAAGGGGCATGAGCAGGTGCAGTGGATCGGCAGCGAGGCCCACCCGTGCTCTGACGTCGCGCTGGCCGTGCAGGCGCTCGAAGCCTGCGGAAAGATGGGACCATGAAGATCGATCGTGAGAAGTTCTTGCTGCTGGCCGCGTTCACCGGAGCGGTGACCAGCGGCTGCTACGTGGACAGCGGTCCGCCGCGCAATCAGGGGCAGCAACCGCCGCCCGGATATGGAGCGCCGCCCCCCGGGCAGCAGCCCGGCTACGCGCAGCAGCCGCCGCCTCAGCAGGGGCAGCAACCGCCGCCCCAGCACGGTCAGCCGCCGCCCCAGGGAACGGCCCAGCCGGGCCAGCCCGGCGCCATCCCCGGCATGCCTCCGGGATGGCAGCCGCCCCCGGGTTGGCAGCCGCCTGCCGGTTGGCAACCGCCCGCCGGCTGGTTCCCGCCACCCGCCGGCGAGGCTGGCACCGCGCCACCGCCCACCGGCGAGCAGTAGTCACCGTCCGGTCAGCTGCTTGACCGGACCCGAGGGGCCGCCGCCGACGCCGCGATGCAGGACGATCTGCGCGCCGGCGAGCCGCCCCTCGCCGAACGCGGCGGAGCGACCGCCACCCGCGTAGCGCGTCCAACGCAGGCGAGGATGGCGGCTGCGGAGGTAGCGCTCGAGCTCCGGATCTCCGATCCACACCAGCCCCTGCTCGCGGTTCTTCTTCGTCTCTTGGCGCAGGCGGTCGCGAAAGCCCGTCATGACTCCGGCGTGAAAGGTCTGCCGGTCTCGATTGGCGCGGATGCGGTTGGTCCGCTTGTGCTCCCGCCACAGCCGCTCGGCGGTGCTCAGCAGGAACTCGTGGACGTAGCTCGCGAGCTCGAGGTTCTCTGCGGTGCCGCACACCTCGAGCACGCTGCCGCGCTTGCCCTCGGCGGCGCGCCAGACCGGTACCCACACCACCTGCACGAAGAAGTGCTCGCTCAAGATGGCCGCCAAGAGCCGGTGCGCCTCGGGCACTCGCCCGGATGGCACCCCCAGGTGACGGAACACGTAGCGTGCGCCGCCAGCCCCCGTCCACTCGATGTTGTGCTTGAGCATCAGCCGCTGCGCGGTGCTCATCGCGAGCTCCGCCTCGTGCTGGTTGGAGCTCTGGGCCAGCGCGAGCAGCTTGGCCACGCGCTCGAGCACCTTGCCCCGCGCGGATGCAGGGTCCACCGTCACTGGCGCACCCGCGGCGCTGGCGTCGAAGCCTCGTTCTTCGCACACCCGTCGAAACGCCGGACCATGCGCCGACTGCTCCACGCCGAGCACTTCCTCCACGAACTGGTGCGCCATCTCGTGCTTGAGCACCTCGACAAGCACGCCCCAACCGTGGTCCGTGAGCAGCGAGGAGCTCAGCTCGATGGTGCGTTGCTCGCCGACCCAGCGCCC
The DNA here is from genome assembly GCA_019637295.1 of Polyangiaceae bacterium. Classification (GTDB taxonomy): domain Bacteria; phylum Myxococcota_A; class Polyangia; order Polyangiales; family Polyangiaceae; genus JACKEA01. The sequence continues at coordinate 20,529 of JAHBVX010000009.1, forward strand.
CAGGCGGCCCTCCACGTTCGAGAACGCGAACGCCGGCGAGCGCAGCGACCGGCGGAAGAACGTCGCGTTCAGATCGTAGTACGCCGCGACCACGGCACGCAGCGTTGCTCGGTGTAGCGTTGCCGAGAGGGCACCATCCGACATGTCAGACGGCTAGTACATCCGGGGGCCGAACGGAACCCGGGTCCAGGGCGAGAGCGTGCACTGCAGCGCCTACGCCTCCTGTGGTATCGACCACGCACCCGCGTCGGAGGTCGACAGGCGCCTCACGGGGCGCTTCGACCTCATTCACAGTACGGGACGTCGAGCTGCGCCAGGCCGGTCATCTGCCCGGACAGGCGAACGCAGTCGCTCCCGTTGCCCAGGAACGTCGACGTGGCGTCGATGACCGCGCCGAGGTTCTCGCTCACGCCACCTGCATCCACCGGCCGCGGGCCGGCCGGAGACCATCGACGAGACCGCGGCGATCGTGACCGCGCGCGGTGGCCGGGGCATCGCGGTGCGGGTGGACCACACGGAGCCTGAGCAGGTGGCGAGCCTGTTCGAGCGCGTGGGCGAGCTCGACATCCTGGTCAACGACATCTGGGGCGGCGACGACTTGATCGAGTGGGGCAAGCGGCTGTGGGAGACGAAGCTCGAGGACGGACTCTTACTCGTCGACCGCGCGCTCAAGACCCACATCATCACCAGCCACTACGGGCTGCCCCGACTGCGGACCGGTGGCCTGGTGGTGGAGGTGACGGACGGCGACGGCTTCTACTACCGAGGTCACTTCTTCTACGACTTGGTGAAGACGACCGTCATCCGCATGGCCTTCGCCCTCTCGCAGGAGCTGAAGGACCGCGGGATAACGGCGGTCGCGGTCACGCCGGGCTTCTTGCGCTCCGAGTGGATGCTCGATCACTTCGGCGTCACCGAAGCGAACTGGCGCGACGCGGTGGAGAGGGTCCCGGAGTTCATCGCCTCGGAGACGCCGCTGCTCCTGGGTCGCTGCGTGGCGGCGCTGGCCGCCGATCCGCTCGTCGCGAGCAAGAACGGACGAGTGTTCGCGTCCTGGGATCTGGCCGACGAGTACGGCGTGGACGACGCGGACGGCACCCGGCCCCACTTCGTGCGCTGGCTGGCAGCGAACATGCCCGAGGTCGCCGCCGGCATGAAGAGAGCAGACGACGGCCTCTATGCCTATTGGGGCGAGATGCCGTATCGGACTCCCGGGTGACCGGATGGCTGCGGTCTTGGGGGTGAGCGCCTCAATCGCGGAGCACGCAGCGCACCGTGGCTCGAAACGTGGACGCGGGTGAGCCGCGAAAGGTCACGACCTCCTCGGACTGGCCCGCGCTCAAGGAGACGGCGATCGACTCGGGGTTCACGTCCGTGCGGACGGTGCAGTCAGCGTGCCGGTCACAGCCGTTGCTCAGCGTGACGATGTGGTCGTACCCATACGCGCCATAGCGCGCCTGCGCCGTCACGGCCACGCACGCGGGGTGGCCAGCGGCTCCGTCGGCCCGGGTGGCCGCCGGGCATGCCAAGAGCGCAACCGCGACCGCCGCGCCGAAGCGTCGAACACCGCGCCTACCGCGCCGATCCGGCAACAGTCGCGCACGCCAGGGGAGATCCGTTGTAACCAGGGGCATGAGTCGCGCCGAAGACGCCTTGCTGTACCACTCCCTGGGGCGACCGGGAAAGATCGAGGTCCTGCCCTCGAAGCCGGTCGCTTCTCAGCTCGATCTATCGCTGGCGTACACACCCGGGGTGGCCGCGCCCTGCCGGGTCATCGCTCGGGACCCGGACAAGGTGGACGTGTACACCGCGCGGCGGAACCTGGTCGCGGTCGTGACCAACGGCACCGCCGTCCTGGGCTTGGGCAACATCGGGCCGCGCGCTGCCAAGCCGGTGATGGAGGGCAAGGCTGTCTTGTTCAAGCGTTTCGCCGACATCGACGTGTTCGATCTCGAGCTGGACGAGACGGACCCGGAGCGGGTGATCGACCTCGTGCGCGCGCTCGAGCCGACGTTCGGCGGCATCAACCTGGAGGACATCCGCGCGCCGGACTGCTTCGTGATCGAGCGCACTCTGCGGGAGCGCATGAACATCCCCGTCTTCCACGACGACCAGCACGGCACGGCCATCATTTCCGCCGCGGCGCTGCTGAACGCCGCGGAGCTGCAGAACAAGCAACTCGGGGAACTGCTGGTGACCTGTGTCGGCGCGGGCGCTGCCGCGACCGCCTGCATGGAAATGTGGATCCGCATGGGCGTGACGCGTGCCAACGTCACCATGGTCGATGTGGATGGTGTGCTGAGGGAGGATCGGGACGGCCTCGATCCGTATCGACGCGCGCTGGCCCGACCCAAGAGCGATCCGCGGCTCACCCTGGCCGACGCCCTCGCCGACGCAGACGTGATGATCGGACTCGCGGCGGGCAATCTGGTTACGCCCGCGATGCTGCGCACCATGGCCCCTCGACCCATCGTCTTCGCGCTGGCCAATCCGGATCCCGAGATCCCCTACGAAGCGGCAGTAGCGGCGCGGCCGGACGCCATCGTGGCCACGGGTCGCAGCGACTACCCCAATCAGGTCAACAACGTGCTCGGCTTCCCGTACATCTTCCGGGGCGCCCTGGACGTACTGGCGCGCACCATCGACGAAGGCATGAAGCTGGCCGCGGCCAAGGCCTTGGCTCGGCTGGCGCGCGAGGAGGTGACCGACGACGTGCTGCGAGCCTACGGCCGGCACCGCATGCGCTTCGGCAAGAACTACCTGATCCCGAAGCCCTTCGACAACCGCGTGCTGCACTGGGTCGCGCCCGCGGTGGCCAGGGCGGCGATGGAGAGCGGAGTCGCGCGAGAGTCCGTGGACGTCGACGAGTATCGCGATGCGCTGTTCAAGAAGCTGTCGCCGACTCGGCGCGTGATGTGGGCCGTCACCGAGACGGCGCGGGAGTCCACCAAGCGCATCGTGTTCCCGGAGAGCGACCAGGACAACGTCTTGCGCGCGGTCGAGCGCATCGTGGACGAGGGCATCGCGCAGCCCATCCTGGTCGGCCGCGAGGATCGGATCCGCCAGCAAGCGGCGCAGCTCGGGCTCGCACTCGAAGGCATCGTGATCGAGAACCCGCGCACCAGCGAGCGCCTGGAGCCCTACACCGAGACGTTCTGGCAGAAGCGGCAGCGTCACGGCATCACGCGGCTCGATGCCTACAAGACGATGCGCCGCTCACGAACCGCGTTCGGTCTGATGATGGTCGACCAGGGGGACGCCGACGGCTTGGTCGCGGGCTACGGGCAAGACTACCCGGCGACCATCCGTCCGGCGCTGCAGATCGTGGGGGTGGCCGAGGGCGTCAAGCGCGCGGCTGGCATGTACGTGGCCGTGACCAAGCGAGACGTGAAGCTGCTCGCGGACACCACCATCAACATCGACCCGGACGCCGACACCCTCGCGGAGACTGCCATCCTCGCCGCCGACACGGCGCGGGAGCTGGGGCTCACGCCACGCATCGCCATGCTCTCGTTCTCGAACTTCGGCGACGCACCCCACCCCTTCTCCAGGAAGGTGGCTGAGGCGACGCAGTTGGTCAAAGTGCGCCGGCCGGACCTGATGGTCGACGGCGAGATGCAGGCCAACGTCGCTCTCGACGAGCAAGCCCGCGCGCCGTATCCCTTCTCCACCCTGGTGGGCTCGGCCAACGTGCTGATCTTTCCCAACCTGGCGGCGGGCAACATCGCCTACAAGTTGTTGGCGGCCGCGGGCGGCGCCGACGTCATCGGACCCATCGTGCTCGGCATGAAGAAGCCGGTGAACGTGCTGCAGCAGGGCGCGTCCGTAGACTCGATCGTGCACGTGACAGCCATCACCGCCGCACAGGCCGTGTACCGCGAGCGAACCCCCTGACCTCAGCCCGACTCCGCGAGCGCCGCGCCGCGACCCGGTTCGCCCAACTCGCACCACTGATTGGTGATGCCCACCGGCCGGGCCTGGAATCCTGAAAGGGTTCGATCGCTTGGAGGGGCAGTATTCGCGCGGCAAGGTGACGACCGCGTCAACCCGGGTGAGGTCCGCGCCAACCTGGACCTGATCACGGCGCGTGGCTACCACGGGAGTCAGGATTTGCAGGCGAAGCTCGACCAGCTCCTGCGAGACACTGAGCCGCGCGGACCACAGCGGCCCGCGTCGACGGCCCAGCGCCTCGTGCGCTCGAGCCTCAGCCCGACTCCACGAGCGCCCACAGGTCCCCGCGTCGCTGGCCGCCAATCATGACCTTGCCGTCGAACACGACCAGGGGTGCGGCGCAGTAGGTGTCGTCGAGCGAGAAGGGAGACTTCTGCTCCTCGACGCGCGCGACCACCTGCGCTCCCGCGGCGGACAGCTCCAGGAGCGCCCGCTCCGCCATCACCAGCAGCCGCTCGCCGACCCGGAGCACGTCGGTCGGGCGCCCGGCGTCTTGGGGCAGCTCGACCCGGGTCCAGGTGTCGCCATCCTCGGTCACCCGCAGCTCGCCGCCGCCCGCGCCGAGGGTGATCCAGTACAAGCGCCCGCGGTCCGCGTACCAGCGCAGCGTGTGCGCGCCGCCCGACACGGTCCCTCTCACCGCGCGGGCGTGCTCGAGGGTGAGCGCGGTCTCGTCGCGCGGCGGCGCGAGGACGACGTAGTCGTGACGATCGAGGCCGTACAGCGGGCTGATGGCCACGTACAGTCGATCCCGAAAGCGCACCATGTAGCTCAGGCGCGCCGCAGCCTCGCCGGACGCACCCGGGTAGCTGTAGCTGGCGTCCCAGCGACTCGAGTGTCCCCCCTCTACGAACAGCACGCCGGGCGAGTGCGTCGCGGTCACCTTGGGTGGGACCGCCGCGCCGGAGGAGGCGTAGCGCTTGCCGCGGAAGCGGATCACGTCGAAGACGTGCAGCGCGCCCGGTAAGACGATGCTGCCCCCGCGGGCTTCGGTGGGCGCTCGGGGCGGTCGATGACCGGGGCGCGCCACGCGCTCGAAGCGACCCCGCTCGTCGCTCGTGAACACATAACCCTCGACGCCGAACGCCACGCCGAGCCCGAGGTAGGGCGGATCGGCGTCGGGCACGTGCAGCCGCCCGTCGATGATGCGTAGGCGCAGGAACCCCTGACCACCGGCGCCACCGCGCTCGGGCTCGCCGGGTCGATTCCAGTCGAACGCGAGCGCGAAGGCTTCCCGCTGCCGCGGATCGTAGCGCGTGACGGTGGCGCCGGTGAACGCCAGGGGTGAGGTGGCGTGCGCCATGAACAACGCGCCGCCGTGGGCGGCCAGATCGCACACCTTGTGCAGCGCTGCCCAGTGCCGGCCCAGCCGAGCGAAGCGGGGCTTCTCCGGCAACGCGACGGCGGGAGTGGGACGCTCGTCGTTGCCGTCCGGCTCGAGCTGGCTCGGCGGGAGCTGAGCCGCGATCACCGCCGGAGCCGCAGACACGGCGGCTGGCGCGGCGGCGCTGCCGTGGACCGTGGGCCGAGGCGACTGCTCGACGGGCGCCGCGGGACTCGCGCTACACGCGGCGGCGGCGAGGACCGGCACTGCCCGCGCGTCGCTCCACCAACACCGCCCATGCGCCATGGCGCCTCAGCGAACGCGGGCCACCCGTAGCCGGGGCACGGCCGCGGCGTCGACGGTCAGCCCGACCGCGCGCGTCGGTGCGCCCGGGACGGCGTCCAGACTCAGGAACTCGGCGCCGCCGGAGCGTAGCTTGCCGCTCGCGGCGTCGAGGGGCTGCAGCTTCGGTCCCTTCATCTGCTGACCGTGGAAGGTCGCGAAGGTGCTCGCGCCCCGCTGGCGGCCGGTGACCGGATCGCTCATCGTGGGCAGGAAGGCGAAGCACTTGTTCGTCGGCGCCGCGTCACCGAGCACGTCTCGATTGCTGAGCGCCAGGGTCGTCCAAAAGTCCATCGCTAGCTCCGGCGCGCTCTTGCCGGTCGCGCTCGGCAGCGCTCCGGTCAGCGACTCGGGGGCGTCGAGCAGGGTGCGGAGCAGCGCGGGGCCGCCACGACTCTCGATACCCGCAGAGGTCGCCAGATCCCCGCCGGCTCGATCGTAGAGCCAGCGCACGAAGAGGTACGATGCGCCGCGCAGCGCGCCGTCCCGCGGGGGATCGTACTTCGTCCCGTCGATGGTGACGTCCGCGAGCGAGAACGAGTCGATGCCGTCGAGCCCCGCCATGGTCACGTACAGGTTGCCGGATTGGTAGCCGAGCACGTCCTGCGCCAGCGCGCCGACTCCTTCGACGGAGTAGGAACTCTCGTTCCAGCCGAGCAGGGAGTTCCGCTTCACCTTTCGGTGATAGTGGATCATGTGCGACAGCTCGTGCGCCAGGATCTCCTTGATGGCGTTCGGCGTGTTGTACGGCGGCGGGATGGCGTTGGGCGGCGTGAGGTACAGGTACTCACCCTGATTGGAGCTCGCGCAGCCGAGGCTCACCCCGAGATCGCAGCTGCTGAAGAAGGCGACCGCGGTCTGGTGGGTGATGGGCGAGAACACCAGCCCGATGCGCCCATCCCCGTCCTGATCCGACTCGACGCCGAACACGGCTCGGGCCCGCGGCAAGATGATCTGCTCGAAGTCCGTCAAGAACTCGGTGACTACGGCGGCCTCGATCACGGCGGGCGCGGCGGGGGTCACGTCCCCCCACACGATGGCGTGGCTGCCCACCGCGAGCGCCTCCACCGTGATGGTCTTCGGCCCAGTCGGCGAGGGCACGGTCACGCTGCGCTGAGCCCCCGGCTGCACCGCGCCGGTGGCGCTCGGCGGGGTCTCGGAGGAGAGCGGCGCGTCCTTCCACTGCGCGTCATCGAGGGTGCAGCCGGTGACGAGCGCGGCGCTCGCGCTGGCCTCGGCACTCGAGGCGGGCGCGTAGTCGTAGAACGTCGTCGCGCTGCCGAGGTCGAGGGAGGCGAGCACGAGCACGAATCGCTCCTCGCCGCTCGGCGTGGCCAGCTCGAGGCTCAGCGAGCCGGAGTCGAGCTGCACCTCGGCGACCTCCCCCGGGGCGAGGGAGAGCGGTCCGGCGCCGGCGCCGGCGCTGCCGGCAGCGCCCGCCGCACCACCCAGGCCTCCGGACCCAGCGGCGCCGGCGGGGGCGTCGTCGGCGCCGCAGCCGAGCCAGAACACGCACGACAGAGCGAGCAGTGCGAGTGTCTTCATGGCGCGAACGTGGCGTTGTAGGTGAAGGTGAGCTTGGGCGCGTCCTTACTCGTGGCCAGCGCCGGGCCGACGTCGGCCGCGATGACCAAGACAACGACCTGCCCAGCCGACGTTGTCACGGCGATGGTCGCGCTGTTCGTCAGGTCGTGAGCCGTGACCTGGGCCCCGGCAGGGCTCGCGGCGTCGAAGACGACCGAGTGGGCGACGAGCTTGGCCAGCTCGGGCGACTCGATCAGCACGGACAAGGTGCCGGCCCCGGACGGGCTGAACTTCAGGTTGCGGCTGCCGAAAGCCACCACCTCGGCCCAGTGGGTGGCTCCGTCGATCAGCCCGGGGGTCTCGAAGCCGAGCCCGCTGAGCTCCACTGAGCTGAAGCCGAAGCGACCGTCGCCGATGCTCGGTTGATCGAGCGCGCACGCCACCATGAACTCGCCGAACACGCTGTTGAACGTGGAGCCGACCGGCAGATGCGACTCGACCGACGCGCGGCCCTTCTGCGGATCTTGTAGCACTTTGGCCAGAAATGGCGGGCCGAAGCGGTCGAGCAGGTAGGTGCCGAAGCTGAACGTCGCGCCGTAGTCCGAGTAGCTCGTCACGCACAAGGGCGTGGTCGCCGTCGACTTCACGTAGCCCTTCGCTGCGGGCAGATCCGTGAGGTACCCGGCGCGGGTCATGGCCGCCTCCGCCAGGGCCTCGTCGAGCCAACCCTCTTCGCCGCTGTCATAGCGCGAGCCGATCAGGTGTACGAGCTCGTGCGCGGCGACGCCCAGCATGTAGTCCGAGTCGGGCGCGTTGGGCCCAGTCGCGTTCAGGTGCAACATCTCCGTCTGGTTCGACATGGCGCCCGGCGTCTGGTCCAGGCTGCGGAAGAAGCCGTCGAAGGTGTAGCCCTGAAAGCCCGCCATGTGCTGATAGAACAGGACGACGCGACCGTCCTGGTCGATGTCGGGTGGCTCCCCGAAGGTCTCGACGGTCAGCTCGTAGATGCCACGGCTAGGTTCGGCTGGCGTCGCGTGGGCAAAGGCCTGCACGATCACATCCACTTGGGGCTGCGACAGCGCGGTGTCCCACACGTCGTCCGCGACGTAGACGTAGGCGTGCTCGGTCTGCGCGCGACACGTGGCCGAGACCTGCACGTCCAGCGGCGGCATCACGCCGAGGTCCCAGGTCCAGAAGGACCGCGGGGGCGCCGTGCACGCCGTGCTCCCGCCGCCGCCGCCGGCGCCCGACGCTCCGCCGGAGCCAGCCGCCCCGCCGCTCCCCCCGCTCCCTCCGGTCGGCCCTGCGCTCGAGTCGTCGCTCGAGCACCCCAGGCTCGCGAGCGCGAGCGCGGCGCCCGCCAGCAGCCCAATCTTCTCCATGCCGCGGCCTAGCATGGGGTGAACCTCGTCTCCAGCCGGCGCCCGTGATCGGCTCGGCCCACCGGACGAGCGGCCGGCAACGCGAGCGACCAGGACTTTCGCTTGTCACCCACTGCCCCGGTGGCATCCTTGCCGGCCCATGAGCCAGGACGACTTTGCCTCACTGCTGGAAGCATCCTCCAAAGGCGGCGCCAACCGCGAGCGCCTGAGGCTGCGTCAAGGCGACGTCGTCGAAGGCACGGTGATCCAGATCGCGCAAGACAGCGTCTTCCTCGACATCGGTGGGGCGAGCGATGCCCGCATCGAGCGCAGCGAGCTCGAGCTGAAGGACGGCACCGTACGCGTCAAGCTCGGCGATCGACTGCGCGCTACGGTCGTGGATGCGGAAGGAGACGCGCCACGGCTGTCCCTGTCCCTCGGGCGGGGTGGTGGCCAGCTGGATGCCACCGAGTTGAGAAACGCCCTCGAGGCCAAGCTGCCGGTATCGGCGCGGGTCAGCCGCGCGGTCAAGGGTGGACTCGAGCTCGACATCGCCGGCGTGCGCGCGTTCTGCCCGGCGTCGCAGATCGAGCTCGGACACACCGCTGATCTCGAGAGCTTCGTCGGACGCGAGGTCGAGGTCCTGGTCACGAAGGTCGAGGAGGGCGGGCGCAACGTGGTGGTCTCGCGGCGCGCGCTGCTCGAGACCGCGCAGAAGGAGCAGGCGCGCGAGATGGCTGCTACGCTCGCCATCGGCGCGGATCTTGAGGGCGAGGTCACCGCGCTGAACAAGCACGGCGCGATCGTCAATCTGGGCGGCCTCGACGGCTTCGTACACGTCTCCGAGCTCGCGCACCGGCGCGTCGGATCGCCCGAAGACGTGGTGAACGTCGGCGACCGAGTCGCGGTCCGCGTGCTCGCGGTCGAGGAGAGCGACAAGGGGCTTCGCGTGCGCCTCAGCATGAAGGCGCGCATGGAGCGAGCGGCCCCGCCCGCCGCGGACGAAGTGCTCACCGGCACCGTCATCAAGCACGCGGGGGGTGGCGTGATCGTGAGCACGCCCAAGGGCGAAGGGCTCGTGCCCTTGGCCGAGCTCGGGCTCCCTCCCGGCGCGGACTTTCGGCGCGCGTACCCCGCCGGAAAGACGCTCGAGGTGGTCGTGGTGTCCCGCGGTGACCGCCTGCGCTTCTCCGCCACGGGCGTCGCTCGCGTCGAGGAACGCAAGAACTACAAGGAGTTCTCGGCCGGCTCAGGCGGCGCCTCGGGGCTCGGGAGCCTCGGGGACGTGCTGCGCAAGAAGCTCGGCCTACCGGACGCTCCGCCTCCTGCTCCCGAGCCGAGTCCGCCGGCGGCGCCCGCCGCGAGCCCGAGCGCACCGTCGCCGTCCGTCGCGACCGCGGCCGAGCCCGCGCCGCCGCCGCCACCCGCTGCGCGACCCGAGGACGTGACAGCGCCGCTCTCCTCCCGGGATGGGGTCGTGCGTCGTCGACGGATCAGCGAGTGACTCTCAGCGCCCCGCGGACAGCTGCAGGCGCCGGATGCGATCCTCGATCGGGGGATGGGTGCGGAACAGGCTCATGAACCCGCCCTTGCCGCCCTTGATGCCGAACGCCGCCATGCTCGCGGGCAGGTCCGACTCGCCGCTGACCTGGCCGAGGCGCTGCAGCGCGGCGATCATCGCCGGCGCGCTGGCCAGCCGCGCGGCCCCCGCGTCGGCCCGGTACTCGCGCCAGCGCGAGAAAGCCATCACGATCAGGGTTGCCAAGATGCCCAGCACGATCTCGGCGACGAACACGGACAAGTAGAACCCGATGCCCGGCCCGCGGCTCTTCCCCTTCGAGAGCGCGCCGTCCACGATGTTGCCAATCACCCGCGAGAAGAAGATCACGAACGTGTTCAGCACGCCCTGCACCAGAGCGAGCGTGACCATGTCCCCGTTGGCCGCGTGGCTGACCTCGTGGGCGAGCACCGCCTCCACCTCTTCGCGCCGCATCCCCCGAAGCAGCCCGCTGCTGACCGCGACCAGTGAGCTGTTGCGCGTGGGACCGGTCGCGAACGCGTTGAGCTCGCTCGACTCGTAGATGGCGACCTCGGGCATCGCGATGCCCGCCTGCTGGGCTTGCCGTTGCACGGTGGAGACCAGCCAGAGCTCGGTGTCGTTCTGCGGGTTGTTGATGACGCGCGCGCCGGTGGCCCGCTTGGCCACCCATTTGCTGACGAGCAGCGAGATGATCGACCCCCCGAAGCCGAACACGACGGAGAAGATCGCGAGTGGAAGGTAGGTCCAGTCGATGTCCTCGAGGATGCCGGTGGAGCGCAGCACGAACCACGCCACGCTCAAGAGGACGAGGACCGCAAGGTTGGTCAGCAAGAACAAGAGGACGCGAGTTGCCATGAGTACCTCTACTGTGTCGGGGGCGCCTGACGCGCACGGCTCACGATGGCGGCCAGCGCGCGGCGCGCCGCATCCGGCAAGCCCTCGGAGGTGCGCGGGTGGGCCGCTCCGCGGCGGATCAGATCCTCGACCGTATCCCGCAGGGTCTCACCGGGATCCCGGGCCACGAAGCCGAGCTCGCGCTCGGCCTTCGCGCTGCTCGCGTACCAGTAGTAGCAGCCCATCTCGAAGGTCGTCTCGTCGACCGGAGGCTCGCCGCCGAGTCCGCGAATCGCGCGCGAGAACAGCGCGTTGGCACCGACCGCCAGCGCGCGGGACGCGGGCAACACCAGGCGCGGCGCGGTCACGCCCGTGAGCCGCTCGAGGCGCTGGAAGAACGCGACCATCGTCATGTTCTTGCCATTGAGCAGGTAGCGCTCCCGAGCGCGACCGCGCTCGAAGGCAGCGACCATGCCCGTCGCCGCGTCGCGCACGTCCACGAAGGCGATCCCGCCCTGAGGTATGGCCGGGATCTCGCGCTCCAAGAAGCGGCGCACGTCCTCCGTCGAGCTGTCACGGAAGTCCCCGGGTCCGAGCAGCAGGGTGGGGTTGACGACGACCACCTCCAGCTCGTCATCGCTCGCGTCCAGGGCCTCGCGCTCGCCGTACAGCTTGCTGCGGTAGTAGGGGAAGCGCGAGATGAGCTCGACCGGCGCGGGCGAGTCTTCGTCGAAGATCTGGTCGGGCTCCTTGCCAATCGCGATCGTGCCGCTCGTGCTCGCGACGACCACGCGCCGAACCCCCGCTCGACGTAGTCCGCTGAGCGCCGTGCGGACCGCGGTGACGTTCATGCGATGCAAGAGCTCCGCGTCGTCCGGGTTGCGGGAGACCAGGCCGGTGCACAAGAACGCGCCGTCCATCCCCCGGGCGCTGTCGCACACGGCCGCCTCGTCCAGCACGTCCACGGCGCGCACCTCCACGCCCTCGAGCTCTCCCCCCGAGCGGCTGACGCCCACCACCTCGTGACCCGCGTCCCGCAGCGCCGCCGCGAGGTGTGCGCCCAGAAACCCGGTGGCCCCCCCCACCCAGTAGCGCTTGCTCTGCGACGCGCCGTTGCCCTGGCTCATGATGGGCGTGTTTGTGTCGGTACCGATGGTGGGTCAAGGGTGCCCGGCCTGCGCTAGGCGTGCGCGGGTGGGTGCTCGGCCGCGCTCGACGTGCGCGAAACCCAGCCGGCCCAACAGGAACGCTGCAGCTGCACGCCGGGCGCGGGACTTGCAAATCCCTCGCGGCAGCCGTGACCTCCCGCGATCTACCCGTCCGCGCTCTTCTGGTCGGCTCCCGCCTCGACCTGAGGGCGCTCGACGGTCGCCGACTGTCTCCGCGCGCGGTCGCCCTCGAGGCCGGCGGCGCCACCGCCATCGGCCTGCGCTTTGGCGCAGTCGTGCTGTTCGGCGTGAGCGACGGCGACGAGCGCGCGCTGCTCGACCGCCTCCGTCCTCACGTGGGCGATCCCGTCGATGCACCCGAGACCGAGGAGGCCACCTTGCGCGTCGAGCCCGGGTCCGCCTACCGGGTGCACGATGGCGTGCTCGTGACCCCTGCGGCGGATCTGCAGCACCTGGAGGTGATCGCGGACGCCCTCGCCAAGAGCGTGGCGCTCGCGCAGCACGAGGCCCGCATCGCGGAGGTGTTCCGTCGCATCGAGCCGCTGGCGCAGGCCCTTCACGCTTCGGGACGCCCGCACCGGCGTAGCCGCGAGCTCATCAGCCAGGTCGGCGCGTCCCTGCTCATGGAGTACCAGCTCATCGGTCGCATGGAGGTCGAGGACAAACCCGACATTTCGTGGGAGCACGCGGAGCTCGATCGACTGAATGCCATTCTCGTGGAGGAGTACGAGCTCAAGGAGCGGCATCGCACCTTCGAGCGCAAGCTGGCGCTGGTGTCACGCACCGTGAACACCTTGCTGGAGTTGCTGCAAAATCGACGCGCGCTGCGCGTGGAGTGGCTGATCGCGCTCCTGATCGTGATGGAAGGCCTGCTCATGGCCTACGACGTGTTCAAGCCTTGAGCAGCTCACCCCAGCGCGCTCGGCGCGTCCGGGGTGCCGCGGTCGGTTGGCTCCCGCGCGAGATCGAACGCCTGCTGGAACAGGAGCAGCTTGGGGATGTCGCTGGTCTTGACCACGCCGGAGACGAACTCCGCGGGTGAAGGGGTGTAGCCGTCGCGCACGATGCGGCGAAAGATTTCGGGGCTCGTCTTGAGCACGCAGTCCGCGCGCTCCACCGCCTTGCCCGGGATGAGCTCGTAGCGCGCCGGCTCCAGCAGCAGGGTGTAGCGATCCCGCTCGCCGAGGGCGAAGTAGAAGCTGACGGGCTCGGTCACCACGCCGGAGACGAAGCGCCCGTCGAGCTCAGCCAGGACGGCCTCGATCGAGTCGTCGTCGACCTGCGGGTCGAGCTCGATGGCGTCCAGCCGCGAGATGTCGAGCACCGTGCCGCGGCGCAACGCCAGGATGGCGCGACGCACCAACTCCGTCACGGCGCGAGACGCTTCCCCGCGCGTCATGTCCGCGGTCAGGCGCTGCAGGTGCGCGAACTCGAGCGGTGGCCCGATGCGAGCACCGACCTCGCGGGTTCGCAGCACGGTGGAGCCCTTGGGCAGCGCGCGATGGGTTCGATCCAGGTAGACCGGCAAGATGTCCGAGCGGTGGTGCAGCGCGAGGTAGCCGACGGCGCTCTTGAACTCGGCGATCTCGCCGTCCGAGCTGCGGGTCCCTTCGGGGAAGATGAGCACGGTCTTGCCTTCGTCGAGCAGCGAGCCGGCCTTGCGAAGGCTCTGACGCAGGGAGCCCTCGCGACTCATGGCCACCAGGTTGGTCAGGTTGTCGAAGTAGGCCCGACGCCAGCGGTTGCCCTCGAAGAAGTAGTCCTGCGCCGCGAGTGAGACGATGTCGCGCCCGTAGGAGCCGAGGGCGTACTTCACCAACCCCATGTCGAGGTGGCTGGCGTGATTGGCGGCCACCAGCGTGTTGCGGTTGTAGGGGATGAAGGCCCGACCCGTGACGCGGGTGCGCAGCACCCGATCGTAAAACCCCATCTGGGCTCTTCCCATCCAGTGCATCGCCGCGTCGCGGAGCGCCGGCGGGATCTCGAGCGGCTCCTCCGCGGCGCGCTCGATGTGCGCGGTCGGAGACGCCGCGCGAGCGCGGGACGCCTCGCGCATCAGCGCCTCGGCGTCGGCGATGGTGTCACACTCACTCAGGCGCTCGGCGTCGAGGGGTTGCCCCACCTGCGCCTCGAGTGCGACGAGCAACTCGAGCAACATGAGGGAGTCGAACCCGAGATCCCCACGCAACGACAGGCCCGGCTGCAGCTTCTGGGGATCCTTGCGGGTGATGGCGCCGACCGCTGCGCGGACTCGCTGGGCGGCGGTGTCGAGGTGGTCGGCCGCCTCCATGCGCGGGGGGCGCTCCGAGTAGGGTGCGACCCGCTCGAGCAGCACCCGCACCTCGTTGCGCCGCACTTTCCGCGTCGCAGTGCGGGGCAGCGGGGCGTCCACTAGCTGAACCACAGCCGGCTTCTGCGCGGCGGGGAGCTTGGCGATGGCTCGCTCGAGTGACTTCTTCGCGCGCGCGTGGCGCTCGGCGCGGGGGACCACCTCGTCGGACTCGGGCACGGCGACGCACGCGAGCCGCTCGCCGCCGCGGCCGTCCGCGACCCCCACGAACGCGAGCTCGGTCACATGCTCCACCTGGCCCAGGCGCGCCTCCACGTCGTCCGGGTACACGTTCTCGCCGCTGGCGGTGACGACGACGTCCTTGGCGCGACCGACGATCACCAGGTTACCGTGGCGGTCGAGCTTGCCCAGGTCGCCGGTGTGCAGCCAGCCGTCCGCGTCGATGACGTGTCGCGTGGACTCGGCGTCGTCGCTGTAGCCCAGCATGACGTTCGGACCGCGCGCGTGGACCTCACCCACACCCGTGGCGTCGGGGGCGTGGATTCGGATCTCGACGCCGGGGACGGGCTTGCCGACGTGACCCGAGCGAGCTCGCGGGCTGGCCTCGGCGACCGTGAGGACCGGCGCGGCCTCGGTCAGGCCGTAGCCCTCCGCCAAGTGCAGCCCGAGCCCGGCGAACAGGTGCTGGGTCTTCTCGGGCAGCGCGGCGCCGCCGCTGACCAGGTAGCGCAGGTGCCCGCCCAAGCCCGAGTGCACGGGACCGAACAGCACCTTGCCTGCGTCGATGCCCAGCCCCTTGCCCAGCGTGCGCGACAGCTCGACGGCGAAGTCGAACACATGCGAGGCGAGCTTGCCGTGCTCGGCGACGCGCGCCGTGATGCGTCGCTCGAGCATCTCCCACAGCGCGGGCACGCCGATCATGGCGGTGATGCGGCCGCTCTTCAGGGTCCCCTCCAGGCGCTCCGCGGTCAGCTCGTCGAGGTACACGACCCGCGAGCCTCGCGACAGCGGCAAGAGCAGCCCGCAGGTCAGCTCGAAGGTGTGATGCAGCGGCAGCACGCTCAGCACCCGGTCCCCTCGCCCCAGGGGGAACAAGGGCGCGAGCGCCGCCACCAGCGCGGCCAGGTTCTCGTGGGTCAGCATCACGCCCTTGGGCGTGCCCGTCGTGCCGCTGGTGTAGATCAAGACCGCGACGTCCTCGGGGGTCGAGGCCGGCGCGGAATCGAGCTGCGGGCCACGCTCCATCAGCGTCCAGAGATCGAGCCAGCTGACGCCGTCGCCCACCTCGGCCGAAACGCGCGCTCGCACCTTGGCGTCCGCGACGAACACCCGGGCCTTCGACGCGCGAGCCAGGTTCTTGGCGACGAACGGCTCGACCCCGGCGTCGAGCGGCACCGCCGTCGCCCCGAGGTAGAGGATGGCGAACAGGGCGATGGGCCACGACGGGTGGTTCTGCCCCGCGAGCAGCACTCGGTCCCCGGGCTTCACGCCCGCGGCGACGAGCCGCTGTGCGCAGGCCAGCGTGCGCTCTCGCAGCTCGCGGTAGGTGATGCGCGAGAGCCCGTCGACCTCCGTACGCTGCAGAGCCACGGAGAGATCGTGGCGCTCGGCCATCTCGTCGAGCAGTGACGGCAGCGTCTCGTGGGCTTGCGGCGCGACCCGCGGCCGGCGGATGCGCTCGTCGATCTGGGGGAACACCCACTTCTCGAGCCCCGGCACGTGGACCTCGAGGAACCAGCTGCGCCACTCGATGGCCTCCGGCTCCCAGCGGATCCTGCGCCGGTCTTCGTCCCCGAGACGGGCGAAGGCCCGGCGCGTGTGATCGCAGCGAAACACGTAGTCGTACTGCGCCGTGAACGGCACGAACGCCTCGAGCACGTCGGCGATCTTGTGCTGTTGCTGCGAGAACTGGCCGGCGGCCTTGGCAGCCGGCGCCATCAGCGCCTTGGCGGGTCCCACCGCGAGCTTGTTCAGCGCTCGGCTCAGCACCGACGTGCCCTTGGCGATGGTTCGCGGCCCGTAGCTCGCGAAGTCGTCCTTGCCGAGCAGCGCTCCTTCGAAGTGCGCCTGCAGCGCGCTGACCACCGGGCCACCGCGACCGGTGCGTTGGTAGTACTTGCGCTTGTATAGCCCCGACAGCTCGAAGAACCGCCGCATGGAGCAGGGGTTGGTGTCGCTCGAGCCGTACTGGTAGACGGCAGGCGCGGTGCCCTCGAGCAGCTCGCACAGGGACAGCACCATGGCGCCTGCCACCATGTCGCAGGGGATGAAGTCGAGGGGGTTGTCCCCGCCGGGGATCTGCGTCTGACCCTCACGTAGGGAGTAGATGAGCGGAGCGCTGGTGTTGATGCCCTCGTTCCAACCCGGGAACGGGTAGTAGGTCGTCGACTCCACGATCGCCGGACGCACGATGGTGAACCGCAAGCCCGAGCTGGCCACGATCTGCTCGCCGATGGCCTTGGTGTAGGTATAGGTGTTGGGAAAGCCCCAAAAATGGGCGCGCTCCATGCCCATCTTCGCGAGCTCCGCCTCGACGAACTTGCGCTTCACGCGCTCGATCTCGCGTTCGAGGACGGGGCCGCGAGCGGGCTCGTTGCGCTCGAGCAGCCGGCGCCTGGCCTCGTCGAGGAAGTGGCTCTGACGGAAGGCGTCGTTCATGCGATGCCGCGCTTGCTCCACCACGTCCAGGCACTCGGCGATCTCGCGATCCGGCTGCCAGTGGCTGGGTTCGAGCTCGCCTGCCCGCGGAAACGGGATCTCGCGGGGGTCTTTCTCCTCGATGAACCCGGTGCGACAGCCCGCGACGTAACAGGTGCTGGTGTGCAGCAGCGCCGCACCCCCGAGGTCCCGCGTGAGATCGACCAGGTTCTGCACGCCGAAGGCGTTGACCTGCAGCGCCTCGTCCAGGGGTGGATCGAAGTCGACCACGCCCGAGGCGTTGATGACGACGTCGACCGCTCCTCGGAGCTCCGCGCGCAGGTCGGGCTCGAGGCCGCAGAAGGCGTGGCTCACGTCGCCCGCGATGGGGGTTACTTTCTCACGCAGGAAGGCGTCGTACCGAGCCCCGTGCTCGTCGCGCAGTGCCTTCAGGCACTCGCTGGTGGCGATGTCCTTCCAGAACCGCGCGCTGGCGGTCTGGCCCGGTCGCGGCCGCACCACGAGCCAGATGTGGCCCACGTCCGGATACTTGGACAGCAGGAAGGTCCAGAACACCTTGCCCAGGAAGCCCGTGCCGCCGATCACGACTAGGCGCTTGCCCCGGAGCAGCCCAGCGGGGTCGAGGGGCCCGGCGGGGGGTTGGTCGGAGACGCGAGGCGGGGAGGTCATGGTCGGGGCGAGGTGGGGATGCTCTCGCTCCCCCATGTGGACGCGGGTGTCAAGGTGGACGGCCCCGGGGCCGGTCAGCTCGGCGTCAGCTACTTGCCCGTCCAGGCCTCGCTCCGGCGCCAGAGCTCCGCGGCGAGGTCGCTGTCTTGGGCCAGGCGACTGGGCCTGCGTGGCTTGCACTTGTCGTAGTAGAGCCCCGTCTCCGACGCGAGCTCTGGGCTCGTCGCGCAGTGCAGCGTGGTCCGCGCGCCCTGCTCATTGCTGAGCATGAACAACTTCATCACGGCGCGCACGGGCAGGGGGACCTCGCGCCACACGTCCGTCGCGACCATCCCCGGGTTGAGCGAGTAGGTGGTCACCCCCGACGGGAGGCGGCGTGCGTGCTCCGCAGCGAACAGCACGTTGGCGAGCTTGCTGACCGCGTACTCCGGCAGCCCCGTGAGCGAGGCGGTGGGCTGCTGCAGTTTCTCCCAGTCGATGCTGCCCTTGGTCTGGTAGTGGGAGCCGCTCGACACGTTGACGATGCGCGACGGCGCCGACTCGCGCAGACGCTGCTCGAGCAGACGCGTGAACGCGAAGTGACCGAGGTGATTGACGCCGAACGCGATCTCGAAGCCGTCATCGCTGACGCCACGGGGCCCAGCCAGGCCGGCGTTGTTCACGAGCACGTGCAAGGGCAGGTCGCGCGCGAGGAACGTGCGCGCCGCGTCGCGCACCGAGCGGAGCGACGCGAGGTCGAGCTTCAGCAGCTCGACCTGCTCGTTCTTCGTCTCTCGGGTGATGCGCTCGAGCACCGGAACCGCGCGCTCCTTCGAGCGACACGCCAAGAACACATGTGCCCCGGCGCGGGCCAGCTCGCGGGCGGTGATCTCACCGATGCCGGTGTTGGCGCCGGTGACGATGCAGACGCGTCCGCTCATGTCTCGCGTCACTTCCTGGGCTGGATTCGCCATCGGTCGGCTGCCATAGCATCGTGACCCGTGGGGCGTCGACCACCGCGTCGTAATCCGACACCTATGTCGGAGTGTGGAACTCCGCTACACTCGCCGCATGCGCCGAGGCTGGGGACTGCTTCTCTTCACGCTGTTGCTCCGCTGCGGCGGGGAAGATTTCTCCAGCGGCCCGGGCAGCTCGGGGAGCGGCGGCAGCGCAGGGGCCGGCGGCACCGGGGGTGGGACGGGCGGCACGGGTGGGGCGGGCGCTGGCGGCAGCGACGCGTCGAGCGATGCACCACCGGACGCGACGGAGGGCGACGCTGGCTCGGACGCTCCGAGCGACGCGCCCGCGGCTCCCGATGCGGAGGACGGCTGCACCCCGACGACGTGGTACCCGGACGCCGACGAGGATGGCTTCGGGCGAAGCTCCGGCGCGCTGGTGTCTTGCGACTCGCCCGGCAAGCAGTGGGCGACTCAGGGCGGCGACTGCAACGACGACGACCCCCTGGTGAACCCGGGACAGACCAACTTCTTTGACGGCCCCTACGAGTCCTCGGGCGGCCAGAAGTCCTTCGACTACGACTGCAGCGGCTCCGAGCTCGGCGATCCGTCTCAGTTCGGCGCGGCTGCGAACTGCGGCCTGTTCGCGATCGGCAACTGCAACCAACAAGGCTTCTTGCCCGCGAACATCGGGACCAACCCGATCTGCGGCAGCAAGGCGATCCGCAAGTGCGTGCCGGACCTCGGCTTCTGCAAGGCGGAAGAGACGACCGTCGCGACGGGCAAGCGCTGTCGCTGACTCAAGAGCTGTCGAATAATCGACAGCTCTCTCATTCTGTCACCGGGGAGGCACGCGCCTCCCCGCCCCGCCGAAGTGAATTCGTCGGGGCCCCACCCCCCGCGGGCCGGCTCCGCCGGCGCGAACTGGGTCAATTCCTGACAGCCCTTCAGTTGCCCTCGGTCTGCAGGATGGAGATCTGCGCGCCGCCGGCAGCGGGCCAGGCCATCACGAGCAGATCCACCCGGCCGTTGCTGAACACGCGCGCTTCGGCTACGCCGTCCACGGGGATGGCCCGCCAGCCGAGAGCCGGAAGCTGCTGCTGGTACGACGCGAGCACGGCGTCCGCGCTGGCGCGCGACTCGTAGACGAACAGCCCGTGGGGTGCCCGCTCCGCGCTGGCAGACAGCAGCCTCCGGGACTCGGGCGGTCGCGGCATCCCCTCGGGATCCCGGCCGGGCGCGTCCACGAAGTCCTTCGCGCCCGCGAGCGCGTCGATGCGCAGGGCGCCGTCGGTCCACACGGTGATGGCGAGCACGCGGCCCTCGGGCGTGCGACGAGCGAAGAGGTAGCGCAGGTGTCCGACGTCGGCGAGATCGAGGGTCTCGGAGAAGCGGTGCAGTCGGGAGGCGAGGCCTCCCGGCGCCTGGTTCGGGCTCCGAACCAGGCAGGCGACCACCCCTTCGTCGCCCCGCTCGGCGCGCAGCACCCCGAAGTTCCTCTCCCGGGCGGCGCGGGTGAGGGAGTCGTCCGCGATCACGCCGCCGAGGTCCGCCAGATCCCGCGCCACGACGCCATCCTCGTGACACACCGCCTCGAAGCGCGTGAGCACTTCCGCGAGGTCCGCCTTCAGGCTGGCGCTCGCCACGTTCACGGGTTGACCGTTGAGCTCGAGCCGAGTGGCGCTGGCGGTGAACTGCTCGAGCTTGGCGAGCTGACGGCCCACGTCCAGCGCTCGTTCGGAGAAGTTCGCGGACGCGCGGCGCGCCAGCAGAGTCGACGTCACCGCGATGAGCAAGACCACATAGGCACCCGCTCGAACCGCCGCGCGCAGGCGAGGAGAGCGTGCCATCAGTGCACCACTCCCGGGCTCACCGTCGCTCCAGCCTTCGCCAGCTCGCTCGACAGCCACTGTTCGGCCTTCGGGAAGGTGAAGCCGCGCATCATGGCGTCGAGGAACGAGCGGATCTGGGGGCGGTAGGCGCTGCCGGTCCGCGTGGCGAGCTGCTTCTCGAGCGCGTCGAGGCCGTGACTGTCGAAGGCCTCGCGCACGTCCACGCCCTGCAGCCGCACGCGCCGCAGGCGGGTCTGCCAGCGCATCTGCCACAGCGCGAGCGCGCGATTATCCGTCCACTCGCCGCCCGCGTCCCAGAAGAACTCGGCCTGCGCGAAGCGGTAGTCACCGAAGCCCGCGGTGGGGACGACGAGCCCGCCCGCCGCGGCCAGGGCGATGCCCCGGTCGAGGTGCCGCGGCCACTTCTCGTCGCCGAACGCCACGCCCCAGACCTGAAACCAGTCGCCGCCGATGATGGCCGGCGCGTACAGCGTCTTGGGCACTCGCCCCGCGCCTAGCTCCGGTGCGCCCGCCGGCAGGGAGCTGCTCTGTTGCTTCTGCTTCAGCTGCTCGAGCTCGTCCTCGCGACACTGCTTCAGGTCGAAGGGCGGCGGGGTGAGGTTCTTCGCGTGCGCCTTGTCGTGCGCCTTCTTCTTTTGTTTGCACAGCGCGCTCGCGAGCTTCTTCAGATCCTTGGCGAGCTGCTGCTTCATGCCGGTGGCGGAGCCCTGGCCACAGTAGAAGCCGGGGAACTGCTCGGCCACCCCGCCGGCGGCCCAGGTCATGGCCTTCTCGGCGAAGGTTGGAGTCCAGAACAACGCCATGTCCGCGCCCAGCTCCGCGGAGCGCAGGCAGGCCTCTTGAGCGCCCATGTCCTCGATCGGCAATCCTTGACGGCGCCCCGCAGGGACGAGCGACGGGCTGACCATGACACCGGACTTGACCAGGCTCAGCCCAGGACCGCTGCCGTTCTCGTCGGCGACGGCCACCGCCTTGGCCAGCGCGACGTGTGGACTGGTCTTGGCCACCACGGTCTGCGTCTTGCTCAGCACCGGCAGCACCTTGTCCACGACCTGCGCGTAGTTCTGCGTCGCGGTGCCGAGCTTGCTCTCCACCGGCGTCGCCCAGCCGACGAAGGGCCCGCAGAACGGCGCCACCGCAGCGGCGACGGTGCCCACCAGCGACGCGCAGGCGCCGAGGGTGATCTGCACCATGGTTGTCAGCAAGCGCAGCGACGCGAGGATGGCCAAGAGCGCCGCGTCGATCAGGTTCACCAGCACGATCAGGTTCATGCCTCGGGCGTGCACGCCGCTGGCGCTGTAGGCGATGGCGTCGGACGTGTCTTGCAGGCGCTCGCGATAGATGATCGCGTTGCCGGTGCCGATCACGTAGAAGATGGCGGCCGCGAGCACGAAGGCCATCACCGCGCCCACCACGGCGATGGCTCCCCGCTCGTCACGACGCAGTCGGGAGGCGAGGGTGGCCATGTCCTTCCCGTAGAGCAACCCGCGTGCCGGGCCGCCAGCGGCGGTTCGTGCCGGATCGGCCCGGGTGCGTCCGCGACGGATCCGCAAATTCGTCGAGGAACCGTGGTGTCCGAGTGTCAGACAGCGTCATGACACCGCCGAGCTCGCCGCCCGCAGCAAGGCTGCACAATACGCGGATAGGGGTGTCGGTCCGACGCGGAACCGTCGGCCTCGCGCCCCGGCAGAAGCGAGCGGCCGGGTTCTTGCACTAGCGAGCGACCATGGCGCGCATCGGCCCTCGACGTCACTCGGCAGCGCGGGGTGCAGCCGCGGTCGAAGCCGTGGTGGTGGTCTGCACCCTCGCCGTCATGCTCGCCTGCTGTTGGGCCGCGTTCGCCTTCCAGAACGCCAAGGTGAGCGTGCTCGACGACGTCCGTACGGAGCTGTGGCCAACCGCGCTCGAGCCCTGTACCGGTCAGGAGGGCACCCTCGACGCCATCGAGCACGAGGCCGCGGCCGCGAACGCGACGCTCCCGTCCCTGTCCGGCAGCACCGGAGACTACCTCGACGTGCGTGCCACCTCGCTCGCTCGCGACAGCGGCTACACCGAGCGTTCGCGCTCCCGGCAGGTGAAGCTGCCCGACCTCGTGAGCAAGAGCCCCGCCAAGTTGCACGGTCGCTTGTTCGTACGCTGCGCGGAGCCGCGCGCGGACGAGAGGCTCACGGATTTCTTCAAGACCGGGTTCGGAGTAGCGCGATGGAAGTTCGGATTTTGAGCAACCGCTACTCCTGCCGTCCGTTTTGGGTCATGCTCGTCGGGCCGTGCCCGACTCCGCTGTGTCTGACTTCTGGAGGAGAATCATGATGGTGTCGCGCACTGTGTTCTGGGTACTCGCTGCCTCTTCGCTGCTCTTCGTCGGCTGCGGAAGTGAAGCCGGCGACGGTCCGCCGGGCCCCGGGGGCTCTGGCGCGAGCCCTGGCGGCGGCGCGGGGGGCGCGGACGACTCGGGCTACTCTATCGTCGCTGATCCCGGGACCTGCCAGAGGCTGTGCTGCTCGGCCGCGGACTGCGAAGCGGGGCAGCACTGTCAGGCCATCGACGCGAGCCTCGGCACGCTCGGCACCTGCGCGCCAGGCGAGCCGCCCGAACCACCCACTGGGCAACCGGGCGAGTTTCCCGCGAGCTGCTGGACCAAGAACGAAGCGGAGTGCAACCCGCTGACCAACGAACCTTGCCCCGCGGGCGAGGCCTGCGACATCGGCGGCCTCGGTGACTCGACGGTCGCTCCGGTGGTCGCTTGCTTCGGCGGTGACAACACCCAAGAGCCCGGCGAGGCCTGCGACAACTCCGAGGGCCCGTTCTGCCAGCCCGGCTACCGTTGCGTCTCGGACTGACGGGGGCTCGGGGTCGCTCGCGCGCGGGGCGCACGCGCGCGCGGGTCTGGCTGCTCGGGGTCGCGACTGCGGCGACCCCGTCAGTTCTGACGTTCCCACGGGTGAGGCTCGGGCTCGGGCGGGGAGTCCGACGTGTGGAGGGACCGTAGCAGTCTCACCTCCGGAGGATCCTCCAGCCGGACCAGCGCTTCTCGTGTCACCAGATGCGGCGTGCCATCCAGCAGGATGAAGGCCCTCGCGCGAAAGGCATCCAGGTTCTTCGCGCCTGCGCTGAGCACGGTGACACCGGTGCGGAAGGTTCGCAGCACCAGGGACGTGCCCGGGACCGGGAAGGCGTACTCCTTTCGGGTCGGTTCGCCCAGTCCGTCGCTCTGCGCGTCCATGCTGGGCCAGTCAGGCAACATCTCGAAGCGCTCGACCTTGCTGACGGGCGGGCTGGCGACGGCCAGGTACTGCGCTCCCCCCTGGCAGGACTCGACCCGCCACGCCCCGCAGGTGGCCTTCAGTTCCGCGCTGCTCACATCGGCGAGCAACAGCTCTGCGCGCGCGTGGGTCGCTCGGCTGCACACCCCTTCGTCACCGACCAAGAAGAACACGACCGCGACCTCGGCGGACGGCAGCGCCCGATAGCCCAGCACGCGTCGCTGCGGCCCATCGAAGCAGTCCGCGTCCGCAAGCAACACCGCGTGGCGACCGAAGTAGATCGGGACAGTCACCGGCTCGGGCGCGTGCGGCGTCGCGCCGGAAACCGCCGGCCGCTCCACACTGCCAGTCTGAACGACCGCCGCGGGCGGCGGGGTAGCGCGCCGAGGCGGGGCGCCGCAGGCAGCGAACGTCAGCAGCAAGGCTGACCCGCACCGGGCTCGAATCGAGTGCCTCCGCTTCCGGCCTCCACCCATGGTCACATCCTGGGTGACCGCCGCAGCCGGCGCAAGCCGCAAGTCTGCTCCAGCCGCGCGCGAGGAGCCGTGCCCGCGCCGAACCGACAAGGAGATCGATTGCTCGACCTCGCCGCGGGTTGATGGTTGGCTCGGCGCATGAACGGAGCTGCGGACACGTCGCGTGGGCGTCGAGCATGACCCGCCCCACCGATCGCCAGACCATCCTCGCGCGCCGCGCTCGGTTCATGGCCGCGGCGCTGGCCTCGATCGGATGCGGCGCGGCACCGCTTCCCGAGCCGGCGGGCCTGACCATCGCCGAGCCCGAGCCCGCGGCCGAGCCGACCTCCGAGACCGAGAAGGCAGCGCCAGCGACGCCGCCCGAACGCGCGGCAGCTCCGGATCGGGACGGCGACGGCGTGCCCGACGACGACGACCGCTGCCCGGACGAGCCCGGAGCGCTCACGGGCGAGCTGCGCGGGTGCCCCGGCGTGCCCGCGATTTGCCTGTCCATCGACCCGTAGTCGGTGAGCGCCGGTCGCGCTGAAGCGGCGGAAGCGCACAGGAATCGAACCTGCCAGAGACGAGCGTTCACCCGCCTCTCATCGGTTTTGAAGACCGAGGGCCGCACCAGCCTGCCAAGCGCTTCCGCGGGTGAAGGTAGCAGGAAGATCGCGACGTTGGCGAGGGGGGGGCGCCGCAACACCCATGGCTACGGCGATGGACGGCGAGCCCGCCGCGGGTCTGCCGCTACAGCACGTTCATGCCGCGAGGTGGCGATGCGTTCACCAGCACTCCAGGGCGGCACTTGAAGCGGACTTTGCCCAGCGTGGTTCCCGCCTTGTGGCCGCTGAGGACGTAGTGTCCGGGCGCCACGTTGACGAACAATACCCCGCCGTCCTCGCTGCTCTGGGTGAGCGCCTTGTCCGGGATGACGCTGGCGTTGAAGTAGATCGGCCCGTGCTCGCTCGCGAGCCCCGGCGCCAGACTCACCGTCACGTCCGGCTCTCCGTGCGCCCCCGGCTCCAAGATGGTCCCGGCGTGGCGGGTGATGGTCGTCACCATCTGACATCGGGTCGGGTCGGGGGTGATCGCGACGATGGACGCGAGCAGATCGTAGACCACTTGGGTTGGCACCTGGAACGTGAAGTCCTCGATGCCTTCGGACCCGAGCCGGTGCGTGCCGGTCTGGATCAGCGGATAGTCTGGATGCTCGAGCACCAGCGTCACGTCTTCGCCCTCGCGTAGGCCGCCGAACGAGAACAGCCCGTCGGCCCCCGTCGTCACTTGCATCTCCGGATGTTCGACCACCGACACGGTCGCGTCAGCGATGCGCCCGGTCACCGCGTCGTTGAAGATGGCGGCGACGCCCTTCACCGGCACGAGCTTTGGCGTGACCTTCGCGTCCGGGTCGTCGTCCGAACAGCTGACGCCGAGCGAGAACAGCACGCAGAGGCTCAGCCTCGAGGACCGCTTCATGGCGCTGGCTCCTCGCTCGGTCCCCAGCTTGCGGCAAGCGGAATCTCACGCGGCGAAGGCGCGTCGAGCGTGCGCCAGCGTCGCCGCAGCGCAGCTGATCTCCCTCCCCGCGGTCGACGTACTCCTCGCTGCCGGGTCAGCGGGAACTCCGCCCCGCCCCGGTAGCCCGGGTTGTCGCCCCAAGGGAGCGCTGCTAACCGTTCACCGTGATCACCTGCGACGGCTACCAGCCCGTCACGGTCCGGGTGCGGCTCGGCGAGGTGGGGCAATGATGCCGCCCCATCCCGACGGGCTTGCCCACGCTCCGGCCAGCGAGCTGCGCGCGCTGGGTTTCGGGCCCTTCTTCGAGCAGCAGCTTCGACCCGAGGACGGCGCAGTGGTCATCCCGGCCCGCGTCGCCGCCGAGCATCGCGGCGAGTACGAGGTGTGGTCCGCCCGCGGTGCGGGCCGTGCGCGGGTCGCAGGCCGACTTCGTCGCGAGCTCGAGCAGTCGTCGCTGCCGGGCGCGGGGGACTGGGTGCTGCTGCGGGACGAGCCCGGTCCGGACCGCACCGCGGTGATCGAGCGCGTGCTCGACCGGCGAACCGCCTTCACGCGGGGCGCTGCCGGACGCGAGGTGCGCGCGCAGGTCGTGGCGGCCAACGTCGATCTCGTGTTCGCTGTGTGTGGTCTCGATGCCGACTTCAACGTGCGCCGTATCGAGCGCACTCTGGCGCGCATCTGGGCGAGCGGCGCGCAGCCGCTCGTGGTCCTCAACAAGGCTGACCTCTGCGCCGACCTCGGCGCGGCGATTACGGACGTCGAGACTCACGCCATCGGCGTGCCGGTCCACGCGGTAAGCGCGCTTCACGCCGACGGCATCGAGGCGCTGCGCGCCCGCATCCACGAAGGCATGACCGTGGCTTTGGTTGGCTCGTCGGGCGCCGGCAAGTCGACGCTGGTCAACGCGCTGCTCGGCGAGGAGCGGATGCACACGGGTGCGGTCCGCACGAGCGACGGCCGAGGCCGCCACGTCACGACCCACCGCCAGCTCGTGCTCTTGCCGGGTGGCGGCCTGCTGCTCGACACCCCCGGCATGCGCGAGCTGCAGCTGCTCGACGAGGAGGGCATCGACGCGGTGTTCGGGGACATCGCTGCGCTCGCGGAGCGCTGTCGCTTCCGCGACTGCACCCACCACGGCGAGCCGGGCTGCGCGGTGGAGCAAGCCGTCGACTCCGGAGAGCTGAGCGTCGAGCGCCTGGAGCACTACCAGAAGCTCGAGCGAGAGGCGCACGCCAACGAGCTTCGCCACGACGAGCACCGGCGGCGGCAAGCGGAGCGGGTGTGGGGCCGGCTGTCCGACGAGGTCGCGCAGCTACGCAAGTGGAAGGGTGGCAAGCCCTGAGGCGGCCGGTCGAGAGCGCGTGTCGACGGCGATCACGCGCCACGGCCTTCGTAGGTCGGGTCGCGCAACCGATCGCTGTCGGTTCACTCGAGCCCTTCGACGACCGCTCGCGGGCGAGCTGCTTGGCCCGCTGAAATCGCGCGTGTGGGGCCATGATAAGCTTCCGCGACAGTCGTGGAGCTTCGCCCTGGAGTCGTCGTAGCCGAGAAGCTGCGCCTCATCGCGCCGCTCGGGCAGGGCGGGATGGGCGTGGTGTGGTCGGCCAGGCATCTGAGCCTCGACATGGACGTGGCCGTGAAGCTGATCCGTCCCGACCGGGTGGCGGCGGATCCGGCGCTGGTCGCGCGCTTCGAGCGCGAGGCGCGAGCGACGGCGCGGATCAGCAACCCGCACGTGGTGCGCGTGATGGACTTTGGCGCCGTCGACTCGGCCGTGCCCTACCTGGTAATGGAGTTGCTCCAGGGTTTTTCTCTGGCCGAGATGCTCGATACGGGCGGGCGGCTCAGTCTGTCGTCGACGCTCTCGCTCGTGGAGCAGGTGGGCAGCGCGCTCGAGAGCGCGCACGCCGTTTCGGTCGTGCACCGCGACGTGAAGCCCCACAACGTGTTCATCACCGAGCACACCAGCGGGTACCCGCTGTTCGTCAAGGTGCTCGACTTCGGCGTGGCCAAGATGCTCAGCGACGCGCAGGTGCCCTCGGGGGATGCGCTGACCGAGACGGGCATGGTGATCGGCTCGCCGCCCTACATGAGCCCGGAGCAGCTCGAAGGTCGCAAGGACGTCGACCTGCGCGCGGATCTGTGGTCCCTCGGCGTGATCGTGTACGAGTGCCTGACGGGACAGCTGCCGTTCCGCGGTGGTTCTCTCGTCTCCGTTGGCGCCGCGGTGCTCAAGGGGACCTACCCGCCGGCCACGTCGCTGAGGCCCTCGCTGCCGCGCTTCGTCGACGACTGGCTGGCCAAGGCGCTGTGTCTCGATCCAGATGGTCGCTTCCAGTCGGCACGCGAGATGGTCGATGCGCTGCGGGCACGCGAGAGGGCTGACTTCGCCGAGGCCGAGTCGCAGGGCTCCCGGCTCTTGGCCTCGTCGTCCGCGAGCGCGCTGGCGTACGCGCCGACGGAGCAGGTGAAGCTGCCCGCCGATGACGCAGCGAGCGCGGCCACCGCGGCGGCGGTCGACGTTGCCGCTCTGGACGCGACGGTCGTTCACGCCGCGCCCGCCGAGCGCCCGGTCGCGATGGAGCTCGCGTCAACGGCCGGGCAGGGCAGGGGGCTCCACAAGGCGTGGCTGGCAGCGCCGCTGGCGCTACTGATCCCGGCGGGCGTCTACCTGGCGGTGGCGCCCACGGGTGGCCGCAACACGAGCGCGTGCCCGGCGGGCATGGTGCGAGTCGAAGCCGCGACATTTCGCATGGGCTCGCCGCCAGGCGGTGAGACGCCGAGCGACGAGATGCCGCAACACGACGTGCGGCTCGACGCCTTCTGCCTCGACGCGACCGAGGTCACCGTCGCCGACTACTCGCGCTGCAGGTCGTGCCAGCGCGCGGCGTCGACGGTCGAGCTCGAGGGGCTCACGCCCAACGGCCGCGCGTTCTGGAGCGAGTTCTGCAACCGGGACACGTCGAGTGATCACCCCATCAACTGCGTGGACTGGGCGCAGGCGGACGCCTTCTGTCGCGACGCGGGCAAGCGACTACCGAGCGAAGCGGAGTGGGAGTTCGCGGCGCGAGGCAGCGATGGTCGGGCCTACCCCTGGGGCAACGCGCCGCCCTCGGCCGAGACCACCAACGCGTGCGGTGCGGAGTGCAGCCGCGCGCTCACCGCCCGGCTCGAGAAGGCGGGAAAGGGCGCGTGGCCTCGCCTGTACGAGGATGACGATCAGGCAGTCTCCACCTCGCCCGTGGGGCAGCGTCGAGCGGGGGCCAGCGCGCTGGGCGTGCTCGATCTGGCGGGCAACGTGTGGGAGTGGACCAGCAGTCACTACTGCCCCTACGACCGGGCCGGTTGCGGGGACTCTCGCCGCGTGCTGCGCGGCGGTGGCTGGGACACGGTGGAGAGTCAATACGTGCGCGCTGCGCACCGCCGGCCCAGCGCGCCCACCGCTCGCGGGTGGAGCATCGGCTTTCGCTGCGCCAAGAGCCTCTGAGCTCAATCTCGTTGAACGCGCTTGCGCAGGCGCAGCAGCTTGCCGCGTGACACGCCGAGCTTCTCCGCTGCCTTGGTGACGTTGCCGGCGGCTGCCGCGATGGCCGCCTCGGCCACCTCCTCGGTCAACGCGCCGGTCGGGTGGGGCGCCGTGCCCAGCACCTCGGCCAGGGACCACAGGTGAAGCCCCGAGGGGTCGACGCGCCGCACCGCGCGCAGGGTAGCGTCGAGTTCGCGGACGTTGCCCGGCCAGGGCTCGAGCAGCAGCCGCTCCACCGCCTCGACCTCCACCTCCTCGGGCACGAACGGGGGTGCCCTGCGCGCCACCAACTCGCTGCAGATCGCGAACACGTCCTCGCGACGCTCCCGGAGCGGGGGCACACGGATGCGCGTCAACGCGAGTCGGTTCAGCAGGTCCAAGCGGAACTCGCCCTGCTCGACTCGCTCAGCGAGGTCACGGTTGGTCGCCGCGATCAGCGCGACGTCCACCCGAGTGGGTCGCTGCGCCCCAACCGGCAAGATCTCGCGGTTCTCCAGCAGCCGGAGCAGCTTGGCCTGCAGCTCCAGGGGCAGCTCCCCGATTTCGTCCAGGAACACCGCGCCGCCGTCGTGCGCCAGGATGATGCCGGCCGCCGCGCTGCGAGCGTCGGAGAACGCGCCGGCGACGTGGCCGAACATCTGCGACTCGAACACGCCCTTGGCTACGCCGGCGACGTTCACCGCTGCGTAGGGGCTCGCGCGTCCGAGCGCCGTCGCCGCGGCATGCGCGACCAGCTCTTTGCCGACGCCGGTCTCCCCTTCCACGAGCACGTTGCTCGCGCCGCCGGCGCGCAGGTCGTCGAGGGCTGCGGCGACGTCGCGCAGCCCGAAGGGGCCAACGAGTCCGTGGAGCGGTGGCGCGGGATCGAGCGAGCCGGTCAGGCGCTCTCGGTACACGAGCAGCGTGCGCCCGAGTCGGATGACCGCGCCGTCATCGACGGTGACGCGGTCCTGTGGCGTGAGCCGAGCGCCGTTGACCCAGGTGCCGTTGCGCGAGCCTGCGTCGCTGACCTGGAGCACGCCTCCGGCGCGATGTATGCCCAGATGCGCCCCCGACACCTCCGTGTCTGCCAGCTCGCGCTCCGCGAGCCAGGTCCGACCGAGCACGGCGCCCGAGTCCGGTAGCGCAAACGCAATCGAGCGCGGGAAAGCGCAGATCAGCGCGGCCCGCCGTCCGGGGGTCGCGGGTCGCACCGGGCCGCGATGCTCGATCGTGCTGTTCGGCTCCGCCATGCGTTCGCGCAGCCTGCCACGCGGGCCGCGCCCCGGGAAGGCGCGGCCCGCGCGGGGAGCGCTGCCTCAGAACAACGGTCGGCCGTCCAGACCGCAGCCCGGATCGCCGGCGACGCAGCGGCGCTCGGGTTGAACGGCGGCGACCGGTTGGCTGCCGCCTATCGGTCGCGAGGTCGCGCCCGTACGCTGCCCGAGCCCGTCCCGATAGCGATCGAGCGCGAGCTCGTAGGCGCGCACGGCGCTTGGGTCGCCGCCCTTGGCGCGCTCGCTCGCTTCCTTCGCGACGGCGGCCGCGTCGAGCCTGCGGGTGGTCGAGGCCCACGCGTCCAGGTCGGCGTGACGTTGCTCGAGCAGCGCCAGCCGCTCGCGCGCCGCCAGGTTCGCTTCCAATGCGTCCAGCGCGTCGGCGAACGTTCGCAAGTGACCGTGCTCACCGCCAGACTCGAGCGCGCGTCGCGCTGCGGCCGCCGTCTTCAACGCGTCAGTGGCCTCCTTCGCGTGGGGCCGCGCGCGGAGATCCTCGTGGCGGCGATCGAGGGTCGCGAGCTGCGCGGACTTCGCGCTGTCGCGCTCTCGCACCAACGCGGCGTTGGCGCCGCGCAGCGAGTCCGATTCGCGCTCGACGGCGGCCAGTGACCGCGAGGTGTCGTAGACGGCGGCGGCCCCGCTCACCATCACCAGGGCGAGCGCTGCCCCGAGCACCTGGGTCAGCCGCCGGCGGCCCGCGGTCGTGCGCGCCGTGATGAGCGCGAGCTCGTGGGCCCGAGCAGCGTTGTCGGCTTCGAGCTTCGCGCGGGCCTCGGCTCCGATGCGCGCCACGTCGAGGGCCGCCTGTCGCTCGACCTGCAAGCGCGCAGCGAGGCGGGCGCGCTCGTGCTCGGTCTGAAGCGCCAGCGCCGCAGCCTTCTCGGCCTCTTCTTGCTCGGCCCGCAGCCGCTCCTCCTCCGCTCGGCGGCGCGCCTGCTCGCGGGCCGCGCGGTCGGCGGCGTGGGCGGCGCGCTCGGCGGCGATGCGTTCATCCTCGAGCCGAGTGAGCTCGGCGAGGGAAAAAGTCACGGAGGTATCGGTGGCGCGGGCGGGGTTCGACATGGGCTGACTCCTTGTGAATCAGCCTCGTTGCAGCGGCCGTGCCGCGCACTTAGTTGCCATGAATTCAAGTCTTTACGCGCTGCGCGCCGCGATCGCGATCGCGACGAGGGGCGCGCCGGGCGATCGCGATCGCGCTCGCGCTCAGTTCCACGCGGCGCAGGTCGGGAACAGGTTCGCGGCGGCGGAGTTGGTGTTGATGGTCTGGCACAGGCGAGTGCACACCCCGCTGTCCAGCTTGCCGTCGCAGCAGGCGTTGGCGGCGTTGACGAACGGGAGCACACCCGTGATGCCCTCCTCGCAGACCGCGGAGCCGAAGGCTTGGTCCAGGCACGAGAGCACTCCCGCGTCCGAGGAGTGGGAGGCGTCGCTCGCGCACTGCCCCAGGCAGCCGGTGCAGCTCGTGTGGCCGGGCCCGCTGAAGCCAAGGGCGTCGAGCTGCGGGCCGAGCACGGGCTCGACGGTCGCGTTCTCGGCGGCGCAGTCGCCGAGAAACTGGCAGTAGCTCTGGCATCCCGCCTTGGTGCTCTCGGCGCAGACCACCTCCGTTCCCGCGGGCAGCGGCACCACGTCCGTGCCGCAGGACGCTGCCGAGGTGGTGGGCTGCGCGAGCTGCCAGGGGCTCTGCCCGGCGAGACCCTTGGGGTGAGCGAGCAAGAAGTCGATCATCCAGTCGTTGACGGGCGAGAGCCAGGCGTGTCCCAAGTCCGCGCCCTGGCACCAGGCCTGGGTGACGCTCGGCTGACCCGAGTAGTGAGCGCTCGCGATGGCCGCCTGCTCCACGAAGCTGAAGTTCGGTACCGCGACGCCGGCGCCGCTGCTGCCGCTGTACGAGTCGTTGTCACCGCCCCAGGTCACCAGCACGGCCATCGAGTCCAGCTCCGTCTGGGGGCTCGGGCCGGTGAGATCGAACACGCCCGACGCGGGCAGGCCGCCCGCGAGCAGCGCGCTTCGACGCTGCAGCACGTGGTTGGTGAAGATCCCTCCCGCCGAGTGTCCGGCGACGTACAGCCGCTTCTCGTCGAGGGCGAGGTGGGCCGCGACACACGACAAGAGCTGGTCGAAGAACTCCAGGTCCGCGTTGGGAAGGCTCTCGTCGCCCGGCAGACGCAGACCATCCCACACCGGCCAGAGGGTGCCGTTGGCGTTGCTGTCCGGCGCGATCACGACGAAGCCGCGGTCCACGAAGGCCTGGGCTTGGGCGCGGGCGAAGATGCCCTGTCCCGTCTCGCCAGTGCCGTTGAAGAGCACCAGCGTGGGCCGGGGCCCCGTGAAGGTCGCCGGCGGCAACGCGAGCCAGAAGCTCCGCTGTTGCCCCGCGCTAGCGAAGCCGCTGTGTTGTCCCGTGGAAGGTGGCGCGGCCAGGGACGAGCCACAGCTCGCGAGCTCGCCGGACAGCGCCGAGGCGGGGACGGCGTCATAGTACGGATCGCCCGAGCTCGCGCCTCCGCTGCCGCCGCCGGTAGGCTTCGATTCGCTGCTGCAGCCGGGCAGCGAGCACGCCAGCAAGATCAGAGCGCGGACACGCATCGCGATCACTGTGCCGGCTCGAAACGACGCACCAGCTCGGCCACTTCGTTGGTGTCGAGCTCGAGCGCCTCGGCCGTCTCCAAGATCATCTCTCGCTCCGAGGTGCGAATGATCCCGTCGGCAGCCATGACCTGCAGCGCGAGCTGCAGCGCAACCTTGCGCACGCGCTCATCCGGCAGTCGCTCCTTGACCGCGGTCAGGCGGGCGGCGCGTCCGGCCTCGGCCAGCTGCGTCGCGCAGCGGGCGAGCATGTCGTCCAGGGCCTGCCCCTGCAGTCGCTGGTCCGTCAGCGACTGCAGGCTCGTCTTGAAGTGTGCCTGCTCCTCGTCGGAGAACTCCTCGTCGGCGTAAGCAGCCAAGAACATCATCTCGACGAGCGCCTCGAGCTTGTCGTTGGGCAGGTCGAGAGCGGGGGAGAGATCCAGCTGGGTCATCGCCGGCGAGCCTACTGCGCTCGCTGGACCCGTGCACCCGCCCACGGGGTGGGGCGTCGAGAACGCCGTTGACAAGACCAGTCGCGGAAGTGCAAGCTATTTGAAATTGATTTTCAAGTTCAGCTCACCGCCGCCGTCATGAACCTCCGGCAATTCTCGCTGTTCTTGGGCCTGGCGGCGGCCCTCGGCCTCGGTGCGTGCCGCAAGCCTGCGCCCGACGAGACCGTGTACACGGGCAAGTCGCCGTCCACCGGCGGCGTCGGCGGCGTCGGCGGCACGGGCGGCGCGCTGCCCACCGGCGGCAGCGCAGGGAGCGCGGGCGGGGACGGCGGTGTCGCGGTGTTCGACGGGATCGACGGCGCGGCGCCCGACGTCCCGTTCAGCAAACCCGCGCTGCTATCGCAGCTCGCGGACTGCGCGGTCGCCCACTACCAGCACTTCGCAGCGCAGGCGGACGAGCTCGAGAAGGCAGCCTCCGGACATGCGGCTGCGCGCACGCCGGCGACGTCGTCCTCGGCCCGAGGCGCCTTCGTACAGGCCATGGCTGCGTGGCAGCAAGCGGAGCTGTTCCGTTTCGGGCCCGCTGCGCAGGCGACCGAGCCGGGCGGTCAGGACTTCCGCGACAACATCTACGCTTGGCCGCTGTTCGGTCGCTGCAAGGTCGAGGAGCAGCTCGTCAGTCAGGCGTATTCGGGTCCGGGCTTCGCCACGTCGCTGATCAACGGGCGCGGACTCGGGGCCCTCGAGTACACCCTGTACTACTCGGGCAGCGACAACGCTTGCACTCAGTTCTCGGCCATCAACGCCAACGGGACGTGGGCCGCGCTGGGGGACCCCGAGCTCGCGCTGCGCAAGGCCCACTACGCCGCCGCCGTCGCCAAGGACGTCCGCGCCCGCTCGCTGGGGCTGCTCTCGGCCTGGAGTCCCGCCGGCGGGAACTTCCGCTTCGAGTTGGCGAAGGCTGGCTCGGGCAGCGCCGTGTTCGCGTCGGACCAGAAGGCGCTCAACGCAGTGAGCGACGCCCTGTTCTACATCGAGCGCGAGGTGAAGGACCTCAAGCTAGGCCGGCCGATCGGCCTCGTCGAGTGCTTCACGGCGACTTGCCCCGAGGCCGTGGAGTCGCCCTACGCTGGGCTCTCGGTCGACCACGTTCGCCAGAACCTGATCGCACTGCGCCGGTTGTTTCACGGCTGCTACCCCGGAAACACGGGCCTCGGCTTCGAGGACTGGCTGCGCGCGGTCGGCGCGAGCGACATCGCCGACGACCTGGGCGCGGCCATCGCCGGCGCGCTCGTCGCGACCACGACCATCGACCTGCCCCTCGAGCAGGCCGTGGTCGCCGAGCCGGCCAAGGCGGCAGCGCTGCACCAAGCCATCAAGCAGATCTCCGATCTGCTCAAGGTGGAGTTCGTCACCGTGTTGAACCTCGAGCTGCCGAAGACGGTCGTGGGGGACAATGACTGAAGCGCTGACAGCTCTCGAGCGCTGGTCGGCGCGTTTGCTGGCGAGGCTGTCCGAGCCCGTCGATGCGGCCTGGCTCGTGATGATGCGCGTCCTGTTCGGCTCGGTGATGCTCGTCAGCATGCTGCGCTTCCCGCTGTACGGCTGGGTGGACGAGTTCTATGTCGAGCGAAATTTTCACTTCAAGTACTGGGGCTTTCACTGGGTAGAGCCGCTGTCTGGACCCGCCATGCACGCTCTTCTGTGGGTGCTGGCGGCGTGCGCACTGTGCGTGATCTTCGGGCTCTTCTTCCGTCCGGCCGCGCTCGTGCTGCTGCTCGGCTACTCCTACGTCCAGCTGATCGACGTCACGACCTACATCAATCACTACTACCTCGCGAGCCTGCTCACGCTCTTGCTCGCGCTCTCGCCGGCCGCAGAGAGCTTCTCCCTCGACGCTCTGCGCCGCCGAGGGCGAGCCCCGTCCGCGACCGTCCCGCGGTTTTGGCTGTACCTGCTGCGCTTCCAGGTTGGAGTCGTCTACACCTTCGCCGGGCTCGCCAAGGCGCAGAGCGACTGGCTGCTCCACGCCCAGCCGCTCGGTATCTGGCTCGGCGCGCACACCGGGATGCCGCTGCTCGGGCCGCTCTTCTCCCAGCCCTGGGCCGCGCCGGTGATGAGCTGGGCTGGGTTCCTCTTCGACACCACGGTGGTCTGGTTCCTGCTCTTCGCGCGCACCCGGCCTTTCGCCTACGTCGCCGTGATCCTGTTTCATGCCGTCACGCGCGCGCTGTTCCCGATCGGGATGTTCCCGTTCATCATGGTGCTGTCGGCGCTCGTGTTCTTCCCGCCGGACTGGCCGCGGGCCCTCGTCGCGCGGGCGCGCGCTCTCCTGGGTCGGGCGTCCGTGAGCGCGGAGCCGCCGCCGGCGGCTCTCGTGTCGCCGCGTCGCATCCCACTCTGGCTGGTCGCCCTGGCCGGCGTGTACTGCGCGGTGCACCTCGTCGTGCCAATGCGCTTCTTGCTCCATGACGGGAACGTGCTGTGGCACGAGCAGGGGATGCGCTTCTCGTGGCGCGTCATGGTGCGCGAGAAGAACGGCAGCATCACCTACCTCGTGCGGCAGCGGGAGGGTGGGAAGCTTTGGCACGTTTCACCGCGCAAGTACCTCGATCGCGTGCAGGAGCGGGAGATGTCCGGTCAGCCGGATCTCGTGCTGCAGCTCGCCCACCACGTCGCACGGGACTTCGAGGCGCGCGGCCTCGGCCCCGTCGAGGTGCGCGTGGACGCCCGGGTGTCCCTCAACGGGCGTCGCGCCGCGCCCCTGATCGATCCCGAGGTAGACTTGACTCGGGTGTCGGACGGGCTCGGCCCCGCCCCCTGGATCACGCCGGCCCCGGCGAGTGATCCCCCGCGGCTGCGGCCGCTGCCGCAGCGCGGCGTCGCCCTCGAGCGAGTGAGTGTGCTGGGATCGCCCTGACTTCAGAACGACACCTTGGCGCCGGCTTGCACCCAGCGCGGGGCGTTCGGCCGGGCGCCGAAGGGGCGGCGGGACACGATGAAGTGCGAGTTCGCGACGTTCTTCGCGGTGACGTACAGCTCCACGGGGGACGCGACTCGAACCTTGGCGGCGGCGTCGAACACCAGCTGCTCGTCCGTGGACAGGACCTGGCCGAGCGGCGCCGAGCCTGCGCGCTCGCGCATCGCCGCGACGTACGTCGCGCCCACCGAGGCCCCGGCCCGTGAGGTCTCGAGGCCCAGCGATGCGAACAGCTGGTGTCGCGGGACGTAGGGCAGCTCGTCTCCCGCGGCGACGTCGCCGAACATGGGATCCGCCGAGGTGAAGCTGTTCCGGAACTCCGTCTGGGTGAGGGTGTACGCGACGCTCAAGGGCACCCCGAGCGCTCCGACGCTGAGCGTGTGATCCGCCAGCGCCTCGAAGCCGAAGATGCGCGCTCGTCCCGCGTCGAACTGCCGATCCAAGTCCGCGGACAGGCAGCCGCTCGAGAAGGTGCACACGTCCGTCAGGTTGTCGTAGTCGTTGTAGAACCCGATCAGCTCGAGGCGGCTCTTGCGCGTCATGTAGCGGCCGCCCGCCTCGTAGTTGCGGCTCAGCTCGGGCTCCACGAAGCTCGGGCTCCCCGGCGCGGGCGGGCTGAACCCGCGGTACGCGCCCGCGAGCACCCCCACCTCGTCCGTCAGGGCGTAGTGCGCGCCGGCCCCGGGCAGCACCGCCCGCACGATGCGGCCCGACTTCTCGTCCGTGATGCGATCGCGTGCGGCAGAGCGCAGCCACTCGACCCGCACGCCCGGCGTCAGCGTCAGGCGCCCCCAGGCGAGCTTGTCGGCGACGTGCAGTGCCAACGCGTCCGTCGAGGCTTCGTTGAAGGCCGTGGTCACCGTCGGGCTGCCCTCGGGGATCAGGCGGCCGCCGATCACCAGAAAGCCATCTTCGCTGTGCCGGCGCTCGATCCGGTCGTGGTGCAGACGGACGCCGTACTCGAGCTGGTGCGTGACAGGTCCGGTGCGCGCGCTCAGCTCGAAGCGGCTCTCTACGCCTTGAGACACGTAGTCGCGATCGTTCGGTCCGATGAGCAGAGTCTCGCCCGGGGAGGACGAGTCCGACCCGCCGTTCAGCACCGCGTAGTAGACCGAGTTCTCCGCGGTGGTCGGTTCGGTGAGCACCGAGAACAGATCCTTGCCTCGGAACCCGTTGACCTTGCGCCACTGCCGGCTCAGATCATGTCGATAGGCGGTGGAGGTGATCTTCAGGTTCGCCTGAGGCTGCAGCGCGTAGGTGAGCGCGAACGAGGTGCGATGCCAACGCATGCGGTCGAGGCGGCTCGGGCCGTAGCGGGCCAGGGGATTCCTGGCGAAGTCCGCGTCGGTCAGCCCCAGGTACGTCTCGTTGGACAGCTCGTCCGAGTAGGACGCCTTGAATCGAACCTCGTGGGGGTACTCGGCGTTCGGGTCGACGACGTAGACGGTCTTGAGCATCCACTCGTTGCGATAGAAGCCCGTGTCCGAGCCGTCCGGCAGCTCTTTGAAACCGTCGGCCGAGATGTGCGCGCCTTCGATCAGGTACCCGGTGCGCTCGTCGCTCGAGCCGTGCCAAGCGTGCAGCTTGGTGTAGCCGTACTCGCCGAGGCCCAAGTCCAAGAAGCCGGCTGGGCCGGAGGGGATGGCGCGGGTCACCAGATCCACCGCGCCTCCGACGGTCTGCGGACCGTAGACGAGCGCGGCGGGACCCTTGATGATCCGCAGCCCCGACATGCGCGTGACCAAGGGAAAATAGTAGGCGGCCGGCGCCGAGTAGGGGGCAGGTCCCACCAGGATGCCGTCCTCGAGCAGCGTGATCTTCTTGCTGCGGTCGGGGTTGACGCCGCGGATGCCGAGGTTCGGTCGCAGGCCGATCCCGTCCTCGCCCCGGGAGTAGACCCCCGGCACCGCCGCCATCACCGCGTGCGGATCGTCGTGCTCGAAGCGCTCGAGCTGCTTGGCGCCGAGCACGTGGGCGGAGCCCGCGGTCTGCCTCAGCGGCGTCCCCACCACGGTGACCGAGAGCGCTTCCTCGCCGTCCGCGCTCGCGCCTTCGCCCTGCGCGGGCGCAGGGGTCGAGTCGGAGGCGCCAGGCTGAGCCCGGGCTAGCCCCGCACTCAGAGAGATCAGTGAAATCCACGCGAAATGCCGCACGCACCGAGCCTATTGAAAACGAATTTCACTTTCACTACGCGGTCCCGCGCCGTCGGTCAAGAGCCGATCGCACCCCGCGTCAGAGCTCGAAGAACGGCTGGCCGGTGAACGCGCGCACGACCTCGGTGGCGTAGCTGCCCGCGGGCAGGAAGAACGCCAGGCGCAGCTCGTCGCCGTCCGCCTCCACCGTCAAGTGCTCGGGCCTGACGCGCACGTCGCGTCGCGTGCCGGGTGCGTGGCGGCCGAGGTCCCGGAGGACACTCGGGTCGAGCCCGAGGTCGCCGAGCACCTGCAGCTCGAGCTCGAGGGCCGCGGCGCGCGCCGCTCGCAGCTTCGGGCCCGGCAGCGGTCCAGTCAGGTGGATGTCTCCGGACTCGAGCCGCGGTTGCTCGGCGAGCGGATCGCCGACGATGAACGTGGTGTGGGTGCCGTCGAGGCGCACGACCTCGCCCTCGAGCAGCCGGTCGAGACCGAGCTCGCTGCGCGCTGTCACGTAGCGATTGAAGACCTCCGACTGAAGGACGCTGGGCAGGAACTTCTTGTCGAAGCGCGAGCCACGCCCGCGCCGGGCGCCACCCGACGTCAGCCAGGCGAGCGCGCGCGCCAGGTTCTCTCCTCCGCGACCGAAGCGCTGCGCGCCGAACACGTTGAGCAGTCCGTCCGTCGCCAGCCGTGCCGCGAGCGCGACGGCCCGCTCGGCGCTACCGGGATCGCAGCCCACCAGCCGAAGGCGAAAGTGATTACCCCGGAGCTGCCCGGTGCGGAGCTTGTTGTCGTCGAGCGCGTGCTCGAGCACGCGGATGCCGTCGAGCGGGGGCCACAGCTCGGGGCTCACGCTCTGTGCGGGCAGGCTGAGCCACTGGGTGGTCACGGCGTGCTTGTCCTTCATGCCCGCGTAGCCCACGTCGCGCTCGTTCACCGCGGCCGCCTCCGCCACTCGCACTACCGCGTCCCGGGTGTTGAGCCTGACCTTCTCGATGCGGACCAGCCGATGCTGCCCGGTGCCTGCGGGAGCGCGGTCGAGCTCTTCGTCCACGCGGAAGTCCTCCGGCTCGGGTCCGAGCCTTCCGC
The DNA here is from genome assembly GCA_019637295.1 of Polyangiaceae bacterium. Taxonomy (GTDB): domain Bacteria; phylum Myxococcota_A; class Polyangia; order Polyangiales; family Polyangiaceae; genus JACKEA01. Next base: position 60,230 of record JAHBVX010000009.1, read on the forward strand.
CCGTGCGGGCGAGGTCCTTCCCGGCCAACGGAGGCTCGAACGGGTGGCTCATGGCTTGTGTCGTTCGACGGCGCGACCGAGGGCGGCGATCAAGTCGTCGCCGGCGTCGTCCATGGAGCGGGCGAGATCGAGCTCCTCGATCCCGAGGATGAGCAGCTCGGGATCCGACTCACGACCCGACTCCTCGCGCCACTGCCGCTCCGCGGCCTCGACGGGCACGGCGAGCTCTGCCCCCTGCAGGCAGTCGACGATCACGACGCCGATGTTGTCGGGGCCGCCACAGGCGTTCGCGCGGGCGATCAGCTGCTCGACGACGTCCTGTGGCTCCTCCCACTCGGTCAGGATCTCCGCGATCTCCCAGGCCGGCGTCGGGCCCGAGAGTCCGTCGGTGCAGAGCAGGAAGCGATCGCCGGCGACGACCGGCCGTGTCTGCACGCTGACGCGGACGGTGTCCCCCATGCCGAGCGCGCGGGTCACGACGTGTCTGGGCAAGCGCTCGAGCACTTTGTCGTCTAGATCCGGCCGGCGCTCGAGCACGTCCGTGCCCACCGAGTGATCCACTGTCAAGAGCTCGAGGTGGCCGCCGCGCATGCGGTAGCAGCGGCTATCGCCCACGTGCGCGATCGCGACGCGGGAACTATCCGACGAAAAGAGCAGCGCCACCACCGTCGTGCCCATGCCCTTCTCGCTGCCCGAGGCTTGCGCGATCTGCACGATGTCGCGGTGCGCGCGATGCAGGGCCTGGCACAGCAGCCGAGCGTCCGGATCGATCCCGAGCCGCTCGAGGCTCGGGGTCGACAGGGGACTCGGGCCGCTCTCCTCCACGTGCCGGCTGACGGAGCGCGCGGCCGCCTGCGCGGCGATGTCTCCGGCCTCGTGCCCGCCCGCGCCGTCGGCCACGACGAACAGCCCGAGCTCCCCTCGGAGCGTGACGAAGTCCTCGTTGTGGGCGCGCCGTTTGCCCGGATCCGTAGCGCCGGCCGCCCTCAATGCCATGCCCGCAGCGCTCTTGCCGGAAGTCACGGACGCGGGCTACCAGGGCGGCTGGCCCGCGTCCAGGGACGTGATGGTGTCAGCCTCGACAGGTGATAGGCTCCCCCTCGTCGTGGCCCCCCGAAGTGTATGGAGCGGCGTGGTGCTTTGTCTGGCGCTACTGCCCGGCGCGTGTGGCGCCGATGAGCCCATGCCGCCCGAGGTCCCGGCGTGTCGAGCCGGCGCCCCCGTAGGCCTCGAGCAGGTCTCCGCTGACCGCGTCGTCGTCGGGCTAGAGCTGCCGCCGGGGCTCCAGCGCGAGCGAGTGGCCGCCGATCTGGTCGCCGTGCTGGGGGCTTTGTGGGGCGTGCCCGTCGAGATCACCACGGGCGCCAACGCCCCGGAGCCGGCCGCTGGAGTCGGCATCTGGATCTCCTCGAGCCCGGCGGCCCGCGCCGCCGCGAGCCCGGCGCCGCAGGGCTTCGCGCTGGTGCGGGAGGCGACTCCGAGCGGGACACGGGTGGTGGTCGCGGCGGCGGACGACGCCACGCTGGTAGCGGGCACGTACGCGCTGCTCGAGGAGCTGGGCGCGCGCTTCTTCCACCCCTTGCAGCAGCTGGTCCCGAGCTACGGTGCCGTGCACTTGCCGCCGGTGCTCGAGGTCCGGCGCCAGCCCGCGTTCGCCGTGCGCGGGGTTCAGCTCCACACGCTGCACCCCATCGAGTGGTTCCGCCCGTTCAACGAGCCCGGGGCGGAGAACTTGGAGCGCGCGAAGGCCTTCATCGACTGGCTGCTCCGGACTGGCCAGAACCATGTGCAGTGGTACCTCCTGCGCGGGATGGATCTCGAGGCGTGGCGCCCGCACGGCAAGGCCATCTTGGACTACGCCCACGCGCGCGGGGTGACGGTCGCGGTGCTGACGCAGCTGTGGCGAGGGGCATCGCTGCAAGACTCGCTCTACCTGGTGAGCAGCAGCGACGACTGGCAAGCGCAGATGGAGAGCGGCATCGACGAGCTGATGACGTTGCCCTGGGACGGCATCGAGCTGTCCATGGGCGAGTTCCTGGCGGGGGATCCGGACTCGGTGGTCGAGTGGCTGAACCACGCTACCGCGTACGTGCACGACCACTACCCGGGGGTGGAGCTCTCGGTGAAGAACCACATCGGCAACGAAGAGGCCTTGTGGGTCGACTACCAGGGCAAGAAGACCTTCTACTACCACCTGCCGGGGCAGGCGGATCCGCGACTGGTCAACAACATCCACACGGTGATGTGGTTCGATCTGTATCGTGAGGGCGGCGCCTACGGACACCCGAACTTCCACCTGCACCGGGAGTTCTTGCTCGAGCAGCTCGACACTCGCCTCATGGGGTACAGCCCCGAGTCAGCGTACTGGGTGACCGCGGACATCGACGTCCCGGCGTTCCTGCCAGAGTACATCAACGCTCGCTACATCGACATCAATGGCCTGCACCGGGACACCACCCTCGCGGGCAAGAAGGCGGTTCACTCGCACGTCATGTTCTCCACCGGGCACGAGTGGGGTTACTGGCTGACGGACTACCTCGCCGCCAAGATGATGTGGGAGCCCGAGGCGCCGCGCGCGCGGTTCTTCGAGCACTACGCCGCGGCCTTCGGCAACTGTCGCTCGGAGGCCTCACAGCTACTCACCGAGTTCACGGAGCTTCAGACCAAGTACCTGTTCGACCAAGCGCTGATGCCCTACGTCTCGGGCGAGGACAACGCGGACGACGCCGGCTACCTGATCGGTGTCGTGACGCACGCGCCACGCGTGGCGTTCCACGACGTGATCGCGTGGAGCGACGCGCAGCAGCGAGCCTTCGAGGCCAGCGTGGTCGACGCGCTCGACGCGGCCGCCGCCGAGACGTTGCCCCTCGAGCAGCGAGCCCGACGGCTGTGTCAGCGAGCGGACGCGGCGCTCGCGCCCTGGTGCTCGGAGCTGGCCGACGGCGTGGCGATCGTGCGCCTGCGCCTCTCTCACTCCGCCCGGCTGTATCGCGCGGTCCTGGCGTCCGCCCGGGGCACGAGCGCGAGCACGCAGCTCGGCGCCGCCAAGAGCCTGCGCGCCCAGGCGCTCTCGGTCGTGCGCCGTCGCGAGCAGGCCTATCGCTTCCCGCTCGCCGAGCTGGTGGACCCTTGGAAGAACCCCACCATCTACAAGTTCGGCTATCTCCGTCAGGCGCACACCCTCTGCCTGTGGGAGCGCCAGGCGGCGCAAGCCCAGTACGTCGTCGACAACGGAGTAGCGCCCGGCTTCGGGGACGTCCCGAGCTGCTTGGATTGACCGCGCTGGGGCCCCACCCGACGCGGGCCGGCTGCGCGAACTGGAGCAGTCCTCGACAGTCCTTCAGTCGTCCATCGTCGGCGGTGTGTCCGCCGACTGACCGTGCGCCAGCGCCAGTGCGCGCCGCACGCGCGCCGCGTGACTCTGACCGTAGCCGACCTGGTAGTCCACCAGGTAGCCGTGCTTGCCGACGATCGCGACCGCGGGCACGGTCTGCATCGGGCCGTAGGCGAGCGCGAAGCGTGGGTACTCGTCGGCGCGCACGGTCGGATAGGCGATCTGGTGGCGACGGAGGAACGACGCGACCTCGGGCCAGGTCTGGCGGTCATCCACGGCCACGCCGATGAGGGGGGTCGGCGTTGCGCTCTCGGCCACGGCCGCGTGCAGGACGGGCAGCTTGAGGTCGCACACGTCGCACCAGGTGGCGAAGAAGACCACGACGAACGCCTGCTTGCCGATCAGCGCGTTGGAGTCGAGCAGCGTCCCGTCCACGGCGCGAACGCGAAACGGCGGCACGATCTCGCGCGGGCTCAGCACTCGAAACGGCAGCTCCTCGGGCTCCTGCTCGCGGGGGGCGTGCTCGGCGCGGGGCGGCGCGGCGGGGGCCTCGGGCCTTGCGCAGGCGGCCAGCGTCAGCAGCGTGAGCAGACACGCGCAGGGCGATCTCACCCGCCGAGCTTAGATCACAGCGCGTGACTCGCGGATGAATCTTGCCGCTGGCCCAACAATGCCCGAGAGATCCAGCGCTCGTCGGTCCGACGCGGTCCCGACGGGTCGGCGTACAAACTGTCGCTGACCTCTGCTAGCGTGGCGCTCGATCGTGGGTGACTCGTCGGTCAAGGGCCTGGTGCTGTCGGGTGGGGGAATGCGTGGCGCCTATGAAGCGGGCGCGGTGGCTGGCATCATGGAGGTGCTGGGGCGCAAGTCCTCGGAGCCGCCCTTGTTCCAGGTGTTCTCGGGGACCAGCGTCGGCGCCATCAACTGCGCGTTCTTCGCGTCGCACGCGCACCTCGGGGATCACGGCGCCGGCCGTCTGGTCGACATGTGGAAGAGCCTCGAGCTGAGCGAACACTTGCGGATTCGACCGTTAGGGTTGCTTCGGACCCCCTCCCTCGCGCGCGAGCTCGCGCCGCCCTTCCGCGCGGGACGCTCGCTCTTGGACTCCTCTCGCATCGAGGCCGTCGTCCGCGGCGCGATCGACTTCGATCGCTTGCACCACAACGTCCGCGACGGCCTGGTACACGCGCTCTTGATCTCCGCGCTTCACGTGGTGTCTGGGCGCACCACGGTGTTCGCCGACGTCTCCCCGGGGGCGTCGTACTCGCCGTCGCCGGCGCGCGTCGCTCGCTTTGGACGCATTGGGCCGTCGCACGTGCTGGCATCAGCCGCCATCCCCCTCTTGTTCCCCACCCGTGAGATCGACGGCCGCTTCTACTGCGACGGAGGCCTGCGCTTCAACACGCCCATCGCGCCGGCGATCCGTGCCGGGGCGGAGCGCCTCGTCGTCGTGGCGGTCGGACATCAGCGCACCGCAGACGAACAGCTCGAGCTCGACCTGACCGTGGACGAGGCCGAGGCGCGAGACATCGGCACCTTCTTCCTGCTCGGCAAGCTGCTCAACGCCCTGTTGCTCGACCCGGTCCACCAGGACCTCGCGATGCTGAGCCGGCTCAACGAGGTCGTCGATGTGCTGCGCGCCTCCCTCAGCACGGAGCAGTTCGAACGGGTTCAGGAGGTGCTCGTGCGCGTCCGGGGCGTCGCGTACCGGCCGATCCAGACCCTCGTGCTGCGCCCCTCCCAGGACCTCGGGCAGCTCGCTGGGCGCTTCCTGCAGCACGGGCTCGAGCGAGTGGAGGTTCGCCCGCTCCTACGGCGGCTGCTGCGCGCCGGCGCGCGCGGCACCATCGGTCGCGAGGCGGATTGGGCCTCTTATTTGCTGTTCGACGGGGCGTTCGCCGGGGAGTTGCTCGAGCTGGGGCGCCAGGACGCCCTCGACAAGGCCCGAGAGATCCGCGAACTGCTCGGTTGACGCGCCGAGTACCCATCGAGGCTGGCCGAGCGTAGACTCCGCCCATGATGCGCGCCTCGCTTCCGCGTCTAATCCTGCTTCTGCCCGCGCTCGGCTGCAGCGCGTCCGGCGGCGGCGGAAGCGGCGGTAGCGGCGCCGTCGGAGCAGCCGGCTCGAGCTCGGGTGGCAGCGGAGCTCTCGGCGGCACGGGCGGGAGCGCCTCCGGGGGCGCCTACGGTGGCGGCACCATCGGCGATGGCTGCACCTCCGACGACGACTGCACCGATCCACCCGACGCGGAGTGCTTTCAGACCATTGGCGGCGGGCCGGTCCCCACGATCACGTTCCCCGGCGGCTACTGCAGCAAGGGCTGCGACACGAGTGAGGACGACCAGTGTGGCACGACCGGCGGCTGCGCGAGCTCGGGGATGAGCGGCGGGCGAACCACGATCACGCTGACCATGTGCGTCGCGCCGTGCAAGGACGACACGGAGTGCCGGCAGGCCGAGGGCTACGTGTGCCGTCAGATCATCCCGGGCGTCGGGTACTGCGCGTTGCCTTGACTACCAGCCGACGTACAGCATCACCAAGAATGCGGCCTGACTGACGAGCAACAGCACCGCCGTGTAGCCGATGATGTCTCGGGCCTTCGCGCCCGTGATGCCGAGCAGCGGCAGCGCCCAGAAGGGCTGGAGCATGTTGGTCCACTGGTCGCCGTAGGCGAGCGCCATCACCAAGCGAGCGGGGGGCAAGCCGTGCTCGACCGCGGCCTGCATCAGCACCGGGCCCTGCACCGCCCATTGTCCCCCGCCGCTGGGCACGAACAGGTTCACCAGCCCCGCCGCGTAGAAGCTGACCGCCGGGAGCAAGTCCGGCCCCACGGCGGCGAGTCCCGTAGCGACTCGGGCGAGCAGACCGGTGCCGGCCAGCACTCCCATGATGCCGGCGTAGAACGGAAACTGCAGGATGATCCCCGCGCACCCGCGCGCCGCCTCGGTCACCGCGTCGACGTAGGCGCGTGCCGAGCCGTGCAGCGCGAGACCGAGGAACAGGAACAGGAAGTTGATGGAGTTGGGATCGAGGCGTAGGAGCCCCTGCTTGCGTACCGCGAACCACCAGGCCACCAGCCCGGCCGCGGCGAGCAGCAGCACCAGCGCGCGGGAGTGGTCGAGGCGCGCCGCTGGCGTCGGGGCCTGGGGCTCGATGGCCGGCGAGACCTCGGCGCTGAGCAGCGGCGCCGCGACCCGCGCGCGCTCGTCCGAGGGCAGCATCTTCACGAGCACCCAGGGTAACGCGAGCACCAAGCAGAGGGTGCCGAGCAGATTGGGTGCGGTCAGCAGCGTCTGGTCGAGGGGGATCTCGCCCACGCGCGCGGCCAGCTCCGCGCCGAGGATCTCCACGAGGTCCTTGTTCAGAGTGACCTTCAGGGGTGCGGAGCCGCTCAGCCCGCCATGCCAGACGAGCATGCCGCTGTAGCCCGCGGCGACAAGCAACGGATAGTGGACGCGAACCCCCGAGCGTCGCGCTCGCTGACCGACCTCGCGGGCCAGCAAAGCGCCACCGACCAGGCCGAGTCCCCAGTTGAGCAGCCCGAGCACCATGGCCCCGGTGGCGACGATGACGATCGCGCTCCGAGGCGTACGCGCCCGCCGAGCCAGGGCGTCCAGCGCGCGCGCGAGGGGCGGGCTCTGCGCCAGCGCGTGCCCGGTGACCAGGATGAGACACATCTGCATACCGAAGGCGAGCAGGTTCCAGAAGCCTTTGCCCCCGCCGCTGCCCTCGAGCCACGCGACGAGCACCCGCTCGCCGTCCAGCCCGGTCTGGGCCAGCGCAGCCGCGAAGCTGATGAAGGTCAGCAGCACCGCGAGCACGAACGGGTCCGGGATGAACCGCTGCGAGATGCGCGACAGCGCCGCTCCCACTCGCTCCAGCATGGCGCGCGCACAGTAGCGCACATTGGACGCGCTCGTCGCCAGCCCCCGACCGCGTTCGCCTCCGCCGAGACAAGGCACGATGGCTGAGCTATAACGGCCGCCTGCACGGCACGAGGGCGGGCGCGCCGACGGACACCCAGGAACTTCAGCCATGACCAAGCCGCTCGTCACCTTCCTCCTCCTGACCCTGGTTCAAGGTTGCGGCGGGGACTCGGAGGCCGGCGCGAGCGCTGGCGGCGGAGGCAGCGGCGCCCAGGCCTCGGGTGGCAATGGCGGTGGGGGTACCGGGGGCAGCGGCGCCGGCGTGTCCTTCAGCACCCAGATCGGACCCATCGACGTCGCCCCGGGCTACGAGAACACCCAGTGCGTGGTGCGGCGGCTCGGCAACCCCAGCGCCTTCCGCGTCGGTCGCATCGACAACGCCATCAGCAGCGCCTCCCATCACCTGATCGTGTACCGCTCGAGTGACACCGAGGAGCGCCTCGAGCCCTTCGACTGCGCGCCGTTCACCGAGACGCTCGATCCCAGCAAGGGGTCGCCCATCATGGTCACGCAGAAGCACGACGACTTCCTGCAGCTCCCGCAGGGCGTTGGCTACACCTTCGAGGCCAATCAGATGATTCGCCTCGAGCTGCACTACATCAACACCAAGCTCGCGCCAGAGACGGTGACGGCGACGACGAAGTTCACCGCCGTGCCCGAGAGCGAGTACGAGCACGAGGCGGACTTCCTGTTCATCGGCGACATCGACATCTCGATCCCCGTCGGGGCCACGGTCACGGTGGGCCCGACCTACTTCCCTTTGCCCGCCGAGTTCGCTGCCGTGAACTTCTTCGCGCTGACCGGCCACACGCATCAGTTCGGCACCAACGTGTCCATCGCGACCACACCGAGCGCGAGCGGTCCGGACACGCCGGTGTACGACGTGCCGGGCTGGCAGTGGAGCGAGCCCGCCACCGTCCAGCACGACCCCGCCTTTCAGCTGCCATCCGGCGGCGGCTTCCGTTTTCGATGCGACTACAAGAACACGGGCACCAAGGCCGTCGGCTTCGGTGAGAGCGCCAACGCCGAGATGTGCTTCTTCTGGGCGTACTACTACCCAGCCAAGGGTCCGCGAGTCTGCTTCCAGACCGACCAGACTGGCCCCTCCCTCACCGCGTGCTGCCCCGGCAGCCCGCTGTGCAGCTTCCTCTGACGCGGGGGAGACCATGAGCGCTCCGGCGATCCCCACGGTCGATCTCGACGACTTGGCGAGCGAGGACTCGACGCGCCGTCACCGCGCCGCCGAGGCCCTACGGATCGGCTTCGGCACCCATGGCCTGGTGTACGTCGCGAACCACGGCGTGGACGCACCGACCCTCACCCGCCTGTATGACGAGTTCGCTGCCTTCACGGCGCGACCACAGTCCGAGAAGGAGCTGCTCAATCGACCGGACCTCTGGTTTCAGCGCGGCTATACGCCGCCGAACACGGAGAAGGCGGTGGTCTCTTCGAGCCAACCGGACTTCAAGGAGTGCTATTTCGCCGCTCCGCTGGCGACGGATCCCGAGTGTCAGATCCAGTATCCGCAGATCTACGCCGACAACATTTGGCCCGCCCGGCCCGGTCTCGAGGAGCCGTACTTGGAGGTCGGCGGGCAGCTTCACGCGGCGGGCGAGCGCTTGCTCGTGGGCGCCGCGCTCGCGCTCGGTCTCGCCGAGGACGCCTTCACTTCACGCATCGGCGGTGGTCCGCACGTGTTTCGGCTCTTGCGCTACTTGCCCGTCACGGACTCGCAGATCGGCGCCGGTGTCGTGTGGGGCGAAGAGCACACGGACTTCAACTTGCTGACGCTGCTGCCCGGCGGTCGGTTTCACGACCTCGAGGGCCGCCCGTGCGCGCCACCGGACGACGCGAGCGGGTTGTTTCTGCGTACTCGCCCTTCTGCCGACCATCCGCAAGGCGAGAAGGTGCGCGGCACCGCACCGCCGGGTTGCATCGTGGCGCAGGTCGGACAGGCGCTCGAGATCCTGACGGGCGGGGCGTTCCTTGCGACGCCTCACGTGATCACGGCGCCCCGCACGCCCGGCTACACGCGCCTGTCGGCGGCGCACTTCGTTCACCTCCACAGCCATCAGATCTTGTTCCCACTCCCCGAGCTGCGCTCGGCGGAGAACTTGCGCGCCTACAGCCCGCCAGTGCTCGCCGGGACGTACGCGATCAAGACGCTGGTGGACATTCAGCTCGCTCCACGCGAGGCGCTCGACCGGCTCGGCTACCGGCACTACGATCGCCTCGCCGACATTCGCGCGCGCGAGTCACCCTGAGGGCGACGTCGTGACGAACGACGACATCTGGCGCGAGCTGCCGCGCGCAGTCGCAGGAGCAAAGGCCGATCGTGATCGGTGGCCCAGTCGCGGGGCTCGTGCCCCTGGGCAAGCGCCCGCGACCTCGGCGGATTTCTGGGGTTGTCACCCCGGATGGAGACGCTGGTGCCGGGCCCTCGATCGCGAGCACGGTTGGGGTCTTGGCTTCGAGCCCCTCAGCGCGCCCGTCCGAGGCCGTTGACGTCGGCGCTCACGTCCCGCCGTCGGGCCGTGCGTCGGGGAAGCGTCGCAGCTCCGTCCACTCGAACTCTTTGGTGTACGGCGTGATCAAGATGGACTCGGGGCGCAGCGAGAACCAGGGCCCCGCGCTGCCGAGCTTCAGCACGTACACGCTCTGGGCGGGATTGAGCGCTTGTCCGAGCAACGCGACTTTGCGCGAGTCCTCGCGCACGGCGATGTCCAGGATGATCACCGCGTGTCCCGGGGAGCCCGCGTGCACGAAGAAGTCCCCTGGTTGCACGTCGTCGGGTTGCACCGGGGAGGCCTGCTGCCCCAAGGAGGTGCTGTTGGCCCAGGTGAACACGGCGTCGAGGAAGCGACGGAACTCGGCGTGATCCAACGTCTGGGGCTTACCCTTGGTGACCCAGAACACGCTGCGTCCTTCGGCCATGACGCGCTCCCCTCGCGCCCAGCGGCCGAGCGGCATGTCGAGGCCGGTGGCGCCGCGGTAGCTGAACTCGCGGTTGCCGAGGGACCACTGCCACTCGGCGTGCAATCGGATCGCGACGTCCGGCGACTGCTGCAGGTCGATCTTGCCGACGTCGATGGCGATGACGGCGGCGAGGTACTCGTCGTCGGCCGGGCGAACCTGCTCTCCTTTGAAGGAGACCACGGGCGTTCCCTCCGCCGCTAGCGGTAGGTCCCGCAGCCACTCCCCGAAGGAGCCGGCCGCCACCGGAACGCGGGAGTACTCGGGGGGCACGGCGAAGCGTGCGCTCAGGGTGTCCACCGGCTTGGGCATGCCATAGGGCTGCGCGAGCCAGGCGTGGTGCTCGGGGTTGGGCTTGCTCGCCACCGCAGCGGGGGCAGTCGGCTTGGGGGGCGCGACGGACACCGCGGCCGACGGTTCCGCGGAGACGGCCGCCGGTTCGTCGGGTGGGGCGCTCTTTCGGCAGCCCGTGCAGGGCAGCAGCAGGAGCAGGGCGATGCGAGCGCGGGGCCAGGGCACGACGGCATCTTACGGTAGCTCGGACCCGAACATCGAAATTGCCGGCTACCACCGGATGCTACGGGCGAAAAGTTGGCCGAGGGGGGGCCGTCACGGGGTACAGAGCTGACCCGTGCAGAGGTTGCTCAGGCAGTCCCGCGCCAGCACGCACGCGGAGCCGTTCGGGCACCCCTCGCACGCGCCGCCTCCGCAGTCGGTCGCGGTCTCCTGGCCGTTGAGCACGCCGTCGCTGCACGCTGCCGGGGCGGCGTCTGCGCCGGCGTCCGCCGGGTCGCCGATCTCGTAGTCGTCGCTGACCAGGAACGGGCACCCGCTCAGCGCCAGCGAGGCCAGCGCCAGCCCGAGGGCTCTCAAAACTCCCCCCGGAGCGTCACGTGCCCGGGACCCACGTCGGCGTGCAGCCTCGCGCTCGACGCGGCTCGGGTCGGTCCGGGCGCGGTCAAGAGCAAGACCGCGCCGGCGGTCAGGCCCACGGCGCCCACGCCGTAGCCGATGAACGAGACCGTGCGCGTGGAGCGAAACGCGTCGAGGTCGCTCTGCGCGCTCGGGGGACAGCTCGGGCTACACTGGTCGTCGAGGCGGTCCTTCTTGTTCAGCATCAGCGCCCCGGAGACGACCCCGGTGGTGACCCCCGCGAGGCCGACGCCGAGGGACACGTAGGCCCAGGTGCGCTGCGACGTGGACTCCTCGACCGCGGGCGACCCCGCGCCTGAACCATCCAGCGACACGAGCACCTCATCGCGCTCGGCGACGAGCACCGTCTTGCGGCCCAGCACGCGGTCACCCTGCTTGAGGACGATGTGCCGCGTACCCGGGTCGACGGGCTGGCGAACTCCGATCAGCAGCGCGGGTACGACCTCGCCATCGAGCTCGACCGTCAGGTTCGAGCGCATCGTGCCGGCGCCCACGATGCGGATCGTCAGCAGCGGGATCCTCGGTCTGAGCTCCTCGACCTCGCGCTCTGCGTCGCGCGCCGCCGCGCGAAACGCCTCCGGAGCCGCCGCGTCCAGGCTCTGCCGGCGTGCGGACTCGTAGCGCTCGGCCGCCTCGACCCAGCGCCCGAGCTGGATCAGCGCGCGAGCGTGGAGCACGGCGATCGTGGGCGCGGGGAACAGCGCATGGGCGCGCCTCAGCAGCGCCTGAGCCCGCTCGTAGTCCCGCGCGTCGAACGCGGCTGCGCCGTCCTGCGCAAGCTGACGAGCGGCCGCACGCGTGCGGTCCTCGCTGCTGCCGGCGGCGGTCGCCGAGGTGAAGAGCGCCAACACCACGAGCAGCCAACCCAGAGCTGGTGGCTCAGAAGCCGAAATCATATCCCTTGCTTGCGCCGGACGAGGAGGTGCCCGGGCTAGCCGCCTTCTTACTCCGGCGCCCGCGCGGCGAGACAGCCTTGTTCTGGGGCTCGCTCGACGCGGGGAGGGCGAGCGCCGCTGGGGCCTGCGTGGCCAACGTGGCGGCTCCATCGGGGGCCGCTGGCGCGGGCGGGCGGGTCGACTCCAGCGTCGTGGTCGGGGCGGGTTCGACCACGACCGGGGCGGCCTCGACCGCGCTGGACTTGCTCCAGGTCAAGCCGAGGACCGCGATGGCGCCGAGCGCGAGCAGGGCCGCGGCCATGACCGACACCAGGGCTCGACCCCGCTTCGGTCTGGTCAGGGGCGCCGCCAGCGCGCCGCGCTGCTCCGTGCTGTCGGCGTCCGAGTCCGGGGGTAAGGTCGGGGTGCGATCCGGGGACGAGACCGGCGCCGAGGCGGGCGCTGTCTCCAGCGACGCGGCTCCAGCCGCGGGCTCGAGCCACGTGGCTCGCAGCGAGGTGCCGGTGACGTCCTCCACCACGCCATGGCTCGACAGCCACAGGGCCAGCGCGCGTCCCAGGCTGCGCATGTCCGCCCAGCGCCCTGCTCGCTCCTTGCAGAGCCCGCGCTCGATGATGCTCCACAGCTCCGCGTCGCCGGCGGCGAGCTCCCGCGTCGGGATCGGCGGCTCGTTGCTGATGGCCCAGAGCAGCGCGTTGTAGTTCTCTTCGTCGAAGGGCACCCTGCCCGTGAGCAGCTCGTACAGCACCACGCTGAAGCTCCACACGTCCGTGCGCGAGTCCACGTCGCCTTCCCCCCGCGCTTGTTCAGGGGACATGTAGTCCGGCGTGCCGAGCACGGTGCCTTGCACGGTGAGCTTACGGTCCGTCTCCGCGGCGACCTGCGCGATGCCAAAGTCGAGCAGCTTCGGCTGCAGCCGGCCGCCGTCGGTCGCGGTCATGAAGATGTTCTCGGGCTTGACGTCGCGGTGGACGACGCCCTGCGCGTGCGCCACGGACAGGGCCTCCGCGATGGGGAGCAGCAGCTCCACCGCTCGGGTCGCCGGGACGCGCCCCTGACGGTGCAGGTGCTTGGTCAGGGTCTCGCCGTGCAGGAGCTCCATCACCACGAAGGGGTCGCCCTGGTCCGTCTCGCCGAAGTCGTGGATGGTGACGATGGCCGGATGGCGCAGCTTGGCGGCCGCCCGGGCCTCCTGGAGCAGCCGCTCCGCCTGAACCTGGGACGCACCGGTCGCCTTCTCGTCCCGGTAGAGCAGCTTCATGCCCACGTGCACGTCGAGCAGCTGGTTGTTCGCGACCCACACCTGTCCAACGCCGCCTTGCCCGAGCTGCCGGATGAGGCGGTACTTGCCTCCGATCACCGCGCCGCTCAGGTAACGCCCGGGCTCTACTGCGGTCTCGGAATCTGTGTGCGGATCGCTCATGCGCTGGCCGCGGACTAGCCCTACATTTTTGTCCCGCCTCGGCGCTTCACGCAAGCGAAACCAAGGCGCGTCAGCTACCTTGTCGCCGCTCCAGCCGAAGCGACGGGTTTTGGGCCGTGCCGACATCTTGCCACGATGTAGGTGGACGTGAGCCGGTGGTCACCTGACCCCAGAAGGTGCTGATGCCCAGCCAGATGGCCAGACCCTTCAAGTCGCGGAACATCTCCGGCACGTACTGGGGTGCGGCCACGACACCTTCGTGCGCGCGACCCGCCAGGACGGCGACGTCATCGAGGTGTACCTTGCCCGCGAACAGCCAGCGGACGAGATCCGCACGCCCACTCGCGATGGCGTGACGCAAGAACTCGTAGTTCTCCACGATGCCCCGCGTGTACACGATACCCTTCGTGAACGGCCCGCTGCCCTCGAGCAACCCGCCGCGAAACACGCGCTGGGTGTTCCAGAAGCACTGATCGGCGTCATAGCCCTCGGTGCGAAACCACTCGAACACATCGAGGAAGCTCGCTCCGTCTTCGGCCTTGTCCACGGCGAGCACCCGGTCGTTCAGCCGCCGCGCGCGGTTCGGGTGGCTACTCAGGGTCAGCACTTCGAGCAGGGCCGCCAGGCCCTCTTGGGCAGAGGCAGTCCGGGGCGGACCCTTCGCCAGCCAGCGCGCCACGGGCTGGCGCTGGCCGTTCAAGCTGGTCGCCACGTGCACCCAGCCCTCGTGGACCTCGAGCACGGCGATGTCCTGCTCACTGAACAGCGCGCCCTCGCGCACCTTCACGTAGTCGCTCCCTGCCGCCGCGTCTGCGACGATGCCGTCGTCGAGCATGACGCGCACCGTGCCGTCGCCGAAGAACTGGCTCAGGCGCTCGTTGAGCACGGTGACGACGGTGCTCGCGGGAATGTCTCGAACCGGCTTGGGGCCGAGCTCGTCCTCGTCCAGGTTGGTGAGCAGTCGATACATCTCGATGGCGTAGTCGCGGACCGGGCGATCGCCGCCCGCTACCGGATCCTTGGCCGAGCCGTACAGGCGACGCGATAGTTCGTAGAAGCGAGCGCTGCCTCGAGCGGTCAGCATCTCGACGGCGAGGGCGTACTCCTCGGCGGTCTGCAGCAGGATGTTTCCGATGGCGTCTCGCGCTCCGAGCTCGCGCACCACGTCGTCTGCGATGTCGCGGAACTCTTGGATCTTGTGCCTCGGGTCGAAGCCGAGCGGCAGCGCGTCGTAGGACTCGCGCTCGACCTGCGGGAGCTCCCGGCAGCGTGACGCGAAGAACGCCTCGCGCACGCCGGGTCCCCACTTCAGGCAATTGAGGATGCGGATCGGCCTCTGCCCGTCGACGATGCGCGTGGCCAAGCTCGCCACGCGCTCCTTGTAGGACCGCCAGGGGCCGGGTGACTGCTCGTCTGCCATCCGGGCCAGGGTAGCGCGGCGCCGGCCTGCCCCGGCAGCCGCTGGCCGTTTCAGCGAAATATTCCCGACCCAGTCGCCCGCGCCGGTCGCTGGTGCCGTAGTGTGCTATGCCGTCAGCTGCGTCAGGCCCCGCGGCTGACCCCCCGGCCCCGCGCCGGGCGAACCCCTCGAGGACCAATGAAACGAAGCGTGATTGGTTGGTCGTCCGTGCTGCTCCTGGGCACGTTCGGCTGTGGTAGTGATGGTGACGGTGGTGGTGGCGGCCCGGCGGCGCCGGTGGTCGATCTCCGAGTCGACAACAACCGCGACGGACAGATCGACTGGGGCGATCCCACCGAGGACGAGAACGAGGACGTCTGGTCCGTCACGAACGGCGCGGTGTTCCTACCGAACATCGACGACGACTCGGAGCGCTGCCCCCGCGGCGATCAAGGCATTCAAGGCATCAGCGACGTGGCGCTCAAGGCCTGTCACGATGGCGCCAACGAAGAGATCGACGGCCCGGACGATCTGGCCGACCTCGCTCGCATTCACGTCGTTCCGTGGCCTGGTGCCGGCGCCGGCGCGACCGGGCGCGTCTCGGTGAACCCGGAGGCGGCGCCCTTCGTCCGGCTGTTCCGCAACGGTGCAGACGGCTGGAAGGTGCTCGACGTCGGACAACTCAGCCAGGACACGGCGCCGACCTATGCCGCGTTTCTGAGCGCCGAAGAGATCCGAACGGGTGTCGAGCTCGCCATCGAAGGCAAAGATGTCCTGCGCGACGCGGAAGCGTGGAATGGCTTGGTCAACGTCGAGCTGCAGATCGACCCCGGCGGCGGGGCGGCGCCCAAGACGGACCTGGTGCAGATGCGCATCGCTCCGCTGCTGCTCTCGCACCACCTGCAGAAGGCCGAGCGCATCTACGTCAGCGCCACGGGCGGCCTCGATTCCGCGGCGTTCCGCCAGGACCTGCAGACCGCGATCGGCCTGGCGGGAGTGCCCGAGGGCTTGTCCGAGCACTACGTCGGCGACCAGTGGATTCAGGACTGGATGGAGACGGCCTACGTCACCATGCCGGCGCCCGGTGGCCAGCACAAGATCGACGTGTTCATGCGCTCGGTGAACATCCAGAGCAAGAACGTCGAGTCGCCGCTGCGACCGGCTGGCCGCCAAGTGTACGCGCAGCTCCACGGCAAGGACAGCGCGGGCTTCACTCCCGACTACGACATCAACTCGCCCGGCCAGATGGACTCGCTCGATTCCTACGGCAACACCGAGACCATCCCGCCCTACGAGCACAACGGGCAGAGCTACCCTGTCGGTCGCGTCTTCCGCGGTAGCGTCCCGAGCTTCTACGTGGACCCGGCGATGGCGAAGATGCTGGAGGCGCAGCAGGTTCAGCCCAGGTTGTACGTGGATACCTCCTGGCTGCTCGTGGGCCACGTGGACGAGACAGTGACCTTCTTGAAGATGAACAACGCTCGCGGTTGGGGTATGGGCGTGAACGACGCGCGCCTCGCCAAGACCATGCTCGAGCAGTACGTGTCTCAGGGCCACGGCGCAGTGACCATGTTCAAGGGCAAGAGTTGGATCGACTTCCAAGCGCAGAAGTACGTGCCCGCCGAGATCAGCATCGACGGCGTGCTGGCGGACACGGAGGTCATGGCCGAGAGCAACTCCTCCGCGGTCGAGGTGGATCACCAGATGGACATCATCAAGGCCGAGGTAGGCATCACGGATCAGGACATCATCCCGATGCCCTTCCTGCACATCCGGGCCTCCGGCTACTCGCTGGCGTACCAGCCAGGTACCGTCAACGGCATCTACCTGTCGGACACCGATTTCGGTGTGCCCACGCCGCACGGCCCGGTCATCAACGGAGCTGACCCGTTCGTGACTCAGCTCAACGAGCAGTTTCAACCCCACGGCATCAAGATCCACTTGATCGAGAACTGGGACCTCTACCACCGGCTGAGCGGCGAGGTGCATTGCGGAACCAACACCAAACGAGCCCTGCCGACGGGCGCGGCTTGGTGGGAGAGCGGACGATGAAGACGAACAAGCTCGTGATTTCTACGCTAGCGGCCGCCCTGCTCTGGGGCGCTACGCTGGCTTCGGCCCACGCCGCGCCGCGGGGCGCCGTACTCTCGCCCTCGGATCTCGAGGCGAGCTATCGGACCGCGCTGGTCGAGCGCATCGGCAAGGCCCGTGCAGAGCGCCCCGCGGCGTTCCGCAACGTGGACGACGTCCTCTCGGCGGTGCCCGAGCTGGATCGTCGCAAGCGTGGTCGCTTTGCGACCATCAGCCGCGAGCTCGCGGCGCTCGGTCCGGACGCGCTGATGCCCATGCTCGAGCGGTTGGCGGTGGACGGTCCGGCCCGCGGCAAGCTCACGGACACCGCGTGGCTCACGCTGCGGATGGGGTTGATCGAGGCGGTCGGCATGCGCCGAGATCCCGTCGCGGTCCCCGTCCTGTGGAAGATCTACGAGCAGGAGAGCGAGTACTACGTGGTGCGCTCGGCGGCCGAGGCCCTCGGACGCATCGGCACGGACGACGCGGCGGCCGCCCTCATCAAGCTGGCGCGCACGCGCGGGCCGAAGCAACTCGCGGTGCTGTCTGCCATCGGGGATTGCCGTCGTACCGTCGTCGCGCGCGGACTGGAGGAGTTCCTGCGCAGCTCGCCGGAGTACGAGGCTACTCGTCTCGCCATCCGCGCCCTGGGCGACGTGGGTAACTCTTGGGCCTGGGAGACACCTGCGGTCAAGAAGACCGGTGAAGGCGCGGTCGTGCGCAGCACCGCGGCCAAGGCGCTCGTGGACGCGTTCGCGCGTCACCATCGTGACGAGGTGCTCCGCATCGCCGCACAGAAGGCGCTGCTCGTGGTGGCTGACCCAGCCACCCCCGGCATGATCGAGGCGGCGAAGTCCGGCGCAGATCCGCGGCTCGCAGCCCGGCTCGATCAGCTGAAGCTGAAGTTCGTCAGCTACACGACGAAGAAGTGAGCGCCCGGCGCGCGCTCGGGCTGGCGTTGCTCTCGCTTGGAGCGGCCGGCTGCCGCTCCAAGCCCGACAGCGCGGCCCTGGCTCCCTCAACTGGCGCCGAGCCGGCTCGCTCGGTCGCGACGACTCCGGTCGCCGCGTCGGCCGCGGCTCTCGAGCCCGAGCCTACTGGCGAAGACAACTGCTGCATGGGCAAGAACTCGTGCAAGGGCAAAGGCGGCTGCGGCGTGCCCGAGAGCCACGCTTGCGCGGGACAGAACGACTGTCGCGCCAAGGGCGGCTGCCGCGCGCACTGCCCGAAGTGACGGCTCGAGCTCGCCCACCCGGGGTCGATTCGTGACAGCTCTTCAGAGCACGGCGCGGGGGTCGCGCGCAGACTCGCGGCCAAGCGCGAGCCAAGCGTAACGCGAGAGCAGCGAGCCCGCGAGGAAGGCGAGCGCGGACAGCTCAGCGGCGCCGATCATCAGACCTGCCAGCGCGACCGGTCCCATCAAGAGCGTCGCGATCCGCAGGCGCGTCGCCCCGCTCCCGCGGCGCAGCGGCGCCAGGACGACGCGCCCGCGCCCGCTGACCTCGTTCTTGATCAGGAGCAGCGTCTCGACGGCAGCCGCGGCCGCGAGCAGCAGCAGCAAGGGCGTGGAGTCTCCGGCGAGCAGAACCGCCAGCGACGCCGCCGAGCCGAGGCCAGCGACGCCGAAGTGCAGCGGCAACAGCGCGCGATTGGCGGCCCAGACCGGGATGGCCGAAGCGCCCAAGAGCACGCCGGTGTAGGTGGCGAGCAGCGCGCCGAAGACCGCAGTCAGCGCGATGGCCGTGGAGAGCGCGACGGTGACCAGCTCCGCCGCGACGCCCAGCTCGCGGACCAGCACGGCGTAGCCCTCGAACAGCAGGACCGACGTGCCCGCGCAGGAGGTGAAGGCGATCAACGTCCAAACGCCCAGGCTCATGGCAGAGCGCCACTTGAATACGCGTAGCATGTTCAAGAACCGCGCTGGTCGGCCTAGGTCGAGGATCAGGAGCACCGGTGAGACCAGCGCACCGACCAGCGCCACCCACAAGAGTCCGCGGGTGAGCAGCAGCGAGTCTTCTCCGGCTAGACTGCCGAGCGCGAGCACACCGCTCATGCCCGACGTGCCACCGACGAAGAAGTACGCTGGGACCTCCCAGGTCCACACCGGCGGCTTGAGCACCGGCTGGCCGTGGTAGCTGGTCTGGGGCTCGGGTGAGGTCACGGGCCAGCACCCCAGAACGCCAGCGCACTCGCGACGATCGCGAACAGGCTCGTCAGCAGCGCGGAGGACCACGCGGCCCGCAGGTGGGTGGTGGGGACCTCGGGGCTGCTGGGTAGCCCGAAGCGCGCGCCGTCGCCGACGGTCAAGAACAGGGCGTGGATGCCGCCAACGGAGCTGGGATCGTACACGCTCACGCCCGCGATCCCGCGGTCGAGCAGCGTCTGGCGGCGCGCCTCGGCGCGCTCGCGCAGCTCACTGAGGGGTCCGAACTGGATGGACTCCGTCGGACAGGTCTTGGCGCAGGCGGGCACTAGGCCGTCCTTCTGGCGGTCGTAGCAGAACGTGCACTTGTGCGCGCCGCCAGCGCCGGGGACCGGCCCCTGTCGCCGATCGATGACCCCGAACGGACAGCTCACGACGCAGTAGCCGCAGCCGTTGCAGATGTCGTCTTGCACGAACACGCCGCCCACCTCGGTGCGCACGATGGCTCCCGTGGGGCACGCTTCGAGGCATCCGGCGCGCTCGCAGTGCTTGCACACATCCGACAGGAACAAGAACCCGGGCGGCGCGTCCGGAGCGAGCGCGGTCTCCTCCACGAACTTGACGTGGCGGTAGCTAGACGCGCCGAGCGCCCCCGTGTTGTCGTAGCTCATCGCGGTGAAGACGAAGCCGTCGTGGGGCAGGGCGTTGTGCTCCTTGCACGCGACCTCACAGGCCTTGCAGCCTATGCACAGCGTGGGATCCGTGAAGAAGCCGACGGTGACCTGCTGCTCCACGTACAGGTGTCGCCGCTGGTTGTTGCTCGCGAGCCCGTCTCCGATCGCCAACGGTCACACCCTCTCCGGCGTCGGGCGCACCGCCATCGCGGCCAGGTAGCGGGGAATCGAAGCGTCCGGGGGTCGCGGGCCAGGGAAGAGCGCGCAGCACAGCGCTTTGGCCTCGTGGATGCCGACGTTGGGCTCGCCCAGCAGCGGGATCAGGTCGTTGGTGACGTCGCCCGTGACGTGACCGCGTCCGCCCCAGTGGAACGGCATCGCTACTTGGTGCACCCAGCGCCCCGCCACGAACAACGGCCGCATGCGCGCCGTCACGAGCGCGCGGGCTTGGACAGCGCCCCGCGGGGTGACCACCGTCGCGACGCCTCCGTGCTCGATACCGAGGGAGGTCGCGAGCTCCGGGGACAGCTCGACGAACAGCTCCGGCATCAGCTCGGCGAGGTGCGTGAGGAAACGACTCATCCCGCCGGCGGTGTGGTGCTCGGTGAGGCGATACGTCGTGAGCACGATCGGAAACCGCGGATCCCCCGGTTCTGCCAGCGGATTGTCGGGCCGGACGTGCAGGCGCGCAACGGGGTTCTTCTGCTGCTCGTACACGCTGTTGTCCACCGGCGACTCGATGGCCTCGTAGTGACTGGGCAACGGGCCGTCGGCCAACCCCTTGGCGACGAAGAGTTGGCTCAAGCCGTCCGCCTGCATCACGAAGGGAGCATCACCGCGCAGCGCGGCAAGCCCCACGGCGCCGGGCGGCGGTCGGTAGTCCGGCGCCTTGTCGGCGACGAAGTCGGGAACGTCGAGGCCCGTCCAGCGACGTCGCTCGTGGTCCCACCACACGAGCTTCTTCGCCTCGCTCCAGGGAGCGCCGTCCGGACGGGCTGACGCGCGGTTGTACAGGATGCGGCGATCCGCGGGCCAAGCGTACCCCCAGCCGTGGAAATAGGCACCCTCGGGCGCGCGCTGGCGTGCCCGATTGACGCCGTCCGGGCCGAGCACTCCCGAGTAGATCCAACATCCGCAGGCGGTGGAGCCGTCCGCGCGAAGGTCGGCGAAGCCGGCGACCTGCGGCCCGTGGTGCGCGCCGTCGTCCGGCTCCGTGTGGTAGCCGTTGATCTCCGCCAGCACGGCGTGCACCTCGGGCTCGCCGTGCTCGTTCTCGGGATACCACCAGTCCAGCGCGCGTAGGGGCTCGTCCTCGCTCCGCGCCGAGACGTCGGCCATCTCCTTCAGGCGCCGGGCCAGCTGGTGGACGAACCACAGCTCGCTCTTGGCGTCCCCGGGTGGCTCGACGGCCTTGTCCCGAAACTGCAGGAGTCGCTGGGTGTTGGTGAAGGTCCCCGCCTTCTCGGCGTGTCCGGCGGCCGGCATCAGGAACACCTCCGTCCCGATCTCGGTCGTGTGCAGCTCACCACGGCGCACCTCCGGTGAGTCGTACCAGAAGCTGGCCGTCTCCACTTCCACCAGATCACGTACGACCAGCCACTTGAGTCGTGACAGCGCGGTGCGCTCGAAGCGCGCGTGCTGACCGCCGACGGCCGGGTTCTGGCCCATCACGAACAGCCCCTCCACCTTGCCGTCCATCATCTCCATGAAGTAGCCGAAGTGGGAGTGGTCTCGCGTGATGCGCGGCAAGAAATCGAAGCCCCAGTCGTTGTCCGCGCGGGCGCGGCCGCCGTAGTAGGCCTTGAGCAAGCTCACGACGTATCCGTCCGCGTCGTGCCAGCCGCCGCCTCGACTGCGCACGGCGCCCAAGTACTGGTCCAAGCTGGTGTGTACGCCAGCCTTGGGCATGGGGAGGTACCCGGGCAACAGGTCATAGAGCGTGGGGATGTCCGTGGAGCCCTGGATGGACGCGTGCCCACGCAGCGCCAGGATACCCCCACCCGGACGCCCCACGTTGCCGAGCAACAACTGCAGGATGGCGCCCGCGCGAATGATTTGCACGCCCTTGCTGTGCTGCGTCCAGCCGACGGCGTAGCACAGCGCCGCCGTCTTGTCGGGACCCGAGGCGTCCGTGAGGGCGCGGGCCAGCTGCGCGAACAGCTCGGGCGGGACGCCGCACACGTCGCGCACGAGCTCGGGCGTGTAGCGTTGGAAGTGGCGGCGCAGCAGCTGCAGCACGCAGCGTGGATCCGTCAGCGTCTCGTCGCGCTCGGGGCGCGCGGGGTCGTCTCCCGCGAAGCGCCAGCTCGCTCCGTCGTAAGCCCCCTGCTCGGGGTCGTAGCCCGAGAACAGGCCTGCCAGGTCTTCGGTGTCACGGAAGTGCTCGCCCACGAGCACGCTCGCGTTGGTGAACGCCAGCACATACTCGCGGAAGTACAGCTCGTGCTCGAGCACGTGGCGGATCAGGCCGCCGAGCAGCACGATGTCCGTGCCAGCTCGCAGCGGGATCCACAGATCCGCCAGCGCGCTCGTGCGGGAGAAGCGAGGATCGACGTGGATGACGGTGGCGCCACGCTCCTTGGCTGCGACCACCCAGCGGAAGGCCACCGGATGTGCTTCGGCCATGCTCGACCCCTGGATCAGGATGCAGTCCGCGCGCAAGAGATCCTGCGGGGCGGTGGTGGCGCCGCCACGTCCCAGGGTGGTGCCCAGACCGGGCACCGTGGAGGAGTGTCATATTCGCGCTTGATTGGACACGCTGACCAGACCCAGGCCCGCCGTGAACAGCTTCTTGAGCAGGTAGTTCTCTTCGTCGTCGAGGGTCGCGCCGCCGAGGTGAGCTACCGCGCTCGAGTGACCGACACGCTCTCCCGCGACTTCCTTGACGAAGGTCCGCGCACGCGACTCCCACACGAGCTGGGCGATGCGATCCATGGCCCAGCTCGTGCTGACTACCTCCCACGCGCGGGTGTGAGGAGCGCGATACAGCACCTGGGTAAGCCGGGCGGGATGGGTGAGCAGCTCGAGGCTGGCTGCCCCCTTGGGGCACAGGGTGCCCTGATTGATGGGGCTCTCGGGATCGCCCTCGATGGCGACCAGCTCACCGTCCCGGTGGTGCACCAGCTGTCCGCAGCCAACGGCGCAGTAAGGACACACCGAGCGCGTGGTCTGCGAGCCCGTGGTCCGTGCCGAGAGCTGGCGCGTACGCGGGGACATGGCCTCGGTCCC
This sequence comes from Polyangiaceae bacterium, assembly GCA_019637295.1. Taxonomy (GTDB): domain Bacteria; phylum Myxococcota_A; class Polyangia; order Polyangiales; family Polyangiaceae; genus JACKEA01. The sequence goes on from JAHBVX010000009.1 coordinate 83,230, forward strand.
GGTGCCGTCTTTGCGACCGAAGATCTGAGCGAAGAGAGGGAGTCCGCGAAAGCCCGCCATCCGGCGAGCTTATCGCATCACTGGCAGAACTGGGCCTTGTCGCTGCAGCAGTCGCCATAGCTGGCGCAGCCGGAGTCGCACCAACAGCCGCCGGGTGCCTTCTTCCCGCAGTTGTCCTGGCAGCTGTTCGGGTTGGCTGCCGGTGGCGGCGGCGTGCCGCCGCCGCAGGCGGCGTCCCGGTCCGCGCAGCAGTCCCCGTACTGGGCGCACTGCGCGTCGCACCAGCAGCTCTTGTCCTCGGACTGACCGCCGCAATGAGCCACGCAGCTGTTCGGGGCCGGAGGCGTCGCGGCGTCCGCCCCGCCTTCGGCGCCAGCGTCGGGCAGCGGTGGCGGCGCTGGGGGAGCGCAGGTGCTCGCGTCGTTGGCACAGTCGAGCAAGGCGCGAACCTTGGAGTACGCGACGAACGGATTGTCGTTGCTGCCGCCGAGGTCATCAGCGTTCTCGCCCTGCCCACGATGGTTCACGGCCATCCAGAAGAAGTCCGGATGCAGGTTCTTGCTGTCCTTGCCCCAGCTCGTCGTCGGATCCTTGATCCACTCGCCGCCCAGGATGGTGTCGTTCTCGTCCAGCTCGAGCACGTAGTTCAACTCGGTGTCGTGCAGCGCAATGCCTCGCTGGTCTGCTCGCAGCAACATCTTGTCGTCGCTCACCCCGTCCGACACCATCCAGTATGTCATCTTGATGCGGACGAACTTGCGGGCCAGGTCGTTGAACACGTACTCGCTGGCCCCCACCAGCTTGGCCGCGTCCTGCTTGCTGACCTCGACCTGCTCGCTGATCTGGTACTTGGTGAGCGGGAAGTTCCAGACCTCCCAGTCCCAGTTGTGATCGATCACGAACGGGATCTTGCCCATCTGCTTGGTCGTGAAGTGGTCCGCGCCGCGGCTCAACAAGCCAACCACACCAATGTGGAAGGAGCCGGGGTTCAGATCGCGGCACTCGACGTCCTTCGGCCGGCCCCACTCGTCACGCTCGACCTTGTCCGGGTCCTTGTTGCAGCGGCGACCGGAAAATGTGGCCTGATCGCTGAAGTACAGCTCGCTCATCAGCGCTTCGATGTCGCCCATGCGGAACAGCAAGCAGCCGCTGGTGTCGCCAAGTGCGTCGCAGTCGATGAGCTTGCCGCTCGAGTCCAGCTTCACGCGGATGTCCCGCTTCGGGTTGCCGCCGGCCTCGGCGATCGCGTAGGACGCCCAGCCGTTGCAGTGCCCCCACCAGGAGTCCGGGTGAGCGTGGGACTGGTAGTTGCCGTGATTCTCGAGTTCCCACTTGGTGGCGGGGCCGGCCACCGTGATGGCAGCGTGCGCGTGCTTCTCGGCGCGCTCGGCCTCGCCCTTGAGCAGTTCGCGGTAGTCCCAGTGCTTGATCTCGGCCACCTGCTTCTGCTGACCGGGATAGTGCATCAGGTCGTACTTCTCAGTCGGCGACAGGTTGTCGGTGTCGCTGAGGTCGTTGTAGTCCTGAACGCCGCCGGTCCACCGCTTGGCGATGCCGTTCTGCGATTGGGCCCACCAGTTGGACGCGAACACGTTCCACTCGGACTCGCCTGCCGTCAGGGTCGCATCGTACTTCTTGTACTCGGCCTTACCGAGTTGCGGATGGAGACGACCCGGGTCGTTGGCGCTGTCGTACTGCTCGAACTTGCCCTCGCGGTCCTCGACGAACTTGACCACCTCGTGGGCGCCGCCGGTGATGAAGCGCCCGCTCTCGTGGTCGACGCCGAGCACATAGCGGTACACGCCGTCCTCTTGGATGGTCAGCCCGGAGCCCGGGGGGCCAGCCTTCTTGCCGTCGTCCGAGGAGCTGCAGGCCCCCGCGAGCAGCAGCAGTGGGAGGGGGGAAGCGAAGGAGAGCAGTCGCCGCGTCTTCATGAGCCCCGAGTGTACACATCGGGCTGCGCCTAGACACCTACATTTTCATACAGTGTAGGTGTCGAGCGTAACTGATGGAAATCAAAGAATACAGGCATCGCAGGGCGCCAGTGATCTAGGGTCGCGGCCATGAGCGAGCCGGGCGTGCAGGAGCACTTCACCCGCGCGGCCGACCGCTACGTCGCCCGCGCTGGTCGCGGTCTGCTCGGCTGGCTGCGGCGCCGCGAGCGCGCCGTGTTGGCAGGCCTGCTCGCGCCAGGGCCCGAGGACTCGGTGCTCGATGCCGGCTGCGGCGCGGGCTACGACGCCGGGTGGCTGCTCCCGCGTGCGCGGGAGGTGATTGGGGTGGACGTCTCCGCGGCGATGCTCGCCGAGGCCGAGCGGCGAGGGGAGTCCGTCACCCTCATGGATCTCGCCGAGCTCGACTTGGGACGCCGCTTCGACAAGGTCTTGTGCGCAGGTGCGCTCGAGTTCTGTGAGTCGCCAGCGCGGGTGATTGGCCGCCTCGCCGCTCACCTCGAGCCCCACGGACGGCTGCTGCTGCTCGTGCCATCACGCACCCTGGGCGGCAGGGTGTACCGCGCCTACCACCGCAGCCACGGAGTCCCGGTGCGCTTGTTCGACAGCGACCAGCTCGACGCTTGGCTCCGCCAGGCGGGCTTGGAGGTACGCGTGGTGGTCGACGTGACCCCGATCTCCTTCGTGGTCTGCGCGGAGCCCCGAGCGCGAGTGTGAACGTGCGGCAGTTCAGTCAGCGCGCTCGGTCGGCTCGAGCGCTGGCTCGGCTTCGAGCAAGCGGCCTTCAGAGGTGTCCGGCCGTTCATACGCGCCTCCGTAGGCGAGCCGCTTGAGCTGCAGCAGATCGAGCAACATTCGGCCGCCGTCCCGCGCGAGCTGGAGCGACGACTCGTTACCGGCATAGTGAAAGCGCACGGGGACCTCACCAACGCGCAGCCCGAGCCGCGATGCCGCGTACAGGAGCTCGACGTCGAACGCGAAGCGGTCCATGCGCAGCCGGGGCACGATGCTCAGGGTGGCCTCGCGGGTCAGCCCCTTCAGCCCGGCCTGGGTGTCCTCTACGCCGGGGAGCAAGGCGAGCCGGACCATCGAGTTGAACAGCCTGCCGAGCGCATGACGCTTCGAGAAGCCCTCGAGCCGCGACGGTTCCAACACGTAGCGACTCTCGGGGTGGACGCGGTTGGCAATGGCGATGTCCGCGCCGGAGATCAGACAGGCCTCGAGCGCCGGCAGGTTCTCGACGGGGTAGGCGAGGTCCGCGTCCGTGAAGACCCGCAGCGCCCCACGCGCAGCGAGGAGGCCGCGTCGTACGGCGTTTCCCTTGCCGCGGTTGGTCGGGTTGGTGAGCCGCTTGAAGTCGACGAGCTGTCGCGCCGGGGACGCGGCGAAATCGGCGAGCAGCTCGGCCGTGCCATCCGAGCTGCCGTCGTCGACCACCACCAGCTCTCCCTCACCGCGGCGCTCGAGATAGCCGCACAGCGCGAGCAGCGAATCCCGGATGCCAGGCGCGCCGTTGTACACCGGCACGATGATCGACAGCGTCTTCACTCCATCGATCCCGGGGCTGGGCTTGGCACGCCCCAAGGATGGGCCCGACGGGCACCCAACTCAAGGGCCGGGCCCGGGGGTTCGAGCGATGCAGAACAGGTCGCCCGTCGCGACGTAGATGGGCAGCGCGAGCCTCTCGGGCCCGGGCAGGTGCCAGCCGAGCCCCTTCCGCAGCAGCTCCCGCGGGCGAAAGTAGTGGCCCAGGGTACCTAGCTCCGACACCCTGAAGCCGAGCCGAGCGAGCAGCCCGCAGAGTGAGGGTGGATCGAAGTAGAACAGGTGCTCGGGTGGCGTGAAATGTGGCCACCGAGCGCCCAAGAGCCGCGCGAGCGGCGAGGCGAGGTTCGGGGTGTGGACGACCACCAGTCCGCCCGGACGGAGCCACCGCCGCGCCTGCCTCAGTGCCCGATCGGGACGCTGGAAGTGCTCCAGAGAGTCGCAGAACGAGACGACGTCGATGGGCTGCGCGGGAACGCTCGCGCGCTCGAAGGTCACGTTCTCCAAGCTGAGTCCCAGCCGGGAGCGAGCCACCTCACACATCGTCGCCGAGGGCTCGGCGCCGGAAACCGAGAACCCTGACCGTCGCGCCTCGTCCAGGTAGAAGCCGGCGGCGGCACCGACATCGTACCAGTGAACGGCCCGGGGGCTCGCGCGCCGGACGCGGGAGACGACGCGTCGCGCGAGCGCGCGGTAGCCGCTCTCGTGGCGCAGGTAGTCGAGGTAGTACTCCCCGCCGACGAAGTAGGCCGGATCCGTGTACAGCGCGTCCGTCGCTTCCTGGGTTGGGCGCTCCAGCGTTCGTCCGAGACCACAGGCCTGACAGCGGACCAGGGTGTAGCCGCTCTTGGTCCCCAGCCAGCCGTAGCGGAGGGCAGAGCACCCGGGACACGCGAACTCCGAGCCCCTGGCCGCGTCAGCTGAACTCGCGGGGGTCACCATGCTCCGCATCGTGTCATGTGGCCGCGTGAGGGCAAGGTCGCCCTCCACGGCCACCGACGCGAAATTCGTTACAGAACCAGCGTAGCCGCACTAGGTTCAGGCCCATGGTCGCCCCTCGCGAGACCGAGCAGCTCGCGCGCGAGCGCAGGGTCGTGTTCAACGCGGACGATCTGGGGATGGGCCCGGGGGTGGAGCTCGCGATCCTGCGCGCAGCGCGCGCCGGGATAGTCCGCGAGGTCAGCGTGAGCGTGACGCGAGCGGTTCCCCGCGAGGCGCTCGCGGAGCTGGTGGACCTCGGTGTCGGCATCGGGTTGCACTTCAACCTGACCGACGGCGTGGCCCTCGGCGGTCCGTTGCGTGGGCTGACGGATGCCACCGGTCGGTTCCGGGGTCTGCCCGCGGCGCTGGCAGCGACCACGGCTCGAGTCATGAGCGCCGCGCAGACCGCGCGGGAGCTCGCCCTGCAGCTCGAGGCGCTGGCGGACTGGGCGCCTCTCAGCCACGTCAACGGACACCACCACGTTCACGTCTTCCCGGGTCTGTGCGACGTCGTGCTCCGGGGCGCACGTCGAGCTGGGATCCATCACGTCAGGTCCCTCAGCCAGCCGCGTTGGGTGCTGCCGGATCGATCGCCGCGGGGCCTGCTCTTGCGCGGGCTCGGCGCACGATTCGAGCGGCGGTTGCTCGGGGAGGGCTTCGAGGTCAGGCCGCTCGTTGGGCTCGCGTTGACCGGGCAGTCCGAGTACCGCCTTCGCTTCTGGCAACAGGCCCAGTCGGTCGCGCCAGGTCGGTACGAGTGGCTCGTTCACCCCGTCCATGCGGGAGGCGGACCGGCGCTGGCGTTCGGCGCGCGGCTCGGCAGCGACGAGGAGCTCGCGGTGCTCGAAGCCCCCGAGACTCGGGAGCGCTTGGCCGCGCTCGACATCCGACCCTGCCGCTTTCACGAGCTCGGTCCCTGAAGGTCAGCTCCCGGCGTCGAGGCCCAGCTCCACGTGGCGCGTGGGCCGGTTGTGGGCGCGCGGCATCAGCTCGGACAGCTTCTCGGCCAAACTGGCCTGGTCGAAGCGCAGAGACTTGCCGGCCCAGGGGGTCAGGCAGAACGACAGATCGACGCCGATGGAGTGCGCGAGCTCGTACGCTTCGAGCATCTCTTCGTCCGAGTCGTTCCACTCGAACAGGATGTACTTCCACTCGAGCACGATCTCCGGGTGCTCGAGCTCGCGGCGGGCCGCCGCCGCGTCTCGCATGAAGGCCGTCACGCGGGCGAAGTCACCGTCCCGACGGTACTGGACATAGGACTCGTTTCTCGCGCCGTCCGCCGAGATGCGCAGATGGTTGAGCCCGCTCTCGAACAGCGCGGGGTCGAAGCGGAAGTTTCCGTTGGTCGTGGCCATGATGGTGGTGAGTGGGTAGACCACATGGAACATCTGGCAGAGGTGAGCGAGGTGGGGATGCATCAATGGGTCGCCACGACCCTCGAAGTGCAGCACGTCCACCTGCTCGACGCCGTGCATGCGGAGGTTGTGAATCAACGCGACCCAGGTGTCCTTCTCCACGTGGTAAGGCGACGTCTTGAGGCGCTTGCGCTCGGCCTTCGGGATGCACAAAGGGCAGTCCAGGTTGCAGAGCCAAGACGACTCCACGTGCAGGATGGCGAGCCTCGAGCGGGTCAACTCCCCGGCGGGCTGGCCGCCCGTCTCGACCATGGCGCAGCGCCCGCAGAGCTCTGGGAACGGGTAGCGCTGGTCGTGCTGGAAGGCTCGGCGGATCTCCTGGATCCGGGGGTGATTGGTCAGATCGTAGTCGGGCTGCAGTAGCTTCTGCGGCGTCAGCACATCCAGGATCAAGTCCTCGCCCACGTCACACCAGCAGGGCAGCTCCCCGTTGGCCTTGACGTACAGCCCGTCACACATGACGCAGCTCGTGCCGGGCGCCAGCGGGGCGGGCTCGGCGCCGACCGGACGTGCGCCGCCGGGCGGCACGTAGGCTTCCACGACGGGTAGGCGCACGCGCTCACTCACGGTCTGAGCATGTCCCGGGCGACCCTGGGGCTCAAGGTCGAGTGGCCGGGGCCGACGGCGCGCGCGAAGTCGGCTGAAATGCCACCGGAACTTGTCGTTCGTACGCGTAGCGCGGCGCGAGGACGTACGCGAGCACCAGTAGCGCGTTGAGCGTCAGGCATGCCAGCAAGGCGCGTCCAGGGCGGGCGAGCAGCGTGTGCCCTCGCCACAGCACGCCGGCGGCGAGCACCACGCCGGCGAACGTCATCCACAGTCCAAGGGGCCACAGCGCCGGTGCGTAGGTCACTGTCACGCGGCGCCGTCCCGGCGGCAGATCCACCGCGATTCGTCCGCGATCGATGGTCAGTGCCCCAGTGTCGCTGCGCCACCCGGGTGCGAACGTGCGGTTGAACAGCAACCGTCCGCCCTCGGGCAGTGACACGACCGCGGTCACCGTGCGCGGGGTGTCGGCCCACTCTTCCAGCTGTCCGTCCACGCCCACGGCGCGGACCTGCGGAACCTCCCCCGGCCACAGACCGATCGCTGGCCGGTAGGCCATGCCGGTGTAGCAGTAGCCCGTCCCGAGGTTCGCCGCCGCCAGCCGCGGAGGCGCCGGATGCTGCAGGTAGGGCTCGCGCGGTCGCGGCACACTCGCGACGAAGAAGTGCCGAGCGCGATGCTGTGGAGTCGGGCGTACGTGCGGCTCCCGCCACATGCCGCGGACCGCGCCCCGGTGATGAGTCACGACGGCCGCCGTCGTCCACAGCGTCACGGCTGCCGCGAGAGCGTGGGGCAGCCACGGCGTGATGCTCGCCGCAAAGCGCGCCGGTCCGAGTCGCTCGACGAGCCAGTCGAGGGCGACGCCAGCGAGCAGCGTGAGGTAGAGCAGCAGGAGCACCGAGAAGCGCGTGGGTATGCGCAGCCCGTCGAACACGGGCAGCGCACTCAACAGGCCCCAGGGAGACAGCGGACCGTCTCCACCCAGGGTGAGCAGGCCGAACAGCGTCGCGCCCAACAGGAGCCGCCCACGACCGAGCCAAGGTGCGAGCAAGGCGCCAAGCACGCCAAGCCCGGTGGCCACCCAGCCGACGTAGGCCCCGTACTCGGTCCAAACCCAGGGATGACCGCCGAAGCGTGTGTGGATGGAGGTGACGTCGCTCCGCGTGAGCATGATCACGAGCTCGCGCAGGCCTACGGCGTCCGACCCCCCGACGACTCGCGGGTAGTAGCCCAGGTGCTCCACGATGGGGACGAGCCGGACGGCGGCCATCAGGCCGCACAGCAGCGCCACGCTCGCTCCAGCGAAGAGCAGCCGAAGGCGCGCGCCCGGGGCCCGCCAGGTCGTCAGCAGGGACATCACCGCCTCGAACGCAAGCAGCAGCACGAAGAAGGGAAAGGCGTAGGCACCGCCCGCGAGGGCCACCGACGTGAGCAGCCCCGCCAAGGCCGCCGCGTAGCGCAGGTCAGTCTCCGCGCGGCGCCAGCAGAGTACGACCAACGGCGCCAAGTAGAAGGCGATGAAGTTGCCGTGGCCCGTCCCGCAATGCCAGGCGAAGTAGCCGCTGCCCGCCCACGACACCGCCGCGAAGGCCGCGCCGACGCGGCGCAGTCCGAGCTCGCGAGCGAGCCAGAATTGTCCGAGCACGCCGACGAGCGCATGCAGCAGCAAGAACACCTTCAGCGCGAGTGTGGTCCCGATCAGGAAGCTGAGCGCGAACAGGGGATGGAAGAACTGCGCTTGCGGGTCGGCCCAATCCGGGATGCCGCCGCACTGAAACGGGTTCCACAGCGGAAGCTCGCCGAAGTCCTGCAGGGTGACCAGGGCCGCCTCCCAGGAGTGGTGAAACGCCTGGTAGTCGCCAAAGCCCGTGCCCGCGGGCACCTGCCACAGCTCACTCCAGCACGCCGCTACGAACACCGTGGCGGCGCACACGAGCAGCGAGCCCTGAAGCCGAGTCGATGCCACCGGTCACTCGAGCGCGGAGGGTTCGTCGTCCTCCGCGAGCACGGGGCCGGTGCGCGCGAGGATCACCCCGGCCTCCGCGAGCAGCTTCATCCAGCGGATGTTGGAGGTGCGCGGATCGCTCGACGAGAGCGAGGCGTCGCCGAGCCCCGCGCAGATCTCGTCCACCGCGTCGGCTACGGTGCGCCGCGGAGTCCAGCCCGAGGCCTCCGCGAGCTTGGACCAAGAGAGCCGATAGCTGCGGTGCTTGCGCGGCTCGTCGCTGACGACCAGCTCCACGTCTCGCGCGTGCTCGGACTTCATGCGCTCGCGGATCACGGACGCCAGCTCGGTCACGTTGTCGTTGGTCGCGCCCACGTTGTAGACCCCGGGCGCGAGCGCGTCGCGATTCAGGATCGCGACGTACGCGTCAACCAGGTCCTCGACGTGAATCTGCGGCCTCGCTTCGCGACCGCCGTACAGGATCTGGATCTGGCGGCGTGTCCAGGCGGTGAGCGTCATGCCGTTGGTGAGCAGGTCGAAGCGCATCCTCGGCGAGCGGCCCATCACCGTTGCCTGCCGCAGCACGTAGCAGCGAGAGTGGCGGGCGAGCAGCCAGCGCTCGGCGGCGGCTTTGCTCTCCGAGTAGAAGCCGATGGGGGACACGGGCGCGTCCTCGTCCAGCAGCAGCTCGGGATTGAAGCCGTACACGCTCGCGCTGCTCGCGAAGACCAGCGCCGCGCCGGCTGCCTCGGCCAGAGCTCCCACATGCTCGGTGGCGCGCATGTTCTCTGCCCAGTTCATCCGTGGCGCGAAGTCGGCCATCGGGTCGTTCGAGAGGCCCGACAGGTGCAGCACCCAATCGGGCCGGAGCTGCTGAAAGTCCTCCGCGCAGAGGGCCTGCACGCGTTTGGGGACGAGGCGCAGGCCCGCGGGGGTTTCGCCGAAGTGGTAGCCAAAGAAGCCGGGATCCCAGCACACCACCTCGTGCCCGAGCTGGCTCAGCCTCACGCACAGCGGGGTTCCGATGTAGCCGGCGCCGCCGGTGACCAAGACCCGCATGCGCCGCTCAGTTGCAGATGCCGTTCGAGCTGCACACGGCGGTGCCGGAGCACACCGATTCACTGCCCGGGCAGCAGCCGTTGTCCTTGGCCCCGTCGCAGTCTTCGTCCTCGTCGTTGCCGCAGATCTCCGGCGAGGGCGCCTTGCCGCCGACGCACTGGCTGGACCACAGGCCGTTGACGCACTCCTGGGTGCCGGCACACGAGAACTTGCCGCCGCAAGCCTGTTTTTCCCCGTCCGGAACCGGCGTGCCGTACTCGTCCTGGCACACGCAGCCCTCGTCGATCAGACCGTTGCAGTCGTCGTCCTTGCCGTTGCCGCAGACCTCACTGGCGGCCGGCACACTCGGGTCGTTGTCGTCGCAGTCGAACTTCGCGCAGCCTGGCCCCACGCCCGCGCCATCACCGTCCGCGTCGGGGCAGTCTTGCTGCACGCAGAAGTTGCTGATGCAGGCCTTGGTGCCGACGGGACAGTCGCCCACCGACGTGCAGCTCGTGGGTGGCGGCTTCTTCGGCACGGGGCGGTTTCCTGCTCCGTCCACCGCGGAGCAGGCCGTGAGGACGAGCGCTAGGAGCATCCCCAGCGGACGATGTTGGACTACGATGGCCACCAGAGCTGAAGGTTCGCACGGGCCTACTCTGCCGTCCAGCTTGCCCCTCGAGAGCGCGTGATCTCACTCCGTTACACTTCCAGCACCGAGGACTATGGACTTGGTACGGCCTACGAGCGTCAGGCGATCTACGCGTTGCTGGAGCGCTGGGTCGGCGCGCCGCGCTCCCTCGTGGAGGGCCCTGTGGACGGCTTCGCCGGCCTCGGTGGACTGCATGGCCTCGGCTGCGCTGCGCGCGGCACCCAGGTCACGGTCGTGCTCCCGTCCGAGAGCGCGCTGAGCGCAGTGCGTGAGGTGTATCGGCGGGCGGGGCTGGCACGACGGCTCAGCACGGTGTGCGCCGACGAGCTTCCGGCGGACCGCTGGGAGGTGGTGCTCGCGTTCAACGCGTTGCCCTTGGCACGGGACTGGCGGGGCCGGCTCGCGGAGTTGGTCAGTCGTGCCAGCCGCCATGTGGTGCTGTGCGTCACGCACTCGGGCAGCTATGGCGCGCGCTTGCGTCGCGTGCTTCGGCGGCTGGAGCGCAGCGAGCGCCGAGCCGAGCTGTTCGACCACGAGTCCACTGACTGGCGCGCGCTCGAGCCCGAGCTTCGCAAGGCCGGGCGCATCGATGCGCGGGCTTGGCTGGACTGCCCGTGGTGGCCGGACCTGTTCGTCGAGCCCGGTCGGGGTCTGCTCGACGCCACCCTCGAGCGCCTGACGTCGCGTCCGCCGTCGCGCCCGTCCTCGCGATTCCGCTACGGACCCGAGAGCTTTCCGTGGGTCGGAGGACGGCCACCCGCCGAGCTCCGTCGCGCGCTGTGCCTTCACCCCACCTTCGACGGCTGCCCCGCGCTGGGCCCGGTCTTTGCGCACCACCGCGCCTACCGGATCGCACCCGCCGCGCGCGCGAGGGATGAGTGATACGGGGCCCGGGGTGTCGCGCTACCATGCTCCGCGTCCCGCAACGACGAACGGAAAGCGTGCGCGCCTCCATCCTGATCGTGGAATACCGCACCCGTGACTACCTCGCGGAGTGCCTCAGCGCTCTCGAGCGCAGCGAAGTCCCGCGGCATGAGTTCGAGGTGATCGTCGTCGACAATGCGTCGCCCACCCCGGCGGCCAAGGTCGTGCGCCGGTTCGAGCGCGTCCGTCTCGTCCAGAGCCGGCGCAACCTCGGCTTCGCCGGTGGGAATCTGCTCGGGCTCGAGCGTGCCCGTGGCGAGGCGGTGCTGCTCTTGAACCCCGATGCCGTCCCGGCGCCGCGCTGGCTGCCAGAGATGTTGCGCCTGCTTCGTGACCCGACCGTTGGCGTGGTCGGCTGCAAGATCCTGCATCCTGGAACTCGAGTGTTGCAGCACGCGGGAGGTGTCCTGTTTCCGAATGGTCGGAGCGAGCACCTCGGACGAGGGCAGGATGACGTGGGTCAGTTCGATCGAGAGCAAGACGTGTCGTACGTCTGCGGCGCAGGACTTGGCATTCGGCGTGACGTCATCGATCGCGTCGGATTTCTGTCGCCCGCGTATCATCCGGCATACTACGAGGAGACCGAACTGTGTCTGCGGGTGCGCCGCGCGGGTTATCGGGTCGTCTACAATCCGCACGCCGTGCTCGAGCACCACGAGTCGGTCGCTAGCGGCGGGTCTCGGACGAGCGCGTTCCTCGAGCGCTACCACGAGGGTCGGATGCGCTTCGTGTACCGCAACTTCTCGCCGGCCGAGCTGCTCCGGCAGTTTCTGCCCTCGGAGCTGGCCTTCCTGGCTCGAGTCAGCGGCGCCGAGCGCCGGATCTGCGCCAAGTCCTACGCCCGCGCCCTGCTCTCGGCGTGGCGTGTCCGCGCTGGAACGCCGGCGCGGGGGGACGTCGCCGGCGACACGGAGGCCCCGCCGGGAGCATGAGTCGGGTCGTCGTGTTCGGGCTCGGCCCCATGCGCTGGGAGCAGAGCACCCGGTTGTTCGCGCTGGGGCTGCGTACTTGGCACTTCGCGCGCGCGCTGGCGCGAGCCGGGCATGACGTGCTCCTGGTGTCCATTCGTGGTCACGCGTACGAAGGCTGGCCGCCCGAGAAGGAGACCTACGTCCAGCGCGAGGGGGTTCGCGTCTGGAGCGTGTCGGAGCACGTCTGCCATGAACGCCCCCACCTGATCCGCAGTCGGGTGCTCCGCTTCGGGCCGGACTGCGTGGTGGGCGTGAACCGGGATCCCGCCGCCGTCGCGGTGAACTTCGCCGGCGAGCTGCCGCTCTGGGCCGACATCAACGGAGACCCGATGGCCGAAGCCCAAGCGAAGGCACACGCGCTCGCCCACGACGACGACATCCCGGAGTGGCATCGAAAGTTCATCACCGTGCTCCGGCGCGCGGACCGGTTCTCCACCTGTTCGCGGGCTCAGCGCCTCGCGCTCATCGGCCAGCTCGGCCTGTTCGGTCGCCTCACCGCCAAGAACGATGGCTACGAGCTGGTGGCGGCCGTCCCGAACAGCATCGACGACGACGAACTGGCGTACTTCGCCGACATCGCGCGAGAGCAGCGACGTCCGTCGTCCGCGTTTCGCCTGCTCTGGAGCGGGGGGTTCAACACCTGGGCGGATCCGAGGGGGCTGTTCGCCGCGCTGGAAGCGGCCATGTCCCAGCTTCCGCAGCTGTCGTTCGTCTCGACTGGCGGCGGCATCGCTGGCCATCATGCGGGCGGCTACGCCGAGTTCGAGCGCGCGGTGGCGCGCTCGCGGTATCGCTCGCGCTTCGAGCTCTCGGGCTGGGTGCAGACACGCGAACTGCACGGCTACTACCAGGCGGCTGACGCCGCCATCCTCGTCGATCGCTTCAGCTACGAGGGCACCCTCGGTGCCCGGACCCGCATGCTGGACTGGCTCGCCGCCAGTCTTCCCATCGTCTGCACTCGACTGACCGAGATCAGTCTCGAGCTCGAACAGCGTGGCCTCGCGCTGGCTGTCGAACCAGGGGATGTCACAGGTCTGCGGGATGCCATCGCCCGACTGGTGAACGAGCCCGCGTTTGCCCACGAGATGGGCGCGCGAGGTCGGCAGTACGCGGAGCGGGAGCTGGTGGCCTCGGTGCAACTGGAGCCAGTGCTGGCCTGGGCTGCGCGCCCGGCACGGGCACCGGATGGCGAACATCGCGCAGCCGTGGGCGCCGTCGGTCACGATCTGAAGAAGCACTGGTTGACGTTCCAGCACGAAGCTCAGGCCCAGGGCGTTGGTCACGCGTTGCGCAAGACACGCGACTTTGCCTGGAGGAGACTCCGCCACTCGTTGCTCTCGTCGCTGGACAGCGCGCCGGCTTTCGTCGCGGGTGGCGACGAGCACGGCCCTGCCGACGTCGCCTGGGACGAGAGTGTCCCGCCTCGTTCGGTCTTCGAGTGGCGCCGGATCCTCGGCCGCATGAGCACGCAGCCCGAGATCGCGCTGATCACCTGCGTGCGCGGTGACGAGGAGCCGGACTACCTGGACTGGACCCTGGAACAGCTGTTGAGGCAGTACTATCCCGCTTGGCGCGCGCTGGTGCTGCTGCCCGAGGCGGTCTCCCCTACCATCGAGCAGCGGCTCCGTCAGGTCGCTGCTCGCTTCCAGACGCAGGGTCGTGAGCTGGTGACGATGTCGGGCAACGTCGAGGCGCTGGGGCACGCCATCGTCCGTTCGAGCAAGTACGCGATGCTGCTCGCTCCCGGAGATCTGCTCCGGCCCGACGCTCTGGCGCAGCTCGTCGTCGTCGCTGAGCGCGACCACGCGGACGTCGCGTACGCGTCCGAGCAAGACGTGGACGAGAGCAACCTGGCTCGCCCCCCACGGCCGAAGCCGAGCGAGGCGACGCGGCTCTTGTGGCAGAGGAACGCCTTTGGCCGCGGGGTGCTCTACCGCACGGCCGTTCTCGCGGTCGACCCGACGAGGCTCACGCTGTGGCCCTTCGAGGCGCTCAGTTACGACGTGGCGCTCCGAGCCCGACCGCGGCTCGTGCGGCAGGCGTCGATTGACGAGGTCCTCGTGCAAATCCACGTACCGGCGATGCGGCCGGAGGTCGACCGTGTTCGAAGCGAGCAAGAGATCGCGCGGCTGGAGGAACAGGCGCTGCGGGAGGCGGCGTGGCGACAGTCGCGCGCTCTCGTCGTCGCGCGAGGAGCGGAGCCTCGCACTTATCGCGTCCGCTGGCCGATCGAACCGAGCGCCCGAGTGGTGCTGCTCGTCGCCGCCAGTGACCCGGCAGCGGCGAAGCGAACGCTCGAGGCCGCGCGCGACCACACGCGCTTGGCGCTGGACCCCGTAGTCATCGGCAACCGGAGCCAGCTACGCGGCATCCGGGAGGCGGTGGTGCCTGCAGGCAAGGCCTGGTCGCACGGCCAGCGCTGGGACGCGGGTCTCGCCGCACGGCGCGCGCGCTACGTGGCGGTGCTCGATACCAGCGTGGCGGCGCTGGGCCCCGATTGGCTCGAGTCACTGGTCGAAGCCGTGCAAGCCCCGGGCGTCGCCGCCGCGTCTCCCAAGCTGGTCAGCCCTGACGGTCGGGTGGTCTGGCCGCCACCCCCACCGACCGGGTGGCCACGGGAGGCAGCTCGACCCGTGGCCGCGCCAGCGGTCGCTTGCGCTCTGTACGTGCGCAAGGCGCTGCGCCTGGCGGGTGGCTTCGGCGCAGGCGACCCGGAGGCGGTGCTCGACGTGCTGTCGGCTCGCCTCGCGAAGCGAGGCCTGGTCACCCTGGTCGTGCCCGAGGCCGTCGCCTACCTCGACTGAACCCGTTCCTCCGTGACCCTCGGCGGAGGAAGGGGCAGGCTCCGCTCATGAGCGCAGTCTCAGACCCGTGGTCCGGGCTTCGAACGCTCCTCGAATCCTCGCTTGCACGCGAGGCCGACTCGGCGGCGCCCCTCGTCGACGAGCTGATCTCGTTGGTGTTGAGGAGACATCAGTTCCTCGACCCGGGTGCGCTGCGCGCTCGACTCGAGGCTCACTGCGCGCGCAGCTGGCCCTTGCTGCGTGCGGCCCGCTCGCACGGCGTCGCGGAGCTCGCTCGTGCGCTCGACGTTCAGCTCCCGGGCTTCGTGACATTACTGGACGAGATGCTCGCAGGTGTCCCCCAGGTCGTCTGCGCCGAGTACGGTCCGGAGCTTCAGCTCGGAGTCCTCGGCTTGGCCTTGGAAGAACTGAGAGAGCCGGTGCTCGATGTGGGCGCTGGACGCGACGCACGGCTCGTCCGCGCGCTGCGAGCGGCCGGCAAGGATGCTCACGCCCTCGATCGAGACGCCGATCCCGCCCTTGGTGTCCGCGCGGACTGGCTCGAGTTCGACTTCGGCACCGCCCGCTGGGGCAGCATCGTGTCCCACTTGGCCTTCTCGCTTCACTTCCTCCACCAGCATCTGCGCTCCGAGCACGAGGCCGGCCGCTACGCTCACACTTACATGCGCATGCTCCGAGCGCTCACACCCGGAGGACTGCTGGCCTACGCGCCGGGACTGCCCTTCATCGAGGGCCACCTCGATCCGAGTCGACACGCGCTGACGCGGCGCAGGCTCCCGCCCGACTTGAGTGAAGCGTTCCAGAGACTGGACGACGCGCTGGCGGCCGAGGTCGGCTACGCAGCGCGCATCGTGCGTTTGTGAAGCTCAGTCCGACTTCCCCGTGAGCGCGCGGCGCCACTCGTCCCAACGATCCAGCAGTTGATTGACCTTGGCGCCATGTTGGCCGAGCAGTCGGCCCACCAATCCATCTTGCTGTCCCGGATCGATGTCCGGTGAGCCGCCTGGTCCGTACATCTGCTCCATGACCTTGATGACCGAAGACCGCACCATGCCGCGAAACGGGATCTTGGCCATCATGCCGTACATGGCGGCGTTTCCTCGGCTGGCGACCTCGGGGTGGCTGCGCACGTAGTCCACGGCCTCGCTGACGGCCGCGAGGTAGTCGTCGATCACCGGCAAGTGATTCGACGTGACCGTGCAATGGATGTTCTTCGGCTTGTGTTGTCGGTCGACGCTCCAACCGCCGTCCTCGAGTCGGTCGGCGATGGTGTACACGTCCAGAGCAGGCTCCCGGGTGGTCCAGGCCACGAGCGTGGCGTCGGGCTTGGCGACCACTTCGAGTGCAGGGTTGGCCTCGATGCCCGCGACCAGTCGATCCGTCGCCTCGAGCGCGCGGCGGGTGTGGTCCAGAAAGCCGCTCTCACCGAGCGCCATCAGCGAAGCCCAAGCCGCGGCGATGGGACCACCGGCGCGGGTGCCCGGGAACGAGGGCGAGGCGTAGATCCCGCCGGGGAACTCGGTGGCGACGAAGAACTGATGCTTCAGGTAGCTCATGTCGCGATACAAGACGACGCTGGCGCCTTTGGCTGCGAACCCGTACTTGTGCGCGTCCGCCGACATGCTCGTGACGCCGGGCACCCGGAAGTCGAAGGGCGACAGCGGCCGCCCCAGGCGCTCTACCCAGGGCAACAAGAACCCTCCCACGCAGGCGTCCACGTGAAACGGGATGCCGCGCTTCTGCGCCAGCGCGCCGATGGCTTCGATGGGGTCGACGACGCCGTGCGGATACTGTGGCGCCGAGGCGGCCACCAGCACGGTGTTCTTGTTCAGCAACTTCTCGATCGCGCGCACGTCCGCCCGCATGTCGGGACCGATCTCGGCGTAGCGGATGCGCAGGCCGAAATAGTGAGCGGCCTTCTCGAACGCGACGTGAATGGTCCGCGGCGCCACGATCTCCGGTGAACGCAGCCTCGGCCGCTTCGCTCGAGCCCGATCCCGCGCGGCCTTGACGGCCATCAGGATGGACTCCGTGCCGCCGGAGGTCATCGTACCCACGCCCTCGGGGGGGGCGTTGAGCAGGCCGAGGGCCATGTCCACGACCTCCGCTTCCATGCGCCGCAGGCTCTTGAAGGCCATCGGGTTGAGCGCGTTCTCGGCGAAGAACTTGGCGTGCGCGCGGCGCAGCAAGTCGTGGTGCTCGTCCCCTGCGTAGTACACGAGACTCCACGTCCTGCCATTCCGCCAGTCGGCGTCTTGTTCGCGGAATGCGTCCATTCGCGCGAGCAGTCGTTCCTTCTCGACGCCTTGGGCGGGGATGGTCGTGCGCATGTGGCCGGCTACTATACAGCTCGCTCGTGGTGAGCGGCGGCTGATCGGCTCAAAGGCGTGAGGCGACGACTAGGGTTTGGCCGTCGCGCACCACGGCCGTGCGCACCACGCGCTTGCTGCCGCGGACGAAGACCACGGTGTGCGCGCCCGGAGTCACCCGCACGCCGAGCTTCGGCGTCTGGCCGAGAGGGCGTCCATTCAATACGATGTTCGCGGCTGGCACGGAGTTGATGTTCAGTCGGGCGGTCGTCGCGCTCGCGGTGCGCGCAGGCGCCGGGCGAGGGACGCGAGGGGTCATCGGCGCCGCGAGGGCCTGCGGGGCGACCACCAAGGGCTCATCCCGTGGCTGCGCGGGCTCGGGCGGAGGCAGGGGCGCCTCCGGGGCACGCACGACCCGCACGCCACCAGCCTCGACCTCGACCGGCAGCGGCGCCGCGGGGAGGGGCGGAGTGCTCCGCTGAGCCAAGTCGAAATGGACGCGCCCTCCCGGCTCCTGCGCGGTCACTACCTCTTGCGTGGCGGACGGCTCGAAGCCCGGAGCTCTCACGGTCAACCAATGGCGCGCGCTGCGCAGCTCGAGCACGCACGGCAGCTGGGCGCAGTGGACCACCCCGTCCACCGACACCTGGCCCTCGGTTACGGCGAGTCCGTCCGGGCCAGCGGCCGTGATCACGCGCGTCGCAGGAGCGACGCCGCGCGTGCCCAGCGACACCAACGTGGCAGCCCCAAGCGCCATGATGCTGAGCGCGCACACCGCCAGCAGCAGCGCGAGCCAGGGTTGCGCGACGAGTCTCGGGAGCCAGGGCCGTCGACTCGGCGGTGCGAACGCGGATGGCGCGACGTAGGTGTGGGTTGGCTCGGGTGCGACGGCGGGACGGTCCGCCACACTCGGAGCACTCAGCTCGGGTGGCGGCTCCGAACGCGGTGGCACCACCACGAGCGCTTCATGCTCGTGTGCTGGGAGCATGGGGCCCCGGCCCCCTGCGAGCGGGCGCGGTGGGTAGTACTCGATACGCGTCTCCGGCAGCGCCGGAAAGCTCAGCGGCGGAAGGGCGTTCGGTCGCGCCGGAGCGGTGCTCGGCGGACGCGTAGCCTGCAGCCGCGGGCTTGGCGGCAGACTGCTCGACCGCTCCCGCGAGACCGACGCGAGGCGCGGGCGGGGCGCGGGCGGCGGCGTCGGTCGTGGCAGCGTGGTCTCCGACGGCAGCGACGGCCGCTGCCGCTCGGTCGTGCGTTGGGTCCAGACCGGATCATCATCGTCGTCCTCGAAGGGACCCTGGCCCAAGGGGATGGTGACCAACTCGATGGACGACTCGGTCGGCTGCCGGTACCGCCAGGCACGCGTCAGCGGGCGAGTGATGGTCTCGTCCAGAGTGCGGCGCAGTGCGGGCTGTCCCATGGCGGCTCGAAGCGACGACTTCAGCCTACATCGGAACACACCGCCTGACACCGGGCAAAGTTGGCCAAGTGCGCAGAATTATTCGAACCGAGTGATAATCCTACAGTGTGGGCGTCAGCCACTCCTGGGATCGACCCGCGGGTGGGTCCCCTGGCTGAGCAGGAAGCGGTGCCCCGCCGGCAGCGTCACCGTCTCCGTCGTGAGCGCGCCATCGGGCCAACGAATGGTCACTTCCGCCTCGCACGCTGCGCCGAGCCCGAAGTGCAGTACGAGATCGTGTTGCGCGCCGTAGTGGCCGTGTCCGCCGCCGACCTCCTGGGTCTGCGTGACGCCGCCGGCCACCACCGTCACCCGCGCGCCGATCGCCGAGCGGTTCGTACCGGTGCCGCCCTCGAGGCGCAGTTGCACGAAATTGCCCGTTTCGCCCAGCACGTTCTCGAACAGGCGCACGTTGGCGGTCTCGTAGCAGTCGTTGGGCAACGTCGCGTCGCAGCGCGCGCGAGAGTGACCGACGATCACGTCGAGGTCCCCGTCGCGATCGAAGTCCGCGACGATCACGCCGTGGCTGCGGTTGTGAGCGATGCCCGCGGCGAGGGCCACCTCCGTAAACGCGAGCTTGGAGGCTTGGTGGTACAGCAACCCGCGGTTGCCCGCGTAGTCGGAGGCGCCGATGTAGATGTCCGGCCAACCGTCGTTGTCGAAGTCGAACACGGCGTTGGTCATGTGCCCCTCGTCCCAGCTGACGGTCGTGTGCTCTCGGCTCAGCCCGACGGCCGCGTTGCCCGGCCGCTCGAGGCGCACGTCGGCCTCGCCCGTGTTGAGCAAGATCTCGCTCGCGTCCGACCCGGAGCCGGCCCACCAGTGGCGGATCTCGCCCGTGAGCAAGTCCAGGTGGCCGTCGTTGTCGATGTCGGCGCAGGAGGTGGTGCCGCTGTTGCCTCCCAGTCGGAACGGCTGACGGTCGGTGGCGTGATTCCAGTTGGGCTGAGAGCAGCTGATCTGAGGCGCGCCCACCGTGTCGCAGTCTTCTGCGGTGGGGTTCTGTTGGCAGTAGCAGCGGGCGAACTGGTTCTCCTGCCAGCTCTGGTCGCCGTCGAAGGCGTAGCCGGCTGCGATCGAGCGGTTCACGAAGCGCGTGCCGGAGTCGTCCCGCACCGCTTGCCACAGGTGGTTCGGCGCGCGGCCGTACGCGCCTGCCAGCAGCTCGGGGTTGCCGTCGCCGTTGAGATCGCAGGCGAGCGAAGACCAGGCGTTGGCGTGCGAGCTTGCCGCGTTCATGTCGGGGATGCTGCCCCAGGGCGCGGTCGCCAGTCCGACCTGCTCGGTGACGAGTAGGAAGCTGCCCTGGCCATCACCGCGATACAGCCGATCCTGCTGCGGGGTGGAGGTGAACTGACCGATGCCTTGATACGAACTCTGGGTGACCCACAGGTCGACGGCGCCGTCCCGGTCGAAGTCGACGAAGGTGACGCCGGAGGGGTGGCTCGGCTCCTCGCTGCTGCGCGCGGCGCTGCCGGCGGGGCCGAAGCTGAACTTGCCGCTGCCGTCGTTGAGCATGAGCTCGCTGGTCTCCCCCAACGACTTGGCGGGATCCGAGGTGTCGAGGGCGACGAAAGCGTCGAGGTCGCCGTCGTTGTCCACGTCGGCGAACGCCATCACCTGGCCCGGCCTGCCGCGATCGCCGCTCGGGTCGGTGCGCATGGCGAGCAGCCCGGAGCTCTGCGTCACGTCTACGAAGCCCTTGGCACCCGTGTTGCGCATGACCCAGGTGCTGCGGCCCGCGTCGCCCACGAAGTCGTCGGACGCGATCGCGGCGCGGCGCACCACGAAGTCCGGATGGCCATCTCCCTCGAGGTCCACGACGCTGAGCCGGACCCCCTCCACCCCGGTCAGGCCCCACTCCGCAGTGCGCTCGACGAAGGCCGGTCCGGCGCCGGTGTAACGGCTACCGGCGTTGCACACCGCCGCCGGAAGCGGCTCGCAGTCGGCGCAGGCGTCCGTGCTACCGCCGCCGCTGCCGCCGGCGCCTGCAGGCGCTTCGCTGGACGAACAACCCGCGTAGCCGAGCGCCACCAACGCCAGGGCGAGTCCCCCAGCTCCCAATCCAAGCCGCGTTGCCATGGCTGGAGAGTTACCGCCGCTCGCGGCACTTCGCAACCGGTCGGCGCCGCGGGCTGCCTTCAGAAGCGGTAGGCCAGTCCCGTCGCGAGCCGGAAGTCCCACGAGCTCTGCGCGGTGACCTCGTAGGACGTGGGCGAGGTTGCGCGCACCCGGTCCGTCCAGTCGGCCTCCTGGGAGAGATTGCGCGCCGCCTTGATGTCGATGGGGATCTCGAGGTTCGAGCCGACGTCGATCACGAAGCCGAGCACGAACGCCAAGAAGGTGGAGTTCTGCTTCTTGGCCGAGACGCCGAGGGCGTCCGGGTTCGTCACGAACTGCCGACCCTCGGTGATTTCGAAGCTGCCCTCGGCGCTGCTCGGCAAGAAGAACTCCGGACCCAACCCCAGGGACAATCGCCCGAAGGGAGTCGGCAAGATCCCCTTGGCCAGCAGTCCGATGCGCGGGCCGCTGGTCTGAAACTTCTCTTGGATCTTGACGACCTGATTGATGGTCACGTTGCGCAATACGGTGGAGCTGTCGTAGCCCAGGTCGAGTTCGAGCCCGAGATGCCGTACGAAGCGGGCCTCGTAAAACAGCGCGGCGCCCCAGCCGAACCCACCGCCGTTGCCCGGAAACCCGAGCCCGTCGTAGCCGCCCGGGACGTTCGACGGCGTGTCGTACAGATTGCCGCCGACCAGCAGCTTGACGCCAGCGGACGACGCGAAGGGTCGGTCGTCTGGTGCTGCGGGGCTTGCGCCGTCGGCCAGCGCCGGGGTCGCGAGCAGGAAGCTCGAGGCGATGAGCGGAGCGAGCAGGGTCACGCGATGGGCCATACCCGACCGTGTGCGTCAGCCGCCGCAGCCCGTCAACGAGCGCTGGCGCGCGGGCCCGGTCAGCGCGCTGGACCGCCGTGTCCGCCGCATTTTCGCAGCGCCCGGCTCGGTCACACCAATCCACCCTGGCCGCGCGGGCCGCGGGAAGTAAGATGCCGCGCACATGGCAGAGCGGACCCTGACAGACCTGGCCGTGGGCTTCCCGACGCGGGGCCGCGAGCAACGGCAGGAGCTGGGCGTCGTGGTGGCCTTCTGCCGGGGAGAGCTGCCCTGGACGGCAGCGGCGGTGGCGCCCTCCCTCACGGTGGGACGGGACGCGAGCGCCGAGTTGGTGGTCGGCGACGCCGGCGTGTCGCGCATCCATGTGCGACTGGAGAATCGCGGCAACGCGCTGTACGTCACGGATCTCGGCAGCCGCAATGGGACGTTCGTCAATGGTGACACGGTGCCATCGCGCGGCATGTTGGCGCCGCCGGGAAGCGTGGTGCGCGTGGCGCAGACGTTGCTCGTGGTGCTGCGCGACGTCTCCCCGTTCGTCGCACCGACCGCGCCGGTCCTCCCTGGCCTGATCGGTGGTGCTGCTCTGGACGACGCGCGCATCGTGATTGACACGATCGCCCGGACCAAGAGCCCCGTGCTCGTGCTCGGTGAGACCGGAACGGGCAAGGAGGTCATCGCCGCGGCGCTGCACGCCGAGAGCGGCAGACGCGGCGAGTTCGTTGCGCTCAACTGCGCGGCGGTCGCCTCGGAGTTGGTGGACGCAGAGCTGTTCGGGCACAGTCGTGGCGCGTTCTCCGGCGCGGTGGGTACCCGAGCCGGGCTTTTTCGCACCGCCGACGGCGGCACGCTGTTCCTGGACGAGATCGGCGAGCTTCCGGCCGCCGTGCAGGCCAAGCTGCTTCGGGTCCTGGAGACGGATCAGGTCCGCGCGGTGGGTGAAGACCGGACCGTGGACGTGGACGTGCGCGTCGTCGCGGCGACCAACCGGGACCTCGATGCCATGGTGGATGAAGGTGGGTTCCGCGGCGACCTGTTGCACCGCGTCGCAGGCCTGCGCGTGTTTCTGCCGCCGCTGCGCGAGCGGGTCGAGGACATCCCCGCGCTTTGCCTGCACTTCCTGGCGCAGGAGCGCGTGCCGATTTCGGTGCACGCCCTCGAGCGCCTGATGCTCCACTCGTTCTCGGGCAATGTCCGCGAACTACGCAACGTCATTCGCGCGGCTCTCGAGGTGGCGCGTCGCCACGGACACACCGAAATCGAGCCCGGTGACGTCGCGACCGTGATGGGTGCGGTGACCGCACGCATCGGGCAACCGACCGAGGAGTCGGAGTTGGCGTCTCGAGTCGCCAGCGCGCTGTCGGAAGCACAGGGCAGCGTGCCGCTCGCGGCCCAACGCCTCGGTATGAGCCGCTCCGTGCTGTACGAGACCCTGCGCCGACTGCGGCTGGATCCGAAGAGCTTCCGGGGTCGTTGACGTGTACGGAGCGATCGCGACGGCCGGTAGCGCGCTCCGGCTGGCAGCCAAGCTCCCACTGTACAGGACCTTTCGCAGGGCGGGCTTTCCCGTGCTCTCACCGCTGGCGATGAGCTTCGTGATCACCGATCGGTGCAATTCGCGCTGTCTGACCTGCAACATCGGCGCTCGTTACTTGGATGACCCGAGCGTGGCTGACGGGGAGCTCTCGCTCGACGAGTATCGCCGTCTGTTCCCGCGCATCGGGCGACCCGGGTGGGTCACGTTCAGCGGCGGGGAGCCGCTGCTGCGCCCGGACTTCGCGGCCATCGTGAGCGAGCTTGCGCGGGTGGTTCGCCCGCAGGTGATCAACATCCCGACGAACGCGACTCTGGTCGAGCGCACGTTGGCGGCCGTAGCCCGCATCCTGGACGGGCTCGGCCGCAGCCAGTTGGTGGTGAACCTGTCCCTGGACGGCGTGGGCGCGGTGCATGATCGCCTGCGGGGGTTCCCAGGCAACTTCGAGCGCGTGGTCGCCGTCTTCCGCGGGCTCCGCGCGCTGGGTGACCCCCGCCTGGTGGTCGGGGTGAACAGCGTGCTCTCACGCTTCAACGTGCAGGTCTCCGACGCGCTCTTCGACTACGTCATGGACGAGCTCGCGCCCGACTCCTACGTGCTGGAAGTCGCGCAGACGCGCGCCGAGTACCACAACCTGGGCCAGGATTTGCGCGGGGAGCGGGAGCAGTTGGTGCGTGCCCTGGACGGCTTCGTCCGGCGGACGCGGCGCGTCTCCCGCCACGGCGTGCCGCGGTTGGTGCAGGCGTTCAGAGAAGACTACTACGCCGCTGCGCGTCGGGGCTTGCGGTCCCCGGTGACCCACCGCTGCTACGCGGGCTTCGCGACCTGCACCGTGCTCGCCCACGGGGAAGTGTGGTCGAACACCGCGCGCGCCGAGTCCATGGGCAATGTTCGCGACTTCGAGCTCGACTTCGCGGCGCTGTGGCGCAGCCCAGCGGCCCGCGCGGTGCGCGAGCGGGTGGTGGCTGCTCCCTGCGACTGCGAGCTGTCGAACGCGAGCTATTCCAACAGACTGATGGACTTTGGCAGCTTGCCCCGCCTGCTGTGGCGCTACCTCCGCGCGCGTCAGGTATGAACGTCCTCGCCGAGGTACGCCGCGCGAATGCGCGGATCCTGCTTGAGCTCTGCACAGGTTCCGCTCAGGACGATCTCGCCCGTCACGAGCACGTAGGCGCGTTCGGCGGTCTGAAGCGCCAGGCGCGTGTTCTGCTCCACCAGCAGGATCGGTGGTCCGTGCTTGGCCACCGCCGTGATCGCAGCGAAGACCTCCTGCACGATCCTCGGGGCCAGGCCGAGGCTCGGTTCGTCGAGCAGCAGCAGCTTTGGCTCCGCCATGATGCCGCGGGCGATGGCGAGCATTTGCTGCTCGCCTCCGGAGAGCGTCCCGCCCTCCTGACTCATGCGCTCACCCAGGCGAGGAAACAGCGCGACGCACCGCTCCAGGTTCTGCTGCTGACGTGCCGGGTCCCGCTTCAGAAAGCCGCCCAGCAGCAGGTTGTCTCGCACCGTCAGGTTGGTGAAGATCGCGCGCCCCTCGGGCACCAGCGCCACGCCTCGCGCCACGATCTGGTGGGTCTTCTCGCCGCGGATGTCGCGGCCGAACACCGAGACCACTCCGCCGGCCAGGGGTACGAGCCCAACGATGCTCTTCAGGGTGCTGCTCTTGCCGGCTCCGTTCGCGCCGATCAAGGTCACGATCTCCCCTTGTCGCACCTCCAGCGAGATGCCCTTGACCGCCGCGATGCCGCCGTAGTTGACGCGCACGTCCGTCAGCGAGAGTACCGGCGCGTCGCTCATGCGTCCGGCTCCTCGGGCCGCTCGTGGCTGGGCCGACTGACCGCCTCGTAGTCCTTCACGGCCTGCGCCTCGCTCTCTTCGCCCAGGTAGGCCGCGAGCACCTTGGGATGCTCCCGGATTTGCTCCGGTGGACCTTCCGCGATGGTCTCGCCATGATCCACCACGTGGATCTGCTCGCAGACACTCATCACCACGCTCATGTTGTGCTCCACCAACACGACCGTGAGCCCGAGCTCGTCTCGCAAGAACCGGATCTGCTCCACCAGCGCCCGTGCCTCTTGGCTGTTCATGCCGGCCGCCGGCTCGTCCAGCAGCAGGAGCTTGGGCGACAACATCAACGCACGTGCGATCTCCAAGCGCCGTTGCGAGCCGTACGGCAGGCTCGCCGCAGGCTCCCCGGCGAGCTCGCGTAGCTTGAAGATGTCCAGTAGCTCCGCGGCCCGACGCGAGAACTCTCGCTCGTCGTCGTGGTAGCGACGGTTGCGCACGATGGCAGACAAGAGCCCGGCCTTGTGGATGCGAAAGCCCGCGACCATCACGTTCTGCTCCACGGTCATGGAGCGAAACAGGCGAATGTTCTGGAACGTTCGCGCGATGCCGCGCGCCGCAACCTTGGCCGGCAGCCAGCCGCTGATGTCTTCGCCGTCGAAGGTCACTCGGCCTCCGTCGGGTCGGTACACGCCCGTCACGACGTTGAAGATGGTGGTCTTGCCTGCGCCGTTGGGTCCAATCAACCCGAAGATCTGGCCGGGCTCGACGGCCAGGGAGACGCCACCGATGGCGCGCAGTCCGCCGAACACCTTCTCCACGGCCGAGAGCGCGAGCAGCGTCATGGCTTCGAGGGCGCCTTCTTGCGCGCGAACATCGCGAGCGAGAGCTCTCGAGTCCCGAGCAACCCTTGGGGCCTCACGATCATGATCACGACCAATAGCAGG
Organism: Polyangiaceae bacterium; assembly: GCA_019637295.1. GTDB lineage: Bacteria > Myxococcota_A > Polyangia > Polyangiales > Polyangiaceae > JACKEA01. The sequence goes on from JAHBVX010000009.1 coordinate 108,928, forward strand.
GCGTACAGGATCAGGCGCCACTCCTGCAGATCCCTCATCAGCTCCAGCGTGACGGCCAGGAAGATGCCGCCGATGATGGCCCCGGTGATCGAGCCGAGGCCGCCAATGATGATCATTACGATCATGTCGATCGACTTCTCGAACTTGAAATCCTCCGGTCGGATCCCGCTCTGCATGTGGGCGAACAGGCCGCCAGCAATGCCCGCGGTGGCGGCGCTGATGCTGAAGGCGGTGACCTTCAGGCGAGTGGTGGGCGTGGCCATCGCCTCGGCGGCGATTTCGTCTTCACGGATCGCGGTGAGCGAGCGGCCGGTCTGCGAGAACGTGATGTTGCGAATCACCAGCACGATCACCACCACCCACAGGTACACCCAGAAGAAGCTCGTGTAGGGCGGAAGCCCCGACGGGTCGTTGCCGAAGTACCCAGTGGCAGCCCCGAGGGCCTGGGTGTTGTTGAACAAGAGCCGAATGATCTCGCCGAAGCCCAGGGTCACGATCGCCAGGTAATCGCCCTTCAGGCGCAAGCTCGGGATGCCCACCAACAGGCCCGCCACGCCAGCCATGACCGCACCTGCGAGCAGCGCGAGGTTGAACGTCACCGCCTCCGAGAGCGCCCCGGCTCCTGCGAGCCCCGAGAGCGCCGGCGCGAGCTGGACCCCGGTGAAGGCCGCGGTGTACGCGCCGATGGCCATGAACCCGGCGTGCCCGATCGAGAACTGCCCCGTGGTGCCATTGATCAAGCCCAACCCCACCGCCAAGATCACGTTGATGCCGGCGATCAGCACGATGCGCTGCACGTACTCGATCATCGTGGCCTCGACGCCAGCGCCGATGCCGTAGATGCCGGCGACCACCGCGGTGGACACGGCCACGCGGACGAGCCAGCGCGTCACACCTTCTCCTGTCGTACGACGCCCAGGATCCCCTCCGGACGCAGGATCAGGATCACGATCAGGATCAGGAACGTGATGGCGTCTCGGTAGTCCGGGCTGATGTAGCCCGCCACCAGCTGCTCGGACAGCCCGATCAAGAGGCCACCCAAGGCGGCCCCGGGGATGTTGCCGATGCCGCCGAGCACCGCGGCGACGAAGGCCTTCAGCCCGGTCAGGGTGCCCATGGTGGGGTTGATGGTGATCTGGTCGAGGCCGAACAAGATGCCCCCGGCGGCGGCCAGGGCCGAGCCGATGGCGAAGGTCTTGCCGATCGTGCGATCCGGATCGATGCCCATCAGTCGCGCGGCGTCCAGGTTCATCGAGACGGCACGCATGGCGCGCCCCGTCCAGGTTCGATTCACCAGGAACCAGAGGCCTACCATCAGCGCCATCGCGACGGCGAAGATGGTCAGCTTGATGTTGGTGACGATCACGCCACCGAAGTCGAACCGGACCTCGCGCAGGATCGGCGGATAGCGCCGCGGGTTGGGCGTGAAGATCAACATGCCCAAGTTCTGCAGGAGCAGGCTCATGCCAATGGCCGTGATCAGCGGCGTGAGGCGCGGGGCGTTGCGCAGCGGCCGGTACGCGAGCCGCTCGATGGTCATGCCCAGCGTGGCCGAGACCAACATAGCGACGATGAGCACGACCAGCGCGAGGTACAGCGGAAAGCTCTGCCCGCTCTGGTCCAGAGCATCGATGCCCAGGAACGTGGCGGCGTAGAAGCCCGAGTACGCGCCGACCATGAACACCTCGCTGTGCGCGAAGTTGATCAACTTGAGCACGCCGTACACCATCGTGTACCCCAGCGCGATCAGCGCGTAGATCGAGCCGAGCGAGAGTCCGTTGATGACCTGCTGGATGAACTGGCTCACGAGCGTCTTCGGAAGCGTCAGGGATTCACGGTCGCCGCATACTTCGCCCGTCCGTCCTTGATCTCGAGAACGACGGCGCTCTTCTCCGGATTGCGGGCGGAGTCGATCGTGATCGAGCCCGTCACACCCTCGAAGTCCTTGGTCGCGGCGAGCGCGTCGCGCAGCGCGTCGCCGTCCGTCTTGCCGGCGCGCTTGATGGCGTCGAGCAGCACGGCGGCCGCGTCGTAGCCGAGGGCGCCGAGGCCCGTGGGCTCCGCCCCGTGCTTGGCCTTGAAATCTGCGACGAACTTCTTGGCTTTGGGCGTCGCGGCGTCCGGCGCGAAGTGGTTGCTGTAATACGAGCCGTTCAGCGCGTCCCCGCCGATCTTGAACAGGTCGGGGGCGTCCCAGCCGTCGCCGCCGAGCAGGGGAAGCTTGACGTCGAGGCGTTGCGCGGTGCGCGCGATGGCCCCGACCTCGGCGTAGTAGCCGGGCACGAAGATCGCCTGGGCATCACTGTTCTTGATGGCGGTGACTTGCGCCGAGAAGTCCGTATCCCCCTGACCGTAGGACTGCTCCATGACGATCTTGCCGCCGAGCGCGCTGAAGGAGCCCTTGAACGCCTCCGCCAGCCCGATGGAGTAGTCGTTCTTCACGTCCTTCAGGATGGCGACGCGCTCGAGCTTCAGGTTCTCCCGGGCGAACTTGGCCATGACCTTGCCTTGGAAGGGATCGAGGAAGCACACACGGAAGATGTGATCGCCGACCTCGGTCACCTTCGGGTTCGTGGACGAGGGCGTGACCATGGGCACCTTGCGTCGCTGAGCAACCCGCCCGCCGGAGAGCGAGAGGCTGGAAGCGACCTCGCCCAGCAGCGCGACGCTCTTCTCCACGTCGATCAGGCGGGTGACGGCGTTGGCTGCCTCGGCGGAGTCGCCGCGGGTGTCGAGGGTCACCACCTTGACCTGCTTGCCGAGCACCCCACCGCCGGCGTTGACCTCGTCTACCGCCATGCGAATGGCCTTGTCCGTGTCTTGGCCGTAGTGCGCGGTGTTCCCGGACATGGAGGCGTAGTGACCGATGACGATCTCGTCGCTCTTTCCCTTCTTGCAGGAGGAGACTCCGCTCAAGGCGAGGAGCGCGGCGATAGCCAGCCAGCTTCGGCGATTGGTGCGCATGAACCCTCTCATTTTCTGCGCGAACCTTACCTGGGGCCGCCTCGCGTCCGCAATCAAAGTCGTCGCTCGCGCCCCCCCTTGACGGCGCGCTGCGGCGCGGACCGGTGTAGGCTTCGCCAATCGGCGATGCTGGGCGTCATTTTGGCTGGCGGGCAAGGGCAGCGGCTCAGACCGCTGACGTTGGGCGTCAACAAGCACCTGTTGCCCGTGGGCGACCGACCGATGGTCGCTCACCCGCTCGGCAGGTTGGTGGAGGCAGGGCTCGACGAGGTCGTCGTGGTCAGCAGCGCCGAGGGCGTAGCTGCGCTCGCGGCGGCCCTGGGCAGCGGCCATCGCTACGGGGCTCGCGTCAGCTTCGTGGTGCAGGACGAGCCGCTCGGCGTCGCAGACGCCCTCGGCGCGGCGCTGCCTTGGATCGCTGGTCGCGCCGTGTGCGTCATTCTTGGCGACAACGTGTTCGACTCGTCGCTGCGTGAGCACGCCCTCGCTCACCAACGGGTGGGCGGTGCGCTCGTGCTGCTCCACGAGGTGCAGGACCCGGAGCGCTACGGAGTCGCGCGCATCGAGGGCGAGCGAGTGTTGGAGATCAGCGAGAAGCCCGCGCGCCCCCCGTCCAACCTGGCGGTGACGGGCGTCTACTTCTACGATCACTCGTTGGCCGAGCGCATGGCGGGGCTCGAGCCGTCCGCTCGCGGGGAGCTGGAGATCACCGACGTCAACCTCGCCTACCTGCGTGCCGGACTCCTCCATCACCGGCGGCTCGAAGGTCGCTGGGTCGATGCCGGGACGCTCGACGCCTACCGTCGCGCGAATCAGACGTTCCCCGCATGACGACTCGCGTCTTGGTCACCGGGGCAGCCGGATTCATCGGCGAGCATCTGCTCGCTCGGCTCACCGCCGCGGGCTTCGAGGTGCACGCCTTCGCGCACAGGACTCGCCCGCGGACCGAGGTCGCTCGGGTACTGCAGGGGGATGTGCGGGACGAGGCGGCGCTGCGCGCCGCGCTGCAGGGCGTGGAGGCGGTGGTCCATGCGGCGGCGCTGCTCGACCCCATCACCGACCAGCGCGCCGCCAGCGAGGTGAACTTCCGCGCCAGCGAGGAGCTCGCTCGGCTCGCGAGCGAGGCCAAGGTCGGCACCTTCCTGTTCCTGAGCAGCATCGCGGCCCTTGGGTTTCGCTCGAAGGCTGGGCTCGTCCGGACCGACGCGACCTGCGCGCCCACCACCCTCTACGGAAAGAGCAAGCGCGACGCCGAGGCAGCGCTTCTCGCCGCGAGCTGGGCGATGCGCACGATCGTGGTGCGACCGCCCACCGTGTACGGCCCAGGCGAGCGACGCAACTTCTTGGCCCTGGTGCGCGCCGTGGACTCGGGGCGCATGTTCATCCCGGGTGCCGGCAGCAACCGCATGAGCACCTGCCACGTCGACAACCTGACTCACTGCATCGAGCGACTGCTCATCGACCGGCGCGCCAAGGGTATTGTCCACGTGGCGGACGAACCAACAGCCACTTTCCGCGAACTGGTCACTGCCATCTCGTCCGCGCTTGGTCGTGCCCGTCCTCCCGTCACGCTGCCGCTGCCCCTCGCGGCGGTCGTGGCGGAGGCCACTCCCGTGCTGGCGCGGCTGGTGGGCGTCGAGCCTCCGCTCTCGCCAGCGCGACTTCGCACCCTGACGGCGGACTTCGCTCTCGATACGCGCCGAACCCGCGAGCTGGGCATCTCGGCTCCGGTGACGCTGCAGCAGGGCTTGCGCCAGACCATCGCCTGGTATCGCAGCGCGGGTCTGCTGACGCGGAGCACGAGGCGCGAATGAGCCGGCACCGCGTTGGCGGAGCGCCCCGTCGTCGCGAACCCTCGTTGCCGCCTTGGCTGCGAAGCGGCTTCGCGCCCCCGCTCGCGGTGTTCGCGGTCGCCGTCGTCCCCTTCTTGCGCACGCTGAGCTTCGAGCACACCTACGACGATCACGCACATGTGGTGAGAAACACGTTCTTGCACGAGCCCAGCAACGTCTGGGCGCTGCTGTCGAGTCGATACCTGGAGCTCGACGTGCCCGACCGAGGGCGTCCGCTGCTGCTGCTCTCGCACTTCCTCGATCGCGCGGTAGGGGGTGGGGCAGCGTGGGTCGGACATCTGCAGAGCAGCCTGTGGCACGGCGTCGCTGCGCTCCTGGTCTGGCTGCTCGGCCGGAAAATCGGCCTCGGACCGGGGGCGGCCCTGGCGGCGGCCGTCTTGTTCGGGGTCCACCCCGTGTGCGTCGAGGCGGTGGCAGGCATCAGCAATCGGGAGGACGTGCTCACGACCGTGTTCGCGCTGCTCGCGCTGCTCGCCGCGCTGGCTGCGCTGGCGCGCCACCCCGCGTTCGCGCTGGCGGCCTCGCTCGCCTACCTGCTGGCGCTCGCCTCGAAGGAGATGGCGCTCGCGGTTCCGCTGCTGGCGCTGGTGCTCGGCTGTTCATCGCGAGCGCGCCCGCCGGGCTGGCGTCGGGGCGCGGCCGGGCTGGCGCTGGGCTTCACGCTGGTGACAGCGGGTTTCGGCTGGGCGCAGCTCCGGCTGGGCACTCCGGGGCTGCTGCGAGATGCCGGCAGCGCGCCGCTCCAGCAGGCTCGCGCAGCGGCGTCGCTGGCGCCCCTCGCCGCGCTCACCGCGGTCTCCCCGTTGCTCCCGCCTCCGCGTAGCCGACAAGTGCACCCTCTGCGCGTCGTGCACGCCCCCGCCGTGGCGGGGCTGCGCGTGGTGCAGCTGGTCGTGGGCCACCCGACCCGCGTGGAGTACGAGCTCGCACCCCTCGCGTCGTTCTGGGCCGTCGCATTGGGCGGAGCGCTCTTGCTGCTGCTGGCCGGAGCTGCCCGCTGGCTCGCGCCCCGCTACCCACCCCTGGGCCTCACCAGCGCGTTCGCTCTGATCGCGACGCTGCCGGTGTCGCTGCCGTCGTTGCTCATCAACCCGGTGGCGGACCGCTTCCTGTACCTGCCGGCGGTTGGCGCGTCCTGGACCCTGGCGCTGCTGTTCTCGAGGGTGCTGCCGGGCATCCTGCGCCGACCCGTTGCCGACGTCGGCTTGCCGCTCCTCTTGCTCTGGACTTCGAGCTTCCTCGCGCTCTCTGCTCGCGCTACGGGGCGGTGGCGCGATGACGTCGAGCTCTTTTCCCACGCCACCCTCACGGCGCCTCGCTCTGCTCGCGCACACCAGAATCTCGGAGCCGCGTTGATGGAGCGCGGTCGCGGACCCGAGGCAGAAGCGGCACTGTTCGCCGCCGTCGAGCTCGATGCGTCGCTGCTCTCGGCCCACTACAACCTGGGCCTGCTCGCGGAGCGCAGCGAGCGCGTGTCGCTCGCCATCGACCGCTATGGGGAGGCGCTCGTTCGCCCGACGGTGCGCGGCGAACTCGGGCTGCGCGAGCGCACCGTCGAGCGCCTCGGGCTCCTGCTGCTCCGCACCCGACGCTTTCGTGACCTCGACGCGCTGATCGAGCGAGAGCGGGAGGTGCTTCCAGACTCCCGAGTGCTCGACGAGCTCGCTCGCCGCCTGGCTCAGACTCGCCCGCGGAGCGTGCCGTGACGACGGGCTGGACGGAGCTGGGACCGGTCGGGCTGGTGGTGTTCGAGGTGCTCCGGGCGGCGCTGCGGGTCCTGCTCGTGGTCCTGTGTCTGCACTTCCTTCGGGCGGCCTGGACGAGCTTTCGGGCGCGGGACCCCGCCGCGCCTGCTCCGCTCGCCAGCCTGCCGCGGGTCACGGTTCAGATCCCCGTGCGCAACGAGTACTACGTCGTGGAGCGAGTCGTGCGTGCGGCCTCGGCCCTCCGTTACCCCAGGGAGCTACTGCAGATCCAGGTGCTCGACGACTCCAGCGACGAGACCACCGCGCGCGCGAGCAGCCTGTGCGACGAGCTTCGAGAGCTCGGGGTCGACATCGAGTGCCTGCACCGAGACGACAACGTGGGCTACAAGGCCGGGGCGCTCAACGCGGCACTCCCGACGGCGACAGGCCAGTTCATAGCCATGTTCGACGCCGACTGCGTGCCTCCAGCGGACTTCCTCGAACGGACCTTGCCCTGGTTCGGCGACGCCACGGTGGCTTGCGTCCAGGTTCGCTGGTCCTTCTTGAATCGGGAGCACTCGGTCCTGACGCGCGTTCAGGCGCTGGTGCTCGACGGACTCTTCGCCGTCGATCAGTTCAGCCGAGCGGTGGCCGGGTTGCCCTTGCAGTTCAACGGAACCAACGGTGTCTGGCGCCGGTCCGCGGTGGACGAGATCGGCGGCTGGAACCCCCAGATCTTGGCCGAAGATGCCGACCTGTCCTTCCGCGCCTACCTGCTGGGTCATCGGGTGCAACACGTGCGCGACTACGCGGTGCCCACCGAGATCCCGACGGACATGGCCGCGTTTCGGGCGCAGCAGCGACGCTGGGCGCTCGGCAGCGCCCAAATGCTCAGGGCGCTCTCCCTGCCCATCCTCCGCTCCAAGCTGCCGGCCCGGGCCAAGCTCATGATGTTCATGCACCTGGGTCGGCACGGTATCGATCCGCTGATCCTGTTGGCGTGCTTGTCGTCGCCGTTCACCACGCTCTTCGACATGCCGTTTTTGGTCGACTACTCGGTTGCGTCTAACCTGATGCTGATTGGGTTCGTGGGGCTGGCCACCACGGTGTTCTACGCGCGCGCTCTCGACCAGGTCCGCGCGCCCATGCGACACGTCGTGCTCGTGCCGCTGATCGTCCTGGTCGCCATCGGCCTATCCCTCGTCTACACCGTGGCGTTCGTACGGGGACTGTTGCAGCGCGGCGGTCCGTTCGTTCGCACGCCCAAGGCGGGGGACGAGCGTCCCGGAGCGGGTCCGAGGTACAGGGCCCCGATGGACGGGTTGGCGGTAGCGGAGTTGCTCATCGCCGCGGCCCACGCGGCGTTCGCGTGGCTGGCCGCTCAGGCCGGCTACGTCGCGTACGCGGCGTTCTTTGCGGTGGTATGCGCGTCCTTCTCGTGGGTTGGCCTGTCGTCGCTCTGGGCGCGATGGCGCGCTTGATCGCGGGCTCAAGAGCTGTCGAAGATTCGACAGCTCTTTCATTCTGTCGCCGGGGAGGCACGCGCCTCCCCGCCCCAACGAAGTGAATTCGTTGGGGCCCCACCCCACGCGGGCCGGCTTCGCCAGCATGAACTGGGTCAATTCTTGACAGACCTTCAGGGCAGCGCTGGACGCCAGGGTGCGCGCCACTTGCGCTCGAAACGTGCTCGGCTGACCTCGAACTGCGCGAAGTACACCTGCGGGTCGAGACGTCGGAAGGAGCCGCCCGCGCTGTGGTGTACGAACGCGCTCCGTGCCAACACGACACGTAGTCCGCGCGTCTTCAGTGCCCGGCACAAGTCGTCGTCGTCGAAGAAGCCTCGGCCATAGCCGAGGTCGAGACCTCCGACGCTCTCGAAGGCGGCCCGAGACACGAGCGCACAGAACAGCGACAGCTTCTCGACGTCTCGTTCCGGCTGGTCCTCGATGCGAGCGCACAGCTCCAGAAGCTCGGGAACGCTCCGGTAGCTCGCCTCGATGGTCGCGACGTCGCCGGTGTCGTTCGACACTGGCCCAACCAGTCCGACGCTCGAGCGGTCGTGAACGGCGCACAGCCGAGTGAGCCATCCGGGTGTGACGACGGCGTCGCTGTTGAGGAGGACCACGAGCTCACCCTTGGACAGCCCAAAGGCTCGGTTGACCGTCGCCGGGAAGCCCAGATTCCGTGGGTTGCGATAGAGCCTCGCGTTCGGCAAGGAGGCCACGAGCTGCGCGAGTTCCGCCGCGCCGTTGGCGGGAGAAGCGTCGTCCACGATCACCAGCTCGACGCACGGAGGGGTGTACGCGACGATTGAACGCGCGCAGCGGCGAACGAGCTCGACGCTACCGTACACCGGGAGCAGGATACTGACGGCGCAGGGCAGGGGGCGGGCGAGCGAGTCGGTCTCTGCGAATACCGAATCGAGCGGCAACTCCGCACCGGCGCTCGGGCCCAGCCGCAGAGGAGCGGTCAGTCGCCGCGCGCGGCCGAGCCACGCCGGCGGGATGGCCGCGCGCGCGTCCGCGACGCCGGGTGTGGCCCCGAGGCGCTGCTGCAGCCACGCCAGTCCTCGCGCCCGCAGCCGCCGCGGCCAGGGCAGCGCCTCGAAGCCGGGCACGCGCTCAGGCATCGCTGCTCGTGCCGTGCCGGTGCGCGCGCCAGCGCGTCGTGTCGAGCGAGGTGTCCACGGGCAGCGGGTCGGGCCCGTCTACCTCCGCCAGGGTCATGGGCTCGACGTCAGCGCCGAGGGTGCGGGCGAACTCGAGGTAACTTCGGCGAGGTCCGCCCAGATGCAACAGGCCCGATAGCTCGCTCTTCGCGGCCAGCGCGAGCTGGTGAGCCGCCACCGCCACCGGCAGCTTCGAGGTGAAGCGATCCGAAAAGGCGCGTGGATAGGGCCAGGACTCGTTGAAGGAGAGTCGCACCACGAGCGCCCCCGGGCACCCGAGGGCGAGCGGCTCCGCCGCGGCCTTCGTCAGCGGATAGTAGCCGAGCGGGCAGGGCACATCCGTTTCGCGATAGAGCCCCCCCGGCTTGCTGCCGTCGAACACGAAATCGGTGGAGACGTGGACCAAGCGCGCGCCTACCTCCTTCGCGGCCCGTGCCACCTGCCCGGCGCCGTACACGTTGACCCGACTCATGGCCAAGCGCTGCTCCGGAGAGTCTGCGCCGCGGGAGCGGATGCGGGCCGCGCAGTGTATGACCGTGTTCGGTTCGAACTCGCGCAGGCAGCCGACCACCGCGCGCTCGTCGGTGACGTCCAGGTCGGACGAGCTCGGCGTGAGCAGTTCGTCCTCGGCGAGCGGGCTCGCGAGCACGAGATGGCGGCCGAGCGCTCCGCTGGCGCCGGTGATCAGGATGCGCACGACCCAGCGATGGTAGCGAACCAGAACCCCAGCGCACAGAGGCAGGCGCGAAATGGCGCTCTTGGTGCGAAGTCCTTGGGTCGTGGCCGCAGCCCGCGCTAAGAGGACTCCATGACCTCGGCGCCGGTTGCCTTCCGGCATCGCACGGCGCGCGGCACCTTCCTCGGGGACGAGTCCGGAGAGCCACGCGCCCTCGGCCGCCTGCGCTATTTCTGGCACGAGCTCTCCGAGCACCGCCACGCCCTGTCCGTGTTCACCCTCAGCCGCTTTCGGGCGACCTATCGCGCGCAAGCACTCGGGCTGCTCTGGCCGGTCGCCAACCCCACGATCTTGATGATCGTGATGACCGTGTTCTTCGGCCTGGTGTTCCCTCCGGACGTGGCCGCGTACCCGGTGTTCCTGTTGCTCGGTCTCGTTCCGTGGCACTTCTTGTCCCACGCGTGGACCGACGGAACGAACTGCCTGTTGCACCACGCGCAGGTGATCAAACGAACGAGCGTGCCTGCCTACATCGTGGCGAGCGGGAGCGTGCTGTCCCACACGTTCAACTTGGGGTTCGCGTCGTTGTCGCTGTTGCCGCTCATCGCGCTCTACCCCAGCGCGTTCCGGGTGTCGCTCGCGATGCTGGCCTTGCCCTTGGTGCTTCTGCTGCTCGTCGCGTTGGGACTCGGCCTGACGCTGCTGACCGGCATCCTCAACGTCGTGTATCGAGACGTGGGTTATCTGGTCAACTCTGCGCTCCTGGTGCTGTTCTGGGCGACGCCCATCATTTACCCGCTGACGAAGGTGCCCGAGGGCGCTCGAGCGTGGATGCTCCTCAACCCGATGGCGTCCATCATCCATTGTATCCGGGTGATCGTGATGGACGGTGCGCTGCCCCCATGGTCTGCGCTCGGGGCGGCGTTCGGCGTGAGCTGTGGCGTCCTGGGGCTAGGCGTCTTCGTGTACGCGCGCTTCTCGAGCGTCGTGAGCGATCATGTCTGAACCCGGCGCTCCGCTGGTTCGCTTCAGTGACGCGGGCAAGGCCTATCGCCGGCGTCATTTGAAGTCGTTCTTGCTGCACGACCTGTGGCCTGGCCGGAGCACCGAGACCGCCGCGACCGACGACTACTGGGCCATTCGGCACGTGTCCTTCGACTTGGTCGGGGGCGACAGCGTCGCGCTCTTCGGGACCAACGGCAGCGGCAAGAGCACGACCCTGGCGCTCGCGGCCGGAGCTTCGCACCCGAGCGAAGGCCGAGTTTCGGTGCGCGGGCGAGTCGCGCCGGTGCTGGCTCTGGGCGTGGGCTTCGAGCCCGACATGACGGCGCCGGAGAACGCGTACATCAACGCCAGCCTGCTCGGCGTGGGCCGCGAGGAAGCCCAGCAGAGACTGGAGCAGATCCTGGCGTTCGCCGACCTGCGGGACTTCGTCGACGTGCCGGTACGCAACTACTCCACGGGCATGGTCGCGCGCCTGGGCTTTGGTGTGGCGATGCACGTGGACGCCGACGTGTTGCTCATCGACGAGGTGCTCTCCGTCGGGGACGGCGCGTTTCAGAAGAAGTGCATAGGGCGGCTGGAGAGCCTACGCGAACAGGGCAGGACGTTGCTGGTCGTCACACACGAGCTCGAGATGGCCGAACGCCTGTGCACCCGCGCCCTGTGGCTCAAGTCGGGCGAGCTTCACGCGGACGGACCGCTCGCCGAAGTGTTGCCCGAGTATCGTCGGTTCCTCGCAAGCCTCGCTGAGGGCGCGCCGCGTGCCTCCTCGGCCAAGGAGTGACAGCGCTGTCGAGTCAGAGCTGCAGTTGAACGGGAGTCGGCTCCGCGTTGGACGGGAGCGCACCGGACTGTCCCGACGCGTTGTTGCCCCAGCACCAGATCGCGTCCGGGTCGCTGCCGCCCTGCGGCAGCGTCAGGGCGCAGGTGAAGCCCGTGCCAGTGGCGACGTCGAAGGCCACCACCGAAGCGGGTAGCGACACGGGCTGGGGAGTGGGGTTCGCCTCGAGCGTCCCGTCTCCGAGTTGGCCCTTGGCATTGCTGCCCCAGCAATGGGCGCTGCCGGTGACGATGGCGCAGGTGTGGTCGCTGCCCACGGCCACGCGGATGGGCGCGAGCCCGCCGCTGACCGCGACGGGTGACAGCTCCTGTCCGCCGACGCTGCCGTTGCCGAGTTGCCCAGAATCATTGCGACCCCAACAGCGCAGGCCTGCGCCCGTGTTGGTCTTGACGATCGCGCAGGTGTGGCTCGCGCGAGAAGCCAGCTGTGTGACGTCCATGGTCAACAGCACGTCCACTGGCGTCACGCTGTCTCCCGGCGTGCCGGTGCCCAGCTGACCGCTGGTGTTGTCACCCCAACAGCGGGCGGTACCCGCCGACGGTGCCACGCAGGTGTGCTTGCCCCCGGCTGCAACGCTGAACTGCTGCGTGAGGCCGGTGGCCGTTGGCGCGGCGACGGCGCTGGGACTCTGCGTGCTGGAGGACTGAAATCCGTTGTTCGAACCCCAACACGACACCTGTCGGGTCGGTCCCGCGGCGACGCAGGTGTGCGACCCCCCCGCGGCCGCGAGGGTGACGATGCCGGGCAGCGTGATGGACACGGGCGTGGCGGACGTCTCGAGCTTTCCGTCTCCGAGCTCTCCCTGGGCGCCCTGCCCCCAACACCAGTTTCCAGCATCGCCGAAGGCGCAGGTGTGGAAGTTCCCTGTCGCGATCACGCTGACCCCCGTCACCCCAGGCACCAGCGTCGGACGACTGGTCTGGGTGGTCGAGGTGGGGAGCCCGAGCTGTCCGAATTGATTGCCACCCCAGCAGAACACCCGCTTGCTCGCGTCGATCACGCAGGCGTGATTGCCGCCCGCCGCGATCCGCTGCAGCGGCGACTGGGGTGGGACAGGCGCTCCCGAATCGTATCCGCCCAAACCACCGCTCGCTCCAGCTCCACCCGTGCCACCGCCGCCGCTGCTCCCTCCAGTGTCCGAGCCCGTCGTCAGCGAGTCCAGATCCCGCGAGAGCGTGCAGCTCCCGAGCGACGCGACGCAGGTTAGCCGGACGACCGCGCGCAGCGCGGCGTGAGGTTTTGCGATCCATCGCATGAGGGCAACGACCACTCTACAGCAGAGCACGCGCGCCTGTCGTGCGACAACGGCCCTTCAGCTCCCCCGCGGCGCCGGCGCGCGACTCACTTGCACTCGAGCGCGGAAGCCCAGAGCTGGTAGCCCGCCTGCGCCTTGACCAAGTAGAAGGCGGTGGTCTCGCCGCCGCGGACGGCGATCACGCCCTGCCCCGCCTCGGCGTCAGCCGGGGAAACGGTGATGGGCTCACCGAGAGGCGAGAGGTCCCTCGCCAGCGTCTGCGCGCGAACCAGGCGCTTGCCCGCCGGGCCCTCCGTCCACTGCAACAGCCAGCGCTGCCCCGGCAGTCCGGTCGCCGTGGGCGCGATGGCGTCGCCGCCCGGGCCGCCGGCAGGGATCGTGAAGGTCTCCGACGCCCGCGGCAGCTCACCGTGCTTGGCGCGCGCGATCCGCACCGACCACGGCGCGTCGTCCGAAGGGCGCGCGGCGAACGTGACGAGACCTTCGGTCTCGTGAGCTGCGACGTTCGGTGTGCCGACGCGCATCCCGCCAGCGGCAATCTGGGCGAGCTCGCTCTTCTTCGCGCCGTCCGAGGTGAGCCAGCCCACCTTGATCTCGGTGCCTTGCCGGAAGGTGATCAGGTGTCCGACGCCGTCGACCGTGGCGACCCGGGTCTCGGTGAGCTTCTCCGTCGTGCCACCCTCCCACACCGTCTCGGGCGACTGCCCGCCGACCGTGCGCGCGTAGCCATCCTTGCTCATGCCGAGCACGAATGGTGTGGCGTGATCCACGGTGCGGGGCATGCGCAGGCTGCCCGAGTCGGTGTCCACGGCGAAGGAGACCGAGCCTGAGCCCACCATCGGCACCACACCCACGATGGCGCGTGGCTCGTTGCGATCGAACGCGCGCTTGGCCTCGAGCGTCGTCGGGTTCACCGTCAAACCCACCGCAGCGGTCGCTGAAGCGGCGAAGCCGATCGCTATCTGCCCGTCCCCGAGGGAAGCGACCTGCGGCGGAACGTTCTGTGCGATCGAGTCCGCGAGCTGGCTGCCACCCTTGGAGAGCTTGCAGGAAGCGGTGCTCGCCGCGGGCTCCGCCGGACCTGTCGAGGTCGCGCTCGGCTGGGTCCCCGGGGCCTCCGTGGCGGCCTTGTCCCAGGGCTTGAAATACAGCAGGCCCGCCGCCAGCGTCCCGCCGCCGAGCAGCAGCACGGCGACCGCGCCTCCGATCAACAGACCGGCCGACGACTTCTTGGGCGGCACGTACGAGTCGTAGGCCGCTTGGGGGTGGACACTGGGGAAGGCGGCCACCGGCGGCGGCGGCAACGGCGCGGCGACGGGGGCTGGCGCCTGCAGCTCGGCATCCACCTCGGCGCTCCAGGATGGCAGCGCGTCGTCCCGAAGCGGGGAGGCCTGCACACGAGTGGGCGCTTCGTTCTCGGGATCCGACACCGGGACGATGGCGTCGCGCAGGATGGTGGCTCCGTCCCGATCCGACTCGGGCATGAGCACGATCGGGTTGTCGTCCTGCGTCGGTAGCTCGTCCACGATCACCGGCGCGGGCCGGGGAGGCAGCGCTGCCTCGAGATCGGACAGCGTGGCCTTTTTTGGCTCGGGCGCCGGCGCAGGCATGGGCGCGGCCTGGACGGCCGGTGCAGTGACGGGGGCGGCCACCTCTACCCAGCTCGCGGCTGGAGGCGCGTTCGCCTCCGCCGGCTTGCCGGGGCTCTTGGGCTGCAGCATGGGCGCTGCCTTGGTGCGCGCTGCCGCCGGGCGCGGTGGGGCCGCGCTCTTCGGCGCCGTCCGCATCGATGGCGGGGGCGGCGCGGCGACGGGTGGCTCCACCGGCTCGAGATCCGTCACCGAGAGCTCCGCCTCTTCTAGGAGCTGTGTGCGCGGTTTGTCGTTCTCGGGGGTGGAGGCGACGGGGATGATGGGGTCGAGGCTCATGCCATTGCTCTTCGGAACGGGAGGAGGGTTGGTGGAGTCGGGATCCAGTTTCGGCACCCGCGGCGACAGGCGCGCGGCGGGCGCTATGGCGCGGCTGAGCTCGCTGACCTCTGCGGCACGCAGCCACTCGCCCCATCCCTGGCGCCACACGAGGGCCTGGGGAGCGATGTCACCGCTGCGTAGGCCAGCTTCGAGCTCGGCCCGGTCCACCGTCTTGAGCGCCCCTTGCGGCGACGCCCAGAACCAGAACTCCGCGTTGTCGTCAGCCACGAAGATTTCCTCGGAATGATTGGGCGCCGGCCCTCTACCACCGTTTTCTCGCGTGCGCGACGCGCCGCCGTGGAAATCCGAGTGACTGGCAAAAGGGCTCGACTGCAGCATGGCTCCGCCTCCGGCCCCTCCTACGCCCCGGTCGGTGCGCTCCTTCCCTACACCTACCGACCCCGGCCAGCGGGCCGATCGGGGCGGATTGTCAGGCAGCGGGCCCGCGACTATCCACCTCGCCGAGGCCATGGTCGACGCAGCAACCGAATCGAGCGGTCCGACGCACGCGATCACCCATGGCCCGTCGTTCGCCATGTTGCGAGTCGATCTGAGCCCCGGTCAGACCCTGGTGGCGGAGGCTGGCTCGATGGTCGCGCGCCATCAGCCCGTCTCCATGCAGGTGAAGCTCAACGCGGGGCGCGGCGCGGGCCTCTTCGCCTGGCTCAAGGCGCTGCTCGTCGCGCTACTGCGCAAGGTCGTCGGTGGCGAGACGTTCCTCGTCAACCACTTCTCGGCCGCTCAGGCGGGCAGCGTCTGGCTGGCGCCCCAGATGGCGGGTCAGATTTCGCACCGGCGCCTGTCGGGCGAGCGCCTGGTGCTCAGCACCGGCGCGTACCTGGCGCACTCCGGGGACGTGGACATCGGGCTTCGCTTCGGGGGGCTGCGCGGGATCTTGGCCAAGGAGGGCGCGTTCTTCCTCGAGATCTCTGGGCACGGCGAGCTGTGGTTCTCGAGCTACGGCGGTGTGGAGGTCGTGGAGGTGAGCCAGCCCTTCATGATCGACAACGGGCACCTCGTTGGGTACGAGGGCGATCTCACCTTCGACATCAAGAGCGCGGGTGGCGGCATGATGGGGCTCGTAGCGAGCGGGGAGGGGCTGGTCTGCGAGTTCACGGGTCACGGTCGGGTCTACATCCAGAGTCGAAACCTCGGCTCGCTGGTGAGCTGGCTCACACCCTTGGTTCCTTGACGGAGGCTCGGATGCAGATCTCCATCGACTACCGTCCAGCTCAGGCCATGGCCACGGTCGCGCTCGCGCCGGGTGAGTCGATCGTCGCGGAGAGCGGCGCCATGGTGGGCATGAGCACCAACGTGGACATGAGCACCCAGTCCGGCGGCATGATGAGCGGCCTGAAGCGCATGCTCGGGGGGGAGACCTTCTTCCGCAACACCTTCACCGCTCGCGGGGCGCCAGGCGAAGTCTTGCTCGCCCACTCGCTGTGCGGAGACATGATCGCGCTCGATCTGGTGCCGGAGGGCTACCTGGTGCAGAGCTCGAGCTTCATCGCCTGCACTCCGAACGTGAACATCGAGACGAAAGTGGGCGGCTTTCGGACGTTCTTCGCGGGCGAGGGCATGTTCGTGCTGCGCGCCAGCGCGCCGGATCCGGGGCAGCTCCTCCTCGGCGCGTTCGGCGGGATCCAGCAACTCGACTGCGACGGCTCGCTGGTGATCGACACCGGTCACCTGGTGGCCTGGGATGCCGCGCTCTCGTTCACCGTCGGCAAGAGCGCGCGCGGTCTCATCGCGTCGTTCCTCTCGGGCGAGGGGCTGGTGTGTCACTTCACGGGCCAAGGGCGGATCTGGATTCAGACCAGGCACCCGTCCGAGTACGGGCGGACCCTCGGCGCGCTCTTGCCACCACGCAGCGGGTGAGACGATGCACTTCGATATCCTGCAGAAGCCCGATTTCTCGCTGGTGCGGCTGGTGTTCGAGCAGCCCGGCGAGCAGCTCTTGGTCGAGAGCGCCGCGATGGTCGCGCGGGACAGCGCCATACAGATGAGCACTCACATGCAGGGCGGACTGCTCGGGGCCGCCAAGCGCAAGTTGCTCGGTGGCGAGAGCGTATTCCAGAACACCTTCACCGCTACCGCGTCGGGCCAACAGCTGTACGTCGCACCCGGGCCGGAGGGGGACGTCGAGGTGGTGACGCTCGATGGTCGCGCGCCGCTGTACCTGTCCTCGGGCGCGTTCCTCGCGAGCGCTCCCACCGTGCAGCTCGACGCGAAGTGGCACGGCGCCAAGGGCCTGTTCAGCGGTCTCGGGCTGTCCTTGCTCATGATGCAAGGCGTGGGGCCGCTGTTCTTCTGTGCCTACGGCGGCATCCACGCCATCGACGTGCCCCCGCAGGGCTACGTGGTCGACACCACGCACATCGTCGGCTTCACGGCGGGGCTCGAGTACAGCGTGCAGAAGGTCGGCGGGCTCAAGAGCTTGTTCTTCTCCGGCGAGGGGCTGGTGTGCCGCTTCTCCGGGCAGGGTCGGCTCTGGATCTCCACGCGCAACCCCGGTGGTCTCGGCGCGTTCCTGCAGCCGTTTCGTCGGTCGAGCAACTGAGCCCCGTCAGCGACAGGCCTGCAGGCGCTTTGGCTCCTGCACCGGCGTGCAGCTCAGGGTGTTGGCCTCGCAGCTCTGCAGCCACTTCCCTTGCTGGCCGCAGTCGGGCACGGACGACGTCCAGCCCACGTCCGCCCAGCAGCGCGTGACGATACCGAGCGTGGTGATCTCTCGACACCCCTCGTTCACCACGGCCTGCTGCTTGCTGGACTTGCCGTCGCAGTCGTAGTCGTAGCTGCCGTCCCCGCGGTGGCTGGTGAAGTACCGAAGCTGCCCCGGATACGCCTCGGGGTTCTGATCGTAGCAGTCCAGTCCGTTCTCGACGTAACCTGGCGGTTGGGTCGGACTGCGTCGAGAGGTCTTCTTGTCGCCGTAGCCGTCGCGATCCTGGTCCCGAAACCAAATCGGGTCCGCGCAGGGGAGGGCGTGCGTGTTGGCGAGCTCGGCCAGCCGGCGTTCGAGCGGGGTCAGCACGTCCGCGAGCACGCCGTGCACGCGGCTGACCTCACCACCCCCGACCAGTACGCTCTCGATCAGGCTACGTGTGGCGCACGCCGCGCCAGTTGGCTTCGCCAGCGCGAGCTGGCGAGCCGCACCCTCGATCGCCTCGATCGCCGACAACATCCCCGTTCGCTCCGCGTCTTGCAGCTCTGCCGTCGCGACGTCTTTGCGCAGCGCTTCGGTGCGCGACGGCACCTCGCTCAGCGCGCGCCCCGACAGCGTGGTGAGGCCGAGCTCCTGCAGCTGCGCCAGCGCCCGCTTGCGGGCTCGATCCGCCGCCACGCGCTGGCAGGTCTGCGTGCGCGCGAAGGCGGGCGCCGCGGGCTCGAGCAGCGCGGCGACGTTCAGCTTCTCTTTGCCGGTGATCACGACTCGCCCCCGGCGGGAACGCTGCCGGTCCACCGCGAACCCGGCGATCTTGGCGTCGACCGCCAGCGAATCGGCGCTGAGGGTCTCGCCCTCGGCCACCACCGAGACCGTCGCCGCCAGCACCTTCGCCGTGTACACCAGCTGCTCGCCATCGCTCTGGCAGAAGGTGTCGATGCACGACTCGAGGGAACGCCGCGCCTCGTCGGCGAGCTTGCCGTCCGAGAACTGCTGCCCGAGGATCTCGGCCACGCTGGGGAGCACGCGGATCTCCGCGTCGTCCAGCGAGACCTCGATGCTGACGGCTTGACCCGCCATCGAGCTGGCGCGTAGCGACGGAGCCCACGGGCCCAAGAAGCCCAGGTCGAGCGCTCCGCTGGTCGATACCTTTCGGCTCGCGCGATAGGAGAAGGACAGGCTCGCGGCTGGCCTCACCGCGAGCCGAAGACGAGACGCCGCCTCGCCGTCGCCCGCGAAGCAGGCATTCTCGAAGTCCGAGCGCTCGGGGTTGTGCGCCGGACCGAAGAAGCCCGTGACCAGTACGTTCGGCAGCGCCAGGCACTCGAAGGGCCCGAGGCTGCCGGCGGCCGCCTCGATCGCCGTGCACCAGGAGGGGAGCGCTGGAGTCGGCGCCGCAACCGGGCTCTGGGGCGGCTCGCTCGCTGGGCTGCAGCCGCCGAGCGCGAGCCACCCCGCCAGGGCCACGACCCGCAGCCCCCTCATGACTCCCGCGCGGGCGTCGGGGCCGGAGCGTCGAGGCGAGCGAGCGCCCGCTCGAGCCAGGTCGCCGGCGAGAACGAGGCCGCGACGAGCACGATCATCAGCAACGAGAACCAGACCACGGGTCCGAACATGAGCCCGATCGTCGCATGCATCCCGACGGCTGCAAGCAGCGCGGGCTTGATGCTGCGCCGCCAGGTGAACCACAGCGGCGCGAGCACCTCGAGCACCAACGTGGCGGCCTGCAGCCCGGTCCAGCTCGCCGCCGGCAGGGTGTTCGCCAGGAAGTGGGTCACCGCGGTCTGATAGGAGTCGTGCAGGTGCGTCCACAGTACGTCCGGCTGCTCCATCCAGTCCCCGCGCACCTTGCAGGCGCCCGCCCCGAGGTACATGCCGATGAAGGTTCCTTGAAAGAAGCGCACGTTCCCCCAGGACGTCAGCCGCGGCGGCGGCTTGCCCTCGGCGCGCGCGCGCCAGGCGTCCACGGCGTAGCGCGTACCGCATGGGGACAGCGCCAGTCCCAACGCCACGACGGTACCCAGCTTGTTGACGGTGAACGCGTTGGTGCGGTCCGCGAGCGCCACGAAGGCCATCGTCGCCGCGAAGGTGAACGCGGCGGGGCGCGTGAACAGTCCCGCGCTGAGCAAGACGCCGCTGATGCACAGCGCGCCGACCAGCACCCAGGCCAGCAGATCCGGGACCGGGGCGATGTACAGTGGCTGTCGCCAGTCGCCGGCGGGCAGCTGGGGTACGGCGAAGCCGGCCTTTCCGATCCAGTGGTCGGCGTTCGCCATGCGATACGACAGAAAGCCGAGGATCGCCAGTGGAGCGAAGATGCGTATGGCCTCGAGGCGCACGATGGGCTGAGGTGAGGTGAGGCGCTCGAGCCACGCGGGCTGGCGCTCGCTCACGAGCCTCCCCCGCAGCGCTCTTTCACTCGCCTCTGGGGCGTGCGGTACCAGGCTTTGTGCCAGTCCGCGGGGTACGCGTCGATCAGCTTGTACTCGAAGCGCTCGACGCTCTCGCCCGGCCTCGGAAACGGAATGCGGATGCTCGACAGGCGCACGCCGCCCAACGGGAGGTCTCGCTTCGCGTTCTGCTCTACCAAGTAGTCGTCCAGCGCGGCCATGACCCGGGCTTCCCGGCGGAAGAAGTACATCGTGCGGTGGAAGCCGCTCTCCTTGTTCTCCGAGTGAATGGGGAAGTCCGGTCGCACGTCGACGGGCACCCAGGCTCGCGCGCTGCAGTCGTAGCCCTCAGCGCGATACTCGATGGCCATCAGCGCAGCTCGCGGGAACAAGCACGACGCCTCGGTGAAGAAGCGCACCGGGCCCGGCAGCTCGGTTCGGGACCAACCCATGCCCCCGAGAGCAACGCTCGCGATGTACCCGGCGCCGAG
Organism: Polyangiaceae bacterium; assembly: GCA_019637295.1. Taxonomy (GTDB): domain Bacteria; phylum Myxococcota_A; class Polyangia; order Polyangiales; family Polyangiaceae; genus JACKEA01. The sequence goes on from JAHBVX010000009.1 coordinate 129,388, forward strand.
GACCGCGAAGGCGACGCGCATCCAGCGCGGCCACGGGCCCACGGCGACGGCGGCCTCGGGCCGTCGCTCGGTCGGACCTCTCTTGTCCGGGGACACCAGTGCCCTGCGGGCTCGCTTCTGCTTCCTCGCCACGTCGAGTCATCGACCGCTCGGCGGCGGCCCCTTCTCCTCGGTCCATAGCAAAGCCACGCCAACTTGCCCAAGACTACCGGCACCGAATCGCCCGAGCTCTTGCGCGATGGAGCACCATCCCGTACCGTGATGGCTCTCGAGTGGAGGTTCGATCGATGTCTCAGAGTGTGTCTGCGTCCCACATCTTGCTCATGTACGCTGGCTCCGAGCGCTCCACGGCGTCTCGAAGCAAGGAGGACGCCGAGCGCCAGATCCAGGAGCTAGCGACTCGGGTCGCCGACGGTGCGGATTTCGCTGCGCTCGCTCGCGAGCACTCGGACTGTCCGTCGTCGGGTCGCGGTGGCGATCTCGGACAGTTCCGGCCCGGCCAGATGGTCGCCCCCTTCGAGCAGGCCGCGTTCGCTCTGCCGGTGGGCGGCACCAGCCAGGTGGTCGAGACGCCCTTCGGGTATCACTTGATTCGCCGTACCGGTTGACGGGACGCTTGGGGGGCGAGGCATGCGGCCGATGCAGTTCGCGGTTTCCAGTGGGGCGGCCACGACGTCGGGCCGGGTGAACGCCCCCGTGATCGTCGCGTCGCGCGCGAACTTCTTCGCTCGCGCGCTCGCGCGTTGCCTGGGCACGAGCGTCGAGGTCCAGCCTCTCAGCAGCTACGGGGAGCTGCTCGAGGGGCTCGCCACCGGCGCCATCGACGTGGCCTGGTTACCCCCAGTGGAGGCGCTGCGCGCCGCTCGCCTCGGCGTCGCCCAGGTCATCGCCGTGCCGGTTCGCGAGGGGTCGGCGGCGTTCACGAGTGCCCTGTTCTGTCGGCCCGGCGCGGTCACGACGCGGGTCAGTGAGCTGGCCGGTGGGCGCGCCGCCTGGGTCGATCCCCACAGCGCCACGGGCTACGTGGTCGTGCAGGCAGGTCTGCGAGCTGCGGGTTGGGTCCCCGAGCAACTCTTTGCAGAACAGCACTTCCTCGGCGCTCATTCCGAGGTGGTGCGTGCAGTCCTCGACGGAAACGTGGACGTCGGCGCCACCTTCGTCCACAGGAGCGATCGCGGCAAGGTGGTTCGCGCCGGTTGGGGCGATCGGCTCGTTCGCATCCTGCTCGAGCACGGTCCGGTGCCGTCCGATACGTTGGTCGTTCGTTCGCAGCTCGACGCGGAGTACGTCGCGCGGATCGAGCGCGCGCTGGTGCACGCGCCGGACGTCGCGTTGTCCGCTGCGGCGCGGGAGTTGTTCGAGGCGCAGTCGTTCAGATCGCCCAGCCCCGATCACTTCGCCGCGATCGAGCGGTTCATCGCGTTTCTTCCGGATGCGGAGCGGGCGCGCCTGAGCTGAGCGCGGACCGTATGCGCGCCTGGTTCGTGGCAGCTCGCCGCGCTATCATCGAGCCCGAATGAAGCTGACCATCTCCCGCCGAGGCGTCCTCGCGCTGCTCGCCGCCTCCCCGTCTTGCAGGCGCGATCGTGAAGGGCCGCGGGATGCCTCGGCCCTGGCGCGGAGCGAGGCCGATCGCCGGCTGCGGGGGAGCTGGGTGCTGCTGGACTTTCAGCCCGAGGTCGCGCCGGAGCCGATGCTCGGCGCGCTCTTGAGCGCCCAGTTCGGGCGCATGACGGTGACCTTCGACGGCGCCACCATGCACGCCGTCGGCACCGGGGTAGAGACCACTCGCCGCTACCAGGTGACCGAGGCCTACATGAACCGCCTGAGCGTGCGCACCTTCGACGAGGTGGGCGTGACCTACGACGCCGTGGGCGAGTTCCGTGACGCGGAGCTGTGGTTCGAGTCACGCAGCAGCCCCTGGCGCGGGCGCGGGCGGCTGCGCCGGGGCTGACTACTGCTTCTTCTTGGCGATCCCGCGGTCCGCGAGCGCCGCGAGCGCTCGGCCCACCTCGGGGTCGGCCTCCTCGAACTCGATCGCGAGCCGATGCGGCCACAGCCCGTCTGGATCCTCGGTGTTCTGCTCGACGCGCACGACGTGACCCTTGACGACGCGCTCGCTCGGCGCCTCGGGGGAGAGCTGCAAGTGAACCGTCACGCTCGCGCCGACGCGTAGCCGGCTGGCCGTCACCATCGCGATGCCTCGCGCGCTGGCGTCGTGGCCCACCGCGACGCCCTCCTCGAGTTCCTCCACCGTGACCGGAAGCCAGACCGTATAGCGGGGTGCGCGACGCTCCACCGGGTCAGCTTACAGCGGCTTTCCTGTGCATGGAACAGCAGCGGCGCGGGGTTGGGGACCCCGCGCGGAAAGCCGCTGTTCCCACCTCGCGGTTCAGGGCGACCAGCCCGCGTCCGGATCGTGGGGCAGGGTCACCCGCGGGGCCCGCAGGTACGCATGCGGTGAGCACAGCGAAAAATTGGAGACCCGGGAGGTATAGATGTCCGCGTAGCGCTCGACCTGCCGAGCCAGGTAGCTCTTGTCCAGCCCCGCTCGCATCAGCAGGCCCCAGTGGGGATTGCCCACCCGTCCGGCGGCGTCCGCCAGGGGCGCGATCCGCTGGTCGAGCTCGACGACCTGGGCGCGGATCTCCGTGAGTCGGGCGCGCGCGGCCTCCGGATCGCCGGCGCCGTGCTCACCGCGCTGCAGCTCGAGGCGCGCCAAGCTCGTGCGGTGCTCGAGCGCTACCTTCTGCGCCATCAGGCGGTTGAGCTCGTCCTGCGCTGGGCGAAACTGGAGCGAGCTCTTCACCTCCCGCTCCATCTCGCGCAGGATCAGCGCCGTGCGCCAGCGGAGCATGTCCTTGGTGACGTGAACGTCTGCATAGAGGTGGTCGCCCACGTACAGGATCTCTTCCGCGGCGAGACCGAGATCCTGCTCGACACTGCGCGCGTTGCCGCCAAGGTAGAGCCCACCGCGCCTCATGGGCCCGAGCGCGGGGCGGAGCAAGCCAGAGTCGTCCACGATCTCGAACAGCGCGCTGTGCCCGGTGAAGAACTCGGGCTTGCGAGCGGCGACCACGACCAGATCGAACAGCTCTCGAAATGACATCCCGCCGGGTAGCGCGGGGTCGAGCGCGTAGGACAAGATCGCGCGGGTGTAGCTCCACTCGGAGTTGGTCACCAGCAGCAGCAGCTTACCGGCCTCCTTGAGGTCGAGCAGTGTCCTCGGGAGGTCCGGGTCGAGCTCCACGAAGGGACCGGGGTTCTCCGCGATCTCTGCTTTGAGCGCGCCCTCCATGTGGGTGGCGTCGACGGCGCTCTTGACCACCCGGTACAGGCCCGCGTAGCCCAGCGTCGGGTCGAGCTTGCCCGCGTCGAGCAGATCCACGCACTGGGAGAACAGCGTGGCCTCGGACAAGGAGAACAGAGTGTTGAGAAACAGCCAGCGAGGCTCGCGCAGGTCGACCAACACGCGGGAGTACGCCTGCCGCTGTTGCTCGAACGTCAGCTCGCGAGTGCCGTGTTCCGCTCGCGTGACGTAGCCGAAGCGCGTGGCCTTGATCAGGTTGCCGAGCTCCAAATCGAGGACTAGCCCGACGGTGACCAACTCGGCGTCGAAGCGTAGGTCCTGCACCGGCCAACCCCGCGCGGCCAGGTGGGCGCGGGCGTGCTCGTAGGCGCGTCGCTCCCACTCTTCCACCCGGTAGTGCACCAGCGTGTAGTCCATGTCGAACCCCACCGCGCGGATGGCGCGCAGGTTGAGCGTCCGGTTCACGAAAATCCGCCGCTCGGCGGGTATCGAGCCGTCTGTCATGTCCCCTGATAGCTCAGCCGGCCACGCGAGCCAGCATGATTCGATAAAGTGCCATCGCACCGGGACTTCGCGCCCGGACGGACCGTCGACGAGCTGACCGCGCTATCCCGGCGAGCTCGGCGCCGACTCGCCGCGTTCAGACGGCGTCGAGTTCGATCCCGTCGTACAAGGAGTCGACGGGGAAGGAGGCGTCGGCGAAGGCCAGAGTGACCTGCTCACCCCCTCGCGCGTCGCGCTCGAGCCAACCCGATGCTCCCGAGGAGTCCCCGCGTTCCACAAGGGTGACGCGTCGGGCGCGGTGGGACACGACTCGATCTGCTTGTAGTGGCTGAGCTTGTCTCCCCGGTCATAGTCCTCTGTCGATCTGCTGGTGACCTCGACGAGCAACGTGGGGTTCACGATGGCTTTGGCGTCGATGGGGGGAGACACGAGTCTCTCCGCAGACCACCGAAGCGTCTGGGAACGTCGAGAGGTCCGTGTACTCAATCCGGACCTTCAAGTCCGAGGTCGCAACGCGACAACTCTTGGGGAGCGCCCCCGCGAGCGCGACGATGGCAGCCGCGGCGAGCTGCGCGTGGGCTCGGGTGCCCCCGGCCAAGGCATAGATGACTCCATCGCAGTACTCGAGCTTCAGCGAACTGGTCGCCAGCGACGCGAGATAGTCCGCATAGTCGTAGTGGAGCCGGCGCGCAGAGGTCACGCCACGAGCGGATCGCACTTCCGTGATTGGACCAGCGTCTGCGCGACGCGGCGACGCGACTTCTGAGGGCACGGACCGGGCTAGCGGCCGCGGGGCGCCCAACTCGTGTTGGCGTCCTCGGACTTCGCCAGCGCCAGGTGGCGTCACGCGCGCGCTGCGTTCAAGAGCTCCGACAAGCCGAGCTTGTCCGCCAGCCGGCGTGCGGTCTCGCCGCGGAACCCTTCGTCCGGGTCCGCTCCGAACGCCAGCAGTACGGGGATCACGGCGAGCTTCCGGTTCACGAGCGCGCACGCGAGCGGTGGCATCGCGTCCCGCCAGGGCGCCGTCACGCTCGCGCCCGCCGCGAGCAGCGCTTCGACCAGCGCAGGCGAGTCCTGGAGCACGGCCTCCCAGAGCGCGGTGCTGTTGCGATCGACCGAGACCTCGCGCAGCGCCGCATCGGGCGCGTCGCGTCCCGCGTTGGGATCCGCACCCCTGGTCAGCAGCGCGCGCACGCGCTCCACGTCGCCTGCGCGCACCGCCCTGAGCAGCGAGGCCGGCGAAACCCGCCGCGTCGGGCGCGGTCCGGCGGCGCGCGGGTGCTCGTCATCGACCAGGAGCTGCAGATCGGCCCAGTCGCCGCCGTAGCTCATCGCGCGCTCCTCCGAGTCGGGCGTGCGCAGGTACTCGTAGCCATGAAAGCGATCCCAGGCCGCGAACACGTCGCCTTCCGCCAGGTGCCCAAAGGGCAGCGCGGACCAAGCCGCCGCGTCGACGATCTCGCTGGCGCGCAGCACGAGGTAGTACTCGCTGTCGTAGCAGTACTCGTTCGTCAGATGGTACGTGAACGGCTCGGCGATGGCGACGGGCTCGCCCGCCACTCGCAAGAGGAGCGTCGCCGGAAGCGAGTCCTGGCCCGAGTAGTGGCCGGCGTCGGCGCGTCGCTCCGGCAGGATGACGAGCATCCAATGCGGTAGCTCCCAGTCTTCGCCGGGCGCGGGCCGCTCGAAGTCGAGCTCGAGGCGGGTGGTCATGCCTGAGCCCGAGCGTACCCCAGCGTGAACGTGGTGGTGGAGGCTCGCCCCTGCAAGCTGACCACGGCTGGCCTACTGCGAGCGGTGCTTCGCTCGACTGGCCTAGCAGAACTCGGATGCCGCGGGTGCTGAAGCAGTAGCGCGGAGGCCTGTCCACGGGCGTCGGCCTCCGGCCGTCACACGAGGAAGTCGGGCATCGGCTCCTCGCCGGGCGTGCAGGCGTAGGCGTCGAAGTCCGTCATGCCGCGGCTGCGCAGGAAGTCCTCCCGGAACGGAGGGCCAAGGACTGTGCGACGTCAGAGGCTTCGCCGAATGATGTGCTCAAGGGTAGACGACGGGATGGTCATAGCGTCCACGTCGGACCGACCCCGGCGCGCTGCATCAACGCATTCAATGGCGCCGTGACAGGTGTACTTTCGTTGCTGTCACGGCTCGGCCTGTGAGAGCAAGCTCAGTACAGCGTCGCCCAGACCGTCGGTGCCACGCAGCCGGGTGGCACCGACGGGTGCCGGCTCGTAGCCGCGACCGTCGCGTGCGGGTTGCCAGCGCTCCACATCGAACGTGCCCCCATCTTCGAACACGAAACACAACACCGCACCCTGCATGAACGCCTTGTACGACTTCACGCCAGTTTGCTTCAGCAATGGAGTCTTCCAACCCTTGGGTGGCGCATCGTTCGGCGTGACGCCAGACACCTGCAACGCACGCTGCACGGCTGCCTGCACGGCGGCAGCGTCGTGGGGCACGACCTCGATCGGTTCCACGTCGATGAAATGTCCTCCGCCCCCGCCTTGGGGCACGACAAGGATTTCGCCCGCTCGGAAGTAGATGGCTGCTGCAGTCACTGTACGATCCTGATGTTCATGATGATTCCATGCTGCTTGATGTTCGCTATGGCGGCGCGTAGGAGAGTCGGTGCGACCAGGCAAGGCTGGTCCGAAGGGAGTGAAAGATGCGATGACTTCACGAAATTCGGTTCATCGTCCAGCGGGTGCGAGCCCCGCCCGGCGAAGGGTGAGCCCGCCCAGCCGGTAGCGAGTCTTGCGGCGTCGAAGGAAACGACGGCGCCGATGCGTAGGCGCGCGAGCATGTGGGCCGTGGGGAATGCAGCCACGAAAACCATGTCATCCCGGGTGCCGAGAGGGTCGATTTCCTCGAAGGCGACGGCGGTCTCTCCGCAGCAGGGCAGGGGCGAGACCGCACCCGGCGGAGTGTACGACCACGTGTCCTTCTTCGACAGCTTGGATCGCACCAAGTTGAAGGAGCTGCTCCAGATCCGGGTGGTCGATGGGTCGTTGCTGCGGTTCATCGGCAAGTGCTTGCATGTGGGCGTGCTGGACGGCGCGGAATACGCCGAGCCGGACACCGGCACAGCTCAGGGCTCGGTGCTCTCGCCGATGCTCGGGAATGTCCATCTGCATTGCGTGCTCGACCTGTGGTTCGAGCGAGAGGTCAAGCCTCGCCTGCGAGGTGAGGCGCACATCGTCCGCTATGCGGACGACTTCGTGATGACCTTCGAGCGACAGGACGACGCGGAGCGCGTGATGGATGTGCTCGGAAAGCGGATGGGACGCTTCGGACTGACCCTTCACCCGGACAAGACCCGCCTCTTGCCCTTCCGGCGACCGCCGGCAGCGCAGACAAGCGGCAAAGGTCCGGCCACCTTCGATTTCCTCGGGTTCACGCTGCACGACGAGCGCGCCCGGAGTGGTCGATGGGGAATGATGTGCAAGACCCGGCACGCGCGCCTGCGACGGTCAATCCAGGCCATCGCCGATTGGTGTCGTCGCCATCGACACCAGCCGGTCAAGGTGCAACACGCCGCGCTCACGATGCGCATCCAGGGCCACTTCAACTACTTCGGCGTCAGCGGCAACTTTCGTAGTTTGCTGATGCTCGTCGAAGAAACGAAGTGGGTCTGGTTCAAGTGGCTTCGCCGCCGGAGCCAACGCGCGCACCTCACCTGGGAAGGGTTTGGCGAGCTACTGAAACGCTTTCCCCTCCCGCGCCCCCGCATCGCGGTCCGAGTCTGGGGGCCGTAGCCACGAGCCAACTCAACGGAGGAGCCGGATGGTGGAAATCTCCTTGTCCGGTTCTGGTGAGGGGCCCGAGCGGATCGACAGCGATTCGCTCGGGCCTACTCGACAACTGCCAAAACCTGTCCAGTTCGAGGGTAGGCGACCGTGCGGCGGGCGTGGGCTGGGGTCGAGCGGGCGTGGCGCGCGGGAGGCTAGCGAGCTCCGCCTCCGCCGCTGCGACGTGCTCGCGCGCCAGGGTGCGCTTGCGCTTCGCGTCCCGAACAGTCGCGCGGCGATGCCGGCGCCGCTCAGTTCCGCGGCGCCGCGGTCGCACCCGCTGCCGCGCGGGTGAGCAATCCGGTCCGGAGCAGCTCGTCCTCGCACAGCTCGATGGGATGGTAGATGAGCCCGACCTGGCAGAGCAGCCCGTCGCGCGCCACCGGATCCAGCAGCTCGACCTCACCGTCGGCGTTCCGCGCGACGAGGGCATGGTCGAGTGTCACTGCGAGCTCGACGTGATTGCCGGGCGTCGCCTCGTGGAGCAGCACGACTCCGCGAGCGTCGAAGGCCACCAGATGACCAAGCTCATTGGCCTGAAGCCTGCTCTTCCGCTGGCGTCTCGAGGCGAGGTGGCGCGCGGGCGCGCCGGAAGCGATGAAGTGGACCATCCCGTTGCTGCTCGTCGCGATGGTTCCCGACGCAAGCACGGCCAGACCGTCGAGGTCGTCGCCAGCGGCGCCACTCCACACGTGCTCCGGCGCCGCGCCGGGGGCGAGCGCGTGCCAGCGTAACGAGCGAAGCGTGCCAGCCAGGAGCCGGCCCGAGTCGTGCGAGAACGCGAGGACGCGCCGCCAAGCGCCGCGCTCCAAGGGCGAAAACTCGCGTCGGACCGCTCCGGTTCGGGCATCGGCAAGCCGCACCACATCCTCCTCTTCCGCGTAGTAGGCCACCCAGGTCGAGTCGGGGCTGAAGGTGAGTGCTTGCGCGCCCGAGAGCTGTTGGATGACCGCGCCGGTGGTCGGCTCGATGATGCTCGCCGAGACCAAACCCCGATTGACGGCCAGCGCCGCCCCGTCGGGTCGAAATGAGAGGGCGACTTCGTCTTCCTCGGTGCCCTCGTCGCCCGGCGAGGGGATGGCGAACGGGACGAGCGCCTGGCCGGTGCTCGCGTCCCGAAGCTCGCCGCCATGGGCGCCGCCCAGCGCCACCTTCCTGCCGTCGGGAGAGAGCGCCACCGCGGTCACGGGGCCTACGGGAACGTCGAGCAGCGACTTTGCGCCGTCCAAGTCGAGCACGCGCAAGCGCACGTCTGGCTGGTCCCCATACAGAGTTGCCAGGCGCGGTACCTTGGCCGCGAGCGCAACAGCACCGACGACGGCATCGCGAGACCGTAGCACGCGACTGCAGTACACTCGCCCCGTGTCGGCGTGGTGCCCGCCCCACGCGCATGGGTCGGGAAGGGGTCGTGACCGACGTGTCGCCAGGTCCCACACGTCCGCACGGCGGTTGTCGTAGGCAGTGAGCTGCGGGGGCGTGGTGCGTGAAAAGACCAAGCCGTCGCCACCTTGCCCCAACGTGGTGATCTTGCCGGTTGCGACGTTCATGACGCGGAGCGTGAACGACGCTTCAGTCCCTTGCCTTCGCAAGGCCGCTCCCACAAGAACACCGTCTGCGCTGAGTGCCAGCGCGCTCACTTCTGCGCCAGCGTCCAACCCACGCAGAGCCTGCTGACGGTCCAGGTCGTACACCGTCACCCGGGTGCTGCCGTCGGCCGCATACGCGATGCGCTTGCCGTCACTCGACAACGCGAAGACATGCGGACCCGGGACCTCGAGCAGCGGGCGCTGGCCTTCGAGCTCCCACACGGTGAGCCGGTTTCCGCCAGCGACCAGGCGCTCGCCCTTCGGGTCGGTCGTCAAGGAAGGCGCGCGTGTCACGGGTCCGGGCAGCGTCTGCTCGATGCTGCCGTCTCGCAGGCTGACGATCTCGATCCGACCATCCGCACGAGCCCACGCGACGGACGTGCCCTGCCGGACCACGGCGACGTCGTGGCTCTCGACTCGGGCGCGGGGGCGCCGGCCAGCAGCATCGAACACCAGCGTCGCGATCAGGTCGTCGTCGCCGGCCAACCAGGCCTCGTGGGGGACGGCACCGAGCACGCGCGGCGCGAGCACCAGACGAACGGGTGTATTTCTGACGCGCTCGAGAGCGCTGAGGGCGCTATCGAGCATGCGCTGGCCCTCGGCGTGGCGCCCCGCCTTCTTCTCGGCGATGCCGCGCCGTGCGAGCGCCGTTGGATCAGCGACCGGCTGTGCGAGCTCGTCCGCGATGGCCTGGAGCGCAGCGCGGGTCACCTCGAGCCGAGGACAGGTGGCTCGCGCGCTCTCGAGGGCTCGCCGTGCACGGCGCAGCCGGCCTTCGCTGACCAGCGCTTCCGCGCTCACGACCTGCTGGCGAGCAGCCACGCACCCCGCACTCTCCCCGACCCGCGGCGCGGAGCGACGCTCGGGACCCAACGCGGGTGCTCCGGCCGCGCAGGCCGCGGCCAGGGCCCCGCAGAAGACAGTGAGCCACCGCCGCGTCATCGCGCCCTCCGGGTAGCAACGAACTCGCCCAAGAGCGTCGGGTCGAAGCGCTTCGAGCAGGCCTCCGGCGGCAACAGGAACGGACCCACGCGGCAGACGGCGCAGGCGGGATTGCCGTCACCGATGATGCGAACCGCGCCACGGGGCGAGACCGCGCACAGGGCGTCGCCACTCTCGGTGACCGAGAGCTCGGCGAGCAACTGGTGATCGGTGGTGCGCCAGGCCCAAACGCGCCCCTGCGCGACCGCGACGATCAGCGAGCCATCCTCTGAAAAGGCCAGCTGGTGGGCCTCCCGGGGTTGGCCGTCGAGCATCCCACGCGGCGCCATGCCTCGCACGTCCCACAGCGTGACGACTTGCCGTTCGGCCAGCGCGAACCAGCGTGCGTCTCGGCTCAGGGCGTGCGCGTTGGCCTCTAATGGAGCGGGGACGTGGCGCTCCCCACCGGCAGTCTCTGCGGACCACCTCGAGAGGGCCCCGAGCCCACCCAAGTGCAGGACGCCGACGCTTCCCGTTGGTCCGAGCGAGGTCCGGCCAGAGAAGCTGCCATCGAGGCGCATGGTGCGCTCGCTTCGTCCAGAAGCGAGATCGACCACCTCGACGCGAAACGACCCATCCCCCGCCGGTGCGTAGGCCAGCCGCGTGCCGTCGGAGCTCACCGCCGTCGCCGGAACCGACAAGCGCGCGGACCAGCTACGGACGGCAGCGCCGGTCGTGGCGTTCCTCGCGCGAATCACCTCGGCCTCGGCAGCCCCCTCCGAGTGTGAGAACTCGGCTTGTGAGATGACTTGCGTGCCCCCGGCGCCGAAGGCCACGAAGTGTACCGGGGTCCCGTGCCGCGCGAGCTGGCGCGCCGCCACGGCGCCGGAGCGGGAGCCAACTCGCAGCGACCCGTCTACGAGCCCTGCGACCCAGCGGTCGCCGTGGACGGCCAGCGCGAGGACCTGGGATCCGAGGGACGCCAGCCGGCGAACACGCCCCTGTTGCGGCTGCCACTCGACGAGATCGCCGCGCGTGGTGCCAAATAGAACGGAGGCGTGGGCGGCGAGCGCGACGGCGGAGACAGAGGCTGGCAGCGGAGGGCGGCGCTCCGTATCGCCGACCTTCGATACGGCCCCGAACGCGTCCATGAACCAGAGTCCCCCATCCGGCGCGAACTGCACGCTCTTGCCGGAGGCTGCGTTGGAGGCGACGACCTCGCCGGTGTCTCGCTTCAGATCCCACGACAAGACCCCGCCCGCCGCGATCGCCAAGCGAGTGGCGCCGGCGTCGAAGGACACCCCGGTCGCCGGCTCGGTGCCCCCGAAGGACTGGTCCCCGTCGATCGACGTCGGCTCGCCGACCTCCACCCGGTGCCCGTCGATGCGCCCCCAGCGAGCGACCAGCTTGCAGTCGTCCGACAGCGCCAGCCCTCGCGACCAGCTGCCGTCCAGCAGGTCCCCCTCATCGGAGTCGTCGCCCCAGATCACGGAGAAGTCGACGGTGCTCCAGCCCCGCCTGCCGGAGCTCACGCAGCTCCCCGAGCGGTTGAACGCGAGCCCCTGACCCCCGCCGACCAACTCGCGCCTCGTACCCGTCCGAACGTCCACGATCGAGACCTGCGCTCCGGCCAGCGCGCCGATGAAGGCGCCGTCGTCGCTCCACACGAGGTTCAGTCCCCACTCTTCGGTGCTCGGATGGCCGAGCGCGGGGCTCGAGCGGAGCGGGCGGCCCGCGTGACGACCCAGCGCGACGCCCCGTTGGAGATCCCACAGGTGGATGTCGTAGTCGCTGGTCTGCGTCACCAAACGCCCACCATTGGGCGAGAGCGCGGCCACGATCCCGGGCAACGCGACATGGGGCGATGAGGTCATGCGATCGACGACGACGATCTCCTCGAAATTGGACACCGCGATCCAGCGCAGATCTCTCGACCACGCGCGAACGGTGTCCCACTGGGCCGGGCGCAGAGCCGCGCGGGCGCGACTCCCGGTGATACGCTCGAGCGCGGCCACGCCGCCGAGGATGAGCTCGTCCGCTTCGGCCGCGCGACCGAGGCGGCGCGCCACGACGCCAGCCCACACGCGGGCGCGCGGATCGCCGAGCTCCGCGCCGGCAGCCAGCTCGCGGTACGCGCCATCGAGCTCCCCTCGACCCAGCAACTCGAGCCCGCTCGCCCAGCGCACGGCCATCGCTGCTGGATCCGCCGAGGCTGGCGTCGTGATGACGGCGGTGGGAGCGGAGGCGAGCGGAGCACCAGCGCCGCCGCCGCAGGCCAGGGCCAACGAGCCGCCGATCGCGATGACGAAAGCCCACGCACCACGCATGCGGGGAGCTTACAGTAGCCGCTCGGTAGGTGCGAGGACAGTTGCACCTGCGGACGGGCGCGGCGTGTGGTCGGTCAGACGCGGAAGCGGCGCTGCGCTCGGGCGGCCCTGCCGAGCCTGGCGCCAGGAATGGCTCGTGAGCCGGTCACCCCTGAAACTGGTGTTCACGAAGTCGGAGCCACGATCACGTTCCACACAAAGACTGGACTCGGGTCATGCCGCCAGAGAGGGTCACCTTCACCGGTACCGTGAGCGGTACCAATGCGGGTATCCTCACGTGCACGGGCGCGCTCGAGGACACGGCGTTGACGGGAACGTGCCTCGACGGCGACGGCGCCGAGTACCCGCTGGCGGCCGTGCTGCAAGGCGTCGAGCCCATCGAGCGCTTCTGCGGGCGGTGTCCCTCTACAGTAGCTCGACCGAGAAGGCGAAGGGTGTGGAGGTGAGCGCCACGCACGTGTACTTCACCGTCTCGACCGACGGCGGATCCGGCCGGGTGCTGTCGCTGGCGAAGTGACGAGACCACGGCGCTGCGCGCCGTGGCTATGGAGGGAGGGTTCGATGACGTGACTCGCGTTGCTCGAGCCCGGCATGGCGCGGCGAGGAACTCCGCCCAGAGCCAGGAGAGTCATTGGTTGCTGCCGTCGAGATCGCGGCTCTTGCTTCGGCGCGCTCGCCCTCGCGTCCGCGCTCGCCTTCGCCTTCGCCCACGCCCAGCGGCGCTTCGCCAGGGAGCCTCCGCTACTTGGCGGCGGACGCGAAACCGAGCCATGGGTGGCGGTTACGCGCCCAGCACCAGCCCACTTTGGGCGCTCCTCGGCTGGCTTCACCGTCGCGTCCAGTGCCATTGCTGATCCAGATCGCGGGTGTGCGTGAATCGAGTCCTTTCGATCCTCTCTTGCGCGAGGCGATGGTCATGAAGCATCGGTTGGGTTCCAGTTGGCTGGGCTGCTGCAGGAGCCAGCAGATGCCCTCGGCGATTGTCAGTGGCCGGCGCCCTCGTTCGGTGATCCGTACCAGGGCTTCCTCAGGGCTCCAGTTCAGCATGTCGTCCCCGCGCTCAACGTCGTGTATGGTGTAGAGAGAGCAAGCCGGAATGGCGAGTCCCTCGAGCGGTTCGAAGGTGTCGAGGTCATCCATGTCGACGACGACGAAGCCGGGCTTGTCTTCCCGCCGCAGCAGCGGAGTCATGCGCGAGGGCGGCACGAGCGAGGGGTGAACGACGAGGGTTCCAGACGACTCGTTCGCCAGAGGAGCGCCGAGCGCGCGAAACTCGTGCTCAGACAGCTCGGCCAGGGTGTGCACGCCCAGCGACACCAATCGATCGAGCTGGGGTGTCAATGGCCGCTACCGTCGCCTGTCACGAAGAATCCCGACCTGCACGAGTCGCCCGGCCTCTTCGAGCAACCCCGCCCGTATCGATGGGTCCGGCGGCGGCGGCATTGGGGGCGCTCAGCAATTGCGCTCATCCGACCCGGACGGCGGCGGACAGGAACTCTTCGAACTTGGAGCGCGCGTGACGGGTCGGGCGCGTGGGGTAGCTGTAGGGTCGCGGGATGCCCTTGGAGTACAAGCACAGCACCGCCGACTCGTAGCGAGTGGCGCGCTCCGCGATGCTGCCGAGTTCGATGGGCCGCCGGGCCAGCCCGTCCAGGGTGCTCGACAGCTGCGGGCAGTCACCGACGGTCGCCGGCAGCGAGCTCTCGGCGGGCGGGTCACAGCAGGCTTGGCGGATGACCGCGGTGGCGGCCAGGTCGAACCACGAGAAGGTCGACCACAGTCGCATCCCGGGCGTCACCTTGCCCGCGCCGGAGACGACCAACCGCCGGTGGAGCTGGGAGGTGACGCCGCGCAGGTCGTCCGCGCGGCACAGGAACGCGTAGTCCGTGCTCGCCGACAGGCTGCCATCGTCGAAGTGCGCGGCGACGCACTCTCCGAGGGAGCGCTTCGGAGCGGGCGGAACTGCCGGCGCGGCGCTCGGCTGCGTCGTGACCGGCAGGGCTGAGGCGGCCGAGCTTGGAGTTGGCGCGGGCGCCGTGTTGGGGGCCGGTACGGACGGCGCCGCCGCTCGGAGCTTGCCGGCTCGGGACGCGCGATGATTCAGGAACATCGCCACGGCGATGCCCACCGCGAGCAGCAGCACGATGACCCCGATCACGATCAGGGGTTTGCGGCCACTCGAGCGCAGCGCCTTCTCTTCCGCCTCGGTCAGCGTGACCGACCCCGTCGGCAGCGGCTGAGTCGGCGGCGGCAGTGAGGTGGCTGGCGGAAACTGCGAGACCGGCGGCGGAAACGCCGCAGCCGGAGGGGGTTCCGGGGCGGGCGCGGGCGGAGCGGGGTGCGCGAGCTCCGCCTGCGGCGGCGCGGGCGTTGGCTCCGCGAGTGCCGCGTCAGCCGGCGCTGGACGCCGGGGTGGGGGACCGGGGTGAGCCGGCGCGTCGGGCACGACCGACTCGACGGCCTCGTACTCGACGCTGGCCGGCGGCGCCTCGGGCGTCGGCACACCGGACAGCTCGCTCGCAACCGCAGCAGCGTCGAGGGAGCCCTCAGCCGCCGCTATGGCTCGCTGCACCTCGAGCGGCTTGCTCATGATGGCCGTCGCGTCGTCCTCACCGGAGGCGCTGGGGGACTGCAGCGCGGGCGGCAGATCGCTGTCGACGCGCACCGGCGGAATGCTCGGTACCGGCTCGGGCGGACGAAGGCCCTTCGCGTGGGCGGCCGCCATCGCCTGTACGGAGCGTCCGCTGGCCACGATCGTGGCCTCTTCCTCGGGCCACTCCCCGTCCTCCGGCGACCAGCTCTCGAGCATGGCGATCACCTCGGCGATGCCAGAACGCCGGCGCGCGAGGTCCGCGGTCAGGCCGCGCTCCACCAGGTCCGACAACACCGGATCCGAGACCCCTAGCGCGTCGAGGCGCTGCTGGCGGCCCCCCGCGATGCTGAGCAGCAGCTGGTCCTTCGTCTCTCCCTTGAAGGGCGGGCTGCAAGTCAGGGCCGCGAACAGCGTCGCGTGCAGCGCCCAAACGTCATCCACGGCGCTCGGACCGCGCCCTTGAAGGCGCTCCGGGGCGCAGTACGCGCCGCTCGACGGGGCGACCAGCTGGGTGAGCACGGGCCCGGGCAGCTCCCCGGCTGGGGTCACGATGATGCTCCGCGGCGAGATGGCGCCGTGCACACCCCCGCCCGTGTGCAGCGCGGCGAGCGCCTGCGCGAGGCGCAGAAACCAGTCCACGGCGAGGGCCGGCTCGAGCGGACCCCGCTTCAGCCGCTCGTGCAGGGTCTCGCCGCGGACGTGGGTGGCCACGGCGACCGCGCCCACGGGCTTACCGCCGAGCACGGCGGCGGCGTCTGGGTTCTCGATCAGGTCGAGCAGCGCAGCCAGGTGGGCGTGGCGGAGGCCCACGCTGCTCTTCAGCGCTTGGATTCGTGCACCAGCGAGCGCGGACACGATCACCTCGCGCCCCGCGCTGGTGTCGTCGGCGATCCACGCGATCGCCTTGGCCCCCGCCTGGAGGCTGTCTTTGTACCGGTACTTGCCGGCGAGCAATGCCGAAGGCGTCTGCATGTCCGCCGCTCTGGAGCTTCCTGCGAAAGGCTCGCCCCGCTTTATAACAAGCTAGCGGCTGGGAACCGAAGTTTTCTCGCTGCAGCACGCGGCTCACCGTGTCAAAGTCGCGCTGGCGCGGTGGCTCCCACTCGCCCTTGCGAACCGGGTCCTCGGTCTGCGAGCATGAGAATTTGCCCATGAGCCCAGCGCGATCGTCCCGCGAAGCAGCCGTCTCAGCCGGCGGTTCGGGCGAGCCTCCGCCGGAGGGACGGTACCAGCCTGGCCAGGTGATCGACGAGAAGTACGTGCTGGTGAGCAAGCGGGGCGAGGGCGGCATGGGCACGGTCTGGGTGGCTCACAACACGGTGCTCGACGTGCGCTGCGCCCTCAAGCTGATGGAAGTGGGATCGAGCGAGGGGTCTCGGGCGGTTGCGCAACGGGTCTTGGACGAGGCGCGCGCCGCGGCTCGCCTCGGACACGCCTCGATCGTGCGGGTGCTCGACTACGGCGAGACTCCGCAGGGGGATCCCTTCATCGCGATGGAGCTGCTCGAAGGCGAGGATCTCGCGCAGGTTCTCGAGCGGCAAGCGCGTCTCGAGTCCATAGCCGCCGTCCAGACCGTCCTGCCGATCGTTCACGCACTCGCGTCGGCCCACGCCAAGGGGATCGTCCACCGCGACGTCAAGCCCGAGAACATCTTTCTCGCGCACGACGAGGTGACGAAGACGATGCCCAAGCTGCTCGACTTCGGCGTCGTACGCATCGTGAACAACCCACGCAAGCTCACGATGGATGGCGCAGTGGTCGGGACCCCGGACTACATGTCGCCCGAGCAGGCGCGCGGCAAGACGACGACTGGGCAGACGGATCTCTGGAGCATGTGCATCGTGCTGTACGAGATGATCGCCGGCGTCCGTCCCTTCCAGGGTGACAACTACAACGCGCTGATGCGCGCGATCATCGAGGACGAACCGCCAAGCCTGGCGCAGCTCGGCCTCGCCGACCCGAGCTTGTCTCAGATCGTGATGCGCGGGCTGAACAAGAACCCCAACGAGCGCTGGATGAGCATGCGCGAGCTCGGGGAGGAGCTCGCGTTCTGGCTCTCGGATCGGGGCGTCACCGAGGACATCACCGGCGCGTCGCTGCGCCGCACGTGGCTCGCGGAGACGGACAGCCAGAAGATCGAGCTGCCGCCGGAGGTGGTAGCGCGCATCGCCGAGACAGTGCCTCCCATGCACGACCCCCAGTCCAGCGAGCCGAGTCTGGCGGCCATCGCCGAGATGAATCGCGGCGGCGATCCCGAGGAGTTGTTGCTTCGCGCCGACCGCCGTCGCAACGCCGCCATCGCGCTCGGTCTCATCGCGGGGGTCTTGTTCGTCGTGCTCGCGGTCTTGATCGGCACGGGTATCATCGTGCCGGGCACGAAGTAGCGGCGCCGACGCCTGCGCTCAATGAAGCAAGAGGCGCATCGCGGTGGCGCCGCTGCACGCAGGGGTCGACAGCTGCCGCGATCGCATCAGGCACAAGGGGAGCTGATCCCGCGCGACGGCCTCGAATCCGAACCGTGAGAAGGCCTCGCGCGCCTCGAGGGTCAGCAGGTGAACCTCGCTCACGGCGCGCGCACGCAGCTCGTCCAAGACCTTGTCGACCAGCGCGCGCGCGATGCCCCGCCGTCGGTGGCTCTCGCGTACCACGACGGAGCGGAGGAGCGCGCAGTCGTCGAAGCGTTCGAAGCCGGCCACCCCTGCCAGGGTCGCCCCCTCCCTCGCGACGAACAGTGAGACAGGCTCCTCGGCCTGGATCGACTCCAGACCGGACGCCTCGAGGAGCCGGGCGATCGCCGGGGCGTCCGCGATCAGCGCGCGGCGAAGCAAGATCCCCTCCGGGGCCGACCGAGCACCGGACCCAACCACGGCGTCGGCTTCGATCTCCACCAACATCCAGTCGGCTATCAGGCGGTTGACCTCGACCATGGTCGTGGCGGGCATCACCGGCCCGAAGGCCTCCGCGTGCGCCCGCCCCACCGCGGGCCAGTCTCGCGCGATGTCCCGCACGTAGATTCGCGTCCGAACGACGTCCTCGAGACTCGCGCCGGCTCGGCCGAGCGCGCGCTCGATGTTCGTCAGGGTCTGGCGCGCCTGCTGGTAGGCGTCGCCTTCCCCCGCGTGGCCATCGACCGTCGTGGCGGTCGTGCCGGTGACGAACACGCTCGCGCCCACCCGCACCGCGCGCGAGTAGCCGACGATGGCCTCCCACTCGGCTCCCGAGGAAATCGAAGTCCGTTTCACGGGCTCGAGTCTAGCACTCGCCCACCGCTCGCCGCGGCTGCGTTGGCTCGCTGCGCACCCGGGTGTAGCGTCCGGGTTCGTCTCGAATGCCGACCCGTTCTCGCGCGCGCTCGCCTGGAAGCGAACACGAGCTCCGCGCTCGTGCCGAGGCGCTCGCGGGCGGGACCCTGGGCGAACTGGCGGCGAGCTTCGGGCTGCTGGCCCCGCCCGACCTGCGGCGCGCCAAGGGCTTCGTGGGCGAGCTGATGGAACGTGCCCTGGGCGCCAGCGCCGGCTCGCGGGCCGAGCCGGACTTTCCCGAGCTCGGCGTGGAGCTCAAGACGCTCCCCGTCGACCCGAGCGGCAAGCCCCAGGAGTCGACGTTCGTGTGCACCATCGCGCCGCGAGAGATCGGTGACGTCGAGTGGGAGGCGTCGCTCGTGCGTCGCAAGCTCGCCCGGGTGTTGTGGGTACCCGTCGAGGGCATGCGCAGCGTGCCCGTTGCGCAACGACGCATCGGTACGGCGTTGCTCTGGAGTCCGTCGCCCGAGGACGAAGCCGAGCTGCGCTTCGACTGGGAGCAGCTCGCTGGTTTGATCGGGCGTGGGCAAGAAGACGCGATCACGGGGCACCTGGGCAAGTGGCTGCAGGTGCGGCCCAAGGCTGCCCACTCCCGCTCGCGGCGACGCTCCTTCGATCCCGAGGGCTCGCCCACGCTCAGCTTGCCCCGCGGCTTCTATCTGCGCGCCACGTTCACTGCGCGCATCTTGCAGCAGCACTTTGCCCTCGGGCCCCGGCGCCAGCCTCCGCTATAGTGATGCTCATGAGGCATTGGGCGATGGGAATCGTGCTGGCGGCCTGCGCGTGCGGCGGCGATGACGCTGCTGGCGGTACGGGAGGCCAAGGCAACGCGGCCGGCACCGGAGCGACCTCCGGGGCTGGGGGCGTCGGCGGCAGCGGCGCTGCGAGCGCCGGCGGCGCTGGCGCGGGCGGCGCTGGCGCGGGCGGCGCGGGCGCGGGCGGAGTGGGCGGCGTGGGCGGCAGCGGTGGTAGCGGCGCTGCGCCCAGCGCCGAGCACTGTGACCCCCTGCCTGCGCCATCGGGAAGCGTGGTCGAGGTGTCGCCCGGCGGCTCGATTGGCAGCGCCATCTCGAGTGCCGCCGCGGGCACGACGATCCTGCTCACGGATGGCACCTACGACGTCAGTCAGAGTCCCATCTGGATCGACAAGCCCGGCATCACGCTGCGCAGCAAGAGCGGAAACCGCGACGCGGTCGTGCTGGACGGCAAGCACCAAGCCAACGGCACCGGTGGCATCATCAGCGTGCGCGCGAGCAACGTCACCATCGCGCACCTCACGCTGCTCGAGGCGCGCCATCACGCCGTTCACGTCACGGGGACCTCGAGCGGCAGCGTCACCGGGACCCGCATTCACGACGTCGTCGTGCGCGACCCGGGCGAGCAGGGCATCAAGATCAACCCGGACGGCAACAATTACGCCGACAACGGCGAGATATCCTGCAGCTTGATCGAGCTCACTCGCCCTGGCGCGCAGTTCGTGCAGTCCCAGGTGAGCAGCGGCAGCTCGTGCTACACCGGTGGTGTGGATGCTCATGGTGCGCGCGACTGGGTCGTGCGCGACAACCACATCGAGGGCTTCTGGTGCGAGGGCTCCGGCGGAAACTACCTCTCGGAGCACGCCATCCATTTCTGGACCGGGAGTCGCGACACGCGCGTCGAGCGCAACGTGTTGGTCGACAACGCGCGCGCCATCGGCTTCGGCATGACCGACTCGGGGCGTACCTACTCGGACGCGCCGTGTCCGAACGTGTCGACTGCGGGGCACTTCGGTGGCCTGATCGCCAACAACTTCATCGTGACCAAGGAGCCCGGGCTGTTCGCGTCCGGCAACGGCTACGACTCCGGTATCTCGCTGTGGCACGCCTGCGGCGCCAACGTGCTCCACAACAGCTTGGCGGCGACCGCCGCGCCGAGCTCGGCGGCCATCGAGTGGCGCTTCGCGAAGACCTCGGCTGTCGTCGCGAACAACCTCTCGACGCACGCCTTCAAGCCCCGGGATGGCGCGACCGCCAGCGCCGAGAACAACGTGGAGAACGCCGCCCAGAGCGTGTTCGTGAGCGTCGCCGCGAGCGATCTGCACCTCGTGGCAGGCGCGAGCGTCGCCATCGGTCAGGGCAAGGACTTCACGCAGCTCGTACCCAAGGACATCGACGGCGATCCCAGGAGCGCGACCCCGGACATCGGCGCGGACGAGCGCTGACTCAGTACTCGAGCACGCGCTCCGAAGCCGCAGGAGGCACTCGGATCCACAAGACGCGGCCCGCGGCGTCATGAGCGAAGCCGCTCTCTGCGGCATCGAGAGCGGCGCGATCGCTGGCGGCCGGGAGCGCCGCACCAGCCAGCGTGACGGCGGTCGGGGCGGACTCGACCCGCACGCGCAGCACGAGTGAAGTCGGCGCGCGGGACAGCGTGATTCGGCCGGTGCGCGCGACGACGGTCGTGGTCTCGTCGTCGCGGTCGTGGATGACGAAGGCGGAGTCGGTCGCGCCCGGCCAGAGCAGCACCGTGGCCGCCTGCTTCGAGGCGGTCGTGCCGAAACCCGTGAGCGCTCCGGTGACCTCGAGCGGCACGATGGCGCCTTCGCGGACGTAGAGCGGTATTCGCGCCTGGGTGCCGACGTCCACCGCCGTGAGCGTCTGGCCGCCATCCAGCGGATCGGCGTCGAGAGCCCAGAAGTCGAACCAGCGAGCGCCCGACGGGAGCGCCACGTCGCGCACGCCGCTGTCGTCCAGGATGGGGGCGACCAGGAATGCGTCACCCACCTGAAAGCGGTAGTCCCCGGGCCAACTCGCTTCGTCGCCGATGGGTCGGATGATGACCTCGCCGCCGGCGTACGCCTCTTGCGCCGAGCTGAAGAAGAAGGGCACCAGCTCGTGGTGCAGCTGCGACCAGTAGCGATACAGCTCCACCGTCTCGGCTGGCTTCTCGGGCACGGTCCAGGGCGTCAGGTTGCCCCGGCCGTGGAGCTGCATGAACGGTGTCATGGCGCTGACCGCCGTCCAGCGCGCGAAGTTTTCCTGGCTGAACGGGATCTGCTCGAAGACGTTCTCGTCGTCCACGTCGAGGTAGCCGCCCAGGTCCGACCCGACCACGACGTAGCCAGCTCTCGCGGAGCGGAAGATGTGATCGAGGGCGTCGTCGAGCCCGATCCAGTCGCGCCTGTTGTCCCCGACCCAGCCGACGGGCGCGTGCTCGGGTCGCGCGAAGAAGCGTCCCGGAAAGCCATAAGAGCGGTCGTAGGGTCGGACCATGGTCACGAACTCCTCGCGACCGCGCTTGAACTGCCCGTAGGCGAAGAAGTCTCGGTAGTAGCTCTCCGAGTAGTGCTGCTTGCTGACCGGCCCGGCCGCCGTCTCGATCGGCTCGATGTCGATGTACTCGTCCCCGAAGTCGAGCTTGAAGCCTGCGACGCCCATCTCGAACAGCGGGTCCTGCTGGCGGTGCCACCACTCGCGCGCGCGAGGGTTCTCGAAGTCGAGCGCAGCGCCAAGGCCCTTCCACCAGGAGAAGTCCTCGCCGTCCTCGACGAAGAAGCCGCAGTCGAGCCCCTGCTGCAGGTTCTCTGCGGGTCCGTCGTAGGTGTCCCCGCCTTGCTCGAGATCGTACGAGAGGTAGTTGACCATCTGCGTCATCCACAGCACCACCCGCACGTCGCCGTCGCGCAGGTCGGCGACCATCTGGTCGAACCCGGGATAGCGATTCGGGTTGGGGATGAAGGTGTTGTAGTTGGTCTCCCAGGGGCTATCGAGCACGACGACCCCCACCGGGATGTCGCGTTGGCGAAAGCCGTCCACGAACGCGTAGGTATCGGCGGCGTCGGAGATGTCCTTGCTGATCCACGGCTCGAAGGCCCAGCGAGGGGTGTACAGCTGGGGCTCCGGGATCGGCGTGAGCGGCAGGTTGCAGGCATTCGTGCCGCTCGCTGGCTTGTCGTCGCCGTCGCTGCCGCATGCCAGGGCGACGAAGGAGAACGCGAAGGCGAGCAGTCGAGCGGTCGGCGCGGGCATCCCAGCGACTCTACCAGCGGACGAACGCCAGCCGGAGGCCTTTGCTGACCCGCGCATGGTTCTCAGCTGCTGGGTAGCGCCGCGACGATCCGCTCCGAGACCTCCCAGAGCTTCTCGGCCAGCGCCGGGTCACGGCCGTGGGCCGTGCTGCGAGCGAGGTTGCAGTCGGCGAAGTACTCTCCCGACACGTCGGCCAGGGACGGGTGCGTCGCGACGTACACCTGGGTCGCGGCGCCCTGCGCGACGGTCTTGAGCGCGATTGGCGCGACGAGCGCGAGTCCAAGGTCCGCCGGCCCCATGTGCCGGAACAGCTTGGTGCGGATGACGCCGGGGTGAAGGGCGTTGGCCGTGCGACGGCTGCCCTCGAGGCGCCGCGCGAGCGCGCGGGCGAAGAGCAGATTGGCGAGCTTGCTCTGCCCGTAGGCGGCGATGGCTGAATAGCCGCTCTGACCGGACAGGTTGTCGAAGTCGATGCCCTTCGTGGGTGCGCTGGCGTGGGCGCCGCTGCTGAGCACCACGACCCGCCCGCGGTCGGCGAGCTGTTCGAGCAGGCCGGTGACCAGGATGAAATGCCCGATGTGGTTGGTGAAGAACTGAAGCTCGTAGCCGTGTGCAGTCTCGAGCCGGGGCAAGGCCATGATGCCGGCGTTGCACACGATGCCGTCGAGCGCGACACCCATCTCGCGCACGCGACTGACGCACGCTCGAACCGACGCCGGCTCGGCGAGCTCACAGGCCAGAGGAATCACCGCGTCGCGCGCCTCGCCGAACGCGCCTTGCACCTTCTCCGTGGTGCGACCGGTGGCCAGTACGCGCGCGCCACGGAGCGCGAGCACGCGCACGGTCTCGAGGCCCAACCCCGCGGTCGAGCCCGTGACCAAGAAGGTGCGGCCACTGAGATCGAGCCCCGCGCTCACCTCCTCCGCGGTGGAGCCGTAGCCGAAACCGCTCGGCCCCTTGCCCTTGAACCATGACACGATCGACATCGACGCTCCCTCGCTCCAGCTCGGACAGAGCCTTGGTCCGAGGACCCGGCGACGCAAGTCATTGCCCCACGGGCATGCCCTTCGTACGCTCTCGGCGTGGGAAACACGACGGTCATTCGAGTCCACGAGACGGGCGGCCCCGAGGTCCTGAGGGTGGAGCAAGCGGAGCTCGCAGCGCCGGGGCACGGCGAGGTGCTGGTGCGACACGAGAGCATCGGCGTGAACTTCATCGACACCTATCACCGCAGCGGGCTCTATCCGCTACCCGGGCTGCCGTCGCCGATCGGTCAGGAAGCGGCCGGCGTGGTGGAGGCGGTGGGGGAGGGCGTGACCGAGTTTGGCGTGGGTGAGGCAGTGGCCTACGCGACCGCGGGTCTCGGGGCCTACGCTGACGCCCGGGTCGTGCCTGCGGCTCGCCTGGTACCGGTTCCGGCGGCGGTGGGCTGCCGGCGCGCCAGCGCCGTACTGCTCAAGGGCATGACGGTGGAGTACCTCGTTCGACGCACGTTTCGGGTCGAGCCGGGCATGACCGTCCTGTGGCACGCCGCCGCGGGGGGCGTGGGGCTCATCGCCTGTCGCTGGCTCGCGGAGCTGGGCGTGGCGGTGATCGGCACCGTCTCCAGCGACGCCAAGGCCGAGCTGGCGCGCCAGCACGGCTGCTCGCACACCATCGTGTACGCGCGCGAGAAGTTCGTCGAGCGGGTGCGCGAACTCACGGATGGTCGAGGCGTGGACGTCGTCTACGACTCGGTCGGACGGGACACCTTCGTGAGGGGGCTCGACTGCCTGCGCCCACGTGGGCTGTTGGTCGGCTTCGGCAACGCGTCGGGCAAGCCCGAGCCCTTCGACCCCATGCTCCTCGCGCAGAAGGGCTCGCTGTACGTGACTCGGCCGACGCTCTTTCACTACGTCGCCGAGCGGGCGGAGCTGCTGGCGAGCGCCCGCGAGGTCTTCGACAGGGTGGCGCGCGGAGTGATCGACGCCGAGCCTCGCCACGAGTGGCCCCTTCAGGAGGTCATCGACTGTCACCGGGCGCTCGAAGCGCGCCAGACGTCCGGGTCCGCGGTGCTCTCGCCTCGCGCTGAAGTAGGGTGAGGAGCGCAGCGACGAGGCCGCCCGGCGCAGCGAGAGGATCGGCTGCGTGCAGCAGCACCAATTTCGGCCGGGCCCCCTAGTCTTGCAGCGTCGCGATCTCCGCGTCGGCCCGGCGCAGCCGCAGCGCGAGGGCCCGGGCCAGCCGCGCGAACAGCGTGGCGCCGAGGATCGGGTGAGCGCGGGACAGCTCGTTGATGCGGGAGCGAGAGAGCACGAACACGTCCACGTCCGTCAGGGCCACGGCGTCCGCCGAGCGCTCGCCTCGGTCGAAGAACGCCATGTCCCCGAAGAAGTCGCCGCGCCCGAAGGAGGCCAGGTGTACGGACTTGGCGCCCTCGGCGGGCAGCAGGATCCGAACAGTGCCCTTGCGGATGACGAACAGCTCGTCTCCCGGATCCCGAACCGAGAAGATCGACTGGCCCGCGCGGTAGCTGCGCTCCTCCAGGTGCGCGGCCACTCGGGCCAATGCATCGTCTTGCTCGATGTCGGCGAAGAGCGGGATCTGCCCGACGTCGAGCCGCGCGCCGCGCGGAGGTCGATCCGGCAGCGCCCGCTCGAGCACCCGGTCCTCGATCCACTCCAGGGCCGCGTCCAGGTCGTCGAACTGCTCGATGCCGCCGCTGTTCTCGCCGATGCCTAGATCGGAGAAGTAGCTGCGCACGTCCTGTCCCGTCGGCAGGCTCTCGGGGACCCCAGCGAGCACGAGGTGGCCTCCGTGCTCTTCGAGGCGCACGTCCATCTGATCGAGCAGCCGCGCCGCGGTGAAGTCCACGCCCTGCACCCGGCGCAGATCGAGGAGCAGCCAGTCTTGCGTGTCGAGATCGCCCGCCAGCTCGGCGAAGAGTCGGTCGGTCGTGCCAAAGAAGAGGTTGCCTTGCAGCTCGCAGACCGTGGTGCGCGCCCCGTGCTCCATGAGCGCGGCCCGCTCGTCCTCGAGCCGGCGCTGCTTCGAGAAGATCTGGTTGCCGAGCACCTTGCGCCGCAGCACGGACGCCGCCATCTGCTCCCGCGCGAACAGCAAGATGGCGAGTCCGAAGCCAGACACGGACGCCTGCACCAGCCCTACGGTGACCGCGATCACCACGACCGCGAGCACGACGCCGAAGTCCAGCAGCGTGGACCGGCGCTTGACCAGTCGGAGCAGCTTGAGATCGACCATGCGCGCGGCGATCACGATCAGGATGCCCGAGAGCGCGGCGAGCGGGATCCAGGCGATGACTCGGGGCAGCGCCAAGAAGGCCGCCAGACAGAAGCTCCCTTCCAACACACTCGACAGGCGCGTGCGCGCGCCGCTGGTCACGTTGATGAGCGTTGGCCCCATGGTGCCCGCGCCGGGCGCGCCGCCGAGCACGGCGCTCACGATGTTGCCCACGCCTTGGGCGCGCAGCTCCTTGTTCGAGTCGCTGCGCGAGCGCGTCAGCGTATCCACGATTACGCCGGTCTTGAGCGTGTCGATCGACAGCAGAGCGGAGAGCGTCAGCGCCGGGATGATCAGTGCGGCGGCGTCCGCGGCCGTGAAACGGCTGAGCGCGGCACCTCGCACGGCGGCGCCGCTCAACAGCGAGCCGAGGGATGCGTCCATGGCGCCCACGACCAGCGAGTTGCCCGTCAGCTCGGCGAGCGTGGGATCGAAGCGCGTCAGGGCGAAGTAGGCGGCGCCGCCGGACAGCAGGCCGATGATGGCCGGCGGCACGGCTCGGGTGAGCCGGGGCGCCGCCAGGATCGCCAGGATCGTGACCGTCCCCACCACCAGCGACGGCATGCGCCACTCACCTGGGCTGCCGAGCGCGAGCAGCAGGGACTGACCGGGTGTGGCGCCGAGCAGGCCCGGCAGCTGCTTGACGAAGATGAGCACCGCGACGCCCGTCATGAAGCCCGCGACGACCGGATACGGGATGTACTTGATCACCTTGCCCCCGCCCAGCAGTCCGAGGCCGACCTGCAGCACGCCGCACAGTAGCCCGACCGCGGTGAGCGAGAGCAGCACCACGGGCAGCTCGTGGCCCCGTGCGAGCTCGCCCGAGAGCGCCCCCATCACGGCGGCAGCCGGCGCGCAGGGCGCGGAGATCAAGCGCTGGGTACCGCCGAGCAGCGGGTTGACCACGCCCAGCAGGACCGCCCCGAGCATCCCTGCGACGGCGCCCAGCGCCGTAGCGTCGGCGCCGAGGGGCGCGTAGATGGCCACCCCGAACGCGATGGACGAGGGCAGCGCGACCAGCGCCGCAGCCAGCCCGGCCAGGGCGTCGGCGGAGAACTCCCGTCGGCTGGGCGAGGTGGAGCCTTGGGTCAGTGCGCCTGCTCCTTGGTCTTGAGGAAGCGCACGTCGGGCCACTCCTTCTGGGTCGTCTCCAAGTGCCAGGAGTTCCTGGCCAAGAAGACCGGGGCGCCGTTGTGATCATCGGCGATGCTGCCCTTGTTCTCCGAGATCAGGCGCTCCAGCAGCTTGTGGTCGTCGCACTCGATCCAGCGCGCGGCGTGGAGCGACACCGACTCGAAGATCACGCTGACTTCGTACTCGGTGCGGATGCGATCCGCCAGCACGTCGAACTGCAGCGAGCCGACCACGCCGACGACGTAGTTCGAGCCCAGCCGGGGCTTGAGGATGCTGGCGGCGCCCTCCTCCGCGAGCTGGAGCAGGGCGCGGGACAGGTGTTTGGCCTTCAGCGGGTCTTTGGGCCGCACGCTCTGCAACAGCTCGGGCGCGAAGCTCGGGATGCCCACGACGCGAAGCTCCTCGCCCTCCGTCAGCGTGTCGCCGATGCGGAGTTGGCCATGGTTCGGCAGGCCAAGGATGTCACCCGGCCAGGCCTCTTCGGCGAGCTCCCGGTCCTGCGCCAGGAACATGAGCGGGTTGTGGATGTTGATCGACTTGCCGCTCGAGACGTGGAGCAGCTTCATCCCGCGCCGAAAGTGGCCGGAGCAGAGGCGCACGAACGCCACGCGGTCGCGATGCTTGGGGTCCATGTTCGCCTGGATCTTGAAGACGAAGGCGGTGACCTTGGCCTCGGCGGGATCGACGACGCGGGTGTTGGTCTTCTGTGGACGCGGCGGCGGAGCCAGCTCGGCGATGCCCTCGAGCACCTCGCGCACGCCGAAGTTGGTGATGGCGCTGCCGAAGAACACCGGCGTGAGGTGCCCCTCCCGATAGGATGACAGCTCGAAGGGCGGACACAGGCCGCGAGCCATCTCGACCTCCTCGCGCAGCGTCTTGACGGCGCTTCCGGGCAACAGCTGGTCGAGCCTCGGATCATCGATGCCGCTCAGCGAGATCGCTTCGGTCTGCGTGGCCCGGTCACCCTTCTCGACCAGGAGCAGCTGGTTCTTCAGCAGGTGATAGCAGCCACGGAACTCGCGACCCATGCCGATGGGCCAGGTGACGGGCGTGACGGACAGCGCCAGCCGCTCCTCGACCTCGCTCATCAGATCGAAGGGATCTTGTCCGTCTCGATCCATCTTGTTGATGAACGTGATGATGGGCACGTCGCGCAGCCGACAGACCTCGAACAGCTTGAGGGTCTGGGTCTCGATGCCCTTGGCCGCGTCGAGCACCATGACGGCGGAGTCCACGGCGGTGAGCGTGCGGTAGGTGTCCTCGCTGAAGTCCTGATGGCCGGGGGTGTCGAGCAGATTGAAGGTGTGCTCGGCGTAGTCGAAGGTCATCGCGCTGACGGTCACGCTGATGCCGCGCTCGCGCTCCACCTTCATCCAGTCCGAGCGGGCGCGGCGCTGCTCCCCGCGCGCCTTGACCGCACCGGCGAGCTGGATGGCGCCGCCAAAGAGCAAGAGCTTCTCGGTGAGCGTCGTCTTGCCGGCGTCCGGGTGGCTGATGATGGCGAAGGTCCGCCGGCGAGCGATGGGCTCGGGCAGCGGGCTGGGGGCAGGGACCGACATGAGAGCGCGGACTATATCTCCTGAAGGCGGCTCAGGCCGCCAGGATGATTGGGTCGGGCCGACGCGGCCACGGCGGCTTGGGCGCTCTAGGCGACGCGATTGGCGCTGGGGCCGTGTTGGGCTACGGGTCGGTGCTGCCCATGACCATCTACGACCTCACCGCGCGAGACATCGACGGAGCCGACCGCCGCCTGGACGAGTACCGCGGCAAGGTGCTGCTGATCGTCAACGTCGCGAGCCGCTGCGGCCTGACCCCCCACTACGCGGGCCTCAACGCGCTTCACGACGAGCTGTCGGCGCGGGGGCTCGTGGTGCTTGGCTTTCCGTGCAATCAGTTCGGCGGGCAGGAGCCGGGGACGGAGCCCGCGATCAAGGAGTTCTGCTCGTCGCGCTACGACGTGAAGTTTCCGATGTTCGCCAAGGTCGACGTCAACGGCCCGAGCGCGCATCCCCTGTTCGCTCACCTCACCGCCGCGCCGACCGCGCCGGACGGCCCCGGCGACATCGCCTGGAACTTCGCCAAGTTCGTGATCGATCGCGAGGGCCGGGTCGCGGCGCGCTTCGCGCCCCCGACCGCGCCGGACGCACCGGAGCTCAGGAGCGCGCTCGAGAGCGCGCTGGGCCCTGACTAGGGCTCTTCCGGCGCCGGCTGGGATAGACAGACTTGCGCTGGCGGCTCGAGGGGCTCCGCTGCCGCGTCCACATCCGCCGCCTCGTCCGCGGGTGGCTCGTCTTCGACGTACTGCGGGGGCTGCGACAGACACACCTCCGGATGGCTGTGGCTCTCCTTGTTGCAGCCCGCGCTCGCCAGCCCCGCGCTGGTCAGCGCCGCAGCGATGAAGCGTGCCCGCCGCCTGAGTACCACCTTGCGATCTTCGTCGTCCATTGGAGAGACTCCTCAGTTCGAGCACGCGGGAAACTGCGCCTTGCCCGGGACGACTTGCGCTTCCTGATGCGGGATGGCGGTATCCACCAGTGTGTGGCCGTACACGTCCGTCACCCGAAATGTGTACGGTCCAGGCCCCATCCCCGCGGGCTCCACGAAGTAGTTGTAGTTCTCGCGCGCCACCGGGACGAACACCCCGTTCGACTCATACTCGACCGTGGCGATGGCGTGCCGGTGATCGCGGATCTGCACGGCCGTCCACCACTGGTTGCTGCCCTCCTTGAAGCGGTAGGCGATGGGGCCAGGGGGTGTGCACGGCACGTAGCGCCAGCTGATGTCGACGCGGCCCGCCGAGAGCTCGGCGATCTTCTCGAAGGCCTGCGGGCTCAGATCGATGTCGCCGACCGCGCACTCGGGGCAACGGTCGACGATGCGAACCGTCACCTGTCCGCTCGGGCCCTCGATGTGCGCGCAGGCGCCGCACGCCGCGGAGTCCGCGTAGTCCGTTTGGTTCATGGCCGCGACCATCAGGTCGTTGGGAGTCGCATCGAAGCTGCAGTTCCCCGCGCCGGTGGCGGCGTAGTAGGTGCCCTCGCCGTGGTGCAGCGGCGCCGCACGGCACCGTGGCGCCAGCGCCTGCTGCTCGCGCCGCCGCTGCTCCGCGCCGCCGCTGCTCGCGCCGCCGCTGCTCGCGCCGCCGCTGCTCGCGCCGCCGCTGCTCGCGCCGCCGCTGGACGAATCCCCGCCGCTCCCGCCCGAGCTGCAGCCGAGAAGCAGAGTGGACGCCAGGAGAGCTCCGAGTCCGCGCATCGTGGCTCGAGTGTACCTCGGAATGGCGCCGAGCGGGGCTGACCCTGAGCGCTTGGTACCTCGACGATCGACGCACAGTGGTGCCCGGCGGACCGGCCGTGGCAGAGTGGAGGAGCACATGCCGCTCACGCGCTCCGATGGGCCGTCGCTCTGGTACTCGGTGGAGGGCGACGGCGCCGAGGCGGTGCTGCTCGTCTCCGGCCTGGGCGCGCGCGCTGCGGACTGGGGCCGGCGCTTCCCGGGCGCCCTCGCCTCGTGCCTGCGCGTGGTGCGCTTCGACAATCGCGGCGTGGGTGACTCCGAGAAGCCTGAGCACACCTGGACGCTCGAAGACATGGCGGACGACGCGGTTCGAGTCTTGGACGCCGTCGGTGTGCAGCGCGCCCACATCGTCGGCGTGTCCATGGGCGGGATGATCAGCCAGCTCGTCGCCCTGAACCACCCCTCGCGGGTCGCTCGACTCGTCCTCGTCTCCACGCACTTCGGTGGACCAGAGGTGGTTCGCCCGGATCCTCGCGTGACGGCCATTTACCGTCCTCCGCGCGGGATGACTCAGGCGGAGCTGATGCGGCTGGCCGCGGAGACCATCACGGCTCCGGGGTTCGCTGCCCGGAGTCCGGCGCTGGTCGAGGAGTTGGTGCAGCTCGCGAGTCGACAGCCGACGCCCTTCTCCACCTTCGCGACTCAACTGCAGGCCATCCTGTCGAGCGATCGTTCGGCGCGGGTGAAAGACATCCAGGCGCCAACCCTGGTGATTCACGGCGAGCTCGATCCGCTCATCCGCGTCGAGAACGGACGCCGGCTAGCCGAGCGCATCCCCGGGGCGCGACAGGTGACGTTCCCCGACCACGGGCACCTGCTGATGTGGGAGGCGCCGGAGGAGCTCGCTCGTGTGGCGCTCGAGTTCCTTCGGGGGTCGGTGTAATGGGCGCGGCAGCTCGGCGTTGCTGCAGAGTGAACTCGGCTCGGCGCGCAGTCCCGGGGGAGCTGTCGCATCCGCTCGCGCTGGCTGCCATCGCGCTCCTCGCGCTGAACGACCACGTGCTCAAAGGCGCCGGCCTGCTGCCCGCATGGCTCACCGGAAAATTGAGCGATGTCGCGGGATTATATCTCTTCCCGCTGTTGCTCTTCGCGCTGGGCAGCGCGATCGCCAGCGTGCTCGGCGTTGGCAGCAGGCGCTGGCGTGTTCAGCTCGCACGCCTGGCGCCCGCGGCCACCGGCCTCGGCTTCGTCGGGGTCAAGCTCGACCCCGCGTTCAACGCCTGGGTGTCCAGCTGGTGGGGGCCAATGGTCCTCGATCCGACGGATCTGCTCGCCCTCGTCGCGCTCGTGCCGGCGGGGCGTCACTTGCGGCGCGCTGCCGAGCGGGCTGCTGCTACCCCTGAGCCTCCTCGGTGGCTCCGCTCGCTGGCCCTGGTGAGTGCCGCGCTGGCCTGCGTCGCGACGCCCCGGCCGATGATGCGCCGCAACTATCCGATGTGGGAGCTCGAGGCCGCGCGTCGCGTCGTCGGCTGCATGAACGTCGCGGCCTGGGTCTCGAAGTCCGGCAAGCAAGGCCTGGGCGTCACCCTCGAGCTCGCGCCCCAGGGAGAGGCTTGCGAGCTAGCGATCCTTGGCGCCGAGGTGCAGCTGCGGGACGGTGACAGGGTGCGCGCAGCGCAGCTGCCGGGGCCGTTGCGGCTCACGGGTGAGGGGCACGTCTATCTCCCGTTCGAGTTCGACAACGAGCGAGCGTGGAACGACGGCAAGCGGCACGCCACGCTCCGGCTCGAGCTGAGCGCCGGAGGCGAGCGGGCGCGGTGGGTCGTCCCCATGGAGCACGTGCGGCACGCTCCCCACGTGCGAGATCGGCCGATCGAGCCGCAGCGCGACGCCGGTTCGTCGCAGCCGGCGCTGGTGCCTCGCGAGACCGACCCCGGCTTGCCCGAGTTCGCTCAGCCGCCGGAGCAGGCCCCGTGAGGCGCTCCCCGATGGCGCTCGGCGCCTGCCTGGTCATCGGCTGTGCGCACACCCACCTCGAGCGCAACGCACCCGGGCACGTCGACGTGAGGGCCCCGCCCGAGGACCTCCGCTCGCGAGAGCCCGAGCAGCCCGGGGATCCGGGCGAACGCCTGCTCACGGCCAGCGTCGGCGCGTTCGCCGGGCTCGGCTGGGCGTCTCCGGCGGACGGGCGCTTCGACTACGGCGTCGGCCCCGAGCTCAGCGTGTCCCTCGGCGAGCGGCCCAGCAGCCACTACGAGGACGACTTCTTCCTGCTCCCCGCGCGCAGCTTTGGACTGCACCTCGGGCTCTCGGCGGTGGACGCCGAGGGCAGCGGCCTGGGCCCGGCGTTCGCCGAGTTGGCCTTCAGCGAGACGCTCACTCGACTGTCCGTCGGCTACGCCGTCGACGTCGGGGACGAGCGCAACGGTCCGCAGGCGACGCTGGCCATGGGGCCGCTGTACCTGCGCGCGACCCACCTCTTCTCGTACGGGACCAGCGTGCACCTCGGGCTCGCGCTGTTCGGGAGTCACAGCTGGGTCTGGAGCCAGTGAGCCGCGCTCAGCGCGGGATGGGTGGCGGCGGTGCGATGGCCTTCAGGTTCATACCACCGGGATACTGGTAGCTCGTGTAGCGGCCGTAGCCGAGCACCTGAAGCCCCACGGGCTTGGAGGCGACCAGCACGTGCGCGCCGTCCTTGCCGGCGCCCAGCGGTAGCCGCGCCACGCCATAGCCCGATCCGATGGTCTGGGGCGTCGCGATCACCGGCGCGCCATCGAGCGTCAAGGTCGCGTCCAGCGGCATGACCACGTCCGCGTAGCTGACGTCGTAGTTCAGCGGAGCGAGGAAGACGTATTTCACGCGATACTGCTCGACGGCTGTCATCAGGCTGAGGGAGGGATCGCCCTTGCCGTCGATGTTGACCTCGTCCGGGGCCTGCGGGTCCGGATCAACGAGCGAGCCAGCTAGCTGGAATGACGCGACGGCGAAGGGCTCGCTGCCCTCGACCTCGAAGCTCTGCTTGACGACGCCGAGGTCCACCCACTGCCCCGCGTTCAACGTCGTGGGGGCGCCGCTCGGCGCGCCGCTCGGGTAGGTGAAGCTGGTGCCGTCGAAGTTGCCGTAGATGCGCACCACGTGGCCCGGGACATCGCCCTTCGGTCCGGTGGGTGGGGAGACGAAGTAGCGCTTGCCGAAGGTCTCCGCGGGCAGCAGCGACTCTTCTGTGTGGTCGCAAGCGACCTTGTCGTCCGGGACCAAGGAGCACGCCGTCCCGGTGATCACCTGCACCGGCTTGCTCGCTTGTACCAGCGAGCCGCTCAGCTCGCCGGCGCCGGTGAGGGAGGTATAGGTGAAGAGCTGCACCACGTCCCCGGCGTCGAGCGAGAACGTCGTGCTGCCGCCTGCGGGGACCGCGGCGATGCCGCCTCCCGCCTCGATCGTGCCGGTGCCGGACACGTAGACCGTGACGCTCGTGCCGTTCTCGGTCCCGGTGATGGCCATGAACTCGGGGTAGGACGTGACGAAGTGATGGTAGCCGTGCCGGCCTGCCATGCGGTAGTTGCCCGTCATCGCCGTGCTCGGCAAGAGCAGCGAGGCGTCGTTCGAGTAGGTGTAGTAGGTCTGGTTGCAGTTGGTGGGAAACGGACACGTCGGCGCCGTCGGCTTGCACTGCGACCAGTTCTTGCCGGGCGCGCCGCCGATGGATGCGTACTGCAGCGGGTTGAACTGGTACACGGCGACGGGCCGTGTGCTGACCAAGTGGTAGGCGCCGCCGTTGACCCGCGCCGTGGTCGGCGAGGTCGTCGCTTGATTGCACTGATCCGCCTCGGGTCCCTTCAGGGCGGGGACCCAGGGCAGGTAGATGGTGCGCAGCTCGTTGGGCGGGATGTCCGCGGAGCCGACGGGCGTGCCGCCGATGGTGACCGTGACCGACGCCGTCTCGCTGCCGGCGTTGGCGGCGACCACCGCGAAGTCGAACACGGACCAGACGCCGTTGGCCGTGACCGTCGGCCAGAAGTCGCAGCC
Source organism: Polyangiaceae bacterium (assembly GCA_019637295.1). Taxonomy (GTDB): domain Bacteria; phylum Myxococcota_A; class Polyangia; order Polyangiales; family Polyangiaceae; genus JACKEA01. The sequence continues at coordinate 163,402 of JAHBVX010000009.1, forward strand.
GATGTAGGTCTTACGCTCGGCGGCCTCCGCGCAGGTCTCGGGATCGACGACGCCGGCGTCGTCACCTCCGGCGCTCCCGCCGACGCTGATCCCGGCGTCGTCGGCGCCGCCGCCGGTCCCGCCGCCCGCGCCGCCGCTGCCCCCGTTGTTCGGGCTCTGGTTGCTGGTCGCCGAGCAGCTCGCGCCGAGCAGCGCGAGCGCCGCGAGCAGACCGAAGCCTCGGAGTGCGTGCCATCCGTCTCGAGCCCTCATGCCCCAAGCATACACCGATTCACACTTCTCAACACGACGCCCGGTACGCGCTTAACCGCCGACCGCCATGCTGCCCCCCGAAAGGACGAAAGCGCATGTTCGGGATTCTGTTCGGCACGGCGTGTCTCTTTGGGTTCATCTGGATGTGGCGGCACCCCGAGGGCCACCGGCGCTGGCGGCGCGGGGGGAGGCTGGGTCGCCACTGGCTGCGATTCATCTTCGACCGGCTCGACACCTCCCCCGGGCAGGAGCGGGTGATGCGCGTCGCTTTCGACGACGTGGCCGAACGCGGTTACGCGACGCTCGACGCGTTGCATGACGCCCGGCGCAATCTGGCCCGCGCGTTTCGCGAGGAGGAGCTGGTGGCCGAGCGCGTCGTCGCAGAGCTCACGCGCCCCGACGACGCGCTCGCCGAGCTGCGTCGGACCCTCGGCGCTCGACTCGCCGAGCTCCACGCCACCCTCGACCCCGAACAGCGCGCTCGCTTCGCCGACTCGTTGGCCAGGAGCCCGCGCGGCTCGCGGGGGCCCTACCGCAGCGTGTGCTGACCGTCACGAGAGGAACCAAGACCATGAAACGACGAATCGGGATGGGGATCTTGCTGCTCGGCGCCGTCGCCGGCATCTCGCTGGGCGCTCTGCGCCTCTCCTGCTGGCAGCGGGCCGACCGGGCCTCGACCCACCAGCCGCGCTCCGCGCGCGTGGCCTTCGAGCGTCGGGTCGCCGCCGTGTGCGCCGAGGCGGCGCTCGCTGCGCAGTCACCGACGCAGCGTCCGACAGTCCAGTGATAGAGTCTCTCAGGTGCCGCTTCGCGTGCTGCTCGTCGACGATGACCGGCGTCTGTCGGAGGCGCTCGTCGACTACCTGCGCCCGCACGACGTGTCGCTCACCTGGGCGCGCGACGGCAGTGAGGGCCTCGAGCAACTGCGGCGTGACACCTTCGACGCCGTACTGCTCGACGTGATGATGCCCGGCCTCGACGGCCTCGAGGTCCTGCGCCGGATCCGCCGAGAGCGCGACGTCGTCGTGATCATGCTCACCGCGCGGGGGGACGAGTCGGACCGCGTGGTCGGGCTCGAGCTGGGCGCCGACGACTACGTGGCCAAGCCCTTCAGCCCGCGCGAGCTGCTCGCGCGGCTGCGGGCGGTGCTCAGGCGCACGCAGCCCGCGGCGGACGCGGAGCGGCTCGCAGTCGGCGGCGTGGAGGTGGACGTGGGCGCACGGCGCGCGCGGGTACGCGGTCGAGACGTGGAGCTCACGGGGCTCGAGCTCGACATCCTGGTGGCGCTGATGCGCCGCGCGGGGCGCGTCGTGCCGCGGGCGAACCTGCTCGACGAGGCTGGCCGCGACGAAGCCGTGGGCGACCGCACGGTGGACGTGCACATCTCGCACCTCCGCAAGAAGCTCGGCGACGCGACGTTGATCCGTACGGTGCGCGGCGTCGGCTACGTCTTCGCTCGCGAGGCAGAGTGAAGCACCGGCGGTTTCGTGGCCGGCGGTCGAACCTGCGACACCGCCTGTTCGTGCTGTTCGGGCTTTGCATCCTGGCCACGGTGGCGGCAGTGACCCTGGCCTACGTGCTCATCGGCCCGGGGCCGATGAGCTACCGAGAGGCAGTCTCGCGGGTCGAACGCTACGTGGGCGCGCGGCTCGAGGAGGTGTGGGACGAGCCCACCGAGCGCACGAGGCTCACCGAGCAGGCTGCTCAGGAGCTGGGCCTCGGCATCGTCCTGCTCGACGCCACGGGGCAGGAGCTGTCGCGTCACGGAGCGGACTGCCCGCGCACGCCGTATCGAGTGTTCATCGAGCGCGACGGCGTGCGGCTCGGTGAGATGCGGGCCTGTACGGCGACGCGTTGGCGTCGCGGGCCCGGTCCGTTCCTGTTCGGTGTGCTGGTGTTCGCCGCTGCGCTCTGGCTGGCCGCTGGCTGGGCGGCTAGGCGCATGACGCGCCCGCTCGAGCGCTTGCTCGCGACCGCGAGAGCCATCGGCGACGGAGACACGAGCGTACGCACGGGGCTGACCCGCGTGGCGGACGGCGAGCTCGGCGGCCTCGGCGAGGCGATGGATGAGATGGCCGAGCGCATCGCGCGGCAGATGGGGGACCAGCGAGAGCTGCTCGCGGTCGTCAGTCACGAGATCCGCTCGCCGCTCACGCGCCTGCGGGTGATGCTGGAGACACTGGAGGAGCGCGGCGCCTCTCCGGACGATCTCGAGCGGATGGAGCGCGAGATCCGCGGCCTGGACGGCCTGGTGGGAGAGCTGCTGGCCAGCTCCCGCCTCGAGTTCGCGCTGCAGGACGAGAGAACGCTCGACGCCGGCGAGGTGCTGCGGGCCGCGGCGGAGCGGGCCGGGGTCGAGCCGAGTCGCGTGCGTGTGGCGCAGGACGTGGGCCAGCTCCGGGGGGACGCGAGCTTGCTCGCGCGCGCGCTCGACAACCTGCTCGACAACGCTCGCGTTCACGGTGGTGGAGTCGACAGCGTGAGCGCGACGCGCATCGAGGGCGCCGTGCTGTTCGCCGTGCAGGATCGCGGGCCAGGCTTCACGGAGGAGCTCGAGCAGACCGCGTTCGAGTCCTTCGTGCGCGGTAGCCGGAGCGGCGGCTCGTCGCTGGGGCTCGGCTTGTCGCTTGTGCGACGGATCGCGGAGAGCCACGGCGGCCGCGCCTTCGTCGAGAGACCCAGCGCGGGGGGTACGCGGGTCTGCTTTTCCGTTCGCGTCTGAGGTCTGGGCAACCTACCATGGGTGCGGGATGACGCCCGAGGACGACGAGGACTCCGACGCGGTACCGACCCGCGCCCTGCCGATGGAGCCGAGCGAGCCCGCGCCCGTGGCGCTGCGGGCGCCGCGCGTTCCTCAGGGGTTCGGCGTCCAGGCGTCGCCTGGCCTGCCGCCGCCGCGCCCGAGCGTCCCCATGAGCGGCGTGGCGGTGAGGCCCGATGGCCCTCCGCCGCCGCCGCGCCGCCCGCTCAGTCAGCCGCCTCCACCTCCGCGGCGCGCACCCCCCGGCTCGAGTCCGTCTCCGACCACCCAGCGCAGCTGGGTACCGCCGCGGCCGGACGGCACCTCGGCGCCTCCAACGCGGACCTCACCGCAGGTCGCGCCTCCGCCGCCGCCATCACACCGCCCACCGAGTCTCGGCGCCCCGCCGCTGCCCGCGCGCAGCTCACCGAGCCTGGCGCCGCCGCCGCCGTCGCTGCGCTCCTCGCCGAGCATGGCGCCTGCGCCATCGGAGCCCACCAACAGCTTGCCGCCGCCGGCCGGAGCGTCGCCCTTCGAGCTGCTCGAGTCCGAGCTGGCGCACACCAAGCGAGTGCTGTCGCGGCGCATCGCCGAGCTGAATCGACTGCGCCAGGAGACGGAGTCTGCGTCGCAGCGTTCGGCAGAGCGCGACGTCCGGATCCGGCAGCTCGAGCACGAGCTGGCGGAAGCGCGGGCGTCCGAGGCGCTCGCGCTCGCGCGCTTGACCGAGAGCCGTCGCGTTGGCGACGTGCAGCGTGAGCTGGAGTCGAGGGTGGCGCAGCTACAGCAGCGCCTCTCGACGCAGCAAGAGCTCGCGGAGCGAGTCGAGGCGACCGAGCGCGCGCTCGCCGAGCGCGACCGGCGCATCCGCGAGCTCGAGAGCGAAATCGAACTGAATCAAGGCTGGGCCGCCACCGAACGTCCGGATGATCTCACGGCCATTCGTGGGATCGGCCCCAAGCTGCGCGACCGCCTGCACGCGGCCGACGTGCGCAGCTATGGCGCGATCGCCGCGTGGTCCGACGCGGACGTGGAGCGCATGGCCCCGCTGCTCGGAGTCCACGCGTCGCGGATCCGGCGGGACGGCTGGGTCGAGTCCGCCAAGCAGCTGGCGCGCGGCTAGGCGCTCCGGCTCAGGGGCAGCGCTCGGGGACCTCGTCCGAGTCCGGGTCCAGGTAGAGCACGAGCTTGCCCACGGGGACGTGCCCCTCGAGGCCCTCGAGCACCAGCCCCTTGCACAACGCCTCGCGCGTCACGCCTGTCGTGAGATCGAGCGAGTGGGTGGCCATCAGTGACCAGACGTCCGCGCCGGGTATCTCCTGCTCGACGCGGATACGGAGGGTGCCTCGGGTCAGCTCGCGACCGGTCAGGCTCAGCCCGCGAGGCGACGTGCCCGCGTCTGCAGGCCCAAGGCACTCGCTCGAGGTCGAGGTCTCGACGCACACCCTCGCGGACGGGTGGACCGTGGCGAGGGGCCCGCCCTGCACGCGCTCGACGCCCCCGAGACGCAGTCGAAAGCGCTCGTCGTCGGGCAGAGCGGCGCCGCAGCCCTGTGCGCCACAGCCGTGACCCGAGGGGCAGCAGTCGCACACCGCCTCGCAGCCGAGGGGTAGCCCCGAGCTCGCCGCGTCCGCCTCGGCGTCCACGGGCGGCGCGCTCTGGGCGTCGAGGGGCTCCGCGGGCGTTGGCTGTCCGCTGGTCGTCGGCTGCGGGACGGTTCTCGGCTGCGGGGGGCTCGCGGTCGGCTCGGGCACTGGGTCCGGCGCCGGCTTCCAGTAGAGCAGCGTGAGCAGCGCGCCGAGCAGCAGCGCCATGGTGGCGACCACCGCGACGGTGGCGCGACTCGAGCGCGGCGCCTCCGGCTCGACAGCCGCCAGAGCGGCGCCCGGGGCCGGCGGGGGCTCGACGGTCCGCGCTTGGGCGCGCGCGGCCACGCCGCTCAGCCGGGTGCTCGCGGCGGCGGTGTCGCCGAAGGCCGAAGCGTCGGCGACGTTCGCGTCCGGGCCGCTGGACAAGATCACCGACGAGACAGCGCGCATCCCGCGAGCGATCGCCTCACCGTTGGGCAGCCGCTCGGCCGGCGCCAGCGCCAGGGCTCCGGCCAACAGCGAGCCGAGGGGTTCGGGCTGCGAGACGAGGGGCAGCTTGCGGCCTTCGCGGGCGAGGTTGCGGTAGGTGTCTGCGAACACGAAGGGAGTGGCGTCCAACGCGATCCCCGCCGGGTGGGTGCGGGTTATCAGTCGCGTCGCCAGCACGCCGAAGGCGAACACGTCGAGCTTCGGATCCGTCGTAGAGCCGTCGAAGCTACCCGGGTCGAGCGCCTCGGGCGCGAGGTACGACAGCGTGCCCACCAGGCCCCCTTCACGCGTCAGTCGCGTGTTCGTTCCGGCATCGATCGCGATACCCAGGTCCACGAGCTTGACCGTTCCGGGCAGCTCCGGTGTGTCCCAGAAGTCGTTCCGCACCAGGACGTTCTCGAGCTTCACATCGCGGTGGACGACGCCCCGGTCGTGCAGATAGGCCAGCGCGTCGGCCACCTGCGTCAGCGCTGCGCGGGCGTGGCGCTCGGTGAAGCGCGGATCGACGCTGGCGCTGGACAAGGCCATGCCGGCGACGAACTCCATGACCAGCCCGAGCACGTCCTTCTTCAGGTCCTCGAAGAGCCCATGGCACGCGACGAGCGACGGGTGCTCGAGCTTGGCGAGGGCGTGAGCCTCGCGCCGGGCCCGCTCGAGCAGCGAGCCCCGGGTCAAGGCCAGGGGGATCAGCTTGAGCGCGCGGTGCAGGCCGGGCTCGAGAGGGTCCCTGGCCTTCCAGACCTGCCCTTGGCCCCCCTCACCGAGCACGGACTCGAGCTCGAAGCGGTCGACACGTTCGCCTGGGGCAAGCTGCACGGGTGTGCTCTCCCGGCCGGGCTCAGCGCCGGCCCTTGAAGCCCATCATGTCTTGGACCACGGCCTCGCTCGCCTCGGCGATCTCGTCCTTCTCGCGCGCTTCGTCCGCGCACTCCTCGCACAGCTTCTTCTTCTTTCCGGCGACGGTGACGGTGACCACCTCATCGACCTCTTCTCCACAACCTTTGCAGATGGGCATGGCACTCACTTCTCAGAGGTCGCGGCGCTGCGCGCGGCTCGGCCGCAATCGATCGGTGCCAGCTCCTGGCAGGTGCTCTCGCCGGGCGAGGGCGTCCACGAGGCGCTCCGGCACTCGCGCTCGAGGATCGGCGGCTTGGCGAGCGGGTCCGCCGAACGATCCTCGACCAGGGTGATCACGCACGTCCCGGCGCGCGGGATGACGAAAGCATCGGTTCGTATCGTGTCCCCCTCGCCCGTCAGCGTGAAGGACACACCCTGCGCCGGGCGACATGCGGTGAGCGCCGCGTGCAGACACTCGTGGACCTTTTGCAGGGTGCAGCTCGTATCCCCGTGGGGCGCGCGGGATTGCCCACAGTCTTGCAGGCCGCGGCCGGCTTGCTTCGCCCAATACTGGACCGCATCCGAGGGTGGGAGCTCGGCGGGCAGGCGCGAGTCCTGGCCGCAGGCCGGGATGAACAGGAGCCAGCAGTACCGTTTCACGTGCGCGAGCTTAGCCCAGCCCGGGCGACGACCAAAGGGCAAGTGCGCGGGCGTCCACAGCGCGATAAACCAGCGCAGAGTACGCGATTTACGGGTCTGCCAGTCGAGCTAGTCGAACCGGACCACGACGGCCCGGTGTTGTCCCGCGTCCAGCTTCACCGTCGCGCTTCGGCGGCCCAACTCCGGATGGACGAACGTGACCGACCGAGTGCCGGCGGACACGGGCACGCCGATGAGCGGCGTGCTGCCCACCGGGCGCCCGTCGATGACGACGTTCGAGATGGGGATGGAGTTGAGGTTGAGCTTGGCACCAGCGCCCGTGAAGGCCGGTCGCGCTGGCGCTGGACGTGAGGCGAAGGTCGCCCCCGCCGTCGGCGCCCGCGCGGTCGTCGGTTGCGGAGCAGCCTCGAGCGGCAGGTCGGGCGCGCGCAGCACGGGGATGCCCTCCGGCGCGGCGGCGGTGCTCGGGGCCGCAGGGGGCGCGTCGTTCGGCAGCGAGAAGTGCAGCGTGGTGCGCTCGCCGTCACGCAGCTCGAGGGTCCGTACTCCCTTGGCGCCGCTCTTGTCGCTGGTGACGTCGACCTGGTGGGTGCCGGGCAGCAGCGCGATCCGACACGGGGTCACGTCGCAGTAGGGCAAGCCGTCGACCATGACCCGGGCCTGACGTACCGCCGTGCCGTCGCCCGCGGTGACGCTGACCGCGACCTCCGCCTGCGGCGGCGCGGAGGCAGGCGCCGCCGAGTGCCAGGTCAAGATGAACGCGAGCGCGCCAAGCGTCGCGCCGACTGCGATTGAGACCGCCCGGGCCGTCGGTGTGAAGCCGAGCCGCGGAGACGGGGCAGGCGGCATCGAGAACGCGACCGGCGGCGCGCTGGGGCGGGAGGGCTCCGACCGGCGTCGAGCGGGGGCTGGCTGCGGCCGAAGCGGCAGCACGCTGTGTTCTCGCGTGATGTCTTCGCGCAGGGGCGCCGCAGAGCGACGCTGCGTGGCTGCGGGCCAGGCAGGCAGCGACGGCGCCCGCGGCGGGGGCAGGGCGCTGGGAGCTGGCGCTGTGCTGGGGCGTCGCGGAGGCGGCGCGGCGGGCGGTGGCAGCGCTCGCACCGGCGGCAGAGACGGCGGCGGCAGCGAGCGAACGACCACCGGCGGTGGGCAGGGCGGAGGCAGGGCAGAGCGAGGCGGGAAGCTGTCCGCCTCGGTGATTTCGTCATCGCGGGAGCGGACGACCGGCGGGGGCTGCTCCACCAACAGCTCGGCATCCAGCTCGACCAGGCTGGGTTCGTCGTCCGCGACCACCTCCAGCTCGATTTGGAGCTCGGTGACCGTGTCCTCGCGAGCCGCGGACACGCGGGGTGCGAAGACGTCGGGCCCGCCAGTTTCGAGGAACGGATTCAGCGCCGATCGGTTCATGGCAGCACCGCTCCAAAGCAAGTCGCGGACCAGCTACCAAGAGCCCGAAATGGGCCGGGGTCGGGGGGTCGGGCGTCCGGCCCGTCCGGAATCCCACCGGGGTAGCCGGACCCTCCGTCCGGACGCGGCCGCAGGGGGCGTTACGAGGGAAGCCAAAGTGTCCTATCCTGGACGGGAGGACCTGGGGCAATGAACGAACAGGCCGAGTTCCCGGCACCCGAGCCGACCGATCCCGAGGACGTCGTGTGGGCCCTGCAAACCGCCCAGACGATGTGGGAGCGTCGCGATCTGCGCGAGGCCGTGCGCTGGCTCCGGCGCGCCGCGGAGTCCGCCTCCGATGCGGGCAACGATTTGCGCGCGCTGGCGCTGGCACGGGCTGCCGCCGATCTCACCCAGGCCCACCAGCTGTCGGTCACCGTCCCACCGCCGGGTCACACCGACAGCATCCCGCCGACTGACGACGCGCTCATGGGCGAGAGCGACATGACCATCCCCGAGGGGATCCCCGCGGCCGCGTTGCGCTCCTCGCCGCGCGCCGCGCCGCCGCCGCTTCGCCGGCCGGCCGCGCAGGAACCGACGCCTTCGTCGCCACCCCCACCGCCGTCGCGCAGCGCCCCGTCCGCGTCTGCCGTGCCCGCGCCGGCGCAGTCATCCCCGAGCGTCAGCCCTCCCGCCTCGTCGCCGCTGCGCTCGTCGCCGTCGGTGGCGCCCGGGCCCAACCTGCGGCCACGGCACACCTGGCGCGTCGCGGTCGAGCCTTCGGGAGAAGAGCGTGGCGGTCTCTGGGTGAAGGCGCTCGCGGACGGTGAGCCCGTGCCCGACGGCATGCACGAGGCCCTGCTGACGGCGCTCGAGCCCGGCGCCCACGTGCTGTCCAAGAAGCGCTGACGCCGGATGAGCGTCGTCGAGCTCGAGGACGTGCGCAAGAGCTACGGAGACAAGGTGGCTCTCGAAGGGTTGTCGGTGCGCGTCGAGCGCGGCGCCGTGTTCGGGCTGCTCGGCCCCAACGGTGCTGGCAAGACGACAGCGCTTCGCATCATCATGGACATCGTGCGCGCGGATCAGGGTCGTGTGCTGCTGTTCGGGCGGCCCCTGGCCCGCGAGCTGCTCGATCGGGTGGGCTACCTGCCCGAAGAACGGGGTCTGTACACCAAGCACCGTGTGCTCGACGTGATGACGTATCTCGGCGCGCTCCGGGGGCTGAGGGACGGCGAAGTGCGCGCGAGGGCCCGGCTCTGGCTGGACCGGGTGGGCCTCCGCGACGTGGAGCAACTTCCCGTCGAGAAGCTCAGCAAGGGGATGAGCCAGAAGGTGCAGATCGCCGCGACGCTCCAGGCCGAGCCCGAGATCTGCATCTTGGACGAACCCTTCTCCGGCCTCGACCCGGTCAACGGCGCGCTGATCCGCTCGCTGATTCAATCGCTCCGCAGCTCCGGGCAGACGGTGATCCTGTCCACGCACCAGATGGCGATGGTCGAGACTCTGTGCGACAGCGTCGCGCTGTTGTCGCGCGGCAAGCTGGTGGAGAGCGGGACCATGGCAGAGGTCCGCCGCCGCCACACGGCGCCGGAGGTCCGGGTGCAACACACCGGCCCGCTGCCGGACGTCGAGGGCGTGGCAGCTCGCGAAACCCTCGCCGACGGCTGCCTGCGACTGACGCTCACGGACGAGGCCTCTCGCGTCCTCGGGCGCCTGATCCATGCCGGCGCGCAAATCACGCGCTTCGAGCCGGCGCTGGCCTCGATGGAGGACATCTTCATCCGCGTCGTGGGAGACGAGGAGATGCCGCGGTGAGGTGGCACAAGGTCCGCGTGATCGCCCGCTTCGAGTTGGTCACCACGGTGCGACGGCTCGGCTACCTGGTGATCACCCTCGGTATGCCGCTCTTCACGTTGCTCTACGCGTCACTCGCGCTGGTACCGACCTACCTGGTGGCGCAGCGCGAGTTCGGCGAGAAACACTATGGCATCGTCGACGAGTCGGGGGCGCTGCGCTTGGCGGCCGGGCAGATCGTCAGCGTCGAGCACGCGAAGTTCTCCGTGTACGCGAGCGAGGAGCAGGCGCGAGAGGCGTTGCTCCGCGACGAGCGCGTCGCGAGCTACTACGTCGTGGTCGCGGACTACCTGCACACGGGCATCGTTCATGGCTACACCCGCGGGCGGGCGGCCATCGGGCCTTGGGATGGGCGCGACGATCTAGCCAAGCTCGTCCGCGAGCGGCTGGTCAGCGCGTCCCTGTCCCCCGAGGCGGCCGAGCGGGTCGTCACCCCGCTGCCGCAGCGACGCGCGTTTCGCGTCGAGAGCGACGGTGCCCGGGTGGCGGAGCCGCGAGAGGCGGCCTTCGGTCGCCTGGTGCTGCCGGTGGGCTTCGTGTTCTTGCTGTTCACTTCCGTGCTGATGAGCGGCGGCTACCTGCTCTCCGCCATGGCCACGGAGAAGGAGAACAAGGTCGTGGACGTGCTCCTGTCGGCGGCCAGCAGCGACGAGATCATGGCGGGAAAGTTGGTCGGGCTCGGCGGCGCGGGTCTGCTTCAAGTGACCGTCTGGCTGCTGATGACCCTGGCGGTTCGCGGTCTGCTCATGCGCTGGCTATTGCCCTTCGACGTGCGTGTGCCCTGGCAGGCGTTGGTCATAAGTCCGGTCTTGTTCCTCGCGGCGTACGCGTTCTTGGGTAGCCTCATGCTCGGCACCGGATCCCTCGGGACCAACGTCCGCGAGAGCCATCAACTCGGCATGATCTGGGCGCTGCTTGGCACCATCCCGCTGGTGTTCCTGCCCGTCATCTTGGGTGAGCCTCACGGCGCGATCGCGCGGGTGCTCACGTGGCTGCCGCTGTCCGCTCCGGCGACGTTGGTGTTTCGCCTGTCCCTCGACGCCTCCGGCGTGGCGCTGTGGGAGGTCTGTGGCGCGATCCTGCTCTTGCTGCTCTCCACCGTGCTGGCGGTGCGCGTCTCGGCGCGTCTGTTTCGCATCGGGCTGCTGCTGGGGCCGACCCGACCTCCGCTGCGCGCACTGTGGCGACAGACGCGAAGTCTGCGCTGAGGCGCCACCGCGACGCGCCGCGTTCCGTTCGGGTGACGGTCGCGCTAGGCTCCTGGCGCCGCATGCTTCGCTTACCCCCCGAAGACGACCTGCTACGAACCCTGGAAGGGCGCGCGCTGCTCACGCGGGCGCAGCCCGACGTCACCTTCGAGATCGACCGAGCTATCGGCGCCGGCAGCTACGCCATCGCCTTCCTCGCGGTGCGCCGCGCACCCGGGGGTCAGTCCCCCGCGGTGATCAAGGTCGTGCGCCCCGCCCTGATGCGGCGCTCGGTCGAGATGGCGACGCTCACCGCGCACAAGGAGGTCACCGCGCTCAGTCGCCTGAACGAGCGAGTTCCGCCGACGCCCTTCGTCGTGCGCTTGCTGGGCCACGACGAGATCCACGTCGAGCAGGGGGGGCTGGAGCTGAGGTTGCCCTGGCTAGCGCTCGAGTATGTGCACGGCGGCGCGGAAGGGACGACCCTCGAGGAGCGCATCGACTTCAGCGTGGAACAGACCGGCTACGCCTTCGATCGAGACCGCGCGGCGTTGGCGCTCACCTGCCTGGCCACGGGGCTCGAGGCCACGCACGAGGTCGGAGTGACGCACCGCGATCTGTCGCCGCACAACGTGTTGTGCTGCGGCTTCGGCAACGGGGAGATCTTCAAGCTGGCCGACTTCGGCATCGCGCGTCCCACGGGCGGACCGGGCACCTTCGTTGGCCTGCCGGGCGGTACGCCGGGCTACGTAGCACCCGAGCAGGTGCGGCGGGATGGTGAGCAGGCGGGGCCCGAGAGCGACATCTTCAGCCTGGCGGCCATCACGTTCAAGATCCTCACGGGTGAAGACCTGTTCCCCTCGAAGTCCACGGTAGACACGGCGCTCTTGGCCCACGAGAAGGCCCGGCGCAGCATCACCGAGTGTCAGGCGCTGTGCCCGGAGCTGCGCGAGCTGCGCTCGGAGTGCCTGATCATCGATCGCATCTTGGCGCGCGCTACCGCGGCAGACCCTCGCCATCGTCCGCCGTCGGCCTGGGAGTTCGCCGCTTCGGTGCTGCGCGTGTTGCGGTCGGGGAGCCGCCGCTCGCGTCCGCCGCGCCGCCGCCTCGAGAGCATCACGGACTACTCCGCGCCGCGCCGATTCGACTGGAGTTGGTACGTGCGGCACTCGCCCGGCGATCGACGCGTGCTGCGCAGCGTGGCCTGGGACGGCGACGGACGCTGCCTGGCCGCGGCCAGTCGGGGGCTATGTTTCTGGAGTGGAACGGCGTGGGCCGAGGCGCCCACCGTGGGCTTTCCGAACCCCTACGGGGTGCGCTTCGCCGAGCGGGTGGATGCGGGCGTGTACCTGGTGGGAGGGGACGGCGCCACCATCGCCCAGTACTCGCCCGAGGGCTTCTCCAGCGTTCTGCGGGCCGAGGACAGCAGCGTCGCCTTCACGCACGCGAGCGGAGAGCTGGAAGACCTGGCGGTGCTGGTCGGCGAACGGGCGAGTGGTCCTCCCTTGCTGTTCGCGCTGACGGCGCGCCGCTGGATGAAACCGGCATCCCTCAGTCGCGCTCGCAACGTGACAGGCATAGCTCGGCTCGAGGACGAACGCTGGTTGATCAGTGGTCGCTCGCACTCGGGCTCTGGGTTCGCCGCCATCTACTCGCCCCTGATGCTGGAGGTCGAGCGACTCGGTGCGGACGACACGGAACAGTACTCGGCGTGCGCCGCACAGCCCGATCGCGAGATGGGCGTCGTGGTGGGCGCGCGGGGCCGCGTGCTGCTCGTGGAGCGCGGCGAGCTGAGGCACCTGCGCATCCCGGGGGATCCGGATCTGACCGCCGTCGCGCTAGACGTCACCGGTCGCGTGTGGGCTGCGGCGGCGGGGAGCTTGTGGCTTCATGATCCGACCTCCACCACGGCCTGGTCCCGGGTCTGGCACGACGACGCGTGGGTGGTGCCGTTCGCGAGCGTGATGGCCGACGTCGGCCGCGTGATCGCCGCCACGATCGATGGCGCCATCGTGGAAGGGCGCTGGGAGCCCGCGTAGCGGGAGTCCCCGGCGCGCAAAAGGTGCACAGTTTTGCCCCCGGCGCGGAAGGTCCGGTAGGGTCCCCCTCGATGCGGTTTTTTGCCGGAATTCTCGCGGCCACGGCGACCCTGCCGGCGTGCACGACCCCCCCAAACCCTGCTCCCGGCGTTCCGCCCGCTGCGGAGGACGAGCCGCGTCCCGCGCTGGCCCGCCCGACGCCCGCCCCGCCCGCGCCGACCGCGGCGCGGCCTCGAGTGGCGCCTCCCGCTCCGCCGGAGCTGCCCCGGCCCCTGCGCTACGTGCTGCCCGTCGACCACGGCGTGCGGGCCGACTCGGGTGGTCGCGGCGGCTTCCTCGCGCCGCGCAGCCACGGGCGGCACAACGGGCTCGATCTGCTCGCGCCCATCGGCACCCCGGTGCTCGCGCCGTGCAGTGGCCCTGCGCGGTCGGGCAACAACTCGTCGTTCGGCAAGTGGGTGCAGGTCGTGTGCGAGCTGCCGGGCGAGGTCGTCCGCAGCCCGGCCTACCTGTCGTTCTTCTTCTCGCACCTCGCCAAGATCGACATCGACGCGGCCCAGTCCGTGGACGCAGGCTCACGCATCGGCGCCGTGGGCAAGACGGGCAACGCGAGCAGCAACAAGATCGCGCCGCATCTGCACCTCGAGGTCGTCGTCCACGACACGCGCGACAGGGCGCTCGCCGAGTCGCACTCGGGCCGGGATCAGTCGGATACCCAGGCGGCCGACCGCCTGATGAGCGCGCTCGAGTCGCGCTGCTTCGAGCCCACCGGCTTGGCCAAGAAGGAGGGGAGCGCGCGGCGCGCCCGCCGGACCGATCCATTCCTCTTGCTGTCATGCCTGGGCAGCGGCAAGCCGGGGCTCTCCACGCCGCCGCGGGCGCTGCGCTCCGCCAGCGAGGCGTGGAGCGAGCACTACCAAGCGCGCACCTTCGACGTGGATCAGGCTCGCTGAGCGGTTCAGTGGGCGCGTCGCCCGCTGACGGTCTGCCCAAGGCGCAGCACGGCTTGGGCGCTGGCACGAGCCTCCGCGTCGTCCGTCTCGTGCAGTCGCGCCGCCCAGGCGTCGAGCTTGGCGATGTCCGCGGTACGCAGCAGCGCGGCCAAGGACGCGGCCAGCTCCGGGCTGCAGGGCGCGGCCGTGACCCGCAACAGGTCGAGCACGTACTCGAGCCACTCGGGTTTGCGCGTCGCCTTCGCCAGTTCCAGGCCATACTGCACGCAAAAGTCCCGCGCGTGCTCCTCGATGGCGGCGCCCTCGAGCGCCTCCTGTGAGACGTCGACCAGCGTCGTGCGCAGCAGGTCTTCCGCGTCGCTCAGTCGATCCGTGCGCAGCGCTTGATCGACGATGCTGCCCAGGATCTCGAGGGAACGCGAGCGCAGCGTGGGCTCGTCCTCGTCCGGCGGAACGCTGATGCGTGCGTCCGCTTCGAGTCGCGTCGACGGCGGGATGGGCGTGAGCTCGTCTTGGGTCTGAACCCGATCCCCGCGCGAGTGAGGGTTTCGAATCGCGATCTCGATCTCGTCTCCGCCGATCGTGATCCAGTCGCCGTCGAACAAGGCGCGCTGCTCCGTCACCCGCACGCCGTTGACCAGCACGCCGTTGAGGCTGCCCAGGTCGTCGAGCAGCAGCATGCCGCTCTCGACCGTGAGCCGGGCGTGCCGGCGCGACGCGCGCGAGTCCTCCAGCACGATGTGGCACGAGGCGTCGCGTCCGAGCAGGTACGTGCCGTCCGCCAGCAACAGCTCCTGGTGGCGGAAGCGGATCCGCACGTGCGTGAGGGCGGGGGCTCCCCGTTGGTCGTGCTCTCGTCCCATCCAAACAACCGTGCGACACTCTAACGCGGAGCGTCGCTGGGGACCAACTCGCCTGCTCGCGGGGGCCTTTGAGGCCACGATCGCGCGCGCTCTCGCTCGACGCTGGACCCGACCTCTGAGACACTCGGGCGAGCCCACCATGCCGTCCACCCCGCATCGAACCCTGTCCCTCTTCCTTAGCGGCGCCTTCCTGGTGAGCGCCTGCTCGTTCATCGCCGACGTGGACCGAGACAAGATCGGCGCTGGCGCGGGCTCCGGCGGCGCCGACGCCGCCGTCGGAGGCAGCGGTGGCTCGCTTGGGGGCAGCGCTGGGGTCGGCGGCGCGGGCGGAAGCTCTGGGTCTGCGGGAGCAGCTGCGGCGGGCGGCGTCTCGGGCGGCGCGGGGGTCGCCGGAGCAGCGGGCGCCGGCGGTGGTGCGGGTGTCTCCGGCGGCGCGGGCACGGCCGGTGCGTCGGGCAGCGCGGGCGCTTCGGGCGCCGATGGTGGAAGCAGTTGCCAGAACGCCAGCGAGTGCCCGGCGCCTACGGACGTCTGCCTGATAGCGACGTGCAGCGCGGGCGTGTGCGGGACGGGGTTCGCGCCGGCCGGCACGCCGACGCCCACTCAGGTGCCTGGCAACTGCGAGCGGACCGAGTGCGATGGCGCTGGCAACTCCGCCGTGGTCACCGACGACAGCGACCTGCCCGACGACGGCAACGACTGCACCATCGACTCCTGCGACGCGGGCAGCCCCAAGTTCGACCCGGTCTCCCTCGGCACCGCCTGCGGCACGGGCGGCGATTTGGTCTGCGACGGCGCGGGGGCCTGCGTGGGCTGCAACGTCCCCGGCGACTGTGCCGGCTCGGACACCGAGTGCCAGGTGCGAAGCTGCGTGGCCAACGTCTGCGGCGTCGCGTTCACGGCTCAGGGGACCCCGGTCAGCGCGCAGACGCCGGGAGACTGCCGGGAGGACCAGTGTGATGGCGCCGGCGGCGTGGACGACGCCGTGGACGACGCGGATCTGCCCGACGACGGCAACCCGTGCACGCAGAACCTGTGCGACGCCGGCAGCCCCTCGCACCCGCCGGTCAGCGCGGGGACGAGCTGCGGTGGCTCCCTCGTCTGCGACGGCGCGGGAGCCTGCGTCGGCTGCGCGTCGGCAGCGGATTGCCCCGGGACGAACACCGAGTGTCGCAGCAAGACCTGCGTCAACAACACCTGCGGCTTCGATTTCACGGCAGCCGGCACGCCAGTGACCAGCCAGACCGCGGGTGACTGCAAGGAGAACCGCTGCGACGGCGCGGGTGACGTCGTCGCGGCGAACCACGACACGGATCTGCCCGTGGACGGCAATCAGTGTACGGACGACGTATGCACCAGCGGAGTCCCCTCCAACCCGCTTCGCAGCGCGGGAGCGACCTGTAGCCAGAGCGGCGGTACCCAGTGCGACGGCTTGGGCTCCTGCGTGCAGTGTTTGAGCGCCGCGCAGTGCGGCACCAGCACCGACTGCGTCACCCACACCTGCACCGCGGGGAGCTGCGGCGTGAACTTCACGGCGAGCGGGACGCCGACCTCGAGTCAGGTCGCCGGCGACTGCCTCCAGGTTCAGTGCGACGGCGCCGGCGCGGCGACGCCGGCGGTCGACGACACGGACCTGCCCGTGGATGGCAACCCGTGCACGAACGACGTGTGCACGGCGGGCGTGCCGTCGAACCCGCCCACGGGCGCGGGGGCTGCCTGCGGCACCAACCAGGTCTGCAACGGCGCGGGAGCGTGCGTCGGCTGCAACGTCGCCGCAGACTGCCCGGGGACGGACACCGAGTGTCGCACCAAGACCTGCGTCGGTGGCGCGTGCGGCTTCGACTTCGCCGCGAGCGGCACGCCGCTCTCGACTCAGACCAGCGGCGACTGCAAGCAGAGTCAGTGCGACGGCGCGGGCAACTCGGTCGACGTCGCTCTCGACACGGATCTGCCCGTGGATGGCAACCAGTGCACGAACGACGTGTGCACCAGCGGCACGCCCTCCAACCCCCCGACCACGGCAGGGGCGTCCTGCAGCCAGAACGGCGGCACCCAGTGTGATGGTCTCGGCGCGTGCGTGCAGTGTCTGAGCGCCGCCGACTGCGGCGCCGACACGGAGTGCGCCACGTACCTGTGCACCGCGGGGGCGTGCGGGGTGGACTTCGCGCCGGTGGGCACGCTGGTCAGCGGGCAGACCGCCGGGGACTGTCAGCGGGTGCAGTGTGACGGCGCGGGCAGCGAGCAGTCCGTCGCGGACAACGCCGACCTACCCGACGACGGCAACCAGTGTACGACGGGGGTGTGCACCGCGGGTGCGCCATCCCAGTCCGCGCTGCCCGCCGGCACGGCGTGCAGTCAGAGCGGCGGCCAGGTCTGCGACGGCGCGGGGTCGTGCGCCGAGTGCGTGACGCCGGCGCAGTGCCCGGGCGGCGGGCTGTGTGTGCTCAGCGTCTGTCAGCCGGCGACCTGCGCGGACGGCCTGCAGAACCAGGACGAGACCGACACGGACTGCGGCGGCGCGACGTGTCCACAGTGCGCCAAGGATCAGGGCTGCGCCCTCGGCAGCGACTGCGAGACCGGCGTGTGCGTGGGCGGCACCTGCGCGGCGCCGATGGTGCTCGGCACCGCGCCCGCGGACGGCGCGACGAACGTCCCGGTGGCCACGACCATCGCCGTCACGTTCAGCGCGCCGATGGACGGCACTACGCTGCTGGCGCAGACGACCAGCGGCGCGTGCACGGGCACCGTTCAGCTCTCCGTCGACGAGTTCAACAGCTGCCTTGGCTTTGCCTCTGCCGCGCCGGCGCTCAGCGCGGGCGACACCGTCGCCACCTTCGTGCCCGCTCCGGCCCTCTCCTACGACACCGCCTACCGCATCCGGGTGACCACCGGCGCCGAGGATGCCTTCGGCAACCCCATCGGCGCCCAGTACACCTCCGCCAGCGGCTTCTCGACGCTGGCGGCCAGCGGCAGCTGCGCTGGGTCCGTGGTGATCAGCCAGGTGTACGGCGGCGGCGGCAACGCGGGCGCCCTGTACACCCATGACTTCATCGAGCTGCACAACCGAGGCAACACCGCGGTGGAGCTGACCGGGTGGTCCGTGCAGTACGCGAGCGGCACTGGGAGCGGTTGGGCACTGACGGCCTTGACCGGCTCCATCGCGCCCGGCGGCTACTATCTCGTCCAGCAGGCGGCGGGCAGCGGCGGCACACTGCCCCTGCCCACCCCCGACGCCACCGGCTCGATCGCCATGGGCGCGTCGCCCGGCAAGGTCGCGCTCGTCACGCACGCCACGTCGCTCACGGGTACGTGCCCGCTCGGGCCGGCGGTGCTCGACTTCGTCGGCTATGGCGGCGGCGTCAACTGCGCCGAGGGCGCGAGCGGCACCCCCGCTCCGAGCAACACCACCGCCGCCCTGCGCAAGACCGCAGGCTGCACGGATCTCGATCAGAACAACACGGACTTCGAGACCGGCGCGCCGACGCCCCGCAACAGCGCCTCCACGCCGCTGAGCTGCAGCACGCCCTGCGGCACGGTGAACGAGTCCGGCCTGGCGGCGGAGGCGGACTACTGCGCGGTGCTGAGTCCCCAGAGCTTGTCGCTCACGGTGAGCACGGCCTCCGGCGACGTCCGGGCACGACTCTACGAGGCGGGCCTCACCGAGGCAGCGGGCGCGCCCGCCGGCGTGATCGCGCAGATCGGTTACGGGCTGGCGAGCGTCAATCCGACGACCCAGAGCGGCTGGCGCTTCTTCCCGGCGTCTTGGGACTCGCAGCAAGGCAACGACGACGAGTACGTCGGCTCGTTCACCGCGCCGGCCAGCGCGGGCGCGTATCGTTACACCTTCCGCTTCAGCCTCGACGGACACTCCTTCACGTACTGCGACAAGAACGGCGCCGGCTCGAACTCGCCTCTCGCCTTCGAGCTGTCCGAGCTCCCGGTGCTCACCGTGACCCCGCCGTGAGCGCCGCGAGCTGCAAGCGGTGCGGAGCGTCGCTCCCGCCCGCAGAAGCGGAAGGAGACGCGCACGTCACCTGTCCGGCCTGCGGCGCGGTCCGAGGCGTGTCCAAGCTCGCCGAGTCGGTGCTCGCAGCCCTCGCCGACGAGCGCGAGCCCGCCGCCGTGCTCCCGCCCGGGGTTCACGTCGAGTGGCAGCCCTCGCTCCGCCGCGGGGAGGGCTTCCGTGAGGCCGCCGCCCAGCGAGGAGGCCAGCTCTCGGTCCGTGCCTCGGAGGTGCAGCGGACGGGCGAGGCCTACCTGTCACTCGCGGCGGGGCTCTTGCTCACGGTTGCGCTGTGGCTGCCGTATCGCGGCGGGTTTCAGCTCTGGCTGACGATCGTCGCGGTGCTCATCGGATTGTTGGCCTACCTGGTGCTGGGGCGCCTGAGCCTGACCTACTCTCTCGTCGTGAGTGATGCCGGCCTGGTCTACACTTCACGCGCTCACGCCCGGCTGCGTTCGACCTCCAAGACGGTACCCCGTTCGGACATCCTGCAGCTCTACGTCGTCGAGCTCCCGGAGACTCAGCGCAGCGTGGCGTCCTTCGAGCTCCGCTTGCGCCGCGCCGACGGTACCTCCGTGACCCTCGATGACTGGGTCAACCCCGAGCTGCCCCTGCTCCTCGAGGCGCTCGCCGAGTACGCCCTGGGCATCGAGGACGTGCCCGTCGAGGGGGAGGTCGATCGCCACGTCGCCCGCGAGCGCACTCCGGTGCGTCTGAGCGTGGTGGTGGCGCTGGGCGCGGCCCTCTCCGCGGTCAGCGTCGCCGTTCTCGAGGTGTTCGGCGACCCCCTCGACCCGATGCTGCTGTCTGACCAGCCGCAGCAGCTCGAGCTGTCCCCTTGGCGTCCAGTGCGGGTTCACTTCAGCTCCTGGCTGTACTTCGATCGCGCACAGACCAGCCTGAGCGGACCCTTCGGTTCGGCCAGCGGGCTGGACAAGGCGACGGCCTTTCACATCGAGTTGGAGCGAGACGGTCAAGTCGTCCGCTCGCTGAGCTGCGATCCGTACGAGCTCGTGGGGCCCGCCTTCGTCGGCTCGAGCGCCGAGCACCCGAGCTACGTTGGAGGCTTCATGCGGGGGTGCGCCCTCGACCTGCCGGCGGGTCGCTCCGTGCTGCGCGCGAGAGCGGTCCCCCTCGGGGAGCACGAGGGGCCGGTCAAACAGCGACTGGAGCCGCGAGTCCGACGCCGGCTCTGGTGACCTTCGCAGAGACTGGGCTTGCGCGTAGGCTACGGCCAGAACCGCGCTACCGTGCCTCCGGAAGGGCTCGAGCCGCCGACGATGATACGTCCGTCCGGGGCGATGGCCACGGTGGACATGAAGGTATTGCCACCAATCTGGAAGACACGCGATCCCTTCGGTGTCTGGTCGGGCGCAAAGGTCTCGTCAATGCTGCCGTCGGGGTTGAAGCGCGTCAGCACGCTGCGATAGCCGCTGGCGCTGGTGCCCCCGCTGCCCACGACGACGAGCTTCCCATCGCTCTGGGCGGCGATCCCGGCGTAGGAGTAGTTGTAGGCTCCAGGGGGATTGTGCTGCGTGTGTGCAGCGGAGCCACCGTCGAGGTTGAAGCGGAACAGCGCAGGGTAGACGTCCGCGCCGCCCTGAATGGCGCCGGACAGGTAGATCCCGTTGCTGGTCACGACGCCGTCCCGGACATGCTCGTAGGCGCCCGCGGCGTAGCTCGTGCTGCCGTTCGTGCCAAAGGTCGTGTCCGCATCACCCGTGGTGTTCAGGCGTGCGGCGAGGAACACGTGTGAGTTGTTGGTCCCGGCTACCACGATGCGACCGCTGGACAGCATCACGCTCGACAGATTGGCGCCAGCGAGGGACGCCTGAAGGTCGACCTTGCCCGGTGGCACTGGTAGGGAGCTTTGCCCCGGATCAACGCGCGCCACCACGCCATTCCCAACCCAGTTGGCGGCCACCACCGGCTTGTCGTCGAGCTGTACGGCGAGCGCGGAAGCGCTGATCGTGGTGGGGAAGTTTGCCGCGGGTAGCATATAGGTGCCGTTCGCACCGAGCACCGCGTCTGCGACGCCGTTGCTGTTCATGCGCACCAGGGCCACGCCCCCGCTCACGTCCCCGGCCAATACGATTTGCCCGTTGCTTGCCCGCACGAGGTCCCGCACACCACCGGTGTTGGGCAGTGCGGGTGGCGAGAACGTGTCCGGCGTTCCGTCGGCGTTCAAGCGCTCGAGCTTCCAACCCGCGCCGCCGGTCGTGCTGTTGCTGGCGACCCAAATCTTTCCGTCGGGCGCGACCCCGAGCGCGGCAACCGCACCGGGACCGGAGCTGTGGACGGTGAACGTCTGGTCGAGGGTGCCCGCCACCTCCCGCACCAGCAGATCCAGCTGGGCGGTGTGACTCTTGCCCCCCCCGGTGAACCCGATGGGGACGGTCACGTTGCCCAGCTGGGCGCTCGATGCTGCGGAGATGGTGAGCGTGGTCGCAGTCTGTCCGCTGCCGATGGTGGCGGGGGGTGCCGAGATGTCCGCAACCGTGCCCAGCGTCACCGTGATCTCGTGGGCGAAGCACGCGATGAGCGAGACCTGAACGTTCACGGCGACGGACTGACCTCGCAGCACTGATGCGCTCTGCGGCGGCACGACTCCGAAGTCAGGCTCCCCGGCGCACGCGTCCCCGGCGTCCGCTCCTGCGTCCCCGCCCCCCGTCGCTCCCGCACCGCCGGCGCCGGAGCTGCCGGAAGTGCCCCCTGAACCACCCGACCCGCCGCTTGAACCACCCGACCCGCCGCCTGAACCACCCGACCCGCCGACTCCTGCCGCCGCCCCGCTGCCCGCGCCTCCCCCAAGGCCGCTGTCTCCCCCGGCCGAGGGTCGTTCGGTCGTATCTTCTATGCCGACGATCGCCTGACACCCGATGCCGAGGACAGGCACCGCGGCGAGAAGCACGAAGTGGACGACCCCGCGGCGGGACGGGGGCAAGCTCGCAGACATGGACTCAGAAGCTCCCTTGTAGCCAGACACCACCGCGCCGGAGCTCGGCTACCGGAACGACCTGGACCTTGGCTCCAGGCGTTGCGCGCTCCGTCGGCGCCAAGAACCACAGCGCGACCCCGGTGGCGACGAGCGCGCCGCCAACCCCCACCGCCACGTTCGAGGCGACCGCTGCAGAACGAGACTGGTCCGTCAGCTCCTGTCCTCGCGCGTCGCACGAGTTCGTCTGCGACTCGCAGTGGCCGCTGTCGAACGCTTCGTTCCACTTCGACGTCGCCCTCAGTCCGAAATAGCCCCCGACCGCTAGCCCGACCACGCCGGCCCCCGCAGACACGACCGCCAGCGTCCGCCAGGGAGTCCCAGCGGGAGCTTCCTCCTGCACGACCGGGGCTCGAGGCACGGGCCCGGGCTCCGGGGCTTCTGCTCGTTGGGGCAGGGCGACCAGCGCCGGAACTTCGATGGTCTGGCGCTCCGCCTCCGCCAGCGTCACTTCCCCTTGCCAGGGCTGGTGCGATGGCGCTCTGGCCTCGAGCCTCTGCTGCCCAGGATCGACGGCGATCGGAGTCCCGAAGGCGCCGGAGGATAGCTCCCGACCGTTGTGCGTGACCACCAAACCGTCAAGGCCAGCTGAGGCGTGGATCGTCAGGTAGGGCACCCGAGGAGCGAGCTTCTCAGCGGCCGCTTGGGCGATCTTCGCGCGCTGCGCGTCACCGGCCTTGGTGGCCAGCGCCACGACCTCGCGGTACATGGCCCAGGCGCTCGCCACGCGACCCACCAACTCGTAACACTGCGCGAGCTTGCCCCGGGTGCCGATGCCGTCGAACCGCTGCAGGCTCGCCTCGAGCTTCGGACAGGCCTCGTCGTTCTTGCCGCTCTTCATCAACGTGGTGGCCTGATCGAACAGCGTCTGAGCCATGGCGCGATCTTCGGGCGAGGACGCTGGCGCTTGTGCCAACGCAGGCCTAGCGCAGACCAAACCCGCGATGGCGATGGCACGAAGACTCCACAGGCGGTGCATCGACCGAGCATAGTCTAGCCGAAATGCTCTTCGCCGAGAATCACTGCATCGTGTCGAAGGCGCTCTCATCGGGCTTCTTCGGCGGTATCACCGGCGGCGCATCAGGTCTGGGCGCCGGTTTCGGTGTCGGCGCGGTCGCCGCGGGCCTGGTTGGAACCCGGGGCTCGGCGACGACTGGGGTCAGGGGCTCGGGCGGACCCGCGTCCGCCGCGGGCTCCACCGGGGCAGTGAGCTGAGCCGCGATGGGCGGCGCCTCGAGCGACCGGGCAGGCGGCGGAACGGCGGCTGCCTGCTCTGGCGTCGGCGTCACGTTCCGCTCCGAAGCGTCCACCTCGGAGGCGAGCAGCGCACGAGCGCCGAGCGCAACGACTACGATGATCGCCAGCGCGGCTGCGTAGGTCCACACCCGCCGCGGCGGACGCTTCTCATCGGTGACGGACAGCGCGCTCTGGGTCGGTCCGTCGCTGACCGCTGCGGCGCTCTTCACGACGACCGGCACCGAGGTGGTGTTGCGAGGGGCTGCCTCAGCGCCGGGATCCGTCGCACGGCCACTCAGTCGGAGGACCTTCGCGACGGACCGGGCGCCATCGGCAGAGGCCAAGGGCTCGAGGGCGAGCGCGAGTTCGGCCAGGTCGGCGTAGCGCTCCGCGGCGGTCTTCGCGAGACAGCGGTCCACGATCGCGTCGAGGGGCGCGGGCGCGTCGGGCACGAGCGTGGAGGCGGGCGCGTGAGGTTCGTGCAGGATGCGAACGAAGAGATCGGCGATGTTGCTCGCCGTGAAGGGCGGGTGGCGGGTCACCAGCTGGTAGAGCACGGCACCCAGGGCCCAGATGTCGGCGCGATGGTCGACGTTACGGGACGACCGGGCTTGCTCCGGGGGCATGTACAGCGGAGACCCCATCACGGTACCCGTCTGAGTCGTCGGCATCGAGGGCTCGTCCTCCGAGCGCAGCTTGGAGACCCCGAAATCGAGCACCTTCACCAGGGGCGTGCCGTCGGGGGTGCGGGTCAGAAACAGGTTTGCCGGCTTGAGGTCGCGATGCACGATCCCCAGCGCATGCGCTTCGGCCAACCCGACGCAAGCCTGGAGCACGAAGTCCACTGCTTCGCTCACGGGCAGCGCACGCTCGTCCACGACCTCTGACAGGTCCTGGCCCTGGAGGTACTCCATCACGATGTAGGGCGAGCCATCCGGGAGGGTATCGACGTCGAGCACTCGGGCGACGTTCTCGCCACGTAGCTTCGCCACCGCGCGGGCTTCGCGTAGGAACCGGTTCATCGCGTCGGGCGGCAGGTCCTTGCTGACGTGCAGGAACTTCAGGGCGACTTGCTGCTCGAGCTGCTCGTGGCGAGCCAACACGACGACGCCCATGCCCCCCTCGCCCAGGACGCGATCGACGCGGTACTTGCCCGCAATCAGCTCGCCCGGCGCGACCATGGTCGCAATGGTGGCCGTTTCCCCGCTCCGCCGCAATCCGTTGACGGTGCAAACGCGACCCCCGGCACCAGGCATCAACTCGCGGAAACTGACGACCTAAGTTGACTAACGCCGATTAAGTCGCCAATATTTACGAGTTGTGAAGGCCACCTCCGATTCCGCGGTGCAGAAGGCCCTGGGCGAGCGGCTGGCTCGCGTCCGGCTCGAGCGAAACCTGACGCAGACCGAGCTGGCGGACCAGGCCGGCGTGTCCAAGCGCACCGTCGAGCGGCTGGAAGGTGGCGGCTCCACCCAGCTCTCGAGCTTCATCCGGATCTGTCGCGCCCTCGGGCTGCTCGAGCGGCTCGAGCAGCTCGTCCCGCCGCCCGTGCCCAGCCCCATCGAGCAGCTCGCGCTGCGGGGCAAGCGGCGCCTGCGAGCTCGCCCACGTAGAACCCCGGTCGAGCGCAAGCCGTGGAAGTGGGGTGACGAATGACGACCCTCGCGGAGGTGCGCCTGTGGGGCCGAACCATCGGCGCAGTATCGCTGGAGGCAGACGATGACTACGCCGCGTTCCAGTACGACCCCGTCTTCGCTACCAGCGGCATCGAGGTCTCCCCGCTCGCGATGCCGCTCAGCGACCGCGTGTACGTGTTTCGAGAGTTGTCGTTGGCATCCTTCCACGGTCTGCCAGGTCTGGTCGCCGACTCGCTTCCGGACCGCTTCGGCAACGCGCTGATCAACGCCTGGCTGGCGACGAAGGGTCGCAGCCCCGAGAGCTTCAACGTCGTGGAGCGGCTCTGCTACGTGGGCTCCCGCGGCATGGGTGCGCTCGAGTTCTTGCCTGCGACCGGACCGAAGGCCACCCGCGCCGAGCAGATCCGCATCGACGAGCTGGTCGAGATCGCGTCGGCGGTGCTCACGCACCGGACGCGGCTCGAGACCTCTTTCGATGAGCTCGGCCGCGAGGAGGCACTCACGGACATCCTGCGGGTGGGCACCTCCGCGGGCGGCGCGCGCGCCAAGGCCGTGATCGCCTGGAACCCGCAGAGTAACGAGGTGCGCTCGGGTCAGGCGGAAGTCGGCCCCGGCTTCGAGCATTGGCTGCTCAAGTTCGACGGCGTGCGCGGCAACCAGGACAAGGAGCTGGAAGATCCGCAAGGCTATGGCGCCATCGAGTACGCCTACCATCTGATGGCTCGCGCTGCTGGGATCGAGATGACCGAGTGTCGACTGCTCGAAGAGGGAGGACGGCGTCACTTCATGACGCGACGGTTCGACCGGCTCGGTGGCAAGGAGAAGCTGCACATGCAGTCCTTGGGAGCGCTAGCCCACTTCGACTTCAATGACGCGGGTGCGCACGGCTACGAGGAGGCGCTGCTCGCCATCCGCAACCTCGGGCTCGGCAGCGCGGTGGTGGAGGAGCAGTTCAAGCGCATGCTGCTCAACGTCTGTGCCCGGAACCAAGACGATCACGTCAAGAACATCGCGTTCCTGATGGACAAGTCCGGGCGCTGGTCTCTCGCTCCAGCCTTCGACGTGACCTACAGCCACAACCCTGCGGGTCTGTGGACCGCGCGGCACCAAATGACCGTCAACGGCAAGCGGGACGGCTTCACCCTCGCCGATCTGCGCGCGTGCGCCGCCGCGGCCAGCCTGAAGCGAGGGCGAGTCGACACGCTGCTCGCGGAGGTCATCGCCGCCGTCCGGCGCTGGCCGGAGTTCGCCGCGGAGGCGGGCGTGACCCCGGACTGGACGGAGCAGATCCGGCGCGACCACCGGCTCACGTTCCCCGAGGCCTGAGGGCTACGCACAAAAGCCCGAGCGCTGCGGCTTTTGCTGCGCGCCCGCGGCAAAACAGGCAATGATCCGCGGGATGGTGCTCGCCTCCCCGTTTCGAGCGTTGCGTCCGACGCCGGCCGTCGCGCCGCGGGTCGCGTCGGTGCCCTACGACGTGGTGTCCACCGAGGAGGCCCGCGTCGGCGCGGACGGGGAGCCGTTGTCGTTCTTGCGCGTCACTCGCTCCGAGCTCGAGCTCGAGGCGGACGCGGATCCCTACGCGGATGAGGTCTACGAGCGCGCCCGTCGCAACTTTCAGAGTCTCAGGCAGAGAGCGCCGCTGCTGACCGAGGCTGAGCCCAGCCTCTACCTCTACCGCATGACCATGGGCGAGCACACGCAGACGGGCGTGGCCGCTGCCTTCTCGGTGGACGAGTACGAGCACGGGAGCATCAAGCGACACGAGAAGACGCGACGTGCAAAGGAGGACGACCGCACCCGTCACATCACCCGCTTGCGGGCGCAGACCGGTGTCGTGCTGCTCACCTACCGCGCGACCGAGGACATCGACACCATCGTCGAGCGCGCGGTGCAGGACGAGCCCTTGTACGATTTCGTCGCGCCGGACGGCGTTGCTCATCGAGTCTGGCGCACGTCCGCGAGCACGCGGGACGCGCTGACGGTCGCGTTCTCCCGAGTGCGAGCGCTCTACATCGCCGATGGCCACCATCGGGCCGCGTCCGCCGCGCGCGCGCGCGCCGAGCTCCGAGGGCAGGATCCGACCACGGTGGAGCCCTGTGACACGTTCTTGGCGGTCGCGTTCCCCGACGCGCAGATGCAGGTGATGGCGTACCACCGGGTGGTGCGCGATCTGGCCGGGCACAGCGTCGACGCCTTTTGGGCGGAGCTCGAGGGGAGGTTTCGCACCCTCACCCCGACCCCGACCCCGCCCGGCGCAGGGACCTTCTCGGTGTACGCCGCTGGCGCGTGGCGCAGCTTCGAGCTCGAGCCCGCCAACGGAGACGGCTCGCCGGTCGAGGCACTCGATGCCGAGCGCTTGTCGCGCCAAGTTCTCGCTCCGCTGCTCGGCATCGACGATCTGCGCACCGACACCCGGGTCGATTTCGTGGGCGGCATCCGCGGCGTCCCGGAGCTCGAGCGCCGGGTAGACTCGGGTGAAGCGAGCGCCGCCTTCGCGCTGCACCCCGTGAGCATCGCGGAGCTGCTCGCGGTCGCCGACGCCGGCCAGATCATGCCGCCCAAGTCCACCTGGTTCGAGCCGAAGCTCAGAGATGGCTTGCTCATCCGCGAGATCTGAGCCGGGTCGCGCGCTCGCTGCCCTGGTCGCGGTCGCGCTGACGGCAGCGTGCGGCAGCGAAGGCGCGCCCGACCCCGGCTGCCCGGCGCCGGGAGCGGGTCGCGTCGTCACCGCAGACTGGCTGAACCGCTCGCTCACGGTGCTGGACCTCGGGCGCGCGAGCGACGCGCGCTGCGACGAGACCCAGGCGATCCTCGAGCGCATCGACCTGTCCGCTCACGCGCCGGGACCCATCGAGCTCGAGCTGTTGCCCGGCGGCACGTCCGCGCTGGTGACGATTGGCCCTGGGTTCTTTGCCGGCGCGGGCAGCGCGCTGGTCGGCTCCCCCAGCATCGAGCCCGGCGGCGGTCTGCTCGTCGTCGACCTGGAGCAAGGTCTGGTCAGCCACGAGATCGCGCTCAGCGAAGTGCCCATGGGGCTCGCCGTGTCCCCGGATGGCAAGCGAGCGTTCACGGCCAACTACGGGGACGGCGCCACGCTGGGCAGCACGGTCTCGGTCGTGGATCTGGAGCAGGGCGACGAGCTGGCCGCTGTTGTCGTCGGGCAAGGGCCCGAGCAGATCGCGCTCACGCCGGATGGAGCCATTGGAGCGGTGAACCTCGCGGCCGAGGGCGCGGTGCGCTTCTTCCGCACGAGCGACGTACAGGCCACGCTCTCGCCGCCCGTGCCCACGGGCAGCGATCCTTCGGACCTGGCGTTCGCGACTGACGTTGCGCGCGCCCTCGTCACCAACTCGCAGAGCTTCAGCGTGTCGGTCATCGACTTCGCTGCCTGGCGGGACGATCCCGTGGGGGCATTGCCCGAGGTCGTCGCGACAGTGGCCACTCTAGGCGTGCCTTACGCAGCGACCGTGGTGCCGAACACGAACGTCGTGCTGGTGGGCGCTACGCTCGGAACTGCCTCCGTCGTCGCCATCGATCTCGGTGCCGCGGCGCCCACGGCGTCGGAGCCGATCCCGTTGTTTGGCAGCGCGTTCGCCCTGAGCCTTGGCGTCGATGCCGCGGGACGCCTTGCGTTCGTGCCGCATCCCGCGGAGCGGCTGCTCTCGGTGCTCGAGCTCGACACCGGACGCACCCGCGGCCTCACCTGGCTGACCGACGTCGGCCCGACCTACGTCGCGGTGAAGCCATGAAGTCGGGCGAGGAGCGCCCGCGCTCGGACGCGGAGGTCGAACCCGGCTGGCGCTGCGTGAACATGACCGTGACTCCGTCCGGGCCGGTCATGACCCTGCTACAGGCGGGCCTCGTCGCGACGGGGTTCGTGTTCATCCCCGCCGTGGCGGGGGTGGTCTCCGGTGGCTTTCACCTGCTGCCTTGGTGCCTGCCCTTCGCGGTGATGGTGCTCGTCTACCGGCAGCTGCTCGCGCGAGGGCAGCTGGGCAGCGGTCGCGCGCGACTCGATGGCGGCACCCTCGTGCTCGAGGGCCGGAGGCGCCGCCGTCGCCTGAAGCTCGATGACCTGCGAGGCGGCTCCCGCGCGGGGCCGAGCACGACGCTGCAGTTTCGGAGCGGCGCCCAGGCGTCGCTCTCGCTGCACAGCGAGCACGAGGCCGAAGCGTTGCTCGACCAGACCGGGACTTCAGTCGGGCAGCGCACCCTCTCGCTGCAGCTGCGCGGGACGATCGGGCCGTTCGTGGCGGGACTGCTGTTTTTCTTCGCCCTGTACACGCCGGTCTGGCTGGGCCTGGCGGCGGTCTTGTCGGTCATCGCTGGACTCCAGGGCTGGGCGCTGTCCAGCGTCCAGCCGGCTGCGGTGCTGCTCTCGCTGGTGACGTCCGCCGCGCTCGGCTGGTGGCTCGCGCGGGTGCGCGCGCCCAAGGTGACCATCGGCCAAGACGGGGTCGTCATCGAGCGCTGGCTTCGCCGCCGGTTCGTCCCTCACTCGGCGATACGGAGCGTGACGCGCAGCGGGATGTCCGTAGACCTCGCCTTGGGCGACGAGACCGTCTCGCTCGCCACCATCGGCTGGAGTGAGGAGCAGGAGCTCGCGGCGCTTCGCCGCCTCCACGACGCCCGAGCGCTGTTCGACCAGGCTCGCGAGGCTGGCCCCGAGCGCGATGCGCTGTTCGCCCGACGCGGACAGAACGTGGCCGAGTGGCGAGAGCAGCTGCTCGACGCCGGGTTTCGTCGCAGAGTCGTGACGGACGCCGACGCCGAGTCGGTACTGAATGACGCCACTCAGCCGCTCGAGCACCGAGCCGGCGCCGCCCTCGCCCTCCGGGCGCTCGACCCCGCTCAGGGAGAGCGTCGCGTTCGCGTCGCCGCGGAGGTGGCCGCGGACCCCCGCGCCCGCGAAGTGCTGCTCGGGATGCTCGAGGCCGACGCCGAGGTCGAGGCGACGCTCCGGCGGCTGAAGAGGTAACCTGACGTCGTGCTCGCCGCACTCGAAGACGCCAGAGAACTCGCCCGCGAGGCGTACCGCATCTTCTCCGACCGGGGCGCGCGGCTGCTCGCGGCGTCCATCGCCTTCTACGCGCTGCTCAGCGTCGTGCCCATACTCGTCATCGCGCTTCGCGTCGCCGGGCTCTTCGTCGGGCCGGCGGAGCTCGACTCGACCCTGCGCGCTCAGCTCGTCAGCTGGGTGGGGGCCGAGGGCGGGGAGACGCTGTTGTCACTGGTGAGTTCGACACGGGCGCCGTCCCACTCGTCTCTCACCAGCCTCGCGGGGTTGATCGTGCTGGTGTACGGCGCCACCCGGCTCTTCTCGCAGCTCACGCGCGCGCTCGACCTGCTCTGGAACACGGAGCCGCCGGCACGACCCGAGGGGTGGCTAGCGCGCGGTCTGCTCCAGCTCCGCAAGCGCGCGCTCGCGTTCGCGATGGTGCTCGGGGTCGGCGTCTTGCTCATCCTGCTGGTGCTCCTGCACACCGCCCTGGCCGCCGCGCGACACGCCGTGGCAGCGGACGTCTCGCTCGGACTCCGGCTCGTCGAGGTGGTCGGCTCCTTCGCGCTGACGACGCTCTTGTTCTTCATGGTGTTCCGGGTGTTGCCACGCACGCCGGTCACCAGCCGAGATGCCCTGGTCGGCGGCGCGGTCACCGCCGTGCTGTTCACGGTTGGTTCCTTGCTCGTCACGGCGTATCTGACGTATCGAGACCTGAGCGTGTACGGCACGGCGGGTGCCATCGTGATGCTGATGCTCTGGGCCCACTACAGCGCGCATGCCTTCTTCCTCGGCGCGGCCTTCACCCGTGCCCACTCGCTGCGCAGGAGTTCCCCGCCATGAAGTCAGTCCTCTTGGTCGCCAACCCCACCGCACAGTCGGGCAAGAACGCCGAACGCATCGAGCGCGCGCTGGCCGAGCTCAGGGCACTGGAGATCCACGCGGAGCTCTTCCCGACGCTGCCCGGTGGCAAGACCGTGCCGGCGTTGGCCGAGCGGCTGCGACCGGGCGGCGATCCGGTCGTCGTCTCGATGGGTGGAGACGGCACCTTTCGAGAGGTCGCCGCCGGCATCCTCGACTCCGGCCGCGGCGAGCAGCTCGTGATGGGCATGTTGCCCACCGGCACCGCGAACGACCAGGGCAAGAGCTTTGGTCTCGAGGCCACGGACGCGGCGCTCGGGCGCAACGTGCGCGTGCTCGTGGCCGGGAACGAGACGCGCCTCGACGCGGGCCGGCTCGAGCTGTGCACTCCCGCCGGCGAGGTGGAGCGGAGCGAATGGTTCTTCGACTCGGCCGGCTTCGGCCTCAGCGCGAGGGTGCTCGCCGTGCGCAACCAGGATCGCCAAGTGGTCGACAAGCTCGGTCCGCTCAAGGAGCTGTACCGCGACCAGCTCGTCTACGCGGGCGCGCTGCTGCGCACCTTCCTCGAAGCGCAGGTGATCGACGACAAGTTCTCTGCGGTGGTCGAGGCGGACGACGAGACCCATACCTACCATGGTCTGACGGATCTGGTGATCAAGGGCACCCGCGTCTACGGCGGCGCGTGGGTGTTCGACGCCGAGAGTCGGCACGACGACGGGAAGTTCGAGTTGGTGGTGTTTCGCAGCAAGCGTGAGTGGGTCAGCAAGGCCTTCGTGGATCTCGACGGCAACCCCATCGACGATGCCATGCTCGCTCCGCTCGGTGTGGAGCACTCCCGTCCCATCGCCGCCGCGCACTTCGACATCACCCTGGCGCCCGAGGGCGAAGTGCCCATCGCCGCGCAAATGGACGGCGAGGAGTTGCAGCCGTGCTACCAGGTCCGGATCGCGGTGGTCCAAGGTGCCATCCGGTTGATCGTGCCGCGGGAGGGATGAGTTGGACTTGCCGCGTCTGTTCGTGCTCGGCGCCGCCCTGACGGCCTGTGCGCTCGTCGTCGTGCTGATCGCGGAGCTGCGCCGTCACCAGCTGTTGCTCGCGCTCGGCAAGCCCGCGGCGTCCACCGGGTTCTTGCTCGCCGGCTGGGGCGCCGGCGCGATGCAGTCCGCCTACGGTCAGGTGACGTTCGTCGCCCTCGTATTCTGTTTCATCGGGGACGTGTGCTTGATCGCGCGCAACAAGAAGGCGTTCCTAGCCGGGCTCGTCAGCTTTCTCCTGGGTCATCTGGGCTTCGCCGTCGCGTTCGGTGTTCGTGGCATCGACCTGACCGTGCTCGGTCTGACGCTGGTGGCCATGCTGGCGCCTGCCCTCGTCATCTGGCGCTGGCTCTCGCCTCACGTCGAACCCAAGATGCGCGCCCCGGTGATCGCCTACATCGTGGTCATCTCGTTCATGGTGGCGTGCGCTGCGGGCAACGGCTGGCGCACGCACGCGCTGCTGCCGCTCATCGGCGCCGTCCTGTTCTTCCTCTCGGACATCGCCGTCGCTCGCAATCGGTTCGTGAAGCAAGAGGTGACCAATCGGCTGTGGGGTCTGCCCCTCTACTTCACCTCCGTGCAGCTGCTCGCGGCGACGATTCTGGAGCGCTGAACGGACCGGTCCACCGCACGGTCGCGAGGTATACTGAGCCATGGCGCAGGCGCGACCCCGAGCCTCCCCGCGCGGCGGGGCTGCCGTCTTGGCGCTGGCCCTGTCGGCTGGGTTGCACGCGCTGCCGTGGGGCGGTCCCCGCATCGCCGACTGGCTCGGTCCGGCCGCGCTCGGCCCAGTACAGGCCGAGGGCGCAGCCGGGGCGCCGGCGCCCGCGTTTCGCTCCCAGCAGCAGCTGGACGAGGCCAGGCGCGAGTTGGTGCGGCGCGCGCTCGCCGATCGCGAGGGAGGCCGCCTGGCGCTGGGTCGCTTCGTGCTCGACGCCGACGCGCTCGACGCCGAAGAGGCCCGCGTCGGTCTCGATAGCTCCGAGGCCCGCCGTCGCTACGAGGCTCGCTGCCTGACTTACCGCGAAGCAGCCCAAGGAGGCACCGTGCTCGACGCAGTCGAGACCGCCTTCGGCGACATCGCGTACTCGATCGCCGTGACGCGACTGTCGGACCTGCTGCTCGCGGGGGTCGGAGCCTGCGGGCCGAGCGCGCAGCTGCTGGCGTCCTGCTTGTACGACAGCGGGCACCGCGACGGGCTCGCGCTGCGTTACTGGGGCGGGTTGGGCGCGACAGGCACCGCACATGTGACCGCGACTTGGTCGGACGGCCGTCGGACGCTGGATCTCACCGAAGGCGGCCCGGTGCAGCGGGGTGGGGCGAGCATGCCCGCGGATCAGTTGGTCGAGGCGTACGCCCGCGCTCACGGGCTGCTGCCGCCGCTCGAGGGTCCGGTCGCGCGCGACGACGCGACGCCGGACGCCGACGTCACCGCCAGCGAGCGCTTTGCCTATCCGCCCAACAGCGACGTGTTCGAGAGCGGGTCCGTGCCCCTGTTTGCCGAGGCCAGGCGCCGGACCGCGACGAGGGCTGCGGGCCGCAGCGCTCCGACTACCAACGTGCGCCCCCAAGGCGCGCTCTCCGCCGGGGCGCCGGGCAGTCCAACTGATCTCGACGACGAGCTGTGGCAAGACTTCTCCTGGCCTCTGCTGTACGCCGGCGGCGATGCGGACGACGAGGTTCGTTGCCCGCTCGATCCCCGCGCGCTCGCCGCCTCGACGGCGACGCTCTTGCGTGATGCCGACTCCACGCGAGTCGAGCTGGTGCCCGTGCTCGGCCCGCGCAGCCTCGGGTACGCCGCGAGCGTGCTGGATTGGTACGAACGGCGCGCCCCCCGCCAGACCGGCGTCGAGCGGCTGGTTCTCGAGGCCTGCCTGGTGCTCGGCTACCGCTGGGCGGGCGTGCGCTTCGCGGCGGCAGGCTACGTGGCGGTGTCCCGCGAGAGCTTCCTGCGCGCCGAGCGTCACCTGCGTCGCGCGAAGTCCGAGCACGAGGTCGTGCTCGGTTCCACGCCGGGCGATCTGCCCCAGGCTCTGCTCGAGGAACCGGATCATTGGGTCCTCATTGCCTTCGAGGACGGAGCCAACACCCTTCTCGAGATCGAACTCGCGATCGCGCACGGCGGCGATGACACCAGTCTGACCCGTCCGCACTGGAGTCGCGATCGCCGCACCCGGGCGCTCTTGTCGTCGGCGAGCACGGCCGCGCGGCTGTTCGAGCGGGCCGCGAGCTACCCCTTCGAGGAGCGCATCCACCTGATCGGTATCCTGGCCACTGCGCAGCTCTCCGGGCTCGACAGCGAGCTCGAGCTGCCCGAGAGCGGCTTTATCCCAGCGTCACTGGCCGCGTACGATCGACTGCTGGCGGTGATGCGGGAGCCCGAGGTGGATCCGGATCTCTACTACGAGCGCTGGGCCGAGGTGATGAACGCCGCGGGAGCGACACCCGCGGATCTCGCGAAGCTAGAGAAAGAGATGGAGCGCGCTCGCCAGATCATGCGGAAGAGGAAGCCCCGGCTCTGAAGCGGATCGGGGGAGGGCTCGTGAGCGCGTCGATTCTACGCAACCGCTTGTGAGCTGGGTCCGACCGGCGGCCATGTTCGCCGGTCGACTTGCTCTCACTCTCCTCACACTGCTGCTGGCCCTGCTCGTGAGCCCCGCGCTCGCGCGGGCGGGCTCGCTCACCGTCTCGGCCCAGGCCAGCGTCGTTCGCGACTCGCTGGGAGGGTCGGGTCACTCGCTCTTCTTCAGCCTCGACGTGCCCCTGGATCGAGTGGCCCGCTCCCGCGCGTCCTTCGTCGCTGACGACGCGGCGGCTCGGGAGCCCCCCGCGCGGCTGAAGCGCCCAAGGCCCCCGCTCTTGAGCCACGAGCTGGTCCGACGCACGGTGCGCCAGGCGCTGATCGCGGGTGGCCGAACCGAAGCTCGGCGCCGGCTTCAGGGGCTCGCGTCGCGCGCTCGAACGTCGGCGGCGTTGCCCGAGGTGGCTCTGCGAGGGGACCGCACGGTGGACGAGACGCTGCGCCTCACCCCCACCCTCGATGACCCGTACCGCTACACCCAGGCGGGCGGGGTGCGCCTGTCGGTCGGCGCGCGCCTCAGCTGGCGCCTCGACCGAGCCGTGTTTGCCAGTGAAGAGCTGATGGTCGAGCGCCTGCGGGGACAGCGCGACGCGGCCGACGCCCGCCGTATCGAGCGGGTGCTGCGGGCTCTGTTCGCCTGGCATCGCGCGGTGCAGGTCGCGGACTCGCCCGACGCTGGCGACGATGAACGCGCGGAGGCCGAGCTGGTGGCGCTCGAGCAGGGCTTCACCTTGGACGTCCTGACGGGGGGCTGGTTTGGGGAGCACGTGTCGGCCCCGTCTCGCCGGCGGCGCTGAGCGCCCTTGCGCTCGGCGGGAAGTGGCGGTAGTTGCCGGCCATCATGCTTGCCGAGACCCGCTCCACTCTCGAGGACCTAAACCGGCGCGTCGATGCGCTAAGGGGGTCTCTTTGACGTCCCGCAGCTGACGCGGGAGGTCGAAGAGCTCGACCAGGTCTCCAGCGAACCGGGGTTCTGGAACGACCAAGGCAAGGCCCAGGTGATCCTGCGCCGGCGCGCCGCAGCGCTCGAGAAGATCAGCAGCATCGAGGCACTCACCAAAGACGTGAGCGAGGCGACCGAGTACCTCGAGCTGTGCGCTGCCGAAGAGGACGAGAGCGCACTGGCCGACTGCGAGCGCCAGGCCAACGAGCTGGCGCTGCGCGTGCGCAAGGCCGAGCTGCAGCGCATGCTCAGCGGTCCGGCGGATCACGCCGACGCCATCGTCAGCATCCATCCCGGCACCGGGGGCACGGACGCCAAAGACTGGGCGGAGATGCTGCTCCGCATGTACCTGCGCTGGTGCGAGCGGCGCGGCTTCAAGACGGAGCTCATCGATTATCAGGTCGGTGACGAGGCGGGCATCGACGGCGCGTCCTTCACCGTCAGCGGTCCCAACGCGTATGGCCATCTGCGGGCCGAGATGGGCGTACACCGCTTGGTGCGCATCAGCCCGTTCGACGGCAACGCGCGGCGACAGACCAGCTTCGCCGCGGTCGAGGTCACCCCGGACATCGAAGACGAGATCGACATCGAGGTCAAAGACACGGACCTGGACATCACCACCATGCGCGCCGGCGGCAAGGGCGGCCAGAACGTGAACAAGGTGGAGACGGCCGTGCGCCTGAGGCACTTGCCCTCGGGCATCATGATCGTCTGCCGCGCCGAGCGCAGCCAGCATCAGAACCGCGCCATGGCGCTGAAGATGCTCAAGGCCAAGCTGTACGAACTCGAACTGGCCAAGCGCGAGGCAGATCGCGCGGCCGTGGACGCGCAGAAGGGGCAGATCGCCTGGGGCAACCAGATCCGGAGCTATGTGATGCAGCCCTACCAGCTCGTGAAAGACCTGCGCACGGAGTTCGAGACTGGGGCCGTGGACGCCGTGCTGGACGGCGACCTCGACGGCTTCATCGAGGCCTATTTGATGATGAGCGCCGACAAGAAGAAGGAAAAGGCCGTGGTCACTGCGCGGGGCGAGGCCTGATCGGTTTCTGCGTCTCCGATTCGGGTTGAGCGGCCCCGAAAGCTCTGCTTCTAATCCAGCTGGCGCGCCCTCCGGCTCGCCAAGGAGCAGGACCATGGCCATCGTGACGCAACTCGACCGGGTGCAGGAATTCGAGAAGGAGCTGGCCGACGAGCTCTGGCTCACCCAGCCGCTCGGGGGCGGCGAGGTCCAGACCTTCACCTACGCTCAGGCCGTGGACGAGGCGCGCCGCATGGCCGCTCACCTCAAGTCGCTGGATCTCCCGCCCAAGAGCCACATCGCGCTGTTCTCCAAGAACACGGCGTGGTGGCTGATCGCGGATCTGGCCATCTGGATGGCCGACCATGTGTCGATCCCGCTCTATCCGATCCTCACGCCCGAGACCATTCGCCAGATCATCGACCACAGCGGCGCGAAGCTGATCTTCATCGGCAAGCTCGATGGCTACGACGTCATGGCGCCCGGCATCCCCGAGGGGCTCCCGCGCATCGCCATGCCTCTGGCGCCGAAGCTCGACGCGCCGCAGTGGAAGGACATCGTGAAGTCCACCGAGCCGCTCGCAGGCGTCATCGAGCGCGACCCCAACGACATGGCGACCATCATCTACACCTCGGGCAGCACGGGTGTGCCCAAGGGCGTGATGCACAGCTTCGCGACCATGAGCGCGCCGGGGGACGGCTTTCGCGACTTGCTCGAGATCACGCGGCACGACCGCATGCTCTCGTACCTCCCGCTGGCCCATGCCTTCGAGCGCACGGTCGTCGAGACCGGCACCTTCCTCAGCGGCTTTCAGGTGTACTTCGCCGAGAGCCTCGACACGTTCGTGGCAGACCTGAAGCGCGCGCAGCCCACGCTGTTCGTGAGCGTGCCCCGCCTCTGGCAGAAGTTTCAGCTCGGCGTGTTTCAGAAGATGCCGCCCGAGCGGCTGTCCTTCCTGCTCAAGATCCCGATCGTGGCCGGTATCATCCGCAAGAAGGTGCTCTCGGGCCTCGGCCTGGACCAGGCCCGCTTCGCCGGCAGCGGGTCCGCGCCCATCCCCGCTCAGCTCATCGATTGGTATCGGTCGCTGGGGCTCGAGCTGCTCGAGGGCTACGGCATGACCGAGAACTTCTCTTATTCGCACGCCACCCAGCCGGGGGACGTGCGGGTCGGCTACGTCGGCACGCCCATGCCGGGTGTGGAGCACAAGCTCAGCGACGCCGGCGAGATCCTGGTCAAGAGCCCGGGCACCATGCTGGGCTACTACAACGCGCCGGAGCTCACCGCCGAGGTGCTCACCGCCGACGGCTGGCTCAAGACCGGTGATCGCGGCGAGATCGACGACAAGGGTCGGCTGCGCATCACGGGTCGCGTCAAGGAGCTGTTCAAGACGACCAAGGGCAAGTACGTCGCTCCCGCGCCGATCGAGAACAAGCTGCAGCTCCACGACGACGTCGAGATCGCCTGCGTCACCGGGGACGGCTTTCCGCAGCCCTACGGCATGGTCGTGCTGAGCGAAGCGGCTCGCCCCAAGGTCAAAGAGGAGGCCGAGCGCACGCGCATCGAGAAGACCCTCGCCGCCCACCTCGCGAAGCTCAACGAGGAGCTCGACCAGCACGAGCAGCTCGACTTCGTGGCCGTGATCAGCGACGACTGGACAATCGAGAACGGACTGCTGACGCCCACCCTCAAGCTCAAGCGCGGCGCCATCGAAGACAAGTACCGGCCCAAGGCGGACGACTGGGCCAAGAGCAAGCAGAAGGTGATCTGGTCCTGAGTAGCTCGGGCGCCGTCAGCGCGGGCCATCCACCTTGCAGCCATAGAGGATGGAGAGCTTGGCGGCGTCGTCGTTCTGGATGGTCGTGCAGGCGTCGGGACACAGCTTGAGCAGACCGCCCTCGATGTAGAACGAGTTCGCGGTGCACGCAGCCGAGTTTGCCACTTGGTTGAGCTTCTGTTCGGCACCGCCCGCGCCCGGGGTGTAGCCCACCACGATGGTAGCGAGGTCGATCTCCTTGCCCTCCGAGTCCGTCGGGATCTGCACCTCGCACGCCACCTTCGCGCCCTGGATCACGCCCTCGGCGATCTTCTGGAATACGGCGTCGAAGCCCGCACCCTCGCACACCGGAAAGCGCAGGCCGCCGGTCAGCTTGGCGACGTGCTGATAGCCCGTTCCGGGGTCGACGCCGGTGGGACACTCGCCCGTGGTGATGGGGTCCGCCGGGAAGTGCGCCTTGGAAGCGTCGCTGCCCGCCACGACGCCTAGGATGCCGTGCAGGGTATAGTTGCGGCTCGCGGCGGTGCCGAACTGCGCGGGATCCAACGCGAGCAAGTCCGTGTCGAACTTGTCGCCGCTCACGATGCCGTTGGCCTCGTTGTTGCCGTCGTTGTAGTTGTTGCCGGTCCGAGCGCTCGTGCACGACACTCCGTCGTCCGTGATGACGACGATCACCTTGGCAGCCTCGGTGCGTACCCAGTCCTTCCAACCGTTGCCGAAGCCGTGTGGATCGGCGGTCTCGTACGTGTCGAACAGCCGGCACCAGGCGTTGTGGCTGCCGATCGTGGTGTTGTAGTGGTAGAAGATGGGCGGGTTGTTGTGCGGCACGTTGCCGCCCGTGCCGCCGCCGAGCGGTGGGGCCACCTTCACGCTGTAGCCGGACGAGTAGGACGTGAGCATGATCACGCGATAGTCGATGCCACTGGCGCCGATGATGGAGGCGAAATTCTGATTGATGTTGTTCTGGACGGCAGCGTTCTCGTTGCTCATCGAGCCCGAGTTGTCGATCACGAACAAGATATCCACGGGCTTCTTGACCAGGGTCGCTTCCGCGTTCTGGGCTGCGCAGGCGCTGTCCGCGGTGAGACCGGAGTCGTTCGGTCCTGCATCGATCACGGACACCGCCCCGCTGCCGCCACTGGCCGAGCTGGCGCCGGTCCCCGAGTTTGCCGCAGACCCGCCGCCCACGCCGCTGAAGTTGTTGGCGCTGCCGCTTTCGTCCCCGCCGGAGCAGGACAGGGCTGCGGTCATGCTGCCCAAGGTTGCGATGATGGCGAAGCGTCCGACGTGGGTCATGGGTCCTCCAGCCACCGAAGCCTAGCACACCCCGCCCGTCGGCCCGTTGATGCGGCCGTCGGGCCGCGCTAGACCCCGCGCACCCATGAGCCAGGACGAGTCCGAGGCGACGGGCGGCGAAGAGGCACTCATCGCCGTTCGGCGCGAGAAAGCCAGCCGCGTGCGCAGTCGCGGAGAGCACCCGTTCGCCAACGATGTCGACACGGAGGGCCGGGAGAAGGTCGCCGCGCTGCGTGCGCGCTTCGCCGCTGCTCTGATCGAGCCGACCGAGCAACGCTACTCGCCCGAGCGGGTGAGCGAGCTCGGCGCGGGCAAGAGTGTGACGGTACTCGGCCGGCTGATCGCGCGCCGCGGCTTCGGCAAGGCCAGCTTCCTCCGGCTGCGCGACGACAGCGGGGAGCTGCAGCTGTTCGCCAAGCTCGACGTGCTAGGCGAGGACTTCGCGCGGCTCGAGGACGTCGACGTCGCCGATCACATCGAGGCCCGCGGCGTGGTCATGGTGACGAAGACGGGCGAGCTCTCTCTCGAGTGCCGCCGCCTCCGGCTCGTCACCAAGGCGCTGCGACCGCAGCCGGACAAGTGGCACGGCCTGACGGACGTGGACCAACGCTACCGTCGGCGCTACGTCGACCTGGTCGCCAACCCCGACGTCGCGGTGGTGCTTCGAGCGCGGTCCATCATCGTGCAGGCGCTCCGGCGGTTCCTGGATGACGCGGACTTCGTGGAGGTGGAGACACCCACCCTGCACTCGCTGATCGGCGGCGCCGCGGCGCGACCCTTCGTGACCCACCACAACGCCCTCGACTTGCGGCTGTTCCTGCGCATCGCGCCGGAGCTGTTCCTCAAGCGGCTCTTGGTCGGCGGCTACGAACGCGTCTACGAAATTGGACGCTGCTACCGG
Source organism: Polyangiaceae bacterium (assembly GCA_019637295.1). Lineage (GTDB taxonomy): Bacteria > Myxococcota_A > Polyangia > Polyangiales > Polyangiaceae > JACKEA01. Next base: position 203,535 of record JAHBVX010000009.1, read on the forward strand.
AACGAGGGCATCAGCACGCGGCACAATCCCGAGTTCACGATGCTGGAGTACTACCAAGCGTACGCCACGTATCAGACCCTGATGGACAACACCGAACGCATGCTTCGCTTCGTGGACGATGAGCTCGGCCGCCGCTTGACGGCGCTCGGCTTCGGCAGCCACTTCCTGCGCTTCCGGGAGCAGCGGCCGTTCGTCCTGGACGAGCCCTTCGCCCGCCTGCCGATGCGAGATGCCATCGCTCAGGGCCTCGAGCGCGCGGGCCTGCCCTCGGAGGTCGTCGCGCGGTTGGGAGACCTCGGCGTGCCGCCCCAGGGGCACCACGGGCCCGCGCCGGATCGCGCCGTCGGGGATCGCGCGGTCGAGGGCTGGCGCGGCGCGAGTGAGCGCGCCGCGCGCATCGACTGGCACAATTTTCGGCGAGGTCTGTTCGCCTGCGAGACCGACGGGGATCGCACCTTCGCGGCCTACGAGTACCTGGTGGAGCCGTTCTTGGCCGAGGACTACCGCTCGAGCGCTGGCGACAAGAGTCGGCCCGTGTTCATCACGGACTACCCCTTCGAGGTCTCGCCGCTGGCACGCAGGAAGGATGCGAGCCCTGAGCTCACGGACCGCTTCGAGCTCTTCGTGGAGGGACGTGAGCTGTGCAACGCCTTCAGTGAGCTGAACGATCCGGATGACCAGGCCAGTCGCTTCCGCGATCAGGTCGAGCGCAAGACCCGAGGCGCGGAAGAGACGATGGACTACGACGAAGACTACGTTCGCGCCCTCGAGCACGGGATGCCGCCGGCTGCTGGCTTCGGTCTGGGCGTGGACCGCCTGGTGATGATGCTCACTGCGCAGCAGTCCATTCGAGACGTCATCGCGTTCCCGCTCATGCGCTCGGAGAGCGACGGTTCATGAGTCAACCGGGTTTGGCTCAAGAGGCCAACGCCGGGTTCATCGCCAACCTGTGGACCGCCATCGGCCTGCCGGGGCGCCTCGCCGTCATCGCGCTGCTCGCGCTGCTGATCGGCACGGGGATCGTCTGGGGCCTGCGCAAGCTCGGCCGCCGCGGGCGTCGCAGCTTGCTCGTGGGCGTCACCGGGGTCTGCTTCGTGGGAGTGCTCGCCCTCGGCACCTGGGCCGCCAAGCTGCCGGAACCTCGGGGCAGTTCGTTCATCCTCTGGCACCAGGTGGTACGCGTCGGCGCGGCGCTCTCGGCGACCGGATTCGTCATCGGGTTCATGGGGCTGGCGCTGCCCTGGCTGCTCGATCGCATCGAGAGGGGAGGCTTCGTCGCGTTCGTATCGGTGCGCCACGTGCGCGCGAGCAAGAGCGGCTTTCTGACGGTGATCTCATTTCTGAGCATCGCGGGCGTCGGCGTGAGCGCGTTCGCGCTGTGCGCGGTGGTCAGCATCATGGGCGGCTTCGGGGCCGATCTGAAGCGCAAGATCCTCGGCAACAACGCCCATTTGAAGGTCGAAGCGACCAGTCACGGCGGCTTCGAGGAGTGGCAGACCCTGCTCTCGGACGTCCGCACCGTGCCCGGGGTGGTGGCAGCGACGCCCGTCGTGTCCGGCGAGGCGATGGCGTCGAGCACGTCGAACCGGGCCGGGACCCTGATCCGGGGCATCGACGCGGACACGATCGGCTCGGTGATCGATCTGGTCAAGAACATCGACACCGGGAAGTTCGAGTATTTGATGGAGCCGAAGGCGCTCACCGAGCTGCCGCCGGACACCGTGATCGGCATGGGCCGGGGCGGAGAGAAGTTCATGAAGGGGCCCAAGCTCAGGCCCTTCGGCAGCGGGCTCGACCCGGATGTCGAGAAGGCGACCGAGCCGGTCTATCCGGGCATCATCATTGGGCGCGAGCTGGCCAAGACGCTGCACCTGTATGTGGGCGACGAGGTCACGCTCGTCTCCCCCTTGGGCGATCTCGGGCCCATGGGCGTGCTGCCGCGCACGCGACGGTTCCGCGTCGCTGCCATCTTCTACAGCGGAATGTACGAGTACGACTCGAGTCACGCCTACATCAAGATGGACGTGGCTCAAGAGTTCCTGGATCTCGGTCCGCGGGTCACGGGCATCGAGGTGCGTGTGGTCGACCCGGAGCGGGTAGAGGAAGTGACCGAGGCCCTCGCGGCTCGAGTCACGGACGACGCGCTGCGGGTGCGGGACTGGAAGGAACTCAACAAGAACCTGTTCTCCGCGCTCAAGCTGGAGAAGATCGCCACCTTCATCATCTTGAGCATCGCCATCGCGGTGGCGAGCTTCTGCATCATCTGTACCCTGTTGTTGATGGTGACCGAGAAGAGCAAGGAGATCGCCATCATGAAGGCCCTCGGGGCGAGCGACCGCGCCATTCTGCGCGTGTTCATGACGGAGGGCATCATCATCGGCGGCATCGGCACCGTGTTCGGTGTGGTGACCGGGCTCATCACCGTCCTCGGGCTACTCTGGTTCGGTGTGCGCCTCGATCCGAACGTGTACTACGTCGATCGCCTACCCATTTCGGTCGATCCGGTGGACTACACGCTGGTCGCCATCAGCGCCTTCGCCATCACCACCCTCGCCACCATTTATCCCGCCCTCGCCGCCAGCCGCCTGCGCCCGGTCGATGGCATTCGCTACGAGTGAGTACGCCATGACGTTTGACAAGATCCCCCTGGTCGAGGTCAGGGATCTGCACAAGAGCTTCGACCACATGGGGCGGATCCTGCATGTGCTCAAGGGCATCGATCTGACCATCTATCAGGGTCAGATCTTGAGCATCGTCGGCCCGTCCGGCGCGGGCAAGAGTACCCTGCTGCACTGCATCGGCACCCTCGACTTGCCCACCAGCGGAAGCATCGCGCTCGGTGGCGAGGAGCTGACGAAGATGAACTCGTCGCGCCTGGCGGCGGTGCGCAACCGCGACATCGGGTTCGTGTTTCAGTTCCACCACCTGCTCCCCGAGTTCACTGCCCTCGAGAACGTGATGCTGCCCGGACTGATCCAGGGCAAGTCGCGCAAGGAGATGGACGCTCGTGCCCGTAAGCTGCTCGACGAGGTGGGACTTGGCCCCCGCGCGTCGCACCGCCCAGGAGAGCTCAGCGGCGGCGAGCAGCAGCGTGTCGCCGTCGCGCGCGCGCTCTCCCTCGGTCCGCGCCTGGTGCTGGCGGATGAACCCACGGGCAACCTGGACAGCGCGACCAGCGAGGCCATCCACGAGCTGTTCTTCGAGATCAATCGGGAGCACGGCACCACCATCGTGGTCGTGACGCACAACCCGTTCTTCGCGGAGAGCATGCCGCGGGTGGTGCGCATGCTCGATGGTCGCGTGGACAAGGACGATCGCGGGCAACGCAGCGTCAGCGTCCCGGACGCGGACGTTCAGGGCCAAGTAGCCACCTAGCCCCCGCTACGCGGATCAGCGCAGCGGCAAGTGAAAGATGCTGTCTCCCTCCACCACCTCGAGCCGCCCGGCGATCTCTTCGCCCAGCACCAGCTTGCCCTCCTCGGTCTTGGCGGTGGGCGTCGCGTATGCGCGAAAATAGGGGGGCTCCGCCAAGTCCCGGGCGACCAGCGCCATGGGCCCGGCGGGCTCGGCTGCAGTGATGGCGCCGACGGCGATCACCTCGGTCTCTTCCACCAGCGTGATCTCGTCGGCGTCCGCCACGAAGTGCGGCCCACCATCGAAGGGGTCGACCCGGTCGGCGTAGCGGAAGCCCACGCGTTGCAGCATGCGCTCCACACCCTTGGTCTGTGCGCCGACCTTGCCGATCACCGCCTGCGCTTCGGGGCTGAGCACGCTCGCGTAGACCAGCCCATTGGGGAACAGGTCCCGCACGAACTCCTTGTTCTCGCTCGACAGGCGGTCCGCCTCGGCGTAGCTCATGTCCGTGAAGCGGCGGCCCAGCGCTTCCCACAAATGACTGGTCCCGTCCGCTTCGAGGGGGGGCAACAGCTCCGCCAGGATCTGCTCTTGGAACAGCTCCCGGTGCGTCGCGATGTACAGGAACCGGACGTAGGAGATCTGCAAACCGAGGCGCGCCTTGGCGGCTCGAAACTCCGGGGCCACCACCAGGCCGCCGATCTCGGTTGGCCCCGCGAAGGAGTAGCCGATGCGCAGCGCCGTGTGGTGAAAGTGTCGATCGAGGAGCTTGGAGTACTTCTCCTCGTCGATGACGTCTAGGTAGATGTAAGGGGCGTCCCGCCGGCCCAGTTGCGCCACGATCATGCTCGTGCCCACGGCGGTGTCCCGCTCCAAGTCCCACAACACGAACACGTACTTGCGATGCGGCTTGCTGCGGAGTCGGCCCGAGAAGCTGTCGTCGCTGTGCTCGAGCAGCGAGCGGATGTAGTCGCGGTCATTGGGCAAATTGACCGAGTTCAGATACTGGGCGAGTCGGTAGATCTCGGCCTCGTCGGCGGGAACCGCGCCTCGGATCTCGAACTTCACCATGCATGGTTTCTACATCACCGCTGCCCGCTCGGCGACAGCGCTCGCGGTTTGGCGAGGCTTGAATTAGATTCCCCCCGTGAACGCATTCCAGCAGTTCGGCGGAACCCAGAGCTACATCACCGACCCCTCCCTGGAGGCCGCTGTGAACGCGGCCATCGCCCTGGAGCGACCTTTGTTGGTCAAAGGCGAGCCCGGCACCGGCAAGACCCTGCTGGCGCGGGCGGTGGCTGACGCGCTCGGGCACCCCCTCGTGCACTGGCCGGTCAAGTCAACGACCCGGGCCCAGGACGGTCTTTACGTGTACGACACGGTTCAGCGTCTGTACGAAGCGCGGTTCGGAGACGCTGGTCCCGAAGCGGTGCGCGACATCAAGCGGTACATCAAGCTGGGTCCTCTGGGGCACTCGCTGTCGGCGCCGGAGCGGGTCGTGCTCCTGATCGACGAGGTGGACAAGGCTGACCTCGAGTTCCCGAACGACCTGCTTCACGAGCTGGATCGGATGCGCTTCTTCATTTCGGAGACGAACGAAGAAGTCGTCGCCAAGCACCGTCCGGTGGTGATCATCACGAGCAACAACGAGAAGGAGTTGCCGGATGCCTTCCTGCGGCGCTGCGTGTTCCACTTCATCGACTTCCCGGACCCGGAGCTGATGCTGCGCATCGTCCGCGTGCATCACCCCGAGGTCGACGGCAGCCTGGTCGAGCAGGCCCTCTCCGCGTTCTACGAGCTGCGGGCGGTGCCACGCTTGCGCAAGAAGCCCAGCACTAGCGAGCTCATCGACTGGATCAGCGTACTCGCCCACAGCGGGGTGGGTGCGGAGCGCATCAAAGCGGAGCTGCCCTTTGGTGGCGTGCTGCTCAAGAAGGAGCAGGACCAGGGCGCCGTCGCCCAGGCGCAGAGCGGTCGAAGTCGGCGCTGGTGAGGCGGGTCGCACGCCGCGGTTCCCTCGGATCGAAAGATCCTCTACCGTGGTACCTCCCGTGAGTCTGACTTGGGAGCCTGGCCGCCGCTTGGGTGGGCGATTCGTCATCGAGCGGGAGGTGGGTCGCGGGGGCTCGGGGATCGTGTACCTTGCGCACGATCTCGAGACCAACCAGCCGGTCGCGCTCAAGGTGCTCGCCGCCGAGGCGGGGGTCGCGCCCGAGGAGGAGGCGCGGTTGTCCCGGGAAGGGGAGCTGCTTGCCGAGCTGAGGCATCGCGGGATCGTGCGCGTGGTCGCCGCCGGCGTCCTCGACGACGCCCAGCCCTTCGTCGCCATGGAGTGGCTCGAGGGGGAAGACGTCTGCGCTCGCCAGCGTCGTGCGCCGCTGGATCTGGTTCACGCCGTCGAGGTGGTGGCCAAGGTCGCCGACGCGCTGGTCGCCGCGCACGACGTGGGTGTGATTCATCGGGACATCAAGCCGGGCAACATCTTCTTGTGCGGCGGGCACAACGGCTCCTCCTCGGCGCTAGAGCCCAAGGTCGTGGATTTCGGTGTGGCGGCGAAGTCGGACCTGCGCATCACCCGAACCGGGGACGTGGTCGGCACGCCCGCCTACATGGCGCCCGAGCAGGCGCGCGGGGATGCACCGGTCGATGCCCGCTGCGACATCTACTCGCTAGGGGCGACGCTGTTCGAGTTGATCGCGGGCAGACCGCCGCATGTCGGGCCCTCCGCGATCGCGACCCTCGCTCGCTTGGTCACCACGCCCGCCCCGCGCCTGTCCGAGCTGCGCCGCGACGTACCCGCGGAGATCGACGACCTGGTGCGCCGCATGTTGGCGACGGATCCCGACGATCGCCCGCGGAACATGCGCGAAGTCAGCGCGGCGCTGTACGGAGCGCTGCGCACGTCCGTGCGCCTGCCCGCGCACGGACGGCACAGCGAGCCCGTGCTCTCCTCACGCCTTGGCTCGAGCGCGTCGCGCCTGGTGACCTCCATCGTCGCGATTCGCTTCGAGAGCGCCTCGACTCGGGACCGGTCGCTCGAGCAACTGCGTCAGCGCGGCGCCGACGCCGTACCCCTGGGCCAGGACTCGCTGGTCGCTCACTTCGGGGCTCGTCGCGCGGTCGGCACCGAAGCCAGCACCGCGCTGGAGGTCGGCCGACGCCTGGCGCGGGCGGGGGCGCGGGTGGGCGTCGCGAGCGGTCGCGCCCGGCTGGCGTTGCAGGACCGGGACGGCATCGTGCAACCCGTCGGCGAGGTGGTGGATCGCGCGTCGGCGCTGGCTCGGGATGCAGACGTCGGCATGGTGCTCGCGGACACGACGACGAGCGAGCTTGGGCGAGGTCGCTACGAGTTCAAGGCGCGCGACAACGGGTCGGCGGTCGTCGGCGAGGCGGTGCCCGGGCCTCGAGCCGAGCGGGTCGGTGGCGCACCCTTCGTGGGTCGCGACGCGGAGCTCGCGCAGGTGCTGCACGCGTTCGAGCGCACCTGCTCGGAAGCCACTCCGATCCTGATCAGCATCACCGGCCCACCGGGCATCGGCAAGAGCCGCCTGAGGCGAGAGGTCTTGGCGCGCATCAACGCGCAGGCGGACGCACCTCACGTCATCTTGCAGCGCTCGGACGCCTACAGCCGCGGTCACGCCCTCGGCGCTGCAGGCGACATCCTGCGCGCCATCATCGGCCTGAGCAAGGGCGCGACCTCGGCTGAGGCGGCGGAGGCCATCGTGGTGCGGCTCGGCCCGGCGACGCGCAGCGAGCTGTCCGACAACAGCCTCGAGATCTTGGCGCGTCTGTTGGCCAACCAGCCGCTCCCGGAGGGACTCGATCCCCGCGGTGCTCGCGACGTGCTCTGGCTCGCCATGACCGAGCTGGTGGCGCAGGTCACTGCGGCTCAGCCCACGGTCATCGTGACCGAGGATCTGCAGTGGGCCGATCCCGAGAGCATCGGCTGGCTCGATCACATGCTCGGTCGGACGCAGCTGCGGCCTCTCATGGTCATGGTGCTCGTCCGGCCCAGCTTCTGGCAGGACTACAGCCAGCGCTTCGCCGGTCGGGATCACATTCGGCTCGAGCTGCGCCCAATCTCCAAGAAGGCATCTCGGGCCATCGCCCGAGCCCTGCTCGGCGAACAAATCGGAGACGACGCGCTGGAGCGGATCGCTGAGCAAGCTGGCGGACTGCCCCTGTTCGCCGAGGAGCTCTCGCGCCTGACGGCGGCCGGCCGCGGCGGACTGCGCGCACCGACCATCGAGTCGGTGATACAGGTGAGCTTGGACTCACTCGACGACGAATGTCGCGACGCGGTCGGACGCCTCAGTGTCTTCGGACTCACTTGTTGGGACGCGGGCCTGGAGGCTCTCGGACTGCCGCAGGCCGAGAGCGTGATGAAGTCCCTAGCCGCCGCGGAGGTGCTGGTGGAGCAGAACACCCCGCGCTTTCCCGGGACCCGAGAGTGGCTCTTCAAGCACGCGCTGGTGCGCGAGGTCGCCTACAGCTCCCTGGGCGAGCGGGAGCGGCGCGAGCTCCACGCCCTGGCCGCCAAGTGGCTCGCGTCCATGGGGGAGGACTCTGCGACGGTGGCAGGACACTTCGACCTGGGCAAGAAGGAGTCCGCCGCGGCCGAGCACTGGGCGCGAGCCGCCCAACGTGCGCTGGCCACCAATGCGCTCGGTGACGCGCTGACCATGGCCGAGCGGGCGCTCGCGTTCGCCGAGGACAAGCCGACTGCCTTCTTGCGCGCCTCCTACATGGATGAAGCCTGGAGCCGACTCGACCCGCGCGCCGCGGATCGCGAGTCAGCCATCGGCGCCATGGAAGACAACGTGTTCGACGACGCCAGCGCGGTGCGAGCGAGCGGTGCGCGAGCGCGCTACGATGACGCGCGCGGTAGCGGTCACGAGATCAGCGCGCGTCTGGCCGCGATTCGCGATCAGGCCGCCGCCAAGGAGCTGGTGGACGAGGAGGCTCGCTGTTCAGCCGCTCTCGCGGCGCGGATGGCGTTCGCGGGTCGGCTCGCCGAGGCAGAGCTCGAGGCCGACCGCTTGCTCACCTTGGCGGAGACGCGCGGCATCACCGCGGCCGCGGTCGACGGCTGGCAGACCTTGGCCATCGTCCGTCAGACCCGCGGCGAGCTGACCGCCGCGCTGGACGCGCGCCGCAGCGCAGTGAGCGCGGCGCGAAAGGCGGGCCTCAAGGAGCGGGAGGCGATGCTCATCACCAATCTCGGCTTCGCGCTGACCACGATCGGCGCTCGCCAGGAGGCGCGTGGCTCACTGGCCACGGGCCTGGCCCTCGCGGACGCCATCGGCAGCAGCGGAGCGCTTCGACACGTGCAGATGAACCTGCTCGGTTGGGCGGCGACCTTCGGTAGCGACAAGCAGTTCGACGCGACCCTGGCCGAGACCCGCTCGGACGCGGACGCTGCGGCCACCGGCTTCTGGGCCGCACCGGATCGCTCCAACCTGGGCGCCATCTTCTATCGCGGCTGGGAGCACCTGCGCGCCAAGACGCCGGCTACTTGCCAGAAGGCGCGTACGCTGCTCGCCACCGCGACCGAGGGCTACCGTAGCACGGCCAATCGCGACGTCCTCCCCGTTGCGCTGGGCATGTGGGCCGACGCCGAACGCCGCTGCGGTCACGCCGACCGTGCCCTGGAGTTGGCGCGGGAAGCCGCGGACCTGCTCGAAGGAGGCGCTCCCAGCTTGCTGAATGAAGCTGCCGTGTACCTGGCGCTGCACGACGCGCTGCGCGAGCTCGAACGGCCCGCCGACGCGAAGGACGCCATCGCGCGGGGCATGCCGCCGCTCGAGCGGCGCCTCGAGGGACTCTTGGGCACCGCCTACGCGCGGCTGTTCCTCACGCAGTTGCCCCACAACGCAGCGCTGATCGCCACGGCCGAAGAGTATGGCGTGGTTCCAGAGCGGATCCACCGGTTGCTCGAGGGCTAGCGTTGCCCGTCGGAGGTCGGCTCAGGTGATGTGCAGCACGCTGGTCCGCACCTTCCCCGCGACGGACTCCGCCTTCCTCCAGCCGCTGTGGTCGTTCATGGTCACCCAGCGCCGCTCTTCGGCGCGATAGAACCAGTCCTTGTCGAGCTGGAAGTACACCAAGCTCTCACGCGCCTCGAGGATGTTCGTGATCTCGTTGCCGTGGGACCGGATCTCGTCGTAGTCGGTCACCGCTTTCTGTCCCATCTCGCTGTAGGCTTCGGCCAGCTCCAGCAAGAGCGCGTTCACTTCGCTGGACATGGACGTGACGTTGAGCCCCAGCCGCTCGGCCTCGTCCTGCAAGATAGGGTAGCTGTGTGAGGGGTAGCGGGTGTTCAGCGCGTCGGCAATGTCCTTGATCTTGCGCTTGTCCGTCAGGTGATACGAGAGCAGCTCTCTGGACAACATGACAGACAAGGACGACGCACGGTCCACCGCACCGATCACCAACGGGTGTACGTGTGGGTACAGGTGCTGGTACGGGTTGCCTTCGTCGGCTACGTGTTCGCTGCGCCACAAGCGGACCACGCGCCGTAGCTCATCCAGGCTCACGCTGACGCGCTCGTTGTCGCGATCGATGGGTGACAGGTCGTGGGTCAGCGACGTGTCCACCGCCGTGAGGTAGGCCATCGGACCCATCTGTATCTCGTTGGCCCCCAGCGCGATCATGGTGGCTGCGGACGCGCAGTCCAATGGGACCAGGACCACCAAGCGCTCACAGTGCTTGCGGATCAGGTTGACCATGCGTAGTGAGGCCTGCCCGTTTCCGCCATCCGACTTCACGAACAGGTAAATGGTGTCCACGTGCTTCACGCGTTCGAGCAGATCGAACAGCGCGACCACGTCCGTGTGGCAGATCGCGCCGCGTGGGCTGTTGAAGTAGGTGAGCAAAGTTCCGCCCAGGGCGGCCTCCAGCTCGCCGATCAGGTGCTGGGTCCGGTCGAACAAGATCGGCGGCTGGCGGGGCGCCCTGGGGCTCTCTTCACGCCGCGTTGCGCTCTTTCGGGATGCCATGGCCACCACTACCACGGTCGTTGGCGGTCGTACGGGCTTCCTCGCCACGGTGTGCTGCTTCAGACCGGCCATGCGCATCTCGCCCAGCCTGATCGCCGTGGCGCTGCTCGGGGCAACCGAGCTCGCCCTCGCGGCGGACACCTGGAGCACGCCGCATCCGGGGACGCGGCACCTGTACCGCACCACGGCGACGCCCGGGCGCATTCGCGCGTTGGAGGTCGACCTGTGCGCCGCGGGTGTTTCGCTGCGCGCCACGGCGAGCGGCGAACGACAGCGTACGACTTCGTCCTTCGGCTCCTTGGTTCAAGCTAGAGCGGCCCGGCGCGAAGAGCGGGTCCACCACGCTCGTCCCCCGGGATGACGCCGGCTGCGGTTGCCGCGCGGGCTCACCGGCGAGCCTCAGCTGGCTTGCGGCGCTGAGCGCGGCCGGGCTGCTCGGCGCCGGCGGGCTCAGGCGGACAAGAACCTCCGCAGGCGCCCGCAGGCCTCGTCGATCCGAGGTGGGTCCTCGATGAGCGCGAAGCGCAGGTAGCCCTCGCCCTCGGGCCCGAAGCCGGTGCCGGGCGCGAGGGCGACGTGGGCCTCCTCGACGAGGCGGGTGGCGGCCTCGACGGCGCTCAGCGCGGCGAGTTTGTCGGGCAGTTTGGCCCACACGAACATGGTCCCGCTCGGCTCGGGCACTTGGCCCCAACCCGCCGCGGACAGCCCAGCGACCAGCGCCGATGCGCGCGTCTGGTACAGGGCGCGGATCTCGTCGACGAGGCCGTCACCGTTGTCGAGCGCCCAGGCTGCCGCGTGCTGGATGGGCATGAACGTCCCGTAGTCCATGTAGGTCTTCAGGTGCGCGAGCGCGGCGACCATGCGCTCGTTGCCCACCATGAAGGCGATGCGCCAGCCCGCCATGTTGTAGCTCTTGGACATGCTGAACACCTCCACCGCGAACTGCTTCACCTCTTCCGCCGGGAGCCCGCAGTCGAAGATGCTCGGCGCGTGACGGCGCTCGAAGTCGAGGTCTGCGTAGGCGGCATCGTGCAGCAGCATGGCGCCGGAGTCTCGCACCATGCGGACCAGCTCGCCGAGGGCCTGTTGCGAGATGACCTGACCCGTGGGGTTGTGCGGATAGTTGGCGATCACGAGCTTGGCGCGACCGCCGTCGCGCGCGGCGCGCGCGATGGCGTCGGAGACCGCCTGGGCGGGCGCGAGCCCCTCGCGCACCGCGTAGCCCACTGCGGAGGCGCCCGCGATCAACGGAGCGCCCTGGTGGATCGGGTAACAGGGATCCGGGACCACGGCGACGTCGCCCCGCTCCAAGATCGCGAGACACAGGTGGCTGATGCCTTCCTTTGCGCCCATGGTCACGATCGCCTCGCGCTCGGGGTCGAACGCGGTGCCGTAACGCCGCTGATACCAGCTGCAGATCCCCTGCCGCAGCGCCAGGAGGCCGCGCCCCGGGTGATAGCGGTGGTTGTTGCCCACGTCTGCGGCTTCGTGCAGTCGCTGTACGATGGGACTCGGGGTTGGGCGGTCCGGGTTACCGAGGCCTAGGTCGATCAAATCCACGCCGCTCGAACTCACGCGCTTCTTGACCGCGTCCATCGCCACGAAGGCGTAGGTCGGCAGGGATTCGGCCCGGGGAAACCGCCATTTCTCGCTCACGAGCCGTCTATAGCAAACCGCGGCCGAGGCGTCTCTGACCGTCGCTCCGCCGCGCCGCGCCCAAAGACGACAAAGCCCGGGCGGGGTCGGTTGCGCTCGGGGAATTTCGGCTATCATCAGCGGCCGTGAGTCGACCATGCTCGAGAGGATAGCGGTACATCAGACCCGGCTCAGGGTGCCGGGGCTGGGCCTCGATGCGCGTGGTGTCGCCCTCGGCTCGCGCGGACTCGTGTTGCTTCCGTCGCTCGACCGTCTGGTCGCCTTCCTCGCGGTGTATACGGAGCAGCAGTCGCTCGGTGGACTGTCGGACTCGCTGCGTATCGAGATCGTGCGGTCGAAGCTGGGCACGCGCGAGGTGGTGCTGACCTTCGACGCGGGCTCGAGCGATCGCCTCGATCGCGTGTCGGAGGTCGCGCGCTTGACGGGCGGCTTCACCTTCACTGGCACCAGCCGTCACTTCGTACAATTTCGGGACGCCAGCGCCCCCTTTGGCTTCGACTCCAGCGAGGTGCTGCAGACGAGCTCCACCTTCGCGCTGTATCATCAGACGTTCTCGCAAACCTACGACAGTGAGCGCGTGATCGAACTGCGCAGCCTGCTGCTCCGACTCGCGCCGCACGCGGATCCGAGCGCGAAGCTCGGCGGCGGTCCGCTCTGGGTGCTGGCAGACGCCGGGCTCGGGCCGAGCTTGCTCTCGTACTTCGCCCGTTCCGGGGTGGCGGCTTCGGTGGGCGTGGCAGAGTGGCCGCCCGAGACCAGCTTCGATGAGGAGCCCGTACGACGCTTCCTGTTCCAGGTGCAGGACATGCCGGCGCGCCTGCGTCCACTGCTGGCCAACACCCCCGGACTCGCGGCCTACCTGCAGGTGACGAGCGGTGCGGCGGTGGAGCACGGCTACCACCACCCCATCGCGCTCGAGGCCTGCCCGGTCTTCGAGCCGCAGGGGCTGGTGCTGTTCCGAGGTCGTGGGGAGCCGCCTCTCGAGCTGGAGCAGGTGCCGGCCATGGCGGAGCTCTCGACCCTCAAGCGCGCCGACTTGGACCTGGAGCGGAACGTGCTGAGAGGGGACCCGGGTCAGCATCCCGACCTGGTGCGTGTGCCCGTGCGCTTGCTGGCCGATCCCGCAGCGCCCGCGGGAGTGGCGGCGGCGCACGTGCCGATCGAAGAGCTGGAGCTGCTGCGTCGCTTGGCCTATGCGCTGCCTCCCGAGACGATCCGGCGCACCAAGGTGATCTTGACGGACCTGGGCGTGTTCCTGCTGGGGGACGGGGCCTCTGACGGGATCCCGCTCGGGCACTTGTACTGGCGCTACCATGCGCAGGTGTTCGTGCCTTTGGGCAGTCGCCTCGTGCCCGCCGTAGAACCGGAGGTGTTGTTTCGTTCCTTGGGCTCACCCGCCGGGGAGCTGCTCTTCTTCCGCCCGGACGGCAGCGCCCTGAGCATCCCGGGCCGCGCTGCCGTGCCGCTCGACACGGCGCTGCTCGCGGGTCCGCGCTGGGCGCCAGTCACCGTCACCGAGCTGGACGAGGTGTTCGCCGAAGAGCTGCCGACGGTGTGGCTCGAGGAGCTCGGGCGTAGCGCGATGCGCGGGGTCGAGGTGTGACGCCGAACGCTGCCGAGCTGTCGGATCGCGTGCTGTTGCCGCTGCTGGCGGGCGGAGCGCTCCGCCCATTGCCGCCCATTGGACCGGAGCGAGCGAAGCAGCTCGCTGCCGCGGAGGGCGTGATGCCCACGGGCGGGTCGATGGACGCCGTTCGGGCTCATCGCTTGCGGGTCTCACGGCGGATCGCCTGCCTCGACGCGCTCGGCGATCTCGGCGCCGGGGAGTGGATGCTCGCGTGCGCGCTCAACGACCTGCTGCAGGTGACCAACCCGTCGCTCTTGGGCTGGTTCGACAAGGATCGCCCCGTTACCCTGTTGGCAGCCGTGCGGCAGACCATCGACAACGCGGGACCACCCCGCGTGCTCGGGGAAGCCATCGCCCGTCACGCGACGTTCTCCCGCGTGTTCGCGCTCAGGCGCGTCGACACGACGGTCCATTGGTGGGTCGGCAGCGAGACCTTCGTGGGCCGAAAGCCGCCCCAACGCCTGTTGCGCTGGCGCGGGGTGAGGCGTGTGCGCCTCGAGGAAGCAGCCGTGCCGTTGTGGGCGATGGCGCCGTCGTCGTTCGAGGGACAGGGGTTCGAGGACGTGATGTCGTCCTGGCTGTCGCACTCACCGCTCACGGACCTCGCGCACGCGGACCGAGAGCGTCCCCCGTTCCAGTGGACGGGGCCCACGCTGTCGCTGCTCTACACCACGGCGGGTCAGAACCTGGCGCGACGGGTCGTGCTGCGCTGCCGGGATCCCAAGCAGGCCATCGCCGCGCTCGGGCGCGCTACCGCCGCGCTCGGCGCGCATCCGGCGTCCGGTCCCGCCAATGGGCTGCTCTCGGCGCTCGAGGGCTGAGGTCGCGGGCGTCGCCCGCTCACGTGGCGGGACGTTTACGCCAGTCCGTCCACGCTTCACCCACGGACTTCCGCCCGGTGCCGCCCTCGGCCGCCAGCTCCGCCAGCGCCGCTTGCATCACAGCCTCCACTCGCGCCTTGCAGGCGGAAACGACGTCCGCGTCGTCGGCGGCGCGCGGGTCGAGCTCGGGCCAGCCCATGGCCGGCAAGATGCGCATCTTCATCTTCACCGGCCAGGGCAAGTAGAACAGGGTACCCAGGAACAGACCCCAGGGGAGTCCAATTGACACGGGCAGCACCTCCGATCGCATGACGCGCTTGAGTCCCGTGCGCTGCACGAACGAGCGACCGTCGGTGAGGATCTTCAGCGCGTCGTGCGCGCCATGGGAGACGACCGGCACGATGGGTACCCGAGCACGCAGAGCGACGCGCACGAAGCCGCGACGACTCCCAAATACGACGCGGGCCGCCTGAGAAGCAGGGCGAAATGCGTCGATGTCTCCCCCCGGGTAGACGAGCACCTTCGCGCCCCGCGCGAGCAGAGTGGCGGCGTGCGACGGATGGGCAGGTACCGCGCCCAGCTTCGCCATGTAGCGCCCGACGGGCGGAACCCTGAACACCGCGTCGTGCATCAGTCCGTACGCTGATGCCTCCACGCCGTACCTCCGCCACCAGGCCACCATCAACGCGAACATGTCGGGAGCCATGGCGCCGCCGCTGTGGTTGCCCACCACCAACGCGCCGCCCTCGGGCACGTTGTCCCAGCCTGTGATCGAGGCCGTGTGATAGCGCTCGATCAGCGGTGCGAGGCGCCCGAGCTCGCCACGGATGAACTCGGGATCGCGCGCCGCGAGTGGGTCCGGCGGTGGAGCCGGTACCCAGAGCCAGGGATCGAGCAAGCGGTTCACGCGAGCGTCAGAGTAGCGCATCGTCCCGGCCGCGGACCCAGCACGAGCGGAGCCGATGATGCTCGTCAAGACCGGCGCAGCATGCGCCGCGGGCGAGTCCGGGGCCGGGTAGTGACCGGAACCGGCGTCGCGCTAGACGCCTCCGAGACGACTGGACGGAAGCCCGCCGCGAACAGGTCCGCCGCCATGACCCGCTCCCCGTTTGCCACCGTAGCCGCGCGTTCGAGGACGTCTTGCAGCTCGGCGTCGTTCCCCGGCCAGGTGTGTTCGATGAGCAGGCGCAGCGCGGACCCGTCCACCCCGAGCGGCCGGCAGCTCTTGCGCAGCCCGGCGCGGCTCAGCCCGTCGAGCACCAAGCCGCGCATGTCCTCGGCGCGCTCGCTGAGGCGTGGGAGCGATACCGCCGCTTGTGCCAAGTAGCGCAAGAGGGTCGGTTCGAACGAGGTCAGGCTCGCGAGCTCCTCGATGGACGCGCGTCCGGTGGCGAAGACCGCCGGTGGCAGGATGGTAGAGCGCCGTGTTTCGCTGGTCGCCCGCGTCAACGCTCGCGCGATCGCGCGCATCGCCGGCTCGGGCAGCGCGGCCACGTCGAGCAGCACCAGCGTTCCGCCGTCCGCCAGCGCGAGGGGCGAGCCGGTCCTGTCCTCCCAGCGAGACTCGAGCTGCCAGTGTCCGTCGGTGCAGTCGATGGGCACGAGCGGTCCGTTGCTGCGCGGTCCCGCCAAATGCGCGGCGGCGGCCCAGCCGAGCGCGTCCACCCCTTGCGGTGCTTGAAGGTACAACGCCGAGGCGAGCTTGGCGTACCGCTCGAGGCTGCCGAGCGCGTCGCGGGCGGCGGGACTGAAACAGGTCGACCTCACGCCCAGCGCCCAGCGCTCAGCGAGCGCACGATTGCGACCCGCGTCCAGTCCCAAGATGTGCTCGAGACGGTGCAGCTCGTCGTCAGTGGCGTCCGCGCGCTCGATCGCGCTCAGCTCACGGGCGCGCGATCGGGCCAGGGCGGACGAAACGCTGAGCAACGAGCTGATGCGATCCGCAAGCAGCCGGATCGCCCGCGCCTCCTCCAGCATCAGCGCACCCGAGCGTCCCGTCCGGGGCAGCAGGATGAACCCCAGGGGACCCTCGTCATCCACGATCACGGTCGCGGCGGCGGCGTCTCGGCTCTCCATCCACTGCAGGACGGGGCGCACTTCTGGGCGCCTGACCTGGAGAGCCGCGAGAACCTCCGTGCGCAGCGTGCGCTCCGGCTCCTGCAGCGCGAGCTCGTACAGCCGCTCCGGCGCCTGCCCTGGCTTCTCGTGAAGGTAACCAGCCAAGTCCACGCTCAGCACGGCGGCCGGATCCGTGCGCCAGAGCTCGGGGCGTGCGTTTGGGCTCGGGCTGGCCGCCGTCAGCGCGAACAGCGCGCGGGACAAGGCCGTCTCCGGGTCGGGCTGCAGCGCGGCTCGGCTGGCGTTCTCGACGGCATCCAGCCAGCGGGACTGCTCCGGGCCGAGCGGACGAGCGACGTTACGCGCGAGCAAGCCGGTGAGGATGCTGGCGACCGCGGTGAAGAGCACGACGGCGCCCGCGTGGGCCGGTGCTTGACGCGCGACGAAGCCTGCCGTGAGTACCACGGGGATGCCCAAGATCAGCACCGCGAGCAGGCCGCGCAGCGTGCTGCTCACTCGGCTCGGCTCGCGAGTGCTTGCAGCCCATGTGCAAGCGAGGGCGGCGCCGAGCGCCGCGACAGGCAGGAGTCGGTCCGGCGCGGCCACGTCCAGGAGCGCTGCCGGCACCGCGGCGCCGAGCGCCGCGATGGACATAGCCAGGGCGCCGGCGACTCGGTCCCCCGCGCCGAGCTCGTAGCGCCGCAAGATGCGAAGCCGCAGGCAGGAGGCGAACAGCAGCAGCAGACTGCCGGCGGCGGCCGTCGTCGTGGCGTAGTCGATGGCGAGCGGGTCGAGCAGGATCGACTCGGCCGGCGCCAGCGCCCGCGTGGCCGGTAGCGCCGTCGCGATGCCCCACAAGAGCGCTGCGAAGGCGGCGGCGTCGAGCGAACGTGCGGCGGGAGGTACCGCGAGCAACCCCCCGAGGCTGCCGATGCGACCGAGGGCGATCAGCGCGGAGACGATGGCGACTCCGGTGCCGAAGTTGGCAATCGCGTCGAGCCCCGGCCGCCCGGCGACCCCGGAGCGGGCCGCCACCCAGAACGCGGCGCCAGTGACGACCGCGCGAACCGCGAGCCGTGCGGTCCGCAGCGTGTGGTCTTCGCCCGTCCGCGGCGCGTCTGTCCGTCGCCACACCACGACCAGCAAGGGCGGCAGGCCGATCAGCGCCGCGAGGGGTAGGCTGCTGCCAGCGCCCCGCATCGCTGCCACGCACACGTAGGCCACCGCCAACGCGGGCAGGAGCGCGGACCGAAGCCAGGAACTCACGGCGGCTGGAACTCTATACAGCTTCCCGCCGTGCGACCAACTTGGCGCGCCGGCCGAAGGAGCGCGCCCGCGTGCGTCGACCTCAGCGAGCGGGTTCGGCCGCCGCCAGCTTCACGAAACGCTGCTCGGGCCCCGAGGGCGTGTAGAGCTGAACCGCGAGCAGTGGCCGACTGCGAGCGGAGCTGAAGGCGTGCCTGAGCCCGATCGGGATGTGAAACACCGCACCCGGACGCACCGGATGGTCGGTGTCACCGAGCTTCATCGTGCCCTCCCCGTCGAGGATGGCGATGTGCTCCCACGTCGGGTGGTCGTGCTCGGCGATGCTCGCCGCCGGACTGGCGAGCAGCGTCTCGAAGCTCGCCGCGCGGGGGGGCGAGTCGCCGCCCACCGCGATGCGCGCGTGGAAGGCGCCACCGCCCCAGGTGTGGCTCTCGAGCGCGGCGAAGTCGAAGGTGGCCAGCGGCGCCGCACGCTGCTGCCAGCGAACCTCCTTCGGCGTCTTCGCGATCGCGGCGCCGAGCGAGGCGGCCTCGCTGGTGAGCGCGACGAGCACGCTGGCGTCCTCACTGGCTACCAGCGTTGCGCCGCAGCCGGGCACATGCGCACCATGCCAAGCATCGAGCTCGCGCGGGGTATTCTCGTCGTCCGCGCGCAGCGCCAGCCGACCGTCGAGGTTGACGACGAACAGGTGTAGACCTCCGTGCCGCGGCAGCGTGACGCTCGAGCCGCCGGCGATCCGATGCAGCCAAATCGCCGCCGGTCCCCGAGCGTCTGTTGGAACCGAGCGGGCGAAGGCCGGATCCGGCAGCCAGCCGTCGAGGCGACAGAGCTTGGCGCTGCAGCTCGCTTCGCGCTCGAGGGACACGCCGGGAGTCCTGGGCAGGCTGCCGTCGACCGGGGCCGGCTGGTCCGTCGCGTCGTCGCCGCTCGCGGGTTCGGAGTCGTCCTCGTCGTCTTCCTTGGCGGGGATGGTCGGCAGCCCGTCGCTCGGACCTGGCGGCGGCCACTGGGTGTCCGGCACGGTTCGGGAACAGGCCAGGGCGAGTACGAGGAGCGGGGCTAGCCCGAGCGCGCGCGTCGTCATGCGGCGACCAAGCCCCGCCTCGCGGGTGAGGTCAAGCAGGCGGCCGACGCCGCGCGCGAACCCGTGGAATTTCCAGCTCTTCGCGCGACCCACCCGGTGGCCTCGGGGCGCGCTGGCGGCTCGGGCTGCATCGAGGTTGCGACGAGCGGGTCCCGATGCGCACACTTCGCGCCGAGCCCGCGGCGAGGGGGCACGCCCACCGAGACCCCATGAAGAAGAACTACGTCCTCGACACCAACGTCCTGCTGCACGATCCGAACGCGATCTTCAAGTTCGAGGACAACGACCTGCTCCTTCCCATCTACGTCATCGAGGAGATCGATCAGTTCAAGCGGGACAACACGGAACGCGGGCGGAACGCCCGGACCGTCTCGCGCTTGCTCGACGCGCAGCGCGAACGCGGGGGCTCTCTCGCGACGGGAGTCGCTACCTCGGAGGGAGGCACGCTGCGCGTATATGTCCCAGACCGTCGCCCCGAGCTCCGGATCGCGCTCAATCCCGCCTCTGGAGACCACGCGATCTTGCAGAGCGCGATCGAGCTGCGAGACGCGGAGCCGAACAAGCCGACCATCTTCGTGACGATGGACGTGAACTTGCGCATCCGGGCGGACACCCTGGGCCTCACGACGCAGGCCTACGAGAATCAGTCCGTCGACATCGATCACCTCGACACGGGCGTGGTCGAAGTGCCGGTGAGCGGGGCCGAGCTCGACAAGTTCTTCGAGGCCGGGCACATGCCGCGCGACGACGAGAGCCTGTATGCCAATGCCTGCATCGTGCTGCGCGACGACAGCGCGCGGCCTCGGACCGGGCTTGGGCGCTATCACGCCGAGAAGCGTGAGATCCGCGCGCTGCGCACGCCCCGCGAAGGCGTGATGGGCATCCGCCCGCGCAACAAGGAGCAGAGCTTCGCCCTGGACCTGCTGATGGACGACTCGGTGAGGCTGGTGACCATGGTGGGTAAGGCCGGTACCGGCAAGACCCTCCTGGCGCTGGCCGCGGGGCTGAAGCGCACGGCGGAGGACGGCACCTACTCGCGCTTGCTCGTCAGCCGTCCGGTCATGCCCATGGGTCGCGATCTCGGGTTCTTGCCCGGCGCGGTCGAAGAGAAGCTCAACCCCTGGATGCAGCCGATCTTCGACAACCTCGAGTTCTTGCTGGTGGCCGGTGGGGCAAAGCGCCGAGGCGTGCGCGGCTTCGACGAACTGTTCGAGAGCGGGCAGATTCAGGTGGAGCCGCTCACGTACATCCGGGGCAGGAGCCTTCCGCAGCAGTACGTGATCGTGGACGAGGCGCAGAATCTGACGCCCCACGAAGTCAAGACCGTGGTCACGCGCTGCGGGGAGGGCACCAAGATCGTGCTGACAGGCGATCCCTTTCAGATCGACAACCCCTACGTCGACAGCGCCACCAATGGCTTGTCCGTCGCGGTGGATCGTCTCCGCGGGGAGCCGCTGATCGGGCACATGTTCTTGAGCAAGGGCGAGCGCAGCGAGCTCGCGAACATCGCGGCGAACAAGCTCTGATGGCGACGTCCTTCGGCGTGAAGCGACGGGAGCTCGAGCGCGCACTCCTGGCAGCGGAGCAGTCGATTGCGCTACTCGATCGCTGCCGACCCGAGAACGCTCCAGCCGAGCGAGCACGCCTCCTGCGGGCGCTCGAGCGGGGACGGCCCGCCGACCCCCGTTGGCGCTACGGCCGAAGCGGGGGGCTGGGCGAGCTCGCGACGGGCCTCGCGCGCCTGAGTGAGAGCGCCGCCCGGGCCGGCCCCTGGGGCGAACTGTACGCCGCGCGCGCTCGAGAGCTGCTGCTCGAGGCCCGGGCTGCCGAGGTGGTGGGCAAGCCCGAGCTGCGGGATCTTGCCCTGGCCCGATTCCGCGTCGACGACGACCAAGACAGCAGCGACGCGCTCGCCTGCGCGACGCGTTGGGCTCGGTTGCCCGCGCCCACGCCGTGCACCGCCCGCGTACCCAGTGAAGACGACTCGGATCCGAGCAGTCTGATCTCTCGACTGCGCGCCGCGATCGGGCTGCGCCGTCTACCCTTCCGAGTCGTCGTGGTCGACGGGCTAGCGTCCGCGTCGGCTACGGGGGACGGAGTGATCGCCGTCCGCGCTGGTGACCGACACGACGAGGTGACCACACGACGCATCGTCCTGCACGAAGTGCTCGGTCACGCGCTCCCACGCTTCGCGGCTCGGCGGGAGCGCTCGGCGCTGTTCGCGCTCGGAACCGCGGGGGGCTCGGACGACGAGGAGGGGCGCGCGCTGCTCATCGAGGAGCGCGAGGGGTGCCTCGATGAGGGGCGACGCCGCGAGCTCGGCCTGCGGCACCTGGCCGCGCTCGGCGTCCAGCAGGGGGCGAGCTGGGTCGACACGGCCCGGGCGATGCAGCAGTGGGGCGCCAGTGTCCAAGAAGCGGTCGACCTGGCCTCGCGAGCTCATCGCGGTGGCGGGCTCGCCCGGGAGGTCGTCTACCTCCCGGCGCTGTTCCGAGTGCGACGACTCTTGTCCGATCGTCCGGAACTCGAGCGCTGGCTCGAGCGCGGTCGCATCGCCGTGAGGCTAGTGCCCGCGCTCGAAGCACTGGGCGCGCCCCCCGAGCTGCTGCACCTGCCCCTGGCGGCTTGAGCGTCACTCTCGGGATTGCGATTCGCGAGGCGAGGTACTACCAGAGGCAATCGCGACATGCGCTTCCGCTCCTCGCCCTTCGTCGTGGCGGCAACGCTGGCCGCGTCGCCAGCGGCCGTCGCCCAGACAGGTGATGGCGACACGGGCTCGGTGCCGCGCGGTGGCCCGGGCGCCGTGGTGCGCCCAGCCGCGCCCGCCGCGCCGAAGGCGGTGGTGAAGATGCCCGAGCTGGTGCGCTTCGTCGAGGCGCCATACCCGGCCGCTGCTGCGAGCGCGGGCGTACAGGGGGACGTCATCCTGCGCTTGACCATCGACGTCGAGGGTCGTGTCACCCAGGTGGAGGTGGTGGAGCCGGCGGGGCACGGTTTCGACGAGGCAGCGCGCGAGGCGGCCCGTCGCTTCGAGTTCCAACCGGCCACCCGCGACGGCAAGCCGATCGCTGCCAAGATCTTGTACAAGTACTCGTTCACGCTCAAGGCGGCGCCGCCGCCGAAGGACGCACCCAAGAGCAAGCCGAGCGTCGGCAATCTCGGCGGCGTCCTGCGCATCGCCGACACGAACTCGCCGCTCGCCGGCGCGGAGGTGGTGGTGGTCCTTCCGGACGGCACGGAGCGACGCGTGCTCACGGACGACGCAGGGCGCTGGGAGCTGCGCGAGCTGGCCCCCGGTCGCTATCGGGTGCGCGCGGGCGCTCAGGGCTTTCAGACTCGGGAGGAGGTCGAAGAGATCAGCGCCGGACAGGCGACGGAGGTGACCTACCGGCTGGCCCCCGAGCTCGAGGAGGGCACCCTCGAGGTCGTGGTGCAGGGCGAGCGCCCGCCGCGGGAGGTCACCCGCCGGACCTTGGAGCGCCGCGAGATCGAGCGGATCCCCGGCACCAGCGGCGACGCTCTGCGCTCGATCCAGAGCTTGCCCGGCGTCGCGCGACCCCCGGGGCTAGCAGGGCTGCTCATCGTGCGCGGCTCCGCGCCGAACGACACCGAGACCTTCGTGGACGGCACCACCGTACCGTTGATCTATCACTTTGGCGGCCTCTCGAGCGTGGTGCCGACCGAGCTGCTCGATCGCATCGACTTCTACCCGGGCAATTTCAGCGCTCGGTACGGCCGCGTGCAGGGCGGCATCGTGGACGTGGGGCTGCGCAAGCCCAACACGCGTTGCACTGGCCCCTACGGCAAGCCCTCGGAAGAGACGGGCTGCTATCACGGGCTCGCGCAGGTCGATCTCATCGATGCCCGCGTGCTGGCCCAGGGACCCATCCCGGGGCTCCCCAAGTGGAGCTTCGCGGTCGGAGGGCGCCGCAGCTGGATCGATGCGTGGCTCAAGCCCGTGCTCGAGGAGTCCGGCGCCGGTGTGACGACCGCGCCCGTTTACTACGACTACCAAGCCATCGCCGAGCACGAGCCCACGCCCAAGTCGCGCCTGAGCTTGCGGGGCTTCGGCTCCGACGATCGGCTCGAGATCCTGATCCGCGACCCCGTGGCGGAGGATCCGGCGTTCGGCGGCAACATCCGCTTCCGCACCGCCTTCCACCAAGGTCAGGCCCTGTACACCGGCGAGCTGTCTCCGGACGTGGACTTCTCGTCGATGGCGGGATTTCAGTACGGCCTCATCCGGTTCTCGCTCGGCAACTTCCTGTTCGACCTGGACATCTACGCGGTCACGCTGCGCAACGAGCTCGGCTTCAAGCTGGGCAAAGGGTTCAAGCTCAACGCCGGGATGGACTTCTTGACTGGGCCCGCGGAGGTCACCGTGCGCGCGCCGCCGCCGCCGCGGCCGGGGGAGCCGAGCCCCGGTCCCTTCGCCTCCCGTCCGGTGCTCGAGACGCAGCAGCAGATCATGCTCTACCGCCCGGCCTGGTACCTGGAGGGAGAGTGGACGCCCACTGCTCGGCTGCGGGTAGTCCCGGGGGTACGGCTCGACTATGCGCGTGACTCCGGTCATGCGGACGTGAGCCCGCGCTTCAACGCGCGCTACGATCTGGTGTCCCCCACGGACGGCGACGAAGAAGCTGCCTCCAGCGCAGCAGGCCGCCGCCGCATGCGCACGACGGTGAAGGGCGGCGTGGGCGTCTACCACCAGCCGCCGGAGTTCCAGCAGACCGACGAGGTCTTCGGCACGCCCGGCATCCGCTCCAACCGAGCGATTCACTACTCGGTCGGTGTGGAGCAGGAGCTGACGCGTCACGTCGAGCTGAGCGTCGAGGGCTTCTACAAGGATCTCGACAATCAGGTGTCCCGCGCTCCCAACGATCGCGGCGCGTTCACCTACAACAACGAGGGGCTCGGCTCGGTCCACGGCCTGGAGACGCTGCTGAAGTACAAGCCCGACTCGCGCTTCTTCGGTTGGCTGGCGTACACTTTGTCACGCAGCGTGCGGCAAGATGGCCCCGACGATCCCGAGTACTTGTTCCAGTTCGACCAGACCCACAACTTGATCATGCTCGGCAGCTACCGGCTCGGGCGCGGGTGGGAGTTCGGCGCGCGCTTCCGCATCGTGTCCGGGCCGCTCGCGACGCCCGTGCTTCGCGCGCCCGCGTTGCCGGCGCTGTTCTCCGCGGACGCCGGCGCTTACACGCCGCTACAAGGTGAGCCCTACAGCGAGAGGTTGCCGTTGTTCCACCAGCTCGACCTACGGGTGGACAAGCGCTGGCAGTTCCAAGACTGGCGCCTGAGCGCCTACCTCGACGTGCAGAACGCCTACAACAATCAGGCGGTCGAGGCGCTGGTGTACAACTACAACTTCAGCCAAGAGACCTATCAGACGGGCCTGCCCCTCATCCCCAGCGTGGGCCTCCGAGGTGAGTTTTGATCACGCGCCGTACTCTTGCCTGTGCCTCGCTCCTCGCCCTAGTTGGGTGTGGCCCAGAGTTGGATCGCCCCGGCGAGGTCAAGACGTTGCGCGTGCTCGCCGTCCAGAAGTCCTCGGCCTACGCGAAGCCCGGCGAGACCGTGGAGCTCTCGATGCTGTGGCACGATGGTTCCCCGAAGGCGCCGCGGCCGGTCAGCGTGGTGTGGCTGTCGGGTTGCTTCAATCCCCCGGCCGATCTGTACGCTGGCTGCGGTGCCGTGTTCGCCCAGTCTGCCGCGGGGGGCGGGAGCGGACAGTTTGGCCTGCCGCCGGGGGTCGAGCTCGGCTTCGGGGATCAGTTCGAGTTCACGATGCCTGCCGACGTGATTTCTTCCCGCCCTCCACCGGCGGATCCCGCGGTGCCGCCGTACGGTGTGGGCTACGTGTTCTTCGCCGCGTGTGCCGGGGCGCTCGGCCCCGCTGCGCCCGGGGCGGCGTTCCCCCTCAGCTGCAAGGACGCCGCCGGCAGAGCGCTCGGCTCCGACGACTTCGTGGCTGGCTACTCGGCGACCTACGCGCACGACGACTTTCGCAACGCCAACCCGATCATCACGGGGTTCTCCTTCAACGGGGTGTCCGTCGTGCCATCCTGCACGGACGTGGAGTGTCTCTCGGTCGCACCCGCGGAGCGTGACTGCAGCGCGGGCGAGCCGTGCGTGGAGGCGTGCTCGAAGGATGGGGACGAGGACTGCCCGGGGTTCGAGATCCGGCCGGTCATAGCGCGCGAGAGCGCCGAAGTGGACGAGATCGCCAAGTCGGCGTACGGCCGCGACATCAGCGAGCAGGTCTGGGTGCGCTACTACACCTCCGGCGGCTCCGTGGACAGCGACGCGCGCCTGGTGAACGACGCACAGGCGGGTTGGAACGAGCAGTACGAGACGAAGTATCGTGCGCCCTCGCGCAAGGGCCCCGTGAGCATCTGGGCCGTCGTTCACGACAACCGAGGTGGCGTCGCCTGGACGCGCCTCGACGTACAGATCCGCTGAGCGCTACTGGCAGAGGGGGTGAGCGTAGCAGTCCGGGCAGCTGCACCCTTCCTCGTACGGATCGCATTTGCCGTCGTTGAAACAATACTTGGTGTTGTTGCAGTCAGGATCGCCCCAGCAGGCGGGACAGACGCAGTCCGACAGCGGGTAGAAGCTGGTCGGGTGCAGGCAGAAGTAGGGATCGCAGCCCAGGCACCGGCAGGCGGCCGCGCTGGGCTCCCAGCACGCGGGATCCTTGGCCACGTCGGCGCAGGCGAACGGGGGAGCACCGCCGCTGCCGGTGGCTCCCGTCCCGCCGGAGGAGCTGCCGCCCGAGGAAGCCGCCCCGGTGGCGCCAGAGCCTGCTGCTGCTGACGCCCCCGCGGCCCCACCCCCGCCCGGAGTTCCCGCGCTGCCGCCGGTCGGCGCGCCACCGCTCGAGCTTGCGCCGGTCCCCGTCGCGGCGGCGCCGCCGCTGGCGCAGGAGGCGCCGCAGCCACCAATCGCGACCGGGGTGGCGCCGCCCTTTCCCGAGGATTCCTGCAGCGGATCCAGATCGAACGAGCAAGCGGCCAGCGGCAGGCCGAGGATCCACCAGCGCAGTCTCATGCCTGGCCCGAGCCTACCACAGCGGCAGCGGAATTCGACCCGCGGGCCGACTCCGGGATCCCGAACCGCCCTCAGGCGCGATAAGCTTCCACTCGTGCAGGACTCCGTCGCGCGACGCAGTCGAGCCCGACCTTTTCCCAAGACTCTGGGCCGATACGAGCTGCTCCTGCCCATCGCCAGCGGTGGGATGGCGACGGTCTATCTCGCGCGGGCCACCGGCATGGCGGGCTTCGAGCGAGAGGTGGCGCTCAAGCTGACCCACGAGCACTTGAGGGATGAGCCCGCCTTCACGACGGCCCTCATCGACGAGGCGCGGTTCGCCGGTCGCATTCGCCACTCGAACGTCGTCTCGGTGCTCGACGTGTCGGACTGCCCGCAGGGCGTGTTCATCGTGATGGACTATGTGGAGGGCGACTCACTCGCTGGCATCGTCGCCACCCTCACGGCTCAGCGGCGCCAGGTTCCGCTCGACGTCTCGCTGAAGATCCTGGATGACGTGCTGGCAGGGCTGCACGCGGCGCACGAGCTGAAGGACTCTGCTGGCCGGGCGCTCCACCTCGTGCATCGCGACGTCACGCCTCACAACGTGCTGCTCGGACTCGACGGCGTCGCGCGTCTGACCGACTTCGGCGTCGCGACTGCGGCGCGCCGAATGACCAAGACCCAGACCGGGCTCGTCAAAGGCAAGCTCACGTACATGTCCCCGGAGCAAGTGCGCGCGCAACCGCTCGATCGCACCTGTGACGTCTGGGCTGCGGGCGTCATCGCGTGGGAGCTGCTCAGCGGCCGACGCCTGTACGACGGCCTGGGCGAGGCCGCGGTCTTGCTCAAGGTCTCGCGTGAGACTCCGCCGCCGCTGCACCACATCCGCCAGGATCTGCCGCCAACCCTCACCCGCGCGGTGATGCGAGCGCTCGCCTTCGCCCCCGCGGATCGCTACCCGACCGCGGAGGCGTTTGGCGACGCCCTCGCTCGAGCGGCCCGCAGCGATGGTGTTCACGTCGCGGACGTCAGGGCCGTGAAGAGCGTCGTGCAACCCATCGTCGAGCCCATGCTCGAGAAGCGGCGCGCCAAGCTGAAGCAGCTGCTCGGCGCGGTCGACACGGAGGTGCTCCAGCGGCCGGAGCTGCCGCCGTCGCGCCCGTCCGTCCCCGAGCTGCCCAGGCAGAACACCGCCTCGAGCACCGGGGCGGACGAGTCCTCGGTGATCACCGAGTCCGACCCCGGTCGGCCCGGCGGTGGCGCTGTGACCACCTCCGCGGCAGCAGCTACGGGGATCACCGTGTACAGCGGACCGAAGGGTCTGCGCCCAGAACACACCGCGACCTACGGCGCGGCCATGGAGCTGCCGGAGGGTGCGCTGCGCCCGAGCCAAGTGCCGCGCTCCATCGCGGCGGCCTCCGACAAGCCGTGGTTCTGGGTCGCGGTGTTCACCCCGCTGGTGCTGCTCGCGCTGACCTGGTTGGTCTTTGCGCTCAGGCCGTCCGCCGGCGCCTCGACCTCGGCGGTCACCGCGGCTCCGGCGGGCGAGCAGCCAGCCGCTCCCCCGGCGGTCGCCCTGGACGCCGAGGGCGCGACGGACAAGGAAGAGCCCATCGATCTCGAGAGCCTGCCGCCCGAGCAGAGCGCCGCCCCG
Organism: Polyangiaceae bacterium; assembly: GCA_019637295.1. Classification (GTDB taxonomy): domain Bacteria; phylum Myxococcota_A; class Polyangia; order Polyangiales; family Polyangiaceae; genus JACKEA01. The sequence continues at coordinate 231,088 of JAHBVX010000009.1, forward strand.
CCGGCGACCAAGGCGGGTACTTGGTCCCCGCCGCGGCGTCCGGCCAAGGCGCAGCCCACGGCTACGGCCGAGCCTACGATCACTCCGCAGCCCAACCCGTATCCCACGCGCAGGCCCTGAACGGATCGCGCTCAGAAGCTTCCGCGCAGCGCGACGCTACCGCCCGAGTCATCCTTGCCGACGATCAGCAGCACGCCGCCGGTAACCGCGAACGCGGCGGCGCCGCCCCAGGCGATGTTCGTCCACAGCCGCATGCGCTCGGCTCGCTCCCGCGCCGCGGCGTCGCGATTGCCCGAGGCCTCGTAGTCGTCCCGCGCGCGCAGCGCCGTAATGCCGAGGGCTACGGCGCCGATGGACAGCGCGCCCGCGGCACCGATGGCCGTCCAGCCGAGCGCACGTTCGGTGCTGCCTCTGGAGGCTGCGGTCTCGTCGGCAGTCTCGCGAGTGGGCCTGCGGGTCGGTGGTGCGTCGTCCTGGCTACCAGCGGACTCCACCAGCACGACCGCGGTCTCCCCGGGCATCACGTCGACGCGGCGGACGGCGTAGTCGCCGCCCGGCAGGGTCACGTCGATGCGCCTCCGGCCCGGCTCGAAATAGAAGACGGCGCTGGCGGCGCGCACGACGAAGGGCTCGGAGCGGATGGTCGAGCCCTCGGGCGCGGCGACCTCGACTCGACCGAGCACGTCGGCGAGCTTGGCCAAGCGGGTGCGCGCGTCGCTCGCCGCCGCGTCGCTCAGCTTCATCTGCAGTGCTGTCTCGTACGCCGTCGCCGCGAAGGCGCGCTGCTTGGCCAGCTCCCAGGACAGGCCGGCGTTGTAGAGCGCGTCCGCGTGCGGCGTGAGGCGGTGAGCTTCGTAGAAGGTCTGTGCGGCCTCGGCGTGAGCCCCCAGCTTGAACAGCGCCAGCGCCTCGTCGAACTTGGTGGCGGCGCGCGGCTTGCCGCTCGCGACCGAGGCGCCGCCGAGCAGCCCCAGGGCGAGGGCACAGCCGAAGCACCAGCGAAGGACGAGTCTCATCGGGACGAAGACGCGGGCGGGCAGGGGCCGCCACAGGTCCCGAGGTATACCCCATCCACGCGCGCGCTGGCACTCCGGGCCGAGCTTCCGCGCTCGACCCGACGCAGGACCCGTGGTTAGTTTGTCCCGTGCGAGGAAGCGTCGTTCGTCCGTGGCTGCTCGCGATGCTGCTGCCGGCGGGTGCCCTCGCGGTTCCAGCGCCGCGCTGGCTCGACTCGATGACCCCCACGCCCGTCGTCCCGCCGCCGGTGCCGCTGCCTGCTGGCGCCCTGCGCACGCTCGCCACGAGTCCGGTGAACGTCACCTCCATCGCCTACGACCTCACCCTCGACCCAACGACCGGCGCGGCAAGCGGGACCGTCACCGTCGAGCTCGGCTCACCCACGGTCGCGATCACCGGGCTGCTGCTGTACATGGACCCGGGGCTCGCCGTCACCGCGGCGAGCAGCAGCACCGGCGGGGCGACGACGAGCGTGGACGACGCGTGGGGCTATCGCTACGTGTCTGTCTCCCTCGCGCAGCCCGCGCCGAGCGGCTCCGCCGCGTCGGTGACGATCGACTTCTCCGGCACGCTGGCGTGCCCGGATCAACAGGGGCGCCAGAGCTGCAGCATGCAGCAGGAGCTCTCCTACGCGCTCCAGGGCTCGGCGCTGCCGGGCGTATACGATCAGTTCCAGGTGGGCGGCTTCAACGCCTGGCCCGCTGAGCGCGCGCTCACGCTCCGGACGCCTGTGGGCGTCTCCGCCGTTGCCAGTGGGGAGCTGACGAGTGAGAGCACCGAGGCCGGAATGCTGGTGCGCAAGTGGACGACTCCAGGGTACGCCTCGGCGGGCGGCTACTTGGTCGTGCTCGGACAGCTCGAGACGTCACCCATTGCAGGTGGCTCCTTACCGAGCAGCGTGGTGTACGCGAAGAGCATGCCCAACTTCACAGCCAAGATGGGCTCATGGATGGGCTCGATCCTGCCCTTCGTGGACGCGCAGGCGGGCGCGCCGCTGCCGTACCCCCAGCTGTCGGTGGTGAAGCTGCCGGCCGGGCAAGGGTTCCCCGGTACGGCGGGTCATGGCATCACGCTGCTGAGCGAGTCCTATGGAGGCTACGGCGACGCCTACTTCGAGGAGACCCTCGCTCACGAGCACGCGCATCAGTGGTGGGGCGTGCTGGTCTCGCCCAGCGACGTGGGGGTCACCCGCTTGCTCACCGAAGGGCTCGCGACCCAGACGCAGGTTCACTACGCCGCGCGGCTGCTCGACGGAGACGCCCGCGAGCGCTTCCTGAGCCGCCGACTGCGCGAACACCAGATGCTCCTGCGCTATCACACCAATCCCGCTGAGCTGCCTGCGTTGGTCGTCGCGAGCCCCCAGTTGGCGCCGGCCGACTCCGTGGGCCACACCGTGTGGGCGTACATCAAGTCCAGCGCAACGCTGGAGCACCTGCGAGCGGCCATCGGGGACGCCGCCTACGCCGAGCTACTCGTGAAGTATGCGGCCAAGTGTCAGATGGCCGCCTGCGCAACCGCTGATTTCACCGCTGTGGCCGAGCAGGTGAGCGGCGAGTCGCTCACGGCGTTCATGAGCCAGTGGGTGTACGCCACGAACTATCCGGAGCTGCGCCTCTCGTTCAGCGAGCAGCCGGCGGCCGAGGGAGTGGAGGTCACGCTGCAGGTCTCGGGGGCGGAGGGCCTCGAGGTCCCGCTCGCCTTGCTGGTGACGCTCGAGACTGGAGAGGTGCTCCGTCGCCGCGTGACCTTGCCCAAGACGGGTGAGGCCGTCAGCTTCCAGGTGCCATCGGCCGTGCGCAGCGTTCGCCCCAGCGCGCGTCACGACGCGGTGATCTGGAGCCGCTCGGCCCAAGACGGCGACGTCGACTTCGATGGCGAGGTCGACGGCTTCGATCTGCTCTACTGCGCGCGGACCGTGGGCATGAACACGGGGCTCTACCAAGAGGGAGGCGAGGGTCTTTGGCAGATGAACCTCGACTTCGACCCCCGCTGCGACGGGGTATTCGACGGTCAGATGACCACAGCGGATCTAGGCGGCATCTTCGCCGCGTTCGGCAGCCTGCGGGAGCCGAAGCCGTGAGGCGCTGCTTCGCCACCCTGCTGTGCGGCGCTCTCGCGCTCGCCACGCTCGGCTGCTCACAGGACGATCCCCCCAAGCAGGCGGCGGGCCCCCGTCAGGACTTCGTCGCGGATTCGCCGGTCGGGGGGCCCGCGCTCAGCCTGCGGCTCTCGAGCAAGAGCGCGACGTCGCTGACGCTGCAGATCGTTGGCAGTGGCATCGCGGAAACGAGCGGGGTTGCCTATCGCCTGAGCTATGACGCCGCCGTGCTGTCGTACTCGGCGCAGCGGGTAGGAGCGGGGTTCTCGGCCGTCGGCGACACGGTGGCGGCCGCCAAAGAGTCGCGTCCCGGGCTGCTGGTGGGCGCTGTGGGCGTGCAGGGACTGGGCACGCTGAAGGCGCAAGACGTCGTGCTCGCCGAGGTGGATTTCGCGCTCCCGGGCAAGGGCCAGACCCGAGTCGACTTCGTGCCAGGCCGCAGCGCCGCCCTCGACGCGCAGTCCGCGCCGTTGCCCGGCGTCAGCCTGCTCGGCGGCTCCTTGACCGTGCGCTGAGTGGCTGGGCTCGCGCTAGTCGCGTCGCACGTACTCGAACTCGACAGCCTTGCCCTTGATGCCGCGGTTGGGGGCGGCGATCCAGTTGGCCATCTTGCCGGGTTCGAGCACGGGCTCCTGCATCAGCTCGTCGATGAAGGCCCGATCCGCGGGGCTGGGCAGCCAATCGCCCTGCTTCGCAGCCCAGCCGGCTTCGTCCAAGGGCTGGCCGTCGGGGGAGAAGTGCATCCCCGCGTACAGGCCCACGTGACGGTGAAAGCGCCTGCTCGGCAGCCGCAGCTCGAAGTCCACGCCGGCCTCGGCGATGGTCTTGTTCCACTTGTCCACGCCGCGCTGGCAGTCCTCCACGTACGCGTCGCGCAAGATCTCGTTCATGGCGTTGCGCAGGCTCACGCTCTCTTCGACGAGCTTGCCGTCCTTCGGGACGGTCATCTCGTAGCTGCCCTCGAGCGCCACGTGGTCTTCGTAGCGGTCCTCGTGCGCGCGGCCCTTGAGGCCCGTGGCAAAGTACTGCGCCGCGTTGCTCGAGACCTCTCCGCCGAAGAGGTCCAAGCTCTGAGAGTACCAGTAGTTCAGGTAGCGTTGCACCGTCGGCAGGTCGATCAGTCCGAGCTCCCGCGGCTCCCGACCCGGGTTCGCCTTCATCTGCTCGGCGGTCCGCTTGACGATGCGCTGTACGCCGGTCTCGCCGACGAACATGTGGTGCGCCTCCTCCGTCAGCATGAAGCGAGTCGTCCGGCTGAGGGGGTCGAAGGAGCTCTCCGCCAGGGCCAAGAGCTGGAACTTGCCGTCCCGATCCGTGAAGAAGGTGAACATGAAGAAGCTGAGCCAGTCCAGCATCGGCGCGTTGAACGCGCCGAGGATACGCGGGTTGTCGGCGTCGCCGCTGCGGCGCTCGAGCAGCGCTTCGGCTTCTTCCCGGCCATCACGACCGAAGTGGCTGTGCAGCAGGTAGACCATGGCCCACAGGTGGCGCCCCTCCTCCACGTTGACCTGGAACAGGTTGCGCAGGTCATACAGGCTTGGCGCGGTCTCCCCCAGACGCCGCTGTTGCTCCACGCTGGCCGGCTCCGTGTCACCCTGGGTGACGATCAACCGCCGTAGCGCGTTGCGGTGTTCCCCGGGCACCTCCTGCCACACGGGCTTGCCCATCTCGTCGCCGAAGCCGATGCGCCGGTCCTTGACCGGGTCTGCCAGGAAGATGCCCCAGCGGTAGTCCGGCATCTTCACGTAGTCGAAGTGCGCCCAGCCGTCCGAGTCCGCGCTGATGGCGGTGCGCAGCCACACGTCGTGGGCCTGGAAGCCGACGGGGCCCATTTCGACCCACCACTTCACGAAGCTGGGTTGCCACTGTTCGAGCGCGCGCTGCAGGCGCCGGTCGCTCGCGAGGTCGACGTTGTTGGGGATCTTCTCGTTGGTTGCGATCTGTGACATGGCGGTCTCCGTCAGGTGCGGCGGTAGTCGAACACCGGGCGCTCCGGCGATCCGTACAAGGTCAGGGCGCCCTTCTCGCCGACGGCGTTCGGGCGCTGGAAGATCCAGTTCTGCCAAGCCGAGAGGCGTCCGAAGATCTTCGTCTCCATCGTCTCCGGGCCCGCGAAGCGCAGCGACGCTTCCATACCGGTCAGCGCGTCTGGCGAGAACGCCGCGCGCTCCTCGATGGCGATGCGGACCTCGTCGTCCCAGTCCAGGTCGTCTGGCGCGTAGGTGACCAGCCCGAGCTCGAGGGCGCGGTCCGCGGCGATCGGCCCTTCCTGGCCGCGCAGCTCATCCACGTGCTCGGGAGTCGCCAGGAAGCGGGTGGCGAGACGTGACAAGCCGTTGCTCATCGGCAGCGCGCCGAACGACAACGCCGACAGCGCGACCGTCGGGCCGCCGCTCACGTCGAGCATGTACGAGCGGTCCGCCGCCAGCGCGAGCTCGAACAGGCTGCCGGCGAAGCAGGAGCCGGGTTCGATGAAGGCAAACGCGGTACGTGCGGACAAGTCGAGCCGCTTGAGGACGCGCGCCATGTGCCAGAGAACCTCCCGCGCAAACCAGTCGCGCTCCGCCAGAGCCAGCAGGCGTGCGTCGTGCGCCAGCACCGTCGCCGGCTCGCCCGAGGTCTTCAGCGCGATCACGCCGATGTCCAGGTGGTTGAAGCGCAGATCGAGCAGCGCGGCGTCGAGCTCGCGCATGGCCCGGAGGGACCAGGCGTCTGCGCCCTGAATGCGCAAAGCGCTGGCGTCGGCCGGCGGCGCCTCGGTTGGCCCGGCGACGGTCAACGTCGCCAGTCGCCGCTTGCGATCCACCGCGAGTGTGACGTGACGATAGCGAGTCACGTCGCCGTCTCGCGTGGGCTCGAGGGGGGGGAGCTTCACGCCCGGTCCCTCGCGCTCAGCGCGACCCTGCGCCAGCCGCGTGCTCGCGGCTTTCACGGCATCATCGAACTTGGAGCGTGGCGCGATCTCGTCCACCAGGCGCCACTGCACGGCGCGCTTGCCCCGGACGCCTTCGGCCACCGTGCTGAACGCATCCGCCAGATCGCGGCGTACCTTGCGCTTGTCCACCAAACGCGTCAGGCCGCCGGTTCCCGGGAGCACGCCGAGCAGCGGGACCTCCGGCAAGCTGACCGCGGTGTTGCCGTCGTCCTGCAGAAGGATGTGATCGCAAGCCATGGCCAGCTCGTAACCGCCGCCGGACGCCGTGCCGTTCAGCGCGGCGATCGAGGGCACGCCGGTCTGCGCCGAGAGCGTCTCGAGGTACAGCCGAGTCTCGTTGGTGTACTTGCAGAAGTTCACCTTGAAGGCATGGCTGGAGCTGCCCAGCATGTAGATGTTCGCGCCGGAGCAGAAGATGCCATCCTTCAGGCTGGTGACGACCAGCGCCTTCACCTCCGGGTGCTCGAAGCGGATACGCTGAATGGAGTCCGCCAGCTCGATGTCCACGCCCAGATCGTAGCTGTTGAGCTTCAGGACGTAGTCCCCGGCCAGCGCGCCGTCCTCGGGCACGTTCATCGCGAGGGTGGCCACGGGGCCATCGAAGGTCAGCTTCCAGCGGCTGTAGCGGTCGGGCGACGTGTCGAAGCGGATGGGGTCCATGGGGCAGAGTCACCTAGCGGCACCTCCGCCGACGTGCAAGCAATAAATTGCATGACGGAGATCATGCTATGCATTATAGTGCAGAAGTGATGGTTTCCCGGAACGTCGTGCTCGCGGACCTCGGCCGCGCGGTGCGCGCGGCGCGCGCGGGTCGGGAGCTGACCCTGGCCCAGCTCAGCGATCGGGCGGGGGTGAGCCTGCGCTTCCTGGCGCAGCTCGAGGCAGGCCAAGGCAACATCAGCGTCGTCCGGCTGTGCGACGTCGCCGCCGCTCTCGGCACGACGGCCTCTCTGCTGCTGTCGAGCGCGGAGGCCGGTCCGGCGCGCTCGCTGCGGGTGGCGCTGCTCGGCTTGCGGGGAGCGGGCAAGAGCACCGTGGGCCCGGAGCTCGCCCGGCGCCTGGGCGCTTCGTTCGTGGAGCTCGACCAGCTCGTCGAGCAGAGCGCCGGCATGTCGCTGGCGGAGGTGTTCGAGTTGAAGGGCACGACACACTACCGCCGCCTCGAGCGGGACGCGCTCCAGCAGATCCTGAGCGACGACAGCCCCGCCGTGATCGCTACCGGCGGGAGCATCGTGAGCGATCCGAGGACCTTCGCGCTGCTGCGCAAGGGCGCGACGACGGTCTGGCTCAAGGCCCGCCCAGAAGACCACATGGACCGAGTCCGCGCCCAAGGGGACGAGCGTCCGATGCGTGACCGGCAGAACGCCATGGCCGAGCTGAGGGCGCTGCTGCGCTCCCGCGCGCCGTTGTACACCAGCGCCGACCACGTCGTGGACACGTCGAACCGAACCGTGAGAGCGACGGTGGACGACTTGTGCCGCTTGCTGACGTGACGGCTGTGCGGTCCGGCTGTCGCGAGGGCGGTGGCGTGGGCGTCTGCGGGGGCGTTCGCGGGGGCGGGGGCGTGGGCGGAGGCGTGTTGCGGGGGCGTGGGCGGAGGCGTGTTGCGGGGGCGTGGGCGCGGTCTGCGCTGCGGTCGTCTGAGGCTGTTGCGGGGGCGTGGGCGATGGAGTCGGCGCGGCCGTGAAGCGACTGCGGGGGCGTGTTGCGGTGGGCCATCACGGGGTTCTCTGCCCGACCGGGGGGCGGGTGCTTGATCGGCAATGGAGCGCGTGTCAGCGTCTCCGGAGCTGGTATGTCTTTGGAGCTCGAGTGAAGCCGTGGTCGTTCATCCTCGGGCTCGGCGCGCTCGGGGCGTGTTCGAGCGAGACGCCTGCGGAAGCTCCGGGCGGTGGTCTGCTCGACGCGGGGCTCGACGCGGAAGCGTCGACCACCGAGGCGGGTGGTGACGCGGCTGGTGACGCGGGTTCCGATTCGGCGCCGCCCTTCGACGGCCCGGAGACCCTGGCGGACACCGGGCTGTACGCCGACATCGGGAGCAAGACGATCGCCGCAGACGTGATCGCGTTTGGGGTTCGCTATCCGCTGTGGTCCGACGGCGCGGAGAAGGCGCGCTTCTTCCGGCTGCCCCCGGGTGAGGTGATCGACACCTCGAACATGGACTTCTGGAAGTTCCCCTTGGGCACCCGCGCGTGGAAGGAGTTCTCCCTTGGCGGCAAGCGCCTCGAGACGCGCTACCTCGAGAAGCGCGGGTCCGGGCCCGAGGGGTGGCTCGAGATCAGCTACGTCTGGGACGCAGGCGAGACCAACGCGCTGCCCATGGTCCTCGGGCAGCCGAACGTGGCCGGCACGAGCCACGACGTGCCGAGCAGTCAAGACTGCACTCAGTGTCACAACGGCGCGGGGGACGTGCTCATCGGCGTCAGCGCCATCCAGCTCAGCGCAGGCGGGACGCTGAGCGAGTGGACGGCTGCGGGGCGCTTCTCGATCGCGCCGCCCACGGACATCGACGTGCCCGGCACGGGGAACGTGCAGGACGCGCTCGGCTATCTCCACGCCCAGTGCGGTCACTGCCACAACGACGTGCACTTCCTCGCGAGCAAGCGCCTGATGCGGCTGCGGCTGCCCAGCGCACCTCTGTCGCCGGGGCAAACGCCCACCTACCTGACCACGATCGGCGGCGCGATGAGCCACTCCATCGCCGGTAGCACCATCGCCGTCGTGCCCGGCGCCCCGGATCAGAGCCAGCTCTTCTTGCGTATGACCAAGCGCGACTTCGACGCCATGCCTCCGCTGGGCACCAAGGTCGTCGACCCGGAGGGGCTCGCCACCATCTCGACCTGGATCAGCTCGCTGCAGTGACGCAATGGGTCGCTCCACGCGGCCTACTCGCCCCGTGCACGTCGCGTGAAGACTTCGTGCAGCGCGGAATCTCAGGCCAAGGACTCGGCGTTTGGCGCGTATGTCCCCGTGGAGGAGCGCTGGAACATGAGACGACTAGTGGCGATTGCGTTGATCTGGCTGGGCTGCGCCGCTGCCTGGCTCGTGCTCGGCTCCACCCTGGTGGTTCGCTCCGGCGAGGTCTCCACCAGCCTCGAGCGCGAGGTACACGCGCTATGGGGACCGCCGATCGATCAGGGCCCGCCAGCCGGACAGCTCGTCGACCTCGCGCAGCCGCCCCCGGTCGCCGATCCTGACCAGGCCCCAGCGCCGGCCGTCGTCCAGGCGCCACTCCGCCAATCCAAGCTCGACGTGGCCCTCGCGCTCACCCAGCGCAAGAAGGGCTTGATCTGGTTTCCGACCTACGACGTCGACTTCTCCGGCGTCTACACGTTTCAGAACACGGCCGAGGGTCCGCGCCGGCTCGACGTCAGGTTCCCGCTGGTGCGGGACAACGCGCTGTACGAGGGGTTCGAGGTGAGCCGCAACGGCGAGCCGGTGGACGTTGACGTTCGGGACGGCGAGGCGCGCTTCGGCGACGACCTCGCCGCCGGCGAGCAGCGCGCCTACACCATCGCCTATCGCTCACGCGGTAGCAGCCGCTGGGGCTACGAGCTGACGGCACAGACCGGCAAGGTGGAGGGCTTCGATCTCACGCTGCGCACCGACTTCGCTGACGTCAACTTCCCGAGCGGCACCGTCTCGCCCAGCGAGCACGCCCGGGACGGCGCGGGTTGGCGCGGACGCTGGCAGTTCAAGAGCTTGGTCGCGAGTACGCCCATCGGCGTCGAGCTGCCTCAGCTGATCAACCCGGGGCCGCTCGCCTCGCGCATCACCTTCTTCGCGCCGGTCAGCTTGTTGTTCTTCTTCTTCGTCGTCGCCATCCTGGCGGTCGCGCAGAAGAAGGAGCTCCATCCGCTGCACTACTTCTTCCTGGGCTGCGCGTTCTTCGCCTTTCACCTCTTGTTCTCGTATCTGGTGGATCACGTCTCGGTGTCCATCGCGTTCGGGTTGTCAGCGGTCGTGTCCGTCGCGCTCACCGTCAGCTACGCGCGGCTGTTCGTGGGTTGGAAGTTCGCTGTGCGCGAGGTGGGTGGCGCGCAGCTGCTCTACCTGGTGCTGTTCTCGTTCACGTTCTTCTGGAGCGGCTTCACCGGCCTCGCCGTCACCATCGGTGCGATCCTCACGCTCTTCGTCGTGATGCAGATCACCGGGCGCAAGAGCTGGAGAGAGCTGCTGTCGGAGCCCGCGGAAACGAGCCGCTGCGCCAGCCCCTATCGCTGCGCCCACGCCCTCGGCGAGTAGCCGACGCACGCACGCGCCGCTCCTCGCCCGGGTCTCGCGCGAAAACTTTGCGCGTTCTGGCCTCGAGAAGCAGGACTCAGGCTTGGCACGCGACGTGCTCTGCAGGCGACGATGCATCCTGGCCGCGCTCGCGATCTCAGCCACGCCCCCATCAACGTCTACTGGGAGATGACCCGAGCCTGCTCGCTCGCCTGCCGCCACTGTCGCGCGAGCGCGTTGCCGCAGCCGGATCCGGCAGAGCTGGACACGGAGCAGGCGTTCGCCTTGGTCGATCAGGTGCGGCGGCTCGGGAGCATGCTGATCCTGACTGGGGGCGATCCTCTGGAGCGCCCGGATCTGTTCGAGATCATCGCCTATGCACGCGCGCTGCACGTGCCGGTGGCGGTGACGCCCGCCACGACGCCAAAGCTGACCGAGCAGCTGGTCGCTGAGCTCAAGGAGGCGGGTGTCGCGGCGCTTGGTCTGTCCCTGGACGGCTCGACGCCCGAGCGACACGACGCGTTCCGCGCGGTGGCTGGCACCTTCGAGTGCGCCATGCGCGCGCTCGAGTGGGCGAAGGGCGCCAGGCTCCCAGTGCAGGTCAACACCACCGTCAGCCGCCAGACCCTCGACGATCTGCCCGCGGTGTTCGACTTGCTGCGCACCCGGGCGTGCCCTCCAGTGGTGCGCTGGAGTCTGTTCCTGGTCGTGCCCACGGGGCGCGCCAGCTCGTCGGATCTGCCGAGCCCTCACGAGGTGGAGGAGATGTTTGGTTGGGTGTACGAGGCTAGCGACACCGCGCCCTTCCACATCAGCACCGTCGAAGCCCCGCACTACCGCCGCTACTGGATGGAGCGGCGCCTGGCCGAAGGCGGCAGCGTCGAGGAGCTCTTGACCCACGGTCGCCGTCAGGGGTTCGGCGTCCGCGATGGTCACGGGGTGATCTTCGTCTCCCACCTGGGCAACGTCTATCCCGCGGGGTTTCTGCCGGAGCCGCTGCTGGGCAACGTGAAGGACACGAGCCTGGTCGAGCTGTATCGGAGCCACCCGGGTCTGCTGGCGTTGCGAGACGAGTCCCGTCTGTGCGGCAAGTGCGCGAGCTGCGAATACCGGCGCATCTGCGGCGGCTCGAGGTCCCGGGCGTTCGGCGTCACCGGCGACGTGTTCGCCGAAGAGCCCACCTGCTCGTACATCCCCAAGGGGACGGCTGCGCTGGACGCGCGCCCGAGCTGACTACCAGCGCACGTTGACCGTGGGCGGCTGGATCTCGGCGTCCGCGTGGGCCAGGTCGAGGGTCACCTTCGCCGTCAGCGAACCGCGCTTCTGCTTCTCGAGGTCGAGGCCAGAGACCTTCGTCAGATCCACCCGCGGCACGACCTGCTCCGGCCGCAGCGCGCGCACCACCTCGGGGGGGCCGATGACGGTGACGTCGACGGTGCGCGGCGAGACGACTCCATTCTGCACGCCCACTACCTCCACCGGTCGCTTGGCGAAGCGCGCTTCGCTGACGCGGCGGGCGATCACGACACTGACCGTCGCCGTGCGCGGGCCGATGTAGCTCATGCGGTTGGGCGGCGCGTCCAGGGCGATGGGCCGGCGATAGACCCCTTCGGTGAGGCCGGACACGTCGAACGCGGCGAGCCGCACGAACTGCAGGGTCTCCACCGAGCTCTGGGGGCCGCGGACCGTCATCTCCTGAGGCTCGACCTCGGGTTCCCCTTTGACCACGTAGCCCTCGGCGGGCTTGCTCGTGATCGACGCTTGCACCGGGATGAGCCGAGTGACCACGTCTTGCCACTCCAGGTCGATGTGGGGTGGGTCGACGATGGTGATGTCCACCCCCGGGGGCAGCGAGAACATCTTGTCTTCGAACGTGAGCGTGTCTCTTCGTCCGTCGCGGAGATCCACCTCCACCGGTGCGACGCCGGTCGCGATCAAGCGGTCGATGTCGCGGGTGGAGCCTCGCAGCGTCACGTGGATGCTGGCGGGGATGGGCGTCATCAGCTCGCGCTTGGCGGCATCCGGTGGCAAGCGCATGACCACGCCGACGGGAACGGTACGCTGCTGCTGATCTTCTTGCCCCTTCTGATAAGCGAACAGCCCGAGCGCGATGGTCATGGCCAGCGCCTTGAGGCCGAGGTTCGCCGTCGTGGCTTCTCGGAGCCAACTCAGCAGCGCTGCGACGATTTCCGATAGTCTCATGGCGTCACGCCTTGGCGTCGTCCCGCGCGGAGAGGGCGTCCTCGTCGTCGTCGTCGTCGTCGTCCTCGTCCTCGTCGCGCACCCGGCTGATGGCGATGGGGCCCGGCTTGATCAGCTCTCCGCCCACGGGCGTGCGGATGGGGAGCACGCTGGTCCGCGACGCTGGGGCCTCGTCCGTGCTGATGCGGGGCCGGAGCGGTGCGGGCGCCGGAGGCGGCTGACTCTCGCGAGTGGCCTCCTCCACCGCGGGGGGTGGGGGCGTCGGCTCGCGGCGCTCGACGGGCGGCGGGCGCGGCGTGGGCGTGTCCGCCGCCTGGGTCAAGATGCTGGGGAGCAGCGAGCGCCGATCCTTCGCGCGCTTCTTGCTGCGGAACTTGGGGCTGAAGATGGCCTCGAGCATGGCGCGGAGCTTGGGGCCATCGAGCCCGCTGGCGATGTTGCCGTTGAACACGAAGCTGATCGTGCCGCGCTCCTCGCTCACGACCACGACCACGGCGTCGGTCTCTTCGGAGATGCCGAGCGCGGCGCGGTGACGGGAGCCGAAGCTCTCGTCCACGACCTTGCCCTCGGGCATGGGGAAGAATACCCCCGCCTTGGCGATGCGAAGGTTGCGGATGATCACCGCGCCGTCGTGCAAGCGGTTGATCCCCTCGGGCACGAACAAGCTGACCAAGAGCTCGCGAGAGACCGCCGCGTCCAGCACGTGGCCCTTGTGGGCGCCCACGAACTCGTCGAGGTTCGCCTCCTGCTCGAAGGTGATGATCGCGCCGATGCGGTGGCGAGCCAGTTCGGTCGCGGCCTCCACCACCTCGTCGATCACCTTGCTCTCCTGGGAGCGGGCGAGGCCGCCCAGCCAAGCGCGGCTCCCGACGCGCTGCAGCCCGCGGCGAATGTCGTTCTGAAACACCACCACGATCACCAAGATGATGCTGGAGATGAGCGCACCCAGGATGCTGAGCACGGTGACGAGCTGAAGCCACTGCGCCACCAGGTAGAAGCCGAACACGACCGCCAGGCCCAGCCCGACCTGCATCGCGCGAGTGCCTCGCAGCACGAGCAGGGCGCGGTAGAGCACGTAGTAGACCAGGAGCACGTCCAGCGCGTCCCGCCCCAGCTGCGCGGGGGTGCGCGCCTGAAAATACTCGAGCAGGCGCTCAAGCATGGGTCACCTCCGGCGGGCGGCCGAGCGCTCGACCCAGCGCCAGCGCTTGTCGGACGGCGAATACGTCGTGGACTCGCAGCATCGCCGCGCCCGCGCTCGCGGCATGAAGGCAGGCCGCGATGGTGCCCCCGAGACGTTCGCCCGGGGCTGCGCTCCCCACTTCCGCGATGAACGACTTGCGGCTGGGGCCAACGACGATCGGCGCGCCGAGCGCTGTCAACTCGGACAGGCGGGCCAGCAGGGTGAGGGAGTGACGCGCGTTCTTCGCGAAGCCCAGGCCGGGATCGAGGAAGCAGCGCTCAACGGCGAGGCCCCGAGCCCGAGCGCGCTCGCGAGCCGCGCTCCACTCCCGCGCCACGTCCGCGACGACGTCGTCGTAGGCGTCGTCCGCGTACTGCGAGAAGCCGCGCATCTCGCTCATGCTGCCCCGGGAGTGCATCAAGATCAGCGTTGCGTCATGGCGCGCGGTCACGCTTGCGAGGTCCGGATCAGCGAGACACGACACGTCGTTGACGTAGCGTGCGCCGAGGCCGAGCATGCGCTCGGCGACCAACGGGTCCTGCGTGTCGATGCTGACGACGGCCCCGCGCGCGAGCGCGTGGCGCACCACGGGCTCGATGCGGCGGAGCTGCTCGTCGGCCCCGACGGGCGTCGACCCGGGCCGCGTCGACTCTCCGCCGATGTCGAGCACGTCCGCGCCTGCCGCGAGCAGCGAGTCGACGTGCGCACGAGCAGCATCGGGCTCGAGGAACGCGCCGCCGTCGGAGAAGGAATCCGGGGTCACGTTCACCACGCCGAGCAGCCTCACACCCGGGCCAGGTGTTGGACTGCGACGTTCGGTGACTCTCGTCCCCACTCTCTTCGGGTAGCAAGACCTGGGCCGACGCGCAAGGTATTGATATTCAATGTCGAATCCGGCCGAAAATGCCCCGGGTCCCGGGCCCGGCGGGCAGCCCCGCAGGGCGGCCAGCCGTGGCCGTCGCGAGCCGGTGACGTGGGCGGCAAGCGTGGTAGCGTAGCCCTCGGCCATTTGGCGTCGCCCCATGCTGCGAACGCGCGTGAAAGCCGCTCCCGTCGCGGGGGTCATCATCAGCCTGCTGTGCGCGGTGGTGCTCACCGCCCTGTCCGTCGCGGACCACTTCGTCCAGCGCTGGGCGCCAGCCATGGGGTCGCCCGCGCCAGTGACGGTTCGTGTGCCCTACGGTCCGCGCTTGGTGCGGGACCAGGTGAGCGACCGGGTCGACATCGAGTACGCCCACGCTCATGTCGTGGTGCCACGGGGCACGGTCTTGCGCGCCGAGAAGCCCGAGCACTGGACGGCGTTCTTGTACGAGTCCGCCCACCGCCCTCCCTCGACCGGCAGGCTCGTCGGCGTCTTCGCCATCTTCTTCACGCTCATGATGGGGCTGACCGCGTACTTGAGGAGCTTCGCTCGCGGTCGCCTTCGTCTGTTGCGCGTTCAGATCGGCTTGGTGGTGCTGATGACGGCCCTGGTCGTCGTGGGCAAGGGGCTGCTCTTGTTCACCTCGTTGCCCGAGTATTGGATCCCGATCGCTACGGTGCCGCTCTGGGTTGCGTCGAGCTTCGATCGCCGAACGGCGTTCCTGGTGACCGTGGTGGTCGCGTTCCAGGTCGCGTTGTTGCTCGGGCTGGATCTGGTGCTCTTGTGCGTCATGCTGGCGCGCGGCATGGGGTCCACGTTGCTCTACGTCGACAAGAAGCACGCCCGTCAGATGGTCGCGAGCGGGAGCATTGGCGGCTTGTGCGCCATGGTCTTGTTCGCGGCGCTCATGCTCATGTTCGAGGGGCGAGTGGACGTGGTCGCGGATCTGCTCGCGCTCGAGGGGTCTTCACTGCTCGCCTGTTTCGGCGGCGGCGTGGTGGGTGGCTTGATCGCCGCGCTGTTTCGCGCGCCGGTGGCGCGTCTGCTGGGCGACGTCCCGCGGGATCGGCTGGTCGACCTCTCGGATCTGGAGCAGCCGCTCTTGGTCAAGCTCTCCCGCGAGGCGCCGGGTACCTACGAGCACTCTCGGGCCATGGCCAACCTGGCCGAGCAGGCCGCCAGCGCGATCGGGGCCGACGCGCTGCTCACCCGTGTGGGCGCCTACTACCACGACCTCGGCAAGACGGTGCAGGCCAAGTACTTCGTGGAGAATCTGAGCCCCGACGAGCGCTCTCCCCACGATGAGCTCGATCCCGAGGTCAGCGCGGACGCGATCATGGCCCACGTCGTGGTCGGTACCAAGATCCTCCGCGACGGGGGCGTGCCCGAGCCCGTCGTCGAGTTCGCCTACACCCATCACGGCACGCAGCTCGTCGAGTACTTCTGGAACAAGTGCCAGCAGCAGGGCAACCCGGGCGAACTGACCGAGGATGCGTTCCGGTATCCAGGCATGACGCCGCAGACCAAGGAGACCGCGATCGTCATGCTCGTGGACTCGATCGAGGCGGCATCCCGAACGGTGGAGCCCCCGGAGCGCGCCGCCTTCGAGCAGATGATTCAGCGCATCGTGTTCACGAAGGTGCAGACCGGACAGCTCGATGACTCGGGGCTGGAGATGAAGGATCTGAACGTCATCGTGACCCGCATGGCGGACACCCTCGTGAACATGCACCACCATCGCATCAAGTATCAGTGGCAGGCCAAGCGGGCGGAGGAGTTTGGGGTGCCGTCCAGCGCGGTTCACGACTCCATCCCGGACATCGAGGTTCATCGCGACAGTGCTCCGGTCCATGCGCCGACAGCAGAAGAGCCGCCTCCCTCGGTCGAGGACTTGGCCGCTACCCTCGAGAGCGGCACTGCCGCCGAGGTGACGGGCGACGACCCCTCCACGGAGCGCGTGGAGTGAGCAGCGAGCAGAGCTTCATGAAGGCGGCGTTCTTCGGCGTCGTGGCCGAAGATCTGCTGTTCCCGTTCCCGTCACTGGCCGAGTCCGAGCAGGACACCCTGCGCGCGGTGCTCGACCGAGTTCGCCGCGCGCTCGCCGACACCGACTCGACGCAGATCGACCGAGAGCGGCGGATCGACGAGCCCACGATCGAGCGCTCGAGAGCGGCCGGCTTGTTCGGGCTCGTCATCCCCGCGCGATACGGGGGGCTGGGCCTGACGAACTTCGGGTGCGCGCGCGTGGCTCAGGAGCTTGGCGCACGCGATCCGTCGGTCGCGCTGTTCTTGCTCACGCACAACGCCATCGGCGCTCGCTCGCTGCTCTCCTTCGGCAACGACGAACAGAAGCAGCGCTACCTGCCCAGGCTGGCGAGGGGCGAGTCGGTCGCCGCGTTCGCGCTCACCGAGCAAGCGTCGGGCACGGACGCAGGGACCATCCGGACGCATGCCGAGCTCGATCCGGCCACCGGCAACTACCTGCTCGGCGGTGAGAAGCCGTGGGTGACGAACGGCGCCGAGGCCGAGTTGTTCACGGTGTTCGCTCGTACCAGCCGGCCCGACGAGGGCCACAAGCCTCGACTCACCGCGTTCTTGGTCGAGCGTGGAGCTGGCGTGTCCACCGGCGAGCGTCTCGAGACGCTGGGCGTGCGGGGTGTGAGCGTGACGCCGCTGAACCTGGACGGCGTGACCCTGGGCAAGGAAGCCGTTCTCGGTGATGCGGGTCGCGGCTATCGGGTGGCCGTGGCCGTGCTGAACGACGCGCGTATTGCGCTGGCGGCTTCGAACTTCGGTCAGGCTCGCGCGCTGCTCGATCGCACGGTGCGGCATGTGGCCAAGCGGCGCAGCTTCGGTCGCGCCATCGGAGAGTTTCCCATCATCAAGGACAAGATCGCCAAGATGATGTCCGACTGCTACGCCGTCGAATCCATGATCTACTCGACCGCCGCGTTGGCCGATCAGGGCGTGGAGGACTACTCCCTCGAGAGCGCCATTTGCCGCGTGGCCAGCGTGGAGTCCCTGTGGCGTGTGGTCAACGAGTCGCTCCACGTCGTCGCTGGGCGCGGGTACGTGGCGGGCGACGGCTTCGAGCGCAGCCTGCGGGATGCGCGGGTGGGGTTCGTGCTCGACGGGACCAACGAGACCCTGCGCTGCTTCATCGCCCTGGCGGGTCTGAGGGGGCCCGGCTCGCGCCTGGAGGAGGTGGAGAGCGCGATGCTCGAGCCGCTCAAGGGCTTCGGGCTGCTTCGTCGCTTCGCACCCCGGCGGGTGCGCGAGGCGCTCCGACGCGAGCGGCTGACCCGAGCCTCTCCGCTCTTGGGGCGGGAAGCGGTGATGTTCGAAGAGTGCGTCGACGCGCTGCAGGAGGCCTCCCTGCGCGTGCTCCGCGAGCATGGCCGCGAGATCGCGGAGATCCAGTATGCTCAGAAGCGCCTCGCCAACGTGGCCATCGATCTGTACGCGCTCGCCGCCTGCCTGGCGCGCACCACGCTGGCGCTCGACAACCGCGGGGAGACCGGCGCCCGGCGGGAGCTGGATCTGACCACCATGTTCGCCTCCGCCGCCCACGCGCGGATGAAGTCACACCTCAAGCGCCTGTTCACCAATGACGACGAGCTGCGCAAGCTGATCGCCGCGCGCGCCTACACCGACGGCGGTTATCCCTTCGAAGTGGTCTGAGGTTCCCACGATCTAGGCGAGCTCTACGCCCGTGAGCCAACCCCGGGCGGCGAAGTGGCCGAACCAGGAGCCCAGCTCCGACTCCACCCGCGCCTCCGCCTCGGGACCAAGCGCGATCACGGCCTCGGTGGCCCGAAGCAGCGCCTGGCCGCGCGCGAGCCCCGACAAGAGAACGAACTCGGCCCGGTCGAGGCGCTCGTGCCGGAGGTTCCGATCGCTGCCGCGGTACACCACCACGAGGTGCGCCTCCCCCCGCGCGGGAAGCTCGGGGTCCTCTCCCAGGCGGATCTGGCGGCGCAGCGCCGGGGCGGGGAAGTCGAGCTCGAGCAGCCGCACCGACGGCGCCACGAGCAGACGAGCCCGCTCCCAGGCGTGCTCGGGGATCTGCGCCAGCGTGCTGGGATCGAGCGGGGCGCTGTCCACGGCGTCGAAGACCTCGACGTAGGCCCACTCGGTCGCCGCGAGGTCGGCGCTCAGCGAGTGGTGCGGCAGCCAGCTGGCAGACCGCACGAACTCGGGCAGCCGCGCGCCGAGGTCGCGCAGCGTGAACGAGCTCGGCGGGTGCGCGGCGAGGTACTCCTCCACCAGCCGCTCCCAGGCTTGCTGCTCAATCACGTGGGCCAGGGCCTCGAAGTCCTCGAGCAGCGCGCCGGTGTGTCGGAGCCAGAACTGCTCCCGGTAGGTCTCGAGCTGTGCCTCCGGCGCGACGCGCTCGTTCCCCGTGAAGCGAGCGCGCGCCGCGGCGACCTGTGCAGGGTCCCGCTCGACGGCGCGGCGCCGCGTCAGCGCGTCGCTCATCCAGCGCTGGAGCTCGCTCAGGTCGGTCACGAGCGCTCCTCGTGCGCGACGCCTTCTCGGGGGCCGCCCTGCTTCCAGCCGGGGCTCGCCCGCCTCGTGTCCTGCTCGCGCACGATGCGGTAGCGCTCGGGCCTGGCCGGGACGGCGGACGCGTCCAGGCCCAGGGCCGAGCGCCGCGCGCGGGCCGCCAGCGCGCCGTCACGCACCGCCCGCGCCCGCTCGACCTCCGCCAGCAGCTCCTCGAGCGGCGGGATGTCCTCGTCCCACTCGATCAGCGTGGAGACTGGACCCGCGAGCTCAATCGTCTCGCGGTACAGATCCAGCACGATGTCCAGCGCCGGGCCGGAGTGCGTGTCCAGGAGGTACCGTCCGAGGTTGGTGTGGCCCGCCAGGTGGATCTGCACGATGCGCTCGTGCGGCACGTTGCGCACGAACTCGTAGGGATCGAAGTCGTGGTTGTAGGCCGAGACGTACACGTTGTTCACGTCGAACATCAGCCCGATGTCGGCGCGCTCGGCGACCTCCGAGATGAACTCCCACTCGGGCATGGAGCTCTCCCGGTAGGTCAGGTAGCTCGAGGTGTTCTCGAGCGCCAGCGGGCGCCCGAGGAAGTCTTGGATGCGCTTGGCGCGCGTCACGACGCGTTCGATCGCCTCGGGGGTGTAGGGCAGCGGCAACAGATCGTGCAGCTCCGTTCCACCGGCGCGGCACCAGCAGAAGTGATCGCTCACCCAGGGCGACTTGATGCGGTCGGCCAGGTCGCGCAGGGCGGTCAGGTACTCGCGCGCGGGCTCCTCCGGGCTGCCGATGCCGAGGCTCACGCCGTGCTGCACCAGCGGATAGCGCTCGGCGATCTGCTCCAGGTGATAGCGAGGCTTCCCGCCGGCCAGCATGAAGTTCTCGCTGATGACCTCGAAGAAGTCCACGGCGGGCTGGCGCTGCAAGATGTCGCGATAGTGCGGCACCCGCAGGCCCGCGCCCACGCCGAGATCCGGGAGTCCGAGTCGAGAACGGGTCATGGTCGAACGTAACGAAACGACCCGCGTGAGAGGGACTCCCACGCGGGTCTCTGGTCTCAGTCGATGGGGCTGGCGGTCACTTGGGACAGTGCGCGTTGCAGCCGCCCTTGCTCTTGCACTCGTTCTTGCCAGCGCAGTCGTTCTTGCCCTCGACGGCGCAGCCGCCCTTTTGTGCGCACTCGTTCTGGCCTTTGCAGCACGCCTTGGCGCCCGCCGCGGCACCGGCCGGATCCGCGGCGTCCGGGGTCTGGCTGCCGCCGCACGCGCTCAGGGCGCCGAGCATGAGGCCAGTGGACGCTGCTGCTGCGATTGTCTTGGAAAGATTGAGTGCCATGAATCGATTCTCCTGTTGTCTTGGTCAGTCCGGTGAAGGGTGACGACACCCGGTAGCGCCCCCAGGGAGGGCCACGGGTGTTCCCCATACGGGGCCTCGACGAGTTCAGTTTCGACGAAGCCGGGTGAGTCTATCCGTTACGATACCTGGGCGGCCAGAGTCGGCTCAACTTTCCTCCGACCAGCGCTGGTACGACTGTGGCAGCATCTCGGATCGACAGCCCATGTGGCCCACATCCTCGCACCCCCGCGCCTTTCACGAGCGACGCCAACGGCTAGTAGCCCGATTCCCTGGGCCGGTCTTGCTGCCCGCGGGTTCGTCGCGGCCTCGCAACTTCCCGGCGAATCGCTACGCGTTTCGCGCGGAGAGCCACTTCCTGTATTTCGTGGGCCGCGGCGTCGAAGACGCGGCGCTGCTCGTCACGGACGGGACGGCCACGCTGTTCGCGCCGGAGCCGGACCCGGAGGCCGCCGTGTGGACGGGCCCGACGCCCTCCCTCGAGCAGCTGTCGGAGCAGCTCGGGCTCGAGGTGCGTCCGCTGGCGGAGCTCAGTCCACCACCGAACACCGCCACGCTCCCGCCGCAGGACTTGCCCTCGGCGTTCTGGCTCGCGGAGCTGCTCGGTCGGGATCTGGAGGCGGGTGACGGGGCCAACCTCGAGGGCGTTGACGCCGGGCTCGCGGACGCGATCGTCGACGTGCGCTTGCGTCACGACGCGGCGGCCATCGCGCAGCTGGAGCAAGCGGCGGTCGTGACCGTCGCGGCGCACCGCGCCGGCATGGCCCGGACCCGCCCGGGCCTGCGCGAGGCGGCCGTGCGCGCCGCGATGGAAGCGGAGATCATCGCGCAGGGCATGACGACGAGCTACGGCTCGATCGTCACCGTCCATGGCGAGGTGCTCCACAACGAGCGCCACGATGGCCTGCTGGGTCCGGGCGATCTCGTGCTCGCGGACGTGGGCGCGGAGACACCGGAAGGGTGGGCGGGGGACGTGACGCGTACCTGGCCGGTGAGTGGTCGCTTCCTCTCCGAGCAGCGCGAGCTGTACGAGCTGGTCCTGGCGGCCCAGCGCGCGGCCATCGACGCCGTGCGTCCGGGGGTCCGCTACCTGGACGTGCACCGCACGGCAGGTCGCGTGCTGGTGAGCGGCTTGACCGAGCTGGGGATCTTGCGCGGAGAAGTCGAGGAGCTGTTGCAGCGGGGCGCGGGGGCACTCTTCTTTCCACACGGCATCGGCCATCTGTTGGGGCTCGACGTGCACGACATGGAAGATCTCGGCGACCGCGCGGGGTACGCGCCGGGGCGCGAGCGCTCCGACCGACCCGGGGATCGCTACCTGCGGCTCGACCGGGACCTCGAGCCGGGGATGGTCGTCACCATCGAGCCGGGCTTCTATCGGATCGAGCGCATCCTCGAGCGAGCTGAGGAGGTCGGCGAGCTCGAGGACGCGCTGCGCCGGGACGTGCTCGGAAAGTACGCCTCCGTGCGCGGTATCCGCATCGAGGACGACGTCCTCGTCACCGATGGCGCTGCGCGGGTGCTGACCGACGCGCTGCCGAAGACCGCGGACGAGATCGAGGCGCTGGTCGGAGCGTGAGCTGCTACGCCTGAGCGGCGAGCACCCGGGCTTCGGCGCGAAGCACCTCGTCGCGCCACTCGCTCGGCACCGGCTGCAGGAGCTCGACCAGCTCTTCGGGGCTGCCGCCTCGCTCGAGCAAGGCGCGAGCGTCGGGGCCGCCGGTGAGCAGGTCGAACGCGGGCTTCTCGGTCTCGAACTCGTAAGGACGGTCCAGGAACACGAACTGCTCCGGCGCCAAGGAGCGCGCTAGCGCGATCAGCGTCGCGTAGGTGCTCACGGGCTTGAAGCTGGTCGGGTCGGTCACCTGCAAGAGGACCCCGCTGCAGATCGAGCCGGCGTGCTTCTCGAAGGTGGGGCGGAATCGCGCCGGGCGGACCTGAAAGCCCGGCAGGCCTCGGGCGCCGAGCTCCCGGCAGAGCAGCTCGCCGTTCAGGAACGGCGCGCCGACGAGCTGGAAGGGCAAGGTCGTCCCGCGGCCCTCGGACAGGTTCGTGCCCTCGAGCAGGCAACCGCCCGGATACACCAGCGCCGTCTCGACGGTAGGCATGTTGGGCGAGGGTGGTGAGAACGGACGGTGCCACGCCGCGGCGGTGCGCTGACGCTCCCAGCCGATGCAAGGCACGATGCTGAGCGCGCCATCGGGACCGAGGGGGCGGCCGTCCCGCTCCAGGAACAACGCCAGCAGCTCACCGACGGTCAAGGCGTGACGAATGGGGAGGGGTTCGAGTCCGACGAACGAACAGTAGTCCTGCCGCTGGGGCGCGCCCTCGAGCGTGGCCGGATCCCCCGCGATGGGGTTGGGTCGATCGAGCACGACGCTGTGGACCCCGGCCGCCGCCGCGGCGCGCAGCGCGAGCAGCGCCGTCCAGACGTAGGTGTAGTAGCGACTGCCGACGTCGACCAGATCGACGACCAACACGTCGAGCTGCGCCAGGTCCTCCGGCTTGGGGGTGAGCGAGTCACGCGCCCTGCCGTACAAGCTGACGACGCGCGGACCGGCCTCGTCCTGCTCCGGATCGGCGACCGCCTCCTCGGCCTGGGCCAAGCCGTCGAGCCCGTGCTCCGGTGCGAACACGAGCGACGGCGCGGCGCCGAGCTCGTCCAGCACCGCGATCGCCGAGCGGCCGCGGCGATCCACGGCGGCCGCGTGGGTGAGTAATCCGACCCGGGCGTCCCGCAGGCGACGTCTCAGGGCTCCTCGTGTTCCAGCGGTCAGCTGGTCCAGACCACAGCGCATGGGGGCTGAGTAGCAGATTCTCGCCGCAGGCAGTGGCCCAGGCGAGGTACGCAACTATTGCGGTCAGTTGGAGTATCGAGTAGACTTTTTTTCACAGTGCGACGAGTTCTGGTGGTCGACGACGAGGAGAACCTGCGCTTGGTGCTGCGTACGCTGCTCAAGCGCAACGGCTACGAGGTCGAGACCGCGGGGAGTGGGGAGGAAGCGCTCGGGCTGGTCGACTCCTTCGGGCCCGACGTGGTGCTCACGGACGTGCGCATGCCGCGCATGGGGGGACTCGACTTGCTGGCCACCCTCAAGGCCAAGGGCAACGACGCGACCGTGATCGTGATGAGCGCCTACGGCAACACGGACCAAGCCATCGAAGCGCTCAAGGCAGGCGCCTACGACTACGTGCAGAAGCCGTTCAAGCCCGACGAGATCGTCCTGGCGCTACGCAAGGCGGAGGAACGCGAGCGACTTCGGCGCGAGAACCGCGCGCTTCGCGACGAGATCCGCAAGGAGAACAAGTTCGAGGAGATCCTCGCCAAGAGCGCGAGCATGCAGGCGATCTTCCGCACCATCACCAAGATCGCCGACTACAAGACCACGGTGCTCATTAGCGGGGAGAGCGGAGTGGGCAAGGAGCTGGTAGCCCGCGCGATCCACCAGCGTTCGAGCCGCTGCGGCGGCCCCTTCGTGCCCGTCAACTGCGGTGCCATCCCCGAGAATCTGCTGGAGAGCGAGCTGTTCGGGCACAAGAAGGGCGCCTTCACGGACGCCGTGTCGGACCGGCGGGGCCTGTTCGAAGAGGCGAGCGGAGGCACGCTGTTCCTGGACGAAATCGGCGAGCTGCCGCTGGGACTCCAGGTGAAACTGCTGCGGGTGCTGGAGGACGAGAAGATCCGGCGCGTCGGTGACACGCGTGACGTCCAGGTGGACGTGCGCATCGTCACGGCCACTCACCGAGACCTCACCGCCGAGACCAAGGCCGGGCGCTTTCGGGAGGATCTGTTCTATCGTCTGAACGTGCTCGCCATCCACGTCCCGCCGTTGCGGGACCGGCGCGAAGACATCGCGCTGTTGGTCGAGTACTTCCTGACTCGCAACAACGTGCGGCTCGGCACCAGCATCAGCGGGCTCGACAGCGAATGTCGCCGACTCTTGTACGAGTACGGCTGGCCGGGTAACGTTCGCGAGCTGGAGAACACCATCGAGCGCGCGATGGTCCTCAGCGAGGGCGATCAGCTCGTCGCGTCCGACTTGCCCGATCGCATCCGGGAGGCGCGGGATCCGGTCCAGCTCCAGCTGCAGAGCGGAGAGCTGAGCGTCAAGAAGACCATGCGCATCATCGAGGAGATCCTGATCCGACGAGCCCTGCAGAAGACTCGGGGCAACCGCACACGAGCCGCAGAAGTGCTGGAGATCAGCCATCGCGCGCTGCTGTACAAGATCAAGGACTACCTGATCACGGATCTGTGAGCCCTACCCCGGGAAACCAGCGAGTCCGGCCCGTTCCCGCGTCGCGAAAGCCCAGACTCCCGGCACGGGTTGGCGAGGCTGCCATCCTGTGATGTACAATCCACCCATGCGAAGCAAAGTCCTGGGGCTGGCGCTCTTCTACTTGGCGTGTGGGCCTTCTTACGGCGGGCAGGGGGTCAAGACCCCCGAGGAGCTCATCGCCGAGCAGGAGGAGCTCGCGGAGGAACAAGACCGGGCCAGCAAAGGCAGCTCGAGCGGATCGGACGTCGAGACGGATCTCGAGAAGTCCAAGAAGTTCGATCACAAGCAGGCGGATCTGGAGCTCAAGCGCGCCGCGCGCTCCGGCGCCACGTGTCCCGGCGTGGTCACCGAGCAAGGGCCGAGCGGCAAGGCGTCGGTGCGGCTGGTGTTCGCCAACGATGGCCGCGTGAAGGAGGGGACCATCGCGGCGCCCTTCGACGGCACTCAGGTCGGTGGCTGCGTGCTCAACGCGATGACCAAGGTGGTGGTGCCCCGCTTCGTCGGCCCGGAGGAGACCATCGAGTGGGAGATCGAGGTCGAGGCCAAGCCCGAGCCTGCGCCGGATCCCAAGAAGAAGAAGTAGCGGCCTCGGCCCCACGGCCAAGTAGATCCCGGCGCGGTGCGCGCCGTCTAACACCCTAGCCCCGAGCGGCGTTGCCCGATGGACGTGGAACGGATCTGCCCAGCCTGCCAAGCCGAGAACTCGGAAGCGGCGCGCTTCTGCCAGGGCTGTGGTGCCTTCTTGCCCGAGCCCGGCGCGGATCCGGCGGGGCTGATCGGGCAGGTGCTCGGGGGCCGCTACCGAGTCACCCGCGTGATCGCCGAGGGCGGCATGGGCGTCGTGTACGAAGCCGAGCAGAAGATGGGCGACAACGTGCGCCGGGTCGCGGTCAAGACCCTGCTGCCGGCGCTCAGCCAAGACACCACCACCATCCGTCGCTTCCATCGCGAGAGCGGGCTCATCGCCGGGCTCGAGCATCCGAACACGGTGCGCGTGTACGACTCCGGAGCGACGCCCGATGGACAACTCTACATCGTGATGGAGTGGGTCAGCGGCGCTCCGCTGACGGCGCTGATCGAGCAAGGGCCGATCGAGGTGGCGCGTGTGGAGAACATCCTGCGTCAGGTGTGCGGTGCGCTCGAGGAGGCGCACGGCAAGGGGATCATCCACCGCGACCTCAAGCCCGACAACATCGTGCTCACGGAGCGGGGTGGCGAGTCGGACGTGGTGAAGGTGCTCGACTTCGGTATCGCCAAGCGCATCGGGGGCGCGGGGGATCACCGCACCAAGCTCACCCAGCAGGGCGTCGTGCTCGGGACGCCTCCGTACATGAGCCCCGAGCAGCTCGCCGGTGAAGCCGTCGGGCCTCAGAGCGACGTCTACTCGCTGGGCGTCATCGCCTACGAGATGCTCACCGGTCGCTTGCCCTTCGACGCGGAGACGCCCTGGGAGTGGGCCTCGAAGCACATGACCGTGCGCCCGCCGCCCCCGCACACCTTCCTCGACTCGCCGCTGCCGGCGCACGTGGAGCGCGCCGTGCTTCACGCGCTCGAGAAGCGCGCGGCGGATCGACCCGCGAGCGCCATCGCGTTCTATCGCGAGCTGACGGGCCAAGCGCGCAGGGTGACCGCCGTGGAGGGTGCCCGCACCGAGCTGGTGCCGGCCGTGCAGTACTTTCCGGCGGTGCGCACCGAGTCGGCGGTCGCCGCGCCGATCCCGCCGCCGAGCGCGCGCGGCGGTTCGAAGCTGGGCTGGGTGCTCGCGGCGACGGGCGTCGTGCTGGGCGGTGCGCTGGCCGCCACCGGGCTGTGGTTCGCGCGTGAACCGCAGCCCACCGTGACGCCCGCCGCGCAGCCCGAGGCCCCTCCACCCCTGACCATCGCGCCGCTGACCGAGGGGCCGAGCGACGAGCCGGCGCCCATGACCACGGTGCCCGAGCCGGTGTCCAAGGCGCCCGCTCCCAAGCCGCCCGCCCGCCCCCCCACCACCACGGCGCCGCCGGTCACCACCGCGCCGCCGCCGGTCACCACCGCGCCCCCGCCGGTCACCACCGCGCCGCCGCCGGTCACCACCGCGCCGCCGAGCTTGCCTCCGCCGCCTTCAGGGCCCACCGGGGACGCGCTGTGCCAGCAGAGCGAAGCGGCGGCTCGGAGCGGCAACATCGAGGGAGCGGCCTCGCTCTATCACCGCTGCCAGTCGACGGGAGGAAGCGCCGCGGCGCTCGCGCTCGCGAGGCGACGCATCCGAGACCAGGCGCCGGGCGAGGTTCGGCGTCGCGCGTTCACCGGCGACTGCGCTGCGGCTCAGCGTGCGGTGAGCGCCGCGGAGAGCGTCGGCGAGGGCGCGGCGGCGCGGCAGGGGCTCACCGGCTCGAGCTGCTGACTCCACCCCACGCAGGGTCCGGCTCGGCCGGCCTTCAGTACAGCCAGATCCCGAGCACGACCAGCAACGACGCCACGGCGATCGAGGTCATCGCCGCCAGCT
The DNA here is from genome assembly GCA_019637295.1 of Polyangiaceae bacterium. Lineage (GTDB taxonomy): Bacteria > Myxococcota_A > Polyangia > Polyangiales > Polyangiaceae > JACKEA01. The sequence goes on from JAHBVX010000009.1 coordinate 258,224, forward strand.
CCCACGGCCCCGTCCGTGGATCCGAGAAGCGCAGCTCGATAGAGGCGAAGCGGCTCGCCTCCCGGTGTCGACGGCCGGACAACGCTTGGTTGGCCGCGCGAAGGGCCGAGTCGAGGGACTGTTCCTCCATGGCCGCGATGTTTTCCATGGACGGCGCCGAGCGTCGAGCCCAACCGGCGGGGGGCGCCCTCCAGAGCGCCATGTCCATGATATCAATCAGAAAAAGCGAGCCTTGCCGCGGTGCTCCCACCACTCTCGGTAGCGGGCCTGCGCCCGGGCGCGCTCGGCCTCCGGCAGGTCTTCGTAGTAGCCGTAATACTCCTTCGTCAGCAGCTTCAGCTCCTCCCCCGCAGCGCGGCGAACGTCCTTGCTGGGGTGCATCAGCGAGTCCATCAGCCACTCCATGCGGTGTGCCGAGGAGTGCTCGCCCCACCAGCGGGACCAGGCCTTCCCGTCCCGTCCGAACTCCTGTCGCGTGAGCACCCCGAGCGCCCAGGCCACCGACTTGGCCAGGGCGGCGTCGCTCAGCAGCGGGATCAGGCGCGGGACGGCCCGGCCGTCGCGCATGTCCGCGAGGGCCTCCACCGCGGCGTGGCGGGTGGCCTCGGGCTGCTCCGGATCCGCGGCCAGAGTCGCCAGCCCGTCACGCAGCGCGGTGCGCGCGTCCACGTCCTCCGCCATCATTCGTCCGGCGGCGATGGCGGCGCGGCGCACCTCCGCGTTCTCGTCGACGGCGCGCCGGACCACCGCTCGGGCCGTCTCACTGCTGGGCATCTCGCCGAGCAGCCAGGTGGCGAACTTTCGCGTGTTGGGGTTGCCGTCCGCCGTCCGCACCACGAGGTACGGCGCAGCCCAGTGCGGGACTCGAGCCAGCGTGCGCAGGATGGGTCCGCACTCCGAGGCTCTGGCCCCAGGCTCGCCCACGCGCTGGGCCAGCTCGCTGCGGACCGGCCCCGGAAAGCGCGCGACGAGGACGAGCACCGCGGGCTCGCCGATCTCCACGAGCTGGTCCGATGCCCGGTCGTCGCCGCTGACCAAGCGCTGGACCAGCGAGATGCAGTCCGCCTCCAGGTCCACGATCACCGACGGCAGGCGCAGGTTGGGGGAGTCGTGGGCAGGACGCGGTCGCCGCGGGCCGAAGGACACCTTGCGGGAGGACGGCGCGAGGGGGACCTCGTGCAGGCCCAGCTCGGCGGTCACCGCGGTGCCCGTGTCCCGGCGCGCATGGCTTCGCTCGGCGGGTTGGTCGAGGTCCCAGTCCTCGTCCTCCGCGTCTCCAGGGACGATCTCGAGCTCGGGCGCTTCGTACTCGGGGGGCTTCTTCGAAGCTCCGAGCCCGCGGGCCGTTCGCGGCTCGTTCTCCCAGATGTCCCAGCCGCTGTCCGGTGGCAGCTGGTCGTCGCTGGGTGCCTGTTGGCTGGGTGTGCGGCGCGTCAGCGGAAACGGTTGCTGCTCTGGATCCAGCGTCGGGCTGCCCTGGGGCGGCGTGCTGACTCGCTTGCGCGCTCGGACCACCCTTCGGCCTGGGATCTCGCGCGGCGTGACCTTGCCCGCGTCTGCGCGCGCCTGGGGAGACGCGGACTGGGTGCTGGGTGCGTCCCGTTCACCCGAGCGAGCCGCCGGCGTGGCGGCAACCGTCGCCGGGGGCGCAGCATGAAAGGGCCCAGCCGTGACGGCAGCGGGCTCGAGCAGCGCGCGGCCGAGCGCCGCGGGGGTGGCGCTCACCGTGCTGGGTGACTGGCTGGCTGCGGTGGGCTCGAGCGCGCGGACGAGGGCCTCGGCGCGCGCCTCCGGTACCGGCAAAGCGTGGCGCACGCGCTCGCGCACGCGCGGTACGAAGGGCGTCACCGCGTCGGGTCCGCCCCCGCCCTTGCGCCTCAGGATCACTCGCTCCAGCGCGCCGGCGACCAGCGACGCGAAGGCCAGGACCGGACCGACCTCGTCGAGCGAGACGTCCTGGTTGCCGTGGTCGCCATAGAGCACGAGCACCGGGCGGTTTCTCACCAGCACCGGCAGGAGGAAGGCGTGCTGCCCGACCTTGCGTCCGAGGTCTCGCGCCAGGCTCTGATCGAGGCCGTCTTCAGCGAGCCGGGCGAGCTGCCAGGAGCGCGCGTCGCGTGCGCTCGACAGCACGCTCGGGAGATCCAGCGGAACGCCGATGGTTCGGATCCGCTCGCGGTCCGCCCCGGGCCCGTCCGCGTCTCGTCCCTCCGCGAGGTCCGCGTGCAGGGCGAACAGCGCCGTATACTCGAAGTACTGCGTGGCAAAGTCGAAGAAGGCGCCGAGCACATCGTCGCGGGTCTCGGCTTCGTTCAGGTCGGCCTCGGCCATCGCCGCTGTGTACGGGCCTCGGTGCCGCCGGCGCCCGCGCGCTCGCCGACCGCCGCGGGGCGACGCGCCGATCGTCTCGGGCGGCGCTGGGCTCGCGAGCGGCGGCGGCGAGGGGGCCGAGGTCACTGGCGGAGCCTGCTGGAGCGTCGTTCGCGGCGAGATCAGGGTCTCGACCTGGTTCGCGGCGGGAGACAACCGCCGCGCGACTTGAACCGCGGGCGACGGCCGCTCGCGGGGCGCGTCGCCGCCGTCCCGGGGGGTGATCAGCGTTTGAGGGTAGGGCAGCGGCGGCAGGCTTGGGGGTCTGGGCAGCGCGGGCACGGCGAGCGACTCGCGGCTCGCCGCGGGCAGCGAGCTGGGGCTGGGGTCCGGGCGCCCCTCGAGCTTGGCGACCAAGCGCAGGGTCCGCCGGTCCATGGGCAGCGCGTAGTCCCGGGAGACGGCCTGGAGGATGCGAACGAGGGGCGCGGCCCGCTGCTCGAGCCGGCTGCCGAGCGAGAACGTGAGATCCTGCTCCACCTCGATGGCCAGGGGCTCGCTGACCGCGATGACGAGGACCCCGTCGGCTTCCCCGAGCGGGTAGAAGCCGTGACGCTTGGCCAGGTCACCCGGCACGAGCCGCAAGATGGCGTCCTCCGCCTTGGGCAGCTCACCCGCAGGGGCGGGCTGCAGCTCGTGGCTCTCGGCCAGCAGCTCGGTCAGCTCCGGCTCCCGCACCGCGGCGAGCTCGAGCAGGTTGGTCGCGAGGTCCCCGCCGTACAGCACCTGACGCGCCAGCGCTTCCTCGACGTCGCGCATGGTCGCGAGGTTCCGTCTGACGATACTCGAGCTGAGGGTGGGCATGTCCGAGCCCGGGTGCCCCCAAGCGCCCCAGGATTGGGGGATTGTCCTTTCGCTAGCCCAGTTGTCAACGCGGTTCCGCGAAAACCCCGAATAAAAGCGTTGGGGTAGCCCCCTGGCCTCAGGTCTGAAGGGCGCGCAACAGGACGTCGGCGAGCCCCGAGCGAGGCTTGGCTACTTCGTCACCAGCTTGCCGACCTCGTCGTAGCAGTCGAAGCCACCGGGTAGGTGCTTCGAGAGCGCGAGGCAGCTGGCCTCGTCGGCGCAGCGCCCGTGCAGGCGCGCCACCGCGTAGTCCGCGCCCGGGTGGCGAAACACGCCGCAGTAGCGATCCGGCTTGCACCCTAGCAGGTAGCCCGCGTCGTCGAGTGAGCACGGATCCCAGATGTAATAGGCGCAGAACCCCTGCGGGTGATCCGGCGAGCGACCGGTGCAGGGCGTCGGCACGTCGCCAAAGCACGGCTTGCAAGGACCGCCGCACAGCGCAGTTTCGGTGGTGGGGCACGACGCGAGCACGGGCAGGGGCCGGGCGTCGTAGGCGGCCAGGTCGGTGTAGCGACACACGCCACGCGCGCCTAGCAGCCACAGGCGAGCACACACGCTCTCGGGCACGCAGTAGAGCTGGCCGGGCTTGCGCTCGATGCACACCTCGCCGTCCTGGCACGCGAAGCACGGACGACTGGCGTTGTCGGGGAGGTCGGAGAAACAGAGCCCGGCCACGGCGTCACCCTTCAGCTCGCGGTCGTAGGGACGCTCGCAGCCGCCGCCCGGGCAGTCGCTCGGCTCGATGAAGCCGCACTCGTCGTGCTCGCCGCGGCACAGCCGCACGCCCTCGGCGGTGCTGCACGTCGAGCCCCCGAGGGCGCCCATGCCACCCTGTGCCGACGAGTTGCCCGCTCCGCCGCCGCCGCTCTGCCCGCCGGAGCTCGGTCCGTCCTGCCCGGTGCGACCCGCACACGCGAGGGCAACTACCGCGGCCGCCGCGGCCACCACCGCCAACTGACGACTCAGCGACATTCGGCTCCGCCGGGCAGGGTGCGATACGACTCGCACAGCTCTTTGGGCATGCAGAAGCCCATCCGGTCGGCCAGGGGTTGTCGCTCGGCCTCGACCGTAAAGATGAAGCACGCCTCGGTGGACTTGCACGTGTGGCCCTTCTCGGCCGGATAGCGACACGTTCTGGGGTCGTTGTCCGGTACGCAGATGCCGTATGGGTGCAGCGGCGATCGCCCAGTGCAAACCAGCCCGATCGGACACCCGCCGCAGTACCCGCCGCACACCTGCCCCACCCCCAGGGACGGACACGAGGCCGGCGCCGGGATGGGCTCGGAGGTGAAGACTCCCCGATCGGCATAGGCGACCCGCCCCGCTTGCCCCTGCTGCGCGAGGAACACGCCGAAGGCGAAGGGTAAGCCGCGAAGCATACCCGATTGCTCGAGCACGATCGTCTTGGCGGTGGTGACCAGCACCTCGCCGTCGTGCGGTGTGGTGAACATGAACGGCAAAGTGATGCTCTCCCCGCAGATACCGAAGTCCGCCTCGTCCTCGGCACTCAAGCAGATGCTGCAGCCCGGACGCTTGTCGGGGCAGCCCGGACCGCACACCGCGATCTCTGGCGTCGAGCACTCTTCCCACCCGCCATCGATGCCGGCGGCACCCCCTTGCCCGCCCGTTGCCGTTCCGCCACCACCCGCGCTCCCACCAGCCCCCGCGCCGCCGCCGGTCCCGTCGCTGTCGACGTCGCCGCCGCAGCCCGCTAGGAGTGCCACCAGCCAGATCGCTGCGCCGCGCACGGTCATGCTCCTACTTCGCGCGGCGCACGAACGATCTCAGCGTCGTGGCGGGCAGAGGCGTACACAGGCGCTCGAGCTGGGCGGCCTGCTGCTGGTTCTGGAGCGCCAGGTACAGCGCGGCTGCCGCGGTGACCTGGCTGCGGCTCGAATCCCCCGCGTACCAGACCAGCGAGAAAGCGTCGGGCATGGGCACCAGATCCGTCGCGCGCAGGTTCAACTGGCACACCGGATCCTGTGTCGCCTCCGCGCCGGTCAGCGCCGCGCAGTTCGCGGCCACCGGCGCGCACGTCCAGTTCGACGGAGACGTCAGGGCGTCGCGGAACCGCTCCGCGCGATTCTCGGGAAGTCCGCGCACGGTGAACGCTTCGTTGAACGCCGCGCTTGCCAACGCTACGGCCGGAAAACTCATGGCGCACGCCTCGGCCGTGTCGCACGGCAAGTTAATGGGCACCGCGGCGCACTCGCGCATCGCGGTGTTGAGCTGGCCGGTCGCTTCATTGAGCTTCGTCTTGACGCTGTTCTGCACGTCGGTGTGAGGGCACTTCGCAGGCCCACTCGAAGAGTTCCACGTATCGGACCATGGACCACCGCTGACCGAGAAGTAGGGTAACCCCTCCTGCAGCGTGACGTCGTACAGGGCGCGGCCGTAGAAGGTCAGATCGTCGATGACCGGCGAGTCGAACTCGACGTTCCCGCGAATGTGTAGTCCGAAGCCACCTCGCCCGGGCCCGCCGATCTGGCTCGGGTTGGATTGCCGCAGGTAACTGCGCGCCACCCGGTCGGTGAACTTGGTGTCGTAGTCGGGGCAGAAGAACTCGTTACAGTCGGCTTCCCCGCTCGAGTTCTTGATGCCCGCCAGTACCACGTCCAAGAGCTCGCTCCAGCCAACCCACAGCGCACACTCGCCATGAACCCGCTCGAACATCCCGCGAACACTGGTGGGCGGGCCATTGACGTTCAGCAGCGCCAGCCCGGCGTAGTACGTCTGCTGTCCGCCATCGTGCACGAAGCCTGCTGCAGTCCCCGGCAAGTTCCCCATTGGGTTACGGTTCGTTGCCTGCAAGGTCACGACGTCTCTGGATCCATAGGGAAGAAGAGTAGCTCGGTTCGACGCCGGGGCGAGTCGACCCGCGCTCGCACGGAACTCTGGTATTGACTGACGCCCAGCTGCGCGTCCCGCTGGAGCCGGTCGGCGCCGAGCGGTGCCCAGTAGACCACATTGCTACCGACCAACAGCTCCACCTCCCCGTTGGCGCAACCAGCGATCGCGATTCCCAGTGCCGCTGCCTGGACTACCGCCGACGCTCTACGCCTTCGCGTGCTGCGTTGCTGCGTTGCTGCGTTGCTGCGTGCCCCTCATGGTCACCCTCCTAGTTAACGTCAGCATCCGCCGAATCGGATGTGGCTTGCAAGCGCTTCGGTTCAGTCGCGATCACTTCGGTGGGACACGCTCCCACCTTGTCGCCAACGCTGTGCGGCATGCGACGCGCGGGCCCCTGGCCTCAGGTCTGAAGGGCGCGCAACAGGACGTCGGCGAGCAGCCAGCGCGCCAGGCTCAGGTAGATGATGATGCCGAGCACGTCCACTAGCGTAGCGATGAACGGGGTCGAGCTCGTGGCGGGATCCACGCCCAGCCGATGCAGCAGCAGCGGCATCATGCCGCCGACGACGCAGCCCATGACGACGATGCAGATCACCGTCACCGCGATGAGCAAGGCAAAGGTCGGCGAGCCGCCCGGGAGCAGGACTCGCATGGCCCCGAGCACCGCCAGGAGCGCCCCGAGCAGCAGGCCTTGCCCGAGCTCCCGCCCCAGCACCCGCCACCACTGGCTGGTGCCGATGTCCCCCACCGCGAGCCCCCGGATGACCAGCGTGGAGGACTGCGAACCCGAGTTGCCGCCAGCCGCGATCAGCAGCGGCACGTAGAAGGACAGCTCCTCGATGGATGCCAGCACGTCCGCATAGGCCGCCATCGCGGTGGTCGTGAAGTAGCCCCCCACGAACAGGATCACGAGCCACGGCGCTCGCTTGCGAATGTACTCCAGCATGGAGGCGTCGAAGTACCCCTCGCGGATGGGCTCGATCGCGCCCATCTTGTGGACGTCCTCGGCTTGCTCCTCGTTCATCACGTCGAGGATGTCGTCCGCGGTGATCACGCCGAGCAGCTCCCCGTTCGTCGAGACGACCGGGAGCGTGTTGAAGTCGTACTTCGCGAGCTTCTGAGCGACCTCTTCCTGATCCATCTCCGGAGGAACGGAGATGACGTTCGACACCATCACGTCCACCACGCGCTCGTCCGGGGCCGCGACCAACAAGCTGCGCAGCGTGAGCAGTCCGAGCATGCGCTCGCTCTCGCCGAGCACGAACACGACGTCGAGGGTCTCGGCCTCCTGCGCTGCACGCCGCACCTCGTCGACCGCGTCCTGGATGCTGAGCTCGGGGCTGACGCTGATGAAGTCGGTCGTCATCAGGCCGCCGGCGGAGGTCTCGGGCCAGCGAGCGAGCTCGCCGACCTCCTCGGCAGCTTCCGGGTCGACGCGCTCGAGGCTCTCGAGCAGTGGCGCGGCGACGTCCGGCGGCAGCATGCCGACGAAATCGGCGGCCTCGTCCGCCCCCATCTCCGACATCAGCAGGGCGGTGGAGTCCACGCCCATGCGCCCCGAGAGCGCTTCTTGCCGCTCCTCTCCGAGCCGCTCGAAGACCTGCGCGGCGTAGTCCGTCGGCAGCAGGACCAAGAGCTCGGTGGCGCGGTCGTCGCTCAGCGAGTCGATGATGTCCGCGAAATCTTCGGGGTGAACCTCGTCGAGCAGGTCGCTGACCTCGGCGGGGTTCTCGCGAACCAGCGTCTCGAGCTCGGGACCGATCAGCTGGGCGAGGCGCATCTGGGCCGCTTAGCAGAGGTCGACCGACGCGCACAGCCCGGGCGCGAGTGACCGCGCCGTAGTCTCGACTTGGGCAGTCTTGGCGCGACCAGATCACGATCAGTGAAGGAGGCGAGTACCCCTGCACGACAGGAGGCTGGCGGGCTCCGCGTGGGTCGCGCTATGACGATTGTATGGCAGTGCGCTCGGACCTGACCGGACCCGTCGGCGTGATCACCCTCGACCGGCCGCGGGCCAACGCCTTCGACCGCGCGCAGCTCGACGCGCTCGCCGCCGCCGTCGCCGCCGCCGAGAGCACGGCTTCGCTTCGCGCCCTCGTGCTCCGCGCCGAGGGTGACGTGGCGTTCTCGGCTGGCGCCGATCTCAGCGCCACCGGCCCCCTGGCGGAGCCTGACGGCTTGCGGCGCTGGACCGGTCAGGCGCGAGCGATGCTCGATGCCATCGAGCGGCTCCCGATCCCGGTGATCGCCGCCCTCGCGCGCCCCGCGGCGGGTGGTGGGTTCGAGCTCGCCCTGGCCTGCCACATCCGCGTGCTGTCGGCCGCGGCGCACGTCTCACTCCCGGAGATCCTGCGCGGCTACCTGCCGAGCTGGGGCGCCGTCGAGCGGCTGCTGCCGCTGGTCGGCCCAGCGGTCACGCGGGACCTGCTCCTGTCCGGCCGGCGGGTTCCGGCGGCGGAGGCGCATCGTCTGGGGCTCGTCGACGAGCTCGCCGAGGACGCCGAGGGGCGCGCGCTGGAGTTGGCGCGCGAGCTCGCTGAGCGACCCCCCTTGGCCGTGAGCGCGCTCCTCGCGCAGCTCCGCGCGGGCGCGACGCTCTCCAAGGCCGAGCTGCGCGACGTCGAGCTCGGGGATCTCGAGCGCCTGGTTCGGACCGAGGACACCGTCGAGGGAGTGCTGGCGTTCTTCGAGAAGCGGGTGCCTCAGTTTCGCGGTCGCTGAGCTGGGCTCAGGGGCAGTCCCCGTTGACCTTGAAGGCCGACGCGGCGAACTCTGCCTCCAAGCGCCACGCATCCTTGCAGTCGGCGGTCGCGGCGGCGTTCGTGGTCGAGCACCAGTCCCCCGCCGGTCGCTCGCCGCCCAGCCAGGCCGCGCTCGAGGCGCAGCTCTTCTGCGCGCCATCCCCCCACTTCGTGATGCCCGCGAGGTACACGCAGAGCGTGACGTCGAGGACGTCGATGAACACCTGGTCCGCCTCGTCGATGCGAATGTAGCCTTTGAGGGTGGCGCCCGCTTGGAACCGCCGCCGCACGGTCGGATCCGCGTCGCCAAAATCACCCTGACAGGACAGCTCTGGATACAGCGTGGGGCCGTTGTAGGTCCCGATGCAGTTGTGGGTGTCGTCGGTGAAGCTGCCCTTCAGATCCACGGCGTGCAGCGGCAGCAGGATTGGCGTGTCGAGCTGGTCCGCCTTCTGGAAGATGGGCACGACCACGTCGATGTTCGACGCGCTGAAGTCCCGGTCGCCGTTGGTCATCTCTACGTCGACCTCGATGGGCGCGATCGGCAACGCCAGATCGTTGCGGGTGAGAAAGCAGCCGCCGGACTTCGGATCCGTGACAGGCAAGCTGCCGCCCGTCTTGAGCTTCTTGGCCGTCCTGTCGAAGTGGAAGAGCCACGAGAACGTCCCGTCCCCCTGCTCGAAGCACGCCGGCTGCGCGAAATTGATGCCCAGGTCCAGGATCGTGTCGTGGATGAACTTCGTGGCGAGCACCGAGGGGGTGCTCACGGTGATCTGCGAGATCCGCCCCTGCCACACGTCTTGGCCCGTGTTGTCGTGTTTGGCCAGGCACTCCGCGCCCGGACCGGAGGGGCCCGCGACGTAGCAGTCGGGGCTGGCGGGCATGCACTGCCCGGTCGCCTTGCCGCCAGCCGGGGGGTCTTCACTGCCACACGCACCAAACAACAGAGCCGTGGGCAGGAGCCCGAGCGAAATCCAAACGCGCGTCATCGAACCTCCAAGAAGTACGGCAGCCTAGCACATCAGCCGCGCTTGCCGGCGAAGTCGATGACGACCCCGTCGGCGCCCCGCAGGAGCGCCGCGCGCGCGGCGTCCGAGACCGGCTCGGAGGCGCCGGTGCGGGCGTCGACGACGACGTACACCGTCTCGCTGGTTGCCAGCAGGCTCTCGCCGGGGAGCCGTGAGATCTCCGTGCCCAGGGTGAAGGATCTGGTGCCGACGCGGAGGGTGCGCACCCCGAGCGCGAGCACGTCGTCGTAGCGAGCCGGGCTCTTCCACTCGGTCAGCTGGCGGACCAGGCGCCAGTCGAGGCTCGACCCCAGGTCACCGAACACCGCGCGGGAGAACTCTCCCGCGGCGATGTCGATGTACTCACCGTAGCGCGCGTTGAACACGATCTGCTGCGCGTCGCACTCGTGGTAGCGCACGCGCAGCAGCAGGCGGAAGGGATTGGGCATGAGGTCGGCCCATAGTTGGCCCGCGAGCGCCGCTGGTCTACCCCCTTGGACCGCGGCCGCCCGCCTACGGCGGACGGAGCCTCAGGCGCGCGTGGGCTCAGGGCTCTCTGGCCTGTGCCTCCGCGTCATCCCGGGGCCGCACGAGCTGAATGTGCACCGGGATGCCCACCAGCTGGGTCATCCCGCTGAGCGGATCGACCGCCGCCGAGCCGGACGCAGCGAGCCGATTGACGTTCGCGCCGCCCCGCGCGCGCGCCACCGTCCAGCTCGAGCCGGGATCGTGGCCATAGCCATGCGGCACCGCGACCGCGCCCGGGCGCAGCTCGGGATCGATGGCGACGGGTAGCTCGATCTGCCGTCCGTTCGCCGACAAGCGCACTCGGTCGCCGCGCGTGACACCCAGGCGTCGCGCGTCCTCCGTGGACAGGTGCGCCGCGTGAACCGGGAGCGCGAGACGCGCGCTGTCGTGCATCCAGGAGTTGTGGCCGAGCCGCTCGCGCTTCGAGATCAGGCGCAGCCCGCTGCAGGCGCCTCGCTCCACGTCGGCGGAGAGCTCATCGAGGCGTGCCCAGACTTCCGCGTCGAACAGCTCGACCCGCCGGCTCGCGGTGCGGATGCGACGGCGCAAGAAGTCACCCGGCCGCTCTCGGTGGGCGAGGGAGACGCCGTGGGGACGCGCGCGGAGCTTGGCCAGCGGCCGCAGACCGAGCGCCGGAACGAGCAGCGGCGCGAGCATTGCTCGCGGACCGCCGAGGGCGAGGGCCGCGCGCAGCGCGCGATCGGCGACGTGACTGCCGAAGAAGGGCAGCTTCGCCGCGCGGCAGAGCTCGAGGAAGATCCGATAGTCTTGGCGCCGCTCGCCGCGAGGGGCAACCACCGCGTCGGTCCACTGCAGGTACGGGGTCGGCTGGAGCTGCAGCTGGCTCAGCGGCAGGTCCTCGCGCTCGAGGAAGTCCGTCGATGGCAGCACGTGGGTGGCGTGCGCGCCCGTGTCGTTCACGAACAAGTCGATGCTGACCAGCAGCTCGAGCTTGCCGAACGCCTCTCGCAAGCGGTCTTCGTCGGGGGCGGAGAGCAGCGGGTTGCCAGCGATCACGATCAGCGCCCGCACCTTCTCGCGGCCTGGCGTCAGGATCTCGTCCGCCAGGATTGACGCCGGCAGCGTCCCGAGCACCGGCGCGTGGGAGCCCACCCGGCTACGCCATGGCGGTTCCGAGTCCAGCCCGACCAGCCGCGCGATGGCGGCCGTGTCGACGGCGCCTCGCACCATCAGCGCGCCGCCCTCGCGATCCAGGTTGCCCGTGCACAGCTCGAGCGCGAGCTTGGCCGCGTAGGCGATGTTGCCGAAGCGCCCCTGGTTGACTCCGGTCGAGACGTGACAGAACGCGCCCTTGGCGCGCGCGAACCGCCGCGCGATGTCGCGGGTGGTGGCCGCAGCCACGCCCGTGAGCGGTGCCACTCGCTCCGGCGAGAACCCGCGCACTGCTTCACGCAGCTTCGACACGTCCTTCGCGTGCCGCGCGAGGGTCTCTGCGTGCTCCAGCCGTTCCTCGAAGATGGTCGCCAACAGCGCGAGCAGCAGCGCTGCGTCCGTGTCCGGCACGATCGGCACATGCTGGCCGACGGCGCGAGCCGTCTCGCTGCGACGGGGATCGACGACCACCACCTGTCCGCCGCGCCGCTCGATGGCTTGCAGCCGCTCGACCATGCGCGGAGCGTTCACGAACGAGCTCTGACTCACCGACGGATTGGTGCCGACCAGCAAGGCGAAGTCGGCGCGCTCCAGATCCGGCACCGGGTGTGTGGCCGCCGACCCGAGCATGCGCCGGGCGACCACGAACTTGTTGTTGCAGTCCTGCGAGCCCGCGGAGAAGTAGTTGCGGGTCCCGAGCGCGCGGATGAGGCCCATCGCGTACAGCGGCAGCGTGTAGGAGAAGGCGGCGGGGTTGCCGACGTACACCGCGGTCGCGTGCGGCCCGTGCTCGTCGCGAAGCCGCCTGAGGGTGCGTCCGATGTCCCGGTTGGCCTGCTCCCAGCTCGTGCGCGCGAGCTTGCCACCGTCGCGCACCATGGGGTGGTCCACGCGCGAGGGGCTCGTGTGCAGCTCCGCGAAGCGCGTGCCTTTGGCGCAGGCGAAGCCGCGGGACACCACGTGATCCCGGTCCGGGCGCAGCGCGACCACTCGATCGCCGTCGACGTCCGCGAGCAGCCCGCAGGCCGCCTCGCAGATCCGACAGTAGGTGACGCGGGCGTGCATGGCCCCCGCATACTACTGCGCGCCCATGCTCGCGCGTCGCCCTCAGGCGGCGAGTCGTCGCGCGCCCCTGAGCTGACGAGCTCGCGGGGCGATCGCGGCCGCAAGACACAGCCCGGGCAGGGTGAGGCGGAGCTGTCGCGGGTCGAGCCAACCGCCCCGGGCGAGGGAGGCGCTCGCGGCGGCGACCTCCTCCCGCCACAGCCCGGTGTGCTCCGCGAGCCGCTGCCGGGTGGCCTCCCGGTCGGACTGAGCCAGCTCGAACAGACCAGATAACGTGAGTACTTCTGCAGGGGTGAGGCGCATGTACTGTTCATAGAACCAGTGCTGCGTGTGCGTCCAGTTTCTGGCGTCGTTTCTTCTGGCGCGGCGCGTCAGCTCCTGCCCTTGCGCCGCACTCGACCCAAGAAGGGCACGCGGCCCCGGGCGAGCTCGTCGAGCTCGACCTGCAGGGCGGCGCGCACTCGCTCGTAGCAGCGCGCGAGCTCGGCCGGGTCGTCGGCCGCGTCCGGGGCCAGGTCGTCGAACTGGATTGCCGGGCCGAAGCGCAACGCCGTCTGGGCTGGCAGCGGCCAGTAGGGCAAGAACCCCAGCGTGATGCCCCAGGGCACGCAGAGCACGATGGGCAGCGCGTTGGCGCGCACCACGCGCTTGATGCCGAGGCGCTCGGCCAGCGCCTCGCCGCGCGTGAGCACGATGAATTGCTCGTGGGTGCCCGCGCTCACCACCGGGATGATGGGGACTCGCGCGCGCAGCGCGAGCTTCAGAAAACCGGTGCGGCCGCCCAGCTCGATGCGGTGCCTGTCGCGCCAGGCGCGCGTGGAGTCGAGATCCGAGCCGGGATAGACCAGCACGAGGTGCCCGCGCTCGAGGGCATGCCTGGCGCCGTCGTGACCCGCCCGCAGCGCGCCGAACTTCACGGCGACCTCCCGCAGCCGAGCCTGCTGGAACAGGAGGTCGTGGGCGAGCGGGTGTACGGCGCGCTCGAGCCCGAAGCGATCGCGGATCGCCACCAGGGTCAGCAGGCTGTCGAAAGTCTGCAGCCCGCCGTTGTGGTTGCCCACGATCAGCGCAGGGCCGACGGCGGGCACGTTGTCGAGCCCCTCGACCGTCCAGCGGAAGTACCGCTCGCCGATGAAGCGCGCCAGATCGAGCACGACGTCCACGAACTCGGGGTCGCGACCGTCGATGCCGTCGCTCACTCCGCTGCTCGTGTCCCGATCGAAGGCGAGCCGCAGCCCGGCCAAGGACATGTCTCGAACGCCCACGCTCCACAGGTCCGCGAGCTCGAGGTGTCGTCCGGCGCGAGCTCGCCACTCGTCGAACGAGAACGGGGTCTTGCGCATCGCGCTTCCGCGTCTCTTCTAGCACTGGACGCCGCGCGACGTGCGAGCTTCCGCCCCGTGCTCACCGCCGCTACACTCCGTCGCGGATGGAGGCGCTGCCGTCGGATTGGTCCGAACCGAGCTGGACGCTGCCGCTGGATGCCGACGCGGCGATCGCGGCGGTGCCCGAGGACGCGACCATGACGGGCATGTTCCTGGCCGCGCTCGTCGCGGTCGCGAGCGAGCGCGGGGTAGAGCTGCCGAGCGCGCGGCCTCGCTACGTCGCGTTCCAGCCCTATCCCCTGCGCGAGCATTGCCGCTTGCTGGTGGAGCTGTCTCGGCTGGGCTTCCCGAACCGGCCGCTGCGCGAGGCGCTCAGGCGCGTCGGGCGCGGCGCTCCGGAGGTGTTGCTCGGCTCCACGGTGGGTCGCGTCGTGCTGGGCTCCGTGGAAGGCACCGTGCCCATCCTGCAGGCGATGGCCAAGTCGTACGCGCTGCACATGCGCCCAGCCACCCTCGACGTGATTCAAACGGGCGAACGTCAAGCCGTCGTGCGCCTGAACGAAGTCTACAACTTCGCGGACTGCCACAACGTGGGTGTGTTCGAGGGTGTGCTGCGCTACGCCGGCGTAAACGGGCGAGTGCGCATCCACTCGCGCTCACCCACGCGCGCCGATCTGTGCTGCGATTGGTGAACTCCTGAGCGGCAAAGGTGACCGCGCTCCGGCACTGGGTACTCAGCGCCCTTGAGTGCTGGTGCCGGATCGGCGCACACTCCTTCAGTCTCCATGGCCAAGAGCAAAGCTACAGCCGAACTTGCCCCCGGCGCGGGTCGCGCCCGAACCTCGGCGCGGGTCGAGCGCGCCAAGTCGGGGGATGGCGCCGACCAGCCAGGCCTGCAGGCCGTCACCGATCTGACCCCCGCGGTCGCCGGCAACCTCAAGCGGCTGCGCAGCGAGCGCGGCCTCTCGCTCGAGAAGCTGGCCAGGGCCAGCGGCGTCAGCCGCGCCATGCTCAATCAGATCGAGAACGAGCGGAGCACGCCGACCATCAACGTGCTGTGGAAGATCGCCCAGGCGCTCGGGGTGCCGTTCTCCGCGCTGCTCAGCCAGGCCGCTTCTGCCGGGCTCACGGTCCTTCCGGCGGCCCAGGCTCGCCTATTGCGCTCGCAGGACGGCGGCTTCACCTCCCGCGCGCTGTTCCCCGCGGACCGGCCGCGGCACGTCGAGTTCTACGAGCTTCGCCTGCGCCCCAGCGCCGTGGAGCACGCCGACGCGCACGCCCCGGGCACGAGCGAGAACTTGGTCGTGGCCAGTGGGCACCTAGAGCTCACCGTCGGCTCGGAGCGGACGGAGCTTCGCGAAGGCGACGCCGTGCTGTTTCCGGCGGACGTGCCTCACGTCTACCGAAACCCGGGCCGCAAGGAGGCGCAGCTGTTCTTGGTCATGACGTACGCGCAGCGCTGACCTCCGCGGTCCGGAGTCCGGACGGGAGCTGACCCGGCATCCGGACCGTCGCCCCCGCAGCGGAGGATCTCCCGCGATCTAGCCGCGAGCGACGCGTGGCACGGGTCGTGCTCTCCCCCCGGACCATGAAGCGCAGCTCGTCCTTCGCGGTGGTGGTGGGGCTCTTGGGATCCGTCGGATGCTCACCCGCCACACCCGACTACGGTGAGCGGGCCCCGGACACGGCTCGCGTCATCGAGCGGGTCGCCAAGCTCTCCACGGCGTACTGCTCGGTGCAGGTCAAGGGGAAGGGCAAACGCGACATGGAGCTCGACTACTTGCCCCACGTGATCGCGTGCGAGAACAACGGCGCTGGACTCGAGGCGCTCAAGGCGCAGGCCATCGCCGCCCGCTCGGTGGCCTACTACGAGATGGCGACCAACGGTTCGATCTGCGACAGCCAAGGCTGCCAGGTGTACAGCTGCAGCAACAAGCCGGGCCCGCTCCACTACCAGGCCGTCGGCGAGACGGCGCAGCAGTATCTGGCCTACGCGAGCATGCTGACGTACGCGTTCTACGTCGCGGGGGACTCGAGCGTGTCCGGACCGAGCTGCATCGACTCGGGCGGAACGACCACCAAGTACATCACCTACAACGACGGCAAATCGGGCAAGAGCGTGACCCAGACGAAGCTCGGGTACGTCGGGCCCCCGGGGTTCGGTCAGAATCGCGGCTGCATGGGTCAGTGGGGTGCGCGTTGCCTCGAGAGCTCGGGCCGCGATGCGCACGGGATCTTGCGCTTCTACTACGGCGCGGACATCGAGGTCGTCACCGCGCCCGGCAGCTGTCCCGCGCCGCCCGGCGGCAAGCCTCCGGCGCCGAGCCCCGAGCCCGAGCCCGAGCCCACCCCCGCTCCCGACCCCGACCCGAGCCCCGCTCCGGCAGCGGGCGCTTCCTGTGCGGGTCTGTGCGGCGCGCAAGCGCCCCAGGGCTGCTACTGCGACGCGGACTGCGCGGGCTACGGGGACTGCTGCGCGGACTACGCCTCGGTGTGCGGAGGCGGCGGGAGCCCTCCGAGCGAGCCGACTCCGCCGCCGCAGACGCCACCGCCCGGCTCCGGAGCGAGCTGCGTCGGCTTCTGCGGCAGCTCGAGTCCAGTGCCCGGCGGCAGCTGCTACTGCGACGACTCGTGCGAGACCTTCGGTGACTGCTGCGCCGACTTCGTCAACGCCTGCTACTGAAGCGTCGCGACCCCCCCCGTGGCCCGTCAGGCGGCCGCGGTGTTCGCGGCGGCCGCGGGGCTCGCCTCGGGTCCGGTGCTCGCGGCGCGAGTGGGCCGGAGCCTGGGCGACAGTTGCTCGAGGGTGCGTAGCTCGAGCGCGCCACGCAGCTCCGCGCTCTCGAGCAGCGCTTGGCGAACTCGCTCGCGCCCCTGGCCCATGCTCTTGCCGTCCAGGGCCAGGTGCGAGCCGTTCTTCTCGACTACCCCGCAGCGCAGCGCCGTGTCGAGCAGATCCGTGGCCGCGTCGATACCGACACCCCAGCGCACGTCGAACTCTGCCTCGGCGAAGGGCGGCGCTACCTTGTTCTTGACGACCCGCACGCGGGTGCGGTTGCCCACCACGGCGTCGCCCGCCTCCACCTTGCCGATGCGCCGAACGTCGAGGCGAACACTCGAGTAGTACTTCAGCGCCGTGCCGCCCGGAGTGGTCTCGGGGCTCCCGAATACGACGCCGATCTTCTGACGGAGTTGGTTGATGAAGATGAGCGTCGTGTCCATGCGGTTGGTCAGCGACGCGAGCTTGCGCAGTCCCTTGCTCATGAGGCGCGCCTGCAGGCCCATGTGGACGTCGCCCATGTCGCCGTCGATCTCCGCCTTGGGCACCAGCGCCGCGACCGAGTCGATCACGATCAGATCCAGCGCGCCGGAGCGGGTGAGCAGCTCCGCGATGTCGAGGGCCTGCTCGCCGCAGTCGGGCTGGGAGACCAGCAGTCGGGACAGGTCGATGCCCACGGCGCGGGCGTAGCGCAGATCGAAGGCGTGCTCGGCGTCGATGAACGCCGCCAGGCCCCCGGCCTTCTGCACCTCGGCGATGGCGTGCAAGCTCAGCGTCGTCTTGCCGCTGGACTCGGGTCCGTACACCTCGATGATGCGCCCGCGCGGGTATCCCCCCACGCCCAGGGCTTCGTCGAGGGCCAGGCATCCGCTCGAGATCACGGGGATCTGCTCGGTACCCGCGTCGTCGCCCAGGCGCATGATGGCGCCTTTGCCGTGCGCCTTCTCGACGCTGGCGACGAGATCCCGGAGGTCGTGTGTGTTGGAAGTGGCCATGGTGTTCTCCTGTTGGTTGCGTTGTGCGTTGAGGCAGAGCCCTGGGGGGCTCGCGGGTTGGCAGCCGGCGCTAGCTCGTCACCTCTCGGTCCAGCAGCCTGCCGCTGATGGCTTCGGCGATGTGGGGACCGCGGACCCGCGCAGAGTCGGCGAGATCCGCGATGGTTCGCGCCACCCGCAGCACGCGCACGTACGCGCGCGCCGACAATCCGAGTCGACTGATGGCGGCGTCGAGCAGGCGGCGACCTTCCGAGTCCGGCGCGGCGACGCTGTCGAGCTCGGCGCGGCTCAGCGTCGCGTTCACGCCCGCGGACACCTCGCCTGCGGCGCGGCGCGACACAGCACAGGCTCGAGCCGCCTCGACGCGCGCACGCACGCTGGCAGACGGCTCACCGTTGGCGGTCGAGCACAGCGCGAGGGTGTCCACCGGGGGCACGCCCACGTGCAGATCGATGCGGTCCAGGAGCGGCCCCGAGAGGCGGGACAGGTAGCGACGGCGAGCCTCGTCCGAGCAGCGGCAGGGGCGGCGCGGGTGGCCGAAGTAGCCGCACGGGCAGGGATTGACCGCCGCGACCACGAGCGGGCGCGCGGGGAACCACGCGCGCGCCCGAGCGCGGGCGATGCACACCTGGCCGTCCTCCAGGGGCTGGCGCAGGGCTTCGAGCGCGCCGCGACGGAACTCCGCCAGCTCGTCCAGGAACAGCACGCCGTGGTGAGCCAGGCTCACCTCGCCCGGGCGGGGCACCTCCCCGCCGCCCACCAGTCCGGCTTCGCTCACCGAGTGATGCGGCGCGCGGAAGGGACGCACGCTGACGCCGCCCTCGTCCGGATCCACGAGCCCCGCGACGCTGTGGACCTTGGTCGTCTCGAGCGCCTCGTCGAAGCTCAGCGGCGGCAGGATCGTGGGCAAGAGACGGGCGAGGAGCGTCTTGCCGCCGCCGGGGGGCCCGATCAGCAGCAGGTTGTGCCCGCCGGCCGCGGCGATCTCGAGCGCGCGGCGAGCGGCGGACTGTCCGCGCACGTCGCTCAGATCGCCGAAGCGCTGCTCCGCGCAGCCAGCGTGGAGGCGCGTGGCCGCGACGGGCGGGAGCCCGCGCTGTCCGCGCAGGTGAGCGACCACGTCCTCGAGGTGAGCCGCTCCGAACGCGGTGATGCCGGACACCAGCCCGGCCTCTCGCGCGTTGCGCGCCGGCACGATGGCGTGGCGTAGCCCTCGCGCTCGCGCACCCTCGAGCTGGGGGAGCACACCGCGCACCGGACGGAGGCTGCCGTCGAGGGCGAGCTCGCCGAGCACCAGGATGCCCTCGAGCGCCGCACAGGGGAGCTGATCGAGGGCCGCGAGGGCGGAGAGGGCGATGGCGAGATCGAGCGCCGCTCCCGTCTTCTTCAGATCTGCGGGCGCCAGGTTGATGGTCACCGCGTGCTCGTCGAGCAGCACCCCGAGCCGCGCCAGCGCGCTGCTGACGCGCACGCGGGCCTCGCGCACCGACGCCTGCGCGAGCCCGACGATCTGATAGAACGATGGGCCCCGGGTGCAGCACACCTCCACGGTGATGGCGTGCGCGTCGAGCCCCATCACGGCGCTGGCCTGGGCGATGCCGAGCCCGAGCGGCTTGCCCGCGATGACTGCCTGGGTGCTGGCGGTGGCGACCATGCCTGCCGCATGAGCACCCGGCGTGCCAGCTCTGCTGCAGGCAATTTCCCGACAAATCCGAGCGCTCGGGGGGTGGCGGCGGGTGGCGGCCGGCGGCGGTGCGCCAGGGGCGCGCGCTCAAGAGCTGTCGAATAATCGACAGCTCTTTCATTCTTTCACCGGGGAGGCACGCGCCTCCCCGCCCCGCCGAAGTGAATTCGTCGGGGCCCCACCCCACGCGGGGCCGGCTCCGCCGGCGCGAACTGGGTCAATTCTTGACAGCCCTTCAGCGCTCGGCGCGGCGAGTGAACCCGGCTACGGACGCGAGCACTGGCAGCCGAGCCTCCACGAAGCGGGCGATCGGATCCGTGTCGCCCCTGCCCGACACGCGGCGCAGGGCGTGGCTGTACGCCGGGACGACGCGCAGCCGCTCGGGGATGCGCGGGTACACGCGCCGCAAGGACGCCATGGACGCGCGAAACACCCGCCGCTCGGCCGACTCGAAGCGCAGGCCGAAGGGCGCGCGCAGGCGCTCGGGCATGAGCCCCGCCGTCATCGACTTCAGCCAGCGGAGGGGCGGCTGGGCCGCTCGCGACGGCGCCTGGAACAGGAACTCGCCCAGCTCTCGCGCCGGGCGGCCCACGGCGATGGTGTCGCTCGCGAGCATGTCACGCATGTAGTCGTCGAAGGCGCGCGAGTCTCTGGGAACGTGGCGGTCGCGCAGACCGAAGAGCAACGCGAAGCGTTTGGTCTCTTGGTAGTACGCCTCTCGCTCGACCGGACGAAGCGGCCCGAAGACGGACTCGTACACCAGCAGGGCCGAGTCGATGAGTGTAGCGTGGACCCAGAGCAGGCCGCCTTCGTCGTTCGCGTCGTAGCGGTCACCGCGCCGGAACGCGCCGACGTCCTCGTCGATGGTGCCGTGAATGCGGGTGTGAATGGCGTGCACGCGTCTGGCCGAGCGCAACGCCTGGCCGAGCTCGCCGAACACCATGGCGTACACGTTGTCGAAGGTGCGCTGGAAGCGGCCGAGGGGATCGCTGCGGGTGGCGGAGTGTTGATCCACCGCGTGCGCGACGAAGGGGTGGGCCAGCTGCAGCAGCGCGGCTCGCCCTCCGCCGAGGAACAGCACGCTCTCGCGGTCGATGCGCCAGGACCAGCTCCCCGGACCCGTGAGCCCGTGCTCGGGCCTGACCACGGAGGCCGCCAGTTCGTCGAGCGCGGCGGCCAGATCCTCTCGGCTGACGGTCATGCCTCGCTCTCGACCGCGCGCGGCGCGCTACTGAGGAACCTGCACCGAGCAGAACCCGTTGATGCACACGTTGGACTTGTCGCAGCAGTCCGCGCCCGTCGTGCACTTCTCCTGCGGCAGCGAGCACTCGTTGTCCGGGGTGTCGTTGGAGCACACGAGCTGGCCGGTGGTCTTGTCCGGTTGGCAGTAGCCGTTGCAGCACTGGTCGCCGGACTCGCAGCTCTCGCCGTCCGGGCGGCAGGGATCGAGCACCCAGAACGCACGCGAGTTGCCGGCCAAGAGCTCCTGCCCGGGCAGGTAGAAGGCGGGGTGGCTCGCGTCGGTGCCCGGCGCGGCGTTGAGGTTGACCGCGGCGACCCACAGCTTCTTGGGGGTGATGTGCTGGACCAGGTTGACTCCGCGGGGATCGCTGCAGAACGGCGGGATGGTCGCCACGTTGCCGTACATGCGGCGGCTGACGAACACCACCCAGACGTAGCCGCCGGAGCTGACGGGGTTGACCGTGGGTTCGTAGTTGAGGTTCACGTCGTCGCCGTGATCGGCGTCGATGTTACCGACCTGCACGCCGTCCGCGGTGCAGCTCATGCTCGTGGGCGCGGCTAGCTTGGGCAGGGTGCTGGTGCCGGTGCCGTCGAGACCGTTGAGGCGGTTCAGCAGGGTGACGCTCGAGCTCCCCGCCATGTTCGTGAAGTAGATCTGCGCCTTGGCGCCCTTGCGCGTCCACAGCGCGCCCGAGTTGTTGCCGTCGCTACCAGCCTGGGACTGGCGGTGAAACACGACCTTGTTGCTGTCGGGGAAGAACGCCGGCCAGCCGGGGCGTGTCTGGGCTGGCTGCCCGGTGAAGTCCGCGACCTCCACGGGATTGGTGAAGCTCAGCGTGGTCACGTCGAAGTCCATCGCGATCAGCTTCTGCGCAGGGTTGGTGACGCCGGGGCCGGTCATGGGGTTGAAGACGACGCGCTTGCCGTCGGGTGAGAACATGGGCGTGCCCACGTTGGTCGTGACCCCGTTCAGGCCGCTGCTGGCGAGCGGCGCGGCGGCGCCGGGCATGGGCAACAGCTGCCCGCTGGGCGACAGCGCCATCGAGCCATCCGGGTACAATCCGGGGTACTCGGCGCCCACCGCCATCGCCGTCTCCGTCACGGAGGTGGGCGTCAGCTCGTAGGACGCGCTGGCGGCCGTGTTGTCGCCGCGCTGCGCGATCAAGCGTGAGCCATCCGCCGCGACCGAGTGGCACACCCGGCACTGCGCCGAGCCGCCGTTGCTACCGGCCACCAGCGCCGGGCCCGAGTCGCCCACGCGGATGGACAGCACTGCGCCACCGATGGCCGGTCGACCGAAGGTGCCCTTGTAGCTGAAGGAACCGGACTGGGTGGACAGCTCGATCTGGATCGCGTCGGCGTCGCCCGTGGACCAGCGCCAGGCGAGCAGCGGCGCCAAGATGCCACGCGGGAACACGGTCTCGTCGTACGGGTAGAGCAACTCGAGACCTTGCGCGGAGCCGTCGCCCACTGGGCTGCCCAGCGCCGCCAAGAGTGAGGTGTCCGTCACCGCGCCGCCCAGACCTTCACCGCCAACCCCCGCGATGCCGCCGCCCGCGGTCAGGGACGGGACGTCGCTCGCGATCTGCCCCGCTTGCTCCGGGTTCGTGGCATCGGCGCCGTTCTGTTCGCTGACGAGCTTGACGAGCACCTGACGATCGACGAGCTGTCCGCTCAGGCCCGCGGTGACCTTGACCAGGCCCCCGATCTTGCCCGTGGGTGTGAACACGCCCGTGTCCGAGGTGCCGAGGGTGATGCTGCCGATCTCGCCGCGGTCCACCGCCCAGGCCACCGCTGCCGGCTGCCCGTTCAACGTGGCGTTGTAGGTAACGGTCGGCGCGGTGCTGCCCAAGGGCACAGTGATGGTTTGCTGCGCGCTCGGCTGCACGTCGAAGCCCTGCGCCGAGTCACCGGTGTTGGAGTCGAGCACGACCTGGGCGTCGTTGCCGCCGCCGCCGGTGCTGGAGTCACCGCCACCGTCGGCGGGCGGCAAGGTGTCTTTCGTCGCGACGTCGCTGCTGCCTCCGCACGCGGCGAACGCGCCCGCGATCGTCGCCGCAGCCCAGAGCGCCAGCCAACCCGTCGACTTCTTCGCGAACATGCCTGCAGGATAGCGCAGCTCGCGGTGCGAATCCACGAGCGGGGCTAGTCGAGCTCGATCGTCTTGGAGTAGAACAGCGCCGGCGCGGGCGGGCTGCCGTAGCGGATGGGGCCGAAGCCGGCCCGATCGTAGATGCTCTTGGCGCGCGCGTTGCCCTCGTGCACTTCCAGGGTGATGCGGCAGCAACCGAGCGCGCGTGCCTTGGCCTCGACGGCGGCGAGCAGCTGCCGGCCCACGCCGGTCCCGCGGGCGTCCGGCAACACGGCCAGGTCGTGGATGTTGATGAGGGGGCGCGCGTTGAAGGTGGAGAAGCCGAGGAAGCACGTCGCGATGCCCACGGGGCGCTGGCCCGCGTAGGCGAGCAGCACGATGGTCGTGGGGTGGCGCTGCAGACCCTCGACTAGGCGCGCCAGGACGTCATCGGCGAGTGGACCGGCGTTGCCCATGGGATCTTCCGCGTAGGCGGCGGTGAGCGCGACGATGGCGCGCTGATGCTCGGCGACCGACAGCTCGGCCTCGACGATCCGTGCTTGCGCGTGCAGTTCGTGACCCGTCATCGTCAGCTCCAGGTACACTCGTACTCGGCGCCGTCCTTGCGCGAGCTGAGCAGCGTGACGACGACGTTGGCGCCGCGCGATGACTCCATCACCGCCTGGAAGCCGGTCGCGGTGCAGCGATGCACGAGCGGAGCCCAGAGGCCGGTGGGGTGCTTCACTCCGAGGGTCGCGCGACCGTCGCCCACCTGGGTCTCGAGCTTCACGCCCTGGTGCAGGACCTTCCACGCGATGGGCGCCGCCCGCAGCAGCACGCTCGGGGAGGAGGCGCGGCTGATCGCGCGGTAGAGCTTGGAGTGCGACAGTCGTCGATTCGTCTCCGCTTGCCACTCGATCACCTGCTCGTCAGTCATCCCGTGAGCGTCCGCGATGGCGTAGTGTGCGGCGACGCTGAGCGCCTCGGGTAGCCAGGCGTTCACCGCCGGTGGCTCGCGCAGCACGTCGCGCAGCTCGGCGGGTAGGTCCGGCTCGAAGCGATCCCAGGGCGCCACCTCCAGCGAGCCGCGCAGTATGCTGCCCTTGGCCCGACACGAGGGGTAGGAGAGCACCCCACCGGGCAGGCCCGCCAGGTAGCCGGACAAGCGCGAGAAGCGGCTCGGGAGGGCCAAGCGCCCGCAGCCTAGCACCCGCCCCGCGACGCATGGAAGCGGCGCGTGGGCAGGGCGGTGTTGGCTCAGCGCGGAACCGGCTTGGTGACCGAGCCGCCCGTCGCTTCTTCCACGGAGAACTTGAAGTTGTCGATCAGCACCGTGGAGTCGAGCCAGTCGTCGCCCACGTCGTAGACGGTGAAGCGCAGCGTGACCTCGGAGCCTGGCTCCACCGGGGACTGGGTCTCGAGCCAACCCGTGGCGGCGCTGCCCTCGAAGCCCGTGCCCTGCAGCTGTCCGACGCCCAGTGGGCAGGCGAAGGTCTTGCCGCCGTGGTTGCCGGGGGTACACACCTCGAGCAAGCCGTTGTTCACGCTGACGGGGTTGTTCTGTGCGTCGAAGGAGATGTTGCCCTGTACCGCGTTGGTCGGCGCCGGATTCTGCAGCACCACGAAGAAGTCGTTCCACTGGGTGCAGATGTAGACCGGGTACTCGGAGGTGTAGAAGTTGAAGTTGAAGGTGAAGCTCTTGGCGTTGGTGGGGACGCGGAGCTTCAACTCGAGCCCGGCGGGATCGTTGGCGGTCCCGCCCGTGACGACGCCCGGGCACGCGGGCGTGTCGATGGGGAAGCCCGGAGGCTGCTGGCTCACCGTGCCCATGCTGCCCTCGGAGGGAGACAGGTAGCCGACGTCACCCGGGCGCCGCGCCGCGCCGCTGGAGAGCGCGAGCAAGCGCACGCCCTCCTGCACCTGTACGTTGGGGCCGAAGTTCGGGAGCAAGCCGTGGGAGAGCGGGTTCATGCCCGCGCTGCCGTCGGCCTTGACGTACTTTGCTTCGAGCACGCCCCAGCCGGGCTGCCCCGGCGTGGCCACCTTGCACAGGCCGAGGGCCTGCGCGGCGCTCATGGGATCGGCGTAGCCGATGTCCGGGATCCCGGTGTCGCAGGTGGTGACCTCGTCGTCCACTTGGCCGTTGCAGTCCTCGTCCACGCTGTTGCCGGGCACGTCGAACGCGCCCGGGTTCGCGTTGGCGTCGCAGTCGTTGCAGTCCCCTTGGTTGGGCGTGAAGCCATCGCCGTCTTGATCGTCGTTGGGGCCGCTGTTGCAGTTCACGCCGCCGCCGTTGCCGCCGCCGCCCGCGTCGAACTGGATGCCTCCGCCCTGGTTGCCTGCGCCAGCGCCGCCGCCGAGCGCGCCGAACGCGCCCGTACCCGAGCCGCCGCTGCCGGGACCCAAGTCAGGACCGCCGGAGCTCGTGCTGGAGCACGCCCAGGAGCACCCGAGACCGACGACCCCCGCCACCACGAGACCGAGACCTGTTCGCTTCATGACGATGGCTAGCCTGGCATGTGACGGTTCTGGGATCCACCTCGGTGGCCAGCCGCGGGCACGATTGTGTCCGCAGTTGCCTTTGCAATCCGCCACCGCGGGAGGCACTCTGAGCTGCGCCTCGAGAGCGCTTGCGTGCCGTCATGTCCCTGTCCCTGCAGCCCGGAGAGCACCTCGCAGACGGCGTGAGAAGAATTTTCCAGTCCGAGCTGGCTGCCGCCCTCGCGGAGCTGCAGCCGGAGGAGCGCAAGATCGACGCGCGCGTCCACTCCATGCGCAAGCGCATGAAGCGGCTGCGCGCGCTGCTCCGCATGGTGCGCGCGTCCATCGGGGAGCAGACCTACCGCAGCTGCAACGCGGCCTTTCGCGACGCGGCACGGCAGCTCGCCGGCGCTCGCGAGGCTGCGGTTCGGGTCAAGGGGCTCGCGGCGTTGTGCGATGACGGGCAGGTCGCGCTGCCTCCTGGCTTCGAGCAGGCGCTGCGCGAGCGCCTCTCGCACTCGCGTCGCTCGCAGGTCAGCGCAGCGCTCGCCGACCGGGTCGTGCTCGCGCACGCTTTGCTCGAGGCTGCGTCCGAGCGGGTGAGCTCGCTTCACCTCCCTCACCGCGGGTTTGGGCTCGTGCGCCGCGACTTCGAGCGCAGCTACGCGCGCGCGCGGCGAGGTC
The DNA here is from genome assembly GCA_019637295.1 of Polyangiaceae bacterium. Lineage (GTDB taxonomy): Bacteria > Myxococcota_A > Polyangia > Polyangiales > Polyangiaceae > JACKEA01. Next base: position 284,005 of record JAHBVX010000009.1, read on the forward strand.
GCGCTCACTCCCTGCGCTCGCTCTCGACCGAGGCGTTCCACGAGTGGCGCAAGTGGGTGAAGTACCACCTGCACCAGGTGGAGCTCTTGGCTGTGACCTGGACCGACGAGCTCGAGCTTCGGACCAGCGCGCTCAAGGAGCTGGCGGATCTCCTCGGCGACGAGCACGATTTGGCCGACCTGCGCGCAGCGCTCTTGAGCGAGCCCCTGGGCGAGCTGCCGCCGGGCCCCACAGCGGAGCTGCTCGGGCTACTCGATCGGCGCCGACAGACCCTGCGGGAGGAGGCGCTGCGCCTCGGCGCGCGGCTGTTCGCCGAGAAGCCCCGCGCTTTCAGCGGACGCGTCGAGCGCTACTACGACTCCTGGCGCGAGGAGCAGTCGGAACACCCGACGGGCGGCGACGAGTAGAGCTGGCTCACTAGTAGGGGTTTGCTGCGCCGACCTCGTCGGACAGCACGCTGCCCTCCAAGCTGACGCTGCCGCTCCAGCCGTAAGCGGTCTCGGAAGCGTCCTTGTAGATGTGACCGTCGAGTATCAGCAGAGCGTCGACCAATCGGACGTTCTGAGGGAAGGGCGTGCCCGCGCGCCCGTCGCCGCGCAGCCGGGTGTCCCACAGGGTGTTTCCCGCGGGGTCCAGCCGTACCAGGCGCGCCACGGATCCGCGAGCCGGGTGCACGTACGACAAGATGTAGATGATGTAGCCGCCGGCGACCTCCACCGCGCTGGCGCCCTCGAAGTCGAGGAAGCCGCTGCGTCGATAGCTGCGATCCCACTGCTTGGCGCCGGTAGCGTCGAGCTTGGCGACCACCGGTTGAGACACGCCGACTCGGTAGGGGCCCGGCGGCCTGCGCGTGCCTACCACGAGGAAACCGCCGTCACTCGTGTGCAGGATGGGCGCCAAATACCCTTCCACGTTGCCGATCCGCTTCGTGTGGTATGAGTAGAGCGACAGGTTCGTGGTCTTGATGTAGAGCCGCGCAGGCTCGAACACGTGCTCGGGCGTCGGCTGCACTGCGACGGCGGAAGGCGCTGGCGGCGGGTTCGACTCGGCGTTCGACGCAGCCCGGGCCGCCGGGTCGGGCGTCGGCGTCTGCAGCACGGGCTGGGAGGGCGGATAGCGGATAGGGCGCTGCGCGCAGGCGCCGACCACCCCCAGGGCGACGCCCCAGACCGCCCAGGCTGGCGCTCTCGTCCTGGCCCCTCCTGGCGCTGCGCCTCGTCGCCTCATTCGTCTCGCTCCGCGTCGATCAGAAACTCCACCGGATCGTCCGGATCCCGTCGTGCGTGCAAGCGGATGGGCCGGCAGCACACGCTGCAGTCCTCCACGAAGCTCTGAGCCTCTCCGCCGCCCGGATCCACGAAGATGCTCACGGGCTCACCGCACCACGGGCAGGCGGTCACGGAGAGAGCCGCTCGATCACCGCGTCGGCGAAGGCGGTGGTGCTGAGCTGACCGCCGAGATCACGCGTCTTCTGGCCGTCGTTCAAGGCCCGGTCGTAGGCGGCCTTGATCCGTGCCGCGGCGGTGGAAGCGCGGGGATCGTGGCGGGTCTCGGCCAGGTGGTTGAGCATCATGGTCGCGCTCATGAGCAGCGCCAAGGGGTTGGCCACGCCCTGGCCGGCGATGTCCGGCGCGGAGCCGTGCACGGCCTCGAACACCGCGTCCTGGTCGCCGATGTTGGCGCCCGGCGAGACCCCGAGGCCGCCCACCAGGCCGGCGCACAGGTCCGAGACCAAGTCCCCGTACAGGTTCTCGCACAGGATGATGTCGAACTGCGTCGGGTCTTGCACCAGGCGCATGTGCCCCGCGTCCACGATCACCTCGCCGTAGGCGATGTTCGGGTAGTCCACCTCGTGCACCTGCCGCGCTTCGTCCAGCAACATGCCGTCGCTCAGTTTCATGATGTTGGCCTTGTGGAAGACCGAGATCTTCTCGCGCTTCTTGTGGGTCGCGTAGCGGAATGCCCAGTGGGCGATGCGCCGGCAGGCCGCGCGGGTGGCCACCTTCATGCTGACGACCACGCCGTCGGTGATCAGGTTCTCGATGCCGCTGTACAGGCCCTCGGTGTTCTCTCGCACCACGATCAGATCCACGTTCTCGTAGCGCGTGGGCACGCCGGCCAGCGAGCGAAAGGGACGAACGGCGGCGTACAGGTTCAGCTTGCGCCGCAGCGCGACATTCACCGACGAGAAGCCGCGACCCACCGGCGTGCTGCACGGCCCCTTGAGGGCGACGTGGTGCTCCCGGATCGCGTCTACCGTCTCTTGAGGGAGTACGTCTTCGCTACCGCGCTCGAGCGCCGCCTCGCCCGCGTAGCGCAGCACGAAGCTCACGGGCGCGTCGGCGGCGGTGAGCACCTTGCGAACGGCCTCGGCGACCTCGGGTCCGATGCCGTCACCTGGGATGAGAACGACGGAGTGAACGCTCATGGTCGCCTCATACCGCGACCTGCCAGCGAGCACCACGGCGTCGCGCCAGCGGAGGTCAGCGGGCGACGCAGCGGCTCGCTTCGCACGCGGCGCGGCTGGGCCACTTCGCGCGCTCTTCTTCCGGAGGCGACGGCGGACAGGGCGCGCAGTTCGGCGGTACGGCGTTCGGCGGCGGGGGGCGGCACGCCCCGTACGCCGCGCTCAGCCAGGCCTGGCTCACCGCCCAGCGGGGAACGTCGCAGCTGCCGCACGGCGAGCAGGACCACAGCGTGAGGATGCAGTCACTGTCTTGCCCGCAGTGATAGGGATCGCTGGGTACCGTCGAGAGCGGCGGCTGCTCGACGGGCGGCGCAGTGGGGGTGCCCACCGGCGTGGCCGGCGACAGCGCCGCCCACAGGGTGCGCGCACCCGGTGAGGCGAAGCGCCGCTCGAGCAGGATGGCGGCCGCAGACGCTCCCGGGCCGTAGTAGGCCTCGTTCATCGAGCTGCGCGCGCCTACGACCGTCCCGTTCAGCGACGCGCCGGCGAATAGCCCGCCCACCTCCACGAACTGATAGATGTCGCTCGCCGCTCGGGTCGCGACGGCCTCGCCGCTGTCCCCCACGGAGCCAGCGGCGATGCTCGCGTCAGCGCCGAGCGTCAGCCCGCGGCTGATGGCGCTGCGCAGCGCCGCCTCGTTCATGAAGAACAAGACGATCGTCGCCTCCTGATAGCCGATCTGAAAACCCGCGCTGCCGGCGCCCATCGAGTAGAAGGCGGGCGCGCTCCAGCCGGTGGGATCCCGCGCGAGCAGCACACCCGTGCCGCCCTCACCGCCGAAGATCAGGCTGGCCTTGAACACTCGGGGGAAGATCATCACGCCCACCGCGTGTTCCAGGTAGTAGTCCAGCGCGCCCGCGCGCATCGCGCGCATGCTCAGCAGGGCGTCCGCCGCGCGATCGATGAGCTGCTGCTCGCGACCCTCGGCCGCGCTGCCCTGCGCGCGGTCTCGATAGCACGCGCTGGGCGTCAGCGAGGCGAGCGAGAGGAGCAGCAGCAAGGCGACCGAGCGCAGGCGCATCATGGCGCAGACCATAGCGCGCAAAGCGGGCTTGGACACCCGCAGCCGGGCTGCTATAAGTTGGTGTCATGCCGGCGAAATCGGGCTCGCGCGTCCAGGGTCCAGCGTTGGTGATGCTGGCAGCTGCGTGCGCAGCGGCCTGCGCGAGCGACGACGGAGTGCTCTTCGGCAGCGGGGGCAGCGGCGCCGGCGCGTTCGCGGGCCTCGACGCGGGAGCCGACGGCAGCCCGTCGGGCGGCTGGGGTGGCTTCGGCGCCGTCGGCACTGGCGCGGGGGCTGGAGCAGGCGGTAGCGCCGCCGCTGGCGTCGGCGCGACGGGCGGCGTCGGCGCGACGGGCGGCGTCGGCGCCAGCGGTGGGACCGGGGGCGCCGCGGCGTCCGGCGGCACCTCGAGCGGTGGAGCCGGGGGCGTTTCCTGCCAGGGCTACTGCGGCAGCGGCAGCGCCGTGCCCGGCAGCAACCCAGAGTGCTTCTGCGACAACGCTTGCACGGGCTACGGCGACTGCTGCGCAGACTACGGCGCCTTGTGTGGGGGAGGCGGGACCGGCGGGGGAGGCGGTGGTCCGAGCGCTGGTTCGTGTCAGGGCAACTGCGGCAGCTCCTCGCCCGCACCGGGCAGCAACCCCGCGTGCTACTGCGACAGCCAGTGCACGGGCTACGGCGACTGCTGTACCGACCACAGCGTGCTCTGCGGCGGCAGCGGCGGCTCGGGAGCGGGCGGCAGCGGCGGTGGCGGCGGGACGAGCCCGGGAACATGCCAGGGCAACTGCGGCAGCTCCTCGCCCGCACCGGGCAGCAACCCCGCGTGCTACTGCGACACCGAGTGCACGGGCTACGGCGACTGCTGCGCGGACTTCGCTGCTCACTGCGGTGGCAGCGGCGGCGGCGGCGGTAGCTGAGGGGCGCCGCCGTTTCGCGTGAGTCAGCGCGCCGAGCGCCGGCGGAGCACGAGCCAGAGCGCGACCGCGAGCAGCAGGGAGCCTCCAGCCGCCGCCGTCGCCAGCGTGGGCACCCCGAGCTTCATGGGGAAGGTCTCGCTGACCCACCAGCGGCGGGTCGTCCCGAGCGAGACGAAGTTGTACAGCACGTGCAGCAGGATCGGCGCGGCCAGGCCTCCGGTGGCGTGGCGCGCGACGCCGGTCGCCAGCCCCAGCCCGAAGGCCGCGACGACTCGCACGATGCCGAGTCCGCCGGGCATCCCCGCGTGCATCGCCGCGAAGACGAGCGCGCTCGCCAGGGTGGCCAGCCCGCCCTCGGCGAACCACCGTCGGGCCGAAGCTGCCACCTTCAAGACGAGGCTCGGCTCGAGCACCCCGCTCGGTAGCGCCTCGGACGACGGCGCGGCGTCGCGACGCGCGAGCGCGCGACCCGCCCGTGCGAACAGGGACCACCACGCGCCGCGAAACAGCAGCTCTTCGGCGACGGGCGTGACCACCACGGCCCACAGCAGCAGCGTGGGAAGCGGCGCCTGCACCAGGGTTCGACCGAACTCCCCCGTCTGCTGCTGCACCACTTGTCGGCCTGAGCGCGTGAGCTCCTCGAGCAACGTCGGCAGCGCGACGTAGATCGCGAGGTAGCTCGCGGCCACGTACGCCGGCAGGGCCAAGAGCGCCGTCCAGGCGAGCGCGCCGGGGCGCGGCCGGCGCAGACCGAGCTCGGCGGGCGGATCGCGCAGCAAGAGCCAGCTCGCGCCGAGGCCGACGGCGGTCGTGACCAACATCACGAGCGTCAGGTACGCCTGCATGCTCAGCTTGCCCGCGAGCGAGAGCGGGATCAGCCGCCAGCCGTGGTCCGCCAGCAGCTTGAACGTGGCGAGCCACAGCGCTGCGCTCACGGCGTGCCGCAGGCCCGCGGCCAGCCCGCCGTTCCCCGCGGGCGCTCCCGTCACGGAGTCCGCTCGTAGGTGCGGGCCAGCTGCTGCAGCTCGGCCGCGAGGGGCGGGGTGAGCTGGCCGGGTTTGGCGCGCCAGCTCCAGTTGCCCTGGCTCGTGCCGGGGGTGTTCATGCGCGCGCGGCTGTCGAGACCGAGCACGTCCTGCAGCGGGATGATCGCCAGCTTCGCCACCGAGGCGTAGGCCAGCCGGATCAGATCGAAGTGAATGGTCTTGGGGCTGCCCGCCGTGTACCGAAGCACCCGCGCGCGCTCGCCGTCGCGGCCGCCCGGCAGGCCGCGAAACCACCCCACGGTCGTGTCGTTGTCGTGGGTGCCGGTGTACACCACGGCGTGCTCGTCGTAGCGGTGGGGCAGGTAGTCGCTTCCGTTCGGATCCGAGAACGCGAAGTGCAGCACCTTCATCCCGGGCAGGCCGAAGGAGCGCCGCAGCGCCACCACGTCGTCGGTGACCACGCCCAGATCTTCGGCCAGGAACGGCAGCCCCCCGAAGCGCGCGCGCGTCGCCTCGAGCAGCTCCCGACCGGGCACCAGGACGAAGCGCCCGTGCATGGCGGTCTTGGCGTCCGCCGGGACCTCCCAGTAGCGATGAAAGCCGATGAAGTGATCGAGTCGCACGGCATCGAACAGCTCGAGTGAGCGCGCCAGACGCGCGAGCCACCAGCCAAACCCATTCTGCTTCATCTTCTCCCAGCGAAACAGCGGGTTGCCCCAGAGCTGGCCCGTCTCGCTGAAGTCGTCCGGCGGAACACCCGCGACCACCGAAGGCCGCCCGTCCTTGCGCAGGAAGAACTGCTCGGGGTTGGCCCAGGCGTCCACGCCGTCGTGCGCGACGAACATGGGCATGTCCCCCAGCAGTCGAACCCCAGCGGCGTGGGCGTGCGCGCGCAGCGCCGACCATTGCCGCTGGAAGAAGAACTGCACCATCGCGTGCTCGTCGATCTCGCGCGTGAGCTCGCGGCTCGCGCGCTCGAGCGCAGGCGCTCGGCGGCGGGCGATGGGCTCGTCCCAGTCGACCCAGCTCAGGCCGCCGTGCGCTCGCTTGAGGGCGGCATACAGGCAGTAGTCTCGAAGCCAGCTGGCTTGTTCGGCGCGGAACCGCTCGAGCTCGCGGGTCAAGTGCGGCGCGTGGCCTGCCCGCAAGCGCTCGCAGGCCAGCGCGAGTCGCGTCTGTCGCAACTCGATGCCCGCCCTCTGCCGGCCGGACAGCGGGGGCACCAGCTCGGACCGTCGCAGCAGGCCGTCGCTGCGCAAGAGCTCCAAGCTGACCAGCGCCGGGCTGCCGGCGAAGGTCGAGGGGCTACCGTAGGGTGAGCCGCCATAGCCCGGCGGCACCACCGGGAGCATCTGCCACCACGTCTGCCCAGCGCGCTTCAGCCAGTCCACGAACTTCAGCGCTGGCGGGCCGAGATCGCCGTGGTCGACCGGGCCCGGGAGCGACGTGAGGTGGGCGAGCACCCCGGCGCGGCGCGCCTCGTGCAGCATGGGTCAGCTCGGCTCCTCGGCCTTCTGTGGGCGGAGCCAAGACGCGATCATCGCGATGGTGAGCACTCCGCCGATCACGCTCAAGCTGACGAAGTTGGGGATCTTGTACCAGTCCGCGACCAACATCTTCGTGCCGATGAAGACCAGAATGACGCTCAGCCCCACGTCTAGATAGTGGAACCGGCTCATCATGCCGCTGAGCATGAAGTAGAGCGAGCGCAGCCCCAAGATGGCGAAGATGTTGGACGTGTACACGATGAACAGGTCGTTGGAAATGGCCAACACCGCGGGCACCGAGTCGACCGCGAAGACGACGTCGGTGAACTCCACCACGATCAGCACCAGGAAGAGAGGCGTGGCATAGCGTACGCCTTGCTTGATGACGAAGAAGTGCTCCCCGTGCATCTCGTCCGTGGTCCGCAGGTAGCGTTTGGCGAGCTTCAGGGCGAGGTTGTCTTCGGGCGCGACCGAGTCGTCCTTCTTGAACGCCAGCTTGATGCCGGTGAACACCAAGAAGCCACCGAACACGTACATCATCCAGTGAAAGCGCTGCAGCAGCGCCGTACCGGCCAGGATGAAGATGGCCCGCATGACCACCGCGCCGAACACACCCCAAAACAGCACCCGGTGCTGGTGCTCTTCCTTGACGCGGAAGTAGGTGAAGATGACCAGGAACACGAACAGGTTGTCGATCGACAGGGATTTCTCGACCAGGTAGGCCACCAGGTAGGTGACGGCCTTGTCCGTGCCCAGGCGCTGCTGGACCCAGACCGTGAAGCCCAAGCCGACGGCGATCCAGAGCACGCTGCGGATGGTCGCCTCGCGGAAGGAGACCCGATGGGCGCCCCGACCGAAGATGGCCAGGTCCAGGGCCATGGTGCCGACGACCAACCCGGCGAACGCCGCCCAATCCAAAGAGCTTGCGCTGCCCAGCATCTGGCCGGCTCCTATCATGCGCCCGGGGGCGAAGCCAGCAGGTCGCGGGCGCGATGGCGGCTCACTGCGCGACGGCCCCGAGCTTCGGCGCGGGTGTCGTTCGGGCGCGCTGCAGCGCGGCCTCCAGCGGGGAGTCCGAGCGCAGGCAGCGGTAGCAGTCGTGTCGGCCGCGGCGCCCGCAGCCCGTCTTCTTGGTCAGCTTCTCCAGGGGCGCGAGAGAGCGCTCGTCCGCCTCGACCACGGCGCTGGTCAGCAGCTCCTTGAACTGGGGACACTTCTTGGCGGCCGCAAGCGAGAGCGCGAGGCGCAACGGCGGCGACGCTGCGTTCTGCACGGCCTCGGACTGGAGCAGCATCGTGGCGCGCCGCCGCGCGGGGCTGTCCTCGGGCGCTTGCAGCTTGACGTCGTACAGTAGATCTGCCCCTGCCGCGCCCATGAGCTGAGCGGCCAGATCGAGGGCGTCGGACCACACGACCGGATCCGACGCGATGCGTCGCACGTTCTGCAGCACCTCGGGCCGGCTGGCCATGGCCGCGTCCGCGGCGATGGCCCGGCGATAGGTGGCGATGGCCAGGCCGAGCTCGCCGCGCACGACTCGTCCGCTCGCGAGCGCGACGAGCTGCTCGGCCGACGGGTCCTTCACCCGCTCGAGCGCGGCGATCGCGTCCTCGTCGCCCGCGGCCGCTCCCTCCTTCGCCTGAGCCGTCGCGGAGGCGCGGGCCATCCGCATGCCGGAGATGGCGGAGGTGAACAACACGACCCCTCCGATCGCGATCAGCCCGAACACGACGACCACGAGCACCCACGCCGGGACGTCCGTACCGGCGATGCGCACGGTCTTGCGGAGCTCTTGCGCGCCGCGCGCGAGCGCCGTCGGGGTCGAGCCTGCCTGGGCCGGGACCGTCGCCACCGCTCCGCTGCGCTGGGTCGCGGGCCCAACGGCGGATGGGGGAGGCGGCTCCGTGCGCGCATTGCCGAGGCTCGGTCCGTCCACGCGCGTCGGGTTCGAGGTCAGCGCGGCGTCGCTCGGGGCGGGGGCGGCGTGCTGCACGCCCGAGGGCGGCCCGAAGCGCCGCTGCAAGGCGTCGAGCGCCGCGCCGAGCTCGGCCGCGCTCTGGCTGCGGTCCTGGGGCAGCTTGGCGAGCTGCTTGTGGACGAGGGCGGCGAGCTCTCGATCCACGTGAGCCGGCAGCGGCGCCGGCTCCGCGACCAGCTGCTGGGTGAGCACCGCGATCATGTCGTCCGCTTCGAAGGGCGCCCGCCCCGCGAGCATCTCGTACAGCATCACGCCGAGCGCGTAGAGATCCACGCGATGATCGACCACCTGCCCGGAGGCCTGCTCGGGCGCCATGTACTCGGGCGTACCGAACACGGCGCCGACTTTGGTCAAGGCTTGCCCCTCGAGCTCACCGGACGAGATCTTGGCGATCCCGAAGTCCAGCACCTTCACCAGGTCCCCACCCTCGGCCTGGGGTACCAACATGACGTTCTCGGGCTTCAGATCCCGATGCACGATGCCGGCATCGTGTGCGGCGCCTAGCGCGTCGGCGATCTGCTTGGCGATGGCGACGGCGCGCGCGGGAGGTAGAGGCCCGCCGCGCAGCGCGACGCGCAACAGCGCGCCCTGCACGTACTCGAGCACCAGGTAGAACGACCCGTCCTCGAGCTTGCCGAAGTCCTTGGCCGTGGCAACGTTCGGGTGCTCGATGCGCCCCGCCGCCACCGCTTCCCGCTCGAAGCGCGAGACGACCTGCGGGTCATGGGTCATCTCCCGATGCAGCACCTTGAGCGCCACGAGCTTCTTCATGTGGACGTGCTCGGCGCGATACACGGCGCCCATGGCGCCCGTGCCGAGCAGCGCTTCGACGCGGTAGCGGTCGGCCAGGAGCTGCCCGATCAAGTCGTCGTCCGGGGTCGACTCCATCACCGCTCACTCTCGCAGGAACCCCGGGTTCGGGCCAGCCCCATTCCGCCAACGCGACGGGGCTCAGTCGAGCCGCACCCCCGCCTTCGCGAGGTGATCCTTGAACACCTGCTTGTCGTTCGACTTCATGAAGGCTTCCCGCGGCTCGACCAAGCCGGCCTTCACGTGGGCCATCAGGTGGTCGTTCATTGTCTGCATGCCGAGCGCGCGGCCGGTCTGCATCAAGCTGGGGATCTGATACGTCTTGCCTTCCCGGATCAGGTTGGAGACCGCCGGGGTGGTGATCAGGATCTCGTAGGCCGCGATGCGCCCGCCGCCGTTCTTCTTGCACAAAACCTGCGCTACCACCCCACGCAGCGACTCGCTGAGCATGGTGCGGATCTGGGACTGCTGCTCCGGTGGGAACTGGTCGATGATGCGATCGATGGTGCTCGTCGCGCTCGTGGTGTGCAGCGTGCCGAACACCAAGTGGCCGGTCTCGGCGGTCTCCACGGCGATCGCGATGGTCTCCAGGTCTCGCATCTCCCCGACCAGCACGATGTCCGGATCTTCGCGCAGCGCCGCCCGCAGCGCGGCCTTGAAGGAGCGAGTGTGGGTGCCCACCTCCCGCTGGTTGACCAGGCAGCGCTTGTTGGGGTGCACGAACTCGACCGGATCTTCGATGGTGATGATGTGGTCGGCGCGGTTCTGGTTGATGTAGTCGACCAAGGTCGCCAGGGTCGTGCTCTTGCCGCTGCCGGTGGGGCCGGTCACGAGCACCAGCCCCTTGGTCAGCCAGCACAGATCCAGCACCTTCGGCGGCAGGCCCAGCTTCTCGACGGGCACGATCTCGTACGGGATTTGGCGGAAGACCGCGCCCGGCCCGTTCTGATCACAGAAGTAGTTGGCTCGAAAGCGCGACAGCCCCGGGATGGCATGGGCGAAGTCCGTGTCCCAGTCGCGCTCGAACTCCGGCCGGTTGCGCTCGGGCAGGATCTCGTAGAGCAGCGCGCGCAGCGCCTCGGCGCTCTGCTTGCCGTAGCCCTCGAGGGTGGTCATCGAGCCGCTCAGCCGCAGCATCGGCTCCACGCCGGTGGAGAGATGCAGGTCGCTCGCGCCCAACCGGACCATGTCCCTGAGCAGCGAGTCGATGCGCGGCTCGCCGGCCACCGTCGGAGCAGGCATCGCCGCGATGGACGGGCGCACCTGGGGCACCTTCGGCATGGGCGGCTCGAGCTGGGGTGGCCGCGGCAGAGCGGAGAGGGCGGCGTCATCCCCGCGCTCGGGCGTGAGCCGAACGCGCACTTTGTCCGCGCGCTCCATGTGCACCTCGACCTTGACCATGATGTCTTCGGAGGCGTGGACCAACGCGACCTTGCGCTCGCGCTTGAGCGTCTGGATCTCCTCGACCGAAGCGCACTCCTGGATGAGCTGCATCAGCTGCCGGTGATCCACCCGGTTGGTCGTGAGCCGCTCGCCGGTCTCGAACGCGAAGCGTGCGGGCTCGCCGCTCTCGAGCTCCATGGCCAGCGCGCCGTGGCGCAGGAGGTGACGAACGAACACGTCGATCTGCATGGAGCCCAGGAGCCTTTCATACCCGGCGCGGCGCCGGCAAGCCGACGTCGCCCGGTCGCGCCTTGGTCCCGCTTCAGTTGCTGCTGCAGTAGCTGTATTGCGGCAGGATGCTGCTCGAGGTGCAGCTCCACCCGTTCGGGCAGCTCCCGGGGTTTTTCCCGCAGAAGATGCGACGATTCTGGCTGTAGCTGCAGTCGTTCGCCGCGCGACAGGTGACCACGGTGTAGTAGTCGTTGTTGCTCGAGAGCTGGCCGCAGCACACCTGGCCCGCCCCACAGTCCGCCTGCTCGTCGCAGTAGAGCTGCGTACCCGGAGAGCAGGTCTGACCCGCCGAGCGACACTGTGGCGAGTAGCTGCCGCCGGTCCAGGCCTGACAGCAGTAGCTGCCCGGCAACGAGCAGCTCGAGCTGCCACACTGCACCGCGCCTTGCGCGATGGTGCCGCAGATCTGCCCGAAGTCCTTGCAGCAGTCCCCCTGACTCGTACACTGCGCGTCACAGTAGCAAGGAGGGCTGCTGCCGGGCACGGGGTTGCCGCTGCCACAGTACCCCTGACAGCTCGGACCCGTGCCACCCGTCGCGCCGGTACCACCCGTCGCGCCGGTACCACCCGTCGCGCCGGTACCACCCGTCGCGCCGGAGCCTCCCGTCGCGCCGGTGCCTCCCCCGGCTCCGCCGCTCGGGGCGCCGGCCGCTCCTCCGCTGGGACCACCGCTCGAGCCGCCCGACCCGCCCGCGGCCTCCCCGCCGGTGCCACCGCTCGAGGTGCCACCGCTCGAGGTGCCGCCGCTCGAGGTGCCACCGCTCGAGGTGCCGCCGACGCCGGCGTCCTTCGAGCCACCCGCGTAGAGCCCTCCGTCGTCCGAGCCACCGCACGCGATCGTCATGGCCAGGGTGAGAGTGCTGAGTAGTCTGTGACTCATTGGAAGCTCCCGAAGCAGTACGGCGCGCAGGTTAGCACGAGGCCGGCCGCCTCGCATTCCGGCTCGAGCTGAGTCAGACTGCCGCGCCTGATGAGCAAAGTGTGCTTGGGCATGTTGGTCGTGGCCACCGCCAGCGCCTGCCAGCAGGGCTCGGCCTCGGAGCGCGGCGCCGCGCCCTCGGCCGCCGGCAGCGCTTCCCCCGCGTCGCCCCAAACCGCCGGCGTGGCCAGGAACCTGGGAGTGACGTGGACCGCGCCGGATTCGTTCTCGACGGTGACCACCCCGAGCGCGATGCGCGCCGCGAGCTATCGTGTGCCGCCTGCGCCGGGCGACCCGGAGGCCGGCGACCTGGGCGTGTTCTACTTTGGCGCCGACGAGGGTGGCGGCGTGGAGCGCAACGTGTCGCGCTGGGTCGCGCAGTTCCCGGATGTGCCCGCCGGTAGCGTCAAGCGCCGGCAACGCACGGAGAACGGCCTGCTGCAGCACATCGTGGAGATCGAAGAGGGCACGTTCCAGAGCGGGATGCCCGGCGGACCCACCACACCCAAGCCGGGCCATGCGCTGTACGGTGCGATCGTCGAGGCACCGAGCGGGCTGTACTTCTTCAAGCTGACCGGCCCGAAGGCCACCGTCGCGGCGGCGCGAGCGCCGCTCGAGACGATGCTCGCGACGGTCGCCCCCAAGTGAAGGTCTGTCAGAAATTGACCCCGTTCATGCCGGCGAAGCCGGCCCGCGTGGGGTGGGCCCAACGAATACAGGCGCGTGCCTCCCCGGCGACAGAATGAAAGAGCTGTCGAATCTTCGACAGCGCTTGAGCGGGGCGTCAGACCATCTGTTGCGGTTGCTTGCCCGCCTCGCGCCGGCGGATACGCAGGATGCGCATGCCCAGGTCCATGCGAATGAACGCCAGCATCACGCCGAAGATGACGAGCACCCCCGCGCCGGCCAGCCAACGGTTGGGCTCCGCCTTGACGTACACGGAGCCTTCGCCCAGGCGTGGCTCCGGCTCGCTGTCGGCCTTCAGGCCATAGGTCTTGGCGATGGCCTCGATGCTGCTGACATGGATGACTGCGACGCCCCGCTCGGCGAAGCGCAGCATGACCGAGTCCGCCAGTCCCTCGCCGCGAGGCACGCCGGTATTCAGGCCGGGCTCGAACTGCTTCTTGCCCACGTGAGTGCCGACGGAAGCCGAGCCGCCACCGACGTTGATGTAGGCCTTGTAGTCGCGGCCATTGCTGCGGGCGTCGAAGATCTGCATGCGCCGGTCGATGGACTCGGCCAGGCTGACGGTATCGATGCGCTCCACGGCCGCGCGAGCGATGGCGGCGTCGAGCAGCGCGCGGCCTTCCTTGGACATGCCGAAGCCGCGGTCGTCGATCCCGCCACGCGACGCGGCGATGGACCGAAAGGAGAACACCTTCTGGTCGAAGAGGGTGCGCTCCATGTCGAGCCAGGTGTAGGCCGGGTCGTTGGCGCCCCACTCGGAGCCGGACACGCTGGCAATGATGATGGGCTGGGCCTCGACGGTCTCGAGCGCGGCGAACGCGGAGATGGCCAGGGCGGGGAACGAGCCGGACACGCCCACCGCCACCAGATCTCCCCGTTGGACGCCGCTCTGCTTCAGCATGTGCACCATCGCCGCGGCGAAGTTCGGGTTGGTGCTCGCGCGCTTCGCGCCGATGTAGCCGGTGTTGGAGGTGATGGGCGTGAGGGCTTGGCCGATCAGCCCGGTCTCGTGCGGGTCCGCCTCGCGATCGAAGGTCACGCCTCGCTTGGCGCGCTCGGCCTTGATGGCGCGCATGGCGTCGAGCGAGAGGCGGGCCGCCGCGAGCTTGTCCGAGTGCCAACGCTGGGTGCGCACCACCGGGAAGCGCTCCACGATCAACAGCGCGGCCACGCTGACCATGGCGATCATGGCCAGCGCGCGGCGGGAGATGCCCGGTGGTCGCCAGTAGATGCGCTTCATCCGCGCAGCTCCACGCCGACCACGACGACGAGGATCAGTCGGACCACGACCGACGCCGTGATCATCGCGGCCAGGGTCTCCAGGATGCCCTGCCGATCGAGCCAGATCGCGATCAGCCCCGGGATGATGAAGCCAATCACCGCAAGGTCGGCGCCCAGCGGTTCGACGAAGCTCGCGGCAGACCAGCGCACGGCCATGCCCACGAGGTAGCCGACCAAGATCATCAGCACCGTACGCCGGCGTCCGTACACGATCACGAACGAGCTGAGAGTGTGAACGATGGCGAAGGTGACGAAACCGGCGCCGATGGTGAGCGCCACGTCCACGGGACGAGCCAGGTTGAGCGCCAGGTAGCCGGGCACGATCATGCCGCCGGCGGCGATGCCGAACATCTCCGTGAACAGCAGGCTGACGGCCAGGCCAACGCCAACGGACAGGGGTAGAAGCTCGATCATGCAGTGCTCGGGTGCGCACGATTGCGGAAATACCGCGACAGGGGAAGCCCCTCGCCGCCGATGTTGCCCATCCCCATCACCAGCGCCGAGTCGTGCACCAGCGCCACGATCTGCTCGAAGAGCTCCTCGACCGGGACCTCCTCCGCGAACACCAGCTTGCCCGCGTCCACCCCGCTCTTCATGGCGGCTTGCGCGAACAGATAGGTGCCGCTGCCCATGAGTACGATGTGATCCGCCGGGCTCCAGGCCGCGATTTCGGCGCCGAGCTGCAGACTGCGGTCCGGGCGATCCGCGCGGCAGTTGAACACCGCGATCTTGCGACCGAGCCCCGCGTGGCGCTCGGACGCCGCGTCCCAGAGCTGGCGTGTGGAGACCGGGTCGTTGGCGGCGAAGGCGTTGACGAACACCACCTGACGACCGAAGAAGTCCAGCCTGAACTCCGTCAGCGCGCCCGGATCCGGCGGAGTCTTCCACATGCCCGCCAAGGCCACCTCCCGCTCGATGCCCAGCTCCTCGCACACCGCGAGAGCGAGGGCGACGTTGTCTGCGTGCTCGGTGTAGGCGAATCGGCTGAGCTCCTCCGTCGTCACCCGGGCGACCGCGTCCGAGCCGACCTCGATCAGCGTCGTCTGGCGGTCGGCGGCGGCTTCGCGCAACACGGGCAGGTGGGTTCGCTCCGTCGTGAACAACTTCCCGTTGACCGGTGTGATGCCGGCGAGAGCGCGCGCGACGTCCTGATCCGTCGGTCCCATCACGTCCAAGTGGTCCGGTCGAGCGTTGGTGATGACGGCGTGGGTCGCACGCAACAGCTCGAGCTCGCACAGTGACTGCAGCTCGGGCTGCAGCGCCATGCACTCGACGATGAGCGCCTCGGCGCCATGAGCCACCGCCGTGCGGACGATGCGCTTCTGCTCGATGATGTTCGGCCCCGAAGGACGGAAGATGGGCAGCTCCCGTCCGTCCGGGAGGATGAAGCGCGCGAGCGTCCCGGTGGTCTTGGCGCAGGTCCGGACGCCCGCCTCCCGGAGGGCGGCGGCGATCAGCCGCGTGACGCTGGACTTGCCTCGCGTGCCGTTGACATGCACGCGAATGGGAATGCGAGCGAGGCTGCGCTTGTGCAGCGCGTACTCGGCCACGCCCGCGATCGCGAGCAGCACCGTAATGAGCAAGAGCAGGGCCGGGCCCGACACGACCGGCGGGTATAGGCCGTTGGCAGGCGGAGCGCTAGTGGCACTACTTTCCGGGGCCGGGCATGATCGTGAGCCGCTCGAGCACGAAGTCCTTCGCGGCGCTGGTCTCGCTGGCGCTCACGCCTTCGCGCGGCTCGAACGCGAGCTCGATGTGGACGTCCCGCCACACCTGCCTTGCGTCTGAGCCGGAGGTGAGCACGTAGTCGTCGCTGTCGTGGGCCTTCTCCGGCTCGACCGTGCCTTCGATGCCGAGCGCCGCGAGCGTCGCCTGGCCGTCGAGCTGGGTTCGAGCGGTCCAGATGTCGACGCCCAGGAAGGCCCCGCCGCCCTTGTTGAGCGAGCGGCGTGACACGCGGAAGCGTGGATCGTCGAGGCCGACGGCCTTGGCGACGTCCGCGGGCTCTCGGCTCAGTAGCTTGGGATCCTTGGCCAGCGCCTCGGCGGCGCGCTGGAGCATCGTCACCGCGAGCGCGTCGTCCTTCACCACGACCACGTCGGCGGGCATCGTGATTGAGATCCAGCCCGTGAGCACCTCGCTGCCGAGCGGCTTGACGGTGCCCGTGGTGTCCTCCGGCTCCCGCTCGTGCTTCACTCCGACCAGCGCACGGCCAGGGCCCCAGAGGTCGAGCTCCCCCGACGTTGGGTTGGCGCCGAGGTACCACGAGCGCACCGCCCAAGCGCCGCGCTTCGCCGTGGTGATGACGGGCCTCTCGAGGCCAGCGACCCGGGCGAGCTCCCGCGCGGGTGGGGGCGCGTCGAGCCTGAGCTCCAGCGAGCGGGGGCCGTTGAAGCGCAGCTCCGCGCCGCCGGGCAGGTCGAGCTGGCGGCGCACCTCGGCGACGGGGAGATAGTACAGCTCGGGCTCGCACGCGAGCTTGCGGATGGCTGCCGCGAGCTCGCGCGTCGCGTCGTCACCGCCAGGGGCCAGCGGCTTGCACGTGCTCGGGGCGCGCGCGGGCGGGGGCGCGAGGTGGGTGAGCTCCGCGGTGCCCTCGAGCGGCGGCGTACTCGAAGCAGCCGGCGCGTGCGCTTGCGGAGCCGAGGTGGTGGGCCGAGGCGAGTCGGTGGTGGTCGACGGGCAGCCCGCGAGGCACAGGCCCACCACGCTGACGGTCAGACGACCCCGCATGAGCCCCAGGATAGCGCCGAAGGTGGCGTGTTGCACGAGCGACGGTCCGAGCAGTGGGTGCATGGGCGTGGTACGTTCCACGCGCCACCACGATCCATACCCACCACGCCATCGACAGACTCGAGTCTCACCGTCACGGACCTCGACTCAGGCGATTGACCTGCAGTCCCAGGCGATGGCCGAGCCAGACCGCTAGCAGCCACGACGTGGCCGAGGCAACGACGGTGATCGCCGCCAGCGCGACGGCTCCCCGCTCGACCAGGAGCAGCGTCTCCAGGCTGAAGATCGAGAACGTGGTGAAGCCGCCGCAGAATCCCGGGAGCACGAACTGACGCGTCGCGGGGCTCGCCACCAGGCGACCGTCGGGCTCCGTCAGGGTGGCGTACAGGCCGATGAACAGCGAGCCCAGCACGTTCACCGTCAGCGAGCCCCAGCCCAGCGTCGACCCGAGCAGGTGCAGCATGCCGAGGGAGGTGAGGTAACGCGCGACGGAGCCCACGGCTGCTCCCAGGCCCACCGTGAGCAAGGCGCGCGACCGTGGCTGCATCGCGCTACGTCCCAGCCGCCGTCGCGCGTGCGACCGCGTAGCCGCCGCCGGCCGCCGACAGACAGAGGGAGAGCGAGGCGACGACGTTCAGCGCGGCCCGCACGGGCTCACCCGCGCGCACCAAGGCGAGCGTCTGCAGCGAGAACGACGAGACGGTGGTGTAGCTCCCGAGCATCCCGAGGACCAGACCTGCCCACAGCGGCGTCTGCTTGGCGGTCAGCGCGCCGCCGTCCAGCAGCAGCCCTGCCAGGACGCCGATGCACGTGGACCCGCTCACGTTCACGACGAGCGTGCCCCAGGGGAACGCCTCGCCGTAGCGCCGCGCCACCAGCTCGGAGATCCAGGCCCGACCCATGCCGCCCACCCCGCCGCCCAGCGCGACCAGGAGTGTGCTCACCAGGATCGGGGTCATGGGCTGCCGGCGACGGTAGCCGCGTACCCGGCAGGCTGCAATTACCGCGCGCTGTCCTCAGCCGCCGAGTCGCGTCGCCGCTCGCGGCGAACCGTCCACACCCCCAGCGCCAGCGCGGCGGTCACGCCTCGCCGCTTCATAGCGCGGAGACGCGCGTCATCAGTCGGCCGCACAGCGTGGAGCCGGCGTCTCTGGCACGCTCGCGGGTGAGCGCGTCGCGGAACAGCTCCGCCGCGGCGACCGCGTCACCGGTGACGAGTTGGCAGAGCCCGAGCAGCTCGAGGTCCGCTGGTTCGTGGTGAGCGGACACCAGCTGCGTGAGCGGCTCGATGGCGGAGCGGTGGGCCTCGATCAACTTGTCGCTCGCCGGCCCCGTCCGTTTGGCGAGGATCAAGAGCTCGAGGGCTCGTCGTTGATCCTCCGGCCGGTTGTCCAAGAACTCGGGCGCCGAGAAGAGCGCCGCGTAGCCGTCGTAGGACCCCTCCGTGTCGCCGCTGCGTGCCCGGGTGACGATGTCCTTCACCGCTGCGACCAGGAACTCCTTGCTCATGTCGGCCAGGTTACTTCCTCCCGAGCGCCACGGCGAGCGGCCTTCGCGCCGGCGGGCGCCTGGCTAGCCCTCGCTTGTCGCCTGCCGGCAAGCGGGCTATTGCTGTCGCGGTGGGTGGCCCCCGCTGCTTCATCCTGCTGGGCTTGGCGCTGTCCTCCGGCGGCTGCGTGCTGGGTCAACGACCCGTGCAGGAGCCGAGCGCCGGGGACGCGACCGTGTTGGTGGGGAGCGCCGCCCTGCCCGAGCCCATCGACGGTCTGGCGCGCCACCCATGGATCGCGCTGCGCGACGAGCGAGCGCAAGGGTGGGAGCGATGGGAGGTCATGTGCTGCGCTCGGGACACGCCCCTGGGCACCGTTCGTCGCACGTCCACGAGTCCGCTGAGCGACTACGGCGCCGGTGGTGGCGACGTGCGCATCCACGGGGTGTTCCGAGGCCAGCGCGCCGAAGCGATGATCGAGTGCATGCGGCGTGAGGCGCCGCGCTACCCGTATCGTGACGTGTACCGCGCGTGGCCCGGACCCAACAGCAACACGTTCGTCGACTTCATGTCTCGCAAGTGCTCCATCCCCGTGGATCTGCCGGCAGGCTCGATCGGCAAGGACTACCGAGGGCTCGTGATCGGGGCTTCGGCCACCGCAGGCGGCACCGGCGTGCAGCTCGAGACGCCGGTGCTAGGCGCCAAGCTCGGCCTGACCGAGGGCGTCGAGGTGCACCTGTTCGGCATGACTTGGGGCGTCGATCTGTGGCCGCCGGCGCTGGTGCTGCCCATCGGTCCCGGGCGCTTCGGCTTCGATGACCGCTGAAGGTCTGTCAAGAATTGACCCAGTTCATGCCGGCGAAGCCGGCCCGCGTGGGGTGGGGCCCCAACGAATTCACTTCGTTGGGGCGGGGAGGCGCGTGCCTCCCCGGCGACAGAATGAAAGAGCTGTCGATGCTTCGACAGCTCTTGAGGTCAGCGGCGTTCGAGCTGAGCGTCCACCGCGTAGCCGACCACCACGGCGTAGCCGACGGCGCCAAGCCACTCGCGATACGCCCCGCCGATGAACAGCCCGCGGCTGATGTCCGCGCGATGACGTCGGCGCTCCGCGCCGATGCGCAGCCCGACGCCGAACTCCACCTCGTGCGCAAAATCGAAATGGCGTGCGCCGCCCTGGCGCGCGTCCACCGCGAGCCAGGCGGGTCGGCCGTAGCCCGCGAGACGAAAGGGACCGGGCACGTCGAGCTCGAGCCGTGCCTCGACGACGGCGCGGGGCGCGAAGGGTACGCGCGACGTGACGCCGTCCACATCTCCCCCGCCGAGCAGCGCCAGCCAGCCCACACCGTCGATGAATCCAGCCACGCCGGCGGGCAGCAGGTGGAGCTGATAGGCGAAGCCACCCGGCAGGCTCGCACCCAGCTGATAGCCGGCCCCGGCTGCGAGGCCGAGCGGTACCTCTCCTGGACCGAACGCGGCCCGCAGCTCGAGCCCTAGCGTGCCGAGCTGACGCAGCGAGTCGGCGGGAGCGTCCCGCACCGTCATGGCGCGCGCGCCGATCACCGCCGAGCCGGCGGCGTGTTCGGGCATGGCCTGGGCCCGCGCCGCCAGCGCGAGCAGGCACGCTGCGACGAGGTGACCCGCCGTGCGCGCTCCGTCGTCTCCGCGTCGCATCGACATCAATCGTCTCACGAGTCTACTTCACGGGCAGACGCACGCGGTGAGCGAGAGGGCGGCCAGCAGGACGCGGAGGCAACCGGGCACGCCGGCAGGATAGCAGCGCCGGGGGCGACCGTCGCCCGGCTCATCGCCTCACGCTCACGCATGACCCGCGAGCGCTTCAGGTCTTGGCGGCGAGCTTGCGCTCGGTCTCGTCGAGGAGCTCGAGCACCTCGGGGAGCTGCGCAGCCGCGCGATCGAGGTCCTTCAGTCGCGCGCGCACCTTCAGCAGCCAGTAGGCGCTCAGCAGCGCGAGCACCACGGCGCCGATGAACGCGGGCCCGTGGTGGTCCGCTACGACGAGCAGCACTACGGGCGCTGTCAGGCCCGGGAGCAGCAGCGGCGCCGTACGCAGCATGCGCCCCCGCTGCCGGTCCAGCGCGGGAGCGATGGCCTCCGCGAGGCGCTCCTGATACGGCCGTCCCTCGGCGCCCGCGCGGTAGCCGCTCGGCGGAAGCGCGTCCGACGGCAGGTGGCGCAGCTCGTAGGCCTCGCGGCACAAGGCCACGAGCGGCGATCGCGTCTCGGCGCGCAGGAGCTTGGGGAACTTGTCCGGGGCGTGCTGTGCCAGCCGAACGAGCGCGGTGAAGAACGCCTGCCGGTTGATGGAATGGGTGAAGAGCCGCACCGCGCCGGGGAGCGTCGCGACCAGCAGCAGCGCCACGAGCAGCAACCCATTGAAATCAGTCGTGACCAGACGCGCATCATAGCCAATTGCAGGCCGGGGTGGCGGGTGTCAGTCGAAGGCTTGGACGCCTGGCTGCCCTCGACCCAGGCTCGCGCCGCGAGGGGGTAACTCGGGGCCCGAGGCGGTGGTGTTGCGTCAGTCCACGTGCACGTCCAGCCAGTCGTCGCCGTGAGCGGCGAGGTGGACGCGGGGGCGCTGCCGGGTGCTGAGGTGCATCAGGCCTTCGAGGCTGCCCTGGGTGAGCAGGCGGTAGTTGGCGTCCGCGAAGTAGGGGAACTGCCGGTAGTGCAGGGTGGTGCCGGCCGCGGAGGCCTCCACGCTGACGTGACCGGGGCCTCGGCGGATGTGCGACCACATGCTCGGCACCTTGGCCAGCACGAAGCGGGGCGTGCTCAAGCGCAGCAGCACGCGGAAGAACTTGCTCACGCCGAGCTCGGTGCACTCGCGCATCAGCCTCAGGAATTGCGCGTCCGAGCCCCCGGCCAGCTCCGCGCGCATGCCCGCCAGGGCCTGCTGCAGCACCGCCTCCGGGTACCACTCGGATGGTAGTGGTTCGAGGATGGCGTGCCGGCTCTCGGACGGCAGGTGCTCCGCGATGGCCTGGAGCGCGCCGGGTCCGCGCCGTGAGAGCACCCAGCTCCTCGCGGTCACGAGCCAGACGCCCTTGATCTCGTGCTCGCTGCCCGCCACCGTACCGCCGGGCATGAGAGCAGTGGGCTCGGGCCAGGTCAAGCTGGGGTCAACGTGCCGCGAGTTCGGCGCCCGCGGGGTCACTGCCGAACGCTGGCCGCTTCCGCGTCGGACCGACCTCGGAGCGCTGCGCCGGGCTCACCAGGGGAACCATTGACGCGGCATGCGCTGCCACTCGGTCGGCCGACGGGGGTCGCCCTCGGGGATCACGAGGGAGCCGACGAAGTCGGCGTGCTCGTACACGCTGCCGATGCTCTTGGCGATGCCGTCGAGATCCGCGTCGCTGACCACGCCGTTGCTGGTCGCCTTGTAGAACTGCACGGTGATACGGATGGGGAAGCGATCGTCGCGCACCAGCTCGAGGCCACCGCCCTCCTCGAAGGGTCCGCGGTTGCGTCCGTGTCCGAGCACGGCCTGCTCCACGTCGCTCTTCTCGGCGCTCTTCTTGGGGGCGGCGCCGGCCCCTGCGGGTGCGCTCGGGGCGGCCATCTCCGCCGCTGCCATGTCGTCCATGGGGCCGCCGAGCATCCCGCGGTTGCGATGCTTGAGCGGGACCTGGATCAAGAACAGGGCGTCGGAGCCGCGAGCGAGCGCGCTCTTGTCGTCCGCGGTCTTGGGGCCGCCCTGGGCGCTGATACGCTGCTGAACGTCGCTCTTTCGCTCCGCCGTGAACGCAGCGCGCATGCCCTCGTTGTTGAAGTAGAGCTCTTGGCCCATGCCGGACACGGTGCTGTCCTCGGGCCGGTTCTCGATCACCGTCATGCTGGTGCCCTGGCGCGTGACCAAGATCGAGAGCACCGCCGGGGAGCCCGGCGCGGACTGGTAGTTGAAGAGGACGGGGTTGAACTCGGCCTTGCCCTTCTTGGGGATGGGCAGGAACACGGCTTGGGCGCTGACCAGGAAGTGCGTGTCGCGCTTGGCGAGGAGGTTGCCGCTGCCCTTGATCGTCCAGGGCTTGGCCGCGTACTTGCGGATGTTCTTGAGCACGTCCGTGAGCGGCACCGTCTCGAGGGACTTCTTGTTGCGGTGGTTGCCGGCGCGGATCAGGAACTTGCTCGCGGGCACGTCGCCGGTGCGGTCGCTGAAGTTCGGGAAGCGAATGACGGGCATGAGGGCCGTCGTCTCCCGCTCTTCGCCGCTGGGTCGGTAGCGGACCTGCAGCGTCAGGTCCGAGATGTTCGGACCGAGGGAGGAGCCCTGCGAGCGTCCGGTGTCCTCCCACATCACGTTGACGACATCGAGGCCCCGACGTTGCGCGCCATCGCGCACGGCGGAGTCACTCACCATGCCCACGACCTTGTCGACCACCTGTGGATAGCTCGCGTCGCCGACGATGCCCCACTCGGGGTCGTCTTCGTCTCCATCCGTGGCGATGGTGTTGCCCTCCCCGTCCTGGGCGATGGCGCCGCTACCGCCCGCGCTGACTGCGCTGTGCGCGTGGGGCTTCTCGCCGGATGCGCACGCGACCAGCAAGGCGAGGGAGAAGGAGGTCAGCAGCGAGGTTCGTTTCATGTTGGGCGTCTCCGTTGGCGAATGGCTCGTCATACGCGGCTCGAAACCAAACGGTCTGAGCCCGACGGACTTACACCGCCGTGCGGTAGACGCTCGGCTCAGGCCACGCTCTGCAGCGGCTGAGGGGGCTCGCTCGCCCGCACGCGCCTGCCGTAGCGAGCGACCAGATGGGTCACGCTCTCGCTCGCGGCTGGGGCGAAGACCCGCAGCTCGAGCCCTCGCTCCACGAAGGCTGCCAGCAGATCCCCGCGGCTGGCGCTGCGGGCCCGGCCCTCGGCGTCGCCGCAGACGAGCGCCGCGAACAGCACGTCTCGGGGGCACGCGTCGAGCGTCGCCCGGATCCGATCGCTGAAGCCCAGAGCTCCCTCCACTGGACGCTCGCACAGGATCAGTAGGCTGCTGTCGGGTCCAAGCTCGGCGTCGAGGCCGCGGGGGAGGTGGGCACCGAGCTCGAGGACGACGATGGCTTGCCGGGTCATGCTCGCGAAATGGTCGCACCCGTCCGGGCACGAGGGCCAAGATCGGGGCCAACGGGCGGCTCTGGCCGGGTCTCGGGCGGCTTGCGTCCCGCCCCCAGGAGCCGGACCCTGCAAGGTCTCGGGGTCGAGTCACGTTGATTTGTTTGGTCACGAATCGACGTGGCCCGACCACAGGCAACACGGAGGATCACGCATGGGCGGCCACTCAGCAGAAGCGGGACAGCACGACGGGGCGGCGGCCCCGCCACTTTCCCCCGAGGACGCCGAGGTCCTCGCGGCCGTGCAGGCCGGCGATAGGACCCTGGCCGTGACCTTGTGCGCTCGCCGCCACGGCGCCGCCATCGGGCGGCTGTGCATGGCGTTGCTCGGCTCGCGCTCCGAGGCCGACGACTTGACCCAAGAGACGCTGCTCGACGCCCATGCCGGCTTCGACGGCTTTCGCGCCGAAGGCTCGGTGCGGGCATGGCTCTTGTCGATCGCGCGTCGTAAGTGCGCTCGCTACCTCGAGCGCAACGCCCGGCAGCGCTCGCGGCTTCGGCTGGTGCACGACGCGACCCGCGGCGACACCAGCGAAGAGCTGCTCGCCCTCCGCCAGCGGGCCGAGAGCGCGCGCGCCGCCCTGGCGCAGATCCGACCGAGCGAGCGCGAGGCCCTCGTGCTGCGCTACGCGAGCGAGTTGTCCTTTCGAGAGGTGGGGGTCGCGTGTGGCATCGAAGAGGCCACCGCCCGCAAGCGAGTTTCACGCGCGCTGTCCAAGCTGCGCGATGCCGTTTCCATCAAGGAGTGAGACCATGACCGACCAAAGCCGTGACCCGGGAACTTGCAGCGAGGTGGAGGACCATCTCGTCGAGATCCTCGAGGGGTCCGCACCCGAGGCGCTGTACGATCACATCGCCGAGTGCGATGCCTGTCGTGACCTGCGCTACGAGGCCGAGCGGCTCAGCGCGCTGATCGCGGACGCCGGCGCGGACTACGCTCCAGCGGATGATCTCGAGGAGAAGCTCATCGCCGAGCTCCGACGTCGCGGTGAGGATGGCGCCGAGGCCCGCTCCGAGTCCGAGTCGGGTCCGGCGCCTGCGGACACGGCCCCGGCGGAGACCCGGACCTTGCCCCTCGCGGAGGCGCTCGCTGCGGAGTCGGCCTCGGAGGCCAGCGCCAAGTCGGAGGCGCCCATCACCGAGGTGCCGGTGGACGAGCGACCCGAGCGCGAGGCGGTCACACAGGAGAGGCTCGATACGCTCGAGAGCGTCAAGGCCGCCGAGCGACCCAAGACCGTGCCGATGGCCGCCGAAGCCCCGGCGGGCTCGCTGATGGATCGCCCCCGCGCGGTGGCGCCCAAGGTGGCGCTGCTCGCGACTCGTCGCGCGCGGCTGGTGCTCGGCGGCGGTCTCGTCGCCGCCCTGGCAGCGGCAGCCGTGGGGGGCGTGTACTTGCGCGGCGGCGTGAGCGAGGCGCTGCGCGGCAGCGCGGACGGCGCCTGGACGGCGACGGTGTCCAACGTCGTGAGCGCGACGGGCACCGCTGGGCTGAGCGTGTGCGCGAGCGACGGAGCCTGCGAACCCCTGGCCAAGGCCGGCGCCGCCAAGGCGGGCTCGGCGCTGGTGACGGACGGCGTGACTCGCGCGGAGCTCACGCTGGAAGACGGCAGCAAGGTCACGCTCGACCGCAACACTCGCATCGAGCTGTCGAGCGCCGAGAGCCGGCGCGCGAAGCTGGTGCAGGGAGCCATCGTGGCGGACGTGGCCAAGGTCGAGGGCAAGACGGCGCGCTTCGATTTCCCGAAGGGCCACGTGCGTGTTCTCGGCACCAAGCTCGCGCTCAAGCTCACCGGGGACTCGGCGACGGTGGACGTCAGTCGTGGCGTGGTGGAGCTGGCCGACGAGGCGGACCGGAAGGTGACCGTGCGTGCCGGCGAGGAGGGGCGCTTGGTCCCCGGCGCGCCGCCCTTCGTCAGCGCGGCTCCCGCCCTCGGCGAGGCGATCGCCTGGAGCGAAGCGGCGAGCGGCGAGAACGACGTGGAGGACGTGGCTGCGCGCGGGCTCGGTGAGCTCAAGGCGCAGAAGCCGGGCGAGAAGGACGAGCGCTCCGGAGCGGTGAGCTTGACCGCGCACTCGGTCAAGGTGCGCGTCGCGGGTGTGATGGCGCGGACCGAAATCGACGAGGTGTTCACCAACAACACGGACGACGTGCTCGAGGGCATCTATCGCTTCCCGATCCCGCCGGACGCCAAGATCGAGCGCTTGGCGCTGGAGGTGAACGGCAAGCTGGAAGAGGGCGCGTTCGTGGATCGCGACCGCGCGGCGAGCATCTGGCGTGGCGCCATCGTCAACTCGGCACCCCAGCTTCGCCGGCAGATCCGCGACGAGATCGTGTGGGTGCCCGGTCCCTGGGAGGATCCGGCGCTGCTCGAATGGCAGCGCGGCGGTCGCTTCGAGCTGCGCATCTTCCCGATCCCGAAGCGCGGCTCGCGGCGGGTCATCCTGGCCTACACCCAGATGCTCAAGCCCACTGGCGGCGTGCGCCGCTACAGCTACCCGCTGCCGCATGATCCGAGCGGCTCGGTCAAGGTCGCCAAGTTCGACGTGGACGTCGAGGTGCGCGGTCACGATCCGGCCTTCGGCGTGAAGAGCTACGGCTACGAGCTCGCGAGCAGCAAGGCCGCGGACGCCGACAAGCTCACGATGGGCGCGTCGGACTTCGTGCCCAGCGGCGATCTGACGGTGGAGCTCGCGCTGCCCAACCGCGACGCCGAGCTCACTGCCTGGGCCTACAAGGCTGCCGACAGCGGCGCGAGCAAGCCCGCGGCGGACGCGAAGGACACCGCTCCGAGCAACGACGCGTACGTCGCGCTCGCCCTTCGACCCAAGCTGCCACGGGTCACCGAGGGCGCGCGGCGCACCTTCGCGCTGGTCGTCGACTCGAGCCGCTCCATGTTCGGAGAGAACTATCGGCGCGCGATCGCCGTGGCCGTCAAGACGGTGCGCGAGCTCGACCGGGGGGATCGCTTCACGCTGCTGACCTGCGACACGAGCTGCCGCACGATGTCGGGTGGGCTCCTCGAGCCGAGCATGCAGGCGGCCGTCGAGGTTCGGCGCTTCCTCGAAGGTCAGGCGCCCGAGGGTGCGTCGGATCCGACCGCGGCCATCGCGTCGGCGCGCGAGGCCGCGCGTGGCAGCGAGGGCGAGCTGCGGGTCGTGTACATCGGCGACGGTGCGCCCACCGTCGGGCCGATCCGGCCGGCGTACGTGACCCGCGCCGTGCAAGATGCCATGCCGCCGGGCTCGGGCACGGTGACCACGGTCGCCATCGGCGCCGACTCGGATCTCGACACGCTCGCGGCGATGGCTCGCGGCGGTGGCGGCGTGGTGCTGCCCTTCGTGCCGGGACAGTCGACGGCGGAGGCGGCCTTCGCGGTGCTGGGCACTACCTACGGCACGACGCTGCGCGACGTCACCGTCGAGCTGCCGCCGGGTCTGACGGAGGTTGCTCCGAAGCAGCTCGACACCATCGTCGCCGGCAGCGAAGAGATCGTCGTCGCACGCATGCGCGACAAGGAGCTCGCGGGGACCGTGATCGTGCGTGGCAAGCTGGGCAAGGAGACCTTCGAGCAGCGCTACCCGGTGCGGCTCGCCGCGAGCGAAGCCAAGGGCAACGCCTTCGTTCCCCGCTTGTTCGCCGCGACGCGGATCTCGGATCTGGAGCGAGAGCCCGCCTCCGAGTCGAAGCAGGAGGCCATCCGGCTGTCGAGCGAGTTCGACGTGGCCAGCCGTTACACGTCGCTGCTGGTGCTCGAGAGCGCCGCGATGTTCCGAGCCTTCGGGCTCGACAACACCCGCACCTCCCACCAGTGGACGGGAGAAGAGACGGCGGAGGCGACGCTCAGCGCCGGGCTCAACGCGGTGGAGGACGAGGCTCAGGACGTGCTCGGCAAACCCAAGCAGTCGGCGGGCTTCGGTGGTCTCGGCTCCGGCGCCAGCGGCGCCGCGTCCCCGGCCAAGAAGTCGGCGCCGGGGTCTTTCGGGGGTGACTTCGACGACTTCGGTCCGCGCGAGGAGGCCAAGGCCCAAGCGCCGGCGGCCGATCGCGCGTTCGAGCCCGCGCCTAGCCCGACGACCGCCGGGCCGGGGTGGAGCCCGCCGCCTCCCATGTCGCGCCCCCGCGGCCGGCGCATGGTGCCCATGCGTCGCATCTGGGAGCGCAAGGGCACCATCGCCATCGGAGGCGTCCCCAAGAACGCGCTGCCGTCGGCCATCGCCATGGCCGAGCGCGAGCTGGAGCAGAACCCGAACCGCCGCGCCGCCGTACAGAAGGTGTACTCGCTGTACATGCTCGCTGGCGACGTGGAGCGGGCGTTCACGACCGCCGAGCGGTGGAGCCAGAAGGAGCCCCTCGACTCGGATGCGCTCACGGCGCGCGCCGATCTGGCGGCCCGCGGCGGCGATCGGGAGCTGGCGATTCGCATCCTCGGCAGCGTGGTGGACGTGCGGCCCGACGACGTCGCGTCCCAGCGCCGCCTGGCGCGCGCCCACCGCTGGGCGGGCCGCGCTGATGTTGGCTGCCGGCACTCCCTGGCCCTGGCGCAGATCCGCAGCGGTGACGCGCGACTGCTCGCCGAGGCGGTGAGCTGCGGACGACAAACGGGTCAGACCCGCCTGGTCGAAGAGATGCTGTCCGCCGCAGAGGAGCGTGTGCGTCGC
Source organism: Polyangiaceae bacterium (assembly GCA_019637295.1). Classification (GTDB taxonomy): domain Bacteria; phylum Myxococcota_A; class Polyangia; order Polyangiales; family Polyangiaceae; genus JACKEA01. The sequence goes on from JAHBVX010000009.1 coordinate 312,215, forward strand.
GCCGCCGAGCCCCAGATCGCGACCTTCGACAAGCAGACCGACGCGCTGAGCGGCGACCTGCGCGTCGAGGCGACCTGGAGCGGCGGGGTCGACGTGGACGTCGCCATCATCACGCCCGACGGTCACCGCGTCTCGTGGCTCGGCGCGCCGACGCGCGAGGTCATCTCGGCGGTCGACGTGCAGTCCTTGTCCGGCGAGGGCCTCGCCTTGCGCGGCGCCAAGCCCGGTGAGTACGTGATCGAGCTCGTCAAGCCGGCGGGGACGGGCACGATTCGAGGCGACCTCACCCTCACCGTCGCCGGTACCCGCCGGGTGGTGCCGTTCACCCTGAACGACACCCGGGAGACCATCGGTGTAGCCAAGATCGCGATGCAGTCGCGGCTGGTTCCTGCCGGGAGCTTTGGCGGCTGGTGAGTCGGGTCGGTGCGCGGGCCTGCCGCGCACCGGCCCCGAGCGAAATCCCAGGTTCGGCGCCGAGGCGGAGCCGTGTTACGCTAGGGCTGTGGTGAGACGGACTGTCGGCATCGTCGCGCTGGTCGGCTTGTTGCTCGGGGCCTGCGCGACCGGAGAGGAAGACCTCGACGACGAGGGCTACACGACGGTGGGCGGCGGCGGCGGCTCGGGAGCCTCGGAGACGGGCGGGTCCACGTCTTCGGGTGGGGGTTGGCCCACGGGTGGTGAAGGCGGCGGCGCGGGCGTCGGCAGCGGAGGGACCGGGGCGACGGGCGCGGGCGGGGGTGGCGGCTTCGGAGGCACCGGCTCTGGCGGCCTGGGCTCCGGTGGCACCGGCGCGACGGGAGGCGCTTCTTCCGGCGGCACCGGTGGCATCGGCGGGACCAGCGGCACGGGAGGCACCGGGGGCAGCGGCGGCAGCACGGGCTCGTGCACCGCGAACAACGGCTGCCTCAGCGCGGCGAGCATCGGCAGCATCACGGGCGACAACGGGCCCACGTCGCTGCAGAAGACCGGCTTCGGGTCCACGTTCCTCAAGCTGCGGGTGACGGAGAACAACGAGTCGGTGATCGGCGAGAAGCTCGAAATCGACGTGTCCCTCAAGTCGCCGCAGGGGAGCGACTTCGACTTCAAGCTGTACGTGAACAAGGGCTCGGACGTGTCCCCCTGCGGCATGAACCCCGAGGCCATGGCGCAGAACGGCGGCGTGGGTGGCACCGACAAGGTGTTCGTGAGCTGGGGCGAGGGCTCGGTGGCGAACGGCAGCGACGACGACCGCGACGTGATCATCGAGATCCTGCACAAGTCTGGCCCGTGCGACTCGTCGGCGCAGTGGACGCTGACCGTCGTCGGCGATCCGTGACGGACGCGCGGAATGTCACGGACCTTCGCGACCGAGGTCACTCCTGCGCTCGAGGGCATCGTCGCCAAGCTCTCTCCCGGGGCGCGTCTGCTGCGCGTGAGCCCCTTCGGCGTCGACGACAGCGCCGCGGATGACGCGGCGACCCTGAAGGGCACTGGCTACGGTGTGCCTCTGCGGCTCGACCTCCTGGAGCCGGACGGCTCGAGCCGCACCCTGGTGTTTCACACGGAGAAGGCCGACGCCTTCGGCCACGACCGGCGCGCCGACCGCGCCGCCGACATGCTGCTCGCGTTCGATCGCTTCGGAGAGATCCCGAGGCACGTTCGCGCTCTGGACGTGGGCGCCATCGGCAAGGGTGAAGGCGAGCTCGTCTCGCTCGCCGGCGTCGGCGAGTTCTACTTGATCACGAGCTACGCGCCGGGTCGCGTGTACGCCGACCACCTGCGGACGATCGCCGATCGCGGCGTGGCGTCGCCGGCGGACGTGGCGTGCGCGCGCTCGCTCGCGGAGCTGTTGGCGGACATTCACTCGACCAAGCACGGCGGGGACCCGCAGGGAGAGCTCAGGTATCGGCGCGCCATCCGCGATCTGGTCGGCAGCGGCGAGGGTATCTTCGGCTTGTGCGACGCCTACGCGCCGGATGTCCCCGGCGCTCCGCCCGACCGGCTCAGAGCCATCGAGGAGCGGTGCCTGGCCTGGCGCTGGAAGCTCAAGCACAAGAGCGAGCGGCTGTGCCGCACCCACGGAGACTTCCACCCCTTCAACATCCTGGTCGATGACGATGGCGCCATCTCGCTGCTCGACGCCAGCCGCGGCTGCCGGGGAGACGCGGCGGACGACGTGGCATGTCTGGCCATCAACTACTTGTTCTTCGCCGTGGAGCGGCCCGAGACCTGGCGCGCGGCGCTGCGTCCGCTTTACCTCGAGTTTCTCGCCGCGTACCAAGCGCGGGCGCGCGACCCGGAGCTCTTGGCGGTGTGCGCGCCCTTCTTCGCGTGGCGCGGGCTCGTGGTCGCCAACCCAGTCTGGTATCCCGGCGTCAGCGAGCGCGCGCGCGACCGGGTGCTCTCGTTCGTGGAGCAGGTGCTCGATGCGGCGCGCTTCGAGCCCGGGATGGCCGACGCGGTGTTCGAGTGACGGGCGTCGTCGTGTGGCTGACGGGCAAGCCGTCCGCGGGCAAGAGCACCCTGGCCCGGTCCGTCGCCGAGCAGCTCGCCTCGCGCGGCGCGCGCGCCTGCCTGCTCGACGGCGACGAGGTCCGTAGCCTGCTGCTGCCGGCGCCCGGCTACGACGATGCGGCGCGGGACGCCTTCTATGCCACGCTGACGAACCTGGCCGTGATGCTCGCGGGTCAAGGTCACGCCGTGCTCGTCGCGGCGACCGCCCATCGAAGCGCCGTGCGACAGCGCGCGCGGCTGGCCGCGCCCAGCTACCTCGAGGTGTTCGTGGACGCGAGCGACGCCGAGGTGACAGAGCGCGACGCCAAGGGGCTCTATCGCGCGGTGCGCGAGGGTCGCGCTCACGGAGTGCCCGGCGCCGACGCGCCCTACGAGCGGCCCGACCGACCCGACGTCGTGGCCCGGGGCGGCCAAGACGTCGCCGCGCGGGACGCGATCGTCGACCGGGTGCTGAAGCTCTTGGAGCCGCTCGCTCCGGCCGCGCTCAGATCCTGAGCTCCAGGCCTTCCCGAGCCCCGAACACCGAGATGCGCGCGCCGTGCAGCTCCACGCGTGAGCGAGCGACGGCGAGCAGCTGGTCGACGTCTTCGTCGGCGTGCATCGGGTCGTGATGGAAGATGGCGAGCTGTCCGACGCCGGCTTGTACCGCCAGATCGACGACGGTGCTGGCGCGGGCGTGCCCCCAGCCCACCTTCGTGGCGTACTCCTCGTCCGTGTACTGGCCGTCGGCGATCAGCAGATCTGCGCCTTGGACGAATTTCACCAGCTCGGCCGGGAGCTGGCGCAGCCGGTCCCGATTCGCGTCGCACTCGCTGACGTTCTGGATCGACAGGTCGAGCTCGCTGTCGGTGGCGTACACGATCTTCTTGCCCGCCACGTTGAAGGAATAGGCGAAGCTTCGGCCCGGGTGGACCTGCTCGATGTGTCTGACGCAGACGCCGTCGATCAGCGTCTCGCCCGTCTCGAGCGCGCGGGAAATGATGGTCGAGCCGAGATCCGAGAACGCGACCGGGAAGTAGTCGCTGCGCATCTGGCCGAGCAAGAGCTGGCGGACGCGCTCCTCGCGGGTGGCGTCGTAGACGTACAGCGTGTTCTTGGACGAGTACGCGGGCATGAAGAACGGGAAGCCCTGGATGTGATCCCAATGCGTGTGACTGAAGAACAGGTGCGCCTCGATGGCGTCGTTCGGCTGCTCTTGCATGAGCGAGACCCCGAGCTCGCGTAGCCCGGTGCCCCCGTCGCACACGTACAGGGCGTTGCCGACGCGGAGGCTGACGCAGGAGGTGTTCCCGCCGTAGCGCCGGGTGCGATGCCCGGGGGTGGGAATGGAGCCGCGGGTGCCCCAGAAGCGCACGAACGCGTCCGTCACTCGCCCTCGCGATAGATCATGACGACGTCCCCGAGCTGCAACGTGTCCCCGTCGCGCAGTACGGCGGAGTGTGCGCGGACTCCGTTGACGTAGAACCCGTTCTTGCTGCCCAGGTCCTTGCACGCATACTCTGGACCGCTGCGTACGAGCTGCACGTGCTGGCGCGACAACAACGCCGAGTCGACCGAGATATGTGCCTGCAGCGAGCGGCCAATGATCATCTCCGCCAGTTGCAGTACGAAGCGGCGCGGGGCGCCCGGCCCCTGGAGCTGCTCGAGCACGTAGGGCTTCTGGGCGCGCTCCAGGGACGCGATGACCGGACCGCTGTCGAGCGACAGGGTGGCCTCGGGGTCCACGTCGTCCTTGGGGAAGCTCACTGGGGTCGGAACTCTAGTTCACCTGGTCAGAACGCGCTAGGCTCGGGCGCGTCCCTCGGCAGGCCCGCTGCCGGGCGCTCCCGCGGATCTCAGGTGTGATCATGCCCCCTCGCTATCTCGTCCCGGTCGACTACTCGGAGCGGTGCCTCGCGGCGTATCAGTTCGCGCTGCTGCTCGCGGCGAAGCAGCACGGCGAAGTGGACGTCGTGCACATCTGGGACAAGCCGGCCTACGTCCCGGACACGGTGGTCGTGGGCAGTCCGGGCAGCCAGCCCCGCTCGCTCGGCGACCTGATCCGCGAGAACGCCGAGCTCGAGATGCGCGAGTTCCTCCAGCGCACGCCAGCTCCCGAGGGCATCACGGTCACGCATCACCTGGAGTCCGGGGAGCCCGCCGCTACCATCCTGCGCACCGCCGAGGCCACCAGCGCGGACACGATCGTGCTGAGCACCCACGGTCGGACCGGCGTGCGACACTTCCTGCTGGGTAGCGTGGCCGAGAAGGTCGTGCGTCTCAGTCCGATCCCCGTCATCACGGTGCCCGGCCCCGCCGAGCCGGCGTGAGAGGGAGCGCCGCGTGCCGTTGACCGGCTTTCGTCGCGTCAAGCGCCGCGTTCGGCGCCTGCTGCGAGGAGCCGGGTTGTCGCTCTGGTACCACCCGGCGTATCGGCTGCCGTTCGCGTCCATCGAGGCCCTCACCGGCGTCGAGCCGCGGCGCGCGGATCTGGTGCTCACCACGCTGCTCACCGGTGGCTGGTGTGAGCACGACGATGTGCGACGACCTACGCGAGTTCGGTACGAAGACCTCGCGCGCGTGCACACCGCGGAGTGGCTCGAGAAGCTGCACGACCCCGAGACGCTGGCCCGCATCTTCGCCGTGGATCCGAGCGACGTCGTGGTCGACGAGGTGCTGACGACCTTGCGCCTGGCCTGCGGCGCGACCCTCGGGGCCGCCTGCCAGGCGCTCCGAGAACACAGCGCCGCGGTCAACCTGCTGGGCGGCTTTCATCACGCGGGACCGAGCAGCGGCGGTGGGTTCTGCGCGGTCAACGACGTGGCGGTCGCGATCGCGGCGCTGCGGGCCGAGGGCTTTCGCCAGCGCGTGGTCGTGCTCGATCTGGACGCGCACCCACCGGACGGCACGGCCGAGTGTTTCCCGAGGGATCCGACGGTGTGGGTCGGCTCCCTCTCGGGGGCGAGCTGGGGCGCGCTGCCCGGAGTCGACGAGACGGTCCTGCCGACGCGCTGCGACGACGACAGCTATCTGGCCGCGCTCGGCTCATTGCTCGGTCGCATGCCGCCGGCGGGGCTCGCGTTCGTGTTGGCCGGCGGCGACGTGCTCGACGGGGATCGTCTCGGCGCGCTCGCCCTCAGCCTCGGCGGCGCCCGGCGCCGCGACGTCGCGGTGCATCGAGCGCTGGGCGCGACGCCTTCGGTCTGGCTCCCGGCCGGGGGCTACAGCCGCGACGCCTGGCGGCTGCTGGCGGGTACCATTCTGGTCTTGCTCGACGCGGCGGACGAACAGCTCGCGGCCGACCTCGACCCACTCGCGCTCGAGTTCTCCGCCGCCGCGCGTCGGCTGCGTCCCGAGGAGCTCGAGGGCGCCGCGGTGCTGACGGACGAGGACATCATGGCCAGCCTCGAGCCGCGAGCCAAGCGAGCCCCGCGGCTGCTCGACTACTACACGGCGTCGGGGCTCGAGCTCGCGCTCGAACACTACGGCATCCTCAAGCAGCTGCGCCGCTTGGGCTACGGCAACTTCCGCGTGGTCCTGGATAGAGACGAGCGCGGCGATCGGTTGCGGCTGCTGTCCGAAGCGGAGGGCACCGAGCACCTGCTGCTGGAGACCGTGCTCGAGAAGAAGCGGATCGCCGACGCCGACGTGCTGTACGTTCACTGGCTCACGCTGCGCCACCCTCGCGGCCGCTTCAGCGACGTGCGGCCCAAGCTTCCGGGGCAAGAGCAGCCGGGTCTCGGGATGGCGCGGGAAGCAGGCCAACTGCTCGCTCGCACCGCAGAGCGCGTGGGTCTGGCCGGCGTCGCCTTCCGGCCCGCGTGGCTCCACACCGCCTACGCCGCCCGTTACGCCATGCGCTTCGTCGAGCCCGACCGCCAGGCGCGCTTCCAGGCGCTGCTGCGGGACCTCGGCCACCTGCCGCTCGCTGAGCTCACGGTCGCGGTAGCGGAAGGGCGCGTGGAGCTGAACGGCGAGCCTTACACCTGGGAAGCATCGGAAATGGTGTACTGGCTCGAGCCGCGCCCCGACCCCAGCGTCGAGAGCTCCTTGGAAGCGTGGCGCTTCACGGTTCGTGCGCCTGCGGGCGCACCACCAGCACCGAGCAGCTCGCGTTCTTGAGCACCTTCGCGGCGACCGAGCCGACCATCATGCGCTGAAGTCCCGTGCGGCCGTGGGTACCGACCACGATCAGGTCCGCGTCCGTCTCGCTGGCGAGAGACACGATGCAGCTCGCCGGGTCCCCGAAATCCACCGTGGACGCCAGGCGCATGCGATTGATGCGCATGCCGGCTTGCTCGAAGCGCGCCACGCGTTCGTTCAAGAAGCTGTCGAGGGTTTGTTTGGCCTCGGCGCGGAAGGCGTCGGTGGCCGCTTCGCTCTCTTCGGCGGGGCGGTTGAGCGGCGGCGCCGCGACCGCCAAGGCGTAGATCATGCCATCGCGCTCGAGGGCCATGCCAAAGCTCGCGTCGAGCGCGAGCGCGCTGAGCTCGGAGTAGTCGATGCCCACCACGATGCGGTAGGTCTGGGGCACTGGGGGAGGAGGCGGCGGCTCCGTCGGCATGCTGAGATCCCCTCTTGCCCCGAACCGGCGCGAAGGCAAGCGAAGAGTCGCGGCGCATCGGCGGCGGGTTGGTGTACCGTCTCGCCTGCATGAAGCGTTCGGGGCAGAGCGTGACGCGCCAGGCGGTGCGAGTCCGGTTCGGCGAGACGGACCTGATGGGGATCGTCCATCACGCCGTCTATCTCTCGTACTTCGAGGCGGGGCGCGTCGAGTACCTGCGGCGCCGCGGCTTCGACGCGGTGAGCTGGGCTGGGCGAGGGCTGCACCTGCCCGTCGTGGAGGCGCGCGCGCGCTATCGCAAGTCGGCGCGCTTCGACGAGCTCCTCGTGGTGGAGACGAGCCTCCTCGTCGTGACGCGGGTCACGCTCGATTTCGGCTACCGCATCCTGCGTGACGACGTGCTGCTCGCCGAGGGCAACACGCTGCTCGCGTGCGTGGGAGACGATCACGCACCCAAGCGCATTCCTCCGGAGGCCGTGGAGTCGCTCGTGGGACCCGAGCGCCTCGAGCGTGACGAGCAGCGGGTGTGAGCCCGGGAGCTGTCGAGAGAGCGATTTCGTGATCAGATCTTGGCGATGGGCACGCGCGGGCCGAGCGTGACGGTCAGCGTCTCCACGTGCTCGAGCGGCTCCCCGTCCAGGATCGGCGCCAGCAGCTCGGGCCCCCGGGCCTCGATGTGCAGCCGCTGGCCGCGGGTCTCGACCAGGCGCTTGCTGGGTATTCGCGAGCCGCGCACCAGCGACGGCAGGGCGAAGATCATCTCCTCGGGCACGATCTCTCCGGCCTGGAAGTGCAGCGCGCCCCGCTCGCGCGCCAGCGGGAAGACGCGAAACACTCCGCCCAGCGAGACCTCGAACGCCCCTGCGTGGATGGCGCCATGTCGCTCGCCCTCCACGGCCACGCCGTCGATCGTGACGCGAGCCAGGGTCGGACTGAACACGTCGCGCCCGTACTCGAGGAGACGGGCGGGTACGCGCACAGGGACGCGGCCGAGCGCGTACGAGGCGACCGCCTGCGCTACGACCCGGACGATGGCCGACGCGCCGAGCTGAGGCTCGGAGTAGTACTTGGCGAAGAAGCGCTGACCGATCCCACCCGCCGCGAGCGCGAAGCCGATCCGCGAGAACCGCTGGCTCTGACCCTCCCGCCGCCAAGTACCCTCGAGCATCAGCGAGTCCACCTCCACCGTGGGCACGGGCTGACCCTGCTCCACCGAGCGCACGAGCCGGCCCAGCACCTGCTCGATGCTGCCGCGGATACCGACCTTCTTGGCGACGAAGTCGATGGTGCCGCTGTTGGTGGGCAGCAGCGCCGGCAGCGCGGCGCCCGGCGGCAGCTGCGCCAGTAGCTCGTTGAGCACGCCGCCGAGGGTGCCGTCACCGCCGCTGATGGCGACGATCTCGCTGCCCTCGCTGACCATCCGCCCGACGGCAGACGACACCTCCGTCAGGTCCGACGTGGCCTGCACCAACCCGCGACTGCCGAGGATCCTCGCGACGCGGGCTTCGTCCGCCGGTCGCCTGTGCCGTCCGGCGTTGGGGTTGATCAGGACGAAAATAGGCCGGGGCACGAGGACTTGGGGGTCCCATACCCCTCGGCCCGCCGTTCGTAAATGTCCCCGGTGCTCGGGCAGGTGCTACGCTGCCGCGTCCGCGATGAGTCAGTACGATCCGAAGCGGTCCCCGTCGATCCGGCCTTCTCGCGTGGACGCCGAGTGGGATGACGTGCCCTCGCTCGTCCCCGAGGACACGGTCCTCGATCCGACCGTCGACTCGAAAGAGATCACGGCGCCCCACTCTTCAGCGCGCTTCGCCGACCTGAGTGTCGCCATCGACCGCAAGAAGACGGTCATCGGCGTGGCACCTCCGGGCGCCGGAGCGCCGGCGCCCCGTGTGCAGACGCCCGGTACCAGCGGGCCATCCATCCAGATGGCGCCGCCGTCCCAGTCCGCCGCCGGCCCGCCTGCTCCGCGACCGCCCCCGCGCTCGGTGCCGCCGCCCGCGGC